>CAVZYA010000003.1:0-399560 GCA_963779415.1 uncultured Acidobacteriota bacterium | reverse complement strand
GTCAAGATCCTCGACTTTGGCCTGGCGAAGCGGGTGGAGGCGACTGCCCCGAGCCGGGAGACGAGCGCGCCGACCGTCTTGGGTCACACGCGGCCGGGGACGATCATGGGGACGGTTTCCTACATGTCGCCCGAACAGGTGCGGGGACTCTCCGTCGATCACCGCTCGGACATCTTCTCCTTCGGGACGATCCTCTACGAGCTGCTCTCGGGCAGGAAGGCGTTCAGGCGGGACACGGCGAGCGACACGATGGCGGCGATCATGAGGGACGAGCCGCCGGAGCCGTCTCAATCGGGACGGAGCGTCCCGCCTGCTCTGGACCACATCGTGCTCCATTGCCTGGAGAAGGATCGGGACAACCGCTTTCAGTCGGCGAAGGACATCGTGTTCGCGCTCTCCGAGCAGTCCTCGCCGGCCGTCCCGGGCGGCGCGCGGCTGGCCGCGCCACGGGCTGGAAGGAGGAACCTCCTCATCGCCGTTGCGGCCCTCGTCGTTCTCTCGGTCGCGGGCCTCTTCCTTCTGAGGCGGCCTTGGAAGGCCGCCGGCGAGGTCGACGGCGTCAAGCGCCTCGCCGTGCTGCCGTTCGAGAACCTCGGCACTCCTCCAGGACGACTACTTCGCCGACGGCGTCGCGGACGCCGTGCGAGGCAAGCTCACTTCCTTGCCGGGCGTGGAGGTGATCGCCAGAGCCAGCTCGACACCGTACAAGAAGACGACAAAGACGCCGAATCAGATCGCCCACGAGCTGGGAGCGAAATACCTGCTGACGGCCACAGTCCGATGGGAGAGGACCGGAAGCACGGCCGCGTCCGGTAGCCCGGAGCTGGTCGAAGTGAACGAGTCCGGCGCCGCCACCTCGAAGTGGCAACAGCCGTTCGACGCCGCGCTGACGGACGTCTTTCAGGTGCAGTCGGACATCGCGACGCGTGTGGCGCAGGCCCTCGATGTCGCGATCGGCGCAAGAGAGGGGGAGCGGCTCGCGGAGACACCCACACGGAACCTGGCCGGCTACGACGCCTTCCTCAAGGGCGAGGAGGCTTCGAAGAGCATGGCCGTCAACGATCCCGGTCAGCCTTCGCAAGGCACTCGGTTTCTACGAGCAGGCCGTGGCCTCGACCCTGGCTTTGCACGGGCATGGGCACAGATCTCCAAGGCCGACTCGATCCTGCATGGCAACAGTACGCCGACGCCCGATCTGGCGGAGCACGCGCGGCAAGCGGCGGAGAGGGCCGTGGCGCTCGCCCCGGACCGGCCCGACGGATACCTGGCGCTCGGCACGTACATGCGCGTGGTCGTCGGCGACCTCAGCCGCGCGCTGGAGCAGTATGCGAAGGGGCGGCGCATCGCGCCCGGCAACGCAGATCTCCTCAGGGCAACCGCGTTGACCGAGCAGAGCCTCGGACACTGGGACGCGGCGGTGGAGCACTTCAGGCAGGCGGAACGCCTCGATCCCCGCTCGGTCAACAACAAGTGGACGCTCGGCATCGCGCTGCGTAGCATGAGGCGATATTCCGAAGCGCGCGAAGTCTTCGACCGTGGGCTCGCTCTTCGCACCCGCGAACCTCACCCTGATCGAGCAAAAGGCGATGACGTTCCTCGGGGAGGGAGATCTCGCGGAAGCCCCGGCCGTGCTGAGCGCCGCGCCCCGGGAGGTCGCCCCCGCCGCGATCGTGTCGTATCTGGCGACCTACTTCGATCTCGTCTGGGTTCTCGACGAAGAGCAGCGCGAACTGCTCCTTCGCCTGACGCCGAGCGCCTTCGACAACAACAGGGGGGCTGGAGCCTTTGTCTCGTCCAGGCCTACGCCTTGAAGGGTGACGCGGCGAAAATGCGCTCCCATGCCCAGGAGGCGAGGGAGGCCTTCGAAGATCAGCTCCGCTCGGCGCCCGAGGACGCCCAGCTCCATGCCCTCCACGGGCTCGCGCTGGCGTATCTCGGGAAGAAGAACGAAGCGATCCGCGAGGGGGAGCGCGCCGTCGCGCTCCTGCCCACGACCAGGGATGCGTACCTTCGCCCCTACCTCGAGCACCAGCTCGTCCGCATCGACATTCTCGTCGGCGAGCCGGAGAAGGCCCTCGACCACCTGGAGCCGCTCCTGAGGATTCCCTACCTGCTCTCGCCCGGCTGGCTCAGGATCGATCCCAACTTCGATCCGCTGCGCAAGAACCCGAGGTTCCAGAAGCTGACGCGCGGAACGTAGAACCTGCGAGTCTCTTATGCGCACCGGCGTCGTGATCCACATACTCTGCGTCGGGCTCCCCATCTCTCACTCGTGGTCCGTCAGGCTCGGCTGCCGCACGATGGGGAAGAGGAGCAGGTCGAACATGTCCACGAAGTACCCGAGGGCCGCCACGAAGTCGGTCAGGCTGAGGATCTGCGACAGGGGGTGCTTCTCGGGTGCCGACACCGAGCCATTCTCGACACGCGAGTCCGGCTTGTCGATTCCCGCCGAGGAACGTGCGCGGAGGCCCCGCGCAGGCGCGGGGCCTCCCGGGGGCGTCACTTGACGGTGATCAGGTCCTTGATCTTGGCGAACTCGCCTTCCTTGATCCCCTTGACCTTCATGATCTCCTCGATCGTCGCGAACTTCTGCTTCGCGCGGTAGTCGAGGATCGCCTGGGCCTTGACGGGCCCGATCCCGGGGAGCCGGTCGAGAGCCTCCAGCGGCGCCGTGTTGATGTTGATCTTCTCTCCCGGGGCGAGGGCCGGGGGCTTGGGAGCCGCCGCGGCCGCAGGAGAAGCGGCCGGGGCCGCGAGAGCCTTAGGCGCAGGGGCCGGAGCAGCGGCCGCGGGGGCAGCGGCGGCAGGAGCAGCCGCGACGGGAGCGGCGCCTCTTGGCGGCTCGGCTTCGCGGCGGGAGCCGCGGCCGGTGCCCCACCGACGGTGACGAGCGGCTTGAGCTTCGCGAGCTTCTTCTCGCCGATCCCCTTCACCTTCGCGAGGTCGTCGACGCTCTTGTAGGGGCGCCCCTTGATGATCTCCTTCGCCGTCTTGTCCCCGACGCCGGGAAGGGACGCGAGTGCCTTTTCGTCGGCGGAGTTGACGTCGACCGGCGCGGCGGCCGGCGATGCGGCCGGGGTGGGGGCCGGCGTCGGCGTCTTCTTCGCG
This sequence comes from uncultured Acidobacteriota bacterium, assembly GCA_963779415.1. Classification (GTDB taxonomy): domain Bacteria; phylum Acidobacteriota; class Thermoanaerobaculia; order UBA5066; family UBA5066; genus DAOMFB01. The sequence continues at coordinate 396,452 of CAVZYA010000003.1, read as the reverse complement.
GCGAGCGCCGTCGGGGCGCCGAGGCCGATCAGGGCGAGGACGGCGGCGATCGCCGTCAGGCGGAATGTGGCTTTCATATTCTCTCCTTTTGTACCGGTTGTACCGGGTCCGAATCTGAAGAGAGGTTTTATCAGAGGTGGACGCCGGGCGCCTCGTGGCCGGACTTCGCCACGTACTCCTCGTACGCCCCGCCGTACGCCACCGGGCCGCCGGGCTCGCCGACCTCGAGGACCCGGTTCGAGAGGCCGCGCAGGAACATCCGGTCGTGGGAGACGAAGAGCATCGTCCCAGCGAAGTCGCGGAGCGACTTGACGAGCATCTCCTTCGTCGCGAGATCGAGGTGGTTCGTCGGCTCGTCGAGGACGAGGAAGTTCGGGGGGTCGAAGAGCATCCGGGCGAGGACGAGGCGCGACTTCTCGCCCCCCGAGAGGTACCGGATCGTCTTGTGGACCTCGTCGCCGGAGAACTGGAACGCGCCGAGGAGGTTCCGGAGGAGCCCCAGCCCCTCGGCCGGGAAGTCCTTCTGGATCTGTTCGAGGACGGTCAGCTCCGGGTCGAGAAGCTCGAGCGACTGCTGGGCGAAGTAGCCCAGCTTCAGGCTCGCGCCGAGCTTCACGGCCCCCGCATCGGGCGCGAGCGTGCCGGCGACCATCTTCAGGAGCGTCGTCTTTCCGGCGCCGTTCGCCCCCATGACGCACCACCGCTCGCCGCGCCGGATCAGGAAGTCGAAGCCGTCGTAGAGCGTCCGGCCCGCGTACGCCTTCGTCACCTTCGCGAGCGCCACGACGTCGTCGCCGGAGCGGGGCGGCGTCCGGAAGTCGAAGTCGACGACGACCCGGCGCTTCGGAAGCTCGATCGTCTCGATCTTCTCCAGCTTCTTGATCCGGCTCTGCACCTGAGCGGCCTTGGCGGCGTGGGCCGAGAAGCGCTCGATGAACCGCTGCTCCTTGGCGAGCATCGCCTGCTGACGCGCGTAGGCGGCCTCGCGCTGGGATCTCGCGCACGGTCCGCTCGCGCTCGTAAAAGTCGTAGTTCCCCGACCAGCTGACGAGTTCGCCGCCGTCGATCTCGACGATCTTCGTGACGACACGGTTCAGGAAGTCCCGGTCGTGGCACGTCAACAGGAGCGTCCCCGGAAAGGCCCTGAGGTACTCCTCCAGCCAGAGGATCGACTCGATGTCGAGGTGGTTCGTCGGCTCGTCCATCAGGAGGACATCGGGGCGGCCGATGAGGACTTTCGCCATCGAGACGCGCATCTTCCAGCCCCCCGAGAGGGCGCCGACGTCCCCGTCGATCGTCGCGTCGGAAAAGCCGAGGCCGTGAAGGACCTCGCGAGCAAGGGCCTCAAGCTCGTAGCCCCCCCGCTGCTGGTATTCGCCCTGCACCTCGCCGTAGCGGTGGAGGATCGCGTCCATCTCGGCGGCCCGGGCGGGGTCGCCGAGGGCGTGCGTCAGCGTCTCCAGCTCGTGGTGGAGGTCGCCGAGGCGCCCGCTCCCGGCGATCGCCTCGTCGAGGACCGACCGCCCCGACATCTCGTCGACCTCCTGCCGGAAGTAGCCGATCGAGAGCTTCTTCGGGACCGACACGTCCCCCTCGTCGGCGTGCTCCTCGCCCACGATCATCCGGAAGAGGGTCGTCTTTCCGGAGCCGTTCGGGCCGACGAGGCCGGCTTTCTCGCCGGGGTTGAGCTGGAAGGAGGCGTCGACGAAGAGAACCTGACGGCCGTACTGCTTGCCGACGGCGGATAACGAGATCATGGGCGGCGGAAGATAGCACCGGGACGGCGGATAGAATCGTCCGCGGATGGCCGCGCGCGTTCCGGAGAGCCTGACGATCTTCTTCCCCTGCTACAACGACGCGGGGACGATCGGCTCCCTCGTGGCCGGGGCGCACGTCGTCGGGACCGAGTCCGGGACGCCCGTTCGAGATCGTCGTCGTGGACGATGGCTCCGCTGACGCGAGCCGCGCGATTCTCGAGGAGCTGAAGACCCGCTATCCGGAGCTTGGTGTCGTCTACCACGACACGAACCGCGGCTACGGCGGGGCGCTCCGGAGCGGCTTCGCCGTTGCGACGAAGGACCTCGTCTTCTACACGGACGGCGATGGCCAGTACGACGTCCTCGAGCTGAAGAAGCTCCTCCCGGCCCTGCAGGAAGGGGTGGACGTCGTGAACGGCTACAAAATCGCTCGCTCCGACCCCTGGCACCGGATCGTCATCGGGAAGGTCTACCTCGTCCTGATGCGGCTCCTCTTCCAGTTCCGGGTCCGGGACGTCGACTGCGATTTCCGCCTCATGCGGCGCTCGGCCCTCGAGGCGATCTCGCTGAAGCACTCGAGCGGCGTCATCTGCCTCGAGCTCGTCAAGAAGCTGGAGCGGGCCGGCTACCGCTTCGTCGACTACCCGGTCCACCACTTCCACCGGGTCCACGGCCGGTCGCAGTTCTTCAACTTCCGCCGGCTCTTCGCGACCGGGGTGAACATCCTCCGGCTCTGGTGGGAGCTGAATGTCGTGCGCGACACCCCGGTGAACGTCGCCGGCCATCCGGCCCCGTCGCGCCCGGAACTCCCGGTCCCGCGGCCGTGAGAGCAACCGGACGGTTCACGGGGAGGACCGCGCTCGTCACCGGCGGCCTCGGCTTCATCGGGTCGAATCTCGTCTTGAAGCTCCTTTCGGAGGGAGCGCGGGTCCGCGTTCTCGATGCGCTGACGAGGGGAGACGGCGGCAATCGCTTCAATCTCGGCGTGGCCGAGCCGGGCGCGACCCTCTCGATCGCGATCGGCCGGGCGGACGACCAGAAGGCGGCCGACGCGGCCGTGGCGGGGTGCGACGTCGTCTTCCACCTCGCGGGGAAGGTGAGCCACGTCGACAGCCTCGTGCGCCCGGTGGACGATCTCGTCGACAACGCCGCGACGACCGTCGTCCTTCTCGACGCCTGCCGCCGCGTGAACCCCTCGGCACGGATCGTCGTGGCCGGGACGCGTCAGGTCTACGGAAACCCGCTGCGGCTTCCGGTGGACGAGACCCATCCGCTCCGTCCGCCGGACTACAACGGCGTCTCCAAGATCGCCGCCGAGTTCTACGCGCGTGTCGCGGCCGAGCGGCTGGGGCTCTCGACGGCGGTCCTCCGGCTGACCAACGTCTACGGCCCCCGGCAGCTCGTCGCCCACTCCCGTGCGAGCTTCACGGGCTGGCTCGTCCGGAAGGCGGTCCGGGGCGAGACGCTCGAGCTTTTCGGGACCGGGCAGCAGCGCCGCGACGTCCTCTTCGTGGACGATGCCGTCGAGGCGTTTCTCCTCGCGGCGGAGAAGGTCCCGGGAAACGGCGAGGCGTGGAACTGCGGCCGCGAGGAGTCGGTCTCGCTCCTCGAATTCGCCGAGACGCTGATCCGGGTCGCGGGCGCCGGCGACGTCCGGATCGTCCCGTTTCCCGAAGAGCGGAAGCGGATCGACATCGGCGACTTCTCGACGGACGCGCGCCGCTTCCGCGAGGCGAGCGGCTGGAAGCCGGCGGTCGGCCTCGAGGAGGGGCTCCGCCGCACCGTCGCCTACTTCCGCGAGCACGGCGCGCACTACTGGGACGCGACGTCATGAAGGTCCCCTTCCTGGACCTCGCCGGCCTCGCCGCAGGGGAACGCGAGGAGATGCGCTCCGTTTTCGCCCGCGTCCATGCCTCGGGCTGGTACGTCCTCGGTCCCGAGGTCGAAGCCTTCGAGGCCGACTTCGCGGCGTTCGTCGGAGCGCCGCACGCCGTCGGCTGCGCGAGCGGGACCGACGCCATCACGCTCGCCCTCCGCGCGCTCGGCATCGGAGAGGGGGACGACGTCCTGACCGTCTCGATGACCTGCGCCCCGACGGCGACCGGCATCGTGAACGCCGGGGCGCGCCCGGTCTTCGTCGACGTCGATCCGGCGACGCTGACGATGGACCCGGCGCGTCTCGGCGCGGCGCGGACGCCGCGGACGAGAGCGGTCGTCCCGGTCCACCTCTACGGACGGCCGGCGCCGATGGAGGCGATCGTCGCATTCGCCCGTTCCCATGCCCTCGCGGTCGTCGAGGACTGCGCGCAGGCGCATGGCGCCCGGATTTCGGGACGGAGCGTCGGGACCTTTGGCGATGCGGCGGCCTGGAGCTTCTATCCGACGAAGAACCTCGGGGCGCTCGGGGACGCCGGCCTCGTCACCGTCCGGGACGCCGACGTCGCGGCGCGGCTCCGGCGCCTCCGGATGTACGGATACGAGACGCGGAACGACGCGGCCGAGCCCGGCTTCAACAGCCGCCTCGACGAGCTTCAGGCGGCGCTCCTTCGGGAGCGGCTGGCGCGCCTCCGCGAGCGGAACGGCCGTCGGGCGGCTCTCGCGGCGCGATACGACGCCGCGCTCGCGGGGATTCCCGGCCTCTCGGTCCCGCCGGCGCCGTGCCCGGGCGTCGAGCCCTGCCACCACCTCTATGTCGTCCGGACCGTTTCGCGCGAGACGTTTCGCGAAAGCCTCCGTCGGCGGGGGATCGGAACCGACGTCCACTACCCGGCCGCCGTCCACCAGCAGACCGCCTTCGCGGACTTCCCGCGCGGGCCGCTCCCGGCCACCGAGTGCGCCGTGAGCGAGGTCGTCTCCCTGCCGCTTCACCCGGAGCTCTCGGACGAAGAGGCCGGCGCCGTCGCCGGGGCCGTGCGCGAAGAAGCGCGGGCCCTGGCGGGCTGACGGGGCCTCAGCCGGCCCAGAGCCAGTTCACGAAGACGGCGACGTAGGCCGCCTGAAGGAGGAGCCCGAGGACGAGCGCGACGCGGCAGAACGAGGGGCGGACCGGGAGGCCGCCGAGAATGGCGAACGCCGGAAAGGCCGGCAGGACGTAGCGCCCGGCGCTCTCGAGCGTTCCGGTGAAGGGGACGAGGCCGATCGTCATGAAGACGTAGAGCGACTCGATCCACCGCTTCTCGCGAAGGAGGCGGACCGCGAGAAGAGCGAAGAGGAGAAGGAAGACCCCTTCCAGCGTCCGCACCGGGCTCACGTGGAAGATCCGCCCGGTCGCGACGTCGGCGGCGATCGTCCGGGCGATGAGGCGAGGGCCGTCGAGCGCCGTCTTCTCCACGGTTCCCCAGTTGTGCTGCGCCTTCATGAAGAGGAACGGGTCCCCGAAGCGGCGTTCGAAGTAGGCGCAGAAGGTGAGGAAGCCGAGGATCGGCGGCAGGCCGGTCAGGAGGCCGGCGAGGATCGCGCGCCCCCACCCCCGGCCTTCCTTCCGGCTCTTCGCCATCGAGGAGAGCGCGAGGTAGGGCGCGAGAACGACGCCGGTGATCCGGGTCAGTCCCGACAGGTACCCGGCGAGGACGGCCGCGAGAGGGCGGCTCCGGTCGATCGAGACGACCGCGAGAAGCGCGAGGAAGAGCGCGAGCGACTCCGTGTAGACGGAGAGGAAGAAGAAGGAGGTCGGAAAGGCGAGGAGGGCGAGGAGCGAAGGAAAGACCCGCGGCTCGCCCCAGCGAGTCCGGACCCACTCCGCGAAGAGAAGGACCACCCCGAGGAAAGCCGCGCCCGAGATCAGGTTTCCCGCGAGCGAAGTCTCGATCCCGGTCGTCCGCGAAAGGAGCCGGACGAGGAGGGGATAGAGCGGGAAGAAGGCGTGGTTCGTCTCCTGCCCGAAGACGCGGGGCGGCGGCTGGTAGCCCTCTTCTGCGATCGAGAGGTACCAGCCCGAGTCCCAGCGCGCGAGCGGCGTGGCGCGCCGGACGAGGTCGGAGCCCCATTTCGTCGGCCCCCGGAGCCACGGTATCGAGGTGTCGGCGACGAGAGCGATCAGCCAGATCCAGGCGATCCACGCCAGCGTGACGAGGAGAAGCCGGCGCTTGTCGCTCACGGAAGGCGGCATTATAGGAACGGAGCGCCCTTGAATCCCGCTGAATACGAGACGATGTTCCGCGTCGAGGAGCGGTACTGGTGGTACCGCGGAATGCGGAGAATCGCCCGGAGCGCGGGCGCCCGCGCTCTTCGCGCTCCCTCCGGGGGCGCGACTTCTCGACGTCGGCTGCGGCACCGGCGCGAACCTCGTCGACATGGCTCCCCCTGACGGCGCCGTGAGAGGAGTCGGCCTCGACCTCTCCTTCGAGGCGATTCGTCTCTGCCGGCGGCGGGGGCTCACCCGCCTCGTCATCGGAACCGCCGAACGCCTTCCGTTCCGGAGCGGGACCTTCGGCGCCGTTTCCTGCCGCGACGTCCTCGCCCATGTACCGGACGACGTGAAGGCCGCCCGGGAGATCGCCCGCGTCGCGGCACCGGAGGCGCCCGTCTACCTGACGACGGCGGCCCTCCGGGCGTTCGCGGGCGAGCAGGACGTCGCCACGCACGTCCTCCGGCGCTATTCGGCCCCGGACTTCGCTTCATTGGCCGGAAGCTCGGGACTCCTCGTAAGTCGAACCGGCTACGCGAACTTCTTTCTCTCGCCCGGTATCTTCGCCGTCCGCCGGGCGCGCGCCGTCATGGCTCCGCCCCGCGAAGCGGCGGCCGTCCGCTCGGAGTTCCACCTTGCTCCGGCCGCTCTGAACGGAATTCTCGAAGGGGTTCTCCGGCTGGAGGCTGCGCTCCTCGGAAAGTGGCGCTTTCCCTTCGGGGTTACGGCCTGGGTGAGTGCGTCCAAGAAATTGAATCATGCTGAATAGCGCATCTGAATCATATCGAGGTGAGCCCCCCGAACCTAGCCTCCCCGATTGAACCAAAATGCCTTTGCATCAACCGCGTCCGCGACCCTGTCGCATGCACGACACGCCTCGCGGTGAGGTCTCTTCTGTTCTCCGCAGCCTCCCGGCTCCGGATCAGGTTTTCCCCCTTTCCCCTGGTAAATCGAATTCGGTTTTCCGGCCCCACACGAGCCGGAAGGAGGAGTTCTCATGGTAGGAGTGCAGCGCGGCCTCTTGATTCTGATGGCGGCCGGAGCGGTCGCTCTCGGACCGTCGGCTCCGAAGACGAGCGGCGCCTCGTCCGCGACGGATGACGGGACACCCGCCCAGGCTTCATATCAGGTCAACCAGAAGGAGTACTACCTCGACGCGGCGACGGCGTGGGGCCTTCAGCCCGGCCTCAAGGCGACGATCGCCGGCTGGACGAACGTGGCCGGCGGGCAGAAGCCGACCGTCGAGTACTTCCTCACCGACGACCTCGGCCGGCCCCTCGACGCCGCCGGCCTCGCGACGCCGGGGACGATCAGCGTCCGGTTCACCGTCGCGACGTGGGACGGCCACTACTACACGAACCTGATCGTGATTCGAACGGCAGTCCCTCGCCGCGACAACACCGGGACGATCCAGACGATCGCGATGGGCCACTACAAGTACACGTTCGCGAAGGCCCTCCCGAGCTTCGACAACACGAAGCCGGTGACGCTCTTCATGGGCGCGAGCCGGGCGACCTCCGCGATCCTCGGGAAGAACTACTACGTCAACCTGACGTCAGGACTTCATTCCGTCGACCGGCGCCGCCACGACGAACTGGAACGTGACGACGACGGCGAAGTGCAACGCGTGCCACGACCCGATCGCGCCTCACGGCGGCAACTACCGCGAGGCGAAGGTCTGCGCGATCTGCCACAACGTGAACAATTTCCCGACCCGGAACGCGAACGGCAACTGGTACAACGGCCAGAACTGGTTCCACCAGATTCACAGCGGGAACTCCACGATCGCGATGACCTTCCCGCAGGTGGACTCTCCCGTTCCCGGCATGGCGGGGAACAGCCGGAATTGCGCGGCCTGCCACGATTCGTCGCTCTCCGGCGGCGGCGTCTGGTACACCTACCCGACCCGCGCCGCGTGCGGCGGCTGCCACGCCGAGATCAACTGGGTCACGGGGGCCGGACACAGCGCCCAGAACCTCCCGCAGACGGACGACACGGCGTGCGCGTCGTGCCACCCACCCCAGGGGACCGACGAATACGACACGTCGATCAAGAACGCCCACATCGTCCCCTCCGACTCCAAGCAGCTCAAGGGTCTGAAGGTGACGATCCTCTCGGCGACGAGCGTCGGGCCGGGGCAGAAGCCGACCGTGACCTTCAAGGTCACCCAGAACGACGGCAACGCCATCCCGCCCAGCTCGACGGGCCTCTCGCTCAGTCTCACGATGAACGGCACCACGACCGACTACTACATGCAGCCCATCAGCCAGAGCGCGACGGGCGCCGCGTACAACGCGACGACGGGCGTCGCGACCTACACCTTCACGACCGCCATGCCGGCCGACGCCAAGGGGACCTGGACCTTCAGCGCGCAGTACCGCCGGACCGTCACGCTGCAGAAGGCCGTTGGCGGGACGATCAGCTTCACGGAAGGCGGGCCGAACCCGATCTACAACGTCTCGGTCGACGGGAGCCCGGTCATGGCGCGCCGGACGGCGGTCTCGCTGACGCTCTGCAACGCCTGCCACTACAACCTCTCGAACCTCTTCTCGCACGGCGGACAGCGGAATTCCATCGAGTTCTGCGTCCAGTGCCACAACCCGAACGGGACGGACGCTTCCGCTCGCGGGACCAACCCCGGCCCGGCGGAAGGGATCTCCTTCGCCCACATGATCCATCGGATCCACACCGGCGATCAGCTCGTCACCGACTTCGCGATCTATGGACACAGCGGCACCGCCAGCGACTTCACTGACGTTACGTATCCGGGCGACCGGCGTGACTGCCTCCGCTGCCACGTCAGCGTCGCCGCCTTCTCGCCGCCGATCCAGGCCGGGGCCCTCAACTCGCTCACCCCGCGCGATCTCTTCTCGCCGCAGGGCCCGGCCACGGCCGCCTGCCTCGGCTGCCATGACGCGCAGGATTTCCAGGCCCACGCCTACATCAACACGGCGAACCTCCCGAGCGGGACCGTCGCCGAAGCCTGTGGCGCCTGCCACGGAGCGAACTCCGACCTCTCGCCGGCCACGGTCCACGCCCAGTGATTCACAGTCCTCTGGCGGCGCCGCTCGGCGCCGCCAGAGGCCATGAGGCCCAGATGCGAACAAGATTCCTCCTTCCCGGCGGCATCCTCCTCGTGGTGGCTCTGCTGCTGCTGGTCGGGCTCGTCGCGGGTCCGGCGCTGGCCTCCCCCGCGGCGGCCGAGAAGAAGGGCGACCCTCTGGCCGACAGCGTGTGCGCGAACTGCCACGGCGACCAGGTGAAAGCCTTCCTCGCGAATCCGCACAACCGGGGGCTCGCGGCCAAGGGGTGGCGCTCCGACGCGATCTGCGAGGCGTGCCACACGGGCGCCTCGAAGCACGCGGACGCGGACGGCGATGTGGCGCTGGTGAAGAGCCTTAAGGGCGTCACCGGTGCCGAGTCCTGTCTGACCTGCCACGCCAGAATCGGCAACTTCAACTGCGCGAGCTGCTCCCCCAACGGGGCGCAGGCCTCGCAGGGGCTGTTGATCGACACGGCCTCGCACGGTACAGGCGCCCATGCTCCCCAGCCGGCCGTCAACTGCCTGAACTGCCACTCCATCCACTCGGCGGAGTTCACCGCCCCGAAGCTCCTCGTCAAGAAGCAGCTCGACCTCTGCGAAAGCTGCCATCCGACCGTCGTCGCCTCCTTCCGCAACAAGCCCTACACGCACCGCGTGGGGCGCGGCGGGGTCGACTGCACCTCCTGCCACGAGCCTCACGGCCGCCCGGGCCGGGCCGGCATGAAGCTGACGAGCGCCGGCGAGCTGGCCTGCCTCAGCTGCCACACCGAGATGAGGGGGCCCTTCGTCTACCCGCACGGCAACTATTCGGGAGACTGCCTCACCTGCCACGAGGCCCACGGGCTCTAACAACACGAAGATGCTCAAACAGGCGAGCCTCTATGGCCTCTGTCTGAGCTGTCACACGCGCATCGGCGTGACGACGGCCACCACGCTCGGCTCGCAGCCGCCGTCGATCCACAACCTCAACCAGCCGCGGTACCAGAACTGCACCACCTGCCACACCGCGATCCACGGGTCAAACCGCGACCCGCAGCTGTTGAAATAGGAGGCGACCGATGAGACGCAAAGCACTCACCCGGTTCGCCCTCGCGGCGGCGCTCCTCCTTCTCTCCTCGCCCGTCCTCGCCCAGAACTTCCCCCTCGACGTCGAGCTGGGGTACCGCTTCGTGAACGTCGCCGGCAACGACGACATGTATCGCACCCAGATCAACGAGGGCGAGGGGTTCCTCCTCCGCTCGCTGACCTTCGCCTCGAGCGACTTCAACGGAAAGCTCGGGTTCGCCGACAAGATCCGCCTCGACGTCAGCGACATCGGCGTCGGGCCGGCCGGCTCCATCCATCTCGAGATCGGCAAGAGCCGCGTCTACAAGTTCACCTTCGTCTATGACCGGTGGCGGTACTTCAGCGCGCTTCCGGCCTTCGCAAACCCCCTCCTTGCCGACGGGATCGTTCCCGGCCAGCAGACCTACCAGCGGCTCCGCAACGTCTACGACGCCGAGCTGGCGATCCTCCCCGGCACGATCTTCTCGCCGATCGTCGGTTACACCTACAACAGGTACACGGGGCCGGGCACCACCACGGTCCACGTCGGGGAGGACGAGTTCCGTCTGAACCAGAGCTTCTACTCGTGGGACGAGGAGCCGCGCGTCGGCTTCAACTTCGGCACGGGCCCGGTCGCCATCAACTTCATGCAGGGATGGCGGAGATACCACGAGGAGGAGACCTCGGTCCTGACCCCGGGCGCCGGAGCCGGCAACGGGACGACGCCGATCCTCGGCCAGCAGCAGACCCTCACCTCCTACAGCCGGAACGAGACGACCGACGTCAACATCCCGATCACGACGGCGTCGGGCGTCTATCAGCTCGGCTGCTTCGGCAAGATCCTCGGCACGTACGTTCGCACCACGGGGAGCTCGGATACGCAGGGCCCGACGAACCTCGACGGATCCCTCGTCAACTTCGAGATCGCACGCTTCTTCGGCGGGTTGAACGAGACCGTGAACTCGTCGGTCAACAACCTCACCTGGCGCGGCGCGGCGCGGGCCGAGTTCACCGTAGCGGACGGCGTCGACGTCGCCGGGGGCTGGAGGAAAGACTTCCGCGAGCTGAGCGGCCAGGAGCTTCTCAACCAGATTTTCTACAACACGGCCACCTACATGGGGGCTGACCCGCCGAACATCCAGAAGATCCTCAACATCAACAACGGCCTCTCGCGCAGCGACGAGTCGATGGACATCGGCTTCGTCGCGCACCACATCGGTCCCTTCGGCCTCCGGTTCACCTACACCCACACGAAGCAGGCGACGAGCGTCGATGAGGACGTCGCCGAGATCGTGCTGCCGTACGGCCAGGCGGGCTACTACGACCGCGCCATCAGCACGTACGACGCCGGGGCGACGTTCGGCCTCGGGTTCCTGACGCTCGGCGCCGACTACCGCGCGGACAACTCGAACCAGGCGATCCTCCGGACCGACGCGACGATGCGCCAGAGCTGGCGGACGCGCGCCGGCTTCAAGATCGGGAAGCTCATCGAGGTCAACAGCACGTTCAGCTGGGCGTGGGAGTCGAACACGACGGCGGGGATCAACTCGAAAGGGAACTTCCGCCAGGTGGGCGGCGATTTCAACCTCATGCCGACCGACTGGCTGACGCTACGGTTCTCGGGGTACGACTTCAGCTCCGGAACGCACATTCCGATCATCAACCCGATCAACTTCTCCGTCGCCGACAACGCGAACTTCGAGGACGGCCGGGCTCTCGAGGGGGGGCTGATCCTCAACCTCAAGGCCGTCAAGCTGAACCTCTCCGGCGGGGAATACCGGAACCAGGGGACGTTCGGATTCAAGATCGACCGTTTCCGCGGCCAGCTCGAGGTTCCGATCGTCAAGAGATTCTCCGTCGTCGGCGAAGCGGCCTACGACAAGTACGTCGAGACGGTCAACACCTACGGTGACTACAGCGCGACGCGCATCGGCGTCTACGCCCACTGGGCCGCCTTCTAGGCCGCGTCCTCTCCCACACGGCTTTCCGGGCCCCGGGCGACCGGGGCCCTTTCCTTTTCCCCGCGACCGCTAAGATCGGGGCGTGACGCCCTTTCCCCCTCCGACCCGGGTCTCCTCCGGAATCGCCGTCTTCGCCGACGCGCACCTCGGCCAGGCGGAAGGAGACGCGGACGACTTCCTCGCGTCCCTTTCCGACGTGGCGGGGCGCGGGATGACGACGATCGTCCTGCTCGGGGACATCTTTCACTACTTCATCGGCGACGCGAAGTTCGAGACGCCGCTCATTTCGCGCGTTCTCGCGGCCTTTCGCGATCTCGCCGCGACAGGGATCTCGCTCCGGTACGTCGAAGGGAACCGGGACTTTTTTATCGCCGGGACGAGGTACGCGGAACCGTTCGAGGTCTATGGCGAGACGGACGGGCTCGAGGTCGGAGAGGTCCGTTACGCCTTCGTCCACGGGGATCGTGTGAACACGCGCGACCTTCCCTACCGGTTCTGGAGGCTCTTTTCGAAGAGCCCCGTCGCCCGCGGGGCGCTGAGGCTGATTCCCGGCCCGATGGCGCGCACGATCGTGAAGAAGACCGAAGAAAGGCTCTACCGGACGAACTTCAAGCACAAGACGAAGCTCCCGGAGGCGGAGCTTTTGGCCGAAGGGCGGCGGGCCAGGAGCGCCGGTTACGACCGGCTGCTCGTGGGGCACTTTCACGTGGAGCGGCTGCTCGAAGCCGCGAGCGGCGTGACGCACGTCCTTCCGGCGTGGCTGGAGGAACGGAAGCACGCCGAGATCGATGCGTCGGGGAATCTGAGAGTCGTCGTGGAGCCGACCGCGGCACGCGCCGTGAAACGCGATCTCGGCTTCGCATGACGCCGCACCCGCTCGCCGCCGGCCGGCTCGACGGGACTCTTCGCGTTCCCGGGAGCAAGAGCGTCACGAACCGTGCCCTCCTCGCGGCCGCGTGCGCGGAAGGCGAGAGCACGCTCCTCGATCCCCTCGACTCGTCGGATACCCGGGCGCTTGCGGCGGCGCTTCGATTGCTCGCCGCGGAGATCTTCTTCGAGGGCGGGATCTGGCGGGTGCGCGGGCCGCTCCGTCCCCGCGGCTTCTCGGAGAGAGAGCTGACGATCGACGTGGGGGATGCCGGCACGCCGGCGCGGTTTCTGGCGCCCCTCCTCGCCGCGGTGCCGGGGCGATACGTTCTCGACGGCAGCGCCCGGATGCGGGAGCGGCCGATGGCTCTCCTGTTCGAGGCCATCCGGGACCTGGGTGGAGAGGTGACGTGCCTTTCACGGGAGGGGTTTCTTCCCGCTGCGATCCGCGGAGGCACTCTTCGGGGAGGCCGCGTCCGGATCCGGGGCGACGTCTCCTCGCAGTACCTCTCGGCGCTGAGGCTCGTCTCCCCGCTCGTCCCGGGGGGAATCGAAATCGGGATCGAAGGGCACGTCTCGTCTGCGGCCTACCTGAACCTGACGCAGGCCGTCCTCGACGCCTTCGGAGCGCGGCCGGGCGGGGGCTTTCGCCCCGCGCGCATCACGATACCGGGCGACGACTCGGCGGCCTGCTTTCCGATGGCCGGGGCTCTCCTGTCGCACGGACGGGTGACGATTCTCGGGCTCTCGCGAAATTCCGATCAGCCCGATGCCGTCTTTCGCGAATGGGCGGAGCGCGCGGGGGGGAGGCTCTCGTGGGCCGGGGAAGGGGAGAGCGACGGGCTGACGGTCGACGCGAGACATCTCTCGGGTCTCGCCGGCGTTCGTCCGCTCTCGGTCGACGTCGACGCGGCGCCGGACGCCGCTCTTCCTCTCGCCGCCCTCCTGGCCTTTGCCGGGGGAACGTCGGTTCTCGCGGGAGCGGCCCGCCTGAGGGAAAAGGAGTCGGATCGCCTCGCGGCCGCGGTCGATCTCCTCGGCCGGGCCGGGGCGGTCGCGCGCGTCGAAGGGAACGGGAAGGAGGCTCGTCTCGTCATCGAGGGGCGTGCCGGGATGCCCCGCGCGGCGGCCTTCGCAGCCCACGGCGACCACCGCGTCGCGATGGCGGCGGCCGTCCTCGCGCTCGGCCTCCCCGCCGGATCGACCCTCGACGACCCCTCGGCGGTCGGCAAGTCGTACCCGGAGTTCTTCCGCGATCTCCAGAGCCTCCTTCAGCACACTTGACGCGGGCGGCCCCACTGCGAAATCGTCCGACAGACATCTCGCGAGCCATGGCTGAGACGCGATCGGTTTCCTCCGAGCGCGCCCGGCGCGGTGGGCGGTGGCTTCTTCGCCGCGCAGATCTCGCCGTCGGCGGCGGGCGGCTGACGATGCTCTCTCATCCGCTTCTGCCCGGGTTCACGGCGGCGATTCCGGTGGAAGACGGCCTCCTCCTGAAGCCCGAGCCGGCGGCTCCCCGGGCACTCTCCCCCGTCCCGGACCGGCATCTTTTCGCGGGATTCCTCGCGAGGTTCTCGGCGCTCGCGGCGTTTCTGAAGTTCCACGGTCTCGGCGTCGCCTGGGAGGACGTCGCGAGGATCGGATTCTCGCCGGCGAGCCAGGTCCGGCCTTCGCTCGGGGCGGCACCGGTTCCGGAATGGCGCGCCGCTCCGCCGGCGCTCCTCGTCGGCGCGGTGGCCGTGAGGCTCGCGGGCGGCTCGGCCGAGGGACCTGGCGCCGAGAGGCTCCGCCGATCGGTGGAGGAGGCGCTGGAGTCCGGCCGTCTTCGACCGGAGACGACATCCATCGTGGCCGAAGCGCTGCAGCTCCACGCGACCGGGGGTGTCGTGGAGGCTCTCATCCCGGCCCTTTCCCGACATGCGAGCGAGGCGGCTCCGTCGGGCCCCGAGCTGCTCGGCCTCGCGTATCCGTGCGTCTCGGAGGGTCCCCCGGGGGGAGTTCCTGCGGTGGTCCGAGCCGCCAGCGGAGACGGTGCTCTCTTCGTCGTCCGGGGAGCCTCACGACGATCGGGAGGAGGATTCGTCGAGATCGCACCTGCCGACCGTCTCGAGGAAGGCGGCTCGCTTCGCCGGCTCGCCCGTTCTCTTTCGGGCGATCCGCGTGCGGGCGCCCTCGGCTTTCTCGCCGACGGCAGGGAGCCCGGAAGATGGCCGGAAGGGCCCCCCGTGGCGGTCATCGCGCTTTCGGCAGAGTCGTGGGACGCGCGTTCGCGGCGGGCCGTGGAAGGCTCCCTCGGCGAGGCCGGGTTCGTCGTTTTCGAGACGCGGGGGAGTGTCCCGCGCCCGTGGGAGGCGCGGATTCCGCTCGTGGCGAGCCTCTCGGCGGGCGACGTCGCCTCGCTCCTCTGGCTCCCGTTCCGGAGCTGGTCCGAGGCGGAGGAGTCGTGGGATGCGGTGGCGGACGCGTCCGCGGAGGAGCCGGCGCGGTTCCTCCGCGTCGTCCGGAGCGTCGCGGAGCGGTTCGACCCGAAGGGAGGAGGGCCGTCCGGGAAGCCGCGGCCGAAGCGGCCCCGTGCGGCGGCCGGGCCGCTTCTCGGTGCGGCGGCTCTCCTCGCCTCCGGCTTCACGGCCGAGGAGCTCTCGGTCGCCGCAGGCGTGCCGCTCGAGGAGGCCGTCCGGGCGATCGACCGGGGATGTGACGGCGTCCTGATCGCTCCGGCGCGATGCGGCGGCTGGAGCTTCGTGTCGGAGAAGGCCCGCGCGGCGCGGGCCGCGTCCCTGTCGCTTCCGGTGCGGAGGAGCATCGTGGAGCGGCTTGAGGCAGAGGGAGCCGGGGCCGAACGGATCGCCGTGGCCGCCCTCTCGCGTGCGGAGACGCGGGACGTTCGGCGGGCCCGGGCGCTCTTCGCGGAGGCGGCGGAGAAAGAGAGCCTCTCGCTGGCCCTCGACCTCCTTCTTCGCGCTCCGCCAGGCGATCCCGACCTCGGGCGGCCGGATCTGGCCGTGCGCGTACTTTCGGAAGGCGGCCGCCGTGCCGAGGCTCGCGCCGCCGCACGACGCCTCGTGTCGGACCGGTCCCGAGAAGCGCCGCTCGGGGAGCGAAGCGGCCTGGCCCGGCGCCTCGCGCGCCTCGGAGAAGAAGAGGCCGCCCTCGCCCTCGTGTGCGGCACGACGGCCGAGGAGCGGCTCGCACGCGTGCAGGTTCTCCTCGATCTCCGGAAGAACGACGAGGCCGCCGGACTTCTCGGGAAGACGGAGGAGCTCTCTCCCGGTGTCTGTTCTGCGGTCCGCGTGCGCCGGGCCCGTCTCGCCGCGGAGGTCGCCTCCCGGCGCGGCGATCTCGCGACCGCACGTCGCCTCCTCGATCAGGCGACCGGAGCCGGGTCTTCGGAAGCCGACCCCGAGGAGGCGCGGGAGGGACTGAAGACCGCCGGCTTCGTCGCTCTCGACGAGGGGCGATTCATGGAGGCACGCGCCCTTTTCCGCCGCACGCGCAATCTCTCGAGCGACTCGCGGAGCCGGGCCGACGCCCTCCTCGACGCGGCGACGGCGTCGTTTCTTGCCGGCGACTTCTCCGGTGCGGAAGAGGATCTCGCTTCCGCTCTCGCGCTCTACGCCGAGGCCGGAGACGAGGCGCGCTACCTTTCGGCCCTCGGAAACCGGATCGACCTCGCGCTTCGGTCCGGAAAGTACGACGTGGCGCGGGAGACGCTGTCCGTCGTCCTTCGGCACGAATCGGAAGCCGGTCGCGAGCACCAATATCTCTTCGCGGTCGCGCCGCGCCAGCGCCTTGCGCGCCTCGACGGCGATCCGGAGGCGGCCGAGGCCGTCTTTCGCGAGGCCGAGGCGCGCGGCGCCTACGGGATCGGGCATCCCGCCTGGCGTGAGATCCAGATCCTCGAAGCGGCACGGCTCCTTTCGAGCCGATTCCCGGAGGAGGCGCTGAAGCGCCTCGAAAGGGCCGGAGAGATTCCCGACAATCGCGAGCAGACCGAGCCGCTCCGGCTTCGTCTCCTCGCTTCGGCATGCGGAGACCTCGGACGCGAGAGCGGGCCCGCCGTCCGTCGCGCTCGACGCTCCCGAGCGGCTCCTGCTCGCGGCGGAGGCGGATCTCCGGAAGGGGAAGGCGCCCCGACCGGAGGCGCTCCGCAACCTCGAAGCGCGTCTCGCGGACGGGCGGGGAGCGGCGGCAGTGGTCGAGCGGCTGCTCGAATGGCGGGGGCGTTTCCCCGAGACGTTCGCCCGACATGACGCGGCCTCTCTCCTGGACCTGGGCCGTCGGGCCGCGGCGCGAGCCGGTCTCGCCCCGGCCGGCTCCCTCTTCGCCGCGGCTCTCCAATCGCTCGCCTCTCCGCTCCCGCCGGAAGAAGCGCCCGCTCCGGCACCGTCGTTCGTGGCGGAGGACGAGGAGACGCAGAAAGCCGTCGACGAGATCCGGAGAGTTGCCCGGACGCGTCTTCCCGGTCCTGATCCTCGGCGAGACGGGGACGGGAAAGGAACTCCTCGCCCGGGAGGTCCATCGCCTCTCGAGGCGATCGGGGCCTTTCGTCGCGGTCAATGTCGCGGCCCTGCCCGGGAGCCTCATCGAGTCGGAGCTTTTCGGCCACGTGCGGGGGGCCTTCACGGGGGCGGACCGCGATCGCTCCGGCCTCGTCGAACAGGCGTCGGGGGGAACGCTCTTTCTCGACGAGATCGGAGACCTCCCCCTTCCCCTGCAGGCGAAGCTCCTTCGCGTCCTGCAGGAACAGGAGCTGCGGCGCGTGGGGGACCTGAAGACGCGGAAGGTGGATCTCCGGGTCGTCTCCGCGACCCACCGGGATCTCCGCGCGATGGCGGAGGAGGGCTCTTTCCGCCGTGACCTTCTCTACCGCATCACCGGGCTGGAGGCGGTGCTGCCGCCGCTCCGCCGCCGGCCCCGCGACCTCAAGCGGCTCGTGGCCGGGGCGGTCGGAAAGGCCTCGCTCTCGGCCGAGGCGCGGGCGGCGGTCTTCGGATATCCGTGGCCCGGGAACGTCCGCGAGCTTCTCTCCGCGCTCGAGGCGGCGCGCGCCCTTGCCGCCCCGTCGCCCGTCATCGGCCTCGAGCACCTTCCGGCTGCCGTTCGCCGCGCCGCGGCCACGACGTCCGCGGCGGAGCCCGGGGGGTCGTACCGGAGGGCCGTGGCGGACGCGAAGACAAGGGCGATCGAGGCCGCTCTCGCGGCGTGCGACGGGAACCGGACGCGCGCGGCGCGGATGCTGAAGCTCTCGCGCCAGTCGCTCCTCTACGAGATGAAGGTGCTCGGCCTCGCGCCTCCCGTGCACTCCCGCTCGCGGCGGGTGCGGACCGCGTGAGCGGCGGCTCCTCGCCCCGCCTCTCCCGGACCGAGGCGCTGCTTCTCGCCGTGCTCGCCATCCTCCCGTTCCTGAACGGCCTGCCGGCCGACTTCACCTACGACGACAAGCTGATCATCCGGGACAACGAGCGGATCGCCGAGCCCGCGAAGATCCGTGAGATCTTCACGACGCACTACTTCGGCGGCTCTCTCGCGACCGGGCAGAACTACCGGCCGCTCGTCCTCCTAACGTACGGCGTGGAGCGATGGCTTCACGGCGAGCGCCCGGGATTCTTCCGGGCCGTCAACATCGCTCTTCACGCGGGGGCGACGGTTGCTCTCGCCGCCTGGCTCGTCGCACTCGGCTTCTCGCGCCCCTCCGTTCTCGCGGTTTCCGCGCTGTTCGCCGTCGTTCCGATCCACGTCGAGGCGGTGACGAGCCTCGTGGGCCGCGCCGAGACTCTTTCCGCGCTTCTCGTCCTTTCGGCCGCGGGGCTCTGGCTGAAGGCGACCGAGGCCGACCGGCTCCGCGTCGTCCCGTACCTGTTCGCCCTCGTCCTCTTCCTCTCCGCGGTCTTCGTCAAGGAGAGTGCCGTCGTCCTGCCGGGCCTCGTCCTCCTCGGCGAGCTCTTTCGCGGAGGATCGTGGCGAGGCTTCGTCGGGGTGTGGCGGGGGAGCGCGCGCCGAGACCGATGGGCCTTCCTCGGTCTCTTCGTTCCCCTCATTCTTCTCTTCGCCGTCCGCTCTCTCGTCCTCGGCGGATTTCTCCTCGCCCGTGGGGCCGGAATCTGGGAACTGGAGAACCCGCTCGTCCTCCTTTCCCCCTCCCTTCGAATCCTGAACGCGCTGACGCTCGCCGTCCGGTACGCCGTCCATACGCTCGTCCCGTACGGCCTCTCGGCGGATCATTCCGCCCACGCGCTCGCGATCGCGACGGGCTATCTGGACGGACGGACATGGGCCGGCCTCCTGATCCTCTCGGCCGGTGCGGTCGCCGCATGGCGGGTCCGGTTCCCGAGGCCGCTTACCCTCTTCGGATTCCTCCTCTTTTCGGGGACCCTCTTCCCCGCGTCGAACGTTCCCTTCGTCGTCGGAACGATCTACGCCGAGCGGCTGATGTACCTCCCCGCGGCCGGCCTCTTCGCGCTCGTCGTCGGATTCGGCACGCCCGAGCGCCGCGAGGTTCCACGCCCGGCCCACGGAAAGCTCCGACCCGTCCTGCTCGCGGCTCTCGTTCTTCTCTATGGAGGACTTTCGGCCCGCCGGAATCTCGTCTGGCGCGATGACCGGACTCTCTTTTCGGACATGGTCGCGAAGTTTCCGCGGTCGGCGAAGGCGCAGCTACAACCTCGCCTACGACGCGGGGCGGCGCGGGGACGTCACGAGCCAGAAGAGACATCTCGAGAGGGCGGTGGAGCTCTTTCCGCGTTACTACGACGCGTGGGCCTCGCTCGGGCGGATCGCCTGGGCCGAGAAGAGGTGGGACGACGCGGTGACGTGTTACCGGAAGTCCATAGAGATCATGCCGGACTACGAGAACGGCCTGTGGGGTCTCGCGAAGACGCTCGAGGAGACCGGCCGGACGGAGGAGGCCGACGAGGCGTGGGACGAGGCCGTGGAGGCCGCGCCCCGGTCGTATCCCGTCGCGTGGCACCACGCGGTCTTTCTCGAGAACGAGGGGCGCCTCGGCGAGGCGGAGGCGGAATGGCGAAGGGCGATTCCACTCGGAGGCGGGGCTTCGTCGGCCCACCTCGCTCTCGCCCGCCTCCTCGCCCGAAAAGGGGGGAGCGCGGCCGGGACCGAATCCTGGAAGGAGGCCCGTCGGGCCCTCGTCGCCGATCCGGCGAACGCGGACGCCCGGAAATTCCTGAAGGAGCGGGCGGCAGCGGTCGGGAACTGACCCCGGATCAGAGCTGGAAGCCGGGAGGCTCGGGCTCTTCGTCTTCGGGCATGCCGTGCTCGGGGATGCCGCCCGGCGGGACGGCGTCCGCGGCGGCGAGGCGGGCGCGGTGGGCCCGGATGACGTTCACAAGGATGACGTAGGTGAGCGACCCGGCGACGAGGCCGAGGACCAGCATCCCGGCGCCCCACTGGAGGCCGATGGCGCGCATTCGCGGACCGGCCTGGACCCAGAACGAAAGGCTCAGAAATTCGCGCCACGGAAGGTGGGTGAGCGCTTCCCGCTCGGCCCGGAGGACGAACCGCCCGATCGGAACGGCGATGGCCGCGAGCGGTCCGATCGTGAAGGGGTTGACGGCGAACGTCCCGAGGAGGATGTCGACCTTGTTCAGCTTCAGGACGACGGCGAGCGCGAGGGCGATGAGCCAGTGAAAGCCGATCAGCGGCGTGAAGGAGATCGTGACGCCGAGGGCGAAGGAGGCCGCGACCTTCTCGGGCGGGTCGTCCCGTCCGAGCATCTCGAGGAACCGGACCCGGAAGCTCCGCTTATCTTTCAAAGTGGTCCCACCCCGCGTCGGGGAGAGGCCGAGGACCGTCGGCCGCGTGGAGGACGACCGTTCCCGGCTCGCCGCCGGTCATCGAGGACGCCGATGGCCCGGATCGGGAATCGCGCCGCGAGCCGATCGGCGAGCGGGCGCCTCCGCTTCGGCACCGTGAAGAGAAGGCCGTAGTCCTCTCCCCCGAAGAGCGCGAGGCGAAGCGGATCGAGGCGAACGAGGCCGTCGAGCTCCCGGATTCCGGTGTCGACGGGGAGGCTTTCGACCTCGAGTGTCGCGGATCGGCCCGACGCGCGGCAGAGGCGGTGAAGATCCCTTGAGAGCCCGTCCGAGAGGTCGATGGCGGCGGAGGCGACGCCTCCGTCCGCGAGGGCGCGCCCCAGCTCGAGCTTCGGGCGCGGGTCGACGTGATGCCGTATCAGACGCGCGACCTCCGCAGCCCGGGTCGGAAGGAGCCGCGACCGTCCCGGACATCGAACCGTCTTGTCCGGCCGGAGGCGGTAGCCCGCCTCGAGGAGCAGGAAGCCGGCGGCGGCGCTCCCGAGCGTTCCGGAGACGTAGAGAAGATCGCCGGATCTCGCCGTGTCGCGGCGAAGGACCCCTTTCCGGGGAGCACGGCCGAGAACGGTGATGGAGGCGAAGAGCGTCGGAGCGGCCGAAAGGTCCCCGCCGACGACGGCGACACCGTTCTCCTGCGCCACCTCGCGGACTCCCTCGGTGAACGCGTCGAACCAGGCCGGGTCCGTCCGGCGGGGGAGTCCGAGCGCGAGGAGAGACCAGAGAGGCGTCGCCCCCATCGCGGCGAGGTCCGAGAGGTTCATGCTGAGCGCTTTCCGCCCGAGGCGGCGCGGGTCGGCGTCCTTGCGGAAATCGGTCCCCTCGACGAGGGAGTCGGTCGTCGCGACGAGGCGCCCGACTCCGGCGACGACGGCGGCGTCGTCCCCGATGCCGAGCAGGACGTCGCGGCGCCGTGTGGCGAAGAGACGCTGGAGCCGCCCGACGAGGACGTCCTCGGAGGGAAGTCTCTTCATCGGGGGTTCTTTCTGCGCCGCGCCGCCGGACGCGGCGGGGGCGTTTTCTTCGGGCTCCGGACCGGACCGGACCGGATCGCGGTCGAGAGGACGTCGTCCACCGTGGCGGCGAAGACGAAGTTCAGGCCTTTCCGCATCTCATCGGGGATCTCCGTCAGGTCGCGCTCGTTCTCCTTCGGCATCAGGATCGTCTTCAGGCCCGCGCGGCGGGCCGCGAGGACCTTCTCCTTGACGCCGCCGATCGGCAGGACCTCGCCACGAAGCGTGATCTCGCCCGTCATCGCGACGTCCTTGAAGACCGGGCGTCCGCAGAACGCCGAGATCATCGCCGTCGCCATCGTGACGCCGGCCGACGGGCCGTCCTTCGGGATCGAGCCTTCCGGAACGTGGACGTGAATGTCGTGCGTCGCGAAGTAATCGTCCGCCAGGCCGAGCGACTCGGCCCGGGAGCGGGCGAAGGTGAGAGCGGCCTGCGCCGACTCCTTCATCACGTCGCCGAGCTGGCCCGTCATCTGGAGGTTTCCCTTTCCCCGGACGGCGCGTGCTTCCACGATCAGGACGTCGCCCCCGACGGCCGTCCAGGCGAGGCCGGTCGCGGCGCCGACCTGATCGGTCCGGAGCCCTTCGTCCCGCCGGAACTTCGGGAGCCCCAACTGGTCGTGAACGAGCGCGGGGCTCACGGTGACCTTCTTGAGGACGCCCGACGCGTACTTGACGGCGACCTTGCGGCAGCAGGAGGCGATCTCGCGCTCGAGGCCGCGGAGCCCCGCCTCCCGCGTGTACTCCTGCACGATCGTCTCCGGAGCGCGGCGTCGGTGAAGTCGATCGCCTCGGTCGAGAGGCCGTTCTCCTTCCGCTGCTTCGGGATGAGGTGCCGCCTCGCGATGTGGATCTTCTCCTCCATCGTGTAGCCCGAGAGGCGGATCACCTCCATCCGGTCGAGGAAGGCGGGCTGGATCGTGTCGAGGATGTTCGCCGTCGTGATGAAAAGAGTCCGCGAGAGGTCGTAGTTGACGCCGAGGTAGTGGTCGCGGAAGGCCTTGTTCTGCTCCGGATCGAGCACCTCGAGGAGAGCCGACGACGGATCGCCCCGGAAGTCGGCTCCGATCTTGTCCACCTCGTCGAGCATGAAGACGGGGTTCGACGTTCCCGCCTGGGAGATTCCCTGGATGATCCGCCCGGGCAGGGCGCCCACGTACGTCCGCCGGTGGCCGCGGATCTCCGCCTCGTCGCGGACCCCGCCGAGGGAGAGACGCTGGAACTTCCGGTCGAGGGCCCGGGCGATCGACCGGCCGAGCGACGTCTTCCCGACGCCGGGAGGGCCGACGAAGCAGAGGATCGGCCCCTTCGACTCCGGCGCCAGCTTCCGGACCGCGAGAAACTCGATGATCCGCTCCTTGACCTTTTCGAGGTCGTAGTGGTCCTCGTCGAGGATCCGCCGTGCGCGGTCGAGCTCCAGGTTGTCGGACGAGAGGGTCCCCCACGGCAGCCCGGTGATCCAGTCGAGCCAGGTCCGGATCATCGCGTTCTCGGCGGACTCCGGGCTGCCGCGCTCGAGCCGCTTGACCTGCTTCTCGATCTCCTGGGACGCTTCCTCGGAGATCTTCTTCTCGGCCACCGCCTTCCGATAACCCGCGATCTCGTCGGCGAGGTCGTCGCTGTCGCCGAGCTCCTGCTGGATCGCCTTGAGCTGCTGGCGGAGGAAGTACTCCCGCTGGCTCTTGTCGATCTCTCCCTTGGCGGCGCCGGTGATCTCCTGCTGAACGGTCAGGACGCGGATCTCGCGCCGGAGCACCTCGATGACGAGCTTGAGGCGGTCCGCGGCAGGGATCGTTTCGAGGACCTTCTGCGCTTCGTCCACCTTCAGCTCGAGGTTGGACGCCGCGAGGTCCGCCAGGCGCGCCGGCTCGTCGAGGCCGGCCGCGACGACCATGACCTCGGGCGAGATCGGCTTGCCGAGGGAGACCGTCTTCTCGAGCGCCTCCTTGACGGCGCGGACGAGCGCTTCGGTCTCCTCCGTCCGCGGCTCGGCCGCGTCTGGCTCGGCCACTCGGGAGACCTTCGCGCGGAGCGCCGGGGCGTCCGCCACGAAGGACTCGATTCGCATCCGGGAGAGCCCCTGAACGAGGAGGCGGATCCGCCCGTCGGGGAGCTTCAGCATCCGCATGACCGCGGCGGCCGTCCCGACGGGGAAGAGGTCCGCCGGCCCGGGCTCCTCCACGGAAGAGTCCCGCTGCGCGACGAGAAGAAGGATCCGCTGCTCGGCGAGAGCGGCGTCGACCGCCGCGATCGACTTCTCGCGCGAGATCGAAAGCGGGACGATGACGTAGGGGAAGAGGACGACGTCCTTGAGCGGAAGGACCGGAAGGATGTCCGGGATCGAGATCATCTCGCTCGCGGGCGGCGGGGTCGGTTCCTTGGCGCTCACGTCGTCTCCGGATCCGCGCGCCGGATCGGAATCGTGCGTCCCCTCGCGGCCGCGCGTTTCGGGACGTCGAGGATGAGGAGGCCGTCCTGGTAGAAGGCCGTCGCGCGCTCGCCGTCCGCGTCCTCGGGGAGCTCGAGGGCCCGCTCGAACGGTCCGGTGACCCGCTCGAGACGGAGGAAAACGCCGCCGTCGCCCTCCGTCCGGCGCCGCTCGCCCCGGACGACGACGACCCGCTCCTTCACCTCGATGGAGGTCCGCTCGGCGACCGAGCCGGGGATCTCGAAAACGAGGCGCCAGCCGGACGGGCTCTCGACGACGTCCACGGGCGGCGCGAGGGGATGGGAAGGCGGTCCCGGCAAGGAGCCCTCGCCCCCGAGAATGAAGGCGACGGGACGGCGCGGGCTTGAACTCTTCGGCATCGTCGTCATCCCTCCCGGCGCTTCCGCGCCCCCGGACGGCGGCCCAGAAGGGTCTTCAGCTCGTCCACGAAGTCTCCGAGATCCTCGAATCGGCGGTAGACCGACGCGAAGCGGACGTAGGCGACCTGGTCGATCTCCTTCAGACTCTCCATGACGCGGGTCCCGAGCTCTTCGGTCGACATCTCGCGCGGCTCGCGGGCGTGGAGAGCGGTCTCGATCTCCTCGCAGATCTGCTCGAGGCGCCGCGTTTCCACGGGCCTCTTCTCGCACGCCTTCATGAGGCCGCGAAGGAGCTTGTTCCGGTCGAAAGGCTCGCGTCGGCCGTCGCGCTTGATGACGAGGACGGGAATCTCCTCGACGGTCTCGTACGAAGTGAAACGCCTCTCGCAGGCCGCGCACTCGCGGCGGCGCCTTATGACGGCCCCTTCCCGGCTTTCACGCGAATCGACGACACGATCGTCGGTCGCGCCGCAGTACGGACATCGCACGGCCGAAGCATAGCCCGTCCCGATCGGATTACGATCGCCACGGCCCATGTCGCCGTCCCCCCTCCCCAAGGTCCCGGCCGCGCTCTCCGGACGGCCCCTGCCGCTCGTGATGGCTCACCGGGGAAACAGCGCGGTGGCGCCCGAGAACACCTGCGCGTCCTTCGAGCGTGCGGTCCGGGACGGAGCGGACATCGTCGAGACCGACCTCCACCTGACACGCGACGGGAAGTTCGTCTGCATCCACGACCCGACGCTTCTCCGGACGGGAGGCGTCGCGGTGACCGTCGCCGACGTGACGCTCGCCGAGCTGAAGAGACATCCGGTTTCCTTCGGGCGGGCGGGGTTCGAAGGCGAACTCGTTCCGGTCCTCGAGGAGCTGATCGCGCTCCTTGCGGCGGGAACGGGACTCGCGCTGGAGCTGAAGACGGACCGGTTCCTCGAGCCGGAGGTGGCGCGGCGACTCGGCGAGACCCTGCGGTCGTACGGCCTCCTCGACCGGACGGCCGTTCTTTCGTTCCGGTTCGAGCGGTGCCGCGTCGTGAAGCGGGAGGTTCCGGAGATCCTCGCCGGGTTCCTCTCGCGGATGGGGAGCCTTCCGCCGAAGGGGGAGGCGCAGATGGTCGGCCCCCTCTGGCCGGTCCTTTTCGCGAACCCGTTCTTCGTCTCTCTCGCCCGGCGCCGGGGGCTCTTCGTCGCCCCGCTCGACGAGAGGCCCGATGGCCGACTCTGGTACTACCGCCTTCTCGGCTGCGACGCCGTCCTGACGAACGACCCGGCCGCGACCCTCCGGAAGCTCGGGCGCTCTCCTCCCGTCGAGCGCCCCTAACCGGTCAGCTTGCGGAGACGTTCGAGGGCGTAAGGGAGCGCCTCGAGCGATCCGGCCTTTCCCTGGAAGAGGCGCCCCGAGCCGCCCCCCTTCCCGCCGAGGATTGCCGCGACCTCGCGCCCGGCGGCGGGGACGTCGAGCGAAGCGTCCGGTCCCGCGACGAGAAGAAAGAACGCCTGGCCGCCGCTCGTCGACGCGAACAGGCCTGCTTTCGAGGGGGCCGCCGAGAGAAATTCCTTCGAAAGGGAATTCAAGAAGGCCGCGGGCCGGTCGACGAATGTCCGGCTCACAACGGTCGCCTCTTCCCGGGCAAGGGCGGCGGCTGTCCCCAGGGCCTCCTCCTCTTCTTTTCCTCTGAGAAGTCTCTCGGCGTCCTTCAGCTTTGCAAGCCGCTCTTCGACCGCCGCGACGAGTCCCTCGTCCGCGGCGCCGAGAAGCTTTCGAAGGGCGGCGCCACGCTCCTCGTGAGCCGCGAGACGCCGGCGTGCCCGGCCCCCGGCGGCGAAGAAGAGCCGCGTCCCTCCGCGGACCGGCTCCGTTCCGGGGAACGCGAGCAGCTCGATCTCCGCCGTCGTGCGAAGGTGCGTCCCCCCGCACGTACTGAGGTCGAGGCCCTGGATCTCCACGAGACGGATCTCCCCTTCGTGTCCTTCCGGCAGGCCGCGTGTCCGGACGGAGAGCCGGGCGAACTCCTCCGGCGAGACCCGGCGCGGCGAGACGGGGCGAGCCGCCCGGATCTCCGCCGCGACGGCCTCCTCGAGCGCCCGGAGCCGGTCCCGAGCGAGGCTCGGAGCGGCCAGCTCGATGTCGCAAAGACGCTCGCCGAGGTGGAAGGCCGTCGTCTGCCAGCCGAATCGGTCCTCGGCCACGGCCGTGAGAAGGTGCTGCCCCGTGTGCTGCTGCATGTGATCGAAGCGGCGCGCCCCGTCGAGGCGAAGTGCCGCCGGACCCCGGGGCACGGTCCGTTCGAGGGTGTGCCGGATCCCGTCCGGCGCCTTCCTGACGTCGAGGACGGCGACGCCCGCGAGGGTTCCCCGATCGGAAGGCTGGCCGCCCCCTTCGGGATAGAAGATCGTGTCGGAGAGAATGGCGAAGGGGCGGCCGTTCTCCTCGCCCGTTGCGAGGACTTCGGCATCGAGGTCCGTCCGGTATGGATCGCGCTCGTAGGCTGGGAGGGCCATGGCGTGATCATCGCAGGCCGGCGGGGATGGGAGAATGCCGGGTCGTGCGAGGCGTCGAGCAGATCCCCTGGCTCTATGACGCCGGTATGACGCTCCTCGAGGCCCTCGGGCTCGGCGCGTACCGGAGCGCGCTCGTCTCCGGCGCGCGCGGCCGGACCCTCGACCTCGGCTGCGGGACGGGACGGAATCTCGAGAATCTCCCGGGGGATGCTCGCGCCTTCGGGGTCGACCCGTGTTTCGAGTCGCTCCGGAAGGCCGTGGCGAGGGGGCACGGCAGGCCCCTCGTTCTCGCCCGCGCCGAGGCCCTTCCGTTCCGCGGAGGAGTCTTCGACGTCGTCCTCTCCGGGCTCGTCTTCTGCTCCGTCGGGGAGCCCGCGCGCGGCTTTTCGGAGGTGAAACGGGTCCTCGCCGCGGGGGGAAGGCTCTGGATGCTCGAGCACGTCCGCGATCCGGGGCGCGTCGCGGGCCGTCTTCAGGATCTCTCGCAGCCCGCCTGGACCTGGTTCACGGGCGGATGCCACCCCAATCGCGAGACCGAGCGGAACGTCGAGGCGGCCGGCTTTTCGATCGAGAGGGCGACGCTCCGGCGGCGCGGGACGATGCGCCTCTTCGCCGCCTCGCCGGGAGGCTCTCAGGCGGGGAGGGAATCGACGAGGGCCATGTAATCGTCATTCAGGCCGGAGATGTGGAATCCGAAACCCGCCGCGACGGCCGTTCCTCCGGCCGCCGACGATCGGCCGATCCGGACGATCCTTCCCGGGAGCTCCAGGACTTTTCCGCGCGCGCCGTGGAGGCGGACGGTCGTCGGTTCGTTCACTTTCGGAATGTGGTCCGAGATGACGAAGAAGCCGTTGAGCGAAAGGTCACGCGTGAAGGACATGCGCCGGTTGCCTCCGGCGTCGCTGAACTCGACCAGGAAGCGTCCCTTCTTCCGGGGGAAGCGGTAAGGATGCATCCGGCGGAATGATAGAGAAGGACGGGGCTTTGCGGCGCCCGATCCTTCATCCTCAGTGACTCAGGTCACCCGGCCGGCTCTCGGTCTCGACATCCGGGAGAAGGAGGTGGCCGTCGCGGAGCGCCGCCCCCCGGAGTGTGAGAGCGAGAGCTTCGTCGAGGGTCGAGACCGGGAGGACCTCCAGCCGCCCGCGCACGTCCTTCGGGAGGTCGTCGAGGTCGGCCTCGTTCTCCTTCGGGAGAAGGATCGTCGTGAGTCCGGCGCGGACCGCGCCGAGGACCTTCTCCTTCAGGCCGCCGATCGGGAGGACGCGCCCGGAGATCGTGATCTCGCCGGTCATGGCGACGTCGTGCCGTACCGAGCGCTTCGAGAGCGCCGAGACGATGGCCGTGGCCATCGCGATGCCGGCCGAGGGGCCGTCCTTGGGAATCGCGCCGGCCGGGACGTGGACGTGGAGATCCTGCTCCCGCGCTTCCTCGAGGATTCCCAGGGCGGCCGCCTGTGAGCGGGCATAGCTCCACGCCGCCCGCGCCGATTCCTTCATGACGTCGCCGAGCTGGCCGGTCAGGATCACGTCCCCCTTTCCGCGCATGAGAGTCGCCTCGACGAACATGATGTCGCCACCGGCCGGGGTGTAGTACATCCCCGTAGCGATTCCGATCCGGTCCTCGCTGTCGGCTTTCTCGGGGTGGACTTTCGGCCGGCCGAGGAGAGTCGGAACGCGGTCGGCGCCGACCTGGACGCTCTCGATCTCGCCGGCGGCGATCTTCCGGGCGATCTTTCGCGCGAGCCGTCCCAGCTCGCGCTCGAGCTGGCGGACCCCGGCTTCCCGCGTATAGCTCGAGATGACGACCGAGATCGCCGCGTCGTCGAGCGCAATCTGCCCCGGCTTCAGGCCGTTCTCGGAGAGCTGGCGGGGAAGGAGGTAGAGGCGGGCGATTTCCAGCTTCTCGGCCTCCGTGTACCCCGAGAACTCCACGGTCTCGAGCCGGTCGAGGAGCGGCGCCGGGATGTTCTGGATGAAGTTCGCCGTCGCGATGAAGAGGACCTCGGAAAGGTCGAAGGGGACTCCGAGGTAGTGGTCCGTGAAGCTGTCGTTCTGCGCGGGGTCGAGGACCTCGAGCAGCGCCGCTGCCGGATCGCCCTGGAAGGAGACGCCGAGCTTGTCGATCTCGTCGAGCAGGAAGACCGGGTTCTTCGTCCCGGCCTGCCGCATCCCCTGCAGGATTCTTCCCGGGAGGGCCCCGACGTACGTGCGCCGGTGCCCCCGGATGTCCGCCTCGTCGCGGGCGCCGCCGAGCGAGATCCGGACGTACTTCCGCCCCATGGCCCGCGCGATCGACTTCGCGATGGAGGTCTTGCCGGTGCCCGGGGGGCCGGCGAAAAGAAGGATTTTCCCCTTCCCCGGTCGTCCGGCATCTCCGCCTGAGGTCGAGACGAGCTGCCGGACGGCGAGGAACTCGAGGATCCGGTCCTTCACGTCGGAGAGGGCGTAGTGATCCTCGTCGAGGACGCGGGCGGCTTCGCGTACGTCGAGATGGTCCTCGCTCCGCGCGCCCCACGGCAGCTCCGCAATCGTCTCAAGGAAGGTCCGGACGACCTGGGACTCCATCGACTCCCGCCCGAGCCGGCCGAGCCGGGCCCATTCGCGCTCGACTTCGCGTCGAGCCTCTTCCGGCAGCGGAAGACCGTCCAGTTTCGCTTTCAGCTCCTTCAGGTCCTCGGCGTCCTTCCCTTCTCCCTCGCCGAGTTCCTTCTGGATCGCCTTCATCTGCTCGCGCAGGAGCATCTCGCGCTGACGGTCTCCGATCTCGGCCTGCACTTTCGTCTTGAGGTCCTCCTGGAGCGAGAGGACGGCGATCTGTCGCTGGATGTGGACGACGACCTTCCGGAGCCGCTCCTCGACGGAGAGAGTCTCCAGAATGTGCTGGCGCTCGGGAGCCGGAATGTCGAGATAGCCGGCCACGAGATCGGCAAGGCGGCCCGGTTCGGGCACCTCTTCCAGGATCCGGTTCGCGGCCTCGTCGGGAAGGCCCAGCCGCCGACCCAGCTCGGCGGCGCGTTCGCGCACTTCCTTTTCGAGGGCGACGAAGACCGGCGCCCCGGGGTCGAGAGGCGGCATCTCGGCCGCGTCGACGACGACCGCTTCCAGCATTTCTGCGCGCTCGACGAACCGGACGGCGATGCCGCGCCTCTGCCCCTGAAGAAAGAGCCGGGCGCCTCCGAGGCCTCGCTCGAGCTGCACGATGCTCGCGACCGTGCCGACGGTGTAGAGCCCCTCCGGTGTGACCTTTTCGAGGTCCTGCCGTTGGGCGACCGCGAAGACGAGATGGTCGGGGTGTTTCATCGCCTCGTCGATGGCGCGAAGCGTTCCGCTCCGGCCAGCCGAGATGGGAAAGCTGACACCGGGGAAGAGGACCGCATTTCGAAGAGGAAGGATGGGGAGGGTAAAGTTTTCGGCCATGCGTCGGTTCCTACGTCCCAAGTATATATCCAGATTGATGGCTCAATTCAATATCTGCGTCAGTCACACTAAAATCACTTCTTAAATTACTCTTCTACAGTGACTTGTTCGGAAAAAAGAAAGCGCCCGGGTCATCTCCGGGCGCCTGAAGAAAGTGAATGAGGGAACTCTAGTCGGAGCCGAGATCGTCGTGCTTGATCGCCTTGGAGGCGACGTCCTCGAGCATCTTCGTCGTGACCGACTTCGGCCGCTCGATCGCATAGCCGAGGGCCCGGTCCCAGGTGATGTTGGCGAGGACCCCGATGGCACGGCCGATGCCGAACAGGACGGTGTAGAAGTCCCACTCGGTGAGCCCGTAGTACCACTGGATCACGCCCGACTGGGCGTCCACGTTCGGCCACGGGTTCTTCGTCTTCCCGTGCTTGGTCAGCACGTCGGGGGCGACCTTGAAGATCGTGTCGATCAGCTTGAAGAGCGGATACTCGGGAAGGTTCTTGTGGCAGAACTCGCGCTGCGCCATGTAGCGGGGGTCCGTCTTGCGCAGAACGGCGTGGCCGTAGCCGGGAATGACCTGACCGGCATTCAGCGTGTCCCAGAGAGCCTTCTCGACCAGGTCCGCTGTCGGCTCGGCCCCGCCGAGCTTCTTCTGGAAATTCATCATCCAGCGGAGCACTTCCTGGTTCGCCAGGCCGTGGAGCGGGCCCGCGAGGCCATTGATGCCGGCGGAGAGGGAGTAGTAGGCGTCCGAGAGGGCCGAGGCGACGAGGTGCGTCGCATGCGCCGAAACGTTGCCCGATTCGTGGTCGGAGTGGAGGATGAAGTACATCCGCGCCACGTCGTCGTACGGCTTTGCGAAACCCATCTGGTGGGCGAAGTTGCCGCCGAAGTCGAGGTCCTTGTTGGCGTGGATGTGGGTGTCGGCCTTGAACTTCATCCGGTAGATGTAGGCGGCGATGGACGGCAGCTTGGCGAGGAGGTTGGTGGAGTCCTCGTACATCGGATCCCAGTACTCGTCCTTCTTCATCCCCTCGCCGTACCGCTTGAAGAAGACCGACTCGCGCTGCATCGCGATGATGGCCGCCGAGAACATCGTCATCGGGTGAGTGTCGCGAGGCATGGCGCGCAGGACGTCGATCACGTATTGCGGGACGCCGCGGCGAGCCTTGAAGTCCTCCACGACCTCGAGGGTCTGCGCCATCGTGGGAACTTCACCCGTGAGAAGGAACCACCAGTGCGCCTCCACGAACGGGTATTCGGATCCGGGGACCTTGGGGAGCGCGGCGAGAGTCTCCGGGATCGTCTTTCCCCGGAAGCGGATTCCCTCGAACGGGTCGAGGTAGGAGATGTCCGTGACGAGAGAGCGGACCCCGCGGGCCCCGCCGATCGCCTGGGCGATCGTCACCTCGCCCACCTTGACATCCCCGAACTCCTTCACCAGCTTTTGCGTCCTGGGACGGTGCTCCTTGATCTTCTCGAACAGCACTCTCTTCAGTGCCGACTTCGGCGCCGTCTCCTGCTTGGCGCCTGGAGTGGCAGATTCGGTCACGGTGGCCATGCGCGTCCTCCTTCAGGAAAGATTTTCCCTGCGGCATCGCGCCGCCGGGCAATTTCCCGTCTGACGAAAACGATGCCGATCCGGCAAGGGCAAGTAAATGATGAGGATGCCCTACGACGTCACCTTTTTCTTCCTGACACGCCTCCCGTCGGCACCGGCGGCCCGCGCCGGGCGATGCGTTTATATAACGCGTAAGAGATCAGCCGAGCCGCTCCGCCTCCTTCGACGAAAGGCTCTTCAGGCTGAAGCCCCCGGCGAGGAGAAACCCCAGGCCGAGGAGCGTTATCGGCACGAACGAAACGGCATGGGAAACGAGGGCGAATGCCGCAGCCGTGTTTCGCGGGACCGAGTAGAAACCCGTGAGGCAGTAGGCGATCGCCGCGTGATAACCCCCGACCCCGCCGGGCGTCGGAATGGCGAGGCCCATGACGCCCCATGTCAGGACGAAGAAGGTGACCGGGAAGGGAAAAGTCAGGTCGAAAGCCTTGAGCGTGCACCAGATCTGGACACAGATGACGAGCCAGAGGAGGGCCGACTGCGCGGCGACGAGGGCGGCGTCCCGTGGGCTCCGAAGGGCCGCGAGCCCGTCGAGGAGGTGCGACAGCAACGCCTCCAGCCGCCCCGAGAACCTCGGCGGGAAGAGGCGAATTATCGGAGCGGCGATCCTTCTCGCCAGATCGGGCCGGACGGCGAAGATCGTCAGGAGGACGATGGCTGCCGCGGCTCCCGCTCCGATCAGCAGGGCCGATCTTCGAAGAAGCTCGAAACGCGCTGCCTCGTTCCCACCAAGGCTCTCCGGTGTCCAGCCGATCGCGAAGACGACGAAAAGGACGAGGGTCGAGATCAGGTCGATGAGCCGCTCGAGGGCGATGGAGAGAAGACAGGGGGTCACGGGAATTCTCGCGAGGCGGGAGAGAGCGACCGGACGGACGATCTCTCCGGCGCGGGCCGGAAGGAGCGTCGACGCCGCGAAGCCGATGGCGGTCGCCACGTTCAGGTGAAGGGGGCGGGCCGGATATTCCCTGAGCAGTCGGCCCCATCGCCAGGAACGGATGGGCGGCGTGGCGAGGAGGCCCGCCGTGACGGCCAAGGCGATCCATCCGGGCCGCGCGGCACGAATCGCCCCGGCGACGGCCGCAAAATCGAGGTTGCGGAGGAAGAGACCGAACAGGAGAACGGCGAGGCCGATCGAGACGCCGAAGCGGATCCAGCGGGAAGAGGCCGTCACGCAACGATGGTAGCCCACGGCAGTGTGCGCTACGCTCGACCCGTGCGGCGCGTCCCGGTCTTCCACGACCCGGATCTCCTCCGCCACGACACGGGGCCGTACCACCCGGAGACGGCGAAACGCCTTCTGGCAGCGGTTTCGGCCCTGCGGTTTTCGGGGGCGGTCTTCGGAAGCCCGCCGAGCCCGGAGCGGACGCTCGGCGCCTTGTCGCGCGTGCACGACCCTTCCTACATCCGGCGTTTCGAGGAGTCCTGCCGGTCGGTGCCGCCGGACGTTGAGGGGGCGGTCTCCCTCTTCGATTCGCCGGACAACCCGATTTCCGCCGCGAGCTTCGACGCGGCGTTTCGCGCCACGGCTCTCGCCCTCGCCGCGACAGACGTCGTCATCTCGGGGCGTGCCGACTCCGTCTTCGTGGCGGTGCGTCCTCCCGGCCACCACGCGCTCGCGGACGCCGCGATGGGTTTCTGTTTCTTCAATACCGCGGCGGTGGTCGCGCAGGACCTCCTCTCCCACCACGGACTCTCTCGCGTCCTGATCGCGGATTTCGACGTCCATCACGGAAACGGGACGCAGCGCCTGTTCTGGGAGGACGAGCGGGTCGCGTACCTCTCGGTTCACCGGTCTCCGTTCTTTCCGGGGACGGGGGCGGCGGACGAGACGGGCGGGGGGCTCGGGCGCGGAACGACGGCGAACGTCCCTCTCCCGGCCGGTTCGGGCGACGTCCCTTACGCGGGCGGGTTCGTGGCGGCGCTCGAGCGCCTCGCGGAGAGATTCCGTCCGGAGTTCCTCGTCGTCTCCGCCGGATTCGACGCGCACGAGAAGGACCCGCTCGGCGGCATGCGGGTCTCCACGGAGGGCTTCGGCTGGATGACGCGGGCGCTCTGCGACGTGGCCGCGACCTTTGCCGGCGGGCGGATCGTCTCCTGTCTGGAAGGGGGATACGACGCCGATGCGCTCGGAGCGTCCGTCGTCACACATCACCGGACGCTCGCGGCCGAGGGGGAGAGCGGCTGATTTCGCGCGGGACCTAATTCAAGGTTTGACAGTCCTTTCCGGCCTCCGATAGACTACGTTCGCTGAAAACTGCCATTTTCGAGTGGAGGAATCTTCTCCAAGCGAGGCTTCGGGAGTCCTCGCCCCCAAGGAGGCGACTGATGATTCGCAAGACCCTCCTCGTAGCGCTTCTCGCAACCGCGCTCGCGCCGGCAGCGCCAGCTGGCGCCCAGTGCGCGGACTCCGCGTGCCCGGCTCCGCTCATCGGGGCCATCGACTCGCCCGCCGACGGCGCCACGGTCTCCGGGTACGTTCGAGTCATCGGCTTCGCACTGAACGGAAACCAGATCTCGTCGATCGACATCTACGTCGACGGCACGGACGAATCGAACCGCGTCACGGAGCCGGGCGGAATCAAGCTCACGCTCCCGCGGCCCGACGTCATGCAGGCTTTTCCGAGCTATCTCGGGACCGCGGCCGGAAATCCCGGGTTCGAGGGGTCCTTCAAGGCCTCGCTCTACTCGAACGGGAGTCACACCGTCTACGTCCGCGTGCACGGACGTGACAGGGTGCTGCTATTTTCTCGCTCCACGGACCATCCTCATCGACAGCACGCGGAACCAGCCCCCCTTCGGCGCCCTCGACTACCCGCTGAACCAGAGCGCTCCGGATGCGAGCGGCGTCCTCCCCGTCGTCGGCTGGGCGCTGGACGACAGCCGTGTCGACCACGTGGATGTCTACGTCGACGGCCTGCTCGAGCGGCAGGCGATACCGGGAATTCCTCGCCCCGACGTCGCGGCGAGCTATCCGGCGGACCCTTCTGCCATCGCCTCGGGATTCATCCTGAACGTCGACTCGACGCGGATGTCGAACGGCGTTCACCAGATCAGCGCCAAAGCCGTGGACGACCAGGGACAGCAGGGGTTCCTCGGCGTCCGGACGGTGCAGGTCTTCAACGATGGCCCGGGCCTCGCGCCATTCGGAGAGGTCGAGCAGCCCCTCCTGAACTCCACATGGCTTGGCGCCTGCGCCTCGGCGCCCGTCGGCTCTCCCTCGGGCGGCGCGGGTCAGATCGTCGATCCGAGGTACCTGATGCGCGTCGTGGGGTGGGCCCTCGACACGGGAATGCCCTCGGACCGCGGAGGTGTCTCCCACGTCCGGCTCGAGCTCGACGGCGTCACGCTCCTCGACAGCCGCCTCGACTGCCGGCGGGAGCCGGCGCTGAACAACGCCCTCATCGACTGCTATGGCTATTATCGGCCCGACATCGAGCTTCTCTATCCGGGCTTCCCGCAGGCGCCGAACCCCGGTTTCCTCTTCGTCCTCGACGTCGGGTACCTCCTGACGACGGGAGGATTCACCGAAGGAGCTCACATCCTCCAGACGAAG
Organism: uncultured Acidobacteriota bacterium; assembly: GCA_963779415.1. Classification (GTDB taxonomy): domain Bacteria; phylum Acidobacteriota; class Thermoanaerobaculia; order UBA5066; family UBA5066; genus DAOMFB01. Next base: position 360,928 of record CAVZYA010000003.1, on the reverse strand, counting down.
GTGTACGACAAGGAGGAGACCTGGGCACCTCTCCCGGACGTTCCGGTCATTCTCGAGTGCGCCAGCCAGGGCACGAACCCGCCGCCGATCGGCTTCGTCGAGGAACCGACGAACTACGAGTTCGTGAACGGCGTCTACCCGGTGATGGGCTGGGCCCTCGACCTCAACACCGTGCAGAAGGTCCGGATCAAGATCGACGGCGTCTTTCAGACGGACGCCGTCACCGGGCTGGATTATGCGGAGTACGGGATTTTGAGCCCCGACATCGCGCTTCTCTATCCCTACTTTCCCCAGAACTGGATGGCGCGCTTCCGGTTCTTCCTCGATACGACGGCACTGAGCAACAGCGAACACGACCTGACGATCGAAGTGCAGGATGCCTTCGGCGTGAGGCGTGCCGCGGCGACGCGGCGCTTCCTCGTCTACAACCAGACGCTTGTTCGGTAGGAGGCCGGCGGCGAAACCCGAGACCCGATTTCTCGTCCGCTTCGCCGCCTTCCTCGGTCTGTTCTACCTGGCCGTGGCGGTGCAGCCGACGAACGACCATGTGATCGTTCCGTTCACGGCGCGGATCGTGACCGTGTCGACGGCGCTCCTGCGTGTGCTCGGCGAGCCCGCAAGGTCGGTCGGCACTCAGATCCAGTCGCCCGGATTCGCCGTGGACGTGAAGAACGGCTGCAACGGCGTCGAGGCGATGCTCATCCTCGTCGCCGCGGTTCTCGCGTTCCCCGCTTCATGGGGGAAGCGCCTCGCGGGAATTGCCGTCGGAGTCGCCGTCATTCAGGTACTCAACCTCGTCCGGGTCGTCTCGCTCTTCTGGCTCGGTGTTCACCGACGGGGCGTCTTCGAGATGTTCCACACGGCGGTCTGGCAGACGATCCTGATCCTCGTCGCCGTCGGCCTGTTCCTTCTCTGGAGCCGGCGGGCCGGGAGCCGTGAGGCTCGCGCTTAGGGCGGCCGCCGGATTTCTGGCCGGTCTCCTCCTGTGGACGGCCTCCTTTCCGGCGTACGGGCGTCTCCTTGCGGAGGCCGCGGAGCCGGTCCTTCGGTTCCTCGAACGGCCCGCCGCGACCCGCCTCTACGCCGAGGAGCGGCGGCTCGTCGTCGACAGGGCCGACTTCGCCTCCCGTTCCGAGCGTCCGAGCCTGCCGGTGGACGACCTGACGTTCAACGTCATCCTTCTCTGCGCCCTCGCGGCCACCCGCGAGAGGCTTCTGAGGGACAAGGGCCTCGTGCGCCTTTTCGCGGCATTCGGGATCCTCGGCCTGACCCACGTGGCGGCGGTCGTCATCGCCGTCAAGCAGCTCTACGCCACCCAGCTCGGAGCCTGGAGCGCCGCGTACTACGGGCCCGTCTCCCGCAACGTCTGGGCGGGCCTATGGCACTTCTACCGTCTGGCCGGCTGCTGGGCCATCGCCTTCTCCCTCTGGTGGGGGCTGATCCGGCCGGGCGTCAGCGCGGCGGCGTCGACGCCCGGGCGACCAGGGCCGCGGCGCGGGCCGAAGCGAGCTTCTCGGCCTCGGGGAAGAGGCTGAGCGCCTTCTTCACGACGACGTCTCCGTCGAGGCTCGACCGGTATCCCACCTCGCTCCCGTAGACGGCCGTCAGGAGTTCCTCCCGGATCGCGCGGTCGACGATCTTCGGGTCCTTCTCGGCGGTGTACATCTCCCGGGCTTTCCCGTCCCACCCGAGGTCGGACTTGCCGTCGAGGAACCGGAAGAACTCGTCGCGGACGGCGTCGGTGACCTGGAAGTCTCGTGGCACGTCGGGGTTCTTGGCGCGGTACTGGACCGCGAACTCGAAGAAGAGGCCGCGGGCATAGAGCGTCGCGGCAAAGCGGGAGAGCGTCTCCGGCTTGACGAAGATGTCCGGCGTGATCCCGCCTCCACCAAAGACGGTGCGGTTCGCGTCGGTCCGGAAGGTTTCGCGGCCCGCGGTCGACTCCGCACCCTCGTCCCCCCTCTCGTCCGCGGCCTCGGGGGCGAGGTACTCGAGGACGTCCTTGTAGTCCCGCTGGATGCAGCGCCCGGAAGGGGTGTAGTACTTCGCCGTCGTCAGGGCGAGCCCGGCCCCGTCCGACAGATTGAAGACGGACTGGACGAGGCCTTTTCCCCAGCTCGTCTGACCGACGATGAGCCCGCGGTCGTGGTCCTGGAGCGCCCCGGCCACGATCTCGGAAGCCGAAGCGGAGCCCTTGTTCAGGAGGACGACGACCGGAATGCGGGACTTCGTGTGCTTTCCGGGAGCGAGAAACGTCTGGTCCGAGCCGGCCGTCCGCCCGCGAGTGGAAACGACCTTCTCGCCCTTCGAGAGGAAGTAGTCGGAGACGCCGACCGCCTGGTCGAGAAGCCCGCCGGGGTTCCCGCGAAGGTCGAAGAGGAGCTTCTTCATCCCCTGCTTCTCGAGGCGGTCCCATGCCTCCCCGAGCTCCTGCGACGAGGTCTGCGTGAAATCCTTGAGGCGGATGTAGCCCACCCCCGGTTCGATCATGAAGGCGTAAGAGACCGAATTCGTCGGGATCTCCGCCCGCGTCACGGTCATCTGGAGCGGCTCGGGAAAGCCCGGGCGGACGATCGTGACCCGGACCTTCGTCCCCTTCGGACCCTTGAGCTTCCGGACCACGGCGTCGACGGCGAGGTCGTCGATCGACTGTCCCTCGACGCGGTCGATGATGTCGCCGGCGCGGATGCCGAGACGATCGGCGGGGGAGCCCTCGAGCGTCGTGATGACGGTGACCTTCCCGTTCCGCTTCGAGATGATGATCCCGAGGCCGTAGAAGGAGCCGCGCTGCCTCTCCTGCATCGCCCCGTACTCCTCGGGCTCGAGGAAATTCGTGTGCGGGTCGAGGCCGGAGAGCATTCCCTGGATCGACGCGTAGACGAGCTTCGCGGGCGCGATGTCGTCCGCGTACCAGGCGCGGGTCGTCGCGAGAAGGTCCGCATACTCCTTCATGCCGGCGCTCGTCGTGTCGGGAACGGCGACGAGGCGCGGGCCGATCAGGCCGCCGACCACGGTGACGGCGGCGAGAAACGCGATCGCCGTGAGACGGCGGCGGAAAACGGAACGGCCGGCTGCGGGATCGTTCACCAAGAGGACCTCCCTGACGGCGCCAAGGGTAGCATTCCGTCATCCGCCGGCCGCCTTGACTTCGGTGGTGTCGCAGTCGATTCTCTCTCCGGCGCGCGAGGAGGCGCCGTTCGGATGGGCAACATCGGAATGCCCGAGCTCGTGATGATCCTCGTCCTGGCGCTGCTCCTGTTCGGGCCCCAGAAGCTCCCGGAGATCGGCAAGCAGGTGGGGAAGGCTCTCGGCGAGTTCAAGCGGACGTCGAACGAGCTGAAGCGGACGATCGAGGACGAAATGGACCGCGCCACGAAGGAGACTCCGCCGGTCGAACCGCCGCCTTCGCCGCCTCCCGCCGGAGCCGCTCCTTCCGATGCGCCGGCCGGGAAGGTCGAGACCGGGACGACGAAGCCCTCGTGATCGAGCGGCGGACCGGGGGAGACCCGGAGGAAGAACTCCCCCGGATGACGTTCCTCGAGCACCTCGAGGACCTGCGAAAGCGGCTCGTCTGGTCGGTCGCCGCCGTGGCCGTCGGTTTCCTGATCTGCTGGTGGCGGGCGAAGGAGATCTTCCAGATCCTCTCGGCGCCGGTGCTCAAGGCCCTCCCGCAGGGGACGAAGCTGGCCTACACGCAGCTGACCGAGCCCTTCATGCTCTACGTCAACGTGGCGCTGATCGCGGGGATCTTCGTCGCGAGCCCCGTGATCCTCTGGCAGCTCTGGCTCTTCGTGGCCCCGGGGCTCTACAAGAAAGAGAAGAAGTGGGTCCTCCCGTTCGTCGGCTCCTCGGTCGTCTTCTTCGTCGGCGGAGGGTTCTTCGGCTATTCCGTCGCGTTCCCGATGGTCGCGAACTTTCTCGTCTCCACGGGCGAGGACTTCATGCCCGTCCTGAAGATCGAGGACTATCTCGACATCGTCTCGAAGATCCTTCTCGGGATGGGGCTCGTCTTCGAGACGCCGCTCCTGATCTTCTTCCTGGCGCGGATCGGCGTCGTCGACGAAAAGTGGCTCCTCGCGAAGTTCCGATACGCCGTCCTGATCATCTTCATCATCGCGGCCGTCATCACGCCGACCCCCGACATCCCGACGCAGTGCGCCTTCGCGCTGCCGATGTGCGGGCTCTATCTCCTCGGCGTGGGGCTCGCCTGGGCGTTCAAGAAGCGGGACCCGAAGGCCGCGGGCTAGGGCTCACGGCTTCCACTTCGCGCCCTTCGCCCGTTCGACGTAGGTCCCCTTCTCGACGTCGACGCGGATCCACTCCCCTTCGGCGATGAACGGCGGGACGAGGAGCGCGACGCCGTTCTCGAGCGTCGCTTTCTTCCGGACGTTGTCCTGGCCCTGGGTGTGGACCGGCGCGGCCGTCTTGGCGACGCGGACCTCGACGATCTCGGGGAACGTCACGCCGATCGGGCGCCCCTCGCAGAACTCCACGGGAACCGTCATCTCCGGCGTCAGGTAAGCCGCTGCTGTTCCGAGGAGGGCGTTCTCCACCTCGGTCTGCTCGAACGTGAGGGGGTTCATGAAGGTGGAGCTCTCCGCGTCGCCGTAGAGGAACTGGAGATTCTGCTTCTCCAGCTCGACGGCCTCGATCGGCTCCTCGGCCCGGAAGCGCCATTCGCGCTGCGTTCCGGTCCGGAGGTTCCGGAGCCGGGCGTGCGTGACGCCTCCCATCTTCCCGCCGCCGCCGTGGTATTCAGCGGCGAGGACCTTCCAGATCTCTCCCGAGAGTCGAAGAGCCGTGCCGGCCCGGATCTGGGACGCAACGAGCATCTCGGCTCCTCCCTTCCGTCCGTACCGTCCCTTACGGGCGGCGGATTCACTCCCCGGCGGGGCTCAGCCGCGCGAGCCGGGGAAGGGGATGACGTCGCCGTCGGTAGGAGACTGGGGCTCCGGCGGAACGGGCGAGGGGCGGTCTGCCCGGGCGCCGCGTCGCGCCTCGAGGATCAGGTCGCACATCTCGCGGACGGCCCCGCTGCCGCCGGGCCGCGTGAGGCGGAGCGCCGCGGCTTCCCGGACGATTCCGACGGCGTCGGCCGGGCAGGCGCCCACCCCCGCGCGCCGCAGCATTCCGAGGTCGGGGAGGTCGTCGCCGACGACGGCGATCTCCCACGGCTGAAGCTCCCAGAGCGCGGCGACCTTGTCGAACGCGGCCGCCTTGTCCCGTTCTCCCTGAAGGATGTATCCCTCGGGAACCTTCAGGTCGCGGCAGCGGGCGAGGACCACCTTCGACGTCCGGCTTGAGACGATGCCGATCTTGTAGCCGAGGTCGCGCAGGAGAACGAGCCCCAGTCCGTCCTTCACATCGAAGGTCTTCCACTCGCGCCCATCCTCGTCGAAGGTCAGCGCTCCATCCGTCAGAACGCCGTCCACGTCGAGGATCAGGCCGCGGATCCGGGCGAGCTTCGTGCGGAGGTCCTCGGGAAGGATCGGGGCGGTGGGCATTCGGGCGGATTATCTGTCAATCGGCCTTGCTCTCACGCTCAAAAGAGAGCTTTTCCTTCCGGGACGACCGGAAGCGGCCCTCGAGGCCGAGCAGGTAACGCGAGAGGGCGATCGCCAGGAAGGCGACCCCCCAGCCGGCAAAGACGTCGACGAGGTAGTGGTACCTCAGATAGAGCGTGGAGACCCAGTTGCCGAGTACGAAGGGGAGCAGGATGAGGCCCGGAAGCCTCCCTCGGCGAAAGGCGTAGTAGAGGACGATCGTCGAGACGCCGACGTGGAGGCTCGGGAAGACGTCCCGCGGGGCGCGGGCCGTCTCGAGGATGCGGGTGATCGGGTCGAAGACGTCTCCCTGGAGAGGTACCGGGAACAGTTCCGGATACGCGACCTGGGGTCCGGTGGCGGGAACGGTGAGGTACCCGGCCGAGCCGATGGCTCCCGAGAGGAGGACGGCGAAGAGGAACTCGCGGAAGAGTCGCCGATCCTTGCGGTAGAGAGCGAAGGCCAACACCGGCGGGGCGACCAGGTGCAGGAAGTAGAAGACCGACATCGCGTTCGTCAGGAGCGGCGTGATGGCGTGCTGGAGCAGGACGCTCGGGGTCTCACCGAAGAGGAGGCGGTCGAGCCGGAGGAGCTCGGCATCACGGTCCCGGACGAGGACGAGGCTCCAGATCCGGCTCCGAAAGGTCTCGTACGTCAGTGAGAAGATCAGGAACGGCAGCCAGTCGCGAATCGTGGTTCCGACGGAGTTGAATACCGACGGAGACCCGGCCTCGTCCCCTCTCCATGCATAGCGGCACGCCGCGAAAAAAACGAGGACCGACACCGGCGTGAGGATGAAGGAGAGGTCCCACCAGTTCGATTCGTCGAGGCGCAGGTCGGAGAGCGCGGAGCGAATCCCGGCGAAGGCGACGAGCGAAACGGTGAGTCCGATGGAGGCGACGTCTTCCACCCGGACGCTAGTCCGCCTGAACAAGCAGGAACTCCTTCGGGCCGGGCGGAGGAGAAGCCCGGCGGGCCGCGCGTTTCAGGTCATCGAGTGCCGTGTTTGCGGAGCGGGTCCCCGCTTTCCGCTCAAAGGACTCCACGGCGCCTTCGGCCTCGGCCAGCCGGCCTTCGAGGACGAGGACGCGGACGAGCTGATAGAGGGCCGGGTAGAAGCCGGGCTCTCTCCGGAGCGCTTCCCGGTAGTTCGCGACGGAGGCGTCGCGCATTCCCTCTTCCTCGTCAATGCGGCCCAACAGGTATTCGCGGACCGCCGAGAGCCCGGGCGGGATCGCGAGGAGCGTCTTTCTGGCCAGCTCGTGGCGCCCGGTGTAGTAGCGACAAACGGCCAGTGCGAGTACGCGGTCGGGCCGGATGGCGACCGTGCGCTCGCCGGGCGGAGGAAAGCTCCTTATCAGGACGCTTTCGGCATCCGAATACCGGTGAGAGTTCATGAGGGCCAGCGCCCAGCGGTAGCCCTCGTTCCCCCGCGCCGTTCCCCGGAGCGCCGCGTAGGTTTCGAAGCGCCTTGCCGCGGTCGGCCAGTCTCCCGCCTGGAAGGCTCGCTCGGCTCCGACGAGGATCGAGTCGCGGGCGACGAGGGGAGCGACGACCAGGGCCCCGCAGAGGAGGACCGCACCGAAGAGCGGCCTCGCGAGAGCGGGATGACTCCCCCGGGCCCGATCGTGGACGAAACGTCCGGCGATGAGAAAGACGGAGACGAGAAGGAGAAGCGGCACGAGGCGCGAGAGCGCCATCGTGTAGAGCTGCATCGACAACGCCCGGAATCTCCCTCAGATCGACTCGATGCCCCAGAGATCGTGCAGGTGCAGGATCCCCTCGGGCCGGCCGCCGTCGTCCACGACGAAGAGCGAGGTGATCTTCTGCTCCTCCATCCCGAGGACGGCCGCCGTCGCGAAGGCCGAGGCCGCGATCGTCTTCGGGCTTCGGCTCATCGCCTCGCCCGCCGAAAGGTCCATCGCCTTCGAGCCGTGGCGCTCGAGGAGGCGCCGGAGGTCGCCGTCGGAGATGGCGCCCGCGAGCCGTCCGCCGCCGTCGACGACGCCCGTGATGCCGAACCGCTTTTTCGACATCTCGTAGACGACGACCTTCATCGCGGCGGTCTCCGGCACGACCGGCACCGCGTCCCCGGTGTGCATCAGGTCCGAGACGTGGAGAAAGCGCTTCCCGAGTTTGCCGCCGGGGTGGAGCGCGGCGAAATCCTCCGGCCGGAAACCCTTTTCGACCGAGAGCGCCATCGCGAGCGCGTCCCCCATCGCCATCTGGGCGGTCGTGGAGGCCGTCGGCGCGAGATTCAGGGGACAGGCTTCCTCGCGGATACGGCAGGTCACGACGATGTCGGCGCTCCGGCCGAGGGACGAGGTCGGGCTCCCGGTCAGGGCGACGAGCGACGCGCCCCGCCGCTTCACGTGTGGCGCGAGGGCGATCAGCTCCTCGGTCTCGCCGGAATAGGAGACGGCGAGGACGACGTCTCCCTTCAGGATCACCCCGAGATCTCCGTGAATCGCCTCCGTCGGGTGGAGGAAGAAGGCCGCCGTCCCTGTCGAGGCGAGCGTCGCGGCGATCTTCTGCCCCACGATGCCGCTCTTTCCGATCCCGGTCACCACCACGCGCCCCGCGGTCCCCTTCATCGCTTCGACGGCGGCGTCGAACCCCGCGTCGAGGTCCTCGAGAAGCGAGCGGACCGCCTCCGCCTCGATCTCCAGAACCCGCCGGGCCTGCTGCTGGGCCGGGGTCGTCACGCCCCGATCTTACGGGATGCCCGGCCGACACTTCACCGTCCGACCCCGGAGACGGCCTCGAAGATCTCCTCGAGCGAGAGCTCCTCGGCCTCGGCATCGACGACGCCTTCGGTCGAGGCGAACCGCGCGAACGCCCCCTCGTCGAAGTTCGAGACGACGGCGTCGATTCCCCAGCCCCTCACCTTCACTTGCACGGCGTCGAAGGCATCGAGCTCGGTCCCGAACTCCGTCCGCTCCTCGGTCCGCTCGTTCGAGTAGCGGATCCGGCGGAACCGGGCCCTCACGGTCCCGAGCGGCCCGACGAGGGCGAGCCGTCCCCTCCGAAGGATCCCGACGTGCGTCGCGACACGCTCGACGAGAGGAAGGTCGTCCGTCACGATCAGGACCGTCGCTCCGCGCCCCGCCGCCTCGCGCAGGAGAGGCTCGAGGGTATCCCGCCGCGCGGCCGGGTCGGAAGCGAGCGCCGTGTCGTCGAGGACGACGAGGTCGGGGCTCGAGGCTCCGGCGCCACGCAGCCTCGCGAGGAGCCCGGAGGGAGACTCGGCATCCCGGCGGGGGAGAAGACGTCTGAAGAAGCGCGAGAGGGGGGCGGACGGGTCCGTGGGGGCGTCCGCCTTCGCGAGGACGGCGCCGATGCGGCGCCTCGCGGCCCGGCGTGACGGCCAGGCGGCCACCCCGAAGACGAAACAGGTCCCCGCGTCGGGCTTCACCCGTCCGAGGGGGCACCGGAGCAGGGCCGAGCGGCCGGAACCCTCCGGCCCGAGGAGGGCGAAGACCGAGCCCGCCGGAACGTCGAAGGTGACGCCGTCGAGCGCGAGCTCGCGGCCGCGGCGGACGGTAACGCGTCGGAAGGAGATGGCGAAGGCGGTGGCCGCAGGGCTCGCGTTCATGCTGGAGCTCCGGTCGTTTTCCCTTTGCTGCGCTTCAGGCGAGGTTCATCTTCCGGAGGAGCGCCGTGAATCTGGGATGCGACCGGAGGCTCCGGAACAGGAACGAACCCTTGATTCCGTAGATCGGACCCGACCCCTGCTCGTAGGCCCTTTCGAGCCAGTCGAGAGCCAGGTCGTTCTCGCCGAGGCCGGTGTGAACGTAAGCGAAGGCGTACGGGGAGATGGTGCGGGTCAGAGACAGGGCGTGAAGGCACGCGAGAACGTCCCGGGCCTTCGCCTCCTCGCCGGTCATCCCGTACGCCTGGCCAAGCTGTCCCAGGAAGGTCGTGCTCTCCGGGCTCAGCGCGGCGGCCCGCTCGAGCGCCTCGAGTCCTTCGCGGCTGCGGCCCATCGCGATGAGGGCCCAGCCCGAGATCGAGTGGCCCCTCGGGTAGTCGGGCTCGAATTCGACGAGCCGCTCGGCGAGCGCCAGCGCCTCAGCGATCCGACCCGCCCGGAGCAGTTCGTTGGCGAGATCCGAACGATGGGTCAGCGGGTCCAGCTCCTGCGCGCGCTTCACGAGCCGGATCGCGTCGTCGTATCGCCCGAGCGCCGAACAGAGCCATCCGTAGTGATCGTGGAGGTCCGCGCTCCCCGGACTGAGCTCGAGCGCGCGCTGGAATTCCCGTTCGGCGCCGACCCAGTCGTAATCGCATATGAACTTCAGAAGCGCCACGACGCCGTGCGCTTCCGCGAGCGCGTTGTCGAGCGCCAGCGCCTTCGCGACGGCTTCCCGGGCCCTTCGAAAGGCCTCCGCGGGTTTGAGCGCCCCGGAGCCCTGTTCCTGGCCGAGCTCGGCATACGCCAGCGCCAGCCCCGCGTGCGCCAGCGCAAACTCCGGGTCCGCGGCGATCGCCTCCTCGAAGTAGCCGATGCCCTTTCGGAACCCCTCCTCGGTGTACCGGCTGTGGCAGTACCTCCCCTGAAGGTAGAGCTGATAGGCGCGGAGATCGCGAGTCGGAGTCCTCTGGATCCGGCGCCGCTCGTCGAGAGAGAGCTCCGCCTTCAATGCCGCGGCGATCTGGAAGGCGACGTCGGTCTGAATCGCGAAGATGTCGGTGAGCTCGCGGTCGTAGGTTTCGGCCCAGATGTGCTCGTTCGTCCGGGCCTCGATGAGCTGCGCGACGATGCGCACGCGATTCCCGGCGCGCCGGACGCTCCCTTCCAGGATCGCAGAAGCGCCCAGAGTCGTCCCGATCTCCCGCGGGCTCTGCTCCCGGTCCTTGAAGGGCATCACCGACGACCGGGAAATCACCTTCAGGGAGCGGATTTTCGACAAATGCGCGATCACGTCCTCCAGGATCCCGTCGACAAAGAACTCGTTCTCCGGATCGGCGCTGAGATTACGGAACGGAAGGACGGCTACGGACGGGGGACCCCTCCGGACTGCGGCCTCCTCAGCGGTCGGCGCCGCGCCGCGGGAAAAGGCCCGGAGCGCGAATGCCAGATCCCGGGCCGACTGGAACCGCTCGTCCGGGTTCTTTTCGAGACAGCGCCACACGACGCGTTCGAGGCCGGCCGGGAGCGCCTGCCGGTCCCCGGGGATCGGCGGCGGAGGATCACGCAGGATGGCCGCCATCGTTCCGCCAGGCGACGTGGACGGGAAGGGAGGCTTCCCGGCGAGCATTTCGTAGAGGACGGATCCGAGCGAGTAGATGTCCGAGCGGGCGTCGAGCGGCCCGCCCTCGACCTGCTCCGGCGACATGTAGAGGACGGTGCCCAGGATCGTCCCGGGCTCCGTGGAGGGCGCGAGCGTCGGCGCCTCCGCGTCCCCGGCAGCGGCCGCGGAGAGGATCCGCCGGGCCAGGCCGAAGTCGAGGATCTTGACCCGTCCCTCCGACGTCAGGAACAGATTTCCCGGCTTGAGGTCGCGGTGGACGATCCCGTGCGCATGGGCGTCCGCGAGCCCCTCGGCCACGGCCGCCGCGATGTCGACCGCTTTCGTCCAGGGGAGGACGTTGCGTGAGAGCCTCTCGCCCAGGGTCTCCCCTTCGAGCAGCTCCGTCACGAGAAACCAGACGTCTTCGTGGGTTCCCACGTCGAAGACGGCCAGGATGTTCGGATGGGTCAGGGCCGCGATCGTCCGGGCCTCGCGCTGGAATCGGGCGAGCGCCTCCGGCCCGCCGCCGAGATGGGGAGCGATCGTCTTGATCGCGACCTCGCGGCCGAGGCGCGGGTCGCGGGCGCGATACACCTCGCCCATTCCGCCAGCGCCGAGCAGCGAAACGACCTCGTAAGGCCCCAGTCGTGTCCCCGGTTGGATGCCTATGCCAGCACTCTCCCGCGCCATTGTCACTCAGCCGGCGAGAAGGGCCGCTCGAGTCGACGTCTGTGGGGCGCGACTCTCCTAAGGGTTCGTCTCGCGCCGGAGGGCGTCGAACTTCAGGAGGTCCGAGAGGAACTTCGGGAGGGTCGCGAGGGGGAGCTGCGTGGCGCGGTCGGACTTCGCGTGCGCCGGGTCGTCGTGGACCTCGAAGAAGTAGCCGTCGGCGCCGACGGCGGCGGCGGCGCGTGCGAGAGCGGGGGCGTACTCGCGGGAGCCCCCCGTCTCCGTCCCGAGGCCGCCCGGGAGCTGGAGGGAGTGCGTCGCGTCGTAGATCACCGGGACGCCGAGCGCGCGCATCATGGGGAGCGCGCGGAAGTCGACGACGAGGTTGTGGTAGCCGAAGGTCGTCCCGCGCTCGCAGAGAATCATGTTCCCGTTTCCCGCGGCGCGGCACTTCTCGACGATCTGCTTGGCGTCGTCCGGGGCGAGGAACTGCCCCTTCTTCACGTTCAGCGCCCTCCCCGTCCCCGCGGCGGCGAGGATGAGGTCGGTCTGCCGGCAGAGGAACGCCGGGATCTGGAGGACGTCGGCGACCTCGGCGGCGATCGCGCACTGCTCGGGCTCGTGGACGTCGGTCACGACAGGAAGGTCCGTCTTCTCCTTCACCTCCGACAGGATCGAAAGCCCCTTCTCGAGACCGGGACCCCGGAACGAGTCGCCCGCGCTCCGGTTCGCCTTGTCGAACGAGGACTTGAAGACGAGCCGGTCGGCGGCGCCGAGATCGGTGAAGACCTTCTTGATTTCCCTCGCCATCTTCAGGGCGTGCGCTCGCGACTCGAGGACGCACGGCCCGGCGAAGAAGACGGGGCGGCAGCGGTCACCGACGGAGAGATGAGGGGTGATCGACGCGAAGACCTTCATGGGCGCCCTCCATCGTAGCAGCGCCTGCAGGGACCGCCGCGAGGAGAAGCTCCGGCCTTCGGGCCCTCTTCAGGCGGATTCGCCGTTCGGGGTCGGGAGATGGGCCGGGGCCTCGACGACGGGGGAGAGCTCCGACGCCGTCCGCTCGGCTCCCTGCCGCCGAGCGTGCTTGTGAGCCCGCGCCGCGCGGACGAAGTCCCTGAAGAGAGGATGCGGCACGGTCGGCTTGCTCTTGAACTCGGGGTGGAACTGGCAGCCGAGGAACCAGGGGTGATCCGTCAGCTCGACCATCTCCACGAACTTCCGGTCGGGCGACATCCCCGCGAAGCTCATTCCGGCGCTCCGGAGGGGGCCGAGGTACTCCTGGTTCACCTCGTACCGGTGACGGTGGCGCTCCCAGATCTGGGCCTCGCCGTAGCAGCGGCGCGCGAGGGAGCCCTCCGCGAGGTCGCACGGGTACTTGCCGAGCCGCATCGTCCCGCCGAGGGCCTCCACCTTCAGGAGGTCGCGAAGCTTGTAGATGACCTTGTGCGGCGCGTCCGGATCGAACTCGGTGGAGTTCGCATGCTCGAGCCCCACGACGTGCCGGGCGTACTCGATCACGGCGCACTGCATCCCGAGGCAGATGCCGAAGAACGGCACCTTCATCTCGCGCGCATACCGGATCGCCTGGATCTTCCCCTCGATCCCGCGCTTGCCGAAGCCGCCGGGGATCAGGATGGCGTCCGCGCTCACGAGCGTATCCGGGAAGCCGCTCGCCTCCAGCTCTTCGGAATCGACGAAGACGAGCTTCGCCTTCAGGCCGTTCGCGATGCCGCCGTGGTGGAGCGCCTCGTTCAGCGACTTGTAGCTGTCGCCCAGCTGGACGTACTTCCCGCAGATGGCGATCGTGACCTCCTCGGCCGGGTTCTTCACGCGGTTCACGATCTGCTCCCACTTCGCGAGATCGCGCGTGTAGTGGGGGAGCGAGAGGTAGTCGAGAAGGATCTCGTCGAGGCCCTCGCGGGCGAAGGCGAGGGGGACCTCGTAGATGCTCGGAACGTCCTGGGCCGTGATGACGGCCCTCTCATCCACGTTGCAGAAAAGAGAGATCTTCTTCTTCATCTCCTCGGGGATCGGCACGGTCGGCCCGGCAGAGGAGGATGTCGGGCTGGATCCCGATGGAGAGGAGCTCCTTCACGGAATGCTGCGTCGGCTTCGTCTTCAGCTCGTCCGAGGCGGCGATGTGGGGGACGAGGGTCAGGTGGACGTTGATCGCGTTGCCGCGCCCGACGTCCTGCCGGAACTGCCGGATCGCCTCGAGGAAAGGGAGCGACTCGATGTCGCCCACCGTACCGCCGATTTCGACGAGGACGACGTCGTTGTCGCCGGCCACGCGGCGAATCCCGTCCTTGATCTCGTCCGTGATGTGCGGAATGACCTGCACGGTCTTTCCGAGGTAATCGCCTCGCCGCTCCTTCTCGATGACGGCCTGGTAGATCTTCCCCGTCGAGATGCTGTTCGCCTTTCCCGTGATTGCCGACGTGAAGCGCTCGTAATGCCCGAGGTCGAGGTCGGTCTCGGCGCCGTCGTCCGTCACGTAGACCTCGCCGTGCTGGAACGGGGACATCGTGCCGGGATCGACGTTGATGTACGGGTCGAACTTCTGGAGGGTGACCTTGAATCCCCGGGCCTCGAGGAGGGCGCCCATCGAAGCCGCCGCGATTCCCTTTCCGAGGCCCGAGACCACGCCGCCGGTAATGAAGATGTACTTAGTTCCCACTCTGCACCTCCGCGGGAATCACGATGTTGGCTTCGGGGCCCAGGTCACGCTTTCTCAGAATCTCCTCGACTCTTCGGGCATCCTCGATCGTGTCGACCCCGATCGAGTCGCTCGCGGCATCGAGAACGGCCATCGCCATCCCGGCCGCGAGGGCGCGGAGCTGCTCGAGGCTCTCGGCCCGCTCGAGCGGGTGCGGAGGCAGCTCGGTCCAGCGCTTCAGGGCCTCCTTCCGGTAGCCGTAGAGCCCGAGATGTTTCAGTGTGGCAAGGCCCGGCTCGGGCCGGCGGCGATACGGAATGGGCGCGCGCGAGAAGTAGAGGGCCCGGCCGTCGTCGCCGCGGACGACCTTGACGACGTTCGGATCGGCGGCGTCGCCCTCTTCCGGGAGGGGGAGCGCGACCGTGGCGAGGGGGAACTCCGGGTGCGCCCGAAGGAAATCGGCCACGCGCTCGATGTTGCGCGGGTCCATGAGCGGCTCGTCCCCCTGGACGTTCAGGACGATCTCGACCGGTAGGTCGCGGACGGCCGCGAAGACCCGGTCGGTTCCCGACGGGAGGGCCGGGTCGGTCAGGACGGCCCGGCCGCCCGCCGCCTCGACGGCGGAGGCGATCCGCGCGTCGTCCGTCGCGACGAGGACGAGGTCGATCCTTTCCGCCTCCTGCGCCCGCTTCAGGACGCGGACGACCATCGGAACACCGGCAATGGGGTGGAGAGGCTTGCCCGGAAAGCGCTCGGCGCCGAATCGGGAAGGGATGACGACCGCAACGCGGGGCACGTTCGATACTAGCATCGCGCCCCGAGGAATCGTCAACGAAAGAGGAGACGCCCGCCCGGAGGCGGGCGCGAGACCGGGGAACGGGAGAAGGAGGAGGCTAGACGGCGGCGCTTCGGGAGGCGTCGCCCGAGGGCCCGGCTTCGGACTCTTCGTCCATCAGGCCGTCCATCGGAAGAGACGGAACTTCGGCGGAAAAGGCAAGCTCTCGAATCCCTTCGCGCGCGGCCGCAGAGTACGAGTTCGACTCGTCATAGCCTGCGGCGGCGATCACCTTCTCGTACGTCAGGAGCGCCTTCGTCGCCTCGCCGAGCTTGTAGTGGTAGGTCCAGGCGACGGCCATGCGGGCCTGCAGGTCGTACGGGTTCAGGCGAAGGATCTTGGCCAGGAAGACCAACGCGTCGTTCCAGCGCTCTTCCTCGAGCGCGAGGTCGGCGCGGTGGCGGTAGAGGGCGACTTCCTCTTCGAGCGTGAACTCCTCACGACGCGAATCGTTGAAGGTCGTCCGGAACGATCGGAAGAGCTTCTCGAACATTCCCTCTCCGTTCGGCGTTGCGTTCTATTCGACCATCAGGGGCTGTGGAGAAGTTATTCCCATGAGCTGTGAAAATCAAGAGAAATCCGAAAAATAAAAGGCCATAGCGACGATGGCCCTAACTTCTTACGTCAGATTCTGGTCGAATGCCGTGCCTGCCAGAAAACATAAGGGGATACTCCCGCCATTGGCCTAAGGAAATTAGGAATAAGGTGGATCAGCGGATCTGCTTCGCGGGCAGCTATTTACGGCGGTGGGCCGCGAAATCGGCCGCCAGAAGGAGCCCGTCCCGAGAGGGGGAATCGGGAAACGCTTCGGCGATGCGGCGGGCGCGCTCTGCGTAGTCATCGACCATCCGGCGCGCCCGCTCGACCGCCCCCAGCCGTTCGACGATCGCGAGGATCTCCCCCGGGGAGACGGAGAGAAAGCGTCCCTCGGCCACGACGGTCTCGATCTGCTTCCGCTCGGCCCAGGTGGCGTCCTCGAGGCTCAGGATGAGGGGAAGGGTCAGCTTTCCCTCACGAAGGTCGGAAAGGACCGGCTTGCCCAGCTCCTCTTCCGTCGCCGTGTAGTCGAGGAGGTCGTCCTGGAGCTGGAAGGCGATTCCGAGGGAGAGACCGAACTCCCAGAGGCGCTCGCCCCACGCTTCCGCCGGCTCTCCGTGGAAGGTGTCGACGAGGAACGCCGGGATCCGGCACGACGCCGCGAAGAGCAGAGCCGTCTTTCGCCGGACGATGTCGAGGTAGCCGTCGAGCGTCAGCTCGAGGAGCCCCCGCCTCTCCGACGCGATGATCTCCCCCTCGGTCATCTCGAGCGTCACACGCGAGAGGAGCTGAAGGACCCGGAGGTCCCCTTCCTCGAGGGAGATCTCCATCGACTTCATATAGAGGTAGTCGCCGAAGAGGACCGTCAGCTCGTTTCCCCAGCGCCGGTTCACGCTGGCACGGCCGCGGCGCGTCTCCGCGTCGTCGATGATGTCGTCGTGGACGAGGGTCGCCGTGTGGATGAACTCGATGACGGCCGCGTAACGGACGTCGCGCTCCCCGTCGTAGCCGAGGAGCCGGGAGGCGAGGAGGAGGAGCGACGGCCGGATCCGTTTGCCGCCCCCCTCGACGAGGTAGTCCCCGATGAGCGAGATCGTCGGGATCGGGGAACGGCTGCGCTGAGCCAGCTCCGCCTCCACCTGGTCCAGCTTCGAACGGATCGGCTCGAGTGCCCGGAGGAGCCGTCGGCCGTTCTCACGCTCCTCGGCCGGGAGAGTGGCGGTGAGAAGGCGCTCCTTCAGAGTGCTCGGCTTCATCGATCCGGCGGCGATCTTATCGCGAGCGCCTCCTTTTCCCGCACCGACGACGACGGCCCGGGGAGGAGGGATGTCGCGGGGCGGACGCTCAGCCCCGGTAGTTCGTGAACTGGAGGGGAATGCGGAAATCCGCGGCCCGGAGGAGGGCGATGACGGACTGGAGGTCGTCCTTCTTCTTCCCCGTGACGCGCACCTGGTCCCCCTGGATCGACACCTGAACCTTGAGCTTCGCGTCCTTGATCGCCTTGACGATCTCCCGGGCCTTCTCGATCGCGATCCCCTGACGGATCGTGACGACCTGCCGTACGGTTCCCTTCGCCGCAGGCTCGACGGCGCCGTAGTCGAGAGCTTTCAGGGGAACCGAGCGCTTGACGAGCTTCGCCTGGAGAACGTCGTTCACGGCCTTGAGGCCGAACTCGTCGTTCGCCGCGAGCGTCAGCTCGGTGGCGGCTAGCGTGAGGCCGGCGGCGGTCGCTTTGAGGTCGAAGCGCTGGCCGATTTCCTTCTGGGCCTGGGCGACCGCATTGGCGACTTCCGGGAGGTTTACCTCGGAGACGACGTCGAAGCTCGGGTCACCCATGATTCGTCCTCACTCCTTTCAGTCCGCGAGGACTTTCGTCCCGGCCGGAGGACTCAGCGTGAAGTCGGAAGCGGGCCGGCGCGGGCCGGCCTCCTTGTCCGAGAAGTCGAACGTCGTCCGGTTGCCGGCGGCGTCCGTGACGACGAGACGCTTCACCTCTCCGGACGCGTCGACGTCGAGGAGGATCCGGGACGGCTCGCTCCCGGCCCTCGGGCGGAGCGTCAGCTCGACGAGCCCTCCCCCCGAGTCGCTCGCCGTGACCGTATAGCGCCGGAGGACCGTCTCGGGCGACTCGAGAAAGAGGAGCGGAAGCCTCTCGCGCTCCTCGGGGCGGAGCGTCTTGACGATCATCTGGTTGTCGGCCGCGACGTACTGGCGCGCGGCTTTCCCGTCGAACGTGAAGAGCTTTCCCTCCGGCCCGTCGTAGTCGAACCGGACCTGGTCCGGGGCCTGAAGCGTCACGCGTCCCGCCTCGGGAGCCGCGGCCGGAAACCCCGCGGGCGCGTACGTCTCGACGAACTTCGAGGTCGAGGACGCGCTCGCCGTGTAGGCCTTCCGGACGGCCGAAAGAACCGAGGCCGGATCGGCCGCCGCGAGAAGAAAGGGGAGAAGAAGCGCGAGCCTCAATGGCGGAAGTGCCGCGTGCCCGTGAAGAGCATGGCGACGCCTGCGGCATCGGCTGCCGCGACGGCCTCGGCGTCCCGGACCGAGCCTCCCGGCTGAATGATCGCGGTCACCCCCGCGCCCGCGAGGACCTCGGGGCCGTCGGGGAACGGAAAGAAGGCGTCCGACGCGGCGACGGCCCCCCGGGCGCGGGCGCCGGCCTTTTCCACGGCGTCGCGGCAGGCGTCGACGCGGCTCGTCCGTCCGCCGCCGATTCCGTAAGTCGCGGAGGGACCGGCGACGACGATCGCATTCGAGACGACCGCCCGGACGACCTTGAAGGCGAAGCGGAGCGCGGCCCGCTCGGCTTCCGTCGGGGCGCGCTTCGTCACGACCTTCCAGGCACCCTCGTCGTCGGGGCCGAGATCTCCGTCCTCGACGAGGAGGCCGCCGTCGACGCCGCGCATCTCGAGGCGCGGCCGGGGCCCGCTCTCCGGCGCCACGGTGAGGATCCGGAGGTTCGGCTTCTTCGCGAGGAAGGGCTTCGCGTCCTCGGTCACGGCGTGGACGACGACGACCTCGAGGAATCGGGAAGTGAGCGCGGCGGCTCCCTCGGCGTCGAGAACGCCGGCGTATGCCACGACCCCTCCGAAGCCCGCGATGGGGTCCGACTCCCAGGCCGCCGCGAAGGCCTCCGCGAGGGTCGGGGCGATGGCGGCGCCGGAGGGTATCCGGTGCTTGATGATCGCGAGGCCTCCGGCGCCGAGAGTGCGCGCCGCGAAGAGCGCGGCGTCGGCGTCGAGGAAGTTGTTGTACGAAAGCTCCTTCCCCTGGAGCACCCGGGCCCGGGCGAGCGCGGCCGGAGAGGCCGCCGGATCGGCGTAGAGCGCGCCTCTCTGGTGCGGGTTTTCCCCGTAACGAAGCCTGGAGACGAGCGCGAACGAGGGCGTCAGGCGCTCCGGGAAGTCGCCCGCCCCCGCCTCGCGGGAGAACCATCGCGCGATCGCGGCGTCGTAGGCGGCGGTCCGCCGGAAGACCTTCGCCGCGAGCCGGCACCGCGTGGCGCCCGTGACGGCCCCGCCGGCGCGCAGCTCCTCGAGGACCGAAGGGTAGTCCGCCGGATCGCAGACCACGGCAACGTGCGCATGGTTCTTGGCTGCGGCACGAAGGAGCGACGGCCCGCCGATGTCGATCTTCTCGATCGCCTCGGCGAACGTTGCGGTGCCGGAGGCGATCGTCTGCTCGAAGGGATAGAGGTTCACGGCGACGACGTCGATCGGTCCGACCTCGTTGGTCGCGGCTTCGGCGGCGTCGCGTGGTGACGAGCGGTCGTAGAGGATTCCTCCGAAGACCTTCGGATGGAGGGTCTTGACCCGCCCGCCGAAGAGTTCGGGAAAAGATGTCAGGTCCGAGACGGGCGTGACGCCGAGCCCCCCCTCCGCGAGGGCGGCGGCGGTTCCTCCGGTGGAGACGATCTCGAAGCCGAGAGCCGCGAGCCCCCGCGCGAATTCGAGGAGACCGGTGCGGTCGGAAACGGAGAGGAGGGCGCGGCGTCTGTTCTTCACGGCGGGCGGATTCTACGGGGAATCCCGGAGAGGGTAAGGGCCCCCCGATCCGGGGTACTTCGTCACGATCGAGGCATCTCCGCCGGCGCTCTTCCAGACCCAGGCGAAGAGACGCGTCGAGACGGTCACGGCGGCGTCGTAGACGGCCGTGGGCGTCGCGCCGGGAGAGAGCGGGACGCTGGCCGCGAGGGCCTCGGGATCGGCGAACGGGGGGGCGGAGTAGCCGAGGAAGCGCGCCCTCTTCGAGGCGCGCGCGAGCTCACCGGCATCGGCGCCGCCCGAGAGGCGCGCCGCCTCGGCCGCTTCGTGGACGAGGCCGCCCGACATGAAGGCGACGTCTTCGAAGGGGGTCCGGCCGCGGATGGCGGCAGCCATCTTCCGGGCCAGCCGTGCGGCCGCCGCCCGGTGTGTTGCCGCGTCGTTTCCTCCGGAGTCGGCCCCGGCGGCATCCCGGATTCCTGCCATCAGCCGATCACGGTGTCTGACGATCTGGCGCTTGAAGTCGGGGGGAGCGAGAGCGGCGGCGTCGGCGCCGACGAGCAGCTCGGCGGCCAGCGGCCAGCCGTCCCGTGGAGCGGGGGAGGCGAGGAGGAAGAGCGCGACGGCGAGGGAGGCTCCCATCGAAAAGGGATTCTAGGGGGTGTCAGAAGATCACGAGGACGTTCACGGCCGCCGTGACCCCGCCATACCCCTTGTCGCGCCCGATGACGGGAGTTCCGACCGTGAACCGGAGGAGCGTCGACCAGGGCCCGGGGAGGCTGCCGATGATCCCGGCGCCCGCGAAGCTCGTCCCGGAATAGCCCGACGGCACGTCCCAGACCCAGGCCTCGTCGTATTCGACCGCGAGGCGGAAAAGGGTCCCGATCGAGACGCCGAAGGAACTCTGGAGGCTGAGGGCCTGCTCGACGCGAAGGCTCCCCGAGGAAAATCCGATCAGGAAGGTGCGGCCGAACTCCCCGGTCGTGATCTTCGAGAAGCGGTCGGCGTTCGCCGTGCCCATCCAGGACCCGGAAGCGGTGAGGTAGGTGAAGCTCGGGAAGTAGAAGTCCTTCGCGAGGGTCGTGCTCCACGTCTGGAATCGGTCGCGGTCCGGGGAATAGTCGGGGTTTCCCGCATATCCCCACGGCTCCCATCGCGACCGTCGATTCCAGCCGTAGGTTCCGGTGAGGTTGTAGCCGCCCGCGTCGAACGTCATGCGACCTTCGAGGCTGTAGAGCCAGTGATCGACGGGAATGGCGAAGTCCGGCGCGGTGGTGGACGTCGCGCCGAAGTCCCGGTGTCCGCCACCCAGGGTGAACGCCACCTTCAGATGAGGAAGGATCGGATAGGCGAGGTTCAGGTTGACCCCGAAGGAGCGCGTCCCCACGGTTTCGGCGTCGACCCTCGCGCCGTCGGCCCAGACGGTGTTGTTCGCGCGGATGGCGATGCCGAAGACGTCCGCACCCGCCTCCAGCTTCGTCCCGAAGAGGTCCAGCCGGTTGAAGGAGCCGGCCAGGAGGACCCCCCCGAAGACGACCTGGGTCTGGTCTCCCGCCCGGTTGGTGTCGAGGTCGACGTAGTAGACGCCGAGGAGAGGGAGCGGCGTCGAGTAGGCCTTGTCCACGAGGACGCCGGCGAGGCCGAAGAGCTGGCTCGATTTCGCTTTCATGGCCGGACGCCGCTCGCCCTCCTTCGTCTTCTCGAGGTACCGGACCCCCGCTTCGGTGTCCCGCACCATGACCGCGTTGGAGGCGAGGGCCGCCGCCTTTGTCTCCGCGAAAGATGGCGGATCGAGGAGGACCTCTGTGAGCTTCGTCTCGCGCTCGATCGTCGTCGTGCGCGAGAAGGTCCGGAAGACGGTGTATCCCTTCACATGGACGGGGAAGCGCATCGCGGGGCCGCCGCTTGCGGGCGCGACGATCTCGAAGTCGGTCGTCTCGTCCGCCGCCTGGACGTCTCCCTTCAGGTTCATCTGCCGCGACCGGACGCGGATGACGGAGAAGTCCTGGCGCGAGATGAAGACGTCTCCGGAAAAAATCGGCTGGTCCGAGAACTCCGCGACCGGCTCGAAGGCGAGGCGCCAGCAGGGAATGCCGCCGACGACCTCCTCCCCGTCGAGGCGGTACCGGTAGGCATCGTTGAACGTGAGGGCGAGCGGCAGCTCCGAGACCTTCTCGGGCTGGAGGAGAGGGAGCTTCGGGACGGTCTTTCCCGGCCACCGGACTCCGTTGAAGAAGGCCTCCTCCCAGACCCAGTCGTACCCCTTTCCGGGTTCGAAGAAGAAGGCCCCGGAAACCGTCAGATCCGCGGACTCGTTCAGCCCGACGAGGCGGATCCGGTAGGAGGTCGTGTTCCGAGCCTGGAGGCGTTTCCAGCGGGCGTCGCGGGCGGCGCGCCAGGCCTGATGGCGGGCGAGAATCTCCTCGACCGTGATCCCCCGGGACGCCGTCGCCTCCTCCGAGGCGCGGTGATGCTCGGCCGGAGGAAGCTTGCGCGCGACGAGGACGACGGCCAGCGGCCCCGAGACCGTCGAGAGGGTGAGCGTCGGCGGACCCTTCATCGGCGGGATCGCGAAGCGACCGCTCCGGCCGGTCGAAAGCTCCGTCACCTCGAAGGCGGAGTACGTGTCGGCGTCGAGCGTCACGAGGATCTCGCCGCGGAACGGTCCTCCGTCGGCGCCGATCCCGGGAACGAGGACGACACCCCCGAGATCGGCCTTCGCGAGAAACCGGTAGGCCGCGAGGGGTGATTCGCCGACGGTCCAGACGGAGGCGCCCCGCGCGTCGGGGCCGAAGTCCCCCGCGAGAAGCCGCCCGAACCGGAGGAGAGCGGTGTCGTCGCCCCCGTCCGGCCGGAGCCGAGCCGCGAGGGCCGGGACTCCCGCCGGCGCATAGCGGCCGACGAGGTCGAGAAGTGACGCCGCGTCGGCCTGATCCGGTACGACGAGGAGGAGCGGACGGCCTTCTCCGACCGTGTCGGCGGCGGCCCTGAGGGCCGAAGGCGAGGGAAGAGGCGCCTGCGCGCGGAGGCCGAAGAGGTCCACGTAGGCAGCGACATCCTCGGTGAGAAACTCGCGGGCGGCGATCGAGAAGGGCGGCGCGCCGGAAAGCGCATCGACGAGGAGGTCCACTCGGGAAGAGCGACTTGCCGCTCGTATCGACGAGGCAACCTTCCGGAGGACGAAGCGCCGGGCCGGGAGGGACTTCTCTTCGAGCGCCGGAAAGCCGAGGACGAAGAGGTCCGCTCCGGCAGAAGCCGCAAGGAGCGTCCCGAGACCGGGATAGAGCGTCTCCGGCGTCGAGGCTTCGGCGGCGCGCGGGTCCGTCGGGACGGCCGTGTCGGGAAGGTCGAGCGCTAGGCCGGACCTCCATCCCGAACGATGCGCGAACGAGACGAGGCGGCGCGCCGACTCCACGGACCCGGCATCACCGAAGCTGGTCGCCGGCACCTCGAGTAGGAGGCCCGGAGCGTTCGGCGAGAGGGGCAACGGTGGCGCCTTCTGGAGCGCCGTGATTCTCGGGTCGCCCGGGGAGACGACGATCCACGCCGTGGCGAACGGCGCCGGCTCGTCGCCGGCCGCGGCGCCCGCTCCGCCGAGCAACGCGAGCAGGAGGGCGAGGCCCAGGGGCCGGGCCCTCCGCACGCTACTTTTTCCGATCCGGGAAGGACGACTTCGGGTGCGGCGTCGGGGCTGGCAAAGGGGCGGGCGCGGGACCGGCGACGACGTCGCCGGTCGGGAGGCCGAGCCGTTCGCGGATCTTCTTCTCGACCTCCGCGGCGATGTCCGGGTTGTCGCGGAAGAACTGCTTGGAGTTCTCCCGCCCCTGCCCGATCCGGAGGTCGCCGTAGCTGAACCAGGCCCCCGACTTCTCGACGATCTTCTGCTCGAGGCCGAGGTCGATCAGCTCGCCCGTCTTCGAGATCCCTTCGCCGTAGCCGATGTCGAACTCGGCCACCTTGAAGGGAGGGGCCACCTTGTTCTTGACGATCTTCACCTTCGTCCGCGAGCCGACGACCTCTTCGCCGTCCTTGATCGCGTTGATCCGGCGGATGTCGATCCGGATCGACGAGTAGAACTTCAACGCCCGACCTCCCGACGTCGTCTCGGGATTGCCGAACATGACGCCGATCTTCTCCCGGATCTGGTTGATGAAGATGAGCGTCGTCTTCGACTTCGAGACGACCGCGGTGAGCTTTCGAAGCGCCTGCGACATGAGGCGCGCCTGGAGTCCGACCACCGCGTCCCCCATCTCGCCTTCCAGCTCGGCCTTCGGGACGAGGGCCGCCACGGAGTCGATGACGACGACGTCCATGGAGGCCGACCGGACGAGCGCCTCGGCGATCTCGAGGGCCTGCTCGCCGGAGTCCGGCTGCGAGACCATCAGGTTGTCCACGTCGACGCCGAGCTTCTTGGCGTAATCGGGGTCGAGCGCGTGCTCGGCATCGATGAAGGCAGCGAGCCCGCCGCGCTTCTGCGCCTCGGCGATGATGTGAAGGGTGAGGGTCGTCTTGCCCGACGACTCGGGGCCGAAGACCTCGACGACGCGGCCCCGGGGGACGCCGCCGATGCCGAGTGCGGCGTCGACGGCGATGGAGCCGCTGGAGATGGCGGCAATCGTCTCGTGCGGTTTGTCTCCGAGACGGACGAGCGCTCCCTTTCCGAACTGGCGGTCGATCTGCGCGACGGCCTGCTCGAGCGCCTTGAGCTTTTCCTTGCTGGCTTCGACCATTCAGGTCCTCTCTTTCCCGTTCCTTTCGAGAGACGGCGGATTATAGGTTTCGACGTTCGGCCGAGGGGGGCGGCGGGAGGAAAGGACACGCCGCAGGCGCGGCACGGAAGGAACGGGGGCAAGATAGGCCCGGCATGAGCGGAAATCAAGGGGCGGCGCCGAAGACGTGGAGGGAGGTCTTCGGCACGGCTCCCGTAGCCGCGGTTTTCGCCACATGGTTCGGATCGGGGTTCCTCCCCGTCGCGCCGGGCACGTGGGGAAGTCTCCTCGCCATTCCCTTCATCGAGGGGTCCTTCCGCCTCGCCGGCCTTCGGGGCCTCGTCGTCTTTGCCGTCGTCGCGTCTCTCGGCGGGATCGTCGTCTCGGGAAAGGTGGCAAGGCTCCTCCGGCGCGAGGATCCTTCGGAGGTGGTCATCGACGAGGTGGCGGGGCAGGCGATCTCGGTCTTTCCCGTCTACGCGCTCGCGCGGACGGCGTCCCCTTTTCTCTTCTGGAGCCTCGTCGCCGCGTCCTTCCTCCTCTTCCGGATCGTCGACGTCGTCAAGCCGGGGCCCGTCGGAAAGGCCGAGTCGCTCCCCGGGGGCCTTGGCGTCATGGCGGACGACATTCTCGGCGGGCTTCTCGTGGCGGTCGTCCTCGCGGCCGCTCTCCTGGCTCTTCTCTGAAGGACGGCGCGAGGCGAAAGGCGTGCCGCGCCCGTAGAATGCGCGACGTGTCCGGAACTCCCCGTGTCGTTCACGCCCTGATCCTCGCCGGAGGGAGCGGGACGCGCCTCTGGCCCCTCTCGACGGATGCGAGGCCCAAGCCCTTTCTCCCGCTCGCCGGCCGCGATTCGCTCCTCCGGGAGACGTTCCGCCGGGCGGCGCGGGTGGCGGGGGAGGAGAACGTCTGGATCTCCGCGAGGCGGTCGCACGCGGAGCAGGTCCGGAAGGAACTTCCCGAGGTCGCCGAGTCGCGGCTCGTCCTCGAGCCGGTGCGGCGGAACACGGCGCCGGCGATCGCATTGGCCGCGCTCGCCATCGAGGCCGAGGCGCCCGGAGCCGTTCTCGTCGTCCTCCCTTCCGACCAGGCAATCCGCGACGAGGAAGCGTTCGTCACCGCGCTCCGGACGGCCGTCGAGACGGCGCGGACGAGCGACGCTTTCGTCACGCTCGGCATCCCGCCGACGCGGCCGGAGACCGGCTATGGCTACATGGAGATCGAGAGGGGAGAGACCGCCCCGGGATTTTCTTCGAAAGGGGCTGAGGGCGCGCCAGTACCGGTGGTGCGCTTCGTGGAAAAGCCGGACTTCGCCCGCGCCCGGGAGTATGCGGCCTCCGGTCGCCACCTCTGGAATGCGGGGATTTTCGTGTTCCGGGGCGCTCTTCTTCTCGAAGAGATGAAGCGCTGCTCTCCCGACTTACTCGACGCGGTTCGGCGCGCGGATGCCGCCCGGCTTGCGGGGGATTTCTCTTCCTTCGAAGAATCCTTCTCCTCGTCCCCCTCCGTCTCGATCGACTACGCCGTCATGGAGAAGGCGCGCGACGTCCGGACCGTCCCCTGCGCCTGCGGGTGGAGCGACCTCGGCTCGTGGGAGGCGATCTGGGAGTTCCGGACGCCCGACCCCCGCGGGAACGTCACCGAAGGGGACGTCACGGCCATCGACGCTCCGAACAACCTCGTCCTCGTCCCCGGGAAGGCCGTCTGCGTCATCGGGGTCTCGGGGCTCGCCGTCGTGGAGTCGGAAGGCGGCCTTCTCGTCACGCGGCGGGACGCCCTCGAAGAGCTTCGGCGCTACGTCGAGGGGACCGTCGCGCGAGGGCAGAAGCCGTGAGCGCCGTGCCGGCTCCGGCGCACGTCCTCGACCCCGTCGCTCGCCTCGTCGCCGCCGTCCGGACGGCTTACCGCGGTCCGGCCGCCGCCGTGGAGGACGCGGTCGTCTGCCTCCTCGCCCGGGGCCATCTCCTGATCGAGGACGTCCCGGGCGTCGGGAAGACGACGCTCGCGACGGCGATCGGCCGGTCGCTCGGCGTCGGCGTCCACCGGATCCAGTTCACGCCCGACACTCTCCCTTCGGACATCCTCGGCCTGACGGTCTTCAACGCGCGCAAGCAGGAGTTCGAGTTCCACGCCGGTCCCGTCTTCACTCCGGTCCTCCTCGCCGACGAGATCAACCGCGCGACGCCCAAGACCCAGGCCGCGCTCCTCCAGGCGATGAACGAGCGGGCCGTCTCGTCGGACGGGGTGACCCGGCCGCTTCCCGAGCCCTTTCTCGTCCTCGCCACGCAGAACCCGGTCGAGTATCTCGGGACCTATCCGCTCCCCGAGTCGCAGCTCGACCGCTTCCTGATGCGGATCTCGCTCGGCTATCCGGAGCGTTCCGAGGAGAGGCGCCTCCTGATCTCGGGGGGGGCCGACCGGATCCTCGCGGCGCTCTCCCCGGAGATGTCGCTCGCGGAGCTGAAGGACGCCCAGGAGGCGACCGAGAGGGTGACGGTCGTCGACAAGCTGATGGACTACGTCCTCGAGATCGTCGCGCGGACGCGGAAGAGCCGCGACCTGATCCTCGGCGTCTCGCCGCGCGGCGCGCAGGGATTCTTCCGGGCCATCCAGGCACGGGCGCTCGTCTCCGGGCGGGCCTTCGCCTCGCCGGACGACGTCAAGCGCGTGGCGATACCGGTTCTTGCCCACCGCGTCCTCGCGACGCTTCCCGGCGCCTTCGACGCCACCGCCGCCGGGCGCAAGGAGCGCGACGCCATCCAGCGGATCCTGGATGAAGCCCCCGTCCCGCTCTGACGCGGTCCGCGAGCCGGCTCCGGCCGCGAGCCGCTTCCGGGGGATCTTCGAGAAGGGGATCCTCGTCCGGGTCACGAATCTCGGTCTCGGCTTCATCCTGATGACCCTCGTCGTGGCCATCGGCGCCACGAACACGGGGAACAACGGCCTCTACCTCCTCGTGTCGATCTTCCTCGGCGCGCTCGTCGTCTCCGGCGTCGTCTCGCGCCGGAACGTGGAGGGGCTCGATGTCGGCCTCGATGGCCCGGCGGAGATCTTCGCGGGAGAGCCGTCGCGCTTCACCCTCCGCCTTCGGAACCGCGGCCGGCTCCCGCGGCGTGCCCTCCTCGTCAAGATCGGCGGCGCGGCCGCGCCGATCCTCTTTTCGCGGATCGAGCCTGGAGCGGAGGAGTGTCGCGGGGTGGACCTCGTCTTCACGCACCGGGGACGGCGCCGCGCCGAGTCGCTCCTCGTCTACAGCGGATTCCCGATCGGCCTCTTCCGGAAGGGGAGGGTTCGCGAGGTGGCCGACGAGCGGATCGTCTATCCGGCTCTCCGGATCGGCCCGCCGCCGCGCCCCGATCCGCGCGAGGCCGAGAGCGGCGATCCGCGATCGCGGCGCTCGGGACGAGGCGCCGAGATCCGGAATCTCCGCGACGCGGTCTTCGGCGACGACCCGCGCGACGTCCACTGGCCCCAGACGGCGCGGCAGGGAAAGTTCATCATCAAGGAGCGCGCGGCCGAGGAAGGGAGGGACGCACTGATCCGCGTCGACGTCCGGCGCCCGGCCGGCGCCGGGCCCGACTTCGAGAAGGCCTTCGAAGCGGCGATCTCGGAGGCCGCGGGCCTCGCTCTTCAGCTCCTCGCGCGGGGAAGCCGGGTCGGACTCGTCCTCGGCGGACGGCTTCTTCCGCCCGGATCGGGTCCCGCGCACCGGCGCGCGCTGCTGACGGCGTTCGCCCTCGTGGAGCCGTCGAAGGATCCGGCCCCCGCCGCCGCCGTCCCCCCGCCGTCGATCAGCGTCTTCTCGGTGGCCATCCGGTCCGGAGGGCAGGCCGCATGACGGCGGCGCCGGAGGCGGATCTTCCGTTCCTCCGCGAGCGGCTCCTCGCGGTCGGGACGCTCGCGGCGCTCGCCCCCGTCCCCCTCTTCTTCGCGTACGCGGTCGAAGTCGGGCTTCTCGCCCTCTACCTCCTCGCGCTCGGAGCGATCCTCCTCCGCGCCCGGCGCCGAAAGATCCTTCGCCTGTCCAACGCGGTCCTGAACGTCGCCGGCCTTCTCTATCTCCCGGTCTACTACGCCGACATCCGCTACGGAAGCCACAGCCTCCTCCGGGCCACGCTCCACCTGCTCCTCTTCACGATGCTCTTCCGGCTCGCCTCCCTCCGCCGGGAACGCGACCTTTCGATGGCGCTCATCCTCTGCGGATTCCTCTTCGTCGCCTCGGTCTCGACCTCCTTCCACTTCTCGATCCTTCTCTTCGTCGCCGTCTTCGGCGTCATGGCGTGGCGCGTCCTCGTCCGGTGGGCGCTCCTGCGCGACCTCGCCGCCGCTCCCGAGGAATGGAGCCGCGACCCGCGCGCCGCGGGCCTTCCCGGATGGGGCTCACTCTCGGCTTCGGTCGCCGCCGCCCTCATTCTCGCGGTCCCGTTCTTCGCGATTCTTCCGCGCCTCCGCACTCCTTACGTCCGCGGCGTCGCGAGCGGACAGGAGATCACGACGGGAATCTCGGAGACAGCCGAGCCCGATCTCTTCGGGACGCTGAAGAAGAGCGACCGGGTCCTCGCCCGCCTCACGTCGGCCGGCAGCGGCGAGAGCTGGGAGGAGGGACTCCTCCGCCTCCGCGTGGCGGCCTACGAGACGTGGGACGGGCGCGCGTGGAGGAACCCGAAAGCGCGCGGCCGCCTCTTCCCGGCGGCCGGGGGCGCCTTCGTGCCGCTCGGGGGTCCGAGGACTCCGATTCCGGACGAGAGTCACTCGTTCGAGATCGACCTCTTGCCGCTCGACTCCCGCTACATTCCCTTCCCCGTCCGCGGCATGGCCCTTCGCTTCGAGGAGTCCTCGTTCCGTGGCTGGACGTCGGCGCAGTTGGAGCGGGATCAGGCGCGAAATCTCCGGCTCTTCTACAAGCCGGACCGGACTCTTCGCTACACCGCGTTTCTCGCCCCCTCTCCGGAGCCGGACCGCGCGCCGGGGAACGTCGTGGAGACTTCGGCCGCGCCCCCGTCGGAGGCGCTCGCGCGGATCGCCCGCGAACGGACGGCGGGGATCGATCCCGGACGGGATCCGGAGGCCGCGGCGGCCCGGCTCGAAGGGTGGCTCCGGTCCGATTTCTCGTACGCGCTCGAAGGCCTGCCGTCCGGTCCGGACGGGGTGGAGCTCTTTCTAACGGAGAAGAAGCGCGGTCATTGCCAGAGCTTCGCGACGGCGATGGCGCTCCTTCTGCGCGAGATCGGGATACCGAGCCGCTTCGTCGCGGGGTTCGCCGGAGGGGAGATCGGGCCGTTTGGCCACTACGTTCTGATCCGGGGCGAGCACGCGCACGCGTGGGTCGAGGCCTGGTGCGGCGAGAAGGGGTGGGTCCCCTTCGATCCGACGCCGGCCGCGGGCGTCCCCGGCGTCACCCGGGTGCCTCTCCTCTCGCGGCTGCGGCAGATCTCGGACGGCGTGGAGTTCCTCTACGACCGGTACCTTCTCGGCTTCACGCAGGGAGACCAGATCGAGCTGATCCGTGCGGCTCGCGATACGGTCGGGACGATCGCCGCGTCGGCCGTTGGCGCGCTCGACCGGTTCCGGGGCGTCCTTCGCGCCACGGGGACGAAGCTGGGCCGTGCCGGCCTCGTGGCGGCGGCGCTCGGCGTCGCGGTCGTCGTGGCTCTTATCGGCCTTCTCGTCTTTCGTCGTGCGACGGGCTTCGCGGGACGTCTTCCGCCGGCAGCGGCGGCGTACCGGAAGCTTCAGCGGATCCTCCGGCGCCGCGGCGCGCGGCTGACGGCGTCGGCCGTGCCCGCAGAGACGCTCGCCGAGACGAAGCGAGTCGCCCCTGGCGGATACGCCATCGCGACGAGAGTCGTTCGAGCGTACCTCCGCGAGTCGTTCGGGGGGAGCGCCGAGGCTCGGGACATGGAAGGCCTCCGCGAGACCATCGCAGCATTCAGGCAGGCGCTCCGATCTTCCTGACGCGCGGAGGGGGTTCGGGGGAACCCGGACATCGGGTTCCCCTGATGCATGAACAGCGACGCGTACGCGTACTGAGTGCGAAGCACTCAGTACGCGTTCTTGTGCGTGAAGCCCCAGCGAAGCGTCAGCCAGAGGATCTTGACGTCGAGGCTCACGCTCCAGTTCTCGATGTAGTAGAGGTCGTACTCGATCCGCTTCGAGAGGCTCGTGTTCCCGCGCCAGCCGTGGACCTGCGCCCAGCCGGTGATCCCGGCCCGAACCCGGTGGCGGAGCATGTACTGCGGGAATTTCTCCTTGAACTCGTGGACGAACTCCGGCCTTTCCGGGCGCGGCCCGACGAGCGACATGTCACCGAGGAAGACGTTGATCAGCTGGGGCAGCTCGTCGAGGGACGTCTTGCCGAAGGAAGGCTCCCGACGCGGGTCCGCCTCGGGTCGTTCTCCTCGGCCCACTTCGCGCCCGACTCCTCGGCGTTCACCTTCATCGAGCGGAACTTGAACATCCGGAAGAGACGGCCGTCGAGGCCCATCCGTTCCTGGGCGTAGACGACGGGGCCGCGGTCCTCCAGCCAGATGGCGAGCGCGATGAACGGATAGAGAAGGGCGAGGGCCGTGAGGCCGGCGGCCGAGAGGACGAGGTCCATGCTCCGCTTGACGAGAGAGTTCCATCCCTCGAGGGGGACCTGCGTCAGGTTGATGACCGGCAGGCCGTCGAAGTCCTCCACGCCCGCCTTGAACGTGACGAACTGGAAGACGTCGGGAACGAGACGGATGTCGATCATCTCGTTCCCGACCTCCTGCACGATCCTCATCATCGTCCGGTGCGCCTCGACCGGAAGAGCCAGAAAGACGGTGTCGACGTCGTGCCGCGCCAGGAGGTCGCGTACCTCGTGCGTCGTCCCGAGAACGGGGAGAGTCCGGTAGTCCGAGGTCCGCTTCCCGGGGTCGTCGTCCGCGAATCCGATCGGCTTGACCCCCGTCGCCTTGTGGTCGAGGAGCTTGTCGGCCAGCGCCCGTCCGGCGCGGCCGGCGCCCACGATGAGGGCACGCCTCACTCCGATCCCCGACGCCCAGACGATCTCGAGATACCGGTGGATCCCGAAGCGGACGGCCCCGACGATGAGGATGTCGAGGAGGAGGAAGACGACGAGGAGAGGCCGGTTGAAGCTGAAGGTCCGCCAGAAGGAGAGAAGGCCGACGAGGAGGATCGTGCCGAGCGCGACGGCGACGACGACGGCGAGCCCTTCGTCGATCATCGAGCGGTCGCGCCGGACCTGGTAGAGGCGGTGGAAGTAGAAGACGACCGGCCAGAGGAGCGCGATGACCGGCAGGAGGATCGCGTAAGCGGAGAAGGGCTGATGACCCTTCGGGGTCGGCCAGACGGACTCGAACCGGATCAGATACGCCACGGCGAGCGCCCCCCACGTGGCGAGGACGTCGGCGAGAAGGAAGAGAGCCTGGAGGCGTCGGGTCTGTCGTCGGATCATCGGACCGAAGCTTCGGGGATTCTACGGCCCCCGGGCGAAAGGCGTCGTGCCGTCTCCTCGGCGAGGTCTCCCCGGCCGGCCTCCCGGAGAGCGGCGTCGAGGGAGGTCGCCAGAGCCTCCCGGAACCGTTCCCGGGAGAAGCGCCCGGCATTCCGGACGGCGGCGTCCGGGTCGAGGCGGAGGCCGCGGAGCCGGTCGATGGCATCGGAGAGCGGCACCGGCCCCGGATCGGAGTAGAGGACTCCGGTCGCTCCGTCCACGACGGTCTCGGTGGCCCCTCCGCGTCCGAGGGCCACGACGGGCGTCCCGCATGCCTGGGCTTCGACCGGCACGATGCCGAAGTCCTCCTCTCCCGGCATCAGGACCGCCTCCGCGGAGCGGTAGAGATCCCGAAGCCGCTCGTCTGAGGGAGTGCCGGCGAAGCGGACGGTCTCACCGGCGAGACGGCGGAGGCGCGCCTCCTCGGGGCCGAAGCCTGCGATCGTCAGGTCGAGCTTCAGGCGGTTCGCGGCCGCGATCGCGTCGTCGACCCGCTTGTAGGGGGCGAGCGCGGAGACGACGAGAAAGCCCGAGCGCGGCGTCGACGGAACCGGCGTGAAGAACTCCGTGTCCGCGGGAGGGAAGACGATCCGTGACTCCCGCCCGTAGAGCTTCCGGATCCGTCCCCGGACGTTCTCCGAGTTCGCGACGAAAGCGTCCACCCTCCCGGCCGCCGCGCGATCCCACGCCGCGAGCGGACGGCGGACGGCCCCGGCGAGGGCGCGGACCGCGGCCGACCTCCCCCGGAAGTAGTCGTCGAACTGGTCGTGGAGATACCGGACCGGGGTATGGCAGTAGCAGACGTGGAACGCCCGCGGATCCTTCCGCGCGTTCTTGGCAACGCAGTGCGAAGAGGAGAGGACAAGATCGAAGCCCGAGAGGTCCCACTTCTCGGCGGCGGGGAAGAAGAGAGGGAGGAGCTTCCGGTAGTCCCGCGCCGGAGAGACGAGGCGCTGGAGGAAGGTGGTCCGGATCTCGAGGCGTTCGATCTCCGCCGGGACGGTCCCGGGAAAGTGGAAGAGCGTGAAGAGGGGGGCGTCGGGAAAAAGAAGGGAAAGCTCCCCGAGGACCCTCTCCCCCCCACGCGTCCCGGTCAGCCAGTCGTGGACGAGCGCGACCTTCATCGTCCGAGCGCCTCCCGGTAGAGCGCGGCGGTCTTCTCTGCCACGCGGTCCCAGGTGAAGGCGGCGGCGTGCTTTCGGCCGGCTTCCCGGAGCCGCGACCTTCCGGCCTCGTCGGAAAGGAGGCTCCCGAGAGCCTGCCCGATCGAAGCCGGGTCCGACGGGTCGAAGAAGCGGGCGGCGCCTCCCGACGCCTCTCGGAGCGCCGGGAGATCCGAGCAGACGACGGGCGTCCCGGCGGCCTGCGCCTCGAGGACCGGGAGGCCGAACCCTTCGGCGAAGGAGGGGAGAACGAGGAGTTCGGCTCCGGCCACGAGGGCGGGGAGCTCTTCGTCCGGGACGAATCCGAGAGCGCGGACGCCGTCGGCCCTTCGGCTCTCCGCCGGAACGCCCGCGAGGCGAAGCTCGAGGAGAGGGTGTGCCGTCCGAAGGCGCGCCCATGCGGCGAGAAGCCCGTGGAGGTTCTTGTGCGGCTTGTCGTTCCCGACGAAGAGGAGATAGCGCCCGGAAGGGCTGCCGTCCGGTCGCGCCTTCTCTCCCGCCCGGAAGAAACCGTTCTCGGCTCCGTTCGGGA
Organism: uncultured Acidobacteriota bacterium; assembly: GCA_963779415.1. Lineage (GTDB taxonomy): Bacteria > Acidobacteriota > Thermoanaerobaculia > UBA5066 > UBA5066 > DAOMFB01. The sequence continues at coordinate 327,584 of CAVZYA010000003.1, read as the reverse complement.
TGACCACGCTCTTTCCGGCCGCCCGCGGGTCGAATGCGATGAGATCCCGTCTCGTTTCGCCGGAGACGGTGACGATCCGGGCGGCGAGCCGCACGGACCGCCGGATCATCCAAGCGGCGTAAGCACGCCTGGAGATCGCCGCGTGCTCGGGGCGCTGGAGGTGCATCAGGTCGTGGATCGTGACGACCACCGGCGAAGGGGGGGCGAGCGGCACGACGTAGTGAGGCGCGTGAAAGAGGTCGGGCCGGGCTCGCAGGATCGCGCCCCGGACTGAGAGAAGCTCTCCGGCCGTGTAGTGGCCGGCGGTGGAAAGGACCGGGGTGACGCCGGTCGGGAGGAGCCCGACATCCTCCGGAAAGACGACCGCAGAAAGCGCGAGGTCGCCGCGCCTGGCGAGAGCACGGAGGAGCCCGAGAACGTACCGCCCGATCCCGAAGTCCCGGGCCTTTCTCGCGTCGAGAAGGACGTGTGTCACGCGAGCGCCTCCTGGCAGAGGGCACGCATTTTCGCGGCGGAGGCTTCCCACCGGTAGAGGCCGGCCCGGCCGAAGCCCCGCGCGCGCGCCTCGGCTCGCCACGCCTTGTCGTCGTTCGTCCGCTCGACGGCCGCCGCGATCTCCGGGACGCTTTCCGGATCTGGGAGGAGGCCGGCATCGCCGATCACCTCCGGGAACGACGATGCAGAGGAGCCGACGACGGGGGTCCCGAGAGCCATCGCCTCGAGGGGCGGAAAGCCGAAGCCCTCGTAGAGGCTCGGATAGGCGAGAAGGCGCGCGTGGCGGAGAAGCTGCGCCGCGAGGACGTCGTCCACCCAGCCGATCGGCCGGATCCGCTCCGCGTGCCGCGAGGCCGCGAGGCGGGCCGGGAGTCCCGGGAGCCCCCACCCCTCCCCGCCGGCGAGGACGAGGTCCGGGAATCCGGGACGGCGGTCCCAGATCGATTCGAGCGCCTCCACGAGACGAAGGACGTTCTTCCGAGGCTCGAGCGTGCCGAGAAAAAGGACGTACGGGCGGCCGCCGTTCGGCGGCGGCCCACCCGGGTCCGCAGGCGGCGGGAGGAGCCCGTTCGGGACGACGGCCGTCTTCTCGGCGGCCTCGGGAAAGGCACGGAGGAGATCGTCGCGCGTCGCGTCCGAGACAGTCGCGATCCGCTTCGCCCGCCGGACGGTCCCGGCGATGAAGGGGACGAAGCCGAGCCGGTTCCTGCGCGAGTGCCATACCGGGAAGAGGAGCGGCGTCAGGTCGTGGATCAGGGCGACGCAGGGGAGGGTCGAGAGCGTCGGCACGATGGAGAGCGTGCCGAGAAAGAGTTCCGCGCCGGCACGCCGCGCGATTCCGGCCGCGAGCGTCTGGAGCCAGAGCGTGCCGGGGAGTCCGGGCCCGACCTTCACGTCGAAACCGGGATCTCCGGCGAGCGCCGCCGGAAGAAAGATCGGGCGCGGCGAGACGAGAAGGAACCGGTCCTCCGGAAAAGAGCGCCGCCACGCCGGAAGAAGCCCCTCGAGGACCCTCCCGGCTCCCGTGAGCCGCTCCTCGAACGGCCTCGCGTCGACCGCGACTCGCATTCAACGGGATTATTCCCTATACTTCGCGGCCCGCCTTGGGGAGGGCCCGATCCATGGATCTCGATCTCGAGAAGGCTCTCGACGAGCCCGTTGATCTTTCTCATCGCTTCGACGTTCCGGCCGAACGTCTCGAGCGGGTCGAGCTTCTGTCGCTCGAGCCGGTTTCCTTCGCGGGCCGGCTCCGCCGGGCCGAGCCGGGCTTCCTTCTCGACGGGATCCTCGAATTCGACGGGACGGTGGCCTGCGCCCGGTGCCTCAGGCCGGTGCCGTTCCGCCGGACGGGGCCCGTGTCGTGGGTTTTCGCGCCCGCGCACGCACGGCACCTGCCCGTTCCCGACGCGGACGGAGAGACCGAGCTTCAGGCGACCGACCTCGACGTCGTCTTCTACGACGACTTCACGGTCCCGTTCGACCCGCTCATCGACGAACAGGTGCAGCTCGAAATCCCGATGCGGGCCCTCTGCCGGGAGGACTGCAGGGGCCTCTGCCCCGAGTGCGGCGCCGACCGGAACGTGACCCCCTGCAGCTGCGCCCCGCCCAGAGACGACCGCTGGACCGCCCTGAAGGCGCTCCGGCGCCACGACTCCGAGATTTGAGCCAGGAGAATTCCGATGCCGAACCCGAAACACAGACACAGCAAGACCCGCCGCGACATGCGGCGCGCGCACGACTTCCTCAAGCCGAAGCAGACCTCGGTCTGCCCCAAATGCGGCGTCGCCAAGCAGCCCCATCGCGTCTGCCCCTCCTGTGGCACCTACAGGGGGCGCGAGGTGATGGCGGGGTCCGAATCCGAGTAACGGAAGAGGAAGCGGCCGGCCGCTCATGACGATTGCCGTCGACGCGATGGGCGGCGACCACGCGCCCCGCGCCGTCGTGGAAGGAGCCGTGGCCGCCGCCGTCGAGCTCGGGCTGGAATCGCTCCTCGTCGGCCGCAGGCGGGAGATCGAGTCCGAGCTGAAGCGTCAGGCTTACACGGGGAGCCGGATCGGCATCGTCGACGCGGACGAGGTCGTCGGATTCGACGAGCCGTCCATCACGCCGATCCGGAAAAAGCGCCGCGCCTCGGTCCGAATCGCCGCCGAGTGCGTCCGCGAAGGGCGCGCCCGGGGGATGTTCACGGCGGGACACACGGGCGCCGCCATGGTGGTCGCGAAGATGATCATGGGGGTCCTCGACGGCATCGATCGTCCGGCGCTCGCGACCGTCCTGCCGGGCCTCGGACGCAGGCGCGTCCTGCTCGACGTCGGTGCGAACGTCACGTGCCGCCCCGAGCACTACCGGGAGTTCGCCCTGATGGGGCACTTCTACGCACAGGAAGTCCTCGGCGTAACGCGGCCCCGGATCGGCCTGATGTCCGTCGGCGAGGAAGAGGGGAAGGGGACCGACACGACGCGCGAGGTCTTCACGCTCCTCAAGTCGTCGGGCCTCAACTTTGTCGGAAACGTCGAGGGGCGGGACGTCTACTCGGGCGACGTGGACGTCATCGTCACGGACGGCTTCACGGGGAACGTCATCCTGAAAGTCTCCGAGAGCCTCGCCCACATGGTCGAGGAGGCGCTCAGGCAGGAGATCACCCGGAGCCTCCAGGCCTCGATGGGGTTTCTCCTTTCGAAGGACGCCTTTCGCGCCTTCCGAAAGAGGCTCGATTACAGCGAATACGGCGGCGCGCCCCTTCTCGGGGTGAACGGCGCCTGTCTCATCGGGCACGGTCGCTCGACGGGCAAGGCGGTCCGCAACGCCATCCGGGCGGCGCACGACTTCGTGGCGCACGGCCTCCCGGAAAAGATCCGGAAGAAGGCGGTGGAGTTCGCGCCGGAGGCGCTCTCCCGCTAACATTCCCGCTTTCGGGTCAAGGGGGGACCGAATGTTTCATGCCACCATCGCCGGCACCGGCGCGGCCGTTCCGGCGCGAATCCTGACGAACGCCGACCTCGCCGGGATCGTCGACACGAACGACGAATGGATCACGACGCGGACGGGGATCCGCGAAAGGCGGAAGGCGGAGGACGGGGACGTCCTGTCGGACTTCGCGGTGACCGCCTCCCGGATCGCCCTCGAGGCGGCCGACGTCCATCCGCGCGAGCTCGACGCCGTCATCCTGGCGACCGTCTCTCCGGACCAGCTCGTGCCGTCGGCCTCCTGCCTCGTCCAGCAGAAGCTCGGGGCGAAGAAGGCGGCGGCCTGGGACCAGAACGCGGGCTGTTCCGGCTGGCTCTACGGCCTTCACGTCGCCGACGGCCTCATCCAGTCGGCCAAGGCGCAGAACATCCTTCTCATCGGCGCCGAGTTCCTGACCCGCTTCACGGACTACACGGACCGCGGAACCTGCGTCCTCTTCGGGGACGGCGCCGGAGCGACGGTCCTCAAGGCGACGAAAGCCGACCACGGCGTCCTCGCGACGAGGATCCGCTGCGACGGAGAGGGGGCAGGCTACATCTCGATGCCCGGAGGGGGCTCCAACGCACCGCCGAGCCGCCCGGAGACGCTCGAGCAGCGCCTCGGCTTCATCAAGATGATGGGGGGAGAGACTTTCAAGGTGGCCGTCCGCGCGATGACGGAGGTCTGCCGCGACGTCCTTTCGGAGGGGGGCTTCACCTCGGCCGACGTCCAGTGGCTGATCCCCCATCAGGCGAACGACCGGATCATCCGGGCCGTCGGCGAGAGGCTGGAGATTCCCTCGGACCGCTGCGTCGTGAACATCTCCCGCTACGGGAACACGAGTTCCGCCTCGATTCCGATCGCCCTCGACGAGTACGTGCGCGAGGGAAGGATCAAGCGGGGAGACCTGATCCTCTTCACCGCGTTCGGCGCCGGGCTGACGTGGGGCGCGGCCCTCGTCCGATGGTGACGGGCGCCTTCCTCTTCCCCGGGCAGGGCTCGCAGTTCGCGGGGATGGGGAAGGACCTCGTCGGCGGCATTCCGGGAGGCGCGCGACGTCTACGAGCGGGCCGACGCCGCCCTCGCGCCGTTCGGCCTCTCCGTCTCGACGGTTTCGTTCGAAGGGACGGAGGAGGATCTGAAGAGGACGGCCGTGACGCAGCCGGCGATCGTGACGCACTCCATGGCGGTCTACGAGATCCTCCGGGCTCGCGGCGTTTCGCCTTCGATCGCGGCCGGACACTCCCTGGGCGAGTACGCCGCTCTCGTCGCCGCCGGAGCGCTGACGCTGGAGGACGCCGTGGTCCTCGTCCGAAGGCGCGGCCTCTTCATGCAGGAAGCCGTCCCGGCGGGAGCGGGCGCGATGTCGGCCGTCATCGGCCCCCCCCCCGAGGTGGTGGCCGCGGCGTGCGCCGAGGCCGAGAGAGCGACGGGCGAAGCCTGCTCCGCGGCGAACTTCAACTCCCCCGAGCAGACCGTCATCGCGGGGACGGCCGGCGCCGTCGGGAAGGCGGCCGGGATCCTGAAGGCGGCGGGGGCGAAGCGGGTCCTCCCGCTCCCCGTCTCCGCGCCGTTCCACTGCGCTCTAATGAAGCCGGCAGAGGAGAAGCTGACGCCGTATCTCGACGCGACGCCGTTCGGGCCGTTGTCGTTTCCCGTCGTGACGAACGTGGACGCCGCGCCCATCCGCGATCCCGGGGCCGCGCGAGCGGCCCTGAAACGGCAGGTCTGCTCCCCGGTCCGATGGGTCGAGAGCGTCCGCGTCCTCTCGGCTGCGGCTCCGTCCGGGATCGAGTGCGGCCCGGGCGCCGTCCTCGCGGGGCTCGCGAGGAGGATCGCAAGGGAGTGGCCGGTCGCCTCGACCTCCGACGCGGCCGGGATCGGGAAGCTCCTCGCCCCCTCGTGAGGGGCCGCCGTCCCTCTTGATATCGTCGAGGGGAACCGGAGGAAGACGATGGGCTTTGTGATCTCGCTCGGCGGGAAGGTCGCTCTCGTGACGGGGGGCTCGCAGGGGATCGGCGAGGCGATCGCGAGGCGGCTCGCCGCCGCGGGGGCGCACGTCGTCGTGGCGGCCCGGACCGGGGAGAAAGCGCGCGCTGTCGCCGAATCGATCGCCTCGTCCGGCGGGTCGGCGGAAGCGCTGCGGATGGACGTGGCCGACCCGGCCTCCGTCTCGGCCGGCTTCCGCTCCCTCGTCGAGCAGCACGGAAAGCTCGACATCCTCGTCAACAACGCCGGCGTCACGGAGGACGGGCTGATCCTGCGGATGGGAAAGGAGGCCTGGGACCGGGTCGTCGCCACGGACCTGACGGGCGTCTTCCTCGCCGCTCAGGAGGCCGCCAAGGTGATGGTCCGGAAAAAGGTCGCGGGACGGATCGTGAACATCACTTCGGTCGTCGGCCTGATGGGGAACGCGGGCCAGACGAACTACTCCGCCGCCAAGGCGGGGGTCGTGGGATTCACGAAGGCTCTCGCCCGCGAGATCGGATCGCGCGGCATCACGGTGAACGCCGTCGCGCCGGGCTTCATCGCGACGGCCATGACCGACGCCTTGACGCCGGAGGCCCGGGAAGCGCTGCTCAGGCAGATCGTCCTCGGCCGGCTCGGCGCCCCGGATGACGTGGCGGACGCCGTCCTTTATCTGGCCTCGGACCTTGGCGCGTACGTCACGGGAACATGCCTCAATGTGAGCGGGGGGCTCTACATCGGTTAGACTTCCCGCCCGACCTACGAAACAGACGGGAGCCCGCCGGTGGTCGGTGGCCGCTCCCGGATTTTGAACGGAGGATTTTGATGTCGAACGCGGTTGAAGAGAAGGTCAAGGGCATCATCGTGGAGCAGCTCGGCGTTCAGGCCGAAGAGGTCAAGCCCGAAGCCTCGTTCGTCGATGATCTCGGCGCCGATTCCCTCGACACCGTCGAGCTGGTGATGGCGTTCGAGGAGGCGTTCGGAATCGAGATCCCGGACGAGGACGCGGAGAAGATCCAGAAGGTCAAGGACGCCATCGCCTACATCGAAAGCAAGGCGAAGCCGGCCTGAGCCGGCCCTTCTGATGACCCTTCCGCTCCTCGACGGCCGGGGCCGTCGGCGTGTCGTCGTGACCGGCGTCGGGCTCGTCTCCCCGGTCGGCCTCACTGCCCGCGAGACCTGGGAGAGCTTGCTCGCGGGGCGCTCCGGGGTCGGCCCGATCACGCGCTTCGACGCGACCGACTACGCCTGTCGGATCGCGGCCGAGGTGAAGGGGTTCGAGCCGGAAAGGTTCTTCGAGAAGAAGGACGTCAAGAAGTTCGACACGTTCGTCCACTACGCCGTGGCGGCGGCCGGCGAGGCGCTGGCCGATTCCGGCGTCGTCGTCAACGCGGCGAACGCCGAGCGGGTCGGGGTCTGCATCGGGGCGGGGATCGGCGGGCTTCCCCTCATCGAGGAGATGCACAAGACGCTCCTCGAAAAAGGGCCTCGCCGGATCAGTCCCTTCTTCATCCCCGGGCTGATCGTGAACATGCCGTCGGGCCTCGTCTCGATCCGGACGGGGGCGAAGGGACCGAACACCGCCGTCGCGACCGCCTGCGCCACCTCGGCGCACGCCATCGGGGACGCCGCGAATATCATCCGGCGAGGGGACGCCGACGTGATGATCGCGGGGGGGACCGAATCGGTCGTCGTGCCGCTCGCCATCGGCGGGTTCGCGGCTATGCGGGCAGTTTCGACGCGGAACGACGACCCGGCCGGCGCCTCCCGCCCGTGGGACCTCGACCGCGACGGCTTCGTCCTCGGCGAAGGGGCCGGGATCCTTATTCTCGAGGAGCTGGGACAGGCCGTCGCCCGCGGGGCGGCGATCTACGCCGAGCTCGCCGGCTACGGAATGTCCGGCGACGCCTGGCACATCTCGGCGCCGTCCGAGGACGGTGACGGCCCGTTCCGCGTCATGCGGAACACACTCGCCGACGCGGCACTCCCTCCCGAGTCCGTCGACTACATCAACGCGCACGGCACGTCGACGCCGCACGGCGACCGGATCGAGACGATCGCGATCCGGCGGGCCTTCGGCAGTCACGCGGATCACCTCGCCATCTCGTCGACGAAGTCGATGACGGGACACCTCCTCGGCGCCGCCGGGGGGCTCGAGGCGGGAATCCTCGCTCTCTCCGTCCGCCACGGCGTGATTCCGCCGACGATCAACCTCGTCACCCCCGGCCCCGGGTGCGACCTCGACTACACGCCGAACGTCGCGCGCGAACGGGCCGTGAACGTGGCCCTCTCGAACTCGTTCGGCTTCGGAGGCACGAACGCGTGCCTTCTGATGAAGAAGGTCTGAAGGCGTCCGGGGCGGGGCGGCTTCGGGCTCGCCTCCGGGGGTTTCTCCTCTTCGCCCTCGCGGTGCAGGTCGTCATTCTCGCGGCCCAGGAGAAGCTCTTCTTCGAGCAGCTCCTCGACGTCGTCCCCCGCGTCCGGAGCGCGGGCGCCGGAGCGCGCGGAAGCTCGGTCCTCCTCGTCGCGGGTCTCGTGGCCGCCGCGTGGCTCTGGGCGCGGCGCGGCGGCTCGGGGAGCTTCTCGGGACGGCTCGGCGCGGCCGGCCTCGCGAACCTCGCCGGGATGGGCCTCGTCGCCTACGGCGCCGGCTTCGCGACGGGATGGCTCGTGGTCGTTTCGGCCGGGCTCGCGCTCGCCGCCTCCGCCCTTCTGGCGGCGTTCTGGCCGCGCTCCGATGCCGCCCCTCCTCCCCCTTTTCTCGTTCCGAAAGCGTCCTTCGCCGACGGAGTCTCGGCCCTGGTTCTCCTCTCGCTCCTCGTTCCGACGATCTTCCCGTACGTCCACTTCGATGCGGTCCGGATCTGGGCCTGCCGGGCGTCCGGGTTCGCCGATCGGGGATTTTTCGGCGCGCTCCTTCCCTGCGACCATCCGGAGTACCCGCCGCTCTTCTCGATCCTCCTCGGGCTGGGAGAGGGAGACCCTCTTTTCGAAGGGCGGCTCGTCGCGACGCTGCTACTCTTTTTTTTCGCTCTCTTTGCGCGCGACCGGTTTGCACGGGTAGTGCCGTCGGCCGCGGCGATCGCCCTTGCCTTCCTCCTTTCCGTCGTCCACGTCTGGCAGGGAACGGCGATGTATTACGCGAACGCACCGCTCATGGCGTTTCTCTCGGCGGGACTGCTCCTCGTGCTCGGTCTTCCGGGTGCCGGAAACCGGGACGGAGGCCCGAGCCGGGGAGAGCTCGTCGCCGGGACGCTCTGTCTGGCGGCCGCGGTCCTCGTCCGGCCGGACGGGCTCTACTACCTCGGTGCTGCTGCGGCGGCGCTCGTCATCGCCCGTCTTCTCGGAGGGCCGCGCCTCCCCGTGGGACCGTTCGTGGTCGCCTCGGCGGTCTGGGCGACGTGGCTCCTTCGGCCCGGCTTCCTGAAGGCGCCGGGACTCCTCTCGCAGGCCTCGGACGGATGGCGGAGCCTTGCCCCGACGCCGCTAGCCGCGGCGGGCGTCGTTCTTTCGGAGTTCGCCTCCTCGTGGCAGGGGCAGTGGCTCTCCCACAAGGGGCTCGGGGCGACGCTCTATGCCGTCGTGGCCGCCGCGGCCGTGGACCTCCTCATCGGGTTTCGCGAGAGAGCCGCCGGACGCGGCGCGGAGGGAGAGAAACGCCTCTACGGGCTCGTGACGCTCGCCAGCCTCGCGGCGGTCGTCGCGTGCTTCGCCCTCTTCCCATTCCTCTCGGATCCCGTGGCGGCCGTCCAGCCCTACGAGCTGACCGACTACCGCCTCTGCTACCGGAACTTCATCCGGGTCGGGCTCGGGAGGATGACGATCCACCTCCTTCCGTTCTACGTCCTCTACGTTCTCTCGGTCCTCCGTCCGCCGTCCTCGCCGGGAACGGCTGCTAACATCGAGTGATCCGAGTGGGGACCGTATGAGACTCCGTATCGCCCTCGTCGCGGCGGCGGTTCTTGCCGCTCTCGCGGCCGAGATCTGGTCGGCTCGCGCTCGCGCGGGATTCGTCGAGCGGGAGGGGGCGCGCGTGACGCGTCTCGTGGATGCCTCCCGGATCGACCGCCAGACGGGGAGGCTCTCTGCCCCCCCGCCTTCGGACGGCACCGCGGCGGGCGCCGCCGGCGCGAAGCTCGTGGAAGAACGCCTCTCGAGAATCGGTCTGAAGACCTGGGATGCGGTGTTCGAGGCGGAGACCGTTCGTCGCCCGCTTCGGAATCTCTTCGCGCTCCTCCCGGGGCGCGGCTCCGACGCCCGGCCGGTCCTTGTCGGGACGCACTACGACGCTTCCGGGCCGGACTCGGCGGACTCCGCTTCGGCGACGGCCGTCCTGCTCGAAACGGCCGAGGTTCTCGCGGCGATCGGGTCGAGCGGGTGGAAGCCCGAACGGAGCGTCCTGTTCGCCTTCTGGGACGACGGAGCGTCCGGTTTCCCCGGGTCGGAAGCCTTCGTCGAGCAGGCGCTCCGGGACCGCACTCCTCTCCCGATGGCCTACGTCGATGTCGGGCCCGCCACGGAGGGAAAGAAGATCCTCCCGAGGACCACCCCCAGTCTCCGCAATGTCATCGGGGCGGTGCTGGGTGCGGTTCCCGGTTCGATGGCGGATAAGCCGGTCGCCGGAGGGAAGGTGGCGTTCTCTCTCCCCAGGTTCGGCGGGGACGCCGGACCGTTCATGGCCCGAACGACGGTCCCCGTCGTGCAGATGGGCTCCGCCGCCCCACCCCTTCTCGCCCGCGTTCTCGTTCTCTTCGCGGGGATGCTCGCGACGGACCGGGTCCTCCCGTATCGGTTCATGGAGATCGCGGAAGACTTCCGGGCGACGCTTCGGAACCTCGAGGCGCGCGCGACTTCGTCGAACGACTGGGTCTCTTCGCTCAAGAGCCTCCAGGACGCACTGGACGGCTTCGAGGAGGCGGCGCGCCGTTGGGACGCGAGGGCACCGCGGCTCCGACGCCTCTCGCGTCAGAAGGCGCAGGCGGCGAATCGCCTTCTCGAGCGGGCGATGGACGTCTTTGCGCATTCGGCCGCCGGATCGGCGAACCGTTTCGGCCGCGGGTCGCTGCTCGTCGGACCGGAGCCCGGGAACGAGTGCCTCGCGGCACCTCACGCCAGCCTCGCCCGGGCCCTTCTCGACCGGGATTTCGACGCCATCCGCGAAGAGGCCTCGGAGCGGACGCGCGCTCTCGCGCAGGCGCGGGAGCTCCTCCGCGCCGCCGACTGGATCGCCTTCGGTCCCGGTCGGCCGGTGCGTCCTCCCCGCGCGGCCCGGCCGTGAGGGGGGAGGCTCGCGCCGGGCGCTCGCTCTCGTGGCGTTCCTCGCCGTCGCCGGGGCGGCGTGGTGGGGCCTTCGCCCGTCGGATCCCCTCGCCCGGCGCCTTCGGGGCCTCGACGGCCTCGTGGATCCCGGGCGCATCGGCCGCGCGATGACCGAACTGGCCCGCGAGCCTCATCGGGCGGGAACGCCCGCGAACGGACGGGCGCTCGACGCCGTCGCGGAGCGGCTTCGTACACTCGGCCTCGACGTCCAGGTCGAAGAGCAGCCGGTGAGCCTTCCGGAGCCCCTCGAGTCCTCGCTGACGCTCGTCGCGCCCGACATGCTGTCTTTCGACCTTCGGGAGAAGCCTCTCTCCGGGACGGCGTTCGCGGCCGCGGCGGATTCGGAGATTCCGTTCTTCGCCTTCGCGCCGGACGCGGACGTCACGGCCCCGGTCGTCTTCGGGAACTTCGGAACGCGCGAGGACTACGCCAGCCTGAAGAAGGAGGGGATCTCGCCGGCGGGGAAGATCGTCCTGCTCCGTGCGCAAGGGATCTGCCGCGGCATGAAGGCTCTCCTCGCGGCCGAGGAAGGAGTCGCCGGCCTCCTCCTCTACCCCGACCTGAAGGACCAGGGCTTTCGCAGGCCGCCCTATCCCGAGGGGACGCACGCGAACCCCTGGACCGTCCAGCGCGGCTCGATGCTCGGCTACTTCCTCTATCCGGGCGATCCGGAGGCGGCGCTCTCGCACGGTGTCTCGACGCTTCCGAAAGTCCCGGCGCTCCCGATCTCCGCCGCCGTAGCGGAGGAGCTCCTTCGCCGGATCGGCGGTCCGGAGGCTTCCGAGGACGCGAGGGGAGCATTCCCCGTTCCCTACCGGCTCGGTCCCGGACCCGCGACCGTCCGCCTCGTCTCGCGTCAGAAGTGGGAGAGGCGGATTCTGCGGAACGTGACGGCGACGCTCCGGAGCAGCCGGCCCGAGGCCGCGCCCGTCCTCGTCGGCACCCATGTGGACGCGTGGGTCTACGGCGCCACGGACCCGGTCTCGGGTGCGGCGGCGGTCCTGGAGACGGCCGATGCTCTCTCCCGTCTCGTGGGTCGGGGCCTCCGGCTCCGGCGCGACGTCGTCTTCGCCTTCTTCGACGGCGAGGAGTACGGGATGCTGGGCTCCACGGCATGGGTCACGCGACGGCTCCCTTCTCTTGCCGGAGCGGGGGCCTTCGTCTTCGTCGATTCCGCCGTCCGCGCCCTCGACTTCGGGGCCGACGTGGCGCCCGGTCTTCGCGGTCCCCTCGAGGAGATCCTCCCCCTCGTCCGGGATCCGCTGACGGAGAAGTCGCTCTTCGAGATCCGCGCCCGGATCGGGCTCCCCGGGTTTTCCGGTGACACGTCGCCCTTCCAGGGGCTCGCCGGGGTCTCGTGCGCCGAGGTCGGGTTCGGACGGAGGACCTACCCGCTCTATCACTCGGTCTACGACGGAATGGACCTTTACGGCCGGCTCGTCGACCCGGGCTTCCGGTACACGGCGCTCCTCTCGAAGATCCTCGCGCTCTACGTGTCGCGTCTCGCCGAGGCGCCGGTTTTCCCTCTGCGGTTCACGGAAGTGGCTTCGTGGATCGACGAAAGCCTCGCGGAACTCGCGAAGGAGAATCGTTCCTTCGGCGACTCTCCGGAGAGGAAGCGGGTGTCGGAAGCGGCGCGGCGCCTCGGCATCGCGGCCGGGGCGCTCGAGGCCTCGGGGGCGTGGCGATCGAAGGGGACGGATTCTCGTGGAGCGATTGTCGAGAAGGCGCTCCTCGCGGCGCGAGCCTCCTTCGAGAGGAGCGGCGCGCCATTTGCCGACGCGGGCCTCCTCGTCGGTCCTTCTGAGACGAACGGCTGCGCGGCCGAAGCGCTTCCCGGCCTCGCCCGCGCTCTTCGGAGCGGAGACGCCGCGCGGATCGAGGCGACGACCGTCGCGCTCGAACAGGCCCTCGACAAAGCGACGGCGCTCCTCACTGAAGCGGCACGCGGGACCCGTTGACCTTCCACATTCTGCCTCCGGGAACCCGTTACCGGCTCCTTGCGACCCTTCAGGAGTTCTTCGCGCCGTAGGAGCGGAAGACGGTAGAGCAAGAGGCTCCTCCCTCGCCCCGCCGTGGTCGGGTGGGTGGCATACTGTTGGCCATGACGGCGCGTGCGAAGATCCTCGAAACGTTGAGATCGGTCCGGCCGGAGCTGGAGCGCTTTGGCGTGTCGTCACTGGCTCTCTTCGGGTCGGCCGCCCGGGGCGAGGATCGGCCCGACAGCGACGTGGACGTTCTGGTCGAGTTCGGGCGACCCGCGGGGCTCTTCGACTTCGTTCGGGTCCGGCGCCGCCTTGAGGGCGCCCTGGGCCGACGCGTGGACCTCGTCACACCGGAGGCCCTAAGGCCGGCCATGCGGGAAGCAGTTCTCCGAGACGCCGTTCGTGCCGCGTAGGTCGTGGCGGCTGCGTATCGAGGACATCCTCGAAGGTATCAGGACGATTCGAGGCTACGTCGCCGGACTCGATGAGGCTTCCTTCCGTCACGATCGGCGGACCGTCGACGCCATTCTCAGAAACCTCGAAGTGATCGGCGAGGCGGCACGCCACGTGCCCTCCGATGTGCGCGACCGACATCCTGCGATTCCCTGGCTGGACATGGCGGACATGAGAAACGTGCTTTCCCACGAGTACTTCGGCGTTGATCTCCGACTCGTCTGGAGGACGGCTGTCGAAGACCTCCCGCAGGTCGAGCCGGCTCTGGCAGCGCTCCTGAAGGAAGACCTCGATGAGGGCTGAATTCAGCTCCTTCCGTGGGCTGTAACGTCACCGGGCGGGGCGCAAGGGGCAAGTCCGGCTGGAGCCCTCATCGGAAGTCGTGGCTCGGGAGGTCGGGGAGGGAGGGGAGCGGCCAGAAGCGGTCGGCGCGGACGGAAAGGGTCCCGTCGGTCGTCTGGAGCTTCCCCTCGACGACGAGGCCGGGGGTGCCGACGATGAGCGAACGATTTTCCCTGAAGAGGTCGGGGCGGACGATCGCCTGGACGATGCCGCTCTCGTCCTCGAGCGAGAGGAAGACGAATCCTTTCGCCGTCCCGGGGCGCTGCCGCACGATGACGGCCCCCGCCGCCCGGACGCGGTCGCCGTTCCGGCGCGCCGCGAGCTCGGCGGCGGAAAGAACCCCGTCTTTCCGGAGCCGGTCGCGCAGGTACGAAAGAAGGTGCGGACCGGCCGTCATCCCGGTCGCGTCGTAGTCGGCTTCGGTCTCGGCGAGGGCCGACATCGGCGGGAGCGGCGTCGGAGTCGACGAAGAAGGGGGGAGCGACTCGTAGAGCGGCCCGGTGAGCCGGCCGACCTCCGCCACCTGCCACATCGCCTCGCGGCGCGAGAGGCCGAGCGACGAAAGCGCCCCGGCCCACGCGAGACGGTCCATTTCGTCGGGCCGCAGCGCGCACCGGCGCGCGAGGTCGGCGACGTCGTGGAAGGCTTCTTTCACCTGCTCGCTTTCGATGGCCTTCCCCGCCTTCTCCGAGAGACCTTTGAGGAATCGGAGTCCGAGGCGCACGGCGAGATGTGGGCCCTCCCGGTCCCCCTTCGAAGAAATCTCCGGTCTTCTCTCCAACCGACATTCCCAGCCCGAGAGGCCGACATCGATGGGCAGCACCGTGACGCCGTGGCGCTCGGCGTCCTTCACGAGCGTGGCGGGGTGGTAGAAGCCCATCGGCCAGGCGTTCAGGAGTCCCACGAGGAAGGCGGCCGGGTGGTGCGCCCGGAGCCACGCGCTCGCGTAGGCGATGAGGGCGAAGCTGGCCGCGTGCGACTCGGGGAAGCCGTAGAGGGCGAAGGAGGTGATCGACTTCACGATCTGCTCCTGCGCCTCCCCCGTGATGCCGCGTGCCGCCATCCCGTCGCGAAGTCGCTTCTCGATCGAGGCCATCCGCTCGGCCGACCGCTTGAAGCCCATGGCGCGGCGCAGCTCCTCGGCCTCGCCGCCCGTGAAACCTGCCGCCACCATGGCGATCCGGAGGAGCTGCTCCTGAAAGAGCGGGACGCCCAATGTTCTCTTGAGAATCGGCTCGAGCGAGGGGTGCGGGTAGACGACCGGCGCGCGCCCCTGCCGCCGGTCGAAGAAGGGGTGGACCATCCCGCCGACGATCGGGCCGGGGCGGATGATGGCGACCTGGATGACGAGGTCGTAGAAGCAGAACGGCGCGTTCCGGGGAAGGGAGGCCATCTGCGCCCGACTCTCCACCTGGAAGACGCCGACCGTGTCGGCCTCGTTCAGCATCCGGTAGACGGCCGGGTCGTCGGGCGGAAGGTGCGCGAGGTCGACGTCGACCCCCTCGTGCGTCCGGATCATCGGGATCATCCGCTCGATCGCGCTGAGCATCCCGAGGCCGAGGAGGTCCACCTTCACGATGCCGAGGTCGGCGCAGTCGTCCTTGTCCCACTGGATGACGACGCGCCCCTCCATCGCCGCGGGCTCGAGCGGAACGACCTCGTCGAGGCGCCCCTGCGCGATGACGATCCCTCCCGAGTGCTGGCCGAGATGGCGCGGCAGGTTCTGGACCGAGACGAAGAGGCGCGCGAAGTGACCGACGCGCGGGTCGTCAGGGTCGAAGCCGACCCCCTCTAGTTCCTTGAGTACGTCACGATTCGGCTCCCGATACTCACCGAAGCTCCAGCTGCCCAGGACCTTCGCCAGCGTGTCGATCTGGTCACCCGAAAAGCCCAGAACCTTCGCCATCTCGCGCGCGGCCGACCGGTCGCGGTAGGTGATGACGTTCGCCGTCATCCCGGCGCCGTGCGGGCCGTACCGGCCGTAGACGTACTGGATCACCTTCTCCCGCTGGTCGCCCGACGGGAGGTCGAGGTCGATGTCGGGCCACTCTCCCCGCTCCTCGGAAAGGAAGCGCTCGAAGAGAAGGTCCATCTTCACCGGGTCGACGGCGGTGATGGAGAGGGCGTAGCAGACGGCGCTGTTGGCGGCCGAGCCGCGCCCCTGGACGAGGATCTTCTCCCGCTGGCAGAACCGGACGATGTCCCAGACGATCAGGAAGTAGCCCGCGAGGTCGAGCTTCTCGATGAGGTCGAGCTCCTTTCCGATCTGCGCCTGCGCCCGCCCCGTGAGCGGCCGGAAGCGGGCGCGCGCCCCTTCCCACGTCACGTGGCGGAGGTACGAGGCGGGGCTCTCGCCCGGCGGGAGCGGGTAGTCGGGAAAACGGTAGCCGAGGTCGGCGAGCGTGAAGTCGAGCCGCTCCGCGAGATCGGCGGCGTGTCCGAGCGCCTCGGGGAGATCCGGGAAGAGGCGCGCCATCTCCGCCGCGTCCTTCAGGTGCCGCTCGCGGTGGGCGTGAAGGCGGGCTCCCGCGCCGTCGAGTGTCGTGCGGAAGCGGAGGCAGGCGAGAGCGTCGTGAAGCTCCTTCCCCTCCGGCTTCGCGTAGCGGACGCCGTTCGTGGCGAGGAGGGGGAGCCGGAGGGCGCTCGCGAGGTCGACGAGCGCGCGGCTGGCGTGCTCCTCCTCGCGGAGGCCGTGGCGCTGAAGCTCGACGTGGAGGCGGCCCGGGAAGAGCCCGGCGAGCTTCGCGAGGAGCCGCCGCGCGCCGGAAGGGCCACGCGAGGCGAGCGCACGGTGGACCGGGCTCTCTTCGCCCCCGGTCAGGACGTGCAGCCCCTCCGCGTGCGCGGCCACCTCCTCCCACGTGACGAAGCCCTCTCCCTTCGGCTTCCCCAGCGCGCCTGCCGAGATGAGCTTGCAGAGGTTCCGATAACCCGTCCGGCTCTCCGCGAGGAGTGTCAGCCTCGCGGGGGGCGTGCCGGGCGGTGGTGGGGGAGGGACCAGACCCAGAGGGCCGGAAAGACGAGAGTCTTGCAGCGGCGCGAAGCGCCGCTGGGGGAGCGCGGCTTCGCCGCGCCGTGCTTCGAATGAAGGAGAGCCGGGCGTCTTCTGCTCTTCTTCTCTTACCTTCGAAGAAATGGTCCTCTTTGCAGGCCCTTGCGGTTTGTGCAGCCATTCCTCGTCGAGCGTGACCTCCGCCCCCACCAGCGCCTTGAGCCCCGCCGCCTTCGCGGCCTTCCAGAAGCGCGGAGCGCCCGAGACGCCGCCCGCGTCGACGAGGGCGACGGCAGGGAGGCCGAGCGCCGCCCCCCGCTCGACGAGGTCCTCGGGGAGCGACGAGCCGTTCAGGAACGAGAAGGCCGACGCGCACCGCAACTCGGCGTACCGCGGCCCCCGGGCCACTGCCGGCGCGAAGCTCCGCTTTTGGAGCCTCTCTTTTCGCGCGCCGGGGGAAAGGTAGATCCGCGTGTTCTCCGGCCCGATCCAGTCGCGCGATGGCGGACCCGGCGTGCGCTCTCGGCCCTCTCCCATGGGGCGCGAAACATTAGTCGTAAGTTAAGCGTAAGTCAAGTGCCGGGCTACGATCTCTCCATGGACCAGACGAACGACTCTCCCATCGCCGCTCTGGCGGCGGCAATCGAGGAAGCCACTTTCAGGTGCGCCGAGCCGCTGCAGGAGTGGATGAGCTTTCCGACCGATGCGGAGCGAAAGGAGAAGTGGCTCCGGATCGTCTGGGAGTACATCTTTCTTTTCATGCACCTCGTGAATCGAAATGCGTACGGGACGCTGGACGAGGAGACCCACAGGCGGCTCATGGGCGAGCTCGCGCCCAAGATCGTCCTTCCGCTCGCCCAGGAGCTCTCCGATGGTCGGCCGGATGACGTCAGGCAGCAAATCGTAAGAGAGGCCTTCGAGGGACTGAGTCAGTCCGAGCTGGGATACGCAGAATGCGAGGCGTTTCTCACGGAGCCGATTCTCACGGGCAACTCCCTCGTGTCGGTCTTCGCCCGAAAGGTCTGCCGACTTGCGGGAGACTCGATGCAGCCCGCCCAGATCGCCGGATTCGTCAGCAGAACGGTCGAGGTTTACAAGAGCCTGACGCTCAAGGAGCGGATGGACGACATCACGAGCCACTTTCAGTCGGAGGAGCCTCCAGCCGGCTGACCAGCGGCCAGCGGAAGCACTCCGATACGTGGTCGTTGACGAGTCCGACCGCCTGCATGAAGGCGTAGACGATGGTCGACCCGACGAAGGTGAAACCGCGCCTCCGAAGATCCCTGGAAAGCGCGTCGGACTCGGGGGTCCTGGCGGGGATCTGCCGAAGCGCTTTCCAGCGGTTCACCTTCGGCTTCCCGCCGACAAAGCTCCAGAGGAACGCATCGAAGCTGCCGAACTCTTCCTGCACCTTCAGAAACGCCTTCGCGTTCGTGACGGCCGCAGCGACCTTCAGGCGGTTCCGGACGATGCCGGGGTCGGAGAGAACGGCCGCCTGCTTTCTCGCGCCGTAGCGCGCGACCGTTGCCGGATCGAATCCGTCGTAGACCTCGCGGTAGCGCGGACGCTTCCTCAGGATCGTCTCCCAGGAGAGTCCCGCCTGCGCCCCCTCGAGGGTCAGGAACTCGAAGAGGACGCGGTCGTCGTGCTCGGGCACGCCCCACTCGGCGTCGTGGTAGTCGATCGACAGCTCCGTCCGCGCCCAGCCGCAGCGGAGGAGTTTGCGCGACGTCATCCTCCGCCGTCCGTCCTGAACACATGGTGCCCGAGGAAGACCATGGCGTCCTCCTCGGAGAAGAAGACGAGCCGGACTTCGCGGGGGAAGTCGCTCCGCGCGAGGGACCCGGCGATGGCGCGGGACGCCACCTTCGCGGCCTCCTCGCGGGGGAAGCCGTAGATCCCGGTCGAGATGGCCGGGAACGCCACGGAGGCGAGATTCCTCTCCGCGGCGATCGCCAGCGCCTTTTCGTAGCAGGAGGCGAGCAGCTCGCGCTCGCCTCCTGCGTGCTGTCCCCAGACCGGGCCGACGACGTGGATGACGAACCTCGCCTTCAGGCTTCCCCCCGTCGTCGCGACCGCCCCGCCGGTCGGGAGTCCGTCCGGATGGAGGGTCCGCCGGACCTCCCGGCACGCCTCGAGAAGAGCCGGGCCGGCGGCGCGGTGAATCGCTCCGTCCACGCCCCCCCCGCCGAGGAGCGACGGATTCGCGGCGTTCACGATCGCGTCAGCGTCCTCCCGTGTCAGGTCGCCGACCCGGACCTGGACGCGGCCGCCCAGGAAGCCGGCGACTGTCCGGATCGTCGTCGAGGACACCGCTCCGCCCGACCGTCCGCCGCCGCGCTACTTCGCCCTGGCGGGCGCGGCCTTCCGCCGGACCGCCTGAACCTCGAAGATCGGGACGATCCGGTTTCCGGGGAGTTTCTCTTCCCAGACCTCGAAGTAGTGGTCCTCGTCGGCCCTCGAGATCCGGAGGCGGACGTCGACGGGCTCGCCGAAGAGGACGATCGCCCCCTCGAAGGAGATATTTCCGTCCTGCCAGCCTTCCGAGGAGATCATCGGCCGCGCGAGCCCCCCTCCCCAGCTGCTCAGGAATACGCGCACCCACTTTTGCGAGAAGGGGTCCTCGGTGATGAGGGAAGCCGCCTTCAGGTCGCCGATGTCGTCGATCGAGGCGAGCCACCATCCCTTCATCTCGAAGTTCGTCCGGCGTGTCCCCTTCTGGACCCGCTCGGGAAGGGTCGGCGTCCCGTAACGGCGCGACGTGACGTCCCAGGTCCCGGCCATCCACTTCGCCTTTTCGAGTCCGGCAGGGGGGGTTTCGGCCATCTTCCCGAGAGCAGGGTTTTTCTCGGTCTTCTTCGCATAGCGCTCGAAGAGCGTCAGGTCGTCGGAACTCTGTGCGGACGCCGGAAAGGGACCGAGCGCGAGGAGGGCGGCGGCGAGGAGAAGAAGACGTTTCATGGCGGAGATTGTACGGGTCCGGCCGGGCAGGAAAGCCCCGTGCCGGCGAGGCCGCAGTAACCGTCGGGGTTCTTTCCGAGGTACTGCTGGTGTTCCTCCTCGGCGTAATAGAACGTTGGCGCTTCGAGGATCTCGGTCGTGATCGCGCCCCGGCCCGCTCCGCTCAGGACCTCCTGGTACGCCGCTCGGCTGGCCTCGGCGGCGCGCTGCTGAACCTCGCCGAAGGTGAAGATCGCGGAACGGTACTGGGTTCCGACGTCGTTTCCCTGGCGCATTCCCTGCGTCGGGTCGTGTTTCTCCCAGAAGAGGCGGAGAAGATCCGCATAGAAGACGGACGCCGGATCGAAGACGACGAGGACGGCTTCCGCGTGCCCGGTCTCTCCCGTGCAGACCTCGCGGTAGGTCGGATTCGGAGTCTGGCCGCCCGCATATCCGACGGCCGTCGCGTAAACGCCGGGCGCCTGCCAGAAGAGCCGCTCCGCTCCCCAGAAGCAGCCCATCCCGAAGAGGGCCCGCTCGGTTCCTTCCGGGAAAGGTGGAGAGAGGCGATTTCCGTTCAGGAAATGACGTTCGGGAATGGGCATCGGCTCGGCCCGCCCGGGGAGTGCCTCCCCCGGCCCGGGGAGAGCCAGCTTTCTCACGGAAAAGAGGATCGTCACGGGGCGAGTCTACCGTCCGGCAGCTCAGATCCCGATGAGGACCGCGCGGGTGCTCGCGGCCTTCACGCGCGTCGCGAGGTCGGCGAGACCCGTTGGACGGACGGGGATCCGGATCGTTCCCCGGTCGTGGACAACGAGGAGGCCGAAGGAGCCGGGGCGGATGGCCCGGATCGACGAAAGCGGCACGGCGACGATCCGCGTGGGGCAGACGAACCGGATCACGCCGTCGGTCCCCAGCTCGAGCCGGGTCGGGAAGGCGAGAACCTGTACCGCAAGGAGCACCACGGCGACGAGCCAGAGAACGGCGAAGACGAGGAGCCATGCCGGCGACGTCGGGCTCGCGAGCGAGATGACGAGAAGGACGAGCCCCACGGCCGAGAGGAGGACGAGCGTGGCGGCCACGAGGACGCGGACGCTGCGCGGCACCTCGACGGGATAGGCGGAGGGAAGGGGGCTCATCTTCCGGTCTCGGGGGGGAGAGTATAGGCGCCGGGGGTCCCCCGGCGCGGCGTCTCGTCGCTGCGCGCCGCGGCCGGTCGCCGTCCGGCGCCAACCGGGGCAGAATGGGGGCGCTTCGACTCTTCAAGGAGACCGAGATGCCCGTGAACCTGAGAAATCGCAGCCTTCTCGACGTGACCGACCTTTCGGCCGCCGAGTTCCGCTTCCTGCTCGACCTCGCCCGCGACCTGAAGCGCGCCAAGCGCGCCGGGCTCGAGACCCCCCGCCTCTCGGGGAAGAACCTCTGCATCGTTTTCGAGAAGACCTCGACCCGGACCCGCTGCGCCTTCGAGGTGGCGGCTCGCGACCAGGGGATGGGCGTGACCACCCTGGACCCTTCGGGTTCGCAGATCGGCCACAAGGAGTCGATGAAGGACACCGCCCGCGTCCTCGGCCGGATGTACGACGCCATCGAGTACCGGGGCTTCTCGCAGGAGAGCATCGAGATCCTCGCGAAGCACGCCGGGGTCCCGGTCTACAACGGACTGACGGACGAGTCCCACCCGACACAGATTCTCGCGGATCTCCTGACGATGGAAGAGCACGCCGGAGCGCCGCTCAAGGACCTCTCGTTCGCGTTTCTCGGCGATGCCCGGAACAACGTGGCGCACTCGCTCCTCCTTTCCGGAGCGCTGATGGGAATGGACGTGAGGCTCGTCGGGCCGAAGGCCCTCTCGCCGGACGAGAGGGTCGTTGAGAGGGCGAAGGCGCTCGCCGCGCTCTCGGGGGCCGCGATCACCATCACCGACGAGCCGAAGAAGGGCGTCAAGGGGTGCGACTTCGTCTACACCGACGTCTGGGTCTCGCTGGGCGAGCCCGCCGGGAAGTGGGCCGAGCGGATCTCGATCCTGAAGAAGTACCAGGTGAACGCAAAGCTGATGAAGGCGACGGGAAATCCGGACGCGAAGTTCCTCCACTGCCTCCCGGCCTTCCACAACCGGGAGACGACCAAGGGGGAGGAGCTCTTCCGCACGTTCGACCTCGACGGCCTCGAGGTGACGGACGATGTCTTCGAGTCGCCGGCTTCGGTCGTCTTCGACCAGGCCGAGAACCGGATGCACACGATCAAGGCGCTCCTCGTCGCCACGCTGGCGTGATGCGCATCCTGGTGGCCCTGGGCGGCAATGCTCTCCTCAGGCGCGGGGAGCCGCTGACGGCCGAGAACCAGCGAAAGAACGTCAAGATCGCCGCCGAGACCCTCGCACCCCTCGGGCGCGAGCACCAGCTCATCGTGAGCCACGGGAACGGACCGCAGGTGGGGCTTCTCGCCCTGCAGGGGGCCGCCTACTCGAAGTCCGAGATCTATCCCCTCGACGTTCTCGGAGCGGAGACCGAAGGGATGATCGGCTACATGATCGAGCAGGAGCTCGGGAACATCCTCCCGTTCGAGCAGCCCTTCGCGACGCTCCTTTCCATGACCGAGGTCGACCCCGACGACCCGGCCTGGAAGAGCCCCGATAAGCCGATCGGCCCCGTCTACTCCAGCGAGGATGCCGTCCGACTCGAGGCCGAGAAGGGGTGGTCGATGGCCCCGGACGGGGCGGGCTTCCGTCGCGTCGTTCCCTCGCCGAAGCCGAAGCGGATCTTCCAGATCCGCCCGGTCCGGTGGCTCCTCGAGAAGGGGTGCATCGTCATCTGCGCCGGCGGCGGGGGGATCCCGACGATGTACGGCCCCGACGGCAAGCTCCACGGCGTCGAGGCGGTCGTCGACAAGGACCGCGCGGGCGCTCTCATGGCACGCGAGCTCGACTGCGACCTCTTCGTCATGGCGACGGACGCCGACGCCGTCTATCTCGACTGGGGAACGCCGGAGCGGCGCGCGATCCGGCGGGCCTCGCCCGAAGCGCTCCGGGGCCTTCGATTCGCCGCGGGCTCGATGGGGCCGAAAGTCGAGTCGGCGATCGAGTTCGCCGTCGCCACGGGGAAGGATGCCGCGATTGGCTCCCTCGCAGACGTCGGCCGCATCGTCCGCGGCGAAGCCGGCACCCGGATCACGTCCGCCTTGACCGGCGTCGAGCTCTACTGACGGCGCACCGCGGGGGGCGTCGGCCGGGCGGACGCCGCCGCGTTCCCGGGCGGCTCAGACCGTCCCGGGGCGGGCTCGCAGGGAACGGCGCCAGAGGTTGTAAGCCGAGAGCATCCAGCCGAGGAAGAGAACGAGCCGGACGATCCAGTCGGCGGGCAGGTGGTCGCGGAGCGACGGGATGGCGTAGAAGAGGAGCGTGAGGGCGCTCAGGACCAGAATCGGGCTCATCTGGGCGAGGACGAATCCCGGCGAGAGCGGCCGACGGAGATCGTCCTTGCGGCTCTTGAGCAGCATTCCGGCGAGGGCCGGAACGAAGGCGAGCGGCCACCAGGGCTCCGGGAGCAGGAGAAGCAGAACGACCGAGAGCGCGGACGGCAGAAGCCACTGGAGGATCCGACGGGTCGGTACGGGATGGGTCATCGCCGCCAACGATAGCAGTGCGCGGCGTCCCCGTCAGCGCGGAAGGGGGGCGGCGGGCTTCCGCGTGAAGTAGACGAACTCCGTTGCCGCCGGTTCGCACCCGATCTGCCGGAGGAGGAGGGCGATCTGGCCGCGGTGGTAGATCGAGTGGCCGAAGGTCTGGGTCAGAACCTCTTCCACCGTGTTCGTGAATCGCGGGCCGTCCGCCGGTCCCCATTCGACGGCGCGAAAAAGCTCGGCCTCGGTCAGCCCGTCGAGGTAGCGGCTCCAGGCCGCCTCCATCTCCGAAACGCGTGCGGGAAGGTCGGCGACGGGGAAGTTCTTGACGAACATCTTCAGGGGCCTCTCCGTCGTGGCGCCGATTCGCTGGAACCAGAACCACCGCGCCCCGACGATGTGAGCCATCAGTTCGACGGCCTTCTGGAACTCCGGCGCCGCGCGCTTCTCCGGGGGGACGGCGGAGAGCGAGACGAGCGTCTTCGCGTGGGCGTCCTTCTCGTATTCGAAGAAGCGGCGGAACGTCTCGGGGGGTATCAGGCTCATTGGTGTCACTCCTTCAGAGGCTCAGGTCGGCGGTCGGAAGGAAACGCGGAGGCCGGCGCCCGCCTCGCGAAGCCGCCGGACGAGGAACGCGTCGGCCGGGGGACGGGCTCCCACGAGCGCGAGCGACCCCGCCGTCGTCGCCTCGGAAAGCTCGAACGGGACGTCGCCGGCCGGCGGGGCGTCATCGAGCACCGGCCATGCCGAGGAGACGAGGCCGGCGGAGAGCGCCCCGGCGACGAGCTGTTGCCGGCTGAAGGGGCTGGGTGACTCGGAGTCGCCGGAGTCGAAGGCCACGGAGCGATCCTCCTCTTTGCTCTCCGGACGATAGCGCGGCGCGGCCCGGGCGTCTCTCCCGCGAGGGGGGCCGCTCAGGGCGACGCTGCGGCCGGAACGGAGAGGGCGATCAGCCACTGGGCGAGGAAATAGGTCGAGAGGACGGCGGCCCGCGAGGAACGGAACGGGACCCGGAACCGGTCCCATGAGAGAAGAGCGTCGGAAACGACGAAGAGGGCGGCTCCCGTAGCGGCAAGGTGCGACGACGCGTCGTGAATCTGCAGGGCGCGGCCCGTCGCCTGGAACGCCATCGTCAGGATCACCGCGACGTAGAGGACGACGGGAAGGCGAAGGCGGCGCGGAATGCCCGGCCAGAGGAGACGGAGGAGAACGAGACCGAGCGCGCCGAAGGCGGCCGCCGCCGCGGGCCCGGTGAAGAGCGCGATCCCCGACGTGAAGGCGACGATGTAACAGACGTGCGCGGCGAGGAAGCTCGCGAGCCCTTCGCGGAAACGGTCCCGGGGGAGCATGAGGAAGACGTCGCCGGCGAGGGAAAAGACGAGCCCGAGCGCGACGCCGCCGGCGTAACGACCCGGGGCGCCGCTCGACGGCCGAAGTGCAATCGTGAGGATCAGGATCGTCGTCAACGGCTTGAAGACGTAGACGAGGGTCCGGCGTGGCCCATCGTAGTGCCCGCGCACGGCGAGGGCGGCCGATACGGCCGCCGCGGCGCTCAGCGCGACGAGGGACGCCGGGAACGGCATGCGCGGGAGTGCGGACCTTCCGTCGCGGCGCGCGGGCTCAGCGGGGCCAGAGCCAGCCGAAGGTCCCGGCCGTCAGGAGCCCGTAGACGAGTCCGTCCACGTTCGACTTGAGCGTCGTCAGGGAGGCGCGCTTGTACCAGATCGTGTTCTGCCAGAGGGCGAGCGAGTAGCCGATGAAGGCGGTCGCGCCCGCGAAACGGAATACCTTCAGGTAATGCGCGCCCGGCCCGAGGGCGCGCCCCGAGATGTACGCGGCGAAGACGCCGACCACGAGGCAGTAGAGGAACCACTGGGCGAGGCTCGGCCCCATGGAGACGGGGCCGCTCTCGATGATCGTCATCATGCCGACGGGCCCCCGGGTTCTCTTCTCGAGAAAGGCCGGTTCCTTCATCTCCTTCGGGCTCCCGACGCACGGGAAGACATAGTCCCCCGCCCCCAGCTTGAACGCCCGGAGAGCGTCCATCACGCCCTCCTCGTTCGGGAGCTTCTTGTAGTCGCCTTTGTGGAACGGAAGGACCATGTGGATGATCGAGCTGGCGACAAACACAATCACCGCCGAAAGGACGATCGGGAGCCACAGCGACGTCACCGGAACCATCGGAACCTCCTCAAAGTTCTCTTTTCGAGTCCTCCGAGCATAGTCCAGCTGAGGGGTGTTCAGTGGAGATACGGTGCCGAGCGGCCGCGGATGGCGCCGACTCCGACGAGGAGCGCGCCCCGGGTGTCGACGGACCGGGTGATCGGGAAACGCCCCGCGGGAAAGAAGACGTAGCCGTCCGCGTGGCTCCCTTCGGCCAGCTTCGGGAACTCGGCGAGCGTCCCGCAGCTCCCGCACTCGATGACGAGATCCCAGATGCGCCCCTCGCCGACCTGCTCGGCCAGTACCGACCCGCAGCCCGGACAGGTGTAATCGATGTCGCCGCCTCCGCGCAGGGCGGGCTCCTTCATGCCGGGGACCAGCACCGCCCGCCCCTCTTCGGTCGCCGCCTCTTTCAGCTCCCGACGCGTCATCGGAGTTCCTTCACGACCTCGAGGCCTGCTTCCGCCGCGAGTCTAGATCATCCCCGGTCCGTATCTCCGTCATCCGGGACCGGGCGGGTGCCATCGTCGCCCTCTTCGGGCCGCCCCGTCCTGCCCGTGGCCGCTGTCCCAGAGGCTCCTATAATAGATAAGTGAGACCTGACCCCAATCACCGTCATCCGGGACCGGGCGAGTGCCGTCGCCGCCCTCTTCGGGCCGCCCCGTCCTGCCCGTGGCCGCTGTCCCCGAGGCTTCTATAATAGAAAACTGAGACCTGACCCCAATCACCCCGGCCTAAAGAGACGAACGGCGAAAGGAGTCTAAAAGAAAGCCTTCCCGCCGACGAACGCGAAGAGAAACGAGAGATGAGCTCGGTCCGACCGACACGGGGGAAAGCCGATAACCCCGCTGGCCCCAAGAGGCCGTTGTGCCAACGATTGGCTCCCCGTGTGCGGATTTCATCCTGGCCCGGAGCCCACGCTGGCTCCACCTCGAGAGGCCGAAGATACGTGTGCCGTCGCGACCCCACCGCTCATCCCCCCCGGCTCGTTCGGACGCGGCAAGCACCTCGCGCATCGAAACGTCGCCTTGCTTAAGAGGAGAAGATCAGACACCACCCTCGCTTGACCAACAGGAGGAGTCCAGATACGTGGTTAGGCAGCCCTATTTTCCTGGGGGCCGTGGGGGTGGCCAGACTGTGTAGCTAGCTGTGCGAACAAATGAGCCCTTCTGATAACGAAATACTTCATACGCGCTTGGAATACCAATGCTCACGTCGAAGTGGCCGGGCTGCCATTCCCACCGATCTACAGCGATGAGCTCGTCCACGAAGTCATCATCGGAATGTCGGAAGAAGAACGCCCGCCTTCCGTCGTCAAAGACAACCTTGAAACTATATGTTCCGAGCGGAGCGGACCACTCTGCCTCAATTAAGTGGAGTGATACGCCCACGGCGCCAGACGCACCACGTACTTCCAGAAACCCGGGGAACTTCGGTGGGCTATAGACGTGGCGAATCGATAGGGTGTTAAGTGTAACTTTGGACTTGAGAGGGTCTGTCTGCATGATGAGCCGGGTCTTCCCGGAAAGCCGGGAGGCTGCGTAGAGACGGTAGTGGCAGGGCCCACCCTGGTCTCCGCAGCCTTTGAGGGGCGATTCGATCCAAAATAGAAAGGACTCCTTCGGTAGGTTCCACAGGTGAACAGCGAGGACCTCCGGTTCGGCTGTAGAACGCAGCCACGGCGGCAAGGAAAACCCGGACCTTGTCGCTCCGAGGCCAAGAACAGACAGCGACACGGCAGCGGCGGCTATGACAGGAACGACCATCCGTTTCATGACAGGCTGCCTAACCAGTATTAGACGGCAGCCCCATGTGGCTACCGGTAGCCGCTTTCGGGCCATTTGACGTGGAAGTTCCTACTGGTAGCCGCATCTATGTTCCTACCGGTGGCTACTTTCGGGCCTCGGAAGGGACTTCAGAAGCCGCCTCCTGAGCCCCAGTTCGAGAGCCTTGTCGTATCGCATCCGCCACAACCGTAGCGCGGCGTCTCGGCGGGCGCCAGCGGTACGCAGACGAGATTCTCGCCACCCTCGCTCACCCCTCGAACCGGACCGGCACGGGCTTGACGTTCCAGATCTCCTCGGCGTACTCGTGGATGGCGCGGTCGGAGGAGAAGTAGCCCATCCCGGCCACGTTGAGGATCGACTTTCTGACCCACGTCCCGGTGCCGAAGAGGGCGGAGATCCTCTCCTGCGTCTCGACGAAGGAGGCGAAGTCGGCGCAGTTGAAGAAACGATCGCGCTCGAGCAGCTCGTCGAGGAGGGGCCGGAAGAGCCCCGGGTGTCCCCCTTCCATCCGCGGCAGCTCCGCGAGGGCCTTGTCGAGCTCCGGGCTCGCGGCGATCCAGCGCTTCGGGTCGTCGCCGGAGCGCCGAAGCGCGTCGATCTCCTCGGCCGTGTGGCCGAAGATGAAGATGTTCTCGGGCCCGACGGAGTCCCGGATCTCGATGTTCGCTCCGTCCAGCGTCCCGATCGTCAGGGCGCCGTTCAACGCCGCCTTCATGTTCCCGGTGCCGGAGGCCTCGAGGCCGGCGGTCGAGATCTGCTCGGAGAGGTCCGTCGCGGGGAAGATCCGCTCGGCGCAGGCGACGCCGTAGTTCGGGAGGAAGAAGGCGCGAAGCCGCCCCTCCAGCTTCGGGTCGCCGTTGACCAGCTCCGCCACGCCGTTCAGGAACCGGATGATCAGCTTCGCCATCGCGTAGCCGGGGGCCGACTTCCCTCCGAAAAGGACCGTCCTCGGCGGGCCTGCAGGAAGGCCCGCATGGATCCGGTTCCGGAGGGCGAGGACGTGAAGGGCGTTCAGGACCTGCCGCTTGTACTCGTGGATCCGCTTGACCTGAACGTCGAGCAGCGCGTCGGGATCGAAGGCGAACTGGAAATGTCTGCCGCAGAGGCCGGCGAACCGGACCTTGTTCTCGCGCTTGATCGCCGCCCAGCGCTCCCGGAAGGCGGCGTCGTCGGCCAGCGGCCGGATCCGGGCGAGCTGGTCGAGGTCCGTGATCCACTTTTCGCCGATCGCGTCGGTGATCAGCGCCGAAAGGGCCGGGTTGCACTTCAGGAGCCAGCGCCGGGGCGTGATCCCGTTCGTCTTGTTCTGGAAGCGGCCGGGGAAAAGCTCGTGGAAGTCACGAAACGTCTTGTGCTTCAGGATCTCGGAGTGGAGCTTGGCGACGCCGTTGACCGCGTGGCTCCCGACGATCGCCAGATGGGACATCCGGACCACGCCGCCGTTCGCATCGGAGAGGATGGCCGTCCGCGCGACCTTCTCCTCGTCCCCCGGGAAGCTCCGCCTCACCTGCTCGCGGAAGCGGCGGTCGATCTCCTCGACGATCTGGAGATGGCGGGGGAGGAGCTTTCCGAACAGCTCCTTCGGCCACGTCTCGAGCGCCTCGGGGAGAACGGTATGGTTCGTGAATCCGCAGACGGCCTGCGTGATCTCCCAGGCGTGGCCCCACTCGAGCCGCTCCTCGTCCACGAGGAGCCGCATCAGGCTCGGGATGGTGACGGAGGGATGCGTGTCGTTCAGCTGGATCGCGACCTTGTCGGGGAGCTCGTCCCACGACCGGTCGTCCCGCTTCTTGAACCGCCGCAGGAGGTCCTGCAGGGTGGCCGAGACGAAGAAGAACTGCTGCTTGAGGCGAAGCTCCTTCCCGGCCAGCTCGTGGTCGGGCGGGTAGAGGACCTTCGAGATGTTCTCCGTGCGGGTCTTGTCCTCGACGGCGTGCGTGTAGTCGCCCGCGTTGAAGGTGCGCGAGGTCGAACTCCCGCGTCGACCGGGCGGACCAGAGACGGAGCGAGTTGACCGTGTCGTTCCGGTACCCGACCACGGGCATGTCGTACGCCATCGCGTAGACGTCCTCGGTGTCGACCCACTCGGTCCGCGGCTTTCCGGCGTCGTCGCGGTACGTGATCGTCCGGCCGTAGAACTTGACGGGGATCACGGAGTCGGGGCGCGGGATCTCCCAGGGGTTCCCGGTGCGGAGCCAGTTGTCGGGAGCCTCCACCTGGAAGCCGTCCTTGATCCGCTGCCGGAAGATGCCGTACTCGTACCGGATGCCGTAGCCGAAGAAGGGAAGGGCGAGGGTGGACGCCGATTCGACGAAGCAGGCGGCGAGGCGCCCGAGCCCGCCGCCGCCGAGGGCCGGGTCCACCTCCTTCTCCTCGATGTCGGAGAGGTTGTAGCCGAGCTTCTCCACGGCCCGCGCGTAGGCGGGATGGGCGCCGAGGGCGAGGATGTTGTTGAGGAGGACCCGCCCGGGCAGGAACTCCATCGAGAGGTAGTAGACCCGCTTGGCGTCCGTCCGGTAGTACGTATCCTGCGTCAGGAACCACCGCTCCATGAGGCGGTCCCGGACGGCGTACGCGAGGGCGAAGTAGACGTCGACGTCGGTGGCCGTGTGCTCGTCCTTCGCGACGGAGTACATCATCCGCTCCGCGAAGGACTCGATGATCCCCGGGATGTCGAGGTGGCCGGGCATCGGCCTCGGGATCCCGCGCGCCGCGCCGTTCCCGTTCGTTTTGGTGTGGGAGTCGCTCATTGCCGCGATCTTAAGACCTCCGGACCGCGGACGGCCTGCATGACCCGGACGGGCGCGTTCAGGACGACGAGCTGGTCGACGAGCACTCTCGCCGGATCGGGATAGAGTGATTCGACGACTTCCGTTCCCTCGCGCAGACGAGCGCGCACTTCGGCGAGAGGTCGGCCCACGAGGCCGGACAGAAGCTTGGCCGCGAGATACGAGCTCTTTTCGTCGCGGACCGGACCGATCACGAGCGACACGGCAACCGACTCGGGTCCTGACGCGGCGATTGCGGCCCGGTTCGGATCGATGCCTCGTACGGGGGCGGCCACCGAGAACCGCTCCTCGGCGAGCCTGGAGAGTCGCAGGAGCTTCATTTTCTCCGTGGCACCGCCGGCGAGGGCATCGGCGACCTGGCGAACCAGGGGGTCGTCCTGGTCGCAACGTTCCGTGAGTCGGGCGAACCAGCGGAGGAATCGTCCGCGATCCGATGGAGCTTCTCTCGAGCGGTCCGGGTGATCCGGCCCGGCCGCGAACCTGGCCCGAGCCGAGCAGAGGTCGCCCAGCCGCACCGTCCCCTCCGGGGTCAAAAAGACGTTGCACGGAGCGGGATCGCCATGAGTGAGGCCGAGGCGATCCAGCTCTTCGAAAGCCTTCAGGAGGGTGGCGACGATTGTCAGGAGCTCGTCGCCCTGCGGCCAGTCCGTTCGTCGGATGCGATGGGCAAGGGTGCCGCACTCGAAGAAGCGACGGGCCAGCCAGGGTTCGGGAACGTCACCCTGGTCCACGAGCGGAACCAGCGTCTCGCTGCTCAGCGGGACTCTGGCGTTGGCTTCGATCTCGGCCAGCAGGACGTCCCGCGCTCGACGGTCCTGTCGCCATGGCCCCAGAAGTCGCCGATGGAGCCGAAGAGCACCGTCCGGACCGGTCGTGATCTCGCTTGCGGTCGGAATGTCCGACGGAAACGGACGCGACGCCATGGGTGCGGTCGTCACTTCTTCTCCTCGGCTCTCTTCAGGAAATCGAGGACCGCATCGCTCGGGATGGCGAACCCGAGACCCTGCGCGTCACGGACCTTGAGCGTGTTGATTCCGATGACCTGCCCGCTCTCGTCGATCAGCGGTCCTCCGCTGTTCCCGGGATTGATCGCGGCGTCATGCTGGATGAACGTGACTCCCCCCAGGTCTCGCCTGGAGGAGCTGATGATTCCGCGGGTGACGGAGAAACTCAGTTCATCTGCCACCGGCGACCCGATGGCATAGACCGTCTGACCGATTCTGAGCTGGTCCCGGCGGCCGAGGGCCAGAGAATTCAGAACCCCGATCCGAGGCTGATCGCTCTCGAGCTTTACGATGGCGAGGTCGTTCTTTTCATCCAGCCTCTCGACGGTCGCCGCGAAGCACTCCCTTCCGTAGGTGAGGACGCCGACTCGCTGATAGCCGGCGACCACATGCCGGTTCGTGAGGATGTAGGCGCCGGTCAGACCGCGGGCGAAGACCCCGGATCCCATGATGCGGCCCGTGCCGTTCGGCCTGTCCAGGATCGCGACGACGCCACGCAGCGCACTTTCGATGCGATCCGACAAGCCGGGTGTGGGCACGGGCGTTCGGCCAGGTACGGGAGTGGGGGGCCTCGCGACGGGCGGCGTGGCCACCGGCAGAACGGGAGTCCCGGCCCGGTTTCGCGCCACGAGAAGGGCGTTCCACCGGCGAGCCCGCTCCGCCACGTTCCTGTCGAGTTGAATCATCCAGCGCAGAGAGGTTTCCTGGAGGTACCGCCGCCCCGGCGGGCTCAAGAGAGTCCCCGCGAGCAGAAGCAGGAACAGGGCGAGAGCACCCGTCGCGAGGCGATATCGGCGCTCGCGCGCGGTCGGATCTCGGGCCTCGGGAACGCCGGCGTGAGCCGGGCCGGCTGGAGCCAGCAGGCCGTCGTCGAGGACCTGAACGCGAACGTCGCCGAAGACGACCTCGTCACCGGACCTGACGCGGAATTCTGCCGTCAACTCTCCTTTGAAGAAGGTGGCCGAATCCCCGGAAAGAGACCGGATGACGGCGCTTTCCGGGTCGAGTTCCTCGACTTCAGCGTGAACCGGCGCAACGGTAGGCGCGTCGAGGAAGACGTCTTCGTCCGGGACGGCCCGGCCGATCTTCATTCGCCCGGTCAGGGGCCTGAGGCGCCTGCGGTCGGTGCCGGGCTCCACGTAGCCGAGGATGAGGGCCACGGCGGGATTATGGAGCGACGGGCTACGAGGGATGCGAGGTGAGGGCTCGGCCGCTCACCGCCCGTTGCCGAACCAGCCGCGGCTGCCGTAGTCGGCGAAGGTCTCGACGAAGAGGACGAGGACGAAGAAGAGACCGCCGAGGATCACGACGGGGATCAGCCTCGAGTTGAACCGGACGTTCATGAAGAACCAGACGACGAGCGAGGCCTTGGTGCACGCGATCGCGAGGGCGACGGCCGTGCTCGCCGCGCCGAGGTCGACGTACGAGACGGCGGTCGTCAGGGCCGTTAGGGCCAGCAGGGAGAAGAAGACCGCCACGAGGGTCCTGACCGGGGAGATGTGGCTCGTGTCCGTGCTCATGCGCCGTCCTCAGAAGTTGTGGTGGCGTCCCGCGAGGTAAAGGAGCGGGAAGAGGAAGATCCAGAGGATGTCGACGAAGTGCCAGTAGAGACCGAACCCCTCGAGCAGGTTGTGGCTCTCGGGCGTGAAGCGCCCCCGCCACGCCGGCCTGAGGAGGAAGAGGAGGATCGCGATCCCGACGACCATGTGAAGCGCGTGGAGCCCCGTCATCGCGAAATAGAGCGAGAAGAAGAGCCGGGCGTGCTCCCCCCCGGCCCTTCGAACGCGAAGTTCGGCCCCGGCACGAGGTGCTCGACCCACTTGTGGTGGTACTCGTACGCCTTCACGCCGAGGAAGATCGAGCCGAGGACGGCGGTTCCGAGGAGGAAGCCGACGATCCGCTTCGGCCGTCCGATCTGCGCGGAGCGGACCGCCATCGCCACGGTGAGCGAGCTGCCGATCAGGACGGCCGTGTTGAAGGTCCCGAGCACCACGTCGAGCTGGTGGCTCCCGGCATTGAAGGCCACGGGGTACTTCCAGCGGTAGAGCGCGTAGGCGAAGAAGAGCCCTCCGAAGAAGAGGATCTCCTGGACGAGGAAGAACCACATCCCGAGCGTCGCCGACTCCCTCTGCTGCTCGTAGGAGTCGAAGTGGTGCGCGAGGCCGGGGAGGCCGCCGTGGGGGTCAGAAGCCAACGGGCACCTCCCGGGCGGCGCGCGCCGCGTAGTCGTAGGCCTCGGTCGTCACGACGGGCGCTTTCGCGAAGTTCCCGGCCGGCGGCGGCGAGGTCGTCTCCCACTCGAGGCCCACGGCGCCCCAGGGGTTCGCGGAGGCCTTCGGGCCGAACTTCAGCGACCAGATCAGGTAGAGCATCGGGATGAGGTAGCCGACGCCGAGAATCGTGGCGCCTGCCGACGACATGACGTTCAGCGTCTGGAACTCCGGCGGGTAGGTGTGGTAGCGACGCGGCATCCCGAGGTAGCCGAGGATGAACTGCGGGAAGAACGTCACGTTGAAGCCGACGAAGACGACGATGGCCGCGAACTTCGAGAGGAATTTCGGGTAGAGGCGGCCCGTCATCTTCGGCCACCAGAGGTGGATCCCGCCGAGATACCCCATGACGGCGCTGCCGACCATGACGTAGTGGAAGTGGGCGACGAGAAAATACGTGTCGTGGATGTGGGCATCGAGACCCAGCGTCGCGAGCATGACGCCCGTCAGGCCGCCGATCGTGAAGACGCCGATGAACCCGAGGGCGTAGAGCATCGGGGTCTCCCAGACGACCGAGCCCTTGTAGAGCGTCGCCGTCCAGTTGAAGACCTTCACCGCGGAGGGGACGGCCACGAACATCGTCAGGATCGAGAAGACGGCGCCGGCGTAGACGGAGATGCCGGCGATGAACATGTGGTGCGCCCAGACGAGGAATCCGAGCGTCGCGATGGCGACCGACGCGAAGGCGACGAACTTGTACCCGAAGATCCGCTTGCGGGCGAAGGTGGCGACGATCTCGCTGATGACGCCCATCGCCGGCAGGATCATGATGTAGACGGCGGGGTGCGAGTAGAACCAGAAGAAGTGCTGGAAGAGGACCGGATCGCCGCCGTACCTCGGGTCGAAGAGGCCGATGTGGAAGAGGCGCTCGGCGGCGAGGAGAAGGATCGTGATGGCGAGGACGGGCGTCCCGAGGACCTGGATCAGGCTCGTCGCGTAGATCCCCCAGACGAAGAGAGGGAGGCGGAACCACCCCTGGCCGGGGGCCCGGAGACGGTGGATCGTCACCATGAAGTTGACGCCGGCGAGGATGCTCGAAAAGCCGTTGATGAAGATCCCGAGGCCGACGGCGATGACGTACGTGTTCGTGTAGGACGTCGAGAGGGGCGTGTAGAAGGTCCAGCCCGTGTCGACCCCGCCGTGGAGGAGCGCCCAGAGCGAGAAGAGGGCGCCGATGTTGTAGAGGTACCACGACGCGAGGTTCAGCTTCGGGAAGGCGACGTCCTTCGCCCCGATCATCAGCGGGAGGAGGAAGTTGCCGAGGACCCCGGGCACGGCGGGGATGAGGAAGAAGAAGATCATCACGACGCCGTGCATCGTGAAGATGCGGTTGTACCAGTCGGCGGAGACGAGGTCGCCCTGCGGCGTCGCCAGCTCGACGCGGATCAGGGCCGCCATCAGGCCGCCGATGGCGAAGTAGAAGCTGACGGAGATGAGGTAGAGGATCCCGATCCGCTTGTGGTCCAGCGTCAGGAGCCACGACTTCAGCCCCCACGTCTCGTTCAGATAGTTGACCGGGGCGTAGCCCGGCGGGTCGGTCGGGGCGGTCTTCGGATCGTTCATCGTCAGCGGGTCCCCCCGGCGCCGGCGGCCGGCGGCGGCAGCTTCTTGACGTACTCGACGAGCTGCAGCAGCTCCTCCTCGGTGATGACGCCCTTGAAGGTCGGCATGATCGGCTGATAGCCGGCGACGATCTTCGCCTGCGGGCTCAGGATCGACTCGCGGACGTAGCCGTCGTCGGCCGTCACCGTCGATCCGTCGATCAGCTTTACCTTCGTCCCGTAGACGCCGTTCAGGATCGGGGCGCGCGCCGACGAGTCAGGGCGGTGACAGGTGTTGCAGGCGTTCGCGACGAAAAGCTCTTCGCCGGTCCGGAGCGGCGCCTGCCCCGGCCGGACCCCCGAGAGCCACAGCTCGTAGTCCTTCGGTTCCATGACGACGATCTTCCCGACCATGTAGGAGTGCTCCACGCCGCAGTACTGGCCGCAGAAGAGGTGGAACGTGCCGGTCCTGTCGGCCTTGAACCAGTAGGTCGTGTAGCGCGACGGGAGGACGTCCACGTGGACGCGGAAGGCCGGGACGAAGAAGTCGTGGATGACGTCCTCGGAGATCATCTTCAGCTTCACGGCCTGTCCGAGGGGGACGTGCAGCTCGTTGATCTCCCGTGTCCCGTCCGGATGCTGCATCTTCCACATCCACTGCTTTCCGGTGACCCAGTACTCCACGGCGTCGTCGGGCGGACGCATCTGGTGGAAGAAGACCCAGGTGCCCCACCCGAAGAGGACGAGGAGGAGCCCGAACGGGATCGCGGTCCAGGAGAGCTCGAGCATCTTCGAGGAGAGGGCGTGGTCATCGACTGCGACACCCACCTCGTCCGGATGGCGGCGCCGGTACTTCGAGCCGAGAAAGACGATGAGGACCGCGATGAGGACCGCGAAGAAGACCGAGAAGGCGAGCGCGAAGAAGAAGAGGTGGTCGACCGAGCGGGCGAGCTCGGAAGCGGAGGTCGGGAAGAGCGGAGCGTTCGGCGTCATTTCGTCAGGCGGCCTTCCCCGCGCCGCCGTCCCTCCGCCGCTCCTGGCGAAGCATCGTTGCGATGAATGCGACGAGGCCGATGAGAGTCAGCGCTGCCGCTCCCTTCAGGAGGCGGGTGATGGCGGGCGTGTATCGCCCCGCGCGCGGGTCGTAGTGGTAGCACATCAGGAGGAGCTGGTCGGTCAGGCCGCCGATCTTCTCGCTCGTCGAGTCGATGAGGCCGAGGCGGAGGTCCTTCGTCGGAAACTCGATGCCGAAAAAGTACCGGGAGATCCTCCCGCCCGGCGTCAGGATCACGATCCCCGTCGGGTGGGCGAACTGCTTCTGCCCGGCGTCCCAGACGTACCGGAAGCCGACCGCCTTCGTGAGGGCGCGGATGGAGTCCTCGTTCCCCGTCAGGAAGTGCCAGCCGGCGGCGGCCCCGGGGCGCCCGTACGTCTTGAGGACGTTCTCCTTCTTCTCCTTCGCGAGTTCGGGTCCCTCGCGGGGGTCGAAGCTCACGGTGACGACCTCGAACTCCTTCCCGACGTCCCAGGAGAGCGCGCGGAGGCTCCGGAGGAGACCTTCGATCACCATGCCGCAGAGCATCGGGCACTCGAAGTACATCAGGTGGAGGATGACGGGCTTCTTCCCGAAGTACCGGGAGAGCTTCACGTCCTGCCCGGACTCGTCCTTGAAGACGAGATCGAGGGGGACCTGCCCGCCGAGTTTCTGGTCGAAACCGACGTCCTTCGTCGGCGGGGGCGGCGGCGGGGCCGCGGCCTCCGATCCCGTCCACTTCTGGGCGATCGCGGGAGTTGCGACGAGGAGAAGACTCGTCGCGGCGGCGAGGAGGGTGGAAACGCGTCGGGTCATTTTGCGACCCCTCCGGCAGCCGGGGCTGGGGTCGGGTTCCCGTATCGGACCGGCAGTCCTCTCTCGGCCGCGATCTCGATGGCGCGGTCGATGGGGACCTCGGCCACCGTCTTTTCCCTGTCGACCCATCCCCACGCCGCGAGGACGGCGTCTTCCTTCGTCCGCAGGGCCTGAAGCCCCACACCGGGCGGGCCCTCGAGCCGGGGCTCCGGCGGGAGCGGCGTCTCGCGCGCCCCGGCGAGCGGAGGCGCCGGAGGCTGGCTCCGGGCGATCTCACGCCTCAGGAACGCGAAGAGCGCCCACATCGAGACGAGGCCGGCGGCGACGAGGATGAGGAGGAACGCCACGAAGCGCCGGACGGCCTTGTAGTGGATCTCGCGATCGAGGCCTTCTCCGGGGGCGCCGTGAGCGGGGGGGTGCTTCTCAGCCATGCGCGGACTCCGGTTGGAGCGCCGCCTCGAGATTCGGGTCCTTCGACGGCAGGAGGGGGTGCGCGGCGAGACGTCTCGTGAACGCGAAGAGGAAGAGTCCTCCCATGGCCACGGGCGTCGCGAGGTCGAGCCAGTGGAACGAGAGCTGCTTCGGGCTGAAGGCCGGCGCGGCCAGCCAGTAGAGGTCTGCCCACCGCATGACGAGGAGAAGCGCGGCGATGACGGACAGCTTCCTCACGTCGCGCTTCAGGTCTCGCGAGAGGAGGAGGAAGAACGGAAGGACGAAGTGGAGGAAGACGATGCCGATGGCCACGGCCCCCCATCCTCCGGTGAAGCGGTCCGTGAAGAAGCCGACCTCCTCCGGAAGGTCGCCCGACCAGATGATCAGGAACTGCGAGATCGCGAAGTATCCCCAGAGCATCATGAAGGCGAGCAGGAGCTTCCCGTGGTCGTGCACGTGCCTTTTCTGCAGGACGTCGGACATCGGAAGACGCGAGGAAAGAAGCAGCTCGGCGAGGATGACGAGCGCCATCCCCGAGACGGCCTGTCCACCGAGGACGTAGAGCCCGTAAATCGTCGAGTACCAGTGAGCGTTCACCGACATGAGGAAATCGAAGGAGAAGAACGAGACGGCGAGGATGTGAAGGACCAGGCCCGGCCCCGCGAGCCCCTGCATCTTCCGCTCGATGGCCGCGGGATCGCCGGCGGAGTCCTGCTTCCTCGAGAGGCCGGCGAGGGCGAACGAGAAGCCCCCCCAGATCGCGAAGTAGAGGACGAGCCGGAAGGTGACGAAGGGAACGCTCATCCAGGGTTGCCGGTGCCGGAGAAGCTCGTCGTGGGCGACCCCGGTGGCGTCGGCCCACGGGTAGATTGATTTCAGGCCGACGAGGACGGGAATCGAGAAGAGGGCGAGAACCGGGAGCGTCCCCGTCGCGGCCTCGAGCAGGCGTCTGATGACGAGCCCCCAGGCTCCGCGCGAGAGGATGTGGAGAAGATAGATACCGACCGCTCCCAGCGCGACGCCGAGGATCCAGACCCAACCGACGAGCCAGGCGCGGTAGAAGATCTCTGGCGCAAGGCGCCATCCGGCCAGGGAGGCGGCGAGCCCGACCAGCCCGACGGCGAGAGCCTTGCCGCCGAAGGCGGCGAGGTCGGCGGCGGGCGGGGCGTACGACTCGGGGCGGCTCATCGGGAAATCCCCGGCGCCACGGCGCCCATCGGATCGGCCGGCGCGGGAGGCGCCTTGTCGAGTTCGGCCCGGTCGTGGTCCGAGAGGAACGCGGCCGGCGTCTCGCGCGAGAGCTGAAGGGTCCGGACGTAGGCCGCGATCGCCCACCGGTCACGAACCGGCACCTGCGCCGCGTAGCCGGACATTTGCCCGAAGCCGTTCGTGTCGACGTCGAAGAAGTAGCCGATCCGCTCGTTCTTCAGGCGGTCGATATGAAACGACGGAGGCCGCTTGAAGCCGCGCTGGACGATCATCCCGGTCCCGTCCCCGGTCCGCCCGTGGCAGGGGGAACAGAAGATGTCGTAGCGCTCCTGCCCGCGGTGGAGGAGCTCCTTCGTCAGCTTCATCGGGAGCTCGACGAGGAACTTACCGTCGGGCCCGACCCCCGTCTCGAGCGCGCGGTCCTCTCGAAGAAATCCGCGCGCCACCGTACCGGCCGGGAGCGGCCGGGCGGAGCTGCCGTTCTCCCAGAGAGCGCTCGGGCGGTAGGGCTTCAGCTTCTGCTGGTTGAACATTCCCTGCCGGCATCCGGCGGCGAGCGGGGCCAGGGCGAAGAGGAGCAGGAGGGAGCGCTTCACCTCACTCCTCCACCTCATGGACGCCCTCGGCCCCCGCGGCGGCCAGCTCCTCGCGGATCTTCTTCGGGTCGAACTTTGGATCGGCCGCCTCGATGACGAGGAAATACCGGTCGCGGGACGCGAACTGGAAACGGGGGACATTGAAAACGGGGTGATGCGGCCGCGGCAGTCCGTTGACGGCGAGCATTCCGACGATGGCCGCGATCCCGGCGAAGAGGACCGTCGTCTCGAACGTGGGCGGGATGAAAGCGACCCAGCTGTTGAACGGCCGCCCGCCGATGTTGAGCGGGTAGTCGATCACGTTGATCCAGTACTGGAGCCCCCAGCCGGCGAGACCCCCGACGATGCCCCCCGCGAGGACGATCGCCGGAACCTTCGACCGCGGCGGGTCGAGGGCCTCGATGACCTCCTCGATCGGGAACGGGGTGTACGCGTCGAGCTTCGTGTACCCCGCTCTGCGGACCCGCTTCAGGGCCGAGATGAGCGCCGCGGGGGTCGCGAACTCGGCCATCAGGCCGTAGAGTGGCCTCTCGCCGGCCGGCATGGAGAGAGGGGCGCTCGTCACGCGGCTCCTCCTTCCGGCTTCGCGGGCACGTCGGCTTTCGTGATCGTCCGCATCTCGAAGATCGAGATCGAGGGGAGGAAACGGATGAAGAGGAAGAAGAGCGTCAGGAAGAGGCCCAGCGTCCCGACGAACGTCATGACGTCCCACTTCGTCCCGTGGTACATCCCCCACGAGGAGGGGAGGAAGTCGCGGTGAAGGCTCGTGATGACGATGATGAACCGTTCGAGCCACATCCCGATCGAGACGATCACGGCGGAAGTGAAGAGGACCGGGACCGATTCGCGCGCCTTCTTGAACCAGAGGACCTGCGGCGCGACGGCGTTGCAGAACATCAGCGTCATCCAGTAGTTCCGGTAGGGTCCCGTGGCGCGGTTCGCAAGCATGTACCACTCGAACTTGTTGCCGCTGTACCACGCCATGAAAGCTTCCATGGCGTAGCCGTAGACGACGATCATCCCCGTCGCGAGCATCACCTTCCCCATGTTCGAGAGGTGGCGCATCGTGATGAAGTCCTGAAGGCCGAAGGCGACCCGGAGGGGCACGGCGAGGAGGATGACCATCGCGAAGCCGGCGTAGATGGCGCCGGCGACGAAGTAGGGGGGGAAGATTGTCGCGTGCCAGCCGGGGATGATGCCGACGGAGAAGTCCCAGCTGACGACCGTGTGAACGGAGAGGACGAGGGGCGTGCAGAGGCCGGCGAGGAGGAGAGACGCCGTCTCGTAGTTGTGCCAGTGCCGCGCCGAGCCCCGCCAGCCCATCGCGAAGATGCCGTACACCTTCTGCGCGAAGGGGCTGCCGGCCCGGTCGCGGAGCGTCGCGAGGTCGGGGATCAGCCCCATGAACCAGAAGAGCGCCGAGACGGTCGCGTAGGTCGAAACCGCGAAGACGTCCCAGACGAGGGGACTCCGGAAGTTGGGCCAGACGGCCATCGTGTTCGGGTAGGGGAAGAGAAAGTAGAAGACCTGAGGCCGGCCGAGGTGGAGGATCGGGAAGACGCCGGCGCAGGCCACGGCGAAGAGGGTCATCGCCTCGGCGAACCGGTTGATCGAAGTCCGCCACTGCTGCCGGAGGAGGAGAAGGATCGCGGAGATGAGCGTCCCGGCGTGGCCGATGCCGATCCACCAGACGAAGTTGATGATGGCCCAGCCCCATCCGACCGGGATGTTGATTCCCCAGATTCCGACCCCCTTCGCGAAGAGCCAGGTCACCGCGACGAGAAAGACACTCAGGAGGCTGAAGGAAAAGGCGAATCCGAGGATCCACCAGCGCGGCGTCCGGTCGAGGACCGTCGCCGCGATCTTGTCTGTGACCGTGGCGGGCGTGTGCCCGGGTGCGATTAGGGGCGGGCGCGGCAGCGCGGCGGACATCAGCCCTTCCCTTCCTTCTGCGGCCCGGGCGTGGACGGAGACTCGAGTTCCGGCCGGGGGTTCGACAGCTTCGCGAGATACGTCGTCCGCGGCCGGGTGTTCAGCTCGCCGAGGAGCGCGTAGTTGAGGGGCTCCTTCTTCAGAGCCGCGACCCTCGAGGAGGGGTCGTTGATGTCGCCGAAGACGAGCGCCTCGGTGGGGCAGACCTGCTGGCAGGCCGTCCGGACCTCGCCGTCCCTGAGCGGGCGGTTCTCGCGCTCGGCGTCGATCCGGGCGCGGTTGATCCGCTGGACGCAGTAGGTGCACTTCTCCATGACGCCGAGTGTCCGGACGGAGACGTTCGGGTTCGCCATCGCGGTCAGGCTCGGGAGCTTCTTGTCCTCGTTGAACTCGTAGAAGTTGAAGCGCCGGACCTTGTAGGGACAGTTGTTCGAGCAGTACCTCGTCCCGACGCAGCGGTTGTAGGTCATCTCGTTGAGACCTTCCTCGCTGTGCGTCGTGGCGGCGACCGGGCAGACGACTTCGCAGGGCGCCTTCTCGCAGTGCATGCAGAAGACGGGCTGGTTCAGCGCCGTCGGGTTCTCCGGCGAGCCCTCGAAGTACCGGTCGATCCGGATCCAGTGCATCTCGCGGCCGCGGCGGACCTGGTCCTTGCCGACGACCGGAATGTTGTTTTCGGCCTGGCAGGCGACGACGCACGCCGTGCAGCCGATGCACGCCGAGAGGTTCACGGCCATCCCCCACGCGTGGTTCGGGTAGGCGAACCCGGGATAGAGCGAGACGGGCGGACCGTCGCCCTCGCTCATCTCGGCGACGAAGGCGGGGTTCTTCCGGTACTCCCCGAAGGTGCCGGCCCGGGCGAGGTTCCGTCCCTCCATGTTGAAGTGGTGCTGCGTCGTGACGACGTCGTACGTCCCTCCGGTCCTCGTCGCCGTGGCCGGCGCCTCCCAGAGGGCGCCGGTCGTCCGGAGAGGGAAGACGTCGAAGCCCGTTCCGTTGCCGACGCGGCCCGCCCGGGTCCGGCCGTATCCGAAATGGAGCGTCAGCGTTCCGTCGGGCTGTCCGGGGACGACGACGGCCGGGATCTCGACTCTCTTCCCGCCGACGGTGAGGGCGAGGACGTCGCCGGTCGCGACGCCGAGCCTCTGCGCCGTGGCGGGGGAGACGTGGACGGGGTTGTCCCAGACGACCGTCGTCCGCTGGCGCGGCAGCTCCTGGAGCCACCCGTTGTTCGCGAAGCGGCCGTCGAAGAGGCCGGGGTCGGGACGGAAGAGGACGGTGAGCGAATCCGCTTCGGCGTGGACGGCGCGCGCGGATACGCCAAGCGTCGCCAGTGCGCGCACGGCGGCATCCGGCGAGGGGACGACCGCTTTCGGCGCGAGCGCCGTCCCCGCGACGACGCCGTCGTGGAGCGACTTCCGGAAGAAGGCCTCGAAGTCGGCCCCGCCGCGGGCCTTGTTCCAGTGGCTCTTCACGATCTCGAGCGGCGTCTTCGGCGGCGTCTCGGTTCCGGCGATCTGGAGGAGCTGGACCATCTCGAGCGCCGACTTGCCGTCGTAGAGCGGGTCGACGAGGGGCTGCTGAATCGCGACCGTCCCGTCGTGGCCGCGCGAGTCGCCCCACGTCTCGAGGTAGTGGGCCTCGGGGACGTGCCACTCGGCGAACGCGCCCGTCTCGTCGGCGTAGAGGCCGAGGTGGACGACGAGGGCCGCCTTCTTCATGGCCGACGCGAAATCGAGGTCGGCGGGGGCGTCGAAGACGGGGTTCACTCCGAGGAGGACGAGGAGGTCCACCTTCCCGGCGGCGAGGTCGGCCGCGAGTTCCTTCAACGAAGCCGCCTGGTCGAGAGGGATCGCCTCGACCGGATCGGTCACGAGGGCCGTCGTCCCGAAGGCTCCGATCTCGCGATTGATCGCGTGGGCGAGTGCCTGGACGCCCGGTGGCGCGTACTCGCCGGCGACGACGATCGCCCGGCCCGGGCTCTCCCGGAGGTCGCCCGCGGCCGTGGAGACGAGCGTCCGCGTCGCTTCGTCGAGGCCGGAGGGAGCCGCCGCTCCGGGGACTCCGGCAGCGGCCGCGAGGGCAGCCGCGACGGCCGGGAGATTCGCCGCGGAGACCGGCACGCGGTGGTCGGCGAGGACGCCCCCCGCCGTCGGGGCGGTCTCGAACGCAAAGTAGCGGACCGCGGGCGCCTTCGGGTCCTTCGCCATCGCCCGCCGCCGCCCCGCGAACTGCCGGGCGTTCGAGAGCTTTCCGGGCCCTTCGGTGAGAGGGTCGGCGTCGAGGGTGACGAGGACGTCGGCTTTCTCGAAGTCGTACCGGATCTCGATGGGCTGTCCGAAGGCGATCCGGGCTCCCTCGCGGACGCGGTCCCGGCCGGCGGCTTCCCACTGGTGCCACTTCGCCTTCGGCAGGGCGGCGAGAAGGGCCTTCAGCTCGCCCGCGAGCGTCGGCGAAGTGACCGACCCGGTCAGGATCCGGAGGCCGTCCCCCTGAAGGCCCCGAAGCGACTTCATCCGCGCGCCGACCGCGTCGCCGAGCGCCTGCCACGTCCTGATCCGGCCGAACTGCGTGAGTGTCTGGGAGCGGTCGGG
The DNA here is from genome assembly GCA_963779415.1 of uncultured Acidobacteriota bacterium. GTDB lineage: Bacteria > Acidobacteriota > Thermoanaerobaculia > UBA5066 > UBA5066 > DAOMFB01. Next base: position 284,357 of record CAVZYA010000003.1, on the reverse strand, counting down.
GTCGTAGAGGCCGAGGATCGAGGCCTGCGCGAAGGCGTCGGTCGCGCCGAGGCTGGAGGGGTGGTCGGGGTTCCCCTCGATCTTCGTCGGACGTCCGGTGTAGCTCTCGACGAGGAGTCCGGTCGCGTAGCCCGCGAGTGGAAACGCGGTGGCGAAGAAGAGCGGCCTCCCGGGAACGACCTCCTCGGGCTGCTTGACGTAAGGGACGATCTGTTCCCGCGGCTGGCGCGTGCAGGCCGCCAGGCCTCCGAGCGCGAGGGAGGCGCCGGCCAGCTCGAAGAAGCGGCGCCGCGAGAGCCCCTCTTCCCACTCGGCCGCATGGCTCGGGAACTCCCGCTCGAGGAGTCGCGCGAACTCCGGGCTCCCGGAAAGCTCCTCGAGGCTCCGCCAGAAGGCGCGGCCCGACCGCCCCTCCAGCTTCGCCTTCAGGGCGTCGACGTCCGGGGAGGCGGCCGGGATCGCTGCGTCCACCCGCTCCTGCAGATCCCCCTTCTCGAGGGGAGTCGCGGCGGCCGACACGTCCGATTTTCTCGTCGTGGACATCCTCTGAATCAAACCCTCTCTCGCCTCAGCGATGACACGTGCTGCAGTTCGTCAGGGCAAATCGCGGTCGAAGGTGGTTCTCCCGGGCGAGCCGTTCCCCGAGCGCGCGCTGGTCGTCCGCCTTCCATGCGAAGCTGAAGATCTCGCTCTTCGGCCGGAGGAAGTTCTCCGGGTTCCGGTGGCAATCGAGGCACCAGGACATCTGGAGCGATTCCGCCTGCTGGACGAGCTTCATCCGGTCGATCCGACCATGACAGGAGACGCAGCCGACCCCCTTCGCCACGTGGATGGAGTGGTCGAAGTAGACGAAGTCGGGGAGGTCGTGAACCCGGTTCCAGACGAGGGGCCGCCCCGTCCGGACGCTCTCGCGCACCGGCTCGAGCATCGGGGCGTCCTTCCAGATGATCTTGTGGCAGTTGAAGCAGGTCGCCGAGGGGGGGATGCCGGCGAAGGAAGAGGTCTCGACGGAGGTGTGGCAGTAGCGGCAGTCGATGCCGAGCCCGGTCACGTGGTGGTCATGGCTGAACGGGACGGGCTGCGACACCGTCACCCCTTGTCCGGTCACGAATCCCGACCGGGCGATCTCCCATCCGGCCCCTCCGAGGGCACCGGCGAGGACGACCGCGCCGATCAGCGTCGACCGGACGAGAGTGTTCGCGCTCTTGGGGAAGATCTGGGGCATCTTCGGCGCGTTCTTATACTACGAAAGGCCGCCTTTTTGGGTCCCTCCCGGGGGGATCCGCGGCGGCGTGCGAGACTCGGATCGTGCTCGACAGGTTGAGACGGGTTTTCAAGGCTTTCACGTACCGCGACTTCAGTCTTCTCTGGGCGGGAGCCTTCACGTCGAGCGTCGGGACCTGGATGCAGACGGTCGCGCAGAACTGGCTGATCCTGACGCTGACCGGCTCGCCGTTCTACCTCGGCCTCTCCGCCTTCCTGCAGGAATCCCCGTTCCTCGTCTTCTCGCTCTTCGGCGGGGTCCTCGCGGACCGGGTCGACAGGCGTCGGATCCTCCTCGGATCGCAGGTCGTCCAGCTCTCCTCCGCTTTCCTCCTCGCGGCCCTCGTCGCGTTCGGCAAGGTCCACGTCTGGCACATCCTCGCCCTGTCCCTCGTCGTGGGCCTCGCCCAGTCGTTCGGCGGCCCGGCCTACCAGGCGCTCGTCCCGACGCTCGTCGACCGGGAGGACCTCCCGAACGCCGTCGCGCTGAACTCGATCCAGTTCAACCTGGCGCGGGTCATCGGCCCGGTCCTCGGCGGCTGGGCGTTCTACGCCCTCGGCGCGGCCACCTGCTTCGCCCTGAACGGCGTCTCCTTTCTCGCCGTCATCGCGGCGCTCCTCTTCCTCAGGCGCGGCGCCCTCACGGAGGCCCCGGAGACCGGCTCGGTCCTCGAGAGCCTTCGCGCCGGCGTCAAGGTCGTCCACGGCTCGAAGTCCCTGCGTGGCCTCGTCGGGATCGCCTTTCTCTCCAGCTTCTGCGCCCTTCCGCTCGTGACGCTCCTGCCGGTCTTCGCGAAGGACGTCTTCGGCGGAGATGTGAAGGGATACAGCCATTTTCTCGCGGCATTCGGTCTCGGGGCGGTCGCCGGGGCGATCGCCGTGGCGGGGCTCGCGAGCGTCTCCCACCGGGGACGGGCCGGCGTCACGATGCTCGCCGTCTTCGGCGTCCTCTCCGTCGCCTTCGCGGCTTCGAAGAGCCTCCCCCTCTCCTTCGTCGTCCTCTTCCTCGCCGGGGCCGCGATGGTGGCCGTCTTCGCGACCTTCATGACGCTCGTCCAGACGAACGTCGAGGAGGCGATGCGCGGGCGCGTCGTGAGCGTCTACACGCTCGCGTTCCGCGGGGCGATGCCGCTCGGGAACCTCGCCGCCGGGAGCCTCGCGGCGGTCTTCACGGCACCGTGGGTCCTCGCCGGGAACGGCGTCGTCCTGATGCTCTTCTGCGGGGGGGTGCTGTTCCGGAGAAGCCGCGTCGGGGTCCTTTCGCTCTGAAGCCCCGTCCGTCGCGTCAGCGCCAGAGCCTCCAGTCCGACGTCTCCATCTCGAGCATGATGCTGTGCCCGCCCCGGCTCAGGTTCATGAAGATCCTCTTCGGGACGAGGACACTCGGGGCTTCGGGAGAGGCGGGCTTGAGCTGCTCGAACGAGGCCCGGATGAACGCGATCTCCTTTACCTCCGGTCCGACGGTGGTCTTCACCTCGATCTCCGCCGCCCTTCGGCTCTTCGGGTCGATGTAGACGACGGCGTCGTCCTGCGGCCGGCCGAGGCCGTGCCCCTCCATCCGGAGGAGTCCCGGGCGGTCCGGGTCGGGAGTGAGCAGAGTCGCGCGGGCCTTCCACTCGTTCACCCGCTCGGGGGAGAGCCGGGCATACAGCTCCATCAGGGACTGCGCCGAGTCGAAGAAGCGGTCGTCATCCTGCTGCGAAGGGGGCGCCTTGCCCGCCCGGGGGTCGGAGAGCGGCACGGGCGTCGGCTCCGGCGCGCGTTCGAACCTCACGAGCTTTTTCTGGAACCCGCCGGTCGGACCGAGGTTCACGTCCTCGAGGCGGGTGAGCCGGAGGAGGCCGTCCACCCTCATCTCCGTCTTCAGTCTCCAGCGGTAGTTCGCGAGAAGCTCGCGCTCGCGCTTCAGCCCTTCGCCGGCGCTCTTCTCGTCCGTTGCGGGAGCTTGCAAAGCGAGGAGGGGACCTGTATGAGCGAGGAGGAGGGCGGCGAGCGCGCTTCCGAGGAGCCGGTGCATCACGCGCCGATTGTTCCATGTCCGGCGCGTCTCCGCTCGGGGAGGATCCGTGCGTTTCGAAACGATCGCCGTACACGCAGGCCGCACCCCTGACGAGACCGGCGGGGTGGCCCCCCCCATCCACCTCGCGACTTCCTTCGAGCGGAACGAAGCGGGTGTTCCCTTCGGCGGCCACACCTACATCCGCGAGTCGCATCCGATGCACGACCTTCTGGAGGCCGCGCTCGCGCCGCTCGACGGCGGCGAGGCGGCGCTTGCCTTCGCGTCGGGGATGGCGGCTGGCATCGCCGTCCTCCAGGCGCTCCCGCCGGGTGAGCGCGTGCTCTTCCCAGAGGATGTTTACTACGGATATCGCGCGGCGGCCCTCGAGTTCCTTCCGCAGTGGGGACTTTCGGCCGCCTTCTGCGACATGACGGATCTCACCGCGCTCGAGCGGGATCTCGGCGGAGGCGCCTCCCTCGTCTGGCTCGAGACTCCGTCGAACCCGCTTCTTTCCATCACGGATCTCGAGGCGGCCTCCCGCCTCTCGCGTGCCGCGGGGGCCCTCGTCCTCGTCGACGGGACCTTCGCGACGCCGGCCCTGCAGCGTCCGATCGCGCTCGGTGCGGACATCGTCCTCCATGCCACGACGAAATACTTCGGCGGGCACAGCGACGTGCAGGGGGGGGCGCTCGTCTTCCGGAGCCGGGACGCCTTCTTCGAAAAGGTGCGCCACGTCCGGCACCTTCTCGGCGCCGTGGCGGCCCCGTTCAATTCATGGCTCGTCCTTCGCGGCCTCCGCTCGCTCGCCTGCCGGATGGCACGGCAGAGCGAGAGCGGCCTCGCCGTGGCGCGAGCGCTGGAAGCGCTTCGCGCGGTCTCCGCCGTCCACTACCCCGGGCTTTCCTCCCACCCCGGCCATCCGGTCGCGGCGCGCCAGATGAGCGGGTTCGGGGGAATGCTCTCCTTCCGGGTGAAGGGGGGCGAAGATGCGGCGCTCCGGTGCGTGGCGCGCGCGAGGCTCTTCACGAGGGCCACCTCGCTCGGGGGGGTCGAGAGCCTCATCGAGCACCGGGCCTCGAGCGAAGGCCCGGGAGGGACGGCGCCCCGCGACCTCGTCCGCCTCTCCATCGGCCTCGAACACCCGGACGACCTCGTTTCGGACCTCGTTCAAGCCCTTTCCTGATGCGGACGCTCCGGCCGGGGGACGCGCTCTTCCACCGCTTCAATCCCGACCTCGGGCCGGGGCGTGTCGAGAAGGCCTCTGGCCGGCTCCTCGTCGTCCGCTTTCCGAAGACCGGGGTCCTCCTGACGCTCGCGGCGGCCGATTCGGCGCTCCGCCCCGTCGTTCTTTCACCGGGCCAGAGGGTGACCGCCGGCTTCGGCGGCGAGCCGGCGATCCTCTCGGCGCTTCAGGAGGGGATGGCCGTCCTTGCGGACGGGAGGCGGATTCCGCTCCCGGAGGTCTGGCCCCTCGAGCCGCCGAGCGCCCCGCTGGAGCGCCTCGCCGCGCTCGACGTGGACGGCGTGGCGGCGTTCGTGAACCGGCTGGACGGCCTCCTTCTCGAAAGGGTGCGGCAGGCGCGGGGCCTCGGCTCGTTTCTCGGCGGGAGGATCCGGATCTTCCCTCACCAGCTTCACGTGGCCGAACGCGCGACGGCCGCCGATCCGGTCCGATGGCTCCTCGCGGACGAGGTGGGGCTCGGAAAGACCGTCGAGGCCTGTCTCATCCTGTCGCGCCTCGTCCGGACGGGGCGTGCCGAGCGGACTCTCGTGGTGGCGCCGGCGAGCCTGACGGTCCAGTGGCTGGGCGAGCTCTGGCGGAAGTTCCACCAGACCTTCGTCCTCCTCGACCGGAAGAGGCGCGAGGACGTGGCGAAGGAACACGGCGCCGGATTCAATCCTTTCGAAGCCCATCGGAGCCTCGTCGTCTCGCTCGAGGAGCTGGCGGAGGAGCGGGACCTCGCCCAGCGCGCCCGGAGCGCGGGCTTCGATCTCCTCGTCGTGGACGAGGCGCACCGGCTGGAGCGGCCGGCGGGCTCGGGGGGAAACGACGCATGGCGCGCGGTCGCGCCGCTCGCGGAGCGGTCGCGGCACGTCCTGCTTCTGACCGCAACGCCACTCGAGGCCGACGTCGCCGGCTTCTTCGACCTCCTCTCCCTCCTTCGCCCCGACGCGTACCGCACCCTTTTGGAGTTCGCGGCATCGCTCGCCAAAGGGCGGCCGCTCCCCCCCGTGACGAGCGCAACGCGCCGCGCCGATCTCGGGGGGCTCCCGCCGCGCACACCCGTCCCCGTCGATCTCCCGTCTTCGCCCTTGCAGCCGGGGCTCTCGGGCGACGAGAAGGCCGACCTCGCCGACCCGCGCGTGACGTGGCTCGCGGAGACGCCTCTCCCCGGAAAGACGCTCGTCTTCGTCCACGATCTGCCGTCGGTTCAGGCTCTCAAGGCGCGTCTCGAGACCCGGACGCGGCGGCGCGTCGCCGTTTTTCACGAGGAGATGACCTCCGGGCGCGGAGACCTCGAGGTGGCAGAGTTCCGGCGCGAGGGAGGTCCGTCGTTCCTCGTCTCGACCGAGGCGGGGGGCGAAGGGCGCAACTTCGAGTTCTGCCGGCGGCTCGTTCTTTTCGACCTCCCGACCGATCCGGCCGCGGTGGAGCAGCGGATCGGGCGGCTCGACCGGATCAGCCGGACGAGCCCGGTCGAGATCGTCTACTTCCGGCCGCCGGACGGCTTCGGGAGAGAGCTCGTCGCGCTCTACGAGCGGATCGGCCTCTTTCGGGAGCCGCTCGGCGGCTTCGAGCGCTCCCTCGCCCACGTGGAGGAGGCCGTTCGAAAGGCGGAGCGACTCTGGAAGGCGGGGCAGCATCTCCCCATGGACGAGCTGGCTGCCGAAGTGCTCGAGGCGACCCGCGCGAGGCAGGAGGCCGTCTACCGCCATCTCCACGTCGACGGATTCCGGGCCGGGATGGCGGACGACGTTCTCGCTCGGATCCCTCCGGATCTCGACGCAAGAATGGAGCAGTTCGTCCTCGGCGCGGCACGTCAGTTCGACCTCGAAATCGGGGAGCGCACCGGTCTCCGGACGTGGCACTTCGAGCTGGGGGGAGACGCGCTCGTCGAGCATCTCCCCGGCGTCCCCTCGGGCTCGCGATTCCTCGGGACGTTCGACCGGGGCGAAGCGGTCCTCAAGGAGGAGATCGACTTCTTCTCCTCGGGCCACCCGCTCGTCGAGGGACTCTTCGCCGAGCTGGCCGACGGCTCGCGCGGGCGCGCGGCGGTCGTGACGCTCGCCGGAACGGGCCTTTCCGGCGCCGGGATCTTCTTCGCCAGCCGCTCGGGTTCCGATCTCGACTTTCAGGCGGTAGCGCTCGACGGGTCCCCCCGTCCCGAGTGGGCGACGCTCCTCGTCGAACGGCGGCACGACCTTCGCTCGGGGAGGCCCGACCCGTTCCGGAAGGCCGTCTGGCCCGACATCGTCACGCGCCTCGCCGCCGTCGCGCGCCCCCCGTCGACGCTCTTCCGGCTCGATGCGGCCGTGGCGTTCCGTTTGACCCCGTAGCTCTTCCGGCCGGCTACTCGGCTCTCCCGATGACGCGGCCGTGGCTGTCCCGCACCTCGGCGCCCGGAGGAGGGGGAGGCGCGATGTGGACGCGAAGGCCGCCGGCTCCGACGAGGTCGAAGGTCAGCGTGGCCTTCGACGCGCCGCCGCCGGCGATGACGGTCGCGGGCCAGGACTCCGATCGGAGGCGGAAGACGAGCCGCCCCGGCGTCGCCGGGATCGTCGCGGCGCCGCCCTGGAAGACGAGGCCGGTGGCGGCCATCGGATCGACGAGGATCGGCCGGCGCGGCGGCACGACGAGGAGGACGCGCGTCCCCGCCTCGACGGCGCGTGAGACGCCGTGGGACGCGGGATCCCGGAGAATCTCCCCGAGCGCCGCGCGGCTGCCGGCGTCGAGGTGGCTCCTGTCGACGTCGATGGCCGAAGCGCCCAGCTCGCGGTAGAGCGCGAGACTCTCCGCGAGCGGTGCGGCGGCGGTCTTCGAGAAGAGCCAGCGGTGGACGGGCGGCGCGAAGGTCTGGTAGCTGTCCAGGAGCCGCCGGCCGTGAAGCGTCTGCTCGAAGGTGCCGCGCGTCGCGGTCTCGCGGACGTACGGATGGACGGCCACGATCGCGCCTTCGGGAAGGGCGCGGATCGCCTCGGTGAACGGGGCCGCGGCCGGGACGTCGGCAGCCGGTACCGGACGCGGCCAGACGTCGAGCGCGACGAGCGCCGCCGCGACGGAAAGGGCCGCGACTCTCGCACGGCCGGAGAGAAACCGAAGAGCCCGCGAAAGCGCGAGGACGAAGAGAGCGGCGAGGGCGAGGTCCCACCACTGGTCCCAGCGGAAGAGGCCCCGGAGCGACCGGAAGACGGGAAGCGGGCCGAGGAGAGCCCAGGGCCCGGGCGCGACGGCGGCTCCCGCGATCCGGATCGTCGGCCCGAGGGCGAAGAGGAGACTCGCGGCGGCCAGAACGCTCCAGAGCCCGAGGCGTCTCTCCGGCACTCCCCCCGCGGAGTCGGCGGCCGCCGGCCGGATCGCGGCGAGAAGCCCGAGGGCAAAGAGGACGGCGAACATGGGGAAGAGAGCCGCGCTCCCTCCCGGGAACGAGGGACCGTATCGCGAGAGGAATGCCCCGACCGGTCCGGTGAAGGCTCCCGCGTGGAGGAGCGACAGGAGGTCGGCCGACTGTCCCTCCATCAGCTCGCGCGAGACGCGGGCGTCGAAGTCCCGCTCGAGATGAAAGAACGGCAGGTAGACGAGGAGGAGCGGTAGAGCCGCGAGGAGCGCCGCGCCGGCGGCCGCGGGAAGACGTCGCCGCCGGTCCCGAAGCGGAAACGCGGCGAGGGGGAGAACGATCGCCGAGACGAGCGCGCCCATCAGAAGGCCGTAGAGGCTGCCGAGGCCGAGCGCGAGCCACGCGGCGGCGAAGAGGGGTAGGGCGCGGCGCCGGCCGTCGAGCGCGTCGAGGCCGAAGGCGAGGACGAGAGGAACGAGGCCCGCCCAGAGGACCGAGAGAACGCCGAGGTTGTTCATCCGCGCCGGCCCCCACGCCCAGAGGACGGCGCCGAGAATGGCCGGCAGGCCGGGGCCCGAAAGGCGCGAGAAGAGCGCGCCAGCGGAGATCAGCGTAGCCGCGGATGCGAAAAAAAGCGCGAGGTTGTAGCCCGCCGAGGGGGCGCCCGAGAGCCGGGCCCACGGGTAGCCGGCGAGGGACGGAAGGAGAAACGGCTCGCCCATGGCCCACGCGTCGGGGTACGGGGCGAAGACACGGTCGTCATGGGAGGCGACGTCGCCACGGTCGAAGCGGCTCCAGGCCCGGGCCATCATCGAGGTCACGAGGAGCGGGTCCCCGTTCAGGCAATTCGGCGTCGTCACCTCGCACGGAATCCGCGAGAGGGGCGCCGTCGCCGTCCGGACGAAGACGAGCGGCGGCAGGAGAACGGCGGCCGCGGCGAGAAGCGCCCGAAAATGCCGGGTCGCGAGCGCCTCGAGACCGTATCCGGAGGCTCCTCCCGTCGGGGGGCTCATCGGGCGGAAGTATCCCGCGTCCGGCCCCCGAGGCCCTCCCGGGAACCTTCGTCAGGCCTTCGGAGTCCTAGACTTGCGGGAGAGAAAATGAAAAGAGCCGCCATCCCTCTTCTTCTGGTCATTCTCGGCTTCGCGGCCCCGAACTGGAAGGAAATCGACCGTCTCGTCTCCGAGCAGAAGCTGGAAGAAGCCTCGAAAGCCGTGGCCGCCATCCGGGCCGAGGCGCGCGGGCGCGGGGACGCCGGAGAGGAGACGAAGGCCCTCGTCCGCGAGGTCCAGCTCCGGGAGGCCCTGCACGGCTACGAGACGGCCGTCCGCTTTCTTCGCGAAGAGCCGTGGCCGAAGGGGGTGCGGTCGCAGGCGATCCTGAACCTCTTCTACGCGGACGCCCTCGTCACGTACGCCCGCGACTATTCGTGGGAGATCGGCCGGCGGGAGAAGGTGGAGACGAGAGGGGTCGTCGACCTGAGGGCGTGGACGCGCGACCAGATCATGGCGGAAGCGGCCCGGGCATTCGCCGCCGTCTGGAACGAGCGCGAATCGCTCGGGAAGGAAGACGTCTCCACCCTCTCGGAATTCGTCGAGGTGAACGACTATCCGCGCACGGTCCGCGGCACGGTGCGCGACGCGGTCTCGTACCTCTTCGTCGCCTTTCTCGCCGACACCGCCGGATGGCGCCCCGAGGATTCAAACGAGCTCTTCGCCCTCGACCGGAAGGCCCTGATCGCCGGGAATCCGGCCGGGTCGGCCGCCGTGAAGCTGGACGACCCCGCGGTTCACCCGCTCCTTCGGATCGGGGCGATCCTCGACGACCTCGAGGAGTGGCACCGCTCGCGCGGAGAGCGGGAGGCCGAGCTGGAGGCGCGGCTCGAGCGCCTCCGGCGCCTCGGCGGTTCCTTCACGGACGCCTCGGACCGGGACGCGATCCGGGCGGATCTGGAGCGAAGGCTCCCCGCTTTTCGCGGCGTCGCCTGGTGGGCGATGGGGGAGGCGGAGCTTTCGGAGATGGTCCGCGCCGAGGACCGGCCGGACGCGCTCGTCCGGGCCCGGGCGATCGCGCGGGAGGGGGCAAGAGCATTTCCCCACTCCGTCGGCGGCCGCCGGTGCGAGTCGATCGTCGCCGGCCTCGACGCGCCGGACTACCAGATCGCCTCGATGTCGAGCGACGGCCCCGAAAAGCGCTCGATCGAGGTGAAGCACCGGAACCTCCCGGCGCTCTTCTTCCGCGCCTACCGGTTCGATCTCGAGACGCGGCTCGCTGCCGCGAAGGACTACAACCTCCTCCCCGCGTGGCGCGAGCTCGAACAGATCGTCCGTAGCGAAAAGCCCGTCGAGGCGTGGAGCGTCGAGCTTCCGCCGACGCCCGATCTCCGGACCCACCGGACCTTCGTGACGCCGCCGCTTCCGTCGCCGGGCGCGTACGCGATCGTCGCCTCGGCCCGTCAGGACTTCGCGAAGGACGGGAACCGTCTCTTCGGCGTTCACCTCATCGTGAGCGACCTCGTGATGGCCGTACGCCAGACCGATCGGGGCGGGATCGAGGCGCGCGTCGTCTCGGGCTCGCGCGGAACGCCCGTCGCCGGGGCTTCCGTCGCTCTCTGGAAGCTCGACTGGCAGAGCGGCCACCACCGGCTTGACTCGGCGATCTCGGGGACGGACGGCCTCGTGACGTTCGAGCCGCCTTCCGACCGGGGCGGGAGCTATTTCCTCGTCGCGAAGAAGGGAGCGGACGCCGCCCTCGATCCGAGCGCCTCGGGCTTCTGGAGATCGACGCCGCCGCCCGAACGCTCCGCGGCCCTCGTCTACACGGACCGGAGCGTCTATCGGCCGCTCCAGGAGATTCTCTGGAAGGTCGTCGCGTATCGCGGGCACGAGGCACGCTTCTCGACGCTCCCCGAAACGCTTCTCACGGTCTCTCTCCACGACGCGAACGGCCAGGCCGTCGAGACGAAGAGCGTGAAGACGAACGGCTTCGGAACGGCGGCGGGAGAGTTCGCGATCCCGGCGGGACGGCTCCTGGGCGGATGGTCGATTCGGACCTCCCTCGGGGGCTCGGCTGGAGTCCAGGTCGAGGAATACAAGAGGCCCACCTTCGAGGTGACGCTCAAGGAGCCGGCCGAAGCGCTCCGGCTGAACCGCCCGGCGACGTTGCGAGGCGAGGCGCGGTACTACTTCGGCCTCCCCGTCGCGAGCGGCCTCGTCCGCTGGCGCGTGACGCGCGAGCCGGTCTGGCCTTCGTGGGGGTGGTGGCGGTGGAGCGCGCCGAGCGTCCAAGTCCAGACGGTGGCGACGGGGACCGCAACACTCCGCGAGGACGGGTCGTTCGAGATGACGTTCACGCCGAAAGCCGACGAGAAGAGCGCGGAAGGACCGGGTGCGAACAGGGATGTGACGTGGCGGTACGCGGTCCGCGCCGACGTCACCGACGAGGGGGGCGAGACCCGCTCGGCCGACCGCCGCTTCCGCCTCGGGTTCGTGGCGGTCGAGGCGCGAATCGAGAGGAGCACCAATTTCTTCTTGGAGGGAAAGACAGCCTCCGTCTCGATCGCGAGAACCGATCTTGATGGCGGGCTCAGGGCTGGGAAGGGCGTCTGGCGCCTGATCAGGCTCGTACCTCCGGAGAAGACGCTTCTTCCGGCCGATCTTCCTTCTAAGAATCCCGAATACGGCGCTTCCCGGGGCGAGAACGACGCGGACGAACCGGGACGCCAACAGCAGGGTGTTCGGACTCCTGGCGACCGGCTGCGGCCGCGATGGGACACCCGCTTCTCGGCAGAGGAGTGGATGCGCGACTGGCCCGAGGGGGCCGAAGTGGCGTCCGGCGCCACGGAGCACGATGCGAAGGGAGAGGCACGGATCGAATTCGGAAAGCTCCGCGCCGGCGCGTACCGGCTTCTCTACGAGACGGAGGACGGTTTCGGTGGCCGGTTCACCCTTCCGCACGACTTCCTCGTCGCCTCGCCTTCGGCCACGCTCCCGATGCCGGCGCTTCTCCTCGCCGAGTCGCCGTCGGTGACGGTGGGGGGAACGGTGCGGCTCGTCGCGACGTCGGGGATCCCCGGGGAGACGCTCTTTTTCGACGTCGTCCGCGCGGGGCATCTCGCCGAGCGGCGGATCCTGACGGCGGGAAAGGACGCCGCGCTCATCGAGATCCCGGTGACCGAGAGCGACCGGGGCGGCCTCGCCGCGACGCTCACCGCCGTTCGCGACCATCAGCTTCTCCAGCAGACGGCGACCGTCTTCGTCCCGTGGGACGACCGCGAGCTGAAGGTCTCCTTCGCGACGTTCCGCGACCGGCTTCGCCCGGGCGTGAAGGAGACGTGGCGCGTGACGGTGACCGGCGCGACGCCGGACCACCCGCTCACGGGATCGGCCGAGCTCCTCGCCTACATGTACGACCGGAGCCTCGACCTCTTCGCGCCGCACCAGCCCCCTTCGCCCCTCTCCCTTTATCCGACGAGGACGCGCCCCGTCACGAGCCGCGTCACGCTCGGGCAGGGACAGACGCTCTTCCTCGAAAGCACCGGTTTCGGCGGCGTCCCGGGGTGGCCGGTCCCCCGCCCCGACCGGCTGAAGTTCGAGGAGGGGTACGGGATCGGCGGGCCGGGGCTGCGCGGTCGCGTCGTGGGGGGCGTGGCCGGCGGTGTCCCGGCGCCGGCGATGGCGATGAAGGCCGCCCGCGGCGATCAGGGAGTGAACGCGCCGTCCAGCCTGCTGGCCGAAGAGGGGAGACCGGAAGATTCTCTTAGGAAGAAAGAGAAAGACGAGCGAGGGGGAAAGGCGGTCACTGCGGCGGAACCGCCTTCACCGGTCACCCTCCGGAGCGACTTCTCCGAGACGGCGTTCTTCATGCCGCAGCTCCTGACGGGGCCCGACGGCTCGGCGACGATCGAGTTCACCGTTCCCGACTCCGTCACGTCGTGGAACGTCTGGGTCCACGCCTTGACGCGCGATCTCCGGAGCGGCTCGCTCCACCGCGAGACGCGCACCGTCAAGGAGCTGATGGTCCGCCCCTACGTCCCGCGCTTCCTGCGCGAAGGGGACGAGGCCGAGCTGAAGGTCGTCGTCAACAACGCCTCCGAGAGAGACCTCGCGGGACGAGTCGTTCTCGACGTGATCGATCCGGAGACGAACGCGAGTCTCCTCTCCGAATTCGGCGTTCTCGGCTGGAAGCGCGGCTCAGCCCTTCTCCGCGAAGGCCGGCGGCGGGACGAGCCTTTCGTTCCGACTCAAGGCTCCTTCCGGCGTGAAGACGGTCGCCTTCAAGGTCGTCGCGACGGCCGGCGACTTTTCCGACGGCGAGCTTCGTCCGCTGCCGATCCTCCCGGGGCGGATGCATCTCGTCCAGTCGCGCTTCGTCACGCTGAAGAACCGGGACTCAAGGACGCTCCGGTTCGAGGACCTTGCCGCCCTCGCGACGAATCCAGACCCGACGCTCGTGAACGAAAAGATGGTCGTGACGGTCGACGCGCAGCTCTTCTTCTCGGTCCTGAAGGCGCTGCCGTACCTCGTCAACTTCCCGTACGAGTGCACGGAGCAGACGCTGAACCGGTTCCTCTCGACCGGAATCGTCTCGTCGCTCTACCGCGACTATCCGGCCGTCGCGAAGATGGCGGCGGAGTTCTCGAAACGGACGACCCGTCTCGAGAGCTGGGACGCGGCCGACCCGAACCGGAAGATGGCCCTCGAGGAGATGCCGTGGCTCGCCGAGGCGACCGGAGGGCGCGACGCCGGGCACGGCCTGACGAACGTTCTCGACCCCCGGATCGCGAAGGCCGACCGCGAGGCGGCGCTCGCGAAGCTGAAGAAGGCCCAGACCTCGGTCGGCGGATTCCCTTGGTGGCCGGGCGGTCCCCCTTCGCCTTACATGACGCTCTACCTCCTCCACGGCTTCGCGAGAGCGACCGAATTCGGCATCGAGGTGCCGAAGGAGATGGTCCAGCGGGCGTGGGGGTACGTCGCCTCCCACTACCGTTCCGACTGGACGTCGTGCATGGCGAAGGACGGCTGCTGGGAGTCGATCACCTTCCTCAACTACGTCGCGACCGCTTTCCCCGACCCGACCTGGTCGGAGGGGGCCTTCACGCCGGAGGAGCGGACGAAGATGCTCGACTTCAGCTTCCGGCACTGGAAGAAGCACTCGCCGATGCTGAAGGGGTATCTCGCGCTGACCCTCTCGCGGATGGGGCGCCCCGCCGATGCGGCGCTCGTCTGGCGCTCCGTCATGGACTCGGCGAAGACGAACGACGAGCAGGGGACCTTCTTCGCCCCCGAGGAGCGGTCGTGGCTCTGGTACAACGACACGGTTGAGACGCAGGCCTTCGCGCTCCGGACGCTGATGGAGCTTTCCCCCTCCGACCCGCGCGCCGAAGGCCTCGTCCAGTGGCTCCTCCTGAACAAGAAGCTGAACCAGTGGAAGTCGACGCGCGCCACGGCCGAGGTGATCTATTCGCTCGTCCACTACCTGAAGAGGACGGGGGCCCTCGGAATCCCCGAGGACGCGACGGTCACCGTGGGGAACCGGAAGGTGACGTTCACCTTCGAGCCGGACCGCTACACCGGCGAGAAGAACCGGATCGTGATTCCCGGAGTCGCAGGTCGACCCGAAGACCACCTCGACGGTCGTCGTCGAGAAGGAAGGGAAGGGGTTCCTCTTCGCCTCGGCGGCGTGGCACTACTCGACGGAGAAGCTCCCCGCGGAGGGGCGCGGCGACTTCTTCAGTGTCTCCCGGCACTACTTCCTCCGGGAGAACACGGGGCGCGAATGGGTCCTGAAGCCTCTTTCCGACGGAGCGGCCCTTCACCCGGGAGACGAGGTGGAGGTGCAGCTCTCTCTCCGGACGAAACACGAGGCGGAGTACGTCCAGCTTCGCGACCCGCGGGGCGCCGGCTTCGAACCGGTCTCCACGGCCTCGCGCTGGATGTGGGACCTCGGCCTTCCGTACTACGAGGAGATCCGCGACAGCGCCGCGAACTTCTTCTTCGAGCGCCTCCCGGTCGGGGAGTACACCTTCAGGTACCGGATCCGGGCCGCCATGGGCGGCGCCTTCCGAGTCGGTCCCGCCACGGTGCAGTCGATGTACGCCCCCGAGTTCAACGCCTTCTCTTCGGGAGCGGTCCTCTCGATCTCGGAGAAGTGAGGCTCGCCGCCGAACCTTACGGCGCTCCGGCGCGACCCGGGTGAGGTCCGTCTTCCGTCGACCACCAGAGCGCGTTGAAGAGGAACGGGAAGGTGGCGGGAGTCTGCGCCCGGAACTGCGCGCGGAAGCCGAGGAGGACGAGCTTCCCCTTCCCGAACGTCGTCGCGACCGCGGCCGAGCGCCGGAGGAGCTTCTCCGCGCCGCTGATCCATCCGGAGAGGAGAACGTCGCGCTCGTCGTCGGGATAGGAGGCGAGGTCCCATCGCGAGAGCTCCGGCCCCGGCGGTACCGTCTGGAAGGCGACGGCCTCGTCCACGAAGATCGCGGCCTCACGCGGCAGCCCCCACGTGACCGGGTGATCGCCGCTCACACTGACCCTGAGGAGCGAGCCCGGGCACTGGAACTCCTCGCGCTTTGTTCGTCCGAGGACGTTCCGGACGGGGATGTTGAACTCCGAGATCAGGAACTCCGAGGCCTGCGACAGGGCGACGATCGTCCCGCCGGCCTCGACGAACTCCTTGAGAGCCTTCGCCCCTTCCTTTTCGATCCCCCCCTGGTACTCGGGCGGGAGATCGACCGAGTAACGCATCTCTCCTTCGTCGCGCTTCGGCTTTCCGGTCAGGATCGTCTCCGTCCCCGTGTCCGGAAGGACGATGACGTCGAGGGATTCGCGCAGCCTCCCGGCGCGGACGGCCTTCGGGTCGAGGCTCTTCGGCGCGAAGCCGTACTGCTCGAGGATCCACCGTGTCCACCCCTCGTCCATGGAGGCGTTCCATCCCTTGTAGAGGCCGACACGGGGCGCGTGCAGAGGGACCACCTCGGAAGAGATTCCGAGAGGGGTCTTTGAAAGGGAGGAGAAGGGGACGCCTGCCTCCACCGCCGCCGGTGCGGCGGCTTTCGCCGCCGTCTCGTCGAGGAAGACGGTCCCGGCCGGCCAGGTCTTTCCTTCGAAGGTCATCGACGTTCTCGCGATGGCCACCCCGCCCTTCGACCGAAGCGCCGCGTTGACGGCCTTCGCGCTCTCGGGGCGGCCGGGGAGGATCGCGATGGGACCGGCAGGGGGAGGCTCGCCTTCGCCTCCGCCGAGAGGAGCGGAAGGTCCTTTGGAAGGGGCGCCCGTCGCACCTCCACCCCCATCATCATCGGCATCGTCCAGGCCGCGACGTCGTACGGCCGGACGATCTCCTTTCCGGGGACGAGCTTCACCTCGGGGTAGCGCTGGGGCTCGAACATCTCCTTTACGAAGCGGCCGTAGGGCTGCGCGAGCGGGATCCAGACGTCTCCGTTCGGTGCGCTTCGCACCTCCACGGCATGCTCGGCCATGAGGGCCGCGAGACGGCGGGCGGAGGCGGGGTCGCGCTGTGCGGCGGGAATCACGTACGCCGCGTCCGGCGGGAAGGAGGCGATCGCGGAGCGCGCCCGCGTCGCCATGTCGAGGAGGAGGTCCTCGCGCCGGCTCGCGCAGGTCTCGAGGAGCGCGTCCGAGACGATCCGCTCGTAATCCATGATGTCCCGGAGTCGCCACCAGCCGCCCGGCCACGGGTTCGGGAAGTTCACCTGCGGCCTGTAGTCGATCAGCCCCTTGCGCCCGCCTCCGGAAAGCTCGCCCGGCTCGATGAAGACCGGCGTCGCCATCCGGGCCGAGGCGACCTCCGTCAGGAGGCCGGAGACGTTCTTCCACCACGCCGTGTTCTTCGTCCCGCCGGGCCAGTACGCGTCGAAGGAGTAGCCGTAGATGACGCCCGACTTTGCGGCCTGCTCGAGCCGGAGCGCCATGTTCGCGCCGATGACGTTCACCTCGCGCCAGACGAGCGGGTGGATGCTCGGGTCGACCGGCTCGGAGTAGGGGGGCATGAAGATCCGCGGCCCCGTCCCTCCCATCTGGTGCTCGTCGAGCCAGACCTGGGGGAGCCACTCGTGGTAGACGGCGCGGGTCAGCTCCTTCGACTCCCTCTGGGTCAGCATGCACCAGTCGCGGTTGTCGTCGTGGCCGACGTACGGGTGGTAGAGCCACGGCATCCGGCCCCCCTCGTACTTCGTTCCGAGCCACTTCCGGTACCACTCGGTCTCCATGATCTGGCCGTCCGGGTTGACGGACGGGACGAGGAGGAGGACGACGCTGGAGAGGCGCGCGAGCGTCACGGGGTCCGTCGCGGTCGCGAGGTCGTGGACCCACTCCATCGCCATCTGCGTCGAGCCGATCTCGGTCGAATGGATGTTGCAGCTGACGAGGACGACCGCCTTCCCCTCGCGGGCGAGAGCCGAGACCTCGGCGTCCGAGAGGCCCCGCGGGTCCGCGAGCTTTCTCGCGATCTCGCGGATCCGGGGGAGGTTCTTCATGTTCTCCTCGGAGGTGACGACGGCGAGGACGAACTCCTCTCCGAGCGTCGTCTTCCCGAGCAGCTCCAGCTGCACGCGCGGCGAGGCCGCGGCGACGGCTCTCAGGTACGACACGATCTGCCGGTAGTCGGCGAGCGTCCGGTCCGCGCCGACCTTCATCCCGAGGAAATCGGAAGGCGAGGGGAGGCCGGAGGCGAGCGCCGGAAGGGAAAGAGCCGTCGCGAGGACGAGGACGAACGCGATCCGGGCGGCACGCGGCATCGAGGACCTCCGTTTCGTCCGAGTGTACGGCGCGCCGGCCGCCCCGGGCTGCGCTACGCTCTTCATCGGGAGGCCGCCATGAAAGCCGTCTTCTTCGACCGCCACGGCAAGCCAGACGTCCTGCTCTACGGTGACCGTCCGGACCCGACGGCGGGGCCGGGGGAAGTCGTCGTCCGGATCGAGGCGGCCGCGATGAACCGACTCGACCTCTTCGTCCTCCACGGGATTCCGGGACTGCCGCCGTCCCTTCCCCACATTCCGGGCGCCGACGGCTACGGGCGCGTCGAGTCGGTCGGCTCCGGCGTCTCGGACCTCGCGCCGGGCGACCGCGTCGTCCTTCAGCCGGGCCTCGGGTGCGGCCGCTGCGAGTTCTGCCTCTCGGGGGACCTGCCGCTCTGCGTCGATTTCAGGATCCTCGGGGAGCATCTCCTCGGCACGTTCGCCGAGCGGATCGCCGTCCCGCGCCGGAACGTCTTCCCGGCGCCGCCGAGCCTCTCGCCCGAGAAGGCGGCGGCCTTTCCTCTCGCGGCGCTCACGGCGTGGCGGATGCTCGTCACGCGCGCGACGCTCCGTCCCGGGGAGACGGTCCTGATCCACGGCGTGGGCGGCGGCGTCTCCACGTTCGCCCTTCAGATCGCCCGCCTCGCGGGGGCCTCGCTCGTCATCGTCACCTCCTCGTCGGAGGAAAAACGGAGGAAGGCCGAGGCGCTCGGCGCCGACGTCGTCCTCGATTACACGCAGGTGGACGTAGGGAAGAAGGTCCGCGAGATCACGAAGAAGCGGGGCGTCGACGTCGTCGTCGACTCCGTCGGCGCGGCGACGTGGCGCCATTCGCTCACGGCCGCGGCGAAGCGGGGGCGGATCGTCACCTGCGGCGCGACGAGCGGCCCGAACCCCGAGGAGGAGATCCGCCTCATCTTCTGGAAGCAGCTCGCCATCCTCGGCTCGACGATGGGAACCGACCACGAGTTCGGCGCCATGCTCCGCGACGTTGCGGCCGGGCGCCTCGACCCGGTCGTGGACGAAGTCTTCCCCCTCGCCGACGCGAAGAAGGGGTACGAACGCCTTCAGAGCGGGGAGGGGTTCGGGAAGATCGTCTTCTCCGTCGGCTGAGACCGACGCGACGAGGATCACGTCGAAGGGATGACGAGTCCCTACGCCGGGATCCAGAGGCTGAAGACGGAGCCGGTCGGCGTGTTCGGCGCGACGTCGAGGCGGCCGCGGTGGGCGCGGACCACCTTCTGGACGACCGTGAGGCCGAGACCGGTGCCGGGCACGCTCTCCGAGCCGGAGAAGCGGAGGTAGGGCGTCGCGAGACGTGCCCGCTCGGCGGCCGGAAAGCCCGGGCCGTGGTCGGCGACGGAGAAGCGGAAGTAGCGCGCGTCGTCCTCAGCGACGATCTCCCCCTTCGCCGTGACGAGGCCGGCCGGCGGGCTGAACTTCACGGCGTTTCCGAGGAGGTTCGCCGCGGCGCGCCGGAGCATCCCGACGTCCATCCGGACCGGCGGGAGCTTCGGGTCGACGTCCGCCTCGAAGACGACGCGGCGCGCCTTCGCCAGCCAGCGGGCCTCCTCGAGCGGAAGGGCGAGCGCCTCGGCCGGCGAGACGGGGCGGCGTTCGGTGTCCGGGGCGTCTTCGCCGCGGTAGACGAGAAGGGCGTCCGCGATGAGGCCCTGGAGGCCGCGGGCGCTCGCGAGAGAGCTGTCGAGCATCTTCGCGAGCCGCTCGTCGCCCCGCTTGCGCTCCATGTCCCGCGTCAGCTCGAGCGCGGCCGAGAGGGCGGAGAGCGGGCTCTTCATGTCGTGGACGAGCATCGCCGTGAGCCGCTCGCGGTCGCGGTCGGCCAGCTCCCGCCGGCGTTGCTCGAGAGCGAGCGCTTCCACCTGGCGCTGGAGGCTGCCATAGAGGTAGGCCGCGCGGACGGCGAGGGCGAGCTGGTCGGCCGCGCGCTGGAAGAAGACAAGCTCCTCCGGAGGGAGGGGACGCGCTTCGTCCCACGAGAGGCCGAGGACGCCGAGCGTCTGTCCCTCGCGTTGGATCGGGATGCCGACGAAGCTCCGCGCGCCGAGCTGCTCGAGGCCGACGAATTCCGTCGAGTCGGCCGGAAGCTCCGCGCGGTCGGAGACGACGTAGGTGACCTGGTCCTCGAGGATCCGGCGAAACGCGCCGCTCTCGGGAAGGGGTCGCTCCGTGACCTCGTGCGTGCGGAGCGACGGGTCGGGCCTCCAGTGGTGAAAGACGCGGCAGACCGGCTCGACCTCGTCGAGGACCCAGATCTCGACGGAGTGGGCCGAAAGGCGCGTCCCGAGGAGAGAGGCCGCCGCGCCGAGGACTTCGTCCAGATCGAGCGAGTCGCGCACGGCGAGGGCGATCGCGGCCAGCGTCTCGTTGTGCTTCGCCTCGGCCCGCAGCCGCTCGCGGAAAGCGGTCTCCTCCCCCTGCGACCGCTTTCGGTGGAGAAGGAGAAGGCGCTCGAGGCGCATCGGGAGGAGGATCGAGTCCTCGTCTTCCCGTACGACCTCGAACGTCTCGAGCGGGATCCGCGGGAAAAGTGCTTCGTTAACGCCGGCGCCGGGCGCGACGACGATGAGGCAGGGGGGCCCGTCCGGGCGCGACAGGATGCCGGAGTTCCAGACCGTCTCGGGTGGATCCAGAAAGTCAGAGGGGCGCGCGACCCAGACTGTCGGCCAGATCGAGAGGGCGGCGGGATCGGCGAGGGCGCTCTCCTCGACGCGCTCGACGAGGAGCCCCGCGGCCGTGAGGATCCGCGCGACCCAGGTGACCGGCTCGGGCCGGCCGACGAGACGGACCTTCCGGAGGCGCGAAAAGCGGGGCGGAGCCTGGACGTCGAAGGCGGCGGTCACGCTTCCATTCTAGGGGGCGGCGGCCGCGTGCGATCATCGTTCCGTGCTGCCGGCGCTCCTTCTCGCGGCCGCCCTCGGCGCCCCGCCCGCGACGCTCGTCCGCTACGAGGTCGTGGAGGCCACGAGGGCCCTGACCCCCTCGGGGCCGCGGGACCTCGCGCTCGCCGGGACGGTTTCGGCACTCGGCGGGAAGGCCCGCTGGGAGCTTTCGGGAGGGCGGTTTCCGGGAGTCGCCGCCCGGGCCGCGATCGCGGATGGAAGCACGCTCGTTCTTCTCGACCCGGAAGCGTCGCTCGCGACGCCGGTCTCGGGCGAGGAGTTCGATGCGCTCTTCCAGCCGGGCCCCGGCCCGGAAGGCCTCGCGACCTCCGACTTGAAGGACGTTCTGGCCTCGGCCGCCCGGAGCGGCGACGGGCTTTCGTTCGAAGGCCGGCCGACTTCGCGCTGGAAGGTCTCGGTCTCCTTCGTCCTCGTCTCGGCGCAGTCCGGGCGTGTGGTGAGGCTGAAGCACGAGTCGAGCGGCGTCGTCGAGACGGTGGACCTGGGAGACCCGTCGATCCCGACACCGTTCGACGGGCTGATCCGCCTCTTCCGGGTCCGGGGCGCGGCCCGGTCGGCCCTCTCGACCGAGCTGGCGAAGGTGACCGGGCTTCCGGTGCGGGTCCGGCTGGAGGCGTCGACCGAGGCGCTCTCGGAAGGAGTCGGAACGGGCGCCGCGGCAGGTGCCGCGCCTCCCGCCCGCGCCACCTGGACGACGACGCGCACCGTGTCAGGGCTCGAGCGCCGCGCCGCCACGAGAGCGGACGCTTCGGCGTTCACCGTTCCGGAGTCGTATCATTTCCGGCCGCTGGAGCGGACGAGAACCCAGGAGCCGCTTCCCCGATGACCGTCGACCTCGCGCCGATCCTCCCGTACCTCTCCGACCTACGCGCCGGACGGCCTCTCGCCGTCCTGACGGGCGCGGGGGTCTCGGCCGAAAGTGGCCTGCCGACCTTCCGCGGAGCCGGCGGCCTCTGGGAGGGGCAGCGCGCCGAGGAGCTGGCGACGCCCGGCGCCTTCGCCCGCGACCCGGTGAAGGTCTGGCGTTTTTACGAATGGCGCCGGGAGAAGCTGCGTGAGGCGAAGCCGAACGAAGCCCACCTCGCTCTCGCGCGCCTCGAGACAATGATCCCGCGGATGACGCTGATCACGCAGAACGTGGACGGCCTTCACCGCGCGGCCGGGAGTCGCCATCCGATCGAGCTTCACGGAAACATCCTCCGCGACCGGTGCTCGGGGTGCGGGCACGTCTCGCCGGCGCCCGATCGCCCGTTCGAGGCTCTCCCGCCCCATTGCCCGCTCTGCGCCGCGCTTCTCCGTCCCGACGTCGTCTGGTTCGGGGAGTCGCTTCCCCCGGAGGCCTGGCACGCTGCCGAGACGGCCGCCGAGGAGAGCGCCGTCTTCCTCGTCGTCGGCACCTCCTCCGTCGTGGCGCCGGCTTCCTCTCTCGGGCTCATGGCGGCGCGGGCGGGGGCGCATCTCTTCGAGATCAACCCGGAAGCCACGCCGATCGCCCCCCTCGCCGAAGGGGTCTTCCGGACGAGCGCCTCGGAGGTGATGGCCGCCCTCGCGCACGCGCTCGGCGCGCGGTGACGGCGCGCCGTCCCTCCGGGCCGAAGACCGGCCGGCTGGCCGGAGTGCCGAAAGAGGACCGGCCGCGCGAGAAGCTTCTCGCGAAGGGCGCATCCGCCCTCGCCGACGAGGAGCTTCTGGCGGTGATCCTCGGGACGGGGCGGGCGGGGCGCGGCGTCCTCGAGCTGGCGTCCGAGCTGCTCGCCCCGGGCGGTCTCCACGGCCTCTTCCGGATGGGAGCGGACGAACTCCGGAAGCACGTGACGGGGATCGGCGACGCGAAGGCGGCGCGTGTCGCGGCGGTTCTCGAGATCGCCACCCGGATCGGCCGGAGCGACCTCGCCTCGCGCGACGTAATCGCCGACCCGGAGGCGGCTTCGGAGTTCCTGATGCGCCTCCTCGCGGGCGAGACGCGCGAGCAGATGGGGGCGCTCCTTCTCGACGCGAAGAACCGTCTCCTCAAGAACGCCATCGTCTTCTCCGGGGGCGGGGCGCATGCGGCGGTCTCGCCGTCGCCTCTCTTCCGGCAGGCGATCCTCGCCGGGGCGATCGGCGTGGTCCTCTGGCACAACCACCCCTCCGGCGACCCGGAGCCCTCGCCCGACGACGTCGCCACGACGGCGCGCTTCGCGGCTGCAGGGAGAGAGATCGGCATCGCGGTCCGCGACCATCTCGTCGTCGGACGCGGGGGCTGGGTCTCGTTCCTCAGGCGGGGCCTCCTCCCGCGCTAAAGACGGGGCGCTTTGGGGCTATCCTTCGGCGGCTCATGGCTCACCGCTACTTCACGACGCCGATCTACTACGTCAACGACCGGCCGCACATCGGGCACCTCTACACGACGGTCGTGACGGATGTCCTGACGCGCCGGCAGCGCCTCGGGGGCGACACCGTCCGGTTCCTGACGGGGACTGACGAGCACGGCCAGAACATCGAGAAGGTGGCCCGCAAGGAAGGAATCGAGCCGATCGCGGTGGCGGACCGGAACGCGCCGACGTTCCAGACGCTCTGGAGAACGTTCGGGATCTCGAACGACGACTTCATCCGGACGACCGAAGCGCGGCATCGTGCCGGCGTCGAGGAGATCATCCGGCGGATCGCGGCCGCGGGGGACTTCTACGTGAAGTCGCACGAGGGTTGGTACTGCGCGCCGTGCGAGGCGTTCTACCCGGAAAAAGACCTCGCGGAGGGGGTCTGCCCCGTCCACGGGACGAAGCTCGACTGGGAGAAGGAGGAGAACGTCTTCTTCCGCCTCTCGAAGTACGAGGCGCCGCTTCTGGCGCTCTACGAGAAGGGAACCGGCGGGGTCCCTTTCGTCTTCCCCGAGAGTCGTCTCAACGAGGTCAGGTCGTTCGTCGCCGCGGGGCTGAAGGACCTTTCGGTCTCGCGGACGAGCGTCTCCTGGGGGATCCCGTTTCCGGGCTACCCGGGGCACGTCGTCTACGTCTGGCTGGACGCCCTGACGAACTACCTGAGCGCGCTCGGCTTCGGCGGGACGGGCGACGCGCTCTATCGGGATTTCTGGCCTTCGAGCGGAAGCGACGCGACGGCCGTCCACGTCGTCGGCAAGGACATCCTCCGCTTCCACGCCGTCTTCTGGCCCGCGTTCCTGATGTCGGCGGGCCTTCCGCTTCCGACGCAGGTCGTGAGCCACGGCTTCTGGCTGAAGGACGACCGGAAGATGTCGAAGACCGTCGGAAACGTCGTCCGCCCCGACGAGCTGGTCGCCACCTTCGGCGTCGACCCGCTTCGGTGGCACCTCGTCTCGGAGATGGCGTTCGGGCAGGACGCGAATTTCTCGGATGAGGCCTTCCTGACCGCCTACAACGCGGACCTCGCGAACGGCCTCGGGAACACCCTCTCACGCGCCGTCCGGATGGCGGCGGACGCCTTCGGCGGGAAGACGCCGTCGGAGCGGGGAAATCCGAATCGATCTTCCCGCCGCGCGGCCGAAGCGTCGCGTCGCGGCTCTGGAACGACGCCTTCGAGGAGTACCGGCTCCAGGACGCCGCGGGAGCCGATCCGTCTGCTGCTTCAGGCCATCGACGGCTACATCTCGACGAACGAGCCCTGGAAGATCGCGAAGACTCAAGGGGTCGACGCCGCAGCTTCACCACATCCTCTATGACTGCCTCGAAGGCCTCCGGATCGCGGCGGTGCTCCTTTCGCCGATCGCGCCCGGCACCGCCGAGGAGATCCTCCGCCGGCTCGGCGCGCCGAAGCGCGTCGGCGGACGTCACCGAGAAGGACCTCGCCTGGGGACAGCTCCCCCTCGGCGCCCCGCTCGAGCCCGCGCCGCCGCTCTTCCCGAGGGCCGACACGAAAGCTTTCTTTGCTTCCAGAGGCGAGGGCGGGCCCAGCATCAGTAAGGAGACCAAAGTGATAGACGAAAAGAGCACCGATGCTTCGAAGGGTAATCAGCCAGCCGCAGCGCCTACGCCGGCAGGCGCGGCTCCGGCGGCGGGTCTGCCCGATTCCCTTTCTAAGCAAAATCTCCCGGTGCCCTCGGCGGCGCCGCAGGCGGCGCGGATCACGATCGAGGAGTTCTCGCGCATCGAGTTCCGCGTCGGCGAGGTGATCGCGGCGGAGAAGGTCGAGAAGTCGAAGAAGCTGATGAAGATGACGGTGAAGTTCGCCGATGAGGTCCGGACGATCGTGGGAGGCATCGCGACGGCCTACGTGGCGGAGCAGCTCGTCGGGAAGAAGTTCGCCTTCGTCTACAACCTCGCGCCGGCGAAGCTGATGGGGGTCGAGTCGAACGGGATGATCCTCGCGGCGACGTTTCCGGAGAGCGGCGAGCCCTCGCTCCTGATGGTCGACCCGGCGGTCCCCTCCGGCGCGAAGGTGAAGTAACGGGATGAAAGTGGACCCGGAGGACCTGAAGGGCCCGAAGATCGGGGCCGACTCGGCCTCGAAGGAGAACCTCTCGCGGATTCTCTCCTCGTCGACCTACCTCAAGGTGCAGGAAGACCTCGCTTTTCTCTCCCGGCCGGAGCTTCGGGGCGTCCGCCTGCTGCTCGAGCTGGAGAAGACGGAGATGGCGCTTCGGGAGGAGAACGTCCGCTCCACGATCGTCGTCTTCGGCAGTTCCCGTGTCGTCGAGAAGGACGTGGCCGAAGCGCGCGTCAAGGTGGCCGAGGCCGCCGCGGCGGCCCATCCGGGAGACCCGACGGCCGCGCGCGCCCTCGAGACGGCGCGGCGCCTCGCCGCGGGCGCGCGCTACTACGAGGAGGCGCGTGAGTTTTCGCGGATCCTCTCCTCCACCTGCCAGAAGGGGGGCTTCTGCGATTTCGTCGTCACGACCGGCGGCGGGCCGGGGATCATGGAGGCCGCCAACCGCGGCGCCTGGGACGTCGGCGCCAAGAGCATCGGCCTCAACATCCTCCTCCCGCGCGAGCAGGTGCCGAACCCCTACATCTCGCCGGACCTCTGTTTCCTCTTCCAGTATTTCGGCATCCGGAAGATGCACTTCCTCGTCCGCGCCAAGGCGCTCGTCGCCTTCCCGGGGGGATTCGGCACGCTGGACGAGCTGTTCGAGGCACTCACGCTGATCCAGACGGGGAAGATGGACCGGATCCCGATGATCCTCGTGGGGCGCGAGTTCTGGGAAAAGCTGATCGACTGGGAGTTCCTCCTCGAGGAAGGGCTCGTCGGAGCGGACGACCTCCGCCTCGTCAGCTGGGCCGAGACGGGGGCCGAGGCGTGGCAGAAGATCCTCGAGTTCTACAGCCAGGGCGGCGTGCCGGTGGTCACGCCCCGCTGACGATGGTCGAGCTGGCCGACTCGCACGGCCATCTGACGATGGTCTTCGAGGGCGGCACGACGCGCGAGCGCCCTCGGGCGCCCTCCGCCCCCGAGGTCGCGGGCCTTGTCGGCCGCGCGCGTGACGCCGGCGTCACGCGGATGCTCGTGCCGGGGACCTGCCGGGGAGACCTTCGTCTCGCGGTGGAGATCGCAGAGGCGTACGAGGGGGTCTTCGCGGCGGTCGGCATCCACCCTCACGAAGCGAAGGACTTCGACGAGGACGCCGACCTCCGGCTCTTCGACGAGCTTTGCGCCTCGAAGAAGGTCGTGGCGGTGGGGGAGATCGGCCTCGACTACCACTACGACCACTCCCCGCGCGACGTTCAGAAACGCGTCCTCTCGGCCCAGCTCCGGTTTGCGCGGGAGAGAGGCCTTCCGGTGCTCCTTCATAACCGGAACTCGGAGGGCGATCTCCTCCCGATCCTCGAAGGGGAGTACCGGGGCGATCCGGGGGCCCTTCGTGGGGTCCTCCATTCCTTCTGTGCGGATGTCGAGACGGGCCGCCGCGCGATCGCCTTCGGCTATCTCGTCTCGTTCTCGGGGATGATCACCTTTGGCGCGGCCGACAACGTCCGCGCCTCCGCCGCTGTCCTGCCGCTCGACTCGATGCTCGTCGAGACCGACGCGCCGTACCTCGCCCCCGCCCCCTTCCGCGGAAAGCCGAACGAGCCGTCGCTCCTTCCTCGGACGGCGGAGCGCCTCGCCGAGGTGAAGGGGGTCCCGGTCGCCGAGGTCGCGGCGGTCACGACGGCCAACTTCCGCCGCCTCTTCCGGACGCCATGAGACGCGCCGGCCGCCCTCCCCGCCTGACGATGGCCCAGTTCGAGAAGCTCGTCGAGGAAGCCCTCGAGGAGCTGCCGAAGGAATTCAAGGACCGGCTCGAGAACGTCGTCATCGCCGTCGAGGAGGAGCCGACCGAGGACGACTGCGTCCTGACCGACACCCCCGACGACGAGGAGCTCTTCGGCATCTACCGCGGCCCGATGCGGACCGAGATGACCTGGTCCGACCTGCCCGGCCTCCCCTCCGAGATCGCCATCTTTCGCGGCCCGATCCTCCGTTGTACCCGCAACAACCGGGAAGCGGTGAAAGAGATCAAGGACACCGTCGTCCACGAGCTGGGGCACTACTTCGGCCTCGACGACGAGGAGATGCCGTACTGAGAGTGCGCCCGGGGACGCCTACTCGTACCGGAGCGATTCGATTCCCTCTTCATGCGTGGGGCCGTGATCTATGATCGCTCCTCGATGCGCGAAGGAGGCGGGACGTGACGAGCATCATGCGAGTCGGCCCGTTGGTACTGCTCGGACTGGGCTGCGCCCTGAAAACGCAGGCTCAGGTGCCTGCGGAGGCGACGCCGGCGCCGCGCACGATCTACGTCCGGGACTTCGAGGCCCATACCGGCGACCAGGGCGGCTCGTCCCGGAAGGGTCCCCACTCTTCCCTCCGCGGCAACCGTGCCAGCGAGAAGGCCGTGACGAGCGCGGGATCGCTCTCCGGCGCGGTTGCCGACGCGTTCAAGTCCGCGGGCTATACGGCGCAGCGCATCTCCCGTGAGGCGGCGCTTCCCAAGGCCGGCTGGCTCGTCACGGGGATCTTCTACGCGATCGACAGTCAGACCGGCAGGATGCAGATGCCGTCGTTTCTGACGGGAAAACCCGACCCGGCGAACACGCAGGTCACCGTCAGCGTGGCCGATCTCGCCGTGAACCCTGCCGCCCCTTTCATCGTCTTCGGGACGGCCGAGGCGCTTCGCGGGCAGGGCCCGCCGGTCGGGTGGAACCCGTACGTCGTGGCGGCCAAGTTCGTCATTGGCAAGGTGGAGTCGAGCGCCGACATCAAGAAGCTGGCCGCCGAGATCGTCGACACGATCCTGAAGAGCAAGGCGACGATCGAAGAGAAGGCCCGGGCGCAGGCGAACTAGGGAGAGGGGTCTGACCCCAATTATATGCCCCCGACGACGAGGAACTCTTCGGCATCTACCGCGGCCCGATGCGGACCGAGATGACCTGGTCCGACATTCCCGGCCTCCCCCCGGAGATCGCCGTCTTCCGCGGCCCCATCCTTCGCTGCACCCGATCGAACCGGGAGGCGGTGAACGAGATCAAGGACACCGTCGTCCACGAGCTGGGCCACTACTTCGGCCTTGACGACGAGGAGATGCCGTACTGAGGGGGTTGCCCTGTCCCCTAAATGATCTCGACCTCGTTCTCGAGCGCGATGTCGTATCGCGAGAGGAAAGCTTCGCGGATGCTTTCGACGAGGTCCAGAACCTCACGCGGGCTCGCACCGCCGTAGTTGACGATGGTGAGCGCCTGTTGCGGCCAGAGGCCGCAGTGACGCACTCTCTTCCCCTTCCACCCGAGCTGCTCGAGCAGCCAGCCGGCGGGAACGCGGACGCGATCTTCGGCCGGCTCACTGGTCGGTCCGGACACCTCGTATGAGAGCTGCTGGACGGGATAGAACGGAAGGCCCGGGCAGGATCGGCTCAGCGCGAGATAGTGGTCGCGCGAGACGACGGGGTTCTTGAAGAAGCTCCCCGCGGTTCCGATTCGCTTGATGTCGGGCAGCTTCCGCTTTCGGATGGCGACGACGGCCCCGTAAACGTCGCGGACGCCCCAGGGCCCGCTCCCGCCCTTCGCGAGTTCGTCCTCCAGCGACTCGTACCGGGATCGATAGCTCGTATTCAACGAGGGACGCTTGCTGAGGCGAAGCCGGACGCTCGTGACGACGTACGCCCCGCGAAGCTCCCGGCGAAAGACGCTCTCCCGATAGCCAAACTGACAGTCATCGTGCGAGAAAGTCCGGACGGCCCCGTCCTTGACGGAGAAAGCCTCGAGAGAGACGAAGACGTCCTGAAGGTTGTGCCCGTAGGCCGCGATGTGCTGGATGGGGGCGGCGCCGACGGTGCCGGGGACGAGCGCCAGGTTCTCGATGCCGCCCCATCCCCTTTTCACGACGTCCGCGACGAGGCGCGGCCAGTCCTCGCCGGCGGCAACGTCGAGGACGACGCTCTCCGAATCTTCGGAGACGACATGCCTGCCGAGAAGCTCCATCTTGAGGACGAGGCCGTCGAAATCCCCCGTGAAGAGAAGATTGGCGCCGCTCCCGAGAACCAGGAGTCGTCCGGGACGAAGTCTCTCACCGACGAAGAGCTGCAGTTCCGCGGCGGATCGGATCTGGGCGAAGTACCGGGCACGCACGTCGAGTCGAAAGGTGTGGTGCCGGAGGAGAGAGACGTTCTCCCGGATCCTCGGAGGAGAGACCGAATTCATCGAAAGCGATCCTATCTTGGAAGAAAGCGGCACTCTCGTCCGCAGCCGGTGTCGGCGGGCCGGTAGACTTCCACTCGCGTGGACGCCTTTCTCATCCGCGGCCCGTCGCGCCTCGCCGGAACCGTCGCAGCGAGCGGCGCGAAGAACGCCGCCCTGCCGGCCGCCGCGGCGGCCCTCCTGACCGCCGAGCCCGTGGTGCTGGAGAACGTCCCGGACGTGGTGGACGTCCGGACGATGGGGGTTCTCCTCGAGCAGATGGGCGTCGCCGTCCGGCGGGAAGAAGGCGGGAGGCTCACGCTCCGCTCCGACGAGGTCTCCTCGACGGAAGCCCCGTTCGACCTCGTCCGGACGATGCGGGCCTCCATCCTCGTCCTCGGGCCCCTTCTCGCCCGCTTCGGCGAAGCCCGCGTGTCGCTGCCGGGTGGATGCGCGATCGGCGTCCGGCCGGTCGATCTCCACATCGCGGCGATGGAAGCGATGGGGGCGCGGGTCGCCGTCGAGAAAGGGTATATCCACGCCCACGTCTCGCGCGTTTCCACCTCAGCGGGACGGCTCGTCGGAACCGAGATCACCTTCCCGCAGCCGACGGTCACGGGGACCGAGAACGTCCTTTTCGCCGCGGTGCTCGCCCGGGGCCGGACGGTGCTTCAGAACGCCGCCGTCGAGCCCGAAGTCGTCGACGTCGCGCGGCTTCTCACCACGATGGGGGCCCGGATCGAGGGAGCCGGGACGGCGACGATCGGGGTCGAGGGGGTGGAGCGGCTCGGCGGAACGGGTCCGAGCCCTCACGTCATCCTCCCCGATCGGATCGAGACGGGAACCTACCTCGCGGCGGGCGCGATCAGCGGGGGCGACGTCACCGTCACGGGCGCCGTGGCCGACGACCTGACGGCGTTCCTCGACGCCCTCCGCCGCGCCGGAGTCGACGTCGAGACCGGGCCGGGATCGATCCGCGTCTCGCGGGATGGCCCGCTCCGCGCGACCGACGTCCGGACGGCGCCCCATCCGGGCTTCCCGACGGACCTGCAGGCCCAGTTCCTCGCCCTGATGACGCAGGGCCGGGGAACCTCCCGGATCGAGGAGACGGTCTTCGAGAACCGGTTTCTGCACGTCGCCGAGCTGGATCGCCTCGGCGCCGACGTCCGGCTCGCCGGCCACGCCGCCGTGGTCCGGGGTCCGACACCGCTCGAAGGGGCTCCCGTCACGGCATCAGACCTCCGGGCCTCGGCCGCTCTCGTCCTCGCCGGTCTCGCGGCGCGGGGGGAGACGCGCGTCCGCCGCATCTATCACCTCGACCGCGGCTACGCCGGGATGGACGCGAAACTCCGCTCCCTCGGCGCCTCCATCGAGCGGATCCCGGGATAAGGGCGGCCTGGCCCGGCGTCACCGGAGTGGAGGCCGACCCCCCGCGCTCATTCGTAGCGGAGTGACTCGATCGGGTCGAGGCGGGAGGCCTTGACGGCGGGCCAGGCGCCGAAGAACACGCCGACGGCTGCCGAGACCGCGAGGCCGAGGACGGGGGACCAGAGCGGGACGGCCGTGGGGAGCGACGGGACGAGCGCCTTGATGGTCGCCGAGATCGCGATCCCGAGCGCGACGCCGATCGCGCCCCCGATGCTCGTGAGGGTCATCGCCTCGACGAGGAACTGCGTGACGATGTCGCGGCGCAGCGCCCCGACCGCCTTGCGGAGGCCGATTTCGCGCGTCCGCTGCGTCACGGAGACGAGCATGATGTTCATGACGCCCACGCCGCCGATGACGAGCGAGATGAGCGCGATGAAGACCATCGCGCCGGTCACGCCCCCCGTGATGGCGCGGAACTGGGAGATGAGCTGATCGGGCGTGACGATCGCGAAATCGTTCGGCTTGTTGAACGGGACCTTCCGGCGCATCCGGAGGACCGCGACGGATTTCTCGATGACCGTCTCGAGGCCCTCGTTCCGCTTCGGCACGATCCAGATCCGGACGCCGTCCCGCCGGATCCGGAAGCCGAACTGCCGCGCGAAGATCCCGCTCGGCAGGAGGATCTTGTTGTCGGGCGAGTAGCCGAACTGCGCCCCCTTCCGGGCCAGGACGCCGACAACCCGGTACCGCATCCCGTTCACCGTGACATCCTTGCCGATCGGGTCCTCGCTCGGGAAGATCGCCTCCTCGACCTCGGACCCGAGCACGGTCACGAGCGCGTTGTGCGCAACCTCTGCCGCGGTGAAGAAGCGGCCCCGTCCCACACCGTACGCCGTCGCGACCGGGTAGAACTCGTCCGCCCCGAGGACGTAGGGGTTGTTCGCGAGGAGATTGCCGTTCTTGACCTGGACCTCGGCGTCGTCGTAGGCGCAGAGGGTCGAGACGGCCGCGGCCTCCGGGACCTCGTCCCGCAGCGCCCCCGCGTCCTCGACGGTCAGGTTCCTCCGGCGCCGCTCCTCGTCGTCGTTGGGCCCGCCGGGGCCGAAGCGGTCGTCGTACTTCTGGAACTCGACCCGGTTCGCCCCGAAGGCCTGCACGTTCCCGATGACGTTGTTGTTGAAACCGGTGACGATCGCGACCATGGCGATCACGGTCGTCACGCCGACGACGATCCCGAGGATCGTGAGCGAGGAGCGGAGCTTGTGCTCCCAGATCGCGACCGCCGCAAAGCGGACGCTCGAGCCGAAGCCCCGGCCGATCGCGAAGACGAGGGGGCTCACGGGGCGTCCTCACTCATGGCGGAGCGCCTCGATCGGCGTCAGCCGGGCGGCCGCAGACGCGGGAGCGAGCCCCGCGAGGACGCCGGTCAGCGTCGAGGTCACGAGGCCGAGGATCACGTAGCGAAGCTGGACGGTGGCCGGAAAGACCTGGCTGACCGCGAGAGAGACGAGCGCCCCCCGATCACCCCCACGGCGCCCCCGAGCGTGGCGAGGGCGGCCGCCTCGACAAGGAACTGGCGCTTGATGTCGCGCCGCCGTGCCCCGAGAGCCCGTCTCACCCCGATCTCCGTCGTCCGCTCGACGACCGACACGAACATGATGTTCGCGATGACGATGGCGCCGACGACGAGGGAGATGCCGGAGACGAGCATCATCACCGCGAAGGCCCCCGCCGAGATCGACCGCCAGAGCGACTGGATCGCCTCGGCGCCGACGACGCCGAAGGGGTCGTCGCTGCGGAACGGGGTCCGCCGGAGCGACCTCAGGACGGTCCGCACCTCGCTCTCGGCCTCGTCGAGGCCCTTCATGCCGGCGACCGGGCGGACGAGGATCGAGATTCCCTCGTCCGACGTCATCACCTTCTGGAGAAACGAGAGGGGGACGAAGGCGACCTTGTCGCGGTTCTGGCCGAGGACGTTGCCGAGCTTGCTCTGGAGGCCGATGACCGTCAGCGGGTAGCCGTTGACGTAGATCGTCCGGCCGATCGGATCCAGCGTCGGGAAGAGCTGGTCCTTCACGTCGTACCCGATGACGGCGACCGCGGCCGAGTGGTCCTCCTCGGCCGGCGTGAAGAAGCGGCCGGCCTCGAGGTCGACGTTCAGGAGGGTGGCGGCGTTCGCGGTGTAGCCCGTGATCGGGACGCCGGAGAGCTTCCGGCCCATCGCCTTCACGTTCGCGACCTGGTCCCCCTGTCCCCCGACGGCTCCGCAGGAGAGGCACTCGGCCCGGACGAGCTTCAGGTCGCGCATCGTGATCGGCTTGCGCTTGCGCGCCAGGATGAACTCCTGGCGGTTCCGGATGATCCCGTACTTCGTGAAGATGATGACATCCGGGTTCAGGTTGATCACCTTGCTCATCACGTAGTCGTTCAGGCCCGTGATGATCGAGAGCACCGAGACGACCGTCGTGACTCCGATGATCACGCCGAGGAGCGTCAGAGAGGATCTCAGCTTGTTGACGCGAAGGGCGTCGACGACGACGGAGAAGAGCTCGGAGAGCTTCATGGCCCGCCCCCTTATCCGGAGCCGCTCGCGCGGGCCTCGGCGGCCTTCTTCTCCTTCTCGGACATCACCTTCACCCGATCTCCGTCCTTGACCTCGCGGAGCGCCTTGAACGGCCCCGTGACGATCTGCTGCCCGACCTTGATCCCCTCGACCTCGACCATCAGCTCGCCGGCGAGCCCGGTCCGGACGGGCACGAACTTCACCTTTCCGCCCTCGATCGCCCAGACCCCGTCCTCGGTCTTCAGCCTCCCCGCCTCGGTCTTCTCGCCCTTTGGGGAGTCGCGGACGATGACGGCCGCGAGCGGTACGACGGCCACCTTGGGCCTGGAGCCGGTGACGACGTCGGCCGTGACGGAAAAGCCGGGCCGGATGCCAGGAGGCGGCGCGGCGAGGTTCACCTTGACCTTGAAGTTGATCGCGTCGGAGGTCGTCGTGAGTCCCACGAGGTCCGCGTCGTCCTTCAGGATCGGGGAGTTTCCGACCTCCGTGACGGTCCCCTCGAACGTCTTCCCGGGGTAGGAGTCGATCGTCAGGAGCGCCTTCTGCCCCACCTGGACGCTCGGCGTGTCCGTCTCGTCCACCATCAGGACCGCCTGGACGATCGACATGTCGGAGATCGTCAGGAGCTGGGTCCCGGGGTTGTTCATCGTCCCGATCACCGTCACCTCCCCGGCCTTGACCCGGAGGGTGGTGACGATCCCGTCGATCGGGGCGAGGACGGTCGTCTTCGAGAGGGTGTCGCGGTTAGCGGTCAGGCCGGCCCGGTTCTGGTCGATCCGGTGCTGCGCCGCGGCGTGCGCCGCCCGGGCGGATTCGAGCGTCGACTGCGCCTTCTGGTAGTCGGCCTCGGAGGCGATCTTCGCCTGGTAGTTGCTCCTCGCCCGGTCGAAGTCGAGCTGGGCCTGGTCCATGGCGGACTTGGCCGAGTCCCGGTCCTTTTCGCTGGCCTGCACGGCGGCGGCGGAGCCCGCCGTGTCGGCGGCCGCGCGGTTCGGGTCGATCTGGAGGAGGAAGTCCCCCTTCTTGACGCGGTCCCCTTCCTTGGCGCGGAGATTGACGATCTGGCCCATGACGAGCGCCGACATCTCAACCCGGTTCTCGGCCTGGATCTTCCCGGTGGCGGTGACCTTGGCGACGATGTCCTGCTCCCGGACCGGGGCGGAGGTGACCGGGACGACTCCCTTGTCGCGGGAGGAGACGAACCACCAGGCGCCGAGAGCCACGACCACGCCTCCCCCGGCAATGAGCGTCACTTTCATCTTCTTCGTCATAGATCGCCCTTCGAACAGATTACGATGAACCGGGCGGCTTTGTTCTGACCGGGGCGGGGGCCGGCGTAGTTTCGGGGCGCCGGCGGCCCCCCCCTACTCGACGACCGTCATCGCGATGTAGCTTCCGTCGCTCGTCCCGAGGGAGGAATTCGCCCCGTCGTTGACGACGCCGTACGCCGCGAATCGCCCGGACCCCGAGCTTTTCGTGACGCGCGCGTAGCCGTTGGAGATCCCGAACGACGCCAGGACGCTGTCGTGCTGGCTCCAGCCGTAGGATCCGAGCGAGTCGGTCAACGTCCCCACGAGGGTTCCGGTGGCCGCGTCGAAGACGTCGATCCTGAGACCGACGGCGCTCGCGCCCAGGTTCACGACGGCCAGATTCGACCGGTTCCCTCCATCCTGCTGAAGGCCATAGATCCAGGCCTCGGAGAGGGCCGTCTCGCCCGAGGTGAGGGCCGGGTAGAAGAGGCCGTACGGGTCCCCTCCGGTCGCCGAGGTGGCTGTCCGGGCCCCGACGAATCCGTTCACGTCCAGACCGCTCGCGGGGGTCAGCTTCGCCCAGAGCATTCCCGCGAGAGTCGGGCCGGAAGGACCGACGGGGACGCCGCTCGTCCGGAGGAAGTCAATCGCGCCCGGAATGATCCGCTGCTCGTGGGCTGCGAGCGTGACGATCGCCGTCCCGCTGACGCCGGGTCCGCGAGACTGCGTGTAGGTCAGGTCGAACTGGACCGGAAGATCTCCCGGGTTCGCGAGGATCAGTTCGCTTTCGTACCGGTCGCTCTCGACGAGGACGGGGAGGAAGAGCCGGCTCGCCCGCCGGAGGGCGGAGACGGCCGGCACGTAGGATCCGTCGTCCGTCGTGTTGTCGTTGAAGACGGCGTACGCGAGGAACGGCTCGATCCCCGAGACACGTTCCACCCGGGCCCAGGCGTTCGTGAGGCCGGACGCTCGCAGAAGGTGCGGGGCGTTGATCTGGCTCCACTGTCCGGGCCCCAGCGTGACGTTCGGCAGGATGGCCGGGGCCGCGGCCGTGTTGCCCGAGTAGAGGGTCACGCGGAGCGTGATCGTCCCGGAGGCTCCCGTGTTCGCGAGGGCGAGGTTCGTCCGGTCGTCCGTCGTTTCGCGCAGGCCGAAAACGTGGACGGGGTTGCCGGTCAGCTCCTCGGCGCGCAGCGCGGGATAGGCCAGGCCGGCGCGGCCGGGTCCCGTGGGAGCGGTCGTCCGCGCGCTCGCGGAGCCGGCGTCGGACGACGAGAGGCCGGAAAATTGAAGGTTCAGGGTCCCCCCCTGTCCGGGGGTCGAAGGGATCGGAATTCCCTTTCCCCGGAGGTAGCCGAGGGCGTCGTCGAATGTCAGTTGCCGACCGGGAGGAAGCGACTCGGACGCCGTGCCCGTGCCGGTCGACGAGAGGGCCAATGCGGCGGTGTACGTCAAATCTACCGTTGCCGCCAGCGAGCCGCGATTCGCGATCGTCATCTCCGAGGAGAAGCCGGCTGCGCCGGTCCGGTCGACGAGAATCGGGATCGTCCGCGTTGCGGTGTACCTGGCGCCGTTCTGGACCTCGACAGCTCCGATATCGCATCGGCCGTTCACCGGCCGCGGCGAGCCGCGCTGGTCCTGGGCCGGACAGCCGGAGAGAGCCCCGGCATCCACGACGGGGCTGCCGGCGAGGGGAGTGTGCGTCGCGGTCGGGCCGTAGGCGAAGGAGAGCGGAGCGAGACGCGCGTCGACCCCGATGAGGTCACCGGGCCCGGTGAGGTGACACGTCCCGTCGCTGTCGAGGTTACCGCCCTCCGAAACGATCAGCGTCGAAGTGACATAGCAGTTGTCTGCAAACGCCGTATTCGCGATGACCGTGTTCCGGAGCGTCAATGTGTAGGTGCCGTTCGCGCCGGCATGCCTCACGGCCTGGGTCTCGCGATTGCCAAGGATCGTGACGTTCGTCAGGGTCGTGACGTCGTTCCATTCGTAGAGGGCGTCCCGGCCGTTCCCGGACAGCGTCACGTTCGTCAAGTTCACCGTACTGGTCAGGAAGTAGAGACCCCCTCCCGAGTCGGACGCGACGTTCCCGCTGACGGTCGAGTTTGTGATCGTGATCGTGGAGTTCCATGCGATCACGCCGCCCCCGTCGGCCGACGTGACCCGGTCGTCGGAGGCGACGTTCTCGGCGATCGTCGAGCGGTCGATCTGAAGCGGCTTGCCGATGACCTCGATTCCGCCGCCGGAGTTTGCCCGGTTTCCGGTCACGACGACGTTCTGGAGCGTCAGGCCTCCCAGGCTCCTGATTCCGCCCCCCCAGGGGTACTCGGTGCCAAGGACGTTCCCGCCGCGGATCGTCAGGCCGTCGATCGTCACGTCCGCGCCAGGCATGATCTCGAAGACACGTTCCAGACCGCCCGCGTCGAGGACGGTCGAGGCGGGGCCGGCCCCGTGAATCGTCATGCTCTTCGAGATATCGAGGTCCCCGGTCAGACCGGCGTTCTCGTTCGGCCCGGGGATCGTCAGGAGGTAGTGGCCCGCGGGGATGTTGATCGTGTGGGGCCCTCCGGCGAGCGCGTTGGCTTCGTTGACCGCCGCGCGCAGCGTGCAGGCGCCGCCGGCCGCGGCGCAGAGGCCGTCGCCCCGGTTGACGTCCACGGCGTCGAGGGTGCTGTTCACGGTGAAGGTGGAGGCTTGCGCCCCGAGGGCAACGGCGAGAAAGAAGGGAAGCGGAAGAAACGTCCGGAAAGACATCGCGTCCTCCTGTCTCTGACCCGGTGTTTGCTTCTCGGGCTCGTATCACCCCCGGCGGGGCGGGGCAATGGGACGTAAGCATCACGACCCGACCGGGACGATCGCGAGCGGCGTTCGAGCGGGCCACCCGGGCTCTCGACCATCCCGTGGCTGATCCGTCGGGCCCGGGGGCGGGACTAACATGAACCGTCACGGCGACATCTCCGGGAGGAAGATATGCGTTCATCGAATGGGTTTCGGGTTCTCGCAGCGGTGCCGCTGCTCCTCGTCCTCGGCCGGCCCGGCCCGGTTCATGCCCAGAAAGAATCCGGGAAGGATCCGACAGCCGGTGGACGCCGATTGCTCGGCCAGGGGGGCGATTTCGACACGATGAGGAAGCGCCGGGTGATCCGGGCGCTCGTCGTCTACAACAAGACGAACTACTTCATCGACAAGGGGACGCCGCGCGGCATCACGTATGAAGCGCTGAAGCTGTTCGAGGACGAGATCAACAGGAAGTACAAGACCGGAAACCTGAAAATCCACGTCGCCTTCATTCCGGTCGGCCGGAAGGACCTCGCATCGGCACTGCTCGAGGGGCGCGGAGATATCGCGGCGGCTGGTCTGACGGTGACGCCCGAGCGCCTGAAGCTGGTGGATTTCTCGGACCCGGCCCTGAAGAACGTTTCCGAGATCGTCGTCTCCGGACCGGCATCGCCGCCCATCGCCTCCGTCGACGACCTCTCGGCCAGGGAGGTCTACGTCCGGAAGGGTTCCATCTGGCACGAGAGCCTGGAGAAGCTGAACGCCGACCTCGCGAAGCGCGGCAAGACCCCCGCGAAGCTGCGGTTCGCCCCGGACAACCTCGAGGACGAGGACCTCCTCGAAATGCTGAATGCAGGGCTCGTCCAGTACGTCGTCGTGGACGACTATCTGGCGCGTTTCTGGGCGGAGTCCTCCCCGCGATCAAGCTTCACCCCGACGTGACGCTCCGGACGGGCGGCGACATTGCGTGGGCGATCCGGAAGAACAGCCCACTCCTGAAGGCCGAGATCAACGCCTTCCTGGCGAAATACCCCGAGGGATCCTCCATTCGGAACCAGCTCTTCCAGAAGTACCTGAAGAGCACCAAGTTCGTGAAGAACGCGGCATCCAGCGGCGAGAGGAAGAAGTTTCAGGAGATGGTCCGGTTCTTCAAGACCTATTCGGACAAGTACGACATGGACTTCCTCCTGATGGCGGCGCAGGGGTATCAGGAATCGCAGCTCAACCAGAACGCGAAGAGCAAGGTCGGCGCGATCGGCGTCATGCAGGTGATGCCGGCCACCGGCCAGGAGCAGAAGGTCGGCGACATCACCCAGCTTGGGCCGAACATCGAGGCTGGCGTCAAGTACATGCGGTTCATGATCGACCAGTACTTCGCGAACGAGCCGATGGACCGGCTGAACAAGGGCCTCTTCGCCTTCGCCGCTTACAACGCGGGCCCCAACCGGATCCAGTCGCTACGCAAGGAAGCGGCGAAGAGGGGCCTCGACCCGAACCTCTGGTTCAACAACGTGGAGCGCGTCGCCTCCGAAAAGATCGGCCGGGAGACGGTGACGTACGTCTCGAACATCTACAAGTACTACGTCGCCTACAAGCTCATCGCGGAGCAGGAAGAGGAGCGGCGCCTGGCGCGCGAGACCGTGAAGGAGTCGAAGTAGGTTCCGGGGGCCATCGGGTGGATTGGAGTTCCCGGACGATTTCGCTCCGCTATCATGGTTCTCGGACCGAAGGGGGCATCGTGGGGCTCGAGAGTCTCGTTTGCGTGCTGCTGGTTTTCCCGCTTCTGCTGCAGGCCGCAACTCCTTCACCCGAGACGAAGGAGGCGCGGACGCGGTTGCACGCGCTTCTGGACGACGAGTGGGAGCTGCGGCTTTGCGAGGACCCGCTCTTCGCCACCGCCGTCGGCGACCACCGCTTCGACGGCCAGCTCCCTTCCGTCGGCGTGGCCGACGAGGCGCGGCGGGACGGGGAGTATCGGAAATTCCGGAGGCGCCTTCTCGAGATCGACCCGGCCGCCCTCGACGAAGAGGACCGGGAGAGCTACGTTCTCTTTCGCCGGGAGCTGGACGACGCGATCCGCGCCTTTGAGCTGGGGACCTACCGGTTTCCGATCAACGCGGACAGCGGGTTTCACACCGAGTTCGCCCGGCTGGCAGACGAGGTCCCACTTGCGACGACGCGCGACTACGAGAACTACGTCGCACGCCTCAGAGCCTTCCCCGGATTCGCCCGCCAGAACATCGACGTCCTGCGCGAAGGCCTCCGGACGGGGTGGACCCTTCCGCGCGCCGTCCTGGCTGGCTACGACGGGCCGATCCGGGCTCAGATCGTCGCATCGCCCGAAAAGAGCCCTCTCTACGCCCCCTTCGCTTCGTTTCCGCCGGGGGTCCCGGAGGCCGACCGGGCCCGGCTGAAGACGGCGGGGGAGGACGCGATCCGCGAGCAGGTCCTCCCGGCCTACTCGGAGTTCCTGGAGTTCATGACCCGTGAGTACATTCCGGGCGCGAGGCCGACCGTGGGCGCGTCGGCCCTTCCGGGGGGGAAGGAGTACTACGCCTTTCTCGTCCGGCACTTCACGACGCTCGACGTGACGCCCGAGCAGGTTCACGCGATCGGCCTCGCGGAGGTCCGGCGGATCCGTGCCGAGATGGAGGCGGTGATTCGCGAGGCCGCCTTCGAAGGAAGCTTCGCCGAGTTCCTGAAGTTCCTCCGGACGGACCCTCGCTTCTATGCGAAGACTCCGGAGGAGCTGCTCAAGCAGGCGTCCTTTACGGCCAAGAAGATCGACGGCAAGCTCCCGTCGCTCTTCGGGAGGCTTCCCCGTCAGCCGTACGGCGTCGAGCCGGTTCCCGCGGACATCGCCCCGAAATACACGGGAGGGCGCTATGTCCCGGCGCCGCTCGACGGAAAGAAGGCCGGCACTTACTGGGTCAACACCTACGCGCTCGAGACCCGTCCCCTCTACGTCCTCGTTGCGCTGACCCTTCACGAGGCCGTGCCCGGGCACCACCTCCAGATCGCGCTCGCCAAGGAGATGAATGAGCTGCCGAGCTTCCGGCGTCATCTCTACATCGACGCGTTCGGCGAGGGGTGGGGGCTTTACGCGGAAAGGCTCGGGCTGGAGATGGGCCTCTATGCCGATCCTTATAGCCAGTTCGGGCGTCTGACCTACGAGATGTGGAGGGCCTGCCGCCTCGTCGTCGACACCGGCCTCCACGCCATGGGCTGGAGCCGGCAGCAGGCGATCGACTACATGGCCGCGAACACGGCGCTCTCCCTTCACGAGTGCACGACCGAGACGGACCGGTACATCTCCTGGCCGGGGCAGGCCCTCGCCTACAAGATGGGCGAGCTGAAGATCCGCGAGCTTCGGAAGCGGGCCGAGGAGGCGCTGGGGCCGCGCTTCGACATCCGTGAGTTCCACGACAGGGTCCTGTCGGGTGGCACGGTCACGCTCCCGGTACTCGAAGATAGGATCGACGCCTGGATCCGGTCGGCGAAGTCGGCTCCGTGAATGCCTACCAGATCGTCCTGAGCTCGGGGACGGAGCGAAGCCCTTTGTCTCGTGTGATGAGTGATGCACGAAGACGCAGGGCCGTGGCCGCGAGGATCCGATCGGCGGGATCTGCGGGAAAGCCCTTCCCCAGCGCGACCGAGGCCACCGCAATCTCAGGAGAGAGAGGGACGAGACTGACCTTTGGGAGCGCCAGGGCCTGACGGACCCAGAGAAGAACGTCCCGATCGAGCTCGAGCCGGCCCTTGGAGGTGAGCATCGCAACCTCCCAGGGAGAAATCGCGCTCACCCCGATGTCGTCCGCCGACTGGATCGATTGTCGCGCCCTGACGGAGAGCTTCTTCGGTTCGGCCGCCCACCAGACCCAGGCGTGAGTGTCGAGGAGAATCAGCGTTCGGCGTCCCAGTCCGCCCCGAGCGGGCTGACGATGTCGGTCTCCCTGAGAACGCTGCCTTTGAGACTTCGAACTTTCGCGGGCTCGATCGGGGCGACCCGGGCCACGGCACGGCCCCGCTTCGTCACGACGACCTCCTGACCCGTCTCGGCGACCTCGTCGAGAAGGGCCAGACACTTCGCCTTGAACTCGCCGGCCGGGACTGAACGAGCGGCCCTGCTCATGGTCACGAGGATATGGTCATAACGAGTCCGCGTCAAGAGGATCGCGGGAATCCGGCTCTCAGAGTCGCTTCTCCATGAACCTCGTCCCCTCGATCGGGTGGTCGTTGTAGGGGGGGATGTCGACGAAGCCCATGGAGACGTAAAGCGCCTGCGCTTCCGTCATGGTGGAGAGCGTGTCGAGGCGGACGGCGCAGTAGCCGATTGTCCTGGCCTCGTTGAGAACGGCCTCCGCCAGCCTTCGCCCCAGCTTCATGCCTCGGAATTCGGGGCGGACATAGAGGCGCTTCATCTCGGCGACGCCCTCGCCGATTTTTCGGAGCGCCACGCAGCCGGCCGGCCGCCCGTCGACGAAGGCGATAAGGAGCCGGCCCTCGGGGGGCGCGTAGGCGCCGGGGAGCGTCGCGACCTCCTCGGCGAAGTTCTGGAAGCAGAGGCTGATTCCGAGGCTCTTCTCGTACTCGCGGAAGAGCGTCTCGCGCGGTCTCGATCTCCTCCGCCGAGGCGGCGAGGCCGAGAGCTGCCTCGCTCACGCGGGGAGATTCAGCCCGCGGTCGAGGTGCTCGATCAGGATTTCGGGTCCTTCGAGGCCGACCGAGATCCGGATGAGGCCGGGGGTGATCCCGCGTGCGAGGCGGTCGGCCTCCGGGACGACGGCGTGCGTCATCGACGCCGGGTGCTGGATGTAGCTGATGGTCGCCCCGAGGCTGACGGCCAGCTCCATCGGCGTCTCCTTCCGGGCGAAGTAGTTCATCAGCCGCTCGCCGGCCGGCGCGCCCCCTTTCACCTCGAAGCTGATGAGCGAGCCACCGTTTCGCATCTGCTTCCGGACGATCCCGGCCTGCGGGAAGTCGGGGAAGCCGGGGTAGGCGACGCTCGCGACCTTCGGGTGGTGGCGGAGGAAGTCGGCGATCCGCGCGGCCGAGGCGCTCTCGGCCTCCTGCCTCACGGCGAGGCTCTGGACCGACATGGAGTCGAGCCACGAGTCGAAAGGGGACGGCGTGGAGCCGAGGTCCTTGTACCAGGGGAAGAGCTCCTCCTTCATGAAGCGGAAGGGGCCGAGGACGGCGCCTCCGACGGACGTGGAGTGGCCGTTGATGAACTTCGTCAGCGAGTGGACGACGAAGTCCGCGCCGAGGCGGAACGGCTGCTGGAGGTAGGGGGAGCAGAAGGTGTTGTCGACGACGAGGGCGACGCCGCGCGACTCGGTGAGGCGCGAGATCGCCTCGATGTCGGCCAGGCGGAGGGTCGGGTTCTCGGGCGACTCGAGGAGGACGGCCGTGACGTTCGGGTGCGCCTCGAGGGCCGCCTCGACGGCGCGAGACGCTCCCCATGTCGACGAAAACCGCCTCCACGCCGAACTTCGACATGTTCCGGAGGAGGCTGTCGGTGCAGCCGTAGATGTTCCCTGCGAGGACGGCGTCGCCTGCCTTCGTGAGCGCAAGGATGAGCGCCGAGATCGCCCCCATCCCCGACGCCGTGATGAGGCAGCCGATGGTCGGCTCGCGCTCGTCCTCGGCGAGCGCCTTGTCGATGACGTGCTGCGCCTCGAGACGGAAGAGGACCCGCTCGAGGTACTCCGTCGTCGGGTTCCCGAGGCGCGTGTAGATCCGGGCGTACGGGCGCTCTCCCCCCTTCGACATCCCGAGGAAGCGGTCGGCTCCGTCCCTCACGCTGTGGAAGGCGAAGGTCGACTTCTGGTAGATCGGAGGGAGCCCCGTTCCGACGGAGATCGTCCGGAACCTT
This sequence comes from uncultured Acidobacteriota bacterium, assembly GCA_963779415.1. Classification (GTDB taxonomy): domain Bacteria; phylum Acidobacteriota; class Thermoanaerobaculia; order UBA5066; family UBA5066; genus DAOMFB01. The sequence goes on along the minus strand of CAVZYA010000003.1, from coordinate 241,424 downwards.
TCGGCGTCGAGCTGGTGGACCTCGTCGCGGACCCAGCGGCTCTTCCGGTCGACCCACCAGTCCCAGAAGGCCCAGCGCGCCGCGCCGTGGAGAACGGGGGACGAAAGGACGGTGCTCATGGTCGGAATCTAGCCCCGAAAGAGGTCGCCGTCACCCCGGCGAATGCCTCAACCCCCGGATGCTAGAGTCGTTCGGGGAGGGCCGGTGCAGGCAGATCTCGGCAGGACAAGGCAGTACCTCCTCTCGGGCGTCTCGTACGCGATTCCGTTCGTGGCGTGCGGCGGGATCCTGATCGCGGCGGCCATCGCCTTCGTCCCGATGACCCCCTCGGGGCCCGACTTCTCGCACGCTCCGTTCTGGAAGCTCGTCCTCGACGTCGGGACGGCGGCCTTTTCGCTTCTCGTTCCGGTTCTCGGCGGCTACATCGCCTTCGGCATCGCCGACCGGCCGGGGCTGGTGGCGGGATTCGTCGGCGGCGCGATCGCGAACCAGGTTGGGGCGGGTTTCCTGGGAGGGCTCGTCGCGGGCTTTCTCGCGGGGTTCTTCGTCCGGGGACTGAAAAGGCTGAAGGTGCCGGCCGTCCTCCGTCCCGTCATGCCGATCCTCGTCATTCCGGTCGTCTCGTCGCTCGCGGTCGGTCTGCTCATGTACGAGGTCCTCGGAAGCCCGATCCGGTCGGCGATGACGTTCCTCTCCTCGTGGCTCAAGGTGATGAGCACCGGTTCGAGCGTCCTTCTGGCGCTCGTCCTCGGCGCCATGATCGCTTTCGACATGGGCGGGCCGGTGAACAAGGTCGCCTTCTTCTTCGGCGCGGCGATGATCCAGCAGGGGAACTACGCGGTGATGGGGGCCTGCGCCGCGGCCATCTGCATCCCGCCGATCGGCCTCGGGCTCGCGACGCTTCTTGCGCGAACGCTCTGGAGCGACGAGGAGCGGGAAGCCGGACTCGCCGGCCTCGCGATGGGGATGGTGGGGATCACCGAAGGGGCCATCCCGTTCGCGGCGGCCGACCCCGTCCGCGTCATCCCGACCATCATGGCCGGCTCGGCGATCGGCGCCGTCGTCGCGATGCTCGGAGGCGTCGGGGACCACGCTCCGCACGGCGGGCCGATCGTCCTCCCCGTCGTCGACGGCCGGTGGGCCTACGTGGCCGCCATCGCGGCGGGCTCCCTGACGGTGGCGCTGGTGATGAACGGCCTCAAGGCGTATGTCGCAGGCGAGGAAGGTCGAGAGGGCGGGATGAGGGTCGTCGCGGTCACCGCCTGTCCCACCGGGATCGCGCACACCTACATGGCGGCCGAGCGCCTCGAGAAGGCCGCGAAGAAGCTCGGACACTCCATCCGGGTCGAGACGCAGGGGGCGATGGGGATCGAGAACGCCCTCTCGGATGAAGACGTGAGGCTCGCGGACGTCGTCCTTCTCGCCGCCGGGATCCCGGTCCGGAACGGCGAGCGGTTCGACGGCAAGCGGATCGTCGAGGTCTCCGTACAGGAGGCGATCCGGAACCCCGAGGGGATTCTCAAGGGGCTCGGAGGCTGACGGAAGGACGCTGGTGGCTTTAGAGATCGAGTTCGCCTTTTCCCTTCCGGGCGGTCTCCATGCGCGGCCGGCCAGCCTCCTTCGCGCCGCGGCCTCCGGCTTTCTCTCCGCGGCGACGTTCGTGAACCTCCGGAGCGGGCGGACGGCCAACGCGAAGAGCACGTTGGCGCTCGTCGGAACCCTGACGCGGCAGGGAGACCCCTGCGTCCTCCGGGTCGAGGGGCCCGACGACGAGGCCGCGGCCGAGGCGCTCGGCCGCTTCGTTCGCGACGACCTTCCGATCTCCGGAGAGGCTCTCCCGGTTGCTCCGCCCGGCCCCGAGGCCACCTCGGCGCTCCCTCGCGCCCTCGCGTCCGCGGGGGAATGCGTCCTTCGCGCCGTCGCGGTCAGCGGCGGGATCGCGCGGGGACGCGCCGTCTTCGGGGAGAGCATCGCGGCCTTCTCCGACTTCTCTTCGGAGGAGGCCATCTCGGCCGAAGATGAGATCGCGAAGCTCGATCGCGCCTTCGCCCGGACGACCGGGGCGCTCGAGGCGCGCTCGGCCCGTGCCGCGAACGAGACGGAGCGGGCGATCCTCGCCGCCCATCTCTCGATCCTCGACGATCCCGAGTTCCGGTCGCGGATCGAGGACGAGATTCGCGTAAACGGCGTGGCGGCCTCGCGCGGCGTCCTCGTGACCGTCGGGCACTTCGCCGGCATCCTCCGGGCTTCGGGAAGCGACTCCCTCGAGGAGAGGGCCCTCGACCTGCGTGACCTCGCGGGACAGCTCGTCCGCGTTCTCTCCGGCGACTCCGCAGACGCGCCGTTGACCCTCTTCGAGGACGCCGTCCTCGTGGCCGAGAACCTGGCTCCGTCCGGCCTTCTCTCCCTCGACCGGAGACACCTGAAAGGGATCGCCCTCGGCGCGGGGGGCCGCACTTCGCACACCGTCATCCTGGCCCGCGCGGCGGGAATTCCGTGCGTGACGGGCCTCGGCGACGTCCGCGCGGCCGTTCCTCCGGGAAGCGAGACCATCGTGGACGGCGAGCGCGGGCTCGTCGTCGTGAACCCGCCTCCCGCCGTCCGCCGTTTCTACGAGGCCGAGATGGAGAAGCTCGGCAGGATCCGGAGCCGCCTCGAAGCGTTCCGGTCGGCACCCGGCCGGACCGCCGACGGCCGGCTCCTCGAGGTGGCCGCCAACGTCGCCTCTCTCGAGGAGGTCCGTCCCGCGCTGGCGAGCGGTGCCGAGGGGATCGGTCTCTTCAGGACCGAGTTCCTGTTCATGAATCGGCGGCAGGCGCCCTCGGAGGAAGAGCAGGCGCACGTCTATTCCGAGGCGGTCCGGATGGCGGCGGGAAGGCCGGTGATCTTCCGGACGCTCGACGCCGGCGGCGACAAGCCGATCCCGTACCTCGGCCTCGCCGCGGAGCGGAACCCGTTTCTCGGCTACCGGGCCGTCCGGATGTACGGCGAGCACCGGGAGGTCGTCTCCGCCCAGATCCGGGCGTTTCTCCGAGCGTCGGCATTCGGAAGGGTGAGGATCATGGTCCCGATGGTCGCCTCGGTCGAGGAGATCCGGGAAGTGCGCGCGCTCGTCCGGCGTCTTTCGGCCGACCTCGCCCGGGAAGGCGTGGCGCACGATGCCGGAATCGAGGTCGGGATCATGATCGAGATCCCTTCGGCGGCTTTCGCGCTCGGGACTCTCTCGAAGGAGTCCGACTTCTTCTCGATCGGCTCGAACGACCTCGCGCAGTACTTCTTCGCGGCCGACCGGGACAACGAGAGGGTCTCGCGCCTCTACAGCTCCCTCCACCCGTCGTTTCTCCGGCTCCTGAAGCAGATCGTCGACGACGCGCATCGCGTCGGCCGGTGGATCGGCCTCTGCGGCGAGATGGGACGGGGCCCGCTGGCCGCGCCGCTTCTCGCGGGCCTCGGTCTCGACGAGATCAGCCTCGCGCCCCCGGGCATCCCGGCGGTGAAGGCGGCGCTCGCCCGCTCCGGCTTCGGCGAGTGCCGCGCCCTCCTCGACGACGCGCTCTCGAAGGAGAGCGCCGCCGAGGTGGAGGCGCTCGTCCGGGCCTTCGCCGAGTCGAAGAGGGACCGGTCGCTCGTCGCCGCCGGGACGGTCCGGCTCCGGGCGCGAAGCCGGAGCCGCGAAGAGGCGATCCGGGAGATGGTCGACCTTCTCCACGTCGCGAACCGGGTCGCCGACCCGGACCGGTTCGAGGAAGCCGTCTGGCGGCGCGAGTCGACCGCTTCGACCGCCGTCGGCTTCGGTGTCGCCATCCCGCACGCGAGATCGCGGGACGTCCGTGTCACTTCAGTCGCCGTCCTCGGGTGCGAACCCCCTCTCGAATGGGACTCTGCGGACGGAGAGCCGGTCCGGATGGCGATCCTGATCGCGGTGGCCGAAGACGCTGCGGACGACGCGCACCTGCGCCTCATCGCCTCGCTCTCCCGGAGGTTGATGAACGACGACTTTCGGGAGTCGCTTCTCGCCGCGACGGACGAGGCATTCGTCGTCGACCGGATCCGCGAAGCGGCGCCGTGAGGAACCGAAGGAACTTCCGAAGGGAGCCCTGTATGCGATCCCGTCTCGCGCTCGTCGTGCTTCTCTTCTCCGCGCTTCGGCCCCTCGCGGCCGCGGACGCGCCGCCGGCCTCTCCCCCCGACCGGTCACTCTACGTCGTCGCGACCGCCCACCTCGACACGCAGTGGCGCTGGACCGTGCAGGAGACGATCGACGACTTCCTTCCGGCGACGCTCCGGGACAATTTCGCCCTCTTCGAGAAGTACCCGGGCTACGTCTTCAGCTTCGAGGGGGCTTTCCGGTACGGCCTCATGAAGGAGTACTACCCGGCGGAGTGGGAGAAGCTCAAGACGTACGTCCGCGCGGGGCGCTGGAAAGTGGCCGGGAGCTGGGTGGACGCCGTCGACACGAACCTCCCTTCGCCGGAGTCCCTCATCCGGCAGGCGCTCTACGGCAACGGCTTTTTCCGGCGCGAGCTTGGGGTGACCTCGCGCGACGTCTACCTTCCGGACTGCTTCGGCTTCGGTTTCGCGCTCCCGGCGATCGCGGCGCACAGCGGCCTCGTCGCCTTCTCCACGCAGAAGCTGACGTGGGGCTCGTCGATCCGGATCCCGTTCGACATCGGCCTCTGGGAGGGGGTCGACGGGTCGACGCTGATCGCGGCGCTCAATCCGGGCGACTACGCCTCGGAGATCAAGGGAAACCTGACGCTCGACCCGGACGTCTACGCGACGATCGACCGGCAAAAGGCGATGTCGGGGCTCCCGGCGGCCTTCCGGTACTTCGGGACGGGCGACGTCGGGATGGCGCCGAACGACGCGTCGGTCGCGAATCTCGAGAAGAGCCTCCAGGGGCCGGGGCCGCTTCGCGTCCTCTCCGACGGACCCGACCGGCTCGCCCGCGACCTGATGGCGCGCGAGGACGGGAAGGGGGTCGCGGGCCTTCAGCGGTACCGCGGCGAGTTCCTCCTCACGTCGCACGGCGCCGGCTGCTACACCTCGCAGGCGGCGATGAAGACGTACAACCGCCTGAACCAGCGTCTCGCCGCGGCGGCGGAAGGGGCGGCCGTGGCCGCGTCGTGGCTCGGTGGGGCGCCCTATCCGCGCGAGGAGCTTCGCCAGGCGTGGACGCGCGTCCTCTGGCACCAGTTCCACGACGACCTGACGGGGACGAGCATCCCCGAGGCCTACGTCTTTTCGTGGAACGACGAGGCGATCGCGGCGAACCAGTTCGGGGACGTCCTCGCGACCTCCGCCGGCTCCGTATCCCGAGTCCTCGACACGAGAGGGGAAGGGATTCCCCTCGTCGTTTTCAATCCGCTCGGGATTGCCAGAGAGGACGTCGTCGAGGGGGAAATACGCTTCGAAGGCGGAGCTCCGGACGGCGTGCGGGTCATTGGTCCTGACGGACGAGACGTCCCCGCGCAGATCGAGCGGGTGACCGGCTCGGCGGCCAGGATCGTCTTCCTCGCCGACGTTCCCTCTCTGTCCTTTTCGGTCTTTCGCATCCTTCCTTCGAGGAAACCCCCGGCGGCGGGGGAACTCTCCGTGAGCGCGAAGGGACTCGAGAACGCGCGGTACCGAGTCGCACTGGACGACGCGGGGGACGTGGCCTCGATCTTCGACAAGAGCCTGAACCGCGAGCTTCTCTCGGCGCCGCTTCGGCTGCAGCTCTTCGATGACGAGCCCCGAAAGTGGGCGGCGTGGGAGGTGGAGTACGCCCCCCTGATGGCGCCTCCGCGCGAGGTCGTCGCCGGCCCTGCCGCGATCCGTGTCGTCGAGAGCGGGCCGGCGCGGGTCTCTCTCGAGGTCGTCCGGAGGGCCGCGGGGTCGACCTTCACGCAGCGGATCCGGCTCGCGGCCGCCGGCGCGGGGAGCCGAGTCGAGATCGCGACCGACGTCGACTGGCGGACGAAGGGGACGCTCCTCAAGGCCGCCTTCCCGCTCGCGGCGGCGAACAGGAACGCCACGTACGACCTCGGCCTCGGCACCGTCGAACGGGGGACGGACCGGCCGAACCTCTACGAGGTCCCGGCACAGCAGTGGGCGGACCTCGCCGACGCGGGCGGCGCGTTCGGCGTCGCGGTCCTGAACGACAGCCGGCACGGGTGGGACAGGCCCGACGAGAGGACGCTCCGCCTCTCGCTCGTCCACACCCCGCGCGTCATCCCGAGCTGGAGCTGGATCTCCGAGCAGGGGTCGAACGATCTCGGGCATCACCACGTCCTGATGGCCGTCGCCGGGCACGCGGGCGACTTCCGGAGCGGCGTGGCCGCGGAAGGAGACCGGCTGAACCAGCCACTCCTCGCCTTCCAGACGCCGTCGCACGATGGGGCGCTCGGGAAGTCGTTTTCGCTTCTTCGGCTCGAAGGGGCTGGCGCCGGCGAGCCTTCCGTAGCCGTCCGCGCACTGAAGAGAGCCGAGGAGAGCGACGAGATCGTCGTCCGGCTGCAGGAGCTTTCCGGGAGGAAGGTCGACGGCGTGACGCTCCGGTTCGCGAGGCCGGTCCTCGCTCTTCGTGAGCTGAACGGCGCCGAGGAGCCGCTCGGTCCGAACGGCACCGGGGGAGCCATCGCCGAGCCGTCGCGCCCGGCTCTCGCGCTGAAGAACGGGGTCGTGAATCTCTCCTTCGCGCCATACCGGCCGCGGACCCTGGCGGTGACGCTCGGGCCGGCGCCGGCCGCCGTGGCTCCTCCCGTGGTCGTGCCGGTCGACCTGCCGTACGACCTCGACGGCATCAGCCGCGACGAGGCACGCCGTGACGGCGACTTCGACGGCGCGGGTCACTCGATTGCGGGAGAGCTTCTTCCGGCAACCGTGGTCTCGGGCGGCATCCCGCTCCGGACCGGCCCGCAGGAGCCCGGGAAGCCGAACGTCCTGGTCTGCCGCGGCCAGAAGATCCTGCTTCCGAAGGGGGAATGGAGCCGCCTCTACCTTCTCGCCGCGGCCGTGGGGGGCGACCGGCCGGACCGCTTCGAGGTGGACGGAACCTCGACGACGCTCACCGTTCCGGACTGGGCCGAGCCGGTCGGCCAATGGAACAGCCGCATCGTCGGCGGCGAACGGCAGGAAGATCCCGCGAAGATAGCCCCGGCTTATGTGAAGGACGTCCCGGTTGCCTGGGTCGGGACGCATCGGCACGGCGCCCGCGGCGAAAACGAGGCGTACGTCTACACCCATCTCTTCCGCCTCCGGATCGACCTTCCTCCCGGCGCGAAGACGCTGACGCTTCCGAAGGACGACCGGATCCGGATCCTGGCCGTCACCGCGGTCAAGGGTCCGAACGACGACGCCGTCCTCGCCGGAAGCCTGACCGAACCGGCGACCGCGACCCTCGTCCACGTCGACGCCTCCGGGAAGCTCTTCATCGACAGGACGACGATGACGCTGACGTCCCCGACACCGGGGGCGACGATCCGGTACACGCTCGACGGATCGGAGCCGGGCGCGACGTCGGAGGTCTACCGTGGGCCTCTCGTTCTCGACAGGACGGCGACCGTGAAGGCGCGAGCCTTCGCGCCGGGGCTCGACGACCGGTTCGTCGCGTCCGCGAAGGTGACGAAGGAGACGCCGCACGCGTCCGTAGCCGTCCCGGCCGCATCGCTCGCCCCGGGCCTTTCCTGCAAGGTCTACGAAGGGGAATGGCGAAAGCTCCCGGAGTTCGATGCGCTGAAGCCGACGGGGAAGATCACGATGAAGGAGGTCGGCATTCCGGCCGAACGCCCCAAAGGGCACTTCGGTCTCGTCTGCGAGGGGTTCCTCTCCATCCCCGTCGAGGGGCTCTACACGCTCTCGCTTCGTTCCCGGGATGCCAGCGAGCTGAAGGTGGACGGCGAGCGGGCGATCCTCAACGACCAGATCGACTTCATCAGCCGCCGGGCCGAGCTGGCGCTGAAACCCGGGCTCCACCCGGTCCAGCTCCGCTGGTTCCAGAGCGAGTACATGGTCGGCCTGGAGCTGAAGATGGACGCCCCCGGCAAGCCGCTCGAGCCGGTCCCGGCCGATCGGCTCTTCCACGAGAAGTGAGCCGGGGGGAGGCAGGCCGTGAAAGTCGTCGAGACGAAGGACGCCCCGAAGCCGGCCGGCCACTACTCGCAGGGGATCGTCGCGGGGGGATTCGTCTTCGTCGCGGGGCAGCTCCCGTGGGATCCGGAGCGCCCCGGCTTCCTCCCGCATTCGATCGAAGAGCAGACGGAGCGGGCGCTCCGGAACGTCGAGGCGATTCTCGTCGCCGCGGGGAGCGGCCTCGATCGCCTCGTAAGCGTGACGATCTACGTCGCGGACATCTCCCTCTGGGGGCGCGTCAACGCGGCGTACGCCGAGGTGATGGGCCCCCACAAGCCCGCCCGCGCCGTCGTCCCCACCGTCCCGCTCCACCACGGCGCGCTCATCGAGATCAGCGCGATCGGGGAGGTGAAGGGTTCCTGAGGAAAGAATTGAATGGTTTCGAACCGAAGCCTGACTTCGGCGACTCGACAGACTACAGGTGCAAGACCTGAGCCCAGCCTTCAAAAAGGACGTGCGTCTCGAGCCCTCCCATGAAGCCGCCATGGCCTGAATTGACTCCGCTTCGCCTGCTGATGCTGGTGCTGATCGTGGCCGGCGGGGTGGCGTTCCTTCTCGCAGGGGGCCTCCGCCTCCTGACTTTCGACAACCTCGTGGCGCACAAGGACGCCCTGATCGAGTGGGCGGACGCCCGTCCGCTCATGGCGCCGGGCGTCTGGATGGCTGCTTACCTGGTTCTCGGACTCTTCGGCCTGCCCGGCAGCACGGTCATGAATCTCTCCGCCGGGCTTCTGTTCGGCTTCCGGGAGGGGCTGCTGCTGGTGGCCGTGGGAAGCACGCTGGCCTCCGCGGTGGCGTTCGTCTCGTTTCGCTATCTGCTATGGGATCTCGTCGAAGAGAGGATGCGGCGCCGGTTTCCCCACCTGCTGGAGGGGCTGGAGCGGGAGGGTTCCTACTTCATCCTGACGCTGCGGCTGCTCCCCGTGATTCCGTTCTCCGTGACGAACGTGATCCTGGCGATCAGCCCGGTCCGTTTCGTGCCGTTCCTCGTCTACTCCCTCCTCGGGCTCCTGCCCCGCTATCTGCTCTACGTCTACGCGGGGACTCATCTCGGGGAGGTCGAGAACCCGGCCGATCTCTGGTCCCTTCCGCTCGTCGGCGTTCTGGCGCTTCTGGCCGTGCTTCCGTGGCTGATCAAGGGCGTCCTCGGCCGGACCAAGCGCTGGTCCCCGAAAAGCTGATGGCCAGGTCAGGTCATTCCTGATGTGGGCCGGGATTCTCCGGGAACGGAACTTCTCGCGTTGTCGGAGAGGTCCCGTTCACGATAGTCTCCCCGAAAAGGGGGGACCGACATGAAGAAGGCTGTGAAGCTGGCGCTGCTCGTGATCGTCCTGCTGCCAGGCGTGTCGTGGGCGGGCGTGCCCCGTGCGGATCGGATTCCGGCGCTCGGCGAGGCGGGGCTGATCACCCTTGGGCTCGCGCTGATGGGGGCGGGCGTGGTCGCGATCCGACGCAAGAAACGCTGAAGAGAACTCTCGAAGACCAGCTTTCGGCGCTGGGCGCCGTCCTCCAGAACAGGGCGTTGCGACTCGCGTGGCTCCTCGCCGGATTCGTCGCGAGCCTCTGGATTCTCGTCCCCGTCCACGAGCTGCTCCATGTGGCGGGGTGCGCTGCGACGGGGGGCTCCGTCACTCGCCTCGAGATCTCACCTGCCTTCGGAGGACGGCTCCTCGAGCGGCACTTTTCGTGGATCTCGGCGGGGGGAGAGTACGCGGGACGGCTCTCCGGATTCGCTCCCGCCGGGGACGTGTCCTACTTCGTGACCGTCGCCCTCCCTCACGTTCTCCTGGCCACGATCGGGGCCGCGCTGGCGCGTCGAGCCGCCCGAGCGAGGAGCGCGGTCTTCTTCGGAGCAGCCCTCGCGGCGGCGCTCCAGCCCGTCGCGTCGCTGACGGGAGACGCGTACGAAGCCGCGTCCATCCCGATCACGAGGCTGGCCCGGGTCGCGGGATTCTCCTCGGCGTTCGACCTGCGCGGAGACGACGTGGCGAAGGTCGCGGCGCGGGCCGCTTCGCTCGGCTCCCCGGCGGCCTGGGCGCTGTTCGTCGCGGGATGCGCCGGCGGCGTCTTCCTCGTCGCCCTTCTTCTCGTCGTCTCGGGCGGCGTGGCTCCACGTTCCGAGCCGGCCGCGTCCTCCGGATGGTCGCGCCGCGACCTGCTCCAGGGTCTCCTGGGAACGGCCGCGTTCGCCGTCGGAGCCTGGATCCTCAAGAGGGTCTTTCTCCCGGGGCGACTGGACGCTTCGGGGCAGAGGACGCTGGAAGCCTTTCTGGACACGCTGATCCCCGACGGCCGGTTCCCGGGGCATCGGGCGACGGGAGTCCTTCCGAAGCTTCTGCCCGAACTGGAGGAGCGGCGCCAGACGCGGCGGGCGCTCGTCGAAGGCGTCGAGCTCCTCGATCGCGGCGCGAAGCGCGCCGGGTCGCCGTCGTTTCGCGAGCTCGACCCTGCGAGGCGCGCCGATCTCGTGCGAGAGATCGCCCGCGCCGGGGAAGGAACTCTTCCGCGCTTCTTCTATGAGAGCGTCCGGAACCGGGCGATGGAGATCCATTACGCAAGCCCGGCAGCCTGGAAAGTCGTGGGGTTCACGCACGCCCCGCAGCCGGAGGGCTATCCGGACTTCGCCGAGAAGCCCGGTGTCTGAGACGGACGTCATCGTCGTCGGCGCCGGCGCGGGCGGCCTCGCGGCGGCCTGGCGGCTGACGACCCGGGGGATGCGCGTCACGCTCCTGGAGGCGGGAAGGCGGTACCGGCCCGAACGCGACTACCCGCAGACGTCGCCCGATTTCGAGATCCGCGGTTTTCCTTTCGACCCCGACTCAGACGAGCGCGGCAAGCCCCGCCACGGCTTCGGGCCCGCCCAGGAGATCGACGCGGGCTGGGACGATTACCGCTCTCACGACCTCGTGGCGGGTCGGCAGCGCGGGAACCGGCGGCTCTACCTTCAGTACGCGCACGTCCGGGGCGTCGGGGGAAGCACGCTTCGCTTCCAGGGAGAGGCGCACCGGTATCACCCCGACTCCCTGAGAATGTCCTCGCTTCTCGGCGCGGGCGTCGACTGGCCCATCTCGTATCAGGATCTCGAGCCGTACTACGAACTCGCCGAACGGCGTATGGGGGTGGCGGCGCCCATGGAAATCCGCTGCCGGCCGCGAGCGAACGCTCCACCTTTCCCCGCTCACCGGCTCTCGTATGCCAGCACCCGACTCTCGAAGGCATTCTCGGCCGTCGGGCTGACGCTCGTCCCCAATTCGCTCGCGATCCTCTCCGAGCCCTTCGAGGGGCGGCCGGCATGCAATTACTGCAACTCGTGCACCGAGGGGTGCCCCATCGGCGACAAGGGAAGCGCCGACGTGACCTTCCTGCCGGAAGCGCTCCGGACGGGTCGGCTGGAGCTTCGAACCGAGAGCGCGGCCACGCGGATCGAGGTCGACGGAAAGGGCCGCGCATCCGGCGTCGTCTTCATGGACCGGGAGGGAACGCTTCAGAGGCTCGAAGCGAGGTTCGTCGTTCTCGCGGGAGGCGCCGTCGAGACGCCGAGGCTCCTACTGCTCTCCAGGTCGAGACTCTTCCCGCAGGGCCTCGCGAACGGCTCCGGTCAGGTCGGTTTGAATCTGACCGAGACGCTTCTCTGGCAGAGCACGGCTCTCCTGCCGGAAAGGGTCGACTCGCACCGGGGCGTCCCGATCGACGGGACGGCCTGGGACGAGTCGGTCCCGAGCCTCCGAAGAAGCGGCGCGGTCGGGGGTTTCCGACTCTCCACGGCCCACGGCGCGGCCGGGCTGCGCGGCCCGGCGGCTTACGCAGGAAGGCTCGTCCCGGGCTTCGGGCTGGAACACCAGAATCGGATGGCGGAAGTCTTCGGGCGCGCCGTCGGCCTCCTCGGAATCGGCGACTGGCTGCCGAACCCGGGGACGCTCGTCGATCTGGATCCGTCCCTCACGGACGCGCAGGGGCTCCCCGTGGCACGCATCACGTCGCGCCTCGGAGAGAACGAGAAGCGACTTCTCAGAGAGATGGTGGAGCGGGGGCGGGCGCTCCTTTCGGCCGCCGGAGCCGAGACGTTGGAGGAATACTCCTCCCTCGATCGCTTTCTGACCGCACACGTCCTCGGGACGTGCCGGATGGGGACTGGCCCGGCGGATTCGGTCTCCGGCGCCGACGGCTTCTGCCATGAGATCCCGAATCTGGCGTTCGCCGACGGATCGCTCGTCCCTTCGAGCGGGAGCGGGGGATTCGCCCTCCCTCACCATAACGGCTCTGGCCCTCCGGACGGCGGACCAGCTCCTCGAGCGGGCGGGGCGAGGAGGCTGAGCGGTCAGGAAGTGAGGGGCGGTCGCGCGTCAGTTCGCGGGCAGGATGGCCTCGCGAACCCGGGACTCGACGAAAGGAAAGAACGGGTTCGAGGAGATCCGCATCAGGACCTCCTCGGGGACGACGAGGATCGACTTCTCGCCGCGCGGCGCGAGGAGGCCGAGGTGGAACCCGCCCGTCCCGGCGAGCGCCGGATCGATCCCGAAGAGGGGGTCGTCGGGCCGGAAGGGGAGGGCGATGTGGGAGAGGGAGTAGACGTCGGCGGGCCAGGAGAGGCCGAGGGGCTTCACGTCCGGCTCGGCCGCCCCGGGCACGTAGCTCTTCGCGGCGACCTCGCGGGTATCGGGAGACTCGTTCGTGACGACGGTCAGAACGTACCTCCGGCCCTTGTCGCCGGCGATTCGGGAGAGGAGCGCGTCGCCGTCGGGCTTCAGGAAGGGCTTCAGGTTCGAGGTCCGGCTCACGTCGAAGAGGACGAGCTCGCTCCCTTCCTTCGTGAGGCGCGAATAGAGCCGGTCTAGGATGGCGGGGGTCGAGACCGTCGCGTCGACGAGTGACTGGAAGGTCAGAACCTTCGGGATCTCGCCCGCGCGTCCCGCCTCCGCCAGCCTCTTCAGCCGTCCCTCGAGCCGGGAGGTCAGCTTCCACGTCTGCCATCCGGCGTTCGCGGGGAAGGAGTTGTACTTGTACGGGTTGTACTCGGGGAGGACGTCGGTCCACTTCGCCTTCTCGAAGTACGGGAAGACGCCGAGCCGGCCGACCGTCCGCGCGAGGGCGGCGAACGGGGTGACGCCGATCATCGGCGAGAGGAGGACGAGGCGGTCGGCTTTCGGAAGCTTCGGATCGTCGAGCGCCTCGAGGGCGTGCGAGAGGACGAGCGCCCCGCCGTTCGAGTAGCCGACGAGGTGAAGCGGCGCCTTCTCGCCGATCCGCGACCGGACGTGCCGCGCGCCGAGCTTCACCGCCGCGAGCCAGTCCTCCCACGTCGCCTCGGTCAGCGCCCCCGGCACGGTGCCGTGTCCCGGCATCCGGAGAGCGAGGGCATAGAAGCCGTTCGCCCGGTAGATCTCGGCCAGCGCCCGGACGCTGTAGGGCGAGTCCGTGAGGCCGTGGACGAGGAGGACGCCGCCGCGAATCGTCTCCGGGACCAGCTCGAAGGTCCGGTTCCAGTTCTTCGCCGCGTTGTCGGGGTCGAGCGGGCTCCCGTCGAAGTAGCGGTTCGAGACGACGCGGTCCGCCGGCGTGAGCCGTGCCCCGATTTCGCGTCTTGACCTCGGCGAAGGTCTCGTCCTCGCGCTTAAGATAGTCCGCGAGCGTCGCCGTCTCCCCGAGGTCGGAGGCTCTCAGTTCGGCCTTCGGGACGAGCCGGTGCCACGGCTTCAGGTCGGGGAGGCGGGAGCGGGCGCCGAACGCCCCGCCGACGACGAGCGTCGCCCAGACGAGGACGGCGGCGACGGCGAGCCGGCGGCCCCAGCGGAGAAGGAGCGTCACGCCGCTACCAGATGCTCGGACGTTCCGCCTCGGGGCGGTTCATGGCGGTCCCCGCCCCGCAGCCGAAGGCGGCCTGGAACTCCGGGAGGTTCGAGAGCGGCCCGAGGACCCGGAAGCGTCCCGGCGAGTGCGGATCGGTGTTCAGGTTGACGCGGAGCGTGTCGTCGCGGATCTGGTTCCGCCAGACGGTCGCCCAGTTGAGGAAGAAGCGCTGGGCGGGAGTAAACCCGTCGATTGGCGCGGCCGTGACCGGATCCTTTCCGAGAGCCTTCGCGAGCGCGGCATACGCGATCTTCAGTCCGCCGAGGTCGCCGATGTTCTCGCCGAGCGTCAGCTTCCCGTTGATCGCCTGGTCGGGAAGGGGCTTGTAGCCGTCGAACTGCTTCACCATGAGGGCGGTCCGCGACTTCGTACGCCTTCCGGTCCTCTCCGCTCCACCAGTTCTTCAGGTTCCCGTCGGCGTCGTACTGGCTCCCGGAGTCGTCGAAGCCGTGCGACATCTCGTGCCCGATGACGCCGCCGATCGCCGCCGTAGTTCACGGCGTCGTCCGCGTCGGCGTAGAAGAACGGCGGCTGGAGGATTCCCGCCGGGAAGACGATCTCGTTCATCGTCGGGCTGTAGTAGGCGTTGACGGTGGCGGGCGTCATCCCCCACTCGGTCCTGTCGATCGGCTTGCCCAGCTTCGCCAGGTTCCGCTTCGTCTCGAAGGCGTGCGCGCGGAGAACGTTCTCGAAATAGGAGGTGCGCGTGATCTCGAGAGCGGAATAGTCGCGCCACTTGTCGGGGTAGCCGATCTTCACGCCGAAGGCGGCGAGCTTCCTGAGGGCGGCCTTCTTCGTCTCGGGCCCCATCCAGGGAAGCGCCTCGATCCGGTCCTTCAGGGCGGCGCGCAGGTTCTCGACGAGGACGATCATCCGCTCCTTCGACTTCGGGCTGAAGGCCTTCTCGACGTAGAGCTGCCCCAGCGCCTCCCCGATCGCCTGGTCGGTCGCCGCGAGGACGCGCTTCCACCTCTCCTCCTGCTGCGGGACGCCGCGCAGGGTCCGGCCGTAGAAGTCGAAGTTCTCCTCGTCGAACCGCTTCGGAAGAAGGGTTGCCGAGCCGTGGAGGATGTGCCACTTCAGATAGGTCTTCCAGGTGGAGAGCGGCTCTGCGGAGGCCATCTCCGCGTACGCCCTGAAGAAGTCGGGCTGCCGGACGTTCAGCTCCTGCCCTTCCGGGATCCCGACCGCGACGAGGTACGCCTTCCAGTCGAAGCCGGGCGCCTCCTTCGCGAGATCGGCGAGGCTCCGCTTGTTGTAGTTCTTCTGCGGGTCGCGCAGCTCGACGCGCGTCCGCGAGGCCCTCGCGAGCTTCGTTTCGAATGCGAAGACGGCGTCCGCCTCCGCTCTCGCGGCGTCGGAGGGGTCCCCGAGAAGAGCGAACATCCGTGCGACGTGCGCGGCGTACTGCTCGCGGATCTCCCTCGACTTCGGGTCCTCCTTGAGGTAGTAGTCCCGATCGGGAAGGCCGAGGCCCCCCTGCCCCAGGATGGGGATGTACCGGGTCGACTCCTTCTGGTCCTGCGCGATGTAGAGGCCGAAGCCCGCCGGCAGGCGCCGGGAGTGGAGCTCGGCGAGAAGCTTCGGGAGGTCGGCGGCCGAGGAGAGCGCGTCCACTTTTTCGAGCCAGGGGGCGAGAAACTTCGTGCCGTCCTTCTCGATCGCCGCCTCGTCCATTCCGGCGGCGTAGAAGTCGCCCACCTTCTGCCGGACGCTTCCCTTCGGCCAGTCGGTCTTCGCGGAGGTCTCCTCGAGGATCGTCTTCTCGATGGCGCGGTTCCGCTCCACGACCTCCTCGAACGAGCCCCAAGCGCCCCTTGTCGGCCGGGATCGGGTTCGCCTTCAGCCAGCCGCCGTCCGCGTACTGGTAGAAGTCGGCGCACGGAGCGCGGCCGTGTCGAAGTTGGCGGAGTCGATCGGCCTTGCCGGGCGCCCGGGCGGGGCCCGCGGCGACGGGCGGTCAGCGCCACGACGACCGTGAGGAGAGCTGGAACGGCGAGGATGGCGAGAAGAGAGAGCGACGCATCGGACCTCCTTGTCGAGTTCGGAACGGTATCGCGCCCGGGCGCGAGAGGAAATGAAGCGAACGCTTCACGCCGAGAAAACCGCCGTGCCGTGGCGGACGAAGAACGGAAGGCCGGCGGCGCCGCACGCGAGCGCCGCGAGAAGGTGGAGAAGCCCCGCCGCGACGAGGCCGACGGGGAGCGGGACGCCGGCGAGGGCGAGTCCCGCGGTGAAACCTGTCTCCGTCGGACCGAAGTTGCCGACGGGCGAGGGGATCGACGAGGAGGCGAGGGCCGAGATGAGGAGCGCCACGGCCACGCCGGCAGGGGAGACATCGATTCCGAGGCCGTGGAGCATCAGGGAAAGCGCGGCGACCTGGATCGACGCGCAGGCCGCCGCGGCGGCGACCGCCGCGAGATAGCGGCCGGGATGGTCGTGCGCGACCCCGAGCGCCTCGGCAGATCTCGCGGGAAAAGCGCGCCCGGCGCGACCCTTCCGGGAAGCGCGCCGCGAGGCGCCCGGCCGCCTT
The DNA here is from genome assembly GCA_963779415.1 of uncultured Acidobacteriota bacterium. GTDB lineage: Bacteria > Acidobacteriota > Thermoanaerobaculia > UBA5066 > UBA5066 > DAOMFB01. Next base: position 224,932 of record CAVZYA010000003.1, on the reverse strand, counting down.
CCCCGCGAGGCGCGGAGCGAGAAGAAGCAGGACGGCCCCCGCGGCGGCCGCCCCGCCGGCCGCGAGGCTCAGGGCCGGGGCGCGCCCGGCGGCGAGCGCTGAGGCGCCCCCGGCGAGGCCGATGAGGACGAGGACGGCGCTGTCGACGAGCTTTGCCGTCAGGAAGACGGCCCCGGATCGGAGCCAGCCGGTCCCGAGCGCGGCCCGGATCGCCGCCCACGTCCCGATCTCGCCCCCGCGGAGCGGAAGCACCTGGACGAGAAAAAGAGACGCCGCGGAAAGAGACCACGCCCTCGTCGCGGAGATACGGGTCTCGGCGGGAAGGAGGAAGTTCAGACGGGCGCCCCGGAAGAAGAAGGCGCCTCCGTATGCCACGGAGCCCGCCGCGAGGAGAAGCGGATCGGCCGTCCGGAGCCGGGAAAACGTCCCTTCCGGCGCGCTCCGGACCGCGGCCACGGCGAAGAGTGCGATGGCGGCGAAGGCGGCAAGCGCGAGGAGGCGGGAGACGGTCCGGCGGGGCCGGGGGGCGTTCGGGTCCAACCGCGAGAGAATAGCCGACGCTCGTCGGGCCGGACGGGCCCATGGTGTCGGAGAGGGGCGTGTATAGTGAGAGAGCGTCTCAAGAATGGGGCGCGGTCGCCGGGAGCCTACCGATGAAGATCCTGTTCGTGATGATCCGGGAAGAGAATATCGACCCGCTGAACATCCAGCTTCTGTCGGCGCTGGCGAAGGAGGAAGGGCACGAGACCTTCCTGAACGTCCTCGAGCACGCGGACCTCGACCGGGACCTCCGGACGATCCGTCCCGACATCGTCGCGTACAGCGCCAAGACGGGGGAGAGCAACACCTTCTTCAAGGTCAACCGCGAGGTGCGCGAGGCGTGGGGCGACCGGATCGTCTCGATCATGGGCGGGCCCCATCCCACCTTCAACTACCAGCGGATGCGGCTCGAGGGAGAGGAGCTTCACCCCAAAGCGAACGGGGACGGCAAGCGGCGCGAGATCCTCCCCGTCGAGGAGACCCGGCTCGATTTCATGGCGGTCGGCGAGGCGGACCAGTCGTGGCCCGCTCTCCTCCGGGCCCTTTCGAAGAACGAGTCGCCGGACGCGATTCCCGGAATGGTCACGCGGACGAACCGCCGGCCGGACGGGACGATCCTCCTCGGCGAGCGGACGAACTTTCTCGACGACTTGCCGTATCTGGATCGCGCCCTCGTCTACGACAACACGCAGCTCCGCTACTTCGGGATGCGGACGCACATCGCCTCGCGCGGCTGCCCCTACCCCTGCACCTACTGCTTCAACGCGCGCTTCAATCAGATGTACAAGGGGAAGGGGAAGACGATCAACCGCTATTCGGTCGACCGCCTTCTCGCCGAGCTTTCCGACCTCGTCCGCCGCTGGCCGACGCAGTTCGTCAAGTTCAACGACGACATCTTCGTCTTCCGCGTGGACGACTGGCTCGAGGAGTTCGCGGAGAAGTACCCAAAGGTCGTCGGCCGGCCGTTTCACTGCCTGACGCGGTGCGACCTCGTCCGGAAGAGCCCGGAGATCGTCGACGTCCTGAAGAAGGCCGGCCTCCATTCGATCTACATGTCGATCGAGTCGGGGAACGACTTCATCCGCAAGCACGTGATGAAGCGCGGGATGTCGGAAGAGGACATCCGCTTCGCCTTCGACTACTGCCGGAGCCGCGGCGTCCACACCTTCTCGAACACGATCCTCGCCGTCCCGACGCCGCTCATCCCTGGGATGGAGGACCCGGACTTCGGTCCGAAGGCCTCCGCGCTCGTGACACACCTCGAGGAGCACTTCCGGATTCCGGTCGAGGAGCTTCGGAATGCGCTCGCCGGAGAGGGCGCGGTCCCGATGGGGGTCCGGGAGGCGGTGACGGAGCAGCTCCGGGCGCTGGGCCTCCGGCACACCGACCTCGAGTACGAGCTGGAGTCGCTCGACATCAACGTGAACTGCCGGGTGTCGGCGGGGGAGTTCGCGACGCTCTATCCCTTCCCGGGGGCGCCGATCACACAGTACGTGATCGACACGGGCGCCTTCGACGGCGACTTCGAGACGCTCAACGAGTCGTTCCAGTCTGGCTCGCCCTTCGGCTGCTTCACCGAGCGGGAGAAGATGGAGCAGATCAACGTCTCCTACCTCGGGCCGGTGCTTCTCGTCTTCCCCTTCCTCCGGAACTTCGCGGTGAAGCACCTCGTCCGGCGGCCATGGACGAAGCTCTACTTCCTCGCCTACTTCTTCGTCCGCGCCTTCCTGATGGGGCGCCGCATCTACCCGCTCCATTACTCATGGAGCCAGCTCTTCGCCCGCGTCAAGGCGAGCTTCGCTCGCGAGGTGGCCAAGCGGTTCCCCGAGCGGGCGCGGAAGCGGAAGAAGCTTCTCCTCGCCCCGGCCTCCAACATGCTGGGCGGGCCCTGGCGGGGCTGATCGGGCCTCAGAGAGGCGCGTCGTCCTTCTTCGTCCCGCCGTCGGCGTCGCGCCGCCGCGCTTCGAGCACCAGCTCCTCGAGAAGCGTCCGATTGATGGAGATGAGGTCGGCGACGAGGCCGACGAGAAACGTGAAGAGGGCGGCGATGCCGAGGACCGCGGCGAGAAGGAGCGACTGGACGTGGCCGCCGGGGTTCTGTCCGGTGAGGACGAAAAGGACGTAGCGGCCGACGAGGACGAGCGCCGCGAGGAGCTGCAGCGCCGCGAACCCGAAGAAGACGGGAAGCGGCTTGTAGAGAGCCGAGATCCGGAGGATGTTGGCGCCCTGGACCGCGGCGTAGCGCCAGGGACGGCGGATAAGGCGCGAGGGGCGGACCGGAGGGTTCGTTTCGATCCGGACGGCCGCCACCTTCATCTGCTTGTTGCCGGCCTGGATCAGCGTCTCGACGGTATACGTCATCTTCGAGAAGACGTTCAGGGTCAGCGCCGCGTCGCGCGTCAGCGCGCGAAAACCCGAGGCCGCGTCCGGGACCTCGGCCCCCGAGGCCCGGCGGACGGCCCACGAACCGAGCCGCTGCGCGATCCGCTTGCCGGCCGAGAAGTCCGGCTTCGTCGCGACGCCGCGGTCCCCGACGACGATCTCGGCCTCGCCCTTGAGAATCGGCTCCACGAGTCGCCCGATCTCCTTCGCCGCGTACTGCCGGTCGGCGTCCGTGGAGACGATGACGTCCGCCCCGAGACGGAGCGCCGCATCGAGCCCGGCCCGCCACGCGGTGGCGAGGCCGCGATGGAGGGGGAGGCGGACGACGTAGTCGGCCCCCGCCTTTCGCGCCGCTTCGGCCGTCCCGTCGGTCGAGCCGTCGTCCACGACGAGCGTCTCGACCTCGTCGAATCCGGGAACGTCCGTCGGAAGCTCGGCGAGGGCGGCGGCGATCTGCGCCTCCTCGTCCCACGCCGGGATCTGGATCACGAGCTTCATTCGGGGAAGAAGCGTAACAGGGGAGGGGTAAGCTCGCGCTCCATGCGACGCATGCTCGCGGCTACTCTCTTCCTTCCGCTCTCACTTCTCGCCCAGGAGGGCCCGCCGAAGGAGATGCGCCCGCTCCGGGCGCCGGACCTCGTCGAGATGGGGACGCTCGATCCGACGATCCGGCTCGACGTCCGTTACGCGAGCGCGAAGAACGAGTTCGGGCGGCCTTTCTATCCGGAGGCGCGCGCCTTCCTGCAGCGCCCGGCCGCCGAGGCGCTCGTCCGCGTGAACGAGGCGCTGAAGAAGAAGGGCTGGGCGCTCGTCGTCTTCGACGGCTACCGGCCGTGGAGGGTGACGAAGCAGTTCTGGGACCTGACGCCCGACGACAAGAAGATCTTCGTCGCCGACCCGAGGTCCGGCTCGCGACACAACCGGGGGTGTGCGGTCGACCTCTCGCTGGTCGACCTCGCCACCGGGAAGCAGGCCGACATGGGGGGCGCCTACGACGAGATGTCGAAGCGGTCGTACGTGACGTACGAGGAAGGGCCGAAGGAGGCCCTCAGGCGCCGCGACCTGCTGCGAAACGCGATGGAGCAGGAAGGCTTCTTCGTCTATCCGTGGGAATGGTGGCATTTCGACTACAAGGACTGGCGTGACTATCCGGTCCTCGACGTTCCCTTCTCGTCGATGAAGAAGCCGGAGGCCGGCCACCGGGAGTGAAGTCCTGGAACCCCGGTCTCCCGCCGTGCCATTGAAGCCCGGGGCGAACGAGGGTATCATTCAGGTATGAAAGTGAATACCAAGTCGAGCATCACGCTGCCACCGGATGAGCTGAAGCTCGTTCTGTCTCTGCAAGCGAGGCTCAAGGCCAGGACGAAGGTCGAGGTCGTCCGCCGTGGTCTTCGCCTTCTTCAGGAAGTGACGGACCGGGTCAGCCTGCGAGAGGGATACCGGCGCGCCTCGAACGCTACGAGGGCATCGCTCTCCGTAGAGCTGAAGGAACTCGACCTCCTCGCTGGGGAATCTCTCGACAAGCTGTGAGAGTCCGGCGCGGGTGGCTCTATCTGGCGAATCTGGATCCGCGCCTCGGGACCGAGCCGGGAAAAGTGCGACCGGTGCTGATCATCCAGACGGACCTCCTGAACGACGCCGGCCATCCGTCGACGTGGGTCGTACCCTGCACGACCCGGCTCTCGGGAGAGAACCTCCTCCGTGTGCCTCTCCCCCGGGGGATCGCCGGGAACCGGGAGGCGTGCGAGGTCATGATCGATCAGAGCCGTGCCATCGACAACGGGCGGTTCGTCCGTCCTCTGCGCGCTCTGCCGCGCCCTCTCCTCAAGGAAGTCGAGGAAAAGCTCCGCCGTCTGGGCGAGCTCTAGGGTGACGCCACCGGTGAGCCAACCGCGCGTCGTTCTCGCACGATGAGCAGCTTCCGTCAACGCCTCTTGATGAAGTTCGTGAACTTCTACCCGCCCTTTCTCGGCGCGGGGATCCGGGTGAGATATCCGAAGGACGACCCGTACACGATCGTCGTCTCGATGAAGCTCCGCCTTTACAACCGGAACCTCTTCGGGACGCATTTCGGCGGGTCGCTCTACGCCATGACGGACCCCTTCTTCGTCTTCATCGTGGCGAAGCACGTCGGCCCGGGCTACATCGTCTGGGACAAGAAGGCGACGATCGAGTTCCTCAAGCCCGGCCGCGGACGCGTCACCGGGCGCTATCACGTCCCGCCGGAGGAGATCGCGCGGGTGAAGGCGCTGGCCGACGCGGGAGAGATCGCCGAGCCGGTCTACACGGGAGAGATCGTGGCCGACGACGGGACGCTCGTCGCCCGGGTCACGAAGACGCTCTGGGTGCGGAAGAAGACGGCCTGATCAGTCGTCGGCCGCGAGGCCGGAGAGGACGGCTCCGCCGCGCGCCGCCCAGAAGCCGTAGAGCGCGATCGCGAGGACGACCGCGACGCAGGAAAAACCGTAGCCCGAGAACCACCGGGAGACGTCGGGGGTGAGCGGGGCCGTCGAGAGGACGCTGAAGACGCCGAACCCCACCGCGAGGCCGAGGAGACCGCTGTGGAAGAGGAGGAAGAGGAAGAGCGTCGCGAGAAGGATCCCGCCGGTCAGCTCGAAGAGCGGGTTTTCTCCCCCGAGGAAGCTCAGGAAGACGACGAGCCACGGCACGGCGGCCGCGAGCGCGGCCTTTCGGAGGACGAGGCGGCCGAAGAAGAGCGAGGCGGTGGTCATGAAGAGCCAGACGAAGCTCGCCACCACCGAGCTGGCGACATAGGAAACGAAGCCGCCGAGGCCGGCGACCGAAGACGGGTCGAACCATACCGGCGTCTGGCCGGGGGCCCGGAAGAGCGCGGGGGGAATGTTCTCGAGGCAGAGGACGAGACAGGCGGTGAGGCCGGCGATGACGCCCCAGAGGTGGTCCCTTCCGACGAGCGGGTCCCGGAGCTTTCCGGAGAAGAGCCGCGCCCAGGAGACGAGAAGCTCCGGATAGCGCCTTCGGAAGTAGGGCTCGAGCGCGAGATAGACGACGCCGACGATGACCGCCGGGGGAAGGCTGTCGCCGAGGCTTTCCCCGAACGCGCGGCCGAGAGCGCCGGGCGCAAGGCTGAAGTGGCGCGCGAGGAGGTGGGCGAGGATTGCGAGAAGGAAGACCCCCGTGGCCAGTCGAACAGCACCCGCCTTGTCCCCGCGTCCGAGCCGCAGGTTCCTCCTTGCGAAGTAAAGGGCTGCGATGGTGAAACAGATACCGAGGACGAAGAAGACGATCTCCGAGATCTTCGTCCGAAGCGCCGTCGGACGTTCCGTCACCTGCGCGGCCTCGCTCCAGGGCGCGATCAGCTCGAAGTAGACCAGCCGGCCCTGCTGGACGGCGGCGACGACCTTCAGCACGGCATCCGCTCTCCCCGGGACGGTCCCCGTCCAGCCGAAGACGGAGTCGTAGGCAACGGGAGGGAGCCACGCCGCCTCCGACGGCGAGAATGCCTTGAAGTCGAGGCCCGCGTCCGAGAAGAGGGCTTCCCATGCCGGCGTCGTCGTCACGGCCGCGGCCTTCACCTGGTTCGGAACGGCGAGGAAGCTCCGGAGGCGGCCCCGAGTGTCGAGGGTGACGGTGACCATCCCCGAGACGTTCATCGGAGGGTCGTCCGCCCTGACGAGACCCCGGAAGTCGTAGGGGACGAGCGGCCTCGGGCTCTGCCGGTACCGGAAGAAGTACGGGGTCCACCACGATGAGGAGAGCTGCCTCGCCCAGCGGGGCGGCGCGTTCCGGGCCATCCACGAGAGGAACGGGTAGTCGCGGACGAACGCGCCTGCAGAGTCGGCCGGGGGCTCGGTCCAGCCGAGACGGGCGGTCACGTCGCGGGCCCGGTCCATGAGCGAGTCGCGGGACTTCTCGGGGGGGGCGAGGCCGATGTCTCTCGAGAGGCCCGAGACGAGGACGACGGCGACGAGGAGGACGACGACGCCGCCGAGGAGGGCCCACGCGGGGCCCGCGGCGAGCGTCCCCTCTTCTCCCGCGGCGGCGACCATCTCGGGGGACGGCGTCTCGCCGGCCGCGAGGGCCGCGGCGAGCGGGTCGCCGCCGGGGAGCGCCGAGGCGACCTGCAGGGCCGAAGAGGGGCGGGCCTTCGGGTCTTTTTCGAGGCAGCGGAGGATGACCCGTTCGACGACAGGGTCGATCCCGGAGGTCACGCTGGATGGCGGCGCGGGCGGCTCTTCGGCGTGCTTGCGCCGGATCTCGGCGAGGGTCGGCCCGTCGAAGGCGCGCTTTCCCGTGTAGATCTCGTAGAGAACGAGGCCGAGCGAGTAGAGATCGCTCCGGACGGACGCGCCCTTTCCGGCGAGCTGCTCCGGAGACATGTACGCGGGTGTGCCGGCGACCTCGCGCCCCGCGCCCGCCTCCTCGCCGGCGACGGCGAGGCCGAAGTCGGTGATCCGGACCCGGCCGCGCCCGTCGAGCATGACGTTCGCGGGCTTCAGGTCGCGGTGGAGGACCCCTTTCTCGTGGGCGGCGGCGACGCCGGCGCAGAGCTGCCGTGCCACTTCGAGGGCCTTGTCGCCGTGAAGGTGGCCGATTCGCTTGAGGAGCGAGGCGAGGTCCTCTCCGTCCACGTACTCCATGGAGAGGAAGTGCTGCCCCTCCACCTCGTCGATGTCGTAGACGCGGCAGACGTTCGGGTGGGAGACCTGCCGCGCGAGGCGCACTTCCGCGTGAAAACGGGCGAGCAGACCTTCGTCGCTCGAAACCGCCTTCGGCAGGAACTTGAGCGCGACGGCCTGCCCGAGCTTCAGGTCGTCGGCGCGGTAGACCTCGCCCATCCCGCCCCGGCCGAGAAGGCCGATGATCCGGTACCGGCCGCCGACCATCGTCCCCGGCGTGAAGGCGCCGAGGTCGATCGAGTCGGAGGTCGCGAGCCGCCCGATGGACGACGGAGGACGCGGCGGGGCGGGGGCCGCGCCGAGCTCGGTCGGGAGGCGCGACGCCGAACCGAGATCCGCGCCGCACGACGGGCAGAACCGGCCCGGGTCCGGCAGCTCCGATCCGCAGCGGTTACAGCGCGTCACGTGGTTGAGAGCTTATCTCGGCGAGAGAGCCGCCGAAGGCCGACCGGCACGAGGCGCCGGAAGGAGGATCCGGGCCCTTCCCGGGCCTGAATAGCAGGGCGCTGTGGTATCCTCCGCCGCCCCGGCAAATACCGGGAAATGCTCTTTGGAGAAGACGATCCGGGTCGAGGGCGGGTAAGCAAGCACCCTGTCGGGTCTCCCGCCGGCAGCCCCCGGGACGACGGAAGAAGGCGCGTAGCTCAGTGGGAGAGCACTACCTTGACACGGTAGGGGTCAGCAGTTCGATCCTGCTCGCGCCTACCATCCGCTTCCCGGACATGCGCGGCATCCGCTCCGCAGGCGCTTAGCTCAGTCGGTAGAGCACTTCCTTCACACGGAAGGGGTCAGCGGTTCGAGTCCGCTAGCGCCTACCACCCCCCCTCGACAGGCCTCAGGAAAAGCCGAACCGGCTCGTTTCTTTCCGGAGAGAGAAAGGAGAGGTCGAGCCATGTCCGCAACAATCGCCCACGACGCCATCCGCCTGACGCTTCCCGACGGGTCCGTAAGAGAGGTCCCGAAGGGGACGACCGGGCGCACGGTCGCCGAGTCGATCGGCGCGCGCCTGGCCAAGGACGCCCTCGCCGTCAAGTTGAACGGCCGGCTCCTCGATCTCTCGCGCCCCCTTCCGGAGTCCGGCCCGTTCGAGGTCGTGACGCCGAAGCATACCGACGCGCTCGAGCTCTACCGCCACTCCACGGCCCACCTGACGGCCAACGCCGTCAAGCGGCTCTTCCCGGGAGTCAGGATCGGGATCGGCCCGGCCATCGAGAACGGCTACTACTACGACTTCGACCCCGGCCGCCCCTTCACGCCCGAGGACCTCGAGAGGATCGAGGCCGAGATGCGGAAGATCGTCGCCGAAGATAATGAAATCCTCCGCGTCGAGATGAAAAAAAGCGAAGCCGTGAAGATTTTCGAGGCGCAGGGGGACCCGCTGAAGGTCGAGATCGTGGCGGGCATCCCGGACGACACCGTCTCCTGCTACCGGCAGGCCGACTTCATCGATCTCTGCCGCGGCCCGCACGTCCCGTCGACCGGGAAGCTCGGCGTCTTCAAGCTGACGCACTCCGCCGGCGCCTACTGGAAGGGAGACGAGCGGAACCCGATGCTCCAGCGGATCTACGGGGCGTCGTTCCTCTCGCAGAAGGAGCTGGAGGAGCATCTCGCCCGGGTCGAGGCGGCGAAGGGGCGCGACCACCGGAAGGTGGGGAAGGAGCTTTCGCTCTTCCTCTTCCATCCGTGGGCCCCGGCCTCGCCCTTCTTCCTCCCGAAGGGGGCGACGGTCTACAACCTCCTCGTCGACTACATCCGCGAGCTCTACGTGAAGTACGGCTACGAGGAGGTCATCACGCCGCAGATCTTCGACGTGGAGCTGTTCAAGCAGTCGGGGCACTACCAGAACTACCGCGAGAACATGTACTTCACGGAGATCGACGAGCGGGAGTACGGCGTCAAGCCGATGAACTGCCCGGCGCACTTCCTGATGTTCGGGCTGCACGCCTTCTCGTACCGCGACCTTCCGGTCCGCTACGCCGACTTCGGGCGCCTTCACCGGTACGAGCGCTCCGGCGTGACGCAGGGCCTCACGCGCGTGAGGACGTTCTGCCAGGACGACTCTCACATCTTCGTGACGCTGGACCAGATGCCGGCGGAGATGGACCGTTTCCTGGACTTCATCCGCGAGGTCTACGACACGTTCGGCTTCGGCGAGGTGAAGGTGGGGCTCGGGACGCGCCCGGAGAAGTTCATGGGCGTGATCGAGAACTGGGACAAGGCCGAGCGGGCGCTCGCACAGGCATTCGAGGAGCGCGCGGCGACGCTCGAGGGGTGGTCGTACTTCGTGAACCACGGCGACGGGGCGTTCTACGGCCCGAAGCTCGACTTCCAGGTGACGGACGCCATCGGCCGTGCCTGGCAGCTCGGGACGCTCCAGGTCGACTTCTCGAACCCGGAGCGGTTCGACCTCCACTACACGGCCGAGGACGGGTCGAAGAAGCGCCCGGTCGTCCTCCACCGCGCCATCCTCGGGTCGATCGAGCGGTTCTTCGGGATTCTCGTCGAGCACACGGGGGGCGACTTCCCGTTCTGGCTCGCGCCGGAGCAGGTGCGGGTCGTCCCGGTCTCGGAGAAGTCCAATCAATACGGAGAAGAGGTTCTTCGAAAGCTGAGAGGGGCCGGGCTCCGCGCGACGTGCGATCTCCGGAGCGAGAAGCTGGGCGCAAAGATCCGCGCGGGGGAGCTGGAAAAGGTCCCGGCGCTCCTGATCGTCGGAGAGAAGGAGCAGGGCGCCGGCACGGTCTCGCTGCGGGAGCGCCACGGCAAGGAAGAGAAAGACCTCAAGCTCGAGAACCTCATCGAGAGAATGAAATCCGCCGTCGCGTCGCGCTCCCTCGTCTGGCACGAGTCCATGGGCCAGATTTATTCCCCTTCTAAAAAGATCTCCTAGTGCCCTGACAAAATCGATGAAGGCGCGAATCAGAGAACGAACTCAACAGGCCGCGTAACAAGACAGGAGGAATCAACATTTACTTTCGAGGCGGACCGCGCATCCCCCCCACGAAGAACTCCCCGATCAACGAGTACATCCTCCGCTTCCCCAATGTGCGCCTGATCAGCTCGACGGGAGAGCAGCTCGGCGTCGTCGACCCGCAGACGGCGCTCGCGAAGGGGCGTGAGGAGGGGCTCGACGTCGTCGTCATCGCGGAGCAGGCCAGCCCCCCGGTCTGCAAGGTGATGGACTTCGGCAAGTTCATCTTCGAGAAGAAGAAGAAAGAGCACGAGTCGAAGAAGCGGCAGAAGGTGACGCAGGTCAAGGAAGTCAAGTTCCGGCCGAACATCGACGACCACGACTACGACTTCAAGCTGAAGAACATCATCCGGTTCCTGGAAGAGGGGGACAAGGTCAAGGCGACCGTCCAGTTCCGCGGGCGCGAGATGTCGCGCATGGACAACGGCCGGAAGGTCCTGGACCGGCTCGTCGGCGACCTCGGCCCGAAGGCCCACGCGGAAGGGAACTCCGAGGTCCTCGGAAACCGGATGCATCTCATCCTCGGCCCGGCGAAGAAGCACTGACATCCCACGCGAAGGAGCGATCCAAGATGGCCACCTACAAGAGAAAGACCCACCGGGGAGCCGCGAAGAGGTTCCGCAAGACCGCCACCGGCAAGTTCAAGCGGAGCCATGCGATGAAGCGGCACATCCTCACGAAGAAAAGCTCCGGACGCCTGCGGCAGCTCGACAAGGAGACCCTCGTGTCGAAGGCCGACATCCGGGTCGTCCGGACGATGCTCCCGTACGCGTGAGCCCCCAGGAATAAGGAGAAACGACGATGCCCCGCGTCAAGCGTGGACCGAAGAGAAAGAACCGCCGCGAGCGCGTGCTCGAGCTGGCCAAGGGATATTACGGAACGAAGCACAACTGCTTCCGGATCGCAGAGCTGCAGGTCGAGCGCTCGATGGTCTATGCGACCCGCGACCGGAAGCAGAGGAAGCGCGATTTTCGCGGACTCTGGATCGTCCGGATCAACGCGGCCGCCCGGATGCACGACATGAGCTACTCGAAGCTGATGGCGGGGCTGAAGAAGGCGGGCTCGGACGTGAACCGGAAGATGCTCGCCGAGATCGCCGTCCAGGACCCGAAGGGCTTCGCGTCGCTCGTCGCCTCGGCCAAGAGCGCCCTCGGAGCCGCCGCCCCCGCGAGCGCCTGACCGAAGACCTTGGGCGAGATTGCCGAGGCGGTAGGGTTCGCGGCCCAGCAGCTTTCGAAGGAACTGGAGAAGGCTGAGAGGGAGTCCGCTGCGAAAGGGGGGCTGACGCCCTCCGAGGTGCAGGCTCTGCGCGTCAAGTGCGTGGGGCGGAGCCAGAGCCACGTCAGCTTCCTCCTGGAGCAGCTTCGGATGGCGCCGAAGGACCAGAAGGCCGCCCTCGGGGCGGCCGTCAACCGGGCGAAGGCCGACGCCGAGAAGCGGGTGACGCTCCTGGAAGAGATGGCCGTTGCCCGCGAGCAGCGCGAACGGGTGCTGGCGCAGGCCGTGGACGTGACGCTCCCGCCGCGCGTCCCTCCGGTGGGGCGGCTCCACCCGCTGACGGTGGTCCGCCGCCGGATCGAGGAGGCCTTCCGCGCCCTCGGCTACGAGGTCGCGGACGGCCCCGACATCGAGACCGACTGGTACAACTTCGAGGCCCTCAACTTTCCGCCCGACCACCCGGCTCGCGACGAATTCGACACGTTCTTCGTGAAGGACGGCGGAGAGGGACGCGACCGGCTCCTCCTCCGGACGCACACCTCGCCCGTGCAGATCCGGACGATGCTCGGCCAGAAGCCGCCGATCCGGATCGTCATTCCCGGCCGCGTCTACCGGAGGGACGCCATCGACCCGCGCCACTCGCCGGTCTTCCATCAGGTCGAGGGACTGACGGTGGACGAGGGAATCACCTTCTCCGACCTGAAGGGGACGCTCGCGGCGGTCTTCCGTCAGCTCTTCTCGCCGAAGGCAAAGGTCCGATTCGGCCCGACCTTCTTCCCGTTCGTCGAGCCGGGCGTCGACGTGGCCGTCTCGTGCGTCTTCTGCGACCAGAAGGGGTGCCGCGTCTGCTCGGGCTCCGGGTGGATCGAGATCATGGGGGCCGGGATGGTTCACCCGAAGGTCCTCGCCAACGGCGGGATCGACCCGGAGCGCTACAGCGGCTTTGCGTTCGGGGGGGGCATCGACCGGATCGCGATGCTCGTCCACGGCATCCCCGACCTCCGCCTCCTCTTCGAGAACGACGTCCGCTTCCTGGACCGGACCTGGTGACCCGATGAAGTTCCGGCAGGAATGGCTCGCCTCGTACCTCCCGGGAGAGCCGCCCGAAACGGCGCTCCTCCGCGAGAGGCTGACGGCGGTGGGCTTCGTCGTCGAAACGGTGGAGGGGGACGGACCGTCGGCGGTCTTCGACGTGGAGATCACGGCGAACCGTCCCGACGCGATGAGCCACCGGGGCCTTGCGCGCGAGGCCGCCGTCGCCCTCCGGCGCGAGTTCCGTGACCCGGAAGCCGATCTCGCCGTGCCCGAAGGGGCGACGCCCGCTGCGACGCTCGCGAAGGTGGTCATCGAGGAGCCGTCGCTCTGCGACCGCTACTCGGCGCGAGTGATCGAGGGGCTCCGCGTCCGTCCCGTCGGCGCGCGGGTCGGCGAGCGCCTCTCCGCCCTCGACGCGGGGCTCATCTCGTCTCCGGTCGACGCGACGAATCACGTCCTCTGGGACATCGGCCAGCCGCTCCACGCCTTCGACCTCGACAAGCTGGCGAAGGACGAGAGCGGCCTCCCGACGATCGTCGTCCGAAGGGCGCGCTCCGGAGAGAAGCTCGTGACTCTGGACGGCGTCGAGCGGACGCTGATGCCTGCGCATCTCGTCATCGCGGACGCGAAGAGGCCGGTCGCCCTCGCCGGGATCATGGGAGGGCTCGAAACGGCCATCTCGGAGCGGACGACGCGGGTTCTCCTCGAGTCGGCGCACTTCGACCCGGGCGTCGTCCGGCGCGGGTCCCGCCTCCTCGGGATGCACACGGACGCCTCGCATCGCTTCGAGCGCGGGACCGATCCCGAGGCGACGCTCGAGGGGCTCGATCGCGCAGCGCGGCTGATCGTCGGGGACGGCGGAGGCTCGATCGCGAAAGGCGTGATCGACGTCCGCCCCGGAAAGCGCGCGGCACGGTCTCTCACACTCCGGATCACTCACCTCCACGCCTTCCTCGGGATCGCGATCCCCCCCGCGCGCTGCGAGGAGATCCTCCGGGACCTCGGGTTTTCGCCTTCGGCGCGCGACGGCACCCTTCGCGTCGCGGTCCCTTCCTGGCGCGTCGACATCGAGTCCGAGGTCGACCTCGTCGAGGAGGTCATCCGCTGCGAGGGGTACGACCGCCTTCCGGAGACGCTTCCCGCGCCGTACGTCCCGGCGAAGGAGAAGCGGGCCTCCGCATTCGAGGACCGCGTCCGAGACCTCCTCGTCTCGCAGGGGCTCCTCGAAGCCTCGACCTACTCCTTCGTCTCTGGCGAGGAGAACCGCCCCTTCGAGGCTGCCGCCCCGGGGACGCCGGTCGTCCTCGAGAACCCGCTCGCCGAGCCCTACTCCACGATGCGTGCCACGCCCGTCATCGGCCTCCTCCAGAGCGCGCGGCACAACGTCCGCCGCGGCATCCGGGATCTCGGTCTCTTCGAGGTCGGCCACGCCTACGGGCGGATCGGAGACTCGGGGGGCCTCGAGGAGCGGATTCGCGAGGATCGTCACGCGGCGCTCCTCCTCGCGGGATCCCGGCGGCGCCACTGGTCGGAGGAAGCTCGCGCGGTCGACTTCTTCGACGGGTCGGGCGCCGTCACGGCGCTCTTCCGCGGCCTCGCCATTCCGGACCCGTCGCTCGAGCCGATCTCGCTCCCGTTCCTCGCGCCGGGGCGCGCCGCCGCGGTCGTCGCGGCGGACGGCGGACGGCTCGGCTGGGTCGGCGTCCTCGCCGGGTCGCTGGGCGCCGCGTGGGACCTCCCGGACGCGGTCGTTTCGGACCTCGACCTCGGGCTCCTTTCGTCGCGCGTCCCGCCGCCGCCCGACTCCGTCGACGCGCCCCCGAAGCTTCCGGGGAGCGAGGTGGACCTGACCGTGACGCATGCGGTCACCGTGCCGTGGCGCGAGCTGGAAGAGCGGGTTCGCGACGGGGCGCCGGCCGAGCTTCTGGGCGTGGAAGCGAAGGGGCGCTACCGGGGAGCCGGTGTCCCGGACGGATTCGTGAAGACGACGATGACGCTGCGGTTCGGATCGACTTCGAGGTCTCTCGGGCGGGAGGAGATCAACGGCTGGCGGGATGCCGCCGCCGGACGGCTCCTCGCGATGAAGGAGACCAGGGTGGACGGAATTCCGGGACCGGCGGTGTGAACGGAGGACGAGATCGTGACGAACGCTTCGAAAGGAAAGTCCGAGAAGTCCGCGGATCTCGATCCGCTCGAGAGCGTCTTCGGCCAGCTCGAGAGGCGGGTCGAGGCGCTGGCGTCGCGCCTCAAGGCGGCCCTCGAGGAGAACGGCCGGTTGCAGGCGGCCGCTTCCGCGGCCGCCGCCGAGCGGACGGCGCTCGAGGCGCAGATCGCCGAGGCGAAGAAGGCCGCGTCGCAGGCCGGCGATGCCGCGACGCGTCTCAAGGCGTACGAGGCCGAGCGCGCCGAGGTGCGGGCTCGGATCGAGCGTCTGATCGCCTCGCTCGAGGGGGCGTAAGAGCGCCGCGGAAGCGCGGGAAGCGCCGGATCGGCGTGGTATCCTCGCCACGGGCTCCCGAGAGGGAGTTCCCGGCGATATGACGAAGCCCACGCAGGCCACCCAGGTCGAGATTTTCGGCCAGACCTACTCGGTCCGGGCCGCGGCGGATCCGGAGTACATCCACGATCTCGCCGGGTTCGTCGACAAGAAAATGCGCGAGGTGGCGCAGGAAGCGGCCACGGTGGACGCGACGAAGATCGCGATCCTGGCGGCTCTGAACATCGCCGACGACTACTACCAGTTCCGAGTCCGACTCTCGGAGGGGGATCCGGCGCGCGTCGCCCGGCGGGCCACGCGCCTCGTCGAGAGGTTGGACGAGATCCTGGGCTCTTTTCCCCTTGGCGTTCCGGCGAGGACCGGAGACGAATCGATCGGCGCCCTGCGCGGCGCGTGAATGGGCATATGTCCTTGAACCGATATGAAATCAAAGGAGCTTTCGTTGACGGGCCTCCCTGTGAAGCCCCTTTTTGGGGAACTAATGGGACGCCCTGAAGGCTCCGCCCTGTATTTGACAGGGTTCAATCGACAGCGCCCACACGGCCGATGCGGGGGCCTTTTTTTCGAACCGACGACAGGGAGAAGAGTCCGGAATCCCGTCTGAGCCTCTCGACCCGGGTCCCTCCCCGCGATTGAAACCAGCGAGGGAGAGACGCCCGTGACCATCGAAATCATCCTGGCGATCCTGGAGGCCGTCGTCCTGATCGGCCTCGTCGCCTTCTTTCTCTGGGTCCTGAAGACCAAGGGCGCGGCCGACGTCATGAGGACGGAGGCCGAGCTCGAGGCCAGGAAGACGGCCGAGGCGGCGCGCCTCGCCGCCGAAGCCGAGGTCCGGAGAGCCGAATCCGCCGCCCAGCGGGCCGAGCTCGACGCCAAGGAGCGCCTCCTCAAGGCGCGCGAGGCGATGGAGCAGGAGTCGAGCCGGCGGCGCACCGAGCTGACCGACATCGAGAAGCGGATTCTCCAGAAGGAGGAGACGCTCGACAGGAAGATCGCCACCGTCGAAAAGCGCGAGCAGGAGAACGAGAACCGCGCGAAAAACCTCGACAAGCGCGAGAAACGGGCCGACGAGATCGAGGCCGAGGCCGCGAAGGCCGCCGAGGAGATGGTCGCGGCGCAGCGGCGGAAGCTCGAGGAGATCGCCGGCCTCACGGCGGAGGAGGCCAAGCGCGGCCTCGTCCGCGAGCTGGAGAACGAGGCGCGCCTCGAGGCGACCGGCCTCATCCGGTCCATCGAGGAGGACGCCGTCGAGAACGCGACCCAGAAGGCGAAGCGGCTCCTCGCGATGACGGTCCAGCGGATGGCGTCGGACCACGTCGTGGAGACGACCGTCTCGGTCCTCGACCTCCCGTCGGACGAGATGAAGGGACGGATCATCGGGCGCGAGGGGCGCAACATCCGGGCCGTCGAGGCCGCGACCGGCGTCGACATCATCATCGACGACACGCCGGAGGCCGTCATCCTTTCCTCCTTCGACCCGATCCGCCGCGAGGTGGCGCGCCGCGCTCTCGAGAGGCTGATCCAGGACGGGCGGATCCATCCGGCCCGGATCGAGGAGGTCGTCGAGAAGGTCCGGTCCGAGCTGTGGGAGGTCATCAAGCAGGCGGGCGAGGCCGCCGCGTACGAGTTCGGCATCCCCGACCTCCACCCCGAGGTGATCAAGCTTCTCGGGCGGCTCAAGTTCCGGTCGAGCTACGGACAGAACGTCCTCCAGCACTCGACGGAAGTGGGCTGGGCCGCCTGCCATCTCGCGAGCGAGCTGAAGGCGAACGTGGCCGTCACGAAGCGGGCCGGGCTGCTCCACGACATCGGCAAGGCGATCGACCGGGAGCAGGAAGGAACGCACCTCGAGCTGGGCCGGCAGATCCTGAAGAAGTACGGCGAGAGCGAGGCGGTCATCCACGCGATGGAGTGCCATCACGGCGACTACGAGCCCCGGACGATCGAGGCCGTCCTCGTGAATGCGGCCGACGCGATCTCGGCGGCCCGCCCGGGCGCCCGGCGGGAGATCCTCGAGACCTACGTCAAGCGGATCGAGAAGCTGGAGAAGATGACGGAGGGGATGAAGGGGATCGAGAAGACCTTCGCCATCCAGGCGGGGCGCGAGCTGCGGGTCGTCGTCGACGCGAAGAAGGTGACCGACGACGAATGCTTCTGGATGTCGAAGGACATCGCGAAGCGGATTCAGGCCGAGCTTCAGTACCCCGGCCAGATCAAGATCACGGTGATCCGGGAGACCCGGGCCGTCGAAATCGCGAAATGAAGCTCCTTTTCGTCGGCGACGTGGTGGGGAAGCCCGGGCGGAAGGCGCTCGCGCTTCTCGAGAAGATCATCGGGCGCGAGAGGATCGACTTCGTGGTCGTGAACGTCGAGAACGCGGCCGGCGGCTTCGGCGTGACGGCCGAGATCTTCGCCGACCTCTCGAAGCTCCCGATCGACGTCTTCACCTCCGGGAACCACATCTGGGACAAGAAGGATTTCGTCCCGCTCCTTGCAGACATCGCGAACCTCGTCCGCCCCGCGAACTACCCGCCGGGGAACCCGGGGCGTGGCTGGGTCGTGCAGGAGACCGCGGCCGGAATCCCGGTCGGCGTCCTGAACCTGCAGGGGCAGGTCTTCATGGTCAACACCGACTCTCCATTCCGCGTCGGAGACGTCTGCCTTCAGGAGATGCACGCGAAACATCCGGCGCTGAAAGTGGTCCTGGTCGACATCCACGCCGAGGCCTCTTCCGAGAAGCAGGCGGTCGGCTGGTGGTTCGACGGGCGGGCCTCGGCCGTCATCGGCAGCCACACCCACGTCCCGACGGCCGACGCGCGGATCCTCCCGAAGGGGACCGCGTACCTCGGCGACGCGGGGATGACCGGCGCTTACGAAGGGATCATCGGCTTCGACCCGAAGAACATCCTCGAGAAGTTTCTCTACCAGACGCCTCGCTCGATGGAGACCGCCTCGCGCGACGTCCGGCTCTGTGGGGCGATCGTCGACATCGACGAGGCGACCGGGACCGCCCGCACCATCACGCCGATCCAGGAAAAGGTGGGCTGAAGGCGGATCAGAAGTACCGCCGCCAGTCGAACTGCATCCGGAGGTAGCCGAAGGTGGTCGAGTGGAGCTCGGGCGCCACGATGCCGGGAGGCGCCTTCGTCTCGACCTTCGTCGGGATGTCCCAGCCGAAGCCGATCTGGAAGGAGAGGCTCGACGCCTGCGTCGTGGCGAACTCGCGGAAGGGGCGGTATTCGAGGACCGGGATACTGACGCGGATCGACCTCATGGAGACGACGTAGACGGCGCTCAGGTCCGGCGCAAGGCCGAGGAACTGGACCTCGCCGCCGGAATACCCGAAGAAGGTCGCGGTGACTTCCCGTCCGATGACGAACTGGAACCGCCCGACGCGAGTCGAGATCCCGCGCTGCCAGGCGATCGCGCCGCCGTCCGCGGCGCGCATCGCCATCCTTTCCAGGAGGCTCGGCGCCGTGAAGATGAGGATCGGCGTGGCGAGGATGAGGTCGCCGGGGATCAGCCAGAAGGGCATCCGGAGCCGGGCGTAGAAGCCCGTACGCGCCGGGACTCTCGGAACGATCTGCCCGACCTCCGCCGATGGGGGGCAGGAATCGGGGCGGCACGCAGCCTTCTGCGCCGACTCGAGACGAATGCCCCCCTCGAGGAAGATCAGCCCGTCGGCCGCATCGGCGAGAAGCGAGTCGAGGCCGATGCCGACGCGTCCTCCGAGAGAGAGGGCGCCGTTCGCGAATCCGCCGGTGACGGAGGGGTCGAAGCTTCCGGAATTCCAGAGGCCCTCGGCTCCGGTCGAGAGGCCGATGAAGGAGCCGATCTCCGATCGGAAGCGGGGGAGGGCGCCGGCGCCGCTGGCGAGCGCCGGCACGGGCGTCATCAGGAGGACCCTGGCGAGGGCACTCTTGTCCTCTTCCGAAAGGGGAGGATTCGCCGGGACCTGCATCGTGAAGGCCTTGCAGGAGTCGAGGGCGATGGGGGTGAGAGGGACGGGCGCGCCGCCGCGGCCCACCCGGGAGAGGACGTACCCGAGGCTCGCGGAGATGGCCGCGGCAGCCCGGTCGCGGTCGACGGGGCTCATCCGCGAGTCGCCGAGGAGAACGACCGAGGCGTCTCCCCACGTCGTCGTCGCGAGGCCGAACTCGTTGTAGTAGTCGTGGGTTCCCTTCCGGGTCGCGGTGCTTCCCCAGGTCCCGGCGACGTGACCCGCCGCAAAGCTGTCCTCGAGAAAGTGAAGGCCGAAAGACTCGAGGGAGAGGATCTCGCGGGCGGCGGCCGACCGGGAGGCCGCGTCCCCCGCGGCCGGGTCGAACGCCCGCGCACGTTCCAGGGCGAGGAGGTGGAAATAGACGTAGAGGCCGATGGCGTTGATCTCGGTGTCGTCGGCCAGCGCCCGCCGTATGTAGCTCTGCCCGTCCGGGGACCCCTCGCGCGGCAGGAGGAAGTGGGCGTTGTTGGCGCCGGCTCGCGTCGAGTACTTCGGATCCACCCGCTCGAACTCCAGGTTCGACCAGGCGTCGGCGTTCCGGATCTGGTCGGGACGCTTCGCCTTCGCGAGCTTTCGCTTCAGCTCGGCCGCGACGGAGGCGACGTTCAGCGTCCAGGGCTCGTCGAGGGCTTCCGAGAGGAGTTCCGCCGGAGAGCAGGAATGGTCGCCGGCGAGCGCGGGCCACGAGGCGAGGTCGAGACAGGGGACGCGACCCGACGGGTCGGGAGCCGCCGGATCCTCGCAGAGCCGCGCCTCCTTTCCGAGCCGCGCCTCGGCCCAGAGCCGGTCGAGAACGGCCTTCTCGGCCGGGGGAAGCTCGTGAATAGCCTCCACGGTGATGTCGCGGTGCTCGGGGAAGATCCAGGCGCGGGCTTCCTGGGACACCCCCGCGACGAGGAGGGTGACGAGAAGAAAAGGACGCGTTCGGCGGCTCACTTCCGAGGAGGTTGCTTCAGGGTCGCAGGAATGGCAAGCAGCTCTTTTCCCTTGCCACGGCACGTTCGACAGCCCCTGCTTCGCGGGGCAGAATGCTCTCCGGGAAAGCTTCGGGAAGATCCGGAAAGGAGAAGAACCCATGTCCATGGCTTCCGAGTTCAAGGAGTTCGCGGTCAAAGGGAACGTCGTCGACCTCGCCGTCGGCATCATCATCGGCGGCGCCTTCGGGAAGATCGTCGGCTCGCTCGTGAACGACGTCATCATGCCGCCGATCGGCCTCCTCCTCGGGAAGGTCGACTTCTCGAATCTCTTCCTCAACCTCTCCGGGAAGGACGTCACGTCCGTTGCCGATGCGAAGAAGGCCGGCCTCGCGACGCTGAACTACGGGCTTTTCCTGAACACCTGTATCGAGTTCCTGATCGTCGCCTTCGCCGTGTTTCTTCTCGTCAAGCAGATCAACCGGCTCAAGAAGGAGGCGCCGGCGGCTCCCGCCGCGCCCCCCGCCGACGTGAAGCTCCTCGGCGAGATCCGTGATCTCCTCGCCTCGAAAAAGTAGGAAGACCCCAGGAGACGCCATGAAACGACTCTTCGCGCTCTTTGTCTGCCTTTTCGCCTTCGCCGCGCCCGCCTTCGGCCAGCAGCCCTGCCCCTGCCCGGAGAAGAAGGAGCCCCCGCCGCCCCCGGCCTTCACAGGAGGCGTCGGATTCGGGCTCGGCATCAACAGCGGAAACACGAACACGACGAACCTCAGCTTCACGCTGGGCCTCAAGTACGACCCGAAGACGAATAACGTCGTCAAGCTGGACGGCTACTACCTGTACGGCGAGAGCGACAGCGTGACGAACACCCAGAAGGCCAACTTCGTCCTCCGCGATGAGTACTCCTTCACGGAGCGTTTTTTCGCCTTCGGCGAGGCGGGATACCTCTACGACCGTTTCAAGGGGATCACCTACCTGATCACGCCCATCGTCGGCGCCGGCTACAAGGTGATAAAGACTAAGGAGGTCATGCTCGCCCTCGACGGCGGCGTCGGTCTCGCAATCGAGCAGGACGCGGGGTACCCGTCGAACACGAGCGGAGCACTCCGTGCCGGCGAGGCGTTCGAGTGGCAGATCTCGACCTGGGCGAAGCTGACCCAGAATGCCAACGGCCTCTGGAAGATGGACGACTTTTCGGACTATCTCTTTCACTTCGACGTGGGGCTCGTTTCGCCGCTGTCGAAGGCTCTCGAGTTGAAGGTCGCGTACCTGACCGACTACAAGAACAAACCCCAGCCCGAAACGCTGAAGAAGACCGACCGGTCGTTGATCGCCGCCGTCGGCTACAAGTTCTGATCTCCTGCTAGCATTCGGGCGATGGCCGTCGACCCCGAGCTCCTCGAGATTCTCGCCTGCCCCGCGTGCGACGACCGACCGCCGGTCTCGCTCTGCCGCCTCCGGGAGGACGTCGCGAAGACGCTCGTGGAGAAATACCGGGAGCGGATGAAGGACGAGGAGCCCGTGGTCACGGAAGGGCTCTTTTGCGCGGCGTGCGGCCGGGTCTACGCGATCGTCTCCGACATCCCGGTGATGCTCGTGGAGGAAGCGCTTCCCGCGGAGGCCCGGCTCGGCTGACACTCCGCTCTCGCCGGTCCTCGGCCGCCGGGGATTCGAGCGGCCGGCGTTCGTGTTCCTCCTCCTCGGCGCCTCCCTCTCGGTGGCGATCGCCGTCGCGAACATCTGCATGGGGATCTCGTTCGCGGCCGTCGTGGCGTGGCGCGTCCGGGCGGCCCGGGCGGGGGAGGACCCGCTCGCTCCGTTCCGGAGCTGGACTCCCGTCCAGTATCCGATCGCGGCCTTCGTCGGCTGGACGCTTCTTTCGATCCCGTTCTCGACGCTCCCGTCCCGCTCGATTGCCGAGGTCAAGGGGCAGCTGACTTTCCTCCTCGTCGTCGCCGCGGCGGCCCTGCTCCGGAATGCGGAGGACCTCCGCCTCCTCGGCCTTCTCTGGCGCCTCGTTGCTCTTTACCTCGCCGTCCGCGGGTTCGTCGAGTTTCTTTCGAGCGGGGGAGGGCTCGGGGCCCGGCTCACGGGGGGGCTCTCCGTCCACATGACGTACGCGGGCCTCCTGATGTTCTTCGTCCTCGTTCTTCTCGCGCGGGCGCTCTCGCCGGAGGAGCCCCGGACGTCCCGCCTCCTCGACGGAGGCGTGGCGGCTCTCGGAACGCTCGCCATCGCCCTCTCCCTCACGCGGAACGCGTATCTCGGCCTCGGGGTCGGGATTCTCGTCCTCGTCCTTCTCCTGAAGCCCCGAAGCGCCTTCGTCCTGGCCCCCCTCTTCGTCGTCGCGTGGCTCGCCGCGCCGGTCTCAGTTCGGGAAAGGGCCCGCTCGGTCCTCGACCCGAGCGACGAGACGGCGCGCGACCGGATCGCGATGTGGAAGGCGGGGCGGCTGATGATCGCGGACCATCCGCTCTTCGGCGTCGGCCCGGGGCGGATCAAGAAGGTCTACCCGGACTACCGCCAGCCCGGCTTCATCCTTCCGGTAGTCGGCCACCTCCACAACAACGTCGTCATGACCGCGGCGGAGACGGGGCTCCCGTCGGCCGCCTTCTATCTCTGGTTCGTCGCGGCCGCGCTCCTCGGGGGGATCCGGCGGGCGCGCGCCCCCGGTGCCGACCCGGGTCGCCCCTTCGCCCGCGCGACGGTCGCCGTCTTCGCCGGGCTCTTCGTCGCCGGGATGTTCGAGTACAACTTCGGCGACGTCGAGATCCTGATCCCGACGCTGGTTCTCTCCGTCTTCCCCTGGGTCGGAGCGGGAACCGGCCCGGCCGGCGACTAGAATCCGCCGCGTGGCGATCCCGCGGTACCGTCCCCTCGCTGCGCGGCGCGCCCCGCGAGTCGCGGAAGCGGAGCTTCCCTTCGGCGACGGGGGGCCCGCGTCGCGCGCCGTCACCGTCTCGGAGTTCGTCGCGCGGCTCGACGCGGCTCTCAAATCGGGCTTTCCCGACACCTGGGTGAGGGGCGAGCTGAGCCAGTGGAAAGTCTGGCCCTCGGGCCACGCCTATTTTTCCCTGAAGGACGGGAACGCCACGCTGAGGGCCAAGATGTGGGCGTCGGACCTGCGACGCGTCCGCTTCTCCCCCGGGGACGGAATGGAGATCCTCGCGAGAGGCACGCCGGACGTCTACGCTCCGAAAGGCGAGCTTTCGTTTCGCGTTCTGGAGCTTCAGCCCTATGGCGTCGGGGCGCTCCAGGTGGCCTTCGAGCAGCTGAGAGCGCGGCTGGCGGTCGAAGGGCTCTTTGACCTCTCTAGGAAGAAAAAGCTCCCCCTCCTGCCCCGGCGTATCGGCGTGGTCACGTCGCTGGGAGGCGCCGCGGTCCACGATGTCCTTCGGGTCCTCTCTCTCCGCTTCCCGAACGCGCACGTCACGATCTACCCGGTCCGCGTGCAGGGGGAGGGAGCGCCGGAGGAGGTCGCGGCCGCCGTCTCCGCCTTTTCGCGCGTCCCCTCGGCTGCGGACGTTCTGATCGTCGCCCGCGGCGGCGGGTCGAAGGAGGACCTCGCGGCGTTCAACGACGAGCGGGTCGTCCGCGCGGTCGCCTCGTCGAGGGTGCCGACGATCTCGGCCGTCGGGCACGAGATCGACGTGACGCTCACCGACCTCGCCGCCGACGTCCGGGCCGCCACGCCGTCGCAGGCGGCCGAGCTGGTCGTCGCCCGGCGGGATGACTTCGAGATGCGGCTCCTGGCGACGAGGAAAGACCTGATGAAGATCCTGAGAGGGAGGCTGGCCGAGGCGGACGGGGAGCTGAAAGGACTGCTTCTCTCGACGGGGTTCGCCGCATTTCCTTCGAGGGTCAACGCGGGAGAGGCTGAAGCAGACTCCGCTTCCGCGGAGCTGCTGTCGACTTTTCGAGCGCTCCCGCTTGCGTTCGGAGCGCGGCTGGCGCGGCTGGACGAGCGGCTTCGCGGCTGGCCGGCGCGGACGGCCTTCCCCCTCCTTCGAAGAAGCTCCGGGCAGCTTGCCGACGCGCTGGAGGAGCGGATGAAGGCGGTCTTCACCCGAGGGTCGGGCCGCCTCTCAACGCTCTCGGCCTCCCTCGACGCCTTGAGCCCGCTCAAGGTCCTCTCGCGGGGGTACTCCGTGACTTACCGCGAGGGCGAGCGGACTCCGCTCCGAGATGCCGCGAAGGTCTCCGCCGGAGACCCCCTGAAGATTCTTCTCGATCACGGCGAGATTCGCGCTCGCGTGACGGAAACGAGGGTGCCCGATGACCAAGAGTAAGGCCGCTCCTCTCCCGAAGAACCTGACGTTCGAGAAGGCGCTCGCGCGGCTCCAGGAGATCACTGGCGAGCTGGAGGATCCCGAGAAGGGGCTCGAGTCGTCGCTCGCCCTGTTCGAGGAGGGGGTGGCTCTCGCCCGGTTCTGCCGCGGGAAGATAGACGAGATCCAGCGCCGCGTCGAGGTCGTCCTCAAGGAAACGCCCGAGGGATTCGAGACGAAGGAGCTGGAAGAAGCCGGGGACGAGGAGGACGAGAAGGCGTGATAGCGCCGGCATCGCTTCCGGAGCTTCTCGAGGCGCGGCGGACCGAGGTCGAGCGGGCGCTCCTCACCATACTCCCGACGGAAGGAGAGGATCCGAAGGGGCTGGCCGCGGCGATGCGCCATTCGACGCTCGCCGGAGGAAAACGGATTCGCCCGGTCCTCTGCCTTCTCGCCGCCGAGGCGTGCGGGGCCAGTGAGCCGCCGGGGTCTCTTCCGCCCCGCGGGGAGCTCGCGGCGGCCGCTTCTGCGCTCGAGCTCTTCCACACCTATTCCCTCATCCACGATGACCTTCCCTGCATGGACGACGACGACCTCAGGCGTGGGAAGCCGACCTGTCACGTCGTCTTCGGCGAGGCGACGGCGCTTCTCGCCGGGGACACCCTCCAGACTCTCGGCTTCGAGATCCTCGCGACGCGCCCGCGGGGCGACACGTTCGCGGCGCGGCGGGCCGAGGCCGGAGCCCTCGCGGCGCGCGCTCTCGGCCTCGACGGGATGGCCGGTGGGCAGGCCCTCGACCTCGCCGCGACGGACGCGAGCGACGTTTCCGATCCGGTCTCGCTTCTCAGGAAGATCCACCTGCTCAAGACCGGCCGGCTGCTCCGGGCCTCCGTCGAATTGGGCGCGCTCTACGCCGGCGCGGACCCCTCCGTTCGCTCGGCCGCCGCGGCGTTCGGCGAGCGGCTGGGACTCCTCTTCCAGATCGCCGACGACATCCTCGACGTGACGCAGGAGTCGTCGACGCTCGGGAAGACGGCCGGGAAGGACGTCGAGCAGCACAAGCTGACCTATCCGAACCTCTTCGGGCTCGAGGGCGCGAAGGCGGAGCTGGAGCGCGCGCTTTCGTGGACACTCGAGGCCGCCCGCGCTTTCGAAGGGCCCGCCGGCCCCCTCTCGGCTCTCGCGACCTACGTCGCCCGCCGCGACCGCTGAGGGAACGTCAGCCCGCCGGAGATTTCGGCTTCCGTTCCAGCCCTTCGTCGTCCCACGAGGCCGGGTCCTCGAGCGGCTCGAGGTGGGTGATGACGGAGGCGCCGGGGAGTGTGGCGACGATCGCGGCCTCGACGTCCTCGAGAAGGTCGTGGCCCGACTGGACCGTCCACCCCCCGGGAACGAGGACGTGCATCTGGACGAAATGGCGCGGGCCTGCCGCGCGCGTCCGGACTTCGTGGAACTCGACGCCCCGGACGCGGTAGCCGTCGAGGATCGCGTCGATCTTCTTCTGGTCCTTCTCGTTCAGCGCCCGGTCGAGGAGGCCATGCCCCGTCTCGCGGAGAAGCTTCATCCCCGTCCAGACGATGTTCGCGGCCACGAGGAGGGCGACGACCGGGTCGAGGAGGAGCCAGCCGGTCGCCCAGACGAGGCCCACGCCGGCGAGGACGCCCGCCGAGGTCCAGACGTCGGTGAAGAGGTGCCATGCGTCGGCGCGGAGGGTGATCGAGTTGAGCCGGCGCCCCGCGCGGAGGAGAACGAAGGCCGCCGCCCCGTTCACGGCCGAAGCGACGACGGAGACGCCGAGGCCGGCCCCGATCGCCGTGAGGGGCTGGAGATGGAAGAGGCGGTCCACGGACGTCGCCGCGATGGCCGCGGCCGCGGCGAGGATCGCCATCCCCTCGAATCCGCTCGCCAGGTACTCGGCCTTCGTGTGGCCGAAGGCGTGCTCCGGATCGGCCGGCTTCTTCGCGACCATGAGCGCCCAGAACGCCACGAGCGCCGCGAGCAGGTTCACGAACGACTCGATGGCGTCGGAGAGGAGGCCCACCGATCCCGTGAGCCGCCACGCCACGAGCTTGAGCGTGATCGTGACGAGAGCCGTCGCCACCGAGAGGAGGGCGTAGGCCGGAGCGCTCGGACCGGCGGCCGGGCTGGGCGGCGTCACCGCGCGAGACTGATCGTGACCCGGGACGCCGTCAAGAAGACGGTTGCTTCACCTCCGCGCCGACGCTGCTACGCTTCTGGGCGATGCGCGCCCTCGTCTGCGACGGTCCGGGGCGGGCCTCCCTCGTGGATCGGCCGGACCCGGTGCCCGGTCCGGGAGAAATCGTCGTGGAGGTCCGGGCGGCCCTGACGTGCGGCACCGACCTGAAGCTCCTCCGGCGCGGGCACCCGAAGGTGCCGTTTCCGGTGACGCTCGGGCACGAGGTGGCGGGCATCGTCGTGTCGGCTGGGGAAGGGTCGCCATTCGCGCCGGGGGCGCGCGTCACGTCGGCTGTCACGGCGCCCTGCGGGACCTGCGCAACCTGCCGGGCCGGAAGGGCGAATCTCTGCGAGACGGCTTTCGAGGCGCCGCTCTGGGGGGCCTTCGCGGACCGGGTCTGCCTCTCGTCGCGCCTCGTCCGGGGAGCCGTCCGGAAGATTCCGGACGGGCTTTCCTTCGAGGCAGCCGCGCTTCTGGACCCGCTCGCCTCGGTCGTCCACGGCCTTTCGCGGGTTCCGCCGCGCTCCGGCGCGCGCGTCCTGATCGCCGGGTGCGGGCCGATCGCGGCGCTGCATCATCTTCTTCTGAGAGAGAAGGCCGCGGGAGTCGTCGTCGCAGGGGTGGAACGCGTTCGGCTTCTCAGCCTCGAAGGGATGGGGGCAGAAGTGGTCCGCCTCGACAGGACCGGCTCCGCCGACGCGATCCGGTCCGCCGTTCCGGGCTTCTTCGACCTCGTCATCGACACGACCGGCTCGCCGGCGGTCGCGTCGTCTCTCGCCGCGCGTGTCGCCCCGGGGGGAACGCTCCTTCTCTTCGCCGGAATGGCGGCGGGAAGCCGGCTCGACGTCGACGCGTTCCGGGTCCACTACGAGGAGGTGTCCGTCGTCGGCTCCTTCCACTACACGCCGGCCGACGCAGACCGCGCGCTCTCGCTCCTCGCCTCGGGCGAGGTGCCGTCGGCGCCGGTTCTCTCGGGAACGCGCCCTCTTTCCGGGTGGCGCGGGGCGTTCGACGAGGTGGAGCGGGGTGAAGTGATGAAGCTGGTGATCGTTCCGTGAAGGCCGCCCTCGTCCGCTCGCTCGACAACATCGAGGTCGTCGAGGTGCCGGTCCCGGCGATCGGGCCGGGAGAGCTTCTCGTCGAGATGAAGGCGGTCGGGCTTTGCGGAAGCGACCTCGCCCCGTGGTATGTGGCGTCGAAGGCGCCGGCGGTACTCGGGCACGAGCCGGCGGGCGTCGTCGCGGCCGTGGGGAAGGGGGTCACGGCCTTCCGCCCGGGCGACCGCGTCTTCGTCCACCACCATGCGGCATGCGGGCGCTGCCGGTCGTGCCAGGCCGGCGAGCCGGTGATGTGCCCGGCCTGGAAGCCGAACCGCCTCCACCCCGGGGGCCTCGCCGACTTCTTCCGCGCGGAAGCCGAGACCGTTGCCACGGACACGCTCCTCGTCCCCGACGGCCTCTCGTTCGAGGACGGGGCGCTGGCAGAGCCGGTCGCCTGCGCCCTCAAGGCGGTCGACCGGGGCGCGGTGAGGCCCGGCGATCTCGTGGCGGTGATCGGCCTCGGGTCGAGTGGTGTCCTCCTTGGGCTTCTGGCGCGCGAGGCGGGAGCGGTACGACTGATCGGAAGCGATCCCGATCCGGCCCGGAGGGCTTCGGCGAAGAAGCTCGGCTTCGACCGACTCCTCGACCCGGCGGAAGGGCTCGCGTCCGTCGTGCGCGAGGAGAGCGCCGGCTGGGGAGCCGACGCCGTCTTCGTCCTCCCCTACGCCGCTTCCGCGTTCGAGACCGCGGTCGAGGCCGCCGCGCCGGCGGGGCGCGTCGTCCTCTATTCGCCGGTCCCCCCCGAGACGCGCTGGAGCCTCGCGCCGCACACGGCGTACCTCCGCGACCTTTCGCTCCGCTTCTCGTACTCCTGCGGCGCCGCGGAGCTGAAGCGGGCGATGTCCCTCATCGCGAGCGGCGTCGTCCGCGCCGACCGGATCGTCACCCACCGCGTCCCGCTCGCCGACGCCCCGGAAGCCTTCCGCCTCGCTCGCGCCCGCGGCGACGTCCTCAAGGTGATAGTCACGCGGTGACCGCAAAGGCACCGCGAGTCAGGCTGGACCGGCTGCTCGTCGAGCGGGGGATGGCGGAGAGCCGGACGCGGGCCGAGGCGCTGATCCTCGCCGGGCGGGTGACAGTGAAAGGGGTCGCCGTTCCGAAGCCCGGGACGCCTGTCCGCCCCGATGCGGAGATTTCGGTCTCGGACCCGGAGCATCCCTGGGTTTCGCGGGGCGGGGTGAAGCTGGCGGCCGGGCTCGACCGGTTCGGGATCGACCCGTCGGGGAAGGTCTGCCTCGACGTGGGGGCGTCGACGGGAGGGTTCACGGACGTCCTCCTCTCGCGGGGCGCCCGGAAGGTCTATGCGGTCGACGTCGGGTACGGCCAGCTCCACGCGAAGCTTCGCGGCGATCCGCGCGTCGTCCTTCGGGAGAAGGTGAACGCGCGGCATCTTTCGCAAGCCGAAGTTCCCGAGCCGGTGGATCTTTTCGTCGCGGACGTCTCCTTCATCTCCCTGACGCTGATCCTCCCCGCCGTCGTCCCGCTCCTCGCCCCTTCGGCGGACGTCGTCCTCCTCGTCAAGCCGCAGTTCGAGTCGGCGCGCGGCGAGGTGGGGCGGGGCGGGATCGTCCGCGACGAAGCGGTCCGCGCGCGCGCCGTGGCGCGTGTCGTCTCCGCCGCCGGGGACCTCGGATTCCTCTCGATCGGGACGACGGCGTCGCCGATCGCGGGAGCCGACGGCAACGAGGAGTTCCTCTCCGCATTTCGGGCCGCGAATCCGGCGGATTCGCGTTAAATTCAGACGATGAGAACTGCCCGCAAGTCCCGGCGGATCAGGCGGGTCGGGCTGGTGACGCGCTACACGAGCACCGAAGCGCTGGAGCTGTCGCGCAGCCTCGCGCGGGCGCTCCGGCGGCGCGGTCTCACCGTGGTCCACGACGCCGAGTCCGCCGCGGCGCGCGGGGCGCCCGGCATCGCGCGCTCGGAGATCGCGTCCGCCGTCGACCTCGTCGTGTCGCTGGGGGGCGACGGGACGCTTCTCTCCGTCGCCCGGCACCCCTCGCCGGGCGTTCCCGTCCTCGGCGTCGACATCGGCGGGACTCTCGGATTCCTGACGGCCTGCAGCCCGGAGGAGTTCCCGCGGCTTCTCGAGGCGGCGCTCCGAGGCGAGGCTCCGGTCGAGCGTCGCCGGCTCTTCGACGTCACGGTGAGTGAGCCGGGGCGGCCGCCGCGCCGGTATCGGGTCGTCAACGACGCGGTCGTCTCTCGCTCCGCCCTCGCGCGGATCGCCGTGATCCGCGTGGAGGCGGACGGCGCCGTCGTCTCGCGGTACCGCGGGGACGGCATCATCATCGCGACGCCGACGGGATCGACGGGCTACAACCTCTCGGCCGGCGGGCCGATCCTCGAGCCGCAGATGCCCGCGCTCCTCCTGACGCCGATCTGCCCCCACACGCTTTCGCTCCGGCCTCTCGTCCTTCCCGACTCCGTCCGGCTCGAGCTGGCCGTCGAAGGGGACCCGACGGACGTCTACCTGACGCTCGACGGGCAGGAAGGGCTCCCGGTGTCGTCGGCGATGAGGATCTCCGTGGCGCGGGCCCCGGTCTCGGTCGGCCTCGTCCGCCACTCGAAGGACTCCTTCTTCGACGTCCTCGCCGGGAAGCTCTCGTTCGGCGGCGGTCACGGAAACGGGAGCCGCTAAGGGGGCATGGCGAGTCCGGACGGCGGTCCCGAGGCGACGCGCCACCTGGGACGCCGGGTTCGCATCCCGCACCCGCACATTCCCGGCCTGACGCTGACCCAGGTCCGGGTCCTGCGCCTCTTTGGCCTTCTTCTCCTTTTCGCGATCCTCGTCCTCTACGCCGTCTTTCGCTCGGTGAAGTTCCAGGAACTTCTGCGGCACCGGACGGAGACCTTCCTCTCGAAGAAGTGGGCCCGCCCGGTCAGGATCGGAAGGTTCGACCTCTCGCTTCTCCCCCGCCTTCGTCGTGCGCGACGTCTCGATCGGGAACGACCCGCGCGGCCTTCCGGGCCCCTGCTTCGCCGCGAGCGAGGTCGAGTTCCGGGGCCTCCCGTCGCTCTTCGGACGCCGGCTCGAGCTGCCGAAGTTCCGCCTCGTCGCCCCCACGATCGTCTTCGAGGTCTTCGAGGACGGGACGAACAACTTTTCCCGGCTCTCGGAGGGGGACGGGGAAGGCGGGCTCGACGTCATTCTCTCGGAGGCTGTCGTCCAGCGGGCGACCTTCCGGTTCCGGGAGTGGTCGGCGCAGCTGGACGCGGTCCTTTCGGAGGCGGCGTTCGTCTCGCGCCGTTCGCGATTCTCCTCCACCTCGTACCTCGATCTCGGCGTCCGGAAGGCGCGGGTCCGTATCGGCGACTACGAGACGCTCGACTTCTCCTTCGGCGTCGGAGCCGACCTGTCGCCGGGACGACTGAAGATCCACGACCTCCACCTGCGCGGTCAGCGGCTCTCGCTCGACGCGTTCGGCGGGATCGACAATCTGCGCCACCCGACGCTTCAGCTCTTCCCGACGATCGAGACGCGCGGCGAGGCGCTGGGCCAGCTCTTCGGGATCGGAGTGCCGCTCTCGGGCCCGCTCCGGATCGCGGGATCTCTTCTCGTGAAGGAGAAGGGGGGGGTCGAGGCACGGGCGTCGTTCGCCGTCGACGACGGCGCCTTCGGTCCGTTCCCCGTGAAGGCCTCGGGAATCCTCTACGTCGACAAGGCGGGGGTCCTCGCGAAGGTGACGCGGGCGGAGATGCTCGGCGGGACGGTCGAGGCCGACGTCCGGGTCGAGCGGCTCAAGAACCCGCCGATTCCGGTCGACCTGATCGTCCATGGGCACGATCTCGGTTTCGAGAGCTTCTTCGCGGCGATCGGCCTTCCCGGGACGGGGATGACGGGGCGTGGCGACCTCGACACGACGCTCACCTGGGGCCCGGGCGGGATCGAGAGGGCCGACGGCGTCGGCGCGCTCCGGATCGTCCCGGACCCGTCGTCTCCGTCTGCCGTCCGCGGCCGGCACGCCCTTCCGACGTCCGGCGGCGGGGATCTGGCCATTCGCGGCGGGAAGATCCTCTTCGATCATTTCCCGCTCACGACGCAGGGCGGGCTTCAGGCGCGGCTCGACGGCACGATCGCCCTCGGCAGCTGGACGCCCGACCTGACGCTGCGTGCCGAAGCGCCCGATCTCGCCGAGCTTCAGCGCGTCGCCGAGAACTGGTACGCCGCGATCCAGAAGGAGCCGCTCACGCCGCCGCTAGGCCTCGGCGGCTCCGGGAGCCTCGAGGCGCAGCTCACGCGGGCCTTCGGCAACCCTTACGTCGTCGCGAGCTTCGAAGCGGAGAACTTCGTCCTCAGGGGCGCCCGCTTCGGCGATGTGAAGGCGAACGTCACCGTCGACGGCAATACCGCGACCTTCGCCCCGTTCGCCGCGGCCGACGGCAATTCCTCTCTGTCGGTCACGGGAAAGATCGGTTGGGGGGGAGCCTTGGCCGGCCACTACAAGCTCGACGATCTCGTGGCCGATCTTCGCGCCTGGCCGCTCGAGCGTGTCCTCGCCTTTCTCGACTTCGACCTTCCGATGTCGGGGCCGTTGACCGGACGGCTGCCCCTCTCGGGAATCACGCCGGCGCTCCGCGGCCAAGGGGCGGTCGTCTGGGAGAAAGGGGCGGCGTGGGGCCAGTCGTTCGACCGGCTCATGGGGACGCTCGCCTTCGAGGGAGACCGGATCCGGATCGCGGATGCCGAAGGAGCGGTCGGCGATGGGAGAGCGCACGGAGCGGGCTTCTACCGCTTCGCGGACGGAGGCTTCGACCTCACCCTCGACGCCGACTCCATCCCGGCGTCCTCGATCGGGCGCCTCTCCGCGAGCGTTCCGTCGCTCTCCGGGCGGATCTCGGCGCGGGTCGCGGGGGAGGGGACGGTCGAGAGGCCGGCCCTTTCCATCTCGGGGACGGTTCGCGAGGCGGCTCTCGGGGAGGCGGCCCTCGGCGAGCCCGGCGCGCCGATCGCTTTTTCCGCGAAGACGGGAGGGGGCGGGTGGACCGCCTCCCTCGAAGCCCCGGGCGCGGCGTCGCTTCGTGCCGAGACGCCGGGAGAAGGGGCGCCCACGACGCTGCGGCTCGCCGTGACCCGGCTCGGGCCCTTCGCGACGCTTCTCGGCCTTCCTCCGGAAGCGAAGCTCGACGGGGAGCTCGAGGGCGCGGTCACGGTCCGCTCCCCGTCCGAGAACGCCCCGTGGGCCGGGGACGGGACGCTCTCGGCCTTCACGGCGCGTCTCTACGACCACTCGTTCTCGATCGTGCGGCCCGTTTCGTTCCGCGTCGAAGAAGGGCGCTTCGTTCTCGAGCGGGCCGAGGCCTCGGAGATCGGAGGTCCGGGCGGTGCGACTCCGGTGATCCCTTCCACCGTCTCGCTCGCGGGCTCCGTCGGGCTCTCCGCGCCTTACGCGCTCGACCTCCTTCTCACCGCGAATCTCGACACGTCTCTCTTTTCGCCCTTCCTCGCCCCCGCGGCGGTGGCTGGAAGGCTTCTTGTGGAGGGAAAGCTCGGCGGAACCCCGGATCGTCCGGAGCCGACGGGGCGGATCGTGATGGAGAGCGTCGACTATCGCCCGGCGACCGGCACCGCCTTCGAGGGGATCACGGGCTCGTTCTCCGTCGCGGGCGACCGGTTGACGGCGCGCGACATCACGATGCGCTATTCCGGAGGGACGGTGAATCTCTCGGCGACCGCCGTCCTCGACGGCTTTCATCTGACGAATCTCCGGGCCACCACCCATCTCGGCTCGCTTCGCTTTCAGCCGACGACGGGCTTCAAAGCGACGATCTCGGGGGACCTCCGGATCGAAGGCGACGCCGTGCCCCGGACGGCCCGCGGCGAGATCGTCGTCGAGCGCGCGCTCTACGACGCCGACCTGAGCCTCGACCTCACGTCCTTGCTTTCCGGCCGGCGAGGCAAGGCCCCGGTAGCCGGCCCGTTCGACGCCGTGGCGCTCGACATCCGGATTCAGATCCCCAAGTCGTCGGTCGAGCTCCGGAACAACGTCGCCCGCCTGAAGCTCGGCGGTGACCTCCTCCTGCGAGGGAACCTCGGAAGGCCGGTTCTCTACGGGCAGGTCGAAGCGGAAGAGGGGGGGAGGCTGCGCCTCCGCGACCAGGATTACGACCTATCGTCGGGCAAGATCATCTTCTCGAACCCCTCCCGGATCGAGCCCTTCTTCGACGTGGACGCGCGGACACTGGTCCGGACGAGCCAGGGGGATTACGAGGTGCGTGTCGTCGTGACGGGGACGCCGACGCGCCTCTCGGCGAAGTTCACGTCCGACCCGCCGCTCACCGAGGCGCAGATCGTCTCCCTGCTCGCCTCGGGAACTCTCCCGGCGACCGCGACGTCGGGGTCACCGGTCGGAAGCACGACCTCCTCCGACGCGTCGGTGTCGCAGGCGGCGCGCGACCTCCTGACGGGGCTCGCCACGGAAGCGATCACGAGCCGGGGGAAGGAATTCTTCCGGCTCGACCGGCTCCAGATCGACCCGAATTTCCAGGGGACGTCGTTCACGGGGCCGCGCGTGACGATCGGCAAGTCCTTCGGAAAGAACTTCACCGCGACGATCGCCTACCAGTTCGGGTCGGCGTCGAACGCGCAGCAGCAGGTCATCTCCCTCGAGTACCAGATCTCCCCGACGGCCTTCATCCAGGCCATGCAGGACGAATACGGGGTCTATTCGCTCGAGATCGTTTTCCGGAAGCAGCTCCGGTGAGGCGAGTCGTCGCTTTCCTCGCGGCGCTCGCCCTCGTTCTCGCGGTCGGCCCTCCGTCCGCGGCCACGGCGCCTCCGGCCGGCTTGATGGACGGGCGGATCGCGACCCTCAGGTTCGAAGGGGATGCCGCTCCGGAGACGAAGAGCTGGTCCCGTCTGACCGAGCTTTCGCCCGGCCGGACCCTCAGCGAGGGGGCGATCCGGCGGTCTATCCGCAACCTCTTCGCGACGCGTCGGTTCCTCGACCTCTGCGTGGAGGCCTCGCCCGGCCCGGGAGGCCTGGAGGTCGTCATCCGGTTCGCGGCGGTTCCCCGGATCGCGTCGTTCAGACTCGAGGGAAAGGGGATTCCGGAGAAAGGGAAGCTCCGGGATTCGCTCGCTCTTCAGGCCGGCGACCTCTGGGCGCCCGATGCCCTCGACCCTCTCGAGGGAATCGTCCGGGAGCATCTCCGTGCCCGGGGCTACTTCGAGCCCCGGGTCGA
Organism: uncultured Acidobacteriota bacterium; assembly: GCA_963779415.1. Taxonomy (GTDB): domain Bacteria; phylum Acidobacteriota; class Thermoanaerobaculia; order UBA5066; family UBA5066; genus DAOMFB01. The sequence continues at coordinate 189,964 of CAVZYA010000003.1, read as the reverse complement.
CGTCTCTGCCTGGGGCGACCCCGGGGCGAACACGGTCGATGTCGTCATCCAGGTCGAAAAGGGGCCGGAGGCGGTCGCCGGCCGGCCGGAGTGGGACGGAAGTCTCGGCCCGGTCAAGGAGGAGCCGCTCGCCAAGGAAGCCCGGCAGAAGAGCGGGAAAGCCTACCGGGAGGCGCGCGCGCGCTCGGACGCCGAGCGATTCGAGAAGTATCTCCGCGAGAAGGGGTACGGGCGCGCCGAGGTCCGTTGGGAAGGAGTGACCTACGACCCGTCCGCGAAGCGCGCGACTCCCCGCTACCACGTCTTCGTCGGGCCCCGGATCGTTCTTCGCGTGACCGGGGCGCCGGAATCGGACGTGAGAAAGAACCGCGACTCCCCCTGGGCCCGGCTCGACCCTCCGGACGAGGAGACGGTGGAGAGATTTCGTGGCCGTCTCGTCCAGAAATATCAGCAGAAAGGGTACGCGAAGGCGGCGGTGGAGGTCTCGCACGTGACGGCCCCGGACGAGGAGGTCATCACTTTCGCCGTGACGAAAGGGGACCGGTACGTCGTCGGAAAGGTCGTGGTCGAAGGGACGAAGGAGATCTCCTCGCGCGCCGCCCGCTCCGTCGTTTCGACCTCGAAACCGGGCCTCTTCACGCTGGGCCGGCTCGTGGAGGGGGATCTCGTTGCGGACTCCGGAGCGATCCTCTCCCTCTACCAGGCGAAGGGCTTCCGCGATGCGAAGGTCCCGCCACCTCTCGTCACTCCCGGCCGCCGCCCGTTCACGCTCGACGTCGACTTCCGCCTCACGGACGGGAGCCGCTATACCGTCGCGTCGCGCTCTTTCACCGGGAATTCGCGCCTCACGGACGCGGAGCTCCGGGTGGGCCTCGTGACGGAGACGGGGCGCCCGTTCACGGACGAGGGACTGAACGCCGACGTGGCGACGCTCGGCGGTCGCTACCAGGAAAAGGGGTTTCCCGACGCCCGTGTCGACGCGACCGCGAAGCCCCGCCCGGGTGCGGATTCGTCGTCGACGGACGTAGACGTCACATTCACGATCTTCGAGGGAGAGCCCGTCACCTTCGGGAAGACCATCGTCCGCGGGTACCGGAAGACGAAGCTCTCCGTCATCGAGCGCGAGATCGGGAGCCTGGAAGGCCAGCCTTTCAGCCTGACGCGGGCGCTCGAGATGCAGCGGAAGCTCGCCTCCCTCGGGGTCTTCTCGCGGGCCGACGTGCAGGTGCTCCCCGCCGACCCCGACACCGCCGAGCGGCCGGTCGTCCTCGCTGTGACCGAGGGAAAGCCGTGGAGCCTCCTCTACGGCTTCGGCGCCGACTACTCCTCGGCGTCCGAGCCGAAGTTCTCCCCCCGCGTTTCGCTCGGAGCCACGTACAACAATCTGTTCGGCCGCGCGATCGCGGCCGGCAGCGACCTCCTCGTCTCGCGCCGGCAGAACCGCTTCCGACTCTTCTATCGGGAGCCCTCCCTTCTGGACAGCGGGTATCCCCTCTCGGTCTCGGTCTTCGCGGGCCAGGACTACCAGACGGGCTATTCCGTCAAGAGGGGCGGCGTCTACTTCGACACGTCGAAGAAAGTGAGCCGAACCGTCCGGGCGCTCCTTCGCCTCCAGTACGAGATCGTCATCCCGTCGCAAGATCCCGGCCTCGGCCCCGACCAGCTGCCGAACCAGAAGAACCTGATCGCCTCCGTCGGGCCGGCCCTCTCCTGGGACACGCGAGACGATCCGGTCTCGCCGACGAAGGGATTCCTCGTCAGCGGCGAGATGAAGTACGCCTTTCCCCTCCTCGCCGCGACGGCACATTTCATTCGCGGCTCTCTTCTCGCGTCCGGCTACCACTCCTTTTCTCCCGACTCCGTCCTCGTGGTCGCCGTCCGCTACGGCGCCATCCAGCCATTCGGCCCCTGCGACATCATCGGACCGAACCCGGACTGCAAGCCGAACCTGATGGTGCCGATCCCCGAGCGGCTCTTCGCCGGCGGACGGACGTCGCACCGCGCCTTCGGCCAGGATGCCCTCGGAATCATCGGCCAGACCGTGAACACGGATCTCGTCGGCTACGGCGGCAACGGCCTTCTCCTCTTTAACGTGGAATGGCGACAGCGGCTGACCGGGGGCCTCGGAGCCGCCTTCTTCTTCGACGACGGAAACACCTGGGACGACTGGCGAAAGGTGAATCTCGGCGAGATCCGTCCTGGCGCCGGGGTCGGGCTCTATTACATGACGCCGGTCGGCCCCGTCCGGATCGACTACGGCATGAAGCTCGACAAGAAGCCGTTCGAGACGCTCGGCGTCTTCAACTTCAGCGTCGGCTACGCGTTTTAGGGCCGGCCGGTCCGGATTCGAGGAAGGTATGCTTCTCGCGTGTCGGACATCCTCGTCCGCATCAAGCAAGGCTCATGGCGAAGATCACTTCTACTTCCTCATCTCGTCGAAGCGCGCGTTCTAGCGTGGTTTCGGGCGGACTGCTCGATCCGCGTCTGCCCGACGTGCGGCAGTGCCGCGATCCGGGAGGTCGTCGAGAACTGGAAGGGTGATTTCAAGGGCCAGCGATACGCCGTTCCGAAGCTCCGGTTTTTCGCGTGTCCGACGTGTGGCGAGCGCGTCTACCCGCGCGAAGCCATGCACCGCATTCAGGCGGCGTCGCCGGCGTACCAGCGGATCCACCGAAAGTCGGCCTGACGGGCGCGCTGCCTGCCGACCTGCGTTCCGGAAGCGGCAGTCGGGATCCCTGACCCAGAGGGCATAGACTAGAGACACCGATGCCGCGGTTCACGGTCCTCGAGACGTCCTCGCTGTTTTCGAACAGGATGAAATACGACTACCTGTTCGAGATGGAGATGTGGCTGAAGGGGATGGAGCGGTTCTTCCAGGTGGAGTACCTGCCGCTCTCGCCCTTCGAGCGGTCGCACGCCTCGCTCAAGAACTTCGTCGAGGAAGTGGGGGTCATCCGGACGGGGGTGAACCACATGGCGATGCTCACGACGCACCTCCTCGGCGAGGGGAAGGAGGATCTCGCGTCGTTCCTCCTCTATCTCGACGGGCAGGTGGGGCGCATTCCCTCCTCGGCCCCGTCGGCGCGGCGGCGAACCGGAGCCGAGGCCGAGCTGGCGCTCGTCGTCGAAAAGCTGGACGACTTCTCCAAGGTCCTCGACGAGCTCGCGAAGGCGTCGTTCCTCCCGCTCCAGACCTATCTCTCGCTCGGGCGGATCGTCATCGGAACGCTGAAGCAGGATCCGAACCTCGGCGTCCTCTTCAACGAGAACCTGAGGCCGGTCCTCGACCGGACGTCGAAGCAGTCCCTCCAGCGGGTCCTCTCGACCCTCATCGAGCCGGCGCACAAGGGGACGCTCGCGACCCTCTTCGTCCAGCTCTTCAAGGAGCTTCGCTACGTCGAGATGGCCCGCGCCACGATCGGCTCTCCGGCCTCGCGGAAGAGAGCCCTTCTCGTCTTCAGCCTCCTCCGGGGCGAGAGTGACGCCTTCTGCGACTACCTCCGGAGCCGGCTGCGATCCAGGTTTCCGGCGGAGTCGCCGATCGCCGAAGGGCTCGAGCGGATCCTCCACGCGCAGGAGCAGGAGGTTCGCAAGGTCATGGAGGTCGAGCTGGTCGACGTGGCCGTCATGCGGGACCCGGGGCTCGTCCTGACCCGCCTCGAGGACGCGGCGGGGCTCCTCGGCGACCTCTACCAGCAGTCCGTGATTTCGCTTGCGGAGACCTTTTCCTCCGAGGTGGACGGACGGGCCCTCTTCCCCGACTACCGGACGCGCCGCGAGCAGAGCCAGCGGCTGCGCGACGACCTCGCCCAGCTCGTCCGGACGACGCAGTTCTTCCGCAGCGCGCCGGACAGGAAGGGTCTCCTGACTCTCGTCGCCGCGCTGGAGGCCTTCCGCCGTGGCTCGATGCGGCACCTGATGTTCAAGGACTGGTCGCTCGTGGAACGATTTCTCGCCGGCTTCTCGCGCGAGAGGCAACCGCGGGCGTTCCTTCCCGCCGCGGCGCAGTTCGAGGTCTTCCTGAAGACTCTCCTCCGCGAGGTCGGAAAGCGTTCGGTCCTCGCTCCGCCCGCGGGGCGCTCCGGACGCCCCGAGGGGACCGCGCCGGCCGGCGGCCCGACCTCCCGCTACAATTAGCGCCCCGCGGGCGCACCGGTGCTCGCCGGAGAGGAGAACCCGTGAGCTTCGTTTCCGTCTCCGAGGCCGCTGCCGTCTACGCTCGTGGCCGGTTCGTCATCATCGTCGACGACGAGGACCGCGAGAACGAGGGGGACCTCTGCGTCGGCGCCGAATTCGTGACGGCCGAGTCGATCAACTTCATGGCGAAGGAGGGGCGCGGCCTCGTCTGCGTCTCCCTGACCGAGGAGCGCTGTGACGAGCTGGACCTCCACCCGATGGTGGAGCAGAACACCTCGAACTACGGGACGGCGTTCACCGTCTCGGTCGAGGCGCGCGGCAAGACGACGACCGGGATCTCGGCGGCCGACAGGGCCGCGACCGTCCGGACCCTGATCGACCCGAAGACGAAGCCGTCCGACCTCCTCCGCCCGGGGCATACGTTCCCGCTTCGTGCGCGCCGCGGCGGAGTCCTGAAGAGAGCCGGCCAGACGGAAGCGTCCGTCGACCTCGCCCGGATCGCGGGCCTGACTCCCGCGGCCGTCATCTGCGAGATCATGAACCCGGACGGGACGATGGCCCGCGTCCCGGACCTCCTCCGCTTCTCGGAGGCGCACGGCATCCCGATCGTCTCCGTGGCCGAGCTGATCCGGCACCGGATGCGGACCGAGCGGCTCGTCACGCGCGTCGCCGCGCCGCACCTTCCGACGCGCTTCGGCGATTTCACGGCGGTCGCCTACCGTTCCGACGTGACGCACGAAGAGCACCTCGCCCTCGTGGCGGGAACCTGGACGGAGAACGACCCGGTCCTCGTCCGCGTCCACTCCTCCTGCCTGACGGGTGACGTCTTCGGCTCGGCGCGCTGCGACTGCGGAAAGCAGCTCGAGAAGGCGCTCGAGACGATCGCGGCCGAGGGGCGCGGCGTCCTTCTCTATCTCCTTCAGGAGGGGCGGGGCATCGGCCTGTTCAACAAGCTCCTGGCGTATGAGCTGCAGGAGCAGGGGCTCGACACGGTCGCCGCGAACGAGAAGCTCGGCTTCGCGCCGGACGTGCGCGACTACGGCATCGGCTGCCAGATCCTCCGCGATCTCGGGGTGAAGCGGATGAAGCTGATGACGAACAATCCGTCGAAGTACGTCGCGATCGACGGCTACGGACTCGAGATCGTGGAACGGATCCCTCTCGAGATTCCGCCGACCGCCCAGACGCGCGACTACCTCTCGACCAAGAAGACGAAGATGGGCCATCTTCTGAAGCTGGTCTGAGGAAGAACGCCCGCTTCAGCGGCTCACGTAGCGGGTGAGGCGGAGAGACGTCAAGGACCAGGATGTCCCGATATCCCACGACGCGTCTGCCCGGAAGCCCTTTCCGATGAGCCGCGCTTCGGCAGGTGTCGGCGTGGGGCTCTCGGAGAAAAACCAGAGCCGACCGGACGAGGGAGGCGAAGTGCCCGCGAAGGAGACGCGGCCTCGCGCGTAGAACTCGACGGGAAGGCGCTCCGCGAGGAGGCTGGTGAGAAATGCGTCTCCCGGCCTCGACTCGGCGGTCATGACGCCGACGGCCTCGCGGAACATCCGCTTCTCCCGTCCGGAAAAGTAGGTCGAGAGATAGCCGGCCTGCGCCGCGACGACGAGGCCGATCGCCGCGACGACGAATACCCGCGTGGGCCAACCGCGTCGGGCCGCGACATACGCGCCGGTCCCGGCCGCGAGCGCAAGAGGCCCCACGGCGATCTCGAGGTACCGGTCCCCGCCGAGGATGACGACCCTGTAGAGAGAGCGAGGGTCGGAAGCCCGATGAGCAGGAAGGCGACGGTCGCCGGCCAGAGCCGGCGGGCGCGAACGGGCGTGAGGAAGCGCGCGACCGATCCGGGAGAGCGGCAGGCCGCGGCGCCGACGAGAAGAACGAAGGCGGCTACCGCCGCGGCGCGGAGCGCATCCGGGGCTCCCCGGATCTGGGGCCCGGCCACCAGCCCATCGAGTATCTGCCACGGGGTTCTCCACGTGATCTGGTAGAGGCGGCCAAGCCAGTCGATTCCCTCGCCGGAACGAACGCGGTCGAGGAGCCCAAGGAGCGTGGGGAGACCCGCGGCGAGCCCGAGAAGAGCCGACGCTCCCGCGAGCGCCGCCGCACCGCGGAGGCCCAGGAGCGTACCCCGTGCGGCGGTGCGCCGGAGCGCCCCGGGGTGAGCCCGCAGGACGCGACGAAAAACGGCGACGAATCCAACGGCGTCGACGGCGAAATAGAAGACGGCGAAGTAGTGCGTTTGAAGAAGTGCGAAAGCGGTCAGCAGCCATGCGGCCCACGGCAGTGCCGCATCCCTTCGGCGACAGCGGGCCAGGCGCGCGCCGGCCGCGAGATGAAGCAGCCCGAGGAGGCCCTCGAGGGAGTACATCCGAAGCTCCTGCGAGTACCAGACGGAGTGCGGATCGAGCGCGAGGAGGAAAGCTCCGAGGACGGACGCCGGACGGGGGAGGAGGAGAGCTCGTCCGAAGGCGTAGAGCGCAGGGACCGCGAGGATGCCGCAGAGGGCGGGAAGGAGGCGCAGCCATCCCTCGTCCGCAGGGACCATCTGGAGCCAGACGCCCAGGAGGCGAAAGAAGAGCGTCGGGTGAGGACCGGGATCGAGATGGCGCAGATCGGGCGGAAATCCGGCGTAGCCGGCGACGGCGACGCTGTGCGCCTCGTCTGCCCACAGCGACTCCTGCGAGAGGCCGGAAAGGCGGAGGGCGGCGGCGAGGACCGTCGCAAGGGCGAGAAGCGCAAGCCAGAACCGGTCGAAGTCGCGCAATGGTCGCGACGGCGGACTCATGGCGACCCGCTGGCGGCGAGAACGGGCGAAATCACGACGGTAGTAGCATTCTGCCAGAGATGGCGTTCGGATTCGTCCTCGTCGGCGGCCGTTCGGGACGTATGGGGCGCGACAAGACCATCCTCCCGTACCGGGGCCGCCCGATGGCGGTCTGGCAGGCGGAGAAGCTCTCGCTCGTCTGCGGGCGGGCCGCGTTCGTCGGGAAGGACCCCGCGCCGTTCGAGGGGGCGCCCTACCCGTTCGTCCCGGACGGGGCCGAGCCGCAGGCCGCCGCCTTCGGCGTCGCGGCCGCGCTCGCCTGGAGCCCCGAGGAGACGAACCTGATTCTCGCGGCCGACATCCCGCGCTGTCCGGAGGAGTTCCTCGCCGCCCTCCTCGACGTGGCGGAAGCGATCCAGGCCCCGGCCGTCGTCCCGGTCGCGGACGGCGTCCCGCAGACGCTCTGCGCCGTCTGGCGGAAGAGCGCCCTCGTTCCGCTCCTCGGCCGCCTCGCCGCGGGGGACTACTCCCTTCAGGCGGCGCTGCAGCCGCTCGGCGCCGTCCTGATCCCGGAGGAAGATACGGCGCAGATGCCGGGGGGAGACCGGACCTCGTTCTTCAACGTCAACACGAACGAGGAGTACGAGCGGCTCGAGCATGAAGCGGCTGACTCATCTCGGGCCTGACGGCGCGGCGCGGATGGTCGACGTTTCGGCGAAGAAGCCGACGCTCCGCACGGCCGCGGCGAGCGCCGTCGTGACGCTCGGGCCGCGGGCCTACCGCGCCCTGGACGCCTCGGAGAACGCGAAGGGGGACGCGCTCGCCGTCGCCCGGCTCGCCGGCATCCAGGCGGCGAAGCGGACGGCGGAGTGGATCCCGCTCTGCCACCCGCTCTCTTTCGACGCCGTCTCCGTCTCGTTCCGGCGGGAGAGAGGGACGAGCGCCGTCGAGATCCGGACGGAGGTGCGCGGGACGGGGAAGACCGGCTTCGAGATGGAGGCCCTCGTCGCGGCCTCGGCCGCCGCCCTCGCGCTCTACGATATGTGCAAGGCGGCCGACAAGGGGATCGTCATCGGCCCGGTCGCGCTCGTCGAAAAGAGCGGCGGCAGGAGCGGCCGCTGGCGCCGGGGCCGAGGCCCGATCAGCCCGCCCCGAACACCTTCCGGGAGACGGCCCGCAGGGCGAAGCGGAGCCGGTCCCCCCACGGCAGGCGAAGGAAGTTCGTCTTCACGACGCCGCGGGTGAAGTAGGTCTTGAACGAGTAGTCGATCGCCACGTCGACGAGGACGGGGCGCCCGGAGGCGGAGATCTCCTTCGCGCGCCGGACGACCGACGGAATCTCGGCGTCACGCGAGAGGCTGAGCGCTTCGACGCCGAGCGCACGGGCGAGGCCGGGAAGGTCGAAGTCCGAAAGAGCGCTCTGGCTCTTCCGTCCGAGCGCCGTCGACTGGAACTGGGCGATCTGCGCCAGCTCGCGGTCGCGGAGAATGAAGACCGCGACGCCGCAGCCGTTCTGGACGGCGGTGAGGAGCTCGAGGCCCGTCATCAGGAACGCGCCGTCGCCGGCGAGGGCGACGACGGGCGAGGACGGGGCGGCCAGCTTCGCGCCGATCGCGGCGGGGACCGCGTAGCCCATGCAGGAGAAGTCGACGGGGGAGAGGAGCCGGCCGGGGCGGTCGAGGCGGAGTCCCTCGACGGCGAGGAAGGTGCCGTTCCCGCTGTCGCTCGTGAAGATCGTCTCCGGCCCGAACTCCTCCTGGAGCGCCCGGAGGAGAAGGTGCGGCGCGACGCGATCGTCGGACGGCACCGACATCTCCCGTCCGGCTTCGGACCGCCCTTCCTCGAGATTCCGGCAAAGCGGCGCGTCCGCGGTGCGGGGCGTCAGCTTCGGAAGAAGTGCGGCGACGAAAGCCGCGGCGTCGGCGGTGACGGCGAGATCGGCGGGGAAGTTCCGGCCGGGGACGGCCGGATCGATGTCGACGTGGATCAGCGGCCGGCGGGGCGAGAGCCCGTAGCTTCCGGTCGCCACCTCGCCGAAGCGGCAGCCGATGGCGAGGGTGGCGTCGCAGGTGGCGGCGGCCGCCCGGACGAACGGCGGCGCGGCATCGCCGAAGCCGGGCCAGAGCCAGAGAGGGTGGGACTCGGGGAAGACCCCTTTCCCCTGGAACGTCGTCGCCACCGGAGACTGCAGCCGCTCAGCGAGAGCGACGAGATCCGCACCCGCGCCGGCCGCGCCGAGGCCGAGGTAGAGAAGCGGCCGCCTCGCCTTGCGGAGAAGCTCGGCCGCGATCGAGACGGCCTCCTCGCTCGGCGCCGGCGGCGCCGACTCGGGGGGCGGAGGCGCGAGGCTCGCGTCGTGCCGGAAAAGGTAGTGGTCGGCCGGCACCTCGACGAAGACGGGGCCGGGGACGCCGGCGCGCGCGATCCGGCAGGCGCGGCGGACGACGTCGTACAGCTCCGCGCCCCTCCCGGGACGGAGCTGCGCCTTCGTCACGGGGCGGGCGAGGGCGATCTGGTCCACGTCGTGGAGCTGGTAGGCCTTCCCCGTGTCGCGCCGGATGCCGCATCCGAGGACGAGCATCGGGATCCCGTCGAGGTACGCCTCCGCGATTCCCGACATCGCGTGCGTCAGGCCGGCTCCCGGAACGACGTTCACGCAGGCGATCCGCCCGGTCGCGCGGGCGGCGGCGTCGGCCATGAAGGAGGCGCTCTGCTCGTCCGTGACGAGAATGGCCCGGATGGAGGGGGTCGCGGCGAGCGCGTCGTAGAGTTCGATGTTGTGCGTCCCCGGGATGCCGAAGGCGAGGGAGATCCCCTCGTCCACCATCGCGCGGACCACCAGCTCGGCTCCCGTGAGCCTCTCCGTCATGCGGCCCGCCCCGGAGCCCCGAGGAGCGCCCCGGCCTCCTCGCGGATCCGCTCGGCGGCGCGGTCGGCGAGCGCCATGATCGTGAGGTAGGGATTGATCTCGAGCGAGTCGGGGAAGAGGCTCGCATCGGCGGCGAAGAGCCACGGCAGGCCGTGAACCCGCCCCCATGCGTCGGTGACCGAGTCGGACGCGCCCGTCCCCATTCCGCATCCACCCATCAGGTGGGCGGCCGAGACGGAGATCTTCCCGGCGCGGAAGTTCCGCTCGTGGATCCGGGTGTCGATCGCTCCGGATTCCTCGCGCGAGAGGAGCGGCGGATCGGCGGAGGGGGCGTGGACCCGGAGCGCGCCCGCGGCGAAGAAAATTCGCGACGCGGCGCGCGTGGCGCGGACGAGGGAGGCGACCGTCTCGGGCGTGAAGGTGTAGTGGACGACCGGCTTTCCGGCGGCGTCCACCGTGACGCGGTTCCCCGGCACGGCCTTGTCGCAGGCCAGGACGAGGATCATCTGCAGGCGCGAGAAGGCTCGCATCAGGGCGCTGTGCGGCGCGCCGAAGCCGGTCAGGTTCTTCGCCGTCGTGAAGGGGAAGTACATGCAGGTCTCGAGGAGGAATCCCTCCTCGACGGCCCGGTCCAGAAAGAAGCTCTTCGGGTGGCCGACGTCGTTCGTGATCGGCTGCGGATGCTCCCCGACGAGGATGTGCGCCGGGTGGCAGGTGAAGCCCTCGCCGAGGCGCGGCAGGCGCGAGCCGAAGCCGGAACGGAGAAGAAGCGCGGGGGTCCCGACGGCGCCTCCCGCCGTCACGACGGCTTTCGCGCTGACGGCGTACTCGCCCGGCGCCCACTCGGAGAGCTCGCCTTTTTCGCCGGGACCGGGGGCCGTCACCCGGAGGATCACCCGGCGCTCCTCGATCCGAAGGGCTTCGGCGCGCGTGACCGCCGTGACCCCCTCCGCGAGGGCCTTCGGAAGCTGGACGCGGTGCGTCCCCTGCTTGGCGCCGTTCGGACAGCCGAGATTGCAGAGGCTCGACCCGAGGCACCCTTTCAGGTTCAGGGGGAACTGCTCGGCGCGGTAGCCCGCCTTCTCGCACCCCTCGACGAAGAGCCGGTTGTTCTCGTTGAGGAGGTCGGGGGAGAGAAGGTGGACGTTGTTCTCCCCGGCGAAGCGCTTCGAGCGCCTCTCGACGTCGTCGTGCGAAAGGCCCGCGACATTCCACTTCCGGATGACGCGCTCCGGAGCGATGAGCGACGTCCCCGTGTAGACGACGGTGGAGCCTCCCCACGCCCGCCCGAAGGCGAGCGTCATCGTCCCCTCGGCCGTCAGGAAGCCGCCGCCTTCTTCGTAGAGGGCGTCGGCCATGTCCACCTCCTGCCCCGTGAACTCCGAGTCCTTCAGGCGCGCCCCCTGCTCCACGACGAGGATCCGGTACCCGGCGCGCGCGAGCGGGGCGAGCCCTTCAGCCACCGTGCCGCCTCCGGCCCCCGAGCCGACGATGACGACGTCGAAGCTCTTTTCGATCATCGGGACGTCCCGGCGCCGGCCGCTCTTCGCGCTTCCCACCCGCGCGGGTGGGCCCTGTATCCGATCTCGCGGCCGGCTTCGGGGCGCGCGTAGTAACCGAGAAAAACGAGCGTCCGGATTCCCCAGAAGCCGCGGCGGAGAAGAACGACGGGCGCGTTCTCGATCCCCGACAGGAACGCCGCCCTCTCGCACGGGGAGAGGGAGGTGAAGCGCTTGCCGCGGCGGAGGATCGGGAGGAATCCGATGGCGCGGATCAGAAGCTGAAGCTGCCGCTTCACCGCCGCGGGGCGAGGCTCGAGGGTCTTTTCAACCAAACGCTCGAGTTCTGCCCACCCCGCCGCGTCGAGCCCCCCGGCCTCGGGGACGACGGTCGTCGCGATCGCGCGGAAGGTTTCCCGGACGGAACCCAGAACCACGTGCCGAGTCTAGCCTTCATTCTCCCCATTTCGTCGAGATAGACTCTCAGGAAGGGGGGAGCGGGTTGCAAGAGACCCTCATCGACGGCCACGGCAGGCGTATCACGTACGTCCGGATCTCGATCACGGACCGGTGCAATCTCCGCTGCATCTACTGCATGCCGGAGAACCAGACCTTCCGGCCGCTTCCGCACCTGATGACGCGGGAGGAGATCCGCCGCGCCGCCGCGCTTCTCGCCTCCTTCGGCGTCACGAAAGTGCGCGTCACGGGGGGCGAGCCGACGACGCGCCCCGATCTCGTCGACATCGTCAGGGATCTCTCGGCGATCGGCTTTCCGGGCGGAATCGCCCTCTCGACGAACGGCGTCCTCTTCCCGAGGATGGCTCACGGCCTTCTCGCCGCCGGCCTCACGAGGGTGAACGTCTCGCTCGACGCGGCCGAGGCCGAGCACTTCCGGAAGCTGGCGCGCCGCGACCACTTTCAGCCCGTCCTCGACTCGATCGACCTCGCCCTCTCGCTCCCGTTCGACTCCGTGAAGATCAACGCCGTCGTCATCCGCGGCTTCAACGACGACCAGATCCTCCCGCTCGCGGCGATGACGCACGAGAAGAACCTCGGAGTCCGGTTCATCGAGTTCATGCCGTTCGGGAACAACGGCTGGACGGACGCCGACTGGATGGGGTGGCACGAGGTGAAGGAACGTCTCGTCGCCGCGGGCTACGGCCTTTCGCCCGCCGAAAAGAGCGAGGTGGCGGGCCCCGCGGACGAGTATCACGTCGTCTCGGCTCTCGGCGAGCACCGCGGGACGATCGGCTTCATCACCCCCGTCTCGGACCGCTTCTGCGACACCTGCAACCGGATGCGGCTGACCCAGGACGGCTTCCTGAAGGGGTGCCTTTTCGGGCACAACGACGTCGATCTCCTCCGGCCGATGCGGGCGGGGGCATCGGACACCGATCTCGCCGCTCTCGTCGAGCATGCCGCCGCCGTGAAGGAGGAGCGCCACCCGATGTTCGTCGGGATGCAGAAGAACATGCTTCCCCTTCACGCCCGGAACATGTCCGAGATCGGGGGATAGAGTCCCTGAGAGAATCCGCCGGATGCGGGTCGCGGTACTGACGATCTCCGACCGTTCCGCCCGAGGCGAGAGGGAAGACCGGGGCGGGCCGGCCGTCGAAGGGGCCGTCCGGCGTTTCCTGCTCACAGCGGAGATCGTCGAGACGAAGGTGATTCCCGACGACGCGGCGGGAATCGGAGCGGAAATCTCGCGCCTTGCGGACGGCGGATCCGTGGATCTCGTCCTGACGACCGGCGGGACGGGCCTTTCGCCACGCGACGTGACGCCGCAGGCCACGCGCGCCGCGATCGACTACGACGTTCCGGGCCTCGCAGAGGCGATGCGTTCCGCGACGCGCGCCGCCGTCCCGACGGCCATCCTCTCCCGGCAGGTAGCGGGCGTCCGGAAGAGAACGCTCGTCGTCAACCTCCCCGGCTCGCCGAAGGGCGCCGTCGAGTGCCTCGAAGCGATTGCCCCCGTCCTCCCGCACGCCGTCGCGACCCTTCGCGGCGAGGCCGACGCCGCACACCCCGGAAGGAACTCCCCGTAGACTACAGGTGCAAAACCTGACCCTTTCGTTTCGTGACCCCTTCGTTTCGACCGGGGTCGTTTCGACCGGGGTCGCGTCTCAATTATCAATTATAGAGTCGTTCGGGGCAGGCGAACGTCGCCATTCCGAATGGCCGCCCCTTGAGGCTCTAATCCTCCAGGGTGATCCACGCGTCGCGGAGCGGCTGCGGCAGCGCGGCGAGGCGGCTCTCCACCTCGGTGCGGAGCGCAGGGCCGGCCGGGCCCCGCAGGAGCAGCCGAATGTCGAGCCGGTCCTGCGGCCCGCCCGCATCGAGCTTCAGGAGGACCAGGTCGGCGGCGTCGCCCCGCCGGATTTCGATCTCGACTCCGGACTCCCGGAGAGCAGTCCACGGCTTCTCGGAGAGGACGGCGGCGTCTAGGACCAGAATGTCGAAGTCCTGAGTCGCCCGGCCGACGCCGTGCGCCGCGAGCGCCATCCCTCCGATGAGAGCGGGCCGCGCGCCGCGCCCCTCGAGCACCTCGAGGACACGGGCCAGAAGCGTCGTTTTCACGGCTCATCCGTACAACGGGACGGCCGCCGCCCGGCGTGCGCTGCCCGCTGAAGCCGGCGGCGGGCCTCCTCGACGCTCGTGCCGGGAGGCTGCGTGGCCAGAAAGAGCTGAAGGGCCAGGTCACCTGCCACGAGCGCCGCGCGCATCCTCTCTTCGGCCGTCCCCCTGAATTGTCTTGCGGCCTCCGAATCGATGGTTCGCGGGCGGATCTCCATTGCCATCGGGGACATTCTAGGCGTGAATGATCGCCCGCTCCGTCGCCCGCCCCAGGTCCTCGGGTCGCCGCTAGCCCTTCGAGATCTCGTCCAGCGCCTGCCCCAGCCGGTCGATCCCCTCGCGGAAGACCTCGCTCTCGACGCACAGGCCGATCCGGACATGGTCGGCGCGGCCGAAGAACTCGCCGGGGACGACGGTCGTCTCGTACTTTTCCCTTAGAAGCCGGCAGAGAGCGGCGTCGTCGGTCGTCAACAGCTTCGGGAAGACGACGGTGCCGTGCGGCGGGACGAAGCAGGAGATGTCTTGGCGCCCGGCGAGGAACTCGGTGAAGAGCGCGCGGTTCGTCTCGAGGAGCGTCCGGAAGCCGGGGGCGAGGTCGGTGAGCTTCGCAATGGCGCGGAGGGCAAGCGTCTCCGCCGGGCGCGCATGGTTGACCCCGAAGAGATCGTTGAGCCGCCAGAGGCGGCGGGCGACGTCCGGCTCCGCAAGGACCCAGCCGCAGCGGAGACCCGAGAGGCCGTAGGCCTTCGTGAGGCTCGACGTCACGACGAACTCCGGGCCGAGCCGGTGGGAGGTGGGCATGGGGGTCTCGTAGAGCGCCTCGAGATAGACCTCGTCGACGAGGACCCGGACGCCGGCCGCGCGCGCGATCGCGCCGACGCGGAAGAGAATCTCGTCCGGAATCCGCGCGCTCGACGGGTTGTGGAGGTTCGTCAGGGCGATGACGCGCGTCCGCGGGGTGATCGCCCTCTCGACGTCCTCCGGATCGACCGCCCAGCCGCTCTCCTCTCTCCGGATGAAGGGGACGATGTTCGCCCCGAGGAACCGGGCGGCCGAGAGCATCAGCTCGTATGTCGGCGCCTCGGCGACGACGTCGTCCCCCGGGCCGACGAGCCCGGCCAGCGCGACGAAGTTCGCCATCGACGTTCCGGGGAGGTGGACGACGCAGTCCGGGGAGGTCCCGAATCGCCGGGCGATCGCTTCGAGAAGAGGTCCCCAGCCGTACCCGTCTCCGCCGCTCGTCTCGACGTCGTCGAGCTGTCGCCCCGATCGCGGCGAGCGGCTGGTCCGGAACGCCGCTCCGGGCGAGGTTGAAGCGGGAGGCGGAGCGGGTCTTTGCCCACTCCATGTACGGGGATGAAGTCGTGCGCGTCATCGCTTCCGGCTCCAGAAAAGATACGCCGGAACGCCCGAAAGGAGGAGCCCCAGCCCGACGGCCGAGTTGGCCGGGTAGCGAGCCCAGGTGCTCCCGGCGACGAAGAGACAGGCCGAGATGAAGACGAGCATCGTAAGGGATGGCCGGGGAGAGAGACGCGGGGGAGCGGGCCGGCCGCGCCGCCGGAAGACGAAGAGCGCCGCGCCGGTCGCCGCGAAGAAGAGGACGTCGACCGACATGACGAAGCCGAGGATCTGCTCGTATTTTCCGGAGAGAGCGAGCGCCGCCGCGACCCCGGCCTGAACGAGGATCGCGAACGCGGGGACCCGGGTCCTGCTCGTCAGCGTCGCGACCGTCCGGAAAAAGACGCCGTCCCGCGCCATCGCGAAGTAGGCGCGGGGAAGCGTCAGGACGCCGTGCGACAGGAAGCCGAGCGTCGAGATGGCGATCCCGAGGGCGATCAGCTTCCCGCCGGCGGGTCCGAGTGCGCGGGTCATCACGTCCGAAGCCGGTGTTCCGGTCACGGCAAGACCGGCCGGGCCGAGAGCGCGGACGGAGACCCACGCGACGGAGATGTAGAGGAGGATTACGCCCGCCACGCCGATGAGGAGCCCGCGCGGAAGGTCTCGCTCCGGGTTCTTCAGCTCCTCGGCCGCGAAGCCCGAGTTCTGGTACCCGCCGTAGGCGAAGAAGACCGGGACGAGCGCGGCGCCGAACGCGGCCACGAGGGAGGCCGCCGGGATGGCGGAAGACGCGTCCGCTCCCGCGGCCGGGACGCCCGCGGCGAGGAGCCCGGCGAAGACGAGGAGGGCGATGGCGAGCGCCTTCGTCACCATCAGGGCCGACTGAAGGCTTCCTCCTGCGCGGACGCCGAGAAGGTTGACCGCGGCGACCCCCGCGAGCGTCGCCACGGCCATCGCCCCTTCCGGCGCGTCGATCCCGGTCAGGACCTTCAGGTAGCGGGCGAAGGTCATCGCGACCGCCGCCTGCCCTCCGCTCCCGGTGACGAGGAGGAGCGTCCAGCCGTAGAGAAATCCGAGAAGCGGATGCCATGCGTCGCGGAGGTAGGCGTACTGCCCGCCCGCTTCGGGGAGCCTCTCGGCCAGCTCGGCGTAGAGAAACGCGCCGGCGAGCGCGATGGCTCCTCCGGCGGCCCATGCGAGGACGCTCAGGGCCGCCGACGGGACCTCGTGCGCGACGACGGCGGGATTGACGAAGATCCCGGCGCCGACCATCCCTCCCATGACGATCATGGCCGCGTCGAACGGGCCGAGCCGGCGCGCGAGGGCGCGAGACGGTTCGCTCATCGGGAGGCGCGGCGAGTCTACAATCGCCCGGCGTGACTCGGCGGAGGTTCCTGGTTCTCGGCGCGGCCTTCCTCGCGGCGCCGCGCCTCGTGGCGCGCGCCGTGGCCTCCGGCCCCGACGGGCGGACGCTGCGGATCTTTCGGACGGCCACCGGTCAGGTCGAGGAGATCCCCGTCGAGGTCTACGTCGCCGCCGTCCTCCCTGGGGAGATGGGGCGCCGGGCTCCCGCGGCGGCGCTCGAAGCCCAGGCCGTGGCGACCCGCTCGTACGCGCTCGCGCGCCGGACACGGCACGCCGACGAGGGGGCGGATCTCTGCGACGGCGTCCACTGCCAGGTCTTTCGCGGCCTTTCTTCCGCGACCGAGGAGACCCGCGCGGCGGCGCGGGCGACGGAGGGAGTGGTCCTCGTCCAGAACGGCCGGGTCATCGCGGCGCCCTTCCACGCCTGCTGCGGCGGGAAGACCGCGCGCCCGCGCGACGTCTGGGACGACGAGGACTATCCCGATCTCGTCCCGGTGGAGGACGACGCCTGCGTCGGAGCCCCCGGCTATTCGTGGAGCTTCTCGATCCCGCGAAGGGAGATCCGCGCCTCGCCGAGTCGCTCGGGATACCCGAGGCCCGGTTCCTCGAGGTCTACGGCCGGGACGACACCGGCCGCGTCTCGATGATCCGGCTCGCGGCGCCGGGAGGCGCCTCGCGCGTCGTCCGCGGCTTCGATTTCCGGAAGAGCGCATCCGAGATCTGGGGGTGGGCGTCGGTCCGCTCGACGGCCTTCGAGATGGCCGAGTCGCGGGCCGAGTACTTCCTCACCGGACACGGCACGGGGCACGGCGCGGGAATGTGTCAGGCCGGGGCGATCGAGAGGGCCCGGCGCGGCGAGACGCGCGATGCCATCCTCGGCCTCTACTACCTTGGAGCTGCCCAGGATCGCGTGACGAACTGATCGCTCACTTTGGTGACTGCCCGAGGTGGATTCGGGCGGTCCGCGCAGTCTCCTCGTCGCGGTATCTCTGCGCCATTACGAGAACCTTCTGCCAGAGCGGGAGCGCTTCAGCCCGATTGCCGGATCGCTCGAGCGCAACGGCGAGCTGGTAGGTTGCGCCGTAGTGCGTCGGGTTCCTCTCGAGGACCGTCCGGAAGGGCGTCGCGGCCGCCGCCGGGTCGCCCTTCGCGTAGAGAAGGTCAGAGACCCTTCTTCATCATCTCCTCGTTCGTGCCCGCGGCGGCGCGCATCGAGACGACCGGGGGGGCCGCTTCGTCCCCTGAGGAAGCGGAGGGTCCGGGAAGGGTCTTCCCAGCCGCAGGCGTGCCGCCGCGATCCGCGGCGCGTCCTGTCGGGCGTCAGCCAAGGTCAGCGTCTTTTCCCAGAAGGAGCGCGCCTCTTCCGGCCTCCCCGCGCGGTCGAGGGCGACGGCGAGCCGATACGTCGCTTCGTAGTGCGATGGAACCTTTCCGAGGACCCGGCGGAACTCGTCCACGGCGACCGCGGGATCATCCGCGCGATCGAGGGCGTTCTCGCCGCTCTTCAGCCAGATCTCGACGTTTCGGACGTCGCGGCGAGCCTCCCGTCCTCTCCGATCGGGACACTGAGCCAGAAGGACGAGAAGGCCGAAAGTGCCCAAGCCGACAAAGGCCTTCCTCACAACGCGCGCCTACGATGGCCGGCGTCGCTCGACGGCAACGCCGGCGACGAGGAGAAACGCGGTGACGATGCTGGCGAGGAGTGAGACTGTCCGCAGGGGAGTCCGCGTGAACACCATGTCGATCTCGTGCTCGCCTTCCTCCACCGGGAACGAGAAGGTCCCCCGCCCCGGGACGATGGACGTGGGAACCTCGTGACCGTCGATGAGACGCGCCAGCCGGGGTACCAGAAGACGGCGGCCTCCACCGTTGTCCGGCGGGGAATCCGGACGAGGTAATGGCGGTGCGCGGTCGTCTCCCGGGCTTCGATGAAGTCGATCCCGGTCGCGGCCAGGAGGGGCAGCGGCGAGTACGGCGGGCGAGCGCCGACCCAGCGGGGCTCGTACTCTTCGCGGTCGTCGTGTTGACCCCGTTGGCCGCGATCCGGGCGGGCTCGTAGAACTCGTCGTCGAACCGGAGGTAGCCCTTCGGCTCGGTGTGGGCGAGATTCGCGAGGAGGACGAGGCCGACGGCTCCGATCGCGGCGGACCGGGGGATGTCGTCGAGCGCGAGGGCCGCAAGGACCGGAAGAAAGAGCGTCGGCAGGACGAGCGCCCGCCACGGGAGCTGGACGAACTGCAGGAGGGGAATCCGCTCCCACAGAAAGAGTGACGCGGGACTGGCGAGGAAGATGCCGATTCCGGAGGCCGTTGCGGCGGCGATGCCGAGCGCGCGAGCGCGCCCGGGGCCCCGCCGGATCGCCGCGAGGAGGCCCATCAGTCCGGCGAGAAGGTGCAGCGGGCCCACCATGAAGGACATCCCGTCGTCCGGTCCCGGGACGGATAGGCCGTAGCCCCAGGGCGAGTAGAGCAGCTGGCCGAACGTCGGGAAGTGGTCCCGGAACGAGAAGGTGGCTGCCGTGAGCTGATCCACGGGATCTCTGAAGGCGGGAATCCAGAAGAAGGCGGCCAGCACCATGCCGAGGACGAGCGCGGCGCCGGCCCTGAGGGACGGAGCGGGCCGGAACGGTCTCTCGGCCGATGCGATGCCGGCCACCAGAAAGAAAGCCGGGATGAGGAGCAGCGCGACCGCGTTGTGCCCGAGAACGACGGTTGCCACGGCGCATGCGCCTCCCGCAAGTGAGGCGGCGGAGAACCGAGGCCCCGTCAGCTTCCAGAGGGCCAGGAGGACGAGAGGTGACACGAGAAGGGCCGCTGACTCCGCATATGCCGCGCGAACGAAGAGATCCGTGTGCAGGTGGGTAAGAGCCAGAAGGCTGTGGCTCCGACTGCGGCGAGGCGCGAGACGGAGAGATCCGCGCCAGGACGTAGACGCCGGCCGCGCCGGCGGCGAGAAGGATCAGCAGGCCGAGCTGGAGAGCGTCCGCGAGGCCGAGTCCGATAGGTCGAGAGAAGGGCCGCGAGGTAGATCAGCGGTGACGCGAAGGCGAAGAGTGGCTGACCGAAGCCGTTTTCAAGGTCGGCCGCCCACACGACGGGGACGTGGCCGTCGAGGACCGCGCGGACGAATTCGACGACGCGCGGCGGGTAGCAGAGGGCATCGTGGCCGTGGATCAGCTGACCCCGCAGGAGAGCGCGGCCGGAAAGTACGACGAGGGCCGACACCGCGACCGCGGACGCCGGTACCGCGGTGGCGAGCCACGTCTCCGTACGGGATGCGACGCCTGCCAGGCGATCGTCCGCCCGCGCGATCTTTCGGAGCGGGAGGCCAGCGCGAGAAGGGCAAACGCACCGATCCCTCCCGCGAACAGGATCGGCTTCAGAGGAGACGGCTGGTAGACCGCGCCGACGATGTGCCGTCCCGCGGGCACCGGGACAGCCGGGAATCCCGGAGTGACCTGGATCGCCTGAACGCCGACTCCGTCGACGAAGAACCGGAGGTCGGGGAACCAGGTCACCTTCAGAACGGCCCAGCAGGGCCGCTCGAGATTCACCTCGGCCTGCCAGCGCCCCGTGCCGGCGAGCTCGGAGATGACCATGCCGCGCGGCGTGAAGGCGAACAAGGGGGCGGCGGGGATCGTTCCCCACCGCCCGACGGTCGGCATTTCGCCCGACCCGGCCCCGAGCGCGACGAACAACCCTTGCCGCGATGCGGGCGACCCCAGCCACGCCGTCGACAGCTCCTGCTCGGTCCCCTTCTTGCCGGTGTAGCGGGCGATGACGTCGCCGAGCCCGAAATAGCCTTCCCGCGAGGCCTCGTAGACCACGAATCTCCCGTGCTGGCCTGCCTTCCGGTAGTGAGCCGGAACCGCGAGCTCGGACGGTGCGACGACCGCGCGGATCGCGAAGAGGTCGTCGTGGCCGGCGTCCTCGAAGTTCCGCTGGTAGATCGTGTCTCCCGTCTTCGACATCGCGTGAAAGAGGAAGCTGACCGAGTCGAAGTGCTCGAAAGCCGCGGCGAAGTAGACCGGGACCCAGCCGACCTGAAAAGCCCGTCCCCACCCTCCGGCGGGACCCGCGGTCATGCGCCCCGGCCTCTCCCGGAGGAGGCGGCGGACGTCGTCGAAGGCCGCCCGGACGTCCCCCTTCTCGCGGTTCCAGCCGCGCAGGCTGTCGAGTCCCATCCGGAAGCTCTCGCGGAAGAGCCCTGCCCGGGAATGGAGTCCGACGAGGAGGCCGCCCCGAGAACCGTCGCGGCCGGCGCGACAGCCCAGGGGCTGGAATTCCGGAGGTGCGTCAGCGCGGTATCGGCGCTCCATGCGATCAGCAGACAGGCCGAAAGCTCGAGTGCCGGCTGGACCCGGTGAAGGTGGAGATCCCCGGGAACGCCGAGCAGGTGCAGCAGGTGCCCCCACGTGTCTCGCCCCAGAAACAGGGCAAAGGTAACGGCGGTGAGCGCGAGGAGGCGCCGGGAAGTGTCGGAGCGGCGAAGGACGACGGCCGACGCAACCGAGAGGGCGAGGAGGGCCGTCAGAACCGGAAGATGCCCGGAATCGAGCAGGGTTCCGTGGAAGAGCGCCTCGAGAATCGCTCTCGATCCGAAGGAGTCCCACTTCCAGGCCGGTTCCCATCGCGAATGGCTGATCGAATCGCGGGCCAGGAAGAGCGGTATCGTGAACCATGCCGTCAGGAGGACCGAACCGGCGGCGACCCAGGAAAGACGAGCGAGCCGCCGGGGCCTTTCTCCGGAGGGTCCGACAACGGCGAGGATGACGACGGCCAGCGCTGCGACATACCCGGCGACGATGTGCGACAGGAAGGTCGCCGACAGAAGGGCGGCCGCCAGGGGGCGGTGACGGCCGGTGTCGAGGGCACGGCGCGCCGCGCCGATGGCGAGAGGAAAGAGAAGGAATGCGAACTGCTGGGTGTAGAGCCCGGGTCCACTGAACGCGTAGGAGTCCGCCCCCGAGGCCGAAGTGTCCGAGGTTGGCCGGGCCCGACGGCAGGAGGACGAGCAGTGCGGCGATTCCCGATGCCAGGGGAGAGAGTCCGAACAGGCGGGCGCCGCCCCAGACGGCCGCCGGGAGGAGGCCTCGAACGACCGCCGCGACGACGGCGAACACCGCCGTCCGGCGAGCGGGCGGGACCGCCAGGACGAAAGGTGCCGCGACGAGATGAGGCAGTGGCTGGTAGCTCCTCCAGATCGGGAAGCCGAGTCCCCACTCCGCGACCCACGGGTCGAGGAACGGCTCGCCACCCGCGATCGCCTCGCCCAGACGCTCCGTGGCCACCGCGTGGAAGGCGTCGTCGTTGACCGGGACGGCATTCACACGCGCCTCGTCCGGAAGCGCGACGGCGTTGCACAGGAGCGCCAGCAACAGGAGGGCGAGATCCCAGGCCCTCGGTGCGGAGCCGGGCGAGGGCCCCGACGGTCAGACGCCGCCACGTCCCCTCAACCTCCGCCGGCATTGGCGCGATTGTAGTTGACGGGCTGATTTCATTTCCGCATTCGTCGAGGCCATGATTCGGGCGACATGACCGGACCGGAAGGTGGCCACCGCGGATCGTCGAGCACGCCCTCGGCGCGCCGGCGGGTCTCGATCGTGGTCCCCTGCTTCAACGAGGAGGAAACCGTTCGATGCTGCGCCGGATCCTCGCGGAGGTCGTCGCCGGCCTCGGGCCCCGGTACGATACCGAGATTCTCTTCGTGGACGACGGATCGACCGACCGAACGAGCGCGGCGCTCCGGGAGATTGCGCCGGAGGTGAACGGCCGGGTCCTTCTCCACGAGTCCAACCGCGGAATCGCGGAAGCGATCCGGACGGGTTCCAGTCCGCCCACGGCGACGTCGTGTGCACGATCGACGCCGATTGCACGTTCGATCCTCGCGAGCGATTCCGATGGTGGACGAACTCGAGTCGTCGGGGGCTGACGTCGTCTCGGCCTCCCCATACCATCCGCTCGGCGGTGTCGAGGGAGTTCCCCGATGGCGCGTCGTCCTCAGTCGCGGCGCTTCGCGGGCTCTACGGGCTGATCCTCCCGGTGAAGCTTACAGCTACACTTCATGCTTCCGGGTGTTCCGTCGCGAAGTCGTCGAGAGGATGCGATTCGAGAACCCCGGATTTCCCGGCGTCACGGAGATGCTGGCGTCCGCGTTGCGGCAGGGATTCTCCGTGGTCGAGCGGCCGATGGTGCTGCGGAGGAGGACGACCGGGGCGTCGAAGATGAAGACGCTCAAGGCGATCGGCGATCATCTTCGCCTCATGATCGCTCTGGTGCAGGAGCGGTGGCAACGGGGGACCGCCCGGTGAGGCCGAAGGCTCTCGTCGTCTTCGGTACGAGGCCGGAGGTGATCAAGCTGGCCCCGGTCGTGCGCGCCTTGTCGGGCAGGATGGAGGTGCATACGTGCACGACGGCCCAGCACCGGGAGATGCTCGACCCGTTGATGGGCCTGTCTCGGAATCGTCCCGGACCACGACCTCGACCTGATGCGAAAGGGGCAGGACCTGACGGAAATCACGGCGGCAGTGCTCCAGTCCGTTTCCCACGTCATCGCGCGCGAATCCCCTGACGTCATCGTCGTGCAGGGGGACACGACGACGACCTTCGCAGCCGCGCTGTCGGCGTTCTTCTCAAGGTCCCGGTGGCTCACGTGGAGGCCGGACTGCGGACCCGGGACAGCGCCCAGCCATTTCCCGAAGAGGTCAACCGCCGCCTGACGGCGTCGCTCGCCAACTGGCACTTCGCTCCGACGCCGCTCGCGCGCGAGAACCTTCTTTCGGAGGGCGTCGAAGCGACCGGATCCACATCGTCGGCAACACGGGTATCGACGCCTTGGTCGACGTTCTCGGGAGGCTCGACGCGGGGGCCGCCTTTGCTCCTTTTCCGGCCCCCGTGGAGGGCGGTCCGGGCGGGCGGCGGCTCGTCCTCGTGACGAGCCACCGCCGGGAGAGCTTGGCGCCGCTCTCCGGAGGATCTGCGAGGCCCTGCGCAGGATCGCGGAGCGAAACGACGACGTGGTGGTCGTCTACCCGGTTCATCTGAACCCGAACGTACAGCAGCCCGTCCGCGAGATTCTGTCGTCCGTGCCCCGGGTAATCCTGACGGAGCCGCTCGACTATCTGCCGTTTGTGGTTCTGCTGAAGGTGGCCGAACTGATTCTGACGGACTCGGGAGGCATTCAGGAGGAGGCTCCGTCCCTGGGCAAGCCGGTCCTCGTTCTGCGCGAGTCGACGGAGCGCCCCGAAGGGATCCGGGCCGGCGTCGCGAGGCTCGTCGGCACCGACGTCGACCGGATCGTCAGCGAGACGGAGAGACTGCTCAGGGACCGGTCCGCCTACGACTCCATGGCACGACGAGAGAATCCGTATGGCGACGGGCACGCGGCGCCGCGGATCGCAGAGATACTGGTTCGAGCCGGCTCGGCCTCCGCGGGACATCCGCCGGAGAAGACGAACGGCTGAGGTGTCGGGAATATCTGTCGCCGAGAGTGACAGAATTTGTCCGTCGGGGCTCATCCTTTCCATCGGTAACCCTTGAATCCAGGGGTTGTAGAGGACCTTCGCGATTTTTCAGCCTTTCGACGAAGGCATCTTGTTTGCTACGATGACCCAGCAGATGAGCGGAGTGGAGTTGTCGCGGGGTGACCGTCGCGGCGGAGCGCGGTCGCGCGCCCACGGCGATCGCGGAACCTGCCGTTTTCGTCAGCGTTTGAGGGGGCTCTTCCACTTCGTCGCGGCGGGCAGTGTCGTCGGGCTCGTGGCCCTGCCCTTCAGCTCGCCTCTCCTAGCCGGCTTCTCGGGCATGGACGTCGTCATCCCGGCGGTCTCGAGGGCGCCCGGTCTCTACGGCAGCGAGTTCTACTCGACGATCTGGATCACGAACCTTTCGCAGAACCCGGCGACGTTCCAGGCGGCCTTCTATCAGAGGGATCAGTCGAATCCATCGCCGCTCAGTTCTCCGGCACACTGTCGCCCGCCGAGACGCGGCGTTACGACAACGCGGTGGAGACGCTGTTCGGCGTGTCCGGTGTTTCCGGCGCCGTCCGGGTGACCGCGTCGGACGCGGTTCTCGTCTCGTCTCGAACCTACGACCTTCCGGTGGCGGGTCGTGAGGCAGACAGTTACGGACTCTTCTTCAGCGGGATTCCCGCGAACTTCGCGATCTCGCTCGGCCAAACGTCACAGCTTCAGGGCGTCACTCAGGGAGCCGATGCAGACTTCCGTTACAACTTCGGGCTCGTCAATCTCGAGGGGGGGCCGGCCACGGTCCGCGTCTCTGAGGGACACCCTTGGCGCCCTGCTGGGGGAAAAGGACTACACGGTCCTGGCGTGGGAGGCTCTCCAGTACAACGTCAAGGATGTCGTCCCGGCGATCTCGACGCGCAACGCTCTGATCTGGACGACCGTGATCTCCGGCACCGGGAAGGTGATCGTCTACGGCACGCAACTCGCCAACGGCAGCAACGACGCCGCCGGATTCGAGATGGCCTTCCGGAACTCGCTGCTCGCCGGCTCGGTCGGCGTGATGAGCCTGAACGGTCTGACCGGTGACGTCACCCTCGCGGCCGGCCCGAACATCACCCTGTCGTCGTTGGGCAACACGATCACCATTGCCGCGTCGGGACTGGCAGGTCCGGAGGGTCCGACCGGACCGACGGGCGCTACCGGTCCGACAGGACCCCCGCCGGACCGCACGGTCCTGGGTGCGACCGGTGCCACCGGGGCGACAGGAGCCGCTGGTCCAACGGGCGTTGCTGGAGCCACCGGACCAGCTGGACCTACGGGAGCGACGGGACCAGCGGGCCTGTGGAGCCACGGGTGCGACGGGAACGGCAGGTGTTGCGGGGCCTGCTGGATCAACGGGTGCGACGGGGCCCGCTGGGCCTGCGGGAGCCACGGGAGCGACGGGACCGGTAGGTCTAGCGGGGCCTGCTGGCGCGACGGGAGCCACGGGCCCGTCGGGCCCCATGGGGATGACTTGGCAAGGCGCGTGGAACGGTACGGGTCCATACGCGAAGAACGACGCGGTGTCGAACGGCGGGTCGAGTTACATCAGCACGACGGACGGCAACACGACGACGCCGGGTGTGGATCCGAGTTGGCAGCTGATTGCTCAGATTGGGTCGACGGGGCCGACGGGACCTACGGGACCGACAGGACCAGTGGGGCCTGAGGGGAGCCACGGGTGCAACGGGCCCGGCTGGCGCGACGGGTGTTACAGGCGCGACTGGGCCGATTGGACCAACAGGCGCTACGGGAGTCACTGGAGCTACGGGAGCCACCGGACCGATTGGGCCTTCGGGCGCAACGGGACCGACAGGGGCGACCGGTGTGACGGGAGCGACTGGACCGATTGGGCCGACGGGCGCAACAGGAGCTACCGGAGCGACAGGAGCCCATCGGAGCGACGGGCGTGACGGGAGCGACCGGAGCCACCGGAGCGACAGGTGCGACGGGACCAGCTGGGCCCGCGGGAGCGACAGGTGCGACCGGACCGGCGGGCGTGGCGGGGCCTGCTGGATCAACGGGTGCGACGGGACCAGCTGGGCCTGTGGGAGCCACGGGCGCGACGGGACCGGCAGGTGTTGCGGGGCCTGCTGGATCAACGGGTGCGACGGGACCGGCTGGGCCTGCGGGAGCGACAGGTGCGACCGGGCCGGCGGGCGTGGCGGGGCCTGCTGGCGCGACGGGGAGCCACGGGCCCGTCGGGCGCGGTGGGGATGACTTGGCAAGGCGCGTGGAACGGTACGGGTCCGTACGCGAAGGACGACGCGGTGTCGAACGGCGGGTCGAGCTACATCAGCACGACGGACGGCAACACGACGACGCCTGGTGCGGATCCGAGCTGGCAGCTGCTTGCGCAGATGGGTCGACAGGACCGACGGGGCCGACGGCCCGACGGGACCTGAGGGAGCCACAGGCACCACGGGGCCCAGTGGTCCCGCAGGTGCCACCGGAGCGACCGGACCGACGGGCGCAACCGGTGTGACCGGTGCTACGGGCCCAAGACTGGTCCGAGCGGTCCTTCGGGACCGATCGGACTGACGGGAGCGACGGGTCCTGTTGGACCGACGGGCGCCACCGGACCGAGCGGACCAAGTGGACCGACCGGGCTCACAGGAGCCACGGGGCCGATTGGGCCGACGGGTGCCACGGGCGTCACCGGTGCAACCGGAGCAACGGGACCGACGGGTCTTACCGGAGCGACAGGACCGACTGGCGCAACCGGCGTTGCCGGTCCTGCAGGCGCCACCGGAGCTACCGGGCCCATCGGATTGACAGGCTCGACGGGGCCGACGGGTCCAACGGGGCCGACGGTCCAACGGGCCCGACGGGCCCCGTGGGGATGACGTGGCAGGGAGCTTCAAACGGGACGGGTCCGTACGCGAAGGACGACGCGGTGTCGTACGGCGGGTCGAGCTACATCAGCACGACGGACGGCAACGCGACGACACCTGGTGCGGATCCGAGCTGGCAGCTGATAGCGCAGATCGGGTCGACTGAGTCCGACCCGTCCGACGGGACCGACGGGGCCTGAGGGGGCGACAGGCACCACGGGGCCCAGTGGTCCGGCGGGTGCCGCCGGAGCCACGGGACCGAGCGGACCTTCGGGGCCGACCGGACTGGACGGGAGCGACCGGACCAGCCGGGCCCAGCGGACCATCCGGACCGACGGGATTGACCGGTGCTACGGGTGCAATCGGTCCGAGCGGCCCTACTGGCCTTACGGGAGCGACGGGTCCTGTTGGACCGACGGGCACCACCGGACCGAGCGGACCAAGTGGACCGACCGGGCTCACAGGAGCCACGGGGCCGATTGGGCCGACGGGTGCCACGGGCGTCACCGGTGCAACCGGAGCAACGGGACCGACGGGTCTTACCGGAGCGACAGGACCGACTGGCGCAACCGGCGTTGTCGGTCCTGCAGGCGCCACCGGAGCTACCGGGCCCATCGGATTGACAGGCTCGACGGGGCCGAGGGGTCCAACGGGCCCAACGGGCCCCGTGGGGATGACGTGGCAGGGAGCTCTGGAACGGGACGGGTCCGTACGGAAGGACGACGCGGTGTCAAACGGCGGGTCGAGCTACATCAGCACGACGGACGGCAACACGACGACGCCTGGTGCGGATCCGAGCTGGCAGCTGCTTGCGCAGATCGGGTCGACAGGACCGACGGGGTCGACAGGGCCGACGGGACCTACGGGACCGACAGGACCAGTGGGGCCTGAGGGAGCCACGGGTGCAACGGGTCCGGCTGGCGCGACGGGTGTTACAAGCGCGACTGGGCCGATTGAGCCGACGGGTGCCACGGGCGTCGCCGGTGCAACCGGAGCAACGGGACCGACGGGTCTTACCGGAGCGACAGGACCGACTGGCGCAACCGGCGTTGTCGGTCCTGCAGGCGCCACCGGAGCTACCGGGCCCATCGGATTGACAGGCTCGACGGGGCCGACGGGTCCAACGGGCCCAACGGGCCCCGTGGGGATGACGTGGCAGGGAGCTTGGAACGGGACGGGTCCGTACGCGAAGGACGACGCGGTGTCAAACGGCGGGTCGGCTACTCGGCGCGACGGACGGCAACACGACGACACCTGGTGCGGATCCGAGCTGGCAGCTGATAGCGCAGATCGGGTCGACTGGTCCGACCGGTCCGACCGGTCCGACGGGACCGACGGGGCCTGAGGGGGACCGCCGGGACCACCGGACCGATCGGTGCGACCGGCTTGACCGGTGCGACTGGATCTACCGGTCCGACAGGCGCCACGGGAGCTACGGGTCCGACGGGCCTCACTGGAGCGACGGGGGCAACGGGACCAACGGGTTTGACGGGAGACGACTGGCGCGACGGAACCCACCGGCTTGACGGGTTCGACCGGAGCAACGGGACCGACGGGTCTTACCGGAGCGACAGGGCCCATCGGATTGACAGGCTCGACGGGCCGACGGGTCCAACGGGCCCAACGGGCCCCGTGGGGATGACGTGGCAGGGACCGTGGAACGGGACGGGGCCGTACGCGAAGGACGACGCGGTGTCGAACGGCGGGTCGAGTTACATCAGCACGACGGACGGCAACACGACGACGCCGGGTGCGGACCCGAGTTGGCAGCTGATTGCGCAGATCGGGTCGACGGGGCCGACGGGGCCTGAGGGAGCCACAGGCGCGCCGCGGGGCCCAGTGGTCCGGCGGGTGCCGCCGGAGCCACGGGACCGAGCGGACCTTCAGGGGGCCGACCGGACTGACGGGAGCGACCGGACCAGCCGGGCCCAGCGGACCATCCGGACCGACGGGATTGACCGGTGCTACGGGTGCAATCGGTCCGAGCGGCCCTACTGGCCTTACGGGAGCGACGGGTCCTGTTGGACCAGACGGGCACCACGGGCCCGAGCGAGACCAGCGGACCGACCGGGCTCACTGGCGCGACGGGGCCGAATGGCCCGACGGGCGCCGCCGGGCCGAGCGGACCGATGGGGCTCACGGGCGCGACAGGGCCGGTCGAGCCCGACGGGTGCAACCGGAGCCACGGGTGCGACGGGGGCCGCGGGTCCCTGCGTTTCCGGGAACTATGCGCTAGAGTGGCGGCACGAACGGGGCCAACCTCAACACCGGCGCCGCCAGCTATGCATCGTTGATCTCCCAGACGACTCCGAGTACGACCGTTACGGATAACACCGCAGGCGTCTACTGTGGGGGCTACCTGCACGACTTCTCCGTGACCCTGAGCGGGGACCCCGGAGCCGCGCCAAACAGCTACGCGTTTGCGGTCAGGTCGAATGCGTCGACGAGCTCGATCTCGTGCACCATCACGAGCGGCAACACGACCTGCAGCAACGCCAGCAACTTCCCGCTGACGACCGGCGCGGTCAATGTTCGGAGCACGCCCGCCAGCAACCCGACGGCGCGAAGCGCGACCTGGACCGTCACGTTCACGATCCCATCGGGCGATCCGATTCAGTAGCGCGCCCGGAGCCGCAAAAACGATCGTGAAACGGGAGGCCTTCGGGCCTCTCGTTTTTCTTAAATCCCCCGGTATGGGCCTCCTTCAGGCGGCGGAGTTTCACCGTGCTCTCTCGCACCATCACGCGGGCCCAGCCGCTTAGACTCGCCGCCGTGACGACCGGGAAGCTCCTGGCCGGCCTCGACGTTCTCCTCCGGGACCCGTCGCTCCTTCGCGGAAAGCGGATCGGGCTTCTCGCGAACGCGGCGTCGGTAACGTCGGGCTTCGTCCCGGCCGCGCGCGCGATGGCGGCGGCGGGCCTCGACGTGGAGATCCTCTTCGGCCCGGAGCACGGCTTCTGGGGCGCGGCGCAGGACATGGAGGCCGTCGACTCGGGGGAGCCCTCCCGGATCCCCGTCGTCTCGCTCTATGGCGCGACGTTCGACGACCTGACGCCGAAGCCGGAGCATCTCGCGGGCCTCGACGTCGTCGTTTCGGACCTCCCCGACGTCGGGAGCCGCTACTACACCTTCGTCTGGACGACGGCGCTGATGATGAGGGCGTGCGCGGCGCGCGGGATCCCGGTCGTCGTCCTCGACAGGCCGAACCCGCTCGGAGGCGAAGTCCTCGAGGGGAACCTCCCGGAGACGCCGCTCCTTTCGTTCATCGGCCTCTACCCGGTGCCCGTCCGCCACGGCATGACGCCGGGGGAGATCGCGACTTTCGTCAACCGGGAGTTCTCGCTCGGCTGCGACCTGACCGTCGTCCCAATGCGCCGCGGAAGTGCGCTCCTCGGGCGCCGCGCCCTCGGCGACGATCCGGCGTGGGTCCTGCCGTCGCCGAACATGCCGACTCGCGAGACGGCGCTCGTCTACCCCGGGGCCTGCCTCGTCGAAGGGACGAATCTCTCCGAGGGGCGCGGGACGACGCGCCCCTTCGAGATCGTCGGCGCGCCGTGGCTCGACGCGGACGCCGCGGCGGACGCCGCGAACTCTCTCGTAATGCCGGGCGTCGTCTTCCGCCCGCACGTCTTCACCCCGACCTTCCAGAAGCAGGCCGGGCGACTCTGCGGCGGCGTTCAGGCCCACGTGACCGACCCGGAATCGTTCCGCCCGTTCGAGACGTATCTCCGTCTGGTGAAGGCCCTCCGCGACCTCGACCCCGCCTCCTTCGCGTGGCGGACGGAGAGCTACGAATATCGCGACGACGTCCCGGCGGTCGACCTGCTGACGGGAACAGCCACATTCCGCAGGCTCGTCGACGCGGAGAAACTCTCGATTCCGTGGATCTCGACTTTCCGGGACGACGTGGCGCGCTTCGCCCCCGTCCGCGCGCGAAGTCTTCTCTACCTTTCTAAGAAATCTCCGGTGGTTCTCCTCGTCGTCGGGGCGCACGAGTCGGGCAAGACGACGGTGGCCGTGAAGCTCATCGAGGCGCTCGCGGCGGAAGGGCTGAAGGTCGGATCGGTCAAGCACACCGACCACGAGTACGAGACGGACATGGAAGGGAAGGACTCGCAGCGCCACAAGGCCGCGGGCGCGGAACCCGCGATGCTGGTCGCGGGAAGGCGCAGCGCGGTCCACAGGCAGGCTCCCGACAGGCGCCCCTTGTCGTTTTTCCTGGAGGGTGAATTCGGTCTCGGTGATTGCGACGTCGTCGTCGTCGAGGGATATCCGGGGCGAATCGTCTGCCGAAGATCGAAGTCTGCCGCGCGGCGACCGGCCGCCAGCCTCTCTGCGAAAACGATCCCAACATTCGTCGCGGTCGTCACGGACCGCGCCACCCGGCACGCCTCTTCCATCCCCCGTTTCACTTTCGAAGAAATCCCCGGCGTTCTCCTCTTTCTAAGAAGATCTCTGGGGCTTTTCTCTTGAAGGCCATCCTCGTCCCGAAGCCCGGCGGTCCCGAGGCGCTGATCTTCGGCGAGGCGCCCGATCCCGTTCCGGGCCCGGGCGAGGTCGTCGTCCGGGTGAGGGCGACGGCCGTCAACCGCGCCGACCTTCTGCAGGCGGCCGGCAGGTATCCGCCGCCCCCCGGCGCTTCGGAGATTCTCGGCCTCGAGGCCGCCGGGGAGGTGGAGGAGACGCGGCGAGCGCGTCTTCTTCCTCCTTCCCGGCGGGGGGTATGCCGAGAAGGTCTCCGTTCCCCGCGGAATGCTGATGCCGGTTCCGGAAGGGATGGGGTTCGTCGAGGCGGCCTCCATCCCCGAAGCGTGGTTCACCGCGTACCTGAACCTCTTCCACGAGGGAGGGCTGAAGGCCGGGGAGAAGGCTCTGATCCATGCGGCGGCCTCGGGAGTCGGAACGGCGGCGCTTCAGCTTCTTCGAAGAAATCGGATCCTCGCCGTCGCCACGACGCGAAGCGCCATCAAGATTGATTCACTCGCCGCCCTCGGCGCGGCGCTCGTGATCGACACTTCGAAGGACGACTTCGCCGCGGAGATCGAGAAGACGTACGGCCAGAACGCCATCGACCTCGTCCTCGATCCGGTGGGGGGGCCGTTCCTCGAGCGAAACCTCCGCGTGATGGCGCGGTGCGGGCGGCTCGTCCTGATCGCGTCGATGGGGGGCGGCTCCTCGACGATCGACCTCCGCACCGTCCTTACGAAGCGGCTCCGGATCCTCGGCTCGACGCTCCGCGCCCGTCCGACGGCCGAGAAGGTGGAGCTGACCGCGGCCTTCGTCCGCGACGTGCTTCCGGGCTTCTCCGACGGGTCGCTCCGGACGGTCGTCGACTCCGTCCTTCCGCTCGCGCACGCCGGCGACGCCCTCCGCCGGATGGCGGCCAACGAGAACGTCGGAAAGATCGTCCTTTCGGTAGACTGAAATCCGGGGGAATCAGATGAACCTCATCGCGCTTTCGCTTCTCCTCGCGCTCGCCTCCGATCCGTCCGCCCGGCCGCCGGTTCTTTCGGCGGCGGAGTCGTACTCGGGAACCCTTCCGTGCGCGGACTGCCCGGGAATCAAGATGACGCTGAATCTCCTGAAGGACGGGAGCTACGTCTCCCGGATGGAGTACCTCGAGCGAAAGAACGTCCTCGTCGAGTTCGGCGAGTTCGCCCTCGACGAAGGAGAGCTGGTCCTTCACGGCCGCGCCGACCAGACGGAGCTTTACCGGGTCGTCGACTCCGACACGCTCCGCAAGCTGGATGCAGCGGGACGCCCGATCGAGTCGAAGCTGAACTACGACCTGAAGCGGGATCCCGAGTTCCGTCTGATCACGGATCCGTTCCCGCTCACGGGGATGTTCGTCTCCATGGCCGACGCGGCGTCGATCACGCTCTGCCGGACGGGACTGACGCTGCCGGTGGCGACGGGAGGCGACGCCCTCGCCCTCGAACGTGCGTACGTGGCGAAGCGCCCGGATCCGGGCGCGTCGCTTCTCTCCGCGTTCACCGGACATCTCGTGGAACGCCCGAAGGCGGAGGGCGGAGGAACCGGGATCGCCGTCGTCGTCGACCGTTTCGAGAAGGTGTCGCCGGGCGAGAGCTGTCCGCCGCGGCCGGAGCTGCAGAGAAAGCCGGCCGTGACGACGCCGGTAGGGATCGACTGGATGCTCGTGACGCTCCGGGGACACCCCGTCGCTGCCGGAATCGGGCTGAAGTCGCTTTCGTTTCGCCTCGAGGTCGGAAGCCACCGGGTCTCCGGCACGACAGGGTGCAACCGGCTGATGGGGCGTTACGAGCTGCTGAACGACAGCCTGACCCTCTCCACCCTCGGCACGTCCCGGATGGCATGCAAGGAAGGGGCAGACCGCGAACGCGCCTATCTCGACGCGCTTAAGGACGTGACGGGGTGGTCGATCAAGGGAACGCGACTGAAGCTCTATTCGAAGAAAGAGGTCGTGGCCGAGTTCGAGGAGAAGGACGAGGATTGACCCCCAGCTTTCCTCGTCCGATCGCCGCCGTCGTCTTCGACCTCGACGGAACGCTTCTCGATTCGTACGCGGCGATCCACGCTTCCGTCGCATTCGTCCAGCGCAGCTTCGGCCTTCCCGAGTGGACGCTCGAAGAGACGCGCCGCCGGGTAGGCCGCGGAGTGGAGATCCTGATGTCCGAGGCCGTCGGGCCGTCTCGTGCGTCCGAGGGTGTCCATCTCTTCCTGGAAAGCTACGAGGCGGCGGGGCCCGAAGCGACCTCTCTGCTCCCCGGTGCGGACGACGTGACGAAGGCCCTCCACGACCGTGGCGTGAAGCTTGCCGTGGTGTCGAACAAGCCGGCCGTCTTCTCCCGGCAGCTCCTCTCCCACTTCGGCATCCTCGACCGTTTCGGCGTCGTCCATGGACCCGACGACGGCTTCCCGCCCAAACCGGCTCCTCACATGCTCTTCATGGCGCTCGCTTTACTCGGCGTGAAGGCGGCCGACGCCCTCTACGTCGGCGACATGCCGCTCGACATCCGGGCGGCCCGCGCCGCGGAGATTCCTGTCGCCGCCGTCTCCACGGGCTCGGCGACGGCCGAAGAGCTCGCTGCCGCCGGGCCCGACGTTCTCCTTGCCTCCTTGGATGATCTGATCCGTTTGTTCCCTTCCGTTGGGTAAGAGCGTGACGGATCATTACTTTGGGGGGAGGAGGAGTGAGCGGATGCTCCCGCGGTCGCTGGTCCTCCTCGGCGCCCTCGCGGGCGTGCTCGGCCGGCCGGTTGCCGCGGACGTCACCTGGAAGGTGGCGGACGAAGGGCCCCGCGCCCCTGATGTCGGGCTCATCCTGGGTGACGACACCAGGACGCTGGCGTTCAGCGGCCTGGACGCCTTCGAATTCGATGGGGCGAGCTGGCACCCGGTCGAGTTGAACACTGCGGCGGTCGTGGGAAGCGCCGCGTGGATCTTCTTCTCGGGCGGCCGGTTCGTCGCTACGACCGTACAGAACGGCCAGCTTCTCATCTTCGTCCTGAAAGGGAACGACTGGACACAGATCGCGTCGGGGCCGTGGACAGGCCAGCCTCGAATCCCAGCCAACGACCGTATCTTTGTTCCAGCAGAGTCGTTCAACAGTAACTGCGTCACGTTGCAGACATGTCCGACAGAAGGGGGGGATTCGCACGGGCTGCTCTCGATCTCCCTCGTGGACGGCTCGGTCCGCCAGGAGCCGCCGATGCCATCCTGCTACGGAAAGCTCTTCGCGCTCTCGGGGCAGCTCTATCTGATCCAGGACTCGCCCCCCTGCGGAGGGCCCAGCTCGAAAGCAGCCGGACGAACGCCAAATGCCACCTCCGCTCTACCGTTTTTCCGGCTGGACGGAGACCACTGGACATCTCTGCCGGCCTGGGATCTCCCCACGGACGCTCTCTTCTCGACTCCGAACAGCCTCTGGGTGATGTATCAAATCAGCTACTGGCGACGACGTCGTGAGAATCTTGACGGCTGCCGGCCTCTCTGACCCCATCTCTCTGCCTCCGGACGTGTTCTGGTATGGGCCAGGCTGTATCCCCCTCGAGTGGGGTAACGAGCTTCTCCTCGCGAGTCGCCTTCGGAGCGGGAGCATCTACGAGCTTCAGAACGGGAAATTCGTCCGGATGACGCCCGAGTCACCGGTCATGGCGGCCGCATCCTATCCCGTGGCCCAGGTCTTGGCTGCTGGGAATCGGCTCTTCACAGCAGCAGACGGCTGGAACGTGTACATGCGCGGGCCGTCGGGCTGGGTCGAGACGACGGGGATCACAGGGAGCGCAGGAGCGGGCTCCTACCTGATGGGAGCCAAGAAGACATTCGCCATCCGTGGAGCTGCGCTCTTCGGGCGGGAGACTGAAGGCTGGGCGTGGGTACCGCCTCCTCCACATCCCAAGGCTTCCACGGTTACGGTGGTCTGGCAGGATCGGCCCGTCGTCCTCGATGAGAGTCCTTTCCCTGGATACGCACTCCTGGCTTACGACCCGACCTCCGATTCGTGGGCGGACCTTGTGTTCCGGCGGGATTCGGTAGGCCGACGCTGGTCTCGGGAGACGACCTTTATGTCGGAGGCCCCGTCGGAGAGGTCGCGAGGCTTCGAGACGGCCGATGGGACGTGTTTTCCGGCACACCCCCTCCGGGAGTGTGCGCTTCGGGCACCTCGCGAATCAGCGAGGCGAACGACAGCATCTACGTGATGACGTCTTGGAGTTGCTGGCCTGTGTCGAACATCGAGCCGACGTACAAGCTCGAAGGCGACCGACTGGTCCCCGCGTTTCCCGATCTCGATCCGAACCTCGTGGTCCGCGACGTTGCGAGTGTCGGCGGAAAGCTGTACCTGCTCGTCTGGGACGGCACCAGGGTGGACAGGCTCAAAGCAATAATCGTCACACGCACGGGCAGCGGCTATCAAACGCTGGTGACCGCAGAGGACATCTCGAGGACCGACGTTTATCTGTGGAATCAGGTTCCGGAGCCGTCGCTTGCCGTCGTCGGTGACACGTTGTTCCTTGCGGGGCTCTCGCTCGTGAACGGTCAGCTCCGGGCCCAACGAGGGTCAATCCTCCCTGGTGCGATCGATACGAAAGGACGGTTCGGCGCGTCCAATGTTTATGCCTCATACGGG
Source organism: uncultured Acidobacteriota bacterium (assembly GCA_963779415.1). Classification (GTDB taxonomy): domain Bacteria; phylum Acidobacteriota; class Thermoanaerobaculia; order UBA5066; family UBA5066; genus DAOMFB01. The sequence goes on along the minus strand of CAVZYA010000003.1, from coordinate 153,965 downwards.
CGCGGCCCCCTGTTCACTCCATCCTGGCGCGTGAGGAAAAACCTCGCGGCCGTCGCCGACACGACGGGGTTTGGCGGCGTTCACTACCGGAGCGAGCTCACCGTCGCCAATTTCTCTACGACATCGCCCGCCGTTGCCCGCGTCTATGTCGGGGCGGGCACGACGCAGGTGATGGAGGTGCCTCTTTCGCCTGGCGTCCAGATGACGATCGAAGATCCCTTACCTGACTTCGTCGGTCCGATGGCCGTCGAGTTCGACGGCCTGACCGATGAACGGGACGCATGGGCCGCCGTGCGCGTGTTCAGCGCTGCAGATGGCGGAACGGCTGGAACATCCCTCGTCGGAACCGATCCCGGCAGCCTGCCTCATCAGACCGCCATTCTGCCCCCCGTCCCGAGGCCGGGCACCCGGACCCACCTCGCCGTGGCAGCTTCTGGCGACGGGCCGCAGAAGGACATCGCCTTCTTTGTCCAATGGCAGGACTGGAGCTTGGATTATCTGAGCGGGACGATACCGAATGGGTCCTTGCGACAGATGAATCTACCCTCGTACTACCTCACGACGCCCCTCCGCGTGACTGCCGCCGACGTCTTGAACAGCTCTTTCTCCGCACAGGACGACCTCCTGGGGTACATCGTCAGGAATGAGCAAGGGACCAATGACGGGACGATCGTTCCATTCGAGCCTCCCGACACGCTTCCGGGCCGGCGGACTCGCTTCCTGCCGGCGGTGGTGGGGATAACGTCCCAGTTCGGCCAGTACCGGACCGAACTCTCCCTCGGCTGGAGCATCTCGAATGACTATCCGCCATCGAGCCTCGACTTCTCCGCGACGTACCGGGACGGGAGCGGCTCGTGGACCTTTTCGTTTTCGATCGGGCAGGGGAAGAGCCTCTCTGTGGATGATGTCGGCTCCTGGCTGGCCGGAAACGGCGTCACTCTTAACCCGTCCAACTTCGTCGGGACACTCTCGTTCAGCTCCGATCGTCCGGAGGGGGCGGCCGATCTCCTTGTGACGGCAGTGGTTCTCGCCCGGGGACCGGGCGCCTCTGGAGACTATGGCGTGAGCGTCCCCGTCGTAAACGAGGTGCAGTGGGCTCAAAACGAGGCCATCGTGCCGGGCCTGAGGGAGGACGCAGCCTTCCGGTCCAACATCGCCGTGGCGAATCCGGAGCCAGACGGGGGACCCTCGGTGACTCTGTCCGTTTCACTTCGGCGGGCGTCGGACGGGGCCGCAGTCGGCACGCTGGCTCCCGTCACCCTCAAGCCCGGCCAGCGCTTTCAGTTCGACCGCCCACTGCGGGCGATGGCCTTCTCCGGCGACGCTTATGCCGACGTCCAGCGGATAGACGGCACGGGCCGCTTCGTGGCGCTACGGGGTCATGAACGACAACGCTCACGGGGGACGGGACGCTCTTCCCTATGACCCGGACGAGGTGATTCATTTGGAGGGGGGAATCGGCGGCTTCCCCGGATAGAATTTCCCCCATGAGCACCAACTTCGATTCCACCAGCGGCAATGCCGGGCAGGTTCGCTTCTTCAATCCGGGGCCCGTCTGGGTGCGGCCCCAGGTGCTGCAGGCGCTGACCGGTCCCATGATGTCCCATCGCTCGCAGGCCTTCACCGATCTCTACGGACGTATTCTCGAAAAGCTCCCGAAAATCTTCCGGACCGCCGGCAAGGCCCACACCCTCGCCAGCTCCGCGACCGGCGTCTGGGAGGCGGCGCTCGTCTCCTGTGTCGAAGGCCCGGTTCTCTCCTGCGGGAACGGCGCCTTCTCCGACAAGTGGGGGGAGATGGGGCAGCGTCTCGGCCTCGAGGTGGACCTTCTCAAGTTCGACTGGGGCCTCGCCGTGAAGGCCGAGGACGTGAAGAAGAAGCTCGCCACGAAGAAGTACGCCGCCGTCACGATCGCCCACAACGAGACTTCGACGGGGGTCATCTCCAACCTCGCTGCCGTCGCGAAGGTCGTCCGCGAGAACTCCGATGCCCTGATGTTCGCCGACGTCGTCACCTCGCTCGCCGGGACGCGCGTGGAGGTCGACGCGTGGGGCCTCGACGTCGCGATCTGCGGCTCCCAGAAGGCGCTGGCGCTGCCGCCCGGTCTCGCCGTCTTCTCGATGTCGGAGCGGGCCCTCGCCGCCGCGAAGAAGAAGAAGTTCCGCGGCCTCTACCTCGACTTCGTCGACATCGACGCCTTCGCGGCGAAGAAGCAGACGCCGACGACTCCCTGCATCCCTCTCCTCTACGCCCTCGACATGCAGCTCGACCACATCCTCGCCGAGGGGCTGGAGAACCGCTGGGCGCGGCACGACGCGATGCAGAAGGCGGTCGAGGAGTGGGCCCCGAAGGCGGGCTTCCGCTTCTCGTCGGAGGCCGGCGCGCACTCGCCCACGGTCTCCTCCCTGATGCCGCCCGAAGGGGTGAACGCCGAGGAGCTGAACAAGAGAATGAAGGCCGAGAAGTTCACGCCGGGCTCCGGCTACGGGAAGTTCAAGCCGACCTGCATCCGGATCGGGCACATGGGAGACGTGGACGTGGCCTCGGTGAAGGCGCTCTGCTCCGCGTACGAGCGGGTGGCGGCCTCGATGAAGGCTCCGGCAAAGGTCGGGGCGTGACGGGGGCGCCCGCCCGGGTCCTCGTCGCGGAGCCGCTTTCGGAGACGGGGCTCGCCGTCCTCGGGGAGGCGGGCCTCGCGGTCGACGTGAGGACGGAGCTTCCGCGCGAGAAGCTTCTCGCCGTGATCGGAGACTACGACGCTCTCGTCGTCCGCTCCGCGACGAAGGTCGACCGCGAGCTCCTGACGGCGGGGAAGAAGCTCCGTGTCGTGGGCCGGGCCGGTGTCGGCCTCGACAACGTCGACGTGAAGGCCGCGACGGAGCGCGGCATCCTCGTCGTCAACGCGCCGTCGGGAAACGTCGTCTCGGCGGCCGAGCACGCCGTGGCCCTTCTCCTCGCGATGCTCCGGAAGATCCCGGAAGCGCAGGTCTCGCTCAAGTCGGGAGAATGGAAGAGGACGAAGTTCGTCGGGACCGAGCTTCAGGGAAAGACGGTCGGCCTCGTCGGCCTCGGGCAGGTGGGGGCGCGCGTCGCCGCGCGCCTCCGCGGCTGGCACGTCGCGCTCCTCGCCTACGACCCCTACGTCACGCCCGAGCGTGCCTCGGAGCTGGGGGTGAAACCGGTTTCGCTCGACGACCTGCTCGCCCAGTCCGACGTCGTCTCGCTTCATACGCCCGTGACGCCGGAGACGACGGGGCTCCTGAACGCCGCCCGTTTCGGGCAGATGAAGAAGGGGGCTTTCCTCGTCAACTGCGCGCGCGGCGCGCTCGTGGACGAGTCCGCGCTCGTCGCGGCCCTCGATTCGGGACACCTCGCGGGGGCGGCGCTGGACGTCTACACGGTCGAGCCTCCGAAGGAATTCGCGCTGATGAGGCACCCGAAGATCGTCTGCACGCCGCACCTCGGCGCCTCGACGGTGGAAGCGCAGGACCGCGTAGCGGTGGAGACGGTCGAGATGCTCACCGAGGCCCTCCAGGGGTCTCCGTTCGTCGCCGCCGTCAACCTGCCGTTCCCGGCCGGGGGCGATCCTCACGCGGCGCTTCCGTGGATGCGCCTCGCCGAGACGGTGGGGCGGTTCCTTGGGTCTGCGGCCGGAGCGCCTCCGACGGCCCTTTCCGTGACGCTGGCCGGGGTGCCGGATTCCGTCCGGAAGGCGTGTTCGGTCTCTGCCGTGCGCGGCGCTCTTTCCCCTTCGTACGGGGAGGACGTGAACCTCGTGAACGCGCCGGTGCTCGCGCGGCTGAACGGCGTCGCCGTGACGGACTCCGTGAAGGACGACGCCGGAGGCTATGCGAACCTCGTCAGCGTCTCCCTGACGACGAAGGCGGGCACGCGCTCGGCCGCCGGGACTCTCTTCGACGACCGGCACGGCCGTATCGTTGAGTTCGACGGCCTACCGATCGAGTTCACTCCCGAAGGGACGCTCCTCGTCATCACGAATCGCGACGTCCCCGGCGTCGTCGGCCGGATCGGGACCTTCCTCGGCGAGCGCGGGGTCAACATCGTCGACTTCGACCTCGCCCGCGGCCGCGCCGGCCGGGCGGCAGCCGTGGTCCGGATCGACCGCCCCGACGGCGCGCCGATCGAATCGTCGCTCGCCGAAGGGCTCGCGCGGGTGGAGGGGATCGAGTCGGCCCGGCTCGTGACGCTGACCTAAGATCGCCCAAGTGAGCCTCGCCGCCGCGCTCTTTGCCGCCGGGCTCTTTGCGGCGCTCCATGTCGGGCTCCGGCGAAGCCGCGCGGCTCTCCGCTTCCAGCTGGCGGTCGATCTCCTCCTTCTCTTGCTTCCGGGACGCGTCCTCCTCTCGGGGGCCCACCTCGGGCCGGGGCCGCTCGGCGGCGAGTCGTGGGGAACGGTCCGGACCGTCTCCGGCTCGCCGGACCAGGTCGACCTTCCGACGCAGCTCCACGTCTGGTGGGAGGAGGTCCGGCGCCTCGTCGCGGCCGGCGATCCTCCGTGGATCAGCGACCGGATCGGCGGGGGCCTTCCTCTCTTCGCGGGGGGGCAGACGTCTCTCCTCTTCCCGCCGCAGCTACCGGTCTGGCTCTTCGGCGCCGAGAGCGGGACGGACGTGATGGCGCTCCTGAAGCTCGAGCTCGCCGCGCTCGGGACATTCCTCCTGCTGCGGCGCCTCGGTCTGAAGCCGGCCGCCGCCGGCGCCGGAGGGATCGCGTGGGGCTTCAGCCTCGGCATCCTCTCGTGGCTCGTCTCGCCGATGGGGTGGGTCTACGCGGCGGCCCCGTGGGCTTTCCACTTTCTCGTCGGAGCCCTGCGCGGCCGGGGCCGGTCGGCGGCGGCGCTCTCGCTCCTCTTCGGCGCCCTTCTCGGAGGGGGCGTCAGCGTCGAGGCGGCGGGGTTTCTCTTTCTCGGCACGGCTCTCGCCGGCATGGTTCTCGGCTGGGGAAAGGCGCGCCGGCTCGGCCGGGTCGCGGCGCCGCTGGCAATCGCGCTTCTCGTCTCGGCAGCGGGGATCCTGCCGGTCCTTCTGAGCATTCCCCGCATCCTCGGAGGGAAACCGTCGTCCGCGGTGGTTCCGCTCGGCCGCGTCCTCTCGGAGATGGTGGCCTCGACGTTTCTCGTTCCGTGGCGATACGGGCACCCGGCGGACGGCACGTGGCGGCAGGGATTCGCCGCCGCCGGAATCGCCTTCAGCGTGGGAGCGGCCGCGTGGGCGCTCGCGGTGGCCGCGTGGCCGCGGCGCCGCCATCGCCGTGCCGCGCTCGCCTTCCTCGCCATGGGGCTCCTCGGGACCGGATTTCTCTTCGTCATCCCCGGATTCCGGGAGATCTTCCTCGCGCTGCCGGTCTTTCCGAAGCTCCTCTGGTACCGCGCGGGCTTCCTTCCCGGATTCGCGCTCGTTCTCCTTGCGGGTCTCGGCGCCGATGCATGGCTCGCGCGCCGCCACGGCGGCCGGCTGATTCCGGCCGCGCTCGTCCTCGGCATCGCCGTGGCAGCGCTGCTACTGACGTCCCCGCTTCGCCCCGTTCCGCGCGCGGCGCTCGCACCTGCGGCGGTCCCCGTTCTTCTGATCGTTGCGGCGCTCGTCGGGCGGCGCGCGCAGGGAGCGGCGCTCCCCGCCGTCGTGGCGGTCGAGGCGTGTCTCGTCGGGTGGAACGTCCTTCCGGCCTCGGTGCCGGCGGCGGCGCCTCCGGCCGTGGAGGAGCTTCGCCGGATGGCCGCTCCCGGCGAGCGGATGCTCGGCTATGCCGCGGCGCTCCCGCCGAATTTCGCGGCACGCCTCGGCCTTTCCGACCTGCGGGCGAACGACCCGGTGGCGCCGCCGGCGTTTCGATCGCTGCAGGAAGCGCTCGCGGCGACCGACCCTCTCCTCGGAACGATCCTCGCGCCGTGGAGCGGCCTTTCGGGGGCGTGGGGCGTCCGGTGGATGGTCTCGCTCTCACCGCTTCCGGAGGGAGCGCCCTTCGCCGCCGGATGGGAAGAAGCCGCGATCGCGGGGGGCGGCACGGTCTACCGGAACCCGCGGGCGCTCGGGACGGTGCGGCTGGCTGTCATGGAGAGAGTCTCGACGGGCCCGTGGAACGCCGCCCTCGACGCGACCGACTTTTCCCGGGAGGCGGTCGTGGCGGAGCCTCTCGGTCTCGGCGGGACGGGCCGCCTCGAGGTTCTCGAGACGCGGCCGCATCGCGTGTCGGCTCGCGCGGGATGCGAGGGGAGGTGCCTCGCCGTGATGCAGACTCCGCTCGCCCCCGGATGGGCCGGCCGCGTCGACGGGGTCGCCTCGCCGATCGTCCTCGCGAACGTGGCCGGAATGGGTATCGTGGTACCGGACGGAACGCACGTCGTCTCGTGGACCTATTCGCCGCCGGGCCTCGGGCCGGGAGCCGCGGCCACGCTTCTGGGTCTCGCGGCGTCCGTCGCTCTCGTCTACGCGAAGAAGAGGTGACCGTGAAAATCAGGACCAGACCGGGAAACACGAAACGCGTGGCGGTTCTCTTCGGCGGCCCGTCCCGCGAGCACGGAGTCTCCTTCGTCTCGGCGCACTGCCTCCTCGAGAACCTCCCCCGGGAGGAGTACGAGCCGGTGCCTCTCTTCATCGGAAAGGACGGGCTCTGGTGGGGGCCCGAGGAGTCGGCGGCGGAGATGCGCCGCCAGATGGCGCGCCCGCCGCGCGATCTCCTTCTCGACGGAGTCAAGCCGGGGAGTCCGCGCGCGGAGGCCTCCCGGATCGTGGCGTCCTTCCTCGAGACGTACGAAAAGGCCAGACCCGACGTCGTCTTCCCGATGGTTCACGGGACATTCGGCGAGGACGGTGTCGTCCAGGGGCTCCTCGAGTCGTTCGGAATCCCCTTCGTCGGCTTCGGCGTGGCGGCGTCGGCCGTCGGCATGGAGAAGGCGTTCATGAAGGCGGCCTTCGGCGCGGCCGGGCTTCCGCAGACGCGCTACCAGGTCGTCCCGCGCGACGACTGGAAGCGCCCCGGGCGTCGTAGCCTCGCCATGACGCGGCTCGAGACGATGCCGCTGCCGCTCTTCGTCAAGCCGTCGTGCGCCGGCTCGTCGGTCGGCGTGACGAAGGTGAAGGACTACGGCCAGATCCCGGAGGCGATCGAGGAGGCGCTCGCGATCGACGAGCGCGCCCTCGTGGAGGAGGGGATCGACGGGCGCGAGATCGAGTGCTCGGTCCTCGAGGGGGAGGAGGGGGGCGCCACCGAGGCGTCGGTCCCGGGCGAGATCATTCCGGGGCACGAGTTCTACGACTACGAGGACAAGTACATCGACGACCGGTCGAAAAGCGTCATTCCCGCGGATCTCCCGGCCGACACGGCCGAGGAGGTGCGGAGCCTCGCGATCGCGGCCTTCGACATCCTCGGCGGCGCAGGCTTCGCGCGCGTCGATTTCTTCGTAGAGCGCTCCTCCGGGCGGGTCCTGGTGAACGAGATCAACTCGCTCCCCGGCTTCACGCCGATCTCGATGTTCCCGAAGATGTGGGAGGCGAGCGGCCTTCCACTCCCGGACCTTCTCGCGCGCCTCGTCCGGAGCGCCTTCAGCCGCCCGCTGCGCGGGCGGTGACGGAGGGCCGGTCCGAGGGGAGTGTCCATGCGGCCGCCGCGCCGAGGAGGGGAAGTACGGCTGCCACGACGAGCGGAGCGGCGAGGCCCTGGTGGTCCGCGAGCTTCCCCAGGAAGGGTGCGGCGAGGCCTCCGGCGGTCACGGCGAGGCCGAGCGTCATTCCGGACGCCGTGCCAACGCGGTTCGGCAGGTACTCCTGTGCCATGACGACGACGACGCTGAAAGGGACGTAGAGGGCGATTCCGACCGGGATCAGAAGCGCGCCCGCGAGCCGGACGTCGCTGGCAGTCCCGAGGGCGAGGAGGAGCGGCGCAAGGAGCGTCATCGCGACGAGGACGACTACGCGCCGTCCGTGCCGGTCGGCGAGGCGGCCGCCGAGGAGCGTGCCGGCGACGCCGGCTCCCATGACGACGGAAAGCGCGACGCCTCCCTCGGCCTTCGACCGGCCGAGGACGATGACCCAGAAGATCGGAATGAAGGTGGAGAGAGCCGCGTAGACCACGGAGCGCGTCATGATGGTGATGGAGAGGCGGCCGAAAAGGTCCCACCGGTCCGGCGAGGCGCTCTCCGAGCCAGTCGCGCGCGGACCGTGGCGAGCCGCGGCGGGCGAGTCGAACCGGCGAAGCTCGGAGGCCAGCACGGCGGCCATGAGGAGTATCGGGAGAAGGAGGGCCAGAGAGGCCCGGAGCCCCCACGCGAGGACGAGCGGCGTGATGACGAGCGGCCCGATCGCGATACCGAGGTTCCCGCCGATCGAGAAGAAGCTGAGTCCCGTCGCCCGGCGCGGGCCGGCCGCCGCGCTGGCCCATCGCGTCGCCTCGGGGTGGAAGGCGGACGCGCCGAGCCCCATGACGGCGACCGCGGCGGCGATGAGTCCGTAGAAGTGGCGCGACGCCGGCGAGGGCGAGGCCGGCGCCGGCGGTGGCGATCCCGACCGGGATGAGCCATCGGGCGGGCCGCCGGTCCGCGAACCACCCGAAGAGCGGCTGGGTCGCCGAGGCCGCGACGTTCGCGGCGAGCACCAGCCCTCCGGCGGCCGCGAAGGTCAGCCCGCGCTCGGCGATGAAGAAGGGGAGGAGAGCCGGGAGCATCCCCTGGTTCAGGTCCGTCATGAGGTGGCCGACCGAGAGGGTGGCGATGAGGCGGCGGTTCATCGGGGGACGCGGTCAGTCCTGCCCGGCGAGGACGCTCGCGAAGACGTCACGGTCGACGTTCCCACCCGAGAGGATGACCGCGATCCGCCTTCCCGCGTTCACCGGCCGCTCCTTCAGGGCCGCAGCCAGCGGCGCCGCGCCCGCCCCCTCGGCGACGTTGTGCGTGTCGGAGAAGAGGGCTCTCATGGCAGTGCGAATCTCGTCGTCCGGGACGGTCACGACGCGCGCGGATCCGCCGACGATCGCTTCCAGCGCCTCGGGGACGGGGACGCGGCAGGCCATTCCGTCCGCCATCGTGTCGGCGCTTTCGGTCGAGACGGGGCGCCCTGCCGCGAAGGAGAGGGCGTAGGCCGGGGCTCCTTCGGCACAGACACCGACGACCTCCGTCGCGAGGCCGAGGGCGTCCCGGGCCGCGAGGACGCCGCAGATCCCCGAGCCGAGGCCGATCGGGACGTAGACGCGGTCGAGCGGCGGGGCGGCGCGGAAGAGCTCGAGCGCGTACGACGCGACGCCCCGGACCAGCTCGGGGGCGAACGACGGGACGAGATGGAGTCCCTGCTCCGCGGCGATCTCGCGCGATCGTTCCAGCGCCGCCTGAAAGTCGCGTCCGTGCTCGATCAGCGTCGCGCCGAGGGCGCGCATCGCCGCGTTCTTCTCCGGCGAGTTCCCGAGCGGCACGACGATCGTCGCCGGGAGGCCGGCGCGCGCCGCCGCGAACGCCACCGACTGGCCGTGGTTGCCGCGCGTCGCGGCGATCGTCCCCAGGAGGCGAGGGTGCCGTTTCCGGAGCGCGTCGAAGTAGACGAGGCCGCCGCGCACCTTGAAGGCACCGACGGCCGTGTGGTTCTCGTGCTTGACCCAGACCTCGGCGCCGACGCGGCGATTGAGGAGCGGCCAGACGAACTGCGGCGTCGGCGGCACGAACCGGTGGACGATCTCCGCCGCTTCCTCGAGCGCGGCGAGGGGATGGCGAAGCTCCGTCATGGCCCGAAGAGGAGGAACGTCCCGACGTCGGGACGCGGATAGGTCGGCTCGACGACACGGGGGGCCGAGGCGAGAAGCCGAAGGGGCGCGAAGAGGCGGGCGTACGTCCCGGCGCTCCGGCCGACCGTGCACATCCCGTCCGGGTCGGAGGTGTCGCCCGAGAGGTGTCCGGGGTCCGTCTCCTCGCAGATGAGGACGTGACCGAAGGGAGCGAGAATCCTCCGGATCTCGGTGGCGACCCGCACCGCGACCGGGTCGACGAGGTGCTGGAGGACGGTAAAGGTCAGGACGGCGTCGAACGCGCCGTCGCGCGCCGGAAGGTTCTCGAGCGTCGAGATGCGGGAGATCCCGGCGGCCGGGTGGAGCCGGGCCGCTTCGGCGGCGAACTCCGGCTGACGCTCGAAGCCGGCGACCCGGTCGGCGAACTCGCCGAGAACCGGCAGGAGCCGCCCGTAGCCGCATCCGATCTCGGCGGCGGCGGGAAGGCGGCGGCCGCCGGCCGCGGCCGCGAGAAAGCGGCGGACGCCGGCCTGCTCGAGGTACGTCCGGAGGGCGAACGCCGGAAAGTCGACGTCGACGACGTCCCGGAAGGTCCAGGCCTTGAAGGAGGGCGGCGCCGCTTCGCCGTTCATGGCGCCTTTCCGGCCGCGGAAGCCGGGCGCCCGACGTACGCGAGGAGGATCTCGGCAACCTTCTTCTGTCCTTCCGGGGTGAGGTGGTCGTCGAGGACGTAGAAATCCGAGGGGCGGAGCCGTGCCGCGACGTCGACGAGGACGAGCCGCCGGACCCAGTCCGGGTGGGCGCCATGCCGGATCTCCTCGTGCAGCATCGGGAGGAACCAGTCAGCGTGCTCGTTCCGGCCGTTCAGCTCGAAGAGGACGATCCGGTAGGGGGAGAGGTTCACTGGCGAGGTCTCGAGCGCGTTGAGGAAGTACGCGACCTGGTTCCGCCGGACGGCCGGATCGTCGGGGTCCGGGTTCGATGGATCGGCGACGGGGGCCCGGGTCAGCGCGCGATAACGCGCCGTGAGAGCCGCCAGAAGATAACGCCCCGGAAAGTAGCGGCGGTCCCGCTCATGGAGCCGGACCCAGCCGTCGTACTCCGCCTCCGGGAGCGTCGCGAGGCGGTTCCCGTCCTTCGCGTAGGCGGCGTTCTCCACGTAGTCGTTGTTGCAGAACTGCCAGACGATGGTCGTGAGGCGCGACCGGTCGACCTTCGCGAGGAGCCGAAGCTCCCGCACCGTTCCGTAAGAGGCGACGCCCGTGTTCAGGATTCTGAGGCCGGTCATCTTCCCGAGGCGGGAGGCGAACGTCTCCTCTCCCGAGACGCCCCATCCGAGGGCGAAGGAATCGCCGAGGACGACGACCTCGGGCGCCTGGAGCGCCGCCTCGCTGTCGCGCACGCCGAACCGGTTCACGAGGAGCGTCGTCCGGTATTCCGTGTTCGCGAAGGTGCAGCGCCCCGGGCGGAGGGTGTAGCCGAGGTCGGGATCCCACCGCGCGCAGTCGGGGAGGAGCTGGACCATCGCGCGGTCGACGAAATAGAGCTCGCGGGCGAGCGGCGTGAGGGGCGGGAACCGGAAGAGGAAGGGGACGTGCCGGATCGCGGCGAGCGCCGCCTCGGCGAGGACCACGGTGATCAGGACGACGACGAGCGTGGAGCCGAGCGCGGAGAGGGTGCGGGCGAGAAGGCGTCTCATCGCGCGGCCACCACGATTCCGGCGAGGCCCATCTCTCCGAGCGTCCCGGCGGCCGCCTCGGCCTCACCCCGCGTGGCATAGGGGCCGAACTTCACGCGACGGAGACCCTGGAAGTCCTCGACCCAGGGAGAGGGATAGCGCGCCGCGAGCCGCTCGCGGAGGCGCCGGGCGTTCTCCGCGTCGGCGAAGGCCCCGGCCTGAACGGCCCAGGCCGGCGGCGCTCCAGCGGCCCGCGCGATGTCGTCGCCGGTCGCGGCGCGGATCCGGGCGTTCGTCCCGACCGCGACGACGGTCAGCGTGACCGGGACGACGCCCGCGGAGACGGAGTCGAGGGCGGTCGCCGCCGCCCGGGAGAGGTCGAGGATCCGGCCGGCGATGAAGGGGCCCCGGTCGTTGATCGTGGCTCGTACCGTCTTCCCGTTCGCCTCGTTCCGGACGTCGACGACGGTCCCGAGGGGAAGGGTTCGATGAGCCGCGGAGATCCTCTCCGGACGGAAGATCTCGCCGCTGGCCGTGGGAAGGCCGGCGAACTCGGCGCCGTACCACGAGGCGAGGCCGCGCTCGGTGGCGCCGGCGGAAGGGGCGGGCGGGGGGGTGACCGGTGGCGTGACGACCGGTCTTTGCCGGCTTCGGCACCCCGTTCCGAAGGCGAGAGCCATGGCGAGGGCTCCGAGAGCGGCCCGCCCGTTCTTCAGACCGGGACCTCCGCGGCGTCTCCCCGGAGGATCTCCGCGTTCTCGGCGAGGATCGGGTCGATCTCGGCGGCGAGGAACTCGTCCACCTGCTCCGGAGCGCGCCCGATGAAGCGCGCGGGATCGGCCGCGGCGGCGATCTCCGCGGGCGTGAGGCCGATCCCGGGGTCTTCGGCGATTCTCTCGAGGAGGTCGTTCGGTCCCCCCAGGTCCTTCAGCCGGTCGCCCGCGGCCTGCGAGGCGACGCGAATCCGCTCGTGGACCTTCTGCCGGTCGCCCCCCTTCCGGACGGCCGCCATCAGGATGTTCTCCGTCGCGAGAAAGGGAAGCTCCAGGTCGAGGCGGCGCCGGACGACGCTCTCGTGGACGACGAGCCCCGAAGCGACCGCCTCCCACAGAAGAAGGATCGAGTCGGCGGCGAGGAAGGACTCGGGGAGGGCGAGGCGGCGGTTCGCCGAGTCGTCGAGCGTCCGTTCGAACCACTGCGTGGCGAGAGTCCAGTCGCCGCTCTGGGCCGTGACGAGGAGCCAGCGCGCGAGGGCGTTGATCCGCTCGGCCTTCATCGGGTTCCGCTTGTAGGGCATCGCCGACGAGCCGACCTGCCGGGCGCCGAACGGCTCCTCGACCTCCTTCAGGTGCTGGAGGAGCCGGAGGTCGTTTCCGAATTTCGAGCCGGAGGCCCCGAGCCCCGCGAGGGCGGAGAGGATCAGGGCGTCCTGCTTGCGGGTGTAGGTCTGTCCGGAGACGAGGAGCCGCCCAGGGAAGCCGGCCTTTTCGGCGACGAGCTTGTCGAGACGGTCGGCCTTGTCCACGTCGCCGTCGAAGAGGGCGACGAACGAGGCCTGCGTCCCGGTCGCCCCCTTGCAGCCGAGAAAGCGCAGCTCCTCGGCGCGGCGCGTCAGCTCGCGGTGGTCGAGAGAGAGGTCCTGAAGCCAGAGGCAGGCGCGCTTGCCGACGGTCGTCGGCTGCGCGGCCTGAAAGTGCGTGAAGCCGAGGCAGGGGAGGTCGCGCCACTTCCGGGCGAAGGCCGCGAGCTGCCCCATGACGCGGACGGTCCGCCGCGCGAGGAGGCGCAGGGCCTCGCGAAGGAGAAGGAGGTCGGCGTTGTCGCCGACGAACGCGGAGGTGGCCCCGAGGTGGAGGACTCCCTTCGCGGCGGGCGCGACGTCGCCGAGCGCGTGGAGATGCGCCATGACGTCGTGTTTCGTGTCGCGCTCGTATCGGTCCGCCGCCGAAAGCTCCGCATCGCCGGGAACGAGGTGCTCGCGGAGCTGCACGAGCGCGGCGTCGGGGATCGGAAGGCCCAGCTCCTTCTCGGACTCGGCCAGCCAGAGCCAGAGCCGCCGCCACGTGGCGAACTTGGAACGCGCCGAGAAGAGGGTCGACATCTCCGCCGAGGCATAGCGGACGCTGAGGGGGTTCTCGTACCGGTCGGCGGGGGAGACGGGCGTCGTCATGGCGGGGTCATGCCTCCGACTCGTCGGGGATCTTGAACTCGGTCGGGTCGTCGTTGCCGCAGACGTTGCAGAGAGCCTGGACGATCACGCCGCGCCGCAGGTCGATCTGGAAGTTGTAGCAGGGAGAATCGCATTCCTTGCACTCGATGAAGTCGACCTCGCCGGAGTTCTTTGGCCGCTCCACGACGCCTGATCCTCCTCGATTCGCGGTCAGGTTAGCACCGTTCCCCTGCTAGGATGACCCCGCCGCCCGGGATCGGCGCGCCCACGATGACGCTTTCCGTCACCTCCGAGATCGGGAGACTCCGTTCGGTCCTCGTCCACCTGCCGGGACGGGAGATCGACCGGATGGTCCCGGCGATGATGCGCGACCTTCTCTTCGACGACATCCTATTCGGGGCCCGGGCGCGTGAGGAGCACCGGCGCTTCCAGCGGCTCCTCGCGCTCGTGGCGGACGAGGTGCTCGAAGTGCGCGACCTGCTCGAGGAGGTCCTTTCGGACGGGGACGCGCGGAGGGCCGTGCTCGGCGAGCTCTCGCAGGACCTCGGATTCGACCCTTCGCTCACGGAACGGCTGGCCGCCCTGCCCCCCGCGGAGCTCGCCGCGGCGCTCGTCGAGGGGCTTCCCCGGGAGAACCCGGTCATCTCGAGCTCGATCGAGTCGCTCTTCCTCCTCCCTCCGGTGCCGAACTGGTTCTTCCAGCGTGACCCGGCCGTCGTCGTCTCCGACCGCGTCATCCGGGCCGCCATGGCGACACCCGCACGGCTCCGCGAGCCGCTTCTCTCCGGAGCCGTCTTCGCGCATCACCCGCGCTTCGCACGGGAGGGAGGGATCTTCTGGTTCCAGGAGTTCCCGCCGCCGCGTCCGGCGGACGTCTCGTGGGCCCGGATGCGTCCGACGCTCGAAGGAGGGGACGTCCTCGTCCTTCGCGAGGACCTCCTCGCGATCGGCTACTCGGAGCGGACGGAGAAGACGACGATCGAACGCCTCGCCGAGGCGCTCCGCCGCGCCCGCTCGCCCGTGCGGCGTCTCGTCGTCGTCGGGATTCCCCCGGCGCGCTCCTTCATGCACCTCGACACCGTCTTCACGATGGTCTCTGCCGGAGAGGCGCTCTGCTACGCCCCGATGATCCTGCCGGGGGGAGCCGAGGAGGCCGACGTCTACGAGGCGGACCTGACCCGGCGCGAGGTGGTCTGGACGGCCGGTGACGATCTCCTCTCGGTCCTCCGCTCCCGCAAGCTCGACCTCGCCCCGATCCCCTGCGGCGGCGGCGACCCGATCGACCAGCAGCGCGAGCAGTGGACCGACGGCGCGAACGCGTTCGCCCTCGCGCCCGGGGTCATCCTCTGCTACGAGCGGAACGCGCGGACGGCCGAGGCGCTCTCTGCCGTCGGGTGGGAAATCGTGAGGGACGACGACCTCCTCCTCGGCCGGACGGAGCTCGACCGGAAGCGGCGGCGGAAGATCGCGATCCAGCTCTCCTCGACGG
The DNA here is from genome assembly GCA_963779415.1 of uncultured Acidobacteriota bacterium. Taxonomy (GTDB): domain Bacteria; phylum Acidobacteriota; class Thermoanaerobaculia; order UBA5066; family UBA5066; genus DAOMFB01. The sequence continues at coordinate 138,902 of CAVZYA010000003.1, read as the reverse complement.
AGCTGGACAGGGCGCGCGGAGGCCCGCGCTGCATGACGATGCCGCTCGTGCGCGACGAGGTCTGAGGACGGCATGACGAGAGCGGGGTTCCGGCGGGTTCTCTTCGCGGCGGCGGCTCTCGCGGCGGCGGCCTGCTCGCGCTCGCGGCCGGCGGCCCCGGCGTCCCGCGCCACACCCGCTCTTCTCGACGTCTCGTCGGCGCGTGCCGCGCTCGCGAAGCGGGCCGAAGCGGCCTCGAAGAATCCCGCGGCTCCCGGAGTCGCGACCGAGCGCTGCCCGATCCTCCTCGCGCCCGACTACGGAGCGCCGGTCGCCGGGACGCTGGAGGAGGGGGCGGCCGTGGAGGTCGTTCTCGTCGAGCCCGGCTTCTACGGGATCCGGAGTGACGGGACGCCCCTGGCCTTCGTCCCGGCCCGCTCCATTCGCCTCCACCCGGGACCTCTCGAAGTGACTCCGCCACCGCGCCCGCGCCGCGAGATCGTCCCGCAGATCATCCCGCTCACCCCGGTCCCGGGCGAAGGAGGGACGCCGCCTGCCGTGCCCGCGCCGGCGACTCCCTCCTCCGCGCGATAATCGGCGCCCGATTCCATGCTCGAGCTCCTCTACGAAGTCGGGGGGAAGGTCCATCGGACCCCGCTCTCGGGATCCGGGATGACGCTCGGCCGTTCGACGGACAACGGGATCGTCCTGAACGACTTTTCGGTCTCCCGCCGCCATGCCCTCTTCGGGTTCGAGGCGGGACAGTGGTGGGTCTCCGACCAGCACTCCACGAACGGTCTTCGAACGTCAACGGCGCCTACGTGGAGCGCTCCCCTCTCCAGCCCGGGGACGTCCTGAACGTCGGGATCTTCACGCTGACGGTTCACGAGGAGTCGTCTCTCCGGGGCCCGCACGGCGCCTCGGTGGGAGACCCGGGCGCCACGTTCGTCCGCTCGCTCGCCGACTTCAACCGGGACTTCCGCCTCGACGAGCCGGCCGCCGAGATCTCGGGGACGATCCTCGGCCGGAGGCTTCCCGCGGCCGAGCGGCGCGAGAAGCTCTTCGAGATTCTCGTCCAGGTCGCCAGGACCCTCATCGATGCCCGCGAGGTGAACGAGATCCTCGAGAAGGTAGTCGACCTTCTGTTCGGACTCCTTCCGGCCGAGCGCGCGGCCGTCGTCCTCCTCGACGAGAAGGGGCGTCCCGTCCCGATGCTCGCCCGTCAGAAGGGGAAGAAAGGGCAGGAGGGGACCGACTCCTTCTCGCACACGATCGTCGAGACCGTCGTCCGCCAGCGCGTGGCCGTCCTGACCTCCGACGCGCTCACGGACGGCCGGTTCGACGCGGGGGAGTCGATCCGGATCCAGCAGATCCGCTCCGCCATGTGCGTCCCGCTCTGGAACCGGGAGAACGTCATCGGCGCCCTCCACGTCGACTCGCCTCTCAAGGCCGGCAGCTTCTCCGCCGAGGACCTCGATCTCCTGACGGCTCTCGGCAACTTCGCGGCGGTCGCCATCGAGCGGGCGCGCCTGCAGGGGCGGATCGAGCGCGAGGAGCGGATCCGCGAGCGGCTCTCGCGCTACCACTCGCCCGCCGTGGTCGAGGAGATCGCCTCGGAAAGCTCGGCCCTCGAGAAGGCGCGGACGCGCCCCGTGAGCGTCCTTTTCGCCGACATCGTCGGCTTCACGACCGTCGCCGAGAAGATGGAGCCGGACGCGGTCGCGAGGTTCCTCTCGCGGATCTTCACGTTCGCCGCCGACGCCGTCTTCGCGCAGGGGGGGACCCTCGACAAGTTCATCGGCGACGCCGTCATGGCCTTTTTCGGCGCCCCGATCGCGCAGGCCGACCACCCGCGACGGGCCGTGGCGGCGGCGGCGCGCCTCGTCGAAGCCGTTCTCGAGTGGAACCTCGAGCGGGCGGCCGCGGGCGAGGCGCCCGTCGCGCTCCGTATCGGGATCAACACCGGAAACGCGGTCGTCGGGGACATCGGCTCGGACCAGCGCGTCGACTACACGGTCCTCGGAAATACGGTGAACGTCGCCGCCCGCCTCGAGGAGTACGTCGCGGGGCCGAACGAGATCGTCGTCGGCGAGGAGACAGCGCGCCTCGCCGGGGACGACTTCTCCTTCCTGCCGCTCGGCGAGGTCCGGCTCAAGGGGCTGTCGAAGGGGCTCACGGCCTTTCGCGTCGCCCTCGACGGGAAAGGGATTCCGGTCCGCCCGGTCCGGAGCTGAGCGCGAAGATGCCCGTCCCTCCCGCCATCGCCTTCGTCACCTCGAACCCGGGAAAGGCGCGCGAGGCGTCTCATTTCCTCGGGCGGCCGGTCCATGCCGTGCCGCTCGACCTTCCGGAGATCCAGTCCCTCGACTTCGCCGAGGTGGCGAGGGCCAAGGCGCTCGAGGCCGCCGCGGCGGTCGGGGGGCCCGTTCTCGTCGAGGATTCCGGGATTGAGGTCGTCGCGTGGGGGGGCTTTCCCGGGCCGATGACGAAGTGGATGCTCATGGCGCCGGTCGGCCCGGCGGGGCTCGCGCGGATGCTGGGCCCGTTTCCCGACCGGAGCGCGGCGGCCGTGTCGGCGCTCGCCCTCGCGAAAGCCGGCGATCGTCCCGAGGACGTCGTCGTCGTCGTGGGCCGCCGCGCCGGGACGATCGCGAAGGAGCCCCGCGGCACTGGCGGCTTCGGCTGGGACGTCGTCTTCATCCCTTCGGGCGAGACGCGGACGTTCGCCGAGATGAGCGAGGAGGAGAAGAACCGGGACTCCCACCGGGCGCGGGCCTTCGCGGCGCTTCGCGAGGCGCTCAGCCGCTGACGCGCCCGGCCGCCATCTCCTTCAGCTTCCCGGCGAGCGCGTCGACCTTTTCCGTCAGCTCTTCCTTCGTTCCGTCGGAGCGGAGGACGATGTCGGCGGCCCTCTCCCGCTCGGCGTCCCGCATCTGCGCGGCGATCCGGCGGCGGAGGCCCTCGCGCTCGATCTCGCCGCTCCGGCGGACGGCGCGCTCGAGGCGGACCTCCTCGGGCGCCGAGACGGCGATGACGAGGTCGTACCGGCCCCGGCCGCCGCTCTCGACGAGGAGGGTCGCCTCGATCACGGCGATCCGGTCGCCCGACTCCTCGCGCTCGGCGAGCCACCGCCGCTGCGTCTCGATGACGAGCGGGTGGATCCGGGCGTTCAGGCGCGCGAGGGCGAGGGGATCGGCGAAGACGTGGCGGGCGAGGCGGGCGCGGTCGACACCCCCCGAGGGATCGAGCATCGCAGGCCCGAACTCCTCGGCGACGAGGCGGGCGCCTTCGCCCCCGGGCCGGTAGAGATCGCGGACGACCTCGTCCGCGTCGAGGACCGGAATCCCCTGCTCGCGGAGGCGCGAGGCGACCGTGCTCTTTCCGGAGGCGATCCCTCCCGTCAGCCCCACGCGGAGAATGCGGCCGGGCGGCACGCGAGGGCCCTCAGCTCCCGCGGCGTCTGCGCGCGAGGTCGAGGGTGTTGGCGAGGAGCATCGCGATCGTGAGCGGCCCGACGCCTCCCGGCACCGGCGTCAGCCGCCCCGCGCGCTCTCCGACGGAGACGGGATCGCAGTCGCCCACGAGCGTCGAGCCTTTCTTTTCGAACTCGGCAGCCCGGGCGGCGTCCCCGGGGAAGAAGCGCGCGAGCGCCGCGGCGTCGGAGATCCGGTTGATCCCGACGTCGACGACGACGGCTCCCTCCTTCACGAAGTCTCCCGTCACGAAGCCGGCCTTCCCCATCGCGGCGACGAGGAGGTCGGCCTCGCGACAGACGCCCGGAAGGTCCCGCGTCTTCGAATGCGCGACGGTCACGGTGGCGTCGTCGTGCATCAGGAGGCTCGCCATCGGCTTGCCGACGATGTCGCTTCGTCCGACGACGACGGCGCGCATCCCGCGAAGGGAGATCCCCTCGCGGCGGAGAAGCTCCATGATCCCGGCCGGCGTGCAGGGGCGGGGGCCGGGCTTCTTCTGGACGAGCCGCCCGACGTTGACGGGATGGAATCCGTCCACGTCCTTCGCGGGATCGACGGCCTCGAGGATCCGCTCCTCGCGGATCCCGGGAGGGAGCGGGAGCTGGACGAGGATCGCATCGACCTCGTCGTCGCGGTTGAGCGCGTCGATCGTCCGGAGGAGATCGTCCCCGCGGAGGTCCGCGGGAAAGCGAAGCGTCCGGGAGGCGATGCCCGCCTCCCCGGCCGCCTTCCCCTTGTTCCGGACGTAGACGGCGCTGGCGGGGTCGTCGCCGACGAGGACGGCGGCCAGCCCGGGGACGACGCCCCGCTCCGCGAGGGCCCGGACGCCGTCCGCCACCTCGGCCCGGATCTCGGCGGCGATCTTCTTCCCGTCGAGAGGCAGAGCGCTCATGGACGTATTGTGCCGTCCGGTCGCGTCCTTGACACGATCTTTGCCGTGACGTATCTTTTCGCCCCCTGCGGGAAAGGGTTTGCCCGATCCCGCCGTCGTCCGCCGTCGGGGCTCTGGTCTTTCGATGCATCCGCGTGGGCCGCATCAAAGAGACCTGCGGCTCCGGATGAAAAAGCCCGAGGGGGCCCGTCCCCCGAACTCGAAGACCGGAGAAGTCTGACCCCGTGAGCATGCGAACGCCGCTCCCCAAGACCTCGGAACTCTCCCGCCGGTGGATCGTCGTCGACGCCGACGGCAAGGTCCTCGGACGGCTCGCGACCCAGGTGGCCCGCCACCTCACGGGGAAGACGAAGCCGCACTACACGCCCTTCCTCGACACCGGCGACTTCGTCGTCGTGGTCAACGCCGAGAAGGTGGTCCTGACCGGCCGCAAGGAGGGCGCGAAAATCTATCACCGCCACACCGGCTTCCCGGGCGGCCTGAAGTCGATCGTCGCCCAGAAGCTCCGCGTCGAGCGTCCCGAGCGCCTCATCGAGTCCGCCGTGCAGGGGATGCTCCCGAAGACGAAGCTCGGCAAGAAGATGCTGAAGAAGCTGAAGGTCTATGCCGGACCCCATCACCCTCACGCGGCCCAGGCGCCGGCCGCCGCGTCCGCCTGAGCGCCGCAAAGGAGAGCGAGAGCCTTGACGAGCCAGCAGTTTCAAGCGGTGGGGCGCCGGAAGGAGTCGGTGGCCCGCGTCTATCTCCGTCCCGGCACCGGCATCGTGTCGGTGAACGGCCGGAAGTTCGAGGATTACTTCCCGAACGACGTTCTGAAGATGGTCATCCGGCAGCCTCTCGCGCTGACCGAGACGGCGGAGAAGTTCGACATCGTCGCCAGCGTGGACGGCGGCGGCGTGGCCGGACAGGCCGGCGCGATCCGGCACGGCATCGCCCGCGCCCTCTGCCTGTTCAACGTCGAGCTGCGCCCGACCCTGAAGAAGGCCGGGCTCCTCGTGCGCGACTCGCGGATGAAGGAACGGAAGAAGTACGGCCAGCGCGGGGCCCGCGCCCGCTTCCAGTTCTCGAAGCGGTAAGGGGAGAAGAATGAGCCAGATCACGATGAAGGAGCTCCTCGAGGCGGGTGTCCACTTCGGCCACCAGACGAAGCGCTGGAACCCGAAGATGAAGAAGTACATCTTCGGGAAGCGGAACGGCATCTACATCATCGACCTCCAGAAGACGCTCAAGTGCTTCCGCGAGGCGGCGGCGTTCGTCACGGACGTCGCCTCGCAGGGGAAGAACATCCTCTTCGTCGGAACGAAGCGCCAGGCGCACGACGCCATCTACGAGGAGGCCAACCGCTGCGGCATGTTCTACGTGAACAACCGCTGGCTGGGCGGCACCCTCACGAACTTCGTGACGATCCGGAAGTCGGTGGCGCGCCTCAAGGAGATCGAGGCGATGCTCGCCGACGGCTCCGACGCGATCCTGACGAAGAAGGAGCGGATCCACCTCGACCGCGAGAAGGCCAAGCTCGCGAAGAACCTGATCGGGATCAAGGAGATGGAGGAGCTGCCGGACGTCCTCTTCGTGATCGACCCGAAGAACGAGGGAATCGCGGTGCAGGAAGCCCGGAAGCTCGCGATCCCGGTCGTGGCCATCGTGGACACGAACTGCGACCCGGACGACATCGACTACGTCATCCCCGGAAACGACGACGCGATCCGTGCGATCAAGCTCTTCACCGTCGAAGATCTCCGACGCCGTCCTCGAGGGGCTCCATGCCCAGGAGGAGCGGTTCATCGGAAAGGTCGAGCACGGCGACGACGAGCCGATGCCGACGAACTTCCAGGTGGCCGAGCCGGCCAAGGCGGCCGAGGACGTCCCTGCGGTCCCGGCGTAAAGACCCGAACCGATCGATCACGGGCCGCGCGGGGACCCCTCCCGGCGCGGCCCTTTTCACGCGAGGATGAGACGAGACATGGCGATCACCGCGCTACAGGTCAAGGAGCTACGGGACAAGACCGGCGCCGGCCTTCTGGACTGCCAGAACGCGCTGAAGGAGACGAACGGAAAGATCGAGGAGGCCGAAAAGATCCTCCGGAAGAAGGGGCTCGCCGATGCCGCGAAGAAGTCCGGGCGCGTGGCCGCCGACGGACTCGTCGGCCACCGGATCGAGGGAGGAGACGGCCGCTCTCGTCGAGCTGAACTGCGAGACCGACTTCGTCGCCAAGACCGACGACTTCCGGAAGGCCCGGCAGCTCCTCGCGGAGGCCGTCTTCGCCCACGCGGCGTTCGGAGACGCTCCGTCGCTCGACGTCGAGGCCGTCAAGCGGCTCCCGTCTCCCGCCGGCCTCCCCGGGGCGTCGGGAACGATCGCCGACTGGCTGAAGGCCTTCACGGCAAAGACCGGCGAGAACACGCAGCTGCGGCGCGCGGCCCGGCTCGTGGCCGCGCCGGGCGGGCAGTCTGACGCTCTACGCGCACACGGGCGACAAGAACGTCGTCGTCCTCGAGACGGCGGCCTGCGACGAGACGCTCGCGAGGGATCTCGCGATGCAGGTCGCGGCCCTCGCGCCGCACTGGGCGACCCGGGACGCGGTCCCGGCGAAGGCGGTCGAGGACGAGAAGGAAATCGCGCGCGCGAAGGCGGCGGCGGCCGGCAAGCCGCCGAACGTCGTCGAGAAGATGGTCGAGGGGATGGTCGGGAAGTGGTACGGCGAGGTCGTTCTCGTCGACCAGCCGTTCGTCAAGGACGACTCGAAGAAGGTGTCTCAGGTCGTCGCCGAGCGCGGGGGCGAAGGCGCGCGCGTCGTCCGTTTCGTCCGGATGAGGGTGGGGGAGGGGGTCGAGAAAAAGGCCGCCGACCTCGCCGCGGACGTGGCCGCCCTGATGAAGTAGCCATGGCGGACGCGCCGCACTATCGCCGGATCCTTCTCAAGCTCTCCGGAGAGGCCCTGCTCGGAAGCCAGCCTTTCGGGATCGAGCCGGCGATGGTGGCGCGCCTCGCCAGCGAGGTGGCGGAGGTCTGCCGGCTCGGCGTGGAGGTCGCCGTCGTCATCGGCGGCGGGAACATCATCCGCGGCGTCTCCGCCGCGGACCAGGGGATCGACCGGATCACCGGCGACTCGATGGGAATGCTCGCGACGGTCATCAACGCCCTCGCCCTTCAGGACGCGATGGAGAAGGAGAAGATCTATACCCGCGTCATGACGGCATTCGAGGTTCGGGCCGTGGCCGAGCCCTTCATCCGGCGCCGCGCCATCCGGCACCTCGAAAAGAAGCGTTGCGTCATCTTCGCCGGCGGGACGGGGAACCCGTTTTTCACCACCGACTCGGCGGCCGCTCTTCGCGCCAACGAGATCCGTGCCGAGGCGATCCTGAAGGCGACGCGGGTGGACGGCATCTACACCGCCGACCCGGTCGTCGACCCCGGAGCGAAGCTCCTGCCTCACGTCACCTATCAGGAGGTCCTCGAGAAGCGGCTCGCCGTGATGGATGCCGCCTCGGTGGCCCTCTGCCGCGACAACCGGATGCCGATTCGCGTCTTCAATCTCCTCGTTCCCGGCAACATCCGCCGCGTCGTCCTCGGCGAGAGAGTCGGCAGCGTCGTGGACTCCGGCACCGCCTCGGCCTGAGGCGGGAACTTCAGGACAAGGAGGTCGTCAGTCCATGCCCCTCACGGAGATTCGGAAGGAAGCCGAGCGCCGGATGCATACGTCGATCGAAGCGCTCAAGACCGAGTTCAAGCACCTTCGGACGGGCCGCGCGTCGATCGCGCTCCTCGACGGGATCCTCGTCGAGTACTACGGCACGGCGACGCCCCTGAACCAGGTCGCGACGCTGATGGCCCCGGACGCGACCCTCCTCATGGCGCAGCCTTACGAGCCGAACCTCTGTCCGGCGATCGAGAAGGCGATCCGGAAGAGCGACCTCGGGCTCAATCCCTCCTCCGACGGGAAGGTGGTCCGGATTCCGGTCCCGCCGCCGACGGAGGAGCGCCGCAAGGAGATCGTCAAGAAGGCCCACGTCCTCGCCGAGCAGTCCCGGGTCGAGATGCGGCACCACCGTCACGAAGCGAACGAGAAGATCAAGAAGGAAGCGAAGGCCTCGGCGGTCTCGGCGGACGACGAAAAGCGGTCCCTCGACGAGGTCCAGAAGGCGACGGACCGGTCGATCGCCGAGATCGACTCCGTTCTCAAGGCGAAAGAGACCGAGATCCTCGCCCGATGAGCCGGACGTGAGCGCGGCCCCCGTCCGGGGAGTGGCCCTCGTTCCGGCCGCGGGGCTGGGGACCCGCTTCCACGACGACGGGCCCAAGGCGCTCGTCCTGCTCGCCGGAAAGCCGCTCCTCCTCCACGCGCTCGAGCGTCTCCACGCATCGGACCGCGTGAGCGGGGTCGTGGTGGCCTTCACGCCGGGCTACGAGGAGGCGTTCCGGGCGGCGCTCGCGAAGGCACCGCTCGCGTGGCGCCTCGTCGAAGGGGGCATGTCACGGCGGGACTCCGTGGCGAGCGCCCTCGAGGCCTCGGGGGCGGCCGACGGGGACCTCGTCCTCGTCCACGACGCGGCGCGGCCCCTCGTCGATCCGGCGGAGGTGGCGGCCGTCGTCGACGCCGCCGCCGAGCGGGGCGCCGCGATCGCGGGCTTCGCGATGGTGAACACGGTGAAACGGACGAAGAACGGAAACGTCGTCGAGACGGTCCCGAGGCACGATCTCGTCTCGGTCACGACGCCGCAGGTTTTCCGCGCCGGGCTCCTCCGGAAGGCGTACGCGAAATCTCCGGCCGTGGACGTGACGGACGACGCCCAGCTCGTCGAGGGGGTCGGCGGGGCCGTCGCCGTCGTCCTGACTTCCCGCTGGAACCTGAAGATCACCTATCCCGAGGACCTCGCGTGGGCGGAGGCATTTCTCGCCCACGCCGGCGGCTGACCTTGAGCCTTCGGATCGGTCATGGCTTCGACGCCCATCCGCTCGTGCCGGGGCGCCGCTGCGTCCTCGGGGGCACCGAGATCCCGTCGGACGTCGGGCCCGAAGGGCACTCGGACGGCGACGTCGTTCTCCACGCGCTCGCGGATGCGCTCCTCGGCGCCTCGGCCGCGGGAGACCTCGGGAGCGTCTTCGGGACGGCGCGTCCCGAATGGAAGGACGTTCCCTCGTCGCGCCTCGTCGCCGAGGTGCGCGAGCGGACGGGCCGACCGCGAGTCGTGAACGTCGACGTGACGGTCCTCGCGGCGCGGCCGCAGATCGGCCCGCACCGGGACGCGATGCGCGGGAGGATCGCCGCCCTCCTCGGGGTCGATCCGTCGCGCATCTCGGTGAAGGCCTCCTCCGGCAACGGCCTGACCGACTTCGGCCGCGGCGCCGGTGTCGCCGCGGAAGCCGTCGTCCTCGTCGAGATCCCGGAGTGATCGTCGCCGGGTTCCATCCGGTGCGGGAGGCTCTCGAACGGAGGCCGAAGGCGATCGAGGCGCTCTTCGTCCTCCGCGGACGAGGGGATGCGCGCGCGGCCGAGATCGAGGCGCTCGCGCGCACAGCCGGCGTGCCGGTCCGCCCGGTTCCACGCGAGGAGCTGGACCGGCTGGCGGGAAAGGCCCACAACGGCGTCGCGGCGCGGGTCGCCTCGCGCGACTACGACGACGAAGCCTCCTGCCTCGGGGGGGCCGAGGGGAGCCGGTGCGTCGTTTTCCTCGACCAGGTCACGGATCCGGGAAACGTCGGGGCGATTCTCCGGACGGCAGCCGCGGCAAACGCATCCGTCGTCCTTTCGGAACGACATTCCGCGGGCCTCGGCGAGGCGGTCGCGAAGGCCTCGGCGGGGGCGCTCGAGCGGGTCCGGGTCGGCCGGGCCGGGAACGCCTCGCAGTTCCTCAAGCGCGCCAAGGAGGCCGGCTTCTGGGTTTTCGGGGCCGACTCTTCGGGTACAAGCCTTTGGGAGACAGATCTTTCCGGGGACGTCCTCCTCTGCCTCGGGTCGGAAGGCGAGGGACTTCGGCGGCTCACACGGGAATCGTGCGACCGCCTCGTTTCGATCCCGATGGAGGGAGGTTCCGGTTCGCTTAACGTCTCAGTCGCCGCGGGGGTGCTCCTCTACGAGGTCCTTCGGCGGAGGCTCGGCTATCCCGAGGCACGAAAATAGCTTGACCCGCCCAGCCGCCGGGTGATAAAAACTGCGTTTCGCGCCCGTCGGGCGTGCGATGCCGGGCCGGTTTCCAGTGATCAGACCGTCCCGGCGAAGCTCTCGCCACCGTGGCACGGGAAAGGAAGCGCTGGCGTAGCTCAACGGGTAGAGCAGCCGATTTGTAATCGGCAGGTTGCGGGTTCAAGTCCCATCGCCAGCTCCACGGCGGACTCTGGAGGGGATGGTGGGCACGGAGCCGGTGCTCGACAGGGACGGATTCGGATGAATGCGAGGGACGGGCAGATGGCCGAGTGGTTAATGGCAGCAGACTGTAAATCTGCCGCACTGACGTGCTACGGGGGTTCGAATCCCTCTCTGCCCACCATGACCGACGACTCGACGGGCGCCCACGTAGCTCAGTCGGTAGAGCACGTCCTTGGTAAGGACGGGGTCAGCAGTTCAATTCTGCTCGTGGGCTCCAGCCAACGAAATTTTGCGGGAGTAACTCAGGGGTAGAGTCACAGCCTTCCAAGCTGTTGGTCGCGGGTTCGAATCCCGTCTCCCGCTCCAGGCTGCCGAAGGAAGCCGAACGAAAGGTCGCACGACATGCCGAGGGAACTGATCAGCCTGATCTGCAGCGAGTGCAAGCGCCGGAACTATACGTCGACGAAGAACAAGAAGACGCACCAGGAGAAGCTCGAGATCTCGAAGTTTTGCGCGGCCTGCCGCAAGCACACGCCGCACAAGGAAGGAAAGGTCTGAGGTCGCCCGTCACAGGGGTGTAGCTCGAATTGGTAGAGCGGCGGTCTCCAAAACCGTAGGTTCGGGGTTCGAATCCCCGCACCCCTGCCAGATTGAGCGCGGACGGCGCTTCGGAAGAGACGCGACATGAACCTGACTCAGAAGTGGGCGAGCTTTCGCGAGTTCCTCTCCGACGTGAGGAAAGAGTCGGCGAAGGTGACGTGGCCCGGAAAGGACGAGGTCGTCGGCACGACGACGGTCGTCCTCGTCTACACGGCCATCGTCGGCGTTTTCCTCTTCCTCATCGACGCGGCGATCACGCCGCTCGTCAACAAGCTCTTCACCACGTTCGGCAGCTGAGAAAAGCCGGAGTGGAGAGAGACGGAGAGACCGTGAGCGAAACCCCGGCTTCCCTCGCGCCCGACGCGGGCGCCCCCGAAGCGGGCGCGCCGGCGATGGACTGGTACATCGTCCACACCTACTCGGGCTTCGAGGACCGTGTCGTCCACGAGCTGACGAACCGGATCAAGGCCCTCGGCATGGAAGTCCACTTCGGCGAGATCCGCGTGCCGAAGGAGACGGTCGTCGAGATGCGGAGCGGCAAGCGGAAGAACGTCGAGCGGAAGTTCTTCCCCGGCTACGTCCTCGTCCAGATGGAGATGTCGGACGAGACGTGGCACCTCGTCCGGAACACACCGAAGGTGACGGGTTTCGTCGGGGGCTCCTCGAAGGCGCCCGTCCCGCTCACACAGGACGAGGTGAACGCCATCCTCCACCACTCGGCCGAGTCGCGCGAGAAGCCGAAGCCGAAGTACGTCTACGAGCGGGGCGAGCAGGTCAAGATCATCGACGGCCCGTTCAAGGAGTTCACCGGAAGCGTCGAGGACATCAACCTCGAGCGCTCCACCCTCCGCATCCTCGTCACCATCTTCGGCCGGCCGACGCCGGTCGAGCTCGAGTTCGTGCAAGTACAGAAACTGTGAAAGCGTTGGCATTTCTGTTTTTCGGGTTTTCTTTCTGAGAAGAAATTCATCGGGTCCTGAAGCGAGAAGGTCACAGGGAAAAGAGAGAGCGAGTCAGGCATGGCAAAGAAAGTCACGGCGTACGTGAAGCTCCAGATCCCCGCCGGGCAGGCGACGCCCGCGCCGCCGGTGGGCACCGCCCTCGGCCCGCAGGGGGTCAACATCATGGACTTCTGCAAGGCCTTCAACGCGAGAACGGCGAAGGAGCAGGGGCTCATCATCCCGGTGATCGTGACGGTCTACTCGGACCGTTCCTACTCCTTCATCACGAAGACCCCTCCGGCCTCGGTCCTCCTCAAGAAGGCGGCGAAGCTGGAGAAGGGCTCGGGAGTCCCCAACAAGAACAAGGTGGGGAAGGTGACGAAGAAGCAGGTCGAGGAGATTGCGAAGCTGAAGATGGTCGACCTCAACACGCCGGACCTAGCCGCCGCGATCAAGACGGTGGAGGGAACGGCCCGGTCCATGGGAATCGAAGTCGTCTGACGGCCTTTTCAACAGGAAGCCCGCCTCCCGCGCCAGGGACCCTCTCCACGGCGCGGGACCGGAGGTGCCCGGCGATGCCGCCGGGGCTTCTCGCCGCCGGATCCGGGGAGGACGGGATCCTGGGAGTGAGCACACGATGAATCAGGGGAAGAAATTCACCGCGGCGGCCGCCAAGGTGGACCACACGAAGCTCTACGACGTGCCGCAGGCCGTCGCGCTCGTGAAGTCCGGGGCGTACGCCAAGTTCAACGAAACCGTCGAGGTGGCGCTGCGGCTCGGGGTCGACCCGAAGCACGCGGACCAGATGGTGCGCGGCACGGTCGTGCTGCCGCACGGCCTCGGCAAGACCACCCGCGTGGCGGTCGTCGCGTCCGGCGAGAAGATCAAGGAAGCCGAAGCGGCCGGAGCCGACGTCGTCGGCGGGGACGACCTCGTCCAGAAGATCACGGGGGGCTATCTCGACTTCGAGGCGCTCGTGGCCACGCCCGACATGATGAAGTCGCTCGGGCGGCTCGGGAAGATCCTCGGGCCTCGCGGCCTGATGCCGAACCCGAAGGCGGGGACCGTGACCTTCGACATCGGGAAAGCCGTCAAGGAGCTGAAGGCGGGAAAGATCGAGTTTCGCGTCGACAAGACCGCCATCATCCACGTCCCGGTCGGAAAGGTCTCCTTCGCGGAGGCGCAGCTCGTCGAGAACACGGAGGCGCTCCTGGCCGCCGTGCAGCGCGCCAAGCCGTCGACCGCCAAGGGGAAGTACGTCAAGTCCGTGACGCTCTCCTCGACGATGGGCCCTGGCGTCCCTGTCGATCCGTCCGTGGTCGAAAAGACGATCGGGAGGAGCGCATGAATCGCGCCGGGAAGACCGCGGCGATCGAAGAGCTCGCCGGAACGATGGCGAAGGCTCCCCACGCCTTCCTCATCGACTACACGGGCATCACGGTGCCCGCCGTCACGGACCTCCGCCGCCAGATCCGCAGCACGAAGTCGGAGTACCTCGTCGTCAAGAACACCCTCGCGCGGCGCGCCATCAAGGGCAAGCCGCTCGAGGCCCTCGCCTCGCACTTCACCGGGATGACGGCCATCGCCTACAGCCAGACCGACGTCGTCGCCCTCGCGAAAGTGCTCCATACGTTCGGCAAGACGAACCCGCACGTGAAGGTGAAGGCCGCCCTTCTCGACGGGAAGGCGGTCCCTGCCTCCTCGCTCGAGACGCTCGCGACCCTTCCCTCGCGCCCGGAGCTGGTCGCGAAGCTGCTCGGCCTGATGCAGTCTCCGATCCGGCGCCTCGTCACCGTCCTCGCCGCCCCGCACCGGAACGTCGCCGCGACGCTCGCGGCGGTCGCCAAGCAAAAAGAACAGACGGCCTAAGGCCCGAAGAAGCAGGAGAAGAGAACCATGGCTCTCAGCGTCGAAAATTTCGTCAAGGAAATCGAGTCGATGTCGGTCCTCGAGCTGAACACCCTCGTCAAGGCCCTCGAGGAGAAATTCGGCGTCTCCGCCGCGATGATGGCCGCCCCGGCCGCCGCCGCCGCCGCCGCCCCGGCCGCCGCCGCCGCCGAGGAGCAGACCGAGTTCACGGTCTCCCTCAAGGACGCCGGTCCGAACAAGATCAACGTGATCAAGCTCGTCCGCGAGGTGAACTCCTCCCTCGGCCTCAAGGAGGCCAAGGACCTCGTCGAGAGCCTCGGGACCCTGAAGGAAGGGGTCTCCAAGGACGAGGCTGCGACCATCAAGAAGAAGTTCGAGGACGCCGGCGCCAAGGTCGAGGTCAAGTAAGGCATTGCAGCTGGGTGAATCGGCGTCTTTTCGCCATCCCCGCGATTCATCGAGAGAGGGTCAGGGGGGCTCGGGGGGTGCGAACCCGGCGAAACCCGTTGAGGGGAAGAGCCTCGCACCCCCCGACCATGAACAGTCACGCTCCGGCTCGCTTGATACCGCCACCGGCACTCGACGTCGAGACGCCGGCGGCAGCAAGGACCTAACTAGATGAACGGACGCACGCTCGCTCCCGGCCAGAAGGCCCGGTCGAACTTCGGAAAGATCCGGACGTTCCTGCCGCTGCCGAACCTCATCGACGTCCAGCGGACGTCCTATGAGGACTTTCTCCAGATGGAGCTCCTCCCCGAGGAGCGTCAGGACGTCGGGCTCCAGGCCGTCTTCAAGAGCGTCTTCCCATTCAGCGACTTCCGCGAGACCTGCGCTCTCGAGTTCGTCTCCTACCGCATCGGCGACTGGAAGTCCCGGAGCGGCCGGCTCGAGGGGCTTTCGCACCTCCGCTTCACCTGCGAGCACTGCGGCGAGACGGTGCGTGTCAGGGACCCCCGGGGAAACACGGTCGAGTGTCAGGTCTGCGGCCACCCGAACCCGAACCGGGTGACGATCGACGAGGTCTGCGGCACCCCCGTCGACCTGAAGCTCCGGTACTCGGTGGCGGAGTGCCAGGAACGCGGGATGACGTACGCCGTCCCGCTCAACGTGACCTTCCGGTTGAAGGTGTTCGACAAGGAGAACGCCCCGACGGGCAAGGGCGCCCCGAAGGAGTGGCCGATCCGCGACATCAAGGAGGAGGAGGTCTATTTCGGCGACATCCCCCTGATGACCGAAAACGGCACCTTCATCATCAACGGAACCGAGCGCGTCATCGTCTCCCAGCTCCACCGCTCCCCGGGCGTCTTCTTCACGCGCGAGGGGGCCCACACGCTCATCGGGAAGATCATCCCGTACCGCGGCTCGTGGGTGGAGTTCGAGATCGACACCAAGGGGCTCTTCGGCGTCCGGATCGACCGGAAGAGGAAGTTCCCCGGTACGGTCTTCCTCCGCGCGCTCGGCCTCGAGTCGGACGAGCAGATCCTCAAGAAGTTCTACACGGCCGTCCCCGTCGCCTACGAGAAGGGGAAGGCCATCCTCACGCTTCCTCCGGCCGTCGCGGCAAAGGAGGAGATCCGCGTCAAGAACATCCGCGGGCTCCGCAAGGACGGCCGGATCTTCGCCGAGGTGAAGCTGACGGCGGAGATGCGGGAGGCGTTCGCCAAGGGGCAGTCCTGCGCCGTCTCCGTCGACCCGGCGAAGCTCGGCCACGCGCTCTTCGCCGCCGACATCGTCGACCTCGGGACGGGAGAGGTCCTCTTCGAGACCGGAACGGAGATCCCGGCCGACCTCGCCGCGCAGCTCGAGGGGAAGAAAACGACCGGCGTCGAGGCGATCTTCCCGGAGTGGGAGCCGATCGGCGACACCCTCGTCGCGACGCTCCGGAAGGACAGCGTCCGGACGAAGCGCGAGGCGCTTCTCGAGATCTACAAGCGGATGCGCCCCGGCGACCCGCCGACGGACGAGAGCGCGAAGAACCTCTTCGCGGGGATGTTCTTCGACCCGCGCAAGTACGACTTCTCCCGCGTGGGCCGCTTCAAGTTCAACATCCGGACGGGGCTCCAGACGAGCCTCGACCAGAAGACGCTCACGGCGGATGACTTCTACGTCGTCATCGACCTGCTGCTCAAGCTGAAGAAGGACATCGGCCGGACGGACGACATCGACAACCTCGGGAACCGGCGCGTCCGCTGCGTCGGCGAGCTTCTGGAGAACCAGTTCCGGATCGGCCTGGTCCGGATGGAACGCGCGATCAAGGAGAAGATGTCCGTCCACCAGGACATCGACTCGGCGATGCCGCGCGACCTGATCAACTCCAAGCCGGTCATCGCGGCGATCAAGGAGTTCTTCGGCTCCTCGCAGCTCTCGCAGTTCATGGACCAGACGAACCCGCTCTCGGAGGTCACGCACAAGCGTCGTCTCTCGGCCCTCGGGCCGGGCGGCCTCTCGCGTGAGCGCGCCGGGTTCGAGGTGCGCGACGTCCACGCGACGCACTACGGCCGCATCTGCCCGATCGAGACGCCGGAAGGGCCGAACATCGGCCTCATCTCGTCGCTCTCCTGCTTCGCCCGGATCTCCGAGTTCGGGTTCATCGAGAGCCCTTACAAGAAGGTGAAGAACGGGCGCGTCCTCGACCACTACGAGATCGTCACCGTCGGCGACTCGGGGTGGAAGAAGGGGACCATCGTGGACGCCGAGGATCTGGAGGAGACGAACCAGCGCCTGAAACGGTCGCACAAGAAGGTGGCCGTGGGGCGGCCGACGGCCTTTTACCAGCCCGCCTGGGAGGAGGAGAACTACATCATCGCCCAGGCGAACGCCACGGTCGACGAGCGCGGAAAGCTGACCGACGACCGTGTCGTCGCCAGGCACGGCGGCGAGTTCCTGAGCGTGGAGCGCGAGCGGATCGACTTCATGGACGTCTCGCCGAAGCAGCTCGTCTCCGTCGCGGCCGCCCTCATCCCCTTCCTCGAGCACGACGACGCGAACCGCGCCCTCATGGGCTCGAACATGCAGCGCCAGTCGGTGCCGCTCCTCGCGACCGAGCCGCCGTACGTCGGCACCGGCCTCGAGGGGATCGTGGCCCGCGACTCGGGCGCGGTCGTCCTCTGCAAGCGCGACGGCGTGGTCGACACCGTGGACGCGCGCCGCATCATCGTCCGCGTCGAAGGCGTCGGCGCGAGCGGCGAGACGCGCGACTTCGGCGCGGACATCTACCCGCTCCTGAAGTTCCGGCGCTCGAACCAGAACACCTGCATCAATCAGCGCCCGATCGTCCGGGAAGGGGAGCGCGTCACGTCCGGGCAGGTCCTCGCCGACGGCCCGTGCACCTCGAAAGGCGAGCTGGCCCTCGGGCGAAACGTCCTCGTCGCCTTCATGCCGTGGCGGGGCTACAACTTCGAGGACGCGATCCTCATCTCCGAGAAGATGGTGAAGGAGGACTACTACACCTCCATCCACATCGAGGAGTTCGAGATCGAGGCCCGCGAGACGAAGCTCGGCGCCGAGGAGATCACGAAGGACATCCCGAACGTCTCGGAGCACGCGCTCCGCGACCTCGACGAGTCGGGCATCGTCCGGATCGGCGCGACCGTCAAGCCGGGCGACATCCTCGTCGGCAAGGTCACGCCGAAGGGCGAGACACAGCTCACCCCCGAGGAGAAGCTCCTCCGCGCGATCTTCGGCGAGAAAGCCGGCGACGTGCGCGACGCCTCGCTCAAGTGCCCGCCCGGGATCGAGGGGGTCGTCGTCGACGTGAAGATCTTCGCCCGCAAGGACGAGGAGAAGCAGAAGGACATCCGCTCCAAGCAGATCCTGGACGAGGAGATCGGCCGGATCCGCAAGAACGAGGAAGACGAGAGCCGGATCATCCGGTCCGAGGCGAAGCGGAAGATCGAGACCCTCCTCTCCGGGCGGACCGTCCTCGAGGACGTGGCCGACGGGCAGGGGAACGTCGTCGTGAAGGAAGGCGGGAAGCTCACGGCCGAGAAGATCGGCCTCCTGACCCCCCGCATGCTCCGGAACCTGAAGCTCAAGGACGAGGAGATCCGCGACCAGGTGCGGCTCATCCTCCAGCGGACGGACTCCCAGATCGACGTCGTCAAGAAGGTCTCCGCCGAACGGATCGAGAACCTGACGAAGGGGGACGACCTCGCCCCCGGCGTGAACAAGACCGTCAAGGTCTTCGTCGCCATGAAGAGGAAGCTCCAGGTCGGCGACAAGATGGCCGGCCGCCACGGGAACAAGGGCGTCATCAGCCGGATCCTCCCCGAGGAGGACATGCCCTACCTGCCGGACGGCACGCCCGTCGAGATCGTCCTGAACCCGCTCGGCGTCCCGTCGCGAATGAACGTCGGCCAGATCCTGGAGACCCACCTCGGGTGGGCCGCGAAGGCGCTCGGCCTCTCCCTCGCGACCCCGGTCTTCGACGGCGCGACCGAGAGCGAGATCCGCGACCTCCTCCGGAAGGCGAACCTCCCGACGGACGGCAAGACGGTCCTCTACGACGGCATGACCGGCGACCGCTTCGAACAGAAGGTCACGGTCGGCCAGATCTACATGCTCAAGCTCTCTCACCTCGTCGACGACAAGATCCACGCCCGCTCGATCGGACCCTATTCCCTCATCACGCAGCAGCCGCTCGGCGGAAAGGCCCAGTTCGGCGGCCAGCGGTTCGGCGAGATGGAGGTCTGGGCGCTCGAGGCCTACGGCGCGGCCTACACGCTCCAGGAGCTCCTCACGGTCAAGTCCGACGACGTGGAGGGGCGTTCGAAAGTCTACGAGGCCATCGTGAAGGGCGAGGTCCCGGACGAGCCGGGCCTCCCCGAGTCGTTCAACGTACTCGTCCGCGAGCTGCAGTCGCTCTGCCTCGACGTCGAGCTCTTGAAGGTCTGAGGAGAGACGAAAACGATGGACACGTTCAACCCGTCCTCCGCGTACGCCCCGGGCGGATCCCCGTCCCCCTTCCGCTCGCCGGGCCCCCGTGACTTCAACGCGATCAAGATCGCCCTGGCCAGCCCCGAGAAGATCCGCTCCTGGTCCTTCGGCGAGGTGACGAAGCCGGAGACGATCAACTACCGGACCTTCAAGCCGGAGCGCGACGGCCTCTTCTGCGCCAAGATCTTCGGCCCGATCACCGACTGGGAATGCCTCTGCGGCAAGTACAAGCGGATGAAGCACCGCGGCGTCGTCTGCGACAAGTGCGGCGTCGAGGTGACGAAGTCCAAGGTCCGCCGCGAGCGGATGGGGCACATCGAGCTGGCCGCGCCGGTCTCCCACGTCTGGTTCTTCAAGGGGCTTCCGTCCCGGATCGGCCACCTCCTCGACCTGACGCTGCGCGACCTCGAGCGGATCCTCTACTTCGAGCAGTACGTGGTCATCGACCCGGGCCCGCTCGCCGAGGAGGAGAACCTCCAGGAGAAGAGCCTCGTCACCGAGGAGCGGTACCGCGAGCTGAAGGCCAAGCACGGCGTCGACACGTTCGTCGCGAAGATGGGCGCCGAGGCGATCCAGGAGCTGCTCCAGCGGGTCAACGTCGACGACCTCGCGGAAGAGCTTCGCCTCGTCATGAAGACGGAGACCTCGGCGCTGAAACGGCTCAAGGCCGCCAAGCGCCTGAAGGTCGTCGACGCGTTCCGCCGCTCGGGCCACCGCCCCGAGTGGATGATCCTGAACGTCATTCCGGTCATCCCGCCGGAGCTCCGCCCGCTCGTTCCCCTCGACGGCGGCCGGTTCGCGACCTCCGACCTGAACGACCTCTACCGGCGCGTCATCAACCGGAACAACCGGCTGAAGAAGCTCCTCGAGTTGCGCGCCCCGGAGGTCATCGTCCGGAACGAGAAGCGGATGCTCCAGGAGGCGGTCGACGCCCTCTTCGACAACGGCCGCCGCGGCCGCGTCCTGAAGGGCTCGAACAACCGCCCGCTGAAGTCCCTCTCCGACACGCTCAAGGGGAAATCGGGCCGCTTCCGGCAGAACCTCCTCGGCAAGCGCGTCGACTACTCGGGCCGGTCGGTCATCGTCGTCGGGCCGGAGCTGAAGCTCCACCAGTGCGGCCTCCCGAAG
Organism: uncultured Acidobacteriota bacterium; assembly: GCA_963779415.1. Lineage (GTDB taxonomy): Bacteria > Acidobacteriota > Thermoanaerobaculia > UBA5066 > UBA5066 > DAOMFB01. The sequence goes on along the minus strand of CAVZYA010000003.1, from coordinate 118,777 downwards.
AAGATGGCCCTCGAGCTCTTCAAGCCGTTCATCTACCACCGGCTCGAGCAGAAGGGGCTCACGACGACGATCAAGGCGTCGAAGGAGCTCGTCGAGCAGGCGCCGAACGAGGTGTGGGACGCGCTCGAGGAGGTCATCAAGGAGCACCCGGTCCTCCTGAACCGCGCGCCGACGCTCCACCGCCTCGGCATCCAGGCCTTCGAGCCGGTCCTCATCGAAGGGAAGGCGATCAAGATCCACCCGCTCGTCTGCGCGGCGTTCAATGCGGACTTCGACGGCGACCAGATGGCCGTCCACGTCCCGCTCTCGCCGAAAGCGCAGGTCGAGGCGCAGGTTCTGATGCTCTCGGCCCACAACATCCTCTCGCCGGCGCACGGAAAGCCGCTCGCGGTGCCGTCGCAGGACCTCGTCCTCGGTCTCTACTACCTGACCCGCCGCAAGGACGGCTGCAAGGGCGAAGGGCGCGTCTTCGGAAGCTTCGACGAGGTCGCACTCGCCCACGACGCGGGCGAGGTCGACACGCACGCCGGCATCTCCGTCCGCTTCACGGGACGGCTCGTCGACCTCGAGAGCCAGGTCCTCAACGACCAGGACATCGTGCATACGGACCCGATCGACTGCGTGAACACGCGGATCGAGACGACCGTCGGGCGGGTGCTCATGTCCGCCGCCCTGCCGCCGGATCTTCCGTTCCTGAACGGGACGCTCAAGAAGAAGGGGCTCCAGGACCTCGTCAACTACTGCTTCGTGAATCTCGGGCTTCCGCGGACGGTCGAGATCCTCGACATCGTCAAGAAGCTGGGCTTTGCGGCCGCGACGAGCGCCGGAATCTCCATCGGCGTCGAGGACATGCGGATCCCCGGGAAGAAGGCGGACATCGTCGCCAAGTCGCGGAAGGACGTCCTCGAGGTCGAGACGCAGCGCCAGCAGGGGGCCATCACGGACGGCGAGCGCCACAACAAGATCATCGACATCTGGCACCGCGCCACCGAAGCCGTCTCCGAAGAGATGTTCAAGGAGATGAAGACCTCCGACGGGAAGGGGGGGCACGAGTTCAACCCGATCTTCATGATGGCCGACTCGGGCGCCCGGGGCTCGAAGGAGCAGGTCCGGCAGCTGGCCGGCATGCGCGGCCCCATGTCCAAGCCGTCCGGCGAGGTCATGGAGCAGCCCATCATCTCGAACTTCCGCGAGGGGCTCACCGTCCTCGAGTACTTCATCTCGACGCACGGCGCCCGCAAGGGCCTCGCCGACACGGCGCTGAAGACGGCCGACTCCGGCTACCTCACGCGCCGTCTCGTCGACGTCGCGCAGGACGTCATCATCACGGAGCCGGACTGCGGGACGATCGACGGCATCGTCGTCTCGGCGATCGTGGAAGGGGGCGAGATCCTCGAGTCCCTGCGCGACCGGATCGTCGGCCGGATCGTGCAGGACGACGTCGTGGACCCGGCCTCGGACGAGGAGATCGTCGCCGCGAACGAGACCATCACGGAGGAGATCGCCGGCCAGATCCAGGAGGCGGGCATCGAGCGGGTCAAGATCCGCTCGGTCCTCACCTGCGAGACGCGGCGCGGCGTCTGCCAGAAGTGCTACGGCCGGAACCTCGCGACGGGCGAGCTCGTCGACATCGGCGAAGCTGTCGGCGTCATCGCCGCCCAGTCGATCGGCGAGCCGGGCACCCAGCTCACGATGCGGACGTTCCACTACGGCGGCACGGCCCGCGTCTCCGAGTCGGCCCGCCACCTCGCGAAGAACCCCGGCATCGCCAGGCTCCTCAGCCACACGACCGTCCGGAAGAAGGACGGGGCCGAGGTCGTCGTCAACCGGAACGGGAAGCTCGTCGTCCTCGACGCCAAGGGGCGCGAGAAGGAGCGCTACTCGCTCGCATACGGCTCCGTCCTCCGGATCCAGGACGGAGACGAGGTCAAGCCGGGCCAGCTCCTCGTGACGTGGGACCCGTTCGCCTCGCCGATTCTCTCCGAGATCGCCGGCGTCATCTCGTACAAGGACATCGTCGAGGGGGAGAACCTGCGCGAGGAGACCGACAAGGTCACGGGCCTCACGCAGAAGATCGTCGTCGAGACGACGGGGACCTCCGAGAAGCGCGCCCCGATGATCGTCGTGACCGGCAAGGACGGGGCCGAGAAGAAGTACCCGCTCCCGATCCCCTCGCACCTGATGGGCGCCGAGGGCGACTCGGTCAACCCGGGCGACGCGCTCGCGAAGAAGCCGGTCGAGAAGAAGCGGACCCGCGACATCGTCGGCGGCCTTCCGCGCGTCGTCGAGCTGTTCGAGGCCCGGCGTCCGAAGGAGCCGGCCGTCATCACGGAGATCTCCGGCGTCGTCCAGCACGGCGGATCGGTCAAGGGGCAGCAGAAGCTCATCGTCGAGTCCGAGGACGGGCAGAAGCGCGAGGTCCTGATCCCGCGCGCCGCGCACGTCATGGTGCAGGACGGCGAGCACGTGGAGGCGGGCGACCCGCTGACCGAGGGCGATCCTTCGCCGCACGACATCCTCGCCGTCAAGGGCGAGAAGGAGCTGCAGCGGTACATGACCGACAAGATCCAGGAGGTCTACCGCTCGCAGGGAGTCGGCATCAACGACAAGCACATCGAGGTCATCGTCCGCCAGATGATGCGGAGCGTCCGGATCGAGGAGGTGGGCGACACCGAGTTCCTCGTGGACGAGCAGGTGGACCGCTTCCGGTTCAACGAGGAGAACGAGCGGATCGTGGCGGCCGGCGGCCGCGCGGCGCAGGGGCGGCCGCTCCTCCTCGGCATCACCAAGGCGTCGCTCTCGACCGACTCGTGGGTCTCCGCGGCCTCGTTCCAGGAGACGACGCGCGTCCTGACGGAGGCCTCGATCGCGGGACGGCTCGACACTCTCCGCGGGCTGAAGGAGAACGTCATCGTCGGGCGGCTCATCCCGGCCGGCACCGGCATGGACTACTACCGCAACATCGTCCTCGAGCGCGAGGAGCTTCCCGCCCTGCCCGAGGAGGCCGAGGAGATCTTCTTCGACGACGAGACTCCCGTCATCGCGGCGGAGCTGGACGACGAAGTCTAGCGGAAGGGGGCCCGGGGGAAACCCGCAACCGGGTTTCCCCCGCCGATCGTTCTTCCATGAGGCCGGCGCAAGCCGGCCCTTTTCCTTTTCGGACTGAGCGCCATTGACTCGCCGGCGTGGCTGGTGACGGAGGACTCCTGTTGATATTCTGTCGCAACAAGGGGGAATCGATGATCTTCTCGCTGCGCGTGCCGGCTGTCCGCTCTGCTCGTCTTCGTTCTTTTCACGAGCCGCCTTGAGGCCGGTTTCGCCGGGACGAACGTCTTCATCCCGGCGACGGCCCGGACCCCCGGCTCCGGCGGAAGCCAGTTCTACTCCACGTTCTGGGTGACGAATCTGGGCGGCGCGCCGGCGAACGTGACGATCCAGTTCCTCCGGCAGGGGCAGACGAACCCCGCCCCGACGACGAAGACGGAGGTGATCGCGGCGGGGGCCACGCGGCGGATCGACGACGTCGTGACGTACCTCGGGGAGTCCGGGGGCGGAGCGCTGCACGTCGTCTCGGACCAGGAGGTCTTCGTCTCGTCGAGGACCTACGACCAGCCGCCCGGCACGGAGCTGAAGGACGTCAAGGCGCTCTTCTTCTCGGGGATTCCCGCCGCCTTTGCCCTCGGAGCCGGTGACGTGTCGCGGCTGCAGGGGATCACGAACGGTCCCCTGGAGAATTACCGCTACAACTTCGGTCTCGTGGAGACGACGGGTCATCCGGTGTCGGTGAGAGTGACCGTGAAGGACGCAACCGGCGCCAGCCTCGGGGTTCAGCAATACGACCTGGGGGCCTTCGAGGCGCGGCAGGTGAATGCGTTTGCGGGCTTCTCGCCGGCGATCTCGACGACGAACGCGATTCTCCTGGCGGAGGTGCTCGCCGGGGCGGGCAAGGTCCTTCTTTACGGAACCCAGGTGGCCGGGACGACGGCCGTCCCCGGCTCGAACGATGCGGCGGGATTCGAGATGAGCTTCAAGGACAGCCTGCTCGGTGCCGGCGTGGCGAGCCTGAACGGGCTCACGGGCGCCGTCACGATCGCCGCGGGGGTGAACACGACGGTCAGCCAGGTAGGCAACACGATCACGATCGACGCCGCCGGGGGCGGGGGAGGAGGCCTGACGGCGGTAGCGCACGACGGCACCCTCGTCGGCAACGGGACGTCGGGATCGAAGCTGTCGGTCGCGGTGCCCCTGACCCTCAGCGCCCAAGGTGCCGACGTGGTCACCGCGACGACGGGCAATTTCGCCAGCGTCGCCGGCTTCTACGGGGTGACCCAGAGCAACAGCGGCTTCGGCGTCCACGGGCACAGCAACAACAACAACACCGACGGGTACCTCGGGGGAAACGACTACGGTGTCTACGGTGTCGCGACGGACGCCAGCGGCAACGGGGTGATGGGCCAGGCCGGCAGTGGCAAAGGCGTCTACGGCCAGTCGAGTAGTGGCGACGGGATCTATGGCCAGACGAATGGCGAGTTTTCCTCGGGAGTTCACGGACACAACAACTACGCGAACACGGACGGGTACCTTGGCCATGCCTACGCGGGCGTCGTTGGAATGAGCGATAACGGCGGCGTCGCGATAGAAGGGGTAGGATCTGGCACCGGCGTCGGCGTCTACGGGAGCACCTTGGCGGGTGATGCCATCCAGGCGTCTTCTCAACAGGGCCGCGGCGTCGCTGCGTTCAGCGTGCACAACAACGGCATCGAGGGCTCGACGGAAGGGAGTACTGCCGCCGGTGTCGCCGGGTACGCGGCCGCCGGGACGATCGGATACCTCGGCGGTCCGGGTTACGGCGTCTTCTCCCACGGCGCCTTCCTCGGCGACGGGGCGAAATACTTCGTCGAGCCGCATCCGACGGACCCGACGAAGGAGATCCGGTACGTCTGCCTCGAGGGACCCGAAGCGGGGACGTACTTCCGCGGCACGGCGAAGATCGTCGGCGGAGTCGCGACGATCGAGGTGCCCGAGGACTTCCGGATCGTCACGAGCGAAAGCGGGCTGACGGTGCAGGTCACGCCGAACGGCGACCTTGCGATGCTGGCCTGCGTGAGCAAGGACCTGAACCGGATCGTCATCAAGGGGTCGAAGGACGTGGCGTTCGACTACATGGTCAACGGCGTCCGGCAGGCCTTCGCGGATCACCAGCCGATCGTCGAAAACCAGATGTTCGTGCCGCGCTCGAAGGACGACACGTTCGCGAAGGCGCTCCCTGCGGAGAGCGTCCGCCGCCTGAAGGCCAACGGCACCCTGAACGAGGACGGGACGATCAACGAGGAGACGGCGCACCGGCTCGGCTGGGACGAACGGCCGGAGTGGAAGGCGAAGGAAGCCGGACCAACTCGCTGAGAATCCCTCCGTAGATCCCTCTCGGATCACGTCGTGGCGGGGGACGAGGATCACCCGTGACCAGTCCCGGGACTGGTGAACGAAGCCTCTGGTTGATATCCTGTCTCAACAAGGAGACTTCGATGATTTCTCGCTGCGTGTGCCGGCTGTCCGCTTTGCTCGTTCTCATTCTGTTCGCGACCCGTCTTCAGGCGGGTTTCGCCGGGACGAACGTCTTCATCCCGGCGACGGCCCGGACCCCCGGGACTGGCGGCAGCCAGTTCTACTCCACGCTCTGGGTGACGAACCTGGGCGGTGCTCCGGCGAACGTGACGATCCAGTTCCTCCGGCAGGGTCAGACGAACCCCGCTCCGACGACGAAGACGGAGGTGATCGCGGCGGGGGCCACGCAGCGTATCGACGACGTCGTGACGTACCTCGGGGAGTCCGGGGGCGGAGCGTTGCACGTCGTCTCGGACCAGGAGGTCTTCGTCTCGTCGAGGACGTACGACCAGCCGCCCGGCACGGAGCTGAAGGACGTCAAGGCGCTCTTCTTCTCGGGGATTCCCGCCACCTTTGCCCTCGGAGCCGGTGACGTGTCGCGGCTGCAGGGGATCACGAACGGTCCCCTGGAGAATTACCGCTACAACTTCGGTCTCGTGGAGACGACGGGTCATCCGGTGTCGGTGAGAGTGACCGTGAAGGACGCAACCGGCGCCAGCCTCGGGGTTCAGCAATACGACCTGGGGGCCTTCGAGGCGCGGCAGGTGAATGCGTTTGCGGGCTTCTCGCCGGCGATCTCGACGACGAACGCGATTCTCCTGGCGGAGGTGCTCGCCGGGGCGGGCAAGGTCCTTCTTTACGGAACCCAGGTGGCCGGGACGACGGCCGTCCCCGGCTCGAACGATGCGGCGGGATTCGAGATGAGCTTCAAGGACAGCCTGCTCGGTGCCGGCGTGGCGAGCCTGAACGGGCTCACGGGCGCCGTCACGATCGCCGCGGGGGTGAACACGACGGTCAGCCAGGTAGGCAACACGATCACGATCGACGCCGCCGGGGGCGGGGGAGGAGGCCTGACGGCGGTAGCGCACGACGGCACCCTCGTCGGCAACGGGACGTCGGGATCGAAGCTGTCGGTCGCGGTGCCCCTGAGCCTGACGGCGGCCGGCGCCGATGTCGTCGTCGGCACGTCCACCGGAGGTGGAAGCTACGCCGGGGTTTCCGGGATCACGCAGATCAATAACGGTTTCGGAGTCCACGGGCACAGCACCGCCACCAACAACGACGGCTATCTCGGCGGCACTGGCTATGGTGTGTACGGGGTCGTAACGGGCACGGGCGACGCCGGTGTCTTGGGAAGATCGACAAACGGGCCCGGAGTCTCGGCCTATTCGGGCTCCGGCGATGGTGTGGATGCGCAGTCCAGTTCTGGGCGTGGCATCTTTGCATCGAGCGACGTGAACAACGCCATCGAGGGATCCACATACGGTGGTAATGCCGCGGGCGTCATTGGACATGCCGCCGGCGGGACGATTGGATACCTCGGCGGACCGGGATACGGCGTCTTTTCCCACGGCGCCTTCCTGGGTGACGGAGCGAAGTACTTCGTCGAGCCGCATCCGACCGACCCGACCAAGGAGATCCGATACGTCTGCCTCGAAGGACCCGAGGCGGGAACGTACTTCCGCGGCACGGCGCGGATCGTCGGCGGCTTCGCGACGATCGAGGTGCCCGAGGACTTCCGGATGGTCACGAGCGCCAGCGGGTTGACGATACAGGCCCTTCCCAGTGGTGACCTTGCTGTTCTTGCCTGCGTGAGCAAGGACCTGAACCGGATCGTCATCAAGGGGTCGGCGGACGTGGAGTTCGACTACATGGTCAACGGAGTTCGAAAAGCCTTCGCGGATCATCAGCCTATCGTCGAGAACCAGATGTTCGTGCCCCGCTCGAAGGACGACACATTTGCGAAAGGACTCCCTGCCGAGAGCGTCCGCCGCCTGAAGGCCAACGGCACTCTCAACGAGGACGGAACGATCAACGAGGAGACGGCACACCGGCTCGGCTGGGACGAGCGCCCGGAGTGGAAGGCGAAGGAAGCCGGGAAAGCACGCTGACAGATTCCGCCGCCGGTCAGGTCGCCATCGACTCCAGATGGATCGTTCGCACGCCGGTACGGGCCAGCTTCTTCAAGAGCCGCCGGTCGGCCGTGACGAGCGGAACATCGAGCCGCGCGGAGAGCGCGGAATAACAACCGTCGTAGACGGACAGGTCGTATCGAAGCGCAAGGTCCAGCGCGTCCTCGGAGATTTCGAGGAGTGGGACGACTTGGATCGGAAGCGATCGGAGCGCTCGGAAGGCCTCCCGCGCGGCCTCAGCGGACATCAGCCGCCGGAGAACCCGACTCCGAAAGACGTTCGCGCACTCGGGGAAGAGGAGATCGGGCGCGGCCATGACAGTCGCCTCCGTCCCGGCGAGGGTCGCGAAGAGCGCCTCGGCCTGGGCGGAGCCCGCTTCCTCAATGAAGAGTTTGACGGCGACGCTCGCGTCGACGACGAACGAGCGGGGAGGGCGGATCAGCGCCCTCGTTCCCGTCTCCCGTCGCGGAGAAGGGTGAGGCTGGACGGGCCGCGCCGACGAGCCGGCTTGCGGCCGCGGATCTGTCGTGCCCTCGCGAGGATCTCCACGACGCCAGGCACCGATTGGGATTCGCGGACAGACCGCGCGAGAAGCGTCAGAACCTGGGCATTCAGCGAGCGCCCATCGGCCCGGGCCAGCGCTTGCAGCCTCTCATGAAGCGTCTCTGGAACGTTCCGTACGTGGAGCGTCGACATCCGCCCTCCGATGAAAGAGTAGGCCGGAAGGAGTCAGGATGCAAGCATTCTGCTTGCATCCTTCTTCCTTCATTCGCATCGGACGCCAGGCTCAAGCGGGGAGGCGCCGGATCTAGAAGAGAACCGTGACGACGAGGATTGCCGACTCGATGGCGTAGACTCCGCGAAGAACCGACTGCGAGAAGGAGAATCAATCCATGAAGAAGACCTTCCGTCCGATCGGAGGAATGGCGCTTGCGGCCCTCCTCTTCGGGTTCGGTGCGGCCCTCTCGGCTGGCGCCCCGCCCGCCGGGGAGTCGCGGGTGACGCGCGGGAAGTACCTCGCCACGATCCTCGACTGCGGGGACTGCCACACGCCGATGAAGATGGGGCCGAAAGGGCCCGAACCCGACGCCGCGAAGCTCCTCTCGGGTCACCCGCAGGATCTGAAGATGCCGGCGGCGCCCTCGCCCGTCGGACCCTGGATCTGGTCCGGCGCGGCGACGAACACGGCGTTCTCCGGGCCGTGGGGCGTCACGTACGCGATCAACCTCACCTCGGACAAGGCGACCGGGATCGGCGTCTGGACCGAGGAGATGTTCCTCCGCGCGATGAGGACCGGCAAGCACGTCGGCTCCTCGCGGGAGATTCAGCCGCCGATGCCGTGGCAGGCTTATGGACAAGCGACGGATGAGGACCTCAAGGCTCTCTTCGCCTATCTGAAGACGGTCCCTACGGTCCGTAACGCCGTCCTGAAGTACGAGCCACCGGCCCCGCCGGCGAAATGACTCTCGCGTCCGGCGTCCGACTCGGTTCGTATGAAGTCGTCGCTCCGATCGGCGCGGGCGGGATGGGAGAGGTCTACAAGGCGAAGGACACGCGCCTCGGCCGGATCGTCGCCCTCAAGGTCCTCCCGGCTCGATTCGCCGAGAACCCGGAGAGCCGCCTGAGATTCGAGCGGGAGGCCCGGGCGATCGCGTCGCTGTCCCATCCTCACGTCTGCGCCCTGTACGACGTGGGACGGCACGACGAGACCGATTACCTCGTCATGGAGTATCTGGAGGGGGCGACGCTCGCCGAGCGGATCGCGAAAGGGTCTCTCCCTCTCGACGAGCTCCTCCGGATCGCGTCGGAGATCGCCTCGGGCCTCGAGGCCGCGCACAGGTCCGGAATCGTTCATCGCGATCTGAAGCCGGGCAACATCGTCCTGACGCGCTCCGGCGTCAAGCTGCTCGACTTCGGCCTGGCCAAGGCCGGCGCGCCCACGGAAGGCCCGCCCGTGGATCTGACCTCCGGCCCCACCGAAGCCCCCGCCGCGGCCCCGCTGACCGCGAGCGGCGTCGTCGTCGGAACCATCCAGTACATGTCGCCGGAGCAGCTCGAAGGGAAAGAAGCCGACGCGAGGAGCGACCTCTTCGCATTCGGCGCGGTTCTCTTCGAGATGGCGACCGGGCGGAAGGCCTTCGAAGGGAAGAGTCCTGCGGCCATTACCGCCGCGATCCTGACCGCGAACCCTCCGCCCGTCTCCGCAATCCGGCCTCTGGCGCCGCCGCCTCTCGACCGCCTCGTGAAAGCCTGCCTCGCCAAGAATCCGGAGGAGCGCTGGCAGACGGCGCACGATGTCAGGCTTCAGATCGCGGGCATTCTCGAGGGGGGATTCTCCGAGGGCAAGGCCCTCCCGACCGCGCCTCGCCACCGGGCCGAGAGACTCGCCTGGGGAGCCGCGGTCGTTCTCCTGGGGGGACTCCTCGCCTTTCTGCTGCTGCGCTCCCCGGCGACCACTCCCCGTGTCGTCCGCTTCTCCATCCCGCCGCCGGACGGCTGCAGCTTCAACTTCATCGGCCGCGACGCCGGCCCGCTCGCCGTTTCTCCCGACGGGAGCCGCGTGGCCTTCGTCGCCACGACGCCCGTAGGTCGCAAGCTTCTCTTCCTTCGCCGGCTCGATGCCCTCTCCGCGCAGGCGCTCTCGGGGACCGACGGCGCGTCCTACCCGTTCTGGTCGCCCGACGGCGCATTCATCGGGTTCTTCGCAGATGGAAGGCTGAAGAAGATCCCCTCTGCCGGCGGCGTCGCGCAATCTCTGTGCGACGCGCCCATGGCGAGGGGGGGAACGTGGAACCGCGAGGGGGTGATCGTCTTCGCCCCGGGACCGTACGATTCGCTCTCCAGGGTCTCCGCGGCCGGGGGGACGCCGGTGGCCGTCACGAAGCTCGACGAGTCGCGGCAGGAAGGGACCCATCGATGGCCTGTCTTCCTGCCCGACGGCCACCACTTTCTCTTTCTCGCCAGGAGCTCGGTGGCGAGGCGGGACAACCCGGAAAACGCGCTCTGGGTCGGGTCGCTCGAGAGCGGGGCCTTGAAAATGCTCCGGCGCGCCAACTCGAGCGTCGCCTACACCCTGCCGGGATACGTCCTCCTGGTGAAGGAAGGGATCCTGGTGGCGGCGCCCTTTGACGCGAAGCGCCTGGAGTTCACGGGAGAGGATCGGCCCGTCGCGTCGAACGTCCAGAACTACCTGAATACCTCGAGCGCCGTCTTTTCAGTGGGGGGGGGCACGGTCGCCTATCAGGCCGGAGCGTCGTCGGCGGTCTCGCAGCTCGCATGGTACGACCGGAGCGGTAAGGCGGCCGGCGTCGGGGGCCCGCCGGACGACTACGAAGACCCCGTCCTTTCCCCGGACGGCCGGCGTGCGGCGGCCATGAGGATCAATCACGAGACGGGGGGTTCGAGCATCTGGGTCGTCGAGTCGCCGCAGAGCGTCTTCCGGCAGCTCACCTTCGCCGGCTCCTTCCAGCACACGCCGATCTGGTCTCCGGACGGAGGGAGGATCGCCTACGAATCGGACATCGGCCGGGCCTCGGAGTTCCACCTGATCGCAGCGAGCGGTGTCGGCGCCGACGAGCTGCTCCTGAAATCGGGCGAGCTCGCCTGGCCGACGGACTGGTCGCCCGACGGGCGCCTTCTGGCGTTTCAGAGTCTGAACCCGAGGACGAAGTGGGATCTCTGGGTCCTGCCCCTCGCGGGAGATCGCCGGGCGACGCCGTTTCTCCGTTCGGAGGCGAACGAGACGGGAGGCCGGTTCTCGCCGGACGGACGCTGGATGGCCTACGCCTCGGACGAAACCGGCCGGGACGAGGTCTACGTCGTCCCCTTCCCGGGTCCCGGAGGGAAGTGGCAGGTCTCCTCGGAAGGAGGCGGCCAGCCGAGGTGGGGGCGCGACGGGAAGGAGCTCTTCTTTCTCGCACGGGACAGGAAGCTCACGTCGGTGGAGATCGGTCCGGGGGAGACCCTCGGGGGCTCGGCGCCCCGGCCGCTCTTCGAGACCCGTTCGCGATACACGGGGACGGCGTACGACGTTTCCCCCGACGGACGGACGTTCTTGATCAACACGCTCGCCGAGGGGAGCTCGACGCCGATCACGGTGGTTCTGAACTGGAAACCGGAACTCCAGAAGTAAGGGGCATTTTCCGACATCGTCCTCCCGTAACATCGCTCCATGTGGCCCGCGATCGCCCGGCGGCTCGGCATTCCCGCCATCCTGGGTCTCCTCATTCCCATGGTCGTGCGTGCGGAGCAGCTGCCGGTGCAGCGCCACGGCGTGGCCGAGGGGCTCGCGGAGGAGACCGTCACGGCGCTCCTCCGCGACTCGCGCGGCTACCTCTGGGCCGGCTCGCTGAACGGGCTCTCCCGCTTCGACGGCGAGCGGTTCAAGGTCTACGGCCTCGAGGACGGCCTTCCTAAACTTCGCGTCTGGGCGCTCGCGGAAGGGCGGGACGGGACCGTGTGGGTCGCGACGGGCGGCGGACTCGTCCGCCTCGACCCGTCGCACACGTCGGAGCGTCCGGTCTTCCTTCCCGCGGACCCGGCGAAGGCCGGAGGTCGGTCCGTGGAGTTCGTCTTCGTCGACCGAAACGGAGAGGTCTGGTTCGGAAGCGGCGGTGAGCTCTATCGGATCTCGGGGAAAGAGGCGCTCGCGGCCGGGCTTCCCCCCGGGGTCGGGATCGTCCGCGTGGCCGTGGATGCCGAAGACGGCGTCCTCTGGGTCGGAACTTCCCGGGGTCTCTTCCGGATTCGCCGCGGCCTCCCGGTCGAGCGGGTGACGCTCGGCTCCGGCGGAGGTCCCGGGGATGTCCGCGGACTGCTGCTCGACCGGTCGGGCCGCCTCTGGGCGGCGACGCCGGAGTTCGTTGCCGTCTTCACCCCGGAACCGGGCGGCGCGATGCCTCCGGCGCGCCCCCTCCTCGGATCGGACGGCATACTTCGACTCCCGGGGCCCGGCGAGGCTGCCATCCTCAGCGCGTCCCTGTCGGAGCCGCGCGGCCTCTTCCAGCGCCTCCTCGAAACGAAGGACGGCCGGATCCTCGTCTCCTCCACGGCCGGCCTCATCGTTCTCGGCGGCGGACGGCGGACCACGTTCACCCGGAGGAACGGCCTCGGCGACGGAATCCTCGGCGAGCTGCTCGAGGATGACGCGGGAAACGTCTGGGTCGGAACGCAGAGCACCGGGCTCCTTCGCCTCTCGTCCGCGGGCTTCACGCGTTTCGGCGACGCCGACGGCCTCTCGAACCCGCGGATCACGTCACTCTTTCTCGATCCGGGCGGCCATCCGGTCGCGACGTCTGCCGGAAACGCGAACCTCTACCGCTTCGACGGGGCGCGATTCCATGCCGTGCCTCTCCGGCCGGAAGCTCCGGCGTCGAGCCGGCTCCTCTGGGGCCGCACCGTCCTTTGCGACCGTCGCGGCGACTGGTGGATCGCCATGCCGTCGGGGCTCGCCCGCTACGGACCTCTCCCATTCGAGGATCTCGGGCGCGCCAGGCCGAAAGCCCTCCTCACGGCGCGGGACGGGCTCGGCGGGGGAGACGTCGCGGCGCTCTTCGAGGACTCCCGCGGCGACATCTGGATCGGCTTCTACGACGCGACCGAACCGCTTTCGCGCTTCGACAGGGCCGAAGGCCGCTTCGAGTCGTTCGGCCCGAAGGACGGCCTCCCGCCGGGGACCCCGGTCGCGTTTCTCGAGAGCGGCGCGGATCTCTGGATCGCCTTCGGCTCCGGAGGGATCGTCCGGCGGCGCGACGGGAGTTTCCTCCGACTCGGGCCCGCGGAAGGGGTCCCCGAGGGGCTCGCACGGAATTTTTTCCTCGACGGGCGCGGGCGCCTCTGGGTGGCGAACGGAAGCGCGGGGGTCGTCCGGATCGACGCTCCGGCGGCCGATCACCCGCTCGCCACGAGCCTCGTGACGAGCGAGGGGCCGGCCACCGGCAGCGTTTACGCGGTCGCCGCGGACCGGCAGGGATTTCTCTATTTCGGGACGGCGCGCGGCGTGGACCGGCTGGATCCGAAGAGCGGACGGTTCCGCCACTTCTCGACGGCCGACGGGCTCGCGAACAACGTCGTGACCTGCGCGCTCGAGGATCGGGACGGCGCGCTCTGGTTCGGGACGCCCGAAGGGGTCTCCCGTCTCGTCCCGGTGCCCGACCCGCCCGCGTCTCCGCCGCGCGCCCTCGTCATGGCCGTTCGCGTGAACGGCAATTCGCGCCCGGTGCCCGAGCTCGGCGCGCGGGAGCTTCCCGGCCTCTCGCTCGCGCCGGACGAGACGCGACTCCGGATCGACTTTGCGGCCCCGCAGTTCGCGCAGGGGGGAAGGGTGCGGTTCCAGACGTTCCTCGAGGGGGCCGACGCCGCGTGGAGCCCTCCGAGCCCCGAACCGACGATCCGGTACGTGGGGCTGGCGCCGGGGCGCTACGGGTTCGCGGTGCGCGCCGTCGGGCCGGGAGGAGAGGCGGGAGAGGAGGCCGCGTTCCGTTTCCAGGTCCTTCCGCCGCTCTGGCGACGTGGCTGGTTTCTCGTCTCGGTCGCCGCCGCCGTCGTCCTCGCCGTCTTCGTCCTCCACCGGCAGCGACTCGAGCGCGCCGTGGCGGTCGAGAGAATCCGGACCCGCCTCGCGACCGACCTTCACGACGACGTCGGCTCCAGCCTCGCCCGGATCTCGATCCTCTCCGAGGTCGGACACCGGGCGGTCGAGGAGGGGAGCGACTCCGCCCGCCTCTTCGAGCAGATCGGCGAGACCTCCCGCTCCGTGATCGACGCCCTCGGCGACGCGATCTGGTCGATCGACCCCCGGCGCGACGACCTCCAGAGCCTCGGCGACCGGCTCCGCCTCTTCGCCTCGGATCTTCTCGAAGGGCGGGGAATCGAATTCCGCCTCACCCTGCCGGAGGGGGCCTCGGCCGTGGAGCTTCCGGCCGAGACGCGTCGGCATCTCTTCCTCCTTCTGAAGGAGGCGATCACGAACGCGGCGAGGCATTCCCGGGCCCGTACCCTCGAGGCCCGTTTTTCGCTCTCCGGGCGGGCCCTTGAAGGTCGAAGTTCGCGACGACGGGGTCGGCTTCTCCGTGCCGGACGCGAACCGGGAGGGGGAAGGAAGGGGGCTCGGGAACATGTCCGAGCGGGCGTCGGCGCTCGGCGGCCGGCTGGAGGTCCATTCCGCGCCGGAGCGGGGGACGACGATACGCCTCGACGGCGTTTCGATTCCTCATTCCGGAAGCCACCCCCTGACATGAACATGCTCTGCCGCGAAAGGGCGGCGGGGGGCAGAGTCCGGAGGCCATGAGCGCGAAGCCCGAAGGGGCCGCCATCCGGGTCGGGGTCGTCGAGGACGATCCGGGTCTGCGGGAGAGCCTCCGCCTCCTGATCGGCGGGACGCGCGGGTTCCTCTGCGCCGAGACGTGGGGGTCCGCCGAGGAGGCGCTCCGCAAGCTCCGGGGCGAGCCGCAGACGGCGCCGGACGTTCTTCTGATGGACATCCACCTTCCCGGGGTCTCCGGCTCCGAAGCCGTCCGGACCGTCCGGGAGGAGTTTCCCTCCGTCGCCGTCCTGATGCTCTCCGTCTACGAGGGCGAGGAGCAGATCTTCGAGTCGCTCTGCAACGGCGCCTCCGGCTATCTCCTGAAGAAGACGCCCCCCGCGAAGCTCCTCGACGCGATCCGCGAAGTGCGCGGAGGGGGCTCGCCGATGTCTCCCGAGATCGCGCGAAAAGTCATCCAGCTCTTTCGCGACATCGGTCCGCCGAAGCAGCCGGAGCACGACTTGACGCCCCAGGAGATCCGTCTTCTGAAGCTCCTTGCCGAGGGGGCGAGCTATCAGACGGCCGCGGACGCCCTCGGGATCAGCATCAACACGATCCGAAACCACGTCCGCTCGGTCTACGAGAAGCTGCACGTCAACTCGAAGTCGGCGGCCGTCAGCAAGGCGCTCAAGCGCCGGATCATTTGAGTCCGGATCGGAGAGCTCGAAATCATGAATTCCGAAAATCCCGTCTCTTCGGATGCGTCGGAAGGGAGGCCCCGGCGCCACCTCTGGCGCTGGCTTCTGGCCGCCACCGGGGTCGCCGCCGTGGCCGTCTGGCTGATTCTCTCGCGTGCCAACAACGCCCAGGCGGCGAAGAGCCGGTCCGCGGCGGCGCGGGAGATCCCCGTCGTCGGACTCGCGGCGCGGACGGGGGACCTGGGCGTCTACGTCTCCGGCCTTGGCACCGTGACGCCCCTGAGCACGGTCACCGTCCGCAGCCGGGTGGACGGCCAACTGATCACCGTGGCCTACCGGGAAGGGCAGATCGTCCACGAAGGCGATCTTCTCGCCGAGATCGATCCCCGCCCATTCCAGGTCCAGCTCCTTCAGGCCGAAGGGCAGTTGGCAAAGGACCAGGCGGCCCTGGAAAACGCCCGGATCGACCTGAAGCGCTACCAGACGCTCATGGAGCAGGACTCGATTCCGAAGCAGCAGCTCGACACCCAGGTCGCGACGGTCGACCAGGACGAGGCCGTCATCAAGAGCGATCAAGCGCAGGTCGAGAGCGCGAAGCTGAACCTGATCTACAGCCGGATCACGGCGCCGATCTCCGGGCGGGTGGGCCTTCGTCTCGTGGACGCGGGCAACATGGTGCACGCCGCCGACGCGAACGGACTCGTCGTCATGACGCAGGTTCAGCCGATCTCGGTCGTCTTCACCATCCCGGCCGACCGCCTCCCGGCAGTTCTGGAGCAGACGCGGGCCGGGCGACGCCTCGCCGTGGAGGCCTGGGATCGGGACTTGAAGAACAGGCTCGCTCTGGGATCGCTTCTGGCCGTCGACAACCAGATCGATCCGACCACCGGGACGGTCCGGATCAAGGCCCTCTTCCCGAACGACGACTTCGCGCTCTATCCGAACCAGTTCGTGAACGCGCGGCTCCTCGTCGACACGCTGCGCGGCGTCACCCTCGTCCCGACCGCGGCCCTCCAGCGAAGCCCGCAGAGCGCGTTCGTCTACGTCGTCCGGAAGGACGGGACCGTCGACATGCGGAACGTCGACGTGCAGCTGACCGAGGGCGACGACACGGCCATCCGCGGCCCCGTCGCGGCCGGCGACGTCATCGTGGTGGACGGGGTCGACAAGCTCCAGCCGGGAGCGAAGGTCACCCTTTCGGGCGCGGGAGGCGCCCGAAAGCCGGGCTGATGAACCCGTCCCGGCCCGTTCATCCTTCGCCCGATCGCCACGTCGCTCCTGATGGCGGGGCTTCTCATCGCCGGGGCGATCGGCTACCGGCAGCTCCCCGTCTCGGCGCTCCCGCAGGTGGACTATCCGACGATCCAGGTGGTGACGTTCTACCCCGGGGCCAGCCCGGACGTCATGGCCTCCGGGGTGACCGCGCCACTCGAGCGCCAGTTCGGCCAGATGCCGGGGCTCAACCAGATGACGTCGGCGAGCTCGTCGGGAAGCTCGGTCATCACCCTCCAGTTCGTCCTGGAGCTCAACATCGACGTGGCGGAGCAGGAGGTCCAGGCCGCCATCAACGCGTCGGGGACCTACCTTCCCCGGGACCTGCCCAACCCGCCCATCTACAGCAAGATCAACCCGGCGGACGCGCCGATCCTGACGCTTGGCCCTGACCTCCGAGACGTTCCCGCTCTCGAAGGTGGAGGACCTCGCCGACACCCGCTTCGCCCAGAAGATCTCGCAGCTCCCCGGCGTCGGCCTCGTCAGCATCAGCGGAGGCCAGAAGCCCGCCGTCCGCGTGCAGGTGAACCCGACGGCGCTTTCGTCGTACGGCCTCACGATGGAGGACATCCGGACCGCGCTCTCGCAGGCGAACGTCAACCAGGCCAAGGGGGCTTTCGACGGCACGCGCCAGTCCTACTCGATCTGGGCGAACGACCAGCTCCTCTCGAGCGACCAGTACAAGCCCCTGATCGTCGCCTACCGGAACGGCGCCCCCGTCCATCTCTCCGACGTGGCCGCGGTCGTCGACTCCGCCGAGAACGTGAAGCAGGCCGCCTGGATGAACCGGACCCCGGCCGTCATCGTGAACATCCAGCGCCAGCCCGGCGCGAACATCATCGCTGTCGTCGACCGCGTCAAGAGGCTCCTCCCCCAGCTCCGGGCGTCGCTTCCCTCGGCCGTGAAGGTCTCGATTCTCACGGACCGGACGACGACGATTCGCGCTTCCGTCCGGGACGTCGAGTTCGAGCTGATGCTCACGATCGGCCTCGTCGTCATGGTCATCTTCCTCTTCCTCCGGACGGCCGTCGGGACCGTCATCCCGAGCGTGGCCGTCCCGCTCTCGCTCGTCGGGACCTTCGGGGCGATGTACCTGCTCGGCTTCTCCCTGAACAACCTGACGCTCATGGCGCTGACGATCTCGACGGGCTTCGTCGTGGACGACGCGATCGTGATGATCGAGAACATCTCCCGCTACATCGAGGAAGGGGTCCCCCCGCTCGAGGCGGCGCTGAAGGGGTCCGAGCAGATCGGCTTCACGATCCTCTCGCTGACCGTCTCGCTCATCGCCGTCCTCATCCCGCTCCTCTTCATGGGCGACATCGTCGGGCGGCTCTTCCGCGAGTTCGCGATCACTCTTTCGGTGACGATCCTGATCTCCGCCGCGGTCTCTCTGACGCTCACGCCGATGATGTGCGCCCGGCTCCTCCGATACAAGGCACCCTCGGAGCAGACACGCTTCTACCTCGTCTCCCAGCGCGCCTTCGACCGGATCATCGCGTTCTACGGCCGGACGCTCGGGTGGGTGCTGAAGCACCAGCAGGCGACGCTCGTCGTGGCCATCGCGACCCTCGCCGCGACGATCCTCCTCTACGTCGTGATCCCGAAAGGGTTTTTCCCGGTCCAGGACACCGGGGTGATCCTCGGCATTTCGGAAGCCTCGCAGGCCATCTCGTTCCCCGCCATGGCCGAGCGGCAGCAGGCGCTCGCGCGGGTCCTCCTGAAGGATCCCGCGGTCGAGAGCCTCTCCTCGTTCATCGGGATCGACGGCACGAACACGACGATGAACAGCGGGCGGATCCAGATCAACCTGAAGCCCCTCGAAGAGCGGAAGGCGAGCGCGAGCGAGATCATCCGGCGCCTCCAGCCGGAGCTGGCGAAGGAGGAGGGGATCACCCTCTTCATGCAGCCGGTACAGGACCTGACCGTCGAGGACCGGGTCAGCCGCACGCAGTACCAGTACAGCCTCGAGGATCCGGATACGAAGGAGCTCGCCGTCTGGGCGCCGCGCTTCGTCAGCCCGGCTGCAGCAGATCCCCGACCTTCGCGACGTCGCGAGCGACCAGCAGACGGCCGGCCTCGAGGCGCGCCTGACTCTGGACCGGACGACGGCGTCTCGCCTCGGCATCACGCCGCAGATGCTCGACGACGCTCTCTACGACTCCTTCGGCCAGCGGCAGGTCTCGACGATGTTCACGGAGCTGAACCAGTACCGCGTCGTGCTGGAGTCCCATCCCAACTTCCAGCGGAAGCCGGACGACCTGAAGAGCGTCTTCCTGCGCGGGAGCGGCGGCGGAGCCGTCCCGCTCGGCTCCTTCACGGACATCCAGGTCGGCAACGCGCCGCTCGCGGTGAACCACCAGGGGCAGTTCCCCGTCGTCACCGTCTCCTTCAACCTCGCACCGGGCTCTTCGCTCGGAGATGCCGTCCGGGCGATCGAGAAAGCCGGACAGGAGGTCGGGCTTCCGGCGAGCGTCCAGACGAGCTTCCAGGGGACGGCGCAGGCGTTCCGGGCGTCGCTCGTGAACACCCCGTTCCTGATCCTCGCGGCGATCGTCACGGTCTACATCCTGCTCGGGGTCCTCTACGAGAGCTACATCCACCCCGTGACGATCCTCTCGACGCTTCCCTCGGCGGGCGTCGGCGCTTTGCTGTCGCTGATGGTCTGCCGCACCGACTTCTCCGTGATCGCCCTGATCGGGATCATCCTGCTCATCGGGATCGTCGAGAAGAACGCCATCATGATGATCGACTTCGCGCTCGACGCCGAGCGGAAGGAGAAGAAAGCCCCGGCCGACGCGATCTTCCAGGCGGCGCTGCTCCGGTTTCGCCCGATCCTGATGACGACGATGGCGGCGCTCTTCGCCGGAATCCCGCTCGCCCTCGGCTCGGGGATCGGCTCGGAGCTTCGGCGCCCGCTCGGAATCGCCATCGTCGGCGGGCTGATCTTCAGCCAGCTCCTGACGCTCTACACGACGCCGGTGATCTATCTCGCCTTCGACCGGCTCGCCCATCGCTTCATGGGATCGAGAGCCAGGCGGGCGGCCGCGTCCCTGCCGGCCCTCGGAGCCGAGGGAAGATGAACCTCTCGGCGCCGTTCATCCGCCGGCCGATCGCCACGACCCTCCTGATGGTCGCGATCGCCCTGGCCGGCGCGATCGGCTACCGGTTCCTCCCCGTGTCGCCGCTGCCCCAGGTGGACTTCCCGACGATCAGCGTCTCGGCGGGGCTTCCGGGAGCGAGCCCCGAGACGATGGCCTCCTCGGTGGCCACGCCGCTGGAGCGCCAGTTCGGGAGGATCGCCGGCGTGACCGAGATGACCTCCTCGAGCTCCCTCGGATCGACGAACGTGACGCTCCAGTTCGACCTGAACCGGAACATCGACGCCGCGGCGCGCGACGTTCAGGCCGCCATCAACGCGGCCCGGGGGCAGCTTCCGGCCAACCTGCCGAACAACCCGTGGTACCGGAAGGTCAACCCGGCCGACGCCCCGATCATGCTTCTCGCGCTCACGTCCGACGTCGTCGGCCGGCCGAAGATGTACGACATCGCGGCCTCCATCCTCCAGCAGAAGCTCTCCCAGGTGGGAGGAGTCGGACAGGTCTTCGTCGGCGGTGGAGCCCTGCCGGCCGTCCGGGTGGAGGTGAATCCGACGGCCCTGAACAACAACGGCCTGTCGCTCGAGGACGTCCGCGCGGTCCTCGCGTCCGCCAACGCGAATCGCCCGAAGGGCGAACTCGCCTCCATCGACAGGGCCTGGTCCCTCTCCACGACGGACCAGCTTCTCAAGGCCGCGGAGTACCGGCCTCTCCTCGTCCGTTACCGGAACGGTGCCGCCGTGACGCTCGAGGACGTCGCCAGGGTCACGGACTCGGTCGAGAACGTCCTGAACGCCGGCCTCGCGAACGGAAAGCCGGCCGTCATCATCATCGTCTTCCGCCAACCCGGCGCGAACATCATCGAGACCGTGGACGGAGTCCGGGCGGCCCTGCCGCAGCTCCAGGCGGCGATCCCGCCCACGATCAAGCTCTCGGTCATGATCGACGCCACGCGGACGATCCGGGCGTCCGTGAGGGACGTGGAGATCACGCTGCTGATCGCGATTTCCCTCGTCGTCCTCGTCGTCTTCGTCTTCCTCCGGAGTGCCCGCTCGACCTTCATCCCGACCGTCGCCGTCCCGATCTCGCTCGTCGGCACTTTCGGCGTGATGTATCTCCTGGGCTACTCGATCGACAACCTCTCGCTGATGGCCCTGACGATCGCGACGGGGTTCGTCGTGGACGACGCCATCGTCGTCGTCGAGAACATCACCCGGCACGTCGAGGGAGGGATGAAGCCGATGGAGGCCGCTCTCCTCGGCGCGAAGGAGATCGGCTTCACGGTCATCTCGATGAGCCTGTCGCTCGTGGCGGTCTTCATTCCGATTCTCCTGATGGGAGGGCTCGTCGGGCGGCTCTTCCGAGAGTTCGCGGTGACGCTCTCGGTGGCCATCGGCATCTCCATGGTCGTTTCCCTCACGGCGACGCCCATGATGTGCGCGAGGCTCCTGCGCCCGCACGGGGAGGAGAGAAGAGGGCGGCTCAACCGGGCCAGCGAGCGGGCGTTCACGAGGATCCTCGGCGGCTACGAGCGGTCGCTCGGCTGGGTGCTCCGGCATCAGCGCCTGACGATCGCGGTGACGCTCGGCACGATGGCGGCCACCGTCTACCTCTACGCGAAGATCCCCAAGGGCTTCTTCCCGCAGCAGGACACCGGGCGGATGAACGGCTCGATCGTGGGGGACCAGGACGCCTCTTTCCAGTCGATGCGGGGCAAGCTGACCGAGTTCGTGAAGACGCTCATGGAGGATCCCGCAATCGAGAGCGCCGCCGGCTTCCTCGGGGGAGGGACGGTGAACACGGGGCGGGTCTTCGCGGGGCTGAAGCCCGTGGGCGAGCGGGACGTGACGGTGGACCAGGTCATCGCCCGCCTGCGCGGAAAGCTCGCGCACGTGCCGGGCGCGACCCTCTACCTCCAGGCGATCCAGGACGTGAGGATGGGGGGACGGTTCGGCGCCGCGCAGTACCAGTACACCCTTCAGGGGGACGACCCGAACGAGCTGTTCCAGTGGGCTCCCCGCGTCTACGAGAAGCTCCGGACGCTGCGCGAACTGGCCGACGTCAACAGCGACCAGCAGAACAAGGGGCTCCAGGCCGCGCTGACCATCGACCGGAACACGGCGTCGCGACTCGGCATCACGCAGCAGGTGATCGACGACACGCTCTACGACGCCTTCGGCCAGCGCCAGGTGTCGACCATGTACACGTCGCTCAACCAGTACCACGTGGTGATGGCGGTCGACTCGCAGTTCTGGCAGAACCCGGACGGGCTCAAGCAGATCTACGTCCGCGGAAGCGGCGGCGGAATGGTTCCGCTGGCCGCCTTCACGCACTTCGAGGCCAATACGGCGCCGCTTCAGGTGAACCACCAGGGGCAGTTCCCGTCGGTCACCATCTCGTTCAACCTTCCCGTCGGCGTCGCCCTCGGCACGGCCGTCGACGCCATTCAGCGGGCCCGGGCGGAGATCCGCCTGCCGGCCGACATCCGGGGGAGCTTTCAGGGGACGGCGCAGGCCTTCCAGGCCTCGCTCGCCAACGAGCCGATTCTCATCGCGGCGGCGCTTCTGGCCGTCTACATCGTCCTCGGCATCCTCTACGAGAGCCTGATTCACCCGCTGACGATTCTGTCGACGCTCCCCTCCGCCGGGGTCGGTGCGCTCCTCGCCCTCCTCTTCTTCCGGACGGAGCTCTCCGTCATCGCGCTCATCGGCGTCTTCCTTCTGATCGGGATCGTGAAGAAGAACGGGATCCTGATGATCGACTTCGCCATCGAGGCCGAGCGGCGGGAAGGGAAGAGCCCGGAGGAGGCCATCTTCCAGGCGTGCATGCTCCGCTTCCGGCCCATCACGATGACGACGATGGCGGCCCTTCTCGGGGGCCTGCCGCTCGCGATCGGCGGCGGCACGGGGTCCGAGCTTCGCCGTCCGCTGGGCATCGCGATCGTCGGCGGTCTGATCTTCAGCCAGATGCTGACGCTCTACACGACGCCGGTGGTCTATCTCTACCTCGACCGGTTCCGGCTCCGGTGGGAAAAGGTTCGACGCGGGCTCGTCCGGAGAGTCGTGCCCGCTCTGGGGAGAACGTGATGGCTCGCCGCGTCCTCGTCGCTTCGACGGTGCTTCTCCTTTCAGCCTGCGCCGTCGGCCCGGACTATCAGAAGCCTCCGGCGAGCGTGCCGGCGGCCTACAAGGAGCTCGTGCCGGCCGGTGCGGCCGACCCCGACGCCTGGAAGAGAGCAGAGCCTCGGGACGGCGCGTCCCGCGGAAGCTGGTGGGAGATCTTCGGCGACCCCGTCCTGAACGGACTCGAGGCCGAAATCGACGTCTCGAACCAGAACCTCGCCCTGGCCGATGCGCAGTTCCGGGGGGCGCGCGCGGCGGTCCAGGGAGCGCGCGCCGATCTCTTCCCGACCGTGGCGACGGCGCCCTCCGCGGTCCGAGGCAGCTCGTCGACGACCGCGCCCGGGACGCCGGCCGGCACCCCCCGGACCACCGGCAACGACTTCCAGCTGCCGCTCGCGGTCTCGTGGGAAGCCGACGTCTGGGGGCGCGTCCGGAGGAACGTCGAAGAAAGCGTGGCGACCGCACAGGCGAGCGCGGCCGATCTCGAAGCCGTTCGCCTGAGCCTTCACGCCGAGCTGGCGCTCGACTACTTCCTTCTCCGGGGGGCCGATGCCGAGAAGCGGCTTCTCGAGACGAACGTCGCGGCCTACGAGAAGGCGCTTCAGCTCACGCTCAACCGGTACCGGCAGGGCGTCGTTTCGGGGGTGGACGTGGCTCTGGCCCGGACGCAGCTCGAGGCGACGCGCGCCCAGGCGACGGACGTCGGCATCGCGAGGGCGCAGCTCGAGCATGCGATCGCGATCCTCGTCGGCAAGCCGCCGGCCGATTTCACCCTGCCGCCGGACCTGGCGGAGGTCCGGCCTCCGGCGATTCCGGTCGGACTCCCCTCGGAGCTCCTGGAGCGCCGGCCGGACGTCGCCGCCGCGGAGCGCCGCATGGCGGCGGCGAATGCGCAGATCGGCGTCGCGACGGCGGCGTTCTTTCCGCGACTTCTCTTCTCGGCCACCGGGGGATGGCAGAGCGCCGATATCGCGAAGTTCTTCTCCGCGCCGAGCCTCTTCTGGTCGGTCGGGGCGGCGCTCGCCGAGACCCTGTTCGACGCCGGGAAGAGACGCTCCGTCGAGGAGCAGGCCCGCGCGACCTACGACGGGGCGGTGGCGACGTATCGGGCCGACGTGCTCGCCGCGCTGGCCCAGGTGGAGGACAGCCTCGCGGCGCTCCGGCTCCTCTCGCAGGAGGCCCGGCAGCAGGCCGCGGCGGTTGCGGCCGCCGAGCGCTCGGTGACGATGTCCCGGAACCGTTACGAAGGAGGGGTCACGACGTACCTCGAGGTCGTGACGGCCCAGGCCGCGGCTCTCTCGATCGAGCGCGTGGCCGTGGACATCCGGACGAGGCAGATGACGGCGAGCGTCAGCCTCATCACGGCTCTCGGCGGGGCCTGGAGCCCCACGGACCAGCCGCCGTCGCCTTCCACCGGATTCTCTTTCCCGTAACATCTCCGCATGGCCTCCGGTCCCCCGCGCCCCCTTCGCTTCCTCCTCGTCGCCGCCGGAGCGCTCGCCGTTCTCCTCGCCGCCGCGAGCTTCTGGCGCCCGAAGCCGCCCGTCGTCACCGAGGCGAAGGCCTCGCGCGCGGACCTGATCGTGCCGATCCTCTGCGACGGGACGCTCGAGCCCGCGCCGGGCGGGGAGCTTCGCGCTCTCGACGCGGCGAGCGTCGGGGAAGTGCTCGTCCGCGACGGCGACCGGGTGCGGAAGGGGGAGCTCCTCGTCCGGCTCGAAAGCCCGCTTCTCGCGGAGAAGGCGCGCGAAGCGCGGGCCGAGGCCCTGAGGCTCGCGGCCGAAAAGACGCAGGCGGCGGGCGACGCGGACCGCGCCCGCCGCGAGCTGGCCGTGAAGCGCCGGGATGCCGAGGCCGACCGGCGCCTCCTTTCGGAGAAGGCGGTCACCCGGGAGGCGGCCGACGCGAGTGACGCGGCGCTCCGGGAGGCGGAGGACCGGCTCCGGAGCGCGGAGGCGCGTCTCGCCTCGCTCGTGAGGGACGGTAACGGGGCGCCCTCGCGGCTCGAGCTCGTGGAAGCGTCCGCGCGCGATCTCGAAGGGCGCGTCGCGGCGCTCACGATGCGCGCGCCGCGGGACGGGATGGTCTACGGCCTCCCCCGGAAGGCGGGCGAGACCGTGGCGCCGGGGCAGGTCGTGGCGGGCGTCGCCGACCCGGAGTCGCGGATCGTCCGCGCGCGCGTCGACCAGCCCGACCTTCCCCGGATCACCCCGGGCCTCCGGATGCGCGTCACCTTCGACGGTCTCCCCGAGAAGAGCTGGGAGGGGACGATCGCGAGCGTCTCGCCGAGCCTCCGCGACGTCGGCGGCCGCGAGGTGTCGGACGTCCTCGGCGAGATCCGCGATCCTTCCGGGGAGCTTCCGCCGAACGCCTCGGTGAATGTCGAGATCGTGGCCGGCGAGAGAAAGGGGGCCCTCGTGGTGCCGCGCGGGGCGATCGTCCGCGACGGCGAAAGACGGTTCGTCTGGGTTCCCGATGGCGCCCACGCGCGCCGCCGGGACGTCACCGTGGGGCTCATGGGGATCGCCGAGGCCGAGGTGAAGTCGGGCCTTGCATCGGGGGACCCGGTCCTTCTCCCGGGAGCGACGCCGCTCGTGGACGGCATGCCGATCCAGGTCGTCCGGCGCTGACGGCATGGTCTTCGCCGAAGTCCTCGACACGGCGCTCAACCGGTTCCGGACGCACCCGGTCCAGACGTGGCTCACGCTCGCGGGCCTGATCGTCGGAACCGCCGCCATCATCCTGATCGTCTCGCTCGGCCTGACGGGGCGCGGCTTCGTCATGGAACAGATCGAGGGGGTCGGCTCGCACCTCGTCTGGGCGACGTACCAGGGGACCGTCACCTCGGGCGTCTCGCGCCTTCGCGACGACCAGATCACCGAGGGAGACGCGAAGGCCCTCGCGGCCCGGACGGACCTCTACCGCGGGGTGACGCCGATCGTCGAGCTCCAGGGAACCGTGACGACGCTCGCGACCTCGGCCACCCTCCGGATCGTCGGGACGACGCCGAACTACATGGTGATCCGGCGGAACGTCCGGATCGTCGACGGGCGGTTCCTCGACGACGACGACGTCCTCTCGCGGGCGAAGGTCTGCGTCGTGAACCGCCCCCTCTACGAGGAGCTCTTCGGCGGCGAGCCGATCGGCGAGAAGACGCTCCGGACCCTCGGGATGACCTTCCGGATCGTCGGGGTCTTCGACAAGCCGGTCGACACGATGGGGCAGGGCGAGGTGATCCCGAGGACCATCTTCATCCCGATCACCGTGGGCTGGTTCTTCACGCCGATCCGGCGGGTCGATACCCTCTTCGCCGAGGTGAGGGAGTTCGCCCTGATCCCCGAAGGCGTCACCGCGATGGAGTCGCTCCTTCGCGAACGCCACCGGCAGGGGGCGGTCTTCAAGGTGGAGAGCATGACGACGGTCATCCGGGTGGCCGAGGCGATCTCGTCGGGCCTGATCCTCGTCTTCGTCGTCGCCGCGGCCGTCTCGGTCGTCGTCGGAGGCGTCGGCATCATGAACATCCTCCTCGCCTCGGTGGAGCAGCGGACGCGGGAGATCGGCCTCCGGAAGTCTCTCGGTGCCCGGCGAGGAGACATCCTCCGGCAGTTTCTCCTCGAGGCCTTCCTCCTCGGCTGCTTCGGCTCGCTGATCGGCGTTCTGCTCGGTCTCGGGCTCCCCCTGGCGGCCCGGTTCGTCGTCACGGGCGTCACGATCCGGGTGTCGGCTCTCTCGGGGATCCTCGCGTTTCTCTTCTCGAGCGGCGTGACGATCCTCTTCGGCGTCTTTCCCGCGATGCGGGCCGCGAGTCTGAGCCCCGTGGAGGCGCTGCGGCATGAGTGACCGCGGAAGGACGGCGATCCTCTCGCTCGCGCTTCTGGCGATGCCGTGTGCGGCCGAGCCGCCGGCGCCTCTCACGCTCCGGACGGCGGTCGCCCGGGCGCTCGAGCGGGACCCGACGTACCTCGCGGCGGCGCGAGGTGCCGACGAGGCGGCCGCGGGCGCGGCGGCGGCGTCGAGCGCCTTCCGGCCTCAGTTCTTCGTCACCTCCACGCCGGGCGTGACGACCGGTCTGCCCCTCTCCGTCGCGGGGGAGCCGCCGGCGGCGGCGGGGGCGCGCCTCCGGCTGATGCTCTGGGACCCCTCGCTCAAGGCGGACGCCGCCGCAGCGTCCGGGAAGGCCGCCGGCGCCGAGGCCGCTCTCGAGGGAGCCCGACGCGAGACGATCCGCAGGACGGCGGACGCCTTCGTACGGTACGTGGAAGCGGAGCGCCGGGTCGGGATCGCGCGCCGGCGTCTTTCCGCGCGCGAGGCGATCGGGGTCCGGATCGCGGCCCTCGCTCGCGAAGGCCGGGTCCTCCCACTGCTCGCGGAGCGCTCCGCGCTCGAGACGGAACGTGCGGAGGGCCGGGTCGCCGCGGCCGAGAGCGGGAGGAGACTCGCGGCCTCGGACCTCGGGACCCTGACCGGACTTCCGGAGGGAGCCGAGATCGCGCTTCCGGAAAAGCCTCTCCGCGAGCTTCCCGAGAGCGCTCCGGGCGACTCCGGGGCCGCGGCGGTGGCTTCGGATCCCGTCGCGAAGGCGCTCGGCGCCGAGGTGGCCGCGGCGTCGCGCGCGGCGGGGCTCGAGGACCGGTGGTTCAAGCCGCAGATCGTCGCGGAGGCGCGGTACCTCTATGTCCCGCCCTACTACAACTACGACCAGTACTACGTGAAGGTCGACACGAACACGGCGGCGGCGGGCGTCTCCTTCATCCTTCCGGTCCTCTCGGGAGGTCTCGACGGCGCGCGCGCGGCCGCCGCGCGGGCGCACGAGGCGCGACTGCGCGAGGAGCGGCGGGCGCGCGAGGAAGAGGTGGCGCGGCTCGCGCGCGCCGCGAGCGTCGAGGCGGAGATCTCGGCGCGGGATCTCTCGCTCGCGCAGAAGGAAGAGAAACTGGCCCGGGAAGCTCTCCGGATCGCGACGGCGCTGGAGGGGGAAGGGCGCGGCGAGCCGGACGGCGTCCTCCGGGCCGAACTGGAACTGGCCGACGCCGAGGAGGCGACGTCCCGCGCGGCCGAAGCGGCAGCCCTCTCGCGGCTCTCCCTTCTGGCGCGGGACGGCGAGCTGGACGCCCTGGCGCCGGCCTCGCCGAAACGATGAGACGGAGTCTCAGATGAGGGAGCCCGGGCTTGCGCGGGCGGGCGGGAGGCATTACCCTCCCGGGGCGATGGCCGAAGGGACTCAGAACCCGCGCCCTTCCGCCGGAGCGGCCCCTCCCGAAGGAGTTTCGTTCGCCGTCGAGGCCGCGCGTCGCTATCTCCTTTCGATCCAGAGAGAAGACGGCCACTGGTGCGCGGAGCTGGAAGGGGACTCGATCCTAGAGTCCGAATACGTCCTCGCCATGCATTTCCTCGGGCGGACCGGAGAATCGCGGGTGAAGAAGGCAGCCGAGTACGTGCGCCGCGCCCAGCTCCCCGGGGGGGGCTGGTCGAATTACCCGGGCGGCCCGGCCGAGGTCTCGACCTCGGTGAAGGCCTACTTCGTCCTCAAGCTCGTCGGCGACGACCCGTCCGCTCCCCACATGGCGAAGGCGCGCGACGTGATCCGGTGCCTCGGCGGCGTCGACGCCTGCAACTCGTTCACGAAGATCTACCTCGCGATCTTCGGCGAATGTTCGTGGACGCACTGCCCGGCGGTGCCGCCCGAGCTCGTCCTCCTGCCCGACTGGGTCCCGTTCAACATCTACAAGATGTCGTCGTGGTCGCGCGGCATCGTCGTGCCGCTCTCGGTCATCTGGGCCACGAAGCCGTTCTGCCCGGTGCCGGAGCACGCGCGGATCCCCGAGCTCCACGTCCCGCGGCGCGAGAAGCCCGCCGTCGAGCGCTCGGGGCGGGAAAAGGTCTGGCGAAGCGTCTTTTCGGCGACCGACCTGTTCCTCCGCGGAATCGAAGCCATCGGGATCCGCGCCATTGCGAAAGAGGGCCCTCGCTGCCTGTGAGGCGTGGATCCACGACCGGCTCGTGAAGAGCGACGGCCTCGGCGCGATCTTTCCGCCGATCATCAACACGATCATCGCGTTCCGCTGCCTCGGATACGGCCCGGACGACCCGCGGCTCGTCGCCCAGGTGAAAGAGCTGGAGCGGCTCGAGCTGGAAGACGACGAAACGCTTCGCCTCCAGCCCTGCTTCTCGCCGGTCTGGGACACCGCGATCGCGATGGTGGCGCTCTCGGAGTCGGGGAGCCCTCCCGAGGATCCGGCGCTCCAGAAGGCCGCCCGCTGGCTGATCGAGCACGAGGTGCGGCTCGAGGGCGACTGGAAGAAGTCGAACTCCGAGGGAGAGCCGGGAGGCTGGTACTTCGAGTACGCGAACGAGTTCTATCCCGACACGGACGACACCGCCGAGGTGCTGACCGCCCTGACACAGGTCCGCTTCTCCGTCGCCGCCGAGGAAGCGCGACGCCGCGACGCCCTCGAACGGGGCCAGGCCTGGCTCGTCTCGATGCAGAACCGGGACGGCGGCTGGGGGGCTTTCGACAAGGGGTGCGACAACGAGATCCTGACGTTCATCCCCTTCGCGGACCACAACGCCATGATCGACCCGAGCTGCGAGGACATCTCGGGCCGGGTCCTCGAGGCCCTGCACAACCTCGGCGCCCCCGAGAGCGACCCCGCCGTCCGGAAGGCGGTGGCCTTCCTGAACGGCAAGCAGCGCGCCGACGGAACCTGGTACGGGCGCTGGGGGTCAACTACCTCTACGGCACGTGGCTCGCTCTCGGCGGCCTCGCGCAGGCCGGAGTCGACCTCGCGAAGCCGCGGTACCAGCGCGCCGCGGACTGGCTTCGCGCCCGCCAGAACGACGACGGCGGCTGGGGCGAGCTGCCGCGCTCGTACGACGACCCGGCGACGAAGGGGAAGGGACCGAGCACGGCGGCGCAGACGGCGTGGGCCCTGATGGCCCTCTTCGCGAGCGGGCGACCGCCACTCGGACTTCGTCCGCCGCGGCGTCGACTACCTTCTCCGCCAGCAGGACTACGACGGCTCCTGGCGCGACGAGCACTGGACGGGGACGGGCTTCCCGAAGGTCTTCTATCTCCGCTACCATCTCTACGCCACGTACTTCCCGCTCTGGGCGCTTTCCCTCTACCGGCGGGAGCACGCGGCGGACCCGGGGGCCGCCGGCACGTTCCGCTCCACGGGAGCCGACACGACGGCCCGCCGCGACGGGCGCGAGGGAGCGAGCGGATGAGATTCCCCGTCCACATCATGACCGACACGATCGCGCACCAGGTCCGGAACGCCGTGCGCGGGAACAAGCGCTACCCGTTCGTCCTGATGCTCGAGCCGCTCTACACCTGCAACCTCGCCTGCCTCGGCTGCGCCGTCGAGCGCCACACCGGCAAGCTGAAGGACCGGCTCCCGCTCGAGAAGTGCCTCGAGGCCGTCGACGTCTCGCAGGCGCCGGTCGTCTCGATCTGCGGCGGCGAGCCGACGCTCTACCCGGAGCTGCCGGAGCTCGTGGACGGGATCATCGAGCGCAAGCGCCACATCTACCTCTGCACGAACGGCCTCCTCCTCGACGAGAACGGTCTACGGCCGGATCCCGCCGCACAAGCGGCTGATGATCAACGTCCACCTCGACGGCATGAAGGAGACGCACGACTACGTCTGCGCGCAGGAAGGCGTCGTTCGACAAGGCCGTCGCGATGATCACGGAAGGGCGTCCGCCTCGGCCACCATGTCATGGCGAACACCACCGTCTTCAAGGAGACGAGCGTGGAGGAGGTCGAGGAGCTCTGCCGGTTCCTGACGGACCTCGGCGTCGAGGGGATGCTCGTCTCGCCCGGCTACCACTACGAGTCGGTCGGCCACGAGATCTTCCTGACGCAGCTCGGAGATCCAGCGGAAGTTCCGCCGGATCCTCGAGATCTCGAAGAAGCTACAAGCTCACGTCGACGCCGATGTTCCTCGAGTTCGCCGCGGGCCTGCGCGACTACAAGTGCTCGCCCTGGAGCACGGTGACCTACACCCCGAAGGGGTGGAAGGGCCCCTGCTACCTGATCGGGAAGACCTGGTCGGAGACCTTCGAGGAGTTCTGGAACGGCACCGACTGGGACTACTGGGAGTCGCGGCAGGACCCGCTCTGCGCGAACTGCGCTGATGCACTCGGGCTTCGAGGCGTCCGTCGTGAGAGAGCTGCCGAAGCACCCGGGCGACATGGTCCGGATGATCGCGTGGAATCTGGGAGCTGGCGGCGTAAACCTCGTCACCGGCGGAACGGGTTTCGTCGGCGCGCACGTCGTCCGGGCCCTCCTCGCCGCGCGGACGCCCGGTCCGCTGCCTCGTCCGGGCCGGGCCGCCCGAGGACGAACCTCGAGGGTCTCCCGGTCGACCTCGTCGAAGGAGACCTCTCCGATCCGCCTTCTCTCGCGCGCGCGATGCGCGGCGTCTCGACTCTCTACCACGTGCGCGGCCGACTACCGCCTCTGGACGAAGGATCCCGGGGAGCTCTACCGGACCAACGTCGGCGGCACGGAGAACGTCCTTTCGGCCGCGTCCGACGCGGGGGTCGCGCGCGTCGTCTACACCAGCTCCGTCGGGGCGCTGGGTCTCACGGCGGACGGCTCTCCGGCCGACGAGACGAACGCCCGTCACACG
Source organism: uncultured Acidobacteriota bacterium (assembly GCA_963779415.1). Classification (GTDB taxonomy): domain Bacteria; phylum Acidobacteriota; class Thermoanaerobaculia; order UBA5066; family UBA5066; genus DAOMFB01. Next base: position 87,191 of record CAVZYA010000003.1, on the reverse strand, counting down.
CGACGCGATCGTCGGCGCACTACAAGAAGAGCAAGTTCGACGCCGAGCGGGTGGCCGAGGCCTTCGCGGCCCGAGGGCTTCCGGTCGTCATCGTCAATCCGTCCACTCCGGTCGGCGAGCGGGACGTCAAGCCGACCCCGACGGGCCAGCTCGATCGTCGACTTCCTGAACCGCCGGATGCCCGCCTACGTCGACACGGGGCTGAACCTCGTCGATGTCCGCGACGTCGCCGTCGGCCACCTCCTCGCCGCGGAAAAGGGGCGCCCCGGAGAGAAGTACATTCTCGGGAACCGGAACCTGACGCTGAAGGAGATTCTCGGGATGCTCGCGGCGGCGACCGGCCTCCCGGCGCCGACCTTGCGGCTCCCGCACGCGATCCCCCTCGCGGCGGCGGCGGTCGACACTCTCCTGGCGGGTTTTCTCGGAAGGCCGCCGCGCGTCAGCCTCGAGAGCGTCCGGATGTCGCGCCACCGGATGTTCTTCGACGCCTCGAAGGCGGTCCGCGAGCTGGGCCTGCCGCAGAGCCCCGTCGAGGACGCGCTCACAAGGGCCGTCGCCTGGTTCCGGGAGAACGGCTATGTCAAGGCCTGAACCGGGCCCCGTCGCCATCGTCACGGCGATGCCGGAGGAGTTCGAGGCGATTGCGGCGGTCGTGAGGAATGGGGAGCGCCTGCGCGTGGGAAAGGGCGACGGAGGATTTCTTCTTAGAGGAAGAATTTCCGGAGCTCCCGTACTGCTTGTCGCGTCGGGCGATGGCGCGGCGCGCGCCTCCGCCTCGGTTTCCTTCCTTCTCAGAGAATTCCCGGTCTCTTTTCTCGTCGGCGTCGGCGCCGCCGGAGCGCTCGTCCCGTCGCTCGAGGCGGGGGAGATCGTCGTGGCTTCGCATGTCGTCGACGAATCGGGGGAGACCCCCGCACCCGATGCTTCGCTCATCGCCCGAGCGGCCGCCCTCGGCGCGAAGCCTGCGACGCTCGTGAGCACGGCGAGGCCGATCTGTTCTTCGAAGGAGAAGAGCGCCGTCGCGGTCCGCTTCGGCGTCGCGGATTCCGCTTCGGCCGTCGTCGACATGGAGTCGGCGGCCTGGGCGCGGGTCGCCGCGAGCCGGGGCGTTCCGTTCGCCCTGCTGCGCGCCGTCTCGGACACCTTCGAAGAATCGCTCCCGGAGTTTCTCTCCTCCTCTCTTTCTCGCGACGGATCGGTGGACCGTGCCGCCGTCTTCCGGCGACTGGTGCTCCATCCTGGTGCTCTTCCCGGCCTTCTCCGGATGCGCGGAAGGGTTCGTGACGGAGCCTCCGCGCTTGCCCTCTTCCTCGAGCGGCTCCTTCCGGAGATGATCTGAGCGTGCCGACGCTGGAGGATCTTCTCGAAAGGACGAGCCGGACGTTCGCGCTCTCGATCCCGCCGCTTCCCGAGCCGACGCGCCGGGAAGTGACGATCGCCTACCTTCTCTTCCGGATCGCCGATACGTTCGAGGACGCCGCCCACTGGGCGCCGGAGGCGCGAATCCGGGCGCTCAACGATTTCGCGGCTCTCCTGCGGTCGGCCTCGCACGAGGAGTCGGTCCGCCTCTCCGGGGCGTGGGCCGCCGCCGGAGCGTCGCCGCACGAGGGGTACCGCGATCTGATCGCCGAGGTGCCTTTCGTCCTCGACGCGTTCTTCGCGCTCGACGCGGGAGCCGTCGCTTCCATCCGCGCGCACGTCGTCCGGTCCTCCGAAGGAATGGGGGAATTCGTTTCGCGGACGGGCGAGGGGGGGCTCGTCCTTTCGAGGCTCGACGACCTCCGGCGATACTGCTACATCGTCGCGGGGATCGTCGGGGAGATGCTGACCGAGCTTTTCCTCCTCGGCCGCCCGGGCCTCGGGCCGGCGGCGCCGTCGCTCCGGCAGCGGGCCGCCGCCTTCGGCGAGGCGCTTCAGCTCGTCAACATCCTGAAGGACGAAGGGGACGACGCGAAGGAAGGACGGCGCTATCTTCCGGAGGGAGTTCCGAAGGCGGAGGTCTTTGCCATGGCGCGAGGCGACCTCGAAACGGCCGGGGAGTACATCGAGACGCTCCGGGGCGCCGGCGCGCCACGCGGAATCCTCGAGTTCACGGCGCTTCCGGTCGCGCTCGCGTGGGCGACGCTCGGGAAGGTCGAGGCGAAGGGGCCGGGCGCGAAGATCTCTCGAATCGAGGTGGCCCGGATCGCTCGGCGCGTGAAGCGGGCCCTGGACCGGGGGGAATCTCCCGTTCCGCCGGCGGAAGCCTCACGACGCGCCTGACGCGAAGATCGGGCCTCGACGCTGGGTTATCATCCGCGTTTGCCCGTGCCCGGGGGGGCAGGAGCGATATTCCATGACGATTCTGAGCCGCATCGAGGGTCCGCAGGACCTCCGCCCGCTCCGACACGACGAGCTACGGCAGCTCGCGCAGGAGTGCCGGGACGTCATCGTGGAGACGATCACGAAGAGAGGCGGGCACCTCGCGTCGAACCTCGGCGTCGTCGAGCTGACGCTCGCCCTCCATCGCGCGTTCGAGAGCCCGAAGGACAAGCTCGTCTTCGACACCTCGAACCAGTGCTACACGCACAAGCTCGTCACGGGGCGGCGCGACCGGTTCGCGTCGATCCGGACGCCGGGCGGGCTCTCCGGCTTCGCCGAACCGGCGGAGAGCGACCACGACACGCTCGCGGCCGGCCACGCCGGGACGGGCCTCTCGTACGGCGTCGGGATGGCGATCGCCGGCCAGGACGACCCCGCCCGTCCCTACACGGTCGTCGTCGTCGGTGACGGCGCCCTCACGTGCGGGACGAGCTACGAGGCGCTCAACAACATCGTCCACGTCCGCCCGAAGCGCCTCATCATCGTCCTGAACGACAACGGCTGGTCGATTTCGGAGAACGTCGGCTGGCTCTCGCACTGGCGGAACCGTTTCGAGCTTCACCCGAGATACCAGAAGCTCGTCGAGACGGGGCACAAGTTCTTCCGCCGTCTCCCCAAGGGCGAAGAGGCGTGGGGCCTCGCCAAGAAGGTCAAGGCGTCCGTCGAAGGGCTCTTCTTCCCGAACCTCGTCTGGGACGAGCTGGGCTTCCACTACGTCGGGCCGATCGACGCGCACGACTACACGGAGCTCGAGGAGGCCTTCAAGCGCGCCCGCGAGGTCTCGGCGGACGGCACGCCGGTCGTCATCCACGCGCTGACGCACAAGGGGCGCGGCTTCACGAACGCGGAGGACGACCCGACGCGGTTCCATCAGCCCGGTACGCCGTCGGCGGCAGCCGGGGGGGGCGCGGCGTACACGTACTCGCAGGTCTTTGCCAGGACGCTGATGAGAATGATGGCCGAGGACCCGAAGATCGTCGGGATCAGCGCCGCGATGCTGGAGGGAACGGCACTCGTCGAGGTGGCGAAGGCTTTCCCGGACCGCGTCTTCGACGTCGGAATCGCCGAGGAGCACGCGATCATCATGGCGGGCGGGATGGCGAAGGCGGGGCTGAAGCCGATCGTCTCGATCTACTCGACGTTTCTCCAGCGCTCCTACGACCAGCTGATCCACGACGTCTGCCTCCAGAACCTTCCGGTGGTGATCTGCGTCGACCGCGCGGGGTTCGTGGGCGACGACGGGAAGACGCACCAGGGTATCTACGACGTCGCCTACACGCGCGGCATCCCGAACATGATCGTCTCCGCGCCGAAGGACGAGAACGAGCTCCAGCACCTTCTCTACACGGCGGTCCGCGCCGCGCGTCCCTTCACGATCCGTTACCCGCGCGGCCTCGGGCTGGGCGTCCCCCTCGAGGAGGGGTTCCGGGAGATCCCGATCGGCAGGGGCGAGATCCTCACGACCGGAAGGTCGGTCAACCTCCTCGCCTACGGTTCCATGGTGCCGGTGGCCGTGCAGGCGGCCAGGGTGCTCGGGGACCTCGGGATCGACTGCGGCGTCGCGCACGCGCGCTTCGCCAAGCCGCTCGACGTGGACCTGATCCGGACGCTCCTCGCCGCCTCGCCGCGGCTCCTGACGCTGGAGGAGCACCTCGTCCAGGCCGGGTTCGGCAGCGCCGTCCTCGAGGCGGTCCACGCCCACGGCCTTCCGTCCGCGGGGGTCCGCGTCCATGGCGTCCCCGACCTGTTCGTCGAGCACAGCCCCATGAATCTCCAGCGCGCCCGGTTCAAGGTCGACGCGGTGGGCGTCGTGGAGACGGTGAGGGAGCTTTACCCGGAGTTGGGACGCCCGTCGGCGCCTTCGGGAGGGGGGAAATCGGCCGAGGGCGTCGAGAGCCCAGCCGAGACGATCCACTGGACGTGAGTCCGGCTCCCGGGCCGCGCCGGGCCGGTTGATCCGTTCACCCTTTCGAGCGCGCGACCCGGAGGATCGCCTCGACCGAGCGCTCGGCGTCTTCTTCGGTCGTCGAGGCTCCGACGACGGAGATTCTCATCGCCGCTCGTCCGTGCCACGTCGTCCCCGAGAGCCAGCAGGTCCCCTCCTCCTGGACGCCGGAGACGACGGCGCGCGTCCGCTCGTCGGAGTCGCCGAACCGGACGAGCACCTGGTTCAGGATGACGTCGTTCAATACGGCGACGCCCGGCGCGGCCGCGAGCCGCTCCGCCATCCGTCTCGCGAGAGCGGCCCCGCGGGTCACGAGTGCCGCGACTCCCTCTCTTCCGAGCGTGCGAAGGGCGGCGTATGCCGGCAGGGCGCGCGCCCGCCGGGAGAACTCGGGGACCCATTCGAAGTTGTCCCGCTCGGCTCCCGCCGTCTGGATGAGATAGGCGGCCCCGCTCGTCATCGCGGCCCGGTGCGCCGCCGCGTGCCGGACGATCGCGACCCCGCAGTCGTACGGGACGTTGAGCCACTTGTGCGCGTCGACGGCCCAGGAGTCCGCGTGCGAGACGCCGTCCGTGAGGGATCGGAGCGCGGGCGCCGCCGCCGCCCAGAGGCCGAACGCGCCGTCGACGTGGAGCCATGCGCCGTGCGCGGCGCAGGCGTCGGCGATCGGGGAAAACGGGTCGAACGACCCCGTGTTCACGTTGCCGGCCTGGGCACAGACGATCGCGGGGCCCTCCCCGTCGGCGAGGGCGGCGGCGACGGCGTCCGTCCGCATCCGGCCCTGGTCGTCCGCCGGGACCCGCCGGACCGTCCCGGCCCCGAAGCCGAGGAGACGGAGCGAGGAGAAGATCGTGACGTGCGCCTCTTCGGAGGCGATCAGGCGGACGCGGGGGGCTCCCTCGAGCCCTCTCTCCTCGACGTTCCACCCGGCCCGGCGAAGCACCTCGTGCCGCGCGGCGGCGAGGCCGGTGAAGTTCGCCATCTGGCCGCCGGTGACGAAGCCGACCCCGGATTCGGGCGGCAGGCCGAGGAGGTCGAGAATCCACGACGCGACCGTCTCCTCGACGACGGCGACGGCGGGAGACGTCGCGAAGAGGCCCGGGTTCTGGTCCCAGGCCGAGACCAGAAAGTCCGTGGCGAGCGCGACGGGGAGGGTGCCGCCGATGACGAAGCCGAAGTACCGGGGTCCCGAGCTGGCGACGAGCCCCGGCTCGACGGCGGAGGCGAGCTCCTCCAGGACGTCGGCCTCGGGTCTCCCGGTCCGGGGAAGCGCTCCTCCGAGCGAGGCGCGAAGGGCCGCGAGCGAGGCCGAGGCCCGGACGGGCCTTCGGGCGAGCGATTCACGGTAGCGGAGGGCGAGGGCGGCGGCACGGGGAAGAAGCTCGCGGTCGGACATGCGGCGCATCATCCTCTTCGCCCTTCGATCATCCGAAAGTCGCGTTTCCCTTGACAGGGGGAGAGATGGCCTCTATTCTTCGCGGGTTTCCCCGGGTGCCGGCGCGCGTCGTGTCGGCAGACTTCGTGACCGGAATGGCAGCCGCCGCGCCGGGCTACGAGAGCCGCCCCGGAGATGCCGCGAACCGGGAGATCCTGTAAGGAGCCGTCGAGACCGATGCCGACCATCAGCCAGCTCGTCCGGAAAGGGCGCGAACCCGTCCGCTACAAGACGAAGTCGCCTGCTCTGCAGTCATGCCCGCAGCGTCGCGGCGTCTGCACGCAGGTAAAGACGACGACGCCGAAGAAGCCGAACTCGGCGCTCCGGAAGATCGCCCGCGTCCGTCTCACGAACGGCATCGAGGTGACGACCTACATCCCCGGGATCGGGCACAACCTCCAGGAACACTCGATCGTCATGATCCGTGGAGGCCGCGTGAAGGACCTTCCCGGCGTCCGTTACCACATCATCCGCGGGACGCTCGACGCCGTCGGTGTGGCGAACCGCAAGCAGAGCCGCTCCAAGTACGGAGCCAAACGGCCGAAGGCTTAAGAGCGAAGATGCCGCGCCGCCGCGAAGTCCCCAAGCGCGAGGTCCTTCCGGACCCAATCTACCAGTCCCAGCTGGTGACGAAGTTCATCAACTGCGTCATGGAGCGAGGGAAGAAGTCCCTGTCCGAGGGAATCTTCTACGGCGCCATGAAGCAGATCGAGGACAAGACCCAGGACGACCCCCTCAAGACGTTCAAGAAGGCCGTCGAGAACGTCAAGCCGGTCCTCGAGGTCAAGTCGCGCCGCGTCGGCGGCTCGACGTACCAGGTCCCGGTCGAGGTGAAGCCGAACCGCCGCACCTCGCTCGCGATCCGCTGGCTCATCTCGTACTCCCAGGCGCGCGGCGAGAAGACGATGCGCGACAAGCTCGCCGGCGAACTGCTCGACGCGGCCAACAACCGCGGAAATGCCATCAAGAAGAAGGAGGACACCCACAAGATGGCGGAGGCCAACAAGGCCTTTGCCCACTACCGCTGGTAAGCCTGCACTGAGACGATCCGGGAGAGTGGGAAACCGGCCGGCCCCGAGGGTCCGGCGAGGTCCTTCGGAACACCCGGACACGCCCTTCAGCGTGCGGAACCCCAAACCGAGAGCCGGAGGCCAATAACCTCCGGACCAGCTGGCGAGCGCAGCGAGCCAGATGCAAGAACGGTGGGGTTCGACGGCGCAGACAGACCCGCAACGGGACGCTTCGATATGCCGAGAACTCATCCCCTCGACAGCTGCCGGAACATCGGCATCATGGCCCACATCGACGCGGGCAAGACGACGACGACCGAGCGGATCCTCTATTACACGGGGGTCAACTACAAGCTCGGCGAGGTCCACGACGGCACGGCGACGATGGACTGGATGGTCCAGGAGCAGGAACGCGGCATCACGATCACCTCCGCCGCGACGACGTGCCTCTGGAAGGAGTTCCGGATCAACATCATCGACACGCCAGGTCACGTCGACTTCACGGCCGAAGTGGAGCGGTCGCTCCGCGTCCTCGACGGAGCCGTCGCGGTCTTCGATGCCGTCTCCGGAGTGGAGCCGCAGTCCGAGACGGTCTGGCGGCAGGCGGACCGCTACGGGGTTCCGCGCATCGCGTTCATCAACAAGATGGACCGGGTGGGGGCCGACTTCGAGAAGTGCGTCGACATGATGGTCACGAAGCTCGCCGCCCGGCCCACCCCCGTCCAGGTCCCGTGGGGCTCGGCCGAGACGTTCGAGGGGGTCATCGACCTGATCGAGGGGAAGGCGTACGACTTCCGGGACGACAAGCTCGGCTCCGAGTTCGAGATGGTGGACGTCCCGGCCGACCACAAGGCCCTCTTCGACAAGTACCGCGAGCGGCTCGTCGAGACGGTCGCGGAGGTCGACGACGGCATCATGCGCAAGTGGATGGAGGGGCACGTGCCGGAGCCCGCGGAGATCCGCGCGGCCCTGCGAAAGGCCACCGTCGCCGGAAAGCTCCACCCCGTCGTCTGCGGCGCGGCCTTCAAGAACAAGGGCGTGCAGCAGCTCCTCGACGCCGTCTGCGACTACCTTCCCTCGCCCCTCGACATCCCGGCCATCACCGGGCTGGACGAGGACGGCAAGGAGCTGATCCGCGAGACGAAGGACGACGCGCCGTTCGCCGGCCTCGTCTTCAAGATCATGACCGACCCCTTCGTGGGGCAGCTCGCCTTCTTCCGGGTCTATTCAGGTCACCTCGATGCCGGCTCGGGGGTCTACAACTCGACGAAGCAGTCGAACGAGCGCGTCGGCCGCATCCTGAGGATGCACGCGAACAAGCGCGAAGAGATCAAGGAGGTCTGGGCGGGCGACATCGCGGCGGCCGTCGGACTGAAGAACGTCACGACGGGCGACACGATCTGCGACCGCAACTCGATCGTCGTCCTCGAGGCAATGAAGTTCCCCGAGCCCGTCATCACGCTTTCCATCGAGCCGAAGACGAAGGCCGACCAGGAAAAGATGGGGATGGCGCTCGCCAAGCTGATGCAGGAAGACCCGACCTTCCGCGTCCACACGGACAAGGAGACGAACCAGACCATCATCGCCGGGATGGGGGAGCTCCACCTGGAGATCATCGTCGACCGGATGGTCCGGGAGTTCAACGTCGGGGCGAACGTCGGCAAGCCCCAGGTCGCCTACCGCGAGGGGATCCGCAAGGAGACGAAGGGCGAAGGCCGCTTCATCCGCCAGTCGGGCGGCAAGGGGCAGTACGGCCACGCGAAGATCTACCTCCGCCCGCACCCGGAAGGGAAGGACTTCGAGTTCGTCAACGGAATCACGGGGGGGACGATCCCCCGCGAGTTCATCAAGCCGATCGAGCAGGGGATCCGGGAGGCGTCCTCGACGGGCGTCCTCGCCGGCTACCCGACCGTCAAGCTCCAGGTGGAGCTGTACGACGGCTCGTTCCACGAGGTCGACTCGTCCGAGATGGCCTTCAAGATCGCGGGGTCCATGGCGTACCAGGACGCCGCGAAGAAGGCCGACCCGTTCATCCTCGAGCCGATGATGGCCGTCGAGGCCGTGACGCCCGAGGAGTTCATGGGCGAGGTCATCGGCGACCTCAACTCGCGGCGCGGGAAGATCAATCACATGGAAGCGCGCCTGAACTTCCAGGTGATCAGCGCGACCGTCCCGCTGTCGGAGATGTTCGGCTATGCCACCCAGCTCCGCTCCCTGACGCAGGGGCGGGCCAACTACACGATGCAGTTCGAGAAGTACGACGAGGTCCCGAAGGCGATCGCCGAGGGGATCATCGCGAAGGTCTCGGTCTAGGACGACTTTCGTAGAGAACGGAGGGATTGAGATGGCCAAGGAGAAATTCGAGCGCAAGAAGCCCCACGTCAACGTCGGCACGATCGGCCACGTCGACCACGGAAAGACGACGCTGACCGCCGCGATCACGAAGGTCCTGTCGACGAAGGGGCTCGCCGTGTCGAAGTCGTACGACGACGTCGCCAAGGCCGACGCGAAGACGTTCCGCCGCGACGCGACCAAGATCCTCACGGTCGCTCTCGCGCACGTCGAGTACGAGACCCAGAAGCGCCACTATGCCCACATCGACTGCCCGGGCCACGCCGACTACATCAAGAACATGATCACGGGCGCGGCCCAGATGGACGGCGCGATTCTCGTCGTCTCCGCTCCGGACGGCCCGAAGCCGCAGACCCGCGAGCACATCCTTCTCGCGCGGCAGGTCAACGTGCCCGCCATCGTCGTCTTCCTCAACAAGTGCGACCTGATGGAAGACCCCGACCTGCTCGAGCTCGTCGAGCTCGAGCTTCGCGAGCTCCTGTCGAAATACGGCTTCCCCGGGGACACCATCCCCGTCATCCGCGGCTCGTCCACGAAGGCTCTCGCGAACCCCACGGGCCCCGACGCCCAGTGCATCTGGGATCTGTGCAAGGCCCTCGACGACAACATCCCCGACCCGGTGCGCGAGATCGACAAGGAATTCCTCCTCCCGATCGAGGACGTCTTCTCGATCTCCGGCCGCGGGACGGTCGTCACGGGCCGCGTCGAGCGCGGCATCGTGAAGGTCGGCGACGAAATCGAGATCGTCGGCCTCCGCGACACGACGAAGAAGGTCGTGACGGGCGTCGAGATGTTCAAGAAGCTCCTCGACCAGGGGCAGGCCGGCGACAACATCGGCGTCCTCCTCCGGGGCGTCGAGCGGACGGACGTCGAGCGCGGCCAGGTCCTCGCGAAGATCGGCTCCATCAAGCCGCACACGAAGTTCAAGGGGAAGGTCTACATCCTCTCCAAGGACGAGGGAGGGCGCCACACCCCCTTCTTCAACAACTACCGCCCTCAGTTCTTCATCCGGACGACCGACGTCACGGGCTCCACGAAGCTCCCGTCGGGCGTCGAGATGGTGATGCCGGGCGACGACGTGGAGCTGGAGATCGAGCTCATCACGCCGATCGCCATCGAGAAGGGGATGAAGTTCGCCATCCGCGAGGGCGGTCGCACCGTCGGCGCGGGGACGGTGACGGAGATCATCGCGTAAGCGAAGAAGGATCCCATGGCCAACGACAAGATCCGCATCCGCCTGAAGGGGTACGACTACCGGATCCTCGACCAGTCGACGACCGAGATCGTCGACACGGCGCGGCGGTCCGGCGCGAAGGTCGCGGGACCGATCCCGCTGCCGACGGTCATTTCGCGGTGGACGGTCAACCGCTCGCCCCACGTCGACAAGAAGTCGCGCGAACAGTTCGAGATGCGGACGCACAAGCGGCTGCTCGACATCTTCGAGTGGACGCCGCAGACCGTCGACGCCCTGACGAAGCTGGAGCTTCCGGCGGGCGTCGAGGTCGAAATCCGGACGATGGGGAAGTAGAGCCGGCGCCGGAGCGAGGATGCGACGATGATCAACGGAATTCTGGGACGCAAGATCGGCATGACCCAGCTCTTCGAGGCCGACGGCACGGTGGTGCCGGTGACGGTGGTCGAAGCGGGGCCCTGCCTCGTCGTCCAGCGGAAGACGAAGGAGAACGACGGCTACGACGCGGTCCAGCTGGGCCTCGTCGGGAAGCGCGTCTCCCCCCGGCGCCTCACGAAAGCGCTTCGCGGGCATTTCGAGAAAGCCGGGGTCCCGCCGGCGGGCACGGTGGGCGAGGTGCGGTGCGACTCGGCGGACGCCGTGGCCCCGGGTGACAAGGTCCTCTGCGACATCTTCTCCGAGAAGGAGTCGGTGGACGTCGTGGGCGTGTCGAAGGGGAAGGGCTTTCAGGGCGTCGTCAAGAGGCACCACTTCGCGGGCGGCGGCGCGACGCACGGCTCGATGTTCCACCGGGCGCCCGGCTCCATCGGGCCGTCGGCCTTCCCGTCGCGCGTCTTCCCCGGCACCCGCTCTTCGGGGCGGATGGGGGGGAAGCAGACGACGATGAAGAACCTCGTCGTCGTCCGCGTGGACGCCGAGAACCATCTCATCTATCTCCGCGGCGCCGTCCCCGGCGCCCGGAACACGGTCGTGAAGATCGTCAAGCGCCCGGCGCGTCACGCGCCCGGGGCGGCGGCGTGAGAGGAGGCGCGATGGAGACGAAGACGACCCCCGCGCCCCTGACGGTTCCCGTCCGGAACCTCAAGGCCGAGACGGTGGGAGAGGCGACCCTTCCGGCCGAGATCTTCGGCGTTCCCTTCCGCCGGCACCTCGTCTGGGAGGCGGTCAAGGAGATCCGCGCGCGCGAGCATCGCGGGACGCACAAGACGAAGACCCGCTCCGAGGTCTCCGGCTCGGGCAAGAAGCCGTTCAAGCAGAAGCACACGGGACGCGCACGGCAGGGGGGCGGACGCCCGCCGATCCACCGTCACGGCGGCACGGTGCACGGACCGACGCCGCGCTCCTACGCCCTGAAGATGAACGTCAAGGCCAAGAAGGCCGCGCTCCGGTGCGTCCTCTCCGAAAAGGCCCGGGACCAGAAGATCGTCCTCCTCGACAGCCTCGAGCTGCCGACGCACAAGACCCGGGCGCTCGCCGGCGTCCTCGCGGGGCTCGGCGTCGCCGGAAAGACGCTGCTCCTCGACCTCGCCGCGAACGGGAACCTCGTGAAGGCCGCCCGCAACCAGAAGGGCCTCGTCGCGCGGGACGCACGGGCTCTCAACGTCTACGACGCGCTCCATGCCGGAACGATCGTCCTCTCCGAGGAGGCGCTCCGCGCCGTGACGGAGGTGTTGTCGTGAGGACTCCACAGTCGGTCATCGTGCGCCCCGTCCTGACCGAGAAGTCGACGGCGCTCACGACATCTCAGAACGTCATCACGTTCGACGTCGCCCGTGACGCCAACAAGATCCAGATCCGCCACGCGGTCGAGGCGCTCTTCAACGTGAAGGTGGACTCCGTCCGCGTCGTGAAGGTCTCCGGGAAGATCAAGAAGGTCGGCCGGTCGATCGGCCGTGCCCAGGACCGCAAGAAGGCCTACGTCAAGCTGGCGGCCGGGCAGAAGCCCCCGGCGATCTTCGAGGGAGTGTAGGACACCATGCCCGTCAAGTCGTACAAGCCCACCACGCCGGGCCTCCGCCAGCGGACGACGTCCAGCTTCGCGGAGCTGACCAGGACCGGACCGGAGAAGGCCCTCACCCGCGGAAAGGTGAAGACCGGGGGGCGGAACAACAAGGGCCAGCTCACCTCCTGGTGGCGCGGCGGCGGCCACAAGCGCCGCTTCCGCGACATCGACTTCAACCGCGACAAGCGCGAGATCCCGGCGAAGGTCGCCTCGATCGAGTACGACCCGAACCGCTCCGCGCGGATCGCACTCCTCGCGTACGCGGACGGCGAGAAGCGTTACATCCTCGCGCCGACCGGCCTTTCGGTCGGGCAGTCCGTCGTGGCCGGGCCGGCGGCCGACATCGTCGTCGGCAACGCCCTGCCGCTGAAGTCGATCCCCGTCGGCACGATCGTCCACAACGTCGAGTTCAAGCCGGGCGCCGGCGCGAAGATCGCGCGCGCGGCGGGGGCCGGCGCGCAGCTGATGGCGAAGGAAGGGGGCTACGCGCTCCTCCGCGTCCCCTCCGGCGAGCTCCGCAAGGTGCGCGTCGACTGCTACGCGACGATCGGCCAGGTCGGCAACCTCGAGCACGAGAACATCTCCATCGGCAAGGCGGGGCGGAACCGCTGGCTCGGCTGGCGCTCGCACAACCGCGGCGTCGCGATGAACCCCGTCGACCACCCGATGGGGGGGGGCGAGGGGAAGACCTCGGGCGGGCGCCACCCCTGCTCGCCCTGGGGATGGAAGACGAAGGGGATGAAGACTCGGAACAACAAGCGGACCGACGCGCTGATCGTCAAGCGCCGGAAATCGTAAGGCCGGAGAAACGCGATGTCTCGTTCCACCAAGAAAGGGCCGTTCATCGACGGCCACCTCCTCGAGAAGATCACCGCGCTGAACACGGCGGGGGAGAAGCGCGTCGTCAAGACGTGGTCCCGCCGCTCGACGATCGTGCCGGAGATGGTCGGCCACACGCTCGCCATCCACAACGGCAGGAAGTTCACGCCGGTCTACGTCTCCGAGAACATGGTCGGGCACAAGCTCGGCGAGTTCTCCCCCACGCGGATCTTCAAGGGCCACTCGGGCAAGAAGGTCGAGAAGGGCGCGGTGCCGGGCGCTCCGGCGGCGCCGGGTGCTCCCGGCGCGCCGGCCGCCCCGGCGGCGACGCCCGCGGCGAAGGCGTGAGGACGGACGCGACGATGGAAGCCACCGCCCGCCTCCGCCACTACCGCGGCTCCGCGCAGAAGGTGCGTCTCGTGGCCGACCTGATCCGGATGAAGCCGGTCGGCAAGGCGATCGACACGCTCCGGACGACGCGGCGCCGCTGCTCGCCGGTCCTCCTGAAGCTCGTCGAGTCCGCGGTCGCGAACGCCCAGCAGAACGAGACCGGTGTCGACGCGGACGCGCTCGTCGTCAAGAAGATCGTCGTCGACGAGGCCGGCCGCAAGCCGCTTCAGCGCAACGCGATGATCCGGGCGATCTCGAACTACAAGAAGCGCTTCGCGCGCCCCCGCTTCATGAGCGGGCCGCAGGGGCGGATGTGGCTCGTGCCGCGCCCGTTCTGCCACGTGACGGTCGTCCTCTCGGACGAGCCGGCCGTCCGGAAGGCCGCGGGTCTCGCCGCGGAGGCTCCCAAGCCGCTCGTGAAGAAGAAGGCGGGTCGCGTCGCGAAGGCCGTCGCCGCGGCGGGAGTCCGCGCGAAGGGCGCCCCGAAGGGCGAGAAGCCCGCGTCGAAGTCCGACAAGAAGAAGAAGTCCTAAAGGAGCCACGGAGCGAAACGATGGGCCAGAAAGTACACCCCTATGGTTTCCGGATCGGCTACAACCGCACGTGGCACTCGCGCTGGTACGCCGAGAAGGACTACCTGCGCTTCCTCCACGACGATCTGAAGCTGCGCGAGGACCTCAAGCGGGATCTCTCGAACGCGGCCGTCTCGGAGATCGAGATCGAGCGCGGCAACAAGCTGAAGATCAACATCATGACGGCGCGCCCCGGCGTCATCATCGGGAAGAAGGGCGCGTCGGTCGACCAGCTTCGCGACCGGCTGCAGCAGCGCCTCGGGAAGGACATCCACGTGAACATCGTGGAGATCCAGCGCCCCGAGACCGACGCCCAGCTCGTGGCCGAGTCGATCGCGATGCAGCTCGAGCGGCGGGTGGCCTTCCGCCGGGCGATGAAGAAGGGGATGGAGTCCGCCTTCCGGTTCGGGGCGCAGGGGATCAAGATCCGCTGCTCCGGCCGGCTGAACGGCGCGGAGATCGCCCGCTCCGAGTGGTACCAGGAGGGGCGCCTCCCGCTCCACACGCTCAAGGCCGACATCGACTACGGCACGTCGAGCGCGCGGACGACCTACGGCGCGATCGGCGTCAAGGTCTGGATCTACAAGGGCGACCTGCACCGGGCGAAATCCCGCCGGAAGGCCGCGTAAGGAAGTCATCCCATGTTGATGCCGTCGAAGGTCAAGTACCGGAAGCAGCAGCGCGGGCGGATGGGCGGAACGGCGCTCCGCGGCGGAGATCTCGCGTTCGGCGAGTACGGCCTTCAGGCCGTCGAGCCGGGTTGGCTGACCGCCCGGCAGATCGAGGCCGGCCGCGTCGCCGTGCAGCGTCACGTCAAGCGCGGCGGAAAGCTCTGGATCCGGGTCTTCCCGGACAAGCCGATCACGAAGAAGCCCGCCGAGACCCGGATGGGGAAGGGAAAGGGCGCGCCGGAAGGGTGGGTGGCCGTCATCAAGCCCGCCCGCGTCCTGTTCGAGATGGAAGGCGTGGACGAGAAGACGGCGCGCGAGGCCTTCCAGCTCGCTGCCGACAAGATCGGGATCAAGACCCGGTTCGTGTCGCGTGCCTTCCTCGCGGCGGTGAGGTGAGCCGATGAAGATCGACGCGATGCTGGAATGGAGCGCCGAGGAGCGGACGGCGAAGGAGAAGGAGTGGCGCCAGGCCCTCTTCACCCTGAAGCTGCAGAAGGCGACCGGCCAGCTCGACAACCCGCTGAAGCTCCGCGAGATCCGGAGGGACATCGCGCGGCTCAAGACGCTCGACCACATGGACGCGGCCCGTGCCGCGATACTCAAGACGCACGCCGCGCACGAGACCGCGGTGGCCGCCTCGCCGGCTGAAGCTGCGGCCGCGACGGCGACGCCGCAGGTGACGTCCGAGGAGACCGTTTCTTCTAAAGGTAAGAAGGTCGCGGCAGCGCCGAAGCCGAAAGGCAAGGCCGCCGCGAAAGGCGGGGTTGCGAAGACGCCTGGTAAGAAGAAAGCGGCGTCAGGCAAGCCGCATTCACCTTCTAAGAAGAAAGACTTCGTCTCCTTCGGGAAAAGCCTCGTCGAAGGGCAAGTCCGCTCCCAAGAAGAAAAGCAAATAGGCCGTCAGGAACTGAAGGTAGAAATTGAACATGAGCGCCAACGCAGAAACTCCCACCCCGAAAACGGCCGCGCGCCGGACGCGAAAGCTCGGCAAGGTCGTTTCGGCCAAGATGGAAAAGACGATCGTCGTCGAGGTGACGCGGTTCGTGAAGAACGCCCGCTACGGGCGGATCCAGAAGCGGACCGCCCGCTTCCTGGCGGACGACCGGGTCTTCAAGTGCCGTCCCGGGGACGTCGTGGAGATCGAAGAGACGCGTCCGCTCTCGGCCCGGAAGAGGTGGCGGGTGAAGGCGGTCGTCACCCGGGGCCGCGGCGTGGTGCCGGAGATCGCCGGCGACGCGTCGGCCTCCTGATGGAAGACGAGGGACGAAGGAGTACGCCGTGATCCAGATGGGCACGATCCTGGAAGTGGCCGACAACTCGGGCGCGCGGCGCCTCTACTGCATCCGCCTTCAGGGGGGATCGGCAGGCCGCTACGGACACCTCGGAGACGTCATCACCTGCTCGGTGAGGGAGTCGAACCCGGACGCGCCGGACCCGGTCAAGAAGGGGAAGGTCGTCAAGGCCGTCATCGTCCGGACGGTGCGGGAGCATCGCCGCCGCGACGGAAGCTACATCCGTTTCGACACGAACGCCGCCGTCCTGATCAACGCCGAAAAGGAGCCGATCGGCACGCGCGTCTTCGGGCCCGTCGCCCGCGAGCTCCGCGAGAAGAAGTTCATGAAGATCATCTCTCTGGCTCCCGAGGTCATCTGACGTGAAGAAAAAGAAGTCCGTATTCACCGGGAAACTGCGGATCCGCCGGGGCGACGTCGTCATCGTCACCGCCGGGAAGGACCGCGGCGCCTCGGGCAAGGTCCTCCGGGTCCTGCCCGCCAAGGGGCGCGTCATCGTCGAAGGCGTCAACAAGATCAAGCGCGCCACCCGCGCGAATCCGCAGAAGAACATCAAGGGCGGAATCCTCGAGCGCGAGGCCCCGATCGCGGTCGCGAACGTCCAGCTCAAGGACCCCGAGACGGGGAAGGCGACCCGGATGGGCGTCCGGGTCGAGGGCGAGGCGCGGGTGCGCTTTGCGAAGAAGAGCGGCACGACGGTCTCCGCCGTCACGGCCGCGTCGGGGGAATGAGCCATGGGCGCTCGTCTGTTCGATAAGTACCGAAAGGACGTGATCCCCGTCCTCCGGAAGGAGTTCGGGATCGAGAACCCGATGGCCGTGCCGAGGATCGAGAAGGTCATCCTGAACATGGGAATCGGCGAGGCGATCTCGAACGCGAAGATCGTCGACGCCGCCGCGGAGGAGCTGACGAAGATCGCCGGCCAGCGCGCCGTCGTGACGAAGGCGAAGAAGTCCATCGCCTCGTTCAAGCTGCGCGCGGGGATGCCGATCGGATGCCGCGTCACGCTCCGGGGCGAGCGGATGTACGAATTTCTCGACCGGCTCCTGAACGTCGCGCTCCCGCGCGTCCGCGACTTTCGCGGCGTGCCGACTCGCGCGTTCGATGGCCGGGGAAACTACACCCTGGGAGTCAAGGACCACGTCATCTTCCCCGAGATCGATCCCGCGAAGATCGAGAAGTCCCGGGGGCTCAACGTCACGATCGTCACGACGGCCGGCTCGGATGACCGGGCCCGGGTGCTCCTCCGGGAGCTCGGCATGCCGTTCGGACGCTGATCCAAGGAGCTCACACGATGGCTCGCCGCGCTGCAATCATCAAAGCGAACTCGAAGCTGAAGTTCACGATCCGGAAGCGCAGCCGCTGCAAGCGCTGCGGGCGGCCGCGCGCCTACCTCCGGAAGTTCGGCCTCTGCCGGATCTGCTTCCGGAACCTCGCGCTCGCGGGATACGTCCCGGGCGTGACGAAGGCGTCGTGGTGAGGAGGGTCGCATGAGCATGTCCGATCCGATCGCCGATCTTCTCGCCCGCGTCCGCAACTCCCTCTCCGCCCGGCACGAGAAGACGGACATCCCGTCGTCCCGCTTCAAGGTGGAGCTCGCGCGGATCCTCAAGGACGAGGGGTACATCAAGAACTTCAAGGTGATGGACGACCGCGGCGGAAGCCTCCTCCGTCTCTACCTCAAGTACGACGAGACGGGGAACCCGGTCATCCACGGCCTCACGCGGACGAGCAAGCCAGGGCGCCGCCTCTACCGGCGCAAGGACGAGCTGCCGGAGGTTCTCGGGGGACTCGGCATCTCCATCGTCTCCACCTCTCAGGGCCTCCTGACCGGGCACGACGCGCGCCGTCGCGGGCTCGGCGGCGAGGTCGTCTGCACGGTCTGGTAAGGGCAGGAGCACACGATGTCTCGAGTCGGAAGAAAACCGATCGCGATCCCGAAGGGGGTCGACGTCCGGGTCGCCGAGGGGGCGGTCGAGGTCAAGGGCCCCCGGGGCGCGTCCGTGACGCCGATCCTCGCCGGAATTTCGGTCGTGACGAAGGACGGCCAGATCGAGGTCTCGCGGTCCGGCGAAGAGAAGCGCGACAAGGCGATCCACGGGCTGAACCGGGCGCTCCTCCAGAACGCCGTTCGCGGCGTGACCGAGGGCTACAAGCGCGAGATCGACCTCGTCGGCATCGGCTACAAGGCCGAGAAGAAGGGAAAGGACGTCGTCTTTTCCGTCGGGTTTTCCCACCAGGTCCGCTTCCCGGAGCCGGAGGGGATCCGGATCGACGTCGCCCCCGACGCGAAGGCCAAGGACGTCACCCACATCATCGTCACCGGCGTCGACAAGCAGAAGGTCGGGCAGACGGCCACGGAGATCCGCGGCATCAAGCCCCCCGACCCGTACAAGCTGAAGGGGTTCCGGTTCGTCGGCGAGATCCTGAAGAAGAAGGCCGGCAAGGCGACGGGCAAGTAAGGACGGCGTATGGAAAAGGCTCTGGAACGGCGCGAGGCGCGCGAACGGATCCACAAGCGGATCCGGCGGAAGGTGACGGGGACGGCGGAAAGGCCGCGGCTCTGCGTCACGAGGTCGCTGAAGTACATCTCCGTGCAGCTCATCGACGACGAGGCGGGCGCGACGCTCGCGGCCGCGTCGTCGCACGAGGGAGACGTGAAGGGCAAGGCGAAGAGCGCGGCCAACAAGTCGGCGGCCGCGCAGGTCGGCGCGCTCATCGCGTCGCGCGCGCAGCAGAAAGGCATCTCCTCGGTCGTGTTCGACCGCGGGGGCCACCTCTACCACGGCAACGTGAAGGCGCTTGCGGATGCCGCCCGCGAGAAGGGGTTGAAGTTTTGAGCACCACCGCGACTCCCGGTAGCCGTCCTCCCCGGTTCAATCGTCCGAACCGTTCCTCGGGCCCGCCCGCTCCGGCGCGCGCGCCCGGACAGCTCGGCGAGGGGCGCGCCGGAGCCGACCTGATCGACCACGTCGTCCACATCAACCGGGTGACGAAGGTCGTCAAGGGCGGCAAGAACTTCTCCTTCTCGGCCCTCGTCGTCGTCGGCGACGGCCATGGCCGCGTCGGTTACGGCGCCGGCAAGGCGAAGGAGGTCCCGGTCGCCATCAAGAAGGGGATCGAGATGGCGAAGAAGCGGATGATCAAGGTGCCGCTCAAGGGGACGACGATCCCGCACGCCGTCGTCGGCCACTTCGGGGCGGGCCGTGTCATGCTGAAACCGGCTTCGGACGGCACCGGCGTCATCGCCGGCGGCGCCGTCCGCGCCGTCCTCGAGTCGGCCGGCGTCCAGAACATCCTGACGAAGTCGATCGGCACGACGAACCCGCACAACGTCGTCAAGGCGACGTTCGACGCGCTCGGCAATCTCCACCTCGAGGCGGCGATCCGGAAGGGTCTCGGCCGCGAGAGCGTGGAGGAGCCGAAGACGGCCAGGGAAGCCCCCGCCGCCGAGGCGGCTCCGGCCCCGGAGACGAAGGGATGACCGCGAAGACACTCCGCATCCGCCAGATCCGCTCGGGCATCTGCGCCCCGGTGGATCAGAAGCAGACCCTCAAGGGGCTCGGCCTCCGCCGGATCCGGCAGGAGGTCGTACGCCCCGACACCCCGGGGATCCGGGGGCTCGTCCACAAGGTCCGGCACCTCGTCGAAATCGTCGAGGAACCGGCTTCGGGAGCGAACTGACATGGCGCACGGACTGAACACCCTCGGTCCCCGGAAGGGGGCGACCACATCGCGCAAGCGGCTGGGCCGCGGGCCCGGCTCGGGCCTCGGCAAGACGTCGGGGAAGGGCCACAAGGGGCAGAACTCGCGGTCGGGCTACTCCCACCTTCGCGGCCACGAGGGGGGACAGATGCCTCTCCACCGCCGCATCCCGAAGCGTGGCTTCACGAACATCTTCCGCAAGGAGTGGGTCACGATCTCGGTCGCCGAGCTCGAGGAGAGGTTCGAGAGTGGCGCCGCGGTGACGCCCGAGAGTCTCCGGGAGGCCGGCACGGCCAAGCGCCGCGGCAGCCTGAAGATCCTCGGGACGGGCGATCTGAAGAAAGCTCTCACGGTCTCCGCGCACAAGTTCACCGAAGGGGCGAAGAAGAAGATCGAGGCCGCGGGCGGCCGCTGCGAGGTCCTTCCGGCGTGAACATCTTCGAGTCCCTCCGGAACATCTTCGCGGTCCCGGACCTCCGGAAGAGACTGTTCTTCTCGTTCGCGCTCCTCGGGGTCTACCGGATCGGGTCGCACCTGCCGACGCCGGGGCTCGACGCCGCGGCGCTCGAGGAGTTCTTCCGGTCGCAGGCCGGGGGCCTTCTCGGCTTTCTCGACATCTTCTCGGGCGGCGCCCTCCGTAGGCTCTCCGTCTTCGCGCTGGGGATCACTCCCTACATCACGGCGTCGATCATCCTTCAGCTTCTGACGGTCGTCTGGCCCTACCTCGAGAAGCTCTCGAAGGAAGGGGAGATGGGGCGCCGGAAGATCACGCAGTACACCCGTTACGGGACGGTGATCCTCTCCGTCGTGCAGGGGGCCGGTATCGCGCTCTGGCTCTGGTCGCAGACGACGCCGAGCGGACGGCACCTGGCCCTCCGCGATCCGTCCTCCGAGGTCGGCAAGCTCCCCTTCGTCCTGATGGCGGTCCTGACCCTGACGACCGGGACGGCCTTCGTGATGTGGCTCGGCGAGCAGATCACGGAGCGAGGCATCGGCAACGGCATCTCGCTCATCATCTACGCCGGCATTGTGGCGAGCCTCCCGTCGGCCACCATCGGATTCTTCCAGCAGGTCCAGCGGGGGCAGATGAGCCTCTTCGCGGCCCTCTTCCTCCTCGTATTCATGATCGCGGTCGTGGCCGCCATCGTCTACGTCGAGCGCGCGCAGCGGCGGATCCCGGTCCAGTACGCCAAGCGGGTCGTGGGGCGGCGCGTCTACGGCGGGCAGAACACCTACCTTCCGCTCCGCGTGAACACGGGCGGCGTCATCCCGATCATCTTCGCTGTCTCGATCATCCAGTTCCCGCAGTACATCGCGTCGGCCTTCAAGGCCGACGTGATGAAGAGGATCGCCGACCAGCTCTCGATGGGACAGCCGCTCTACAACCTCATCTATGCGATCGGGATCGTCTTCTTCTGCTACTTCTACATCTCGATCATCTTCAACCCGAACGACACCGCCGAGAACATGCGCAAGTACGGCGGGTTCATCCCGGGGATCCGCCCGGGGAAGGCGACGTCGGAGTACGTGGACAACGTCCTGACGCGGATCACGCTGATCGGGGCGCTCTACCTCGTCGTCGTCGCGATCATCCCCGAGTTCCTGCTGATGGGCTTCAAGGTGCAGGGAATCCCGGCCATCGGCCCCTGGCTCGACGCGCATCTGCCGAACTTCGTCACACAGGGGCTCGGCGTCCCGTTCTACTTCGGCGGGACGTCGCTTCTCATCGTCGTGGGCGTCGCAATGGACACCGTTCAACAGATCGAGTCTCAGCTCGTGATGCGGAACTACGACGGCTTCCTGAAGAAGGGCCGCATCCGCGGGCGGCGAGGGTAGGTGCACATGGCAATCTACGTCGTCTTCTTCGGTCCCCCCGGCTCCGGCAAGGGAACGCAGGCGTCCCGGCTCGCGGCCGATCTGGCCATTCCGCAGATCTCCACCGGGGATCTCCTCCGGTCGCACGTGGCCCGGGGAACTCCGCTCGGGAAGACCGCAAAGCCGATCATGGAGTCGGGCGCGCTCGTGCCGGACGATCTCGTGACCGCCATGCTGAAGGAGCGGCTCGCCGAGCCGGACGCGGCGGGCGGCGCGCTCTTCGACGGCTACCCGCGGACGGTCGCGCAGGCGGCGGCGCTCGACGGGATCCTGAAGGAGCGGGGCGCGGGGATCGGCGCCGTCCTCTTCATCGACGTCCCGGACGCCCCGATCATCGACCGGCTCGTCAAGCGGGCCGCCCTCGAGGGGCGGGCCGACGACACGCCGGAGACGATCCGGGAGCGGCTCCGCGTCTACCGGGAGAAGACCGCCCCTCTCGCGGACCGCTACCGGAAGGCCGGCGTTCTCGTGACGATCGACGGGCACCGCGGCATCGAAGTGGTGGCGGCGGACGTCCGCGCCGCCGTGAGCGCCGCCCGCAAAGGGGCTCGATGATCACGTGTAAGGGAAAGGCGGAGATCCTCCGGATGGAGCGCGCCACGCGCATCGTCCAGGAGGTCCTCGCCGAATGCCTCGCCGCGTGCCGGCCGGGGGTCACGACGGAGGAGATCGACCGGATCGCCGATGCCGGGATCCGCGCCCGGGGCGCGAAGCCGGCTTTTCTCGGCTACCGGGGCTACCCGAAGTCCATCTGCGTCTCGATCAACGAGGAGGTCGTCCACGGCATCCCGTCCCCCAAGCGCATCCTCAAGGCGGGAGACATCGTGGGGCTGGATCTCGGCGCGATCGTGGACGGTTATTTCGGCGACGCGGCCCGCACGGCGATCCTCGAGCCGGTGCCGCCTCCGGTCCGCGACCTCGTCACGACGACGCACGAAGCGCTCCTCGCCGGAATCGAGGCGATCCGCGTCGGCGGAAAGATCGGGGACATTGGCGCGGCCGTCGAGTCGGTCGCGCGAAAGAAGGGATACGGCATCGTCCGCGAGTTCGTCGGACACGGGATCGGCACGTCGCTGCACGAAGCGCCGCAGGTCCCCAACTACGGCCCGGCCGGCCGGCGCGAGACGATCCGCGAGGGAATGACGCTGGCCATCGAGCCGATGTTCAACCTCGGGGGGGCGAAAGTCGTCGTCGATGACGACGGCTGGACGGTCCGCGCGGCGGACGGGAAGCCTTCCGCGCACTTCGAGCACACCGTCGTGGCGACGGCCGACGGGCCGGTCGTCCTCGGTTTCGGCCGCTATGCGGAGGATCGGGCGATCGCGGGCGCGCCCTCCGCGGCCGCGTATCCGGAGGCCACCGGAAGCGGCCTCACGGCGAACGTGGCGTAACAGGGGAACGGAAGCGGAAGATGTCGAAGGAAGATGCCATCGAAGTCACGGCCACCGTCGTGGAGCCGCTCCCGAACGCGATGTTCCGGGTGCAGCTGGAGAACAAGCCGGACCACCAGGTTCTCGCCCACATCTCCGGTAAGATGCGGAAGCACTTCATCCGGATCCTGCCGGGCGACAAGGTGCTCGTGGAGCTGTCGCCTTACGACCTGTCGCGCGGGCGGATCATCTACCGGTACAAATAAGAGGAGTCTCATCCGTGAAAGTCCGAACCTCCGTCAAGAAGATCTGCACCAAGTGCAAGGTGATCCGCCGCGCGGGCGTGGTGCGGGTCATCTGCGATAACCCCAAGCACAAGCAGCGCCAGAGGTAAGAGGAAAGCACCCATGGCTCGAATCGCCGGCATCGACCTGCCCCCGAACAAGCGCGTGGAGATCGGCCTGACGTACATCTTCGGGATCGGCCGTCCCACCTCGAACAAGGTCCTCGCGACCGCCAAGGTGAGCCCGGAGACGCGGGTCAAGGACCTGTCCGAGGACGAGGTCTCCCGGATCCGGAAGGTGATCCAGGAGGACGTCCGCGTGGAGGGAGACCTCCGCAAGGAGGTCGCCTCCGACATCAAGAGGCTGATGGAGATCGGTTGCTATCGCGGCCTCCGGCACCGCCGGAACCTCCCGGTGCGCGGGCAGAGGACGCACACGAACGCGAGGACGCGGAAGGGTCCGCGCAAGGGCGCCATCGCCGGCAAGAAGAAGGCGACGAAGAAATAACGGAAGGGGTCCGGGGGAACCCGTGGAACGGGTTCCCCCGCCGAACGAAAAGGAAAAATGGGAATGGCGAATCCGACGGAATCGACAGCGGCCGCTACCGGCAAGCCCGCCAAGGGCAAGAAGAAGGGCCCGAAGAAGGAAAAGAAGAACATCCCGCACGCGCTCGCGACGGTGCAGGCGTCCTTCAACAACACGATCATCTCGATCACGGACTCTCAGGGGAACGTCCTCTCCTGGTCCTCGGCCGGGCGGATCGGGTTCAAGGGCTCGCGCAAGGGGACCCCGTTCGCCGCGCAGCTGGCGGCGGGAAACGCCGCCCAGCTCGCGCACGAGCACGGCGTCCGCTCCCTCGACGTCCGCGTGAACGGACCCGGCGGCGGCCGGGAGAGCGCGATCCGGGCCCTCGCGGCCGCGGGGATCGACATCCGGTCGATCAAGGACGTCACCCCCATTCCGCACAATGGCTGCCGGCCGCGCAAGAGGAGAAGGGTCTAATGGCTCGCTATCGACAGTCGGTCTGCCGGCTCTGCCGGCGTGAAGCGATGAAGCTGTTCCTCAAGGGAGACCGCTGCTTCACGAACAAGTGCGCCATCGAGCGCCGCAACTTCCCGCCGGGACAGCACGGCAAGCGCCGCTCCAAGATTCTCGGTTACGGAATCCAGCTCCGCGAAAAGCAGAAGGTCAAGCGCTTCTACGGCGTCCTCGAGGAGCAGTTCCGCCTCACCTTCCAGAGGGCCGAGCGGATGCGGGGCGTCACGGGCGAGAACCTCCTCGCCCTCCTCGAGCGCCGGCTGGACAACGTGGTCCATAGGCTCGGCTTTGCGGCCTCGCGGTCACAGGCCCGGCAGCTCGTCCGCCACGGCCACGTCCGGGTGAACGGGCGGAAGGTGAACGTCCCAAGCTTCGTCGTGAACGCCGGCGCGGTCGTCTCGGTCAAGGAGAGGAGCCGCAAGAACCCGCTCATCTCGGGCGCGGTCGAGACGGCGAAGGGCCGGGGCGTCCCGGCGTGGCTCGAGCTGAACGCCTCCGAGTTCCAGGGGAAGGTCGTCGCCCTGCCGAAGCGCGAGGACGTCGCGCTCCCGGTCAACGAGAAGCTGATCGTCGAGCTCTATTCGAAGTGAGCCCCTCCGCGGCGGAGAGAGCCGCAGGGGTTTGACAAGTCGGCAACAGGGCCCGCGCGCGCCGCTCAGCGGATAAGACGCAGGGCCGGGAGAAGAAGTCATGATGTGGAAGAACTTCCAGCGCCCGAACCGTCTCGAGGTCGAGGAGGAGAAGGGCAATTACGGCCGGTACACCGCCCAGCCGCTCGAGCGCGGCTGGGGGACGACGGTGGGCAACGCCCTCCGGCGTGTCCTCCTCTCGTCGATCGAGGGAGCCGCCATCACCGCCGTGAAGATCGAAGGGGTCGAGCACGAGTTCACGGCTGTGCCGGGCGTCGTCGAGGATGTCACAGACGTCATCCTGAACCTCAAGCAGCTGGCGATCCGGCTGCACGAGGACGGACCCCGGATGCTCGTTCTGGACGCCAAGACGAAGGGCCTCGTCACGGCCGACGCCTTCGAGGACGACGCCCAGATCGAGATCCTGAACGCCGAGGCGCCGGTGGCGACGCTGGCCGACGGCGGCCGGCTCCGGCTGGAAGCGACGATCGGCAAGGGACGCGGCTACATCCCGGCCGACAGGAACTTCGACCCGGAAGCTCCGATCGGCACCATCCCGATCGATTCGGCCCATTCCCCCGTCCGCCGCGTGAACTACCACGTCGAGGCGGCGCGCGTCGGCCAGGCGACCGACTACGACAAGCTCGTCATCGAGGTCTGGACGAACGGCACGGTCACGCCGCGGGACGCGATGGGCCTCGCCGCGGTCCTCCTCAGGGACCACCTCGCCATCTTCGTGAACCTCGAGACGGACGAGGCGAAGCCGACGGCCGGTCCGGAGCTTCCGCAGAGCGAGCTGGACGCCCTGCTCGACACGAACGTCGAGGAACTGGAGCTCTCCGTGCGGAGCGCGAACTGCCTGAAGAACGCCGGAATCCGGACGCTCCGCGAACTCGTCCTGAAGACCGAGAAGGACATGCTCGAGACGAAGAACTTCGGGCGGAAGAGCCTGAACGAGATCAAGGAGATTCTGCGCGAGAAGGGGCTCGCCTTCGGAATGAAGCTCGAGTCCCCATCCGGCGCGGGACGGTGAGGAGGCGGCCATGCAGCACAATCGCGCGGGCCGCAAGCTGGGGCGAACGACCTCGCACCGGCGATCGCTCTTCCGGAACCAGCTCGCGTCCCTCCTCACACACGAACGGATCCAGACGACCCTGCCGAAGGCCAAGGAGCTGCGCCCCCTCGCGGAGAAGATGATCACCCTCGGAAAGCGGGGCGGGCTCCATGCGCGGCGCCTCGCTCTGAAGAGCGTCCCGGATGCCGACGTCGTCCGGAAGCTGTTCGAGGTGATCTCTCCGCGGTTCAAGGAGCGCGTCGGAGGCTACACCCACATCCTGAAGCTGGGCCGGCGTCCGGGCGACGGCGCCGAGATGGCCATCCTCGAATTCATCGATTACGACTTCGCCCAGCGGCAGGCCGAGAAGAAGGTCGCCGAGAAGGCTGCCGTGGAGAAGAAGGAATCCCTCCTCGACAAGGCGAAGAAGCTCGTGGCGGGGAAGGGCGGCGAAGCGAAAGCCGAGAAGGCCGAGACGCCGGCCGCCGAAGGCGAAGAGAAGGCCGAGAGGAAGCCGCACGTCGAGAAGCCGCGCGGGGTCAAGGGGCCGCGGGCCCCGAAGGGCTCGGGAAAGAAGGGGGGCGGCACGCACGGCGGAACCCCCCGCAAGGTCGGAAGCTGACCGGCTCTTCCTGAGCTTCCCGGGTGCTCCGAGGGCGCCGCGACCGCGGCGCCCTCGTTGTTTTCTTCTCCGACCTACAATCGCGCGTGCCCTTCCGCGGCGACCCGACACGCCTCCGCCGTCTCGTGCCCGTGGCCGTCTTCGCGGCCGTCCTCGCCGTCCGGTCGCTTTACTTCGCGGCACTCGAGGCCTCGCCGCTCTCCGAATGGCACCTCTGGATGGAGACGGACGAGTGGGGCTACGTGGACTGGTCGGCGCACCTGGCTTCGGGAAACTGGCTCGACGTCCCCGCGTGGCGTTCGTACTTCTCGTGGCAGGCGCCGTACGGCCCTCCGGCGGCGTGGGAGCGGCTCTATCAGAAGAACGCCTACTTTGCAGGTCCGCTCTATCCCTATTCCCTCGCCGTGATCCGCATAGCGGGCCTGCCGCTCCTTCCGACGGTCCGGCTCCTTCAGCTCCTCCTCGCCTGTCTCGCCGCAGCGTCGGTCGCGGCGGCGGCCCAGGGGATTGCCGGGAGATTTCTTCTGAGAGGAAGAGAGGGGGAGGGAGATGAGAAGGGCGGCGCCGCGCCGTTTTCGGGGCCGGTGGCTGCGGCCGGGCTCGTCGCCGGACTGTTCTACGGCCTCTACGGCCCTCTCGTCTTCCAGGACGGCTTCGCATACCGCGACGGGCCCGTCGCGCACCTCTCCGCGCTCCTCCTCGCCTGGCCGCTCCTGGCCTCGGAGACGGAAGAGGAGGGAGGGGGAGCCCGCGAGGGATTTGCTTCGAAAAAGGGGAACGGGGGCGGCGCCGGAGCGTTCTCCCTCGGGCTTCTCGGCGGCCTTGCGGCCCTGCTGAAGCAGACGCTACTGCCGTTGGCCTTCTTTTCCCTTTTCCTCCTTTCGAAGAAATCCCCGGTCGGCGCGAAGCGCCGCCTCGCTCTTGGGGCTCTCGGCCTTGCGATCCCTCTGATGGCCCTCGCGGCGCGAAACGTCGCGGCAGGCGTCCCGCCCCTGACCTTCGACACGCGGCAGGCGATCGGCCTTGCCTGGGGAAACGGGCGCGGTGCGGATGCCTCGACGGCCCCGCCGCGAGACGATGAAGGAGATCCTCGAGAAGGCCGGAGCGGTCGACGACGGAGACCGCGCGCCTCGTCCTCGCGGGATACGCCGACGCTCCGTGGGAGCTGCCGCTCCTCTGGGCGAAGAAGGCGGCCACGTTCTTCCTCGCCTACGAGATCCCCGACAACTCGAACTGGTACTTCTTCCGGGACCGGCTCCCGGTGCTCACCCTGCTGCCCGTCTTTCCGTGTGTCGTCGGAGCGGGGCTCGTCGGGCTCTTCGCCGCGCTCGCGCGCGGCGTGCTTCGAAAGGAAGAGGGCTGGCTGGTCGCCGTCGCGGTGGCACACCGCTCGGGTCGCGTGTCTCCTCGTCCAGACGACGGCCCGCTACCGGGTGGGTGTCGTGCCGCCTCTCGCTCTGGGGATCGGGCTGTCTGGTCCTTCTTTCCTTCGAGGAATGGCGCGCGCGGCGGCGCGCGCGGGTCGTCCTGCTGTCTCTTGCCGTTCTCATCGTCAGCGCCCTCTCGGCTCTTCTTCCCTCGCCGATCGCGGCGTCGCGATATCGCTTCGCCGACACCGTGGTGGCCGCGACCCTCACCGAGAGATTCGAGGGCCCCGAGGCGGGGGCCGCCGAGATCCGACGCTATCTCGAGCAGGGGGCCGGAGATCCTGCCCGTGCCCTGGGGGAGAGGGCGGCCGCGCTCTGGTTTCTGGGGGAGCGCTCCTTCACGCGCGTCGCGCCCGAGGGGATCGCTCCCCCCTCTCGCCGGTTCGTCGCGCCTCGTCCCTGAGCCGGACGGGGCGGGCCGAGTCAGGGGCGCGGGCCGCCGGGTCCGCGGCCGCCGCTCGCCCCCGTGGCCCGCCCGGACGCGGCCCGCGGAAGCCGCCGCCCCCGCCGTGACGGGGACCGCGGTCGCGGTCGCGGTCGAAGTGGCGCGGCGGCCGGTCGTCGCCTTCGCCCGGAGCCCCGGCCTCGGCGGCCTTGAGCCCGAGACGCTCGACCTCGGCGGCGCTCTCTTCGGGCGTCAGGGCCTGCCTCCGGGAGAGCTTCACTTTCCCGTTCACCGGGTCGATGGCGATGATCTTCACCTTGACCTTGTCGCCCATCTTGACGACGTCGGTCGTCTCCCGGACGCGCCCGGGCGCGAGCTCGGAGATGTGAACGAGGCCATCGAGGCCCGGGAGGATCTCCACGAAGCAGCCATACGGCTCGATCCGCTTCACCGTGCCGAGGTATTCGGTCCCGATCTCGGGAACGGTCGTCAGGGCCCGGATGGCATCGAGGCACTTCTCGGCCGTCGGCATGTCGTTCGAGGCGACCGTCACGGTACCGTCGTCCTGCACGTCGATCTTGCAGGAGAACTCCTTCTGGAGCGACCGGATCGTCTTGCCGCCGGAGCCGATGATGTCGCGGATCTTGTCCTCGGGGACGTGGATCGTCAGAAGGCGCGGGGCATAGGCCGAAAGCTCCGGCCGCGAGGCCCGGAGGACTCCCTCCATCCGGTCGAGGATGAAGGTCCGGCCGTGCCGCGCCTGCTCGAGAGCCTGCGCGAAGATCTCCTTCGTGATGCCGGAGATCTTGATGTCCATCTGGAGGGCCGTGATCCCCTTCCGGGTGCCGGCCACCTTGAAGTCCATGTCGCCGTAATGGTCCTCCTGGCCGGCGATGTCGGTCAGGACGGCGAAGCTCTCCCCTTCCTTGACGAGGCCCATCGCGACGCCCGCGACGGCGGCCCGGACGGGGACACCGGCGTCCATGAGGGCGAGGGAGGCGCCGCAGATCGTCGCCATCGAGGAGGAGCCGTTCGATTCGAGGATGTCGGAGACGACCCGGATCGCGTAAGGGAACTCCTTCTCGTCGGGAAGGACCGCCTGGATGGAGCGCCACGCGAGGCGGCCGTGCCCGATCTCTCGGCGGCCGGGAGAGCCGAAGCGCTTCACCTCGCCGACGGAGAAGGGGGGGAAGTTGTAGTGCAGCATGAAGTGCCGCTCGTAATCCCCCTCGATGAGATCCTCGATGAGCTGCGTGTCCTCGGAGGTCCCGAGGGTGACGGTGACCAGAGCCTGAGTCTCGCCGCGCGAAAAGAGCGCCGAGCCGTGCGTGCGGGGAAGGATTCCCGCCTCGATCGTGATCGGACGGATCTCGTCGAAGGCCCGCCCGTCGAGCCGGCGCCGGCCGGAGAGGATCGTCTCGCGGGTGAGCGTCTCGACGAGCTCGGAGATCGCGCGCTTGGTCGCGGCCTTCTGCTCCGGCTCGGTCTCGGGGACGAGGCCGACCGCGTACCCCTTGACCTCCTTGATCTTCGCGTACGACTCGATCTTGCCGGGGTGGGTGAGGGCCTCCATCATCGGGCCTTCCCACTGCCGGCGGACGGCGTCGACGACGTCGGCCGGGAGCGGCGGGCGCGGCACGAAGGGCGCCTTGATGACGTGACTCCGGCGGGCGAGCTCCTCGATGCCGGCGACGATCTTCTGGACCGCGCCGTGTCCCGCGAAGATCGCCTCGAGCATCACGGACTCGGGGACCTCCTTGGCCCCCGCCTCCACCATGACGACGGCGTCACGCGAGCCGACGACGACGAGGTCGAGGTCGGAGGCCTCCCGCTCCTTCGACGTCGGGTTGAAGACGTACGCGCCGTGGATCCGCGCGACGCGGACGGCGCCGAGGACGTGGTGGAAGGGGATCGGGTTCACGGCGAGCGCCGCGGCCGCGCCGTTGATGGCGAGAATGTCGGGGTCGTTCTCCCCGTCGGCCGAGAGGACGAGCCCGACGATCTGGGTCTCGTGGTTGAAGCCTTCGGGGAAGAGCGGCCGGACGGGGCGGTCGATCATCCGCGCCGTGAGGATCTCCTTCTCGGTGGGGCGCCCTTCGCGCTTGAAGAAGCCCCCCGGGATCCGTCCGGCGGCGTACTGGTATTCCTTGTACTCGACGGTCAGCGGGAGGAAATCGGTGTCCTTCGGCTCCCTCGTGAAGCAGGCCGTTACGAGGACCCAGGAGTCGCCCATCCGGACGACGGCCGCGCCGTCGGCCTGCTTGGCGAGCTTTCCGGTCTCGATCGTGAGGACACGTCCCCCCAGGTCGATTGTCACGGAGTCTTGCATTTCGGTTCCTTTCCTTCGCGGCCCGGTGGACGAGCCCGGCTTGACGCCGTCTGCCCCGGAGGGACGGGGGATCAGGCGGAGGCCGGGAGGAGGGAGAGGCGGAAGGCTACTTGCGGAGCCCGAGCGACTCGATCAGCACCTGATAGCGCTGCACATCGCACTTCTTCAGGTAGTCGAGGAGCCGACGCCGCCGGCCGACCATCTGCAGCAGCCCCCGCCGCGAGTGATGGTCCTTCGCGTGCGACTTGAAGTGCTCGGTCAGCTCCATGATCCGCCTGGAGAGGAGAGCGACCTGCACCTCGGGGGAGCCCGTGTCGCCGTCGTGGCGCCGGTACGACTTGATCGTTTCCGCCTTATTCGTCCTGGGGTGGGCCAATGTCTTCTTGTCCCTTCTCTACTACTTTCGAACGGCGAACTCTAACCTGTCGCGTTCCGGGCGTCAAACCTGCTGAGGCCGCCGAGGTTAACCGGACCCGTCATTCTGCGAGAACGATCCTGGGACGGGCGAGCGCGACGGCCCCCCGCCCGAGCGGCTCGAGGGCCGCCAGGGCCAAAAGGTCGCCTCCCGCCTCGAGGCGGACCCATTCGGCTCCCGCCGCGTCGGCGGGAAGCCGGACCGGAATGGCGTTCCCGTGCCGGACGCGCATCGCCTCGGCAGCGGCGAGGGGAACGACCGGATAGGGAAGCGGGATCTGCGCCATCGGAATCCAGTGGGGCGGCGAGAGACGTTCGGTCGCCGGTTGCCCCTTCAGCGCGGCGAGCGTGGCGGCCGCCTCGAGGCGGAAAGGGCCGACCCCGGTCCGCCTGAGGGCATGGAGGTGCGCCCCCGTCCCGAGCTCCTTTCCGAGGTCGTTCGCGAGGGAGCGGACGTACGTTCCGGAGGAGCAGCTGACCCGGAAGCTCGCGCGATCGCCGGCGACGTCGAGGATCTCGAGAGCCGAGACCCGGACGCTCTTCGGTGCGTGCGGGACGGCCTCGCCGCGGCGCGCGAGGTCGTAGAACTTCCGGCCGGCGACTTTCTTTGCCGAGTAGGGCGGGGGGGACTGCTGGAGGTCGCCGACGAAGCGGGCGGCGGCCTCGCGGATCCGGTCGGGGTCCGGAGGCGGGCCGGCGTACGGCTCGCCGACCGGCGTCCCGTCGCGGTCGTAGGTGTCCGTCTCGATGCCGAAGAGGATCTCCCCCTCGTAAGACTTGTCGAATCCCGTCAGGAACGACTGAAGCCGGACGGCGCGTCCGACACAGAGGACGAGAAGCCCCGTCGCCGCCGGATCGAGCGTCCCGGTGTGCCCGATCCGGCGCAGGTCGAGAAGGCGCCGCGCCTCGTCGACGACGTCGTGCGACGTCAGCCTCTCGGGCTTGTCGACGAGGAGGAGTCCCGCGAGGAGCTCGGTCGGGGCCGGATTCATCGCGACTCCCCGGCCTCGGCCACGGCCGCCGCAAGCTCCCTTGCGAGAAGGGGGCGGACCGACGCCAGCGTTCCGGCAACGCGGCATCCCGCGGCGTTCCGGTGGCCTCCGCCGCCGTGCCGGGCCGCGACGGCCCGGATGTCCACGATCCCCTTCGACCGGAGCGAGCATCGGATCTCGCCATCGTCGCCTTCGCGAAGGAGCGCCGCCGCGGCGACGCCGGAGATCCCGCGCGCGCGGTTGACGAGGCCCTCGGAATCCTCGTCCCGTGCGCCGCTCTCGGAGAGGAAGCGCTTCGGGAGCTCGACCGTCGCCACGCGCCCGCCGTCGTGGAGGGCGAGCGTCGAGAGGACGAGCGTCTCGAGGCGCAGGACCGTTAGCGGCTGCGCCTCGAAGAGGAACTCGCTTACGCGGCCGGGCTCCGCCCCGGCGGCCACGAGGCGGGCGCCGAGGGCGAGTGCCTTCGGCGTCGTGTTGTTGTAGCGGAACGAGCCCGTGTCCGAGACGAGAGAGACCCAGAGATTCGTCGCGATCGCGGGGGTGATCGGCCAGCGGAGGAGGTCGAGGAGGTCGGCCACGATCTCACCCACGGCCGCGGCCGGAAGGTCGACGAGGTTCAGCGTTCCCCAGAGCGTGTTGCCGGGGTG
This sequence comes from uncultured Acidobacteriota bacterium, assembly GCA_963779415.1. Classification (GTDB taxonomy): domain Bacteria; phylum Acidobacteriota; class Thermoanaerobaculia; order UBA5066; family UBA5066; genus DAOMFB01. Next base: position 54,379 of record CAVZYA010000003.1, on the reverse strand, counting down.
ATGGTCGACGTTCGCGACACGCCCCTCGAGCTGGTTCGGAAAGCCCGTCCGGTCGGCCGAGGGGCATTCCATCGCGATCAGCGCGTCCCAGCCGGTGGGCCAGTCGTCGGGGAGCGCATCCACGACGGCGACGCGCCCGATTCCCGGGAGGGAGGCGTATACGCCGGACCAGACATCGCGCATCACGACGCGCGTCTCCTTGCCGCTCGCCTCGAGGGCGAGGGCGAGGGCGAGGGCCGAGCCGAGGGAGTCCCCGTCCGGGTTCCGGTGTCCGGTCAGGAGGAAGCGCCGCCCGTCCGAAAGAAGGGTGGCCGTGGCCTGATAGGCGGCGTCGATCGGCGTCACGACTCTTCTTCTCCGGCGCCACCTCCGGGAATCTTCAGCAGAAGCTCGTTGATCCGCGCCCCACGCTCGAGGGTGTGGTCCTCGACGAAGTGGAGCTCCGGGGCGTGGCGAAGGCCGCAGTTGCGGCCGACGAGCGTCCGGAGCATCCCGCGGGCGTGATTCAGGGCCGCCACGGTCCGCGCGAAGTCTTCCGCTTTGCCGAGGACCGAGACGAAGACCCGCGCCGACCGGAGGTCGGCCGCCATCTCGACGTCCGTGATCGTCGCGAACCCGATGTGGGGATCGCGCACCTCCTCGCGGAGAAGGCGCGCCAGCTCGGACCGGACGACGTCGGCGACCTGTCGCGGCCTGCGGCCGCCGCCTCCCCTGCTACGAGCGGTCATCTTCGCCTCCTTCACCGGCGCCGAACAGGGCCCCCGGCGCCGCGACGTCGCCATACGAGAGGAACTCGTGCGGCGACGCGGCGATCTCGGCCCCGTTCTCCTCCGCGAAAGCCTCCACGAACGAGCCCACCTTGGCGAAAAGCGGCTCGAGCGCCCCACGGTCGGAACCGACGGCCGCGACGCCGACGACGGCGCGCTGCAGGAGGTCCTGATGCGCGACCTCCGCCGCCGAGATCTGGAAGTCGCCCCGCAGCTTCGCCTTTAGCGGGCGGAGGAACGCCCGCTTCTCCTTCAGCCCGCGGCAGTGCGGAAGGTGAAAGTCGAAAATGGCGATGACCACGACCATGAGTCTGAAGCTCGCTGGGTGTCGATTGGCGGTTCGCGCGGAGAGGTCTTAGGGGAACCCGGCGACCGGGTTCCCCTGACTCATGTCAGAGACGGGGCGACCTCTTCGAGGATGAAGGCTTCGAGGACATCGCCGACCTTCACGTCCTGGTAGCCCGCGATGCCGATTCCGCACTCGAAGCCCTGCTTGACCTCGGACGCATCGTCCTTGAAGCGCCGGAGGGAGCCGATCTTTCCCTCGTAAATGACGCGATTGTCGCGGAGAAGCCGGACCGAAGCCGAGCGCGGGATGACGCCGTCCACGACCATGCAGCCCGCGATCGTCCCGATCCTGGGCACCTTGAAGGTCTCGCGGACCTCCGCGTGGCCCCGGATGGCCTCCTTGTGGACCGCGTCGAGGAGGCCCGTCATGGCCTTCTTCATCTCGTCCGTCAGGTTGTAGATGACGGAATAGAGCCGGATGTCGACCCCTTCCTTTTCGGCCAGTTCCTGCGCCTTCTTCTCCGGCTTCACGTTGAATCCGATGATGATGGCTTCCGAAGCGGAGGCGAGAAGCACGTCGTTCACCGAGATGGCGCCGACGCCCGAGTGGAGGATGGTGAGCTTCACCTTCTCCGTCGAAAGCTTTCCGAGGGTCTGGACGAGCACTTCCTCCGAGCCGCCGACGTCGGCCTTCAGGATGATCGGAAGCTCCTTCGTCTCGCCCTGCTTCATCCGGGCGAAGAGCGAGTCGAGCGACATCCGGGACGACTTGGCGAGCACCTCCTCGCGCTCCTTGTCGCGGCGGAACCCGGAGACCTGCCGCGCCTTCCCTTCGTCCTCGACGACCTGAAGGACGTCGCCGGCGTTCGGGATGTCGTCGAAGCCCATGACCTCGAGCGGCACGGCGGGGCCGGCCGCGTCGAGGCGATGGCCGCGGTCGTCGTGCATGGCGCGGACGCGCCCGACGGCCGTGCCGGCGAAGAAGACGTCGCCGACGTGGAGCGTTCCCTGGTGGACGAGGACCGTCGCGAGCGTGCCGCGCCCGGCTTCGCGCCGCGCCTCGAGGACGACGCCGCGCGCCGGCCCTTCGGGCTGTCCCTTCAGCTCGAGGAGGTCCGCCTGCAGGAGGATCATCTCGAGGAGCTGGTCGATCCCGATCCGCTTCTTGGCCGAGATCTCGCAGGCGACGACCTGGCCTCCGAACTCCTCGACGATGACGCCCTTGTCGGCAAGCTCCTGCTTGACGCGGCCGGGGTTCGCCTCCGGCTTGTCGATCTTGTTGATCGCGACGACGACGGGGACCTTCGCCGCCCGTGCGTGGTCGATGGCCTCCACCGTCTGCGGCATGACGCCGTCATCGGCCGCGACGACGAGGACGACGATGTCGGTCGCCTTCGCGCCGCGCGCGCGCATCATCGTGAAAGCCTCGTGGCCGGGCGTGTCGAGGAAGACGATGGAGCGGCCGCGCGCCTCGACGCGGTAGGCGCCGATGTGCTGCGTGATGCCGCCCGCCTCGCCCTCGGCGACGCGCGTCGACCGGATGGCGTCGAGGAGCGACGTCTTCCCGTGGTCGACGTGGCCCATGACGGTGACGACGGGGGAGCGCGGCACGCGCGCGCCGACCGGGGCCTTGAGGGACTCGCCGGCGGGAGGCGTCTGCCCCGACTGGCGGGCCAGCTCGAGCTCCTCCTCGAAGGAGACGACGGCGGCCTCGATCCCGAATTCCCGCGCCAGCTCGACGGCCGTTTTCGGGTCGACGGGCTGGTTGATGGTGGCGAGGATCCCGCGCGAGAGAAGGGCCTTCATCAGGTCCTTGGCGAGGATGCCGATCTTCTCGGACAGCTCCTTGACCGTGACCCCTTCCGAGAGGAAGACGGGGCCGGAAGGCGTCCCCTTCCGCGTCTCGACGACCTCGCCGCTCTCGGTCGCCACGGTCTTCTTCCCGGCGCGGCGCTGCGCCGACTTCGAGAGAGGGCGCGCCGCGGAGGCTCCGGCCGCTTCGTCGCCGGTCGGAGTCGCGAGGTCCTCGTAGGTGTCCTGCTGGAAGGAGCCGAGGTACTCGCGGACGTCCTCCTCCAGCGCGGCCACCTCCTTGGTGCGGGGCTTCTTCGACGCCGTCTTCTTGACGTCGTCTTTCTTGACGGCCGCCTTTCCGGCGTCCTTCCGGCGCTTGTCGGCCGTGTCCGGGATCGCGACGGGCGGAACGGCGGGGCCGACGGCGCGGCCGAATCCGGGGCGAGGAAGCGCGCCGGGACGCGGAGGCATTCCGGGGCGCGGCGGAAAGCCGGGCCGGAGGGGCATGCCGGGCCGGGGCGGAAGCGTGCCCGGGCGAAGCGGGAAGCCGGAGCGGGGAACCGGCGTCGTCGCGACGCCGGCCGCACGGATCGGACGGAGGGTCGCGGCGGAGGGGGGCGCGATGACGGCCCGGCCAAGCCCGCCGGCGCCGCGCATCGGTGGCGCGCTCGCGGGGGGCGCGGAGGCGACAGACGGGCCGGCGGAGAGCGGCGCGCTCTCCGGAGCCCGGGGCTCGATGCGCGGGGGCGGAGCCGGAGCGGGCGGCGTGGCGACGGGCCACGCGGGGACCTCGGCCTGACGCTTCAGGATTCGGCCAAGGGCGCCGGCCGGAGCCGGAGCTTTCGGCGGCGCGGCGGCCGGAGAGACGGGGCGCGCGGCGCCGGGACGATGAGACACGGCGGGACGCCGCGGAGGCGTCGCCGAAATGGACTGCGGGAGAGTCGTCGCACCGGTTCCGGCGTCGGTCTCTCCGGCCGCGCTCACCGTCGCGGTGACGACGCGAGGCGCCGTGCGGGGCGCCGGGGGAGTCGCCGGCACGACCGGGGACAGAAACGGCGCGGCGACGGGAGCCGCCGGAGCCGGAACGGGCGCCGGCTGGGGAGCGGGAGCCGGGGCCGCCATCGCCTCGGGAGCCGGGACCTGCTCCGACTCGGGAGCTTCCACCGCCGCTGAAGCCGTTTCCATCTCGGCTGCGGGAGCCTCGGCCTCGGCAGGCTGGCCTTCGGATTCGGGCGGCCTCTCGACAATCTTGATTCGCCGGAGCGCGGCGCGCTCCGTCTTTACCTTCGGTGCCGCCGTGGCGGCGGCGGGCGCGGTCGAAGCCTGCCGGACGATGAGCGACTTGGGAGCCTGTGTCTTCCCGGTGAGGATCGCCTGCGCCGTCGAGCCCTCGATGACCGAATCGACGGTCTTCACGTCGACGCCGATCCCCTGCAGGAGGAAGAGGACCTCCTTCGCGGGCTTTCCCATCATCTTGGCGAGCTCGGAGACGGTGAACTTCGCGGCCATCGCGCTCACTTCTCCGGCGTCTCGGCCGCCGGGGCGGCGGGAGCGGGAGCTTCCTCCCCGCCTTCCGTTTCCGGCCCGTCGGCATCATCGGCCAGTTCGAGCGTCTCCTCTTCGGGCTCGGGGGGCGGGGCCTGGTCGAACTCCTGTACCGCGTCGAGGACGGCGTCACGCTCCGCTTCGGGAAGCGCGAGAGCGGCCAGGCCATTTGCCTTCTCCTCGTCGGCGCCGGACTCCGCGTCGAGGACGTCGCCGGCGGTCGCGAGGCCGGCGCCCGCGAACGCCTTGGCCGCGGCGGCATCGACGCCCGGCACTTCCGAAAGCTCCGTCGCCCGACGTTGCGAGGAGAGGAGCATCCGCTGGAGCGCCTCGGCGACCTCGGCCTTCACCGCCTGTTCGCTCTTCAGCTCGATCTTGGCTCCGATCAGGGCGGCCGCGAGCCGGACGTTCTGTCCCCGCTTTCCGATGGCGAGTGAAAGCTGATCTTCCTCGACGATGCACTCGAGCGTCGGCAGAGGCTCCAGCGCCTCGCCGTCGGGGCCCACGTCCGGAGTCTCCTCCTCGTCTCCCGGCATCGCCGAGACGCGAGTGATCTTGGCGGGGGCGAGGGCGTTCTGCGCGTACGTGACGAGGTCGTCGGAGAACTGGATGACGTCGATCCGCTCTCCGCGGAGCTCGCGCATGATGGCCTGCACGCGCGCGCCGCGCATTCCGACGCACGCCCCGACCGGGTCGACGTCCCGCTCGCGCGAGGAGACGGCCACCTTGGCGCGGTCCCCCGGCTGGCGGACGCATCCGCGAATGATGACGGTCTGGTCGTAGATTTCCGGGACCTCCATCCGCATCAGCTGCATCAGGAGCTCCGGAGCCGTGCGCGAGAGGACGAGCTGCGCCCCCTTCGGATTCTTGTGGACGTCGACGAGAACGGCCCGGACGCGCTCGCCCTGCGTGTACCTCTCGGCGCGGGACTGGTGGTCGCGCGGGATGACCGCCTCGGTCCGCCCGAGATCCACGATCATGTCGCCCCGCTCGAACCTCTTCACCGTCCCGGTGATCAGCTCGCCGAGCTTCGGGTTGTACTCGTTGTAGATATTCTCCCGCTCGGCCTCGCGCACTTTCTGGTAGAGCACCTGCTTGGCGCTCTGGGCCGCGATGCGGCCGAGGCCCTCGGTCGAACGGTAGAGGCGGATCTCGTCGCCGAGCGCCATCTGCTCGGGCGTCACGGACTCCTCGCCGCTGCCTTCGCGGTGTCGGACGATCTGCCAGCTCTGGCCCGCGAACTCGCCCGAGACAAGGACGTGTGCCTCGTCGAGGAGGACCTCGACGTGCGGCAGGCGGATCTCCTTCTCCGGCTCGGTCTCGGCCGAGAGGGCCGGTGCCGGGGGAGCGACCTGTCCGAGAGGAATGTCGTCGGGGTCGAGGACGGCGGCCGCGGGAGCTTCGACCTTCGTCTTCTGCTCCACGATCCGGTAGGGAGTCCAGGCCGTAAGCGTTCCCGCCACCGCGTCGAAGCGGGCCGCCATCTCGCGAACCTTGTAAACCTTCCGCGCGGCGGTGGCGATCGCCTCCTCGAGAGCCGCGACGAGGCGATCGAAGCCGATGTCCTTGTCACGCGACGCCGCACGAAGCGCTTCGATGACGTCGTCGGCCTTCGTGTTCGGGGGAGCCTTGGCCGCCTTGGCGGGCTTGGCAGGCCTGGGCCTGGCGTTGCCGGCCCCCTTTGCCTTGCGCGGGGTCTTCCCGCCCGCCGTCTTCGCGGCGGCCCGGTCGCCCTTCGTCGGAGCCTCGGTCGAATCCATTTCGGTGGTCTCTCCGGTTCTGGTCATTCCGCCCTGAATCGATGCGCCCTCGCCCGAGGTCTTCAGAATTCCGGCACGAGGCGCGCGGACTTCACGTCGCCAAAAGGAAAAGTGTAGCGATGCTTACGATCCTCATCAAGAATGGTCAGTCGGTCTTCCTCGACGGATTCGAGGGGTCCCCGGATGCGCGACGTCCCTTCCACGGGACGGCGCGTCTGGACGACGACCCGGCGTCCTGCGAAGCGGACGCAGTCGGCGACCGTCCGGAGGGGCCGGTCGAGCCCGGGCGAGGAGACCTCGAGAACGTACGTGGGGAGCGTCTCCTCGAGCGGGTCGAGGACGCGCGAGGCGGCGCGGGACGCGTCCTCGCAGTCTTCGAGGGAGACGCCGCCCGGTCGATCAATGGTGAGAAGGAGCGTGCCGCGGCGTCCGGGCTTCCACTCGAGGTGGCACAGCTCCAGCCCGAGCGCCGCGACGGCGCCCTCGAGGGCCTCGACGGCCTCGCCCGGAAGCGGAACAGCCTTTTCCATCGGTCGTCTCACGGCCAGCCCGGAGGAAAAAAAAGAGGGCCGAAGCCCTCTTTCAAGTTCCTTGAAAGCCAGCCGGTCGGGAGTATAGGACGGAGAAGCGCGGTGCGCCAGCGAGCGGCCGGTCTATCCTGTTTCGGGGGAGCTGGCATGCCCCTTCCATGCGCGAAGTACCTGGCGTCAGGCCGGCCGGGATGAAGGAGCGCCCATCAGCGATCTGACGAAACTCGATCTGAACGCTCCCCTCATCGACGGGAGGGAGACGGCGGAGCCTTGGCCCGAGGAGGGCGCAGGAGCGCCCCCTTCGCGGCGCCCCGAGCCGACATTTACCTTCTCCCCGGAGGTCGCCCGTCGCCGGAAGAAGGCGCGGGTCATCGTCATCGAGCTGCCGCCGGAGGATCTGGAGACCGAGAGCGAGGAGTCGCAGGTCCGTGGTCTGGCATTTCCGCGCCTCAACGACCATGTCGTGGGCGGCGACGAGGCGCCGCGCCCCTGGCCGAAGCCCGACGGCGGCCGCCGGTTCGTCTCGCCCGGAGGAACCGTCGAAGACTCGCTCGAGCTTCGCGAGGTTCTCGAGACCCCTCCGGAGACCGCCTTTCGGATCCGGATCACACGCGAGCGGGCGATCGCGGGATCCGTCATCGCCCATCTCCTCGTCATCATCCTCATTCTCGTCACGCCCGACTACCATCCGGGCATCCCGAAGGAGCTGAACGACCAGAACGACCCGCTCGGGCTCTTGAGGCTCTGGAGGCCCGACCCGACGCCTCCTCCGATCCCGCTTCAGTTCTTTCCGGCGCCCGGCCCGAAAGCGGCGTCTCCGGGAAAGAACCCCCTTCTTTCGGACAAGGACCGAAAGGCGCACGGAGGGGACCTGAAGCAGCCGCCGCTTCCGCAGCCGAAGGCCGTGGCACACGCCGGCATCCGCGACGAGGAGGCCGGGAAGAAAGGCTCCGGCGGCGCCGTGCCGCCCCCGCCGCCGGCGCGCTCCGCCGAGGCGGGCGACGGGGCGAAGGCGGAGAGGGAGAAGTCGCTCATGGCGCTTCGTCAGAACCGGAGCATCGACTCGGGCCTCAAGGCGGGTGCCCGGCTGTTCGAGCCTCCGCTCGCATCGGTCCGTCCCGAGGACTACGCTCCTTCCCAGAGCGGATCCTCGGGCTCCGGCGGCGACTCCGGCGATTTCGGCGGCGGCTACGACAGGGAAGGGGGCTTCGTCGACAACGGCGCCCTCTCGTTCGACACGCAGGGTTATGACTGGGGCGCCTATGCCGCGGACATGCTCCGGAAGATCCGGCGGAACTGGGACGTTCCGACGCTCGCGCGGTACGGGGTCAAGGGTCGCCTCGTGATCCGCTTCTTCATATTGAAGGACGGGACGGTGGATGCCGAGCGGATCGTCGCCTCGTCCCAGAAGCCGCCGTACGACAACGCCGCCTTCCAGGCGATCGCGCGCTCGAGCCGGTTTCGCCCCCTGCCGGACGACCTCGGCACGAATCGCGAAGGGGTGACGATCACCTTCTTCTACAACATCCGGCCGGAGGATGAGCCGTACGATTCGAAGGCGCGATGAGCCCGCCCCCCCAAACCCGGCACGGGCTTTGCGCTCGAGGCATTCGTGCGGCCGCCCTGACGCGGACGCCTCGTATCATCGTGGGACTCGGAAGGAGACTATGCGTACCAGCACCAAAGTGATCTCCGTAACGGCGCTCGTCGCCGCCTCGGTCGTCTTCGGGATGATCCTCGCGGGCGGCCTCGACCTGACCCGGACGGCCGCCGCCCAGAAGGCGACCCCGCCCGAATCCGCCGCCGCGACTCCGGCGCGCGCCCTCTCGCCCATGGCCCTCCCTTCCTTCGCGGATCTCGTCGAGAAGGTGTCGCCGGGCGTCGTCTCGGTGACGTCGACCGACATCATCAAGCCCGACCGCCGGGGCATGCCTCGATTCCATCAGGGGAGCCCGTTCGACTTCTTCCCGGGTCCCGACCCGCGCGGCGAGACCGAGGAACGAAAGGAAGTCTCCAGCGGAACCGGCTTCCTGATCGAGCCGGACGGCTTCATTCTGACGAACAACCACGTCATCGAGGACGCTTCGAAGGTCGTCGTGAAGGTGGGAGGCAAGGACGACTACGACGCGAAGATCGTCGGACGCGATCCGGCGACGGACCTCGCCCTCCTGAAGATCGAGGGAAAGAAGCCGTTCCCGATCGTCACGCTCGGGGACTCCGACCGCCTGCGCGTCGGGGACTGGGTGATGGCGATCGGTGACCCGCTCGGCTTCGAGAAGACGGTCACGGTCGGCGTCGTCTCCGGCAAGGGGCGCTTCGCGAACCTCTCGGAGGCGAGCCGCTCGTTCGAGAGCCTCATCCAGACCGACGCCGCCATCAACTTCGGGAACTCCGGCGGCCCGCTCCTGAACACGGCCGGCGAGGTCGTGGGGATCAACACGGCAATCGCGAGCCCGCGCTTCGCGCAGAACATCGGCTTCTCCGTCCCCATCAACATGGCCAAGCGGCTCCTCCCGCAGCTGAAGACGGGGAAAGTCGTCCGCGGCTACCTCGGCGTCTCGATCCGGTCCGTCGACAGGACCATGCAGGAGGCGCTCGAGCTTCCGAAGGCGGAAGGGGCGCTCGTCGAGTCCGTCGAGAAGGACCGCCCCGGCGACAAGGCCGGGCTGAAGCACTCCGACGTCATCGTCAAGGTCGACGACCTCGCGGTGAAGAACAACCGCGACCTGATCGACTATGTCTCCGGGAAGGCCCCCGGCTCGAAGGTGACGATCACGTTCCTCCGAGACGGCAAGGAGAAGACCACGGTCGCGACCCTCGCGACGCGGGCGGACGATGCCGGAAAGCCGGAATCCGAAGAGACCGGGACGAAGGGACAGAAGGAAAAGGTGCTCGGCCTCGAGCTGAGCGATCTCTCTCCCGAGCTCAGGCGCGAGTTCCGCGTCGACCGCGAGGCGTCCCGGGGAGTCCTGATCACCCACGTCAAGCCCGTCTCTCCCGCGGCCGACGCCGGCCTCATCGACGGAGACGTCATTCTCGAGGTGAACGGCGTGGAAGTCGGCTCCGTCGCGGAGCTCCAGGCCCAGATGAAGAAGGCCCCGCAGGGGAAGTGGGTCCGCTTCTACGTTCTCCGCTCGATCGGCGGAGCGCAGAAGTTCATCGCGGCCGTGAAGCCCGAATAGGGGTTGGGGGGGGAGCCACGAGGGGGGCGAAAACGCCCCCCTCGTGCCCCAGGAAACTCAACTCGAAGCGAGAGCCGGGTCGATCGCCGACGGATGTTCCGGAAGAGGCTTTGAGGAGTCTTCCGGCTCGTGCGGCGCGAAGTCGTGGCGGTTGGCGCGGAGGACGTGCCCCGCCCCGTCGCGAACGACCCTCTCGTAGTACGCATCGCGCTCGAACGGTTCGCGCCCGGCGCCCCGGATCATCCGCTCCATCTCGGCGCGCGTCAGGCCCGCCGACGTCTTCGCCCCCGCCGCGTGCGTTATCGTTTCCTCGGTCACCGTCCCCACGAGATCGTCTGCCCCGAAGTGAAGGGCGACCGGCGCCAGCTTCTCGCCGATCTGGATCCAGTAGGCCTTGATGTGGTCGAGGTTATCGAGCATCAGGCGGGAGACGGCGATGACGCGGAGGTCGGTCATCCCGTCGGCGGCCGGAAGATGCGGGAGCTGGGTCTCTTCCGGGTGGAACGCCAGCGGGATGAAGCCGAGAAACCCCTTCGTCTCGTCCTGGAGCTCGCGGGTCCGGACGAGATGATCGACGCGGTCCTCGACGCTCTCCACGTGGCCGTAGAGCATCGTGACGTTCGTCTTCACCCCTTCGAGATGGCAGAGGCGTGCCACCTCGAGCCAACGCTCGCCGGAGATCTTGTCGCGGCAGATGACGTCGCGGACCTTCCGCTCGAAGATCTCGGCCCCTCCTCCCGGACAGGAGTCCATCCCGGCAGCCACGAGGTCGCGGATCACCTCCGCGACGTCCTTCTTTCCGACGCGCGCGAACCAGTCCAGCTCCACCATCGTCCAGGCCTTCAGATGGATGCCGGGGAAGCGCGACTTCAGCGCGCGGCAGAGGTCCAGGTACCAGGTGTAGGGGAGCGACGGGTGAAGGCCCCCGACGACGTGCAGCTCCGTGATCCCGTCGTGCCATCCCGCGGCCGCCTCGGAGACGGCCTCTTCGATCGACATCGAGTAGCCGCCGTCGACTCCTGGCTTCCGTGCCCAGGCGCAGAGGCCGCAATCGACCCAGCAGAGGTTCGTCGGGTTCAGATACCGGTTGACGTTGTAGTAGGCGACGTTTCCGTGTCGCTTCTCGCGCACCCAGTTCGCGAGCGTGCCGACGCCGAGGAGGTCGGGCGAGCGGAAGAGGGCGACGCCGTCCTCGAACGAGAGACGCTCGCCCGCGACGACCTTTTCGGCGATCGTCCGGAGGGGCGACGCCGCGAAGCGGCGGATCACTCCGGGAGGTCCGACACGGCGTCCGGCCTCGAGATCAGCCCCGGGGCCCGCTGCTCGGCGACGGCCTTCGGGTCGAGTTCGTCGTGGCGGCCGGCGTACTTCTCGTAGCACGCCGGGCAGTAGCGGAAGTCGGGGCGGAAAGCGAAGTCGACGACGATTCCCACGGCGAGAAGCTCGCTGGCCTTCTCGCCGCACGAGTCGCAGGTCCCCTCGAGTCGGATCTTTTTCCAGACGGGTCCTGACATGTTTGGGATCTTACTTCGACCGGGGTCGCCGCCGTATAGTCGGAAGATGAGAACGACGCTCTTCCCGGTGGCTCTTGCGGCCGCCCTTCTCGCCATGCCGGCCGCCGCGGCGTCGGCGCCGCAGGAGGTCCTTCCCTTCATCGCCGACGACTACCCGAAAGCTCTCGCCGTGGCGAAGTCGGCCAAGAAGCCGATCTTCCTCGAGGCCTGGGCGCCCTGGTGACATACGTGCCGCTCGATGAGGGCCTTCGTCTTCACGGACAAGGCGCTCGGGCGGCAGGCCGGACGGTTCGTCTGGCTGTCGGTCAACACGGAGAAGCGCGAGAACGCCGCCGTCCTCGGGAAGTTCCCGGTCAAGGTCTGGCCGTCGTTCTACGTGATCGACCCTGCGACCGAGAAGATCGTCTTCCGCTGGGTCGGGGGCGCGACGGCGCCGCAAATGCAGCGGATCCTCGACGACGGCGCGAAGGCGATTGGAAAGGCCCCGGCCGCCGGAATCGCCCTCACGGACGCGGATCGCCACTTCGCCGACGGAGAGTACGCCGAGGCCGCCGCGGCCTACCGCGACGCTCTCAAGACGCTCCGTCCGGCCTCGCCCTCGTACGCGCGGACGGTCGAGTCGTTCCTCTTCGCCCTCTCCTCGAGCGGCGAGCCAGAAGCCTGCGCGACGGCGGCGCGTGACGCCTTCGCGAATCTCAGGGCCACGCCGTCCGCCGCGAACGTCGCGGGCTCGGGCCTCGACTGCGCGCTCTCTATGAAGGAAGGCGACCCGAAGAAAGCGGGACTCGTCGCGGCCCTCGCCGCCGACGCGCGGTCTGTCCTCGATGGGCCGAAGACCGGCCTCGCGGCCGACGACGTTTCGGCCGTCTACCAGAGTCTCGCCGAGGAGCGCGGGGCGGCGAAGGACGAGACGGGGGAGAAGAAGGTCCTCGAGGCATGGGCCACCTACCTCGAAAGCGAGGCCGCGAAGGCGAAGACTCCCGCGGAAAGGACCGTATTCGACGCCCACCGCACGTCCGCCTGCCTTGCGCTGGGCCAGCCCGAGCGCGTGATTCCGGCGCTTCTCGCCTCCGAGAAGGATTTCCCGGAGGACTACAACCCTCCGCAGCGCCTCGCAATCGCCTACGGGGCGATGAAGAGGTACGACGAGGCCCTCGCCGCGTCGGACCGCGCCATGGCGCTCTCGTACGGACCGCGCAAGCTCGTCGTCTACCGCACACGCGTCGATCTGCTGGTGAAAATGGGTGCCTCCGACTCCGCGAGGAAGACTCTCCAGGAGATGCTCGCGTACGCGGAGGCGCTCCCGGCGGAGCAGCGCTCGGACCGCGCGATCGCGGCGATCAAAAAGCAGCTCGAGGAGGCGAGGAACTAGCGGGTCTCGTTGGCGCGCCCCATCGGGACGAGGACGAAGAGGGCTCCGGCGGCTGCGGCTGCGATGACGGCCCCCGTGAAGAATGCGGCTGGCGCCCCGTATTTTTCCCAGATGAGCCCGAAGCCGACGCTCGCCGGGAGAGCCGCGAGCCCCGTCATCGCGTTGAACCACCCGAAGGCGCGGCCGCGGAGGGGCGTCGGGACGAGATCGGCGACGAGAGCGCGTTCGGTCCCCTCGGAGAGCGAGTAGTAGAGCGAGTAGACCCCGACGAGGCCGACGAGAAAGGGCGCGGTCGTGACGAGGGCGAAGCCGGCGTAGCAGGCGGCATAGAGCCCCCAGGCGGCAAGAAGGAGATTCCGCCGGCCGTAGCGGTCCGATAGGCCTCCTCCCCACGTCGAGAAGAGCGACCTGACCCCGTTCGAGAAGGCCCAGAGGAGCGGCAGCCACCCGGCGGCGATCCCGAGGTCCCTGGCGCGAAGGAGGATGAAGGTGTCGGACGATGCCGCGAGCGTGAAGAACCCCACGACACCCGCGAGCATCCAGAACGATGAGGGAAGCGCTCCAGGCGGAGTCGAGCCGTGCGGCGTACCCCCCTCCTTGGCGCGCAAACTCGCTTCGCTCAGACAGTGCGCGCTGGCGTCGGGGGGCACGCCGCCCGGCTCTCTCCCTTTAGAAGAAACTCTTCGGTCGTTCTCCCCCTTTTCCTTTACGAAGACACCCAGGACGATGAGAGAAAGAGCGGCCGGGACCGCTGCCAGGAAGAAGACGGAGCGGATGGAGAGACCCGCCACGCCGACGAGCGCGGCGGCGAGAATCGGGCCGAGGACGGCGCCGGCATTGTCGAAAGCCCGGTGCAGTCCGAACGCCGCGCCGCGCCGCTCGGGCGACGCCGCCGCCGCGATCATGGTGTCGCGCGGCGCCGCTCGGATCCCCTTGCCGATCCGGTCGAAGAAGCGGATGAGGGCGACGACGGGCCAGACCGGGGCGATGCCGATGAGGGGCCGTGCCACCGAAGAGAGGCCGTAGCCGAGGAGGACGAGCGGCTTTTTCGCTTTCGCCCGGTCGGCCCACCGTCCCGAGACGATCTTCGCCGCCGAGGCGGTCGTCTCCGCGATCCCCTCGATCCACCCGAGGGCCTTCGCCGGTGCCCCGGGAAGGGTGGCGAGAAAGGCCGGGAGGAGCGGCACGATCATCTCGGAGGAGACGTCGGTCAGGAACGAGACCCAGCCGAGCCGGACGACCGTGGGCGGAAAGCGCTCCGGCGCGGGAGAATCCGGTGTCATGTCGCTGGTTTCCACGCGGGCTTTCATTCTGAGGCTCGATCCGCTCTCGGAAAAGGACCTCGTCGGGTCGTTTCTGACCGAGAAGGGGGGCGTCGTCCGGGCGGCCGTCCGCGGCGCGCGCGGAAAGTCGAGACGATCGGCCTCGCTCCAGCTCCTTTCCGAAATCGCTGCCACCTTCTATCGGAAGGAAGGGGCCGATCTCGGACGTCTGGACGGGCTCGAGCTGGTGACGAGCGCATTCGACCTCGCCTCGCGCGAGGAGACGGCGATGCTCCTCCCCTACATCGCGGAGAGCGTGCTGACGTTCGTCCCGGAGGCCGAGCCCGGCGACGAGGTCTTCCGCCTGGTGAGACACGTTCTCGATGCGCTGCGCGACGGGGCGCCCGCCGCGCTCGCCGCCCGCTACTTCGAGACCTGGCTTCTTCGCTTTGCGGGGCTTCTTCCCGAGGACGGTGCGTGTGCGGTCTGCGGAGAGGCGCTCCCGGAGGGGGGGTACGGCTCGACCCGGAGATCCCCGGCTTCGTGTCCCTCGAGTGCGCCGGTCGCGGCGCGATCCCCGTGCCGGGCTCCGCCCGCGCTCTTCTGCCGGCCTTTCGGAAGGGATCGTTGAAATCTCTCGCGTCCCGCCGGATCGATCCGGCGGCTCTCACGGGGCTCGACGAGGTGGCCCGGGAGGTCCGCCGGCGCTTCCTCGGCCACGAGCTGAAAAGCTACCGCTTTCTCGCGACTCTCTCTTGACATGTCTTTTTGACATAGATAGGATTTTCGTATCGCAGCGCAAGTCCCATAACCGTAATAAGGAGAAGAGGAATGAGGAAAGCCGCACTCCTGGTGGCCTTGGTCGCATTGATCGCTCCTGTATCTGCCATGGCTACCGTTACTTACGTGAATCTCGGCACGACAGCGCCGGTCGGCTCGCTCGGCACTTACGCGATGACGTCTTACGACATGACGGCCCAGGCGGCGATCGTGGATGGCACCGCCATCACGACGATTCCCGGTGCGCCGTTCGGCTCACTCGACGTCTCTCCCGGCGCGACGAAGCAGACGGTGCCTGCAAGCTGGGCGACGTGGAGCCACGGCTACACGGGGCCGGTTTTCTGGATCCACGCCAACACGGGGACCCTGTCGCTCCCTCCGGGAACGGGCGCGTTCGAGTTCTACGCCGAGCCGGACAGCTTCGGCACCATGACGATCACGGCCACGACGGACACGGGGGCCACGTCCGGTCCGATCAGCGTCGTCGGGGACGCCGGAGCGACGGGCTTCGGTTTCTTTGCGAGCAGCGGAGAGAATATCGCCTCGATCAAGATTGAGACGACCGACTCGGATTTCTCGGTCGGAGAGTTCTATTCGAACGCCACCCGGACCGCTCCGGTTCCGACTCTCGGGCCGGTCGGCCTTGCGGTCCTGATCGTCGGGGTCGCCGGCGCGGGACTCCTTCTCCTGAAGAGCCGGATCGCGGCCTGACGCCGAAGAAGCGCCGTATTCCGTGAGTGTGCCGGGGACTCTCGTCCCCGGCACGCATGCTACCCTCGCGGACGCACCGAGGGATTGAGCATGGACCTTCAGACCCTCATCCAGAAGCTCTCCGAGTACTGGGCCTCGGAGGGCTGTCTCATCGAGCAGCCCTACGACATCGAGATGGGGGCCGGGACGATGCATCCGGCGACCTTTCTCCGCGTCCTCGGCCCCGAGCCCTGGTCCTCCGGCTACGTCCAGCCCTCCCGCCGCCCGGCGGACGGACGCTACGGCGCGAATCCCTTCCGGCTCGGGAAGTACTTCCAGTACCAGGTCGTCATCAAGCCGTCTCCCGAGAACATCCAGGACCTCTTCGTCCGGAGCCTCGCCGCGATCGGGATCGATCCGGCGGAGCACGACCTCCGCTTCGAGGAGGACAACTGGGAGTCGCCGACGCTCGGGGCGTGGGGCGTCGGCTGGCAGGTTCTCCTCGACGGGATGGAGATCACGCAGTTCACCTACTTCCAGCAGGCGGGGGGAATCGACCTCGCCCCCGTCACCGCCGAGATCACGTACGGCCTCGAACGGCTCGCGATGTTCCTCGGGAACAAGAAGAGCGTCTTCGAGATCGAATGGGCGCCGGGGATCCTCTACGGCGAGGTCCGCCACCAGGACGAGTTCGAAGCTTCGAAGTACAACTTCGAGGAGGCGGACACGTCCCTTCACCAGATGCTCTTCGACCGGTTCGAGGCCGAAGCGGGGCGCTGCCTCGACGCGGGCCTCGTCCTTCCCGCCTTCGAGTTCACGCTGAAGTGCTCGCACGCCTTCAACGTCCTCGACGCGCGCGGCGCCGTCTCGGCCACCGACCGCGTCGGCGTCATCAAGCGCGTCCGGGAGCTGGCTTGCCGGTGCGCCGGGAAATACGTCGTCTCCCGCGAAAAGCTCGGCTTCCCGCTGCTGAAGACGCCGGCGCCGCCACCGGAGGAGGAGAGCCGTGGCTGAGCTTCTGCTCGAGATCCTCGCCGAGGAGATCCCGGCCGGCGTCCTCCCGTCCGCTCGCGAGGAGCTCCTGCGGAAGGTCCGCGAGGCGCTCGTCGACGCTCGGCTCGGCGGCACGCTGGAGATCCACTCCACCTCGCGACGGCTGATCCTCGTCGGCGAGGGGATCGAGGAGCAGCAGCCCGACGTCTCGTCCGAGGTCTTCGGCCCGTCGGCGGCCGCCGCCTATTCGGCCGACGGCACCCCGACCCGCGCCGCCGAAGGTTTCGCCCGGTCGCAAGGGGTCTCCGTCGACGATCTCCGGGTCGTGACTCTCCCGAAGGGTCCGTATGTCGCCGCGACGAAGACGGTGCCGGGGCGTCCGACCGTCGAAGTGATCGCCGAGCTTCTCCCGCCGATCGTCGCGAAGATGACCTTCCCGAGGATGATGCGATGGGGGGACGGCAAACCGCTCTGGATCCGGCCGATCCACTCGGTCGTCGCGCTCCTCGACGGCCTCGTCATCCCGTTCAGCCTCTTCGGCGTCGAGACGGGCCGGACGACGTACGGACATCGGACGCTCGCCCCCGCCCGGATCATCGTGGCCGGCGTCGCCGACTACTTCACGAAGCTCCGTGCCGCGTTCGTCGAGCCGGACGCGGCCGCGCGGCGCCGCGCTCTCTCCGAGCAGGCGGTGCGCCTCGCCTCCGAGGTCGAAGGCGAGCCGGCGCGGGACGAGGCATTGCTCGACACGCTCGCGCATCTCGTCGAGTGGCCGCTTCTCGTCCGCGGCTCGTTCGACCCCTCCTATCTCGCCCTTCCCGAAGAGATTCTCGTCACCTCGATGCGCGAGCACCAGAAGGTCCTCCCGATCCGCTCGGGCGGGGCTCTCGCGCCGTATTTCCTCGCCGTGGCCGACCAGGCGGGCGATCCGAAGGGGTACGTCGTCCGCGGGAACGAATGGGTCCTGAACGCGAGGTTCGCCGATGCCCGCTTCTTCTGGGAGGACGACGGAAAGCTCCGCCTCGAGGAGCGGCTGCCGCGCCTCGGCTCGCTCAATTTCCAGGAGAAGCTGGGGGACTACCTCCGGAAGACAGGGCGTCTGCAGGAGCTGGCGGAACGGCTCGCGGGAAGGCTCGGCCTTGCCGGAGCGGCGGGGCTCGTCGTCCGGGCCGCCCGCGTCTCGAAGACCGACCTCGTGACCGACATGGTCCGCGAGTTCCCCGACCTGCAGGGCGTCGTCGGAGGCCTCTATGCGCGGCGTGACGGCGAGCCGGAGGAGGTCTGGCAGGCGGTCTACGACCAGTACAAGCCTGCCGGCGCGGACGACGAGGTTCCGCGCGGCGACGTCGGCGGGCTCCTCTCTCTCGCCGACCGCCTCGACACCCTGACGGGGCTCTTCGGCCTCGGCCTCGTCCCGACGGGCTCGAAGGACCCCTACGCGCTCCGACGCGCGGCGCTCGGCGTCATCCGGATCCTCCTCGACAAGAAGTGGCATCTCGACCTTCCGGTCGCCTGCTCCGACTCCCTCGGGCTTCACCCCTCCCTTCCTCGCCCGCGCGAGGAGGTCGTTCCCGAGCTCCGGGACTTCCTCCTCGAAAGGCTCCGCTTCGTCCTCGAGAAGCGCGGATTCCGGCCCGACACCATCGCGGCCGTCCTCACGACGGACTGCCGCGACATCGCGGACGCGGCCGATCGGGTGGAGGCCGTGGAGGCGGTACGTGCCGCCGAGGACTTCGTCCCCATCTCCGTCGCGTTCAAGCGCGTCCAGAACATCCTCGCGCAGGCGGGGGAGAGCGAGGGCGAGCTCGACCCGGCCCTCATCACCGAGGACGCCGAGCGGGCTCTCGCCATCGACTACCTTCAGGCCAAGGAGATGATCGACGAGCTGCTCGGTGAGCGGAACTACCGCGTGGCCCTCTCGATCATGGCGTCGCTCGGCCCCAGCCTCGACCGGTTCTTCACCGAGGTCATGGTCCTGACCGAGGACGAGAAGGTGCGCGCCAGCCGCGTGGCGCTCCTCCGCGCCATGCGTGACCAGTTCTTCCGCGTCGCCTGCTTCAGCGAGATCCAGGCTTAAGGCCGGGGCCGTGACGCTGGCCGCGGGGGAGCGCCTGGGCCCATTCGAGATCGCGGGCCCGATCGGCACGGGCGGCATGGGGGAGATCTACCGGGCGCGCGACACCCGCCTCGCGCGTGACGTCGCCCTGAAGGTCCTCTCCGTCGAGTCGATCACCGACCCCGTCCGGCTCGAGCGCTTCGCGCAGGAGGCGCGCGCCGCGTCGGCGCTGAACCACCCGAACATCGTCACGATCTTCGAGATCGGCGACACGGAGGCGACGCCTTACATCGCGATGGAGCTGGTCGACGGCCGGACGCTCCGCACGATGGTGGCCGGCTCGCCGCTCCCGGTCCGGACCGCCCTTCATGTCGCCGCGCAGCTCGCGGACGGCCTCGCGAAGGCGCACGAGGCGGGGATCGTCCACCGCGACCTCAAGCCCGAGAACGTCATGGTCTCCCGGGACGGCTTCGTGAAGATCCTCGACTTCGGAATCGCGAAGCTGGTCGGAGGGCTGCAGGACGGCAACGCGGGCCCCTTCGGCCATCTGACGGACACGGGATTCGTCCTCGGGACGACGAGCTACATGTCGCCGGAGCAGGCGGCGGGGAAGGCGCTCGACGGCCGGTCGGACCAGTTCGCGCTCGGCCTCATCCTCTACGAGATGCTGACGGGCCGGAAGGCCTTCGAGCGGCCGACCGTCGTCCAGACGCTGTCGGCGATCATCCAGGAGGATCCCGAGCCGGTCGAGCGGATCAACCCTCGCGTCCCGGCGCCGCTCCTCTGGATTCTCACGCGCCTCCTCGCGAAGGAGCCGGAGGAGCGCTACGGCGCGACGCGCGACCTCGCCCGCGAGCTGAAGCAGCTCCGGGACAACTTCCAGGTGATCCAGGATGCGACGCTGCCGCGCGTCGCCGCGGCCCTCTCCACGGCCACGACGGCTCCCGCGCCGGCGGCACGGCCGGCCGCGGCGCCCACGGCCACGGCGGCAACCGCCGTCTCTCCGGCGCGGCAGCCGGCCGTCGCGTCGCGCCGGCGCCTCCGCGAGTTCCTCCTGCTGCTCGCGGCGGGCTTCGCCTTCTTCGCGGCCGGTGCCGGGGCCGGTTGGTGGTTCCGCGCGAAGACGGCGGACGCCCCCGCGGCGGAATGGCAGGGCGACCTTCTCCTCGGAGGCTCGACGGCCGTCTTCTCGCCGCGCGTCTCGCCAGACGGACAGACGGTCGCGTTCGTCACGCTCGTGGGGGGCGTCTCGCAGGTGGCGCTCCTGCGCCCTTCGTCCGGCGACTGGACCGTCCTGACGCATCAGAAGGGGCTCGGGTCGATCTACAAGCTGAGCTGGTCACGCGACGGCTCGAAGATCTTCTTCGACCGCGTCACGGACGTCCCGGACGGCGTCTTCAGCATTCCGGCCATCGGCGGGGAGGAGAGACGGGTCCTTCCGGACGCGCAGGGGCCGGAGTCGCTTCCGGACGGCAGCCTCATCGTCGTCAAGCTAGACAGCGAGAGGAACTTCCAGCCGCACCGCCTCTGGCCCGAGTCGGGAAAGCTCGAGACCGTCGGGCTCCGGATCGCCGGGGAGTCCGTGGGGGTGAACCTCCAGGCCTTCGCCGACGGGCGGGAGATCCTCTTCTGGGGGCGGCTCGCGAGCGACCGCGACGCGCGGATCCACCGCGCCCACGTCCTCGAGTTGGAGACCGGCCGCGTCCGTCCTTTCGCGCCCGAGCTGGCCCTTTCCGCCCCGCTCGCCGTCGCCTCGGACGGAACGTCGGTCCTCGGCACCCTCGCCTCGGGCGATCTCTACCGGATCACCCAGGTTTCGCGCGACGGGACGAACGGGAGGATCCTCATGACCCTCTCCTCGCGCCCGCGCTTCGTCAGCGCCGCCCCGGACGGCGCGCTCTTCGTCGACACCAAGGAATATCCGGCCGACTTCCTCCGCTTTTCGCCGGCGGGCGGGATCCCGGAACGCCTCGCCTCGGCCGGAAGCCTCGTCATGTGCCCCGTGGAGCTTCCGGACGGGCGGCTCGTCGTGCCGACTTCGGTCGGCGGCCGGCGACGCCTCCTCGTGACGTCCGCCGGGGGAAACCTGAGGCGGCTCGTCGACACGCAGGAGCAGGTCTCTCCGCCCGTCGTCCCCGTCGCCGGTGGAGGCGTCGTCTTCCTCCTCGGCGGCGTCGAGAGAAAACCGCTTCTGGCCCTCGCGTCGGTCGAGGACGGCCGGATCCTCAGGCGGTTCGAAGCGACGAGCGGGGCCACGCCGCAGACGCTCGCGGCTTCGGCGGACGGGCGGACTCTCTACTACGCCGACTCGGGCGAGATCTGGACGCTCGACGTCCCTTCCGGAACGCCCCGTAAGCTCCGGGCCGGCCACGGTGTCGCGCTGGACGTGAAGCGGAACGAGCTGATCGTGCAGCGGAACGGCCGCGAGGGGAATGAGCTCTTCGCGGTCCCTCTCGGCGGCGGGCCCGAGCGGCCGATCCTCTTTCAGGGGCCGCTCCGCCTCGCGACGACGCCGATCGCCCCCGGTGCGGTCGGACCCGACGGCCGGGTCGCCGTGACCGTGGCCTCGCGGGACTCCTGGTTCTGGGGGGCGGGGCTTCTCGATCCCGGGACGGGGACGTTGACACCCGTTCCGCTCGGTTTCGAAGGGGACGTCCAGTACCCGACCTTTGCCCGGGACGGCTCCCTCCGGGCCGTTGGCGTCGGGACCCGCAGCGCCCTCTGGAGGTTCCGGGCCCGCGGCGGACCCGACGCGAAATAGGCCCGCCGTCGCGGTATCCTCCCCGGTCACGAAGACGTGAGGAGGAACCGAATGAACGCCAGAGGATTTGCGCGCGCATCGAGCGCCGCTCTGTTCGCCGCCGCCATCGCCCTTCCGGTCTCCGCCCGCGACCTTTCGGGCGTCTCGATGCCCGACAGCGTCACGGTCGGGGGAAAGACCCTGAAGCTGAACGGAATGGGCGTCCGGAAAAAGGCGATCTTCAAGGTCTACGTGGCGGGCTTCTATCTCGAGGCTCCGTCGAAGGACGCCGCCGCGATCCTCGCGGCCGACGCCCCGCGGGCGATCCGGATGCAGTACACCCGGAACGTCGACAAGGACAAGATCACGGAAGCGTTCAAGGAAGGGTTCCAGAACAACGCGCCGGCGCTGGCGACCGCGCAGAAGGCGGCGATCGACAGGATGATTGCGGCCGTTCCCGACCTCAAGGACGGCGAGACGATGTCGTTCACGTATCTCCCCGGGAAGGGGACGACGCTGGATTGTGGCGGAAAGGAGCTCTTCTCGGCCGAGGGGAAGGAGTTCGCCGACGCCGTCTTCTCGCTCTGGCTCGGGCCGAAGCCGCCTTCCGAGGACCTGAAGAAAGGTCTTCTCGGGAACTGACGCGGCATTGCTGACCGCCAGCTCGCTCGGCGCTCTCTTCTCGGAGAAGCGATACGACCTCGTCGAGTCCGCCTTCCTTGAGGGGCTCGACGACCCGTTGACCCACGCGGAGTTCCTCCTCGCCGCCGTGCGCGGCCTCGCCCGCGCACCGCACTCCCAGAAGGCGCGGCTTCAGGCGATGGCCGAGGCGGCCGAAAGGAAACTGAAGGACCGGGCGCTGGAGCCGGGTGTCGGGTCCCTCCGCTGGACGCTCCTCAAGGAGGCGGTCCGCGCCGCGGCCACCCCCTCCACTCCCGACGGCTTCCACAAGCTCTTCGAGGATGCGCTCGTCTCGGCCTACCCCGAGGCCTCCGGGCTCAACTCGCTTCTCGGGCGATTCCGGTTCCGCGAGGCGAAGGAGCCGACGGAAGGACTCGCGCGTCTCGAGAAGGTCGAGAAATGGATCCCGTTCGAGGTGGGGCGGTGTTTCTCCATGCCGGGGCGCGGGGCGGGGAAGGTCGTCGAGACGAATTTCGCCCTCGACGCCGTCCGCCTCGACTTCGAGAACGCCAAGGGAGTCTCCGTCCCGATCGGCGTCGCGGCGAAGAGCCTCCAGCCGCTCCCCGAAGGTCACTTCCTCCGGGAGAAGCTCTCGGACCCCGAGCGTCTCGCCGCCGAGGTGGCGGCGGATCCGGCGGGGACCGTCCAGCGCCTCCTGGAGTCCCTCGGCAAGTCGGTGACGCTTTCCGAGCTGAAGGAGGCGATCCGGGGGCTCGTCCCCGAGGACTCCTGGTCGTCATGGTGGACGTCGGCGAGAAAGGATCCGCGGATCGTCGTCCACGGCTCCGGGAAGAACGCCGCCGTGGAGTTCACCGCCTCCGCGGGCGCGGCGGACGCCAACCTTCTCTCGAAGTTCGAGAAGTCGGCCCTCTCCGACCGGATGGACCAATTCCGGAAGAATCACAAGCGGTCGCCGGAGCTGGCGGCGACGATGGCGAAGGCGCTGGCGGCCGAAGCGAAGAAGCTCGAGGAGGAGAACCCGGCGCGCGCCTTCGAGATCGCGAGCCTCGTCGAGAAGGTGCCGGGGCTGGAGCTCGCGGTCGCGGTCGAGCGCCACGTTCTCGCGCGGCCGCTCGCGCTCCTGCCGCAGCTCGCGGACCGGACGATGCGCGAGCGGGCGCTCGAGCTGGTCGTGGAGCAGCGGCCGGACGCGGCTCCGGGGATCCTTTACGACTGGTTCTTCAAGGAGGAGGATGGGCGGACGATCGAGTGGATGGACCGGGCCCTCGCCGCCCGCGCTCCCGAGATGCGCGAGAAGACGCTCGCGAAGCTCCTCTCTTCCCCGCGGGTCGGGCCGCGCGCCTTCGTCTGGTTCGCCCAGAAGGCGTCGCAGGACGAAACGTTCCGCGCGCGCCTCACGGCTCAGGTGATGGGGCGACTCCTCGACGCCGTCTCGTGGGACGAGCTCGGGGCGATCCGCTCGAAGGTGCGCGAGATGTTCGACCGGAGGGGCCTCGCGGCCGCATGGCTGGTCCATCAGGCGACGGCCGAGGACGCCCGCGCCTTTCTCGACGCGCTCGGGCGGCACAACGAGCTTCCGAAGCTCCAGCGGGACGGACTCGTCGCGGCGGCGGAGATGCGCTTCCCGGAGCTCCGGAAGTCCGCCGACGACACCTTTTTCGTCACGCCGGAAGCGATCGAAGCCAAGCGCCGCGAGCTGGAGCGGATCCTGAAGGTCGAGATCCCCGAGAACACGAAGGGGATCGCGCTCGCCGCGGCGGAAGGGGATCTCACGGAGAACTTCGAGTACAAGGCGCGCCGGGAGCGCCAGCAGCTCCTCTCCGCGCGTGCGGGGAAGCTGCAAGAGGAGCTTTCCCGGGCCCGGCCCATCGACCCCGCCTCGATCGACGGTACGGAGGTCCGCCCGGGCGCCCGGGTGACTCTCTCGTCCGCGTCGGGGAAGAAGTCGATCGTCCTGCTCGGCCCGTGGGACTCCCGGCCGGAGGAGGGGGTCTACTCCTATCTCTCCGATGCCGGGAAGGCGCTCCTCGGGAAGGGAATCGGCGAGATCGTCGAGTTCCTCAGCGAAGGGGTCGTCATCGAGACGGTCGAACCCTGGAGGTGACTTCGTGACGAGAACGATTCGTCTGGCGGCGCGGGGCGCCGCCATCGCCTTCGCCATGGCCCTCGCTCCCGCCGCGGCCCTTGCCGCCGAGCCTCCGGGCGTCTTCGCGCTCGTGAACGCGAAGGTCGTCCCGGCCCCGGGAAAGGCGATCGAGAAGGGGACGATCGTCGTCCGCGACGGCGTCGTCGCGGCCGTCGGCGCCGCGGGAGCCGTCACCGTCCCGGCGGATGCCGTCGTCCTCGACCTTTCCGGAAGGACGATCTATCCGGGCCTGATCGATCCGTACGTGACATTGGGCCGGCTCGCCGGAAAAAAGAAGGAGCCGCCGCCGGACGACGACGCGGCGCCTGTCGGCGGCGGCCGGATGGCCCCCACCGCGACGCCCGTTCCGGAGACGGCCGGGAACGTCCACCCGATCGCCCGCGTCGGCGCGGAGCGTCGGGCGTCCGCGGAGGTCAAGGTGAATGCCGAGGCTCTTGCGGAGTTCCGCGAGGCGGGCTTCACGCTCGTTCAGGCGGTGCCGGATTCCGGGATCTTCCGCGGGCACGGCGCCGTCCTCGCCCTCGGGGAGAGGCCCGTCTCGCGTAACCTCGTCGTCCCGAAGACGGGCGAGATCGTCTCCTTCGACGCGCCGGGGCGCCGCGGAACGGGTGAGTACCCCTCCTCGAAGATGGGGGTCGCGGCCGTCGTGAGGCAGACGCTCTCGGACGCGCGCTGGCTGCGCGACGCCGAGGCGGCGGCGAAGGCGAAGCCCTCTCTCGGCAGGCCGGACCGGATCGAGGCGTGGGCCGCTCTCGGCGACGTGGTGGCCGGGAACGAACCGGTCACCTTCGAGGTCGCAGACGTCCTCGCGCTGCTTCGCGCCGGGAAGATCGCCGCCGAGTTCGGCCTGAAGCCGAGGTACGTGGGAGGGGGAGACGCCTGGCTCCTGATGGACGAGGTGAAGGCTCTCGCGCCGGAGATCATCCTGCCGCTCGATTACCCCGCGACCCCGGGCGTGGACGACGACGACGACTGGGTGGACGTCTCCCTGACGCGCCTCCGGCGCTGGGACCGTGCGCCGTCGAGCGCGCGCTGGCTTCGTGACGCGGGGGTCACGTTCGCGCTGACGACGCACGGCCTCTCCGACCCCGCGGACCTCGCCGACCGGATCCGGAAGGCGCGCGCGCGGGGTCTCTCCGAAGACGACGTCCTCGCGGCGCTCACGACGGTTCCCGGCGAAGATGCTGGGGATCGCGGACCGGGCGGGCGAGATCGCGCCCGGGAAGGCGGCCAACCTCGTCGTCGTCGACGGGGCGCTCTTCGCGGAGAAGAGCCGTGTCGTTACCACGTGGGTCGACGGCCGGCCGTACGACGCGAGGCCGAAGCGGGGGGCGCTCGCCGGTACCTACCGGTTCGACGGGCGGAAGCTCGAGCTTCGGTCCGATACGAAGAGCGGCGTGCTCGAGGCCTCCGTCACCCCGGAAGGGGGAAAAGCGGTCCCGGCGACCGGGGTCGTCCGGCACGGGAGCCGCGTCGACTTCGAGACCGAAGGGATCGCCGTCGGGCTCTCTCCGGGCCCCGCGCAGGCGTCGGTCCTCGTCGAGGGAGACGTCGCGAGCCTGGAGCTGCGGCAGGGAGAAGCGAGGAGCGCCCGCCTCGGCGAGCGGGAGCGTCGCGGTCCCGGCGGCGAGGACACCCCGGACTCCGACGTCCGGCCGCTCCCGACCCGCTTCGCCTCGCCCCTCCTCGCGCCGAGAGCGGTCCTCGTCCGGGGCGCCACCCTCTGGACCTCGGGCCCGTCCGGGATCATCGAGAAAGGCGAACCTCCTCGTCATCGACGGAAAGGTGGCCGCCGTCGGGCCGGACGCCGCGCGTCCCGGCAGCGCTCGCCGCGTCGGGGATCGAGATCGACGGCACCGGCAAGGTCGTGACGCCGGGCCTCATCGACGCTCACAGCCACACGGCGATCGACGGCAGGGATCAACGAGGCAGCGCACAACGTCTCGGCCGAAGTCCGGATCGCGGACGTCGTCGATCCCGTTCGACGTCGCGATCTACCGCGAGCTGGCGGGCGGCCTGACCGCCGCGAACGTCCTCCACGGGAGCGCGAACGCCATCGGCGGCCAGAACGCCGTCACCAAGCTCCGCTTCGGGGACGGGCCCCGAGGGCCTGCTCCTCGCCGGCGCCCCTCCCGGGATCAAGTTCGCCCTCGGCGAGAACCCGAAGCAGTCCAACTGGCAGAGCCCCGCGCCCGCGCTACCCGCAGACGCGGATGGGGGTCTCGGCGCTGATCCGCGAGCGCTTCCTCGCCGCGCGCGACTACCGGCGGAAGCAGAAGGAGGCCGAGGCGGCGAAGAAGCGCGGCGAAACGGTGATCGCCGTCCGGACCGACTTCCAGCTCGAGGCGATCGCGGAGATCCTCGAGGGGAAGCGGACGATCCACGCCCACTCGTACGTCAAGCAGGAGATCCTCGACCTGATCCGGCTCTGCGAGGAGTTCGGGGTGCAGGTCGCGACTCTCCAGCACGTCCTCGAGGGATACAAGGTCGCCGACGAGATCGCCGCTCACGGCGCGGGCGCCTCGTCCTTTTCGCGACTGGTGGGCCTACAAGTTCGAGGTCTACGACGCGATCCCGTACAGCCCGGCTGCTCATGCGCGAGCGGGGAGTCCTCGTCACGCTCAACTCCGACTCGGACGAGCTGGCGCGGCGAATGAACCTCGAGGCGGCCAAGGCGGTCAAGTACGGCGGCGTGCCGCGCGAGGAAGCGCTGAAGTTCGTGACCGAGAACGCCGCGAGGCAGCTCGGCGTCGAGAAGCGGATCGGGTCGCTCGAGACGGGGAAGGACGCCGACTTCGTCCTCTGGTCGGGCGATCCGCTCGACTCGAGGACCGTCTGTCTCGAGACCTGGATCGAGGGGAAGAAGTACTTCGACCGGAAGGCCGACCTGCAGGCGCGGGCGATGGAGGCCGCCGAGAAGAGCGATCTCGTCTCGAAGGCGCGCGCGGCCGCGGCCCGCGGAGGGCCGACCGCCGGAAGCGCCCCGGCTCCGCGCCCGCCGGAGGAGCGCGACACCTGCGACCGGCTCGATGACGCGCGCGAGGCGGAGGTGAACCGGTGAGCGGCTCGTTCCTCCTCGCGGCCGTCCTCGTCCTCAAAGGCGCCACCGTTCACACGGCCGAAGGGCCGCCCCTCCGAAGCGGGGTCGTCGTCATCGAGAACGGGAAGATCACGGCGGTCGGCGGCCCCGGGACGCCGGTTCCCCCGGGGGCGAAGGTCGTCGAGCTCCCGGGCAAGCACGTCGCCCCCGCCTTCTTCACCCCGGCGTCGAACATCGGTCTCGTGGAGATTCGCGGCGGTCCGGGCGACCGTCGACGTGACGGAGATCGGGGAGATCAACCCGGAGGTCCGTCCCGAGGTGGCCGCGAACTTCGACTCCGCGGCGATGGCGGTCTCCCGGTCCAACGGCGTCCTCTTCGCCGCCCTCGTCCCCCGGGGCTCCGTCCTGCCGGGCGCGGCTTCGGTCGTCAGCCTCATGGGGTGGACGCGCGAGGACGCCTGCGTGAAGTGCCCGGCGGCGCTCGTCGTCGAGTGGCCCGAGATGATGATCGACCGGACCCCCGGCGCGCGAATGTCCGTTCGCGGGCAGGAGACGTCGGCGGGACCGGGCGCTACGGACCATCCGCGAGGCGTTCCGGGAAGCCGAGGCCTGGAAGAAGGCGAAGGAGGCGGCGGGGCAGCCCGGAATCCCCGCGCACGACGAGATCGCACCGATGGCGGCGCTCGTTCCCGCGCTCGAGGGAAAGATCCCGATCCTGATCCGCGCCGACCGCAAGCCGCAGATCGAGTCGGCGCTCCGCTTCGTCGACGAGGATC
Source organism: uncultured Acidobacteriota bacterium (assembly GCA_963779415.1). Taxonomy (GTDB): domain Bacteria; phylum Acidobacteriota; class Thermoanaerobaculia; order UBA5066; family UBA5066; genus DAOMFB01. The sequence goes on along the minus strand of CAVZYA010000003.1, from coordinate 26,502 downwards.
TGAAGGGAAACCCGGTCCGCGTCGTCCTCCTCGGCGGGAACGACGCCGCGTCGATCGCGGCCAGGCTCGCGGAGCGGAAGATCCCCGTCATCGTGGACGGGACGCTCCGGCTCCCGCTCCGGACGGACGAGCCGTACGACGCGCCCTACACCCTGGCGGGGAAGCTCGCGGACGCCGGAGTCGTCGTGGCGATCACGGACGACTCACGCGGCTCGGAAAAGGCGCGCGACCTGCCGAACAACGCGGCGATGGCCGCGGCTTTCGGCCTCGATCCGCTCGAGGCGCTCCGCGCCATCACGCTCAATCCCGCGAAGATCTACGGCGTGGACGACCGGATCGGCTCGATCGCCGTCGGGAAGGACGCGTCGCTCGCCGTCTGGACCGGCGATCCGCTCCAGATCACGTCGAACCTCGTGGCCCTCTACCAGAAAGGGGAGTCCCTCGACCTCTCCGACCGACAGAAGCGGCTCTGGGAGCGCTACCGGAAGCGCCCGAAGCCGGCCGCGGCGACCCCGGCAGCTCCCGCGCCATCACCGGCGCCCGTCGCGACGCCCGCGCCGACGGCGCCGCCGGCCCCGACGAAGTGACCGGAGCGCCGTCGCTCTAGACTCTCCCCGTGGCGGAAGGCCGGAGGATCCGGGAGGGAGTGAGGAAGGCGCTGGGCTTCGTCCGCCGTAACTGGCGCCCGTTCGCTTTCTTCTTCGCGGCCGTCGTGGTTCTCGTCGCGGCGGCGGTCACGGTCGTCGTCCTCTACTACGGGCGCGTCGTGGAGGCGCGGATGGAGGGGCCGCGCTGGCGGCTGCCGGCGCGGATCTACTCGGATGCGTGGGTCGTCCGCCCGGGGGACGCTCTCGGGACCGACGACGTGATCCGGCGCCTCACGCGCCTCCGCTACGCCGACTCGGGGAAGTCCGACGTGGCTCCGGGGCAGTACCACCTGACGAAGAGCCGGCTTGCCGTCTCGATTCGCGACCGGGAGTCGCCGGAGGGGCTCGTGAAGGGCGGGACCACGTCGATCGAGTTTTCCGGGCGGCGCGTGGTCGCGGTCCGGAGCCTCCCCGCCGGAGCGCCTCTCGCGTGGGCCGTCTTCGAGCCCGAGGTGGTCGGCTCCGTCTACGACGAGAAGATGGAGGACCGGACGCTCGTGACGCTCTCCGAGGTTCCGCCGGTTCTCGTGAATGCCGTCCTCGCCACCGAGGACCGCGACTTCTTCACGCACGGCGGCCTTTCCTTCCGCCGCCTCGCCGGCGCGGTCGTCCAGAGCGTGACCCGCGGCCGGTCGGTCCGCGGCACCTCGACGCTGACCCAGCAGCTCGTCAAGAACATGTTCCTCACCCCCGAACGGACGCTGAAGCGGAAGGCCCTCGAGGCCCTCGTGGCCGTCATCGTCGAGTCCCGCTACTCGAAGGAGGAGATCCTCGAGGCCTACCTGAACGAGATCTACCTCGGACAGAAGGGCTCGGTCTCCGTGACGGGGGTGGAGGAAGCGTCGCGGTTCTACTTCGGGAGATCCGTCTCCCAGATCGATCTGCCGGAGGCCGCGCTCCTCGCGGGGCTCATCTCGTCTCCCGGAAGGTACTCGCCGTTCCGGCATCCCGACCGGGCGAAGGAGAGGCGGGCCGTCGTCCTCAAGGGGATGCTGGAGCTGGGAAAGATCGACAAGGCGGCTTTCGAAAAGGCGCTCGACGCTCCGGTCACGCGCGTCAAGGGACCGCCGGTCGGGATCGTCGCGCCGCACTTCGTCGACTTCCTGATGAAGCAGGTCCGCGCGGAGGCCCCGGAGATGAGCGAGGACGGCCTCGCCATCTACACGACGCTCGACCCCGAGATGCAGGCGGCGGCCCAGGCGGCGGTCCGCAGAGGACTCGAGGAGATGGAGAAGGCCCACCGCCACCTCCGATCGCGGGACGAGGACGAGGAGCTGCAGGGCGCCCTCATCGCGCTCGACCCGGCGACGGGTGCGATCTGGGCCCTCGTCGGGGGACGCGACTACCAGGTCTCGCAGTTCAACCGCGTCGTCCAGGCGAAGAGGCAGCCCGGCTCCCTTTTCAAGCCGTTCGTCTACCTGACGGCCTTCTCGAAGCGGGACGTTCCGAAGCCCGTCACCGCCGCCTCGCTCTACCTCGACGAGCCGATCGCGATCGCGTGGGGGGCTGGGGAGGACGAGGTCTGGATCCCGAAGAACTACGACGGCCGGTTTCGCGGATGGATGACGGCGCGGCAGGCGCTGGAGCAGTCGATCAACGTTCCGACCGCGCGCATCGCCGTCTCCGAGGTCGGCCCGCACCAGTCGCTCCTCTTCGACATCGTCCAGACGGCCCGCCGGGCCGGCATCACCTCGCCGCTCAAGCCATACCCGTCGCTCTCGCTCGGAGCCTTCGAGACGAGCCCGATGGAGATCGCTTCGGCCTTTGCGACGTTCGCGAACGGAGGCTTCCGGGTCGAGCCCACGGCGCTTCTCGGATTCGTCGGCTCCTCGGAACGTCAGGTGGAGAGACGCAACGCGAAGCTGGAGCGCGCCGTCGATCCGGACGCCCTTACGGTTCTCGACTCGATTCTTCAGGGGGCCGTGATCCGGGGCACGGGGGCCTCGGCCCGCCGCCTCGGCGCGCAGGGGATCTTCGCCGGGAAGACGGGGACGACGAACGAGGGACGCGACGCGTGGTTCATCGGCTTCTCACCGCGCCTTCTCGTCGCCGTCTGGGTCGGCTTCGACGACAACCGCGGCCTCGGCCTCTCCGGCTCGGCGGCGGCCGTGCCGATTTTCGCGGAGTTCGTCCGGCGGCTTCCGTCCCATTACTTCGAGGAGCCCTTCCCGACTTCGCCCGGCGTCGTGACGGTCCGGATCGATCCGCTGAGCGGGAAGCTCTGGACGGACGCGTGTCCCGTTTCGTTTCCCGAGGTTTTCGTCGCCGGAACGGAGCCGACGGAGCTCTGCCCTCTCCACGGCGCCAGGCCCGTCCCGGTCCCCGGGCCCGGCGTTCCGCCCCCCGCCGTTCCGGGAGCCTCCCCCTGACGCGCGTCAAGGGCCGCTTCGACCTCGACCTCGTCGTCCGGAGCCACGGCTGGTACGACCTCCCGCCATTCTCCTGGGATGCCGAAGCGAGACGCCTGAAATTCGTATTCTTAGAGGGGGAGAAACCGGTCCGCGTCGAAATCACGGGGCGAAAGGGCCAGCTCTCTGTTCATGCGATGTCCGAAGAGGAAGAGATTTCCTTCTGCTATGCGGCGGCTGCAACTGCAGCCGCTGATCGAGTGCAATCGGTCGTTTTCCGTGTTCTCGATGTCTCGGTCGATCTATCCGGGTTTCACGCCCTCTGCCGCGAGCGGGAGGGGGAGGGGTTCGGATGGATCGCCCGTCGTGGCGCGGGGCGGATTCTCCGCTCGCCCACTCCGTTCGAGGACGCCGTGAAGGTGCTCCTGACGACGAACTGCTCCTGGGGGCTGACGCGGGCGATGGTCGGGAACCTCGTCGGGGCTTTCGGCCGCGCCGGGGCCTTTCCCCACGCCCCTTTTCTCGCGGGATTCACCGAAAAGCGTCTTCGCGACGAGATCCGGTGCGGCTACCGCGCGTCGTACCTCCTCGGGCTCTCCGAGGACGTCGCGTCGGGGCGCCTCGACCTTTCCCGCTGGGAGGATCCGGCCCGGAGCGTCGAGGAGGTCGAGAAGGAGATCGGCGCGCAGCCGGGATTCGGCCCCTACGCCGTCCAGACGATGTCGCGGCTCCTCGGCCGCCACGCGAAGCTCGGCCTCGATTCGTGGTCGCGAAGGAAAGTCTCGGATCTCCGCTTCCGCTCCCGCCGGGTGCCGGACGCGCGAGTCGCCCGCTTCTACGGCTCCTTCGGCGCGTGGGCCGGGCTTGCTTTCTGGCTCGACGTGACGCGCGACTGGCACGACGGACGCGAGCGCCTCTGGCCGTGAACGATAATCGCCGGATGAAGCGCGTCGTCGTCGTGGGCGCGACGGACGGCCTCGGAAAGGCCCTCGCCGGCGAGTACGCCTCTCGCGGCTCGTGGGTCTGCCTCGTCGGCCGCGGGGCGGAGAAGCTTGAGGCCGTCCGCGCGGAGATCGCCGCGAGGCACCCGGACGCCACGGTCACGGCCGTTGTCTGCGACTTGCGCGAGACGGACCGGATCGCCCCCGCCTTCCGCGACGCCATCGCCTCAATCGGCCACTGCGACCTCTTCCTGTACAACGCGGGGGTCATGTACCACGGGGACGGGGTGACGGCCGAACCCGCGAAGGACCGCGAGACGATGGAGGTAAACGCCGTCGCAGCCGTCGAGATGCTCGGCCTCGCGGCCAACTATTTCCGGGAGGCGCGCCGGGGTCAGATCGCCGCCATCTCGTCCATCGCGGGAGACCGCGGGAGGAAGGGAAACCCGGCGTACAACGCCTCGAAAGCGGCGCTCACGACCTACCTCGAAGGGCTTCGGAGCCGGCTCTTCCCCTTCGGCGTGACGGTCTCGACGGTGAAGCCCGGATTCGTCGGCACGAAGATGACGGCGGGAAAGCCGGGCCTCTTCTGGGTCGTCCCGCCCGAGGAGGCGGCCCGCATCATCGCGGACCGCCTCGAGCGTGGCGACGAGGTCTTCTACGTCTACCGGCGGTGGGGGCTCTTCGGGCTCGTCCTCCGGCACATTCCGAGGTTCGTCTTCAAGAGGCTCGGCCCGCCGTGAGCGCCGCGGAGCCCCGCTCCGAGCGGGTGGAGGGGTTCGGCCTCTACAACTTCTCCGTCTCTCCGGTTTTCCGGCCGGCCTCCGTCGGCGAGCTCGGCAACGTCCTCGCGCTCTGCCGCGCACGCGGCGAGCGGCCCGTCTTCCGCGGCGCCGGCCGCTCCTACGGTGAGGCGGCGATCAACCCGCGCGGACCGGTCGTCGAACTCTCGGGGCTGAACAGGATCCGCTCCCTCGACGAGGCGACGGGCGTCGTCCGCGCCGAGGCCGGGGTGACGATCGGCGCTCTCTGGCGGTTCTCGCTTCCGCGGGGGTTCTGGCCCCCGGTCGTCACCGGCACGATGCACGTCACGCTCGGCGGCGCGGTCGCCGTCAACGTCCATGGAAAGAACGGATGGAGGAGGGGAGCGCTCGCGGACCACGTTCTGGAGCTCGCGGTCCTCCGGCGGAGCGGCGAGGTGGAGCGGATCGCGAGGGACGATCTCCGCTTCGCGGGGCTCGTCGGCAACTTCCGCGCCGAGGAGCCGATCGTCGAGGTCGCTCTCAGGCTGAAAAAGGTGGCGACCGGGTATCTCGACGTGGAGGGCTTCGCCACGCCCGACCTCGCGTCGACCCTCCGGGCGCTCGACGAGGCGAAGGATTCGTGGGAATACGTCGTCGCGTGGACGGACTGCTTCGCGCGAGGCGCCCCCCTCGGGCGGTCGGTCGTCCACCTCGCGAACGAGCACCTGCAGCGAAACGGAGAGGGGAGCGGTTTTTCGGAGGCCGAGCAGCTGGCCGACGTGAAGACGGGTCCGCTCCCGATTCCCGTGATGCTCCTCGGCCTCCGTCTCACGGCGAAGGGGCCGCAGATGCGCGCCGTCAATGCCGCGAAGTATCTCGCCGGAAGGCTCGCGGGGCGGACGCATTTCCGGCAGTCGCTGGTCGCCTACTCGTTCCTCCTCGACTACCTCCCCGGCTGGAACGAGGTCTACCGTCCCGGCGGCTTCATCCAGTACCAGCTCTTCGTCCCGAAGGAAATCGCGGAAAAAGCGTTCACACGCGCGATCCGCCTCCAGCACGAGCACGGAGCGGTCTCCTCGCTCGCCGTGATGAAGCGACACCGCGCCGACACCTTTCCCCGCGCATACGCCTCCGACGGATTCAGTCTGGCGCTGGATTTTCCGGTCACGCGCGGGAACTCGGAACGCCTGATCCGGCTATGCCGGGCCTACGACCGTCTCCTACTCGAGGTCGGCGGGCGCGTCTACAAGGCGAAAGACTGCGTCGGCAGCTTCGAGCGCCTCGCCGCGGCCCGGGGCACGCCGGCGTCTTAGAATCCGCCCGGAAGCGAAAGGGGCCCGGTGGCCCTCCTGGTCTTCAAAACCAGCGTGCTCGCTCCGAGAGGGGCGGCGGGTGGGTTCGACTCCCACACGCTTCCGCCATTCAGTGCTAACCCGTGCAACGCGGTCCTTGTGGATGAATCACTTCCGCGTGGCACTCTTTTCGCAGCCTGGCACCGGGAACGAGCCCAAACGAGCCCACGAACGAGCCCATGGAAAAGTCGCCTCGCTGAAGCCCGCGCTGTCGGGCGCTGCCCATCCCCTTCGGAGATCGTCGATCACGGCACAGCGCGCCCCGTGGCGAATGCGGGAGGCCGCCCTTGAGTGCCGAGCCCTGGTGCATCAACCTCGAGGAAGCGCTTCCGAAACACCGGATTCGAATGTCTCTTGACCACGCCCCAGGCCAGTGGCGAGACCCTTGGAACTTCGAGATCCCCTGCTGGCGCTGGAAGGCGTTCGTCTACCCCCACGGCAGGACGACGCTTCAGGCGTGGATCACGACACGGTACGCCGGGAAGGCCCTCGACCTCCTCGCCACCGCCGGGGCTCGTCCCCATCAAGTCGGGGACGGGGAAGCGACCGTGCTTTTCGACGTGGCCGACGCTCCCGCCGTCCTCGACCTCCTCCGGGCGAAGCTCAAGCGCCCGGCGCCGGCGGCGGGGATCGCCGCTCTTGCGAGATACCGTCAAGCACAGAAGCGGCGGGGAGACCTAGAAAGCCCGATCGGGCCCCAGGGCTTGGGTTGGCGCGGAGGCCTTCCGTGAGCCGTCTCAGGGAGCCGGAAGAGAAGCCAGTTAGTCGTGCCAAGCACGCGGCGGCCGGGTGCCGGTCTGCTCGCATCCGAAGCGCGAAACTTCGGCGACCGAGAGGAAGAGCCGTTCGCGCTTGCCCTAGCCTCCTATCTCGCTCGAAAACCATGTTGTTGGACCGTGATGGGCGTGCGGGAGAAGCACGGTAGATTCCATGGCAAAGGTACCGCATAAGAGCACCTCGCTCTACCTCTCCCATGCGGCCGTCGATGCCCTTTCCGTTCTGGCCGAGCGACACGATCGTTCGCGATCGTGGATCGTGGAAAAGTTGGCACTCTCGGAAGTTAAGGCGTATCGACTTGGTGGAGGGCTTGTGGCGGTCAGGGATCGGGGTGATGTCACGGTGGTGCGGACGAGAACAACGCCGCTCGACTCCCTCGGCGCAGTATGGGACGAGCATCGTGGCCGACTCCCCGAAAGGCGGAGGGCTCAGGGGCAACGCGAGCTTGCAGTGGCCCGGCTCTCCGAGTGTCCCGACCTCGCGATCTGGCGCGAGGTCGTAGAGCGGATGGCCCGGAGCCGGCGATGCAACGGCGCCGGCCCTCGAGGCTGGCGGGCGAGCTTCGACTTCTTGCTGTTGTCGGAGACTCGAGCCCAGGTGCTAGAGGGGAGGTTCGATGATCGACCGGCTGTGATCCCACGCCGAACGAGAGCGGAGCCTGCCGCCAGAAGTCCCGCCCAAGGCCGTCACGAATCCCCGCCGCCAAGCTCGGAGCGGACGCTGAGCGCCCAGCGGAAGGGGGCCCCGGAAGTGCCCGAAGAGCGGGCCGAAATCGCGGTTGAGCCGAGGGTTCAGAACGGCAGCGCCGTTGCGCCGGTCCCTGTCGACCAGCCGATCATCCGGACGTTTGAGCACCCTGACGCGCCCGCCTGGATCGTCGACCTCGCGGACCGGATTGCTGGCGACTACGCCTCGCTCGAGGAGATAGACGTGTACCGGCGGTGGTGCCGGGGCGAAGAGTTCGACGCGCCGGTGGCCCATGAAACCGAAGGACCGAGCCGCAGCTCTTAGGCGAGATAGCCCCCGGCAATTCCCATTGCGCCCCTACAGACCCCGGCAACTCCCATTGCGCGCCTACACTCCCGGGTACCGTCTAGGGAGCCCAGATCACCGCGAGACCTTCTCCGTCTCTGCCGTGCCGGGAGATCGCGTCACCGGTCCCGATAGCGCTTCGCCGCCGCGAGGTCCTTCCGCAGTTCCTCGGCGTTGCGCCGTGGTCCGTAGCCAGGCGTGTCGCGCTGGATGCGCCAGCCTTCCTTCAGCGGACCCGCATCGACCGTGTCGAAGCCGAACGCGTCGAGCATCTCGCTGACGGTGGCCTTCGCTAACGGGTCGTCGCCCGCGATGACCAGAGCGCGGCGGTTCGGAGTGCCCGCGGGTTGCCCGTGGGTCGTGAGCTCTGCGGCATAGATTTGGTTGAAGGCCTTGACCACCTTCGATTTCGGAAGGTGGGCTTGCAAGAGTTCCGACGTGGTCGTCACCTCGTCGTCGAGCTCGGGGATCTGCCCGTCGCGCTGCGGGTAGTAATTGTTCGTGTCGATTACCACCTTTCCGGCCAGGGGCTCCACGGGAACGCTGCGGATGTTCTTGAGGGGGATCGTCACCACGACGATGTCTCCCTTCTTCGCCGCCTCGACCGGTGTCGCGGCACGGGCTCTGGGGCCGAGCTCGTTCACGAACGCCGCGAGCGTCCCGGGGTCCCGCGAGTTGCTGATCACCACGTTGTAGCCGTGCGCCACTGCGAGGCGCGCGACCTGGCTTCCGATGTGGCCCGCTCCGATGAGTCCGATCGTTGTCATACGTGAGATGGTGCCATAGATTGTAGGGGCGCAATGGAAATTGCGACGAGCGCGAAAAGGCGAAAGGCGTGGTAGGGACCCTTATTGGACACAGGTTCAGCTTTTCGAGTCTTCGCTCCGACCGGGTCCCGTTTAGGCTCTATTCGGTGTTCCCAAAGAGAACCGGCAGGCTCTCCCGGATGGACCGAACGGCCCCCGCCGGGATCGCCGGGACAGCGGAGTCGACGGTTCCGGAAGAAATGCATGGAGAGCCCCCGTCCGGGCTGAACGCAAGTCTGGCCGGACGGAACCGAGGAAGCCGGAGGACAGGACCGCAATTCCTAGGCGAGATAGTTCCGGCAATTTCCATTGCGCCCCTGCAGACCAGATCAAGCCGGACCTCATCGCGCTGTCGGTCATCCCCGTGCTCCTTTCGCTCACTGCTCCGGGGGCTTATCGGCCACGGCCGACGGCCGCGGAGGCGATGCGATCGTGAATGACCTCGCGAGAAAGGTCCGGCTCCCACGGTCGCAGCCGCTCATGTAGAGGACCGACCCGGACGTCGACGTGTGGCCCGCCGGGGTCCCGGGGGAGACGAACGACGGATACCACCCGTCGAACGACGTGCCGGTCCCGTCCGTGGCGCAGCCCGAGACGATCGGGTACTGCGAGCCGTCGATCATCTGCGGTGCCGCCCAGTTCTGGTGGTCGAGGCTCGTCGCCGTCGAGTAGTACCAGGCGCCCGCGCTCGTGCCCGAGCAGACGAACGTGAAGAGGTAGAGGCCGAGCGCGTCGTTGTAGCTGACCTGGCCCATCCCTTGGTGCCCGGTGCACCCTTTGGCGGGGAGGACGGCGCTGTCGAGGCCCCCGAGGCCGGGCTGGCCGAAGGAGCCCTCGTACCACTTCGAAAAGGCGATCGTGCCGCTCCCGCCCAGCGCCGTCCGCGCCATCCGGACCATCCCGTCGGAAGTCGGGTTCGGCGCCGCATACGTGACGTAGAGATTCGTCCCGTCGACGAAGGCGCTCGGGATCGCGTTGCCCAGCGCGACCTGCGGGCTCTCGGGGGTCGACGGCTCGGGCGTCGGGTGCTTCAGGACGGGGTAGCGGTCCGTCCCGCCCATCTCCGCGTCGACGGGCTGCGGCCAGCTCTTTCCGTAGTCCGACGACCGGGCGAACCCCACCGTGGCGTAGAAGTCGTGCTGCCAGACGGCGCCGGGGCAGTGGTTCTCGGCCTCGTAGATCATGATGAAGTTCCCGGCCGGGCGCGTCGGGTCCTGCACGACCGAGCCGGGCGAGGCGTAGTTCAGGTCGAATTCGGGGTCCCAGAACGCCTTGCAGGTCATGAAGGGCCACGCGGCGGTCATCACGGGTGACGTGTAGCCGGTTGCGAACGTGAACGTCCGGAGGTCGGTCGTCTCGAGGACGACGGCCCCCGCGAGGCCGTTGGCGTTCCGCGTGTTCGCGGCGAAGACGAGGTACGAGCCCGGTGTCGTCGGGGACGGCATCACGGTCGTGTGCTCGTCGGAGAGAACGGGGAGGCTCGGGTACGTCAGCGTGATGTCGGGCCCCACCGAGAAAGAGGCAATCGGGGCGACCGGGATCCCGGCGACGTAGCTTCCGTCGGAGGTTCCCTGGCCTGCGGCGCCGCCGTCGTTGACGACGGCGTAGGCGAGGAAGCGGCTGTTGCCGGAGAGCTTCACGACGTGGGCGTAGCCGCCGGCCACGTTGAGGCCCGAGCTGTGCAAGATTCCGTTGACCTGCGCCCAGCCCCCCGGGCCGAGAGGGGCCGGGGCCGTCGAGCCTGCCAGCAGCCCCGTGTTTCCGTCGTAGACGTCGATCCGGTACGTGATCGAGTCGCCGGCGTCCCCGAGGTTCGCGACGGCGAGGTTCGAGCGGTTACCGCTGTTCTGCTCGAGGCCGTAGACCCAGGCTTCGAAGGTCGCGGCGAAGCTGGGGCCGACGCCGGCGTAGAAGAGGCCATATTCACCGGGAGGAGTGCCGGCGACGGGGGCGGCCGTCCGGGCTCCGACGAAGCCGGTGGAGACGCTCGAGCCATTGTAGAAAGTGACGGAGAGCGCTCCGGCATACGTCGCCGCTCCCTTGGCCCCGATGGCGACGTGGTTCTGGCGGAGGTAGTCGATCGCGCCGGGGATGATCTTCTGCTCCCCCGACTGGAAGTTGAGCGTGAGCGTTCCTCCAGCTCCGCCCGACGGGGAGTGCGACTCGACGTAAGAGAGCGTGGCGGTCCGTGGGACGCTCGCCGGGTTCGTCAGGACCAGCTCGCTCTGGAAGGAGCCGCTCTCGGTGAGGACCGGGAGGAGCCGCATCTCAGCGGGCATAGAGGCCGGCTCGAGGGGGACGTAGGAGCCGTCATTGGTGGTGAAGTCGTTGAAGACGGCATAGGCCACGTAAGGCCCCGCGCCCGAGACGATCTCGACCTTGGCGTAGCCGTTGGTGTAGCCGGCCTTGTCGAGGATGTGGCCGATCTGGGTCCACTGGCCGGGGTCGAGAGACGTGTCGGGGGAGATGACGTAGGAGCGGTTGTCGCCGGCGTCGGCGGAGAAGAGGGTGACGCGGAGCGTGACGGGGGCGCTCCCGGCGTTGACGAGGGCGAGATTCGTCCGATCCGTCGTGCTGGCGCGAAGGCCGTAAAGGTACGACGGACCGGTGGGGGCGGCGGAGAGATCGACGCCGGGGTAGGCGAGGCCGGCTCTTCCGGTACCGGAAGGAGTCGTCGTCCGTGCTCCGGCAAAGGCGGCGTCCGAAGAAGAGAGGCCCGTGAAGGAGACGAGAAGAGTTCCTCCCTGGCTTGCGGACGGTGTCGGGATCGCGAGCCCCTTGCTCCGGAGGAAGCCGATGGCGTCGGAGACGACGAACTGCTGCCCGGCGGAAAGGGAGAGGCTGGCGGTGCCGGCGCCGGAGGCGCCGAGGGCCGTCGCCGGCGTGTAGGTGAGCAGGACGGACGCCGTCGTCGTGCCGCGGTTGGCCAGGGTCAGCTCGCTGAGGAAGTGCTCGGCGGGGCTCGTCGTCGTCAGGTCCAGGACGATCGGAACCAGCTTCGTGGCGCTCTTCTGAGCCTGAGCAGAGAAGTTGACGAGCCCTAGGGCCATGCAACCGACGACCGCTAGGCTATCGCAGGGTACGCTGCCCCTTCTCGTCCTCGTGGACATCATCGTGAATCCCCCCTTTCAAGGCTACATCAGGTCCATTGCCGCCTTGATGGGCGGATTCGGGGGCGTGTCCGATCCGGCGTTCCGATTTCGCCGCAGCCCATCGCCGCCGGCGGCTTTCCTAACCAGCTCATTAAGGGAGGGCGAAGGGTATTGCGGTTCGTCCTGGCCCTCGAAGACCAGCATTTCGCCTTTGAGGTTCTGCCCGGCGGGCGCACGTCGGCCTACTTCAGGGCCCTTCGCTGTTCTGGGGTAGCAGTATCACAGAGACTCCGCACACTTCGGGGCAACCCATTAATTCAGAAGACGGTTCTGGACTGAGAACGAGTTGAATTTCAGCTCTAAAGACAGAGAACACGGTTCGCACAGCCGACCGACTGGGGAGCCACTACTTATCCGGCTGCCGGCCAACAGGTCGGCAGTCATTTTTGGTTCAGAAACTCACGCCCGATGCAATCTTAGTTTCGCCCGACTGTGGGGAAATCTGTGGCGAGCCTCTGTGGAGAACCTCCGACCGGGCAGAATGACAACCTGGCCGGGCGCAATCGAGGAGACCAGAGGATAGGGCCGCACTTCTACGCCAGGTAGCCCCGGCAATTCCCATTGCGCCCCTACAGATTTCCGGTTCCGAATAGTCAGCGTCCTGGCGGGAGGTCTGCTGGTACCGAGGTGCCGATGACGCGGCCGAGGCCACGCTCCTGCGCGAACGCGAGGACGCGGCGTTCGCCCGCTCCGCTCGAGACGCGCACCACGGCGTCAAAGTGGCCCGCTGCGTCGACCCTGCCGGCAACGTGGAGCTCACGCGCAACGGCAGCTTGCACGAGCCGCTTCCCGGCGTTCTCGCCGCGCGTGACGTCTGAGGCGAGGCCGTCCTCGATGACCGCAACGAGGACGTCGGCCCCGGCCTCGGCACCCGAGACAGTCACGCACACGGCGCCCGCGCCGTTCGGAGCGACCCGGACGAATGCCTTCGGCTCGTGGGCGGCGGCCTCGATCGCGCGCCGCGCGGCGCGCTCGTCGCTTCCGACGAATTCCGTCCAGCCGTCCACGATCATCTGCGGCGTGTAGACGCGGCCAGAGCCGCCGAAGTGCGCGGAGTAGGCGCTCTGGCGCTCTGTGTAACGCTGCGACGAGAAAGGATCTTCCCAGCCGAGGCGGTTCCAGTAGTCGACGTGGAGGGAGAGCGGCACGACGAGCGCACCGGGAACCGGCTGTTTCGCGGCGAGGCGCGCGAGGAGCCGGTCCGCGGGCGGGCAGCTTGAACAGCCTTCCGACGTGAAGAGCTCGACGAGGACAGGTGTCCCGACCGCCGGGGGGGCGACCGCGGCCCGCGCCGCAACTACGCTTCCGAGAAGAAGCAAGGCGAACTTCACGGGATCAGCCGGGCGATGAGCCTTTTCTTGTCCTTGATGAGATGGCTCATGCGTGACAGGAACTCCGGTTCAATGCTATCAGCCTCAAGCAGGGACGGTGGGCAGGAGGTGCTTGTCTCCGCGTTCGAAGGCGATTCTGAGGACCGAGATTGCAGAGTCTTGGTTTTCTAATGGACACGCTGGCGGCCCCGCCGCCGGACGAAGGTGATCTCATCGCCAGCCCTGGCAAGAAGAGCGCATGAAGGGTCCCCGTACGGGCAGAATGCCAGTCTGGCCGGACGGAACCGAGGAAACTCGGGACAGAGCCGCACTTTCTAGACGGGATAGCCGCCGGCAATTCCCATTGCGCCCCTACAGTGAGAAGGTCATACCGACCGCACCAGGTTCCCGGCTCTCACGAGCCGAACGCGCGATCGCGTATATTCCGTTCCGTCTGCCTCGGAGAACGTGATGATTCTTACGCGCGCTGCCGCCGTTCATTTCGTCGTCATCACCGTCTTACCCGGCTTCGCTTCTCTTCCTATCGAGGCTCGTGCTCAGGTCGTGCCCCCCGCCAGGGTCGACTATCTCCTTCCTGGCGTCGCGAACACGCCCGGCCAGAAGGGGAGTCACTGGCAGACAGACCTCGACATCACGAATCATGACGTCGACGCCGCCCTCACGCTCTGCTACGCCAGTAACACGGGCTCGCGGGACTGCGTCGCTCTTCCGACAATCACGTCAGGCCAGTCCGTGCACTTCTCCGACATCGCGCTCACGCTCTTCAACAAGCCCGGTACGTTCGGTGTCGTGACCGTCACGACGAATCAAGACCCGGCCGACCTTGAGGCGCGAGCGCGTACGTATAACCTCGTGACGGACGCGGGGAGCCCGTTGCTTGGCGGCACGCTCGGGAGCACTATCCCGACGATTCCGTCGACCGGTCTCCTGAACCAGACCGTGCCGGCTCGTGTGAGTGGGGCGCCGGGCACCGTCGACTTCCGTCAGAACATCACCTTCTTCACGACCGACCAGGCCAGCACGATCACGGCCAGGCTCCGTGACAACATGGGCAACGCTCTGAGCACGAAGACGGTCACGCTGGGTCCGTGGAGCGTCTTGCAGCAGAGCATGACCACGTTCTTCGGGACGGGATGGCCTGACAGTTATGTTGACCTGGACGTGACGAACGGCGGCGTTGGCGCTTACATCAGCATCAACGACAACAAGAGCAACGCGCCCACGGTCAACAGCCCATTCAGCCGTAGCCCCTCCAGCACGGACCAGTGGGTCGTCACGACCGCGAACACGGCGGGCGCGGACAACACGACCTGGAAGACCAGCATCACCCTGAACAGCACCTTTGACGACAACGTGCAGCTCGCCACGACACTCCTCGTGGCGAACAACGACAACAGCACAGCGACACCACGGTTCATCGTCCTCAACAGTCAAGAGCAGCGTTCGCTCGACGACGTCGTCGGCACTTACCTTTCCACGCCAGGCCAGTACGGCGCCCTGCGATTACAGAGTTCGCACCCACTCCACGCCGCGACGCGCACCTACAACACCATCACGAAGGACAGCAGCGACCTCGGCACGACAGGAGTCAACATCCCGGCTCTCACGACAGGCGCAACGAACAGGAATAACGACGCGAGCGACACGACCGAGCACATCGTCCTGAGCATCAACGGCCTGCGAGAAGACGATAACTACCGCACGAACCTCACGCTTCTTAATGCGAACGAGCGCATCAAGAGCCAACCGGTCACCATCACGGCATACGACGACGACGGTAACCAAGCAGGTACCATCAATCTTAGCCTGCGGACGTTGGAAATGACGCAAGTCAACCACATCCTCACGCAATGCCATCTCGGAAGCGGACGACTCAAGATCAGCGTCCCGAGGTATCCCGGCGTGAGCGACCACCCCAACCTTCTCGCCATGACAACCATGATCGACAACATCACCGGACAGGCAACAGCGAACTCCGGCTATCCGCTGATACTCGAGCATGGAGACACGGGTGACGCATACTGACGAGGGCCGGTAGGGTGTGACGCTCGGCGACCTGCTCCCCAAAGATGAGCCACTTGGGGCGTGTGACTTGAGCCCTTGGGTCCTCACCCCATTTCTAGCCAGGTAGCTCTGCGAGTTTTCGGGCTTCGATCCGGTTCGCGTCCTCTGTTTGTCCGGCCCGGTACCGGGCCGGCGTTTCGAGCCCCAGGCTGCTGTGGGGCCGCTCGTTGTTGTACTCCTCCTTCCACCTTCCGAGGATCTCCCGGGCATCCAGGAGGTCTCGGAACCAATGCTGTGAGAGGCACTCTCGTCTGACCGTGGCGTTGAAGGACTCGGCGTAGGCGTTGTCGACCGGCTTCCCAGGCCTCGAGAAGACCAGCTCCACGTGATTCCAGTAAGCCCAGGCGTCCAGGGCCTTCGAGGTGAACTCCGTCCCGTTATCAACCTGGATTCGCCGAGGCAGACTGCCACGGGTCCTGCCGGCAGTTCCCAGGATCTTCGCGACGTCTCCTCGGCGGAAGGACGACGCCGCTTCGAGGGCGACACATTCCCGCGTGTACGTGTCGATGACAGTCAACACCCTCAGGCGGCCGCCGTCGGCCAGCGTGTCGTGCATGAAGTCCATCGCCCAGGTTTCATTCGGCCTCTGAGGCTTCGGCTGCTCCACCCTTCGGCCGCACTCCGCCGCCGCTTCGGCCGCTTTCGCCGCAGCCCCAGCCCTTCCTCGATGTAGAGCCGGTAGGTCCTCTTGTGGTTGATCTTCCAGCCCTCCCTCCTGAGGTAGACGTGCAGCTGCCGATACCCCGCGTGTGTCCGGGCCCCCGCAAGCTCCCGCAGTCGCCTTCTCAGCGGCTCCTGGCTCGGCTTTCGGCTTCGGTACCGCACGCTCGACCGATTCACCGCCAAAAGCCGGCATGCTCGACACTGCGAAACCCGGTACGAGGACTCGGCCCACGCCACGACCACCCGGCGTTGCGCGGGCCTCACCATTTTTTTCGGAGGGCCTCCTGCAGAATCGTCCGGTCCAGCGTCAGGTCCGCCACGATCCCCTTCAGCTTCCGGTTCTCCTCCCGGATCTGGCGCAGCTCCCGAAGCTCCGTCACCCCAAGCCCCGCGTACTTCTTCTTCCACCGAAAGTACGTCGCCTCAGCCACGCCCATCTTCCGGCAGATCTCCTCCACCGGCGTCCCCGCTTCTCCCTGACGCAGGGCCACCGCGATCTGTTCTTCCGTGTACCGGCTTTTCCTCATCGATCCGTCCTCCCGGCCCCTCCCGGAGCCTCAGAACGAACCGAAATCTACGCCCCTTTTCGAGAGCGGCCCCTGACTAAGAATCGGGGATCAGACCCCCTTCGATGAGAAAGAGTTCGGATAGCTTGCGGGTGACGTTGTAGGTGTAGGCCCGGCCGTTCGGGGTGATCTGGAGCCCCTGGATTCCCGGGATTCCGACCGGGTCGGCGGGGAGAACGGTGAGGACCCGCGTTCGGCGTCCCGTCGCTAGGTCCACCCGATCGACCTCCGCGGGCAGTTTGTTCCGGTCCCACACCGTGAGGCTCGACGAATCCGGGCCCCTGTGCCTCGCCAGAATCCCGTAAGGTTTCCAGACGGGGGCATAGGTGCTTCAGTCGAAGAGGTTCCTGCGCTCGCCGGGCCGGCCCCCTGTGTCTCAATCGCGGCCTGTATACTCTCGCCATGACGGAGTCGGGGTCCGTCCCGGCGGTGGAAGGCCAACGTTCCGCCGTCGCTCGTCTGCTCGCCGAACGCACGTCAGGCCGCATCGGTGACCGGAAGAGCCCGTTGCGCCCATGCTGCTAGGGACTACTTGGCTGGAGGTAGCCGTGGCGGCTCTATACGGATGGCCTCGGCGGGGACGTTCGTTCGACTCTGCCCGCGCGTCGCGAAGAGCACGGCCAGAGTCCACGTGGGCGCGAGATCCACGCCCGGGAGAGCCTCGGCGATGAAGGCCGGAAGAAAGGCCCAGTGCCACCCGACGAGCACGATCATCGCGCCACAAACCACGAGGTCCAGCGCGGCATCGAATCCCTCCGGCGCTCCTCCTGCGAATAGGGGCAGGAACCCGAGCTGAATGGCGTCCGCGAGGACCGCGATGGCCCGGGCGGCGAGGATGCGTTTCGGAGTTCTGCCCACAAGGGCACGTTAGGTCGGGCGGTGCGAAGAGGTCAACCGACATCGAACAGGAGAGTGGGGTCGTAGTTTCACGGAGGCTCCGCGCATCCCTGGGTCAACTCATTGAATCGGAAGCGTTTCGGGGCTGAGAACGGGTTGAATGTTCTCTGTTCTGCCTGAGAACGGGGTTCGTGTAGCCGACCGAGTGGGGAGCCACTACTCTCTCCCGCGAACTCCAGAGGGGTCCGCGGTTAACGAATGCCCCGCGACGACGTCGCGGGGTTTCGTGTCTAAAGTTCGTGTAGTCAGAAGGGTTTGCGGGTCGCAGCAAGAAGTCGTCAGGCGTCCGGGGGCCGGCCGCCGGGGTTCTCGCGTCCCGGTGCCGCCTGCTCCAGCTTCCGTTTCAGGTCCGCGTTCACCTCGTGCGCCTCCCGCAGGAACTCCCGGAGCTTCACGTGCGCCGACGCGAGCTCCCGGATCTTGCTGAGTGTCAGCGCGGTCGTGAGGAACGAGACCAGGCGCATGAACGTCTCCCAGTAGATGAAGAACACCTTCGAATAGGGATGCAGGCTCAGCCGGTCGGAGACGTACCACGCCACGCCCGAGGCGAACGCGAACGCCAAGCCAGACCTGCGGCCGACGTACCAGGCGGCGATGGAAACGGGGATGAAGTAGAAGATGAAGAAGCCGAACTCGTAACCGGTGACGTAGTCGATCCACGTCAGGACGACGAGAAATACGGCGCAGCCTAAGTTGACCAGTGCGTGACGATGTTCGACAAAGGATTGCATTTGCGACCCGCGATCGGGCCTCTTCGAGAATACGCGAATCTCGCCAACTCCGTCTCGGATGTCGGCCGACGGCTCGGGACCGTCCTCAGCAGGGGCTCTTCACCCCGGTAATTCGTCCGGACCAGAACTCGAGCCGAGGGCGCGGACGGGGAGATGGATAGCGCGTCGGAGGGCTGAAAGCGCTGCCGGATGGATCGAACGGCCTCCGGCGGGATGGCCGGGACAGCCGAGTCGACCGTACCGGAAAGAACGCATAGAGAGCGTCCATCCGGGCAGAGTGCCAGTCTGGCCGAACGGAACCAAGGAAACTCGAGGAGAGGACCGCACGTTTTAGGCGAGATCGCCCCCGGCAATTCCCATTGCGCCCTTACATTTACCGCGAGGACCCGCCGCCGCTCTTGAAGATGAGTTGCCCGGACCAGAGCCTCAGCTCGGCCGAAGCCTTCTCCTGAGAGTGGAATCAGCGCGACGGAAAGAAGCTCAGTTGGGCCAGTAGAGGCCGAGGGCTGCAGAAAGGAATACCGCCATTTGGCCGCGCGTGACCGGCGTGTTGGGGCAGAAGTTCCCGCCCCCGCATCCGGCCGTGATGCCCGCCGCGTAGAGGGCCTCGACGAACCTGTGGTACGTACTACCCACTGGGACGTCGGCGAACGTGGCGAACGCGGGAGCCGGCGAGACCTGAAGCTGGTAGTTGATGACCACGCTACGGAAAGCGTTGCCCGGGTCGCGCGATCCCAGGTCGACCCAGACGACGTAGTTGTTCGCGCTGTTGTCGATGGTGATCGGAGACGACAACGTACTGGTGAGCCACATGAACAACGGCGTTCCAGATGTCGTAACGGTCGGGGTGGTTACGCACGCACCGTTCAGGTTCTGACAGGCTTCTATCCAGACGGTAATGTCCCCGGGCCCAGAGTTGTCGTAGACCTCCGCAGCGAACGACTTGATCAGCGCACCCGACGGAAGTTGGAGGCTCGCCGAAAAGTGAAGCGGTGGCGGTTGCGCCGGGTTAGTTCCCATCAGCCAGCCGCCGGCCCCATCCCAGAGACTGGACGAAGAGTTCGGAGCGAAGCTACTCGACCCGATCCTCAGAATGCTCGTCGAACTGGTCCCCCAGTCCGGCATGCGGGCTCCTGTAATACCCACCTCGGACGCCGTACCCGTCACGCGAGCGCTGCCGTACTTGTCCGGATCTCCGCGCCCGGGCACCTGCGCGCGGGCGCCAGCGGAAGAGACGATCAACGTGACGATGACGCTGGTCGCTACGAAACCGGAATTTAGAAATGGCCTTGGCTTCATGAGCGTCCCTCCTTGTTCATCGGTCCTCCGCCCGGAAGGGACCGCGTTTCAGATCGCTCGCCGGGCCATGCGACCGAGATTCTATCTCAAGCCTACGCCGAAGTCTTTGCGCTCGGAAGCTGGAACGGGTCAGCGATGCGGATAATCTCTCGCGTAAACGATGCGGCACTTGGACCAGAAAGAGTTGCTCCGGCTCGCTCGGCACGCCTTTCGCGAGAACGGCCGCGGATTCGTCCTCCAGCTCGACGATCAGGAGCCGCTGCGCTACGCCTTCCCGTCGGAGCTGGTGGAGAACCTCGAAAGCGAGCCGGACGCGACGAGTCTGATCGACTCGGTTCACGCCGCCGTCGAGAAGTACAACCCGGAGACGGAGGACGTCCTCATGGATTTTCGCGGGGAAACGATCCTCATCTCGATCATCCGAGACACGGGGAGCGAGCTGGTCGGCGAGATCCTTTTCGAGCCGACGAACTGATCTGGCAGCCGCCGCCCGATTCGAAGCCGTCGCGGATAGACGTCCACCCCGTTGCCAGCCGAGGACCTTCGGGACCTTCTCGAGCAGGTCGAGGCCGGTCGCGCCGAACTTCTCGCCGTCGCCGTCCAGCTCGCCCGGCGACTGCGGGCCGCTGATCCTGACGTAGCCGAGGAAGTCGCCAATGAGATCCAGAGCCGGCGAGCCGGTCTCGCCGAGTCGACACGCCTCGAGGCGACAGTCACGGCCGAGATTCTCGGCGCCGTCGTGGCTCCTTTGCTAGGCCTGGAGGACGGAAGCGGGGAGACCTCCTGACCGTTCGTGACCCGAAGGAGCTCACGCCATGCTGCTCTAGCCGGCGGGGCCTGAACGGTCGGCGAGATCTTCTGGACGAAGCCGACCTGAAGGCGGCCTCTAAGTTTCAGGCCCTCGCCGCGCTCCTCGATCGTTGCGGCAGTGTAGCGAACTTCCCGAACCCGGTCGGCCACTTGCAGCCCGGCGTCGGGCACTCCCGGCGACCTTCACCGGGCGGCGCCTGGACGTAGGACCGGTAGAACACGCAGAAGAAGTTGTCCTAGACCGGCACCAACTGACCGTTCGGGTTCGGGGAGGGAGACGCGGTGCCAGTGCCAGAGTTCAAGCAGGGATCGTAGGCTCCCAGACCGAAGCGCACCGGCGGGCCGATCTGCTCTTTACCGAATTGACTCATCCTCATCGATCCGTTCTTCCCCCCTTCAAATCCCTTGAACGAGCCGAGATTCACGCTCTTTCCGAGAGTCGCCCCGAAGATGGAGACGATAGGTAGATTCGCTGCCCGCATAGGGGAATAGAATCTCCGCGCAAGAAGAACGTAAACGGGCCGCCGGGACGAGCGTCGCCGCGCCGGGGGGACACGACCAGCCCCTCCTCCGACCCAGGAAGGCGAGTGGTATGCGCTTCTCCGCCCTCACGGTCGGCACGCGACTCCGCCGCAAGGCGGTCCGACACGGAGACGAGTCAGTCTGCTTCTCGCTGTGCGATGTAAGGGGCCGGCTGGGCTTCTCAAGCGAGAACGAATTCGTCGTCCCGTTTTCGGGCCTGCCGAGAGTCCACACGCCTTCTACCCCTCACGGCGACGTCGGCCTTCTTCGTGACCTCGGCTCGCGGAACGGGCCTCTTGCGGACCGAACGGTCGTGGCCCAACTACGAGGAATGCGGCCAAGGGTGCGCGTTGACGTACTTTCAGCCCGTGGTCGTGCTGTTCTGTCGACCATCGTCTGTGCCGTGTTGATCACAGCAGCCCCTGCCGTGGCGCAGTCCTTCACGGTGCTCCATCCCTTCGCGTCCGGGTATCAGTCTCCACGAGGTCTGGTCCGAGCGGGTGACGGGAACTTCTACGGTACGACGGGTCAGGGGGGCGCCAATGGTTTCGGCAGCGTCTTCAAGATCACGCCGGCAGGAACGCTGACGACGATCTTCTCTTTCTCCGGGAGCGACGGACGGAACCCCTATGGGACTCTCATCGAGGGTACCGATGGGAGCTTCTACGGGACGACGATTTCCGGGGGCGCAGTCGATTGGGGAACGGTGTTCAGGATCACGTCGGCCGGCACGCTGACGACGCTCCACTCGTTCGATGGCGACGATGGGGCGTCTCCGTTCGCCGGCCTCCTGCAGGGGACCGATGGGAACTTCTACGGGACGACGGCTTCCGGCGGCGCGAACATCTATGGCACGGTCTTCAAGATCACGCCGGCGGGCACGCTGACGACGCTCCACTCGTTCGATGGCAGCGATGGGAGCCAGCCGGAAGCCGGCCTCGTGCAGGGGACCGACGGGAACTTCTACGGGACGACCGCTTTCGGCGGCACGTGGGATAAGGGGACGATATTCAAGATCACGCCGGCGGGGGTGCTGACGACGCTCTACTCCTTCGCGGGGAGCGACGGGGCGTCTCCGTGGGTCGGCCTCGTGCTGGGGACCGATGGGAGCTTCTACGGGACGACGTCTTCCGGCGGCGCGTGGGATAAGGGGACGATATTCAAGATCACGCCGGCGGGGGTGCTGACGACGCTCCACTCATTCAATAACAGCGACGGAGCGAATCCGTCCGGCGGCCTCATTCAAGGAACCGATGGGAGCTTCTACGGAACGACGAAGTACGGCGGCGCGTCCTACTCCGCCGGCACAGTCTTCAAGATTACGCCGGCGGGGGTGCTGACGACGCTCCATTTGTTCTCCTGGAGCGACGGGGCGAATCCGGAAGCCGGCCTCGTGCAAGGAATCGACGGAAGCTTCTACGGGACGACGAATCTCGGCGGCGCGAGCGATGCGGGCACGGTTTTCAAGATCACGCCGGCGGGCACGCTGACGACGCTCCACTCCTTCTCCGGGTCGGACGCTTACGGGAAGAATCCGTTCGCCGGCCTCGTGCAGGGAACCGACGGGAATTTCTATGGGACGACAGAAAGGGGCGGCACAAGCCGCTACGGCACGGTCTTCTGGATCACGACGGCCGGGGCGCTGACGACGCTCCACTCGTTCAATTACAGCGACGGGGCGAATCCGCACGCCGGTCTCGTGCAGGGGGCCGACGGGAGCTTCTACGGGACGACGATAACCGGCGGCGCGTACTACCGCGGCACTGTCTTCAAGATCACGCCGGCGGGGGCGCTGACGACGCTTCATTCGTTCTCCTGGAGCGACGGGGCAGATCCGATCGCCGGCATCGTGCAGGCCACCGACGGCAGCTTCTACGGGACGACGGCTTCCGGCGGCGCGTGGGATAAGGGGACGATATTCAAGATCACGCCGGCGGGGGTGCTGACGACGCTCTACTCCTTCGCGGGGAGCGACGGGGCGTCTCCGTGGATCGGCCTCGTGCTGGGGACCGACGGGAGCTTCTACGGGACGACGTCTTCCGGCGGCGCGTGGGATAAGGGGACGATATTCAAGATCACGCCGGTGGGGGCGCTGACGACGCTCTACTCGTTCACAGGGGTCCCCGATGGGGGAGGTCCGTACATCGGCCTCGTGCAGGGCACCGACGGTAACTTCTACGGGACGACGGGGAACGGCGGCGCGAGCGATGCGGGCACGGTCTTCAAGATCACACCTGGGGGGACTCTTACGACGATCTACTCCTTCTCCCTCTCGGGTGCCGACGGGGCTATTCCGCTGGCCGGCCTCGTGGAAGGCACGGACGGGAACTTCTATGGGACGACGTATTCCGGCGGCGCGAGCGCGTCGGGCACGATCTTCCAGATCACGAAGGCTGGGATCCTGACGACGCTTCATTCGTTCACGGGGAGTGACGGGGAGTACCCGCGGGCCGCCCTCATGCAGGGAACCGACGGGAACTTTTATGGGACGACGTCGGCGGGCGGACCTGGTGGCGGCGGGGTCGTGTTTCGACTTACGCCAGGCGCGGGGCCTTCGCCGACGGTGACGGGAGTCTCTCCTGCGAGCGGACCCGTCTCGGGCGGGACCGTCGTGACGGTCTCGGGAACCGAGTTCCAGCCTGGATCCACGGTGACAATCGGAGGCGCGGCAGCCACGGGTGTGACGTATTTGTCGGCGTCGACGATCTACGCCCTCACGCCCATTCACGCGGCCGGGGCGGTGACCGTGACCGTGACGAACCCCGACCTTCAGGCGGGAAGCCTGCCGTCGGCGTACACGTACTCGTGCTCGTGGACCCCCACGGCGTTCAACGGGGGGCCTTACTGCGTCGGGGAGACCATTTCACTTTCGACGTCCGCGGTGCTAGGCGCGACCTATTCCTGGACCGGGCCAAACGGTTTCACCTCCACAGCTCAGAACCCCACGATCCCCAACGCAACAGAGGCGAATGCGGGAACTTACAGCGTCACTGTCACCGTCGCCGGCTGCGCCTCGGACGTCGGAAACACGGTGGTCGTCGTCAACTCGACCCCGGACATCCCCGTCATTACGGCGCCCGCTTCGGCGCTCTCGGGGGAAACGGAGCTCACCGCGGATGTCACGCTTCACGTCGGGAATAGCTACCTCTGGGGCATCACCAACGGCATCATCACCGCCGGAGCCACCACGAGCCAGGTCACGTTTACAGCGGGAAATTCGGGCGTCACCATCCTCACGGTAACCGAGACGACTACCGCGGGTTGCGTCTCATCGACCGCCACGGCATACGTCAACATCAATGTCCAGCCCGCCGGTCTCGTCGAGGACGCTCACGGTTCGGGCACGACGGATTCCAACGTGAACGGCGTTATTGAGCCGGGCGAGACCGTCCTCGTCAACCCCGCCTGGAAGAACGTCAGCGCCTCACCGCTGGCTCTCACTGGTACAGCTTCCGCGTTCACCGGACCGAGCGGGGCGACCTACACGCTACTTGACACAGCGGCGGGATACGGGACCATTGCCCCCGGAGCTACGGCCGACAGCTTCTCGGCCGGGGGACCGTCTTACCGCCTGTCCATCTCCAATCCAGCCACGCGCCCGGCAGTCCACTGGGACGCCACCTTTCTCGAAACGCTCAGCACCGGCGGCATGAAATTCTGGACTCTCCACGTCGGCGAGAGCTTTACCGACGTGTCCGTCTCCAACGGCGCCTACCGCTTCGTCGAGACCCTGCTCCACAACGGCATAACGGCTGGCTGCGGCGGCGACAACTACTGCCCGGGCAGCGACGTCACCCGCTGGCAGATGGCCGTCTTCCTTGCCCCGGCCATGGTTGGTCCGACAGGTACGGTGCCCGCCAGCGGGACCGTTTCGGGCATCGGCAGCTACAACTGCACGGCGGGGGGGAACTCCCTCTTCGCCGACGTCCTGCCGACGGACGGCGGCTGCAAGTTCATTCATTACATCTATTCCCAGGGACTCACGGCTGGCTGCGGCGGCGACAACTACTGCCCGGGCAGCGACGTCACCCGCTGGCAGATGGCCGTCTTCCTTGCCACGGCCATGGTTGGTCCGACAGGTACGGTGCCCGCCAGCGGGACCGTTTCGGGCATCGGCAGCTACAACTGCACGGCGGGGGGGAACTCCCTCTTCGCCGACGTCCTGCCGACAGACGGTGGCTGCCGTTTCATCCACTACATCTACGCGGGCGGCGTCACCGCCGGCTGCGGCGGCGGCAACTACTGCCCCGCAAGCAACGTCACCCGCTGGCAGATGGCGCCCTTCCTCGTCACCGCTTTCCAGATCCCTCTTCTCTACTGACTCGTCGCAGATGCGGCTCTCCCGCCGGATCCTAGACGCGCTTCTGGTGAACTGGCCGGAAAAGGGCGTGCCCCCCGGTCCGGGCCCTGCCTGAGTAAGAATCGCCCGGGCGGATAGGGCCGGCTGATCCCCGGTCCGACAAGGGCAACCCGCTCGCCTTTCCGCCGGTCTTCATTTTCGTGCGGAGCGGGAGGAGCGGAATGTGGACGAGAGACGACGCCCGGCCTGGCTCGAAACAGCAAAGAAGAGGCTTCGCGAGCAGATCAATACGGACGCCTTCGCACTCTGGGATGAGGGTCCCGACTACCTGATCGGAGCAGACGATCTTGATCTGATTGTGCGACTCCACGCCGAGGCAAAGGGGCTCCGGATCGAGCCGGCCGAGATTCTCCGAGCTGTGATCGAGGCGCGAAGAGAGAGAGTAGCGAAGAAGCGCAAGAGTACGCCGGGACCCTCCCGAGATAGAGGGCGGGAGGAGTTCTACTTTCGGGTGTTCCCGGTTCTCGGCTTCTACGTGGATCTCAGTAAGCTGGCTTCGAAGACTCGCGGCCGAGAAGAGCAGCGCGAGAAGCTTCTTGCAACGGCGAGAGGGCTAGACGACGCTAGCTTCCGGCGCTTCGGGGCGAGGCCCAGAACAAAGGAAAACGCGAGCGAGATCGAAGCTGCTGTAGATCGGGTTCTGAAGAGGCATCGCCAATTGCCGCGTGGGGGGAAGGTAGGTCCACGGACATGGAGCCATCGCCGGATCGCTGTCACGATAGTGAACGACATTCATTGGGTGAAGGCGGAAGGCGGGTTTACTGCCGAGGAGTGGAAGGCGGCTGTGACCTGCTCCCCGGAAAGTAGCCGGATGCGGTTTGGAGTTCTCCATAGACTTAGGGAAGGAGAGCTCGATGAAGGGGAAGCGGTTTACGGAGGAGCAGATCATCGGGGTTCTGAAGGAGTCGGAGGCCGGGGCGCCGACGAAGGACCTCTGCCGGCGGCACGGGATCAGCGAGCAGAGCTTCTACCGCTGGAAGGCGAAGTACGGCGGGATGGACGTCAGCGACGCCAAGAAGCTGCGGGCGCTCGAGGATGAAAACCGGCGACTGAAACACATCGTGGCCGAGCAGACGCTCGACATTGCGGCGCTGAAGGGGGTGCTCGGAAAAAAATGGTGACGCCCGCCTCGAAGCGGAGGGCGGCGAGCGTCATGGTCACGGACTTCCGCAGGAGCCAGTCCAGGAGCTGTCGGCTCGTGGGCCTTCAGCGTTCGAGCTATCGGTATCGGTCCCGGCGGCCTGGCGACGAGCAGCTTCGGGAGAAGCTCCGAGAGCTGGCCCACCGCCGACCCCGCTTCGGCTATCGACGTCTCGGGATCTTCCTTCGCCGGGAAGGCTATCGGATTAACCACAAGCGTCTGCTGCGGCTCTACCGATCCGAGGGCCTCGTCCTGCCCCGGAAGAGGCCGAAAAAGCGGCTCTGGCAGCGCCCGAAGCCCCTTCTTCCGGCCACCCGTCG
>CAVZYA010000002.1:0-1776049 GCA_963779415.1 uncultured Acidobacteriota bacterium | reverse complement strand
TCGCGATGGATGACTCCCTTTTCGTGTGCGGCGGAGAGGCCCCTGGCGATCTGGAGGGCGTAGTCCACGGCCTGCGTCTGCGGGATCGGTCCGGCGTCGAGCTTGTCGCGCAGCGTCTCGCCTTCCAGCAGCTCCATGACGGCATAGGACATGCCCGCGTGGTTTCCAAATCGTGAATCGCGAGGATGTTCGGGATAGAGAGCGCGGCGACCGCCTTCGCCCTCCCGCTCGAACCTCGCCAGCGCGTCCCGATCGGCCGCCACGGATTCGGGCAGCACCTTGATCGCGACATCCCGGTCGAGCTTCTCATCGCGCGCCCGGTACACCTCGCCCATTCCACCCGCGCCGAGCGGAGCGAGGATCTCGTACGGGCCGAGCCGTGTGCCTGCGGAGAGCGCCACCTCGATCTGCTCCGCCTTCTTCCTTGAAGCTTATCGCGAACCCCTGGAGCTCCGTCCCGGCGAGGGAATCTCCTCATCCCGACGCCGAGACATGCCCGAGTCAAGTTCGCGCCCCATATTAGCCCCGAAGGTCGGCGTGACGGGACCCGTGGCCGCGGGGACCGCCGTGGCCTTCTGCTACAGCGGCATCACGCTGGGGAGCTTCGCTTCCGGCATCCTCAGCCAGGCCTGGAGAAGCCGTAAGAAGGTCGTTCTCCTGTTCGTCCTCGGGACGCTCTCCGGCGTCGCCACCTACCTCACGGCGCGCGGGCTCACCCCGGCGGCGTTCTACCTCCTGGCGGGGTACCTCGGCCTCATGGCGGGCTGCTGGGCCGTCTTGGTCGCATGACGCCGCCGCGGAGCAGTTCGGCACGAACCTCCGTGCCACGGTGGCCCACCACGGTTCCGAACTTCGTCCGGGGGGCCGTCCCGCTGATCACGGGCAGCTTCTCCCTGCTCCGGGGCCCTCTGGGCTACGTCGGGAGCGCCTGGACGGTGGGCCTCGCTGCATCTCCCGCGCCCTGGTCTCCCTCTGGGGCATGGCCGAGACGGCGGGGCGCGACCTGGACTTCCAGGAGTGAAGCCGGGGCCGGCCGTACCTTAAGATCTCCGGCGCCCGATGATCGAGACTCGTTCTCCACGAGCCCGCCCTCGCGGCGCGGGGCCTCGTCAAGCGCTTCGGCGACGTCGTCGCCGTCGACGGGCTCGACCTCACGATCCGCCGCGGCGAGTGCTTCGGCCTCCTCGGCCCGAACGGCGCCGGGAAGACGACGACGATCGAGATGCTCGAGGGGCTGACGCGCCCCGACGCCGGAGAGGTGACGGTCCTCGGCGCGCGATGGGACGCGGACGAACAGGCGCTCCGGGAGCGGCTCGGCGTCTCCTTGCAGGAGACGCAGCTCGCGGACAAGCTGACGGTCGAGGAGACGCTCGTCCTCTTCCGCTCCTTCTTCCGGCGCGGGCACGATCCGGACGAGCTGATCTCGCGCCTCTCCCTTTCCGAGAAGGCCGGCGCGATGGTCGGAAAGCTCTCGGGCGGGCAGAGGCAGCGGCTCGCGGTCGCCTGCGCGCTCGTGGGCGACCCCGAGTTTCTCTTCCTCGACGAGCCGACGACCGGGCTCGATCCCCAGAGCCGGCTGCAGCTCTGGGACGAGATCCAGACGTTCCGAGCCGCCGGCGGGACCATCCTCCTGACGACCCACTACATGGACGAGGCGGAGCGGCTTTGCGACCGGATCGCCATCGTCGACCACGGAAAGGTGATCGCCCTCGGGACGCCGGCCGAACTGATCGCGACCCTCCGCGCCCCCCAGATCGTGGAGTTCGGCACGGAGCCGGAGCTTCCGGTCGACGCGCTCCGCGCGCTCCCGGGCGTCCACGAAGTCCACCGCCGCGGGCCTCTGTGGGCCCTCGGGGTGGCGTCGCTTCCGGAGACGACACCCGCGCTCTTCTCGGCGATCGAGGCGGCTGGCGCCCGCCTCGTCTCCCTCTCGACACACCGGGCCACGCTCGAGGACCTCTTCGTCGCGAGGACCGGGCGGGAGCTGCGCGATGGCTAGGACCCGTCGGATCCGCGGCCCTCTCATCGAAATGACGGTCGCCCGGACGAAGCAGTTCCTTCGGGAGCCCGAGGCGGTCTTCTGGGTCTTCGTCTTTCCCGTCCTCCTCGCGCTCGCGCTCGGCTTCGCCTTCCGTGAAAAGGCCCCCGACCGGATTCCCGTCGGCGTGGCCGAAGGGCCGGGAGCGAAGGGGGCTTTCGCCGCTCTCTCCGGTTCGCCCGTCCTCCTGCCGAAGCTCCTCTCCCCGGAGGCCGGGCGAGAGGCGCTCCGCGCCGGAAGGATCTCGATCCTCGTCGACGCCGGGCCGCCGCTCGTCTTCCGCCTCGATCCGACGCGTCCCGACGCGCGAGCCGCCCGCCTCGAGGCCGCCGACGCCCTCGAGCGCGCCGCCGGGCGCCGTGACCCCCTCGAGATCGCCGAGGAGCGGGTGGCCGAACCTGGGGGACGCTACATCGACTTCCTGATTCCCGGGATTCTCGGGATGAACATCATGGGGACCGGGGTCTGGAGCCTCGCCTTCTCGGTCGTCACGGCGCGCACGCGAAATCTCCTCAAGCGCTTTCTCGCGACGCCGATGCGAAAGAGCGACTACCTCGTCTCGCAGATGCTCTCGCGCTTCGTCTTCCTCGTCTTCGAGGTCGCTGTCCTCGTCGCTTTCGGATGGCTTGTCTTCGGCGTCGGCGTCCGCGGCTCGATGCTCCTCTTTTCGTTTCTCTGCCTCCTCGGGGCTTTCTCCTTCGCCGGACTCGGGCTCCTCGTCGGCGCGCGCCCGACCACGATCGAGGGGGTGTCGGGAATCGCGAACCTCGTCCTCTTCCCGATGTGGATCCTCTCGGGGGTCTTCTTCTCCTACGAGCGCTTTCCGGCCGGCGCGATCCCGCTCATCCGGGCGCTCCCGCTCACGGCGCTCAACGACGCCCTCCGCGCCGTCATGAACGACGGCGCCGGGCTCGCCGCGATCCTCCCGCAGCTCGCCCTCCTCGCGGCCTGGGGCCTCGGAAGCTTCGTCCTCGCGCTGAAGATCTTCCGCTGGAAGTGACTACTTGACCCGCTCGAGGTCGCCGGTGATGCCGATCGCCATCGGGATCTTCGCGTCGACTTCCTTGTTCTTCACGGAGAAGGTGTAGATCCCCTTCTCCCATTTCCCCTTCGGGTTTTCGAAGTAGAGGTCACCGAACGCCGCGAAGTGCGGCGCCATGCCGCGCTCGTTGTAGGCGATGAACGTCCCGGGGACCTCCTGGAAGCCGATCCGCAGAATCCCGTCCCGGGTCCTGAAATACCCCTCCATCGGGTCGCGATTCACGTCCCCGACCGTCGCGACGCGCCGGATGTCGGGAAAATCGGTGTTCAGCCTGTTCTGGCTCGGAAGGGGAAGCTCGGTCCCGTCGGGGAGAAAGAGCGATACGTCCTCGCGGTTGACCGTGACTCCCCCTTTCCCGATCGGCATCATCCAGGTCTCAAAGAAGGTCCAGCGCTCTTCCGGATGGAGCTGGGGGTACCTCCAGCTCACCGCCACCTGGAACACCTTGTCCTTGTACTGGGCGACGGTGGCCCCAAGGCGCTTCACGTTCGGTGAATCGACGGCTAAAGAGAGACCCGAAAGAAGAAGTCCCGCGGCGGCGGCAACGAGGATCGAACGAACTCTCATGGCGCTCCCCCCTTCGGCCCCAAGCATGAACCATTCCGCCCCGCCGGGCGTCCCCTTTCGCGAACTTTCACCCGGAGGAGACTAGCTAACCCGCTCGAGCTTGCCGGTGATGCCGATTGCCATCGGGATCTTCACGTCGATCTCCTTGTTCTTCAAGGACAGGGTGTAGATCCCCTTCTCCCACGTCCCTTTCGGGTTCTCGAAGAAGAGGTCGCCGACGGCCGCCCAGTTCGGCGGAATGCCGCACTCGTCGAACGCGACGGACCTCCCACGGATGTCCTGAAACCCGATCCGGACCGTGCCGTTGCGGACATTGGAGTATCCCGCGATCGGGTCACGGACTTCGTTGCCGATCCTCGCGATGCGCCGGATCTCGGGAAGAGACTCGTTCACCCGGCTCTGGCTCGCCAGGGGGATCTCCGTCCCGTCGGGAAGATAGAGCGACACGTCCTCGCGGTTGATCGTGACTCCCTTGTCCGAGATCGGCATCATCCATGCCTCGAGGAAGGTCCAGCGGTCTCCCGGATAGAGCTGGGGGTATCTCCAGCTCACGGTCATCTGGAACGCCTTGTCCCGGTATTGGGCGATCGAGGCTCCGAGGCGCCTCACGTCCGGTGAATCGACGGCCGAGGAGACTCCCGACAGGAGAAGTCCCGCGGCGACGGATGTGACAAGGGTCGAGCGGATTTTCATGACATCCCCCCACCCACCTTCAAGCAGGAACCATTCCGCCCCCGGGCGTCCCTTTTTCGCGAACCTTCAGCGCTTGCCGCCGGACCCGCTCTTTACGCGGACGAAGGGGGCGTTCACGGGGGCCGGCATCGGAACTCCTTCTCCCTTCACGCTTTTCCAGATCGCCTCGTTCAGAGCGATGTCGGGGGCGGCGTCTTCGCGGGAGAAGTCCCACGTCTCCGCGAGGGCCTGCATCGGGGCTCCGTCCGGGTTCGTCTCGTAGAGCGGCACCTGCGAGGGACGGTGCCGGAAAGGTGCGGGATCGGGAGTCTCCGAGAATGCGTTCGACATCGGCGTGGCGGCCGCGTCGTGCTGCGACATCGGCGGGAGACCGAGGATCAGCTCCATCGTCCGGAGCATCGACGTCGTGGAGTAGAGGGTCGAGTCGACGGCGCCGCCGCGGCGCGTGTACGGCGAGACGACGAGAGCCACCGTCCGGTGCGAGTCGACGTGGTCGCAGCCGTTCTGCGCGTCGTCCTCCACGACGAAGACGGCCGTCTCCTTCCAGAACCTCGACGTCGAGAGGGCCTCCACGAGCCTTCCGAGGGCGAGGTCGTTGTCGGCGACATAGGCCTTCGGGGTGAGCGCTCCCTTGCGGGTTCCGGCCGTATGGTCGTTCCCGAGCCGGATGATCTGGAGGCGGGGCAGCTCCCCTTCTTCTCGTACTCGCGGAACTCCTTCAGCCAGAGGTCGACGCGGGCGTTGTCCGTGATCTCGAGGTCGAAGCCGGGATAGAAGGGGCAGGTGAAGGGGGCAAGGTTCGTCCCCTTCCCCTCGAATCGCCCCGTGTACTCCGCGTCGGGCGATTCGGCGCCGATTCCGATGAACTCCCCGTAGTTGCGGAGCGAGACGCCCGCCTTCGCGGCGGCGTCCCAGAGATAGCCCGCGGTCGGTGCGGCGTTCGGCTCGTCCCCTTCGAAGACGTACGACCAGCCGTTCCCGGCGTAGTCGAGCGGCCAGACCTTCTCGACGAAGTCGGTCGCGTAGGCCGCCATCGACCAGTTGTGGCCGTCGGCCGAGACCTCCGCGTCCGCGTAGAAGTTGTCGAGGAGGACGAATTCCCCGGCGAGCGCATGAACGTTCGGCGTCACGTCGCGCCCGAACAGGACGAGCGACGGGTCGCCGTTTCCCTGCGGGAGGTCGCCCAGCACCTGGTCGTACGTCCGGTTCTCGCGGATCACATAGACGACATGCCTGATCGGCGACGTTTCGCCCGGCGCTCGAGGGGACCACGGCCGACGGACGCGCCGGCGAGGCGCCTCGCGCCGCCGGCTTCCGGTTCGCGTAAGCCCGGACGGTCAGCGACGCCAGCTCCTTTTTCGATGGGAGGGAGATGATCGAGACCGAGCCGGGCAGCCTCTCGATGTGCCCCGGCGGAATCCCCTTGTACGGCTTCGTCGGAACGGGGCCGTCCTTCGCGTTCGGGCGCGAGCCGGATCCCTTTCCGTTCGCGACGTAGAGCGTCCTTCCGTCCGGCGAGAGTCCGAGCGCGGCCGGGTACCAGCCGCTCGGGATGAAGCCGGTCGTGCGGGCCGCGGCGACGTCCTTCCCGATCTCGACGACGGCCACGGCATCGTCGTCCGCGTTCGCGACGAAGAGCGTCTTCCCGTCCGGGGACGAGCGCGAGGGCATTCGGCGTCGAGCCGTCGGGAAGCGCGTCGGCCGAGGGGGATCCCGGGCCGTCGGGAGCCAGGCCGACCGCGATCTGCCGGACGACCCGCCCCGCCGTCACGTCGATCGCCGCCACGCGGTTACGGTTCGCCTCCGCGACGAAGAGAAGCCGGGCGTCGCGCGAGAAAACGGCGTCGGAGGGATGGTCGTCGGTCGGGACGACCGCGAGGACGACGCCGCTCGCCGGGTCGAGGAGCGTCACCGACGCGCCCCCCCAGTTCGTCACGGCCAGGGTCCTTCCGTCCGGAGAGAAGACCGGGCGGTACGGGTGCTTTCCGACGGGGAACGACGCGACGACCTTCCCCGTCGCGAGGTCGACCTTCACGACGTCGTCCGCGAGGACCCGCGCGGCAAAGAGAAACCTCCCGTCCGGCGAGACCGCGAGGCCGGACGGGAGCGCGTCCTTCGCGCCGTCCCCGGGCGTCGTGACGGGGATCGCCGGCTCCGTCACGAGCTTGTCCCCGTCGATGCGGAAGACGTGGACTTTCTTCTCCTTCGCGCCGGCGAAGTAGGCGCGCCGGCCGTCGGGCGAGAGCGCAAGGCCGAGCCAGGAGCCGCCGGACCGGGACCGAGTGGAGGAGCTTCCCCGATCCGGCGTCGAGGAGCTGGAGCGACTGGTCCGTCGCCCCCGTCGAAGCGACGACGAGACGGGCGCCCCCCGGCACGACGGCGAGGGCGAACGGGTAGGAGGCGACCGGCGCCTGGAGTCCCGTCGGCGTCAGCATTCGTCCGTTCGGAAGCTGGATCTCCCCCGAAGGGAGCGTCGAGGGAACGACGCGCTCGGCAGCGCCGAGGACGGAAGGGGCAAGGGCGACGAGGAAGGGCGGCGGCGAGACGGCTCATGCCGCGACTCTAGCAACGATCCGGCGCGTGCGGAGCAAACGTCCCCGCCCGTCAGTCCTCGAGCGTCGGAAGTGTCTTCAGAACCTCGCGCGCCCGCGGCGGCTCGGGCACCGCCCCGTCCCGCCGGATCCTCCCGTCGGCAAAGACGACGACCCTTCTCGCGAACTGCGAGATGTCGTGTTCGTGGGTGACGAGGACGATCGTGAGCCCGCGATCGTTCAGCTCCTGCAGGATCTCCATCACCTCGACCGCGGTACGGCTGTCCAGGTTTCCGGTCGGCTCGTCCGCCAGGAGGATGGATGGCCGGTTCACGAGGGCGCGCGCGATCGCCACCCGCTGCTGCTGCCCTCCGGAGAGCTGCGAGGGGAAGTGGCCGGCGCGCTCCGCGAGACCGACGAGGGCGAGCGCGGCGCGGGCCCTCTCGGCGCGCTCCGTCTTCTCGATCTTCGAGTAGAGGGTCGGAAGCTGCGTGTTCTCGAGCGCCGTCGTGCGGGGGAGGAGGTTGAACCCCTGGAAGACGAAGCCGAGCTTACGGTTCCGGATCGCGGCAAGCTCCCGCTTCCCGAGGCCCGAGACGTCGATCCCCTCGAGGAAGTAGCGCCCCGAGGTGGGCTTGTCGAGACAGCCGAGGATGTTCATGAAGGTCGACTTGCCGCTGCCGCTCGCCCCCATGATGGCGACGAATCCGCCGCGCTCGACCGAAAGGCTCACGCCCCGGAGCGCGTGGACCCGCGTCTCGCCCATCGCGTAGTACTTGTGGACCTGGTCGACGCGGAGGACCGGTTCCGCGTTCGGAACCGTCAACGCCGGATTCCCTGCACGCCGGGGGGAGGGACTTCGACATGACGGAACTCGTGACGACCTCGTCGCCCGGCTTGAGCGTCCCCGCGAGGAGACCCTCGACTTCGGTGTACGTGTGGTCGGTGATCCCGAGGGCGATCCGAACCGGCTCGATCGTGTCGTCGGCGAGGAGCTTCCAGACGACGACGCTCTCCCCGCGCGCCGGGCGACGGGCGTCGGCTCCCCCCGGCGCCGGGGGGCGCCCCGGGCTCGCCGCGGGGGGCGCGCCGGAGGCCGGCGCCGCGTCGATCCCGTACTTCGCATAGAGGGCGAGAACGGCCGCCGCGGAGAGCGGAGGCTTGTAGCGAAGGGCCGCGTTCGGGATCTTGACGACGTTCTCGGCCGTCGCGACGGGGATCGTCACGTAGGCCGTCATCCCGGGGAAGAGCTTGAGATCGGGGTTCTGGAACTCGACGACGGCGTCGTAGGTGACCACGTTCTGTATCGTCGTCGGGTTCATCCGGACCTGGCTCACGACGCCGTCGAAGAGATCCTTCGGGAACGCGTCGACCTTGAACGTCACCGGCTGCCGCATCCGGATCCGGCCCACGTCGGACTCGTCCACCTTCGCGTAGACCAGCATCTTCGTCAGGTCCTGCGCGATGGTGAAGATGGTCGGCGCCTGAAGGGACGCCGCGACAGTCTGGCCGACGTCTACGTTCCGAGCCACGACGATGCCGTCGATCGGGGAGCGGATGACGGTGTATTCGAGGTTCGTCCGGGCCACCGCCACGGCCGCCTCTTTCTGGCTGACCTGCGCCCGCGCCTGCGTGACGTTCGCGGCCGAGGCGTCCACCGACGCCTTCGCGCTCTCGAAGTTGGCCTTCGCGAGGTCGAGCGCCTGCTGCGTCCCGACGCCCTGGTCCGTCATCGCCTTCGCACGCTCGAAATCGGCTTTCGCCTGCACCAGCGTCGCGTTCGCCCTCGCCAGGTTCGCCTCCGCGACGAGGACGTTGGCCCGGGCGTTCTCCTCGTCGGCGGTCGCCTGCTTGAGGGCCCCCTCGAAGAGCTGCGGGTCGATCAGCGCGACGACGTCGCCCTTCCGGACGCGGGAGTTGAAGTCGGCGTAGAGCTTCGATATCGTCCCGGA
Organism: uncultured Acidobacteriota bacterium; assembly: GCA_963779415.1. GTDB lineage: Bacteria > Acidobacteriota > Thermoanaerobaculia > UBA5066 > UBA5066 > DAOMFB01. The sequence goes on along the minus strand of CAVZYA010000002.1, from coordinate 1,767,226 downwards.
GACCTGCGATCCGACCTGCACGGTGATGACCGCGTTCACCGTGCCGGTGGCGTCCACGACGTCGCGAATCTCCCCTTTCTGGACCTTGGCGGTGAGATGGCGGAGCCGGTCGCCGCGGCTGGCGAGCGTGACGACGACGATCGCCGCCAGCGCGAGAACGCCGGCCGTCAGAATCCAGACCTTTCGGCGGCCCGGCATCGGGCCTTCCGGTAGCTCGCCTCCCGTTTCGACGACCTTACTCATAGCGCAGGGCCTCGATCGGATCGAGCCGGGAGGCCTTGCGAGCCGGGTAGTACCCGAAAAAGACGCCGACGGCAATCGAGAAGAGAGCCGCGAGGAGGACGGCTTCGGCCGACATCTTCATCGGCCATCCGAGAGCCTTCCCGGCGACGAAGGACCCGACGATCCCGACCACCACCCCCGCCGCCCCGCCGACCAGGCTGAGGAGCACCGACTCCCCGAGGAACTGGAGCTGGATCTCCTCCTCTGTCGCGCCCACCGCCACGCGCACCCCGATCTCGCGCGTCCGTTCGGTCACCGACACGAGCATGACGTTCATGATCCCGATGCCTCCGACGACGAGCGAGATCGACGCGATCGCGATGAGGAGGAGGGTCAGCGTCCGGTTCGCCTCCAGCTGCGCCTGGATGACGTCCTCCGGGTTCCGGATGTTGAAGTCGTCCTCCTCCTCGGGACGCAGGTGATGGCGCTCGCGAAGGAGCGCCCCGATCTGCTGTCCCGCGAGCTTCACGACGTCCTGGGAGACGGCCGAGCAGAGTATGTCGTCCAGCCACGTCACTCCCATGAGCTTCTTCTGCGCCGTCGTGTACGGCAGGATGATCGTGTCGTCCTGGTCCTGCCCGGAGAGAGAGAGCCCCTTCGGCCTGAGCGTCGCGACGACCGTGCAGGGGAGGCTCTTGAGCCGGATCACCCTGCCGATCGGCTCCTCGACGCCGAAGAGCTGGGTCCGGATCGTGCGGCCGATGACGCAGACGTCGGCCGCGCGGTCGACGTCGTCCTGGGAGAAGGCCGCTCCCTGGTCGATGGACCACCGTTTGATGTCGAAGTAGTCGGGCTCGACGCCGCGATACGTCGTGAACCAGTTCTGGTTCCCGTAGATGACCTGGACCGAGGAATCGACGTTCGCCGAGGCGCTCTTGATCAACGGGATCTGGCTCCGGATCGCGACGGCGTCGGCGTAGACGAGCGTCTTGGTCCCCCGAGGCCCGGTGCGCACTCCGTTCACGGCGCGACCTCCCGCCTCGATCCAGACGAAGTTGTCCCCGAGGTTCGCGAGGTGCTGCTCGACGCGCGCCTGCCCCGCCTTGCCGATCGCCACGACGCCGATGACGGCCGCAATCCCGATCGTGATCCCGAGGACCGTGAGCGAGCTTCGCAGCTTGTTTCTCAGGAGCGACCAGGTTGCGGATCCGAAGAGCGCCGGGACGTCCATCTCCCCTCCCGGCGGATTCTATGTCGGCGTCCGGACGAGAAGCTCCCGGAAGCGCGGGTCGGAGGCGAGCGAGGAAAGGTCGGGCTCGACCGCGGCGCGCGCGGCGGTAAAGGCCGGCCGCTTCGCCATCGCCTTCTCGAGATGGGCGAGCGCCTCGTCGGCCCGCCCGAGGAGCGCGGAGGCGCAGGCCGCGTAGTAGCGGGTGAAGGGGTCGTCCGCCCCCATTCCGAGCCGCCGGCCGAAGGCCTCGAGCGCCGCCTCGAGGGCCGCCGTTCCTTCCTCGCGACGCCCCAGCCGGAGACACGAGCTTCCGATCCGGAGCTGAAGCTCCACGAAGTGCCGCTCCTTCAGGGCGTGGCCGTAGTGCTGCAGGAACGCCAGCTCCCGGTCGAACTCCGCGAGGGCTTCCTCGTGCCGCCCCTGAAGCGCTGCGATCTGACCGCTTCGAGTGTGGCCGCCGACGATGAGGGCTCCCTCGCGCCCCGACAGGAAGGCCTCCTGCAGCTCGATCGGCCCGCCGGGCGGCGCGTTCCGCCCTCGGGTAGTCGCCGAGAAGCGCCGCGCAGTGCGCGAGCTGGAGCGCCGCCCATCCGTACCGCGGGTTCAGCTCGAGGGCCCGGTCGAACTGGGCCGCCGCTTCGGCGAATCGGCCGAGCCCGACGAAGTACGCCCGCCCGAGGGAGTGATGGGCGCCGGCATCCTCCGGATCCAGCTCGAGCGCCCTCCGGACTTCGGCGACCCCCTCCTCGACCCGGCCGCTGTCGATGAGATTGATTCCCAGCTCCCGCCGGGCGCGTGTCAGGCGTGGATTCCGCTCGAGGGCCTTCCGGAACGCCGCAATGGCCCGCTCGGTCAGCTCGTGGAGGCTCAGATACGAGGCCTTCAGGTCGTAGGCGCTCCCCAGCTCCGTCCACGCCCGCGCGTATCCGGGATCGAAGGCCACCGCCCGTTCGAAGAGAAGGATGGCGCGGTCGAGGGCTTCCGGACTTTCGGCGCGAAGGTTGACGACCCCCTTCGAGAGCGCCTCGTAGGCTTCCAGGACGTGGGTTTCGTCCCCCTCGGCCGCTCCGGGACGGGGAGCCAGGTCCAGCCCCGCCGTCAGCTCCCCCACGACGCGGTCCTGCAGGGAGAAGAGGCCGGCCATGGTCCCGTCGAGCTTCACCGTCCGGAGAACGGCGCCGGTTGCGGACTCGGTCAGCCGTGCCGTGACGCGGACCGTCTCGCCGACCCGCTGGAGGCCGCCGCTCACGACCCAGCGCGCCTCGAGCTCGCGCCCGATGCGCGCGGCGAGGTCCGCCTCGGGCGCGTCCGTGCCCCCCGTCAGCTTCCGGACGATCTCGTTGACCCGCTCGCGGGCGATCACCGTGACGCCCTCGATCGCCCGCAGGTCGGCCGAAGCGGTCTCGGCGATCCCGGTGCCCAGCCAGTCGTCCTCCGGGTTCTTCGTGATGTTCTCGAAGGCTACGACGGCGATCGACCGCCCCGGTCCCCGCGCGACGGGGAGCGCCGGCGCTTCCGTCCCGTCCCGGATCCCTCGCTCGAGGGCCTCGATCTCCCGGCCCACCTCACGCATCGTCGCGGGGCGATCTGCCGGCTCCTTCGCGAGCATCCGTTTCAGGAGGCTTCCGAGATGGGCGGGGACGGGCTTCTCATGCTCCGGCGCCGCCGGCTCCGCGTGCCGGATCGCCTCGATCACCTCCACGGCGTTGGCGCCCCGGAACGGAAGCTCGCCCGTCACGAGCTCCCAGAGGACGACGCCGAGCGAGAAGACGTCGCTTCGGCCGTCCACTTCGCGGCCGAGGGCCTGCTCGGGAGACATGTAGGCGATCGTGCCGAGGAGCGACCCGGCAGGGGCTCCCGCGCCGCTCGCGAAGACGCTCCAGGTGTCGTCGGAGCTTCCGGCCGGCGGGACGTATGCCGCGAGGCCGAAGTCGAGCACTTTCACGCGCCCTTCCGACGTGACCATCACGTTCGACGGCTTCACGTCCCGGTGGATCACGCCGCGCTCGTGCGCCGTTCCGAGCGCCTCGGCCACCTGCCGCACCAGCTCGAGGATCTGCGGGAGCGGAGAGGCGCTCCGCTCGACGTAGGCCTTGAGCGTCTCTCCTTCGACGTACTCCAGGGCGATGAACGGGAGCCGCTTCCCGTCCTTCTCCATCTCGGACACCTCGTAGATGACGCCGATCGCCGGATGCGAGAGCTGGGAGGCGAGCCGCGCCTCGCGGAGAAGCCGGAGCCGGCCCGCGTCTCCCCCGGCGCACTCCTTCAGGACCTTCAGCGCCACAGGCCGGTGGAGGTCCCGGTCCTCCGCGAGAAAGACCTCGCTCATCCCGCCGGAGCCGAGCGGCCGGATCACGCGGTAGCGGGACGCGCGTTCGACGTCCATCGGTGAGACGGAATCTTATTCCGCTGCTCCCGCCCGGGTCCGGCCGGGCCCGGGAGCCTCGCCCCCGGCGAGAGACAATCGCGAAGGAGTCAACCGCTCCTTTGAGGAGGCCTCCCCGGATGAGACGCTGGAACGGCTGGGGGACGAGATCGATCACGGCGACCCATTCCTGCCGCGGACGATTCCGTTTCTCAAGGGCGTTCTCGGGTCCGGATCGCGTCCGCGCGACGCGGCGCTTCGCGACTCTCCTCGGACGGCTATTCCTCCGTCCCGTCTTTTCCGCGCGACGTGGCTTCGACGTCGAACCCCTATCCCGTCTTCTCCACGCGCGTGGACAGAGTCTTCCCGACTGGATCGCCCTCCGCGAGCGGCCGCCTCGGGCGCGCTCCCCGACGGCGTGGCCTGGCCCGAGTCCGATTCCGACGTGAAGGAGTTCGACTCGTACGTCGCGAGGGCGAAGCGGCGCCTCGCTCATTCCGTACGGCGGCGGAACGAGCGTCGCTCGGCCATGTCAACCCGCTCGCGGACGCCCGCCCGGTCCTCACGCGTCGATCTCTCCCGCCTCTCGGACCTTCGCCACTCTGGACGCGAGAAGTCACCTCGCGGCGTTCGGGGCCGGTGTGAAGGGGCCCGACCTCGAGGCCGCGCTCCGCGGCGGGCGGCTTCACCCTCGGTCACTTCCCTCAGTCCTTCGAGCTACTCGACGCTCGGGGGGCTGGGTGGCCACGCGATCGAGCGGACAGCAGTCGCTCGGTTACGGACGGATCGAGAGGCTCTTCGCGGGGGGCCATCTCGAGACCCCGCCGGCACTCTCGATCTCGCTGTCTTTCCCGCCTCGGCCGCGGGCCCCGATCTGCGCGAGATCGTCCTCGGCTCGCGAGGGGAGGTTCGGGATCCTGACCGAGGCGACCGTTCGCGTCACTCCCGCTCCCCGAACGGGAGGAGTTTTTCGCCGTCTTCCTTCCCGGACTTCGGGACGGGCTCGGGCCGCCACGCGCCTTCTCGCCCAGGCCCGCCTTCCCCTTTCCATGTTGCGCCTCGCGACGCCGGAGGAGACCGCGGTCGTCGCTCCTCCTGGCCGGTCACGAGAGACTCGATGACGGCGCTCTGGAGGGGTATCTGCGGCTTCGACGGAAAGCGAGAGTCGAAGTGCCTCCTTCTCGTCGGCCTCTCCGGCAGGCGAGAGGATCGTCCCGGGTCGCCCGAAGCAGACGCTCGGAATTCTCGCGATCGCATGGCGGGCGTCTACGTCGGGAACGGCCTTCGGGAACGGTGGCTGCGGAGCCGCTTCTTCGCCCCGTATCTCCGCAACGCCCTCTGGGACGCCGGATACGCCGTCGACACCGTCGAGACCGCCGCTCCGCTGGAGCCGCCCTCCCTCTCCCTTCGCGACGGCGTCGAGGGAGCCCTCTCGCGAGGGGCTTCGTGGAGATCGGCGAGGGCGTCCATGTCTTCTCTCATCTGTCGCATCTCTATCTCGGACGGCTCGAGCCTCTACACGACGTACCTCTTCCGTCTTGCCGAAGACCCCGACGAGAACCTGCGGCCGCTGGAGTCTCTCCTGAAGGCCGCCGCCAGCCGCGTCGATCAGGGACGGGCGAGGCACGATCAGCCACCAGCACGGCGTCGGCGTCGGACCATCTCCCGTATCTCGTCGCCGAGGAAAAGGGAGCGCGGGCGTCTCGGTCCCTCAATTCTCTTCTTTCGTGGACATTCGATCCGGAGGGCCTCATGAACCCGGGGAAGCTCGTCACGTGAGAGACGCCGGCGGAGTCCTCCGGACGGCGCGACGCTTCTGGTCCCGCCTCTCACGAGCCGTGGGATCTCCTCGTCATCGGCGGCGGGATCACGGGAGCCGGCATCCTCCGCGAGGCGACGCGATTCGGCCTCTCCGCCCTCCTCGTCGAACAAGGCGATTTCGGATCGGGCACCTCCAGCCGCTCTTCGAAGCTCGTCCACGGCGGGCTCCGGTACCTCAAGCAGGGGAAGCTGCGCCTCACGAGCGAGTCCGTCCACGAGCGGGAGCGGCTCGTCCGCCGAAGGACCGGGGCTCGTGGATCGCCTCGGATTCCTCCTCGCGACCTACCCCGGAGACCGTCCGGGACGGCTGCTGTACGGCACGGGGCTTCTCGTCTACGACTTCCTCGCGGGCCGATGGAATCATCGCCACCTCTCGGCCGCGAGAGCTGCGGGCTCCTCGCGCCCCGTATCTCTTCTTCGACGGCCTCTACCGGCGGCTTCTGGTTTCGGCGACGCCGTAGACCGACGACGCGCGCCTCGTCTTCCGCGTCATCCGGGAGGCGGTGAGGCCGGCGCGCGCCGCGCTCAACTACGCCAAGGTCGAGGAGCTGCTGATCCTACCACGGCGATTGTCGCCGGCGTCACACTGAAGGACGGGATCGGCGACCGGTCCGTCGAGGTCTCGCGCCCGCGCCGTCGTCAACGCCACCGGGGCGTGGGCCGATCGTCTGCGTGGCGAAGGCCGGCGCGGCCGCCCGCCTCCGGCCCCTGCGCGGGAAGCCATCTCGTCTTCCCCACCTGGCGCCTGCCGGCCCCGCAGGCGATCAGCATTCTCTCACCCGCGCGATCACCGCCCCCTCTTCGTCGTCCCCTGGGAAGGGGTGACGATCTTCGGAACGACGGACGTCGATCACCGCGGCTCGCTCGACGAGGAGCCCGCGATCGGCGCTGGGGGAGACCTCGTACCTGATGGAGGCGTTGACTGCCCGCTTTCCGACTCTCGACTCTGAACCTCCGGGACGCAATCGCCACCTTCAGCGGCGTCCGCCCGATCATCGGAACGGGCAAGAAGGACCCATCGAAGGAATCGCGAGACCACGTCCATCTGGGAGGAGAACGGCCTCGTGACCGTCACCGGCGGAAAGCTGACGACGTTCCGGCTGATCGCCCTCGACGTCCTACCAGCGCCGTCCGCCGGCGCCTCGCGGGGCCGATCCGGCTCGACGAGTCGACGCCGATCCTTGGACCGCGTTCCGGACGGGATTCCGGGCGGCCATCGGCTCGACGAGGGCCGGCTCCGCCGACTCCTCGGCCGGTACGGGATCGAGGCGCGAGAGGTGGTCGCCGTCGGCGCGGGAGAGCGAGCTCGCCCCCTTATCCGCGACGTCCGTTCTCCCCGCCGAGATCCGCTGGGCAGCCCGCTCCGAATGGGTGGCGCACCTCGACGACCTTCTTCTTCGTCGCGTCCGCCTCGGCCTCCTCCGCGCCCGAGGGGGGAGCCGCGCACTTTCCGCGCGATCCGGGCGATCTGCCGGGAAGAGCTTGGCTGGGACGAAGAGCGATGGATGAAGGAGGAGGACGCTTACCGCCGGCTCTGGAGGAGGCATGCACGGTGTTCCGACCGGTGAGACGTCCGGAGGGGGCGTCAGTATGGGAGCGTCGAGCTGATCCTCGCGCTCGACGCCGGAACCCAGAGCGTCCGTGCCCTCGTCTTCGATCCGGCGGGAAACCTCATCGCCAAGGCGCGCGTGCCGTTCTATCCCGTATTTCTCGCCGCATCCGGGCTGGGCCGAACAGCGACCCCGAGATCTACTGGGAGTCGATCGTCGATGCGTGCCGCGCGCTCTGGTCCGCGGGTGTCGTGCGGCCCGGGACCTCGCCGGCGTCGCCCTCACGACCCAGCGCGCCACGATGGTCAACGTCGACCGTGAGGGGAACGCCCTCCGCCCCGCCATCCTCTGGCTCGATCAGCGTCGCGCCGAAGACGTGCCGCGCCTCTCGGCGGCCTCTGGGGGCTCGCTCTTCCGGGCGATCGGCATGTCCCGCGACGGTCGCGCTACTTCCAGGCCGAAGCCGAGGCCAACTGGATCCGGCGGCACCAGCCCGGGATCTGGGAGCAGACCCACAAATATCCTCTTCCTCTCCGGCTATCTCACGCACCGGCTCACCGGCGCTTCGTCGATTCCGTCGGCTGCCAGGTCGGCTATCTCCCCTTCGACTACAAGGAAGCTCACGTGGGCCCGCGCGGGCGACTGGAAGTGGAAGGCCGTCCCGGTCGACCCGGGCCTGCTCCCCGAACTCGTGCCGCCCGGCCAGCCCCTCGGCGAGATCACGCGCGGAGGCCGCCGCAGCCACCGGGCTTCCCGGCCGGCCTTCCGGTGATCGCCGCCGCCGCGGACAAAGCCTGCGAGGTGCTCGGCTCCGGCTGCCTCTCGCCGCACATCGGCTGCCTGAGCTACGGCACGACCGCCACCATCAACACGACGCACCGGCGGTACGTCGAAGCCGCTACCCGCTCTTCCCGCCCTATCCCGCCGCCGTGCCCGGCGCCTACAGCCTCGAGATCCAGATCTTTCGCGGCTACTGGATGGTGAGCTGGTTCAAGCGAGCGAGTTCGGCCATCGCGAGGACGGCGGTCGCGCGAGAGAGGGGGATCGAGCCGGAGAGCCTCTTCGACGAGCTGGTTCGACAGCGTTCCGCCCGGTTCGATGGGCCTCGTCCTGCAGCCCTACTGGTCGCCCGGCGTCAAGCGTGCCCGGCCCCGAAGCGAAAGGCGCCATCATCGGCTTCGGCGACGTCCACACGCGCGCGCATCTCTACCGCGCCATCCTCGAAGGGCTCGCCTACGCGCTCCGCGAGGGAAGGAGCGCGTGCGGAGCAGCGAAGCCGGCGTGTCCATCACCGAGCTGCGCGTGGCGGGCGGCGGCTCGCAGAGCGATGCCGCGATGCAGATCACGGCCGACGTCTTCGGGCTGCCGGTCGGCCGGCCCCACATCTACGAGGCCTCGGGGCTGGGCGCGGCCATCGACGCCGCCGTCGGCCTCGGGCTCCACCCGGATTTCGAGACCGCCGTCGCGAGCGATGACGCGCATCGGCCGCGTCTTCCACGCCCGACCCCGTCACCTCCGCCCTCTACGAGGAGCTCTACACGCGCGTCTACCGCCAGATGTACGCGCGGCTCAAGCCGCTCTACGAAGAGATTCGTGCGATCACGGGGTATCCGCCGGCCTGACGATCCGCCTATAATTTCCGCGCTCCGCGCCGCCCGGCGCGCCAAGGAGTCACCGTGAGCGCATCTCCCCTACGACCTCGTCGTCATCGGCTCCGGGCCCGGAGGCTACGTGGCCGCCATCCGCGCCGCCCAGCTCGGCCTCAGGACCGCCATCGTGGAGAGGGACGCGAAGGTCCCGGGCATCGGCCTCGGCGGCACCTGTCTCCACCGCGGCTGCATCCCGACGAAGGCGATGCTCAAGTCCGCGACCCTCCTCGACGAGGCAAGGCACGCCGCCGACTTCGGCGTGAGGGCGTCCGGCGTGGAGCTGGACTTCCCGGCCGTCGCGAAGTTCCGCGACAAGGTGGTCTTCAAGGGGGCGCGCGGCGTCGACTACCTGATGAAGAAGCACCGGATCGAAGTCCACGCCGGGATCGGGCGGCTCGCGGGAACCGGCCGCGTGGCGGTCTCCGGCGAGGGGGGGGAGATGACGCTCGAGACGAGAAACGTCGTGATCGCGACCGGCTCCGCGCCGCGAGACCTTCCCTTCCTGAAGGCCGACGGGCAGTCGATCCTCAACTCGGATCACGTCCTCCGGAGCACGTCGGTCCCCGCGTCGCTCCTCGTCATCGGGTCGGGCGCCGTCGGGTCGGAGTTCGCGTCGTGCTACTCGCGCTTCGGGACCAAGACGATCCTCGTGGAGGTCCTTCCGCGCCTCCTTCCCGTCGAGGACGAGGAGATCTCGAAGGAGATCGAGAAGTCGTTCCGGAAAAAGGGAATCGAATGTCACACGACGACGGCCGTCGAGGCCGTCACGCGGAACGAGGACGGGACCGTGACCGTCGCCGCCACGGGGCCGGACGGAAAGCCTCTCTCCTGGACCGTGGAGAAGATCCTCCTCGCCGTCGGCCGGCGGCCCGTGACGGAGGGGCTGGGCCTCGAAGCCGCCGGAGTCCGGACGGAAAAGGGCTACGTCGTGGTGGACGACCACCAGCAGACGAACGTCTCCGGGATCTTCGCGATCGGGGACGTGACCCCGACGATCTGGCTGGCGCACGTCGCGTCGGCGGAGGGGATCGTCGCGGCCGAGACGATCGCGGGGGTCCCGACGCGGCCGATCAACCGCGACCAGGTCCCGGGCTGCACCTACACCGACCCCGAGGTGGCGTCCATCGGCCTCTCGGAGGCGAAGGCGCGCGACCGCGGCTTCGATGTCGCCGTCGGAAAATTCGCCTTCCCGGTCCTCGCCAAGAGCGCCATGGAGCGGACGAACGAGGGGTTCGTGAAGATCGTCTCCGAGAAGAAGTACGACGAGGTCCTCGGCGTCCACATCGTCGGACCGCACGCCACCGAGCTGATCGGCGAGGCGGCGGCGTTCCTTCGCTGCGAGGCGACGACCGAAGAGATGATCCGGACGATCCACGCGCACCCGACCCTCTCGGAAGCGCTTCACGAGGCGGCGGAGGCCGTCCACGGCCAGAACATCCACGGGTAGCCGTTCCTCCGCGCCCGAAGTCGGCCGACCGCAGGGCGGCGCGGATCCGAACCGGTCCGGAAGGCCCTTGCCGTCCTCTTCGGACTCCTCGCTGGCCTGGCGCTCGTGGAGGGCGCCATCCGGATTCGCCGTCTCTTCCGCCCGGAGGCGGCGGTGGCCGGCCCCCTCGTCCTCGACGAGGAGCTCGGCTGGCGGACGACGCCGAACTTCGCGTCGGCGGAGGACCGGACCGACGCCGCGGGAAGGACTTCCCGGATTTCCGTCCACTTCGACGCCGACGGTTTCCGCCGGATTCCGCGCCTTTCGGCGCCGCCGGCTCGCGCGTCCTATTCGTCGGAGACTCCTTCACGCAGGCGCTCGAGGTCTCGGACGAGGAAACCTTCTACGCGCTCCTCGCCGCTCGGGACGGAATCGAGGCCTACGCGAGCGGCACCGGAGGCTGGGGGACGCTTCAGGAGCTGATGGTCCTCAACCGCCGTCTCGACGCCATAGACCCCGACGCCGTCGTCCTCCAGTTCTCGGCGAACGACTTCGTCAACAATTCGTTCGAACTCGAACGCCGGAGCACGAGGAACAACAACGGCATGACGCGTCCCTATCTCCTTCCGGACGGACGGATCGTCCGGCGGATGCCGAAGCCTTTCTCTCTCCTTCGCGACTTCGCGAACCGACACCTCCGCTCGGTCTACTTCATCCTCTCCCGACTCGACCGGCTCGCGGCCTCCTCCAATGCGGCCTCCATCGAGACCGAGATCGCTCAGGTCGGGGCCAGCCACCCTCTTTTCGCCGAAGCAAGCGAGACCACCGCACGACTCCTCCGCCGGATGAGGGAGCGCGTCGGCCCCGAACGGGCTCTCTACGCCTTCTGCGTCGACGAGACCCCGCCGTTTGCGGCCGAGTTCCGGCGCATCGCCTCGGCGAGTAACCTCATCGTCATTGGCGGAGTGGCCGAAGCCGAAGAGGAAGCCGAACGCCGTGGGATCGTCACACGAGCTGCCGACAGGAGCCACTGGAACGCTTCGGGGCATCGGATCGCCGCCGATGCTCTCTCGCGGGGCATCGGGATCTGGCCCGTGCGGCGCAACCCGCATTCCGCTCCCCGGGAGGAGGCGGTGAGGTGACTCCGAGCGGAGAGTCCGGCACGCGGCGGGCCGGTCTGATCCGGCGACCGCCGATGCGGTCCTCGGCCCTCGCCGCGGTCGCCGCGGTGACCGCTCTCGGCCGGGCCCTCGGCGCCAACCCGACGACCACGGGCTTCGCCTTCCTGATCGCCGTCCTCGGCGTGGCGGTGGGACGCGGCCTCGTCGCCGGTACCGTCGCTTCCCTCGCCGCGGCCCTCGCCTTCAACTTCTTCTTCCTCCCGCCGGTCGGGACCTTCACGATCGCCGACCCGTCGAACTGGGTGGCACTCGCGGCGTTTCTCGTCGCCTCCACGGTCGCGAGCCGGCTCGTCGCGCGGGCCCGGCAGCAGGCCGCCGATGCCGAGGCGCGGAGAGCCGAGGTCGAAGCCCTTTACGACCTCTCGATCGACCTCTTCGCCGCGACGAACCGAATCGGGGCGCTCGGCGAAGCGGCGGGAAGGGCGCTCCGGACGATCGGCGCCCGGGGTGGCGGCCTCGTCCTGTTCCGCGACGGCCCCGGAAAGGCCGATGTCGTCTTCGATCTCGCCGGGAGCCTCCGGCCGGACGACGTCCTGATCGAAAGCGTCGGCCGCAAGGGGGAGACCGTCGAGATCGCGGCGGCCGGCGGCACCCGGGACGTCTACCTTCCGCTCGCCGTCGGCGGGAAGGCGAGTGGCCTTCTCGTCGCACGCGGAACGAAGGCGGATCGCACGGCGCTGGAGTCGGTCGGGCGCCTGGTCGCCCTCGCCGTCGAGCGCGAGCGGTTCCTTCGGGAGCGGACCGCCATCGGAGGCCCTCCGCGAGAGCGACGCCGCTGAAGACGTCCCTCCTCCGCGCCGTCTCGCACGACCTCCGGACACCTATGACGGCGATCCGGATCGGCCTCGAGCGGCTCCGCGAGCCGGACGCCGGCGCCGAAGAGGTCGTCGACGAGGTCGCGCGCGAGACGGAGCGTCTCTCGCGGCGGATCGACAATCTCCTCGCCATGGCGCGGCTCGACGCCGGGACATTCGCGCCGAAGCCCGAGCCCTCGCCCGCGGCCGACCTCTTCCGCGCGGCGACTGGAGAGCCTCTCGCTCGTATCTCGAGGGGCGTCGCGGTCGAGGTCTCGATCGCGCCGGAGACCCCCGACCTCCTCGTCGATCCCGCCCTCGCCGTCGAGATCCTCTCGAACCTCCTCGAGAACGCCGCCCGCGCCTCGCCCCCCGGCGCTCCCCTCGAGCTTTCGGCCGCGCCGGAGCCACTCGAGCCGGGAAGCGGTCCGTCTCGAGCATGCTCGACCGCGGCCCCGGCGTTCCGGCCGTCGGTCAAGCAGGCGGCACGCTGGCCGGGGCGAGCCGGGCGACAGTGGACGCGCCGGCCTCGGTCTCGAGATCTGCCGCTCTCTCGCGCGGGCGCTCGGCGGAAGCGTCACCCTCTTCGACCGGCCCGGCGGCGGAACGATCGCCCGTCTCGACTTCCCGGCAGCCGCGACCGGAGGCCCGGCATGACCCGCGGGGCGCAGATCCTGCGACTCCTGGTCGTGGACGACGACCCCGCCGTCCGCCGGGGCCTCGCCGCCGAGCTGCAGGCCGCCGGGTACGAGACGATCGAGGCGGCGGATGGCCGGGAGGGCCTCTCGCGGTTCGAGGCGGAAGCACCGGACCTCGTCCTGACGGACCTCGCCATGCCGCAGAGCGACGGCTACGAGCTGATCGCAGCCGTCCGGCGTCGCTCCCGGACCCCGATCGTCGTCCTCTCCGTCCGCGGCGGCGAGAGCGACAAAGTCCGGGCCCTCGATCTCGGCGCCGACGACTACGTCAGCAAGCCGTTCTCGGTGCACGAGCTTCTCGCCCGCGTCCGGGCGCACCTCCGGCGGACGCTCGACGAGGCGGCACGCGAGCCCCTGGAGTTTCCGGGCCTGACGATTGACGTCGAGCGGCGGCTCGTCACGGTTGAGGGCCGGGATGTGCGGCTCACGCCGACCGAGTTCTCCATCCTCGAGTTCCTCGCCTCGCGGGCCGGAAAGCCCGTGACGATCGCCCAGATCATCGGGCGCGTCTGGCACGGGGCGCCGGGGACGACGCCGGACGTCGTCCGCGTCCACGTCGGCTCCCTCCGGAGGAAGATCGAGCCCGACCCCGCCCGCCCCCGATTCATCCTGACCGAGCCGTGGGTCGGCTACCGCTTCGTCGCCGAGCCTCTTCGCTGACCCGGCGAACCGGCCGTCTTTAGAACTTCTTTCGGCCTCCTTCCGGACTTCCTGCTCCGTCCGGTCGCATCTTTCGGGCGTGCGAGACGATTCCGGTTCCCGATTTCCGGCCGTCCTTCGACTTCTGGTCCTCTTGTTCCTTTCATTCGGAGTGCTCCTCGCAGGCGCCCTCCTCGCCTCGAAGCTCGGTGGTATCCCTCGCATACTCTCTGGGATGGCTGGATTCGGCGCTTACGTGATCTTCTTTTCCGCGGCGCTCGGGCAGCTTCGCTTCGACTGGAACATGTGGCTCGACCGGAGCCTCGAAGGGTTTCGATCGAAGGCGGGGCGTGCGCCGGCATCCGGAGCACGCGCCGCCTGAACAGCTCACGAAGTCAGACAGAGATGAGTAACGATCCGCCTTCTCGATACCTCTGCGCCGCCGCTTTCTCCGCGATGCTCCTCTCGTCCGCTGCTCGCGCCCTGCCGGACGAGAAGCAGGAGCCCACTCCTTCGGCTCCGGCTCCCTCTCCCACCCCGACTCCCACGCCGGCTCCGACGCCCACGCCGAAGCCCTGGTACGAGGAGATCGCGGTCAACGGCTTCGTGTCGGCCTGGTACGGGTACAACACCAACCGGCCGGCTTCGGCCCTGAATCAGTACCGCGTCTTCGATTACCAGGACAACAGCGTCAACATCGACGCCGCCGAGATCGTCCTGCAGAAGGCCGTCGAGAAGCCCGGCGACGCCGGCTTCCGGGTGGATGCCGTGGCGGGCGCCGTGGCGCGGGTCGCCTCGGCCGCCGGCCTCTTCCAGGGACAGGACTTTGACCTCCAGCAGGCCTTCGTCAGCTATGTTGCACCCCTCGGAAGCGGGCTTCGGTTCGACTTCGGGAAGTTCATTACCCACATGGGCAACGAGGTCATCGAGGGGTACGACGGCTGGAACGACAACGCGACCCGCTCCTTCGTCTTCGGTTACGCCATTCCCTTCACCCATACCGGCCTGAAGGCCACCTATACCTTCAGCGACGAGCTGGCCGGCATGCTTCAGATCTGCAACGGCTGGGACGTCGTGAAGGACAACAACAGCGGCAAGTCCTTCGGCGCGCAGCTCATCTGGACCCCCTCGAAGACGATCTCGGTCACCGGGAACTACATGGTGGGGCCCGAGCAACCAAACACGAACGCGAACTGGCGAAACGTCGGGAACGTCGTGGGACAGTGGAAGGCCACCGACCTGACGGTCTTCACCCTCGAGCTGACGTACGGAAGCGAGCCGAATGCCGTGACGGCGGGCCAGACGGCGACCTGGAGCGGCATCGTCGGCTACGCGAGATTCGGCCTCTCCGATCACTTCGCCTTCATTTTCCGGGGCGAGTACTTCGCAGACCCGGAGGGCGCCCGGACCGGCGTCGGGCAGTACCTCAAGGAGGTCACGCTGACCCCCGAATGGAAGATCACCTCCCATTTTCTCCTTCGCGCAGACCTGCGACTGGACTGGTCGAACCGCGCCGTCTTCGAGAAGCAGTCCACCTTCACGACCTCTCAGCCGACGATCCTCCTCGACGCGATCTACGTCTTCTGAAAAGGAATCCCATGCTCGATGCCCTCTTTCTGCTTGCGTCCGCCGCTCTCCTCGCCGCCTCGCTCTGGTACGTGAAGCGCTGCGAGGGGCTCTAGGGGCCCCCTTATGACCTTCGAGACCGTGCTCGGCCTCGCGCTCTCCGTCCTCGCCCTCGCCTATCTGCTCTACGCCCTGCTGAAGCCCGAGAAGCTGTGAGGACGCCGATGCTCGATGTCTGTCTGAAAACCGGGATCTACTTCCTCCTCGTCCTCGCGGTCGTCAAGCCGCTCGGCGTCTACATGACGAAGGTGTTCTCGAAGGAGAAGACCTTCCTCGATCCCGTCCTCCTGCCGCTCGAACGTCTGCTCCATCGAGTGGGTGGCATCGACGCCTCTCGCGAGCAGGGATTCGTCGCGTACACGGGCGCGATGATGGTCTTCAACGTCGTCAGCCTCGTCGTCCTTTACGCGATGGAGCGGTTGCAGCACCTCCTGCCGCTCAACCCCGACAAGATGCCGGCCGTCCCGCCGGCCCTCGCCTGGAACACCGCAGTCTCGTTCACGACGAACACGAACTGGCAGGCGTACTCGGGCGAGTCCACGATGTCTCTCTTCACCCAGATGGCCGGGCTCGCCGTGCACAACTTCGCCTCGGCAGCCACCGGCATCGCCATCGCGATCGCGTTCGTGAGGGGGGTGGCCCGGACCGAGTCGAAGGGGATCGGCAACTTCTGGTTCGACCTCGTCCGCTCCATCCTCTGGGTGCTGCTGCCGATCAGTCTCCTCGCCGCCGTGGTCCTGATGTCGCAGGGCGTCATCCAGAACTTCAAGCCTTCCGTGGCCGTCACGACGCTCGAGGGCGCGACGCAGAAGATCCCGCAGGGCCCCATCGCCTCGCAGGAGGCCATCAAGGAGCTGGGGACGAACGGCGGCGGCTTCTTCAACGCGAACTCCGCCCATCCGTACGAGAACCCCACGCCCTTCAGCAACCTCGTCGAGATGTTCCTGATCTTCTCGATCGGCGGCGGGCTGACCTACACGCTCGGCGCCATGACGGGGAAGACGCGGCACGGCTGGGCGGTCTTCTGGTCGATGGCGAGCCTCTTTCTGGCCGGAGCGCTGATCGCCGGGTACTTCGAGGTCCGCGGGAATCCCGATCCATCACGGTCTCGGCGTGTCGCACGCGATGGGAAACATGGAGGGCAAGGAAGTCCGGTTCGGGCCTGTCGACTCCGCCCTGTTCGCCACGATCACCACCGACGCCTCCTGCGGCGCCGTCAACTCGATGCACGACTCCTTCACGCCGCTGGGAGGCCTCGTCCCGCTCCTGAACATCCAGCTCGGCGAGATCATCTTCGGCGGCGTCGGCGCCGGCCTCTACGGGATGCTTCTCTTCGTCGTCCTCTCGGTCTTCATCGCCGGCCTCATGGTCGGGCGGACGCCCGAGTACCTCGGCAAGAAGATCGAGGCGAAGGAAGTGAAGCTCGCGATGCTCTCGGTGCTCATCCTGACCTTCTCGCATCCTCGTCGGAACCGCCATCGGGATCGCGTCGAAGGCGGGCCTCGCCGGCCTGAACAACGCGGGGCCGCACGGGCTCTCCGAGATCCTCTACGCCTTCACGAGCGCCACGGGGAACAACGGCAGCGCGTTCGCCGGACTCAACGCCAACTCCGACTTCTACAACGTGGCGCTCGGCATCGCGATGTTCTTCGGGCGCTTCCTGATGATCATCCCGATCCTCGGGATCGCCGGCTCGCTCGCAGCGAAGAAGAAGGTGGCCGAGTCGATCGGCACTTTCCCGGTCGACGGTCCGCTCTTCGTCCTGCTCCTCATCGGCGTCATCCTGATCGTCGGCGCGCTCACGTTCTTCCCTGCGCTCTCGCTCGGACCGATCGTCGAGCACCTCCTGATGGGCGCCGGAAAGCTCTTCTGAGGAACGGACCGTCATGACGAGAACGAGACCTACCTCCCTGCTCGACCGCGCGATCCTCTCCCGGGCCGCGGTCGACGCCTTCGCCAAGCTCCACCCGCGGCGGATGATCGGAAACCCGGTCATGTTCATCGTCGAGGTGGGCGCCGTCGCGACGACGCTCTTTCTCATTCCGGGGCTCGCCCCGAAGGGGCTCTTCGGATTCCAGCTCCAGATCGTCCTCTGGCTCTGGGCGACGGTCCTCTTCGCGAACTTCGCCGAGGCCGTCGCCGAAGGGCGCGGGAAGGCGCAGGCCGACGCCCTCCGGCGGGCGAAGACCGAGACGGTCGCCCGCCGGCTCGTCGGCGAGGGCCCCGCCGCCCGCGAGGAGCGGGTGCCAGTCCTCGGATCTCCGAAAAGGTGACCGCGTCGTCGTCGAGGCGAACGAGATCGATCCCCGGCGACGGCACCGTGATCGAGGGGATCGCCTCGGTCAACGAGTCGGCCATCACGGGCGAGTCCGCCCCCGTCATCCGCGAGGCGGGGGGCGACCGCTCGGCCGTGACCGGCGGGACGACCGTCCTCTCCGACCGGATCGTCGTCGAGATCACGTCCGAGCCCGGGCAGACCTTCCTCGACCGGATGATCCGGCTCGTCGAGGGGGCCGAGCGGCAGAAGACGCCGAACGAGATCGCCCTCGACATCCTCCTCGCGGGGCTGACGATCGTCTTCCTCTTCGCGACCGTGACCCTCCGCCCCTTCGCGGTCTACTCCGGGGGCGACGTCTCGGTGACGGTCCTCATCGCCCTTCTCGTCTGCCTCATCCCGACGACGATCGGCGGCCTCCTCTGCGGCCATCGGGATCGCGGGAATGGACCGCGTGCTCAAGCACAACATCCTCGCGATGTCGGGGCGCGCGGTCGAGGCCGCGGGCGACGTCAACGTCCTCCTCCTCGACAAGACCGGGACGATCACCCTCGGAAACCGCCAGGCGACGCAGTTCCTCCCGGCCCCGGGCGTCGAGGAGCACGAGCTGGCCGCGCATCGCGCAGCTCGCCTCGCTCGCCGACGAGACGCCCGAGGGGCGCTCGATCGTCGTCCTCGCGAAGGAGAAGTTACGGCCTCCGCGGCCGCCATCTGCGCGACCTGAACGCCACGTTCGTCCCCTTCACGGCCAAGACGCGGATGTCGGGCCTCGACTTCGCCGACGGCCGGAAGGTGCGGAAGGGAGCCGCCGACGCCGTCGACGTCTTCGTCCGTTCCGCTCGGCGGCGCGCTTCCGGAGGAGGTCCGGCGCGACGTCGCGCGAGATCGGCGCCGAGGGCGGGACGCCGCTCGTCGTCGCGGACGGCCCGCGGGTCATGGGGACGATCTACCTCAAGGACATCGTCAAGGGCGGGATGAAGGAGCGCTTCGACCGCCTCCGTGCCATGGGGATCCGGACTGTCATGATCACGGGCGACAACCCGCTCACCGCGGCCACGATCGCGCGGGAGGCGGGCGTCGACGACTTCCTCGCCGAGGCGAAGCCGGAGGACAAGCTCGCCCTCATCCGGTCGGAGCAGGCGAAGGGGAACCTCGTCGCGATGACGGGCGACGGCACGAACGACGCCCCGGCGCTCGCGCAGGCCGACGTCGGCATGGCGATGAACACCGGGACGCAGGCTGCCAAGGAAGCCGGGAACATGGTGGACCTCGACTCGAACCCGACGAAGCTGATCGAGGTCGTCGAGATCGGCAAGCAGCTCCTGATGACGCGCGGCGCGCTCGACGACGTTCTCGATCGCGAACGACGTCGCGAAGTACTTCGCCATCATCCCGGCGCTCTTCGTCGCGACCTATCCGGAGCTTCGAGACGCTCAACGTCATGCGGCTCGCGACACCCCGAGAGCGCCATCCTCTCGGCCGTCGTCTTCAACGCGCTCATCATCGTCGCCCTCATCCCGCTCGCCCTCCGCGGCGTGAAGTACCGTCCCCTCGGCGCGGGCCGCATCCTCCGCCGGAACCTCCTGCTCTACGGCGTGGGCGGCGTGATCGTCCCGTTCGTCGGCATCAAGGCGATCGACCTCCTCCTCGTCGCCCTCCATCTGGCCTGAGGCATTCCATGAAAGAGCACTTCCTCCCTTCTCTCCGCCTCTTCCTCGCCCTGACAGTTCTCCTCGGGCTCGGCTATCCCGCGGTCGTCTGGGGCGTTGGGCCAGATCGCTTTTCGAGAGCAAGCCGACGGGAGCTTTCTCGAGAAGGGGGGAGAGGACCGTCGGTTCTTCGCTGATCGGACAGGCCTTCACCTCTCCGAAGCTCTTTCACGGCCGTCCGTCCGCAGCCGGCGATCACGGATACGACGCTACCGCTTCCGGAGGGACGAATCTCGGCCCCACCTCGAAGAAGCTCGCCGACTCCGTCAAGGACGCCGTGACGGCCGTGAGAAGCGACGAGGGTGTCGCCGGATCCGTCCCGGCCGACGCCGTCACGTCTTCCGGCTCGGGCGTCGATCCCCACATCTCGCCGGAGTACGCTCGCCTGCCAGATCCCCCGCGTCGCCCGGGAGACCGGGATTCCGGCGAGCGACCTCGAGGCCCTCGTCGCCCGGGTCGAACAGGGGCGCTTCCTCGGCCTCTACGGCGAGCCCCGGGTAAACGTCCTCGCACTCAACCTGGAGATCGACGCCCGGATTGGCCATCCCCAGATCGCGCCGACGCCGACTGCCACGCCGGCGCCAAGCCCCGCCGCCCGATAATGGGGGGGTGAAGCCCGAAGAACCGAAGCGCCCGGACCCCGAGGCCTTTCTCCGCCTCCTCGCGCGCGAGGAGAAGCGGGGACGGTTGAAGGTCTACCTCGGTCAGGCGGCGGGAGTCGGGAAGACCTACAAGATGCTCGACGACGCGCACGCGATGCGCGCGCGGGGGATCGACGTCGTCGTCGGCTTCGTCGAGACCCACGGCAGGCAGGAGACGGCCGATCGGATCGGCGACCTCGAGGTCGTCCCGCGGCGGACTGTCGATTACAAGGGAACCGTCCTTATGGAGATGGACCTCGAGGTCATCCTCGCGCGGAAGCCCGAGGTCGCGATCGTCGACGAGCTGGCGCACACGAACGCCCCGGGGAGCCGGAACGAGAAGCGGTGGCAGGACGTCGAGCAGCTCCTCGAAGCCGGTATCTCCGTCCTGACGACCGTGAACGTCCAGCACCTCGAAGGGGTGCAGGACGTCGTGAAGTCGGCCACCGGGCTCGAGATCAAGGAGCGGGTCCCCGACCGGGTCGTCCGGGAAGCCGACTCGGTCGTCAACGTGGACCTTCCCGTCTCGGAGCTTCGGGACCGGCTGAAGCAGGGAAAGATCTACCCTCCCGCCCAGGCGGCGACAGCCCTCGAGAACTTCTTCCGCGAGGAGAACCTCCGCTCGCTGCGCGAGCTGGCCCTCCGGGAGACGGCCGAGAAGGTGGACCACGAAAGGACCGAGACCTCCGGAGCGTTTCCGCTGCCGTCCGACATCCGGGTGGCAGTCGCCCTCCCCCTCGACCCACCGATCGCGAAGGCCCTGATTCTCCGCGGCTCACGGCTCGCGGGCCGAATGAACACCCGCTGGTACGCTTTCTATGTCCGGAGGAGGCGCGACCGGCCCGAGAACCTCTCGGCCGCGCAGCACCGGGCCCTCGTCGAGAACATCAACCTCGCGATGGCGCTCGGCGCGACCGTTGTCTACCGCGAGTCGGAGGACGTGGCGGGCGCGATTCTCACCTTCATCCGCTCCGAGGGGGTGAAGGTCCTCGTTCTGGGGCGCCCCCACCGCCGCGGACTGCTCGGGCGCCTCGCGCCCGGGGTCGTGCCGAGGGTCCTTGAGGACGCCGGAGGAATCGACGTCCTGGTTGCGGACGTGGGGGACGAGGGTTCGACGTGAGGCTCCCCCTTGATTTCGGACGGCGCCGCGCCTAGGTTTTCCACTGGGACGGCCGCCGGCCGGCGGCCTTCGTGAGACGACAGCCACCCGGTCGAGTCGCCTCCGGACGGACGCCCCTGCCGGGAGGTTGTCATGCCCGTCTCCGAAAGGCTCGTTCACTTCCTCGAAGAACAGCACGCCCCCTTCGTCACGATCCCTCACGCCCGTGCCTACACCGCCCAGGAGATCGCCGCCTCGGTCCACGTCCCCGGCCAGGAGGTGGCGAAGACGGTCATCGTCAAGGGGGACCGGAATCTCTACATGGCGGTCATCCCCGCGACCCGCCGGATCGAGCTGGCCCTTCTCAGGAACGCGCTCGGCGTCGAGGAAGATCCGTCTCGCCACGGAGGCCGAGTTCGAGGGGGTCTTCCCAGAATGCGAGGTGGGCGCCATGCCCCCCTTCGGGAACCTCTACCGGATTCCGGTCATCGTGGACGAGTCGCTGAAGAAGGATCGCGAGATCGTCTTCAACGCCGGAAGCCACACGGAGACGGTGAAGATGGCCTTCGACGAGTTCGTCGAGCTCGTCAAGCCGCTTTTCGCCTCCTTCACGGAAAGGAGCGTCTGAATCATGGCCCTCACCGTCCGAAAGATCCTCCTCTGGAGGCGCGAAGCGCCGGATGCGCCGGGCGTCGGCGCCGCAACCCTCGAGCCCTTCGCCCGATCGGGCGCCGACCTGAAGCTCGTGATGGGCTACCGGATCCACGACGGCAAGGCCGCGGTCGAGGTCTGGCCCGTCGCCGGAAGGAAGATCGTAGCCGCCGCGCAGGGAGCGGGCCTCGCCGCGGCGACCATCCCCGCGCTCCTCGTGGAGGGCGACGACCGGCCCGGCCTCGGCCATGCCTTCGCAAAGGCCGTCGCCGACGCCGGAATCAGCCTGTCGTTCCTGGTGGCGATGGTCGTCGGAAGGAAGTACTCCGCGATCTTCGGCTTCGGGAGCGAGGCCGACGCGAAGGCGGCGGCGCCGCTTCTCAGGAAGGCGGGGATGGTCTCGAAGAGATCCCGCTGATCCGCGGCGCTCAGAACGAACGCGTTTCGGGGGGTCGCGCGTCCCGGGCGTTTCTGAGAAGGTCTTCCACGATCCCGTCGAGGGCCTCGAATTCGGTCGACTTGTCGAGACAGAAATCGGCGCCGGCGTCGAGGCAGCGCCGGCGGAACGGGCCAAGGTTCTCGTTCGTCAGGATCACCACGAACGTCTTCGGCCAGACCTTCTTGACGTAGCGGACGACCTCGAGGCCGGAACCGTCCGGCAGGGCGAGATCGGTCACGACAAGATCGGGGGCCCCGTCCAGGAAGGCACGCCGGGCGTCGCTGACGTTCCAGGCCTGGGGGAGGAGATCGATCGCAGGATCGCCTCCGAGGAGCCGGAGAAGTCGCGAGCCCGCCACGGCGGAGTCGTCCACGATGAGGACACGAAGACGGTTTAACGGGCTCATCTTCCCTCGTGAAGAAGAAGGAACGTCGGGCTCTGAGTCCCTCGGTAGGAGAGCGTGGGAGATGCCGTGGCGGGCTCGCGGGATTCCGTCATCGCACGATCAAGATAGGGCGCGGCCGGGTACGCGGCCATCGGCGCGACCGGCGATTCGGGGGAAAGAAGGGCGGATTCTCTTGTCGGTGTCCGTCCGACCCGGGTGCCGTTACGAGACGAGGCCGCGCGAGATGGCGTAGTGCGTCAGCTCGGCGTTCGTCTTCATCCCGGTCTTCTCGAGGATCCGCGTCCGGTAGGTGCTCACCGTCTTCACCGAAAGATGAAGCTGCGCGGCGATCTCGCCGACCGTCTTTCCGGAGGCGATCAGGCGGAGGACCTCGAACTCCCGGTCGGAGAGCCTCTCGTGCGGCTCGCCGCCGCCTGATGCCACCGAGTCCGCGAGGCGCTCGGCGAGGACCGACGAGACGTAACGTCCCCCGGCGCGCGCCTTCCGGACGGCGGCGACCAGCTCCTCGGCGGCGCTTTCCTTGCTCAGGTAGGCGGAGGCGCCGGCCTTCAGCGCGCGGACCGCGAACGGGGCCTCCGCGTGGACCGAAAGGACGAGGATCGGAGTTCTGGGCGCGCGCGTCTTGAACTCCTTCACGAGGTCGAGGCCGCTCCCGTCCGGCAGGCCGACGTCGAGGAGCACGGCATCCCACGTCTCGGCGCCGAACGCCTCCAGCGCTTCGCGCGCCCCCCCCGCCTCGACGCACGTCGCCCCGGCGAACGCCTCGCGGAGGATCTCCGCGAGGCCGCGCCGGACGACGGCGTGATCGTCCACGACGAGAAAGCGCCCGCTCATCCCGGCCCCGCCATCGGAAGGCGCGCCGTGACGGTCGTCCCGCGCCCAGGCGCCCCCTCCACGCGGACGCCGCCTCCCGCCGCGCGGGCGCGCTCCTGCATCCCGAGGAATCCGAGCGTGAGCCCCGGAGGCTCGGAGAGGCCTATCCCGTCGTCCTGCACCGTGAGGACGACATCCCCTCCGTCCGGAGCGATCCGGACCGTCACGGACCGGGCTTCCGCGTGCCGGGCCACGTTCGTCAGGGCCTCCTGAAGGATCCTGAAGAGCGCCGTGGCGCGGCGCCGGTCGAGCGCGGATTCGTCCAGCGACGCCTCGAGATGCGTCCGGACGCCCGACCGCCCGGTGAACCGTTCGAGGTACGCCTCTGCCGCGGGGACGAGCCCCAACTGGTCGAGGAGCTGCGGCCGAACCTCCGCCGAGATGCTCCGGACCCTTTCGATCGTCGCGTCCGCAAGGGCCGCCATTCCGGCGATCCGCTCCGCGGCCGCCGCGCGCACCGGCTCGGGGAAGGAGCGCTGGAGCGCGGCGAGATCGAGCTTCAGTCCGGTGAGCGCCTGCCCAACCTCGTCGTGAAGCTCGCGGGCGATCCGCGTCCCTTCCTCTTCGCGGACCCGGTCGAGCCGCTCCGAGAGAGAGCGCAGCGCCTCGGTCGTCCTTCGCAGCTCTCCTTCCGCGCGGTCGCGCTCGGCGGCGCGAACCGAGAGCCGACCCGCCATCTCGTCGAACGCCCCGGAGAGGGCGCCGATCTCGCCTCCTCCGCGTGGGAGCGCGCTCCGGGCCGAGAGGTCGCCCTCTCCGAGCCTCCGGACCGCGACCGCGAGCGCCTCGAGCCGGGAGACGAGGAGCGCCTGCGCGAAGAACCAGACGGCCGCGAGGGCCACGACGGCGACGACGGCGAGCGAGGCGAGCTGCCGGACGAGGGCGCGGTTCGCCGGGCCGAAGAGGATCTCCTCCGGAATCCCGAGGGCGACGAACCCGACCGTCCCCCCCTCGCGGACGAGACGTTCGGCCTGCCAGAAGAGCGCCTTCCCGCCCGGCTCCGACGGTCCCCGCAGGGCGCGCCCGGCACCCGCGAGCTCGCCGAGATGCGACGCGAGCGCGAACGGGGTCCCCGCGTCCGCGCCCTCTCGCGGATATCCCGCGAGGATCGTTCCTCCCCGGTCCAGAAGGAGGAAGCGGGCCCCCGGCGGCGGGGAGACTTTGCGGAGCGCCTCGTCGAGCCAGCCGAGGTCGATCGAGGCCACGGCCACCGAGACCGGCTCTCCCGAAGGGCCGCGGACCGGTTGCGCGAACGCCACGGCCGGCCTTCCGGAGAGCTTCCCGATCTGGAACTCGCCCATCGCGAACGCCTTTGTCTCGAGGGCTCTCCGGAAATAGGGCCGGTCCGCGAGGCGGATCTCCTCCGCCCCTTCGGGCGAGCTGCAGAGGATTCTTCCATCCGGCAGCGCGACGAGGACGCTGGCGTACCGGCTCTCCACCCGGCGAAGGCGCGCGAGGAGAGGCCCGCAGCGAGCCGGGTCCGGCAGGCCGCCCCTCTCCTCGAGCAGGTCGGCGGTCCCTTCGAGCAGCTCTCTCGTCACGTCGAGGCTTGCTTCCAGGCCGCGAGCGAGGAACGACAGCAGGCGGCCCCCTTCCGCCTCGGAGACCGCGAGAGCGCGACCCCGCTCCCGGTTCGCGCCCCAGAGGACGAAGACGAGCGCCGGGCCGAGCGCCACGAGGACGGCCGCGAGGAGCTGGCCTCGCAGACTCGTCCGAAACCGCTCGAACGCCGGCATCCGTCCTACCAGAGCACCGTCACGTGGACCCGCCTCGACGCGCGAGGCCCGTCGAACTCGCAGAAGAAGACGTTCTGCCACGTCCCGAGGGCGAGGCGCCCCTCGCGGACCGGAATCGTCTCCGAGGGGCCGACGATCGCCGCCTTGATGTGGGCCGCCGCGTTGTCGTCCACCCGGTCGTGTCGCCAGCCGTCGTGCTCCTTCACGAGCCGCGCGAGGGCGTCGAGAAGATCGACCCCGACGTTCGGGTCGTCGTTCTCGTTGATCGTCACGGCCGCCGTCGCGTGGGGCGTGAAGACGACACAGAGGCCGTCCCGTGCCCCGCTCTCGCGCACGGCGGCCTCGACCTGCGACGTGACGTCCCGGACCTCGTGCGGATTCGAGGTCGCGAGCGTCAGCGTCGCGTGGTGGACGGGCACGGACCTCGCGCTACTTCAGGGCCGCGAGCTTTGCGATGTCGAGAGTCCCGTAGATCGAGCGGACGTACCCCGATTCGACCGGCGAGGCGTCGATCGTGACGAGGAAACGTTTTCCGACGACGACCGTCAGCTCGCCCCGCTTGCCCGATTTCGACCACTTTTCGACGCCGGGGTTGCCGTCGATCGTGACCCCTTTCTCGTACCCTTCGGTCGACTCGTGCGAGAACTGCGCGGCCATCATGACGCCGGCGTAGATGAAGGAGTTGTAGGCGCCGTCCACGATCTTCACGTGGAGGCTCTCGTCCCCCTTCGTGTAGCGTCGCTCCGCCTCGGAGATCTTGAAGCCCATCGCGGCCGTCGTCTCGCCCCGCGGCTCCTCCGCCGTGAAGCCCGCCGGCGCGGCAGGCAGGAGCGGCAGCAGCGCGTTGAAGCTGACCGGGTCGACCGGCTTCATCTCGGACGCTTCCTTCGCGGCGTCCGCGGCTTTCTTCGCCGCCTCGCTGATCTGGTTGATCGCGGTGAGAGGGTTCTTCGAAAGCTCCTTCCCTTCGGTCGCCTTCTCCTTCCGCGCGCAGGCGGCGAAGAGGGCGAGGGTAAGTGCGGCGATCACGAGGGGGCGAAAGGTACGCATCGTCACGGTGACGTTCCTCCTTCTCACGACGGGAGGACCCCAGAATACGACTGCGGCCGGGTGGATACCACCCGGCCGCAACGGAAAACCCTCTTCTTTCGGGGGAAGGATCAGCCCATGTGCTTGATGACCTCGTCACCGAACTGGCTGCACTTGATCTCCTTCGCCCCCTCCATCTGGCGGGCGAAGTCGTACGTGACGGTCTTGGCCTGAATGGCGCCGTCCATCCCCTTGAGGACGAGATCGGCCGCCTCGGCCCAGCCGAGATACCGGAGCATCATCTCGCCCGAAAGGACGACCGAGCCCGGGTTGACCTTGTCGAGATCGGCGTACTTCGGGGCCGTGCCGTGCGTCGCCTCGAAGATGGCATGGCCGGTGAGGTAGTTGATGTTGCCGCCCGGCGCGATCCCGATTCCGCCGACCTGCGCGGCGAGCGCGTCGGAGATGTAGTCGCCGTTCAGGTTCAAGGTCGCGAGGACGTCGAACTCGTCGGGGCGCGTCAGGATCTGCTGGAGGGTGATGTCGGCGATGGCGTCCTTGACGAGGAGCTTTCCCTTGGCCAGCTCCCCCTTCTGCTCGGCGTTGGCGGCATCCTCTCCCTTCTCCTTCTTCGTCCGCTCCCACTGTTCCCACGTGTAGACCTTGTCGGCGAACTCACGCTCGGCGAGGGCGTATCCGTAGTTGCGGAAGGCGCCCTCGGTGTACTTCATGATGTTTCCCTTGTGGACGAAGGTGAGGCTCTTCCGCTTGTTCTTGAGGGCGTACTCGATCGCCGCCCGGACGAGCCGCTCGCAGCCGTCCTTCGAGACCGGCTTGAAACCGATGCCGGTCGTATCGGGGAACCGGACCTTCTTGTACTGCTGGGGGAAGTTGTCCTTGAGGAAGGCGAGGATTTTCTTCGCGTCGTCCGTCCCGGCCGCGAACTCGATGCCGGCGTAGATGTCCTCGGTGTTCTCCCGGAAGATGACCATGTTCACCTTCTCGGGGCGCTTCACGGGCGAGGGGACCCCCTTGAACCAGCGGACCGGGCGGAGGCAGACGTAGAGGTCGAGCATCTGGCGGAGAGCGACGTTCAGCGACCGGATGCCGCCGCCGATCGGCGTCGTGAGCGGCCCCTTGATGCCGACGAGGTAGTCGCGGAAAGCCTCGGTCGTCTCGTCGGGAAGCCACGTCTGGAGGGCGTCGAAAGACTTCTGCCCGGCCAGGACCTCCATCCAGTGGATCTTCTTCTTCCCGCCGTAGGCCTTCGCGACGGCGGCGTCGAGGACGCGAACGGCGGCGCGCCAGATGTCGCGCCCCGTGCCGTCTCCCTCGATGAACGGGATGATCGGGTTGTCGGGGACCTTGAGCTTTCCGCCGGAAATCGTGATCTTGGCGCCTCCGGCGGGGACCTTCGGTTTCGCGTTGGCCATGTGTGAACCTCCTCGGGCGGCGGATCTTAGGGGCGTCCGTCCCGTTGCACAACGAGGCGTTTGAATCAGTCGTCCCCGGCCGGGTGCGGGAGGCGGCAACCCTCCGGGTACGGGAAGACGTCGAGGAGGTCCCCCGTCCGAATCCGCCTCTGCATCTCCAGCCAGAAGCCGACCCCGAGGAGGTCCTCGTGGGTCTCCAGAAACGCCTCGCGGGCCGCCCCGCGAAGTCCCATGAAGGTGAAGAGCTCCTCCGGAAAGACGTCGTTCTCGCCGACGTAGAACGACGGCTCCTCGCCCCCCTCCCCCTCTCCGTCGCCGGAGTCGGGCAGCTCCCGGAAATTGAGGTCGCTCACGAAGGCGATCTCGTCGTAGTCGTAGAAGACGACGCGCCCGTGACGGGTCAGCCCGAAGTTCTTCAGGAGCAGGTCGCCCGGAAAGATGTTCGTCTTCGCCATGTCGCGGATCGCCTCGCCGTAGTCGACGATCGCGCGCCGGATCGCCTCCGGAGGCGCCTCCTTCAGGTAGAGGTCCAGGGGCGTCAGCCGGCGTTCGGTAAAGAGGTGGTGGATGACGACGTTGTCGCCGGCGAGCTCCACCGCGGACGGGGCCCGGGTGAGAAGCGTCTCGAGGAGGGGCGGCGAAAGGCGGGAGACCGGAAACTCGAGATGCTCGAACTCCTGCACGTCCACGAGGCGCCCGGCGCGCCCGTGCTCGAAGACCATCCGGTACTTCCCGAGGACCTCCTTCCGGTCCGTCGTCTTCGGGTAGGCGAAGACGTCCCGGATGACCTTGAAGACGACGTCGTACGACGGGAGCGTGAAGACGATCATCACCATCCCCCGCTCTCCCGGCGCGAGGACGAACGCGTCGTCCGACGCCGCCATGTGGCGGAGGAGGTCGCGGAAGAGCTCGGTCTTCCCGTGCTTGTTGAAGCCGAGGGCCGTATAGAGCTCGGAGACCGGCTTTTTCGGCATGACCGTCTTCAGGAACGCGGCGAGGGCGGCGGCGTTCTCCACGTCGACGTGGAAGTACGACCGGGTGAAGCTGAAGACGATCGACGCCTCGTCCTCGTCGGAGAGGACCGCATCGACCACGACCCGCCCGCTGCGGTTCGCGAGCGCGAGGAGGAGGGGGAGCGAGCGCTCCCCGCGCCGGATCCGGCCCACGATGTAGGCCCCCTTGTTCCGGAAGAAGACGGGGCGGAGCACCTCGGCGGTCTCGAAGCCGGGCGCGCCCCAGGCCCGTTCGAGATGGGCGTTGAGCTTCTCGGCGGCGAGGCGCGCGTCCCGCGAGGGGTCCTCCCACCCGGCGGCGAAGGGATGGGCGGCGAGGATCCGCCAGAGTGCCGTCGTCGTCCCCCCGGCCCCTGAAAACGTATCCGCCAGGAGGCGCGCGTCCTCGAGGGAGAGCGAGGGAACCTCCGAAGCGACGAACTCGACGCGGGGATCGACACCTACGGTGTGGAAGATCCGGCGCGAGGCGGAGTTGAAGAAGGTCTCCGCGAGCTCGATGTCGACCCGATCCCGAACCAGCTTCGCGAACGCGCCCTTCATCGCACTCCAGACGGACTTGTCGGAGACGCCCGCGCCGAGGAGCCCCGTCAGGCCCTCGACCGCCGGATCGAGGAGCTTCCGGTAGAGCTCCAGCCTCTCCAGGGCGTCGGCCCGCATCCCCGTCCAGTCGGCCTCCGAGAAGCGGGCCGTCGCCCGCCGGGTGATCTCTCCGAAGCCCCGGGTGTAGGCGTCATAGTGCTCGCGGAGGAGTCCGGCGCCTCGACGGGCATGGTCTGACGAGCTCTCGGGCGGCATCTCCTCCCTTCGTAACCCCGCGTCGCGGCGGCGTCAAGCGGCCGGTCCGGACGCCGGCGGCGGGACCCCCCTTCGCAAGGCGCGGCGGACAGGAGGAAAATGTGTTTCATGAGCGACTTCCACCAGATCGGGTCGATCACGACGCTCACGCGGCTCGGCTCGCGACCTCTCGTGGAGATGGAGGAAGCCATCACGAGGCATACGAAGCGAAACCGCGCGGCCCTCCTGATTCCGTGCCTGATCACGGAGCTGGACCGGCCCGCCCTCGCCCAGATCTGCGACGAGGTGGCGAAGGCACCCTATCTCGACACGGTCCTGATTTCCCTCGACCGCGCCGACGAAGAGGGGTACCGACGGGCGCTGGAGTACTTCCGCCGGCTGAGCCGGCGGACGGTCGTCCTCTGGAACGATAGCCCCGGCGTCTGCGCCCTGCTTCGGAAGCTGGAGGAAAACGACCTGGCCCTCGGCGAGCGGGGAAAGGGGAGGGCCTGCTGGCTGGCCTTCGGCTACCTCCTCGCGCAGGGAAACGTCGAGTACATCGCCCTCCATGACGGCGACGTCCTCGACTACGACCGCGCGATGCTGGCGCGCCTTCTGAAGCCGGTCGCCGACCCGCTGCTCGATTTCGAGTTCTGCAAGGGCTTCTACGCCCGCTTCACCGACCGGCTGAACGGCCGCGTGGCCCGCCTCTTCGTCGGACCGCTTCTCGCCTCCCTCAAGGCGCTCCTCGGACAGCACCCCTACCTCGAGTTCCTTCTCTCGTTCCGCTATCCGCTGGCGGGCGAGTTCGCCCTCTCGGCCGACCTCGCCCGGCAGGTCCGCGTCCCCTCGGACTGGGGCTTGGAGATCGGCGTCCTCTCCGAGGTCTTCCGACACCTCTCCCCCGGCCGTATCTGCCAGGCCGACCTCGCCGACAAGTACGACCACAAGCACCAGGCCCTCTCGCCCGACGATCCCGCGGCCGGCCTGAACCGGATGGCCGGCGACATCGCCAAGCACCTCCTCCGGACGCTCGCGGCGGCCGACGTCGTCCTGTCCGAGGGGGCGCTCAAATCGCTCCTCGCCTCGTACCAGCGTCGGGCCGAGGACGCCGTGAACAGCTATTACGCTCTCGCAAAAGTGAACGGGCTCGCCTTCCCCCGGCACGAGGAGGAGAGGGCCGTGGCCACCTTTGCGAAGGCCCTGAAGGCCGGCGCCGAGCAGTTCCTTCAGGACCCTCTGGGCGCGCCCCTCATCCCGAACTGGGCGCGCGTTCTTTCCGCCGTGCCCGACGCCGGAGACCTCCTTCTCGAGTCCGTGGAGGCCGACAAAGGCATCCTGAACGCCTGAGGACGCCTCAGACGTGCCGGATGCCCGTGTCCTCCTCTTCGGCCCGAAGCTTCTTCTCGATGTACCGTCGCGCGGCGTCCCGGGCGCCGAGGCCGAACGCGAGGGCGAGAGCGAAGACGAGGCCGCCCCCCGCGATCGAGAAGGCGGCGACGAGAATCGCTGCTCGCCACGCCGAGATGGTCGAGCGCCATCGCCACGAAGAACGCGAGAACCACGAGATGGACGCCGCGGGCGCCGGCCCGGGCCCAGGGGAGCCCGGCGTTCACCGCGCCGAGAAGGACACTCCGGCGGGCGACTGCGGCGACGCCGAGCCCGACGAGGAAGATCAGCCCGGCGGCGAGAAGGCGCGGAAGGAACCCGACGATCTCGCTCAGGACGTCCCGGAGGGCACCCGGCTCCAGCGCGTTGACGCCGACGGCGAGGACGACGGCGACGCCGACCCAGAACGAAACGGCCCTTGCGACCCGCTCGAAGCCGGCTTCGAGCCCCGCGGCCCGCAGGAACCGGTCGGGCAGGCTGCCCGGGTCGCTGCGGCCCCGGAGGGCCAGACGCGAGACGAAGCCCAGAAGGGCGCGAAGGAGGACGCCGACCAGCGCCCCGACGAGAAGCGACGGCCAGAAGGACGAGGAGGGCCGGGATGACCGAGACGAAGGCGTCCGCGAGCCTCGCGAACGCGTTCGAGATGTCCTGCTGAAGATGTCCCATCGCTGACCTCCCTTGCTCAGCGGGCCCCCGCCCGCCACAGGTCCCGGAGCACGTTCTTGTCCCGCTCGAAGACGGCCGGCCAGAGCGCCGAGCCGCCCCTCCGCCTCCTCGTCCGTCCCGTCCCGGGTCTCCGCGACGAACGTTGCGACCTTCCCGAGATAGAGGGGAACCAGCGACAGGATGAGGGTCTCCCGCGGAAGACTCCGCGCGCGCCAGCCGGCGACCGCCTCGAACAGGATCCGCACCCAGGCCTCGTCGGCGAGCGCGGGCGTCGGGGCGGCGGCCGCATCGCCAATGGCGGCGATCGACGCGGGAGAGAGGAAGCCCTCCCAGACGGGCGGCAGATCGCCGGCGGCCTGCCGGAAGATCGCGGCGAGGCGGTCCACCTTGACCGGAACCGGGTCCAGCCCGACGGCGTGCGAGAAGCCGAAGAGCGGGACCTCCTCGGAGCCCGAGACTCCCTCCCAGACCTTCTCGTAGCGCTCCATCAGCTCGAAGAGTGTCGAGACGACCTCGACCATCATCGGCTGGAGATCGGCGCCGGGGTCCTTCGGGTCGTGCAGCTTCGCGCCGAGAAAAGCCTGGCAGGCCTTCCGCCCTTCCGCGAGGGCCGTCGTCGTCATGAAGATGTCGATGCCGTAACGGGCCACCGGCCCCTCCCAGCGGTCGTACTCGAGAAAGCGGGCCGCGAGCGTGCCGGAGAAGCCGAAGTCGCCCCCGATCGGCTGGCGGATCCGCTTGCCGTAGAGCGCCCGCGTCAGAGGATAGACGATCGTGTTCGTGATCGTGCCGTCGTACCGGTGGCGGGAATAGAGGGGCGAGACGAACTCGTACCCGTGGCGAAAGACCGGCGACAGGAGCAGCTCGATCCAGCCGGGGGTGATGCTCCGGAGATCGCTGTCGACGACGCAGCAGGCCTTGGCGTCCAGCTCGGCCGCTATCCGGAAGATGGTTCGGAGGGCGCTTCCCTTCCCCGGCAGGCCCACGTAAGGCGTCACGATCCGGTCGGCCGGCGGCGGCGCCGCGTCCACGAGGATCTCCGTCAGGGCCCCCGGCTCGGTCCGCTCGACGATCTCGCGCGTCCGGTCGGTGGACCCCCCGTCGCTGTTCACAAGGACGGCCCGCGCGGCCGGGAAGTGCTTGGCGAGCCCCGCCACGACGGCGCGGACGACGTGCCCGATCGTCCGCTCATTGTTGAAGGAGGGAATGCCGACGAGGACGTCCGTCCGCCCGATCCGCTTCAGCCGCTCCGAGAGGGACGCGTCAAGAGAGGGAAGATCCGTCACGGGGCCCTCTCCTCGAGAAGGGCGTCCACGGCCGCCGCCCATCCGGCGCCGCCCGGCGTCGGGGCGACCCGGACTCCCGGCAATGCCGCCATGAGTCGCGCCTCGGGTCCGGTTTCGCCGGGGACGACGACGGGTACGTCCACGGCGGCAAGGAACCCGGCGTCGTTCGGAGCGTCGCCCAGCCCCACGGCACGCCCCGGCCGCCCGAACAGCTCACGGAGGCGCGTTACGGCGTCGGCCTTGTCGTGCCGGCCGCAGAGGTGCCAGAAGATGCCGCCGCGAACGAGGCGGACGTTCTCGAGCCTTCCGAGCTCCTCCTCGAGCGCATCATCCCCCCCTTCGGGCGCGAGGAACGGTAGATCCCACGCGCGGCACCGGGCATGTGTCACGGCGTCGGCCGACAGGCCGGTCAGCGCCTGGAGCGACGCGTCCGTCAGCTCGTCCAATGGAACCACCCGAATACCACTCCGACGTGCGACGCGGTCGAGGATTCCCCGGAGACGGGCGACCGGAACGGCGGACGGCAGGATCTCGACACCCTCCGGCGTCACGAGCCCCGCGCCGTTTTCGAAGACACCCACACCCCCCGCTTCGAGGATCTCGAGCCATGCCCGCAGCTCCCTCTCCGACTTGCTCGTCATCGGGACGACGGGAACGCCGAGGGCGCGGAGCCGTGCGAGGGTCTTCTCCGCCCGTGCCCCCAGCCGGCCGCCCGTGTCCAGAAGCGTGCCGTCGAGGTCCGTGAAGAGGACGGAGATCTCCATCTCCGTCCCCGTTCGTATCGCCCCGCCATCGCGGCGTCAAGGGGAGATCAAGCCGCCGGCGGCCCGCCGGTGAGCTGCTCGGTCGGTCGGGAGAATCTCGTGACGGCGGTCACTTCGCGCTTCCTTTTCCCGCGCAGGTGGCAAACGCCGGAGCCGTCGCCGTCGTAGGGAGGAACGGGAGGCTGCGGTAGCGGCGTGTTCGACACCCTCCTCTTCGGCGAGGCTCTCGTGGACGAGATCCCCGGTGCCCGCGTCCCCGGCGGCGCGCCGTTCAACGTCGCGTGCCACCTCCGCGCGTTCGGCGTCTCTCCGTTCCTCGTGACCCGGATCGGAACGGACGAGGACGGCCGAAGGCTCCTTCGCGCCTTCTCGGAGCGCGGCCTCGTGACGCGCGGTGTCCAGCGGGACACGGAGCGGCCCACCGGCCGCGTGGCGGTCCGCGATACGGACGAGGGGCCGTCCTTCGAGATCCCCGCCCGTCAGGCTTTCGATTACGTGGACCGGGACGCGGCGCTGGCGGCGACGAAAAGGCTGTCTCCACGAGTCGTCTATTTCGGTACGCTCGCCCAGCGGCAGGGCCCCTCGCGGAGGGCCCTCGAGGCGCTCCTCGAGGCTCTTCCGGGGAACCGGTTCCTCGACGTGAACCTGCGCGCCCCCTGGTTCGACCGGGACGTCGTCGAACGATCGTTCCGGCTTGCCGACGTCGCGAAGATGAACGAGACCGAGTCGGGGGAGATCGCGAGCCTCCTCGGGATGGCGACTTCCGGCCGTGGATTCCGCGACAGCCTCGCGGCGCGCTTCGGCCTCTCCACGGTGGTCGTGACTCGCGGAGCCGAAGGAGCCGTCTTTCGGAACGGGGGCGGAAGAGAGACCGCCGTGCGGCCTTCCCGAAAGACGCTGCGCATCGTCGACACCGTCGGCGCCGGAGACGCCTTCTCGGCCGCAATGATCCTGGGCTCCCTTCGGGGCTGGGCCCCGGAGGTGACCCTCCGCCGCGCGGATGTCCTGGCTCGCGCGGTCTGCCGGCTCCGGGGCGCGCTCCCGCGCCGCCTTTCGTTCTACGGGAAGTTCCTCAAGGCCTGGGAAGACGGGGGGAGCCCGTGAAGGCCCCCGATCGGCCCCTTTACATCCTGATGCTCAGCCCGCACGGCCTGGTGCGTGGCGAGAGCCCGGAGCTTGGACGCGACGCCGACACCGGCGGACAGGTCCTCTATGTCCTCGAGCTCGCCCGCGCGCTCGGCCGCCACCCCGGCGTTCGACGCGTCGATCTGGTGACCCGGCTCATCGAGGACGACGGCGTCGCCCCAGACTACGCCGTTCCGGAGGAGCCGCTCGGACGGAACGTCCGGATTCTCCGGATTCCGTTCGGGCCGCGCCGCTACATCCGGAAGGAGCTCTTCTGGAGCCATCTCGACACGCTCGTGGACCGTTGCCTTCAGTACTTCCGCGAGCATGGCGACCTTCCGGACGTCATCCACTCGCACTACGCCGACGCCGCATACGCCGGCCGTCTCCTGTCGGAATCTCTCGGCGTACCGCAGATCCTCACGGGCCATTCCCTCGGACGGGTCAAGAAGGAGCGGCTTCTAGCGGCCGGGCGGAAGGAGTCCTCCCTCGAGCGCCAGTTCAACTTCTCCCCTCGGATCGCGGCGGAGGAGGCGGCGCTGGCGCACGCGTCCCTCGTCGTCGCGAGCACGCGTCAGGAAGTCACCGAGCAATGGGCCCGGTACGAGAATTTCGACCTCCACCGGAGCCTCGTGATCCCCCCCGGGACCGACACCTCCCGGTTCGCCCCCTGGCGTCAGGAGCGGGACGAGCAGTCAGCGGCGCTCCTGGAGCCGTTCCTCCGCAAGCCTCTCAAGCCCCTGATCCTGACCATCTGCCGGCCTGCGGAGCGGAAGAATCTTCACCGCCTCCTGGTCGCCTACGGCGAGGACCCGGCGCTCCAGGAAAAGGCCAACCTCGCGATCGTGGCCGGAAACCGGGAAGACATTCGCGCGCTCGAAGAGGCCGAGCAGCGCGTCTACACCGACCTGCTCCTCGACATCGACCGCTACGATCTCTGGGGCCGCGTCGCCATTCCGAAAAAGCACCGGCCGGAAGACGTCCCCGCGTTCTACCGGCTCGCGGCACGGCGGCGCGGCGTCTTCATCAACCCGGCCCTGACCGAGCCCTTCGGCCTGACGCTCCTCGAGGCGGCCGCATGCGGTCTTCCGGTAATCGCGACCGAGGACGGCGGCCCGCGCGACATCCTCGAGAACTGCCGCAACGGCCTCCTCATCGATCCCCTCGATCCCTTCGCGATCGCGGCGGCGCTGACGGCCGCCCTCGCCGACGACGAACGATGGAGGACCTGGGCGCGCAGCGGGCTCGCGGGAGTCCGCCGCCATTACACGTGGGACGCCCACGTGAAGAGCTATCTCAAGGCCGTGAACCACATTCGCCGGCGGGAGCGAAAGAGCGTCCGGCGGACCTTCGCCGTCACGAGCGGGGCCGCAGGGCCCCCGATGCGCCCGGTGGAGTTCTTCCTCGTGAGCGACATCGACAACACCCTCCTCGGCGACCGCGAAGGGCTGCTCGTCCTCCTGCGCTGGCTGAAGAGAAACCGCCCGCGAGTCGGCTTCGGGGTCGCGACCGGACGCGTCCTCCCCCGCGCCCTCGACGTCCTCTCGGAATGGGAGGTTCCCGTGCCGGACGTCCTTGTGACGGGAGTCGGCAGCGAGGTCACATGGGGGACGGAACTGCGGCGGGACGAGGACTGGTCCCGGCACATCCGGCACGGGTGGCGGCCGGACGCCATCGAGAGGTCGCTCGCGTCCATCCCCGGCCTCACCCGGCAGCCCCAGAACAAGCAGGGGGAGTTCAAGCTGAGCTTCGACGTCGACTCCGGGGCGGCGCCTCCCGTGGAGGAGATCTCCCGTCGTCTTCACGCGAGCGGGCTCCACGCGCGACTCATCTCCTCGCACGGCGAGTATCTCGACGTCCTTCCGGCCCGCGCCTCGAAGGGCCTCGCGATCCGCTACCTCGCGTTCCGCCAGCGGCTTCCGCTCGCGCACTTCCTCGTCGCCGGAGACTCGGGGAACGACGTCGAGATGCTCCTCGGCGACACGCTCGGCATCGTCGTCGGGAACCACAGCCCGGAGGTGGAACCGCTCCGCGGGCTCGACCAGATCTACTTCGCGGCGGCGCCGTCCGCCCGCGGCATCCTCGAAGGGATTCGTCATTACGGATTCGCCTCGCGGGGCGGCCTCAGGGCGGAGCCGGAGGCGGCGCATGCCTGAGGATCTCGCCCAGTACGCCCACGAGAACCGCGGAATCGTCTACTCGCTCCTCCAGGTCTACTTCGCCGCCGGCCGGCCCTTCCTCCTCCAGTCGGATCTCCGGCGCGGGCTCGACGGGCTCGCCGCGGAGGCCTCGGCCGCCGTCCTGCCGGGCTCCGCCCTGGCCCGGTTCGTGAGGAAGGCCCAGGAAGGAGCGTTCGCGCCCCCGTGGGCCTGCTTCGCGGTCCGCGAGGGCCTCGGCCGCTGGCGGTTCATCCGGCTCCATGCCGACCAGCTTTCCCCCGAGGACATCCCGCTCGAGGAGTACCTCCGCTTCAAGGAGTCGCTCGTCGAACAGCCCGACGGAACCGAGCGCGTCCTCGAGATCGACCTCGGTCCCTTCAGCCGCGAGTTTCCGAAGCTGAAGGAGAGCCGCTCGGTCGGACGGGGAGCCACCTTCCTGAACCGGATGCTGGCGAGCGAGATGTTCCAGAGGCCGGAGGAAGCCGGGCAGCGGCTGCTCCGGTTCCTCAGCCTTCACGCCATCGACGGCCAGACACTTCTCGTCCATTCCGGGTTCGCGGACGTCGCCGCGCTCCGGCGCGCCCTTCGCGACGCGCTCGTCTACCTCGGGACGCTCGACAGCGAGACTCCGTGGGCCGAGGTCTCGACGGTCCTCACGCGAATGGGCTTCGCCCCCGGCTGGGGCGACACGTCGGGACACGCCGCCGAGACGATGTCCCTCCTCGTCGACATCCTCGAGGCCCCGTCCCCCGTCGTCCTCGAGGCCTTCCTCGCGCGGATTCCGATGATCTCGAAGCTCCTCGTCCTGTCGCCGCACGGGTACTTCGGCCAGGACAACGTCCTCGGCCTTCCCGATACCGGCGGTCAGGTCATCTACATCCTCGACCAGGTCCGGGCCCTCGAGCGGGAGATGTGCGAGCGCCTCGCGCGTCAGGGGGTGACCGTCGAGCCGAAGATCGTCGTCGTAACGCGGCTCATACCGGAGTCGGCCGGGACGCGCTGCCATGAGCGTCTCGAGAAAATCACGGGCTGCCGCAGCGCTGTCATTCTGAGGGTCCCCTTCCGGAGACGGAACGGCGAGGTCCTTCCCAACTGGATCTCCCGCTTCCAGATCTGGCCCTACCTCGAGCGCTTCGCGCGTGACGTCGAGAACGAGGCGATAGCAGAGCTCGGCGGCCGCCCCGACCTCGTCATTGGAAACTACTCGGACGGGAATCTCGTCGCGAGCCTCCTCTCGCAGAAGCTCGGGGTCACGCAGTGCAACATCGCGCACGCCCTCGAGAAGACGAAGTACCTCCTCTTCGACCTCTACTGGAGGCAGAACGAGGCCGCCTACCATCCCGCCTGCCAGTACACGGCGGACCTGATCGCCATGAACACCGCCGATTTCGTCATCGCGAGCACGTTCCAGGAGATCGGCGGCAGCGCGGAGTCGGTGGGCCAGTACGAGAGCTACCAGTGGTTCACCATGCCCGGTCTCTATCGCGTCGTGAACGGGGTGGACGTCTACGATCCGAAGTTCAACGTCGTCTCGCCGGGAGCCGATGCGGAGGTCTACTTCCCGTTTTCGGCCCGCGAACGCCGGCTCAAGGGCCAGGAGGGCGTCCTTGCGTCGCTCGTCCTGGGAGACTCGCCCGACCCGACGATCCGCGGCACCCTCGCGGACCCTTCGAAGCCGATTGTCTTCTCGATGGCGCGCCTGGACCGGATCAAGAATCTCACCGGCCTCGCGGAGTGGTACGGCTCTTCCGAGGCGCTCCGGAGCGCGTCGAACCTCCTGATCGTCGGAGGGCACGTGGACGCCGGAGCCTCGACGGACCGCGAGGAGCAGGAGCAGATCGCCCGGATGCACGAGCTCTTCGACCGCCACGCGCTCGACCGGGACGTCCGGTGGATCGGGCGCCGCCTCGAACGGGGCCTCGCGGGCGAGCTCTTCCGGTTCGTGGCGGATCGCCGCGGCGTCTTCGTCCAGCCGGCCCTCTTCGAGGCCTTCGGCCTGACCGTCGTGGAGGCGATGGCCTCGGGCCTGCCGACCTTCGCGACCCGCTACGGCGGGCCGCTCGAGATCATCGAGGACGGGCTCTCTGGGTTCCACATCGACCCGACCGACGGACCCGCCTCTGCCGCGAGGATTGCCGCGTTTCTCGAGCGGGCCTCCTCGACGCCGGACGAGTGGGAGCGAATCTCCGCGGCGGCCCTCAAGCGCGTCGAGGAACGGTACACGTGGAAACGCTACGCCGAGCGCGTCATGACCCTTTCCCGGATCTATGGGTTCTGGAAGTTCCTGAGCAACCTCGAAAGGCAGGAGACCTCCCGGTACCTTCAGATGTTCTACCTGCTCCAGTTCCGGTCGCTCGCCGCGGCCGTCGGGGAGAGCTGAGCAGCCGATTCCCCCCGGGGCCCCCGGGTTCGACGGTCCTCTCCGCCCGAATCGGGAGACGGCCTCAAACTAGGGGATCCCTCATGCCGCTCCTCTCGTTCGGCCCCGACGTCTGCCGCGATCTCGCGAGGGCGT
Organism: uncultured Acidobacteriota bacterium; assembly: GCA_963779415.1. Lineage (GTDB taxonomy): Bacteria > Acidobacteriota > Thermoanaerobaculia > UBA5066 > UBA5066 > DAOMFB01. Next base: position 1,728,042 of record CAVZYA010000002.1, on the reverse strand, counting down.
CCACCCGCGAATGGCTGGAGACGAACGGCCTCGGCGGGTATGCGTCCTCGACGATCCCGTGCCTGAACACGCGCCGTTATCACGGGCTCCTCGTCGCCCCGACGCATCCCCCGACCGGTCGGAGAGTTCTGCTGTCGAGGCTCGAAGAGACGCTCGTCGTCGCGGGCGAGCGGATCGAGCTCTCCACGAATCGGTATCCGGGCGGGCTCCACCCCGAGGGGTACCGCTTCCTCGGGGGGTTCCGCGTCGATCCCTTTCCGACGTGGATCTTCGAAGCCGGCGGCGCGACGCTCGAAAAGACGCTCTTCATGGTCCATGGAGAGAACACGACGGTCGTCGGCTATCGGCTCCTGTCGGCCGGCACGGCACGGCTCGAGGTCCGCCCCCTCATCGCCTTCCGCGACCACCACGCCCTGACGCGCGAGAACGGCGCGCTGGACCCGGGCGTCGCCGTCGACCCGGGCGCGGCGACCGTGGCTCCCTACCCCGGTCTTCCGCCTCTCCACGTCGCCCACGACGGCGGACTCGCCCTGACCGGGCACTGGTACCGCTCCTTCGAATACGACGAGGAGCGCCGGCGGGGCTTCGACTTCACCGAGGACCTCTTCCAGCCCTTCGTCCTGACGTTCGACCTCGCCGGAGCGGCGCACCGCGGCGCGACCGTCATCGCATCGACCCGACGGCACACGTCGGCCGAGATTCACCTTCTGACAAAGAACGAGCTGACGCGCCGAAGAGAGCTTGCTCTCGCCGTCGGGGGAGAGTACCCGTCACTCCCCCTTCTGGCCCGCGCCGCCGACCAGTTCCTCGTCGCGCGCGACGGCGGGACGACGGTCATCGCGGGGTATCCGTGGTTCTCCGACTGGGGGCGCGACGCCATGATCTCCCTCCCGGGCCTGACGCTCGCGACCGGACGGCCGGAGATGGCGCGGAAGATCCTCTTCTCTTGGGCCCGGCACGCGAGCGAGGGGATGGTGCCGAGCCACTTCCCCGACGAGGACGGTTCCCCCGGGTACAACGCCGTCGATGCGACGCTCTGGTTCATCGAGGCGGTTCGGCGGTTCGTCGAGGCCACCGGCGACGCCGAATGGGTCCGCCAGCGTCTCTGGGGGGTCCTTTCGGAGGTCCTCGACCGGCATGTCGCGGGGACGCGATTCGGCATACACCTCGATACGGATGGCCTCCTCGTCTCCGGCGCTCCGGGCGTGGCGTTGACCTGGATGGATGCCCGCGTGGACGGCGAGCCCGTCACGCCGCGCCGGGGAAAGCCGGTCGAAGTGGAGGCGCTCTGGTTCAACGCCCTCCGGACGATGGAAGAGCTTGCGGGCCGCTTCGGCGAGGCCGCCGCCGCCGCGCGATTCGGCGCGATGGCGGCGCAGGCGAGAGAGAGCTTTCTTCGCCTTTTCCCGGACGAACGAGGTGGCGGACTTTTCGACGTCGTGGACGGCGGCACCCGCGACCCGTCGATCCGGCCGAACCAGCTCTTCGCGGCCTCGCTTCCGCACTCGATGCTGGACGAGGAGATGGCCCGGAGCGTCCTTGCGGTCGTGACCCGCGATCTCCTGACGCCGTACGGTCTCCGGACGCTCTCTCCGAGGGATCCGCGCTACGTCGGGCGGTACGACGGGGACGCCGGGGCGCGCGACCGCGCCTACCACCAGGGGACCGTCTGGCCCTGGCTTCTCGGCCCCTTCGTGGACGCCCTTCTCCGGGTGAAAGGGGACTCGCCCCGGACGCGCGCGGAAGTGCGCGCGCTTCTCCGGCCTCTGCTCGACTTCCTCCCCGCGGAGGGGGTCGGCCAGCTCCCGGAGCTGTTCGACGGCGACCCTCCCCACCGTCCGGGCGGCTGTCCGGCACAAGCGTGGAGCGTCGCCGAGGTCCTGCGCGCCCTCGCCCGCGTCTCGCGCTGAGTCCTGCGAAACGTCCGGCCGTCTCCCGGCATATCCGCCCAATAGAGACAGAGATACAATCTCAACAAGAGAGAAGGAGACGAACGACATGAATCGACGCGAGTTCACGACCCGGGCCCTCAGCGCCGCCTTCGCCGGCATCGTGGCCGGCAAGACTCTTCTGGCGGACGACAAGGCGAAGACGGCGTCCGGCCCGGAGAAGCACATCTGCGCCGGCAAGAACTCGTGCAAGGGGAAGGGCGGCTGTCAGAGCGGCGACAACGGCTGCGCCGGCAAGAACTCGTGCAAGGGAAAGGGGGGCTGCGCCTCGGAGTCCGCGAAACACGGCTGCGCCGGAATGAACACGTGCAAGGGGCTCGGGGGCTGCCAGAGCGGCGACAACGGCTGCGCCGGCAAGAACTCGTGCAAGGGAAAGGGCGGCTGCGCCGTCCCGGTCAAGAAGGCCGCGTAAGCGGCGATCTCGGACGCCGGGCGGGCGGAGGGGCTTGGGGGGTCCTCCGCCCCCCGGCGGGCCGGGAGGTGACACGTGAAAGAGAACCGATTCGACCTCCCAGATCTCGGCATCGGCGTCGGCCTCCGGACGGCGCATTTCCCGACGCTCCTCCGCCGGTGGCCCGACGTCGACTGGTTCGAAGCCATCACGGAGAACTTCCTCGACACGGGGGGGCGTCCGCTCCGGGTCCTCGACCTCGTGGCGGAGCGCTATCCCGTCGTCCTCCACGGCGTCTCCCTCTCGATCGGCGGGACGGACCGGCTCGACCGCGCCTACCTCGCGAAGGTCCGGGCCCTCGCCGACCGGTTGAAGGCGGTCTGGGTCTCGGACCACGTCTGCTTCACGGGCGTCGCGGGACGAAATACGCACGACCTCCTTCCGATCCCGTACGACGAGGCGACGCTCCGCCACGTCGTCCGGCGGATCCGGGAAGCCTCGGACCTCCTCGGGCGCCCGCTCGTCCTTGAGAACCCCTCGAGCTACATGGAGTACGCCTCGAGCTCGATGCCGGAGTGGGAGTTCATCGGCCGGATGGCCGAGGAGGCCGACTGCGGCCTCCTTCTGGACGTGAACAACGTCTTCGTCAGCGCCTTCAACCACGGTTTCGACGCCGGGACGTACCTCGACGCGATCCCGGGCGGGCGGGTGGTCCAGGTCCACCTTGCCGGCCACACCCGCAAAGGGGACTACATCCTCGACACGCACAGCGACCACGTCGTGAGCGAGGTCTGGCGGCTCTACGCGCGGCTTCTCGAGAGGATCGGACCCGTCTCGACCCTTCTCGAGTGGGACGAGGAGATTCCTCCCTTCGCCGTCGTCCGCGCCGAGGCGATGAAGGCGCTCGCCTTCCGACCCCGCAAGGCCGGGAGAGTCCCGAGGAGCGCCGTTGGCTGACCCAGCGCTTCGACGTCTTCAGCGCTTCGTCCAGGGCGTCGTCGTCGATCCGGGCGAGACGAGTTCCGCGGCCTTGCGCGCGGCCCGCCGCGAGCTTCGGGGTGCCACGCCCGAGGACGTGCTCCGCCCGTCGCGAGCGCTGTCGGCGGTGGAGCGGATCGGGATCTATCAGGGGATGTACCTCCTCCGGATGCGCGAGGCGCTCGCGGCCGACTACCCCGGTCTCGCGCACGCTCTCGGCCCGGACGGATTCGCGGACTTCGTCTGCGCCTACGTCGCCCGGCACCCGTCGCGGAGCCACACGCTCAACCGGCTCGGCGACCACGTCCCGGAGTACCTCGCGCGCTCGCACCGCCCGGACCGCCGGTTCCTCGCGGATCTCGCGCGACTCGAACACACCGTCACGGAGATCTTCGACGCCGTCGCCCCGGCTCCGGCCACGGCACGCGTCGCGCCGCCCGGTCCCGCCACGACGTTCCGCTCCGCGACGCCGCTCGCTCTCCTCCGGCTCGGCCATCCCGTCGGGCCGTACCTCGACACCGTGCGTGAAGGACGCTCGCCCCGCCGAAGGCCGCGCCCGCGCCTCACGTCGTCGCTCCTCTTCCGGCGCGGCTTCGCCGTAAGGCGGCTGGATCTCTCGCCGGGCGCGTTCGCGCTCGTCTCGGCGCTCGCGGCCGGCCGAACGCTCGCCGCAGCGCTGGACGGGCTCCCGGCCCGCCATCGCCGCGACCTCTCCCCCCGCGCGCTCACCGCGCTCTTCCGGACGCTCGTCGGCGGACGGATTCTCGTTCCGGCCGATGGTGCATCTTGATCAGCGATTCCCGACGGCCCCGGACCTACGCTGTACGAGAGGAGAAGGCGATGTTGACGGCGGCGAAAAAGACCGGGTTCATCTGCCAGCTCATCGACTGCCCCGACCGGACCCCCGAGTGCACGGGCCCCGGCGAGCGGATCGTCACGGTGCAGAACTTCGCGAGACTGGCCCCCGGCATGGACGTGCCTCTGGAGGGACCGGTCGCCACATGCCCTCTCTGCGGCAGGACCGGCATCGAGCACACCACGGACGACGGCTCCCGCATCGTGGTTCACGTGCAGACGACCGAGCTCCTCTCGGACGGGATGGTCACCGAGCCGCAGGACATCTGCCACACGACGAAGAGCTGAAGGGCCGATCCCGGGCTCACCTGACGCGCGTCATACCGCGCGGCTCTCCACGTTTCTAGAATGGGCGCCGGATGAGTCCGAGACGCCGGAACGCCCGCGAGTGGAAGACGATTCGGACGATGATCGCGCTTCACTGCGCGGACCGCCACCATCCGGCGGCCCGTCTTTGCACGGAGTGCGACGAGCTCGAGGCCTATGCCGAAAAGCGCCTCGAGCGCTGCCCCTACGGCGAGACGAAGCCGACCTGCGTCAACTGCCCGATCCATTGCTATCAGCAGACGATGCGGGAGCGGATCCGCGTCGTCATGAAGTACGCCGGGCCGCGGATGATCCTCCGGCACCCGTACCTCGCGCTCATGCACGTCGTCGACGGACGGCGGAAGGCGCCGGACCGGCCGCGGCGCTCGCCTTCGCCGCGGGAGGCGTGAACGGTGACCGCTCTTCTCGTCCTCCCGCCCGCTCTCTCTCTCCTTGTTCTCGGAGCCCACTTCTATCGCGCCGGAAACCTCCCTGCCGCGGCGCTGTCCCTTCTCCTTTTCACGTTTCTCGCGGTGCCGAGGCCGTGGGCCGCGCGGACTCTCCAGGCCGCTCTCGCTCTCGGGACCGCGGAGTGGCTTCGGACGACGGTCTTCTTCGTCCACCTCCGTCGAGACCTCGGCCAGCCCTGGACGCGTCTCGCGGTCATCCTCGGCGCCGTCACGCTCCTGACGGCACTCTCGGCGCTCGTCTTCGAAACCGCCCGGCTGCGAAAACGCTACGGCCTCGAGACGCCGGAGAGCGCGGGCGGCCCACCCCGATCCGGAGACGCTACTCGTCGACCGTGACGACCTCGAACGCGGGCGCCTCGACGACGTGGCGCTTGACGCTGCACTGGTCGACGGCCCGGAGGATCGCGCCCTTATACTTCTCGGGAAAGCCCTCCGGAAGGCGGATCTCGATCCGGATCTTCGCGAGACGCCTCCGAATCTCGTCCCGCTCGGTCGTGAGCGTGAGAGCGAGACCGTCCGTCGGAATCGACCGCTCCCTGCAGAAGCCGAGCGCGTAGTACCCGGCGCACGTCCCAAGGGAGGCGAGGAAGAGGTCGAACGGGGAGGCCGCCGAGTTCGTCCCGCCGTCTTCGAGCGGCTGGTCGGTCCGGATCGTGAGGCCCCGGGTGAGCGCCTCGACCACGGCGCCTCCCGGGAATCGGATCTCCACGGTCAGCCCGAGACGCCGTCGTAGCCGAGGTACGCCTCGAGCGCCTGCACCTCGTGCTTCAGGTCGTCGACGCGGCTCCGCATGACATCGCGGAAGGAGAGCATCCCCACCGGGTGCTTCCGCCGGTCGACGACCGGGACGTGGCGGATGTGCTTCTCGACCATCGCCGCGACCGCCTCCTCCTCGTCGCCGTCCACGGAGGCGCTGACGACCGGCGCCGTCATCACCTTCGCGACGGAAGTCTTCACCGGGTCGAGCTTCTTGAGGACGACGCGCTGCATCAGGTCGCGCTCGGAGAAGATGCCGGCGACGCGCCCCTTCTCCGTCACGACGACGGCGCCGATCTTCCGCTCGACCATCGTCCGGACCGCCTCCTCGACGGAGACCTTCCCGTCCACGCAGACGACCGGCTTCGAAGCTCTCTTCAGGAGGTCAGGCATGGTGCACCTCGGATTCCAATATCCGGCCGTCCCGGAGCGCCCCTCCATGATGCAGGTGAACCGGCGCGCGACTCTTCGCACGCCGGTCAGGGAAAGAGGCCAAGCCGCCGTCCCCTTTGAAGCGATAAACGGCTAAGTCGCGTCAGAACGGCCGGCGGACCTCGAGGCCGGGGACCGTCACGAAGTGCCCATCGAGGGTCCAGAGCTCCGAGGCGCCGTTTTCGAAGGCCGTCAGCGCGATCTCGAGGTCGAAGATCCTCGGTCCTCGAACCTCAAGCCGCGCGGCGAGGGCGAGCAGGTGTTCGCGGAACCTCTCCCCGGGCAGCCAGACTCGCCCGCCCGCGTCCCTCGTCAGCGTCTCGAAGAAGGCATGGGCCTCGGCCGGCGATGACGGCCGTCCCCTCGCAGCGGGATGCGTGACGACACTCCAGAACTCGACGACACTTCTCAGGGCGACCCCCCAGCCGCGCGGGTCTCGCCGCGCGCGCTCGAGAGCCCGGAGTGCCGCCCGGTGCTCGGGGACGCGGGCCCGGTGGGCATAGACGAGGATGTTCGTGTCGACCGCGATCACGGTTCGCGACGGATGAACCGGTGCATCGCCTCCCGGTCCGAGAGGTCCAAGCCGGGAGGGAGCCCGCCCTCCACGGTGACCCAGCGAACCCGCCGCCTTCGGGCCGGAGCCGGCGCCGGTCGCGCCAGCTCCCGCTGCAGTCCGCGGGAGAGGATCACCTTCAGCGAGGTCCGGGTCTCCGCCGCCCGTTTCTTCGCGGCGATCAGAAGCTCGTCCGGAAGCTCGACCGTCGTCTTCATATGGGAAGCCATATTACCGTATTTATGGGACCCGCCGCGCCGTACCTCATCACAGCCTCTCGACCCGAACCCGGTCGCGGCGGCGCGTGATCCGGCGGCCCGTCAGGATCGTGTTACTGCGGGGATTCTATCCCCCACGGCATCAGAGATCCGATGTCTGGCGCGCCGGGAACGCGTCGTCACCCCTCGAGCGAGAGAAGCGCGCCGAGGAGCTCGCCGCCGTCGGGATAGCGGTCAGGGCGGTGCCGGGCGAGGCACTTGAGGAGGATCTCCACCTCACCCTCGGAGAGGAAAGGCGCGTAGGGGCGCGGATCGTCCGGGTCGCGCTCGAGACGCGCGACGAGGACGTCGTCGCCGACGTAGGGCCAGCGCCCCGTCGCGAGCGTGTAGAACGCGGCCCCGAGCGAGTAGATGTCGGAGGCCGGGCTCGCGAGCTCCCCGCGGAGGACATCGGGCGGGAAGAACGCCGGGCTCCCGATCAGCTTCGAGGTCCCCCCCGCGTCCGCCTGCGGCAGCGCGAGACCGAAATCGAGGATCCGGATGATGTCGTGCTCGTCGAGCTGCAGGTTCGCCGGCTTCAGGTCCCGGTGCAGGATCCCCTTCGCGTGCGCGGCGGCGATCCCCCGCGCCGACTGGACGAACCACTCGCGCCAGTGGCGGCGGAGGCGCTCCGGCTCGGACTTCATCAGCTTCTGGAGATTCGGCCCCGCGAGGTATTCCATGGCGAGGTAGAGGCTCCCGAATCCCTCGCCGTAGTCGTAGAGCGCCACGATGTTCGGATGGCGGAGCGCCGCGATCGCCTTGGCCTCGCGGATGAAGTAGCGCATCGCCGTCTCGTCGCTCCGGAGCTGCCACGGCAGGATCTTCAGCGCGACGTACCGGTCGAGCTTCCGGTCGAGCGCCTTGTGGACGACGCCCATCCCTCCCCGCCCCAGCTCGGCCAGGATCTCGTAACGCTCTTCGACGCGCTCGGGCGTGCCGAGCGGAATGGCGGGGCGCGGGGCGGAGTCGGTCGGAGTCGAGAAAGCCGGAATGGTGCTGCCCGACGGGCGGATCGCGAGCCGGCCTGGAGGCCGGTCGACAGCGGGCGGCGTCCGGAGGAGGGAGGGGGGCATCGAGAGCTCCTCGTCCGGCTCGCCAGCCGAATCGGGGATCGGCACGAGCGGGTTCCCTTCGAGCACGGACGGATCGAACGCCGCGGCGCGCCGGAGCTCGGCCCCTTCCGACGGGTCTCCGGCTTCGCGGAGCGCCCGGAGGAACGTCCGGTAGTACCCGATGTTCGCGGCCGTGACGGGACTCCGTCCCAGAAGCTCCCGCATCACGTGCGCCGCGTCGAGCGCCTCCCCGACCGCGAGGTGCGCTTCGGCCAGCTCGTGGAACGCCTCCGTGACCCCCGTCTCGTTGCGCGGCGCCGTGACGAGCTCGTCCCACGCCTTCTCGCGACGCCCCGCCGCGATCAGGCACCGGGCCGCGTCCAGATTCCGCCCGACGCGCGAGTAGATCGCCGCCGCTTCCTCGTTCCGGCCCGCGCCGCGAAGGGCGTCCGCCGCGAGCGGGAGGCGGCCCGCCGCCTTGTAGAGCGCCGTCGCCTTCTCGAAGTTCCCCAGCTTCGCCCAGAGCCCCGCAGCCGATTCGGGCTTTCCTGCCGCCTCCCACGCCGCCGCGGCGCGGGAGTCCTCTCCCGCCTTCTCCCAGAGCGAGGCCGCACGGTCCGCCCGCCCCGCTTCCTGCCACGCCTCGGCCGCCTTGGGAAGAGCCCCGGCCCGCTCGTAGAGCGTCGCGGCCCTGTGAGCCTGGCCCGCCTTCCACCACGCTTCCGCCGCGGCCATCGCGTCTCCCCGCGATTCGGCCTCGCGAGCGGCGAGCTCCTGGGCCGCGCGGCTGTCCCCCGCAGCGGCCGCCGCCGCGGCGGCGCGGCTCAGGGCCCCGCTCCGCTCGAACGCCTTCACGGCATCGACCGGTCGGGACGCCTCGAGATACATCTCCCCGGCCTTCTCGAACTCCTGCGCCTGTCGGAACGCCTCGGCGGCCTCGACCGGCCGGCCTGCGGCGCGCGACGCCTCGGCGGACCGCCTCCAGAGTGTCGCGCGAACGGGTCCGGTCGGCTGTCCCTCGGCGAGCCGGCGGCACGCCTCCGCGAGGACGACCTGATCTCCCGTCGCCTCGGCCACCTCCGCGAGACGGTCCCAGCGGGCCCCGGCGCGCGCCGCGCTGGTGGCGACCTCGAAAAGGGCCTTCGCGCGCGCCGCTTCCCCGGCCGCCTCCCACGCGCGGGCGGCCTCGAATGCGTACGCGTCGCCTCCCTTCTCGTAGAGCGCGGCCGCATCCTTCTCCTTTCCGTCGCGCTCGGCGAGCACCGCGAGGCGCCCCCACGCCGCTCCCTTCCGGAACATCTGCCGGGCACGCGGGACGTCGCCCGACTTCAGGTAGAGATCGCCCGCGCGAATGTAGTCCCCCGCGTGGGCGGCATCGCGTGCGGCGACGCGGTCGGGAGACGCCGGCCGGACGAACCGGAGCGCGGCGAGGACGACGAGGACGGCGACGAGGTCGAGGGCGAGACGGAGGACGGCGTTTCGCCCGAGGAGGACGTAGAAGTCCGCCGAGGCGACGGCCTGCCGGACGGACTCGACCGCAGAAATGCCGAGCGTCCCCCCGAGAAACCCGAGAACCTGGTCGAGATGGGCCGCCGGAACGAGGACGACGGCGAAGCCGACGAGGACCGCCGAGGAGCGGATCCAGTCGCGCAGGCGGACCCCCCGGAAGTCGAGAAGGCTCCGGACGAGCCGGATGAAGAGGACGACGAGCGCGACCGCGAGGATCTGTGGCAGGAAGAAAAACCGGTACCCGACGAGCCGGGTGGCCATTTCGTCCGTCCCGCCGTTCGCCTTGGCCCAGTCGGCCACCCGGAGAACGACGAACTGCGCTCCCGTGGCGATCAGGAGGGTTGCAAGCTCGTCCTTCCAGGTGCGGTGTCTCACCGAAGGAGACGATTATCGGCCATTTCCCCGTAGACTCGCCCCGCGCCATGCGGTCGATCCGGGTTCTTGCCTTCGCTTCGGTTCTCGGAGCGCTCTTCGTGCCCCTCCCCGCGGCGGGGCAGCCGTTCGCCGACCCCGGAATCGGCGCCGGACTTCTCGGCGCCGCGACACGGACGGCGGGAGGCTCCGGGACCACCTTCGTCGGAGGCGCGCTCGGGATCACGCGTCTGACGGGGGTCTTCGGCCTCGAGCTCTTCATCGGGCACCGGATCGACACGTACGACGAAGCCGGGACGCCGGTCCTTCGAGTCCAGCAGATCCCGGTGCAGCTCTCCCTTCTCGCCTACCTCCTCCCGAACCTCCGCGTCCAGCCCTACCTCCTCGGCGGGATCGGCTACTACCGGGTCTGGTGCACCGGCGAGGGGCCGCTCGAGCCCCAGGGCCGGACGATCGAGAACAAGTTCGCCCTCCACGCCGGAGCCGGTGTCGACTTCCGCATCTCGCGCACCGTCTCCCTCCGCCTCGACGGGCGCTACGTCTTTCTGGACATCGACGCGGTCAATGCGATCGGGATGAGCTCCCGGAGCGGACAGGTCGGCGCCGGCATCGACGTCTACTTCTAGACGGGCGTTCCGGCGACGAGCCGCCCGAAGAGCTCCGGGTCGACGTTGCCGCCCGAGAGGACGATGCCGACTCGCTTTCCGGCGATCGCCGGGATCTTCCCCGCGAGGATCGCGGCGAAGCCGGCCGCGCCGCCGGGCTCGACGACGAGCTTCAGGCGTACGGCCGCCACCGCCATCGCGAGCCGAAGGTCGTCGTCCGCGACCGTCACGACCTCCTCGACGAGGGCGCGGACGATCCGGAGCGTCCGCTCGGCCGGGCGCGTCGTCTGGAGAGAGTCGGCGATCGTCCGCGGAACGGGGATCGAGACGGGCGTTCCCGCCGCGACGGACCGCCGGACGTCGTCCCCTTCCTCGGGCTCGACGCCGAAGAGCCGGATCGCCTCGTCCACCCCCTTCGCGGCGACGGCCACGCCCGAGAGGAGCCCCGCCCCGCCGCACGGGGTCACGATGACGTCGAGGCCGGGGGCGTCCTCGAGCAGCTCGAGCGCCAGCGTCCCCTGTCCCGCGATGACGGCATCGTCGTCGAATGGAGGGACGAGGAGCGCGCCCCGCTCCTCGACGAGTCGCCTGGCGATCGCCTCGCGGCTCTCCTCGCGCCGGTCGTAGAGAAGAACTTCCGCGCCGTAGCCCCTCGTCGCCGCGAGCTTCAGCGCCGGCGCGTCCGAAGGCATGATGATCGTGGCCGGGACGCCGAGCGTCCGAGCAGCGAGGGCGACGGCCTGCGCGTGGTTCCCCGACGAGAAAGCCACCACGCCGCGCTTCCGTTCGTCAGGCGAAAGGAGGAGCAGCCGCGAGAAGGCCCCGCGCGCCTTGAACGCCCCGACCTTCTGGAACGTCTCGCACTTGAAGAAGAGACGCGCCCCGACCCGCTCGTCGATCGTCCGGGAGGTCACGACCGGCGTCCGGTGGACGTAGGGCGCGATCCTTTGCCGGGCGGCGCGGACGTCCTCGGGCGACACCGTCAGGCGGTCAGGCGTCATCGGCCTCCCCTTTCGTCGGCACGTCGCGTCCGCGAGGGGCCCCGGTCACGCCGCAGATCCGGTCGGCCTCTTCCGTCGCGGAGTCGATGGCCCGGTCGAGCCGCGCGAGAAAGGCCTCGTCCGGCTCCTTCGGCTCCCGCCGGAGAGGTTCGCCGTAGACGCAGGCGCAGCGGGAGAACGGGAGCGGGACGAGGAAGTTGTCCCACGAGCGGAGAAATTTCGGCCATGCCGAGGAGGTTCCGACCGGCAGGACCACCGCTCCGATGGCCTCCGCGAAGGTCAGGACGCCCCCCTTCGACCGCCGCGCGGGGCCGCGCGGACCGTCCGTCGTCAGGGCCGTCCAGCGCCTGCCGAGGCGTCCCTCCCGGATCATGTCGCGCATCGCCTCCGTCCCTCCGCGCGACGACGAGCCGCGGACGACGCGATAGCCCCAGAACCGGAGGAACTCGGCGATCACCTCGCCGTCGGAGCTTCGCGAGGCCATCGTCAGGACGCCCGGTAACCTGTTCGAGAGGATCCCCAACACCATCCGCTGATGCCAGAGGACGTGGAGGATCGGGACCCCTTCCGCCGAGACGGCCGCCCGCCGCTCCTCCCCGACGACGCGGATCCGGAGCGTCGCCCGCCAGAGGAGGACGAAGACGAAAAGAAGGAACCCCAGGAGGCGCGTTCTCACCGCTCCGCGGATTATGACCGCCGCGTTCGGTATCCTCCGCGAGTCGCGTGGACCTCGTCGCCGAGAACCTGACCCGCTCCTTCGGCCGCCGCCGGATCGTCGGCCCGCTCTCCTTTCGGGTCGCGCCGGGGAGCGTCCTCGGCGTCGCGGGCCCGAACGGAAGCGGGAAGACGACGCTCGTCAAGATGCTGGCAGGCCTTCTCCGCCCCTCGACCGGCGCCGTCTTCGTCGAAGAAGGGGGGACGCGGCGCGCCCCGCGCGACGCCTCGGAGTCGATCGGCTGGGTCGCCCCCGACCTTTCGCTCTACGGCGAGCTGACGGCCTCGGAGAACCTCCGCTTCTTCGCCCGCCTCCACGGCCGCCCCTCCGGGAGCGACTGGGCGGACGCCGCGATCGAAGGGGTCGGTCTCGACCCGAAGCGGATCGCCGCGACGCCCCTCCGCGCCCTCTCGACCGGACAGCGCCAGCGCGTGAAGCTCGTCTACGCGACGCTCCACGAGCCCGCCGTCCTCTTTCTCGACGAGCCGAGCTCGAACCTCGACGAGGCCGGGCGCGCCGTCGTCGCGAGCGTCGTCGCGGCCCAGCGGGCCCGGGGGGTCGTCGTCGTCGCCTCGAACGACCCGGGCGACCTCGCCCTCGCGACCGAGCGGGTGACGCTGTGAGCGGGAGCGCCCTTCGCCCCGGGGTCTTCGGCGCCGCGCGCGCCCTCTTCCTGAAGGACCTCCTCTCCGAGTGGCGGACTCGCGTCTCGACGAACGCGCTCCTCCTCTTCGCCTTCGCCGTCCTCGTCCTCGTCGGCTACGCGGTCGGCCCCGCGACGCTCTCGCCGGAGGACCGTCCCACCGTGAACGCCGTCCTCCTCTGGATCGTCCTCTTCTTCTCGGCGATGACGGGGCTCTCCCGCGTCTTCGTCAAGGAGGAGGACGCCGGGACGGCGGCGGCCCTCCGGCTCGCCGCCCCGCCGGCAGCGGTCCTCCTCGGGAAGCTCCTCGCGAACCTCGCGCTCCTCTTCGCCGTGACCCTCTTCGTCGTGCCGCTCTTCCTCGCGATGATGTCCTTCCAGATCCAGAGCCCGCTCCTCTTCTTCCTCCTCCTCGTTTTCGGGAACATCGGCCTCGCCTCGGCCTGCACTTTCACCGCGGCGATCGTCTCGAAGGCCTCGGCCAAGGGGACGATGTTCGCCGTTCTCGCGGTTCCGCTCCTCCTCCCGCCCCTCGTCGGCGCCGTCCTCGGGACGCGGGTCGCCGCTACGGAGACGGATCTCGCCTCCGGGCTCGATTTCGTCCGCCTCCTCGTGGCCTACGACGGCGTGGTGACGACGGCCGCCTTCCTGATGTTCGACGCCGTCTGGCGGGAGTAACCCTTTCCGGGTCAATGAATCAACCGCTCTACGGACAGGCTCGCCCGGACCGGGCTAATATCGGCCGGTGAGGGGTTGCCGGGCGTGATACGTGTCAGTCAGTGGGTCCTCGGCCTCGCGATGGCCGTCATCATCTGGGCCTCGTTCCTCTGGGCCCGCCCCGCGCAGAACTTCGTCGGGGAATCCTCGCGCATCGTCTTCTACCACGTGCCGATGGCGTGGGTCGCCTCGATCGCCTTCTTCCTCGCGGCCTGGCACTCGGCGGTCTATCTCCGGAAGCGGCGGATGGAGAGCGACGACGCCGCCGTCCGCCGCGGCACGGCTCGGCTTCGTCTTCTGCGTTCTCGCGACGGTCACCGGGTCGATCTTCGCGAGGGTGATGTGGAACGCCTACTGGAACTGGGACCCGCGCGAGACGTCGATCGCGCTCCTCCTTCTCGTCTACGGGGCCTATCTCGGGCTTCGCGGCTCGATCGAGGACCCCGAGCGACGGGCGACGCTCTCTTCCGCCTACGCCCTCGTCGCGTTCGTCACGGTGCCGTTCCTCATGTTCGCCGTGCCGCGGATGTACGCCTCGCTCCACCCCGACACCGTTCTCAATGCCCGCGGCAAGGTCGAGATGTCTTCGGACATCCGGACCGTCTTCTTCTCGTCGAGCCTCGCCTTCGTCTGCCTCTTCGTCTGGCTCTGGGCGCTCGACCGGAAGGTGACCCGCATTCTCCGGGAGGCCCATTCATGAATCCATCCGCCCCGGCCCCGGCGCAGGGCGCCCTCTTCTACGTGATGGGCGTCAACCTGATCATCTGGGCCGGCCTCTTTCTCTACCTCCTCTACCTGGACCGAAAGATCCGCGCCGCGTCCGCCGCTCGTACGGGGGAAGATCGTCCATGAAAAAGGCATACGGGATCGGCGCCGTCGTCGTCCTCGCCTTCCTCGCCCTCGGCCTCACGACCTTCACGAGGTCGATGACGCCGTACGTCTCGTTCGACGAGGCGCGCGCTTCGCAGCGGACGGTGCAGGTGATGGGGGCGCTCGAGAAGGGAACCTCGCGCTACGACATCGAGTCGAAGACGCTCCATTTCACGCTCCTCGACGTGAAGACCAACGTCGCCCTCCCGGTCGCGTACCGTGACGTCAAGCCGGCCAACTTCGAGGAGGCGGTCTCCATCGTGGCGATCGGCCGCTACCAGAACGGCGCCTTCCAGGCCGAGAAGCTCCTCGTGAAGTGCCCGTCGAAGTACCAGGGGCAAGAGGCCGAACGCAGTACGGAAAGAAGGCGTGACGGGAGGAAAATGAGCGACACGATCCGCTCCATCGGATTCGCCCCCGGCACCGCCGCCATCTGGGCGGCGCTTCTTTTCGGGCTCGCGACGATCGCGACCTACGTCCGCGTCCTCTCCCTCCAGTCCGCGGGCGGCCAGGCGGCCGAGGCGGCCGCCTGGACCGGGTTCGCCCGGCGGCTCTACGCGGCCTTCGCCGGGTCGATCCTCCTCGCCTGCCTCCTTCTGATGGGTCTCCTCCTCTCGCACGATTTCCGCGTCACGTACGTGGCGGCCTACTCGGGGCGCGACCTTCCGTTCTCCTACCTCTTCTCCACGTTCTGGGCCGGGCAGGAAGGCTCCTTCATGCTCTGGCTCTTCTGGGGCGCGATCATCGGCTTCTTCGTCCTGGCGACGGCGAAGGAGCAGGAAGCCCCCGTCATGGCGGTCTACGTCCTGTCGTTCGTCGCCATCGTCGTGATCCTCGTCAAGCAGCCCCCCTTCCGGTTCCTCGAGCAGATCCCGGCCGACGGCCAGGGGCTGAATCCCCTCCTCCAGGACCCGTGGATGGTGATCCACCCGCCGGTGATGTTCGCGGGGTTCGCGTCTCTCTCGGTGCCGTTCGCCTTCGCGATCGGCGCCCTCTGGACGAAGCGGTGGGACGGCTGGGTCGTCCGCGCGATGCCGTGGGCACTCTTCACCTTCGTCACGCTCGGCACCGCGATCCTCATGGGGGGCTACTGGGCCTACAAGACGCTCGGGTGGGGCGGCTACTGGGCGTGGGACCCCGTCGAGAACACCTCCCTCGTGCCGTGGCTCTTCACCGTCGCCCTCCTGCACGGGATGTACCTGCAGCGGACGCGCGAGAAGCACCGGAAGATCAACATCCTCCTCGCCATCCTCACCTACTCCTGCATCCTCTACGGCACGTTCCTGACGCGGTCGGGCGTCCTTCAGGACTTCTCGGTCCATTCCTTCGTCGAGTCGGGCCTGAAGAACCTGCTCGGGGTCATCATCATCTGTTTCCTCGCCGGCGGCCTCGCCCTTCTCGCCTGGCGCTGGAAGCAGATCCCCGTCGTCTCCGAGATCGACCCGGCCACCGGGAAGGAGCGGGAGGAGCTCTTCTTCTCGCGCTCGGTCCTCTTCATCCTCTCGGTCGCCCTCGTCTGCGCCTCGGCGACCGTCATCCTTCTGGGCACCTCCGCCCCCATCCTGACCGGGCTCGTCTCGAAGCCTTCCCAGGTGGCGACGAGCTTCTACAACATCACGCACGTCCCCGTGGCGATCCTGATCGGCCTCCTGATCGCGCTCGTCCCCTACCTCTCGTGGCGCGGCGAGACGGGAAGCTCCGTCGCGCGAAAGGCCGTCACGGCTTTCGCCATCGGCCTCTTCGGCGCCGGCGTCGCCTTCTCCGCGGGGGTCCGCGGGGTCGGCGATCTCGCCCTCATCGGATTTGCCGTCTTCGGCCTCGCGGCGAACGTCGAGAGCGTAATCCTCTTCGTCCGGAGGAAGGTCGTCGCCTCCGTCGGTGGCTATCTCGCCCACGTGGGGGTCTCGATCATGCTCGTCGGGATCCTGATCTCGGGGGCCTACGAGCGGAAGATGCAGGTGACGCTCGTCCGTGGGACGCCGACCGTCGTCGGGAGCCGCACGATGACCTTCACGCGGACCGTCTTCATGAACGAGGACGGCGCCGTGAAGCAGCGGACGGACCTCGACCCCGCGATCCTCGCCGACCGCCGTGCCAAGCAGGCGATGGAGGTGGAAGTGGCCGTGGGGGGAGGAAAGATCTGGAAGGCCTACCCGAAGATGTACGAGAACGAGCGGACCCGCCAGCTCATGGCGAACCCGGACGTCCGCTCGACGCCGCTCGCCGACCTCTATCTCTCCCCGCAGTCGTACGACCCGGGCTCCCCCTCGCGGATCGAGGGGACGAAGATCCCGATCCGGCCGGAGGAGCGGAAGACCCTCGGTGGCGTCGCCTTCACCTCGAAGGGGTTCTTCATGGACCGCTCGCAGATGAACGCGAATCCCCCGAGCGTCACGATGAACGCGAAGTTTCTCGTCGAGAGCGGCGGGAAGACGACGGAGGAGACGGCCAAGCTCGTCATGTTCCTCTCCGGCGAAGGAGAGGAAGCGATGCAGCAGGCCCCCGAGGTTCCGATCCCGGGGGTTCCGAACGGGCGGTTCCGGATCTCCCGCGTCGAGCGGGAGCGACGGCGCCATGGAGATCGAGGTCCTCGGCCTCTCCCCGGGCGGCGACCTCAAGCCCCCCACGCCGGAGAGCTTCTCCGTCGACGTGACGTTCAAGCCGCTCATCTCCCTCGTCTGGGGCGGCTTCTACGTCCTGATGGCGGGTGGCCTCGTCGCCCTCTTCCGCCGCGGACGCGACGCGCACGCCGCGTCCTGGCGTAGCGCGATTCCTAGAATCGACCGGCGCAGCCTTCCAAAAAGACGGTCTAGTATTTCGTCGATCGGAGCGTCCCTGGGAGATTTGATCCTTCTACGTCGGCCTGATTCTTGCACTTGCGGGTACCGAGCCCGTCGTCAGGCCCTCTGCAATTCCAGGTATCCGCACAAGAGCCCGGGCGGTGCTTCTCGGTCGCCGCCGGACTCGGATCTCGTCTCGGACCTTCCGGCCCGCCGAACTTGCATCGAATTCCCCGGATCCAACTCCGCGCGATCTACCCCCGTCTTTCAGTCCAGCGCGCACCTCAGCCTCCACATTCAGGCCCCTCGCCATCGGGTCTGGAAAACTGTCCAGGCCGTACTGCGGAAGGAGATGTCCTTCGAGCGCTCGCTGACATTCGTTCTGAAGACTCGACTAATCCGGCACCGAGAGGATGGAATGCCCCCGGATCGCCTCCTGATTCGGACATGGCTACGACTCATCTGAGCCTCGCAGAAGAACCGGGGCGCGAGGTCATCATCGATCACAGTCGACCTCGCACCGCCGGGACTCGGCTGACGTGACGTCGGCCGTAAAGTTGATTGTTGCCTCTCACTGGCATGAAGATCACGTGCGAGGACTCTCAGCCCTGGCAGACGCATGCCCCGCGGCCCGAATAGCGTTTTCGGACTGTTTTCAGAGCCGCGAATTCTTGACTCTCGTGGCGCTGGCAGAGGATGAACCGCGCGAAGTGAACCATCTTTCAGAGTTCGCCAGGGTGTTTGGTCTTCCAAATCAGCGACTTCTACCGGTGTCAGCCGACCAGGTCCTGCATCGGTGCGGGGAAGCCGAACTATGGGCCTTGAGTCCCTCGTCGCTGGCCAAAGTACGAGCGGTCAGGGAAATTGCGGCTCTCGTTCCCAAGGTGCCCTGCGTGCGTCGTCAGATAGTCGATCGCAGTGCGAACCACTCCGCCGTGGTGTTGCTTCTGGTTCATGGAAAGGAGGGACTTGTGCTCCTTGGATCCGATCTAGAGGAATCGTCGACTGGATGGAGCGCAATTGCTTCTGATGTCAATAGGCCATCGGTCCGAGCTACCGCTCTTAAGGTCCCACACCACGGCTCTGAGACTGCCCACCATGCGAGTACCTGGACAGATCTTCTTGTCACCATGCCACCGGTGGCTCTCGCACCCTTCAGGAGAGGACGCGTCCCGCTGCCGACGCCAATCGACGTTGGCCGGATTAAGGGGCTCTCATCTGAACTCTACAGCACCGCACCGGTCGAGCCCGGGATCCCGAGGCGGAGAAGGCCGGCGGTCGAGCTAACGATGAGAAAAGTGCTTCGTTCTCGCAAAGCCACTGAAGGCCGGATAGGGCAGGTTCGCCTTAGACGCTTCCTGTCTCAAGGCTCGTCCATTACCGTCGAACGCTTCAACGGTGCGGTCCAACTCTGAATCCAGTACTGCCCGTAGTCCGGAATCGCGCATTCACCTGCGAATATTCTCAAAGAGAATTGTACGAGAGCGACGTTGTCCGTCGATAGCGAGACTCAGATGGGAAGGCTTCACGCTGCCGTTGTAGGCTGAGCCGTATCCGGGGAGGGCCGCCCTCCCGAAGGAGACTCGGATGAAGACGCTGGAACCGGACGCCGCGCGTCTGCGCTCTTCCTCGCGGCGGGCGCGGCCGCGATCGCCCTCGCCCTCGTCACCGCGGCGGCCACGAACAAGCCCCCGCTCCACGCCACGAAGTGGATCGCGATCACCGGCAAGCCTCTCGGCGCCACGGCGGGCGCGATGATCTTCCAGAAGGGGGGCAACGCCGTCGACGCGGCCTGCGCCATGATCGCCGCGACCTGCACCATGTGGGACACCCTCTCCTGGGGGGGCGAGACGCAGGCGCTCATCTTCAATCCGCACACGGGCAAGGTGATCGGCATCAACGCACTCGGCGTGGCACCCACGGGGGCGACGCCGGAGTTCTTCCGTTCGAAAGGGATGGCCTACCCGCCGGAGTACGGCCCGCTCGCCGCCGTCACGCCGGGGACGCCCGGCGGGATCATGGTGATGCTGGCCGAGTACGGAAAGCTCTCGCTGGCCGACGTCCTCGCGCCGGCGATCGAGATGGCCGACGGCTACGCGGTCGAGCAGCAGCACGTCTCGACCGTGACGCGCCAGCGCGACTGGCTCCTGAAGTGGCCCGACTCGCGCCGCGTCCTCCTCCCCCGCCCCGGCGACAAGCCGCCGGAGGCCGGCGAGATCTTCCGGCAGCCCGACCTCGCGGCGACGCTCCGGAAGCTCGTCGACGCCGAGAAGCAGGCCCTCGCCGCCGGGAAGAGCCGCAAGGAGGCCATCCTCGCCGCCTACGACCGTTTCTACCGCGGCGACATCGCGCGCGAGTTCGTCCGCGGTTCGCGGGAAGTCGGCGGCCTCATCACGCTCGAGGATCTCGCGAACTGGAAGGTCCATATCGAGGAGCCGGTGAAGACGACCTACAAGGGGATCGACGTCTACAAGCTCGACGTCTGGACGCAGGGGCCCGCGATGCTGCAGGCCCTGAACATCCTCGAGGGGATGGACCTCAAGGGGATGGGCTACGACAGCGCCCGGTACATCCACGCGCTCTACCAGACGATGAACCTGGCGTTCGCGGACAGGGATTTCTACTACGGCGACCCCTACTTTCCACCGGAAGAACCGACGAAGGGGCTCCTCTCGAAGGAGTACGCGAAACAGCGGGCCGCCACGATCAACTGGGCGAAGAACGACCCGAACGTGAAGCCGGGCGACCCCTATCCTTTCGAGGGAAAGAGGAACCCGTATCTCGGACCTCCTCGAGAAGGTGGGGGGCGACGCCCCGCGAAGGCCAGAGCGGCCAGCCTGCCCGAAGCGTCTCCGGCGCGCGCTCCGGACGTTCGAGGAGGAGTTCTACGCCGGGACGACGTCCGTCGAGGCGGCGGACGCGGAAGGGTGGGTCGTCTCCGTCACGCCGAGCGGCGGCTGGGTCCCGGCCGTCATCGCCGGGAAGACCGGAATCGGGATGAGCCAGCGGATGCAGAGCTTCGTCCTCGATCCGGCCGACGGCCCGTTCAACGTCCTTGCGCCCGGCAAGCACCCGCGCGTCACCCTCACGCCGACGCTCGCGCTCAAGGACGGGAAGCCCTACCTCTGCTTCTCCGTCCAGGGGGGCGACTCACAGGACCAGAACCTCCTCCAGTTCTTCCTGAACGTCGTGGAGTTCGGGATGACGGTTCAGCAGGCCACGGAGGCCGCGAACATCAACAGCGAGCAGATGCGCAGCTCCTTCGGCGCCCACGAGGCGAAGCCCGGCTACTTGATGATCCACGCCTCGACGCCCCCGTGGGTCCGCGACGAACTCGTCAAGATGGGCTACCGGCTCGACGTCCGCGCCAAGACCTCCGGCCCCATCAACGCCATCTTCATCGACCGCGCCCACGGCACCCTCTGGGGCGGCTCCAGCGACCACGGCGAGGACTACGGGATCGGGTGGTGAGGCCGGAAGCCCTTAGAGCTTTCCCTCTGCGGCGAGGACGGCTTTCAGGCCGCGCTCCACGAGCGACGCGCGGGTGATCCCGAGGTTTTTCGCCAGAGCATCCGAGCGGACGAGGAGTCGTCGCTCCACGCTCACCGAGATGACCTTCGCTCCCGCTCCCCGGCGTGGCCGCCCCGGCTTCCGGCGAGCACTCTCCCACCGGGCCCGCTCGTCCGGCGAGAGAGGGTGGAACTCATCCACCACCATCTCACGGTCGAATTCCTTCGTTGCCGCTCGCAGTTCGGTCGCTGTCATACGCGGAAAATCGGTGGCGGGTCGTTTGCGCTTCATCGCTCTTGTCTCCGGAATCTCCGCCTCTCCCTGTCGGTCAACGGCCGTGCATGGATGATGAAGAGCGTGTCGTCGGCGTCGAGGACGAACACGACTTGCAACAGCCGATCGCCCCGTCCACGCCCCCATACGAGCCACTTTCCGTCCCCCCGGTACCGAGGCCAGGAAGAATCGGCCGACTCAACGGCCTCCTCGGCTTCTGCGGGATCGACACCATGCTCTGCGACATGCGTCAGGTTCCAGTCGTTCCATCTGAAGTCCATCGCGCCCGGCTTCAGGCTCTCACGGCCGGCTAATTATTTCAATAAGAAATGATCGACCGCGCCCACGGCACCCTCTGGGGCGGCTCCAGCGACCACGGGGAGGACTACGGGATCGGGTGGTGAGGGGCCATCCTCCCGGTTGGGAAGCCTCACGGCGTCGCGAGGATGACCGAATGGAACGACTGGACGCCGACGAAGCGGCCGTAGCGCAGGAGAAGCTCTTCGCAATCGAGAAGAAACCGCACGGCCCGATCGAACTGCTGACGCGTCGGCCGCGACCTCTCCGGCGACGGCCTCCGGAGATTGGGGTAGATGAGGGAGACGAGGTTCCCGCCATAGTCGCGAGTCGATTCGACGCGGAAATGCCTCTGGATCGCCTGACGGATCTCGCTCGAACAGATCATCTCGGTCGGGTCGTCCGGGTTCCGGGGTGCGCGAACGAGACCCACGCGCCGGACATTCCAGGACAGGAGGTTGTGGAACAGGTTGGCCAGAAAGAGCGACCGCCAGTTCCATTCGTGCATCGATGGACCGAGATACTCGTCGACGTAGAGCAGGCCACCGAGGCGAAGTGCCGCGGAGACGCGGGTCATGAGGTCATCGAGCCGGTCGAAGTGGTGGAGCGAACCGAGAAAGAAGATCGCGTCCAGAT
Source organism: uncultured Acidobacteriota bacterium (assembly GCA_963779415.1). Lineage (GTDB taxonomy): Bacteria > Acidobacteriota > Thermoanaerobaculia > UBA5066 > UBA5066 > DAOMFB01. The sequence continues at coordinate 1,706,112 of CAVZYA010000002.1, read as the reverse complement.
TCGACTGCGTCGGCAGGAATTCCCTCGCTTCGGCCTTGACGAAGTCGACCTGCGACGGGGTGAGCCCCACCCGCGCGGTCTCCTGGCGCGCGTAATCGAGCGGTTCGTCGACGACGTCTATTCCGACGATTCGGGAGGCGATCCTTTTCCATACGAGGTCACGCTCGAGATGACCGGTCCCGCATCCGATGCTGAGACACCGCTCCAACGGGAGCCGGGGGGTGATCTTCTGCCGTAACCAATCCGTAGGCGACGTGTTTCCGTCGCCGGAGACACGCCGGTAGACCCGTTCGCGGACGAGCGGGTGGCTGAGCCAGAAGGCCTCTTCGATCGGTGAACCGATGTGATGGGAGATGTCGTTCCAGTAGGGCTGTCCCATCCGATTCGCTCGCGTCCGCCGATCGAGTGTATCGGAGCCGGCGCCCGCAGCAGGCGAAATCGGGGTCACGCGTCCGCATGGAACAATGCCCCGGATGCCGACGATCGCTCCGCTTGCGGACCGGGTCCCGCCCTCGGGGACGACAGACGCCGACGAGATCCTGGGGCTCTTCCTCGACTGGGTCTCCGACACCGGCCTGATGCTCTACCCCGCCCAGGAGGAGGCGCTGCTCGAGATCATGGCCGGAAAGCACGTCGTCCTCGCGACGCCGACGGGCTCCGGAAAGTCACTCGTGGCCCTGGGCCTCCACTTCAAGGCGCTCTGCGAGGGACGGGAGTCGTTCTACACGAGCCCGATCAAGGCCCTCGCGAGCGAGAAGTTCTTCTCTCTCTGCGGGGAGTTCGGCCCCGAGAACGTCGGGATGCTGACCGGCGACGCGAGCATCAACGCGGAGGCGGGCGTCGTCTGCTGCACGGCGGAGGTCCTCTCGAACATGGCGCTCCGGCTCGGGGAGGAGCTCGCGGCCCCCTATGTCGTGATGGACGAGTTCCACTATTACGGGGACAAGGAGCGCGGCGTGGCCTGGCAGGTGCCGCTCCTCGTCCTGCCGAGGACGCAGTTCCTACTCATGTCGGCGACGCTCGGAGAGACGAGCGAGATCGCCGAGCGCCTCACGGCCTTCACGGGGCGTGAAGTCGCGACCGTCACCTCCGAGAACCGCCCCGTCCCGCTCGACTACGAGTACCGCGAGACGCCGCTCCACGAGACGATCGAGGACCTCCTCGCGCAGAGGAAGAGCCCCGTCTACGTTGTGAACTTCACGCAGAGGGAGTGCGCGGAGCTGGCGCAGTCGCTCACGAGCGTGAAGATCGGGAGCAAGGAGGAGCGGGACGAGATCCGGAAGATCGTGGGAGAAAGGCGTCTCGCGACCCCCTACGGCAAGGAGTTCCGGAGATTCCTCTCGTTCGGAATCGGGGTCCACCACGCCGGCCTCCTGCCGAAGTACCGCCTCCTCGTCGAGCAGCTCGCGCAAAAGGGGCTCCTTCACGTCATCTGCGGCACCGACACGCTGGGCGTCGGCGTGAACATCCCGATCCGCACCGTCCTCTTCACGAAGCTCGCGAAGTTCGACGGGACGAAGGTGGGGCTCCTCTCCGTCCGCGAGTTCAAGCAGATCTCGGGACGCGCCGGGCGCCGCGGGTTCGACGACCGCGGGAGCGTCGTCGCTCAGGCGCCCGAGCACATCGTCGACAAGAGGCAGGCGGAAAAGAAGGCGGACGCCTCGGGGAAGAAGACCTCCCGGACGTTCAAGGGCCCCGCCAAAGGCGAGGTCTCCTGGACCATCGAGACGTTCCGGAAGCTGATCTCGCGCCCACCGGAGACCATGAAGTCACGGTTCCGGCTGACCCACGGGATGGTGCTGGATCTCCTCCAGCGCGACGAAATGGTCGGGGGGCGCTCGGGATTCCGGAACTTTTCGTCGTTGCGCTCTCTCATCGCGCGGTGCCACGAGGAAGACGCCGCGAAGCCGCGCCTCGTGAAGCACGCGGCCCTGCTCGTCCGGTCGCTCTACCGGGCGAAGATCATCGGCCTCGCGGGCGAGAGGCCTTATCGGGTCGCCGTGGCGAAGGACCTCCAGTGGGACTTCTCCCTGCACCAGGCCCTCTCGCTCTTCGCGTGGGCCGCCCTCGAGGAGCTGGATCCGGCCTCGCCGACATACGCGGTGGACGCCATCAGCGTCGTGGAGTCGATCCTCGAGGATCCGGACGTGATCCTGAGGAGACAGGTGGACCGGGCCAAAGGAAAGCTCATCGCGGAGCTGAAAGCCGAGGGGGTTCCTTACGAGGAGCGGATGGAGCGCCTCGAGGAGGTGACCCACCCGAAACCGCTGGCCGACTTCCTTTACGGCGCCTTCAACGATTTCCGCGCTGCGCACCCCTGGACTGCGGGGTCGGACGTGAGCCCGAAATCGATCGGACGCGAGATGTTCGAGACATTCAGCGGCTTTGCCGACTACGTGAAGATCTACGGCCTGGAGAGAAGCGAGGGCGTTCTCCTCCGATACCTCTCGCAGCTCTACAAGACCCTGGACCAGACGGTCCCCGAAGGCGCGAAGACCGACGAGCTCTGGGATGCGCTCGGGTTCTTCCGGTCGCTCGTCGGCGAGACGGACGCGAGCCTCCTCGAGGAATGGGAGAGCCTTCGCCATCCGGAGCTTCTGCTGACGGAGGCCCGCCAGCCGGAGGCCAGGAAGGAAGCCGCGTGGCTCACGGAGCTTCTCTCGAATCCGAAAGTCTTCGCGGCAAGGGTGCGGGCGGAGATGCATCTCCTCGTCCGCGCCCTCGCGGCGAGGGACTGGGAAGAGGCGGCCGAGCGCGTCTGGCAGAGTCCGGAGACTGACGAGGCGGCGGAGGATGCCGGGATCCGCTGGGACGCGGAGCGCTTCGAGAGCGCCATGACCCCGTTCTTCGACGAGTACGGCGAGCTCGTCTCGGGGACCGAGGCGCGGCTCCACCACTGGACGAATCTGAGACCCGCGGGCCCGCGCCGCTGGGAGGTCACCCAGACTCTCCTCGATCCGAAGGGCGATCAGACGTGGGCCATCTTCGCCGGAATCGACCTCCGGGACTCGGCGGCGCCGGACGGCCCCATCCTCAGGATCGAGCGGATCGGGACGTGAGGCGCCGCCGGCGGGCGCTCCGGCCGCGAAGGGCACGGTGTTCTATCCTAGGTGGTCGGGAAGGGACCGATCATGCTGATGGCCCTTGCACTCCTCGCGGTGATCGATGCGGTTCCGCCGCCCGTGGTCGAACTGAACTTCACGGGCGAAGGCGGCGCTCCGGTCAGCACGGAGCCCCGCACCTTGTCGGACGTCGCGCGGGAACGCAAGGAGGGCCGGAAGGCCGTCGGCGGGTTCTCGGCGGTCGAGACGACCGTGCCCCGAAGCTCGAGCAGGTACGTTCCGCCGGTCGAACGGGAAACGGAGGAAACGGCGACCGAACCGGAGGCCGGGCCGGAGGCCGTCGACGAGCCGCCTTCGGCTTACGTGCCGATGGATGTCCCGGCGTGGTACGGGGGATATCCGGGACGAAGCGGACACCGCCAGCGTTCCGCCTCGCATCCCGCCGTCAGGAGATCCGGGCCGCGGCGAGCCTCTCGCCCGTGGTCGCCGCCGTTCCCCCAGCCGCACCCTGCGCCGGCAGGACATTCCCTACGGCGGTTTGATCTCGGCGGGCCCTTTCAACGCGTGAGGTGACTCCTCCGGAGTCGCCCCCTCACGCCCCGACGGCCTTCGCGACCTGATCGGCGAGGCGGAAAAAGGCCTTCGCGACGACGGAGTCGGGCTCGGCCGCGACGATGGGGGTTCCCGCGTCCCCCTGAACGGCGACGCGCGGGTCGAGCGGGATCTCTCCGAGGAAGGGAACGCCGAGGCCCTCGGCCGTCGCCTTCCCACCGCCGTGCTTGAAGATCTCCTCGCGATGCCCGCACTTCGGGCACTCGTAGTAGCTCATGTTCTCGACGACGCCGAGGACGTCGACGTTCACCTTCTGGAACATCGCGAGCCCCTTCCGCGCGTCGATGAGCGCCACGTCCTGGGGCGTCGTCACGATCACCGCGCCGGAGAGCGCCACCTTCTGCGTCAGCGTGAGCTGGGCGTCGCCCGTCCCGGGAGGCAGGTCGATGACGAGAAAGTCCTGTTTCCCCCACGCCACGTCGCCGAGAAACTGCTCGATCGCCTTGTAGATCATCGGCCCGCGCCAGATGACGGGCGTGTCGACGTCCATCAGAAAGCCGATCGACATGACGCGAACGCCGTGCTTGGCGATCGGGAGGATCTTCTCCTCCTCGTTGACGAAGGGCCTCGTCGTGATTCCCATCATCATCTGCTGCGAGGGCCCGTAGATGTCGCAGTCGAGAAGGCCCACCTCGTACCCCTTTTTCGCGAGGGCGATGGCGAGGTTCGCAGCGACGGTCGATTTCCCGACGCCCCCCTTCCCGGACGCGACGGCGACCGTGAAGCGCGTCTGGGGAAGGACGTTCGGGGCGGCCTCGGCGCCCCCCGCGACGACCGCCGGCCGCGGCGGCGCCGGCACGACGGAGATCGTCACGCTCGTGACGCCCGGAAGATTCCGGAGGACCGCGTCGCACTCGGACCGGATCTGCTCGGCCACGGCGGGCGCGTCGGCCGTCAGGGCGAGCCGGAAGGAGACGTTGCCGCCCCCCACCGCCAGTTCCCTCACGAACCCGAACGACACGATGTCGCGGGAAAAACCGGGGTACTTGACCCCCTTCAACGCCTCGAGGGCCGTCTCTGCCGTCAGCTTCTCCATCACCACGCAGGCTCCTCCGCCGGGGATCGTCGCACAGATGGCGCGGCGAGCGGCCTCAGCGGACCGGCGTGAACCCGCCGGGGACGCCGCGGGGCGAGAGGACGACCTGGAAGAGCTGGTCGTGCCGCGCCCGGAAGGAGCCGGCGCAGGAGAGAAGGTAGTAGCGCCACATCCGGAAGAAGCGCTCGTCGTACCGGGCCGGGAGCGAGGAGCGGCGAGCCTCGACGTTGGCGTGCCACGCCATGAGCGTCGGGTCGTAGAAGGCCCCGAAGTTGTGGACGTCCTCGACGAGAAACAGGCCTTCGGCGGCGCGGACGATCTGCGCCAGAGAAGGGACGTGGCTCTCGGGAAAGATGTACTTCAGGATCCATGGGTCGGGGTCAGGCGTCGTCTCGAGATTCCCGATGGTGTGCAGCAGGAAGAGCCCGTTTTCACCGAGGCACCGCCGGACGACCTCCAAGAAGGTGCGGTGGTGGCGCGGGCCGACGTGCTCGAACATCCCGAGCGAGGCGACGGCGTCGAAGTTCCCCGTGAGATCCCGGTAGTCCTCCAGACGGATATCGACCGGGAGGCCGCGCACGTGCTCGGCCCCGAAGGCCGCCTGCTCCTTCGAGACGGTGATCCCGACGACGGAGACTCCGTACCGCTCGGCGGCGAAGCGCGCGAGGCCGCCCCATCCGCAGCCGATGTCGAGGAGGCGCTGGCCCTTCTCGAGTCTCAGCTTCCGGCAGACGAGATCGAGCTTCCGCTCCTGCGCCTCGTCGAGCGTCGCCGCCCGGTCCCAGTAGGCGCAGGAGTAGATCATCCGGCGGTCGAGCATCGCCTCGAACAGTTCGTTGCCGAGGTCGTAGTGGCGCTCGCCGATGACGAAAGCTTTCGACCGGCGCCCGAGCGGGAAGAGAAGGGCCCCGAGCCTCCGCACCCCGCTCGCCGCCGGCTCCGCCGTCCGGTCGAGGCCAGCGGCGAGGACGCGGGCGAAGAACGCGTCGAGCCGCTCGCAGCTCCACCAGCCGTCCATGTAGCTCTCGCCGAGGGCGAGGGAACCGCCCGAAAGGACGCGCGTAAACACGCGTTCGTCGTGGACGCGGAAGTCGTGAGGCGCGCTTCCGTCCAGCCCGATCCCCGCCGGTGCGAACAGCTTCTCGAGTCGGGCCCGGGCGAGTATCTCCGCTCCGGACATCCCGCCACCTCCTGCCGCGTGGATTATCCGCGATCCGCCCCTCTCTCCGGAGCCGGCGGCCCGGAGAGGCGCAGGCGCAGGATCTCCGCCCGCACCCGCTCCATGAGCGCCTTCTGGTCGGAGAGCGAAAAGGAGGCCGTCGGAATCGGTTCGCCGAACCGGATGACGGCAGGGACGCGACGGATCCAGAGCGAGTCGGCCCCCACGACCTCCCGCGCTCCGGAGACGGCGACCGGCACGATGGGCAGGCCCATCCGGATCGCGAGGAGGAAACCCGACTTCTTGAAAGACTGAAGCTCGCCGGAGCGGGATCGGGTCCCTTCGGGAAAAACGAGAATCGAGTTCCCGGCCTTCACACGCCTCTCGAGGGCGAGGAAGACGTCGGCGGCCTTCTCGGTCCGCCGCCGGTCGACGGGGACGAACCCGGCCAGCCACATCGACCATCCGAGAAACGGCACGAAGAAGAGCGAGCGCTTCGCGAGGACCCGGACGCTCTGCGTGATCCCGACGAAGAGGAGCGGAATGTCGACGAGCGACTCGTGGTTCGACATGAAGACGGCTTGCGGCGCCGTGGCGGCGCCTTCGGAGCGCTCGATCCGGAACGGGATGCCGCAGAGGACGAGGAGGGCGCGCGACCAGGCACGGGCCCAGAAGAGGAAGAGCCCCCCACGCGGCGGGATCCACGACGTGAGGAGCGCCAGCGTCCCGAAGACGACGGTGGCCCCGAAGATGACGATCCAGCCCCAGACCGTCGCTGCCAGATCCCGGTCGCCGCGTGACACCTCCCCGGAGTTTACCGGGGGCGGAAAGGCCCGCCCCCCGTAGAATCCGCGGGTGGATCCGGCAACCTCCACGACCTCCATCCTGATCGCGCGGACTCCCTGGTGGAAGTTCCCGCGGATCCAGCTCTGGTTCGACCGGGTCACGTTCCACCTCGGCGGGCTCGGCCAGATGACGTCCGAGCTGCTGCGGCAGAGCCGGCTCAAGTGGGAGACCGGCGAGATCCTCCGGCAGATGGACGCGCTCGGCGTCCAGTCCATCGCCATCACCAACCTGACGGCACTCTTCACCGGGATGGTCCTCGCCCTCCAGACGGCCTACGCCCTCTCGCAGTTCGGCGGGAAGATCTTCGTCGGGCGCGTCGTCGTCCTCTCGGTCTGCCGCGAGCTGGGTCCGGTCCTCACGTCCCTGATGGTCGCGGCGCGCTGCGGCGCCGGGATCACCGCCGAGCTCGGGTCGATGAACGTGACCGAGCAGGTGGACGCCATGCGCGCCCTCGGCGCCTCCCCGATCCGGAAGCTCGTCCTCCCCCGCGTCGTCGCCATCACGCTGATGCTCCCGCTCCTGACCGTTCTGACCGACTTCCTCGGGATGGTGGGCGGACTTTTCATCGCCGTCGCCGAGATCCACATCGGCGCGAGCTTCTACCTCTCCACGGTGATGCAGTCGCTCCGGTACAACGACATCCTGCACGGCCTTGCCAAGACCCCCTTCTTCGGCTTCGAGATCGCCATGATCGGCTGCTACAACGGCCTGAACGCGACGGGCGGGGCCGACGGCGTGGGCCGGGCCACGACGACGGCCGTCGTCCTCGCCTCCATCTCCGTCCTCGCCTCCGACTTCTTCCTGACGAAGATCTTCCTCTCGGTGCCGTGGGGGCTCAATTGACGATTTCCGAGACTCTCGTCATGCGGGTGCTCCGGGAGGACCTGGAGCGCGACCCGACGCTCCCGGTCCTGGAGTTCCGGGGGGTCACGAAGGCCTACGGCCCGAAGCGGGTCCTCGACAACGTCGACCTGAAAGTCTACCGGGGGGAGGTTCTCGTCATCCTCGGCGGCTCGGGGACGGGCAAGTCGGTCTCCCTCCGCCACATGAACGGCCTGACGCGCCCCGACAGCGGCGAGGTCTACGTTGACGGCGTCGAAATCTCTCTCTTCGACGAGGACCAGCTCGGGCCGGTCCGCCGGAAGGTCGGGATGCTCTTCCAGGGAGGCGCTCTCTTCGATTCGATGACCGTCTTCGAGAACGTGGCTTTCGCCCTCCGGGAGCACAAGTCCGAGATGCCCGAGGAGAAGGTGGCCGAGCGGGTCTACGAGGTCCTCGGCTTCGTGAACCTCGGGCGCGACGTGGCGAGGCTTCTCCCTTCCTCGCTCTCGGGCGGGATGAAGAAGCGCGTCTCGCTCGCCCGGACGGTGGCGCTCAAGCCCGACGTCCTCCTCTACGACGAGCCCACGACCGGCCTCGACCCCGTGACGTCGATGACGATCAACCGGCTCATCGTCGACCTCAACAAGCACCTGAAAACGACCTCCGTCGTCGTCACCCACGACATCACGTCGACGCTCTTCGTCGCCGACCGGATCGCCTTCCTGAAGAACGGGCGCTTCGCCTTCATCGGCACGCCCGACGAGGCGAAGCGCTCCGAAGTCGCCGACCTGCGAGAGTTCCTAGCCGCCCAGGAGATACCGCATGAGGGCTGACGCCCGCACCCGTTCCCGCGTCGGGATCATCATCTTCGCCGCGCTCGTCCTCTTCGCGGGCGCCATCCTGACGATCGGCGGCAAGCGCGGCTTCTTCATCAAGCGCACGACCTACTTCGCCCGCTTCCCGAACTCGCAGGGGATCACCGCGGGGAACCAGGTGCGGCTCACGGGCGTCGTCGTCGGAGCCGTCCACGACATCGAGGTCCCGAAGAAGCCGGGCCAGGACCTGACGGTCTACTTCGACATCGAACGGCGTTACCAGCACCTCATCAAGGCCGACAGCAAGGTCGAGATCAAGACGATCGGCCTCCTCGGCGACAAGTACCTCGAGCTTTCCCCCGGTTCCCCGGACAAGCCGGACCTCCCCCCGGACTCCGAGATCCAGGCGGTCCGGAGCGCCGAGCTGGACAAGATCCTCGCCTCCGGCGGCGACCTCGTGGAGAACGTCCTCGCCATCTCGAAGTCGCTCCGTAACATCCTCGGGCGGACCGAGCAGGGCGAGGGGTTCCTCGGCGAGGTGACCGCGCCCGGCCCCGAGGGGAAGGCGCTCGGAAAGTCCCTGCGCGAGACGATCGAGTCGGCGAACCTGGTCCTGAAAGAGGTCCGGGAAGGAAAGGGCCTCGCCGGAAAGCTCCTGACCGACGAGAGCCTGGCCCGGCACGTCGACCACGAGCTGCGCGAGACCGTCGACTCCATCAACCGGATCGCTCAGGCCGTGGAGAAGGGGACGACGAGCGGCGAAGGGATCGTCCCGGCCCTCCTCTCCGATCCGGAGGGGAAGAAGAAGGTCTTCGCGATGGTCGACGCGGTGAAGGCCACGGCCGACTCGCTCGCGAGCTTCTCGAAGGACCTCTCCGAGGGGAAGGGGGCGATCCCGCGGCTCGTCCACGACGAGGGGTTCTCGAAGGAGTTCCTCGGCGACCTCGAGAAGCTCTCGAAGCACCTGGCGAACGTCGCCGAGAAGCTCGACTCGACCGACGGGACGGCCGGACGGCTCATCGCGGACCCGTCGGTCTACGAGGCGATCAACGACGTCCTCGTCGGCGTCAACGAGTCGAAGTTCCTGAGGTGGCTCGTCCGCGACCGGCAGAAGTCCGGTATCGAGAAGCGCTACAACGAGACGAAGGCCGCGGAAGAGGCGAAGCCTCCGCTCCCGGCGCCGACCCCCGTCCCCGCGGCGGCCCCGTCCACGGCGCCGGACGGCTGATCGGATGCCCGTTCTCGTCGCCGGCGGCGCCGGCCTCCTCGGCGCCGCGATCGCGACGTCCCTTCTCGACGCGGGGGAAGACGTCATCGCCGCCGACCGCTTCGACGGTTCCGGCGACGGCGCCGAGGTGAAGGAATGGCGGGCCGAGCGTCTCTCGAAGAATCCGCGGGCGGGCGTCGAGCGGCTCGACCTCGCGGACCTCGACGCCCTCGAGAGCCTCTTCGTCCGCCTTCGCCCGGCAGCGGTGGTCAACGCGGCCCTCTTCGACCCGGCGGGTCCCGGCGCGGGGCCGCTCTTCCGCGCCGCCCGCACCGCGGGGACCGGCCTCCTCCTCCACCTCTCCGACGGCGCGCTCTACGCCCCCGGCCCGAAGCCGGAGCGTCCGGCCCGGGAGGACGAGCCGCTCGAGGCCGGAAGCGACCCGCTTCTCCGCGCGAAGCTGGAGGAGGAGCGGATGCTCGGGGAGCTGGGCCTCCCCGCCGTCATTCTTCGTCTCTTTTCAGTCCTCGGGCCGATGTTTCCTCCCCGCCGGTTCCCGGTGCGCGAGCTGGAGGCGATTCTCGGGGGCGAAGAGTTCAGCTTCGAGGAGGAGGGCTTCTCGGACTTTCTCCACGTCGAGGACGCCGTCCGCGGCGTCGTCGAGGCCCTTCGCCGCCGCCCGATCGGGCGCGTCCTCAACCTCGGCGGCGGCCTTCTCGTCAACCCGCGCACGGTCCTCGCGCTCCTGGCCCGGGACGCGCACCGGCCCCTTCGCCTCACGGTGACCGCTCCGCGCGGACCGCTCCGCCCGCGCCGAGCGGCGAACCTCGACGCCGCCTTCGGGACGCTCGGCTGGTCGCCCGCCTACAACATGGGAGGGATCGTCGCCTCCCTCCTCTCTGCCCGACAGGGGACCGGCGGCGTCCGCTCGACGGACGCGCGGGTGAAGACGGCGCACGCGCCGGAGAGGGAGCCGGCCGGGCCCGTCTCCCGGAGGGAGCTGTTCGGGATCTTCCGCCGCCCCTTCGGCGGAAGCCGGCGCGGCTGACCCCGCGCTCGCCCGCGCGCAGGGCCGACGGTAAACTGCGTCCGCCCGCCCGGAACCTTCGGGCGAAGGAGAGGATCGCTTCATGAACATCTGCATGGTCGGGACGGGCTACGTGGGCCTCGTCACGGGCGCGTGCCTGGCCGACTTCGGCATGGACGTCACCTGCGTGGACAAGGACGAGGCGAAGATCGCCCTTCTGAAGGAAGGGATCTCCCCGATCTACGAGCCCGGGCTCGAGGAGATCATCCACAAGAACGAGAAGGCCAGGCGGCTTCGCTTCACGACCGAGCTGGCGGAGTCGGTCGAGCGAGCCCTCGTCATCTTCATCGCCGTCGGGACGCCTCCGAAGGACGACGGATCGCCCGACCTCTCGTTCATCTTCCAGGTCGCCGAGTCGATCGCCGGCCACATGAACGGCTACAAGGTGGTCGTCACGAAGTCGACGGTCCCGACCGGGACGGGCGCGCAGATCGAGGAGATCCTCCGGAAGAACCCGCGCGGCCACAAGTTCTCGATCGTCTCGAACCCCGAGTTCCTGCGCGAAGGCTCTGCCATCGAGGACTTCATGCGGCCCGACCGCGTCGTCATCGGCTCGCGGGACGAGCAGGCCATCGCAATCGTCCGGGACGTCTACTCGCCGCTCCTCGTCTCGGGCGTCCCCTTCGTCGTGACCGACGTGGAGTCCGCCGAGCTGATCAAGTACGCCTCGAACGGCTTCCTCGCCCTGAAGATCACGTTCATCAACGAGATCGCCGCGATGTGCGAGAGGATGGGGGCCGACGTGAAGGACGTGGCCCGCGGCATGGGCCTCGACAAGCGGATCGCTCCCGCCTTCCTCCTTCCGGGGCCCGGCTACGGCGGCTCCTGCTTCCCGAAGGACTCTTCCGCCGTCGTCGACCTCGCGAGGAAGTACGGGACCCGCTTCCGGATCATGGAGACCGTCCTCGAGGTGAACGACGCGGTGAAGGCGCGGATGGTCGAGAAGGTCGAGAGAGTCTGCGGAAGCCTCTCGGGCAAGCGCGTCGCCGTCCTCGGCATCGCCTTCAAGCCCGAGACGGACGACATCCGCGAGAGCGCGAGCGTCCGCCTGATCCGGGACCTGACCTCCCGGGGCGCCTCGGTCGTGGCCTACGACCCCGCCGCGATGGAGAACGCGCGGAAGGAGGTCCCGGGGCTCGAGCTGGCCGAGGACGTCTACTCCTGCCTCGAAGGGGCGGACGCCCTCGTTCTCGCGACCGACTGGAACCAGTTCCGGAAGCTCGACCTCGAGCGGATCGAGCGGACGATGAAGGCGAAGAACTTCATCGACCTTCGGAACCTCTACGAGCCTGCCGAGATGCGCCGTCGCGGCTGGACGTACGCGGGCCTCGGAAGAGGATGATGCGCGTCGTCGTCACGGGCGTCGCCGGTTTCCTCGGAAGCCACCTCGCGGACCGGCTCCTCGCGGAGGGGCACGAGGTCGTCGGGCTCGACAACCTCGTCACCGGCCACGAGCGGAACATCCGGCACCTCGCCGGGAACCGGAAGTTCCGGTTCGTCTTCCACGACGTGACGGAGTACATCTTCCTCGACGGTCCCGTCGACGCAATCCTCCACTTCGCCTCCCCGGCCTCGCCGATCGACTACCTCCAGATCCCGATCCAGACGCTGAAGGTCGGGGCGCTCGGGACGCACAAGGCGCTCGGCCTTTCGCGGGCGAAGAAGGCGCGCTTCCTCCTCGCCTCCACGAGCGAGGTCTACGGCGACCCGCTCGTCCACCCGCAGCCGGAGAGCTACTGGGGAAACGTCAATCCCGTCGGCCCGCGCGGCTGCTACGACGAGGCGAAGCGCTTCGCCGAGGCAATGACGGTCGCCTACCGGGACTTCCACGGCATCGACACGCGGATCGCCCGGATCTTCAACACCTACGGCCCCCGGATGCGCCCGAACGACGGCCGCATCGTTCCGTCCCTCATCGGGCAGGCGCTCCGGAGCGAACCGCTCACCGTCTTCGGCGACGGCTCCCAGACGCGCTCCTTCTGCTTCGTCTCGGACCTCGTCGACGGCATCGCCCGGCTCCTCAAGTCCGACATCCGCGACCCGGTCAATGTCGGAAACCCGGCCGAGATGACCGTCCTCGAGTTTGCCGAGACGATCCGGAAGCTGACCGGGACGGCCGCTCCGATCGTCCGGCGCCCCCTCCCCGTCGACGACCCAAAGCAGCGCCGCCCCGACATCACGAAGGCCCGCACCCTCCTCGGCTGGGAGCCGAAGGTTCCGCTCGACGAGGGTCTGCGGGAGACGATCGAGTACTTCCGGACCCTCGGCTGAGCGCGGCCTCGGGAGATATGCGCGGCGGGAGCAGTCAGGCGAGATGGCGGACCAGGCGCTTGCCCAGCGCGATCAGGGTGAGCGTGGGGGGGAGGCCCCACGACTCCGGAATGACCGAGCAGTCGCAGACGTAGAGGTTCTCGAACCGCGTTCGGAGATCCGGGTTCACAACGTCGCCGATCTTTGCCGTCCCGCCCGGATGGACGGCCATGCAGCGGGTACGGAAGATGTGGCGGGCTCCGGCGTTCTCGAGGATCCTCTTCGCCACATCGGCGCCCCGCCGGAGTCTCGTCCGATCGTTTTCGGTCAGCCGCTTCCGGACGCCGCCGCGGGGGGTGAGGCGGCCACCGAGATCGTCCTTGATCTTCACCATGACGGGGAGCGTTCGGGCGTGAGCTCCGAGGCGGTCCGGCCGGAGCGCCTGCGCCGTGAAGAGCCGGTAGAGCCATCCGGGCCATACGAGATCGGTGAGGACGTAGCCTTCGCGGGGATCGTGAAAACCGGCGGCCATGGGGAATTCCCTTCCACCGTCCAGGTCGTCCACGGTTCCCATCACGACGATCAGCGGATCGAAGAAGAAGTCGTGTCCGGCATCGGGAATGCCGGATGCGCGGAGAATGAGCGGCGTGCCGATGCCCCCTGCCGCCACGATGACGACCGGCGCCGACACCCGGTAGCTGGTTCCGCCCTTCGAGAAGAGGACTCCCGTCGCGCGGTCGTTCTGGACCGTCACGCTCCGGACGCGGGCTCCGGTCAGAAGCTCCGAGCCTCGAGCGCACGCCTCGTCGATGTAGGCGCGGGCCGTCCACTTGGCGCCGTAGGGGCATCCCATCGTGCACTTGTCACAGCCGGAGCGGCACTTGTCCTGGAAGACGATCTTCGGCAAGGTCGTCCAGGCGAGCCCCAGATCCCGTGCACTGGCCATGAGGCGACGGGCGGCGGGGCCCACGAGACCCTCCGCGAGCGGAGCGATCGGCAGCTCCCTCCTGGTCTCCTCGACCTCCGGCCGGATGTCGATCTTCCTCGCTTCGAACATCCCATACGGCGGATCGAACGCCGTCGCATAGGCCATGATGGAGCTCCCTCCGACGGTGATGCCGCGGACGAGCGCGAGGAGTTCCTGGGTGATGAGGAGGCTGCGCCCCGGCACCATGGCCATGGCGATGCTCTGGAGCATCGTCCCCCTGACCGGTGTCCCCTGACCCCATTCCAGGATCAGGACTTTCTTCCCCTGACGGCTCAACCCGGCCGCGACGGCGGCTCCGCCGGGGCCCGACCCGATGACGATCGCCTCGAACGTCTTCTGCCTCCATCTCTCCATGACGGGTCCTTCAAAGGACAGGGGTCAAAGGACGGGGGTCAGGTACCTATTTTCAATTATAGCGGCCGGCCGGTAAGGAGCTTCCGTGCAAGGCGGTCTCCGGAGGCGGCCAGCGCTTCGCCTCCCCGGATGAGCACCGAGACCTGGGCGGCCCCGACGCCGAGCGCCGCGCCGATCTCCTGAAGGCGGAAGAGGCCGCGCCGCCGGACGTCCCACGCGAGGAGACGCCGCTCGCGGATGTGCCAACGGGGATGCTGCTTCATCTCCTCCAGAGAAACCCCGAGGCGCTCCGCCCCCTCCTCGAGCCGCTCGGAAAGCGAGCCCGATCGCACGAGTCGCGGACGGCGCGCTTTCCCTGCCTCCCCGCGTCCCTCGGCGCGCCTCTCGGCCGCCTCGACGAAATCGTCCGATCCGAGATAGACCTGTCCCTGTACCTGCTCCCAGGGGTCGTACCCGGAGTTCTTCCCGTCGGCGACGAACTTCCGGTACGCCTCCTCGGCCGGGCCCTTCTTCGCCCCGAAACGCCGGAGGGTCGCGTCGGTCTCCAGCCATGCCGGCGCCGCAGCAAGGCCGGCGGTCGCGCGGTAGCTGCTCCAGGGCCAGGCGCGGGCCGAGCGGGCGGCCCCCGCCCGGACCGGGTTCAGAGCGAGGTACCGGGAGAGTTCGAGGAAGTGCGTCTCCTTGTCGACGAGGACGGACTTGAAGCGTCCTTGAAGCAGATGCCCGACACGCCGGTGTCGGCGGTTGAAGGCCTGCGTATAGAGGCCGTTCAGCTGCCTCATCCCGCGCGAGAGCGTCGGCTCCGGCGTCTCGACGAGGAGGTGAAAGTGGTTTCCCAAGAGGACGTACGCGTGGAGCGTCCAGCGGAACAGGCCGACCGTCCGGCCGAGGATCGCGAGGAACATCTCGCGGTCCGCCTCGTCGCGGAAGATCTCCCGCTTCTCATTCCCGCGGGAAGTGACGTGCCAGAGGGCTCCGGCGAACTCGAGTCGAAGGGGACGGCTCATGCCTTACAGAATACCAGAAAAATGAGACCTGACCCTTCGGATCGTCCGTTTCGTATAATAGAAAATTGGTGCCTGACCCCGACGGCTTGACCCCGACGGCTTTGACGGGATCACTCGAGGGAGGGGAGCTCCGAGAGGCCGGCGGCGCGGACCTCGTGCCGCATGATCCCGTCGAGAGCGTGCGTCACGTCGGGCGACGGGGGGCGGGGCGGGCACTTCGAGAGCCGGCGCTCGACCTCCTTCGCGGCCTCCTCGTGAGCCCAGGGCGCGCCACGGGCCTCCCAGTCGCCGTACGTGTCGCGGGCCACGAGCCCCGACGGGACGGTCAGCTCCTCCCTCCAGTGTTTCCGGGTGTGGGGGTGCGAGAGGAACTCGGACGACTCGACGACCTGCCGGATCAGGGCGGCGGCATCCCCCTCGCGGTGGTCGATCCCGCGGACGAGCCGCAGCGCCATGCCGCAGACGTCGTGATCCAGAAGGAGCTTCTCGAACGACTGACAGATCTCGAAGTCGAGCATTCCGGGGCCCGAGACGACGTTGATGCCGGCCAGCGCCGCGAGGATCGTTCCGATCCCGCTTTCGAAGCCCGCCTGATAGTCGGGACACTTCGAGTCCGACAGCCCCATGTAGGCGTGCGTCGGGAGGCCGAGCCGCTTCCCCACCTGCGACGCGGCGAGGTCGATCATCATCGTCTCGACGGCGCCCATCGGGGTCGTGCCGTGGCGCATGTCCATCGCCGCGGGCGAGCCGCCCCAGATCAGCGGCGAGCCGGCAGCCGCCTGCTGGTGGATGACGACACCGCTCAGGTTCTCCGCGCACTGCTGGACGACCGCCTCGCGAAGGGTGACCGGCGAGGTGGCGCCCGCCAGCGGCATGGAGACCAGCTCCGCGGGGATCCCCGAGCGGGCGCAGTCGACGAGCGCCTGTCCGGTCAGGTCGCTCCATTTCAGCGGAGGGCTGGGGCAGCAGTCGAAGATGGCGAGCGGACGGCGCCTCAGCTCGGTGTCGCTCCCACGCGCGGCGAGGAGCAATTCGCGCATCGGGGCGAAGCCGTCCTTCCTGAAGGTGCCGGTGACCACCGGCTTGCGGGCAGAGCGGAGAATCAGGTAGAGGCGGTACCGGTCCGCCACCTCGCCCGGGACGTCGCCCGGCGTCAGGGCCGTCGACTGGGCGGCGTAGTTCGGCAGGCCGTCGACGAGGCGGGCGAACCGGACGACGTCGCGGGTCGAGATCGCCCGGCGCCGCCGCGTGGAGGCGTCGAAGAGGTGGATGGCCGCCGAGCCGGGATCGAAGTGGACTCGGTCTCCGCCCAGGTCCATCGCGGGAGCGCCGTCCCGGTCGAAAAGCTCGATGCGCGGCGGAACCGTCGCCAGCGCCCGGCGAGCCATGGCCTCCGGAATCCTGAAGCGACCGCTGGCTTCCGTGGCTCCCCCGTCCCGGAGAAGGAGCCGTCCGTCATGGTTCTCGACGAGAACTCCCGTTTCGGAGAGGACGTCACAGGCTTCCTGGACGATGGTCTCGACGTCGTCGGAAGAGAGGAGGGAAACCGTGGGCCTCACTTGCGATGCCATCAACTCGTCACCTCGCGGGAAGAACGTGATCTCCTGCCCCCGGCGGAGCGGCGGTAGCGACAGTGCGGCAGGCCGCACGTGTCGCATCCCGAGAGCCCGGACCTCGGCGCCCTTTTCGCGCCGAGCCAGAGGGCGAAGGAGATCGACTTGCGTGGAGTCATCATCATCGAAGGATTAAGCGACACGCCGAGCGTCTCGTGAGGGAGACGCGCGAGAAGGGCTTTCTGGGCAGAGAGGGGCCAGCGGCCGTATCCGGGACTGACCCGACAGCCGACGTCGAGGTCCCCGTCTCTCCTGCCGCCGACGACCCTGACGCTCAGCCGGTTCGCGGCTTCCTCGGCAGCGGCGCTTCCGGCGGCATCCAGCAGGAGGGCGCGGGAATCCTCTCCCCGGCCGAGAAGCTCCGTCACGCGCCGCTCGATCCCACCCCCCGCAGTGACGAGGCCGAGAACGAGCCCGTCGGCCTCCTCCTCCTCCAGCCCGATTTCGGCGGCCGAGGAGACGGGCAGCGTCCGGAACGCGCCGCGCGCGGCGGCGAGCTTTCTCGCTTCGCGAAGGACGCCTTCGAGAACGGGCTCGAGCCGAGCCGCCGGCCGCCGCCCCTTCGGATAGCCGAGGAAGTGGAGGACGTCGCTCTCCAGGATGGAGAGCCGAATCGAAGGGACGATCACAGGAGGCCCCGGGTTGGAGACGGCGGCAGGGGGCTTCTTGTCCTGCTCGCGGAGACCGGTCACGGCCGGGGCCTCTTCGAGTCGAGGCGGTTCCCGAGGGCACGTATGAAGCGAGGGTCGGTTCCGCAGCATCCCCCCACCAGCTCGACGCCGAGAGATGCAACGAACGCCATCTCCTCGGCGAAGGCCTCGGGCGACTGCGAGTAGAAGACCGAGCCGTTCCGCATCTCCGGCGACCCTGCATTGGGCTGGATGACGAGAGGCAGATCCACGGCAGCCCGGGCCTCCTCGGCGAGAGGCCGCATCTCTCCGCTCGCGAGCGTGCAGTTCGCGCCGACGGCGACGGCCCCGGCTTCGGCGAGCGTCCGGAGCGATTTCGCCAGCGGGTCCCCCATGATCGTGAAGAAGCCCCGCTTCTTCTTCTCGAAGGTCAGCGAGACCAGCACGGCGAGCGACGGCGCGGTTTCGTGAAGGGCTTCGAGCGCGATCAGGGCCTCGCGCAGGTCCGTCATCGTCTCGACGTGGAGAGCGTCCGGCGCGGCTGCGGCCAGCGCCCGCCCCTGCCGAAGGAACGCGGCTCTCCAGGCTTGCGGGTCGCCCGTCCCGACCGGAGGGAGGTACTCGCCCGTCGGGCCGACGTCCGCCAGGACGAAACGCGCGCCGGACTCACGGGCCAGCCGGACGGCCTCTCCGTTCACGGCCTCGCACCGGTCGGCCAGAGAGAACCTCGCGAGACGGATCGGGTTCGCCCCGAAAGTCGCCGCGTGAACCGCGTCGCTCCCGGCGGAAGCGTAGTCGCCGTGCGCGCGGCGGACGTCGTCGGGGCGCGAAAGGACCCACGACTCGGGCGCCGCGCCCGGAGCGAGCCCCCGCGCGATGAGCAGGCTACCGAGGCCCCCGTCCAGGAGGGTCGTCTCGCGGAGGCGCAGGCGCTCGGCGAAGGCGTTCACGCGCGCCGGGCGGAGTTCACGAGCGCCTCGGCCACCGCGACGGCGCGAAGGGCGTTCTCCGCCCAGCCCGCGCCGATCTCCGCAGCCCAGGCCGCCGTCGTCGGCGCGCCACCGACGAGAAGCCGGGGCTGCGGGGCGAGCCCAAGGGACGGGATCCCTTCGGCGATCGCTTTCTGGACCGGCATGGTGGTGGTCAGGAGGGCCGAGGCGGCGATGATGTCGGCGCCGTTTTCCTTTGCCCGTGCGAGGAAGCGGTCGACGGGGACGTCGCTGCCGAGGTCGTCCACCTCGAACCCCCCCGCCGAAAGGAGCGTTGCGACGAGGGTCTTCCCGATGTCGTGGAGGTCTCCCTGAACCGTGCCGATGACGACCCGCCCCTTCGAGGCCTTCGCGCCGTGGGCTTTCCGAAGCGCGGGCTGGAGGACCCCCATGGCGGCCTTCATCGCCTCTGCACCCTGGACCAGCTCGGGAAGGAAGTACTCTCCTTCTTCCCAGAGGTCACCCACCTTCCGGATCCCGGCGGCGAACCCCTGCTCGATCGCCGCGACGAGGTCCCCCCCGCCGTTCACGACGGCTTCGGCCAGCCTCCTCGCCCGGGCCGCATCCCCCTGGACGACGGCTTCCTGCATCTCTGCGTACAAAAGGATCTCCGCTTTCTCTCTTTCGACGACTATTGATTGCCGCCTCTCGGCCTGTCAAGCGCCGCGGGACGCCGTCCCTTCGGCCTCCGCCACCAGAGCCACGCCGGCACGCCCGAGGCCACGACGGCGAGGCCCAAACCCGATTCGACCGGGCTCTGGAAGAGAGTGGCGACGGTGAGAGCGAGGCAGGCGAGGAGGAACGACGCCGGAACGACCGGATAGCCCCACGCACGGTACGGGCGGTCGGCATCGGGTCTCGTGCGTCGGAGGACGAAGAGGGCCGTCCCGCCGGCCACGTTGAAGAGGACGACCGCGAAAGTGGCCCACGTGTAGAGCGAGCGGTACCCGCCCGTCGCCGCGAGAAGGGCGCTCCAGACCCCCTGCATCCAGAGAGCGCCGGTGGGGGTATGGCGCACCGGATCGACACGCCCCGCCGCCGCAAAAAAGACCCCGTCCTCGGCCATCGGCACGTAGAGGCGCGAGGCGTAGAGGATCGTCGCGGCGAGGCAGCCGAGCATGGAGACGGCGATCGTCGCGGTGACGAGCCGGGCGCCCGCCGGCCCCAGCAGCGCCTCGGCGGCCGCCTCGGCCACGCGCGTCGTCCGGCCGAGCTGGTCGATCGGGAGGGCCCGGAGGTACGTCAGGTTGACGAGGAGGTAGAGCGCCACGACCGCCGCCGTCCCGCCGACGAGGCCTCGGGGAAGGTCGCGCGAAGGGTTTCGCACCTCGCCCGCCGAGAGCGTCAGCGCGTACCACCCGTCGTACGTCCAGAGCGAGGCGACCATCGCGCTGCCGAGACCGGCGATGAGCATTCGCAGGGAGAGGTCGACCGGCGCGGTGGCCGCGTGCCAGACGGCGCCGATCCCCCCGAGCCCGAGAAGGGCGAGGACGAGGAGCGCGCCCCCTTTCGCCACGGTGAGGAAGTTCTGCACGGCCGCCCCTTCGCGAAGGCCGGCGTGGTTGAGAAGCGTCAGGAGAAGGATCGCGATCGCGCCCGAGGCCTGCGGCCCGGCGATCTTCCACGTGAGGGGACCGAGGGGAATCTCGACGAGGAGCCGCGCGGGGGCGAAGGCCGGGACGAAAGCCCCGAAGTACTCCCCGAATCCGACGGCGATCGCCGCGACCCCCCCCGACATGATCACGACGAACGAGGTCCAGCCGTAGAGGAAGCCGACGAACGGGCCGAAGGCTTCCTTGAGGAAATGGTAGATGCCGCCCGCACGCGGGAAGAGGACTCCCAGCTCGGCGTAGGTGAGGGCGCCCGCGAGGGTGAGGAGCCCTCCGAGGAGCCAGACGAGGAGGATCAGCCCCGCGTGCGGCAGGGCCTTCGCCATGTCTCCGGTCGTGAGGAAGATCCCCGTCCCGACGACCGATCCGATGGTCAGGAGCGCCCCGTCCCACGCCCCGAGCCGCCGCTCGAGCCGGGCGCTTCCCGTCCCGCCTGTCGTGGCGCCGTCAGCGAGACGCGGCACTCACTTCCCGGGCGTGTACTTGAAGGAGACCTTGACCTTCGCCCGGTAAGCGGTGACCTTTCCTCCCTCGACCTGCATGTCGAGCTGGCAGACCTCGGCGATCCGGAGGTCGCGAAGGCTCTTCGACGCGACCGCCACGGCCGCCGCCGCGGCCTTTTCCCACGACTCCTTGCTCGTACCGACGAGCTCGATGATCTTGTAGACGCTCTCGGCCATGACTTCACCTCGCCGGGTCAGCCTCTCCGGCTTCCCGACGAAAGTCTACGCCCGCGTCCGGACCCGGTGCCGGAGGGATGGGGGAGGTTTACGAGGCTCGGGACACGCGTCTCGACCGCCTTGTCGCCTTGAAGATCCTTCGGTCCGAGGTGGCCGCTGATCCCGACCGCCTCGCCCGCTTCGAGCGCGAGGCAAAGGCCGTCGCCGCCCTCAATCACCCGAACATCGTCACGCTCTATGGCATCGAGGAAGCCGGCGGCATCCGCTTCCTCGCGATGGAGCGGATACAGGGCCGGGCGCTCTCGGAGCTGATCGAGCCGGGCGGGCTTTCTTTGAAGAAGATCCTCGACTGGGCGATCCCGATCGCCGACGCCCTCGCCGCCGCCCACGCCCGCGGCGTCGTTCACAGGGACCTCAAGCCGGGAAACGTGATGGTCAACGACGAGGGCCGCCGAAGATTCTCGACTTCGGCCTCGCCCGGGTCTCGGCTCCGTCATCTTCGCCGTCCCTCCACACCGAGTCGGTGACGGAGGCGCTGACGGCGGCAGGGAACATCTTCGGCACGGTGCCCTACATGGCTCCGGAGCAGCTTCGGGGCGAGAAGGCCGACGCGCGGGCTGACATCTTCTCCTTCGGCGCATTGCTCTACGAGCTGGCGAGCGGCCGGCGGCCCTTCACGGGGGCGACCGGAGCCGAGATCGCCGCCTCCATCCTCAAGGAAGACCCTCCGCCGCTCGAAGGGATCCGGACCGACCTCCCGGCCGCCTACGTCAGGATCGTCGAGCACTGTCTCGAAAAGGACCCGCGCGCGCGCATCCAGTCGGCTCGCGATCTTCGGCACGAGCTTTCGGACCTGGCCGAGGAGCTGAGGACCCGGCCCGGTGCGCTGGCTATGGCAACACCGCCATCGCAGCCTGTCGCGAGGAGGCGCTGGGTCTTGATCGCCGCGCTCGCGGCAGCCCTACTGGCGGCGGCCGCCATCGTGCTCGTCCTGAAGCCTTTCGCATCGAAGCCCGCCGGCGCCACACCGATCCAGTCCCTCGCCGTCCTTCCCCTCAAGAACTACTCCGGCGACGCCTCTCAGGACTTCTTCGCAGACGGGATGACGGATGCGCTCATCGCGGATCTCGCGCAGATCCGCGCCCTGAAGGTGATCTCCCGGACGTCGGCGATGCAGTACAAGGACTCGAAAAAGACAATTTCCGAGATCGCAAGAGAACTGGGGGTCGAAGGGATCGTCGAGGGCTCTGTGGTGCGCTCCGGCTCGCGAGTCAGAATCACGGCGCAGCTCATAAACGCGCAGCAGGACCGGCACCTCTGGGCCAGCAACTACGAACGCGAGATGACGGATGTACTGGCGCTGCAAGGGGAGGTGGTGCGCGCCATCGCCAGCGAAATCCGGGTGCAGGTGTCGCCGCAGGAAAGCCAGCGGCTTGCCTCCCAGCGGAAGGTGGACCCAGGAGCCTACGAGGCCGTGCTAAAGGGACGGCCTCTCCTCGAGCACGGAGCAACCGAGAAAGAATTACGGGCCGCGATCGACTTCTTCAAGCGGGCGACGGAGCTGGACTCCCTTTACGCACCAGGCTGGGCGGGGCTGGCAGAGGCGACGTGGACGCTGGCGGAAACTGGTTTCGAGTTCGTCCCGCCCGGCTCCGTGCAGGACGAAGCGCTCGGCGCGGCCCGAAAGGCCCTCGAGCTCGACGACCACCTACCGGAGGCTCATAACGCCCGGGCCGTGATCGCACTGGACGGGGAGTGGGACGTGGAGGCCGCCGAGCGTCATTACCGGAAGGCCCTGGAGCTGCGGCCGGGATATGCGGCCGCACACGGTTTGTACGCGCAGCTCCTCTATTTCTTCCTTGACCGTTTCGGCGAGGCGCGCGAGCACCTGAAGACTGCGCGCGAGCTTGACCCGTTCTCGCCATGGAACGACATCAACGGCTGCGCGATTCTCAATTTCGAGCGCCGGTTCGACCGGGCGATTGAGGAGTGCGGACAGGCTCTTGCCCGGAGCCCAGGTAACTTCCTCGTCCGCTGGATCAGGGGCAGGCCTACCTGGCCGCAGGGAAGCCTCAGCGCGCCGTCGCCGATTTCGAGGCGACGATTGAGCCCTCGGGCCGGAATCTGAACTTTCTCGCCTGCCTAGGCCTTGCCTACGGGCAGGCGGGGCGGCGCGACGACTCCCGCCGGATCCTCCGCGAGCTCCAAGACCTCTCGAAAGCCCGCTACGTGTCGCCCTACCAGCTCGCCCTCGTCCACCTGGGCCTGGGGGAGAAGAAGGATGCCTATCACGCCCTGGAGCGTGGGTTCGAAGAGCGGACGCCCATGTTGTCGTTCGCGTGCACGACCGACCCGATCTTCGGCCTTTTCCGGGGAGAGCCACGATTTGACGACCTCCTCGCGCGGATTTGTCGCACTGTGAAGCTGCCGAAAGGGGCGCCGCTGGCAATGCACTAATCAGGACCTCAATCGCGATTTCAAGGCCTTGCCGCGAAAGCTCCCTGGCTTCGCTGATGCCCTCCGCATCCCGCTGGCGTCCGGCCGGATGCGGTGAGCCGGCATTCATTTTCGATGAGCCACGGCTCATTTTTCGTTGTAGGATCGGCCGGAGAGGACGCGCATGAAATACAGCGGCCAGGCGATCCAGTGCCTCCCCCTTCCCGACAGGGTTCGTCGAGCTGAAGTTCGACCTTCAGGGGGATTCGGTCAACAAGTTCAACGCCCTCACGGTGAAGGAGCTTCGGGAGGCGGTCGACCTCCTGAAGGCCGAGAAGGGGCTGAAAGGGGTCCTCCTGACGAGCGGCAAGGACGTCTTCATCGTCGGCGCCGACGTCACGGAGTTCCTGACGCTCTTCAAGCGGCCTCCGGAGGAGATGGCCGTGTGGATGGCCGGCGCGAACCGGACCTTCTCCGACATCGAGGACCTCGACTGTCCGACGGTCGCCGTGATCAACGGCTTCGCCCTCGGCGGCGGGTTCGAGCTCTGCCTCGCGGCGAGCTTCCGGGTGATGGCCGACAACACGAAGGTCGGCTTCCCCGAGACGAAGCTCGGAATCTTCCCGGGCTGGGGGGGACGGTGCGGTTCCCGCGGCTCGTCGGGGCCGACAACGCCATCGAGTGGATCGCCTCCGGCGAGCAGTGGTCCGCGGCGGACGCTCTGAAGATCGGCGCCGTGGACGGCGTCGTTCCGAAGGAGAGCCTCCGGGACGCGGCGCTCGGCGTCCTGCGCGACGCGGTGGCGGGGACGCTCGACTGGAAGAAGCGCCGCGCCGCGAAGAAGGGCCCGCTCGAGCTGGACAAGGTCGAGGCGACGATGGTCTTCGAGTCGTCGAAGGCGTTCGTCGGCGGCAAGGCCGGCCCGAACTACCCCTCGCCGGTCGCCGCCATCGAGGTGATCGAGAAGGGGGCGCGGAAGGGGCGCGACGAGGCGCTCGCGATCGAGAGCGAGGCCTTCGGCCGGATCGCCCGGGGACCGGTCGCCGCTTCTCTCGTCAGCGTCTTCCTCGGCGACCAGCTCGTGAAGAAGGCCGCGAAGAAGGCGGCGAAAGCGGCGCGGAAGGTGGAGTCCGCGGCCGTGCTCGGGGCCGGGATCATGGGGGGCGGCATCGCCTACCAGTCGGCCTCGAAAGGGATCCCGATCCTCATGAAGGACATCGCGCCCAAGGCGATCGACCTCGGCCTTCAGGAGGCCGGGAAGCTTCTCGAAAAGCAGGTCTCCCGCGGGAAGATGACGCCCGCGAAGATGGCCGACACGCTCGGCCGGATCCGGCCCACTCTCTCGTACGGAGACTTCGGCGCCGTCGACATCGTCGTCGAGGCGGTCGTCGAGAACGAGAAGGTGAAGAAGGCGGTTCTCGCCGAGGTGGAGGCTCTCCTCAAGGAGGGCGCCATCCTCGCGAGCAACACGTCCACCATCTCGATCACGCGCCTCGCCGAGAGCCTGAAGCGTCCCGGAGACTTCTGCGGGATGCACTTCTTCAACCCGGTCCCGAAGATGCCCCTCGTGGAGGTGATCCGCGGGAAGAAGTCGTCCGAGGCCGCCGTGGCGACGGCGGTCGCCTGGGCGCAGACGATGGGAAAGACCCCCGTCGTCGTCAACGACTGTCCCGGGTTCCTCGTCAACCGCGTCCTCTTCCCCTACTTCGCCGGATTCGTGAAGCTGGTCCAGGACGGGGTCGACTTCACCCGGATCGACAAGGTGATGGAGAAGTGGGGCTGGCCGATGGGGCCGGCCTACCTCCTCGACGTCGTCGGGATCGACACCGCCGTCCACGCCGACAAGGTGATGGCGGCGGCCTTCCCCGACCGGATGAGCCACACCGGAAAGAGCCCCATGGAGGCGATGTTCGAGGCGGAGCGGTACGGGCAGAAGAACGGGAAGGGCTTCTACATCTACAAGCCGGAGAAGAAGGGCCCGCCGAAGAAGACGCCCGACCCCGAGGCCGCCGCCCTCCTCGCCCCGACCATCAACGGCGGACCGCAACGTCACCGACGAGGAGATCGTCGAGCGGATGATGCTTCCGATGCTCCTCGAGTGCTCCCGCTGCCTCGAGGACCACATCGTCGGGACCCCCGTCGAGGTGGACATCGCGCTCCTCTACGGCCTCGGCTTCCCGCCGTTCAGGGGAGGGATCTTCCGCTGGGCGGACGCGACCGGGAGCGCCGCCCTCCTCGCCGCCACCAAAAAACACGCCGCGCTCGGGAAGCTTTACGAGCCGACCGCGCAGCTCCAGGACCTCGCCCGGAAGGGACTCCCCTTCCACGCCGGAGAGTGAGCCGATGAAAGAAGCCGTTGTCGTCGACGCCATCCGCACCCCGATGGGCCGCTCCAAGGGGGGCATCTTCCGCAACGTCCGCGCCGAGAACCTCTCGGCCGCCGTCATCCAGGCGCTCCTCGACCGGAACCCGAAGGTGAACCCGGCCGAGGTCGAGGACGTCATCTGGGGCTGCGTCCAGCAGACCCTCGAGCAGAGCTACAACATCGGGCGCTTCGCGGCCCTGATGACCTCGATCCCGAAGGAGGTCAGCGCCCAGACGATCAACCGCCTCTGCGGCTCGTCGATGCAGGCCCTCCATGCCGCCACGATGGCGATCATGGCCGAGCAGGGGGACGTCTTCGTCGTCGGGGGAATCGAGCACATGGGGCACGTCCCGATGACGCACGGAATCGACATCAACCCCGCGATGAGCAAGCGGGTGGCGAAGGGCGCCATGAACATGGGGATCACGGCCGAGCTTCTCGCGAAGATGCACGGCATCGGCCGCGAGCCGCAGGACAAGTTCGCCCTCCGCTCCCATCAGAAGGCGCACGCCGCGACGGTCGAGGGGCGCTTCGACTCGGAGATCGTCCCGATGGAGGGGCACGACGAGACGGGCGCGCCGAAGCTCTTCCGCTACGACGAGGTGATCCGCGCCGACACGACGCTCGAGGCCCTGTCGAAGCTGAAGCCCGTCTTCGACCCGAAGAACGGCACGGTCACCGCCGGAAACGCCTCGGCCGTGTCGGACGGGGCCGCCGCGATGCTCGTGATGTCCGCCGAGCGGGCGAAGTCCCTGGGCCTCACACCCATGGCGAAGGTGAAGGCCATGGCCGCCGTCGGCGTCGACCCGTCGATCATGGGGTACGGCCCGGTCCCGGCCGTGAAGAAGGCGCTCACCCGCGCGAAGATGAAGATCGAGGACATCCAGCTCTTCGAGCTGAACGAGGCCTTCGCCGCCCAGTCGCTCCCCTGCGTGAAGGACCTGGGGCTCCTCGACGTCATGGATACGAAGGTGAACGCGAACGGCGGGGCGATCGCCCTCGGCCACCCGCTCGGCTGCTCGGGGGCGAGGATCTCCACGACGCTTCTCCACCAGATGGTGAAGAAGAACCTGACGACCGGCGTCGCCACCATGTGCATCGGCCTCGGGCAGGGGATCGCCACCGTCTTCGAGAGGGCCTAGAGAGGAAGCCTCAAGTCTTCCTCTCAGTCATTGCAGGCGCATTCCGGTAGCGGACGGGTTGCGATGTACGAGAGTGTGTTCAGGAGGGAACCGTTCTGGTTCTGTCGCTCGAAGAGGCGTAGAACGCCTCCCGATCCCATCTTCGCGACCTCGAACCGGTAGGTGGCTCCGGACCAGGACGACACGTAGAAGTCCCGGCTCCATGCGCCCCCGATGCCCGACTGGAGCGCGTCACCCGCGAAGAGAGCGGCGTTTTCCGGCGCTTCACCCTGGTCCACGAGGATCGCGGTGACCTGCTCTTCGAATCGGGAGGCGCAAGCCGGATCGCGCAGATTCGGGCCGCGTCCGAACCACGGCTGGGCGGGCCGGCCCTTGGCGTCCTGTCCGCACTCTCCGATCGCCGGATCCAGGATCACGGCCACGAGGTACTCGTCGACGATGAACACGAAATTCTGCCCGCCCGGCGGCGAGCTGTAGGTCTTCCGGCGGAACGAATCGCTCATCACCAGCCGGCCGTCCTTCAGCCGGGAAAGCCGGCTTTCGCTGTGTCCTCCGAGGTCCGTCGTGAATCCGTAATTGTCCGAGTGCATCGAGCCTCCCCCGCTCCCGGACGAAATCACGAGGGCGTTCTTTCGCCAGACGGCCCCGGCCTTTCCCGGACCAAAGACGCGCTCCTCTTCCGTGCCGTCCGAACGGGTGAAGACGATGGCAACCCGCTCCTTCGTCGCCTGGACGGAGACGACGCCCGGAGTCGCGAGCGCCGGGACGTCGACGAACGGGATGAAGACCGGCCCCCTGCGGTACGAGCGGACGTTTGCTTCGGGCCCGACGTAACAGTAGTCGCCGCTCAGGTCCTCCATGCGCGTCACGGCCGGACCGGCCGGGATCAGGTCCGTGGGAGGGACGTTCGAGACACAGGCAGATAGCGAGAAAGCCAGCCCCGCCACGGCCGCGCCGGGGAGGGCGGATCGGATCACGCGAGCACCCGCATTCGCGAAGAAACCCGCTCCACGATACCCCCGGGCCGCCGCGACCGGGTAGATGCCCTATTGACCGAAAGCCTCGCCTCTGCGAAAAGACCCGGGATGCAGAGGCCCGCCGTCCGCTATGGGCTCGCCTTCCTGATCACGATCGTCTCGGCCGTCTGGCAGCGGGTGACCGGCCCGACCTATCCCGTCCGCGGGAACGTCACACTCGCCGGCCGGGAGATCCGCCTCCGGCTGACCCGGACGCACGGAGGAGAGGGAGACCAGCCCGTGACGGTCGTCGCGCCCGATGCGACCGTCACGGGGAAGGTGGCATGGCGCCGCTTCCCGACGAACGACGCGTGGACCATCCTTCCGATGGAGCGGAAGGGAGACGTGCTCGAGGCCGCGCTCCCCCACCAGCCCCCGGCGGGAAAGCTCGAGTACCAGGTACGGCTGGACCGCGGCGTGGAGACACAGCTCTTTCCGCCGCGCCCGGCCGTCACGCGGTTCAAGGGGGAGGTCTCGACGCCCCTCCTCGTCACGCATGTGGCCGTCATGTTCTCCGCCATGCTCGTCTCCAGCGCCGCCGGGCTCGCCGCTCTCGTGCCGGGGCTGCCGCTCCGAAAACGGACTCTCATCACCCTCGTGCTGATACTCCTCGGCGGATTCGTCCTCGGCCCCGTCGTCCAGAAGGCGGCCTTCGGAGCGTTGTGGACCGGGATCCCCTTCGGATGGGACCTGACCGACAACAAGACGCTCTTCGCGGCCTTCTTCTGGGCGGCGGCGGTCCTTCTTCAGCGCCGCGGCGGCGAGGCCCGGACGGCCGTCGTCCTCGCGGCCCTCGCAACTCTCGTCGTCTTCGCGATTCCCCACAGCACCTGGGGCTCGGAGATCCGCTGGGAGACGCCGGCCCGCTGAGTCGCGGACCGGGAAGGACGCTCCCCTCTCAGCTCAGGAAGAGCCGGTAGGCGGGATTCGCGCTCTCGTCCCAGTGGCGGTAGCCGAGGTCCGAAAGGAAGTCGCGGAACTTCGCGTCGTCGCGGTGCGGAACCTGGATCCCGGCGAGGACGCGCCCGTAGTCGGCGCCGTGATTCCGGTAGTGGAAGAGGCTGATGTTCCAGTCGCGCCGCATCTTCGAGAGGAAGGTCAGGAGCGCGCCGGGGCGCTCCGGGAACTCGAAGCGGAAGAGACGCTCGTCGTGCGCCTCCGGCGCCCGCCCGCCGACGAGGTGGCGGACGTGGAGCTTCGCCATCTCGTTGTCGGTCAGGTCGAGCGCCGGGAAGCCGGCGCCCGGAGGCGCCCGAGGAGGTCCCGCACCTCCCCCGCGTGGCGCAGCTCCAGCCCGACGAAGACGTGCGCCTTCTCGCGGTCGGCATAGCGGTAGTTGAACTCGGTCATGTTCCGCGGGCCGACGAGCGCGCAGAACGCGCGAAAGCTCCCCGGACGCTCCGGGATCGTGACGGCGAGGATCGCCTCGCGCCGTTCGCCCAGCTCGGCCCGCTCGGCCACGTGGCGCAGCCGGTCGAAGTTCATGTTCGCGCCGCTCGTCACGGCGACGAGCGTCCGCCCGCGGCGCCGGCCGCGCTCGGCCCACTTCTTGAGCCCCGCGACCGGGAGCGCCCCCGCGGGCTCGAGGATCGAGCGCGTCTCCTCGAAGACGTCCTTGATCGCCGCGCAGATCGCGTCCGTGTCGACGAGGACGACCTCGTCGAGGAGCTTCCGGCAGAGCCGGAACGTCTCCTTCCCGACCTTCCTCACCGCGACGCCGTCCGCGAAGAGGCCGACCTCGGGGAGCGTCACGCGCCGCCCGGCCGCGATCGAGCGGGACATCGCGTCCGCGTCGGCCGGCTCCACGCCGATCATCTTGATCCGGGGCTGGAGCCTCTTGACGTACGCGGCGATGCCGGCGACGAGGCCTCCGCCGCCGACCGCCACGAAGATCGCGTCGATCCCCCGGGGATGCTGGCGGAGAATCTCCATCCCGATCGTCCCCTGCCCGGCGATGACGTCCGGGTCGTCGTACGGATGGACGAAGGTCCTCCGCCCTTTCCGGGCGAGCCGGCGAGCCTCGGTGTACGCGTCGTCGTAGGAGTCGCCGTGGAGGACGACCTCGGCGCCACGCGCCGCCACGGCGTCCACCTTGATCCGGGGCGTCGTCACCGGCATGACGATCGTCGCCCGGCAGCCCAGCCGCTGCGCCGCGAGGGCGACTCCCTGCGCGTGGTTCCCGGCCGACGCCGCGACGACGCCGCGGGCGAGGGCCGGCGGCGAGAGACGGACCATCCGGTTGTAGGCGCCGCGCAGCTTGAAGGAGAAGACGGGCTGCAGGTCCTCGCGTTTGAGGAGAACCTGGTCCCCCAGCCGCCGCGAGAGGCTCGGGGCCGGCTCGAGCGGAGACTCCACCGCCACGTCGTAGACGCGGGCCGAGAGGATCCGCTCGAGATAGTCGCGCTTCAAGAGGGCCGGGGTCTCAGCGCCGGCGGCCGAAGGAGGCGACCCGGCGCGGCGCGGCCTTCTCGACCGGATGGCACCACCCGTCGGAGCGCGGATCCTCGCCACGTGACGGCGCCGTGATAGGCCGCCTGAAGCGCACGCGTCACCGGGCCGGCTTCGCCCGAGCCGATCTTCCTGAAGTCGATCTCGCAAAGGGCGACGCACTCGGCCGCCGTGCCGCAGACGAAGACCTCGTCGGCGATGTAGAGCTGATCGCGCGACATGAGGCCCTCGACGACCGGGATGCCGTGGTCGCCGGCGAGCGTCATGATGGAGTCCCGCGTGATCCCCTCGAGGACCGGCGCCGCGGGGGGCGTGAAGATCTTCCCGCCCCGGACGACGAAGAGATTCGCCCCCGTGCATTCGGCGACGTAGCCGTCCGGATCGAGGAGGATCGCCTCGTCGAACCCGAGCCGGACCGACTCGGTCTTCGCGAGGAAGCTGTTGACGTAGTTCCCGCTGATCTTCGCCTTCGTCGCCGTCGCGTTCGGGTGGTGGCGGGTGATCGAGGAGACGTTCGCGCGGATCCCCTTCTTCAGGGCGTCGGGGCCGAGGTAGTCCTTCCACGGCCAGACGGCGATGCCGAGAGACGGGGTCCCGCCGTCGATGTTCAGGTTCCAGCCGCCGGCGTCGAGCCAGATGAGCGGGCGGATGTAGCACTCGTCGTAGCCGTTACGGACGATCGTCTCCTCGATGGCCGCGATCAGGTCGGCGGCGGACCAGGGAACCTCGCGGAAGCCGAGGCACCGCGCCGACTCGAGAAGCCGGTCCACGTGCTCGCGGAGCCGGAAGACTGCCGGGCCCTCCGCGGTCGCGTAGCAGCGGATTCCCTCGAAAACTCCGATCCCGTAGTGAAAGCCGGGCGTCAGGAAGGAGACCGTCGCCTTCGCGGCGTCCACGAACTCCCCGTTCATCCAGATGGTCTTCGTCTCGATGGTCTTGGCGGCCATGGGGTACCTTTCAGTGCGCCGTCTCGAGCGCGGTCACGATGGCGTCGGTCATGCCGGTGGTGGAAGCCGCGCCGGCGGATCCGGGCGGCAGAAGGTCCTGGGTCCGAGCCCCGGCGGCGAGGACTTTCTCGACGGCGCGCTCGACGGCATCGGCCTCCGCGGGGAGCGAGAGGCCGTGCCTGAGGAGAAGCGCAGCCGAGGCGATCGCGCCGACCGGGTTCGCGACGTTCTTTCCGGCGAGCGCCGGAGCCGAGCCATGCACCGGCTCGAAGAGCCCCGGCCCGTCCCCCAGGCTCGCGGACGGGAGGAGCCCCAGCGACCCGACGAGCGCCCCGACCTCGTCGGAGAGGATGTCCCCGAAGAGGTTCTCCATGACGAGGACGTCGAAGCGGGAGGGGTTCGCCACAAGGCTCATCGCGCACGAGTCGACGAGCTGGTGCTCGAGCCTCACGTCCGGGTGCCGCGTGGCGACCTCGGTCACGACGGCGCGCCAGAGCTGCGACGTCTCGAGGACGTTCGACTTGTCGACCGACGTCACGAGCTTCCGCCGCCCCTCGGCGATCCGAAAGGCGACCTCGGCCACGCGGACGATCTCGCCGCGGGTGTAGGGAAGGGTGTTGACGGCCGTCCCGGCCGCCAGATCGAGGCGACGCGGCGTTCCGTAGTAGAGGCCCCCCGTCAGCTCGCGGACGATGACGAGGTCGAGGCCGCGCGCGATCTCGGGCTTGAGGGGACCCGCCCCGTTCAGGCCGGCGAAGAGCCGTCCCGGCCGGAGGTTCGCGTAGACGCCGAGGGCCTTCCGGAGCGCGAGGAGCCCCGCCTCGGGGCGCTTTTCCGGCGGCGCAGCGTCGAAAGCCGGATCGCCGACGGCGGCGAGGAAGACGGCGTCGGAGGAGAGGCAGGCTTTCCGCGTCGCGTCGGGGAGCGGCGATTCTCCGGCGCGGAGCGCCGCGGCGCCGATCGGGCGCGTGTCGAACGTGAAGACGTGCCCGTGCCGCGCGGCAACGCTCTCCAGCACCCTCACGGCGGCGGCGGCCACCTCGGGGCCGATGCCGTCGCCAGGGAGGAGGGCGATCCGCGCGCGTCTTCCCACTCAGACTCCGAAGCCGTATCCCGGCTCGTCGATCGCGGCCGGGGAGTCCCAGCGCGGACGGCGGGCCGGGGCCGTCCCGGCGGAAGGCCCCGAGGCCACGGGCGTCGGGGCCGCGCGCCGCGCCTCGGCCCGGCGCATCTCCTCGACCATCTCGAGGAGGTCCGGGTCCTCCACGGCCTTCTTCCGCTCGGAAAGAAGGATCATCCGCCGGTAGACGTCGTCCAGCTCGAAGCGGGTCAGCGTGATCTTCAGCGCTTCGCAGCGCGCCTTGACCGCATGGCGCCCTGAGTGCTTTCCGAGGACGAGCGTCGCGCTCGGGCGGCCGACGTCCTCGGCCCGCATGATCTCGTAAGTCCGTCGGTCCTTCAGGAGGCCGTCCTGGTGGATCCCCGCCTCGTGGGCGAAGGCGTTCCGCCCGACGATCGCCTTGTTCGCCTGGACGGCCTCGCCGGTCAGCTCGGAGAGGAGCTGGCTCGCGGCGAAG
The DNA here is from genome assembly GCA_963779415.1 of uncultured Acidobacteriota bacterium. GTDB lineage: Bacteria > Acidobacteriota > Thermoanaerobaculia > UBA5066 > UBA5066 > DAOMFB01. Next base: position 1,673,415 of record CAVZYA010000002.1, on the reverse strand, counting down.
AGGACCGGCGTCCGGATCCCCGTCTCGAAGGGAAGCCGGTCGCCGCGGACCCTGAGGGCCATCGCGAACTCCTCCAGCGAGGCGTTCCCGGCCCGCTCTCCGATGCCGTTCACCGTGCACTCGATCTGCCGGGCGCCCCCCTCGATCGCGGCGATCGAGTTCGCCACGGCGAGGCCGAGGTCGTTGTGGCAGTGGGCGGAGAGGATCACGTCCCTCCCGGCCGGGAGGTGCGCCCGCACCCTCCGGAACATCTCGCGGATCTCCTCGGGGACCGAGTAGCCGACCGTGTCGGGAAGATTCACCGTCGTCGCCCCGGCATTGGCGACCGCCGCGACGATCGCCGCGAGGAAGTCCGGGTCGCTCCGCGTCGCGTCCTCGGCGGAGAACTCCACGTCGTCCGCGAAGCGGCGGGCGCGCTCGACGCCGGTCACCGCCGCCTCGAGCGCCTGCTCGCGGGAGATGCCGAGCTTGCGCGAAAGGTGCAGGTCCGACGTCGCGATGAAGACGTGCATCCGGGGGTGAGCGGCCCCCTCCAGCGCCGCGCCGGCCCGGTCGATGTCGGCCGGGACGCTGCGGGCGAGGCCGGCCACGGCCGGGCGCCGTACGTCCTTCGCGACGGCGCGGACGGCCTCGAAGTCGTCGGCGGACGCGATCGGGAAGCCGGCCTCGATGACGTCCACCCCCAGCTCGTCGAGCGTCCGCGCGAAGCGGAGCTTCTCGTCGTGGCGGAGCGAGTAGCCCGGGGCCTGCTCGCCGTCGCGCAGGGTCGTGTCGAAGATGACGATGCGGCGGATGTCGTTCGTCTCCATCTCAGGCCACCCGGTCCACGACGACGGGATGGAGAAAGGGCATCCGGTCGCGAAGCTCCCTGCCGACCTTCTCGATTTGATGCTCCCGCTCCGCCTCCCGCTGCCTCTCGAAGTTCGGCCGCCCCGCGGCGTTCTCGGCGATCCACTTCTCGGCGAAGACGCCTTCCTGGATCTCCGCGAGGAGCTTCTTCATCTCGGCGCGCGTCCCGTCCGTGACGAGGCGCGGCCCGGCGGTGTAGTCGCCGTACTCGGCCGTGTCGCTCACGGAGTAGCGCATGTAGTTGAGGCCTCCCCGGTAGAAGAGGTCGACGATGAGCTTCAGCTCGTGGAGGCACTCGAAGTACGCGACCTCGGGCTGGTACCCCGCGGCCACCAGCGTCTCGAAGCCCGCCTTCACGAGGGCCGAAACGCCGCCGCAGAGGACGGCCTGCTCGCCGAAGAGGTCGGTCTCCGTCTCCTCGGCGAAGGTCGTCTCGAGGACCCCCGCCCGCGTGCAGCCGAGGGCCTTGGCGTACGCCAGAGCGTCCTCGCGGGCGTGGCCGCTCGCGTTCTGGTCGATCGCGACGAGAGCCGGCGTCCCCTCGCCGTCCTTGTACAGCTCGCGGACGCGGTGCCCCGGCGCCTTCGGAGCGATCATCGCGACGTCCACGTCCGGCGGCGGGACGATCTGGCCGAAGCGGATGTTGAAGCCGTGGGCGAAAAGGAGCGTCTTTCCCTTCCCGAGGTGCGGCGCGATCGCCTCTTCGTAGAGCTTCTTCTGCCCCGTGTCCGGGGTCAGGATCATGATGATCTCCGCGCGCCGCGCCGCCTCGTCGACGGAGAGAACCGTCAGCTTCTCGGCGCGCGCCTTCGCGGCGGAAGCCGACGTGTCGTGGAGCCCCACGAGGACGGAGACGCCGCTGTCGCGGAGGTTCAGGGCGTGGGCATGCCCCTGGCTGCCGTAGCCGATCACGGCCACGGTCCGCCCCTTCAGCCGGGAGACGTCGGCGTCCTTGTCGTAGTAGATCTTGGCCATCTCGAACTCCTTGCTCTCTCTCCTCCTCAGCCGGCGGGGCGGAGGCGGGCGACGGTGTCGTGGGAAATCTCGGGACCGGCCTCGTGGGCCTCCCGCACGTCGCCGAGGCGACGCATCTGACGGACGACGAGGGCGGCGGCGTCGGCCGACGCCCGGAGGACGACCGTGAGACGGGCAGTCGCTCCGCTTCCGGCCTCGAGAAAGAGGCTCTCGATCGGAAGGGTGTGGCGGCGGAAGAGGCCGTCCACGCGCGCGAGGATCCCGGGGACGTTCTCGACGTGGGCGACGATGGTCCGCTTCATCGGGAAGCCTCCTCGCCCTCGTGCCGCGGATCCCGCGGGATCATCCCCTCGATCCCGACGCCGGCGGGCCAGATCGGATAGCAGTTCTCCGACGGCTCGACGACGACGTGGGCGACCGCGGGACGGTCCGTCACGGCGAGCATCGCGTCGTACGCCGCGTCCAGCTCCCCGGGGCGCCGGGCGCTGAATGCCGCGGCCCCCATCGCTTCGGCGATCTTCGCGAAGTCCGGGTTCGACATCGCCACGGAGATGTACCGCTTCCCGTAGAAGAGCTCCTGCCACTGCCGGACCATCCCGAGATTTCCGTTGTCGAGGATGACGACCTTGATCGGGAGCTTCGCCTCGGCGGCGGTGATCAGCGCCTGCATCGTCTGCTGGAAGCTCCCGTCGCCGTTCAGGTTGATGACGAGCCGGTCCGGCAGGCCGCACTGCGCCCCCATCGCGGCGGGGAGGCCGAACCCCATCGTCCCGAGGCCGCCCGACGTGATGAAGGTCCGAGGCTCGTCGCACTTCCAGTACTGCGCCGCCCACATCTGGTGCTGCCCGACGTCGGTCGTCAGGACCGGGCGCCGGCCCCTCGTCTTCTCCCAGAGACGCTCGATGGCGAACTGCGGGAGGATCGTCTCCTCCCCCTGGAAGTACCGGAGCGGGTACTGCGCCTTCAGCTCCTCGATCCGCTCCCACCACCCCTTCGTGTCGGGGGCGCCGACGAGCGGGATCAGCTGGTGGAGGACGGTCCGCGCGTCGCCGGCGAGCGGGTAGTCCGCCTTCCGGTTCTTTCCGATCTCCGCCTCGTCCACGTCGATATGGACGATCCGCGCGTGCGGCGCCCACGCCGCGATCTTCAGCGTGACGCGGTCGTCGAACCGGACGCCGACGGCGATGATCAGGTCGCTCTCGTGGATCGCCCAGTTCGCGTACGCCGTGCCGTGCATTCCGAGCATCCCGAGCGCCTGCGGGTCGGTCTCGGGGTAGGCCCCCTTCCCCATCAGGGTCGTCGTGACGGGGATCCGCGCCTTCCGCGCGAGACGCCGCAGCTCTTCCGACGCGCCCGACGAGATGACGCCGCCGCCGACGTAGAGAACCGGACGCCGCGCGTTCGAGATTGCGAGCGCCGCATGCCGAAGAGCCGAAGCCTCGGCGTGGCGCCCCCGCGGCGCCGCCTCGGCGTCCTCCTCGGCCTCCTCGATCTCGACCTGCAGGAAGTCGCGCGGGATGTCGACGAGAACGGGGCCCTGGCGTCCGGACGTCGCCGTCCGGAACGCCTTCCGGATCGTCGGAACGAGGCTCTCCGCGTCGCGGACGAGCCAGTTGTGCTTCGTGACCGGCTGCGTCAGGCCGACGACGTCCGCTTCCTGGAAGCCGTCCCGCCCGATCAGGTGCGTCGGCACCTGCGCCGTCAGGGCGACGATCGGCGTCGAGTCCATCATCGCGTCGGCGAGGCCGGTGATCAGGTTCGTCGCGCCGGGGCCGGAGGTCGCGATGCAGACGCCGGGGCGCCCCGTGGCCCGAGCGAACCCTTCGGCCGCGTGCGCGCCGCTCTGCTCGTGCCGGACGAGAAGGTGCGTGATGGCCGGGGTGTCGTAGAGCGCGTCGTAGAGCGGAAGCGCCGCGCCCCCCGGATGGCCGAAGACGTGCGTGACGCCGAGCCGGACCAGCTCGTCGACGAAGAGACGGGCGGCGCGAACGCGCGGGCGGGTTTCGGTGTCCGTGCGGAGGACGGTGCTCATGCGCGGGCTCCTTCGGGCGCGAATCCGGTGATCGCCCCTTCCGAGGCGGACGAGACGAGGCGGGCGTACTTGGCGAGCGCTCCGGTCGTGGCGCGCGGGGCCCTCGGCCGGAACGTCCGGCGGCGCGCCTCGAGAGGGGCGTCCACGTCGAGGCGGCGCGCCTTGACGTCGATCGTGATCGGGTCCCCTTCCTCGAGGAGGGCGATCGGGCCGCCGGAGGCGGCCTCGGGGGCGACGTGTCCGACCATGAGGCCGTGCGTCGCGCCGCTGAAGCGGCCGTCGGTGATCAACGCCACCGACCCCCCGAGCCCCTGCCCGACGAGAGCGGCGGTGACACCGAGCATCTCCGGCATCCCGGGCGCTCCCTTCGGCCCCTCGTACCGGATGACGACGACGTCCCCTTCGCGGATCCGCCGGTTCTGGACCGCTTCGAACGCGGCGGCCTCGCCGTCGAAAACGCGCGCCGGACCGACATGCTTCGTCCGCTCGTGCCCCACGAGCTTCGCGACGCACCCTTCCGGCGCGAGCGAGCCGCGGAGGATGGCGAGGCCGCCGGACGGTTTCACGGGGCGCCCGACGGGGCGGATGACGGCCTGCCCGGGCGTCTCGACGGCGCTCCTCGCCTCTTCGAAGATCGTCCGGCCCGTGACCGTGAGGGCGTCCGAGAGAAGGCCCGCGTCGGCCAGACGCTTCGCCACGAGGCGGGCGCCTCCCGCGTGCTCCATGTCCACCGCCGTGAACCGGCCCGCCGGCTTCAGGTCGGCGAGGATCGGCGTCCGGCCGGAGATCGCGTCGAAGTCGTCCAGCGCGAGCGGGACCCCCGCCTCGCGCGCGATCGCGAGGAGATGGAGGACGGCATTCGTCGAGCCGCCGGTGGCGGCCACGGAAGCGATCGCGTTCTCGAAGGCGGCCCGGGTCAGGATCCGTCGCGGCGTCAGCCCCTCCTTCAGGAGCCCCATCACCCGCTGGCCGCAGGCGTACGCCACGTCGTCCTTGCGCGGATCGGTGGCGGGGACGTCGTTCGCCCCCATCGGCGAGATCCCGAGGAACGTGAGAGCCGTCGCCATCGTGTTGGCCGTGAACTGTCCGCCGCACGACCCGGCGCCGGGGCAGGCCCGCTCCTCGATGGCGCGCAGCTCGCCCTCGTTCATCTTCCCGGCCGAGAAGGCGCCCACGGCCTCGAAGACGTCCTGAATCGTGATGTCGGTGCCGTGGTAGCTCCCGGGCTGGATCGAGCCTCCGTAGAGCGCCACCGCGGGAAGGTCGAGGCGCGCGATCGCCATCACCGTCCCCGGGATCGTCTTGTCGCAGCCCGAAATCGCCACGACGGCGTCGAAGGAGTGCCCGCTGACGAACAGCTCGATCGAGTCGGCGATCACCTCGCGCGAGACGAGCGAGGCGCGCATTCCGTCGGTCCCCATCGAGATCCCGTCCGAGATGGCGATCGTGTTGCACTCGATCGGAGTCCCCCCCGCCGCCCGGATCCCCTCCTTCACCTTCATCGCGAGGCGGCGGAGGTGGAGGTTGCAGGGAGTGACCTCGGTCCAGGTATTCGCGACCGCCACGAGCGGACGCTCGATGTCGGCTCCGGAGAGGCCGGTGGCCCGGAGCATCGCCCGCGCCGGGGCGCGCGCGGGACCCTTTTTCACGACATCGCTGAACACCGGTCCGGCCTCCATTGCGTTACCCGCCGGGCCTCGTCGGGATGACGCGGGGCCGAAAACGAAAAGCCCCGCGACCTCGGCGAGGTGCGGGGCGTTGTTCTCTGACCTACTGCTTGATCAGGGCGCCTGCACCTCGCCTGTAAGGACGAGGACGATGACCCCGCTAAGCAGGAGGACGACCCCGTCCATCGGACGGCCGATGTCGGCCGACCGGGTAAACATGGGGGTCTGGTTCCTGCTCAACATTTGAAGGCGAACCCTACGGACTTCGGGGACGCGTGTCAAGAAACAAATCGCCCGGCCTGAAACCCTGACACGTACGGCAGTTTTTTCGCGACGGCCTCGACCTCTTCGAAACGTTCCAGAAGAAGGCCCGTGGCATCCCAGCCGCCGGAGAGAAATGCCTCGCGAATGGAGTCGGGGAGCGAGATCGGGGCCGAGATCGTCCCGGCGCGGAGGGTCCTCGCGGCGAGGTCCACCTCGACCTGAAGGTGCGGGTCGCGAAGGACGGCTTTCTGGAGGGCGTGGATCGCATCGGGCGCTGCGATCACGCATGGAAGGCCGAGCGCCAGCGAATTGCCGAAGAAGATCTCGGAGAACGACTCCCCGACGATCGCCCGGATCCCCCAGCGCTGAAGCGCCTGCGGGGCGTGCTCGCGCGACGACCCGCATCCGAAGTTCCGGTTCACGAGGAGGACCGACGCCTCCGCGAAATCGGGCTCGTCGAAGGGATGGGGCGATCCCGTCCCTCTGCGGGAGGCCCGGTCGTCCGCGAAGACGTGCCTCTCGAACCCCTCGAAGGTGACGGAGACGAGGAAGCGGGCGGGGACGATCCGGTCGGTGTCGACGTCGTCGCCGGGGAGGGGCAGCGCCCTTCCTTCAATGCGGCGGATCGCGGAGACGTTCACGACTTCTCCTTCGGAAACAACGCCCTCACGTCGGTCACCTCGCCGGCGACGGCGGCCGCCGCCACCATCGCCGGGCTCATCAGGAGCGTTCGCCCGGTCGGGCTCCCCTGTCTTCCCTTGAAGTTCCGGTTCGAAGAGGAGGCGCACGTCTCGCGTCCGACGAGCCGGTCCGGATTCATGGCGAGGCACATCGAGCAGCCCGCCTCGCGCCACTCGAAGCCGGCCTCGCGGAAGATCTCGTGAAGCCCTTCCCGCTCGGCGGCGGCGCGGACGGCATTCGACCCGGGGACGACGAGCGCCCGCACTCCCTTCGCCACGCGGCGCCCCTTCGCCACGCGCGCGGCTTCCCGAAGATCCGAGAGCCGTCCATTCGTGCAGGAGCCGATGAAGGCGACGTCGACCGGGATCCCGGCGACGGGGCGCCCTCCTTCGAGCCCCATGTAGTCGAGCGCCTCGACGATCGACGCACGGTCGTCGGCCGGCGCGTCGCCGGGTTTCGGCACGCGCCCCGACACCGGCGCGACCTGCCCCGGGTTGATCCCCCAGGTCACCATCGGCTCGAGGGCCGAGCCGTCCATCCGGACGACGTCGTCGTATGCCGCCCCCGGATCGGAGGCGAGCGAAGTCCACCACGCCACGGCGCGGTCCCACGCCTCCCCCGCCGGAGCGAACGGGCGCCCCTTCAGGAAATCGTAGGTCGTCGCGTCGGGGTTCACGTAGCCGGCCCGCGCTCCCCCTTCGATCGTCATGTTGCAGAGCGTCATCCGCTCGTCCATCGACATCGCCTCGATGGCGGCGCCGCCGTACTCATAGGCGAAGCCTGCCCCCGCCTTCACGCCGAGGCGGCCGAGAATTCCAAGGATGACGTCCTTCGAGTAGACCCCGCGCCCGAGCGCCCCATCGACCTCGATCCGCCGGACCTTCAGCGGCTCGACGGCGAGCGTCTGCGAGGCGAGGACGTCCCGCACCTGCGATGTCCCGATCCCGAACGCGAGCGCCCCGAACGCCCCGTGCGTCGACGTGTGGCTGTCTCCGCAGGCGATCGTCATTCCCGGCTGCGTCAGCCCCGTCTCCGGGCCGATGACGTGGACGATCCCCTGCCCTTCCGACCCCAGCTCGAAGAACCGGATCCCGAACTCGCGGCAGTTTCGCTCGAGCGCCTGGAGCATCTCCTCGGCCATTACGTCGCGGAAGGGGCGGGTCGATCCGTCCGTCGGGACGATGTGGTCCACCGTCGCGACCGTCCGGCCCGGGAAGGGGACGCGGCCGGCGCGGGCGCGGACCATGTCGAAGGCCTGCGGGCTCGTCACCTCGTGGACGAGATGGAGCCCGATGAAGAGCTGCGTCTGCCCCGTCGGGAGCTTCCGCACCGTATGGAGATCGAAGACTTTCCGGTAGAGCGTCGCCGCCATGAGGGCGAAAAGGCTAGCACCGCCGCCCGGCTCCACGAAACGAATCCATAATCCCGGCATGCGCGCCGCCCTGATCCAGACGGACATCGCCTGGGAGGACTGGCCGGCCAGCCACGCCATCGCCTCGGCGCACCTGAAGCGCGCGGTCGAGGCGGGAGCGGATCTCGCCATCCTTCCCGAGATGTTCGCGACCGGCTTCTCGCTGAACGTCGCGAAGACCGCCCAGCCGGAAGGGGGGCCGACCGAGCAGTGGCTCCGGAGCAAGGCGCGCGAGCTCGCGATCCACCTGATCGCCGGGGTCGCCGAGACCGGTTCGCCGCTCCCGGTCAACAACGCGCTCCTCGTCTCGCCGGACGGCGAGGTGAGGCGCTATTCGAAGATTCATCCTTTCTCGTTCGCCGGGGAGGAGAGGTTTTTCGGCGGCGGGGACCGCGTCGTGACGTGGGAGATCGCCGGCGCGCGGGTCACGCCCCTCGTCTGCTACGACCTCCGCTTCCCCGAGCCGTTCCGCCTCGCCGCGGACGCCACTGATGCTTTCGTCGTCATCGCGAACTGGCCCGACCGCCGGCGCGCCCACTGGCAGACGCTCCTCCGGGCGCGCGCCATCGAGAACCAGGCCTTCGTCCTCGGCGTCAACCGCGTCGGCGACGGCGACGGCATCCACTACGCGGGGGACTCGGCGGCGATCTCCCCCTGGGGCGAGACCCTCGCCTCGGCCGCGGAGATCGAGACCGTCCTCGTCGTCGACGTCGACCCGAAAGAGGTCGAAAGCTCCCGCGCCCGCTTCAGCGCTCTCAAGGACAGACGCCCCGAGAGCTACAGGCGCTGAGCCGGGTCAGACCACCTCGACAGGAATCGAAAGCGAAAGCGCCGCCTCGGGCCGGCACGCCCCCTCGCCGCACGCGCGGTAGTGGACGATCACGCTGACCGTTCTCTCTCCCACCGGCGCCGAAGAAGAGACCGAGAAAGAGAGATCTGCTTTGAAAGAACCCGAGTAGGCGGCGAGGTTCCGAGCTCTTCGCCGGGGACGGCGGAGTTCGGGCGAGGGTGCGGAGATTCTTCGAGAGGCGAGACCCGGCCCGCCGCCGCTGCTTCGATGCGAATGCCGTCCGCCCCCTGCAAGTACCAGCCTTCCTTGACTCTGAAGGTCAGCGGGATCCGAGAGAACCGTTCCGCGCTTCGCGCGGTGCTTCGAGGGAAAGGAGACGGAGAGAACGCCATCCGCGGAAGTGGCTTCGGCCCGTCCCCCCGCCTCTTTCACCTTCGAAGAAAGGTCCTCTTCGGACGTTGCGCCCGCTTTGCCGTCGCCTCTCAAAGCGAGCAGGGCGCCGGTGCCCGTTCCCGGATTCTCCTTCTCGAACTTCAGCAGCTCTTCGAGGGCGAAGAACCACGACTCCGTCCCGTGCGGCGAGCGGCCCAGCAGCCAGGATACCTCGCGGACCGCCTCCGCCGATTCGCGCGCGAGCGCCACGTCGCCGCTCTTCCGCGCGAGGCGCGCGAGAGCCAGCGCGGACGAGCCCGAAGCGGAAGGGATCGCCTTGTCGAAAAAATCGCGGCTCTTCGAGAGGAGCTCCTCATGTCCTTCGCCCGAGAGCGTGAACCCGGGACCTTCGGGCCGGCGGAAGCGTCTCCGGAGGCTCGCGATGGCCTTGACGGCCTCGGAAAGCCACGCGGACGCCTCCGGCTCCGGTGTCGACTCCGACAGATCGAGCAGCGCGTTGGCGAGGTACGCCTCGTCCTCGAGAAAGGCCGGGATCGTCCCGCTCCCTTCCTTCCACGATCGGAGAAGCCGCCCCTCTCCGTCGCGCGTCGTCGTCAGGAGGAACCGTGCCGTCTCCCGCGCCGCGTCGAGGAACCGCGGCTCGCCGAGCGCCTTCCCCGCGACGGCGAAGCCGGAGACGGCGAGAGCGTTCCAGCCGGCGACGCGCTTGTCATCGAGAGAGGGGGGGACGCGCTTCGCGCGCGCAGCCAGCAGGGCGGCACGCAGGGGCACGAGCCGCGCTTCGGCATCCGAAGAAATCTTCTTCGAAAGGTGAAGAACGTTGGCGCCGGTGCGGTGGCCGGAGGCTTCCTCGCTGAAGTTGCCGCCTTCCCGAACCCCATACCATTCGAAGAAATATTCGGCGTCGGTCCCCCCTAGGACCTCACGGATCTCGGCTGCCGTCCAGACGAAGTACTTCCCCTCTTCCCCTTCCGAGTCCGCGTCGGTCGCCGCGAAGAAGCCCCCTTCCGCCCCGCGCATCTCGCGGAGGAGGTAATCGCCCGTGTCGTGCGCGACCTCGGCGAATAAGCGGTCGCCCGTCACGGCGTGGGCCCGGGAGTAGACGCCGAGGAGCTGCGCGTTGTCGGTGAGCATCTTCTCGAAGTGCGGGACGAGCCACTCCGCGTCGGTGGAGTAGCGATGAAACCCGCCGCCGAGGTGATCGTGGATGCCGCCGAAGGCCATCGCCCGAAGCGTCGTCGTCGCCATCTCCCGCGCTTCGCCGTCGCCTTCGAACCCTCTCTCCAGAAGCCACGCGAGGGAGAGATGAGGCGGAAACTTCGGGGCGCCGCCGAAGCCCCCGAGCCGGGCATCGAAGGTCGAGGAGAGCGCGGCCGTGAGGCGCGGGAGCGTCTCTTCCGACAGGGGCTCGGAGCCGCGCGCCGAAGAGAGATTCTGGCTCGACGCGATCTCCGTGGCGAGCCGCCCCGCCGTCGCCTCGATCTCCTCCCGCCGCGTCCGCCACGCCTCGTCGATCCGGAGAAGGAGCGTCCGGAACCCGACGCGCCCGTACCCGTCGTCGGGCGGGAAGTACGTCCCGGCGAGGAACGGCCGCCCGTCCGGAAGAAGAAACGCCGAAAGCGGCCACCCTCCGCGGCCACTCGTCAGCTGGACGGCCGTCATGTAGACGTCGTCCACGTCCGGCCGCTCCTCGCGATCCACCTTGATCGCGACGAAACGCTCGTTCAGAAGCGCGGCGATCGCCTCGTTCTCGAACGACTCGCGCTCCATCACGTGACACCAGTGGCAGGAGGAATAGCCGATCGAAAGGAAGACCGGCTTTCCCTCGAGCTTCGCCTTCCCGAACGCCTCGTCCCCCCACGGATACCAGTCCACGGGGTTGCGGGCGTGCTGCCGCAGGTAGGGAGACGGCTCGTTCGCGAGGCGGTTGGGGCCCGGTCTCATCCCTAACCCCGGATCGTGAGGTTCTCGTACTGGACGATCGGCTGGCCGAACCCGACCGCGAGGCCCTCGACCTCGGGGCGCGCGAACCGGTAGACCTGCTCGTGGAAGAGAGGAATCAGGAGCGCCTCGCGCGCGATGATCTCCTCGACTTCCCGGTAGATCGACTCGCGCGTCCGTGGGTCGATCTCGGCGCGACCGCGCTCCGCGAGGGCATCGATCTCGGCCACCCCGCAGTAGCGGCCGTAGACGCCCATGCGCGAGTGGAGGACCCCCTGCGCGAAGGTGTCGGCATCGGGGTAGTCGGCGATCCACCGTCCGATCGCGATCTCCGAGGGGGCGTCCTTCTGCGCGGCCATGAACTCCGTCATCGTCTTGTTCACGACGCGGATGGAATAGCCCATCTCGCGGAACGCCTGTGTGAGCTCCTTCGTGAAGGCTCCGAACTCTCCGAACATGATCGGATTCGCGACGGCCGTCACCTCGATCGTCTCGCGGGAGACGGTGTGCGCGCCGGAGACGTGCGCCGGGGCCTTCGAAGCGCCCCGCGGCTTCGACACGTAACCGAGGAGGCCGGGCGGGATGAGTCCGTTCGCCGGAATCGCGTGCCGGCCGAGCGTTCGCCGGACGATCCCGGCCGCGTCGATCCCGCGGGCGACCTCGAGACGCGCCCGCACGTCGGCGAAGACCCCCTTGTTGACGTTGAACGACACGAAGTACGTCAGGAGGCTCGGACTCTCGCGGTAGGTCGCCCGGAAGCGGGGATCCTGGCGAAGTGCCTCGACATCTGCCGGGAGAAGGTCCGAGGCGAGGGAGAGCCGGCCGGCGAGGAACTCGGAGCGGATCTCCTCGGGGGAGACGCCGAACCGGAAGACGACCCCCTCGTTCTTCGGATAGCCGTCCCGCCAGTAGGCGGGATTTCTCTCCAGCTCCAGCCGCTTGCCGGGTTCGAAGGCCGTGACGCGGTACGGCCCGGTGCCGATACAGCCCTTCCGCCAGCTCTCTCCGATCGTCCCCGTGCCTTCAGGCACGATCCCCGCTCCCGGCCACGAAACGAGGACGGGAAAGAACGAAAGCGGCTGCTCCAGCTCGATGACGAACTCCGAGGGCGAGACGATGTGGAAGCCCTCGAGATCCGAAGCCTTGCCGTCGATGAGGCTCTGGGCGCCTCGGATCGGGGCGAGGAGGAACCGGCCGCTCGTCCCCTTCTGGAGAAGGCGCTCGAACGAGAAACGGACGTCGCGGGCGGAGAGAGCCCGGCCGTCGTGAAAGCGAACGCCCCGCCGCAGGCGGAAGCGGAAGCGCGCGCCGCCCTCCTCCGGGATCACCTCGGAGGCTAGCCACGGAACGACGCGCCCCCCCTCGACGTCCCGGGTCAGCGTCTCGAAGACGAGGGGCGTCACCTCGGCCTGTTCGAAGGTCCCCATGAACGCCGGATCGAAGTCGTGCACGGTGCCGCCGATCGGCACGTGCAGGACGCCCCCGCCCCACTCGTGCGCGACCGGAGCCGCCGGCTTCTCCGACTTCCCGATCTCGGCGTAGTTGACGAATGGAGCGCTGCTTCGGAGGGCGAGGCCGCGCACGCCGGGGCCGGCGATCCGGTAGTCCACCTCGTGGAATAGCGGAATGAAGACGGGCAAGTCGAGGAGAAGACCTTCGAATTTCCGGTAGAGACTCTCGCGGACGGAGGGCCGGCTTTCGATTCGAGCCTCCTCGGCGAGGCGGTCCGTCTCCTCCGAGGAGAAGCAGGACTGGAAGTAGCCGACCCCCGAACGGAAGAGGTTGAACGTGAAGTCGTCCGGGTCCTCGTAGTCCGCCATCCACCGGGAGATCACGAGATCGACGTCCGCCGAGGCCTGCGCTTCGAGGTACGACTTCATGTCGGTCGTCGTGACCTTCACCTCGATGCCGAGATCCTTCCAGATGGCGAAGAGCGCCGCCGTGAGCGCCTTGTGGCGGTCCCGGAGGATCGGATGGACGGCCGCCTTCAGCGTGATGGGCGGCGTCAGCCCGGCCTCCTCGAGGAGAGGGAGCGCCTCTTCCCGCGGCATGAGCGGACGGCGGCGCCCCGCGTCGTGTCCGAGGATGCCGGGGGGAAGGATGCCGGTGGCGGGGACGGCGAACCTCCCGAGGGCGGCCCAGACGAAGTCCTGGCTCCGCGTCACGCCGGCGAGCGCGCGCCGGAGAGCGGCGTTCCCGCCGAGGACGCTCCTCGAGTTGAAGAGAGCGAAGTAGGTCCCCTTCTTCGGGGTCTCGACGAGCCCCGCGCGAAGATGCGGATCCCGGAGAATCGCGTCGAGGTCCTGCGGCGAGAGGTCGCGCGCCAGCTCGATCTCGCCGGCACGCAGGCCCGAGCCGATCGCCGACGCGCTCATCCCGGTCCGGAACTCGAGGGCATCGAGGCGCGCCGGCTCCTTCCAGGTGTGCGGGTTGCGCTCGAGGACGATCCGGTCCGCGGTCCGGCGCGTCACGACGAACGGCCCCGTGCCGAGCGCGGTCTCGCCGCCGTTTCCGCCGGGCACCACCCGGACGACGGCGGTGAGGACGTCGGAGAGAAGAGCCGGGAAGATCGGAAGCGGCTCGACGAAGTCGAACTCCAGCCGGTCCTCCGAGACCGCCCGGATCCCCGCCACACCGGCCGCCGCCCCCTTTCGATGCTCGGCGGCGCCCAGGACCGCCGCGAGCGCGGCGGGCATTCCCTCGGTGCGGACCCGGACCGCGCGCTCGAGGGAGGCCTTCACGGCCTCGGCGGTCAGGGGGGAGCCGTCGGAAAAGCGAACTCCGCGCCGGATCCGCAGCAGGGCCGACTTCCCCTGGTCGAGGAGGGACCACTCCTCGCAGAGCGCGGAAACGATCCGGCCGTCGGCGTCGGTCGTGAGGAGCGTCTCGAAGACCGTGGAGAGGACCTCCGTCTCCTCCACCAGGTGCCGCATCGCGGGCTCGGTCGCGGCGATCGGGTTCGCCAGGGCGACGACGAGGCGGCCGCCCGACGCGATGACCTCCGCTCCCCGTTTCGCGTCGCCGCCGAGCCGTTCGAGCTGAGCGCCGTACGCGGCCGCACGAGCGTAGTCGCCCCTGAGGTTCGCGACCGTCGCCGCGAGGGAGAGCAGCTTCGGCAGGTGGACCGTGTCCTTTGCGGCCGTCGCGGCTTCGATGCCACGCTCCACGAGCCTCCGCGCCTCGTCCACCTTCCGGGCGTTCCAGGCCGTGTCGGCGGCGAAGAGGATCGCCTCGACGGCTCGCACCGGCTGTCTCTCGCGTTCGAAGACCTTTCCGGCCGCCTCGGCCTCGCGAAGCGCCGTGTCGGCGTGACCCGCCATACGGGACGCCTGGGCGAGAAGAAGGTGGGCGTCGCCTTCCAGGACCCGCTCGCCTTCCCACTCCTCGTCCCCGAGGTAATCGAGCGCCGTCTTCGCGACACGAGCCGCTTCCTCCGGGCTGAAGGCGTCGAGGGACTTCTTCGCGAGCTTCAGGCTGTACTCGACGGCCTTCCCGGGGACGTCGCCCTCGGAGAAGTGGTGGACGAGCTCGGGATAGACGCGGTCGAGCCGCCCCTGGTGGCGCTTCTCGAGGAGATCCGCGTAAGTGCGGTGAAGCGTGCGGCGCTTGCGCCGCATCAGGGCACCGTAGAGGACGTCGCGCACGATGCCGCTCGCGAAGGTGAGCCGGTCGCCGCGCGACTCGCGCTCTTCCTCGAGAAGGCCTTCCTTCACGAGCTTGTCGATCGCCTCGTCGAGGCCCTTCGCGTTCTCGGAGACGAGCTCGAGGTCCCGGAATTCGAAGCTCTTTCCGAGGACCGAGGCGACCTGGAGGACGTCCCGAAGCTCCTCCGGCAGCCGCTCGATCCGCGCCTCGACGGCCTGCTGGATCGTCTCCGGAAGGGCGTCGGAGGAGATGCCCGTCGCCCCCGAGAGGTTCAGCGCGCCCGAATCATCCCGCGCGATCCCGCCCGAGTCGAGAAGGGACCGGACGAGCTCTTTCGTGAAGAGGGGGTTCCCTTCGGTGGCCGCAAGGAGACGCCGGGCGAGGTCGTCCGAGAGCTTGCCGCCGCCGGCCGCGAGCTCCACGAGGGCCCGGTGCTCGGACGGCGTCAGCGGGCCGAGCGTGAGCGCCGCGAAGCGGGGATCGCCGCGGAACGACTCGAGCAGCTTCACGAGGGGATGCGCCTTGTCGACCTCCGTCTGCCGGTACGTCCCGACGATGAGGGTCGGCGTCGGTCCGAGGCGCCTCACGACGTACTGGAGCGCCTCGATCGAGAGCTGCGCCCCGTGCAGCTCCTCGAGGGCGAGGAGGAGCGGCTTGCCCCCCGCGATGCGCGTCAACGTGCGGGCGATCAGCTCGAAGATCGCGATCTTGTCCTCGGCCTTCCGCCCGTCGCCGGCCTTCACCGCTCCGGAATCGCTGCTCGCCGCGGCGCGAAGCTCACCGATCTCGGAGAGAACGGGAAAGAGCGCGAGGAGGTCGCCCGCCAGGTCGGAGAAGTCCGGACGGGAAGTCTGGGAAAGGCCCGTGTCCTTCGACCGGAAATAGTCCTGGATCAGCTCGCAGAACCCCTGGTGTGCGAACGCGCGGTCGTGCTCGACAAACCGCCCCGAGAGGACGCGGATCCTTCGGGCGCGCGCGAGGTTCTTCAGCTCCTCCACGAGACGGCTCTTGCCGATGCCCGGCTCGCCCGCGAGAACGACGAACTCGCACTCGCCCGCGATGGAGGCGTGGAGCCGGCGCTGCAGCTCGGCCATCTCCTTTTCGCGCCCGATGAACGGCGCCGCCGCCGCCGGGCGGGGCAGCATCCGGCTCGCCGTGAAGACGACGGACCGCCCGAAGTCCTCTTCGCGGAGCTTTCCCCGGTATCGCCGGAGGGCTTCCGCGAGGTGTCCCGCGCGCTTCGGCCGCTTTTCGGGATCCTTCGCGAGGCACTGGAGAACGGCGGCCTCAAGCTCCTCGCTCACGTCGGCGCCCAGGCTCCGGAGCGGCTGCGGCAGCTCGTGGACGATTCGATAGAGGACGGACTGCACCTCTCCCGCGAACGGCGGCTCGCCCGCGAGGCACTCGTAGAGGACCGTGCCGAGGGCGAAGATGTCCGTCCGGCCGTCGAACGTCCGGGAGGTGACCTGCTCCGGGGCGAAATACGAGACCGTCCCGACGAGCGTCCCGGTCTTGGTGAGGCGGTCCTCGGTCGTCGCGAGCGCGAGGCCGAAGTCCATCACGCGTGCCCGGACGTGGCCCGCGTCGTCGCGCGACGTCATGATGTTCTCGGGCTTGATGTCGCGGTGGACGATGCCGCGGGTGTGGCTGTAGTCGAGCGCCTCGGCGACCTGCGTCCCGACGTCGAGAACGTCGCCGAGGCGGAGCGAGCCTTCGCGGAGGAGCTGCCGGAGGTTCGTGTTCGCGAGCACCGGCATGACGAAGAAGAGCGACCCCTCGTGCCGGCCGAGGTCGTGGATCGGCACGATGGCGGGGTGGTCCATCTGCGCCACGATCTGGGCCTCGCGCTGAAAGCGCTCCTCGGCGTCCGTCGTGAGGTTTCCGGGAGGAATGAGCTTTACGGCGACGTCCCTGTTCAGGATCGGGTCTCTCGCGCGGTACACGACGCCCATTCCGCCACGTCCCAGCTCGGAGAGGATCTCGTATCGGTTGGCGAGGCGGGTTCCGATCATCTCGTCGATCTCTTCATGAACGGATATTAATCGAGATTTCGTCTCAGCTTGCCCGCCGGGCCGGACAACTCCGCGCCGGTGCGGGAATCAGCCTTCCGGCCGCCCCTTTTCGAGGAGCCGGACGCAGAACGGACGGGCGACGAATCGAAGAAGGCTGGGGGCCGGCCGGCGGCGCGCGAGGCGTGAGAGCCGGAAGATCTGCTCGACGGCGAGCGGGGCGGAGAGGAAGAGGAGAAGCGCGTCTCCCGCCGAAGGGGCGGCGAGAAGCGTCACCCCGGTCGCGAGGGCCATCGGAGCCAGGCCGCCGAGGATTAAGAGAGCCGTGACGCGCCCCCACCGGACGAAGTCGAAGCCGTAGCTCGTCGCCGCGAGGTGCTGGTCCTCCTCGGAGAGAAGCGCGAGGAACGGCTCCCTCAGCCGGTAGAGGTCGTACAGCTCCTCGCCCGGCTCCTCCTCGCGCGCCACGTCCGGCGCGGCCTCTCTCCTCCCGAGAAGCGTCCACGCGGCCTCGCCGAAGAACGACCCGACGGGCCGGCCCTGCGCGATGGCGACGGCTCCCCGGGCCCCCGACTCGACGAGGACATAGAGGCCGGGGATCGCCGCCCAGAGCGGGAGGAACGACGCCCCGCCGATGGCCGCGAGGAGAACGCTCATGAGGGAGACGATGCCGAACGCGAAGCCGATCAGAGCGGAGACGATCGTGAGCACGGACGCGGGGAAAGCCGTCTCGTTCTCGATCCGCTGCTGTGCCTGGGCCGGCAACAGCCCGCAGAGGGGCGAGAGAAGAAGCGCCCCCGCGAACCCGTGCGTCCGCCGCCGGTCGTTCCTCCGCCCCTCGGCGAGTCGCCGCTCGCTCGCCTCGTCGTAGCGCTCCACGTGCCGCGCCGCGTGGCGCTCGTCCCAGCGCGAAAGCTCGTACCGGGCGCCGCCGTCCGGGAGGTCGACGGCCGACACCACCTCCCAGAGCTCTCCCTCCCAGTGGATCGCCGTCCCGGGGTGCGCCGTCGAGGTCTGCGTGGCGCTCCCCCGCCCGCGCCACCCTTTCGGGTGACCGGCGTGGAGAACGAGCGTCCCCTCCGGGGCGACATCGAGATGGTCGGTCCCGAGAGGGCGTGGCACGGGCGACGGCTTCCGGCGTCAGTCCTCGTCGAACCGCCGGGATTCGCTCTTCGGCCGCTTCACCTCGAGCGTCGTGGCGGACGCCGCCTTCCCGGCGCGGATCTCGACGGTGTACGTCCCGGGCGGGAGGTAGCGTGTCCTCGTCCCGCGGTACGGGTCGGCGAGAAGCGCCTCCAGGTCCGGCGGGAGAGGCTTCTCGGGCCCGCCTCCCATCGCGGCCCCCGCGTCGCCCTCCCCCTCTTCGGCGTCGTCTCCTCCGGCCGGCTCCGGCTTCAGGTCGGACTTCGGGGGCGCGAACTTCTTGTCCAGCTCCTCCTGCGCCTTCCCCTTCTCCTCCCGCCGCTTCTTCACGTCGGCCTCGGCCGCGTCGGCCTTCTTCGCGTCGGCGGTCAGGTCGTACTCGTAGACGTTCATCCCGGCGCCGGACTTCGTCGAGACCTCCCTCCAGACGTTTCCGTAGGAGTCCCGGATCGTCAGGGTCGCGGGACCGGCGGACGCCGCCGTCCCCCACCATGCGATCCGCGCCACCGGCGGGTTGCGGAACCAGGTGATCCACGGATGCTCGCCGTAGCCCCGGTAGCGGCTCCAGGTGGCCGGCTTGACGGAGAAGGCGTAGAGGTCCTTCTTCCTCACGTCGGACGAGAGCTTCCGGAGCGGCGCCGTCTCGGCCACGAAGACGCTGCGGCCGTGAGTGCCGACGACGAGGTCCCCTTCGCGCGGCTGGACCGCGAGGTCGTGGACCGGGACGTGCGGGAGGTCCCCCGCCATCGCGAGCCACGTCTCGCCCTTGTCGAGGGAGACGAAGACGCCGAGGTCGGTCCCGACGTAGAGGAGGTCCTTCGCCTTCGGGTCCTCGCGGATCACGTTGACCGGCTCGGGCGGGAGCCCCTTCGCGAGCGACGTCCAGCTCTCGCCGTAGTCCGTCGAGCGGAAGACGTACGCCGTCCACTCGTCGTTCCGGTAGCCGTTCTGCGTGACGTAGACCGTCCCCTCGTCGAAGGCCGACGCCACGACCCGCGTCACCCAGCGGTCCGGCGCGAGCCCCTTCGAGACGTCCTTCCACGCGGCGCCGCCGTCCTTCGTCAGCCAGACCTTCCCTTCGTCCGTCCCGACCCAGAGGACGCCGAACTTCTTCGGCGACTCGGCGATCGACGTGGCGGTCCCGTACGGGACGTTCCCCTGCTCGCGGTTCGCCGTGAGGTCGGCGCTGACGGCGGTGAACGTGTCGCCGCGGTCGAAGGAGCGGAAGAGCCGGTTCGTCCCGAACCAGAGGATCTCGTGCGAGCTGGGCGAGAGGAGGAACGGCGTGACCCAGTTGTACCGGAGCGGCGGCTCCTTCAGCTCGCCGCGCGGGCGGACGCGGGCCCTCTCGCCCGTCTTCAGGTTCTGCCGCCCCGCGAAGCCGAACTGCGACGCCGTGTAGACGACGTTCCGGTCCTTCGGGTCGATCGCGCACATGCTCCCGTCCCCGCCGGCGATCATCTTCCACGCGCCCGGGTCGAAGATGCCGGCGCGGTAGTTCGACGGCCCGCGCATCGTCCCGTTGTCCTGGAGCCCCCCGACGATGTTGTACGGGTCGCCGTCGTCCACCGCGATCGTCGTGAACTGCCCGACGGGGATGTTCCCGACGCGCGCCCACGTCGTCCCGCCGTCGAAGGAGAGGTTCAGCCCGCCGTCGTTCCCCAGCGCGACGTGCCGCGAGTCCTTCGGGCCGAATGCGAGGGCGTGCTCGTCCACGTGGACTCCGCGCCGGTCGATTCCCTGCCCACGTCTTCCCGCCATCCGTCGACCGGAGCATCGGGACGCCGCCGAAGTAGACCCGGTCCGCGTCGTCCGGCGCGACGAAGATCTGCGAGAAGTAGTAGCCGTAGTTGTAGAAAACCTTGTCGAGCCGTCCGGCATACGGCTTCTTCCACGTGGCGCCGCCGTCGTCCGAGCGGTAGACCTCGGCCCCTTCCACCTGCGTCTCGAAAAGGTCGCGGTTCGCGTCCTTGAGGTAGGCGACGAGGTCGGCCACGGTGACCTTTCCGCTCTTCACGTCACGCTGGAGTGCCTTGGCCTTCAGCTTCGTCGGATAGCCGTTCGACGAAAGGAACCGTCTGGACGACGGCCGGGTCGAGCTTCGCGAACTGCTCGGCCGTCATCACGCGCAGCCGGCGCGCCGTCAGCTCGCCGGGAGGCGTCTCGTCGTCCGGAACCTCGAAGCCGGACGGCGGGCCTGGTTGTCGACGACCGTGTAGATCCGGTCGGGCCGGGCCGCCGAGAGGGCGAGGCCGATCCGCCCCACCGTGTCGCCTTCCGGCAGACCGCCGGCGAGCCGCTTCCACGTCGCGCCGCCGTCCGTCGTCTTCCAGATGCCGCTTCCCTTCCCGGACTCGAGGAAGTCCCACGCCTTCCGGTCCCGCTGCCACGTGGCGGCGAAGAGGACGTTCGGGCGGGTCGGGTCCTGGACGAGGTCGATCGCGCCCGTCGTCCCGTCGACGAAGAGGACGCGCTTCCACGTCGCGCCTCCGTCGGTCGTCTTGAAGACGCCGCGGTCGCCGCCGTACGTATAGAGCGGGCCCGCCGACGCGACGAAGACCGTGTCGGGGTTCTTCGCGTCGACGACGATCCTTCCGATATGGTGGCTGTCCGGGAGCCCCGTGTTCTTCCAGCTCTTCCCGCCGTCGGTCGACTTGAAGACGCCCGTGCCGGCGTACGACGACCGGCTGGAGTTCGCCTCTCCCGTGCCGACCCAGAGGACGTTTCCGTCCCCGTCGCCGATCGCGATGGCGCCGATCGTCATCGCCGACTCATGGTCGAAGAGCGGCGTCCAGCTTCCGCCCTGGTTCTCCGTCCGGAAGAGCCCGCCCGAGGCGAACGCCACGAGAAGCGTGTCGGGCCTGGTTCTCGGGGCCGCGATGTCGACGATCCGCCCCCCCTGGATCTCGGGGCCGACGTTCCGGAACCGGATCGCCGCGAGCGGAGAGGCCTTCTCCATCCCGACGCGCTCTTCGTAGCCGCGGAGGCGCTCGGCCCCCGGCATCGCGGCGGCGGCGGGATGGAACTTCGCCTCCTGCTCGGCCTTCGTGAGGGGCGGCGGTTCGGGGACGGGCGTCGCCACCGCCGCGGGAGCGGCCTTCGCCCCCTTTTCCGGCGGCGCCGAACGAGCCGGAGGAGCGGGAAGCGCCAGCGACACCAGTACGCAGAGAGTCCGGGCGAAAAACGCGGAAGCCTTCATCTGTCGAAACCTCGGGGGCGATGTTAGCGCCGCCCGAGTTCGACGTCAGGCCGCCGGTCGGATCGGCGAAAGCTCCGCCGCCCGGGCGGCGAGCGACCCCGAGACCCACCCCGAGAGGAGGCTCCGGACCCTCAGGCCGGCGTCCCCGTCAGGGACGAGAGCCGTGACGGAGAGATCGAGTCTCACCCCTTCGGCTGCCGGCTCGAGAACGTACTCCCCGACCACGTCCCCCACCGGAAGCCAGCCGCGGACCCCCTCGTGGACGAAGCGAACGCGTTCCGCGGGCGCCTCGGAGAGCACCGTCCCCGGCAGCCGGCCGGAGCGCTTCAGCGAGTCCCAGACGTCGCGCGGCGGACGTGGAATCAGGACGCTGGAGGCAATGGAAGCGGTCGTCATCGGATTCCCCCCACACCCCCTCTACGCGGGGCCGGGCAGAGCCGGATTTCCCGCCACCCGCCGGAGGCGTATAACTTTGATCCGTGAGGCTGGTGACGTTCCGGCCGACCTTGAGCGAAGCCTCCGATTCGGGGATCGTCTCCCGCAAGCCCCGCATCGGCGTCGTGCTCGAGACCGGACGCGTCCTCGACCTCGCGAAAGTGGATTCCGTCTTCTCCGGCACCACCATGCTCGACGTCATCCGCGAGCAGGACGACCGGCTCGGGCGGATCCGCGGCCTCGTCGGGATGGCCGACGAGCTTCCCTCCAAGTCGCAGCTCGACCCGCGGCGGGCCGAGCTTCTCGCCCCCATCCCGCGCCCCGTCTCCCTTCGCGACGGCTACGCCTTCCGGCAGCACGTCGAGACCGCGCGGCGGAACCGCGGCCTCCCGATGATCCCGGAGTTCGACCAGTTTCCCGTCTTCTACTTCTCCAATCACCTCTCGGTCATCGGGCCCGGCCTTCTCCGCGTCGGGGGCCGTCGTCTCGAGCAGCTGGATTTCGAGCTGGAGGCCTTCTGCGTCGTCGGGCGCAGCGTCTTGAACCCTACCCTCGAGCAGGCGGACGCCGCCATTTTCGGCTACGGCGTCATGAACGACTTCTCGGCACGCGCCCTCCAGACCGAGGAGATGAAGCTGAACCTCGGCCCGGCGAAAGGGAAGGACTTCGCAACGGCCCTCGGTCCATGGCTCGTCACGAAGGACGACCTCGCCGCCGAGGGGCGACTCTTCCCCTCGCCCCGCGGAATGGTCGTCCGCGCGGCCATGACCGCCGAGGTGAACGGCGTCACCGTGAGCCGCGGAGACCTCTCCGGGATGAACTGGACCTTCGCCCAGATCCTCCAGCGCGCCGCCGACGGCGTCATGCTGGAGCCGGGCGAGGTGATCGGATCGGGAACGGTCGGTACCGGCTGTTTCCTCGAGCTGAACGGCTCGGGCGTCACGAAGAACCAGTGGCTCAAGGCCCGCGATCAGGTCAGCCTGACGATCGACGGCCTCGGAACCCTGACGCACGACATCGTGGAGGACCCCTCGCGGTGAGCGTCGAGCTTCTCTCCCTCTACGACTACAACGAATGGGCGAACGGGCGGGTCATCACGATGCTCCGCTCCCTCCCCGAAGCCGACTACCTCCGCGAGATGGGAGGCGGCTGGCCCTCCGTCCGCGCCACCTTCGTCCACCTCGCCGGCGCCACCGACGCATGGGCCGACCGCTTCTCGGGGGCGGACGTCCTCGTGCTGCCGAAGGAAAGCGCGCTCCCGAAGCTGGAAGACGCGGTCGCCGTCCTTCTTCGCGCGCACGCGAAGCACCGCGCCCACGTCGAGTCCCTGACGCGAGAGAAGCTCGACCGCCCCTTCTCGTGGAAGAACCTCTCCGGCGAGGTGAAGACGGCCCAATTCGGGATCGTCGTCCGGCACGTCGTCAACCACCAGACCTACCACCGGGGCCAGATCTCCTCCATGGTCCGCCGCCTCGGCCACGCCCCCGTCGCCACCGACATGGTCCGCTGGGGGATCGAGCGCCACGGCTCCGCGGCCGCGCCCCGCTGACCGGGGCGCCGGCCTCACTTCATCTTCTGCGGCGTCGCCAGTTTCGCGAGCTGGGCGTCCGAAAGCGGTTCGCCAAAGCCGGCATAGTGGATCACCGGCTCCGCCGGATTCTCGATGACGCTCCACTTCCCGTCCTGAAAGTCCTGGAACACGAGCCCGTAACGGGCGCCGGCCGCCACGGGGATCACGCCCTTGGCCTGCTGCACTCCCCCCTTGTCGAGCCAGAGAAGCTTCACGTTCTTCGACCGGGCCTCCGCGGCCGCTTCCGTGGCGTGACACTCCTCGCAGCGCCTCCCGTTCTTCGTGACGGAATGGCTGAACTGGGGGGCGAACATCAGGAAGGTCTTCTTGCCCGGCACGACGAACGTCTGCATGTTCGCCGAAGTCACCCTCCCGTCTCCGTTCATCAGGAAGATCCAGCCGGACATGGGAACGGAGACACGCTGGCCCGTCTTGACGAGCGTTTCGAAGTGACAGTTCGTGCAGCTCACGACCTGGCGCACGTGGCACGCCTTGCAGTCGAGATTCCCGGAATGGACCGTGTGCGACAGGCTCCGGGTCACCTTTGCATGGCAGTTTTCACACTTCGGGGCGATCGCCCCGGGCTGCTTCATCGACGCGTACTCGGAGCCGTCGCCATGGACGTCGCTCCCCGTGTGACAGTCCATGCACTGCAGGCCGGCCTGAACGTGGACGTCTACCTGGTTCTGGGCCTTGTCCGTCTTCATCGTCGCGGCCTCGCGGCCGTGGCACTTCAGACAGAGCCCCTGATCCTTCGCCGCCTTCGTGGAATACCCGGCTTTGCCCCCGATCTCCGTCCTGTGGCAGCCGTCGCACGAGGCGACGTGACAGTTCTTGCAGCTCAACTCCGAGTAGGGAACACCGGTGAGCGATCTCCAGGCCGCCGTTCTTCTTGTCGTACCAGTAACCCATTCCGCGGGACGTCTGATGAAGGCTCGAAAGGAAGATACAGTCCTTCTTCTCGACCTGCTGAGGGCTGGCCGCCTTCGGAAGCGTCGCGACGGCCAGAGCCAGAACAAAGCTCACGCCGAGGTTTCCTCTCACGAGCAATCTCCTTTCTGGATTTCAGGCAGGGGCACCCCCCTGGGCGGTGAATTCACCGTTGAGTCTATTAAATCGAGGGGTCGGGAGGGTCAGAAAGAGGCGCGACCCGCTTCAATCCGCCAGCAGACTACAGGTGCAAGACCTGACCCTCCGGCCGCTTGCCGCGTCACTTCTCCCCGAGCAGCCGAACGACATCCCGCTCGATGGCGGCGAGATCCCCCTCTCCCTCATGCCGGGCGCGAAGCCGCCCCGCCCGGTCGACGACGAAGGCCACGGGCAGCCCGAGGATTCCTCCCCAGCGCTCGGCCACCTTCTCGTCGCCGAGGGCGACCCGATATGTCATCCCGTACCGGCGGCGGAACTCGCGAACCGGCGCCGGAGAATCGTCGAGAGAGATCCCGACGACCTCGAGACCCTTCTCGCGGTACTTCGCCTGGAGCTCCACGAAACGAGGCACCTGGGAGCGGCACGGTGCGCACCAGGTTGCCCAGAAATCGACGACGACGACCTTTCCACGAAGCGAGGCCAGATCGAGCGGCGCTCCGTCCAGGTCGACCAGCCCGAGCCTCGGCGCCGGTCCGCCGATCTTCGGCGGAGGCGCATCGGCGCCGCGAGCGACGGGTGCGAGGAGACCCGCGAAGGCCATGGCCCGGAGCAGGAGCGCGACCGTGCCGGCGGCTCTCTCAACCACGGCCCGGATCGCCCGCCTCCACGGGGTAGCCTTTCTGGACCCAGTCCTGGCCGAAGTTCTTCGGTATGTAGAGGACCTTCACGCGAGTGAACCCGGCCGCCATGAGTGTCCTCCACGGCTGCTCGAGGTTCGGGCAACGTTCCCACGGACAGCAGCCGCAGTAAAGGACGATCAATTTCGTCTTCGCCGTCGATGCGACGGCCTTTCGAAGCGCGTCGAGCCCCGCCTGTTTCATCCCGGGCCCGGCGTACTGCGACCCGGGGATGTGCGCCTGCGCGAAGAGGACGCGGAACCCGACGTGAAAGATCGCCGGCTTCTCCGCGCCCGGGGAGCGGAGGATCCGAACGAGCTCTTCCGGCGTCATCCGCTCCGCGCCCGGCCACGAGTCGCCCGGCACGGAAGGCGGAGCAGGCCCGTCGGGCCGGGCCGGGCTCCCCGGGAAGGAGACGAGGAGCGCTCCGAGAAGGAGCGAAGCCGTCCGGGTGAATGCAGCGCGTCGATTGCAGGTCACGGGTTCAGGTCTCCTTTTTTCTGGTTCCGGGCTTCGTCTCAGCGTCTCAGAGGGGTCAGTCTCAGAGGGGTCAAGTCTCAGAGGGGTCAGGTCCCATTTCTACAGTCTACTCCGAAGCTTCGTCGGCCAGTTCTCCCAGCCGCCGCCTCAAGCCGGTGTCTTCCCGAAGAGCCGATTCGCCCTGTTTCGCCATCAGCCCCGCCTGTCCTTCTCCAACCCCCAGCAACCCCCCGATCTCCGTCAGCTTCATCAGGCCCCGCCGCCGAAGGATCGCCGCCACCGCCTTCCGCTCTTCCGCCAGAAGGCGCGTCCGGCTCGCGAGGCTCTCCCGGTCCCGTCCGAGAGCCTCCAGGCATTCCCGAAACAGCTCGTCCCGGCTCCTGGACGCCGCAAGACGCTGGACTTTCGGCACTCCCCGGCTCTTTCGGCCCGCCAACGCCTGCCGAATCGTCCTTCTCCGAAACTCCTTCGATCCGAGGAAGATCTGCCCCTCTATGCTCTTCCAGGGCTCGTAGGCGCTTTGTCTTCCGTCTGACACGAATCGCCGGTAGGCCTCCAGGGCCCTTACCCGCGTTCCTCCAAACTGCTCGAGCGTCCAGCCGGTCTCGAGCCACTCCGGGCACTCCACGAGGCCCGCCGTCGCCCGGTAGCTGCTCCACGGCCAGCCCCTGGCGGTTCGGACGATCCCCGCACGGACAGGGTTGAGCACGACGTACCGGCAGAGCTCGAGAAGGTGGGCTTCCTTCTCGACGAGGATGGCCTTGAAGCGACCCTGAAAGAGATGTCCCACTCTCCGGTGAGCCCGATTGAAGGCCTGCGTATAGACGCCGTTGAGCTGGCGCATGCCGCGGGAGAGTGTCGGCTCCGGCGTTTCGACCAGCAGGTGATAGTGGTTCCCCATCAACACGTAGGCGTGGAGCCGAAAGCGGAAGAGCGAGACGGTCCGGCCGAGAACGCCGAGAAAACGCTCGCGGTCACTGTCGTCGCGAAAGACCTCCCGCCGCTCGTTGCCGCGGCAGGTCACGTGCCAGACCGCACCCGGGAATTCCAGTCGGAGAGGTCGGCTCACCGTCTCAGTATACTACAGATATGGGACCTGACCCTAACGCGCTTGACCCTAACGCGCTCAAGAAAAAGGGGGGCCCCGCCCCCCTCTCTTCGACTCCTACGGCCAGACGGCTCAGCTGGCTATGCGCTTTACGAGAAGGAACCCGGCGGCCGCTAGGAGACCGGTGAAGACCGTCCGTGCGATGGGGTCCAGCGCCGGGACCGCGAGAGCGCCCCCCCCGTTGATGACGACTTGATTGGCCAGCAGGGCGGGCAGGCCGTTGTCGTCGAAGACGTCGACAATGTTGCTCGAAGAAGCCCCGGTGATGTCGGTCCGGAAAAGCGTGACATCAGCGTCGGTGAACGGGAAGGTGACGCCGGCGTCGATCGCATTATCCGAGCCGATGGGTCCCACGTCCCAGTGGAAATGTCCGTCGGGCGTGCTGACACCGTGAACGGCGTTCGCCGCGCCGGGAAGAAGGCCCATGGCGGGCCACCCGGCCGTGTTCGAGGTCACGGCCATCACCGCGCCATTGAACTCGGCGATGAATCCATGATGGCTGGCGGCCGCGAACGTGGCGGCATTGGTGAACAGCCGGTCCAGGTTTGCATCGAACGGGTCACCAGTTGCCGCCCCGTAGAGGTTGTCGGCGAGGTCGTTCGGGAAGATGGCGACGCCCCCCTGGCCAGCACCGGTTCCGACGTACGTCACGATGTTGGCAGCTGCCGCCGGGCTCAAGGCGGTGCCGAAGGCGGCGTCGTATCGGCTGACGACGACGGCGTCGAACGCATTGAGGAAGCCGGGCGTCTCCAGCTGTGCAGTGGTCACCAGGGTCACAGATCCCGAGCCGAAGGCGTGTTCCAGACTCGAGGGGATACCGCTACCGCCACCGCCGGGGGTGACGTTTCCGTCCAGCCAGACAGCAAACGTGGCCGCCACCGCATTCTGGGCTCCTGCCAGCAGGAGCAGAGCCGACAGGGTCACCATCAGTTTTTTCACCTCTTCCTCCCTTCGTACGGGGAAGACCCGCGAGAAGAGCTGGTCCTCCCCTTTCCATAATCTCTTGAAAGCAATCTATCCGCATTTCCCCGAGGCTGTCAAGAACCCGTCTCGACTCTGTCGAAACCCCGTAGTTCATGAGGGCATAGTTCATGAGAGTTCATGATGGCCAGGTCTTCCACCTCTGTTCTACTCTCCTTCTGAGATCTCCTTCCAGATCCTATCGGGTTCCTTCAAGAGCGTCGGCCTTGCGTCGCCAGCGGCGGAGGGAATCGGCTCGGCCGAGGACGGTGAGAAACCATTCCCGGTCCCGATCGTCCCGAAAGACGTCCCGCCATTCGTAGCCGCGAGAGGTGACGTGCCAGACAGCGCCGGGGAACTCCAGTCGAACCGGTCGGCTTACTGCTGACAGCAGACTAAAGGTGCAAGACCTGACCCCCGTGCCGTCGTGACCCCCGTGCTTTCGAGCCGGCTCTACAGGCCCGCCGCCCGCATGGCCCCGAGCAAAGGAGGCATCACGTCCTCTGCGCGTACGCGCGGATCGCTCGCGAGGATGATCGCAATACGCCCTTCGTCGAGGAACCAGGCGTATACCGCGTCAAACACGTCGTTGCCGCCGGCGGGACCCATCACACGCGAGCCGCGTTTCGTGACGTGGACGGACAGATCGAAGAACGCCTTCTTCGCTTCGCCCTGAAGCACGGCGCCCCGATCGACGGCACGGAGCCACGAAAAAAGCTCACGCGCGTCCGAGAGCATCCCGCCGTTGGCGCGCAGGTTCCATGATGGGCCGTCCGCGAGCCACGGGTGCTCCAGTGGCGTCCCCCAGCGCTTGCCGTCGACATAGCCCGTGGCCAGTTCGTCTGAAGACCAGCCGGCGAGGCCGTAGCCGGTTCGCTTCATCCCCGACGGCTCGAAGATCGCACGCCGCACGTACGCCTCATACGACTCGTTCGACGCGATCTCGATCACGACGCCGAGAAGGCTGTAGCCGAGATTCGAGTAGTGGATCTTGGTGCCGGGCGGGAAGAGGAGAGTACTCGCCAGCGCCCGCTGCACGATTTCGTCGCGCGTGACGGGCTCGTAGTCGAAGTCCGGCGTGTACCGCGTCGCACGTCCGCGCGCATCGACGATGTCGGCGAGGCCGGAGGAGTGGGCGAGAAGCTGCGCAATCGTGATCGCCCTCTTGTCGGCGGGCGCAGAAGGAAAATATCGATCGAGCGTGTCGCCGCGATGGAGCTTCCCGTCGCGCTCGAGGGTCAGAATCGCAGCAGCCGTAAAAGGTTTGGTGAGTGAGCCGATGTCGAAACCGGTCGTCGGGGTCATTGCGCGGCGCCGCTCGCGATCGGCGAATCCGTATCCCCGCTCGAGGACCACGTGGTCTCCCTTGGCGAGAAGGACGACTCCGGTGAAACCGGCCGCCTCCAGGCGGTGGAGCTCGGCGTCGATTGCTTCGATCGTCGTGGGCCCCTCCGCAAGGGAGGGAGAAAAAGACGTCCGGCGGGAGCAGGAAGCGACCGTGATCGCGAGTGCGCCGGCGAAGCATACTTGGAGGGTCACTCCTCGCATCAACGTGGCGAGAAATCTACGGGCGGTCGGCCCGTTTCGGCGCGGCGGCGGACGGCGGCCTCCGCGAGGCGCTCCCACTCGGCGAGGCCGAGCCGGCAGGCGCCGACGCCCTTGCCGCCTTCGATGTCGGCGTGGAAGTCCGACCCGGCCGACCGGAGGAGGCGGTAGCGGTCGGCGATCCGGGCGAACTCCCCGGTGGCCGCTCCGTTGTGATCCGTGTGGACCACCTCGAGGCCGTCGAGCCCCGCCTCGACCCCCTGCGCGACGATCTTCTCGGGGTCGGCGTACCAGATCGGATGCGCGATGACGGAGAGCCCTCCGGCCCGGCGGACCGCGGCGATCGCCTCCGCGAGCGTCCACTTCGGCTTCGGCACGTAGCCGGGTCTTCCTTTCGTCAGGTATTTCTCGAAGGCCTCCTCGACGCACTTGACGTGGCCGGCGGCCACCATGGCACGGGCGACGTGCGGCCGGCCGAAGGTTCCCTCTCCAACGACGTGGCGGATCGACGCGAGCTCGAGCGGAAAACCGAGCGCCGCCAGCTTCTCCACCATCGCTTCCCCCCGCAGATCCCGCTCGCGGCGCATCTGTGCGAGCCGCGCCGCGAAATCCGGCTCCAGGGGGTCGACGAAAAGGCCGAGGAGGTGGACGTCCTCGCCGTTGCAGCGCGTCGAGAGCTCCGCGGCCGGAACCGGAATCATCGACGTCCCGACGGCGGCCGCTTCGAAATCCGGGAGGCCGTTGACCGCGTCGTGGTCCGAAAGGGCGAGCGCCGAAAGGCCCGCCTTCACGGCGCGGGCGACGAGCGAGGCGGGCGTCTCGACGCCGTCCGAGAAGACCGAGTGGCAGTGGAGGTCGGCGCCGCCGAAGCTTTCCATCCGACTATCCTACCCGCGTGGACCGCGACGCCGTCTCCGCCGCCCTCGAGCGGATCGCCGGGCTCCTCGCGCTGAAGGGGGAGAACCCGTTCAAGGTGCGGGCCTTCGAGAACGCCGCGACCACCGTCGCGGGTCTTTCCGACCTTCCGTCGCTCGTCCGCGACGGAAAGCTCGTCTCCGTGAAGGGGATCGGGGCCTCGATCGCGGCGGAGATCACAGCTCTCCTCGAGACCGGCTCTTCGCCGGCCCTCGCCTCGCTCGAAAAGGAGGTCCCGGCGACGCTTCCCGACCTTCTCCGGATCCCGGGGCTCGGGACGAAGAAGGCGGCCGCGCTCTGGAAGGAGCTGGGGGTGACGTCGCTCGGCGAGCTGGAGTACGCCATCCGCGAAAACCGCCTCGTCGCGCTCGCCGGCTTCGGCGCGAAGACGCAGGAGAGAATCACGGAAGGGCTCCGGTTCGTCCGGTCGACGGAGGGGCGCTGGCGGCTTCCGGACGCCGAGGCCCGGGCGGAGGAAGCCCTCAGCCTGCTTCGATCCCCTGCCGCGAAGGGCGCGGGCGTGACCCGCGTCGAGATCGCGGGAGAGCTGCGGCGCGGATGCGAGACGGTCTCCTCCGTCGTCCTCGTCGTTGCCTGCGAGAAACCGGAGAAGCTCCCGCCGATCCCCGAAAAGCCCGGCGCCCCGCCCGTGACCCTCGACGCGGGGCCGATGAACGATTTCGGGAATCGTCTTCTAGGGTCAACGGGGGCAGACGCGCACCTTTCGGCACTCGAGAAGCGCGACACGGACGGCGTGCTCCATTCCCCCTCATTCGAAGAATCGGCGCTCTACGAACGTCTCGGACTCGCTCCGATTCCTCCCGAGCTGCGCGAGGGGCGCGGCGAGGTGGAGCAGGCGGCCGCGGGGTCTCTTCCGAGCCTCCTCGCCCCTTCCGACATTCGCGGCCTTTTCCACGTCCACTCGACGTGGTCGGACGGAACGGCGACGCTGGAGGAGCTCTTCCGGAGCGCCGTCGAGCTGGGACATGACTACCTCGGCATCACGGACCACTCTCCGGCGGCGGCGTACGCCCGCGGCCTTTCGCCCGAAAGGGTCCGCGAGCAGTGGGCCGAGATCGATGCGCTCCGTCCGGAGTTTCCGGCTCTCACGATCTTCCGGGGAACGGAGGCGGACATCCTTCCCGACGGCTCGATCGACTACGGCGATGACTTCCTCGCCGGCTTCGACTTCGTCATCGCCTCCGTCCACTCGGCCTTCCGTCTCTCCCGCTCCGACCAGACGGCCCGTCTCGTCCGCGCCGTCCGGAACCCGCGCGTGACGATGCTCGGGCATGCGACGGGGCGGCTTCTCCTGGCGCGGGAAGGGTTCGACGTCGACCTCCCGGCGGTCCTCGCGGCCGCCGGCGAGGCGGGGTGCGGGGTGGAATTGAACGCGTCGCCCTGGCGGCTCGACCTCGACTGGCGGATGGGAGCCGAGGCGCGGCGGCACGGCGTCTTCACGTCGATCAACCCCGACGCTCACGACCTCGACGGCCTTCTCGACGTCCGGTGGGGTGTCGCCGCGGCCCGTAAGGCCGGCTTCGCCGCGGCCGACGTCCTGAACGCTCTCCCGACCGGCGAGGTCGTCCGGAAGCTGGGACGTCTTCGCGCCCGCGGCTGAGCCCGACCAGACGATGCCGCCGCGCCGCCTCCTTCCGCTCGCCGCCGCCCTCGTGGCGTCCGTGGCGCTCGCCGCCTGCTCGATCCACCAGAGGATGCGGAGCGCGGCGGGCGCCCTGACGACGCCGGACGACCGGTCCGTCTGCGTCCTCTTCTTCGACGGCCTCTCCGCCGAGGCCTTCCGACACTTCCTCGCCGCCGGTGCCGTTCCGAACCTCCGGAAGGAGATCGTCGAGAGGGGCCTCGTCTTCGAGACGGCCGTCGCCTCGGTCCCGAGCGAGACCTACCCGAACCTCGGCGCCCTCCTGACGGGTCTCTATCCGGGTCACCACGGCATCCCGGCGAACATCTGGCTGGACCGCCGCCTGCGCCTCGCGGAGACGCACACGAACATCTTCCGCATCCTCTCCGCCTCGGACTTCCTCGCGCCCGACGCCCGGACGCTCTACGAGAGGCTCCCGGCCGATTCGGTGGCCGTGACCAGCCCGATCGCACGCGGCGCCACGGTCGACGTGAAGAACGTCCTCGCGCTGACCGCCTCGTACGCGCGGTGGGACTGGGAGTTCCTCGACCGCAAGACGCTCGACGACATCGGCGATGCGTACATGGGGGCGCTCGACACGGGGAAACTTCCGTCTCTCGCGTGGGCGCACCTCCTCGGGACGGACGAGGTCGCCCACGCGGACGGGCCCGAGAGCCTCGAGTTCCGTTCCGCCCTCGAGAACATCGATCGCTCCTTCGCCCGGCTCGTCCGGAGGCTCCGAAGCCGCGGCGCGTACGACAAGGTCCTCTTCGTCATCGTCGGCGACCACGGGAACCGCTCCTACGGCATCGACGTCGACGCCGAGGAGCTCGTCCACCGGGCCCTTTTCGCCCACCCGACCGAGGCCGACTGCGCGATCGGAAACTGCGTCCTCGTCCCCGTGAAGGGGAAGAAGGCGAAGTCGTACGACGTCGGAGACGCGCTGATCGCCGTCGGCGCTTACCGCGGGGCCATGATCTGGCTTCCCTCCTCGCGCCCCCCCGAGGACGTACCGCGCGCCTTCGCCCTCCGGAAGAAGAAGCCCTCGAAGCCCTCGCCGAAGAAGAAGCCCGCCGCGAAAGGTCCGCCCGCCCCGATGCCTCCCCTGTCGGAGTTCGCGGCGACCCTCGCGCGGGCCCCGGAAGTCGCCCTCGTCATCACGCGAGGGAGGGAGGCGGGGCACATCCTCGTCTATGGCCCCACCGGCGTCGCGGAGATCGCCCGCGAGGAGCGGGACGGCGACGAGCCGCTCTACTCCTACCGCGTCACGCAGGGGACCGATCCGCTCGGATATGCGTCGTCCGGGGACCTCGCGCGCTTCGTCGCGGGGGGCGGACACCCGTCGGACGAATGGCTGGAGGCGACGGCGCAGACCGAATACCCGGACCTCGTCGTCCAGCTCCCCGAGTTCTTCGACTCCCCGCGGGCTCCGGACGTCTACCTCTCTCCGAAGAACGGCTACGGGTTCCGCGCCGGAAAGGCCGCCGGACACGGAGGGCTCTCGCGCAGCGAGATGGTCGTTCCGTTCGTCTTCGCAGGTCCCGGCGTCGTCCCGGGACGCCGCCCTTTCGCCCGAACGGTGGATCTCGCTCCGACGATCCTCGGCTGGCTCGGCATCCCGTTCGACCCCGACTCGATGGACGGCGACGACCTGGAGATCGGAACGCCCCCCGCGGCGCCCTGACGTCAGCGACGCGCCGCCGGGATCCTCCGGATCCGGACGGTGTTCGTCGCCCCCTCCGCGCGCGCGGCCCCCGAAACCTCGACGACGGTCCGGCCCGAGAGGACCGCCATCCGCGAGAGGAACCGGTTTCCCGCCCGGAGCATCGCCTCGACCGAACGGGCCCGCGGAATCCGGAAGGAGACGACGTCCGAAAGAAGCGTCATTCGGCGGCGCACGCGCTCCTCGGGCGTGAAGGCGACGATCGGGATTCCGAGGCCGAGCTTCGAGACGAGGCGTGTCGTCCGTCCCGACTCCGTGTAGACGACGATCGCGGACGCGCCGGCCGCCCTTGCCGCGGTGGCCGCCGCTTCGGCCACCGCCCCGGCGACCTCCATCCTGCCGTTCCCGGGGGGCGGCCCGGCGGCGGGTCCGGCACGCTCCTCGGTCCTCTCGGCGGTTCGGGCGATCTCGGCCATCGTCCGGACGGCCTCCACCGGGAACCGGCCGACGGCCGTCTCGCCCGAGAGCATGACGGCGTCGGCGCCGCCAAGAACGGCGCCGGCCACGTCCGACACCTCCGCCCGCGTCGGAACAGGGCTCTCGATCATCGATTCGAGCATCTGCGTGGCGACGATGACGGGGATCGCCGCGACCCGCCCCGCTTCGAGGATCCGCGCCTGCTCCCGCGGAACCGCCGCGAGCCCGATCTCGACGCCGAGGTCCCCGCGCGCCACCATGAGCGCGTCGGAGACGGCGGCGATCCGCGGCAGAGCGTCGAGCGCCTCTGGTCGCTCGATCTTCGCGACGATCCACGGCCGCGTCTCCCTCGGCGACCGCGCGACGACGCGCCGGAGCTCTCCCACGTGCTCCGCGCTCCGGACGAAGGAGAGGCCGACGAAGTCGACCCCGGCCTCGAGCCCCTCCCGCAGGTCCCGGCGGTCCTTCGCCGTGAGAGCCGGCGCGGAGAGCGCGGAGTCGGGGAAGTTCACGCCGGCGCCGGTCCGGAGAAGCCCTCCGACGAGGACACGGCACTCGAGCGATCCCGTGCGGCGACGGACGACGCGAAGTCTCACCTTCCCGTCGTCGATCCGGACCTCGGCGCCCGGCGCGACGTCGGAGAGGAGAGCGCCATAGGTGACCACGAGGCGACGGGAGCCTCCGGAGGGCCGCGCCGCCGCGCGCCTCGGGACGAGATCGACCTTCTCGCCCGCCGCGACGCGGATCGGGCCGCCCGGGACGGGACCCATGCGGATCTTCGGCCCCCCGAGGTCGAGGAGGACGCCGACGGGGCGTCCCGAGGCGCGCTCCGCTCTCCGGACGAGCGCGACACGGCGCCGGATGTCACCGGGACGCGCGTGCGCCGCGTTCAGCCGGAAAACGGAGACTCCGGCCCGGAGGAGCCGCCGGATCATCCCGGGACTCTCGCTCGCGGGACCGAGCGTCGCGACGATCTTCGTGGCCCGCCAACGCCCCTTCTTCGCCTCGGCCCCGGGCTTCTCCATCCTCGATCCTCCCGATTCCGTATCATGGGACAAATGGACCCCGCCCCGTCCACCCACATCCTCGATGCCGCGAGCGAACACGAGCACGATCCGCGCGTCGGCCGGATCGCCACGCACATCCGCGAGATCATCCGGATCCTCGGCCTGACGCCGGAAGCCGACCCGAACCTCGTCGACACCGACCAGCGGGTCGCGAAGATGTACCTCGACATCTTCTCCGGCCTCGACGAGGGGACGCGCCCGAAGCTGACGACCTTCCCGAACGACGAGCGCTACACGGCCATGGTCATGGAGAAGGAGATCCCCTTCTACTCCATGTGCTCCCACCATTTCATCCCGTTCTACGGGCACGGGCACATCGCCTACATCCCGAACGAGCGGATCGTCGGTCTCTCGAAGCTGCCGCGCCTTCTGGAGTTCTTCGCCCGGCGGCCGCAGCTCCAGGAGCGGCTGACGGAGCAGGTGGCGGCCGTCCTCGAGGAGGAGCTGAAGCCGCAGGGGGTCATGGTCGTCATCGAGGCGCGTCATCTCTGTGTCGAGATGCGCGGGGTGCGCAAGCCCGGTGCCGTGACGGTGACCTCGGCGATCCGGGGGATCTTCCTCGAGAAGGCGGTACGAGAAGAGTTTCTTGATCTGCTGCGAAGGCGAGGCTGACGGCCGGAGAGGACGGGGGCGATGAGCGAATCGTCGGCGCGGCTGCGAATTGAAACCTCGATTCCCGTACCCCGCCCCGCGTCGCCTGCCGCCGTGACCCTTCCGGAAGACGCGCTCCTCCTTCGCTTTCTCCTGACGGCGGCCGAGGAGCCCGGATTCGCCGAGGTCCTTCACGGAATCCTCCGCGACGTCTGCAAGGCGACCGGGTGGACGCTCGGCCAGGCCTGGGTGCCCGAGGACCCGGGCCCGGCGTTCCGCCTCGCCGCGACCTTTCACCCCCCCGAAAAGCGCTTCGCCGATTTCTGCGCCGCCAGCGCCGTCCTTCCCCCCTCACCGGTCCCCGGCGCTCTTTCGAGCGGCTTCCCCGGCGGCGAGCCCGCCTGGGACGCCGACCTCGTCGCCCGGTCGGAGTTCCTCCGCGCGAACGCCGCGAACGACGCCGGTCTCCGGTGCGGCGTCGCCTTCCCGATCCGGATCGGGACGGACCTGATCGCGACCCTGGAGTTCTTCTCGGCCCAGAACCGCGACGAGGACGCCCCGCTCGTCGACAAGCTCGCGGGGATCCTGCCGCGCGCCGCCCTGGCCCTCCGGTGTCGGCAAAGCGAGGACCACCACCGCGCCCGCGCCGCCGAGCTCGACCAGCGACTCGCCGAGAGGACGCAGGAGATCGGGCGCCGCGGCGAGGCCGTGGCGCTCCTGAACGGGATGACGGGGATGCTCCAGAGCGCCCGGAGCATCGCCGACATCCTCGAGATCCTGCGGCAGGTCTCGCCCCGACTCTTCGCCGGAACCAAGGGGGGCCTCTACATCCTGGACGCCGCGCACCGGACGCTCGACGGCGTCGTCGCGTGGGAAAGTCTCAGCGAGCCGACGTTCCACGTCGACGACTGCTGGGCCCTCCGTCTCTCACAGACGCACGTCGTCCGCCTCCCCGCCGGGGGCCCCGTCTG
This sequence comes from uncultured Acidobacteriota bacterium, assembly GCA_963779415.1. GTDB lineage: Bacteria > Acidobacteriota > Thermoanaerobaculia > UBA5066 > UBA5066 > DAOMFB01. Next base: position 1,637,226 of record CAVZYA010000002.1, on the reverse strand, counting down.
CCCGCACGTCCGGGGCGCGCCGGAGGGCAAGACGCTCTGCTTCCCCCTCCTCGCTCACGGCGAGGCACACGGTCTCCTGCACCTCTCCGGGATCGAGGCCGACGAGCGCTTCGCACTGAACGTCGCGAGCCAGGTCGCCCTCGCGATGGCAAACGTCAAGCTCCGCGAGTCGCTCCAGATCCAGGCCGTCCGCGACGCGCTGACGGGCCTCTACAACAGGCGCTATCTCGAGCAGTCGCTCGAACGGGAGCTGCGGCGGGCCGTCCGCGAGAAGGCTTCGGTCTCCCTGATCATGGTCGACATCGACTTCTTCAAGAGGATCAACGACACGATGGGACACGCGGCGGGAGACGACGTCCTGCGCGAGCTGGGCCGGTTTCTGGAGTCGCAGCTCCGAACGTACGACATCGCCTGCCGCTTCGGCGGCGAGGAGTTCACGCTGATCCTTCCCGGAAGCTCCGTCGACAACGCCCTGCGGCAGGCCGAGCGGATCCGGACGGGCGTGAAAGAGGTCCCCTTCGTCTCCGAGGGCAAGCCGATCGGGCCGATCACGATCTCGCTCGGCGTGGCGACCTATCCGGCGGACGGAGAGACGGCAGAGGAGCTCCTCGCCGCCGCCGACGCCGCTCTCTACCGGGCCAAGGCGGAGGGCCGGAACCGGGTCGTCTCCTCTCACCGTCCGGCTTGAACCGCGTCTCAAGGCGTCCGGACGAGCCGAGTCATCTCCTTTCGACTCAACCGGTTCCGGCGTGATTGATCTGAATCATGGACGCGGTCGTCAAAGAAGACGAAGTTGTTTGCGAAGAGGCGCTGCGCGGATGAGAACCCCGTGGGCGAGGAGGGCTTCGATGCGCCGGATTCTCTCGATCGTCACCGCTTTCACGCTCCTCGCGGTCGCGATGGGGGCGACCGCGCAGCAGCAGGCGACTTCGACCTCGCCGAAGCTCAAGGAAGTCACCGACCAGATGAAGATCTATGCCGCGGGAAAGCCCGGCCTCAGCAACAGGATCCCGCAGGGGTCGTTCTACTACAAATGGATCCAGAGCCCGCCCCCCGGGTACGAGAAGGCCTACTTCAAGTTCGCGGAGTTGACCAAAGGGGAAAAGTTCCTCACGTTGAGTCTCAGCAGGAAGACGCCCGCCGGCGTCGAGCTGCTCATGCTCAACGACAAGGACATGAACGGGACCGTCGAGGATGCCTACAAAGCGACGGGACGAACCCTGACCGACGCCGACAAGGCCATCAACGCCTCGCCCGACAAACTCAAGATTCCGGTCACCCCCGAGATGGTCGCGAACTGGAATGCGATGATCGACGAGCTGAAGTGGGAGCTCAAGTCGAACTGATCCCCTGTTTCCCCGAGATCCCGTTTCCGGCCGCCGGAATCCCGGCGGCCTTTCCGTTTCTAGCGCAGCCACGACGCCGGGGCTCGCGCCTTCCGCGCGTCCTCCGCGAGGGCGTCGAGCTTCCCCTTCGCCGAGGCGCAGCGCTTCCGGGCCTCCTCCTCGCGCCCGCGGAGGCGCTCCAGATCGGAGGCCGACGCCCCGGACCGCTCCGCGCTCCGGATCTCGTCGCCCGAGAGCTTCAGGTCGGCCTCCGCGTCGGCCAGCTCCTCCTTGAGCGGCTCCACGCGTCCGCGCCACCATGCCTCGCCCCGTCCGTTCCGGTCGACGACGCCCGCCGAGGCGACGGCCGTCGGAGTCTTCGACGCCGCCGTGGACCCCTGAAGCGTCCGCTCCACCTTCTTCCGTCCTCCCTTGAGCTTCATCTGGTCGCCGAGAGGGGTCTGAGGGCCCTCCGGGTCGTAACGTGTCCCGATGTTCTTTTCCGAGGAGGGCGTCTTCGATCCCGTGCCTGCGTTCGCCGAGGCGGTCTTTCGCTCGTCGACTTCGGACGCCGGTATCGAGACGAGCTGTCCCGTCTGCCAGAGATTCCCGACGTAGGCGCTCCCCTTCAGCTTGGGCGCCTTCGCCAGGCGGACGACGGAGCCGTCCTTCTGGACGAGAACGTACGTCGCCGGGCCCGGCGTAGGGGTCGGCGTCCGGAAAGGAACGGCGAGGAGGGCTGCGAGGAGAAGGATCCTCACGTTCCTACGCCTCCACCCCTGCCCCCGCCGCGAGCGTCTCGGCCGCGGCGAGACCCCGGAGCGTCCGGACCCCGTGCCAGCACCAGTCGTCCCCGGGGACGAGGACGACGCGCGACGACGCCGGGAGGCGCGTGCGCCAGAACGCGGCGTCCTTCTCGCGGAATCGGTACGGTTCGTCGGGAAGGAGAAGGACGTCGGGACGCGAGGAGACGATCTCGTCCTCAGAGACGACCGGGTAGTCCGGGGAAATGGCCGAAGAGGATTCTTCGAGTGAAAGAGCGCCTCCGGAGAGGCGGAGCAGGTCGGCGATGTACGTTCGCGGGCCGACGGTCATGAACGGGTCTTTCCAGACGAGATAGACGTATCGGAAGGAGGCGCGCGTAGGCATGCCGCGGCGGTTCCCGGCGCTCTCCAGAGCCCTCTCCACGTTCGAAGCAATCTCCCCGGCTCTCTCGTCGGTCCCCGTCAGCCGTCCGAAGCGCCGGAGGAGAGTCGGGATGTCCGCGACCCGCCGGGGATGCGACACGTCCGTCACGAACTCGCGCTCCAGCGCCTCGACGTCCTCGCGGCGGTTCTCCTCCGCGTTCGCGAAGACGAGATCGGGCCGGAGGGAGCGGATCCCGTCGAGGTCCGGGTTCTTCGTGCCTCCCACCTTCCGGATCCGCGAGGTCACCTCCCTTGGATGGACGCAGTAGCGCGTCACCCCCACGAGCTGCGGCGCGAGGCCGAGCGCCACGAGGCTCTCCGTGACGGACGGGCAGAGGGAGACGATCCGCACGGAGGGATTATCCGACCTTGGAGGCTCCGCTTGTGGACGGATCGAACAAGCACCGGAGATCGACGCCGTTCCCGTAGAATCGGGGCGTCCCGCGGAAGAGACAGAGTCTCACCCCACATCCGCGGCGGGAAGAGGAACGACCGGCATGTCGAGCGTACTCACCCAGACGAGCTCGGACGCGAGCGTCGGCGGCGAACCCGTCGTCAATGACTTCTCCCTCCAGGTCGCGACGGCGAACGGCTCCGGATCGCAGACGGCCAACAACGTCCTGATGCGGGCCATCTTCCGGATGGGCGTCCCCGTCTCCGGGAAGAACCTCTTTCCGTCGAACATCCAGGGGCTTCCGACGTGGTTCACGATCCGCGCGAACAAGGACGGCTACATCGCGCGAAAACGCGAGATCGACGTCCTCGTCCTCATGAACCCCGAGACGGCCGACGAGGACGTCCGCGCCGCCCGCCCCGGGGCGCACGTCGTCTTCGAGAAGAAGCTCGGCCTCGACGGCCGGCGGAGCGACCTCCACTTCTACCCGGTCCCCTTCGGCGAGCTCGTCGTGAAGCTGACGATGGCGTCTGATCAGGCCAAGCTCCGGAAGCTCATCGTCAACATGATCTACGTCGGGGTCGTGGCCGACCTGATGGGGATCGACCCGGCCGAGATCGAGGCCGCGATCAGGAAGCAGCTCCAGGGAAAGCAGAAGGCGATCGAGCTGAACCTCGGCGCCATGCGCCTCGGCCTCGAGTACGCCGCGGCGAATTTCTCCTCGAAGATCCCCTTCCGGGTCGAGCGGATGGAGGCGACGAAGGGAAAGATCATCATCGAAGGGAACGCCGCCGCCGCCCTCGGCTCTCTCTTCGGCGGGGCGACGGTCTGCTGCTGGTACCCGATCACGCCGTCCTCCTCGCTCTGCGAATCCTTCATCGAGTTCACGAACGACCACCGCGTCGACCCCGTCTCCGGAAAGAAGACCGTCGCGGTGATCCAGGCCGAGGACGAGATCGCCTCGATCGGGATGGTCCTCGGGGCCGGGTGGGCCGGCGCGCGCGCCTTCACCGCGACGTCCGGCCCCGGAATCTCCCTGATGTCCGAGTTCCTCGGCCTCGGCTACTACGTCGAGGTCCCGGCGGTCGTCTGGGACATCCAGCGGGTCGGACCGTCCACCGGCCTTCCGACCCGGACGATGCAGGGGGACATCCTCCTCGCCTACTACAACTCGCACGGCGACACGAAACATCCCGTCCTCTTCCCCGCGACCCCGGAGGAATGTTTCGAGATGGCGATCGAGGCCTTCGACCTCGCCGAGGAGCTGCAGACGCCCGTCTTCGTCCTCTCCGACCTCGACCTCGGGATGAACAACTGGATGGCCGATCCCTTCACGTATCCGACGGGGCCGCGAAGGAAGGGAAAGGTCCTCGACGAAAAGTCGTTCGAGAAGGTGAAGGAGTCGTGGGGCCGGTACCGGGACGTGGACGGCGACGGCATCCCGTACCGGACGCTCCCGGGGACGCCGAGCCCGTTCGCCGCGTACCTCGCGCGCGGCTCCGGGCACAACGAGATGGGCCAGTACTCCGAGAAGCCGCACGACTTCGTCGCGAACGTCGACCGCCTCTCGCGAAAGCACGAGACGGCGAGGACGATGGTCCCGAAGCCCCGGATCGAGGACGGCTTCGAGAGCGCCGACGGCCTCCTCGCCTTCGGCACGTCGCACCACGGGACGGCCGAGGCGCGTGACCGTCTCGTCCGGGAGGCGGGATTCGGGCTCGACTACCTTCGCCTCCGCGCCCTGCCGATCGGCCCCGAGGTCCGCGACTGGATCCTCCGGCACGATCGGATCTACGTCGTCGAGCAGAACCGCGACGGCCAGCTCCGGACGATCCTCCGCGACGAGTTTCCGGAGGAGGCGGGACGCTTCGTCTCCATCCTCCAGTACGACGGCCTCCCGCTCGACGCCACGACGGTCGTGGAGGGCGTCCTTGCCGACCGCGCCGCCCGGACGAGGAGGTCTTGATGAGCGCCACGATCCCGACCGCCCCCGCCCCGAAAACGAACCGCATGGGCCTTCCGAAGGCCGATTACGAGGGGGGAAAGTCGACCCTCTGCCTCGGATGCGGGCACGACGTCATCACGAAGCAGATCGTGAACGCCTTCTGGGAGATGGGCGTCGAGCCGCACCGCGTCGCGAAGTTCTCCGGTATCGGCTGCTCCTCGAAGACCCCCGCCTACTTCCTGAACCGGGCCTGGGGCTTCAACGGCGTCCACGGCCGGATGCCGTCGATCGCCACCGGCGCCCTCCTCGCGAACGCGAAGCTCGTCGGTATCGGCGTCTCGGGCGACGGCGACACGGCCTCGATCGGCATCGGCCAGTTCGTCCACCTCGTCCGGCGGAACATCCCGCTCGTCTACATCGTCGAGGACAACGGCGTCTACGGACTCACCAAGGGACAGTTCTCCGCCACGGCGGACGTCGGCGCGAAGCAGAAGAACGGGGCCCGGAACGAGTACGTCCCGATCGACTGCTGCTCGCTCGCCATCGAGCTGGGGGGGGGCTTCGTGGCGCGTTCGTTCTCCGGCGACATGAAGCAGCTCCAGACGATCCTCGAGGCCGCGATCGCCCACCGCGGAACCTCCGTCATCGACGTCATCTCCCCCTGCGTCACCTTCAACGACCACGAGGGGTCGACGAAGAGCTACAAGTGGTCGAAGGAGCACGAGACGCCGGTCCACGAGATCGGCTTCGTGCCGTTCTTCGAGCAGACGCTGGCGGAGATTCCGGAGGGCGGTTCGAAGGACGTGGCCTTTCCCGACGGCTCGACGCTCCGGTTCCGCGGCGTCGGGCGCGACTACGACCCGACCGACCGGGACGCGGCGCTCGCGGCGATCCACGAGAGCCACGGGACGGGCGAGATCCTGACCGGAATCCTCTACGTCGACCCGAAGAAGCCCTCCCTCCCCGACCTCCTCGGTCTCGTCGACGAGCCGCTCCACGACCTGCCGATGGAGCGCCTCCGCCCGTCGCGAGAGGCGCTGGAGGCGATCATGGAGTCGTTGCGGTGAGGGATCTTCTTCGGGAGCCGCCCGCCCCGCTTGCCATTCACGTTTCCGTCTCCTCCTTCGACCACGGCGAAATTGCGGGCACGGCTACCAGACCTCCCAGAGCTTTCTCCGCGTGCCGGCACCTTCCCGCAGCTGAGCTCACGGGCTGCTGGGACTGATTGAGATAGTGACGTCGTGGACGGCCGGGAGGCTCCGGAGGCCCCGCCGAGAGGTCTGCAAAATCGAAATTCAGGAAGGGCAGGGACGCCGACGCGACGCCGGAAACACGCGGCGCCGCGTGAGCGACAGAGTTCCCGCGGCTGTGGTTCGTCCGGGAAGGAGGCTTTCGGGACGGCGCCGTGGTAGAGTAAGGAGCGGGGTAAGGAGAAGGCCAATGCCGACGGCGACGCTGACGTCGAAGGGACAGCTGACGATTCCGAAGGAGGTCCGGGAGGCTCTCGCGGTCGAGGCCGGCGACCTTCTCGACTTCCTGAAGGAGGCTGACGGGACTTTCCGGGTCGAGGCGCGGAAGATCCACGTCGGCGCGCTCGCCGGAATCCTCCGGAGGAAAGGGCAGCGGCGTGTGAGCGAGCGAGACATGGATGCCGCGATCGCAAGGGGCCGCACGGGGACGACCCGGATCAAGTGACGGGGCTCGACACAAACGTTCTCGTCCGGTACCTGACGAGAGACGACGAGACCCAGTTTCGCGCGGCGCGGCGGCTTCTCAGGCGGCTGGAGCGCACCGGCGAGACGGCCTACATCAGTGTCGTCGTTCTCTGCGAGCTGTCGTGGGTCCTGGCCTTCAGCTACGGGTTCGACCGGAAGACGTTCGTGTCGACGCTCGGGCAGATTCTCCAGACGGTCGAGTTCACCGTCGAGGACCGGGATCTCGTTCGCGAGGCGGTGGAGGAGTTCTCGAGGGGAAAAGGCGGCTTCGCCGACTACCTGATCGGACTTCGGAACCGGAGAGCCGGGTGCCACCGGACCGCCACCTTCGACCTCGCCCTCCGGAGAAGCGACACCTTCCTCGTCCTCTGACAGGCCGCCGGCGCGATCGTCTTCAGCGAACGGCGAGGCAGGTCGGGTGAAGCTGGATCTCGGTCACGAGATCGACGTATTCCCTCCACGCGTTCGCGGGAACCGGCTCGGCGGAATCGTTCAATTTCCGCGCCTCCCACCCCTTGAGCTGCGCGCCTTTCAGGGAGAGGAATTCCTGGCACTCGTGGAGGTCCTTCACCGGGCCGAAGTACCGGACGGCGGCGAGTGCCATCGCCGCAGCGCCCGTGCCGATGACCGCCGCCTGCGCGCCGCCGTTCCCCTTCAGGCTTCCCGCCGTCGCGCCGACCACGACCGCGGCCATCCCCCCGACGAAGACGATCCGGAGCGTCGAAGCCTCCTTCCGTTCCCGCACCTTCGCCTTGTCGAAGGTCAGGAGAAGGTCGTTCTCGAGGAAGAGGTCCACGTCCTTCCGGAGCTCCTCGTTCGTCGGGGGTGACTGCTTCAGCTTCACCTCCCGCCCCGCCGCGAAAAAAGCCTGCTTTTCGGCCCGGTTCCCCGACGAGCAGCCCGCGACCCCGAGAGCCGCCGCAAGAAGAAGCGCGAGGGCGCGCTGCACGGTCCTTTAGTGGATGAGCTGGTCGCGCTCGGGACGGACGGTCACGACCTCCGGGTGCTTCCGGACGACGCTCTCCGCGACATGGCAGTTCCAGCAGGCGGCCTTGTGCGTCCGGAAGATCTCCGGGAGGCTCTCGGGCCGGAGGTCCTTCCAGAGGACGGTCGTGCCGTCCGGCGCGACGAGCGCCGGAGCGTGTTCCGCGACTCCCGCGACGACGATCGCCTTCCCGCAGAAGACGCAGTTCTTGCCGACGTACCACTCCACGACCATCGACTTCACGAGGCAGCCGTAAGGAGAGTTCTCGATCTGCTTGAGGCAGTCCTGCCCGCAGTCCTGACGCTCGGGCCAACGCGTGCACGACTCGAGGCGAAGCTCCGGAAGGGCCCCGACCGAAGTCAGCGCGGCGTGCTTCGCGTCGATACGCACCGTCTGGGGATCGTTCGTCTCCGGGCAGTTGATGACACGCGCCCCGCGCCACCGCCGCCACGTCGGCACCAGCCACCCGCCGAGGAGGGCGAGGGCGGCCACCGCGAGGACGAGGACGACGAGAACCGTCGATGTCATGCTGCTCACCGTCAGGCGCCGGAGCGCCCGCCTTTCCCGAGCATTTTCCCCCTCAGGGTCCCCTCCCCGCCAATGATGCGCCTCAATCAACCGCCGCAGTAGCCGTGCCAGGCGTTACTCCATACGAAGGGCCTCGATGTCGAGCCCAAAGCGGGATGCAACGTAGAGAGAAATGAGACGCCACGCCGTTCGGCGCGAACGCAGGGTCAGGCGTCCGAACGTCTCTTGGCGAAGAAGGGGAGCAAAAAGATTAGGAGGAGCAGGAACCAGCTTGAATGCCCGGCCAGGTGGCGAAGCGCCGGCAGGATGAAGCCGGACGAGAAGAACTCCCGTGCAGCGGCGTCGTTTGCGTGCTCCGCGAAGGCCGCGCCCCCTTGAGCGTATGTAGCCGCCGCGGCCAACCCCCCGAGAGCCGCGTGGGCGGCGATCGCCGCACCCCCGACCGCCCAGTACCCGATGGCGGCACCTCCCATGGCGATCGCGCCCACGGCGACGCCGCCGAGGGGAAACAGACCGAGAGCGAGACCACCCAGGGCCAGACCACCGACGGAAAGTCCGCCGAAAGAGACGAGGCCGATCGCGACGGGGCCGACCGCGACCCATCCCCGCGCGACGGGCCGCTCGGGAGCGGAGCCCGGCTGGACCGGTCCGGGAATGACGACGTCGAAAAGGGGCAGGCCGAAAAGAAAACGGGAAGACCTGAATCTCATGTCGTCCTTCGAAGGGTGAAAGCCGCGCAGAGGATACGCCGCCTTTCGGGGAGTGCGGCCGCGACCGGTGGCACGGCACGCCGGAAGCGCCGCTGCCCCAAGCCGATCAGAGCTTCAGTCGCCGGAGGCGAAGCGCGTTCGAGATGACGGAGACGGAGCTGAAGGTCATCGCCGCGCTGGCGATGACGGGCGACAGGAGGATGCCGAAAAACGGGTAGAGCACGCCCGCCGCGATCGGGACGCCGACCGAGTTGTAGGCGAAGGCGAAGAGGAGGTTCTGGCGGATGTTCCGGAGGGTCGCCTGGGAGAGCCTTCGCGCCCGGACGATCCCCGCGAGGTCGCCCGAAAGGAGCGTGATTCCCGCGCTCTCCATCGCGACATCGGTCCCCGTCCCCATCGCGATCCCGACGTCGGCCGCCGCGAGCGCCGGGGCGTCGTTCACGCCGTCGCCCGCCATCGCCACGACGTGTCCTTCGCCCCGGAGAGCTTCGACCGCCTCCTTCTTCCCTGCGGGAAGCACCTCCGCCCGCACCTCGTCGATTCCGACGGCGCGCGCCACCGCCTCGGCCGCCTCCCGCCGGTCGCCGGTCAACATGACGAGTCGAAGACCGGCCGCGTGCAGCGCGGCGACCGCCGGCGCGGCGGAGGGCTTCAGGGGGTCCGAGAGGAAGAGGGCCCCCGAGAGCTTTCCATTGAGGGAGACAAACAGAGGAGTCTCTCCGGCGCCCACCGATCCCACCTCTGTAACGTCCGAAGAGAACGACCGGGAAATTTCTTCGAATGACCCGTGTACACCCGCGGCCGAAACTCTAGTCGGGCGCTGTTCGTTCCCTCCACCTTCTAAGAAAGACTTCGTTCCAACCGCCACGACATGACTTTCGACGACGGCCCTGACACCCTGCCCGGGAACAGAAACGAAATCCTCGGCGCGCGGAATCGCCAGATTCCGTTCCCTGGCCGCCGCAACAATGGCGGAAGCCAGCGGATGCTCGCTCAGGCGCTCGACCGCAGCAGCGAGTATCAGAATCTCGTTTTCCGTGATGGCGCCGAAGGCGCGAATTCTGGTCACCTTAGGTTTCCCCTCCGTCAGCGTTCCCGTCTTGTCCAGAACGAGCGTGTCGACCGCCGCGAGCCGCTCCAGCGCCTCGGCGTTCTTCACGAGGACGCCGGAGAGCGCCCCGCGTCCCGTCGCGACCATGATCGAAATCGGCGTCGCGAGGCCGAGGGCGCAAGGGCAGGCGATGATGAGGACGGCGACGGCGGCGACGAGGGCGTTCTGAAACCGCGGCTCGGGACCGACGGCGAGCCAGGCGAGGAACGCGACGAGCGCGACGGCGACGACGGCCGGGACGAAGAGCGCCGCGACCGAGTCCGCGAGCCGCTGGACAGGAGCGCGGCTCCGCTGCGCCTCGCCGACGAGCTTCACGATCTGCGAAAGAACGGTCTGGCTCCCGACGCGCTCGGCCCGCATCAGGAACGAGCCCGGGCCGTTCAGGGTCCCGCCCGTCACCCGGCTCCCGGCGCTCTTCGCGACCGGGATCGGCTCCCCGGTGACCATCGACTCGTCCACCCCGCTCGCCCCCTCGAGGACGACGCCGTCCACCGGCACCTTCTCCCCCGGGCGGACGCGGAGGACGGCGCCCTTCATCACGTCGGCGACCGGCACGTCCCGCTCGGCGTTCCCGACGACGAGCCGCGCCGTCTTCGGCGATAGATCCATCAGGGCGCGGATCGCATCCGAAGTCTTCCGCCGCGCGCGCAGCTCCAGCACCTGCCCGAGGAGGACGAGCGTCGTGATCCCGGCCGCCGCTTCAAAGTAGACATTGTGGCTTGCGTGAGGGCCTGAAGATTCTCTTGGAAAGAAAGAGAAGACTCCCGCGGCCGTCACCGCGACGCTATAGATGTATGCGGTCCCCGTCCCGAGGCCGATCAAGGTGAACATGTTCAGGCGGCGCGTCTTCAGCGAAGTCCACGCTCTCTCGAAGAACGGGGCGCCGCCCCAGAGCACCACGGGCGTCGCGAGAAAGAACTGGATCGCCAGCGACAGGCGCGGCGAGAGGGTCTCGGCCAGCCGAGGCGACCACATCGCGACCATTTCGAAGAACATCAGCGGAGCTGTCAGCACGAGGCTGATCCAGAAGCGCCGCGACATGTCCCTCAGCTCGGAGTCGTCCTGGCTTCCCGCGGCCGCGACGTCTTCCGGCTCCAGCGCCATGCCGCAGACCGGGCAGGGGCCGGGCTTCTTCTCGCGGACTTCAGGGTCCATCGGGCAGACCCAGTCGGTCCCTGCCGCAGCGACCGGCTCGGGCGCGTCGCTCCGGCGGCGCTCCCACTTCTCCGCGCACTTGACCGAGCAGAAGTAGATCTTCTTCCCGTCTTCCTCGCGGACGGCCGCGGCGCGCGCCGGATCGACCGTCATGCCGCAGATCGGGTCGATCTCGCCGCGCTGCGGCATCGCCGGGAGGGACGGAAGGCCGGGAAGAGAAGAGTTGGGAGTCATCGACGTCCGGTAGAATACCGACACGCGGCGCGGGCCTGGAGCAGCGCCCGCACCCCCGAGAATCACTTGAGGGATTTCACCCGCTTTCTAAGCTATTTCCGTCGTCGCCCAGGCCCGTACGTCTGGGGTTTCCTGGCTATGGCGGGCTCCACGGCGCTCTTCCTCGCGATGCCTCGGCTCGTCGGACAGGCGATCGCCGAACTCTCCTCGGGTGTCTCGACCGGGCGGGTCGGCCGGGCTGCGGGGATCATCGTCCTCCTCGCCGTCGGCGACGCGATCTGCCTCTTCGTGACGCGGCGGCTCCTGATCGGGGCTTCGCGGGAGGTCGAGTACGAGATGCGCGGCGACCTCCTCGCGCATCTTCTGCGTCTGCCCCCGGTCTGGTACCGGAAGAACCGCGTCGGGGACCTGATGTCCCGGGCGGTGAACGACCTGGCGGCCGTCCGGATGATGATCGGCCCGGGGATAATGCAGGGAGGAAACACGATCCTCGTCGGGAGCGCGGCGTGCGTCCTGATGTTCCTCGTCTCGCCCTACCTCTCGCTCGTCGCTCTCTCGGTCCTTCCCGTCGTGGCCATCGTCACGAAGGTCGTCGGGCAGGCCACGCACCGCCGATTCACGAAGATCCAGGAGTTCTTCAGCGAGGTCTCGGCCGAGGCGCAGGAGAACTTCTCCGGCGCCCGGCTCGTCCGCGCCTTCGCCCGCGAGGCCGAGGAAGAGGCTCGCTTCGATCCGAAGAACCGCGAGCTTCGCCGCCGGAACCTCGGCCTCGCCCGGTTGAACGCCCTCTACATGCCGATGCTCCGGCTCATCGTCGAGTCCGGCTTCGCCCTGACGCTCTGGGCGGGCGGCCGGCAGATCCTCGCCGGAAAGCTGACGGTCGCCCGGTACGTCGAGTTCAACCTCTACCTGATGGAGATGATCTGGCCGGCCATGGCGCTCGGATGGGTGGTCAATCTCTGGCAGCGGGGGGCCGCATCGTGGAACCGTATGCTCGACCTCTGGGAGGCCTCTCCACTTCCCGACGAGCGCGACCCGGGCGGTGTTCTCGCCGGAGAGATCGAGTTCCGGGAGCTGGCTTTCTCCTACGGCGGCGGCCGGCCGATCCTCTCGGGCATTTCGTTCCGGGTCCCGCCGGCCCGGACGGTCGCCCTCGTCGGGCGGACGGGAGCCGGAAAATCGACGATTCTCTCCCTCCTTCTCCGGCTCGACGAGCCGCAGCCGGGGACGATCTTCGTCGGCGGACGCGACGTGACGGAAGTTCCCCTTCCCGTCCTTCGCCGGAGCGCCGCCGTCGTCCCGCAGGAGACTTTCCTCTTCTCGGACACCCTCGCCGGGAACGTGGCATTCGGCCGCCCCGACGCCCCGAGGGCGGAGATCGAGCGGGTCGTGAAGGCGGCGGGCCTGGAGGGGGACGTGGAGCAGTTCCCGAAGGGGCTCGATACGATCGTCGGTGAGCGGGGAATCACCCTCTCCGGAGGGCAGAAGCAGCGCCTGGCGCTGGCCCGGGCCCTCCTCACCGAAGCCCCCATCCTGATCCTCGACGACGCGTTCTCCTCGGTCGACACCGAGACCGAGGCGCGAATTCTCTCCGGGCTGAAGGACGCCGCGGCCGGCCGGACCGTCTTTCTCGTCTCGCACCGCCTCTCCACGCTCCGGAACGCCGACCTCATCGTCGTACTCGAGAACGGCCGGGTCGCGGAGACGGGGACGCACGACGAGCTGCTCGCACAGGGCGGCGTCTACGCCGAGCTGGCCGAACGCCAGCGGCTCGCCGAGGAAGTCGAGGCCGCCTGATGGCCGACCTCGTCGCGAGCCCGCACGAGGAAGAGGCCTTCGGAAAGGCCTTCGAGCCGCGTCTCTTCCGCCGGCTTCTGACGCTCGCCATCCCGTACCGGCGGTACGTCGCGGGCTCGGTCGCCGGCCTCCTCGCCGAGTCGGTCCTTCAGCTCGCCGGGCCGCTGTTGACGGCCGCCGCGATCGACCTTCTCTTCACGAAGGAGAAGACGGGCGCCGACCCGGCGGCGCGGGGCGTGGCCTGGTTCTTCGCCCTCGCGGGCGTCGACGTCACCGGGCCGCACGGGATGGAGTGGATCGCCGGCCTCTACCTCCTGACGACGATCCTTCTCTTCGGCGTCGCGTTCGTGATGGTGACGTGGACCTCGCGGATGGGGCAAGGGGTGATGTACGACCTTCGGAAGGCGATCTTCGGCCACCTGCAGCGGGCGGACGTCGCCCTCTTCGACCGGACTCCCGTCGGCCGGCTCATGACGCGGCTGACGACCGACGTCGAAGCCCTGAACGAGCTCTTCACCTCGGGCTTCGTGGCGCTCATGGGCGACGTCCTCGTCCTCGTCGGGATCGTCGGCGTCCTCGTCGCCATGAACCCGCCGCTCGCCGCGGTGACCTTCGCCGTCCTCGTCCCGATGCTCCTCGTGACGAACTGGTTCCGGAAGGGGGCGCGCGACACCTACCGCGACGTCCGCGTCAAGATCGCCCGCGTCAACGCCTTTCTCCAGGAGCACCTCTCCGGCATCGGGGTCGTCCAGCTCTTCCGGCGGGAGCCGGTGGCCCGCCGCGACTTCGACGCGGTGAACGATGCGCACCGCGCCGCCAACATCGAATCGATCTTCTACTACTCCGTCTTCTACCCCGCGGTCGACTTCCTCTCGGCCGTCGGGATGGCGGCCATCCTCTGGTACGGCGGCGGCGAGGTCGTCCGGGGCTCGATGACGATCGGTGCGGTCGTGGCCTTCCTCCAGTACTCGAAACGCTTCTACCGGCCGCTGATGGACCTGTCAGAGAAGTACAACATCCTGCAGGCGGCCATGGCCTCCTCCGAACGGATCTTCCAGCTCCTCGACACGAAGCCCTCGATCACCGCGCCTTCCGATCCCGTCCCCGTCCCTTCTCCTTTCGCCGGCGACGTCGTCTTCGACGGCGTCCGCTTCTCGTACAAGCCGGGGCAGGAGATCCTCAAGGGGGTCTCGTTCCGCGTCCCGCCGGGGCAGACGGTCGCGCTCGTCGGGGCGACCGGCGCCGGAAAGTCGACGATCCTGAACCTCCTCCTCCGCTTTTACGACGTGACGGCGGGGAGCGTTCACGTGGACGGCGTCGACGTCCGCCGCTTCGACCCGGTCCGCTTCCGCGAGCGTTTCGGCATCGTCCAGCAGGACACCTTCCTCTTCACCGGGACGATCGCCGAGAACGTCTCCTTCTTCGACCCCGCCATCCCGCGCGCGGCCATCGAGGCGGCCTGCCGCGAGGTGGGCCTGGGGCGCCTCCTCGACCGGCTCCCCGAAGGGCTCGACGCGCGCCTGACCGAGCGGGGCGGCGGCCTCTCCGTCGGCGAGAAGCAGCTCGTCTCGTTCGCGCGCGCCCTCGCCCGCGACCCCCGCCTCCTGATCCTCGACGAGGCGACCTCCAGCGTCGACCCGGAGACGGAGGCGCTGATCGAGCAGGCCGTGGCGCGCCTCCTCGCGGGCCGCACCTCCATCGTCGTGGCGCACCGCCTCTCGACCATCGTCCGCGCCGACGACATCCTCGTCCTCGGCCACGGCGAAGTGCGGGAGTCGGGGACGCACGAGGAGCTCCTCGCGAAGGGGGGCCTCTACGCCCGTCTCTACGCCCTGCAGCTCAAGGACCGGGAAGCCGCCGCCTGAGCGGGAGAGGCCCGCGTCCCGGCGCTAGAATCGCCGGCGATCGCAGGGAGGGTCGTTCCATGTCGGTTTCGGAGCCGCTGAGTCTGAAGGTCAGGATCGATCCGGGCCCGGGATCGGACTCGCGCGAGCTCGAGGAGCGGACGCGGAGCCTCCGGCGCGAGATCGCCGGTCTCCACGTCGAGTCCGTCGAGTTCGTGTCCGGCGGGCCGGCCCCCGCCGGCACCCGCTCCCCCGAGGCCGTCATCGCCGGCTCGCTCCTCGTCGCGATCCTCCCGAACGTCCTCCCGAAGCTGATCGAAGTGATCAACGGCTGGATCACGCACGGACGGGACCGCGACGTCGAGATCACGATCCGGAAGGGGGACGAGGCCGTCACCGTGAAGGTCCCCGCGACCGCCGACCGGAGCACCGTACTCTCCTTCGTCGACGACCTCCAGACGCGTCTGGGCGGGAACGGAAAAAACTCCTCGGCCTGACGCGAAGACTCCCTACTGCTTCGGAGGCGCCTGCTTCTTCATCATCTCCTCGAGCATCTTGCGCTGCTCGGGAGTCATGTTCTCCATCGCCTTCTGGAGCTGCTTCTGGGCGTCCTCCATCTGCTTGGCCTGCTCGGGAGACTGGGCCATCGCGCCCATGACGCTCGTCTCCTTGTAGCCGCGCGGGACCTCGAACATCGAGGCGGGAATGCTCTTCCGCTCGACCTTCGTGATCTCCATCGACGTCGTCGCTCCCGTCATTTCCTTCGACGTCATCGTCATCCGGACCGGGTATCCGTCGACGCCGGCGTCGCGGACGGCTTTCATCCAGTCTCCCGCGCCGCGGCCGCCGCGGTTCATCGCCTTCATCCACTCACCGCTCGCGAACTCCTTCGACATGCAGGCGTCGATCACCATCCCGCCGCCCTCCTCGGCCACGTGGACCTTCTCGCAGGCGAGGCCCGCCACGTGGTCCCTGCCGAGCTTCTCGACGGCGAACTTCTTCTCCTTCTTGTCGATCTTCGCCGCCATCTCGCGCATCTCCTTGGCGTTGATCACGGCGTAGGTCTTCGTCGAGTCGTTCACCGTGTACATGAGGTCGGGATCCGCGAGCTTGCCGAGGCTGACCATCCGGAACGGCTTGCCGCCGTTCATCGCAGCCATCTGGGGGTTCGACATCTCGATCTCGCTCCGCCACCCGATCTTCGAGATGTAGGTCTTTCCGGCGCCCGTCGTCGACATTCCCTTGGCGCCACCGGTCACCGTGATCTTCATGTCGGCCTCGCCCTCGAACTGCGCCCGGGCCGTGGCCGCCGCAAACAGGAGAACCAGCGTTCCCCTCGCGAGTGTCTTCACGTGATGGACTCCTTTCGTCATGGAACGGTCATTTTACATCGCCGATCCCTCTCAGACCGCGCGGCGAAGGCGTCCGGAAACCTCTTCGGCCTCCTCGAAAGAGACGACGACGAGGGTCTGGTCGTCCTCGGGAGGCCGGTTGCGGGTGAACGTCGCGACGGCGTCGAGGAGGACCCGCCGGATCTCGCCCGAGGAGCGGCCACCGTTCTTCGCCAGGAGCGCCTCGAAGCGCGCGAAGCCGAAAGGCTCCCCGTCGTCGTCGAGAGCCTCGATGAGCCCGTCGCTGTAGAGGACGAGCCGGTCGCCCGGCTCGAAACGGGCTTCGTGCTCCACGAAGGGGGTCCGGCGCTTAACCCCGAGCGGGAAGCCCCACGCCGAGAGGGACTCGATACTCCCCGTCCCCGCGCGAAAGACGTACGGGTCGAGGTGGCCGGCCGAGGAGTAGACGAGGCGCTGCTCGGCGAGGTCGAGGACGCCGAAGAAGAACGTCATGAGAATCCGCTTCGGCGCCGTCTTCATCACCGTGTCGTTCAGCACCTCGAGGACCCGACGGGGGGAGGCGTCGTAGCCCACCTGGACGAGGAGGGCCGACTTCGCCATGGCCATGACGATCCCGCTCGTCAGGCCGTGCCCCGAGACGTCTCCGCAGACGAGGCCCAGCGAGCCGTCCGGAAGCGGGAGGAAATCGAAGTAATCCCCGCCGATCTCCGTCGCCGCCCGGTAATGCGAGGCGATCGTCGCGCCGGAAAGATCCGGATCGTCCTTCGGGAGGAGCGCCGCCTGG
Source organism: uncultured Acidobacteriota bacterium (assembly GCA_963779415.1). Lineage (GTDB taxonomy): Bacteria > Acidobacteriota > Thermoanaerobaculia > UBA5066 > UBA5066 > DAOMFB01. The sequence goes on along the minus strand of CAVZYA010000002.1, from coordinate 1,620,160 downwards.
ATCCGGTTTGCGGCATCGATCTCGGCCTTGATCCGCTCCCGCTCCATGATTCGCTTCACGTGCGGCGCCAGATCGTCGTAGGCGTACTCAACGCGGCGGCGCGTCGCGAGGCCGGCCACCCCCACGGCGACGAGAATGGCGAACGGGAGGAGGAGCGCGAGGACGGGCCCGACCCGCGCGGGCCCGGAGAGCCCGGGAAGGAGCGGCGCGAACCCGGAGATCAGGACGGCGCCGAAGATCGCCACGCCCGCCGCCAGGAGGTCCGACGCGAGGAAGATGGCGATGACCGCCACGGCGCCCCCGGCCCCCGCGGCGATCTCGGCCGCCGTCGGGCCGATCGGAGCCGGGAGGCCGATCGTGAAGGCGCCGGCCAGCACGGCGAGGATCGCGCCGGCGGCGATCCGCCCCTTCCGCCAGAACGAGCCGAGGATGCAGAGGAGGACGACGGAGGATCCGGCCAGAGCATCCGCTGCCGAGAGGACGACTCCCGTGAGCGAGCCCCCCGCCGATCCGAGGGTCAGGACCGTCCCGTCCCCGAGCGCCGGGTGCGCCTTTCCCGAAAGGAGGAGCGGCAGGCCCGCGAGGAGCGTCGCCGCCGCGATCGCCGGCGCCGCCGCGGCCCCCGCGAGGACGGAGCTCCCGACCGTCGCGTTGAGCACGTCCCGTTTCAGAATGGCGTCGAACGAGGCGAGCCGCGCCCCCCACCGCTCGCGCGCGACGCTCTCCCCGACCGACCAGGCCACGAACACGAGAAGGGAGAGCGGAAGGTCGAAGAAGAGAAACCGGAAGCCCGCCGCCGCGACGGTCGTCGAGCGCCCGTCGAGGCTCCCGAGCCCCGTCCCGTAGCCGAACAGGGTCGCCGTCAGGACGTCCGCCGCGAGGCAGAGGCCGAGCATGACGGCGAAGACGACGCTGGCCGTCTCGACGCCGGCCTCGCCCGCGTGGTACTTCCGGAGGAAGACGACGACGAGTCCGATCAGGAGGGCGAAAAGGAGGCCGAAGCGGACGAACGCGATCACGACGTTTCCGCCCGATTCGCTCCGGTAGCCCCGTCCGTCCGCATACTCCTCGAGGAGGATCCAGCCGGCGAGGTCGTCTCCTGCGTATTCAACGCCGAGGTAGAAGACGACGTCGCCGGTCGGGATGCCGGGCTTCACCCGGTACCGGAAGACGTGATCCGTCCGGCCGCGGAGGACGGTCGGGCGGACATCCTCGAAGACGGGCGACGGCGCGCCCGGGAAGGAGCGCGACCGGACGAACCCGTCGGCCTTCGGCCTCAGCGATTCAACCGACGGCGACGAACCGGTCTCTTCCGCCCGGAACCGGCGCAGCGCCCAGAGGACCTTTCCGTCGACCCCGACGACGACTTCCGCCCAGGGCGGGTTCTTCTCGAGTCCCGGCCGGTAATAGGTGACCTTGAAGCCGGCGAGCCGCGGGCCGACGACCGGATCGTGCTCCGCCGCGCGCCGCCGCGCCGCGTCTCCCCGGAACTCCTTCTCGAGGATGTCGGAGTTCTCCCACGTCGTGACGGCGAAGGCGCTGCCGACGTCGACATTCAGGGCGCGCGCCTCGACGTCCGCGATGCGCCGGGCGTCGGCTCGCGTGATGGCGAGCCCCTCCGGCTGGACCGTCCGGAAGAGCGGCAGGAGGGCGGCGTAGACGACGAGCCCGAAGAGTCCGGCGAGCGGAAGGCCCCAGCGCCTCATCGGACCCGGACCCTCCCCTTCGCGGAGCCTCCTCTCACAGGCGCGAACCCTCCCGCCGGAGAATACGCAATCCGGACCGTCGGGGTTCTGTCCGGCAGGCTTACGATCCCGTCATGCTTGCCGTTTTCTTCCTCGCGGCGGCCGCCGCGGCCGGGCTGATTCCTCCCGTCGCCGACGCCTACCTCGCGGCGACCTTCCGGACCTTTCCCTCCCGCGCCACGGAAGCGGGGCTCCACGATTTCGACGAGGCGCTCGAATCGCTCCCTTCGGCCCGGCGGGCCGAGTGGCTGGAGCGGAACCGGAGAACGGCGGCGCTTCTCCGCGCCTCCCTCGCCGCGCCCGATCTTCCGCGGGACGACCGCCTCGACGCCGCGCTTCTCCTCGTCGCCGCCGAGCGCGTCGTCTTCGAGTGGGGAACACTCCGCCGACCCGAGCGCGACCCTCTCTTCTGGACCGGGATCCTCGCCGGCGCCCACGTCCATCTCCTCCTCCGAGACGACCTCCCGTTCGCCGAGCGCCACCGCCGCGCGCGGGGACGGGCGAAGGGAATTCCGGCTCTCGCCGCGGACGCCGAGGCGGCGCTCGCGCCGGCTCCCCGGACGGCCCTCGCCCCCGAGATCTGCGCTCTCGCCGCCGGGCAGGCCCGGGCCACCGCCGCCTTCTACCGTGGGGGGTTCGTTCGATCGGCCGATCCCCTCGGCCCCGAAGTCCTGCGAGAGGCCGCGACGACCGGCACCGCCGCCGCGACGGCCCTCGACCGCCTCGCGGCCTTCCTCGATGCGAAGGGAAAGAGCGCCACGGGCTCGCCCCGCCTCGGGAGCCTTTACGCCGAGAGCCTGCGAACCGGTACGGGTGTCACGACGCCCCCCGAGGCGCTTCTCGCCGAGGCCGAAGCCGCGCTCGTCGCGAAGAAGAAGGAAGCCGCCGCATACGGGCGGACGGTCTGGAGCGCGATCTTCCCCGACGAACCCGCCCCCGGGAACGACGCCGTGCTTCTCGGGCGTCTCTTCTCGCGAATCGCCGAGGACCGGGCCGCGAGCGTCGAGGCGTTCATCGAGGACTACCGGTCTCTCGTCGCGGAAGTCGACGCCTTTCTCAGGAAGAACCCGGTCGTCACCCTTCCCGACCCCCTCACGCTCCGGATCGACCGCTCTCCCGCCTATCTTTCCGGGCAGGCCGTGGGAGGCGTCTACCCGGCCGGCCCCTACGCTCCCGAATCGAAGACGCTCTTCTTCCTTCCGACGCCTCCGGACGGCGCGACGCCCGCCGAGCGCGACGCCTTTTTCCGCGACTTCAACCACAACTTCAACGTCATGATCACGCCCCACGAGATCCTCCCCGGGCATTACCTCCAGGCGAAGCGGGCCGCGCGGAGTCCCCGGAAGATCCGCGCCCTCTTCCCTGACGGCGTCTTCGTGGAAGGGTGGGGCACCTTCTGCGAGCGGCTCCTTCTCGACCTCGGCTGGGGCGGGCCGCTTCCGCGCCTCGCCCACCTGAAGAAGCAGATGGAGAACATCGCCCGGACGATCGTCGACATCCGGGTCCACACGAAGGGGATGACGCGCGAGGAGGTCCTCCTCTTTGTCCGTAAGGAGGCCCTCCAGGACGAGCGCTTCGCCGCGAACATGTGGACGCGCGCGATCTCGACCTCGCCCCAGATCACGACCTACTGGCTCGGCTTTCGCGAACTTTCGGCGCTCTACGACGAGGCGAGGTCCGCGCGCGGAGCGGCGTTCTCGCTGAAGTCCTTCATGGACTCCGTCCTCGACGCCGGGCCCGTCCCGGTCCGGAGGATCCGCGAGAGCGTCCTCCCCGGCCCGGGGCGCCCCTGACGGCGCCGGAATCCGTATACGATCCGCGGGGAGACGACATGAAGGGGATCATTCTCGCCGGAGGCTCCGGAACGCGCCTCTACCCGCTCACCCGGGCCGTCAGCAAGCAGCTCTGCCCCATCTACGACAAGCCGATGGTCTATTACCCGCTCTCCACCCTGATGCACTCGGGGATCCGCGAGATCCTCGTCATTTCGACGCCGGAGGACGAAGCGGGGTTCGTCCGGCTCCTCGGCAACGGCTCGGCTTTCGGCATCCGCCTCTCGTACGCCGTCCAGCCGCGCCCGGAAGGGCTCGCGCAGGCATTCCTGATCGGACGCGACTTCGTTGGAAAGGACCACGTCGCGCTGGCCCTCGGCGACAACATCTTTTACGGGCACGGCCTCCCGGAGCTCCTGCAGGCGGCGGCGGCGAGGCGCTCGGGCGCGACGGTCTTCGCCTACCGCGTCCACGACCCGGAGCGCTACGGTGTCGTCGAGTTCGGAAAGGACGGTCGAGCCGTCGGCCTCGAGGAGAAGCCGGAGAAGCCGCGCTCGCCCTTCGCCGTGACGGGCCTCTACTTCTACGACAACCGCGTCCTCGACATCGCGGCGAAGCTCGCGCCTTCGGAGAGAGGCGAGCTGGAGATCACCGACGTCAACCGCGCCTATCTCGCGCTCTCGGAGCTCCACGTCGAGATCCTCGGCCGCGGCATGGCCTGGCTCGACACGGGAACGCCCGAGGCGCTTCTGATGGCCTCGACCTACATACACGCGATCGAGGCCCGACAGGGACTGAAGGTCTCCTGTCCCGAGGAAGTCGCGTTCCACATGGGCTTCATCTCGGCCGGCGACGTCCGCCGCCTCGCCGAGCCGATGAAGAAGGGGGACTACGGCCGGTATCTCCTCCGGATGCTGGAGGAGTCGGCGCCGTCCCCCGCCGTCGCGACGGTCAAACAGAGTTAGGAACGTGACGGAAAGCCTGCTCACGGAGGCCGACCGTCGTCAGCTCGAAGCCCGGAGGCTCCCGGAAGAGGACGTCCTTCGGCAGATCGGGCTCCTCACGAACCCGCCCGGAAGAATGCGGCTCCTCCGGCCGGCGATCCCCGGAGACGGCATCGTGCGGATTCCCCCGGAAAGGACGGCGGAGCTTCTCTCGCGTTGGGAGGCGGCGGCCGCGGCCGGGCGCCTGAGCAAGTTCGTCCCGGCCTCCGGGGCCGCCTCCCGGATGTTCGAGGGACTTCAGGGAAAGTCGACCCTCGAGAGAGAGCGGACGAAGAAGCTCCTCGAAGGGCTGAACCGCCTCGCGTTCCGGGACGATCTCGCGGCCGCCTGCAAGGCTCGCGGCTTCTCCCTCCAGCCCGCCGCGGCTTCCGGCGCCTACGAAGAGGTCCTCTCCGTGCTTCTCTCGCCGCCGCCGCGGGGGCTCGGCTTCGCCGATCTTCCGAAAGCGCTCGTCCCGTTTCACCTCTACCCCGGTGGCGCCCGGACGGCCTTCGAGGAGCATCTGCGCGAGGCGGTGGCCACCGTCCGCGACGCGAGCTCCTTTTGCCGCGTCCACTTCACCGTCGCCCCGGAGTGCCGGGACCGGTTCAAAGCCGCGCTCCGGGAGATCCGTCCGCCGATCGAGCTGGCGGAGGAGCTGACGCTCGAGGTGACGTTCTCGTCGCAGAGCCCCTCGACCGACACGATCGCGCTCGACGAGAAAGGCGGTCTCTTCCGCCTCGAGGACGGGTCGCTCCTCCTCCGCCCCGGCGGACACGGCGCGCTCCTCCCGAACCTCGAGGCTTCGCACGGCGACCTCGTCTTCGTGAAGAACATCGACAACGTCCAGCCCTCCTCCCGCGCCGAAGCGACGATCACCTGGAAGAAGCTCCTCGCGGGGCTTCTCCTCGAGACACTCGAGCGGCTCGGCGACTGCGGCCGCCCCGTCCGGGTCTGCGGCGTCGTCCGCAACGAGGGGGAGCCGGGGGGCGGACCGTTCTGGGTGGAAGGCGAGGACGGGAGCGCTTCCCTCCAGATCGTGGAATCGGCCCAGGTCGACCTCGAAGAGCCCGGGACGAGGCGGATCTGGAACGCCTCGACCCACTTCAACCCGGTCGACCTCGTCTGCGCGCTCCGCGCGCCGGGCGGAACGCCTTACCGGCTCGCCGACTTCGTCGACCCGTCCGCCGTCCTCCTCTCGCGGAAGAGCTTCGCGGGCCGGAACCTCGTCGCGCTCGAGCGCCCCGGCCTCTGGAACGGCGCCATGGCGCGCTGGCACACCATCTTCGTGGAGGTCCCGATCGAGACGTTCACGCCCGTGAAGACGGTCTTCGACCTCCTCCGCCCCGAGCACCATCTGGTCTGACGCCCGGGGCGGACCGGGGCGGAGCTACTCGATCTCGACCGTGAAGGCGGCCGAGCCGAGTTCCTTCCCCGACGAATCGCGAACGACGGCTTTCCAGTCGCCCGCGTCCCCCTTGTGGAAGGTCCGGTAGGCGTTCGTCCGGTACGGCACACTCGGGACGGCGAGCTTGAACGTCCAGACGTCCTTGTCCCCCTTCACGAAGGCGATCGTCACCTCGCCGGGCTCGCCGGTCACTCGGGTCCAGGCGTAGACCTTCGTGCCGTCCGCCACCTTGAAGGAAGTCGCCGGATCCTTCGGGTCCTTGTTCTCGATGGCGAGGCAGAGCTTCACCTCGAGCCCCTCCGCGGCCGGCGCCGGGGCTGCCGCAGCCGGCTTCGGAGCTTCCTTCGCCGCGGCCGGCGGAGGGCTCTGCGCGAAGAGGGAAGCGGGAAGAAGGAGGAGGGCCGGAAGGGCCATCCGGTGCGCGATTCTCATACGGTCACCTCTTTCGGAGTCGCCGGAAACGAAGCCGGCACGAAAAGTATAGGCCCCGGAAACGAGAAGGGAGTGGTGGCGGGCCGGCTATGCTTCCCCCGTGGAAATCCGGAAGCGAGGAAGAACATGAGCGACGAAGTGATGGAACTGAGACGGAAGATTGCCGAGATCGAGCGGAAGACGGCCCTATGGCTCTCCATGCTGGCCGCCCTCCTTCTCGTCTTCCTCGCCGCGTGGATCGCCTCGTCCCTCTGGATGAAGGCGCGCCTCGAGGCTCGCGTGGCGAAAGCCGAAAAGGCTGCGGAGGAGGCTGCGGAGAAGACAGGGAAGGCTCTCGCGGAGAAGAGAGAGACCGTGGAGGCCGAGAACTTCCTGGTTCGGGACGCTTCAGGGAGGATACGGGCGTCTCTCGGACTTGACGGGACGATGAAAAGCGGGGCCAGCCTCAGCTTCTACGACGCGAATGGAGTGGAACGGACGCTGATCGGTTCGGGGTCACTCGTGATGTCCGTACCCGAGCAGAAGAAGGAGGAGAAGAGAGCGATCTCGCTCACGGCGGGCGATGACGGGCCTGCCTTATTTCTCACAGAACGAGACGGGAGGTCCCTCTTCTCTGCCTGGGTTTCCGAGCGCCGCCGTCCATTGATCCTGGCGAGTGCGCCGGTGACGGTCCTGACGGGAAAGACGAAAACCGCGACGCCATGACGAACGGCCGCCCCGCCGTCGGGGACGTTCGCCCCGTTCACTCGAGAAAGCAGAAGGCCCGGCGGTCGGCCGGGCCTCCGAATCCGATATGGAGCGGGACACGAGGGTCGAACTCGCGACATCTACCTTGGCAAGGTAGCGCTCTACCACTGAGCTAGTCCCGCGCAGGGCGCCGGGGCGCCCGGGAGGCGCAATCTAGAGGAGGGTCCGCGCGGTGTCAAGCCGCGGAGGGTCGGTCCCTTTCGCGGCGGGTAGGCGGCGGCGCGGGCTTTCGGGAGCGGCCGCGGCCATCCTTTCGGCCTCCGCGCAGGCCTCCGCCACTCCGCTGCGGCACTCCGTCCGAAGGACCTCGAGGACTCCCTGCCGAACCACGGGCGTCGGGTTCGCCTGGACTGCGTGCCGGAGATCGGCAATCGACTCGGACATTCGCCCCTGGATCCGACGGAGGTAGGCCCGGCCGAGAAGCGCCCTCGGATCGTTCGGCCGTACCGCGAGCGCCTCGGCGAGAAGCCCCTCGGCTTCCCCCGTGCGTCCCCGTAGGCGAGCGAAAGCTCCCACCCCGTCGGCGCGACGATCGCCCCGCCCCGCCTGCGGACGAGGAAGGCGAGGTGACCGATGTCCTTCTGCGTCACCCGCTTCGAGTACGCGAAGGCCTCCAGCACCGCCTGGGAGGCCGCGCCGTCGCGACGAGCGACGTAAGACCGAGACCGCCGCTGCCGAGGATCTCCAGAAAACGCGCCGCCCGGAGGTCGGGATCCCCCTTCAGGCGCGGCGCGCGCTTTCCACCGCAAACTCGAAGTCCGCCTGCGAAAGCCGCGCGTCCGGCTTCTTCGACGGATCGAGCCGCTCGAAGGCGGGACGGAGTCCGCGCAGGCCGGCGTTCTTCGGCACGTTCTCCGCCGGGGGCTCGGAGGCGACCGGCACGCTCGCCGGCGCCGGTGGCGACGCCGGGACGATCGACCTCGCGGCACCGGACTCCTCGGCGATCTCCTTTTCCGCCTTCTTCAGCCGCGCTTCCAGCTCGGCGATCTTCTTCTCTTCGGCGTCGGAAGAAGGGGGAACCACCGGAGATTTCCCGGAAAGTAAATCGGATGCGGGCAGCGCTGAAGCGTTCGACGGCGGAGGCGAGGCAGCGATCCGGGGCTCTCTCACTCTCGAAGAATCTTCCGGCGTTGCCGCATGGACGGAGGTGGCCTTCTGTTCAGCACCGGCCCCGGATGGGAGGGCGTTTTCCTTCCCCCTCAGAAGTAGAAATCCTCCCGAAAGCGCCGCCGCGAATCCCAGGCCCGCGAGAAGGCCACGCCGCGGCTTCTTCTTTCTCGTCCCCCTTCCCGTGACGATTGTCTCGTCGCTCGTCAGGCTCGACGGCGGCGTCGTCACGGAGCGGAGGCGCCCCGGCGCACGGATCGTCGGCGCGGTCGCGGAGGGAATCGCAGGCTCGAAGGGACCGGTCGCGCCCGTCGGCGCGAAGGCCTCGACGGCGGCCGCGAACTCTTCGGAGGTGGCGTGCCTCTCGGCCGGCTCTTTCGAAAGGGCCCGCGCGAAGACCGCGTCGAGGCCGCGGGGAAGGCCCGGACCCCTCGTCGAGAGCGCCGGAGCGGGCGATGCCACGTGCTGGTGCATCAGCGAGAGCGGGCTCTCCCCTTCGAACGGCGGCCTTCCCGCGAGCATCTCGTACGCGACGACGGCGAGGGAGTCCGGTCCGTCGCGGGCGTCGCCGGCCGCCCCTGCGCCTGCTCGGGAGCCATGTAGACCGGCGTCCCCATCACCATTCCGGTCGCCGTGAGGCCCGTGATCGTCTCCAGCATCTTCGCGATGCCGAAGTCCCCGAGAAAGACGCGCTCCCCTCTTCCGACGAGGACGTTCGCGGGCTTGACGTCGCGGTGCAGGATGCCGGCCTCGTGCGCCGCGTCGAGAGCGCCCGCGAGCTGCGAGATCCAGACCGACGCCTTCGCGAGGGCACCGGCCCGCCCTCGATCCGGTCGCGAAGGGTCCCGCCGTCGAGGAGCGGCATCACGAGATAGGGGCGTCCTCCTCCTCGCCGAAGTCGTAGACCGGGAGGATGTTCGGATGCTCGAGCGAGGCCACGAGCCGCGCTTCGCGAAGGAACCTCTCCACGAAGCCCGGATCGGCGGCGTGGTCGGAAAGGATCACCTTCACCGCCACCGGTCGGCCGAGCCGCGTGTCCTCGGCCCGGTAGACTTCGGCCATCCCGCCGCGCCCGAGGAGCGCCCCGAGGCGGTAACGCCCCAGCATCCCACCCCGCACGCTCACGCCCGCCCCTTGCCGTCGAAGGCGCCACGGAGCCAAGTCACGGCGGGAGGATTCCCCTCCACGGCCACGACGTCAAACCGGACGGGACGCGCTTTCATCCGCGGATGACGCGCCAGCCAGATCTCCGCGGCCCTGACGACGCGCCCGCGCTTTCTCGCCGTCACCGACTCGAGCGCGCCGCCGCAGGAGTCCGTCCGCCGCGTCCGGACCTCCACGAAGACGACGTCGCTCCCCTCCTCCGCGACGAGATCCAGCTCGCCCCCCGGGTAACGGACGTTCCGGTCGAGAATCGAGCAGCCCCCCTCGGCGAGATGCCGCGCCGCAAGCTCCTCGCCCCCCGCGCCCGTTTCGAGCTTCCGCCGGTCGGGCTCCCGCCTCGCTCGCGGCAGGCGCGGGCGGCGGATCCCGAGCGCCCTCAGCTTCGCCTTCCACTCCTCCGGATCGGCCATGACGCCGGGAGCATAATGGCCCGGCGATGGCGGAGACGCTTCTCATCCAATGTCCCGATTGCGCCGCGACGCTCAAGGTCGACGCGAAGACGGGCGCCGTCCTCGCGCACGAGCCCGCCGTGCACAAGGACCGGCTCTCCTCTCTCGAGGACGCCGCGAAGGAGATCCAGCGACGGAAGGCCCGCGCCGAGGACCTCTTCGCGGCCACGGTCGAGCGGGAGAAGCACAAGACCGAGATCCTCGAGAAGACCTTCCGCGAGGCGCTGGAGAAGGCGCAGGCCGACCCCGGAAAGCCTCGCGGAATCTTCGACGACGAATAACGTCGCACCACGGGATCGGACGTGCCTCTCGTGCTGACGGTCCCGGTTTCCTCGGCCCTTCTCGCCGCGGCCTCGACGGTCCACGTCGCGCTGGCGATGCTGCGCCGCCACCGGAGCTGGCCACACCGCTTTTCGCTCTGGGCCCTTCCCGGCTTCGCCGTCGCCGCTCTCCCCTGGATCTTCCCGACGTACGGCGGCCTCGCCGCCCTCTTCGTCGCCCACCTTCTCTGGTTCGGGGCGTGCGAGAAGGCCTTCCCTCCTCCCCTTCCCCTGCAGCCGGGCTGGGTCGAGGCGAAGGTTCTCGGCACCGTCGATCAGACCGAGGACATCCGGACTTTCCGGCTTCGGCGCCCGAAGGGTTTCGAATTCAAGCCCGGACAGTTCCTGACGGTCCAGCTCCCCGTGGACGGAAAACCGCTGGTCCGCTGCTATTCCATCTGCTCGGCCCCGGAGAGCCGCGACTTTCTGGAGATCTCCGTGAAGCGGCAGGGGCTGGTCTCGGGCGCTCTCCACGAGAAGGCCCGGCGAGGCTCCTTCCTCCGCGTCCGCAAGCCCGCCGGCCCATTCGTCTATCCCGCCGGAGACCCGCGACCGCTCGTCCTCCTCGCCGGCGGCGTCGGGATCACCCCGCTCATCAGCATGCTGCGCCACGCCGCCTCTGCCGAGCCGGAGCGAAAGGTCACGCTCGTCCTCTCGGTACGGACCGAGGCCGACGTCCCTTTCCGGGACGAGCTGCTGACATTCACCCGGCGCCATCCGGGAGCCCGCGTCGTCGTCGCCGTGACGAGAGGTGAAGGAGGTCCCGGCCTCCATCGCGGGCGCGTCGACGGAGAGCTGATCCGGCGCCTGACCGGACTTCCCTCCACCGCCGTCTACTGCATCTGCGGGCCCCTTCCGATGATCGACGGGATGAAGGAGCTTCTCGCCTCCCTCGGCGTCCCCGACAGGCAAGTGCGCGCGGAGGCGTTCGAAGCCGCCGTCGCCTCGGCCTCGGCTCCGGCCGGGGCCACGGAGCCCGTCGACCTGCGGCTGGCCATCACCGGCCGGACCGTCCGCATCCCCCCCGGGAGGACGATCCTCGAGGCCGCCGAAGCGGGGGGCGCCAAATCCCCTTCTCCTGCCGGGCGGGCGTCTGCCAGTCGTGCCGGACCCGGGTCGTCGAAGGCGACGTCGCTTGTGACGCCCCCGTACTGGACGAGCAGGACCGTGACGGCGGTTACATCTACCCCTGCGTCGCCTGGGCCCGGACCAACTGCACGATCGAAGCGTGAGATCCGAGTCGCTCCGCCACTTCTAAAAAACCCGGGCGGAGCCCCGGAACGAACAAGTCTGAAGTCCAGGGGGGGGATTCGGAATTGTCGAGCCTGGAAGGGTGTATCCGGTAGGGTTGTATGAGAACGACGGCCGCGATGTCCCGGACGTCGGCTTCCGTGACGCCCGTCACACGGATGTCGCCCGGTGACCAGGCGCACGAATCTTCGAAGACAGCTTCGGACCCGAAGCCGACAGGCCGGATCCCGCCATCCCCCTTCGGACATGTCCTCGTCCTGGTCACTGTCGTCGTCGTGCTCCTCGGAGGACTCGCCTTCTTCGGCCTCGGGGGCCTTCGTTACTATGCGACGCCGCTCTCCCTCCGCGGCGCAGGAGAAAGCGCACCGGCTCCTGCGCCCCTCCGGAACGGCGGGGCTCCTCTTCGGAATCACCGGCGCGGGGCTCATGCTCCTGACCCTTCCCTACGTCATCCGGAAGAAAGTCCCGTCCCTCGTCCGTCGCGGTTCGACCAGGCGGTGGCTCGACTTCCACATCTTCTGCGGCGTCGTCGGTCCCGCGCTGATCACCCTCCACACCTCCTTCAAGTTCAACGGGATCATTTCCGTCGCCTACTGGTCGATGGTCCTCGTCGTCCTTTCGGGCTTCGTCGGCCGCTACCTTTACGTCCGGATTCCCCGATCGATCCGGGAACGGAGCTCTCCCTCGACGAGATCCACGAACGGATCGACGACCTCAAGCGGCGCGCCGAGAAGGCCTCGCTTCTGGCAGGCGGCTCGCACGCGATGGACGAGGAGGTCGCCGCCCTCGACGCCGAGCGCTCGCTCCTCGTCCGTCGGATGGCCAACCTCGGCCGGACGAAGAAGCTATTCGATCTGTGGCACGTCTTCCACAAGCCCCTCGTCTACGTCATGTTCGCCATCGCCGCCGTCCACGTCGCCCTCGCCATCTACATGGGTTACTCCCTGCACTTCTGAAGAGAGAGGCCCTGACTGAGCGAGCTCTGCAAAAGACCCGGCCGCTCGCCTCTCGCGCCCGCGGCAGCTCTCGCCCTGCTCGCGCTCGTCGGCTTCGCCCGGACGGGCTCGGCGCAGGGGCTCGGCTCTCTCGTCTCGCCCGGGCCCCTCTCCCGTGGCACACGCCAGGCTGGAAGGCCTCGAGAACTGCCAGAAGTGCCACGAGCCCGGCAAGCGCGTGACGACGGCGAAGTGCCTCGAATGTCACAAGCCGATCGCCGAGCGGATCGCCGCCCGGAAGGGAGTCCACCGCGACGCGGCGAAGGACTGCGTCTCCTGCCATGTCGAGCACGCGGGGGTCGACACCGACACCCGCCGGCTGAATACGGCGACGTTCGATCACGCGGGCGAAACCGGCTTTCCCCTCGACGGGAAGCACAAGGGGCTCGACTGCGCGAAGTGCCACAAGACCCGGTCATTCCTGACGGCGAAGCCCGATTGCGCCGGGTGTCATGCCGATCCGCACAAGGGGGTGCTCGGCACCTCCTGCGCGACCTGCCACCCCGTCTCCGTCGCCTTCAAGGAGACCCGGAAGGTCTTCGACCACTCGAAGACGTCCTATCCGCTGACCGGCGCCCACGTCGCGACCCCCTGCGAGAAGTGTCACGTGGCGAACGTCTGGAAGGGGATCAAGTTCGCGTCCTGCGTCGACTGTCACAAGGACCCGCACGCGAAGCCCCTCGGCGCCTGCTCCACCTGCCACACGACCGCGACCTTCCGGATGGCCGGAGGATCGGGCGCAGCGGCTGCCGCCGCGGCGGGAGCCGGGGCTGCGGCGGGTGTGCCCGGTGCGGCGACCCCCCCCGTGAAGTTCGACCATGCGAAGACCGGCTACGCCCTCGTCGGTCGTCACGCGGCGCTTCCCCTGCGCCTCCTGTCACGTCCAGCCCGCGACCAAGGTCCACCTGAAGTACGCACGTTGTGCCGACTGCCACAAGGACCCGCACGCGGGGATCTTCAAGCCGCAGGACTGCAGTGCGTGCCACAAGGAGACCGGCTTTAAGGGAGGGACCTTCGACCACGCAAAGACGAAGTTCCCGCTGGCCGGCAAGCACGCTCCGCTCGCCTGCGCCGCGTGTCACAAGGGGGCGGCTCCGCAGGCCGGCGCTCTCTCCCGCGAGACGGACGGTGGACTTCCGCGGGGCGCGTCCTCTCTGCTCCTCCTGCCACGTCGATGCTCACAAGGGACAGCTCGGAACGACGTGCGAGACGTGCCACACCGCCGCTACCTTCGCGGTCACGACCTACCGGCACCCCCGCTTTCCCGAGTTCTTCGGCGGCGAGCACGCGACGGTCTCCTGCCAGAAGTGTCACGGCGCCGACGCCGCGGCGGGCTCCGTCTCCCTCGGAGCCGGCCGGACCGTCCCGGTCCGGAAGTTCAAGGGGATCCCCCTCGACTGCGCGACCTGCCACAAGGACCCGCATCTCGGGCAGGTCGGCACGAACTGCGCCAGCTGCCACAAGGTCGACGTCGCGAAGTTCGCCGTCCCTTCCGCTTCGACCACTTCGACGACGAAATACCCCCTGACCGGAAAGCACGTCGGGCTCGACTGCGGGAAGTGCCACAGGAAGGAGACCGGCACCTTCCCGGCCGGCAGCGGCACGGCCATCCGCCTGAAGGGGCTCCCCGTCCGACTGCGCCGGCTGCCACAAGGACGTCCACCTCGGCCAGCTGGGAACCTCCTGCCAGACCTGTCACACGACGGCCACGTTCGAGGTGAAGAGCTACCGGCACCAGAACCCGGCGACGAAGGGGTTCTTCGTCGACAAGCACGCGACGGCGGAGTGCCGCCTCTGCCACAGGAAAGTGGAGGGGTCGTTCCCGGCGGGCACGGGGACGGCCGTGAAGTTCACCGGCCTCGCGACCTCCGACTGCCAGCGCTGCCACGACGACCCGCATCGGGGCAAGCTGGGAAGCGACTGCGCGTCGTGCCACGACATGTCTCTCTGGAAGACGGCGAACTCGGGCCTTTCACAAGTCGATCGAATTCCCGCTCGAAGGGCAGCATCTCGCCGTCCCCTGCGCCTCGTGCCACTGGAACGGCGTCTACAAGGGGACCCCGAACACCTGCTACGACTGCCACTGGATCCGGCGTCAGGACGACCTCTACCGGACGGCCCTCGGGAGCGACTGCGCTCAGTGCCACCGGCCGACCTCGTGGACGGCGGTTCTCTGGAACCACGGAGCCCAGACCGGCTTCGCGCTCAATGGCGCGCACGCGACGCTCCGGCTGCAACCAGTGCCACAAGAACAACGTCTTCTCGGGGGCCCCGACCGACTGCTACTCATGTCACGCGAAGGACTACCAGGGAGCGAAGAATCCCGATCACGTCGCCGCCGGTTTCCCGACCACCTGCGACACCTGCCACAAAGTCCTCCGACGCCACGTGGATGATGGCGACCTTCAATCACGCGACGGTCTTTCCGCTCGCCGGCGCCCACGCCACGACCCCTTGCGCCAACTGCCACAAGAACGGCAACTACACGACCATTCCGACAAGCCCCTGCGCCGCCTGCCACCAGCAGGACTACCTGACCGCCACGACTCCCGTGAACCACGTCGCCGCCGGTTTCCCGACGGCGTGCGAGACCTGCCACAAGTTCGCGGATGCCACCTGGATGCAGGGGACCTTCGTTCACTCTACGTTCGCGCTGGCCGGCGTGCATGCGACGACGCCCTGCGCCAGCTGCCACAAGGGGGGTGTCTACAAGGGGACTCCCCGCGACTGCTACACCTGCCACCTGACCGATTTCCAGGGCGCCACGGCTCCCGTGAACCATGCCGGCTTCCCGACGGCCTGCGACACCTGCCACGCCTTCACCGATTCCACGTGGCAGCAGAAGTCGACCTTCAATCACTCCGCGTACTTCACGCTTGCGGGGACGCACGTGACGACGGCGTGCGCCAACTGCCACAAGAGCGGCAACTACACGACCGTCCCGATGAACCCCTGCTCGGCCTGTCACATGGCCGACTTCCAGAACTCCACCAATCCGCCTCACGTGGCCGCCGGCTTCCCGACGACGTGCGAGACCTGCCACAAGTACTCCGACGCCACATGGCAGCAGGGAACGTTCACGTCCCACGCCGTCTTCCCACTCTCGGGAGCACACCTCACGACGCCCTGTGCCAACTGCCACAAGGGGGGGAACTACACGACCGTCCCCAAGAGCCCGTGTTCGGCCTGCCACCTGACCGACTTCCAGAGCGCCACGACGCCCGTGAGCCACGCCGGCTTCCCGACGAC
Source organism: uncultured Acidobacteriota bacterium (assembly GCA_963779415.1). GTDB lineage: Bacteria > Acidobacteriota > Thermoanaerobaculia > UBA5066 > UBA5066 > DAOMFB01. Next base: position 1,604,538 of record CAVZYA010000002.1, on the reverse strand, counting down.
ATGCGAGAGCTGCCACGCCTTTTCCGACATGACCTGGCAGGCGAAGTCGCCCTTCAACCACACCACGTACTTCCCGCTCGCGGGAACGCACGTGACGACGGCGTGCGCCAACTGCCACAAGGGCGGCAACTACACGACCGTCCCGACGACTCCCTGCTCGGCCTGTCATCAGACGGATTTCCAGGGGGCCACGACCCCCGTGAACCACGCCGGCTTCCCGACGACCTGCGACTCCTGCCACGCCTTCGCCGACGCGACCTGGCAGGTGAAGTCGCCCTTCAACCACTCCGCGTACTTCCCGCTGGCCGGAACGCACGTCACGACGGCGTGTGCCAACTGCCACAAGAACGGCAACTACACGACCGTCCCCACCAGCCCCTGCTCCGCCTGCCATCATGACCGACTTCCACGGGCGCCACGACGCCCGTGAGCCATGCCGGCTTCGCGACGACCTGCGAGACCTGCCACGCCTTCGCCGACGCGACGTGGCAGGTCACAGTCGACATTCAACCATTCCACGTATTTCCCGCTGGCGGGAACGCACGTGACGACCGCGTGCGCCAACTGCCACAAGAGCGGCAACTACGCGACCGTGCCCACCAGCCCCTGCTCCGCCTGCCACCAGCAGGACTACAACACCGCCACGACGCCGGTGAACCACGTGACCGCCGCCTTCCCGACGACCTGCGACACATGTCACAAGTTCTCCGATGCAACCTGGCTCGCCGCGACGTTCAGCCACACGACCTTCCCGCTCGTCGGGGTCCACGCCACGACGGCGTGCGCCACGTGCCACAACCCGCCGTACGCCCCGAGCGCCAACAACTACTCCACCGTCCCGACGACGTGTTTCGGCTGCCACTCAGCCTGACTTCGCCACCGCCGCGACCCCCGTGAACCACGCCGGTCTGCCGACGACGTGCGACAGCTGCCACAAGAACACGGACGCCACCTGGTCGCTCGCGACGGCCTTCAACCACTACACGTACTTCGCGCTGGCGGGCGCGCACGCTACGGCCGCCGTGCGCCCAGTGCCACAACCCGCCCTATGCCCCCAGCGCGAACAACTTCGCCACCGTGCCCACGAGCCCGTGCTCGGCCTGCCACCAGCAGGACTACAACACCGCCACGACGCCCGTGAACCACGTGGCCGCCGCGCTTCCCGACGACCTGCGACACATGCCACAAGTTCTCCGATGCGACCTGGCTCGCCGGCGACGTTCAGCCACACGACCTTCCCGCTCGTCGGGGTCCACGCCACGACGGCCTGCGCCACGTGCCACAACCCGCCGTACGCCCCGTCCGCCAACAACTACTCCGACCGTCCCGACGACCTGCTTCGGCTGCCACCTGCGGGACTTCACCACCGCCGCGACGCCCGTGAACCACGCCGGTCTGCCGACGACGTGCGACAGCTGCCACAAGAACACGGACGCGACCTGGCTGCTCGCGACGGCCTTCAACCATTGCGACGTACTTCGCCGCTCGCCGGCGCGCACGCGACCGCGCCCTGCGCCAGTGCCACAACCCGCCGTACGCACCCAGCGCCAACAACTTCACCAGCGTGCCCACGAGCCCGTGCTCGGCCTGCCATCTGAAGGACTACAACAACGCCAAGACGCCGGTGAACCACATCGCGTCGCGCTTCCCGACGACCTGCGACACATGCCACAAGTTCTCCGATGCGACCTGGCTCGCCGGCGACGTTCAGCCACACGACCTTCCCGCTCGTCGGCGTCCACGCCACGACGGCGTGCGCCGACGTGCCACAACCCGCCGTACGCCCCGTCCGCCAACAACTACTCCGCCGTCCCGACGACCTGCTTCGGCTGCCACCATGCGGGACTTCGCCACCGCCGCGACACCCGTGAACCACGCCGGTCTGCCGACGACGTGCGACAGCTGCCACAAGAACACGGACGCCGACCTGGCTGCTCGCGACGGCCTTCAACCATTCGACGTACTTCGCGCTCGCCGGCGCGCACGCGACCGCGCCCTGCAGCCAGTGCCACAACCCGCCGTACGCCCCCAGCGCCAACAACTTCACCAGCGTGCCCACGAGCCCGTGCTCCGCCTGCCATCTGAGGGACTACAACACCGCCACCACCCCGGTGAACCACGTTGCCGCCGCCTTCCCGACGACCTGCGACACCTGTCACAAGTTCTCGGACACCTCGTGGCTTCAGGCGGTCTTCAACCACACCTGGTTCCCCACGAACCACGGCTCCGCCGGCGGGGTCTGTGCCAACTGCCATACGAATCCGTCGAACTACGCCGTCTTCACCTGCCTGACGTGTCATGGGCAGGCCCAAACCGCCCAGCAGCACCAGGGCCGGGCCGGCTACGTCTACCAGTCGCAGGCCTGCTACTCCTGCCACCCGACGGGGCGCGGCGGCTGATGACGGGGAGACGCCGACTCGTCTTCCTCGCGCTCCTCCTGGCCGCGGCCGGCTCCGCGTCGCGCTCCGGGGCCCAGTCGCAGTCCGGGTACGGGCAGGTCACCCTCTTCGGGAGCTACCAGCAGACCTCCCTGACCGGCGGCGGCCCGAGCTCGACGTTCAGCGAGACCTCGGCCTACGTCTCCCTCGTGTCGAAGCCGGCGGACGACGGCGGATTCGAGTACGGCCTCGACGCGCGCGGCGCCGCGTACCCCTCCGTCAACGGACAGCCCAACCGCCTCAGCTCTTCAACGCCTGGGTCGGAGGGCACGTGAGCGGCGGGAGCGTCGGTCTCCGCGTCGGGCAGATGTGGCTGAACGACATCGGCGGTCTCGGCTCCGTCGGCGGCTTCAACCTCGAGGCGCAGCCCTTCGGCTCCACGGGGCCCTGGCGCGTTCGCCTCGGCCTCTTCGGCGGCATGGAGCCCGATCTCTATCAGGTCGGCTACGTCAGCGGCGTCAAGAAGTACGGCGGCTACGTCGCCCTCGACGGCGAGAACGGGTGGAAGAACGTCATCGGCTACGTCCAGATCCGGGACCAGACCGTGACCGAGCGTCGTCATCACCATGCTGAACTTCATCCCCGTCGGCAGGGACTTCTTCCTCTATCAGGCCGCCGAGATCGACACGACGGGACCGGCCGGCAGCGGCGGGGGCGCGAAGCTGACCTACATCTTCGTCAACGCGCGCTACCGGGCCACGCCGTGGCTCGAGTTCCAGGGGCTCTATCACCACGGCACCTCCATCGACACGCGCTCGATCGCGCAGGACGTCCTCAACGGGAGGCCGGTCGACCCCCAGGCCCTCCAGGGGTTCCTCTACGGATCCCTCGGCGGCCGCGTGACGATCGAGCCGCTCCGCAACCTCCGGATCTGGGGCGGCTACTCGCAGGAACAGAGCAGCCTGGTCGGCGGACCTACCCGAGGTGTTAGGCCGGAATCTCCGCGATGAACGTCTTCGGGTCGGGCCTCGACCTGACGGCGAGCGACAACCGCTACAACCAGCCGTCGAGCGGCGCCTACGACTCGCTCTACGCCTCGATCGGCCGGAACCTCGGCCCGAAGGTCTATCTGACGCTCGACTACACGACGTCGCTCTCGACCCTCAGCATGACGACGGCCGACGGCCTCGTGGTCCAGAGCCACCCGCACTCGAAGCGGTACGCGCTCTCGGGCGTCGTGAACATCTCCCGCCCCTTTTCGCTCTTCATGACGGCGGAGCAGATCCGGGACGATACGTCACGGCAGTTCCGCGGCCTTCTGGGGTTGACCTTCCGCTTCTGAGGGCCGTCAATCGCCGCGGTTCAGGTACCAGAGCGTCGTCCCGAAGACGCCGAAGACCCCGACGACGATCAGGGCCCAGACCAGCTCCAGCGGCCACCGGTTGTCGGGGTAGGTCATCTGGATCCGCATGTAGACGAGAACCAGGATGAGCACGAGGCCGACCCTCAGCACGAGATTACGGAACCGGGCCCAGCCTTCGACGAACTTCTCCTCGCGCTGAAGCTGCGCGAGAAACTCCTCCCGGCGGAGGCGCTCCTCGTGCCGGCGGCGAGCCTTCATCCCTTCGGTGACGAAGGGCTCCTTGGGTGAGGGCTCGGAACGGAAGGGGGCCCCCGTCTCCTCCTTCGGGGGAGGCACATAGACCGTCGGCTCGAACGGACCCCGTTCGGCCGGTTCCCCGGGGGCCCTGGGCTCGTCCGCCATGAGCCCAAAAGATTACATCACGTCGGGCCGGAAGTCCCCTTCTCTCCTCGCGCCGGGAGGGCGGACGCCGCAAGCTCGAGGATGTCGAACGGCTCCGTCGTCCCCGAAAGCTCCGTTTTCGCGTTCGCGACCATCACCATGCAGAAGGGGCAGGAGACCCCGACCGCCTCGGTCCCGCACGCCTCGATCTCCGCGAAGCGCATCTGGTTGATCCGGGTTCCGATCTTCTCGTCCAGCCACATCCGCCCGCCTCCGGCGCCGCAGCAGACGGCCGCGTCGCGGCTCCGCGGCAGCTCCTTCAGCGCGAGGCCGGGAATCGCCGAGAGGACGGCGCGCGGCGCGTCGTAGACGTCGTTGTGCCGGCCGAGATAGCAGGGGTCGTGGAAGGAGATCGTCTTCTCGATCCGCGTCGAAAAGTCGAGGCGCCCCTCCTCGATCAGCTTCGCCACCAGCTCGGTGCCGTGCACCACCTCGAAGCGGCCGCCGAAATCCGGGTACTCGCGCGAGAGCGTGTTGAAGCAGTGGGGGCAGTTCGTGACGATCTTCTTCACGCCGTAGCCGTTCAGCGTCCCGACGTTCTGCTGCGCGAGCGTCTGGAAGAGGTACTCGTTCCCCAGCCGCCGCGCCGCGTCGCCGGTGCAGGTCTCCTCGGATCCGAGGATCGCGAAGGTCACTCCCGCCTCGTGGAGCAGCGTCGCGAGGGCGCGCGAGACCTTCTTCCCGCGGTCCTCGTACGAGCCCGCGCAGCCGACCCAGAAGAGCACTTCGACGCCGGAGGCGCCCGCCTCGGCCATCGTCAGGACGGGGAACGGCAGCTCCTTCACCCAGGCGCCACGATCGGCTGCCGCGAGGTTCCACGGGTTCCCCTGCCGCTCCATCCCGTTGAAGGCGGTCTGCGCCTCCTTCGGAAACTCGCTCCGCTCGAGGACGAGATGCCGCCGGAGGTCCGTGATCTTGTCGACGTACGTGATCCCGACTGGACAGGCGTGCTCGCAGTAGCGGCAGGTCGTGCAGGCCCAGATCGTCTCTTCGGAGATCCAGCCGCCGATGAGGGCCTTCCGCTCCTCGAGATCCTTCGCCTTCTTCCCGCCCGCAAAGCCCGTGGCCGCGTCGAGGAGGGCCGGAGCGTCCGTGTAGAGCGCGTGGCGGAGATCCACGGTGAAGCCCTTCGGCGTGAGCGGCTTTCCGGTCAGGTGCGTCGGGCAGTTCTCGCGGCATCGCCCGCACTCCGTGCAGGTGAAGATGTCCAGCTTCTGCTTCCAGCTGAAGTCCTCGATCTTCGAGACGCCGAAGACCCCGGCCTCCGCCGCCTTCTCGATGTCGACGGTCGACATCTTCCCCGGCGCGTCGAGCTTCGCGAAAAAGAGGTTCGGGAGGGCCGTGATGACGTGGAAGTGCTTCGCGAAGGGGAGGTAGTTCAGGAAGAAGAAGATCGCCAGGAGATGGATCCACCAGGAGGAGAAATAGACGGCCTGAAGGAAAGAGGAGGAATACCCCGAAAGATTCTTAGAAAGGAAGAAAGTCAGGGGTTCCCATCCCGGCACATTCGCCGGCGAAAGGGCATCCCTCGCCGCGCCCGCCGTCAGATCGGTCACCATCAGGAGGGCGATCAGAAGAAGAATCAGGTCGGCGTCGAACGACGGGTCGAGACGTTCCTTTCGGAAGAGGTGCCGCCGCCCTAAGGCGAGAAGGACCCCGGCGAGCGTCGTCACGAGGACGACGTCTTTCAGGAGGAGGTACGCCTCCCAGAAGCCCGTCGAGAGGAACGGAAGCGCCGCCGACGGGCTGAGCCCCTCGAGGACGAGCGACGTCGTTCGGACCGTGAGGACGACGAAGCCCGAGAAGATGAGGATGTGGTAGAGCCCCGCGTAGGGGTCTCGCCACATCTTCCGTTGGAGGATTCCATATTCGACGACGTGCCAGAGCCGCCGGAAGGGACGGTCGAAGCGGTCGTCCGGCGCCCCGGCACCGATCAGGAGCAGCTGCACCCGCCGCGAGGCCGTGACGAGGAAAAAGACGACCGTGGCGGCGAGGACGACCGCGAAGAGGACGTTCCCCGGAACGCCGAAGTAGAGGGCCTGAGTCGGCGTCAGCGTCATTTACGGATTACGCCTTCATCTTCTTGGCTGCCTCGGTCATCGCCGGGACGATCTGGAAGAGGTCCGCGACGACGCCGTACGTGGCCGCCTTGAAGATGGGGGCTTCCGGGTCCTTGTTGATGGCGACGATCACCTTCGAGGAGCCCATCCCGGCGAGGTGCTGGATGGCCCCCGAGATGCCGCAGGCGATGTAGAGCGACGGCGAGACGACCTTCCCGGTCTGGCCGACCTGGTGCGAGTGGTCGATCCACCCCGCGTCCACGGCGGCACGAGAGGCGCCGAGCGCCGCGCCCAGCTCGTGGCAGAGCGCGCGCAGGACCGGCCAGTTTTCCGGCCCCTTGATGCCGCGCCCCCCGGAGACGATCTTGTCGGCCTCGGCCACGTCCAGCTCGCCGGCCTCGGCGGCCTCCACCTTCACGACCTTCGCCCGGATCTTCGCCCCGGCGGCGGAGACCGCGACGACCTCGCCCGCGCCGGGCGAGGGAGCCTTCGAGGCCGGGAAGACGTTCGGACGGGGCGTCGCGATCTGAAGCGCCGCTCCCGCGGCCGGGGTCACCGTCGCGCGCGCCTTGCCCGAGTAGACCGGTCGCGTCCCGACGAGATGGCCCCCCTCCACGTCGAGCGTCATCACGTCGGAGAGGACCCCCACCTTTCGCCGCGCGGCGAGTCGCGGGGCGAGGTCCTTCCCCATCGTCGTGGCGGAGACGAGGAGGATCGAGGGACTGAAGGCCGAAACCGCCGCGTCGAGCGCGGCCGTGTACCCCTCGCAGGAGAAGAGCTGAAGCTCGGGCGCGTCGGCCACGAAGACCTTCGCGGCGCCGTAGGCCGCCAGCTCGGGGGCGAGGGTGCCGATGCCGGAGCCGGCCACGCAGGCGGCCACCGTCCCGCCGGTCTTGCCGGCGAGCGTCCGCCCCAGGGTCAGCGCCTCGAGAGAGGCCTTGCGGATCTTTCCGTCGCGCTGTTCGATGAAGACGAGAACGTTACTCATCACAGCACCTTCGCTTCGTCTCTCAGCAGCCTGAGGAGTTCTTCCGCGGCTTTGTTCGGATCGTCGGCGGGGATCAGCTTCACGGCGCCGCGCGCGGCGGGAAGCTCCAGCTTCGTCCAGGTCACGGCGCCCCCCGCGGCCGGGACGTACCCGACGTCCGCGGGCTGCTTGACGGCGATCGTCTTCTTCTTGGCCGCCATGATCCCCTTCAGCGAGGCGTAGCGCGGCTCGTTCAGCCCCTTCTGCGCGCCGAGAACGACGGGGAGCGGCGCCTCGACGACCTCGGTCGCCCCCTCGATCTCGCGCTTCGCGGTGATCTTGCCGTCTCCCCACTCCAGCTTCATCACGGGGGAGACGTGCGGCAGGTCCAGAAGCTCGGCCACCATCGGGACGAGGAGCTGGGCGTCGGTGCCGACCCCCTTGTTCCCCATCCAGACGATGTCGTGCGGCAGCGCCTTGACGGCCCCCGCGAGGATCTGGGCGACACCCAGCGAGTCGATCTCGCCCGTCCCCTCGGACGCGATCCGGATCGCCTCGTCGGCGCCGCGGGCCAGGCACTCGCGCAGCCCCGCGTCGGCGCGGGCCGGGCCGTACGTCACGACCGTGACCGTCCCCCCCTTCGCCTCCTTCGTCTTCAGAGCCTCTTCCAGCGCGTACTCGTCGTACGGCGAGACGATCCACTTGACGTCGGCCTCGTCGATCGACTTTCCGTCCGCTCCGATCTTGATCTTCGTTTCGGTGTCCGGGACGTATGCGATGCAGACGACATGATTCATTTCTTCAAAGCCCCCTCGAAAGGCGGCGGCAAGCTAGCACGTAGGAGGGGGGGCGTCATTGATAAAAATGAATCACGGCTCAGTCGGCACACCCTTGACTTACGTCTTTATTGCGCCTACGTTTTCCATCCCGGAAATGCCATGAGCCCGCCCTCTTTGCCCCTTCCCGACGACGTCTCCCGCCAACTGGTGCGCGCCGCCGATCTCGCGCGGCGCGGCGCGATGCTGCGGCAGAGGGAGGCACTCCCCACCGCGGTCCCTCCCCTCGACCGTCTCCTCGCCGGGGGCCTCCCGCGCGGGACGCTGGTGGAGCTGACGGGGAGCCGCTCGTCGGGGCGCTTTTCCCTGGCCCTCTCCGTCCTCGCCGCAGCGACGGAGGGGGGCGAGGCGGCGGCCTTCGTCGACCTCGGCGACCACTTCGACCCTCAAGCGGCCGCGGCTTTCGGGACCGACCTTCCGCGCCTCCTCTGGGTCCGGCCGCGGACGCTGAAAGAGGCGCTCCTTGCGGCCGAGACGCTCCTTTCCGCCGGCGTCCCGGTCGTCGTCCTCGACCTCGGCCTCGCCACGTCGAAGATCTCGCTCTGGAGGCGCGCGCGGCACGAGTTCGCCTTCCTCCGCCTTTCGCGGACGGCCGAATCGCACGGCGCGGCGCTTCTCGTCCTCTCCCCCTTCCACGTCACCGGCCCGGCGGCCGAGGCCGTCGTCGCGGCCGGCGGGACGCGCGCCGGCTGGAGCCGCTCCGTCTCGGGCTCCTCTGGCGGCCGCGCGGCGCTTCCCCTTCTCCTCGGCCTCTCCTCGCGCCTCTTTCTCGAAAAGCTCCGCGGCCGCGCCCGGGGAGCTTCGAAGCCATGCCTCTTCGAATGCAAGGAAGTATTTCTTTAAAGAAAAAAATAACGAAAGCGATCTCCTGCAACGACCGGCGGGACTCTCCGTGCGGCCACGTCGAAGCGAGCGCGCCCGGGGACGCGCGGGAGATGCTCTAAGTCGTCCGCGCTCGCTGAGCCGAGCGAGGCGCTAGTGCTTACCCGACTCTCCTGGCGCCGAGCGTTGGCCGGTAGAAGAACCTCCCTGATCGCTCACCTTTATGCGTCTCGCCTGTCTTCTCGTTCCGATGTTTCCGCTCGCCGCGCGGCTGCGAAGTGAGCCCGAGCTCGCGGGGACGGCCGCCGCCGTCTTCGCGGGCAACGGCCACGCCGCGCGCCTCGTGGCGGCCACGCGCTCGGCGCGGAAGGCGGGGCTGCGCCCCGGCATGACCCTTCCGCAGGCGCGGGCGATCCTTCCGAAGCTCGTCGCCCGCGGCCGCGACGAGGCCGCCGAGCGCGCCGCCGCCGAAGCCCTCCTCGACGCCGCCGAGCGGATCTCACCGCGCGTCGAGGACGGTGGCGAGGGCGTCGTCTACATCGACCTGGACGGGCTCCATCGCCACTTCCCCGAGGAGAGAGACCTCGGCCGCGCCCTCGTCGCCGCGGCGAAGCGCGAAGGGCTCCCCGCCCGCTGCGGCATCGCGTCGAGCAAGCTCGCGGCGCAGGTGGCGGCCGGGCTCCCCGACTCCCCCGTCGTCGTCCCCGCGGGGGGCGAGGCCCCCTTCCTCGCGCCCCTTCCCCTTTCGCGCCTCGCCCCCGAGATGGGCCTCGCCGGCACCCTTTTCCGGTGGGGCCTCTCCACCGTGGGCGACTTCGCGAAGCTCCCCGCCTCGGAGATCGCCGGCCGCCTCGGCGAGGCGGGGCGCGCCCTGCACGACGTGGCGCGCGGCCTCGACCCGCGCCCCTTCGTCCCGCGAAGGCCGCCCCCCGGCTTCACCGAGGGGACGAGCCTGGAGTGGCCCCTCGTCACCCTCGAGCCCTTCCTCGGCATCGCCGCCGCGGCCCTCGAGCGGCTCGTCCGGCGCCTCGCCGACCACGCCGCCGGCTGCGTGAAGCTGGACGTCGAGCTTTCCCTCGACCCCGACGGCCACGACGCGCGCAGCCTCTCCCTCCCCGCCCCGACGCGCGACACGAAGACGCTCCTCTCCCTTCTTCGCCTCAGCCTCGAATCGAAGCCCCCCGGCGCCCCCGTCTCGGGCTTCTCCTTCACCGCCCACCCCGACGCCCCGCGCCCCGGCCAGCTCACCCTCTTCGGCCCGGCCGAGATCTCCCCCGACAAGCTGGCCACCGCGATGGCCCGGTTGTTCTCCCTCCTCGGCGAGGGGCGCGTCGGGTCGCCCCGCACCGTCGACGGCCACCGCCCCGAGCGCTTCGCCCTCGTGCCGTGGGCCCCGCCGCCGGCGCCCGTGGAACGCAGGCCCCCGCGCGAAGGGCGCGGCCTCCTCGCCGTCCGCGTCCTCCGCCCGCCGCTGGCGCTGGAGGTGATCGTGGAGGGGAACGGCCACGGCAACGGCAACGGCACAACGCGTCGGGCATCTCTCCGCGCCCCGTCTCCCTCAAGACGCTCGCGGCCGAGCCGGCAAAGGGGACGCCCGAGATCGCGGGAGCCGTCCGCGTCGCCTCCGGCCCGTGGCACCTCGAGGAGGCGTGGTGGACCGGCGAAGGGGTCGCCCGCGACTACTGGGACGTCGAGCTTTCCGCCGGCCCCCTCTGCCGCATCTACCGCGACACGAAGAGCGGCGACTGGTTCGCCGATGGCGTTTACGACTAGGCAATCCGGTGAAACGAGAGGAACAATCGAGACCGGATCTCAACGAAAAGCCCCATGGAAAGGAGACGACCATGACCACAGCCGCCACCAAACCCGCCCCCATCCCCGCCGGCGCCGAGGGGGCCACCCCCTACCTCTACATCCGGGGCGCCGCGAAGGCCCTCGACTTCTACAAGCGCGCCTTCGGAGCCAAGGTGGAGGTCCGCATGGACGGCCCCGACGGGAAGGTCGGGCATGCCGAGTTCTCCGTCGGCAAGGCCCGCGTCATGCTGGCCGACGAGAACGCGGCCATGCACGCGCTCTCCCCCGACACGCTCGGAGGGACGTCCTTCTCGATGCTCGTCTACGTCGAGGACGTCGACTCCTTCTTCAAGAGGGCCCTCGCGGCCGGCGCCACCGAGATGCAGCCCGTGACGAACAAGTTCTACGGCGACCGGATGGGCTTCCTGAAGGACCCCTTCGGCCACCAGTGGGGCTTCGCCACCCACATCGAGGACGTCTCCCCCGAGGAGATGGCCCGCCGCGCGGCGGCGCAGGCGAAAGAAAAATAGAGGCTCACATGATCACGGGCGCCCATTCGATCATCTACAGCCGCAAGCCCGAGGCCGACCGGGCCTTCCTTCGGGACGTCCTCCGGCTCCCGCACGTCGATGTCGGCGACAGCTGGCTCATCTTCGGCCTGCCGCCCGCGGAGGTGGCGGTTCATCCGTCCCGGAAGAACGACCTCCACGAGTTCTATTTCATCTGCGAAGACGCCAAAGCGTTCGTCTCCGCGATGGCCCGGCACGGGGTTCCTTGCAGTCCCGTTCAGAACCTGGGCTGGGGGCTGTTGACCCGGGTCACCCTCCCCGGCGGGGGGACGCTCGGCGTCTACGAGCCGAGACATGCCCGGCCAAAGGGAGCCCGGCCACGCCGGCGGCCGGAGTCCCGCCGCCGCACGAAGCGCAAGAGCGGGGAAGAAAGAGCAGGATCGGCACGGAAGTAAGAAGCAACGCCATGGACAAGCCCCGCCTTCTCGACCGCCTCCGCGCCGCCCTCCGCGCGCGACACTACAGCCTGCGGACCGAGGAGGCCTACGTCGCGTGGGTCCGAAGGTACGTCCTCTTCCACGGCAAGCGCCATCCGGACGAGATGGGCGAGGCCGAGATCAATGCCTTTCTCACCGACCTCGCGGTGAAGAAGAAGGTGGCCGCCTCCACCCAGAACCAGGCGCTCTCGGCCCTGCTCTTCCTTTACCGCGACGTCCTCGGGAAGCCGCTCGAGTCTCTCGGCGACGTCGTCCGCGCCCGCCGCCCCGCGCGCCTTCCCGTCGTCCTCACCCCCGCCGAGGTCAAGGCCGTCCTCTCCCGCCTCGACGGCGCCCCGCGCCTCGTCGCCACCCTTCTCTACGGCAGCGGCCTGCGGCTGATGGAGGCCCTTCGCCTCCGCGTCAAGGACCTCGACTTCGCCCTCAACCAGATCCTCGTCCGCGACGGCAAGGGGCAGAAGGACCGACGGACGATGCTTCCGGCCTCCCTCTCCGAGACGCTTCGCCAGCATCTGGTCGAGGTGAAGTCTCTTCACGACGCCGATCTCAAGCGCGGTCTCGGCGAGACGTGGCTCCCCGATGCTTTGACGCGGAAGTTCCCGGCCGCGAGCCGGCAGTGGGCCTGGCAATACGCCTTTCCGGCGCCCGGCCTCAGCACCGATCCGCGCACCGGACGCACCGGCCGCCACCATCTTCACGAGACGACCATCCAGAAAGCGGTCAAGGAGGCGGCCGGGAAAGCCGGCATCCCGAAGTCGGTCAGCTGCCACACCTTCCGCCACTCCTTCGCGACGCATCTCCTGGAAGGGGGCTACGACATCCGGACCATCCAGGAGCTGCTGGGACACCGGGATGTGACGACCACGATGATCTACACTCACGTCCTGAACCAGGCAGGAGGACGCGGTGTCCGGAGCCCCCTCGATGCGCTCTGACCCTCTTGTCGTCGGCCTAACACCGACGGCACTAAGCCGAATCTTTTTCGGCCTATCACTCCAGAGTCTGCGCAATCCTGTCAGCGAGAAAGCCCGTCTAATCAGGGGCTTCCCGCCTCGCCGTCGCACTTCCTCCCCGGCCGCTACACCGACGTTTCTTCCGTCTATCCACCCTTGTCAACGTCCGTCTACTACTAGTTGGGCGGCGAACGTGCTGAGTGACGCCCTTCTTGATGTCGAGCGACGTCAGCCTGTATGGCAGGCGCTGTCGGAATTCTGGCTCGACACCGAGTTGCAACCCACGGACTACGCGCGTATCGCAGCGGTGCTTACGGCGTCCGGTTACTCGTTAGGAAACCTCGCCACAATCTGTAGGGAGGAAGTCGCGCCTGCCGTGTCACGCAATCTGCTATCGCCAGCGGCTCAGTGGGCCGTTTCGAACCTCACGTGGCTTCGCGAGTCATCCTCGGCCAAATCAAAGCACCATCTCTCTCTCGCGCGTTCTCCGTTTCTCTCCATCTCCCTCGGCCGGGGGCAATGTTCGGAGCCCGGCGTCACTGGCGGGCCATTCAGGCCCTGCTCGTTCGTCCACCACTGCCGCCTAACACCTCATTGCAGCGGACTCATCGTCAGTCGCTGCGCTCCTTCCTCTTCGCCGCTGAACTCGATATCGTTAGGCGGCGACCTCATGTCGCGACCTCGCTTTCTACAAAGCTCCGTGTTTCAGCATTCGCTCGTTGCAGCATTCGCCCTTACTTGGGGTGTCCTGGGGCATCCCGCCCTAACCTGGTTACGCTCCGCGCGGCAGGGTTTCATGAGCGTCCGAGTCTTCTCGCTCTCCGCTATCCGGGAGCATTCCTGGTCGCCGCTTTGGCCTACTCCTCTGGACGCCTCTAACTCAGAGCCTTCCGCATGTCGAGCATCAGGCACAGCTTCCTGTTCGGAGGCATCGTTCTTTGTGGGCGGCACCGTCGTCCCTCTACGCCACTCTTATCGTCCTTTCAGATGGGTCTTCCCACCTCCGCTAGAAGACGCCTGGGGCGTGTTCCTGTTCTTTCTCCATCTTCATCGTTACCGCCCTTGGAATGGGCAGCATTGTCGCGGTTCCGGTAACGCCTCGGGACGGCCGTCTTCTTGCGCAGCATCCTGCTGGGCTATTCGCCGCCCACGTCTTCTGGCGCTGCCGCCTAACCCCGCGCTGCAGCGGACTTCCATGAGAAGGCCCGGTCGTGTCAAGTGAGAAGCGGGGGCTCGGTCTCCCTGGGGACGTCGAATCGATCACCTCGCTTCCATTCGCACTCTCGTCGCCGCGCTGCGGCGCTCGGTGCATGAGGGTGTCCGAGCTGAAAGGGCGCTGCCATCTCGCTGTCGGTCTTCTTGGAGCAGCCGGATGGCCCTCCGGACCCGAGTCCGCTTCGCAGTCGCCCAGACAGGGCGTCGATTCGATTCCATGTATTGCGTTCCTTCTCACCGTTCCCGACTGTCGGGGCTCCCGTCTCTCTCTTCTTTCTAAGAAACTCTCGTCGTTCTCTACGCCGCCGATGCGTCGGGCCGGGCGCACCTGGCGAGCCGGGTCGTAGACCTCTCCCGAGCTCCAGAGTCGATGCAGAAGGACCGCCAGCTTCCGGGCCACGGCGACGATGGCTCGCTTCTTGGCGTACCTTCCGCCGCGTGCCTCCAGCGCCAGGCCGAACCGACGAAGGTCACAGTCGGGGCCGAACGGTCCCAGGATGTACTGGGCTGCCTGGACCAGCAGGCGGCGCACGAAGTCGTCGCCCTCCTTCGTGATCCTCAGCTGCGGATCGCTGTCGCCGCTCTGCCGGCGTCCGGGCACCAGCCCGAGGTACGGCCCCACCATCCGGCTCTTCTCGAACCTGTCCGCTCGCTCCAGCGTCAGGACGAACGCCAGCGACAGGATGAAGCCCACTCCCGGCACCTGCCGCAGCAGCTCCGTCTCCGGGTGCTTCTTCTTCGCCAGCTCGCGAACCTTCCGGTTCAGGGCGCGGATCTGCTCCGACACGGCGTCGATCGCAGAGAGGACGGGCCCCAGCGTCTCCTTCAGCTCCTCCGGAAGCATCGGTCCGGCCTCGACGGTGAAGCTCCGCGTCGAGCTCGCCTTCAACCGGTGTCCCGTGGCCTTCACCGCTCCCCGCGCATGCCCGATCAGCTTCACCCGGGTCCGCACCAGCAAGTCCCTCGTCCGCAGCACGGCCAGGTCCTGCGCGAACGGCTCGCACCGATGCTCCACCGGCGAGAGCAGCGCCGGGTCCATCCTCGCCACCCGCGCCAGCGATCGTGCGTCCACCCGGTCCGTCTTGCCGCGGCTCTGGTAGATGAACCGCAGCTTGCGCGGGTTGGCCACCAGCACCTCGTGCCCCATCTCTTCGAGCAGTCGGCTCACCCACGGCGAGTGCGTCCCGACCTCCATGGCGATCCGGCACTTCCCGAGGCGCTCGCCGCCCAGCGCTCGCCTCAACCCGCTCCTCGTCGTTGCCACACGCATCTCCTCGACGATCTCTCCCTTGGAGTCCAGCACACACACGTGGCTCACCCGATCCCCAAGGTCCACGCCCACGGTCAGGTTGCTCGAGGACACCCTGCCCTCCGTCTCCGTCCCTTCGTACCTCCTCGTCCTCTTCGGGGTTGGGTCCATCGTCGCCGCTCCGGTGCTACGCTTCCTCATGGCCGGTCTCCTCTCTGGGCCTCGAGCCCGTCTGACCTGCAGCTGATTTTCAGACTGCGACGGGAGGCCGGCCTTCTCATTCCATCTCGCTTCGCTCGCCGCTGAACGCCTATCGTTAGACGGCATGTTTCGAGAACACGCCTCGTCGTCCAAATCGTCGCGGCTTTTTCGGTGGGCTCGTCTCTGGTTCATTCTCGCTGTCCCATGTCCATTCGTGGCCTGGGCTCTTCGCGTGCTGCTTATCCAGGCGGGCCTTCCGTCGGACGCATCTTTCCTGCCGCTCCTCGCCGCAGGAACTCTGTTGCCGGCGATATTGCTCGGCGTATCGCTGTTCATCTATACCGGCGCCAAGGCGGCTCAGCGCAACGAGACAGCTGCCGTGCGTCAGTCAACCTAGATCTAGCGGCGGTCGCTCTGCATCCCGCACCGCCATCGCCCCACCGTATGCCGTCTAACCACGCGTTGCAGCGGACTCGGAGGTTGCTTCGGTATCGTTGACACTCTGAGCTAACTAGAGAGGTCACGATGGGAAAAGCAGGACCCCGGAGAGTCAGAAGCTACAGCCAGGAGTTCAAGCTGCGGGCTGTTCAACTGAGTCAGCAGCCCGGCGTTCTGGTCCGGGACGTGACGGAGTCACTGTGCATTCACCCGTTCATGCTGTCGCGCTGGCGCAAGCAGGCTCGGGACGGTGAGCTTCGTGGTGCCTTGCCGGCTCTGGACGTGAAAGCCGTGGGTGAGCTCCAACGGCTACGGGAGGTTGAGCGCGAGTACAAGCGGCTGAAGATGGAGCACGAACTCCTAAAAAGAGCGATCCGGTTCGCCCGCGAGTTACGGGGGACGTCTTCGCGTTCCTCGAGGCGAACCGGAGCTTGTTCCCGGTGAGCCTGATGTGCAGGAGGTTCGGCGTCACGCGGGGCGGGTTCTATGCCTGGCGGAGCAGACGACCGAGCCGCCGAACGGCGTCTGATGCGGCGATGACCGAACGGGTTCTCGCGGTGTTCCAGGAGGCCAGGGGGCTTTACGGCAGCCCCCGGGTGACGCGGGAACTCGGGCGGCAAGGGGTCCCGGTCGGCCGCCGAAGGGTCGCCCGCCTGATGCGGCTGGCGCAACTCCAGGGCCGCTCGGCCCGTCTTTATCGCCGGTCGCGGGTGGGTCAGAAAGCGTTCTATCGGGTGCATCCGAACACGGTCCACGGCGTCACGACAACGAGCCCGAACCAGCTCTGGGTGGCGGACGTCACCTACGTCCGGGTCGCCGGCCGCTGGTGGTACCTCGCCGTCGTCATGGACCGGCACTCCCGAAGGGTCCTCGGCTGGAGCCTGGGCCGGAATCGGGACGCTTCGCTCACCCGGCGCGCCCTCTCTCACGCCGTCCGATGGCGGCGCCCCTCCCCCGGCGTCACCTTCCACAGCGACCGGGGAATCGAATACGCCGCCCTCGACCTTCGAGCCTCGCTGTCCCGCCGGGGCTTTCTACAGAGCATGAATCGCCCGCGGCAGATGAACGACAACGCTCACATGGAGTCGTTCTTTCACTCGCTGAAGACGGAGTGCCTTTTCGGAATGACGCTCCAGACCGACTCCGAACTCAGGACGGCCCTCCTCGACTACGTCCGCTTCTACAATCAGAAGCGGCTCCATTCGTCGCTTGGGTACCTTCCTCCGGCCATCTTCGAAGCCCAGGCCCCTATCCACAGCGGTGTCAACTAAACCGGAGCAAGGTCCTATCGTTAGACAGACTTGAATCATGTCGAAGCCCGATGTGCCGAAGAACCTGACGAAGCCGGCTCGCTCTTTGGGCAGAAACACCCAGCGAAGATACACGCGACATTGAGTGGTCATCTCGAAGTTGCGTCGGCGCGTTCGTGGTAGCGTGGAGGCATGTCAAGCACCCCGTTCGAGACGTGCGAAGGTCTTCCGCTCGGCCGCCCGTCGGCCATGGTGACCCCATGAACGCGTCGGCGCCGTCTGACCTGATGGCCCAGAGCCTGATCCGGATCCACACAGCTCTTCGGCGCAGCCTCGAAACGATCGTGCGCGTCTCAGCCGCCCCCGTGCCCGAGGGCGATCGCGCCGACTTCGCCGAGTTCTGTGCGCTCTTCACGCGCTTCCTGCACACCCACCACGACGGTGAAGAGAAGATCATCTTCCCGAAGCTGACGGAGGTCGCCGCACGCGCCTCGCTGCCCGCGTACGCCTCGGACGTCGTGGGCTGGCGCGCCGATCACGAGAAGCTCCTCGGCCGCTTGAGCGCGTTCGAGACGGCCACGGCGCAGTTCCGCAAGGGCGGATCGTACGAGACGCTGCATCGGACAGCGGACGAAGTTCGAAACGTTCTGTTCCCGCACCTCGACGCGGAGGAGTCGGCGCTCGACGGGACGGCCCTGGCGAAGCTGCTGCGCGCCGACGAGGTCCTCGCGCTCGAGGTGCGATCGTCGAAGCACGGGCAGCGCGTCGGCGGCCCGTCGGTACTCATGCTGCTCGTGCACTCCCTCACCGACGACGAGCAGAAGTTTCATTTCGCAGGGATGCCATGGCTCGTACGGAAGCTGCTCCTCAAGCGAATCTGGGCGCGCAGGTTCCGAGGCTGCCTGAAATATGCGCACAACCCGTCGATCTCTCTCTAGCCCTATCTGCCAAACTGTGCGTCAACGGCGGCCGAATGCGAAGACCCCTCCGGATTTCTCCGAAGGGGCTATTGCGAGGTCGAATGGACGAGTACCCACTTCACGCAGAACCACGATATCTGGCAGCGAGGCGCACTGCCTAACCTGCCGATGAACCTGACGGATCGCTTCGCGCCCCGCAGGTTATCGGCGAAGCGTTAGGTGGCCCAGGAGACACATGATTCCTCTCAGTGTTGTCGGTGATATCGAATACGGGCTCCTCCAAGCGCCAGAAGCGGATTCCATGGTTCGCCTGCTTGCTGAGGTGTTCAGCCTTTATGACCCGCCCGCCGTGGCACTCGGTCTTTCCATAGCCGAAATCCAGGGCTTCCTGCCGGCTTTCGTCCCGAAGGCGCTTTCTGAGCGGCTCACCCTGGTCGCACGCGACACCTTCACGGGCGATCTCGTCGGTGCACTGCTCACCGATGACTTCGGCACGCCAACGCCAGACGGTCTCCACCTTCTTGCACCCACCTTCGCTCCGATCGGCGCCTTGCTCGACAGCCTCGACACTTCGTACCGCGCCACACGGGACATTGCCCCCGGCACACACCTCCACCTGTTCATGCTAGGTGTCGCGCGCTCAGCTTCTGGCAGAGGTATCGCCCACCAGCTCATCTCAAGCTGCCTCGCTAATGGTGAGCACCTTGGTTACCGCACCGCAGTCACCGAAGCGACAGGCAGTGTGTCCCAGCATGTCTTCCGGAAGCTGGGCTTCAACGACGTTCTGTCCGCACCCTACAAGACTTTCCAGTTCCATGGCCAGGCAGTCTTCGCGTCTATCGAGAGTGCGGAGGCCACCATTCTCATGGAGCGGTCGATCTGAGGTCACCTCTCGCCATTCCGTCTGCGGGGCCCTCTAACGTGCCGTTGCAGCCGACTGGCACTCGCCCCGCTCTGTGCGAGCACGCGCAGAAGGGCTCGTGCAAGCGGCTGAACGCCGGTCGTCATTGGGCATGACAACAAATTGAAGAATGAATCGTGGCGCGAAAACCAAAGAGAAGTGAGCCGAAGGCCAAGGGCACGTCGCGCGCGAGCAAGCCACGCAAGCCGGCCGCCGGGGCCAAGTCTCCGCCGAAGGCAGGCGCGAAGGCCAAGCCCGGTGCGGAAGCGGAGCGCGCGACCGCGATGGCGGCCTCTCATCTCATCGACGAGCGGATCCGGTCTCTGGGTGGCTGGCGCGCCGAGACCCTGGCGGAGGTTCGCCGCCTTATCCACGAGGCGGACCCGGACATCGTGGAGGAGTGCAAATGGATCAAGCCCACCAACCCATTGGGGGTGCCCGTATGGTCCCACGCTGGGATCGTCTGCACCGGAGAGGCCTACAAACAGGTGGTCAAGCTGACCTTCGCCCGGGGTGCCTCCTTGGAGGACCCTCGGGGGCTCTTCAACTCCAGCCTCGATGGAAACACGCGTCGCGCCATCGACATCAGGGAGGGAGAGGTGCTCGATGCTGAGGCGTTCAAGGCCTTGATCCAGGCCGCGGTCGCGGAGAATCTCCGGTCCAGCGCCCCGAAGTCACAGGGCCGTGGCCGGACGTGAGCCGGGAGTCACTCTGGAAGAAGGCATGAGGTACTGCCCAACCAGGCGCTCAAGCCGACCGTGGCCGCCCCCGGCGGTCACATCGGCTTAGCTTGAGCGTTAGACACCGCGAGGGAACCTGAAGTCACAGCCTCTCATCCCGACCCGGACACGCGCTTGGCTCACCGCGGCGCCACCGGGAGCTTCGCCATAGCACTCCTGCATGTCGTCATCATCTTCATCGGAGCACCGGGATACCTCTATTTCGGAGCCTCCTCCCTGGCACTGCAGGCGCGCCAAGGTTCCCTCGCTCCGGCCCTCATCACGGCCGCAATCGCAGTCATGTTCTTCATCTGGGGCGCCTATGCCCTCTCTGGCGCCGGCGTCCTGGCGCCCCTTCCCCTCGTTCGCACCGTGCTGGTCTTCATCGCGGGCGTCTATATCCTTCGCGGCCTCGTGCTCGTTCCGGACTTCATTCGGTTGTGGCGCGGCGCCGGGTATCCCGTTCGTCAGGCGGCCTTCTCGGCACTATCCCTCGGCATTGGCGTCGCGCACCTGCTTGGCCTCGTCGCACGGGCCAGGTCCCGGCGCGGCGTCTGACCCCGCGTTCCGGCGGACTCGCTGCTGTCACCACTGAGCTTGATATCGTTCGACGGATAGGGAGACATCGAGGCCGTGACGTGGATGGAACGGAGAGCCGGGAACCCGTCGAGGCTCGTCAGCGCCTGGCGAACGAGCAATCGGGTGACGACGTACTTGATCGAGCGACTCCCGCCAGATCTCTGGTCCATGTCGGTCCCCGGGGCCCCACGCCGCACCGTGAGGATGGTCGCGGCGCACCTTCATAACAGTCGATGTCGGTGGATCAAGGCCCTGGGAGGACGCCACGGCATCATCCCGCCTCCGCTCGTCGATCTGCGCCGAGTCTCTCCCGCAGCGCTCCTGCGGGCCCTGTCGCGCAGCAGTGAAGGGATCGTTCGTCTCATCGAGCTCGGTGCTTCACGCGGGGGCAGCGTTCCTCGAAGTACCTGGCAGAACTTCCCGACGGACCTGGAGCACTTTCTCGGCTACTTCGTGGCGCACGAGGCTCACCATCGTGGCCAACTGGTGCTGATCGCGCGTCAGCTCGGACGACCTCTGCCCAAGGAGGCCACCCGTGGGCTCTGGCATTGGACCCGGCGGGCCCGGGAATGAGCCATCCGTCGAACAAGCAGCGGAGCTTGATATCGTCAGGCCGCAACAGGAGGCCTGAGTAATGAAAGCATCCGTCTTCGTCGGCACGAGTCTTGACGGCTTCATTGCACGTGCGGACGGGAGCTTCGACTTTCTGCCGGCCGACGGCGGCGAACCTCATGGCTATGACGAGTTCTTCGCCACGGTCGACGCTCTTGTCATCGGGCGGAACACATTCGAAGTCGTCGCGAAGTTTCCATCCTGGCCCTATGGAGAAAAGCCCGTCTTCGTCCTCAGCACCCGAACGCTTCCGCCGGCCCCCGACGGAGCCGTCGTGGAGCGGATGGCCGGGGCGCCGGCCGAAGTCGTTTCCCGGCTTTCCGCTCGGGGAATCCGGCATCTTTACGTGGATGGCGGGATCACCATTCAACGCTTTCTTCGGGCCGGGCTCATCCAGCGCCTCACCATCACGCGCGTTCCCGTGCTGATCGGCAGCGGCATCCCGCTCTTTGGCGCGACGCCGCACGATATCCTCCTGAGGCACGTTGCGACCCGTCAGTATGCCAGCGGTCTCGTCCAGAGTGAGTACGAGGTCGCCGTCTGACCACGCTCTGCTGCGGACACGCGCCGGTCGCCGCGGGACGCGGTATCGTCATCCAGCGCCCGGAGGTCAGAATGACAGAAACGACGCTCGGCCCGTATCACTCTACCGCAGCTGCTCTCATCGGCGCGGGGCTCTTCTCGCTGCTCTACCCCGCCATCGTCTGGCTCTTTGCGCCTCGGCAGGTCTTCGCCGTTCATCACCTTTACTTCCTCGGCGCCGGTCTGCTCCTTCTGCTCCTGGGCGCAGTCTGCGTCTGGATGGGGCGCGCTCGGGTCACGCGAGAGACGTGTACATATTCGGGGAGGAGGCCCGGAGAATGAACGCGAATCATTCCAATCAGGGCATGAACGCTCGCCAGCGATTCTTTACCCTGCTCGTGAGTATCGCTTCTCTCCTGTTTGCTCCCGCCGGGTTTTCGCAGGAGCGCGGCGACTCGATGGCGGCCACCGTCGCGCAATCGTTCTCGATGATCGAGCGATCGTTCGTCAGCCTGGCCGACGCCATGCCTGCGGAGAAATACGGGTTCAAGCCGACGAACGGCGAGTTCAAGGAGGCGCGGACCTTCGGAGAGCAGGTCAAACACGTCGCGTGCGGAAACTTCGCCTTTTTCAACGAAATCGAAAAGAAGGAGCCCCCGTCCGGGTGCGCGACCGGCGGGCCGAGCCCCGCCGCGACCAAGGCCGAACTCATGACGTACCTGCGTCAGTCGTTCGACTATGCCCAGAGTGTGCTCCGGATGATGACGCCGGCCAACGCGCTCGAACCAGTGAGCGGACCGTACGGCGGCCCGTCCACGCGCCTGGGGCTGACGACGCTCGCCGTCTGGCACGCGTCGGATCATTACGGCCAGCTCGTCGTCTACCTTCGAATGAACGGGATCGTACCCCCGGGGAGTCAGCCCGCGAAGGTGGAGAGAGACCGATAACTCTCACACAGGGACCAGAGATGACGGAAGCGACCTATTCGATCAAGCCCATCGGAGTCCTGCACTCGGAGCTGACCAGCTGCCGGGTAGCGCCCCACCAGGGGCACGAAGGCGCGCCCGACGCATGGCTCGAAGTGAACTCGACGGCGGCAGCAGGGCTTGCGGGCATTTCGGCCGGCGACGAACTCATCCTGATCACGTGGTTTCACGAGGCCCATCGCGACGTCCTGAAGGTGCATCCGCGCGGGGATGAGAGCCGGCCCCTGAAGGGGGTCTTTGCGACACGCTCTCCCGACAGACCCAATCCACTCGGATTACATCGCGTGACGGTTCGCGAGATCGCCGGGAGTCGATTGCGAGTCGGACCGATCGAGGCAATCGACGGAACACCCGTGGTCGACATCAAGCCCGTGCTTCGACAATCAGCAGACTCTTGACGTCACGGCGGGCCGGAGTCGAGGGGCATTATGGACAGACCCATCGCCTTTGACCTGCATGATCCAATACGGACAGGGGGGATCAGATGACGGCAGAAGTGAACTTCGTGCGGCAGCAGGGCTTCCGGGAGGCCTCGTCGGAAGCCTGTGCCACCCAGTATCCGGCCCTGATGTGGCAGCCACGGGCGATCGGGGGTCTGGTCCTGATTGGCCTGCTGTTCCAGCCGTGGCCTTACTTCCTCGCTCTCTGGGCGCTTCTCTGGTGGAACGCGGCGTTCCCGTCTCTGAATCCCTTCGACGCCCTCTATAACCGCCTCGTGGCGACACCCCGGGGCCGGCCGCCCCTCGGCCCGGCGCCGAATCCACGACGGTTCGCGCAGGCCATGGCGGGGACTTTCATGCTCGCGATCGGGCTGACTCTCTTCTCCGGCTGGCACACGTTCGCGTGGGCTCTGGAGGCCCTGCTTCTCGCCGCGCTGGGAGCCCTGATCCTCGGCCGCTTTTGTCTCGGCTCCTACCTCTACCACCTCTTCACCGGAGAGGCGCGGTATGCGAACCGAACGCTCCCGTGGAGTCATGCCGAGTAGGCTCCGTCGCGGACCGGCGACGACGACGGTCCAAGGGGTCTTCGCGCCGTTCCTGCCGGCGATACCAGTTCTCGCCGCCTTCGCTGTGGCGCTTCTCGGCTGCCGATCGATCGTCGACAGCTACAGCGGACGGAAGGAGTCCTGCGAGATCCTCGCGACCGGCATATCTGCCACCGGGACGATCGTCCGGCTCATCGACACGGGAACGACGATCAACGACGACCCCGTCGTCGAGTTCGTCGTACGCGTCGTCCCGGCCGACGGCGAACCGTACGAGGCGAAGACGAAAGCTCTGGTATCCCGCCTCGACGTGCCGTCGATTCAACCCGGACGCGTCGTGCCCGTGAAGTACGACCCGCAGAACCGGATGCGAATCGCACTGGATCTCTGGGATTGTCCGAAGAAGTGAGGTGCGTGTGCCCAAACTCGCCCGATTCGCTCTCGCGGTCAGCATCCTCTTCGTCCTGTCGTTGGCCTGGAACAGCCTTCTTCATCTCGTCATCCTGCGGCGGGCCAACGAGGCCGTTCAGCACCTTCGACGCACGGACCTCCCCGGCGCCATGGGGTGGTCGCTTCTTCTGACAGGACTGGTTTGCGTCCTCTTCGTCTGGGGCTACGTCCGTACCGCGCGAACCGGAACGCTTCGCGAGGGGCTCGGTTACGGCCTCTTCATCGGCCTGCTCGTGGCGCTTCTCGTCGACGTGAACCAGTACCTTCTCTACCCCCTTCCTTTCAGCCTCGTCCTGAAGTGGTTCGCGGGAGGAGTCCTCGAGTTCACGTTCTACGGAGCGGTCGTCTCGCGAATCTATCGGGGTAGGGCTCAGGCACGAACCGCCTGAGGCGGCGGACGCGTCCGCCCATCGCCGAGAACGCGGTATGGTGAGGAGCCCGCGATTCCTCCGGTCAGGAGGTCTCCATGTCGGCGGAGGCCGTGGACGACCCGAAGTCCTCCGGCAGATTCGTCTGGATCTTCCTTGGCTTGACCTGCCTCCTGTCGTGGCCGATCTGGCTCCTTTCGGGAGTTCTTCCCCGCGGCGGCCAGGGCCCGTACGACTTCCGCTGGCTCGTCGCCCAGATCGGCGTCTTCGGCCCGTCGCTTTCGGGGTTGATTCTCTCCAGTACCTTCGGGCCCGAGCAACGCCGAAGCAGCCCGTGGACGATTCCCGTCATTCTCATGCCGCTCGTCGTGCCTGGGGTGCTCGTCGCCCTGGCCGCTCCCTCCCGGATTACGTCGCTCCCGCTGATGCCGTCGGTTGCAGCGGTGGCCGTGGGAGCGCTGATCCTTCTCTTCTTCTCTCCCCTCAACCGCCGAGTCCTCGGTCCGGCGAACGGCAACCTACAGGCGAAGCCCGAGGCCAGATGGGTTTTCCTCTCCGTCACCTTCATGCCGGTTCTCTTTCTCGTCGCCTGGGTAGTGGCCAGCGCCCGAAGCAAGGGACTCGAGATTTCGGCTCTGCAGGGGGGAATTCTCGCTTCGACGTGGACCGTTCTTGTCTGCTTTGCCCATAACCTCCTTCTGGGAGGTTCGCTCGGAGAGGAGATCGGGTGGCGCGGGTTCCTGCTCCCCGAGCTCCTGAAGATGAGGACTCCCGTCGGCGCTTCGATCCTCCTCGGCGTCGCCTGGGGCTTGTGGCACCTGCCGATCGACCTCTACGCGGGATTCGGCCTCACCGGTTTCGGCGCGGTCCTCATGCGCGTTTTCTACGCCATTCCGGTTTCGATTCTTTTCACCTGGCTCTATCTTCGAGCGAAGGGTTCCATCCTCGTCGCCCTGCTTCTGCATACGTCCCTCAATCTCATGGGCGATCTCGGGCTCTCCGGATACGAAGCGACCGGGACGGTCTTCTTCTTCGTGGTCATGGTCGCGGCACTCCTCGTCGCCGTCTTCAGCCCCGTCTTTCGCCGCGAAACGTGAGGCCGTCTTCGCGGCGTAGACTTCGCATCGGGGAGCCTCATCCCATGCCTGCCTCGAAACCGTCCCTTCGTTTCACGCACTCGCCGGCCCTCCGGACGCAGACCCTGAAGGTGCTCTCGGCAATCGACGACGATCCGGAACCCACGCGACACGCGGAGGCCCTCACGGCTCTCGTTCTGTCTCTCACGGAAGCCGGAATGGACTACTACCTGCTCAAACCCCTGAAGGACGGGAAATTCAACTTCGTCGCACTGCAGATGGCCAGCTTCGGCCTTTCCGGAGCCATTCGCATCTTGTCGCCCATCGCCGGCACCGTGCTCAGGGGCGCCGACGCGAAGCAGCTGAGGTTGATCTCCAGGCACGTTCGCCAGCTCATGGCGTGATGCCGCATGACGCTGACTTCGGTACGGCTGCACGCTCGCCGCAGGCTCATCGCCACCGCCATTCTCGTCGCGGGCTTCGGGAGCGCGCTCCTGATCTACGTCACCGCGACGATCGCTCCCGCCAATCCCCTCGGTTACGAACCCGAGGATTCCAGGCGGTATCTTCGCGAGATGGAGGTCTACGGCGGATCCGCGAACGTCCTCGCGGCCGAGATCCGGAAGTGGATCGAGAGCCTCTTCCACGGCAAGCGGCTCGCGTTGACCGTCGTCTTCCTGACGCTCCTGGTCCTGCTCTTCTTTCTGGTCGCCTCGACTCCGCTGCCCCCGGAGGCGCCGCGACGTTCGGACGATTCGCCACAAGGAGGTTGAGCCATGAGCCGTGCGACAACCAGCATCCGTATCTTCTCGATCTACCTCGTGATCCTCGGCGCGACCCTCATCGCGGCACCGGACGTCGTCCTTTCGCCGTTCGGCATTCCCCACTCACCGGAGGGCTGGATACGGGTCGTCGGCGTTCTCGCCGCCGTTCTCGGCCTCTATTACTACGTCGCCGCGCGGTTCGAACTGGTGCCGTTCTACCGCACCACGGTGGTCGCGAGGATCTTCGTCTTCCTCGCGTTCGCCGCGCTGGCGCTCTTCGGCTTCGCGCCTCCGTCTCTCGCCCTGTTCGGCGCGGTCGACCTCGCCGGCGCTCTCTGGACCGCGACGGGCCTCCGCGCCCCGGCCTCCGCATAGGGCCCGCGCGCTTTCCGCATAGCCCTGCGGACGAGCGCGCCTTCGCTTCTGGCATGATCTTTTCGTGTACGAGCGCCGCTCCCAGCCGCTGGCCCATCCCCGTGTCTTCCTGAAGCGACTGGCGCTGAGCGTTTCCGTCGGGCTGGGGCTCGTTGCCTTTTCCCTCTTCGCGGGAATGGTCGGCTATCACGTCCTCGTCGATCTGCCCTGGGTCGACTCCTTCCTGAACGCGTCGATGATCCTGTCGGGGATGGGCCCCATCGCCAATCCCCGGACGTCGGCCGGCAAGCTCTTCGCCGGTTTCTATGCGCTCTACAGCGGCCTCGTCCTGATCGTGATCGCCGGGGTGATCTTCGCGCCCATCATCCACCGCTTCTTCCACCGCTTCCATCTGCAGCTCGAAAAGTGACGGCGACGCGTCCCGTCACGTTGAGGAGAAACCCGTAATGACCGCTCGAATCGCCGCTTATGCCGCTCCCGCCCCCGGGGCGCCGCTCGTTCCCCACCCGATCACACGCCGTGAGCCGGGGGCCCACGACGTGGGGATCGAGATCCTCTACTGCGGCGTCTGTCATTCCGACATCCACCAGGTCCGCGACGAGTGGAGCCCCGGCATTTTCCCGATGGTGCCCGGCCACGAGATCGTGGGCCGCGTGACGAAGGTCGGTGCCCGCGTGACGAGGTTCGCCGTCGGCGACCTCGCCGGCGTCGGCTGCTTCGTCGACTCGTGCCTCGAGTGCAATCCCTGCCATCGGAACCTCGAGCAGTTCTGCCTGAAAGGGGCCGCGTTCACCTACAACGGGACCGAGATGGACCGCAAGACGCCGACTTTCGGCGGCTACTCCACGGAGATCGTCGTCGCCGAACGGTTCACGCTGAAGGTCCCCCCGGGCCTTGACCTCGCGGGGGCGGCGCCGCTCCTTTGCGCCGGCATCACGACGTATTCCCCGCTCCGGCAGTGGAAGTGCAAGCCCGGCGACCGTGTCGGCGTTGTCGGGCTCGGGGGACTCGGGCACATGGCGGTGAAGCTGGCCGCCTCGATGGGGGCGGAGGTGACGATGCTCTCCACCTCGCGCTCGAAGGAAGCCGATGCGCGGCGGCTCGGCGCCCATGCCTTCGAGCTGACGAGCGAGCCGAAGGCTCTCAGGAAGCTGGCGGGGCGTTTCGACCTTCTCATCGACACGATCTCCGTCGACCACGACCTGAACGCCTATCTCGGCCTTCTTCGGACGGAAGGGGCGATGGTCCTCGTCGGCGTCCCGCCGGCGCCGGCCACCATCGCGGCCATGTCGCTCATCTACGGGAACAAGAAGCTGGCGGGCTCGATGATCGGCGGCATCGCCGAGACGCAGGAGATGCTCGACTACTGCGCCGCGAAGAAGATCGTCGCGGACGTCGAGATGATCCCGATCCGGAAGATCAACGAGGCGTACGAGCGGATGATCCGGAGCGACGTCCGCTACCGGTTCGTCATCGACATCGCGAGCCTGAGGTGAGCCCGGGAGGGCCGAGGCGGTCTCCCCCGGTGACGCCCCGCCCTTCTCCGTCACGCGACGTCCATCGGCCCCGGTGTAGAATCGGAAAGCCGCACCGCACGATTCCCGGCATTCTTCGCGGCCCGAAGAGGATGAAACCTTGGCAAGACCGAACTATTCGCACGAAAAGCGCCTCCGGGACCTCGCGAGGCAGAAGAAGCAGGAAGAGAAGCGGCTGCGCCGGCAGAACAAGCCCGGCGCCAAACCCGAAGAGGTGACTCCCCCCTCTCCGCCAGCCCCGCCCGCTCCGTCAGAGAGCTAGGAACCGATCGCCCTTCTGAACGAGCCCCGGAGAAACTCCGTGATCACGCGAAAGCTCGGAGCTCACGGTCCCGTCGTCTCGGCGATCGGCCTCGGCTGCATGGGGATGTCCGATCTCTACGGCCCGTCCGATAACGAGGAGAGCACCGCGACGATCCATGCCGCGCTCGACGCCGGCGTGACCCTTCTCGATACCGGCGACTTCTACGGGATGGGGCACAACGAGCTGCTCCTCGGCGAGGCGATCCGCGGGCGCGACCGCGGAAAGATCGTCCTCTCCGTGAAATTCGGGGCGTTGCGCGACCCGTTCGGCGGCTGGACCGGCGTGGACGCGCGCCCCGCCGCCGTGAAGAACTTCCTCTCCTACACGCTCCGCCGCCTCGGGACGGAGTACGTCGATATCTACCGCCCCTCGCGCGTCGACCCCGCCGTGCCGATCGAGGAGACCATCGGGGCGATCGCGGAGCTGGTGAAGGCCGGACACGTCCGCTACGTCGGTCTCTCCGAGGCGGGCGCCGAGACGATCCGCCGCGCGCACTCCGTCCACCCGATCGCCGACCTGCAGATCGAGTACTCGCTCTTCTCGCGCAGCCTCGAAGCCGAGGTCCTCCCCGCCTGCCGCGAGCTGGGAATCGGCGTGACCGCCTACGGCGTCCTCTCGCGCGGGCTCCTTTCCGGCACCTGGTCGAGCGACCGTGCCCGCGGAACGACGGACATCCGGAGCTTCCTCCCCCGCTTCCTGGGTCCGAACCTCGAGCGGAATCTCGCGCTCGTCGAGGCGCTTCGCGAGTTCGCGGACGGGAGGAAGATCACGGTGGCGCAGGCCGCGATCGCCTGGGTCCTGTCGCGCGGAGAAGAGATCGTCCCGCTTGTCGGCGCGCGCCGGAGGGACCGTCTCGCCGAGGCGCTCGGAGCCCTGGACGTCCGCCTTTCCGCCGACGACCTCGCGCGGATCGAGGACGCGATTCCGCACGGGGCCGCGGCGGGAGACCGCTACCACGCCCACGGAATGACGACCCTCGACAGCGAACGCGGCCGCTGACGGCCGCCCCGCACTTCAGCGCCCCGGTATCGGCGTTCGGATCGCCGCCAGGGACTCCTCCGTCGGTACCGTGTCGCGACTCCAGACTGCAAGGCGAGAGAGAGGTCCCGTTCCGCCGGCGGCCACCCGGTTGAGAACGGCGAGGACCTTCTCCTTCTGCCCGGGGGTCCCGAGGAACCGCACGACGTTCATCTCGAGAAGCGCCTCGCCGCGCAGCCGGACGTCGGGACTCGCCGTGGCCGCCTCGAGGAGGTCGTCCAGCTTCTTGTCGGGAAGGTCGAGGACCGTCTTCCCGGCTCCATCCGTCCGGAGGAACGGCGAGACGTCGGTCCGCGTCAGGCGCTCGGAGGTCAGGAGCCTCTGGGGCGCCGCCTCGCCCGCCACGATCGCCGCGACCAGCATGAGGCGAAGGTCCCCGAGCTTCGCCGCCCTGCGATAGATCCCCTCCGCCCCGATCCGGATGCACGCGAGGCCGACGAGGTCGCTGACGACGATGATGTCCTCCTGCCGGAGGAGCCGCCCGAGCCGGATCGTGCGCCGGAAATCGGCCATGGCCTTGTCCGGGTCTTTCTCCGTCTCGCCGCGCGCAACCCACGATCGCGCGAAATTCATCGGAACGAGGAGGTTCGGAACCTGCGTCTCCCAGGCCTTCATTTCGAAGATCTCCGGGTAGAAGCGCATCGTGGCCTGATCGCACCACGGCTCGGCCTCCTTGAGAAGCGGATCGTCCGGAGGCAGGACTTGTCCGAAACCCGGAGGGCCTTCGATCCGCCGCTCGAGCGCCGCGGTGGCCTCGACGAGGCGCCGTCCGTTCGGCTTCGCAAAGTCCTTGAACCAGACGGCCGCGTTGGCGGTTCCGTTTCCGAGAGGTGCGAGCAGGTCGAGGTCCGTCCGGAAACGGAGCGGCCAGGAGTTGCGCGCTTCTTCGCACGACCAGCAGGGAACCGAGAGCGTCGCGATGTCGATGGCATGCGGCGGCGGCACCTCCCCACGCGGTGGCGGCGCCTCGGCCCCGGCGGAGCGGGCCGCCAGAACCTCCCTCCGCGGCTCGTCGGGCCGTGCCCCCGACGCGACCCGGATGACGAGGAGGGCGGCGAGCCCCACGAGGACTCCTCCGGCCGAGAGAACGAAGACGGCAGGACGACCTTTGATCAGCGATCTCATGACATTCCTCCTCCGGAAGTCGCGGGCTTTCTCTCGGGAGACGATGCCTCCGCCGCCGCGCGACCGACGAGCGGCTGGACGGTCTCATCGATGGGCGGAAGCGCGACGAGGGCCGAGAGCTCCCGGGCCGCCTGTTTCTCGGCTTCCGTCCCGGTCCTGGCGGCGGATCGGGAGACGACCGCCGCGCCGGACGGGCGCCTGACGCTGGCGCCGACATTCGCCAGGACGAGAAGAGCGGCGGCGACGGCCCAGGCGATACGAAGAGGCCGACTTTCCCAGATACGCGTCCAGACGTCGGGCGCGGCCGGCTCCGCGAGGGCCTCCCGGGCCAGAGCGAGCACCCTTCCCCGCAGCTCCGCGGGCGGGTCCGGAGGCGCAAGGCCGGAGAACGGGAAATCGTCGGGTGGCCGGCCGTGACTCATCGGCTCCCCTCCATCAGGCGGCGCAGCTTCTCCACGCCGAGGCGGTAGCGGCTTGCAGCCGTGAACGTCGGCACGCCGGTGATCCGTCCTATCGCCGCGAACGTGCACTCCCCGAAGTGCTTCAGCCAGACCGCCTCGCGCTGTTCGTCGGGAAGCTTCGTCAGGAGCGCCGAGGCGCGGCGAGCCTCGACCTCGCGGGAGACGTCGCCCGCCGGCGCGACGAGAAAGGGGACGTCGTCCAGGCTCCGCGCCGCCCGGCGTTTCCGTCCGCGGACGAAGTCGACCGAAACGTGGTGGGCCAGCGAAAGGAGCCATGCCCTCGGTTCATCGACCGACACGAGGCGACGGCGAGAGCTGACGATGCGGAGAAACACCTCCTGCACGACGTCCCTGGCGTCCTCGACCGACCCCGTTCGCCAAAGCGCGATGCCGAAGACCGGGCGAGACCCCGCGTCGTAGAGGGCTTCCATGGCGATGGCGTCTCCCTCCGCCAGATCCCCGAAGAGTCGCTTCCACTCCTCCTCCGACCCCTCGCCGGAGAATCCTGCGGCGCGCCCGGGAACGTCCTCTGTCAAAGGGACCACGCTCTCCTAGTCGTCCGGGCCTCGACGTTTTGTCACGAAAGGTCTCTCCGGGGCCTGGCCGAAGCCCGCCCGTTCAGCGTCCGAGCCGCCGCGCGAGAATCTCGATACCGCGCATCACGACTTCCGGTGGAGCGGCCGTGTAGCAGACGCGGACGTGCGTCGGATAGGGCCCGAAGCTCGGGCCGGGAGCCAGGAAGAGGCCGTCGTCGGCGCACCCTTCGAGGAACGTCTCGAGACCGCCGTCCCCGAGAGCCTCGGCCACGTCGAGGAAGAGAAAGGTCGACCCTTCGGGAGGCGCCACGCCGAGGCGTTTCGCGGCCTTTCGCCCCGTCTCGGCGTAGAGCGCGCGGCTCTCCGAGAGCCACGCCTCTCCGGCGCCCGAAAGGACGCGAAGCGCCGCCACCTGCGAGGCGGTCGGCGCACTGTAGACGTTGTGCGTGTGGAGCTTGAGCGCCCCCTCCATCGGGGCGGGCGGCCCCACGAGCCAGCCGCAACGGTAGCCTGCCATGCCGAACGCCTTCGAGAAAGAGCAGGCGGTGAAGGCCCGCTCGGGCGCGAGCGACAGGCCGTAAGCGTGTTCTCCCTCGTACTGGTAGTCCTCGTAGACGTCGTCGAAGAGGAGCCAGAGGCTCTCCCGGCGGGCGAACTCGACCAGGGCCTCGAGCGACTCCCGCGGGATGACGCGTCCGGACGGGTTGTTCGGCGTGTTGAGGTAGAGCGCCACGGTCCGCGGTCCGAGCTCTCTCTCCACGGCCTCGACCACCGACTCCGGGGATTCGGCCACGCCGAAGAACGGCACTTCGACGGGACGCGCGCCGAAACTGCGGCAGATCCCGTCGATGAGGGGCCAGTGCGGCGACAGGAGGAGCACCTCGTCTCCCGCCTCGGCCACCGCCCCGACGGCGTTCGAGAGGCCCGCCGTGGCACCGCCGGTGACGACGAGCTGGCTCCTCTCGATGGCGACGCCGGTCCGGGCGCGGACCCGCTCGACGAGCGCGTCGACGAGTTCCGGCAGCCCCTGCGGCGGCGTGTAACGGTTGAGGTGCGGGTGGTCGGCCGCGCGGAGATCCTCCATGGCGCACCCTTTCGGCGGCTCGCGCCATGTGTCTCCGACGTGGAAGGGATAGATCTCGCCCCGGTGCGCGGCGAGCCTGTGGAGGAGCTTGGTGTAGACGGAGCCCTTGATCTCCGAGACCGGTGACGAGACGCGTGGTGGTCGAGGCATGCGGGAATCGTAGCTCCGGGGGAGAATCCGGCCATGGAATTCGGAATCTTCGGCCTCGAGCTCTCCGGGAAGACGACGCTCTTCTCCCTGTTGACCGGACACGTCACCGCCGTCGCGCCGCACAAACGGGAGGCGCACGTCGGGATCGCCCACGTCCCCGACCCGCGCCTCGACCGGCTGACGGCGATGTTCAAGCCGAAGAAGCAGACCCCGGCCACGGTCCGCTTCGTCGACGTCCCCGGCGTCGTGAAGGGGGGCGCGCAGAGCCTCAACCTCCCTGAGCTGCGCCAGATGGACGGCCTCGCCGTCGTCGTACGGGGCTTCGGGTCCGACGCGGTCCCGCACCCCGAAGGCTCGATCGACCCGGCGCGCGACCTCGAGCTCCTGGAGACCGAGATGCTCCTGTCGGACCTCTCTGTCGTCACGAACCGGCTCGACCGCGTCGTGAAGGACATCCAGAAGAAGAAGACGCCCGAGCTGGAGGCCGAGAGGGAGCTTCTGACCCGCTACAAGGCGACGCTGGAAAAGGGGGAGGCGCTCCGCCGCTTCGAGCCGACGCCGGACGAGGTGAAGCTGGTCCGCGGCTTCGGCCTTCTGACCGCAAAGCCGATGCTCGTCATCCTGAACGCCGACGAGAAGGACGCCGGGGACCTTCCCGGCGCGATCGCGCGGGCGAGGTTCGACAAGTGGAAAGGCGAGCCGCGGGTCGGCTTCTCCGCGGTCTCGGCGACGATCGAGCAGGAGATCGCGGCGATGTCGCCCGAGGACCAGGTGGAGTTCCTGAAAGGGCTGGGCCTTCCCGACCGGGCGCTCGACCGGCTGCTTCGCGCCGCCTACGACCTCCTCGGTCTCGTCTCGTTCCTGACGGCGGGCGAGGACGAGTGCCGGGCCTGGTCGATCCCGCGCGGGACGCACGCGGTCAAGGCCGCCGGCGTCATCCACACCGACTTCGAGCGGACGTTCATCCGCGCGGAGGTCGTTCCGTTCGAGAAGCTGATGGAGGCGGGCTCGCTCGCGGCCTGCCGGGCGCACGGTTCGTTCCGGCTGGAGGGAAAGGACTACGTCGTCGCCGACGGCGACGTGATCAATTTCCGCGTCGGGGCGCAGTAGCCGTCAGGGCTTCGGCGCCGGAGGCGGGAGATCCCTCGCGGCGCACGAGTCCGCGAACCCCTGTGTCCGGTGCGAGCCGTCGCAGAAGGGTTTGTTCGCCGAGTGCCCGCAGCGGCAGAGGCTGACCGTCATCCGCCCGCCGAGGCCGAAGGGCGTCTCCGCCGCGTCCAGGAGAGTCACCTCTCCCTCCACGACGAGCGGGCCGTTGTTCCGGATCCGGATCTTCGTGCTCATGGCTCTTCTCCTCCCGCTCCGGCCTTCGCGGCCCCGGCCTCGGCTTTCCTGAGACGGCTCGCGGCCACGTCGAGGAATTCGCGCGTTTCGTCGGCTCCCGCCCAGCCGGTCAGCCGGAGCCCCTTTTTCGTCCCCGGCCGCGCGACGACGAGCGTCGGGAAGGCCCGGAGCCCGAAGAGCCGCGCAAGCTCGTCGAAACCCGGGGGATTCGCTCCCTCTTCCCGATAGCGGTCCCGGCAGAGGATGGGAACGTAGAGCTCTTCGACGGTCGCGGCCACCTTCGGATCCGCGAAGACCTCTTTTTCGATCGTATGGCAGGGACCGCACCAGTCGGCGGTGAAGAAATAGAGGGCCGGCTTGCCGCTCCTCTTCGCCTCGGCCTCGCCTTCCGGGATCCCCCGCCATCTCGGGCCGCCCGACTTTCCGCTGGCCAGACCCGTGGAGGCGGCGAGGAGGAGCGAGGCGACGGCCACCTCGAGAAGAACGCGTCTCAACACCTCGTCATCTTACCGGACGCCCGGACCCGCCACGACGCGGCTCCGACCCGGCGTCGGGGACGTCGGTCAGGAAGAGTCGAAGCGAGGCGGGCCAATCGGAAACGGGGGCGTGGAGCGCCTGCTGGACGGCCGGGGTCGGATAACTCGCGGCCGCGGCCCTCAGAAAGGCGCGTGCCTGCTCCTCGTCCCCGTCGTCGCGCGCGAGGAGCGCCCGGACGAGGTTCACCGCGGGCGCGGCAAGGGCGCGCTCCGGGATGGAGCGAAGGAAGATCCGCGCCTCGTCGGGGCGACGGGACGCGCGGAGGGTCTCCGCGTAGACGGCCGCCGAGAACCCCGAGGGGAGCTGCTCGTGCAGGAACAGGGCGAGCGGAGCCGCCCTTTCGGCCCGGCCGATGTCGAGGTTGCGGAAGACCTGATCCGCGATGCCGTTCCGCCAGGCGTTGTTGAAGGTCCCCGCCGGCTCGTCGTCCCGCCGCGCGACCGCCATTCCGAGGTGGGGCCAGCGAAAGGGAGCCACGAGATAGTTCGCGAGCGGCGTGAAGGTGGTGAGGAGGAGCGTCGACGCCGGGACGTGCGGCCTGGCGTCGGGATGCGAGGCGAGCCACGGCGGCGACTCCAGCCGCCGGGCGAGGTCCGCCGGGTCCGAGGCGGCGAGGCGCTGGCGAAGAAGCCAGAAGTGAAGCGGGATCGGCGCGAAGGCGGCGTCGTACCGGGCGACCTGGTTTCGCGGAAGGACCCTCTCCTTCTGCCGCGTCGCCTCGCGGAAGGAAGCCGGGAAGCTCTCGAACTCCTCGCGGCTCACCGCCACTCCCCCGGTCGATCCGATGTAGTGCCCCGAAGCCGCTTCCACCACGAGGACGCCGAGGAGGTTCACGAGGACTCCGGCACCTCCAAGAAGGAGCGCGGCGACGCGGAATCCCTTCGACCTCTCCGCGGCGAGGCCGGCCGGCGCCGCGAGGAGAGGGAGAAGCGGGACGAGAAACCGCGGTCCCCATCCGTGGCTTCCGTCCCACGCCCACCAGCCGGCGTAGAGGAGCCATGTCCCGGCGCCGACCGCGGAAAGCGCAAGGCCGGCGGCGCGCGTCCGTCTCTGCCGCACGCATACGGCGAGGCCGGCGACGGCGAGGGGGAGGAGCGGGAAGTAGAAGAGAAGCCCCTTGTTCGGCCCGACGAGAAGCCGCCAGAGCCCGTCGACGAGATCGTGCGTGAAGCGCTGCGTCGAGTAGGAGGCGAACGGGCGGCCGAAGCGGGCGATCTCGAAAGCGAGCCAGGCGACGGACGGAAGAAACGCGCCCGCCGCGGCCGCGGCCGCGAGGGAAAGGCGCGGCCGCAACGCGAAGCGCCCCTCCGCGTCGAAAAGAAGCGGCACGAGGAGGAGTGCCGCAAAGGGAGCGTTCACTCCCTTCGTCAGAAGCGCCCAGCCGGCGAGGAAGCCCGCCCCGGCGGCGAGGCGGAGCGAGGCAGGCTTCTCACCCTTTCCGGCCCGCCCTCCGGCGAGAATCGAAAGCCCCGCCGCGCCGGCGAAGCAGGCCGCCTGCAGGGGCTCCGAAAATCCGCAGGCCGGATACGCCCAGAGAGGCGACGAAAGCCCCGTCGCGAAGACGGCCAGCATTTCGCCGAAGCGCCCCGCGCCGAGCCCGCGGGCGAGAAGCCCGGCCATCGCCGACGCCGCCGTCACGAGGAGAACCTGCAGGAAGACGAAGAGCGTCTGGGAGGCGTGCTCCCCGAACGCCGTCTCGAAAGGCCGGGCCACGAATGCAAACGGAACCTCGAGGAGCGCCAGCCCCATCCCGTAGGGGGAGACCGCGTCCCCCGCCGGCCGCGTCACGCCGAAGATCTGGCCGCGGCCGATCCCCACCTCCCCGAACGTCGCGAGCGAGATGGCCGAATAGAGCATCTGCTGCTCGTCGGAGACGGTTCCGAACGTTCGCTCCTCGGCCGTCCCCGCCACGACGAGAAAGACCGCCGCCGCCGCGGCGGCAAGGAGACGGTTCCGGCCGGGAGAGCGCGACGGCGCGGGAACCGCCGCCCGGCCTACGCGCCGCCGTCCCATTCGGCGAGCGCCCGGGTCACGGCGTCCTCGGCGGTCGTCGCCACCGTGAAGTGCTCCCCGGCGTCGCGGATGAAGCACTCCTCGGCCATTCTCGAAACCGCCGAGAGGAGAGGGTCCCAGAAGCCGGAGCCGTTGAAGAGGATGATCGGGCGGGTGTGGTGTCCGAGATGCCGCCACGTGACGATCTCGAAGAACTCGTCGAGCGTGCCGAAGCCCCCCGCGAGCGCGATGAACCCCGAGGCTGCGTCGGCCATCCGCTGCTTCCGCTCGTGCATCGTGGCGACGACGTCCAGCCGCGTGCAGCCGGGATGGGCCATCTCCTTCTTTTCGAGCCCGGCCGGGATGACTCCCCAGACCGGCGCCCCTTCTTCGAGGGCCGCGTCCGCGAGCGCCCCCATGAGACCGACCCGTCCCCCGCCGAAGATGAGCCCCGCGCCGGCTCGCGCGATGGCCCGCCCCACGGCGGCCGCGTCCTCGGCATGGCGTGTCGAGAGTCCCGAATGCGCACCGCAGAAAACGGCCACGAGAGGACGGTCGAACGGGGCGTGCATCGGCAGGATCATGCCGCAAAGCGGACGGGGCTGCTAAGGTCGAGGGCGTGATCCGCCCCGACCCGGCGCGCACCCGCCTCGCCGAGGCCCTCCGGGACCTTCTGCCTCTCGACGCCGCAGAGGCCGCGCACCGAGACGCCATCCTCGCCCTCGTCGAGACGGAGCCCGCCTGCTTTGCGCGGATGACCTGGGCTCCCGGACACGTCACCGGCAGCGCCTTCATCGTCCGGCCGGACACCGGAGCGCTCCTCCTGCACCATCACCGCCGCCTCGGCGCCTGGCTCCAGATGGGAGGGCACGACGAAGGCGAGCACGACCCGGCCGCGACGGCGCTCCGCGAGGGAGCCGAGGAATCCGGCCTCGGGGACCTGACGTTCCTTTCTCCCGGGATTCTCGACCTCGACGTCCACGGGATCCCGGCGCGGCCGGACCAGCCGGCGCACCGGCACCACGACGTCCGCTACGCGCTCGCCACGCGGACCCCCGACGCCATCCTCCGGGACGCCGCCGAGTCACTGGACCTCCGCTGGTTCTCTCTCGACGAGGCCGAGCGGCTCATGGACGAGCCCGGCGCCACGCGGGCGCTCGGGAAGATCCGCCGGCTGCTCGGCACGACCACCTATAATATAAAATAGAGACTCGACCCCGTTTCTTTCAGAACCGCCAGAAGAGGCTGGCGGCGAAGCGCTGGGCGGAGAGGCCGACGTCGAACGCGACATCGAGCGACAGGGCGCGGCCGATCGTCACGCCGAGGCCGCCGGAGTACCGGTTCTCGGCAGTGCCGCCGTTGAAGACGGTCGAGACGCCTCCGGAGAAGGGGGGGTCGTTCATCGGATAGGTGTTGCCGGAGCCGTCGGGAACGGCGAGCTGCTCCGTCGTCCCGCGCTTCGGCTCCCGGTGCCAGCCGAGCCGGAAGGCGACGCTCGTGCTCCCCGAGGCCGCGACGTATTCGACGCCGAGACGCGGGACCCACGCATTGCCGGGAGAGCTTACCGTGGCGAGGGCGCTGTCGACCGGGACTCCGGGCGAAGGGCCCACGATGCCGCTGTACGAGACGACCGGCAGGGCGCCGTCCCAGACGCCGCCGTACTCGACCCACTGGGCTTCCCCGGCAATGGTCATTCCCGGGAAGGGGCGCACCGCGACGCCGGCGGCGAACTGGGAGGGGACGGCAAAGTGGAACGGGCGCCGTTCCTGTCCCTGGAGACTCGCCGGGACGTCTCCGCCGATGACGAGCGTCCCTTCCGTCCTCGCGGCCGAGCTGTAGCTCGCCCCGAGGCTGACGGTGCCGCGCTCGTTGAGGTCCGCGTGAACTCCGCCGATGAAGGCCGGCGCCGTCCCCTCGAATCCCTCCACGTTCATCGTGACCGTCCGGGTCTCCGTGGCGACGGCCGAGACGAAAGTCCGGCTGACGATCCGGTGCGGCCCGGCATCGTCTCCCTCCATCTCGAACGTCGTCCGGTTGAGCGTGATTCCGGCGCCGATCCGGATCCGGTCGGTGATCCGGTAGGCGGCCGAGAGCCCGATGAGCCGGTTCCGGAGCGAGACGGCCCCGAATTCGCGGTACTCGTAGAGGTAATCCCGCCGCGTCACGCCTCCCGAGCGGTTGTCGCGGAACTCGACGTACTGGTAGCCGCCGGGGTCGGCGCTCCCTTCGAAGCTCAGGTTCTCGGCGTAGCTCACCGCGACGACGACGCGGCTGGAGATCGGAACGACGACCCCGGCGTACTCCAGGTTCGTGCTCTGAAAGCCGATCTGCGAATCGCTGGAGGTGACCGGGCCCCACGGATCCGTGAGTCCTCCGGTTGCCGTGGAACGGGCCGTGACGAGGCCGATCGACTCGTCGATCCGCTTGACCGACAGCCCCATCTGGACCGAGGAGAGCTGGCCGAGGCCGGCCGGGTTCACGAGCGCGGCCGTCGCATCGTCGGCGATGGCGGTGAAGGCGCCGCCCATGGCGAGCGACTTGCCTCCCGGGTTCGTCAGGTTGAAGGAGAGCTTCGACAGGAGGGCCGAATCAATCTGCGCGGCGGCGCGCTCCGACAGGACGGCAGCCGCGAAGGCCGCAAGGAGAGCGGCAGTCCGTGTCCGGCACATTTAAGCGAGAGGCATTATGTCATCGGAGCCGCTCGGCGAGCGTCGAGGCGGGGAGGAAGGAGATGGCGATCGGCACCGTCTCCCCGGGCGTCACCTTCACGTCGCGCGTCTGCTGTGCTCCCGAGAGCTGCGGACAGGCAAGGACGATCCGATAGGTCCCCGGCTCGAGCGGGGTGAGGAGAAACGGAGTGACAGTCCCGTCCGGAAGGGGAAGGGGACGCTCGTCCGCAAGGTCCGTGATGGAAACGACGCGCGCCCAGGGGATCGCGAAGAGCTGCAAGCGTCCCGGAGCGACGGCGGCCGGGGTCGGCGTCCGCCTCGCGCGAAAGGAGAACGAGGGGCGGGCCACATCCGCCACCGGGCTGCCCGGAGGCGGCGAGGGCCGCCCGAGCCAGAGAACGCCGATCACCGCGGCGGCGACAGCCACGGCGGCCAGCGTCAGCCGCCGGCTTCGGCGAACTCTCGGGAGGCGGCGCGTCGGCGGATCCTTCGGCCGGGGGGCGCCGTCCGGCGAGACGAGGGAGGTCGAGGCCGTCACGCCGCCCGGGGCCGGTGCGGCCGGAAGCGGCCGGGCCGGCGTCGACACGGTCGCCCCGGAGTCGCGCAGGACGGAGACGAGACGATCGATGATCTCGCGCCAGCTTTCGGGCCGCTCCTCGCGGTGCTTCGCGAGCATCCGGGAAATGAGCCGAACGAGCTCCATCGGGAGCGGCGGCGCCTCGGGAGGAGCCGCGACGGGCGCGGGGACGACGTTCAGGTGCCCGGCGATGTACTCGACCGGGACCTTTCCCTCGAAGGGGCGTTCGCCCGAGAGGACCTGGTAGAAGATGACGCCGAGACTGTAGACGTCGCTTCGCCAGTCGAGGATCGTCCGCGCGCCGAGCGAGCCGAGCTGCTCGGGCGAGCCGTAGGCGACCTTTCCGAGGAAGAAACCGGTGGCCGTGAGCGACTCGAGGCCGCTTCCGCGCTCGAACATCTTCGCGACGCCGAAGTCGAGAAGCTTGACGATCCGCTCTCCTCCGCGCTCGATGACGAGGATGTTGTCGGGCGAGAGGTCCCGGTGGACGATGCCGCGCGAGGAGAGGTACTCGAGGCCGTGGGCGGCCTGGATGAGAAGCGGCACCGTCTCCGTCCAGGGGCGCCCGGCGAACGACGTCAGCGGCACTCCGTCCAGGTACTCCATCGCGAGCCAGGGCGTGCCGTCCTCTTCGCCGATCTCGTAGAACGCCACGACGTTGACGTGGAGAAGGCTCCGGAGGATCTCCGCTTCCCTGTCGAACCGGATGCGCGCCTCGTGGGCGTGCGCGGCGTCCTCCATCCCCGCCGACTCCGACTCGCGGATGACCTTCAGGGCGACGGACCGGCCGTCACGCTCGTCCACCGCGCGGTAGACGATCCCCATCCCGCCCCGGCCGATACGTTTCAGGACCCGGTAGTGGGCGATCCGCTCGACGGCCCCCGATGCCATTCCGTCACCGTCCGGTACCGGCCATGGCGGGCCTCAGGAAGATGTTGGCCGGGTCGCCCGTGGCGAGATTGATCTTGGAGACGAAGGCCATGAAGACGCCGTCGCCGGCCACCTGGCGGATGACGACCCTCACGTCGGTCAGGTCGCTGAGGTCGAGGCCGAGAACGCTCCGGAACAGCTCGCGGTTCGAGATAGTCGTAGGGCGCGAGCGAGATCGTCGTCTGCGCGAGCGGGACGAACGAGCCCGCCGTATAGACCGCGACGGCGACATCCGCGGACGCTCCCCCCGTCTCCTGAAGGATCAGGTTCGTCCGGTAGGACGAGGAGCTTTCGGCCCCCTCCATCTGAAGGGAGCCGAGGTTCGACTGGAACGAGGAGTAGCCGTGCCAGTAGGGGTAACCCCTCCATCCCTGTCTTGAACTCCCCCGGGGGACTCGTCGTGGCGTTCGGGTCGACGGTGTAGATCTCGGTCTGCACGTCGACGTCCTTCCAGGTCGTCTGGCTGTCGCCCCCGGAAGCGACGTCGATCCGCATGCTGCCGTAGAAGGTCTCGTCCGCCGGAGGGGGCTGCGATCCGCCCCCCGCGGTGACGACGAACACCTCGCCGATGAAGTCCTCCCAATGGACGACGGTCTTCGGACCGAGGAAGATGGGGCCCGCGACGAGGTTTTCCTTGGCGCCGTTACCGCTCTTCTCCACGAACTCGAGAATGATGCGGCGCTGATCGCCCCCGGTGTTCGTCATCGTCACGCGCGTTCGCCACCGCGGCTGTCTCCCGCTGCCAAGCGGAGCGCCGAGCGCGTGACCCGCCGGGAAGAAGAGCGGAGAGGGGCCGCCGCCGTACGGAAGGCTCGCGCTGACGCCTGAGAGGGAAAACGCCCCCCCGGGAGAGGACCGGAGCTGGGAGGTCGGCAGGTTCGCGGGGTCGAGGGCCCGCGTGGAAGAGCCGACGTGAAGCGAGAAGTCCTGGGTCCGGTCGTCGAGGACCGTTGCCATCGGAACGACGGAGCCGCCGACGCCGGATCCCGGCTGATACGTGACGAGAGCGTAGAAGTAGGGACTCACGTAAGCCGCCGCGTCGTCGAAAAGGTCCGGGTAGTTGACCTGCACCGTCTGGCCCGCGGGGACGAGCAGCGTCATGTCGACGGGCGCTCCTCCGATCGTCGCCGGATCTCCGCTCGACTGGTAGAGCTGGATACGAACGACCGTGTCCTGTCCCGAGGTCTCCGCGAGAATGAGGTTCGTCCGCCGGCTCGGGTCGTAGGCGATGCCGGAGACGACGAATTGCGGGTCCGAAGCTTTCGCCCCTTCACCCGGGGCAACCGGGCGCATCTCGGAGCCGAAATACCGCGGAGCCGGCTGGACGGGCGTCTGGTCCACCGGATCGCCCGTCGAAAGGCTGTAGACCGCCGCCTCGGGCGTATTGGGCTGGTTGTTGACGACGGCCGTTGCGGAGACGGTCGTCGCCGTCGATCGGACCTCGACGGACGCGGCGCCCGAGAGAGAGGCGGACGCCAGGAGGTTGCGGAAGCGGCGCGTCTCGCCGGGTGAGAGCCGCGCGTCGATGCGCTGGACGTTCGGCGCGACCGGAAGGGCGACCCCGGGGCCGGCAATCGTCGGGCGCACGACGGGGGTCATGAAAATCGCGATGTCCGCCGGATTCGACGCATCCGAGTTCGTCACCCAGACGTCGGACGAGAACCAGCCGACACCCTTGGCGTCCGCGTTGTTGGCCAGCGACGGGAAGAGGATCCGCGTCTGGGCCGGCGAGCCCCCGATGCCCGTGGGCGCCCCGACGCCGCCGGGCGATACGGTGATCGTCGGCGCCGTGCCGTCATCCGAGACGACGAGCACGCTCGGGCTTTCCGCGGCTCCGGGCGTGATGAGAGTGATCGTTCCGGTCTCGGTTCCCGTCGCCGAGCGTCGCTTCGACCGGTCGACGACGATCTGCACGCTTCGCACCTCGCGCGCGCCGAGCGGACGGTTCCAGCTCGTTCCGTCGAAGGAATCGACCGAGAGCCACGGGACCCCGATCACGGTCGCGAACGGCGACGCCGTGTAGTTCGGATTCAGGATCTTCACGGAGACCGGATCGCCCGTCGTGTCCACGTCGGCGCTGGCGAGATTCCAGAGGACGGCATTCGACGACGGCGAGGCCGCGAGAAAGCTGACGGGGACCGCGAGAGAGACGCCGCTCCCCGCGTCCAGCCGGATCGTGACGCTCGCGCTCTGCAGCATCGAAATCGCGGCGACGAGAGTCGCGACGACGTCCTGCGTCTGGCCCGGGGCGAGCGTGAAGCTCTTCGGAGCCACGGCCAGCGCTCCGGCGGTCGTCGAGACGGTCACGGCCGCCGCCTCCCCGACGCCGGCGTTCCGGACTGTGAATCGCGTCGCCGGCACGGCCGAAAGCGGCCAGGAGACGACGATCGGCTTCGGGGCCGACACGAGGACGAGCTGGGGGCCGGACGGCACGACCTCCACCTGGATCGGAGCCGTCCATGGGCCGGCCGTGCCGCACGTCGCCTCGGCCCGCGCCTCGTACTCGTAGGTTCCCGGCGAATCGATGAACGACGCGGAGGTCTGGTCGGTGACCCACTCGTTCGTACCGTCCGCCGTCGTCCGCCGGACGCGAAAAACGATTCCGTCGAGCGTGCCCTGGGCGCCGGCGACGCCGGGGCCGACGTGGAACCACGTCACGACGTACGTGGAACCGGAAGGCGGGCGGGGCGGGCTGACGCTGATGGTGCCGAGGGTTCCCGGCGCCGGGCAGCCCGCACTGACCGGGATGGCCAGTACCTGTGATGTCGCCGTGGAAGCGGGGGTCGTACAGGGGTTCTTCGTCGACACGCGATGGTAGAGGGTGGAGACTTTCGCCGAGGAGAGGACGAGCGCCGGAAAAGCGAACGACGTCTGGCTGGTCGAGTATCGGGAGACTCCGGTCGCGAAGGTGGGATCGGCCGTCCGTTCGACACCGTAGACCGTGCCCGGAGCGCCGCCGAGGGCGTCGTTCCAGGAGAGGGAGTAGGTGCTTCCGGAGCGCAGGGAGGACGGGCCGACGAGGACGAGATTCGGGAGCGGGCAGACCATGGCCGAAGCGCCGGGCGCTCCCCCCGCCGACGTCTGTCCGTCCATCGCGGCGGCTCGCGTGAGGAGCAGCGCCGCAACGGCCCATTTCCCTGTCCCGACGAATCCTCTCAACCGTGACGCCTTCCCGCTCCTAGAATCGGCTCCGGTGAACCGTCTGAAGTGTCCCGCCCGGCACGCGATCCCACGCGTTCTCGCCGGGGCCGTTCTCGCGAGCCTCTTTGCGGCCACTCCCGCAGCCGCGCAGTCCACCATCTTACCCCGCGACGCGGCCGTCCGGGAGTACGAGCTCGGCCTCGAAGCGCTGAAGAAGAAGGACTTCCGGGCGGCGATCGACCGGATGAATGCCGCCCTCGCGACGGGGCACACCCGGGCCGACGAGCGCTTCGGGACCAGCCGCTACCAGTTGGAGTGGTACGACCCTTACTACTGGCTCGGCGTCGCCCAGATGGAGATCGGCGAGGAGGAGGCGGCCCGAAGGAACTTTCTTCTCTCTCGGGAGGCCGGCGTGATCGAGCGGCACCCGGAGTTCGCGGATCTCCTCTCGCGAATCCGTATTCTCGACGAGCGCGAGGTGGCCCGGCGAGCGCCCACGCCCGGTCCCACCGCGGCGCCGATACCGACTCCAGCGGCCGCGTCGCGGCGGCCCGACGCACCGGCCCAGCCTCGAAGGATCGCCGAGAGCCGAATCGCCCCTCCCACCGTCGTCTCGCTGACGCCGCTCATCGAAGCCATCGCGCAGGGACGGTTCCGGGAAGCCGAAGCGGAGCTTCAGCGCGTCCGCGCGGTCTCTCCCGACGCCGCGGAGCCCGAGCTTCTTTCCGCGGTCCTCTTTGGATCGCGCTACGTTCTCGAAGGGAGCCGGGATCCTTCTCTCCTCGCGAAGGCGAAGAAGAGCCTCGCGGCCTACCGCAAGCGCGGCGGCTCTCCGCGAAGCGAGGAGGCCTGGCTTTCTCCGGCTCTCCGCGCCCTGCTCTCCGGCTGACGCCCGGCGGTCACCGCATCCGGACGACACGGGTCCCGGCGGCAAGGTCGTGCCAGGATCGCCGGTCCTTCCGCAGGGCCGCGCTCCACCATCCGGCGAAGAGCG
Organism: uncultured Acidobacteriota bacterium; assembly: GCA_963779415.1. GTDB lineage: Bacteria > Acidobacteriota > Thermoanaerobaculia > UBA5066 > UBA5066 > DAOMFB01. The sequence goes on along the minus strand of CAVZYA010000002.1, from coordinate 1,559,891 downwards.
GGATTGCCCCCACCGCCATCACGAGACAGCGGATGAGCGCCGGCCCCCAGCCGATGCCCTCTCCAGGCTGCCTGCCGCCGCGGACGATCGCGAGCTCGAGAATCGACTTTCCGGGCGTCCTCCCGCGAAGGGCCCAGAGTCCGGCCGTGTAAAGCAGGTCGGCGGCGACGACGAGGATCCCGCAGAGGACGAGGATGCCGAGAAAAACCCGGTCGTTGCCGCGGGGAGCCGACGGGATCGCGGGCTGGAAGTACGAGATGAGGAAGGCCGGCGAAAGAAGGACGGCGTTCATCGCCGCGAGGATGACGGCGTCGACGAGCGTCGCCGCGACGCGTGGGCCGAGCCGCGCCGGCTCCGGACCTCCCGTTCCGCCTGCCTCGACGCGCCGTTCGGCCGAGCGGGGCCGGGACGGCGCATTCCGCGCCGCTCCCGGGGTCCCGATCGCGAGCGAGACGTCCTCAACCGACGGCGGCGGTACGGGCGCCTGCGGCGGGGCCGGAACCGGAAGGAGGATCTCCTCGTGGACGACAGGCGTGGAGACCGACTGAAGGGCCTCGCGGTCGATCTCCGAAAAGAGACTCTCCGCCGACGAAGGTGATGGAGGCGGTTCGGCTGCGGCCGCTCCGTCCGCGCCGATCGCCACCGGCGGAGGCCCCCCGTTCGTCTCGAGATGGGTCGTCTTCTCCGACAGGGCGCCTTCGGGCGGAATGATCCTGAGGACAACGGCGGCGGCCCCGAGCTGGACACGGCTGCCGTCCCGAAGCGGAACCTCCTCCGTGATACGGCGCCCGGCGATCCACGTTCCGTTCGAGGAGTTCAGGTCGCGGATCGTCACGTCGCCGTGCTGAAGCGTCACGAGAGCGTGAGACCGCGAGACCGAATCGTGCTCGACGCGGATGGTCGCCGTCCGGCTCCGGCCGAGCGTCGCCTCGCCGTCGGAGATCTCCACCGGACGCCCGTCGACCGTCAGGAGATAGCGCCACGTATCGCTGCCCACGATGGATGCGATTCTACGTCCCGCGAAGAGCGGCTGCCGTGGCCGTTCCGCCGCGCGACGCGAGGAGCGCGGGCGGACCCTCGAAGACGATCGCGCCTCCCTCCGGGCCGCCGTCCGGCCCCAGCTCGATCAGATGGTCCGCGGCCGAGAGAAAACCCGGGTTGTGCTCGACGGCGACGATCGAGTGTCCCGCGGCGAGGAGTCCCCGGAAGACGCGAAGAAGGACGGTCACGTCGGCGGCATGAAGTCCGGTCGTCGGCTCGTCGAAGAGGAAGAGGACCCGTCCCGGCGCCCCCCCTCTCCGGAGGAAGGACGCCACCTTCAGCCGCTGCGCCTCCCCTCCCGAAAGCGTCGCCGTCGGCTGGCCGAGCGTCAGGTAGCCGAGCCCGGCCGCCGCGAGCGGGGCCAGCCGGCCGGCAAGGGACGGGACGTCCTCGAACAGCGACCGCGCCTCGTCCACCGTCGTCGCGAGAAGCTCGTGGACGTTCCGGCCGCGCAGTCGGACGGAGAGAACTTCCCTCCGGAAACGCCGCCCCTCGCAGACGTCGCAGACGACCGTGACGTCGGCGAGGAACTGCATGTCGACGAGGACCGTCCCGGCCCCTTCGCACCGCTCGCACCGGCCCCCTTTCGCGTTGAAGCTGAACCGGCCGGGTGGGAGGCCGAGGCGTTTCGCGGCGGGCGTCCGGGCGAGGAGCGCGCGAACCTCGTCCCACGCCTTCGTGTACGTCGCGGGATTCGACCGGGCCGAGCGGCCGAGAGGCGACTGGTCGACGAGGGCGACCTCCGTCAGGGCTTCGAGTCCCTCGATCCTGTCGTGCGCCCCCGTCTCGTCCACGCCGGGCGGGAGCGAAAGGCCGAGCCGCTGGCGTGCCCCGGCCGCGAGGACGTCCACGACGAGCGACGACTTCCCCGACCCCGAAACCCCGCAGACCGCGACGAGCCGGTTGAGGGGAAAGGACACGAAGAGGTTCCTGAGGTTATTCGCCCGGGCGCCGAAAACGCGGAGAAAGGTCTTCCTGGGGGTAGCCCTCGGCTGACCGGTGTCAAGGGTCAGCGACCGCTTCGCGGCGCGCGAAGCGCGCCCTTGACTCCGGTCAGCCGAGAGCACGTTCTCTGCTATCGGCGGCTGCTTCAGCAGCCGCCGGATATCAGCAGGTTCTCTTTCGTCTTGCGGACTCGCACCGAAGGCGCGGACACCCTCCGCCACGCGAAGCTGCAGCTCGTCGCGCTCCGCCCTCTCGGCCTGCCGGTCTTCCCCCTCAAAGAATCTCTCTTCTCGGAGGGCCCTTCCCGTCGCGGTGTCGGCCTTCGTAAGCGCGGCCGGCGTCCCCTCGAAGACGACCCGGCCGCCGTGGACTCCCGCCCCCGGGCCGAGGTCGATCACGTGGTCGGCAGCACGAATCACCGCGAGGTCGTGCTCGACGGCGACGACGGCGTTTCCCCGGAGGGCGAGGCGGCGGATCGCCCCGAGGAGCCGGCCGGTGTCGCGGGGATGGAGCCCGACCGTCGGCTCGTCGAGAACGTAGAGCGTCCCCGTGAGGGAGTTGCCGATGGCGGCGCCGAGCTGGAGACGCTGTGCCTCGCCGCCGGAGAGCGTCCGCATCGGCCGCGAGAGCGAGAGGTAGGGAAGGCCCAGCTCCACGAGCGTCCCGACGCGCTGGAGGAGGTCCGAAAGGAGCGGACCCGCCCGTTCCCGCTCGACCTCCGTCCAATCCGCCCCGCGAAGGAAGTCGAGGAGCCCGGCGAACGTGAGATCGCAGAGAGAGGCGATGTTCTTCCCGCGCACGGTCACGGCGAGCGCCTCCGGGACCAGGCGCGCTCCGCCGCAGGCCGGACAGGTCGTGTAACCCCGGTAGCGGGAGAGGAAGACGCGAACGTGGACCTTGTAGCGCTTCTTCTCCAGCCACTCGAAGAGCCCCTTGACCCCGTACCAGTCTCCGTCTCCGTCCCAGACGAGGCGCCTGTCGCGCGCCGGCAGCCGGTTCCACGGCACCTCGCGGCGGATCTTCAGCCGGCGGCAGGCGCGTGCGAGGTCGGCGTACGCGCTTTCGTAGGCGGGCGAGTTGAACGGCGCGAACGGCCTCCCGGCGATCGACCTTTCCGGGTCGGGGAGGACCTTTTTCGGGTCGATTCCGGCCAGGCGGCCGAATCCCTGACACGAGGGACAGGCACCACGCGGCGAGTTGAACGAAAAGAGCGCCGGCACCGGCTCGGCGACCGCCCGGCCGCAGCCGTCACAGACGAGTCCGCGAAAGAAGCGGCGGGCGGAGGAAAGCTCTTCCGCGTGCCTGAGACCGAGAAGCTCGCCGTCACCGATGTCGAATGCCATCGAAACTGAAGAGAGAACCTCCGGGTCGCCGGACGAGAGGACGTGCCGTCCCACGAGGAGCGGGACGCGCCCCCGCGCGTCGACCGGCGTCGTCTCCTTCGAAGAAATCTCCAGGACCTCTCCCGCCGCGGAGACACAGCGGAAGAAACCGAGTCTGCGCCAGCCGGCGACTTCCTCGTCGAAACGCTCCGGCTTTCGCGGCGCGATGACGAGGATCCGGGCCCCTTCTCCGAAGGCAGACAGGAGCGCCTTCCGGACGCTCTCGGGCGTGTGGCGCCGGACAGGCCTGCCGTCGTCCGGGCACGTGAGCGTACCAATCGAAGCGTAGAGGAGGCGGAGGACGTCGTGGATCTCCGTCGCGGTCCCGACCGTCGAGCGTGCCGAGCGCGCGGGCGCTTTCTGCTCCACCGCGACGGCCGGAAGAACGTGGTCGATGGCGTCGACGTCCGGACGCTCGAGCCGCTCGAGGTACTGGCGCGCGTATGTGGACATCGACTCGACGAACCGCCGCTGCCCTTCCGCGTAGAGCGTGTCGAACGCGAGCGACGACTTTCCGGAGCCGGACGGCCCGGTCACGACGGTCAGCTTCCCGATCGGCACGTCGCACGAGACGCCGTGCAGGTTGTGGGTCCGGGCGCCGACGATCCGGATCGACTTTCCGGGGCCGTTCATCCGGCTCGCGCGAAGACCGCGACCTGGTCGAGGCCGAGGAGGAAGCGACGATAGTGGACGAGTCGGAGTCCGGCAGCCGCCCCCCCCGCCTCGAGATCGGCGCGCGAGAGAAGCGTTTCGTGCTCGTCGGCCGCGTGGCGGGAGAGAAGGCCGAGAGAGGCGCCGACCGTGAGCGGCACCCGGCCGGAGGGGGACGGCGTCGTGACGACGAGACGGCCGGCATCCGAGAGAAGCGGCGCCGTCCGGACGAAGAGGCCGGCCGGCTCCGAGAGGTGCTCGAGAAGCGCGAGGCAGAGGATAACGTCCCAAGGCCCCGAAACGCGGATCTCGGCCGGAGCCTCTCCCGCTTCGACGTCCCATTCGACGAATCGCGCCCCCGGATGGCGGCGGCGGTTCTCCTCGAGGATCTCGGGGCTCCGGTCACAGCCGAGGTAAGGACCGGTTCGTCCGGGAAGGGGAGTCAGACCGCAGCCGACGTCGAGAAGGCGCGCGCCCGCCGGGACGAACGGCCGGACGGCGGCAAGGCGCACCTCGATGAGGGGGCGCGTCAGGAGTCCATCGAGCCGGTACGGCGGGCGCATGCCCCTCTTTTTAACACTGCCGCCGTAAGATGCCGCCGTGCTCTCGGAATCGTTTCTCCTCCGGGGCGCCAGGCCGGAGGACGTTCCGGCAATTGCAGGGCTGATCCACGACCTCGCGGAATACGAGCGGGCTCCCGCCGAATGCCATGCGGAGACATCGCTCCTCCGCGAGCACCTTTTCGGCCCGAGGCCCTTCGTGGAAGCGATCGTGGCCGAGCGGGACGGCGCTGTCTGCGGTTTCGCACTTTTCTTTCACAACTACTCCACCTGGCTCACGCGCCCCGGGATCTATCTCGAGGATCTCTTCGTCCGGCCGGAGGCGAGAGGCCTCGGGATCGGGAAGGCCCTCCTCGTCCGCCTCGCCGAAATCGCGGTCGAGCGCGGCTGCGGGAGGATGGAATGGTCCGTTCTGACCTGGAACGAGCCCGCGATCGGCTTCTACCGGGGCCTCGGCGCGGTCCCCATGGATGAGTGGCGGACCTACCGGCTCCACGGGGAGGCGCTCCGGGTCCTCGGGACGGAGGGAAAGAAACGACCCGACGTGGCGCCGAAGCGAATTCGCGGCGATAATGCAGGCTTCGACCCGCTCTGACGTGAGGACGTGACGACCCGCCGCAGCACCTCCGGCACCTTCCAGGCCGCGCGTGACTCGCGCCGGCCGCAGTCCGGCACGTTCTCCCGCCGGGCCCTGGCGGCCATCCTCTTCACGAGCCCGGATCCCGCCGCCCTCTTCAGCGATGGCGGGCGCATCGTCTCGATCAACGACGCCGCAAGCGAGGCCGGCACGCCGGAACCCGCCGAGGAGAGCGTCACGCACGAGCGGTGCCTTCCCTTCTGGAACGATCCGGAAGGCCTCGCACGCCTCCTCGACGGCGCCTCCCGTCCCGGCGGAGTTCGAAACCTGGACGTCACGGTGCCGGGAGGGGACGGGAATCCGGACCGGTTCTTCTGGATCTCGACCCGGGAGTGCCCGGAGGCCGGGGCCGGTTTCTTCGTCGCCGTCGCCCGGGACGTGACCGAGAAGATGGCCGAGTTCGAGCGGCTCAAGTCCCTCTACAACGAGCTGGCCGAGCACATGAGCCGGGACGGCCTGACCGGATTCCTGAATCGCGAGAACTTCCGGTTCATCCTCGACCGGGAGATCGCGGCGGCCGACCGGACGGGCCACCCGCTCGCCCTCGTCTATGTCGGACTCGACCGCTTCAAGTCGCTCAACGACACGCACGGGCTCGCGGCGGGAGACGAATACCTCCGGAGCCTCGGCGAGAATCTCCGCAACGCCCTCCCGAACCCCGAGCTTCTCGCGCGCGTCGGCGGGGACGAGGTGGCGATCCTCATCCCGGACACCGGAACCGGGGAGGCTGTGGAGCGCGCCGACCAGATTCTGGCGCTCATCACGGGGATGGCACCCGTCTGGGAGGGAAGCTCCCTTTCGCTCTCCGCGAGCGCGGGCGTGGCGCTCTATCCGGACCATGCCGGAGGAGCCGCCGACCTCGTCCGCGCGGCGGATCTCGCCATGCACCAGGCGAAGAGGCGGGGCGGCTCGCGCGCGCTGATGCACGACCCGGACGACATGGAGCGCCACCGGATCTCCGGCCTCCGCGAGCAGGCGAACCGGATCCGGGCCGCCCTCTCCGAGCACCGGTTCGTCCCGGTCTTCCAGCCGATCGCCGAGGTCATGACCGGGCGGATCGTCGCGGTCGAGACGCTCGCGCGCCTGAAGGAGCCGAACGGCCTCCTGACGGCCCCCGCTTCCTTCCTCGACGCCGCCGAGCGGTTCGGCTTCGTCACCCAGATGGACCGGCTCGTCATCGCGGCCGCCTTCGAGAAGCTCGTCTCCGCGCGGAACAAGACGATCGCGAACCTCGAGATGGCGCTCAACCTCTCGGGCCTCGACTTCGAGGACGACTCGCTCGTGGCGGACATCTCCCGTCTCGCGAGGGCCAAGGGGATCCGGCCCGAGCGGGTGACGTTCGAGATCACCGAGACGGCCGTCCTGCGCGACCTCGCCCGCGTCCAGCATTTCACCCGGGCCCTGACGTCCGAGGGCTTCCGCTTCGCCCTCGACGACTTCGGGGTCGGCTTCTCCTCGTTCCGTTACCTCCGCGAGCTTCCGGTCTCGACGCTCAAGCTCGACATGAGCTACATCCGGAACCTCGAGCACAAGCCGGAGAACCGCGTCTTCGTCCGGGGCATCACGGAGATCTGCCGCGGGCTCGGCGTCAAGACGGTGGCCGAAGGGGTCGAGTCGCAGGACATTCTCGAGATCCTCGCCGTTCTCGGCGTCGACCGGGCGCAGGGGTACCACATCGGTCCCCCCGTCCCGGAGCTCCCCGCACCCTACCCCGAGGACACCGCGAGGAGGACGCGAGCCTGACGTCCCGCCGGAGCGTTCTCCGCGCCGGCCGCGTGCAGCGCGCCGGCGTGAATCTTCTCCTCTTCGTGGTTGTCGGTGCGAGCGTCGCGGCCGTCGTCGGCCTCGCGCGGCGCTGGGAAGCGCCGATGCGGGCGGCGGTCGAGATCGACCTCTCCCCGACCGCCCTCCCCGGCTACACGCTCTTCTCCCTCTCGCGGGGTCTCGCCGCCTATCTCCTCTCGCTCCTCTTCACCCTCGTCGTCGGGACGGCGGCCGCGCACTCGAAGAGAGCCGAGAAGGTGCTGATCCCGCTTCTCGACGTCGGACAGGGAATCCCCGTCCTCGGCTTCCTTCCGGGGCTCGTCCTCGGGATGGTCGCCCTCTTCCCCAAGAGCAACGTCGGCCTCGAGCTGGCCTGCATCGTAATGATCTTCACGGGACAGGTCTGGAACATGGCGTTCTCTTATTACGGATCCCTCCGGGCCATCCCGAATGAGCTCAACGAAGTCGCGCGGATCCACCGTTTCTCGTGGGGACGCCGCTTCCGGACGGTCGAGCTTTCGTCCGCGGTCATCGGCCTCGTCTGGAACTCGATGATGTCGATGGCCGGGGGCTGGTTCTTCCTGACCGTCAACGAAGCGTTCACGCTCGGGGCCCACGATTTCCGCCTCCCCGGAATCGGCTCGTACATGGCGGTCGCCATCGAGAGGGACGACCGGAAGGCGATGGCGTGGGCGCTCGTCGCGATGACCGCGATGATCGTCGCCGTGGACCAGCTCCTCTGGAGGCCTCTCGTCGCGTGGTCGCAGCGCTTCCGGACGGAGGACGTGAGCGGCGAGAAGGCCCCCTCCTCCTGGGTCCTCGACCTCCTCCGCCGCTCGACGGCTCTCCGGAAGATCCGGCGCGCCTTCCGTGCGGCGCGCGAGGCGCGCGCCAGGACGAGCCCGGAGACGAAATCGGAAGAGGCTCCGGGGGACGGCGGAAGCGCGCTCCGGTCCGCGATCGGCTGGCTCGTCGGCGCGGCCGCCGCCGTCGGCTCCGCGGCCGGCGCTGTCGCCCTCCTCCGGCTTCTCCTCCGCGTCACCGCGGCCGAGTGGCGGATGGTGGGGGCCGGCCTCGGCGCCACGGCCCTCCGGACTGCGGCCGCGCTCGCCCTCGCCCTTCTCTGGACCCTTCCCGCCGGCATCCTGATCGGCCGCCGGCCGGCCCTGTCGCGGCGCCTCCAGCCCGTCGTCCAGATCGTGGCGTCGTTCCCGGCGCCGATGATCTTTCCGCTCGTGACGGGCGGTCTCCTCGCGCTTCGGGTCCCCTTCGCGGCGATCGCGGCCGTCCTGATGCTCCTCGGGGCCCAGTGGTACGTCCTCTTCAACGTCCTCGCGGGAGCGAGCGCGATTCCCGGTGACCTCGACGAGGTCGCCCGGGTCTCCGGCCTCTCCGGCGCGGCGACGTGGCGCGTCCTCCTCGTGCCGGCCGTCTTTCCGTTCCTCGTCACCGGCCTCGTCACGGCGGCCGGCGGCGCCTGGAACGCCTCGATCGTGGCCGAGACGCTGACCTACCGCGGGCGGACCCTCGAGACCTTCGGGCTCGGATCCCTCATCACCCGCGCGACGCAGGAGGCCAACTTCCCTCTCCTCGCCGCCGGAGTCCTCACGATGTCGCTGGCCCTCGTCCTCCTGAACCGGACCGTCTGGCGTCGCCTCTGGACGCTGGCCGCGACGAAGTACAGCCTGAACCGATGAGCGCCCTCTCCGCGCCCGCGCCCCCCATCGCCCGCGCCCGCGGCGTTTCGCGCGTCTTCCGGGACGAGGACGGACGCGAGAGGGTCGTCCTCGCGAACATCGATTTCGAGGTCCGGCCGAACGAGGTTCTCGCCGTGCTCGGCCCGTCCGGGTGCGGAAAGTCGACGCTCCTCCGGATCCTCATCGGCCTGATTCCGCCGTCGAAGGGGGTCGTCGAGCAGCACGGCCTTCCTCTCGAAGGAATCCACCCGGGCGCGGCCGTCGTCTTCCAGAACTTCGCCCTCTTTCCGTGGCTCACGGTGGAGGAGAACGTGAGGCTCGGGCTCCACGCACGCGGAGTTCCGGAGCGCGAGGCGAACGAGCGGGTCCGGGAGGTTCTCTCGGCGGTCGGGCTCTCCGGCGCTTCGCGCGCCTACCCGAAGGAGCTGTCGGGCGGCATGAAGCAGCGGGTCGGGATCGCGCGGGCGATCGTCGGAAGGCCGGAGCTGCTCTGCATGGACGAGCCCTTTTCGGCGCTCGACGTCCTGACCGCCGAGCTGCTCCGCTCCGAGGTCTACCGGCTCTTCAAGGATCCCTCGACGGGCCTCTCCTCGGTCCTCCTGATCACGCACCTGATCGAGGAGGCGGTTTATCTCGGCGACCGGATCGTCGTCCTCGGGGCGAACCCCGGGACGGTCCGGTGGGAGACCGGCGAACCCGCTCCCCCACCCGCGCTCGTTCCGCGATCCCGCCTTCCTCCGGATCGTGGCCGAGGTTCACGACGCCGTCACGGGCGTCCACCTTCCCGAGGAGGCCGCGCCCGCTCCGGCGCCTCCCGGCCGACGCCCGGAAGCGCCGATCGTTCCCGTCCCGAACGTCGCCATCGGCGAGATCGGCGGCCTCCTCGACATCCTCTTCGCGCATGGCGGCGAGATGGACCTCTTCGCCCTCGACCGCGACACCGAGTACGACTTCGGAAAGACGATCTCGGTCGTCAAGGCAGCCGAGCTTCTCGACCTCGTCGACACGCCGCGGCAACGGGTCCTGCTCACGGAAGCGGGCCGGACCCTCATCGGGGCGCCTCCCCGGGACCGGCTCCGGATCCTTCGGAGACAGATCCTCGCGCTCGGCACTTTCGCCGCCGTCGTGCGGTTCCTCGCGGCCACGCCGGATGTCCCGCGCCCCGGCGGAGAGGTGCGCGACATGCTCGCGACCCACCTCCCGGCGGCCGACATCCCGGCCCTTTTCGACGCCGTCGTCAGCTGGGGACGCTCCACGGAGCTTTTCGAGTACGACGCCGCGACGGACGAGCTCGGTCTCTGGGCCGGCCTGACGGGCGGCGGCCCGGAGCCCTCCGGCGGGGAGTGATGCCCGCCGGTGGGGCGCGTACGATGGACGCGTGCCGACGGGTCCCTCTGCCCCGCCCCTCGTGGCACACCTCGCCGCGACCGTCTCGACCCAGCGCGCCCGGATCGAGGAGGTCCTCGCGCGTGCCGAGCGGCTCGACGACGAGCGCGTGCTCCACGACCTTCGGGTCGCGCTGCGGCGAACCGCCGCCGTCGCGAAGCTGACGCGCGGGTTCCCGGATCCGGACTCGGCCCTGCCGCTCCGGAGGACCTCCCGCGACCTTCGGCAGTTTCTCTCCCCGCACCGGACCCTGGAGGTCTCGGCCGCGAGGCTCCGCGTCCGGTTCCGCCGCGATCCGGGACGCCATGCGGCGGCACTCCGGCTGGCGGCCCGCCTCGGCCCCGCGCCGGATACGAAGGGGGCTGCGCGGGACGGGGACGTCCGCCTCGCCGCCCTTCGGGCCGCCTTTGCCATCCGTGCGGCCGAGCTTTCCCGCTTCAGCCGCCCTTTCGCGAGCGTCGTCGGTTCCGTCACGGACGCGCGCCTCGCCCGCCTCGTCCTTCGCCGCCTCGAGAAGCGGCGGACGAGGCTCCTCGAAGGGGGCATCCCGGACCGGGAGAGCCTTCACGCCGCCCGGATCGCCGCGAAGGACTTTCGATACGGTCTCGAGCTGGTCCGCGAGCTCGTTCCCGACACGACACCGCTGCTCGCGGCGCTCCGGAGCTTTCAGGACACGGCGGGCGACGCTCACGACCGCCTCGAGCTGGCCGCCATCGCCAGCGGGGCCGTGAAGACGCCGCGCGAGATGCGGTCGAACCAGCTTCTGCTCCCGGCGCTCACACGCGATGCGAGCCGTTCATTTCTCGCGGCCCGGAGGGAAGCGGAGGAACTTCTCGCCCGCCTCGCGAGCTTCAGGATTCGATGGAAATGACCTCCTCTCCGGTGCGGACCCTCGAGATCGCCCTCGTCCCGTCCGAACGTCTGGAAGAGGCGCTCGCGGCGGCCCCGCGCCACGGAATGCGGGACGTCGGCGGCGGTCCGAACGACGGTCCCACGGCCGCCGTCGCCTTCGCGGCGACTCCCGAGGCGCTCCATGCCCTCTTCGACGTCGACGCCGAGCCCCCTCTCGCACTCACCGCTTCCGACGGGGGGCACGTCTTCGAAGACGACTGCGTCGAGCTCTTCGTCGCCGCCCAGGAGGATCCCGCCTTCTACATCGAGATCGTCGTCAACGCGGCCGGAGCCCGTTACGGGGCCGAGGTCCGGAACCCCGACGGAAGCCGGGAAACCTGGACACTCCGCGCGGGGATCCTCCCCGCGGGCCTCTCCGTCTCCGTCACGGGAGAGCCCGCGGCCGGCCCCCCTTCCGCCCGGCGGCGGTGGAAGGGCGCGATCTCGGTTCCGTGGCGCTCGATCTCCCCGAAGGGGTCTGCTCCCCTGCCGGGTGAGGAACGGCGGCTCAACGCCACCCGGATCGCACGCGGCCGCTCGACCCGGTACCTCGCCCTCTCGCCCACCCTTCGCGCCTCCCCCCCCGACTTTCACGTTCCGGCGCGCTTCGCGAGGGCCGTTTTCCGGATTCCCACCGGTTTCTCCCACTCCTGTTAATCTCCCGATGAGAATGGGTCGCAACGATCCGGCTCGCCCCTCCTCCCCTGTCGCCCCCTCCGCGAGCGCGTCCGACCTCGAACTGCTCGATCGGATCCGGCAGGGGGACCAGACCGCGCTCGACGCTCTCTACGGGCGTTACGCCTCGGTGGTCTATTCCCTCGTCTGGAAGATCCTCCAGAACACCGAGGAAGCCGAGGACGTGGCGCTGGACGTCTTCTGGCAGGTCTGGCGTCAGGCCGGCCGGTACGACCCGGCGCGGGGCGCGCCTCCCGCGTGGATCTTCACGGTGGCCCGCTCGCGCGCGATCGACCGGCTCCGGGCGCGCCACCGGCGCGAGGACCGGACGATCTCCTTCGACGATCCCAACGCCAATCTCGACCCGCTGGACGACGAGGCGACGCCGGACCAGGTCGCCTCCTTCCGGCAAGCGCGCGACGCCGTCCGCGAGGCGATGAAGTCCCTCCCTCCCGCCCAGCGCGAGGCGGTGGAGCTCGCCTTCTTCAAGGGTCTCACCCACGTCGAGATCGCCGAGCGGCTGAAGGAGCCTCTCGGCACCGTGAAGACCCGGATTCGCCAGGGGCTCCTCAGGCTCCGCAGCCGCCTTGACTGACGCCGGGCTCGCGCGCGCCTCTCCTTGCCTGGTACCGCCGCCGACGGCGCGATCTGCCGTGGCGGCGGACGCGCGATCCGTATGCGATCTGGCTTTCCGAGGTGATGCTTCAGCAGACGGCGGTTGCGACCGTCAGGACGCGATATCACCGCTTTCTCGAGCGGTTTCCTTCCGTCGAGGCGCTCGCCGCCGCCCCCGGGCGCGACGTCCTCGCGGAATGGAGCGGTCTCGGCTACTACGCCCGGGCGAAGAACCTCCACCGGGCGGCCAGGAACCTCGTCCGCGCGGGGGGCTTTCCGCGCACCGTCGAGGGGCTCCGCGCCCTCCCGGGCGTCGGCGCCTACACGGCCGCCGCGGTCGCCTCGATCGCCTTCGGCGTCCCGGAGCCCGTCGTGGACGGCAACGTCGTCCGGGTCCTCTGCCGTCTTCACGGCCTCCATCTCGATCCGAAGGCCTCCGCGACTCTCGCGCGAGTCCGGGCCCTCGCCCGTCCGCTCGTCTCCTCGCGCGCACCCGGCGACCGGAACCAGGCCCTGATGGAGCTCGGCGCCCTCGTCTGCACGCCGCGCGCCCCGCGCTGCGGCGGCTGCCCTCTCCGGAAGCGCTGCCGCGGGCGGGCGAGCGGCTCGCCCGAGTCGTATCCGCGGAGGCCGAAGCGGAAGGCCGTGACGAGGATCCGCCTCGTGGCCGGCGTCGCGAGGAGACGAGGCCGTCTCCTCCTGGTCGAGGACGACGAGATCGTCCGAGGCCACCTGTCCGTCCCTCTCTTCCGCGTCCCGGCACGGCACCGGCCTGCCGAGGTTCTTCGAAAAGGGTGGAAAGACGTTACGGGCCGGGCGGTCGAAGCGCTCGAGCAGCTCGGCGAGCTCCGCCACTCCGTACTGGACCGGCGCTATGTCGTGGATGTCTTTACCGTCGAAGAAAAGACGACATTGACCTCTCACCACCATTTCCACGACGCGCGTCACCGAACGTCACGCGGGCGGTCTCGCCGGAGAACCCTGCTGCTTCGCGAGAGCGAAATTGCACGCCATGAACACGGCGGCCTTCTTCTGAAGATCCTCGGGCTCCTCAACCGTTCCGCTCCGGGAAGTTGATCCGGAGCCGCCACGCTATCCTCCGTTCGATGCCGCGAAGGCCGACTCCTCGCGTGGTCGCACCGGCCTCCCCGGCCGTGCCGACGGCCGGGGAGCTTCTCGTCACGCTCGGCCTCGTCTTTTCGCTCGCCATTTCCTTTGTCCTCTGGCTCGCCGACTCGCCCGAGCAGCTGAGGGACGGCAAGCTAGCCTTCCAGGCGGCCGGGGCCTCCTTCGCCCTCCTCGGCCTTGGCATCGCCGCGCGCCGGCGAAACCCGATGCCCTCGCTTCGGGAGCTCGCTCCGATCGCCCGTACCGGCCTCGCCGCTCTCGCCGGCGCTCTTCTCTTCGCGCTCCTCTCGGCATTCGCGAACGCGTCGCGCGTCGACCCTCTCACCTCCGTCGCGGTCCTCGCGCCCCTCGCGCTCGTCGTCGTCGGCGCCTCGACGGCCGGGGGCGCTGCCGCTCCGCGGGTCTTCCTCTCGCTGATGGCCGTCGGCGTGGCGACGGGAATCCTCGCCGCGGCGCAGCGGTTCCTCGGGGTGCTTCGGATCATCGCGATGGACGCCCCGGAGCCGCGCTTCCAGGCCGCGGCGCTCATTGGAAACCCCGGAGACGTCGGGGCGGCGCTCGTCGCCCCCACGGTCCTCCTCTGGATCGGCCTCACCTCCGCGGCCGGCGTCCGAAAGCGCCTCCTCTACGGGGCCGGCCTCGGGGCGACGCTCGTTGGCCTCGGCGCGACGGAGGCGATCTCCCCCCTCGTCGCGGTCGCGGCGGCGGTCGTCCTCTACCCGATTCTCGACCTCCGGCACCGATGGCGCCCTCTGGTCGCCGCCGCGCTCCTCCTCGTCGGGGCGACCGTCGCGACGGGCACGGGGCAACGGATCCTCACGAAGATCCGGGAATTCCGAAGCGGCCATGCCGCGACCGCCTCCACCCAGCGGGACATCGGAGTCCTCTCGGCGCTCGAGATGATCCGCGCGAGGCCTCTTCTCGGCGTCGGGCCGGGAGCGTTCGAGAACGCCTTCATCCCCGCGAGGCTTCGGGCCGAAGAGCGCGCCGGCCGGAGATTCCGGCACGACTCCGGGCTCGCGCACTTCGACAACGCGCACGACGAGGCACTCACGATCGCCGCAGAGAGCGGGCTTCCGGCCGCGGCGCTCGGGCTCGTCCTGCTCGGGACCACCGCTGTCGGGCTTTTCGTGGCGTCCGTGAGGAAGGCGGACGGAAGCGCGATCGGAGATCTGCCTCCCGACACGCTCCTCGCGCTTCTCGCGTCCTTCGCGGTCCTCTCGGTGGCGAGCTTTCCGCTCCGGCTCGCCCTCTCCGTAGGACCGGCCGCATACGCTCTCGGGCTCAGCGCACGCGTGGGGCTGCGGCCGGCGAAGGCGGAGCCTCCCGCCGCTCCCCGCCTCTCCGTCGCGCTCGGCCTTGCCGCCCTTCTCCTCTTCGGCACGGCGGCGGTCCGCATCGCCGCGGTCTCCCTGCAGGCAGACGGTGAGCTGCGGCTCCAGGCGACGCCCGTCTTCCAGGGGGCCGCGCGGAGCGAGCTGAACGACTCCGCACGGCGACAATTGAAGAGGGCCCTCGCCCTTCGTCCCATGAGCCCGACGGCCTGGATCGCCCTCGGGTCGACGTACCGGATCGACGAGGACTGGGAGAACGCTTTTCTCGCCTACGCCCGATCGCTCTCGATCGAGGAGCGGGGGGAGACCGATTTCAACCTCGGGCTCGTCGTCCTCGCCGGCGGCCACCCGGAGAAGGCCGCCGCCTTCTTCCGGCGCAGCGTCTGGATCCTCCCCTCCCTCGCGGAGATGCTCCCGCCCACGGCGGACCGTGGTGCGCTCCTCCGCTCGATCGGCGAGGCCGCGGCGGCGCTGCCGAAGGGCGGCCGCACCCCCGATCTTCCCGACGGGCTGACGCCGAAGCTCTAGCCTAGACCCCCGTCCCCTTCAGGACCGTCGCGACGGTGCGGAGGAGGATGAAGAGGTCGAGGAACGGGCTCCAGTGGAAGAGGTAGCCGAGGTCGTACCGGAGCTTCACATCGGGCTTCGTGGCGTACGCCCCCATCACCTGCGCGAGGCCCGTGATGCCGGGCTTGAGAACGAGGCGGAGACGGTAGGCGGGGACGTCACGCGAGAACGACGCGACGAACTCCGGCCGCTCCGGCCGCGGCCCGATGAGGCTCATCGTCCCCCCGACGACGTGAAGAAGCTGCGGGAGCTCGTCGAGGCGTGTCTTCCGGAGCAGCCGGCCGATGCGGGTCGTCCGCTCGTCGTCCGGCGCGGCGAGAGTCGGGCCCGTGCCCACCTCGGCCGCCCGGCGCATCGTCCGGAGCTTCCAGAGGTCGAATTCCACCCCGTGCCGCCCCACCCGGCGCTGCCGGAGCCAGGGGGCGCCCGGGCTCTCGAGCGCGACGGCCGCGCTCGCCAGGGCGAGAAACGGAAGGGAGAGGACGAGAAGCGCCGTGCCGAGCGTCAGGTCGACGACGCGCCGCAGGACGCCCGCCGTCAGGGAGGCGCCGCGCGTCCCGACGGGGGTGAGCGGAAGGTCGCCGAGGCTTCGCGTCACGACGCGCGAGGCGACGACGTCCGCGAGACCCGGGAGGATCCAGAGGTCGAAATCGTGCTCGAGGCTTCGCTCGAGAAGGCCGATCAGGACCAGCCGGTCCTCCAATAGCGCCGACGCGAAGACGACATCCGATGGCCCTTCGGCCGGGAGAAGAGCGGCAAGCGCTCCGTCCGGGAGGATTCTCCCGCCTTCGGAAGCTCCCGGGCGGAGACCCGAAAGCTCCTCGCGCCACCGATGCAGACGGTGACCCGTGATCTCTCCCGCCTTCAGTGCCGTCGCCGCGCGCCGTGCGTCCTCGCCCCCGCCGAGAACGACGACGGGGCGGATACCGATCGGGACGAGCTGCTCCGCGACGAACCGCCAGACCTCGAGGGCGAGCCAGACGGCCGGTGCGAAGATGAGGAGCACCGATCGTGGCACGGCGAGACCGGCCAGGAAGTAGAGCGGGACGAGGCCGGTTCCCGCGAGGAGCGCGGAGACGAGGAGGCCGCCGCGCTCGCGGACCGACGCCGGCGGCTCGTCGTACGTCCCCGCGAGCGACGTCGCGAGGAGAGTCGATGCCGCGAGCCCCGCGAGCCACGGAAAGACGTCGAGAGGAAGCTTCTCCTCCGGAAGGAGCGACGACGTGAACGGGAGGGGGACGTGACGGCGCAGCCAGACGACCACCGCGAAGACGAGGAGCGAGACGCCGGCGTCCCCCACCATGAGAAGGAGCCGCCGTCCCTCGCGTCCGCGCGGCTTCATGCGCTCCCCCCCGCCGCCCGGCCGTAGGCCGCGACCAGCGCGGCGACGGCCCGTCGCCGGTCCGCGTGCGCCTCGACCCACGCGCGCCCGCGGCTCCCGTCCTCCGCAGCCTTCCGGGCGTCGCGCAGGTACCCCAGAAGAGCCGAGGCGAACTCCTCCGGCGTCGCAGCGACACGGGCGGGGGGCGGAATGCCGTCCGAGGTGGCACGCGCGACCGCTTCCGGCGTCGCGACGACGGCGCATCCCGCTTCGAATGCCTCGAAGATCTTGTTCGGCGTCCCGGTCCCCAGCGAGACGGGAACCGCGGCGACGCGCGCCCCGCGCAGGAAGGTCGCCATCTCCTCGACAGGACTCGTGACGTCGATCCCTCCCTCGCCGTGGAAGCCGAAGAGCTCGCGCGGAGCCTCGGCCCCGCCGAGGAGGAGACGAGCCTCCGGCGCCTCGCGCCTCACCCGCGGCCAGATCTCCCGGACGAGCTGTCTCACGGCCAGTTCGTTCGGACGGTACCGCAGCCGGCCGGTGAAGGCCACGACGGGCCCCCGCGCGCCCGCCGGCGCCGGGCCGATGGCGACTCCGTTCGCGACGACGGTCGTCCCGGCCGGAAGCTCTCCCGCGTCGAAGGAGGTGGTCGCGACGAGGACGCGTGCCGGAAGGGCCGCGGCCGCTTCGACCCGTGCGAGCCTCGGCGCCTCGAACCGCCAGTAGAGACGGCGCCAGAGGGCCGGATCCCGCTCGCCCGCCTGCCGCGCGGCCGCTCCGAGCGCGTCGACGTAATCGACGACGAGGGGCCCTGCCGGGAGGGCGCCGGAAAGGTGAGGAAAGAGGCGCTGCGGCAGGAGAAGGACGACGAGATCGAACGGTCCTCCGGACGCGAGCGGCTCCCGCCACGGTCCGGAAAAGAGAGCCGATTGGAGCGGCGCGCCCGAGACGAGCATCCGGACGAGGCCCACCGCCTTCGCGAGAAACGGCTGCGCCACGCGGATCGTCCGCTCCGCTTCCGGCACGTCTGCCGCCCTGTCAAGAGAAGCCCCGCCGGCAACCGTCACCCGAAAGCCGGCCTCGCGGAGCGCCGTCAGGTGAATCTCCGCGCGAAGGCGGTCCCCGGTGTGCCCCGTCCCCGGGAGTCGTGGAACGACGAGAAGCACCTTCACGCTTCCCGCCTCGCCCGGTGCCAGCCGCCGGGCGATCGCAGGGCGCCCCCCAGCGCTCGCAGCCAGACTCCGGCGAAAGCGGCCAGATCGCGCGCGGAGACGTGCGGCACCTCCGGGGGAGTTCCGAGGACCTCCCGCGCCGCGCCCGACGCGCGGACCTCGAGGACGAGGGCGGCCTTCGAGAGGGCCGAGGCGAGAAGCGGCGGCACGAGCGACGCCGTCTCCCCGCGGAGCGCGAGGACGACGAGCGCGATGTCGGAGAAGAGCGCCATGAGCGAGAGGAAGCCGAGGACGAGCGCCCGCGGCCGGAGCCAGAGGTCCGCCCCGAGGACGAATGCCGACCGCGGGCTCCGGAGGGCGATCCGGACGAGATCGGCCGCGCCGCTCACGAGAAGCTTCAGGTGCCCCCCGAACCACCGGGCGCGCGGACGCGCGAGGGTACCGGCGTCACCCGCGGCCTCGTCGAAGGCGAGCGGCGCCGGAAGAGCGCGGATACGGAAGCCGCTCGCGAGGAGCCGGAGCGTCGCCTCCGAGTCTTCCGCCGTCGTCCTTCGTGCCGCCGCGGGCCCTTCGCGCCATGCCCGCGGGGAGAAGCCCATCGCCTTGCCGCGAAGGCGGACGGGGAGCCCCTCACCGTCCCGTGCGAGATCCTCGACGCGCGTTGCCGCCGCAAGGGAGAACGCTTCGACGCGAGCGGGACCGGAGGCCGGGATCCCGGCCGGACGGACCGGGAGCTGGAACGCCTCCGTTCCCTCCGGGACGGCGAGCCGGGAGAAGAATCCTTCTTCGAGCCGCATGTCGGCGTCGAAGACCATGACGAAGGACGCTTCCGAAACGGGGTCCGGCGTCCGGGCGGCGAGAACGCTCGCGGCGAAGGCGAGCGCCTCCCCTTTCGAGGGGCCTCGCCGGGCTCTTCACGAGAAGGGGACCGACTCGGCCCCGAGAGCCGCCTCGGCGGCCGGGTCCGCCCCGTCGAGGATTACGAGCGTCTCGACGTGGACCGCGGCGGCCGCCGCCTCGCGCGCGAGATCCCGGCAGAGAGGAATCATCCGGTCCCCTTCGGCCCGCGCCGGGACGAGCGCGAGGATGCGTTCCGGCCTTCGTCCGGGGACTTCTCGCGGCCGAAACGCCTCGGCCCGCCGCAGGCGTCCGAGCGCGTCGAAGAGCGGCGGAAGCGCCGCCGCCGAGAGGAAAAGAAAGAGGCCCGCGGGAAGACCCACGGGCCCATCGTAACGGACGGAAGGCCGGCGTCTACTTCTTCCGGGACTGCGCGTCCACGACGCCGAAGGCCGCCATGTTGACGATGTCGGCCACCTCGACGCCGCGCTGGAGGACGTGGACGGGCTTCCCCATCCCCATCAGGATCGGTCCGATCGCCTCGGCCTTCGCGAGCCGCCAGACCAGCTTGTAGGCGGCGTTGGCGCTCTGCAGCTCCGGGAAGACGAGGACGTTCGGGGGGCCCTTGAGGGCCGCCCAGGGGTATTCGTTCTTCAGGAAGTCGGGGAGGACGGCCGTGTCGGCCTGCATCTCGCCGTCGCACTCGATGTCCGGCCGCCGCTGGTGGACGATCCTCACCGCCTCGCGCACCTTGTCGGTCTCCGGCGAACGCGTGGAGCCGAAGTTGGAGAAGGCGATCATCGCGACGCGGGGGGTGATGTTGAAGAGCTTCGCCGTCTCGGCCGACTGGATGGCGATCTCCGCGAGGTCTTCGGCCGACGGGTTGATGTTGACGGTGGTGTCGGCGAAGAAGAAGACGCGGTCCTGAAGGACGAGAATGTAGAGCCCCGAGACTTTCTTCGTCCCCGGCGCCACGCCGATCGTCAGAAGGGCCGGCCGGATCGTCTCGGGGTAGTACGTCGTCAGGCCCGAGAGCGCCACGTCGGCGTCCCCCTCGGCCACCATCATCCCGGCGAAGAAATTCCGGACGCGCAACATGTGATACGCGTCCTCCTTCGTCACCCCCTGGCGCTTCCGCTTCTCCCAGAACGCGTCGACGTACTTCTCGAACTTCGGGTGCTCTTCCGGGTCGACGACCTCCACGTGGGCGCTCACCTCGAGGTTCCGGAGGGCTTCCTCGGCCTTCTTGTCGCGCGACAGGAGGATCGGGTGGGCGATTCCCTCCTCGGCGAGGATCTTGGCGGCACGCTGGATCTTCGGGTTGTCGCCTTCGGCCATCACGACCCGCTTGGGGTTCGACTTCGCCTTTTCGTGGATGATCTGCATGAAGGAGCGGGCGCGGGAGAGCATCCCCTCCAGCTTCGTCCGGTAAGCTTCGAGGTCCTTGATCGGCCTCTTCGCGACGCCCGTCTGCGCCGCCGCCTCCGCGACCGCCGGGGCGACCCACATCAGGACACGCCAGTCGAACGGCTTCGGGATGAGGTACTCCTTCCCGAACTTGAAGCTTTCCACGCCGTACGCCCGCGCGACGGAGTCGGGCACGTCCTCCTTCGCGAGGGAGGCGAGCGCCTTCGAGGCGGCCAGCTTCATCGCCTCGTTGATCTGCGTGGCGCGGCAGTCGAGCGCGCCCCGGAAGATGAAGGGGAAGCCGAGGACGTTGTTGACCTGGTTCGGGTAATCGGACCGGCCGGTCG
Source organism: uncultured Acidobacteriota bacterium (assembly GCA_963779415.1). Lineage (GTDB taxonomy): Bacteria > Acidobacteriota > Thermoanaerobaculia > UBA5066 > UBA5066 > DAOMFB01. The sequence continues at coordinate 1,539,534 of CAVZYA010000002.1, read as the reverse complement.
CCATGATGACGTCCGGCCGCGCCGCGTGCGCCTCCTCGGGGAGGATCTCCGGCACGGGGTTCGCCATCGCGAAGACGATCGGATTCTTCCTCATCTTCCTGATCATGTCGCCCGTGATGAGCTTCGCCGCGGAGACGCCGATGAAGGCGTCGGCTCCGTCGAGCGCCTCGTCGATCGTCCGCTTCTTCGTGTCGCGTGCGAACTTCGCCTTGTAGGGGTTCATGTTCTCGGTCCGGCCCGTATAGATGACGCCGGTCCGGTCGACCATGAGGATGTTCTCGAGTCGGACGCCGTACGTGACGTAGAGGTTCGCGCAGGCGATGGCAGCGGCGCCGGCGCCGGAGAAGACGACCTTCACGTTCTCGATCTTCCGGTTCGTGATCTCGAGGGCGTTCAGGAAGGCGGCGGCCGAGATGATCGCCGTGCCGTGCTGGTCGTCGTGGAAGACGGGGATCTTCATCCGGGCCTTCAGCTTCTCCTCGATGTAGAAGCACTCTGGCGCCTTGATGTCCTCGAGGTTGATCCCGCCGAAGGTCGGCTCGAGCCGGGCCACGACCTCGATGAGCATGTCGGGGTCATGCTCTTCGAGCTCGATGTCGAAGACGTCGACGTCGGCGAATCTCTTGAAGAGGACTCCCTTCCCTTCCATGACCGGCTTGCCCGCCTGCGCGCCGATGTCCCCGAGGCCGAGGACGGCCGTGCCGTTCGAGACGACCGCCACGAGGTTCCCCTTTCCCGTGTATTCGTACGCCAGCTCCGGGTCCTTCGCGATCTCGAGGCACGGCTCCGCCACACCGGGCGTGTAGGCGAGCGAGAGGTCCCGCTGGGTCGCGCACGGCTTGGACGGTATGACCTCCAGCTTTCCTTTTCGCCCCATCGAGTGGTAGTCGAGGGCGTCCTGCTTGGTGATGCTCATCTGTCTCCCTTCTGCACCTCATTCTAGATACGCGGGATACCCGAACCTCAAGAGTACGAATGCATTAGAACCCGCCTCGAAGCGCGCGTCCGGCAGCGGCCGGGAGCCATTCAGATCGCCAGACTCCTGGCCCCGGACGCGAGGGTCTTCTGCACGACGTCGACGACCCGATCCGGCGGGATCTCGTGCTTCGACTTCTCGCGGCGCGTGGAGAGCTCGACGACCCCTTTCGCGAGCGCCTTGGCTCCCACGACGACGCGGAGGGGAAAGCCGATCAGGTCGGCGTCCTTGAACTTCACGCCGGGCCGTTCGTCGCGGTCGTCGTAGAAGACCTCGACGCCCGCGGCCTTCAGCGCGTCGTAGAGACGGTCGGCCGCCTCGATCACCGGCGCGTCCCTCTGGAGCGAAACGACGACGCAGCCGAACGGCGCCAGCGGAACGGGCCAGAGGATCCCGTCGTCGTCGTGGTGCTGCTCGATCGCGGCCGCCACCGTCCGTCCGACTCCGAGGCCGTAGCACCCCATCTCGATCGGGACCTTCTTCTGGCCCTGGTCGGCGACCTCGCACTTCATGGCGACGGAATACTTCGTCCCGAGCTTGAAGATGTGGCCGACCTCGATGCCGCGCTTGACCCGGAGGACGCCTTTCCCGGTCGGAGACGGGTCCCCGTCGCGAGCCGTGGCGACTTCCACGACTCCCGCGAAGCCGGGCAGCGTCCTGACGTCGCGGGCGATCGAGACGTTCGAGTGATGGAGCCCTTCGCGATTGGCTCCACACCAGACGTTGACGGCGTTCTCCAGGGAACGGTCCACCCAGAGGCGAACCGGTCTTTCTTCGAAGGGTGAGAGACCGATGGGGCCCACGAACCCCGGTCGGGTTCCAGCGATGCTGAGGAGCTTCTCCTCGGACACGAGCTTCGCGTGGCTGACGCCGAGGGCCTTTGGCAGCTTCACCTCCTTAATGTCGAGATCGCCGCGAATCAGCACCGCCGCGACCCCCGCCTCGCCGTCCCCTCTGACCCATTCGAAGATCATCGTCTTGACGATCCGCGAAACGCTCGTCTTGAGGTGAGTCGCCTGCCCCTCGCACGTCGTGATTCCGGGCGTAGGCGCGTTGGCCTGGCCAAACGGTCTCGCTTCCTCTCCCGCCCACGGCTCCGGGAGCGGATCCGTCTCGGCCTTCTCGATGTTCGCGCCGTAGTCGCCCTCCTCGGAGAAGACGAGCGCGTCCTCCCCCGTGTCGGCGACGACCATGAACTCCTCGGAGGCCGACCCGCCGATGGCGCCCGAGTCGGCCTGGACGACCGCGAACTCGAGGCCGCACCGGTCGAAGATCCGGCGGTACGCCGCGTCCATCTTCCGGTAGTGGACGTCGAGCCCCTTCGCGTCGAGATCGAAGGAGTAGGCGTCCTTCATCAGGAACTCGCGGCCGCGAAGGAGGCCGAAGCGGGGCCGGATCTCGTCCCGGAACTTCGTCCGGATCTGGTAGAGGTTGAACGGAAGCTGCCGCCACGAGGTGACCGACCGCCGGACCATGTCCGTCACGGCCTCCTCGGCCGTCGGCGCGAGCGCGAACTCGCCGCCCTTGCGGTCCTCGAGGTGGAAGAGGATCCCCTCGGTGATGTAGCGGTCCCAGCGCCCCGACTCCACCCAGATCTCCTTCGGCTGGCAGATCGGGAGATCGACCTCGAGGGCTCCGGAGCGGTCCATCTCCTCCCGGACGATCTCGATCATCTTCCGGAGCGACCGGAAGCCGAGCGGCGTGAACGAATAGATGCCGGCCGCGAGCTTCTGAATCATCCCGGCGCGGGAGAGGAGCTGGTGAGAGACGACCTCGGCGTCGCCGGGAACCTCGCGGAGGGTGGAGAGGAAGTAGTTCGACCAGCGCATAGGGCCGCGAGGATAGCAGGAGGTAATTTCTTCTATAGTCTCCGCCGCCATGGAGATCGTCCCCGACTTCGGGCCCGAAGAGAGCACCGACGCTTCGCTCTCGTCCGTCGTCTGCGGCCTCGTCGGCTCCGAGATCCTCCGGATGGCGGCCGAGGCGCGCGCCCTGATCGCCTCCGGAGTTCCGATCTGCAACCTGACCGTCGGCGACTTCGACCCGGCGCAGTTCCCGATCCCGGATCTCCTCCGCGACGGCACACGCGAGGCGCTCGCGCGCGGCGAGACGAACTATCCCCCCTCGGACGGCCTCGCCGTGCTGCGGGAGGCCGTCGTCGGCTTCGTCGCGCGGGAGCACGGGTTCCGGTATCCCGTCGACGGCGTCCTCGTGGCGTCGGGGGCACGCCCGCTCCTCTACGCCGCCTTCCGGGCGACCGTGGACCCCGGGGACGTCGTCCTCTACTCCGTCCCGTCGTGGAACAACAACCACTACGCTCACCTTTCGGGGGCGCGCGCCGTCGAGCTGACCGTCCACGAGACGTCGAACTTCTTTCCGACCGCCGCCCAGATCCACCCGCACCTCGCGACCGCCCGCCTTCTCCTGATCAACTCGCCGCTCAATCCCACGGGGACGGTGATCTCCCGCGACGCCCTCGCCGAGATCGCGGCGCTCGTCGTCGGGGAGAACATCCGCCGCCAGGCGTCCGGCCGGCGCGCCCTCTTCCTCGTCTTCGACCAGGTCTACGGGATGCTGACGTTCCACGGCGCGGTCCACACGACGCCGGTGGAGCTGGCCCCCGAGATCGCTCCCTACACGATCCTCCTCGACGCCATTTCGAAGTCGTTCGCGGCGACCGGCCTCCGGGTCGGCTGGGGGCTGATGCCGCCCGCGCTTCGCCGGCGGTCCGCCGACCTCATCGGCCACGTCGGCGCGTGGGCTCCCCGCGCCGAGCAGATCGCAACCGCCGCCCTCCTCAGGTCTCCCGAGGTTTACCGGCCCTGGCAGGCAGCGATGAAGGAGAAACTCAAGCGGCGTCTCGACCTCCTCTTCGACGGCCTGATGGAGATGAAGGGACGCGGCCTCCCGGTCGACGCCATCGAGCCGCAGGGGGCCATCTACCTCTCGGCGCGCCTGCCGCTCGTCGGGCGGAGCTGGAAGGGCGAGCCGATAAGGACGAACGAGCAGATCCGGAGGATCCTCCTCGACGAGGCCGGCTTCGCGGCCGTCCCCTTCCAGGCGTTCGGACTCAAGGAGGAGACGGGGTGGTTCCGGCTTTCGGTGGGTGCCGTCTCGCCGGAGGATATTGCCCGCGTCCTCCCCCGTCTCGAGGCGGTCCTCCGCGCGGCCGGGTGCTGAAGGTTCCCGTGCCGCTCGACGTCGAGGCCCTGGACGATCTCATCCTCGGACGTGGCGTGAAGCGTGGCAGGCACGACCTGCCGCCGGAGGTCTTCCCGCTCCTGCGCGAGCGCCTCGCCGCGTGCGGATTCGTCCCGTCACTCGTCGCCGACGTCGCGATCGAAGTCGGCGTGCGGCTCCCCGCGTGGGTTCTCCGGCCGCCTCGGATCGATTTCGGGACCGTCTTCTGGGAGCTCTTCACGGAAACGAAGCGGCGGAAGCTCTTCGGATCCGAGGTCCGGAACGCGAAGGGGGACTGGGAGATCCAGATCCCGCCCGGCTCTCCGGAGACGGTCTGGGTCGACCCCGGGCGCGCCGAGCGGTACGACGCCTCCCGCCCGGTCGGGATGTTCTGAAGCGGCCAGGAAAGCGGGGACGACCCGCCGCCCACCGACCGGCCTTCGGGCCCGCTTCCGTCAGCGGATCGAGGGGCGCCGGCGGTTCGCCAGCTTCTCGGTCAGCTGAAGGTGGCGCCGGAGCTGCTCGAGCATCTTCTCCTCGAGCCCCCCGCGCCCTGCGGACCGGACCCCCCTCCGCCGGGCCCGACCGAAGGCCTGGCGGGCGGCCCGCGCGTCCCCCGCCGCGAGGCAGGCGAGCCCGAGGTGCGTCAGGCCGGACGGCGTCTCCCCCAGCTCGGTCGCGCGCCGAAGGCACTCCACCGCCCGGTCGAACTCCCGCCTCTTGTAGTGGACCCAGCCTTTCGCCGCGAGGGGAAAGTGACGCATCTCCTTCGGGGAGAGCTTGAGCGCGAGGTCGGCGAACTCGAGGGCGGCGTCGAGATCCTCGCCCGTCTCGGCCAGGGCGGTCGCGCGCTGGAAGTAGGCGATGGAGCGGGCGTAGTTCGACCGGACGGCGCCGAGCATCTCCTCGGCCACGCGGCTTCCCTCGCGGTACTTTCCCTCGGCCTTGAGCGCCTCGAGCTGCGTGGCGTACGCGGCCGCGGCCACCATCTCCCCGGGCTGCCGGGAGAGGATCCGCCGTGTCGTGGCGACGGCCTCGGCCATCCGGCCGGTCGCGGAGCAGAGAAGGGCGAGAGAGATCAGGAGTGTCGGATTCTCGGGGTCGGCCACGAGGGCACGGCGATAGAGAGCGAGCGCCTTCTGGGGGTTCCGGCGCGCGACCGCCTCGGCCCGCCGCGCGAGGCGCGCGGCCTCCCCCGTCACCTTCGGGAGCGCGCGGGAGCCAGAGGGGAGGAGGAGCTTCGTCGCTTCCTGATACTCGATCCGGTTCGGGTTCAGCTCCAGCGCGGCCTGGAAACGCTCGGCCGCCTTCTGCGTCCAGCCCCGGTCGAGATAACAGAGGCCGAGGTGGTAGAGCGCCTCCTCGTCCTCGGGGTCGAGGCGGACGGCTTTCTCGAGGGAGGCGACGGAATCGGCGAGTCGCCCGCGCTCGTAGGCGACGGCCCCGAGCAGGGAATAGGTCTGCGCGTTCTCCTCGATGGCGAGAGCCTGCTTGAGGTGCGCTTCCGCCTTCGCGAGCTGGCCCTTCAGGGCGTAAAGAGCGCCGATGACGAAATAGGGGAGGAACGCGTCGGGCCGGACGGAGGTCGCCGTCTTGAGAAGGTCGAGCGCCCGTTCCGTGTGCCCGGCGTCGCTCTCGAGGACGCCGGCGTAGACGAGCGCCTCGAAATGACCGGGCTCCCGGGCGAGAACCTGCCGGAGCATCGTCGACGCGCGCTCCGCCTCCCCTTCGTTGAAGTACGTTTCGCCGAGGAAGAAGGCCAGCTCGGCGTTTCTCCGGTCCAGCTTCCACGCTTCCTCGAGCGCCCGGACGGCCCGCTCCGGATCGAGGGCGTAGAAGGCCGACTCCGCGTCGGAGAGGAGAGAGCGGAACCGGTCGCGGCGCGCTCCGGCGTAGCCGCCCACCATCCGTTCCTTCCGCTCGAGAAAGCGCTCGCGCTTCTCGAGGACCGCCATGTGGTGGTCGACGCGTGCCTCCCAGAGGTCGACCATCTCCTCCTCGGCCACGAGCCCCTTCCGCTCGAGAAGGTCCTTGAGGGCGAGAAGGCCGGTCTGCGCGACGAATCCGCTCCTCTCCTGCCGGTTCGCGGCGTCCAGGAGCATCCGGAGGGTCTCGGCGCTCCGCTTGACGACTTCCTCGAGGACGGAGACGCGCTCGAGAAGGTGCTCGTCGAGGGAGACGGGCTCGTCCTCGGAAGACGTCTCCTCGTATGTCTCGACTCGTCCGGAGACGATGAGGAGCTTGCTCTGGCACTTCCGGCAGAGCTCCCGGTCGGATTCGTTCAGCGTGCCGCAGACCTGGCAGATCAAGGGAGCTTCTCGCCTCCCGGCCCGGCATAGCGGTGGAATCCCCGGCCGGTCTTCCGGCCGAGCCAGCCCGCGTCGACCATCTGGACGAGGAGCGGGCAGGGACGGTACTTGTCGTCGCCCAGCCCGTGGTGGAGGACACGGAGGATGGAGAGGCAGGTGTCGAGGCCGATGAAGTCCGCGAGCGCCAGCGGTCCCATCGGATGGTTCGCTCCGAGCTTCATGATCGTGTCGACCGCGTCCGGGGTCGCGACCCCCTCGTGAACGGCGAACATCGCCTCGTTCAGCATCGGCATCAGAACGCGGTTCGCGACGAAGCCTGGAAAGTCGCGGCACTCGACAGGGGTCTTTCCCAGCTCCCTCGCCAGGGCGACGACCGACGCCGCCGTCTCGTCGGAGGTCGCGGCGCCGCGAATCACCTCGACGAGCGCCATGACCGGGACAGGGTTCATGAAGTGCATCCCGATGAACTTCTCCGGTCTCTTCGTCGCCGCCGCGAGGCGCGTGATCGAGATCGAGGAGGTGTTCGACGCCAGGAGGGCTCCCGGCCCGAGGTCCCGGTCGAGGGCCGCGAGGAGGGGGCGCTTGTGAGCCTCGCTCTCCACGATCGCCTCCACGACGAGGTCGGCGTCGAAACCCCCGCGCCCCAGCGCCGAGGCGTCGGACGCCGGCGTGATCCGGCTCCGGGCCGCCGCCGCCTGCTCCGCCGTGACCTTTCCCTTCTCCACTTGCCGCGACAGGTTCTTCTCGATGACCTTCAGCACCTTCGCGACGGCCTCGCTGGAGACGTCGAAAAGGGCCACGCTCTTCCCTGCCAGCGCGGCCACATGGGCGATGCCGCCCCCCATCTGCCCCGCGCCCACGACACCGATTCTCTCGATGGCCATGGTCTGACCGACTCCCTCCCGGCGACCGCTCGGGCGACGCCGCGCGTCGAATCTATCAGTCCGTGGGAGCCCGCGCCGGATCGCCGGATTGCTATGCCGCGGCGCGGGCGGAGGCCGCAGGCTCCGGCGCCCGGCGGAGCGTCGTCGCCCGGACGGCGACGCCGATCGCGACGAGGGAGACGACGGCCCAGAAGAGCGGGCCGAGAACGGGGATGAGAGACGGGAGGCCGAAGGAGAGGAGGCCGGCCGTCATGGCGGCCGGATCTCCGAAGAGCAGGCTCCCCCGGCGAGCCGATCGAAGGAGGTTTCGGCCCATGGCGAGAGAGAGCACCGAGAGCCCCCAGACCTTCGCCCCGTAGAGCGCCGCGGCGATGACGGCCGCGAAGACGAGACCGATCTTCGCCGGGATCGCGAGAAGGAGGCCGACCGCGAGGAGAAGCCCGGAGAGCACGGCCGACGTTCCGATCGCCCCGAGGTTGACGACCCGGCCCGAGACGGCGTCGGCCGCGCCGGCCACGGTTCGCGGTTGCAAGCGAAGAAGGAGGAGAGCGGCGGCGAGCCAGAGAAGAACGAGAAAGATCCGGAACGAGAGGAGTACGGGCGAGACGGCGGCTCCGGCAACGGGAGAGGTCCGGAGCTCCGCGAGGAACGCGGACTCGAGCGCACCGAGGGAGCGCACGGTCCCGCCGACCGACCGGCTGGCGGACGCCGACCCCTCGAAACGGACCACGCCTCCGATCGCGAGGACGTCGTCGTCCACCCGGCCCTCCTCCAGAACCGTCACGTCCCCGCCGATGGCGACGACCGGTCCCGTCACGTGGCCGCTCACACGGATCGATCCCCACGTCGCGACGACGGTCCCCGCAACGGTTCCCGAAACGTCGAGATCCCGTCCAAGGACGGTCAGGTCCCCCCCGATTCGCGAGCCCGAGGGGACGACCCGGGTCTTTCCCGCCGAAGCCGGAGTCGACTCGGTGTGAGCCGCGCCGGAAAAAAGCGATGCGAGAAGAAGCCCGAGTGCCGGAAGAGTCGTCGGCGGCCTCCGGCGTCTTCGGGAGGACATCCGGTCCCCGGGCCTCAGCGCGGCGCGCGAGCCGTCCGCCGCCGGAGCGATGCGAACGTCGCGGCTCCGAAGAGCGCCCCGGATCCGAGGACAAGGAGACCGAGCGCGGGCGTCGCGGAGCCTCGGAGAGCTTCCCCTGCTGCCATGAGGGCCGGTGCCGCCGAGATCGCCGCGGAGGCCGAGGACGAAAGCGCCGCCGTGACGAGATGTCCCCAGACGGCGAGCGCCGTCGAAGGGGCAAGCTGGCCGACAGGTGCCACGAACACAGCCGCGCTTGCCAGGAGAAGTCCGGCGCCTGCGAAGGCCGGAACTTTCCACGCCGAGGGATGCCGGACTTCCCACGAGGCGAACGGACGCCTCGCGGCCACCCGTGCCGCGAAGTCGTGCGGGAGGGCCGGCGAGGACGTAACCATTTCATCCAGAAGGAGTTCGATCTTCCGATCCAACTCGGATTCCACGGCGGTTCCTCCGGTCTCGGTCATTCGGTCCTCAGGCTCCATCTCCATCGACTCCTCTATACGATGTCGGGCGGCAAAAGATCTCGAAGAGCCCGCCGCGCCCGGAAGAGCTTGTTCTTGACGGTGCCGAGCGGCATTCCCTTCAGCTCGGCGATCTCCTCGTAGGGGAGCTCGCCGTAATGTCGCAGGCCTATCAGCTCGCGGTAGTCGTCCGGAAGCCTCTCGATCGCCGCGTCGATCTCCTGTCGAAGCCGGCGGCGGGAGAGGTCCTCGAGCGGGTCGGGGCGTTCGTCGCGCGGATCGATTCCGTGCGTCTCCCCGTCTTCGTCAGGCAGCGTCTCGAGCGGGAAGGTCCGGCCGCGCCGCCGCCGGAGGTGGTCGATCGCGGCGTTCCCGGCGATCCGGAAGAGCCACGTCGAGAAGCGGTAGCGCGGATCGTAGCCGTCGAGCGCCCCGTAGACCTTGAGGAAGACCTCCTGCGCGACGTCCCGCGCGTCCTCGGAATCCCGCGTGAACCGCGAGATGAAACGGTAGAGGCGCGTCTGATAGCGTGCGACGAGCGTCTCGAAGTGCACCTCATCTCCGGCCAGGATCCGGCGCACCAGCTCGGCGTCGTCCCACTCCGCCTTCTCGGCCACGAAGGCATCCTGCCACACGCGGCAATCTCTCCCCCGCCGCTAGAATCCCTGACGGATGGGGGCGAAACCCGACGCGGTCCGCTTCGAGGGGGCGTCGAAGTACTACGGGGGTGCCGTCGGCCTCCATCCTCTCGACCTCTCGATCGCGCCCGGGACGCTCTTCGCGCTGGTCGGCCCGAACGGCGCCGGGAAGACGACGGCGCTCGGCCTTCTGACCGGCCTCCTCGTCCCGACGGCCGGACGCGTTCTCGTCGGCGGGTTCGATGTGGCGACCGAGCCGGTCGCGGCGAAACGCCGTCTCGGCTTCGTCCCGGACCGGCCGCTCCTCTGGCCGAAATGGACCCCGCGGGAGTCTCTCCGCTTCGTCGGGGCGGTTTTCGGCCTCTCCGGCGACGCGCTCGAGGAGCGGATCGACGCCGAGCTTTCGGCCTTCGCCCTCACGGACTTGGCCGCCATCCGCAATGAGGCGCTCTCGCACGGGACGCGGCAGCGCGTCGCCCTCTCCCAGGCCTTTCTCCACGATCCCGATCTCTTCGTTCTCGACGAGCCGATGGTCGGCCTCGATCCCTTCGCGCAGCGAACGCTGGCTCGCCGGCTCCGGGAACGGACCACCGAAGGCGCCACGGTTCTCTTCACCACCCATCAGCTCGCGACGGCTTCCGATCTCGCGACGGAGGCGGGACTCCTCGTCGGCGGCCGCCTGGCCGCGCAGGGCGCGCCGTCGAGGATGACGACGCCCGGCGGGCGAAGCGGTCCCCTCGAGGAACTCTTCTTCGCAGCGGAGCGACACGGGGAGAGCTGAGTGGCTTCCTCTCCGGCCCGGATCGCCTTTGCGAACTCGCTCCGCGGTTTCGTTCGCGGTTTCCGAAGCGGCGGCGCCCGATACACGGTCGCGAGCCTCGTCGCGGCGCTTTCGGCCGTCGCCTTCGCCGCCGGGACCGGCGGAGCCACCTCGGCCATCCTCGACGCGGCGGCAGTCGCGCTTCCGCAGATCCCCGAAATCCGCGCGCCCTGGCTCGTCGAGCGACTCCTCGCCGCGGGCCTCGTCTCCGCCGCCGTTCTCCTCCTCCTCGGCGCCCTGACTACCGGGGTCTCGACTCTCATTCTCTCCGCGGAGCTTCCGGCCCTCCTCGTCCTGCCGATTCCTCACGTCCGGATCTTCCGTCGCCAGATTCTCCGGACGGCCGGCGCGTCGGCCGCCCCGATGCTTCTTCTCCTCCTTCCCTCGCTCGGCGTCGCCGCCGCCCGGTCTCCTCGTCCCGCCGTGGCGCTCGCGGCGGGCATGGCCGTGCTCGCCTCCTTGACGCTCGCCTCGGGCGTGGCGGGAAGCGCCGGCGCGCTTCTACTCGTCCGGTTGATCCCTCCGCGCCGCGCGCTCCTCCTGGCCGCGACCCTCTCGGCGCTCGGGCTCTCGGCCGCGCTGATCGGCTTTCGCGGATCGAGGCCCGAGCGGCTCTTCGATCCCGTCCAGGCGCTGGCGCTCCTGCAGGCGCTCGGCGAGACCCCGCCCTCTCCGCCCGGCCTCGACCCGGCCGCCCATGCGGCCCGGGCGCTGACGCGCGCCCTCTTCGGCGATCCGGGGGGGCTCGCGGCGGCTCTCGTCTCGCTCGCCGTCGCCGCCCTCCTCTTCGTCGCCGCGGGCCGTCTCGCCCCCGTTCACCGACGGGCGCTCGAGGAGGCCCGGCTCCTCCCGGCGTCGCCCCGCACGGCGGCACTCCGCCGCCCGGTCACCTCGCTCGATCGCGCCCTCTTCCGGTCCGAGGCGGCGGCCCTCCTGCGCGAGGCTTCGACGCCCGCTCAGATGGGCTCGCTTTTCGCCGTCTTCGTCCTCCAGCTCCTGAACCTCGCCGTCCTCCCGCGGGGGGACGCTTCGACGCGGGACGTCCTCCTCGGCCTCCAGACCGCCATCACTCTCTTCCTCGTCGCGGCGCTATCGCTCCGGTTCGCCTATCCGGCCGTCTCCGCCGACGGCCGCGCCGCTCTCGTTCTCCGCTCGCTTCCGCTCTCGCCGACGCGGCACCTTTTCCACCGGTATCTCGTCCGCGCCATCCCCGCGGGGCTCGCGGGGCTCGGCCTCTCCTTCGCGAGCCTCGCGATCCTCTCGCCCCCCCGTCCGGCCCGGCTCGCCGCGCTCGCCGTCACGCTCCTAGGCGCGCTCGCCCTTCCGGCCCTTCAGCTCGGCCTCGGCGCGCTCTTCCCGCGCTACGACGCCCCGAACGCGGTCGCCGTCGCTCTCGGACCCGGAGGCCTCTTCACCCTCGTCCTCTCGACGGCTCTTTCCGCGACCGCGTCCGTGGCCGTCTCCGGTGAGCTGCGGCTCCTCCTTGGAACATTGAGCGGCCAGGCATTTCCGGCGGCCGCCTCCCTGATCGGGTGGTGCGTGGCCGCGATCCTGCTCGGCGCGGCCGCTTTCGCGATCGGCGCGCGCGCTCTCTCGCGCGCCGACCTTTACGGCTAGGCGGCCTTCGCGGGGGAATCCGCAGGGCCCGGCGAGGCCGGCGTGACCCGATCCTGGATCGGCATCTGCGCCGTCATCGGCTTGGGCCGCACGAAGTACGAGAGCGCATGGAAGAACTCGGCCTTCGCCCACCGGACGAGGCCATGCCCGAGCATGACCCAGGCGCTGGAGCGGACGGAGAAGCCGACGAGCCCGGGACGCCGCCCCGCGTTGTGGTTGCCGTAGATCCCCAGCGCCAGCTTTCGCTTCGCGATGGAGATCAGTCGGCGCTGGTAGAAGCGCATCGGATAAAAGGCCACCTCGGAGAAGTCCTGGTAGAAGGGGGGAACGAGAATCCGCTCCGCCGACCAGCGGTAGATGGGGATGACGGCCGCGAGGTAATAGAGCGCCGTGTCCATCAGGAACGCCGTCGTCATCGTGTCGTAGTCCCCCATGAGCCAGTACTTCTCCTGGTAAATGGAGCCGAAGAAGTAGCTGAAGTACCGGCGATACCGCGTGTTGTGAAGCTCCAACTCCTTCGCGAACTCGGCGCCCGGGAGGGCCTTCATCTTCCGGATCAGCTCCAGCGACCAGCTGACCGAGAACGCCATCTGGTCGAGGCCCGGGCTGTAGAACGGGTCGAGAAAGCCGGCCGCGTCCCCGACGAGCGACCAGCCGTCCCCCACGACGCCGTCGCTGAGATAGGGAAGGTGTCCGTAGTAGCGCAGGTCGCCGGGAACGATCTCGGCCTTCTCGAGCATCTCCCTCGTCAGGGGGTTTCCGTCGAGGAACCGAAGGAGCCGCTCCTCGGGCGTCGCCCCCTTCGGGTCGATGATCCGCTTGTCCCAGACGAGTCCGATCGAGGTCTCGCCCCCGCGAAGCGGAATGAACCAGATCCAGTAGCCGAGGCCGACGAAGTGGTTCGTCGAGAGACGCCGCGCGACGACGACGTCCCGGACGAACGGATCGGCCGGGTCGGTCCCGACGACCTCCGTTCCGTCGAGGTCCTTCACGCCGCGAAACCGCGCCCAGATCGACGCCGTCTGGTGCGCCTCGAGGGGTTTCAGGAGCCCCTTCTTCCGGGCGATCGTCGCGGCGCGCCCCGTGGCGTCCACGACCCATCCGGCCCGCACCTCGACCCGCTCCCCGCCGCGCTCGACGACGACCACGTTCTCCGCCTCGCCGGTCTCGTCCCGGAGCCGGAGCTCGGCGGCCCGGGCGGGGCGCCAGACTTCCGCGCCCTCCGTGGCCGCGAGGCGGAGAACGTGCTCGTCGAGGCGGGATCGGTCGAGCTGAAAGCCCGGGGTCCGCGCGAGCTGCGAGGGGCCCACCTCACTCGCCTCGCGCAGGCACCGGACGTCTCCGTTGTGAAACCAGTAACGGAAGCCCTGTTTCGTGACCTGATCGCGCGTCAGGTAGTCGTACAGCTTCAGGACGCGCGTCAGGAAATACGCCGAGATCTCGACCGTCGACTCCCCCACCTTCCAGTCGAAGGCAGTCCCCTTCTCGAGGACGAGGACAGAAAGCTCCGGCTGCCAGCGCCGCAGAAGGAGCGCGGCCGAGGAGCCGGCGATGGCGCCGCCGAGGACGACGACGTCGAAGCGGAGAGAGGGTCGGCCCGCATCGGTTTCCATCTGGGGGCGACGATAACCGGTCAGCGGCGGCGGGGACAAGTGTTCCGGACGGTTCAGCCGACCGGATGGAGAAGCGGCTCGCCCCGGAAGAAGCGAGCGATCTCGGCCGAGGCCGTACGCGCCATCGCGAGTCGCGTCTCGATCGTCGCCGAGCCGAGGTGCGGGAGGAGAGTGACGTCCCTCCGCCCGAGGAGGCGCGGATGGATGGAGGGCTCCTTCTCATAGACGTCGAGGCCGGCGCCGCCGAGGCGCCCCTCTTCCAGCGCCGTGGCGAGCGCTTCCTCCTCCACGATCGGGCCCCTCGCCGTGTTCACGAGGAAAGCGCCACGCTTCATCCGGGAGAATTCGGCCCGGCCGAACCGGCCCCGGGTTCCCGGCGTGAGCGGCACGTGGATCGAGAGGACGTCGGACTCGGCGAGAAGCCGCTCGAAACGGTCCAGGCCGTCCTTCTCCGTCATCCCGAGGATCCGCATCCCGAAAGCCTCGCCCCGACGGGCGACCGCCGTCCCGATTCGCCCCATCCCGTAGATCCCGAGCGTCTTTCCCTGAAGACCCGTGCCGAGCAGCTCGAGCGGCTTCCAGCCGTCCCACGTCCCCGAGCGGGCGAGCGCCTCTCCCTCCGTCATCCGCCGCGTCACGGAGAGGATCAACGCGAAGGCGAGGTCCGCCGTCGCGTCCGTCAGGACCCCCGGCGTATTCGAGACGACGATCCCGCGCTCGCGGCACGCGGCGAGATCGATGTGGTCCGTGCCGACGGAACAGGTCGCGACGATGGAGAGGCGAGGGGCGGCGCCCAGGACCTCGCGGCTGACGCGCTCGCGCGGCGTCGGGAGAAACGCGTCCGCAATGGCGAGATGGACGGAGACCTCCTCCGGAGCGAGCCCGCCTTTGCCCGTCACGACCTCGTGCCCCGAGAGCAGCTCGGACGTCGACGGCTCGGGGAGCGGCTGGCCGACGAAGACTCTCAACGCTTTTTCTCCCGGACAGTCACGGAGAGGAGCCGGTCGTCCTGCTCGATCCGGTCGAGGATTCCCAGGCCGGAGACGACACGCCCGAAGACCGTGTAGCCCCCGTCGAGGTGGGGCTGCGGGGAGAGCGCGACGAACCACTGCGAGCCCCCCGTGTCGGGGCCCGAGAGCGCCATCCCCACCGTCCCACGCTCGTACGTCCGCATATTCAGCTCGTCCCGGAGGACGTATCCCGGCCCGCCGCTCCCGTCACCGCGAGGGTCTCCCGTCTGGATGACGAAATCGGGGACGACGCGGTGGATGAGGAGCCCGTTGAAGAAGCCGTGCCTCGCGAGAGTGTAGAAGCTGAAAGACGTCGCGGGGGCCTCCTCGAAATCCAGAGCGATCCGGAACTCCCCCCGGACCGTCCTGATCTCGACCTCGGCCTCGAAAGTAAGGGCCATCCGGGCGAGCTCGCGGTACCCGGCCATCGTCCGCCCGCTATCCACGGGTATCTTCCGGAAGCCGCCGGGCGCCACACCGAATTTCTCCACCATCAGGCGCCGCGCCTTTTCCCGGACGACGGAATCGGGGTCGTCCACTCTCGCCGCCACGAGCGTGCGCCCCGCCGCGCCACGGGCGGCCGCCGCCTCGAGCGCCGTGACGACGTCGTCGGGCTCGGCCGTCCCAAAGCTCCGGCCGAACGCCTTTTCCCACGCCGGGACGAGGGCCGGGACCGCCTCGAGACGCGGGGCCGCGGCCTCCAGCGCGGCCGCACGGACGGACGGGCTCGGGTCGTTCAACGCTGCAAGGAGTCCCGCATCGGGAATCGGCGTCTTTCTCTTCGAAAGGAATGAGACCGCCGAGGTCCGGACCCGGGCGGAGCGATCCGAGAGGAGCGCGGGACCGACCGATGCGGCGTCTTCCTCGGAGACGAACTCCAGCGCTTCGGAGGCCCCGAGCTTCAGCTCGAGGGAGTCTCCCCGGACCGCAATTTGAAGCAGGCGCCGTGCCTCCGCCGCGTCGACGCGGGCAAGGCTGACGAGAGCCGTCTCCCCCCTCCACCCTTTTCGAAGAAATATCTTTTCGAGGGCCTTTCGAGCCTCGACGTCGCCCGGGACGCGCCCGAGGAGCCGCAACGCCGACACCGCGATACCGGGGAGCGGGTCGTTCGCGCGGACGAGCGCCACCTCCCGGACCTTCTCGCCGACCCGCGGATCCGTCGACGCCGCGACGATCTTCTCGAGCGCGAGGAGCGACGGAACCGCGACCGGGATCTCCGCCGACGAGGCGAGCCGGACGAGGTCCCCGATCGCCTCCGGATCCTTCAGAATCCCGCTTCCCCGGGCCGCCCAGGCGATCGCGTCGCGTTCCTCCTCGCTCTCTTTCCTTCTCAGCACGGCGCGAAGCGCCGCTTCGCCCTCTTTCGTCGGACGACGCGACAGGGAGTAGACGGCCCCGCGCCGGACGTCGGCGGGAACGGCCGGGTCGGTGGCGAGCGAGGCGAGCTTCTCGCGGACGCGGGGCTCCTCCGACCGGACGAGCGCCATCGCCGCCGCGGCGCGAACCGGAGAGTCCGAATCGAGAAGTGACAGAAGCGCCGCGGTCGCATCCGGACCGCCGATCTTCCCGAGCGCCAGCGCCGCCGCCACGGCCACGGAGGGATCCGGATCCGCGAGCGTCCGGACGAGCGGCGACACGAGGCGCCGGTCTTCCGTCATGCCGGCGGCGAAGGCGGCGGCGCGACGGACGGACGCCTCCGGATCACGAAGAAGGGGGGCGATCAGCTCCGCCACACCGGGATCGCGGATCCGCCCCGCCGTGAGCGCCGCCTTCTTCCGGAGCCAGGGATCGGGCGACGCCGCCGCACCGGAGAGGAGATCCCGGTGGAACGTCCTCGTGTCTTCGGCCCGAAGGAGCTTCGCGAACGTCTCGACCCTCTCCGACGCCGGCGAGGAAGAAGTCGAGGATGCGAAGACGGCCCCGGCCGCCACGAGAAGGATCGCCGGGAACCGGGAACTTCGCGGCCTCAAAGGCCGATCACGAGGCGATCGCCGAGAACGGCCGGGAGGCCGGCGCGGTAGATCTTCCGCCTTGCCCCCTGTACGTCGTAGGGAACGCGGTCGAAGTGGACCATCCGCTCGCCCGCGTCGAAGATGGCGTACGACGCGTGCGGAATCCGGTCCCGCGGCTGGCCGACCGAGCCGGGGTTGACGAGGTACTTCCGCTCCCGCCTGAGCTCGAGGCGGTGGCGGTTTCCGCGGATCGCCTCGACGCGGATGCCGCCGTCCTCCTCGAGGGTGAAGACCGACGGAATGTGGCTGTGCCCGAAGAAGCAGAGATCGACGCCCGCGGCCATCTTGTCCATCTGGATGAAGTTCATCGAGGCGTCGAAGTCCGAGAAGATGTAGGCGTCCTCGTCGAGCGGCGAGCCGTGGCAGACGACGAACAGGTCGTCCACGATCGTCGGGCCCGGCGGGAGCTTCTTCAGAAAATCGAGGTTCTCCTTCGACAGGCGCTCGGCCGTCCAGCGCGCCGCCGCGAGGGCGGGCGGATTGAAGAGCTCGCCCGGGTCCGTGCCGATGACCACCTTGTCGTGGTTTCCACGGATCGAGAACCGCGTCTTCGGGAGCGAGCGGAAGCGGTCGAGGACCTTGTTGGGGTCGGCCGCATAGCCGACGAAGTCCCCGAGACAGATGATCCGGTCGAAGCGCTTCCGCTTGACCCGGTTCAGGACGGCCGCGAGGGCCTCGTCGTTCGAATGAATGTCGGACAGGATGAGATACCTCAACGTCAGCGGCTCCCGCCCGGCCGGTTGCCGGCGTCCCCGAGCGCCGATGCGATCTGACCGACGATGTCGTCTACGGTCGTCTCCCGCCCCACCGGAATCGTCAAGTCCGCCATTCTATAGAAGGGTCTCCGCGCTTCGAAGAGCTGATGCGCCTCCTCCATCGACCGGAAGAGCGGACGGTCGGCCGCCTTTCCCTGAAGGCGCGCCGCGAGATCCTCGAAGGAGACGTCGAGAAAGACCGGGATGCCGTGCTTCCTGACGAAAGCGGCGTTCTCGGGAAAGATGAACGTCCCTCCCCCCAGCGCCACGACCGCCGCCGGCAGATCCGCCGTCCCGCGCAGCAGCTCGGCCTCCCGGGCGCGAAACCACGCCTCGCCGCGCGTCTCGAAGGTCGTCCGGATCGTCTCGCCCGCCATCGCCTCGAAGACTTCGTCCAGATCGACGAAGGGAATGCCGAGGCGGTCGGCGAGACGCCGCCCCACGGTCGACTTCCCGCTCCCCATGAAGCCCACGAGATAGACGCGGGCATTCCGGTCGGTCAGGACCCCTCCTCCCGTCGGCGTTCGAGCCAGCGCTCCAGCCACTTCGTGGAGAACTTGCCGGCACGGAAATCCGGATCGTCGAGAAGGTGGCGATGCAGGGGGATCGTGGTCTTCACCCCTTCCACGATGAACAGCTCCAGCGCGCGCCGGCCTCGCATGATCGCCTCCTCGCGGTCCCGTCCGTGGACGATGAGCTTGGCGATCAGCGAGTCGTAGTGCGGGGGGATCATCCAGCCCGCATACGCGGCCGTGTCGACGCGGACGCCGGGACCTCCCGGCAGGTGAATCGTCGTGAGGATTCCGGGCGACGGCGCGAACGTGGCCGGATCCTCGGCGTTCACGCGGAACTCGATCGCATGCCCGCGGTGCGAAAAACCGTCGCCGTTGTGCGGCTCGCCGAAGGAGAGGGGCTCGCCCGCGGCGACCAGGATCTGCTCCTTCACGAGATCGAACCCCGTCACCATCTCCGTCACGGGATGCTCGACCTGGATCCGGGTGTTCATCTCCATGAAGTAGAAGGAGCCGTCCGGATCGAGCAGGAACTCCACGGTCCCGGCCCCTGTATAGGAGACCGCCTTCCCGGCCGCAACCGCGGCCTCGCCCATCCGGCGGCGGAGATCCGGCGTCATCGCCATCGACGGCGCCTCCTCGAGGATCTTCTGGTGCCGGCGCTGCAGCGAACATTCCCTCTCGCCGAGGTGGACCACCTTTCCCGTCCGGTCGCCGAAGATCTGGATCTCGATGTGTCTCGGCTCGGAAAGGTACTTCTCGAGGTAGACGGCGCCGTTTCCGAACGCCCGCTCGGCCTCGGCCGTCGCGAGGTCGAACGCCGCGGCAAGCTCCCGGTCGTTTCCGGCGAGCCGCATCCCCCGGCCGCCGCCCCCGGCCACGGCCTTCAGGAGGATGGGATACCCGATGCGTCCCGCGAGCGTCAGCGCGTCCTCGACCGACGCGAGGGGACCGGCGCTCCCCGGAATCGTGGGGACGCCGACGCGCGCGACCGTCTCCTTGGCGACGGACTTGTCCCCCATCGCGCGGATCGCGTGGGGCGACGGGCCGATCCACGCGAGCCCGACATCCGTCAGGATCTCCGCGAAGTGGGCGTTCTCGGCGAGAAAGCCGTAGCCGGGATGGACGGCGTCGGCGCCCGTGATTTCGGCGGCCGCGACGATCGACGCGATGTTGAGGTACGAGCCGGCCGGCGCGGCCGGGCCGATACAGACCGACTCGTCCGCCACCTGGACGTGGAGAGCGTCGCGGTCGGGCTCCGAGTGGACGGCGACCGTGGCGACACCGAGCTCTTTGCAGGCCGCGATGACCCGCAGGGCGATCTCCCCCCGGTTCGCGATGAGGACCTTGCGGAACATGCGCCCGGACCCGCCCTGCCCCGCCCTACCGCACCTGGATCGCCAGGAGCTTCTCGCCGAACTCCACGGGCTGGCCGTTCTGCGGGTAGACGGTGACGACCGTCCCGGAGACGTCCGACTCGATCTCGTTCATCAGCTTCATCGCCTCGACGATGCAGAGCGTCGTCCCCTTCCCCACCACGTCGCCCGGCTTGACGAAGGGGGGGCGTCGGGGTTCGGGGCACGGTAGAAGGTCCCCACGATCGGAGACGTGATGACGTGGAGTCCCTCCGGAAGTAGCTCCACGGGTGCCGGCGGAAGGGAAGCGGCGGAGCGCGGCGAGGCGACTTCGGGAGCCGCGACCGCCGTCGCGATCTCCGAGAGAGGCGACGGATCGCCGCCCGCGAGGGACGCTCCGCGGCGGAGGGCGGCCGCCGCCGGACGCACCGGACCCTCGATCCGGATCCGGAAGCCGGCCCGCTCGATCTCCAGCCCCTGGAGCCCGCGCCGGGCGACGAGGTCGACGAGTTCCTTGATCTCCTTGAAGTCCATCGGCTCCCTTTCTTACCCGACGGCCGGCCGCAGCCGCTCGGCGGCGCTCGCGGCGGCCCAGCGCACCTCGCCGAGAGCGGCTTCCGGGCCCGACTCGAGGACGAGGGCATAGTCCGCATTCACGTTTGCGAGGACCGCGGCCCCCTTCTCGCCGACCAGTGCGAGAGACCGGAGGGGTCCGGCGCCGATTTCGGCACCGCTTCGCCCGACGTTCTTCACGAAGGAGGTGAGCTCCGCGAGAAGCGCCTCCAGGGTCTCCCCTTCCTCTCGCAGCCCCTCGGTCAGGACCGCCAGCCCTTCCCGGTCGGTGAGGGCGGCGCTCCGAAGGCCCGGAACCGCCGCGACGAGACCGCGGAGGAGCGCCGAGAGGTCCTCGTTCGCGAGAGGAGGCGCCGGCTCGAAGGGGGCCAGAAGGCCTTCCAGCCGCTTCCGCACGGCGACGTGTCGTCCCGACTCGCGAAGCGCTTCGGCTTTTTCGGAGAAGGCCACGGCCGCCCGCGGATCCTCCGCGGACGCCGCGAGGGAAAGATAGACTTCGCGCGCCTCGGCGAGGTAACCCTGCGAGCGATAGAGCTCGGCGAGCGTCTCGGTGACGAGCGGCGCGGTCGGCGACTCGCTCGCGGTCCCGGAATCCTCCGGCGCCGGGTTCTCTTCGGGCGCGGGCACCTCGAACACCAGGGCCTCGACGGACGGGGCCTCGGCTGCCGCGGCCTCCGGTGCGGTCGATACCGCTGCTGCCGTCGCGGCGGCCGCAGACGGGTCCAGATCGAGCGCCGCGAAGTCGGGAGTCGGAAGAAGCGTTTCCGGGCCGGGGATCTCGAGCGGCGCCGTAGACTCGCTCAATTCCCGGCGCGGCAGGCCGTGACGCACGTCCCGCAGAACGCGCTCCACCAGCGGGATCTCCTCTCGCGGCGAGCGTGGCGCCTCCGGGCGGGTTCCGACCGGCGCCGCCGGACCGGGTTCGGGCGCCGACAGTTCCGTCTCCACGAACGCGGGGACTTCCGGCGTCGATGGCACGCGCGTCGGCAAGGTCGGGGCTTCGACGGAAAAAACGTCCGGCTCCTGGTTCCAGGCCGGCGCCGCCGGCACGTCGAACGGAGCGGTGCTATCGGGCAAAGGAGGGCGCTCCACGGGGAGCGGCTCGTGCACCGCAGGGGCCGTCGCAGCGGCCGGAGCCGCCGCAGCGGGACGCTCCGTCCGGAGAGAGCGGATTCCCGATGTCGGAAAGGCCCGCGCCTGCCCCGGCTCGAGTTCGCCCTGGAGTCGCTCGATCGCCTCCTGCACGTCCTTTTCGCCGGGCTTGAGTCCCTGGTAGAGCTTGAGCTTCTTCAGCGCTTCGAGCTTCTCTCCCCTCGAGAGATGAACGTCCGCGAGCTGCCGGATCGCGACGAGGTTCTCCCGGTCGTACCGAAGAGCGTTCTGATAGGCACGGATGGCTTCCTCCCAGCGCTCGATCTGCTGGTAAGCCTTTCCGAGCGAGACGTATGCCGCGACGGAGCTCGTGTGGATGGAGAGGCCCCGCTCGATGGTGACGATCGCGTCGCGCACCTTCCCATGCTTGCGGTACTCCTCCGCGAGGGCGAGGAACTGGCGCGACGTCGGATCGCGCTGAAGAACCCTCTTCAGCTCTTCGAGCCGCGAAGTCGGCGCCGGCGTGCTTCCGAACAGGGCCATTCGAGCCTCGGAGTCTAGGTCAACAGGGCCAGAAAGCTCGGGCCGCCCCGCCGGGGCGGCCCGAGGGGATTCTCCGTGTCGAGCCTCGCTAGGGCGATTTCGTCACCGAGATCGCCAAAGTGAAGGTGTGGGTCGCCCCGCCGCAGGAGGGCGAGTCCGTCGCCTTGACCGAAATGCTGTACGACCCTGCCGGGACCGAGCCCGCGACGTCGACGTTGATGCTGGCCCCCGTCGCCGCCGAGAGCGTGATTCCCGGATCCGAGGGCGGGCTGGTGAATGACCAGTTGTACGGGGCGAACCCCGTCGCCGGGAGAGCCGCGAGCGGAATCGAGCCGCCTCCAGCCGGGATCGTGACCGACGAGGCTCCCGAGATCGAGAACGGGCCGTCCGGATCGTTCACGATGAGCGAGAGCGCCCGCGTGACGTTCGCCGAGGCGGCGTCGGTCACCCCCACGATGAAGGAGGGCGTCGAATAGGCGCCGCCGATAGCGGGCGGCTGGAGAATGTTCGGGGTTCCGCTCAGCACTCCCGTCGAGGGGTTGATCGTGAGCCAGGCGGGAGCTCCCGAGAGTGAATAGATGTACGGGGTCGTCCCCCCGGTCACGGTGATCCCGCTGCTGTAGGCGGAACAGAGCGTCGCGGCATTCAGACTCGCCGTCGTGATCTGAAGCGACGCGGTGCAGACAGCGATCGCGGCCCGCGGGCTGTAGAGCAGGACTCCCTGGAGGTCGCCCGAGCATCCGCTCTTCAGGTTCGTGACCCGGATGCCGAACTGCGTCGGCACGGCCTGCGTGCCGTCTATCGGCCCGCCGGAGACCGTCGCGCAGTTGACGCGGTTGAACGCCGCGTCCGGGACCGCCGGAGCCGTGAACGTCAGGGCGCCCGCGCCCGTGACCGTCGCGCTCCTCGTCGTTCCGGATACCACACCGCCGCCGGAGATCAGCGAAACGCTCAGCGTGTCGCCGGCAACCCATCCCGAGCCGTTCACCGTGATCGTCGCCCCGCCTCCGTCCTGGCTCAGGGTCGTCGGCGACGCGGAAGTTACCGTCGGCACATCGGGGCGATAGGTCATCTGCACCTGGGCCGGAGCGGAGCAGGAAAGACCGGTCGAGGTGATGTTGATCGAGCCGGCGATCGAAAGGCAGGACGCGGAGCCCGGCACGATGGAGGCGTACGGCGGCATCTGAAGGACGACCGACGTGGACGAGACGGAGGTGACCGTCAGCGGGTATGCCGGCAGCCCCGATGCCACGAAGGTGGCGACCACGGGCGCCTGGAAGTTGTTGCCGTTGACGATGACCGTCCCCCCGTTCGTCCCGACGACCGACGGCGACGCCGTCGTGCCGGTCGGGCACGCGTAGAACTTGAAGCAGCCCGGGCAGCTCGCGGTCTTGCCCGTGTTCGGGTTGAGCACCTGGACGTCGACCTGCGAGCCGGCGAGGCAGGCGTAGCCGCCCGCCGCGACCGGCGTCTGGAAGCCGATCTGGTTGAGCGTTATCGCCGAGATGACCGGGGCCTCGATCTTCGTGGCGCCGCACGCCCCGCCCGTCAGGAAGACCTGCTCGGGGAACTGGAAGCCGGTTCCGAAGATCGTCACGCGGGTCGGCGAGTCGTTCGGGCCGGTCGTCGGGGAGATCGAGTAGATCGTCGGCGTCAGCGCCTGCTGCGTGTAGGTGAAGCCTGCCGTCAAACGCGCACAGCGTCCGTTCGGGCTTCCGAGGTCGGTGACGACGATGTCCACGGTCTCCGGGATCAGCGGATCCGCGAGCGTGTGCCGCGGGGTCACGACGCCGATCGAGTTCGCGCCGGAGTTCAGGATCTGGGCGGCCGTGCCGCCGAAGGTGACGCTCGCGGAAGCCACGTTGGTCGGGAAGCCTCCGCCGGCGATCGTGACGGTCGTGCCGCCCTCGGGCGGACCCGTGTTCGGCGAGATCGACGAGATGAAGATGCTCGGATCCGTCCCGCAGGTGCCGGCTCCCCCGCTCCCGCGGTAGGTGAACGCCTGGGGCAGGACCTGCGATTGCGTCGAGACCTTCCCGAGATCGATCGTCACGACGACGTCGCACGTTTCGGAGACGGCCGGGTTCGCGAGGACCTTCCGCGGTGTCGAGACTCCGATCGCGTTGTCGCCCATCGAGAGGATCGACGCCGGGAGGCCGCAGAACGTGACCTTCGCCGTCGCGATGCTCGACCCGAAGTTGTTGCCGAGAATCGTCACGGTTTCGTTCCCGTTCGGAGAGCCGGACGTCGGCGACAGGCTCGACAGCGTCATCTTCTTGGTCGGATCGATCGCGTAGTACGTGAAGCCGGGCAGGCCGAACTTCGTCGCGCAGATGGACGCCAGACCCGAGTAGTAGCGGACGCAGACGTCTACGGTCTCGGGAACCTGCGGATTCGCGAGCGTCCGGGGGGGTGTCCGGACCGTGATGCTCGTGTCCACGACCGAGGAGGGCGCCACCGGGGCCCCTCCGAACGTCACGCTGCTGACGGAGGCGCTAGTGCCGAAACGGCCTCCGGAGATGACGACGGTGTCGCCGCCCGCCGACGTCCCGCTGTTCGGCTGGATGAGGGAAATGTACGGCCCGCTGTCCGGGGGCGCCTGGAAGACGATCTGGACGGAGGCGCTCGCGCAGCCGAAAGCGGCGCGAACCGTCGCCGTGCCGGACACGAGCGAGCCCGGCGAGACGTCCGCATCGCCGCTGATCGTCGTCTTGGAGATCGTGGGCAGGCCGTTCTCGTTGAAAAAGCCGAGTGTGGTCGTAAAGCTCACCGACGAGTTGTCCGGCACGGCCACGCCCCCGATAGTCACCAGGGCTCGAAGGCTGATCGCCGTTCCGGCGTACGTGGTGATCGGTCCGGCGGGAAGGGCGATCACGGTCGTGCAGGTGCCGCTGCCCGGCGTAGCCACCGGCTTGGGCGATGTTGGCGTCTCGCCCGAGCAGGCGACGAGGAAGAGCGCCAGTCCGGCCACGGCCGCGGCGGGGAACGTGGGAAGTCGGTGCATGGTCTTCACCTCAGCCTTCAGGAGCCCGGGGGCGACCGTCGGAGGGGGCTCGGGACGTCTCATATGCGTGGTGTGCCGGCCTCACCGCGCCGGGGCCGCTTGAATGCGGCCCGCGGACGCCGAGTAGAGGAACACCATGTCGAAGGCGGCGGGCACCGAGGTCACCGGCTGGCCCGACATCGTGTGACCGTAGAACGTCACGGTGCCGCTCTGCCGGATCTCGGTCGAGTGGGTTTCCGGGTCGATGCCGCCGTTGTACGGGAAGAGGAAGCTCAGGGGCGGCTGCTGGAGCTCCACCGGAGTCATGAAGATGTAATTCTGGAGCGTCGAAATTCCGGCCGCCGGGACGATGACGCCGGGGGTGAAAGTCTGGCTCGGCGAGGCCGTCTTCCCGCCGTCGATCCGGGTCCAGACGACCACGTAGGTGTCCACCTGCGTGTCGAGGAACGCCGTGGGAGACGTCGTCGTGGGGATCTTCAGCTTGCTCGTGAGCGTGACGTTCTGGAACTGGAGGGGGAGACCGTCGTTCACGGACTTCACGGCCGGACGGAGGGTGAAGTCGCAGGTCAGGTAGACGGGGGACGTGCTGTCCCCCTGGGTGTTCCCCGAGCAGCCGGTCCCGGCGACGGCCGACCGCGATGAGGATCGCGACGAAACGGAGCGGCGTCTTCATGCTCCTCACCTCTTCACCGGATGATCCGCGGCGTGATGAAGATCATCAGCTCGTCGGTATCTTCTTCGATCGAACGGTCACGGAACAGGTTCCCGATGATCGGAATCTTCCAGAGGCCCGGGATCATCGACTGGCCGTCGTTCGACGTCAGCTTGAAAATGCCGCCGATCACGGCCGTCCCGCCGTCCTTCACCATGAGCCGCGTCTTGGCGTCGCGCGTCGTGAGCGGGATGTTCCCGCCGCCGGCGATGTTGATGCCGACGGCCGGCTCGCGCTTCTGGATCTGGATGTCCATCGTGATCGTCCCCTCGGTCGTGATGTTCGGCGTCACGTCGAGGCGGAGCGTCGCGTTGATGTAGAGGACCGTCGTCGTGTTGTTGACGGTCGTCTGGACCGGGATCTGGTAGCCGGACTGGATCGAGGCCTGTTCTCCCGTCTGCGTCTGGACCTTCGGCGTCGAGACGACCTTCACGAGGCCGCGGGACTCGGCTGCGTGGATCTCGGCGTCGAGATGGAAGGTGTCGAGGACGTTTCCCGCCGCGATGTTGAGGACCGCCGGCGCGCCGCTCGGGAGGTTCACCAGGCCGGTGATGGAGCCGTTGTTCGGGAACGTGAGCCCGGTCGTGTTGCCCGTCGCGCCGCTCGCGGTCGCGTTGAAGCCCCAGATGATCCCGAGCTCCTGCGAGAAGGTCCGCGTCGCCTCGATGATCCGGGCCTCGATCATGACCTGCAGATTCGGGATGTCGAGGTTCTTGATCAGGTCGAGGACCGTCGGGAGATAATCCGGCAGCTCCTTGATGATGAGGGTCTGGGTCCGTGCGTCGACGAGGATGTCGCCGCGCGAGGACATGATCTTCTTCGCCGTGGCGGCGATGCCGGCCGCGTCGGCGTACGAGACGCGCTGCAGAACCGTCTTGAGCGGGCGGTTCTGATCCTGCGCGCGGAGGAACTGGAGGCGAGACGTCTCCTCCTGGGCCAGCTTGGCCGTGGAGGCGATCCTCATCACGTTCCCCTCGATGACGTAGCCGAGCTGGTTGATCCGGAGGATCAGCTCGAGCGCCTGGTCCCATGGGATGTCCGTCAGGCTGACCGTGACCGTGCCCCGCACGTCCGGGTCGAGAACGATGTTCAGCTGCGTCAGCTCGCTGAATCGCTGAAGGGTGTCCTTGATGTCGGCGTCCTTGAGGTTCAGCGTGATCGGGTCCCCCGTGTACTGGCGATCCCCGGCGCCGAGCGTCTTGGTCTCGAAGGAACTCTGCAGCTCGCGGCTCTGCGATGTGCCCGGCTGCTGGTTCAGGAGAGCTTCGGCGGCCTCGATGAGAGCCTTGTCCTCCGGGCCCGGCGTCCTCGGGCGGCGCGGGGCCGGTTTCGCCGCTTCTTCCGGCTTCGCCTGCCGGATCTCGGGCGAAGACTCGACGAGCTGCGGGGCGGCGTCCACCTTCACGGGAGCCGGGGCGGGAGCCGCCGGGGCGGGGACCGGGGCCGGGACGGATGCGACGACGGCTGGTTCCTGTTTGGCAGGAGGAGGGGGCGCAGGGGAAACCGCGACGGTCGCCGCGGAGGCCGCCGGCATCTCCGGGGTGGGCGCCGGCTTCGGGACTTCCGGCGCGGTCGTGGCTCCGGTCGAGGGAGGAACGATCTTCTCCGCGGTCTCCTCCGTCTCGTGCTTCTCGTAGGAGGCGGCGGCCGGAGCCGCGGCGGCCGCGGGCGACACCGTCGTCTGCGAAGCGGGGGGCGGCGGTTCCGCGGCCGGAGCGACAGGCGGCGGAGCCGGTGCCGGTACGGCGGCGGCGATGCGGGTGGACGACCGGAAGGTCACGGCGAGGCCGGCGCCCGAGGCGGCGATGGACGGCTCGACGTCGTCCGACGAGAGATCGAAGACGACTCGCGTGACGGGATCCGGCCCCCCTCGGAACTGGGAGACACGGACCCGGGAGAGCGAGGCGGCCTCGACGTCCCGGGTTTTCTTCCCGGCGCCGTTGATGATGCCGGGCAGGTCGATCACATACCGGGGCGGGTTCGAGAGCGCGAACGTGTCGTAGGTGAACGCGCCGTTACCCGAGAGGACGATCGTCACGCCGTCCCCTCGCGGCTTGAGGCCGATGCCCGAAAGACGCGTGGCGCTCTTTCCCGCGGCGGCGTGCCGGATCGGGACCGGGGCCACGTCGGCGGCAGCCGGCGGAGCCGACAAAGCGGCCACGGCCGGCGGGGCCGGCGAAGACGATGAGGCGGAGGACGAGGGGCGGTTCTCGGAGACGACGGCGGGCGAGGCGGGGACGGCTACCGGAGGGGGATCCGGGACCGCGGAGGCGGCCGCGGCCGGCGCGGGCCTCTCGAGGAATACGGCCGTCGCGGAGCCGGTCGGCTCGTTTCCGATCCGGGCCTCGAGCGGAAGAGCGGACTGGAGGTCGAGCTGGACATGCGGGCGGCCCAGCTCCGAGAAGGACCTCATCTCGACCTTCGAGAGGACGACTCCGTCGGCGCGGGGTGGCTCGAGTCCGGGGGACGGAATCACGTCGGGAATGTCGATCACGATCCGGGTCTGGCCGTCGCGGCTGTAGACCGTCGGCGAGATCTTTCCACTGCCGGAAAGGAGCAGCCGGGGGCTCTCCCCGTCGGCGAGCAGCGTGGCTCCGTTCAGGACGGCCGGCGCGTCGCCCGGGCCGGTCGAGGCCACGGGAGTCGTGCCGCTCGAACAGCCGGCCAGAAGACCGACACAGGCCAGAAGGATCGGGAGGCCGGCCCGAAGGCCTCGTGGATTGAGATGCATGCTTCCTCCCCCGGAAGGCGAGGTCCCGCAAGTCGACCCCAGAGAGGCGAGCGCGTGCACGTCCGTCACGGCTTCCTCTGCAGACCCATGGACTTGGTCACTTCCCGGAATGGTTTCGGATTCGTCGGGTCGTTCACGTTCTGCCGGAAAACGACTTCGTTGGCCGTGATTTCCATGACCTCGCCATCGAACAGTGCCTGACCTTTTCGGAGCACGTAGGATCGGTTGTCGGCCGAACGGATGAATGCCATCCAGCCGCTCTTGGCCTTGATCGTTCCTTCAAGGACGATTTCGTCGACCATGACGCCCGCGAGTCCCGGCGGCCGGAGGCGCGTCCGCTCGGTCGTGTTCCGGACGAGCAGGGAGCGGAACGGGTCCCGCCGCCCGCCGACTTCGTACTGATAAGCGGGAGCGGACAGGTCGGCATCGTCGTTCTTCGGCGGTTCGGCCGCGGGCGTCGGGACCGGCGTCGGGGTCTGGCCGAAGGCCGGCAGGGCGGCGAGAAGGAGCGCGAGAAGCGTGATGCGGCGCATCGTCATCCCTCGGCCCCTTCCTTCCGCTCGGCAGGTGCGGCGGGCTTCATTCGGGGCCGCCCGGCCGGAGGCGGCGGCGCCGCGGATGCCTGGTCCCCGAGGTAGATGAACGTCTTCGCGGTGAACTGGGCGGAAATGGTGTGCCCTGCCTTCTCCGGGATTCCCGTAATCTGAAGATCCTCCACGTTCACGATCCGGGAGAAGCGGGCCATCTTGTCGAAGAAAAGGGCGACGTTATGATAGGAGCCGTCGATCTGGATCTCGATCGGCCACTCCGCGTAGAAGTCCCGATTGATGTAGTCCTTCGGCTGGAACCGGCGAAGGGAGAAGTCTCCCTGTCGAGCGAGCTGCTCGAACCGCTTGATCAGCTCCTCGGCGTTGCGGGCCGTCGGAAGGATCTGGAGGAGGCGCTGCAGGTCGAGCTCCGTCCGCCGGACCTCTTCGCGAAGCTGCGGGAGGCGGCGCTCCGCCGCCCGCCCCTGCGTGATCTTCTGGTTGAGCTGGTCGATCTCGGCCCTCTTCCCTTCGAGCTTGTGCTGCATCCCGGAGAGGTCGAGGAGGTAGAAGTAGGCCGCGAAGTAGAGGAGCCCGGCAAGGAGAAGCCCCACGCCGAGGCCGTAGTACCAGGGCTTCTCTTCGAGCTGCTTCAGATCGATCGCCATGGCGCTCTCACTTCCCCGGGGCCGCGCTCGCCGGCGCGGTCGTCGACGGCGGCGGTGCCGCGGTCTCGGACTGCAGCCGGTCGAGCGTCGTGAAGGTGAAGGAAAGGTTGAAGCAGTCGAGCTGGACGCCGCCCGCGCCGCACTGCTGGAAGGACACCTTCGGCTCCTGGAACGCCGGAACGCGCTTCAGGTTCTCCAGGAAGTTCGCGACGGCCGGCGGGTTGAAGGCCTTGCCGACGATGTTGATCGAGTTCCCGCGGTAGTCGAGCCGCTCGAGCCAGACGAGGTCGGGAAGGGCCTTGGAAACCTCGTCCAACAGACGGACGGGGCCGCGCTGGTTCTGCTTGAGCTGGTGGATGAGATCGACTTTCTTCTGGAGCTTCGCCTTCTTCGTCTCGAAGTCCTTGACCTCCTTGAGAACGGACTCGAGCCGCGTGACCTCGACCTGCGCCACGCGGATCCTTTCTTCCTGGGCTCGTATCCGCATCGTCAGGATCCACCAGTGGACGAGAAGCGCGAGGATGGCGACGCCCATCGCGACGCCGATCAGGATCGTGTTGAAGCGCCCGCCGCGCCCGAGCGCCGCGACGCCCCGCTTCTTCCGGACGGGCTTGGCTTCGGCGAGGAGGTTGATGCGGATCATCGGCGTTCCCCGCTACTCCCCGATCCGCCGGACGCCGAGGCCCACGGCGACCGAGAGCGAAGGCGCGTTCTCGGTGAGCCATGCGGCGTCCACGACCCGCTCGTCGGCGATGATGGACCGGAACGGGTTGAGCATCTCGACCGGAAGGTTGAACTTCTCCTTCAGGACGAGGTCGAGATTCGCGACCTTCGCCCCTCCTCCCGAGAGCATCATCGCGTCGACGCGCTCGGCGCCGGAGGTGGCCTGGAAGAAGTCGATCGTCTTCTGGAGCTCGGCCGCCACGTCTTCCGAGACCCCGGTGAGAACGGGCTGGACAGAGTGCGCGCTCTGCCCGGCCACGGGCTCGCCCTTCTTCAGGGCCTCGGCCTGCTCGAAGTTCAGGGAATAGGCCTTCTGCAGAGCGTCGGTGAACTGGTTGCCACCGAACGTGATGTCACGCCAGAAGACCGTCTGCCCCTGCGCGACGACGTTCACGTTCATGACCGAGGCGCCGATGTTCACGAGGGCGACCACCCGACCCGGGTCGAGGCCGTAGTTCACCTCGTAGCAGTTCTGCAGGGCGAAGACGTCCACGTCCACGAGCGAGGAGATCCGACCCGCCTGCGTGACGACGTTCTTCAGGTCGTCCACCTTCTCCCGCTTGGCCGCCACGAGGAGGACCGACATCGTCTCTCCCACGGCTCCCGGGTCGAGGACGACATAGTCGAGGTAGACGTCGTTGATGTCGAACGGGACGTACTGCTCCGCTTCCCAGCGGATCGACTCGGCCAGTTCTTCCTCCGGCATCATCGGCAGGAGGATCTTCTTCACGATGACCGAGTGGCCGGAGACGGAGACGGCGACGTTCTGCCCCTTGGCGCCGGTCGACTGGAGGAGCCTTGAGATGGCCTCGACGACGAGGGAGGAGTCCATGATCGAGCCGTCGACGATCGCCTCCGGGGAGAGGGTCTCGAGGCCCGCCCGCACGAGCTGGTAGGAGCCTTCTTTTCCCTCGCGAAGCTCCACCAGCTTGACGGCCGACGAACCGATATCGAGCCCTACGAGGTTCTTGGGTTTCCGGAACAGCACGGTTCGGCTGCCCTCCCTCCTCAAACGTCAGAGGCAATCAACGTATTCAGGCAGAGTTCCGAGCGTTATTTTCCCCCACCTCCCACGGGGAGTGTCAAGTTCTTAGGAATAGGCGATTTCGCTTGCATCGCGCTTCCCCGGAGCGTATAAACCCGACCCGGTCGCCCGGCCGGGCGAGGAAGGACTCCATGGCCCACGCCTGCGACATCTGCGGAAAGACCTCGGTGGCCGGCCACCGCATCAGCCATGCCCACAACGTTTCCAACCGGCGCTTCCGGCCGAACGTGAAGAGCGTCCGGGCCGCCACGCCCGGCGGCTCAAAACGGATCAAGGTCTGTACACGCTGTCTTCGCAGCGGGAAGGTCACGAAGGTCGTCCGGTAGCCCCGAAATTCTCTCCGTAGGGCGCGGAGGGAGTTCGGGGGAACCCGGCCATCGGGTTCCCCTGATCCACTTCAGCCCGCCTCGACCCCCGAAAGGTTGAACCGTCGCCGGACCTCGGTCACGCCGGGGACCCGCCGGAGCGTCACGAGGAGCTTCTCCAGGTGGCGCCGGTCCCGGGTCGTCACGCTCCCCTCGATCGTCGCCGTCCCGTCGCGGGAGGTGCGGGCCTCGATCGACCGGATGTTGGAGCCCGCCGCCGAGATCACCTGTGTGATTTTCGCGAGCATCCCCGGCTTGTCCTCGGTCCGGATCTCCAGGTCCACCGTGAACGAGGAGTCCTTCGCGCTGTGCCACTCCACCTCGATCTCCCGGGCGGGGTCGAAGAGGAGGTTCCGGACGTTCGGGCAGGCGGTGGCGTGGACGGAGACGCCGCGCCCGCGCGTGACGTAGCCGACGATCTCGTCCCCGGGAACGGGCCGGCAGCATTCCGCGAGCGTGGCGAGGAGGTCGTTCTCCCCCTTCACGCGGATCCCCGCGGCCGCCCCGAACGGCAGGACGCGCCGCATCGCCGACCGGAGGGTGGCGACGCGGGAGGGGGCCGGAGGGGGCGCCTCCGCGCCTTCGGTCTCGGCCGGCAGCAGCCTGGCGACGACCGCCTTCGGCAGGACCTTCCCGTACCCGACGTCCGCGAGGAGATCCTCCAGCTTCGCGGAGCCGAATTCGGCCAGCCACGGGTCGAAGGCCTTCTGCTCGACGAGGCGCGCCAGGCTCTTCTTGAACCTCTTCAGCTCGCGCTCGAGAAGCCGCCGTCCGATCTCGATCGACTTCTCCTTCTCCGCGGCGTGGATGAAGGCCCGGATCTTGTTCTTCGCCCGGGACGTCACGGCGAACCCGAGCCAGTCCCGCGACGGCTGGGCCGACGGCGACGTCAGGATCTCGACGATGTCGCCGTTCTCGAGCGGCGTCTTGAGCGGGAGGAGGCGTCCGTTCACCCGGGCGCCGACGCAGTGATGCCCCACGCCGGTGTGGATGCGGTAGGCGAAGTCGATCGGCGTCGCCCCGCGCGGGAACGAGAAGACGGCTCCCTTCGGCGAGAACGTGTAGACCTCGTCCGGATAGAGATCGATGCGGAGCGCCGTCAGGAACTCGCGCGGGTTGGAGATCTCCCGCGTGGTCTCGAGGAGCTGCCGGACCATCCCGATCGAGGCCTCGTCCGCTTTCGGGTCGAGCTTCCCCTCCTTGTACTTCCAGTGGGCCGCGATCCCGTGCTCGGCGATCATCTCCATCTCGCGAGTCCGGATCTGCACCTCGAAGGGGGGTGCGTTCTCCGGAACGAGCGTCGTGTGAAGGGCCTGGTAGAAGTTCGGCTTCGGCATCGCGATGTAGTCCTTGATCCGGCCCGGAAGCGGACGCCAGGCCTGGTGGACGATGCCGAGGACGGAGTAGCAGTGCGGGATCGTCTCCACGAGGATCCGGAACGCGAGGATGTCGTAGAGCTGCTCGAGCGGGATCTGCTGCCGGCGGAGCTTCTGCCGGATCGACCAGAAGCGCTTGACCCGCCCCGTCACCTCCGCTTCGATCCCCGCGGCGCGCGTCTTCTCGATGAGCTCTCTCCGGATCCGCTCGACGCTCGCGGCCGACGTCTTCAGGCGTTCGTCGATGGCGGCTGCGAGCGCGGCGTGCTCCTCGGGATGGAGGAACCGGAAGGAAAGGTCTTCCAGCTCCCCTTTCATCTTCCCCATCCCGAGACGGTTCGCGAGGGGCGCGTAGATCTCCATCGTCTCGGCGGCCACCGCGCGCCTCTTCTCGTCCGGAAGGTGCTCGAGCGTCCTCATGTTGTGGAGGCGGTCCGCGAGCTTGACGAGGATGACCCGGAGGTCGTCCGTCATCGCGAGGAGCATCTTCCGGAACGTCTCGGCCTGCTGCGCCTCTCGCGAGGTGAAGGCGTAGCGGCCGATCTTCGTGACGCCGTCGACGAGGTGCGCGACGTCCTCCCCGAACAGCTCGGCGAGCCGCTCCTTCGTCATCTCCGTGTCCTCGAGGACGTCGTGCAGGAGGCCCGTCGCGATCGACACCTCGTCCAGCCGGAGCTCGGCGAGGATCATCGCGACGTTGAGCGGGTGGATGAGGTACGGCTCGCCGGAGGAGCGGATCTGGTTGCGGTGGGCGTTCGCGGAGACGACGTAGGCGCGGCGCAGCAGCGCCTCGTCCACCTTCGGATGGTAGCTCTCCACCTTCTCGAGGATGTCCTCGAACCTCAGCACCCCCCGATTATCGCGGCATCGCGGGTTTTCCGGCTATCCTCCGCGCGAAAGAGGAGACGATTGGACTTTCTTCGGCAGCTCGTCGACATCTTCCTCCACCTCGACCGCCACCTCACCGAAGTGACGCGCGACTACGGCGCCTTCACGAACGTCATCCTCTTCGTCATCGTCTTCTGCGAGACGGGCCTCGTCGTCACGCCCTTCCTCCCCGGCGACTCGCTCCTCTTCACGGCCGGGACGCTCGCGTCGCTCGGGTCGCTCCCCCTCGGCGTCCTTCTCGCGGTCCTCTCGGCGGCCGCGATTCTCGGCGACACGGCGAACTACTGGATCGGGAAGAAGATCGGCCCCCGGGCCTTTGACGGCTCGATCCGCTTTCTCAAGCAGGAGCACCTCCGGAAGACGGAGGCCTTCTACGAGAAGCACGGGAAGAAGACGATCATCATCGCCCGCTTCGTCCCGATCGTCCGGACGTTCGCCCCCTTCGTCGCGGGCGTCGGATCGATGAGCTACGGCGTCTTCCTCTCCTACAACGTCATCGGCGGCGTGGCCTGGGTCCTGATCTGCGTCCTCTCGGGCTATTTTTTCGGGAACATCCCCGTCGTGAAGCGGAACTTCTCCGTCGCCATCCTCGTGATCATCGCGATCTCGATGATTCCGCTCGCCGTCGAGGCGTGGAAGATCCGGCGCGCCCGGAAGGAGTCGCCGGAGGCGGGCCCCGCCGCGTGACACGAGCTCCAGGACGCCGCCGCGCTCCCTGGCTCTCCTCGACCGCCCTCATTCTCTACGCCCTCGCCCTCGGCATCGTCCTCGGCCATCTCCTCCCGGCCGAGACCCACCCGGCGGCCTATGAGATCTTCCGGTTCCTCTCGCAGGCCTTCATCAGCCTCATCAAGATGCTCGTCGTCCCGCTCATCTTCGCGATGATCGTCGTCGGGATCGGGAAGACGGCCGACGTGAAGGCCGTGGGCCGGATGGGCATCAAGGCCCTGATCTACTTCGAGGCCGCGACGACGGTCGCGCTCGTGATCGGCCTCGTCTTCGCGAACGCCGTGAAGCCCGGCCTCGGCCTGACGCTCCCGCCGTCCGGAGAGGCGCTCGCGAAGCCGAAGGGGCTCGTCGAGACGCTTCTCCACCTCTTCCCGTCGAATCCGGTCGAGGCCATGGCGAAGCAGGACATGCTCCAGGTCGTCATCTTCGCGACCCTCCTCGGCGTCGCGGCCGCGCACGTCGGCACCAACCGCGCCCGGCCGTTCGTCGACTTCCTCGACTCGGCCGTCACCGTCCTCTTCCAGCTCACGGACTACGTGATGTCCCTGACGCCCCTCGGCGTCTTCGGCGCGATGGCGGGCGCCGTCTCGCACCACGGGATCACGGTCCTCGGGAACTACGCGAAGCTCGTCGGGTCGCTCTACGCCGCGCTCGTCGTCTTCGCCCTCGTCGTCTTCGTCCCGGCTCTCAAGATCGCGGGCGTTTCCGTCCGGCGCTTCTTCGCGAAGGTCCGCGAGCCGTTCCTGATCGCCTTCTCGACGGCCTCCTCGGAAGCGGCGCTCCCCCGCGCGCTCGAGCGCGTCGTCGAGTTCGGCGTCCCGAAAGGCGTCGCCGGGTTCGTCCTCCCCGCGGGCTACAGCTTCAACCTCGACGGCTCGACCCTCTACATCGTCCTCGCGACGATGACGATCGCGCAGGCCGCCGGGCGCCACCTGACGCTCGCCGAGCAGGTCTCGATGTGCCTCGTCCTGATGCTCACGTCCAAGGGCGTCGCGGCCGTCCCGCGGGGGGCGCTCGTGATCATCGCGGCCGGCTGCGCAGGCTTCGGCCTGCCGGCCGAGGCGGGCGTCGCCATGATCCTCGCCGTGGACGGGCTCATGGACATGGGCCGCACCTCGATCAACGTCGCGGGCAACTGCGTCGCGGCGGTCGTCGTGGCGCGCTGGGAAGGCGTCCTCGGGAGCGAGCGGGACGGCGCGGCCGGCTAACGGGCCTTCGCGGCCGCTTTCTTTCCGGACGGCTCGGCGGCGCTCTTGCGCGCCGCGGCGCGCTTCGTCTTCCAGTCCTCCCAGACGATGACGAGCGGGGCGGCGATGAAGATGGACGAGTAGGTCCCGATGATGATGCCGACGAGCATCACGAAGGAGAAGGGCCGCAGCACCTCGCCGCCGAGGAAGAAGAGGGCGACGACGACGAGAAAGGTGAGGCCCGAGGTCAGGACCGTCCGGGAGAGCGTCTGGTTGATCGACTCGTTGACGATCGCCGTGAGCGGCTTCTTCCGCGTCTTCTGGAGGTTCTCCCGGATCCGGTCGTAGACGACGACCGTGTCGTTCATCGAGTAGCCGATCAGGGTCAGGAAGGCCGCGACGACCGTGAGCGAGATCTCGACGGAGAGGATCGAGCAGAGCCCCAGCGTGATCCAGGTGTCGTGGATGATCGCGACGACCGCGGCCGTCCCGAAGGAGGCGGAGCGGAAGCGGACGCCGACGTAGAGGAGCATCGCCCCCCACGAAAGCGCGATCGCCCAGAGCCCCTGCCGCCGGAGGTCCCGCCCGACCTGCGGACCGACGTTCTCGGCCTGGAGGAGCGTGAAGGGACCGACGAGCGTCTTCTCCTTGAGCCAGCTCGCGACGGCGGGCGACACCCCCGGCACGGACGCGACCTCGTCGATCGAGTGAAACAGCCCCTTGGACGAGCGCGCCGCGATGATCGCCTGCACGGTCTTCTGGTACTCCGTCTTCGGATCGACGCCGGAGCGGGAGGCGAGCTTCTCCGGGTCCTCCGAGAGGAGCCGGGCGAGGAGAAGGTCGCCGCCGTTCACGTTCAGGTCGAAGGCGCCGGGCTCCGCCCCTTGCGGGAACATCGCCTTCGAGAGGGCGATCGTCACCTCGCCCCGGACGTCGCGCCCTTCCTTCTGATCCATCGGGATCCGGAGAAGGACCTCGTTCTTCTCGGCCTTGTCGAACCGCTGGGCCGAGTCGAGCTTGACGTTGGCGGCCTCGACGATCTTCCGGATCTGGTTCTCGTCGGGACGGTCCTTGAAGGCGTAGAGGAGCTGCGCGCCGCCCGTGAAGTCGATGCCGAGGCGCGGTCCTCCCCGCAGCGACGAGCGAGATGGCCCCGAGGATGGCGAGCGCGGTCGAGAGCCCGATCATCCACCACTTGATTCCGAGGAAGTCGATCTGGGTGTTCTTGAAGAGACGCACGGGCCCTTCCTTCAGATGGAGATCGTCTCGACCTTCGGCTTCGACCCGTAGACGAGGTCGAAGAGGAGGTGCGACACGAAGACGGCGGTGAACATCGAGGCGGCGAGGCCGATGACGAGCGTGACGGCGAACCCCCGGACGGGGCCGGTGCCGAACTGGAAGAGGAAGGCGGCGGCGGAGATCGTCGTCACGTGCGTGTCGATGATCGTGCCGAAGGCGCGCTTGAATCCGAGGTCGATGGCGGCCTTCGGGGCCTTCCCGCCGTCCATCTCCTCGCGGATGCGCTCGAAGATCAGGACGTTGGAGTCGACCGCCATGCCGATGGTCAGGATGAAGCCGGCGATGCCGGGGAGCGTCAGCGTCGCGTTGATCCACGCCATGGCGCCGAGGAGGATGACGGCGTTGAGGATCAGCGCGATGACGGCGTTCACGCCGGCGAGCCGGTAGTAGAGGACCGTCGCGATGAAGACGAGGACCATCCCGACGATCGCGGCGAGGATCCCCTGACGGATGGAGTCGAGGCCGAGCGACGGCCCGACCGTCCGCTCCTCGAGGCTGATCATCTGGGCCGGGAGGGCGCCCGACTTCAGGACGAGCGTGAGCGCCTCCGCCCGGTCGGGCGTGAAGTTCCCCTCGATGATGCCGGTGTCCTTGATCTGGCTGTTGATGACGGGGGCCGACTGGACGCGGTTGTCGAGGACGATGGCGAGGCGCTTGCCGACGTTCCGCCCCGTGGCGTCCCCGAACTTCACGGCGCCGGCCGCGTTCAGGAAGAACTCGACGGCGGGCTGGTTGAACTTGTCGCGACCGACGCGGGCGTTCTTCAGGTCGCGCCCCGTGATGACCGAGGCCCTCCGGAGGACATAGTAGACCGTCGTCCGCGTCCGCGCCTCGGCATCCTCGCTGAAGCCCTCGACGACGACGAGGTCCGCCGGGATCGTCCCGCCGTACGCGGCCGCGGCAGCCTCGGCGGTCGGATACGGCCCTCCCTTTTCGTCCACGAGCTTCAGCTCGAGAAGGCCGGTCGTCCCGATGATCTCCTTCACTCGGGCCGGGTCGTCGACTCCCGGGAGCTGGATCAGGATCCGGTCCGTCCCTTGCCGGCCGATGAAGGGCTCGGCCACGCCTAGGGCGTCGACGCGGTTCCGGACGGTCTCGACGGCCTGGCGCACCGCCTGATCCTCGATCGCCATCTTCTCGGCGTCCTTGAGGGAGACCTTCCACTCGCGCCCTCGCTCGGAGACGTCCCACGCGTTCGGCGGAAGCGAGGCTTTTAGCAGGTCGCGCAGCTTCGCCGTCTCGGTCTTCTCGTCGATCTTGAGCGTGAACCCGCCGGCGTCCGCGCGGGCCGGCCGGGCTCACGGTCATGCCGCGCTTGCCCGCCTCGTCCTTCACGTGCTCGAGGACGTCCTGTGCCTCGACGCGAAGCGCATCCGCCGTCACGACCTGCATGACGAGGTGGATGCCGCCCCGGAGGTCGAGCCCAAGCTTGAGCCCGCTCCTGAGGACGTCCGAGACGCTCGGATCGGGCGGGGCGAGCGGCGACTTCCTGAGCGCTTCGTGGCCCCGCCACCAGTACGCGGCTATGGAGGCGGCGAGAACCGCCAGCGTCAGGGCGATGCGCCAACCGACAGGCTTTTGCACGGACGGAACCTCCGGGTTCGGGCCCGAAGGGACCGCGGCGGCTTCGGTACCGCCCCGTCTCCGGGCCGCGAGGATAAGGCCGGGTCTCCCCGGGCGAACCGCGGGAGTCTACGGGAACACCTTCCGGGCGGCAACCGCCGCGGCATCAAACGGCCGCCCGCTCCACCGGCCCGGGGAGCCGGACGACGGCGAGCCGCCCGGCCGACGACGGCGGAAGCGCCGCACGGAGCCTCTCGTGTCGCCAGAGGTGGCAGGAGACGAGGAGGACCGGCCGCTCGGGAAGGACGCGCGAGATCAGGAACTCCATCACCGCGGCGAAGCGCTCGTCGTCCGTCCCCGTGAGGGGATCGTCGAGGAGGAGCGGCACTCCGGTTCCGCCGGCGCCGAGGTAGCGGAGGACGGCGAGCCGAGCCGTGAGATGGAGCTGCTCGCGGGCGCCCGTGGAGAATGCCCCGTCGATCTCCGCCTGCGTGAAGGTGCGCCCGTCCGCCGCCACGGCCGAAACGGAGAGGTCGTCGCCGAACTCGAGGGCCGCCCAGGGAACGCGCCACGATTCGAGGATCGCCCGCGAGGCCTCGGCGAGACCGCGACGAAAGTCGCCGTACACGGCAGCCGCCGAGGAGGTCAGCGCGCCGAAGGCAAGGTCTACCGCGTCGCGGAAGAGGACCGCCCGGTCGAGAAGCGCCTCCGTCTCGGCGAGCCCCTCCTCGGTCTCCCGGGCCCGTTCGCCCCCTTCGCGCGCCGCGGCGGCGAGCTCGCGCTCGGCCGTCGAGGAGTGCGGACTCCTCGGATTCGAGGGCCTCGCGAGCCTCTTCGGCTTCCCGCCGGGCCTCTTCCGGCTCGACGTCCGCTCCCGCCGGGGACTCCGTCCCTCTCCGCTCCGAAAGCTCGGCCTCGAGCGCGGCGAGGCGTTCCTCGAGGCGCGAGATCTCCGCCTCGTCCACCGCTTCGCGCCGGGCCGGAATCTCCACCTCGAGAAGCCGGGCCCGGCGGGCAAGCCGGCGACGGGAGACCTCGACCGCGGCAAGGGCCTCCGGAAGGGAGAGGTCCGGAGGAATGCCTGCCGCATGAAGCTCCTCCCGAAGGCGCGCCTCGATCCGTGCGATCTCGTCGCTCTCGGCCGCGAGCCGCTCCCCTTCGCGAGCCGTCCGCTCGGCCGACGTCCGCTCCTCCGCGAGCGCCTCCTCGACTTCCCGGAGAAGGGCGAGCGCCCGGGAGGTCGCTTCGGCTCCCGGGAAGCCCGGAGGGAGCCCCAGCGGGCCGGCCAGCGACGCGAGCTCGAGGTCGATCCGGGCGCAGCGTTCGGCCGCGGCGCCCTGCCTAGCCTTCTTCTCGAGGAGCCGCCTCCTGGAATCCTCCACCGACCGGACCCGGCGGAGGACCTTCACGAGCGCCACGCCGTCCCCGAGTCCCGCGAGGCGGGCCACCTGGTCGAGGCGCTGTCTCAGCTCGGAGAGCCGGTGACGTGCGTCCGCGGCCGCCTGCCGGTTCGACTCGTCGACGGCCTGGAGCCGTTCCTCGTCGTCGCGCCGATGCTGCTGGCCGGAGATCCAGGCGAACGCGGCGGCGACGCCGAGAATGACGGCCGCGGCGGACGCGGCGATCGCGAGGGCCGTCGGCGCGGACGAGAGCGCGAGGAGGGCCGCCACCGGGATGAAGACGGCCGCGCCTCCGGAGAGCCATCGGGCCTGCCGGACGCGCTCACGCCGCTCGGCGAGGAGAATCGAGATCTCGGTCTTCCCCTCGGCCACCTTCCGGTCGAGCCGGACCCCTTCGAGCTCGAAAGACGAACGTTCCTCGTCGGCTCCGGCCACGAACCGACGGTCCTCGGGCGAGAGAGCCTCGAGCCGTCGCAGCTCGTCGGCGACGCCGGAGCGCCGGAGCTCCTGCCACTCGCCCTCCACGTCGGACTCCGTCGCCGCGAGCTCTTCCGCGGCGCGGGGCGCCGATTCGAGGAGCCGCCGCGCCGTCTCGCGATCCTCGGGAGAGAGAAAGAGGGCGGGCGAGAGCCGCCGCTCGTTCACGGCGCGCCGCTCCGAGAGCCGCGCTTCGTCCGCGGCGAGCGCCTCGCGCGCGGACGCGAAGCGCCTCGGGACGGGCCCCGCGCTCGGCGCGCAACCGGTCGATCGCCGAAAGGCGCGCCGCCGGAAGGGTCTCGGCATCCGGCGCCAGTGCCGACGTCTCGGCCTCCGCGGCCGCGAGCGCCTCGCGCGCCGCCTTCCGCGCGGCGAGCCTCCGGGAGAGCGACCGGCGCTCGGCCTCGACGACGGCGAGCGCGGCGACCTCGGCCCGTGCGCGGGCCGCGTCCCGCCGGCGCGTCGCCGCCTGGAGCCGCGCCGAGGCTTCGGCCGCCGAATGACGAAGCGAGGCGAGCCGCGCCCGCTCCGCCTGAAGGATCTCCCCCTTCTTCCCGAGGCGCGCGATCTCGGTCTCGATCGAGACCGTCGCGCCCGTCCGCGCGTCCGGCATCTCCCTCCGCACGGCCTCGAGAAGCGCGAGCGCGCGAACGACCGAGGCCTCGCCCCCTCCCGTGTCGGCGATCCGCGCCAGCTCGACGGTGAGGGAGGAGTCGAGACGGTCGCGGTCGAGGACGTTCTGGGCGACGTAGGCCGTGGCCCGGAAAAGCGGCTCGGAGAGCCCTCCCGTCACGCTCTCGCCAAAGACGTCCCGCCCCTGCGAACGGAGAAACTCCCGCGTCGCCTCGACCCCCCGGTCGCGGTCGACGACACGGAGGGTCCCCTTCTCGAGATCGCGGTCGATGGACCAGCGGCGATCGACGGCCGAGAGATCGAGTCCGACGCGAAGGGGCGCTCCGCCGTGCGGGCGACGAAGGTCGCGAAGGCTCTTCACTCCCCCCCGGCGGCGCGGCAGCCCATAGAGGGCGGCGACGATCGCCTCGCAGAGCGTCGTCTTCCCGCGCTCGTTCCCGTCGAGGACGAGAAGGAGCTGCCCTTCGGGCCAGTCGAGATCGACACCGGCGAGGGGGCCGAATCCCGCGATCCGGATCCGCTCGATCCTCATCCGCGCTCCGGCTCCGGCGGCCGGACCGACCGGCCGGCGAGCGCATCGCGCCCAAGGCGGAGGGCGAGATCGACGACCCGCCTCGAGGCATCGTCCGGGGCCGCGGACCGCCGCGCCGCCAGATCGGCGTAGAACCGTCCCTCGGCCGTCGCCCGCGTCCCCGGATCCTCCGGAGGCGAAGGCGCCGTCGCGTCACGAAGGACGAGATGCGCGTGACGCCCCGCGAGGGGCGCGAGCGCCGACACCGGACGCGCGCCGTGCGGCTGTACCCCGGTGAGCGTGATCCGGACGACGTCGGGCGGCCCGGCCCCCGCCTCCGAAAGAGCCGCCTCCACCTTCTCGAGGATCGCCTCCGACTCGAGACCGTCGACGTCCACCCCGAGGTCGAAGAGCGTCCGGTCGTCGGAGGGGATCGCCTCGACGGCCGGGGCTCTTTCCGGAACGAGGGTCACCTTCAGGAAGACGCGCGGACCCGTCTCGTCGATCCCGCGCCCCGCGGGAGAGCCGGAATAGCCGCCGCGCGGCACGCCGCCTCCGTCCGTCACGAGGTGGAGATGGTGATGGTGGCCGAGCGCCGCCCACGAGAATCCCGCCGCGAGAAGCTCGTCGCGGGTGAAGGGCGCGGTCCTCTTCCCGCCGCGGGGCGCGTCCGCCCCCGGGTAGCTCTCGAGCGAGCCGTGGAGAAGTAGCAGCGAGTGAGCCCTTTCCGGTCGCGGGGGAGGCGCCGCGAGCGGGCGCTCGTCCACGGCGGCCGGCGAGAGGAACGCGCGGCCCACGACGACCGCGTCCTCCCGTCCCGGAACGGGAACGGCCGTCCAATCCCCGTCGCGGAAGACAATGACGTTTTCCGGCCACGGCCGCATGTCGAGCGCCGAAAGGACGGCCGGGTCGTAGAAGCCTCCGGGGCCGGCGAAATCGTGGTTCCCCGGCGCGATGAAGACGGGCCGCGGCGCGAAGGAGGCCAGCGCCTCGAGGATCCGGTGAACGGACGACGGAGGAACGCTCTCGGCATCCCAGAGATCGCCCGGAACGACGAGGAGGTCCGCGCCGGCCGCACGGGCCGCCCGGACCGCGCGCTCGGCCGCGCCGTCCACCTCCTCGCGCCGCCGCGACCGGAGGTCCGCGGGCCACGCGAGGGCGCCGCTGGTCAGGGGCGAGCCGACGTGCCAGTCGGAGGTCTGGAGGAGAACGAGGGGCGCTCCCGAAGGCACGATCGCGCTCCGTCCGCCGCCTGTCCGGCTCTTCAGGCGGCCGACTCTTTCGGCGCTTCGCCGTCCTCGACCAGGCTGGTGATGGCGCTCCGGGCCATCTTGACCTTGACGGTGTCGGCGATCTTCACCCAGACCCAGGCATCCTCGATCTGCGCGACGGTGCCGCAGATGCCGCCCGTCGTCAGGACCCGGTCCCCTTTCTTCAGCGCCGCGAGCATCGCTTTCGTCTTCTTCTGCTGCTTGCGCATCGGGGCGAGGAGGATGAAATAGAAGATGGCGAAGACGAAGAGGATCGGGAGAAAGCCCGTCAGCGTCTGGCCGAGGCCGCCCGGCCCGGGGGCCGCCTGCTGGAGAAGGGCGAGCGTCATGTCGCGTCCTTTCGGTCGTCGTACGAGAGGCGCGCGGCCGCCGCTGCGGACCACGTCGCGAACTCGCCGTTCGCGAGAGCCTCACGGATTCGACGCATCAAGTCAAGGATCGAGGTCAGGTTGTGGACCGTCAGATGAAGCGCCGCCGACGGCTCCCCCGAGAGGAAGAGGTGTCGAAGGTAGGCCCGCGAGTGATGCCGGCAGGTCGCGCAGCCGCAGGCCGGGTCGGGCGGCGCCGGGTCCTCCCGGTAGCGGGCGTGCTTGATGACGAGCGTCCCTTCGGAGGTGTAGAGGAGGCCGTGCCGCGCCGCTCGCGTCGGGAGGACGCAGTCGAAGAGGTCGAATCCGTGAGCCACGGCGTGGATCAGGTCGTCCGGCCGGCCGACCCCCATCAGGTAGCGGGGCCGCTCCTCGGGGAGGCGTGGCCCGGTCGTCGCGACCATCGCCCGCATCTGGTCCTTCGGCTCCCCCACCGAGAGCCCGCCCGAGGCGATCCCGTCGAACGGAAGGGCGGCGAGCGTCGCCGCGCTCTCCGCGCGAAGGGCCTCGTACATCCCTCCCTGCACGATTCCGAAAAGGAGCGGGGTCCGGGCGGAGCCCTCCCCGCGGCCGCGGATCTCCTCGCGCCGCTCGAGCGAGCGAACCGCCCAGCGGTGCGTCCGCTCCATCGAAGCGCGCGCCGCTTCCCGGGTCGCGGGGTAA
The DNA here is from genome assembly GCA_963779415.1 of uncultured Acidobacteriota bacterium. Lineage (GTDB taxonomy): Bacteria > Acidobacteriota > Thermoanaerobaculia > UBA5066 > UBA5066 > DAOMFB01. The sequence goes on along the minus strand of CAVZYA010000002.1, from coordinate 1,495,963 downwards.
GGCGTGCACTCGTCGAGGACCATCGCCACGTCCACGCCGAAGTCGCCGAGCTGAAGATCCATCGCTCGCTCGGGCGTGAGCCGGTGCTCGCTTCCGTCGAGATGGCTTCGGAAGGTCACCCCGTCCTCGCGGATCTTCCGCTTGCCGGCGAGAGACATCACCTGGAAGCCGCCGGAGTCGGTCAGGATCGGCTTCGTCCACCCCGTGAAGCGGTGGAGACCCCCGAGCCGCCGGATGACGTCGCCGCCGGGCCGGAGCATCAGGTGGTAGGTGTTGGCGAGGACGATCTGGGCGCCGGCGCGCTCCACGTCCTCCCACGCGACCGCCTTGACGCTCCCGGCCGTCCCGACCGGCATGAAGGCCGGGGTCTCGACGGTTCCGTGCCCGAGCGTCAGCCGGCCGCGACGGGCCGCGGTCTCCCGGTCCCGGACGAGCCGTTCGAAGGCGAGGAGGGCCGACATCGCAGAGCGGGAGTTTAAGGGCCCGATCCGCGTTGACCCTCTCAAACCCGGGTGCTATGTTCCGCCCGCCTTTGAGGAATTGATGGCGGAGCTCGGACAGAAACACGACTGCTACAAGTGCGGAGCGAAGTTCTACGACCTGAAGAAGACTCCGGTCCTCTGCCCGAAATGCCACGCCGACCAGAAGGACGCTCCCCCGCAGCCGACGTCGCCCGTCATGCTCGCGGCGGCCCGCCGCGCGCGACGTGACGAGTTCGCCGATCCCGATCTCTTCGAGCGGCCGCGCGAAGAGGAGGACGCGGGAGCCGAGCCCGAGGAGGCCGTCAAGCGGCTCGACGACGAGGAGGAGCTCCCCCTCGACACGGCCGGACCGCTCGAGGCCGCCGAAAGCGACGAAGAAGAGTACTGACGCGCCTCCCGCGCGTCCCGTCTTCGTCGCTATCGGCCTCGGCGCCAACGTGGGCGCCCCCGCCCTCGCCGTGCGGCGTGCCGCGCGCGCCCTGGCGCGCTGGATCGAGAGGCCGCGGCTTTCGCCCCTCTATCGGACGAGCCCCGTCGGCGGCCCTCCGCAGCCCGATTTCGTCAACGCCGTTCTCGCGGGACGGACACGCCTCGCGCCCCGCGCTCTCCTCGCGCGGATGCAAAGCCTCGAGCGGGCCGCCGGCCGGAGGCCCGGCGTCCCGAACGGGCCCCGCGCGCTCGACCTCGACCTCCTTCTCTACGGCGACAGCCTCCGCCGGGAAAAGGATCTCGTTCTCCCCCATCCGCGCCTCGCGACGCGCCTCTTCGTCCTCGCGCCGCTCTCGGACCTCGCGCCGCGGCGCGTCGTCCCAGGTCTCCGGAAGAGCGTGGCACGGCTCCTTTGCGAGGCGCGCGTCGTCTCGGGTGAGTCGGTTCGTCGCTTCAGGGCCGCGCCGGGGGCTTCCGCGTCTCGAACTTCGGCCGGGACCCCTCGAGGGTGACCCGCGTCCCGGGCGGAACGGACGTCGTCAGCCAGACGCTGCCGCCGATCACGCTCCCGCTCCCGATGACGGTCTCGCCGCCCAGGATCGTGGCGCCCGCGTAGACGACGACGCCGTCCTCCACCGTCGGGTGCCGCTTCGTCCCGCGGATGAGCCGACCCCGCTCGTCCTTCGGGAACGAGAGCGCCCCAAGCGTGACGCCCTGATAGAGCTTCACGTGGTCCCCGATCCGGGTCGTCTCGCCGATGACGACCCCGGTCCCGTGGTCGATGAAGAAGCTCCGCCCGATCCGGGCGCCGGGGTGAATGTCGACTCCCGTCTCCTGATGCGCGAACTCCGTCATCATGCGCGGAATGAGCGGCACGCCGAGGAGATGGAGCTCGTGCGCGATCCGGTACGTGAAGATCGCCCGGAAGCCCGGGTAGGCGAGGATCACCTCCTCGCAGCCGGTCGCCGCCGGATCGCCGTCATAGGCGGCTTCCACGTCCTCGGCGACGCGGTCCGCGACCTCCGGAAGGCGCTCGAAGAGCTGGGTCGTGATCTCCCGCGCCGCGTCGGCCGGGACTCCCGCGTCGGAGAGGTGTGCCCGGGCCTTCTCGATCTCGGAGGAGAGCCGCATGTGGATCCTGAAGAGCGTGTCCCCGAGATGGTCGCGGAGGTTCGCGCGGTAGAGGACCGACTCGCCGAAATACCCCGGGAAGACGACCTCCTGCAGCATCCGGAGGATCTCGACGATCTCCCTTCTCTGCGGCCGGGGGGGGGCGTCCACGGCCGAGAGTCCCGACCGGCTCTCCGCGGTCTCGACGATCCGGTCCATGGCGCGGCGAAGCCTCTCCGCCATCCGGCTCCGCGGCGCCCGTTCTCCCGTCGTCTTCACGGAACGATTCTAGACGCGGCTCCGGGCGTCCTCAGCGCGCCCACGCCTTGAGGTCCTCCCGCGCCTCCTCCTGGACCCGCAGATCTTCCACGAGAAAGGCCGGAGAGGGCGTGTCGGCAACCAGCGACTCGAGAGCCTTTTTCGCCTCCTCCCGGCGGGACGGCTCGTAGTCGTGGAGCACCTCGGCCCAGTAGAGCCGGTTGTAGAAATTCTTCGGGCCTTTCTCGATCGCGATCCCGAGGTTCCTGATGGCCTGGGAACGTGAGGCCCACCCGGTGATGAACGGAATGCTCGGCGTCTGGTGATGGACGCGCCCGAGGAGACGATAGCCGGCCCCCTCCTCGAAGTCGGGGTCGATGAGGATCGCGGCCTCGGCGTCGTCCCGGATCTTCGCGGCCGCCCCCTGCCGCGCTGCGGCGGTCTTCCCGAATACGAGCGCCCATTTCCCCCAGTCGATCCCGGTCCAGAGAAATGTGGCCGCCGCGCCCGGAATCGCCTTCGCCGCGGGGGCGAGCGCGACGGGGCCTTCCTTGTCGGCCGGGCGCCCCGTCGCCGCGGAGACTTTCCTGCGGATGACGGCAAGGGCCTCCTCGCCGGCCTTCTTCCCCTCTTCGAAGATCCGCTTTTGCTCCTCCGGGACGCGGGTCGTGTACTCGCCCTTGAAGTAGAAGGCCCGCATCAGCCGCCAGCGTCCCTCGAGAGATTCCGGATCGAGTTCGATCGCTTTCCGGCAGAGCGCGATGACCGGGTCGATCCGTGCCGGCGGAACCTCGCCGCTCGTGGCTCCTTCAGCGCGAGCGGCCCAGAGGCGGTCCGCCTCGGCCACGGCGTCGGCCGCCGAGAGGTCGGCGGCGCGTGAAGGCGCGGAGAGAACGGCGCAAAGAGCGGTGAAGGCGACAAACCGGCGGTGCGGCCTCATCCCTCTACTATACTGGCGCCGCTTTCGTGCGACGCCGTTCCAGGCGGCGAAGAGGTGTTTTCGTGTCCGATCATCCCCCCAAGACCGACGCTCCCGCTCCTCAAACGCTGCAGTTCTCCATCGACGACGCCGTCGCGAACGGCGTCTACGTGAATTTCGCGAACATCATCCACAATCCCGCCGAGTTCATCATCGACTTCGGACGCGTCGTCCCCGGAAAGAGCGACGTCCGGGTCCATTCCCGGGTCCTCCTCACCCCCGTCCACGCCAAGCAGCTCCTCTCGGCCCTCGCGCAGAACGTCGCCCTCTACGAAAAGAACTTCGGGTTGATCCGGACCGAGTTCGACCAGCCCCGCGACGATCGCGGCGAGGGGATCCCGCCCAACTGAGCCCCCGGAGATTCCGGCCACGCGTCCACTTTCGAGGTTTCAAGATGATCCGACTCTCCTCCTCAGCGCTCGTCCTTCTGGTCGCTGCGTCCGCTGCGGCGGTGCCCCCTTCCCCGACGCCCGAAAGGCCGGACCAGAAGAGCGCGGCCGCTCCCGCGTCGACTCCCAGGGCGGAGCTTCCCCCGATCTTCGACGTGGAAGCCGACGGCGAGCTGACGCTTCAGCACTACGGAGACGTCTGCCAGCGGTCGAACCGCCGCTGTATCGTCTTCTTCGGAAACAACGGCTGCGACTCCTGCCGAACGGTGGCGAGCGCCATCTTCGAGCGGCGCTTCTACATCGAGCTCCTCAAGCAGCTCGTTCCCGTCTTCATCGACGTCGAGCCCGGCTCCGCGAACGCCGAGATCCCGGCGCGCTATGGCATCGATCCGAAGGCACCTTTCCCCGGCGTCGTGATCTTCGACCCGAAGGGAAACGTCACGGAGACGCTGAAGAAAGGGGAGATGGACGCCGTCGCGAAGAAAGGGAAGGAAGCGGTCCAGCTCTGGCTGATCGACCGGTTCGAGCGGACCAAGCCCGACTGATCCCCGAAGGGGAACGGCTCCCCGGGGCGCCTCAGCGCTCGGCGCCCGCGAGCTGCGTCGAGACGCCCGCCTGCGCCTCGAGCTTCGCGATCAGCGCGGCACGCCGCGCCGCGTCGAGGTTCTCCGAACCTGCCCTCAGGATCTCCGGGTTCCCGTCGATCGAGCGGCGGAAGAGGAAGTCCTGCACCGCCTTCGCATCGACCTTCGTCGTGTCGCGGAGAAGACCCGCCACCGCCGAGACGAGAAGAGGATTCTCCTCCCCGAGAAGGTGCTCGCACATTTCGAGAACGAGCCCGGCCTCGCGCCGGCCGTCCGTGACGAGGCCGGACGCCGCGAGGATGGCGAGCCGCCTCCTGCCGAGGCTTTTGAGGCGCGCCCACTTCTTCACGAGTGTCATCCGGGAGGGCTCGCGTGCCAGGGCCGGAGCGGCCACCTGTATCCCCAGAGCCTCGGCCACTTCGATGTCGTCGGCGGCGATGCTCCACTTCTCGAGATGCGGGAAGATGGATCCGTCGAATTCGCGCCGGAACCGCTCGAGAAGGTCGATCGCGACGAGGATCTCCTCGCGCGTCTTCCGCGAGACGGCGGCATCGAGGAGGGCCACCGCGGCGTCGTAGTTCAGCTCGCCGCGCCCCTTCAACCCGATCTCGCGGGCGACGCCGCGAACGGCCGACGTCCGGACCCCGAGCGACTTCAGCGGGCTCTTGCGCCGGGCGGATTCGGCCAGACGAAACTTCTCATCGGCCTTTGCTTCGAGCGCCGACCGGATTTCTCTGAGAAGCGACGACACGGCGGAGGGATTGGTCTTCGCCATAAGCAAACTTGGATTTTATCACTTTGTCGACGCGGGCTTTCGGTCCGGAAAGCGACTCGGTTTCAGGAGATACCTGGTGCCCCTTCGATCGGCGTGACAAAAACCTCCCGGCACGTTCCCCTCACCTCGATGCGTAATCCTCTGCAGGAGAAGGCCTTCGAGCTCCAAACAGAGGGAGTTGCCCCAGCCTTTGCCCGGTCAGCCCTGCCGGTGGAAGAGGCCCGGGAGCCCTGCGGGCCGAAGCGGCAAGGGCCTCGCGCAGCTCGCGCGAGGCGGCCTCCGGCGTCGCAAAAAGCTCGAGCCCTTTTGGCAGCGCCCCGGCCGGGTTCGAGAGAAGCGCATTCCGGCACGCCGGCTCGAGATGCGACGAGACCCGATCGGCGAGGTGGACGAGCTTCTGCACTTGCCCCGGCTGGGCCCCCGGCACCGTCTTGACGTGGATATATCCACGGAATCCGTATTGGACGCGAAGAAGCTCGACGATCTCGAGGATCTTCCCCATGGAGCGCGCGGGTTGGCGGGGAATGCCTGCCGACAAGAAGAGTCCGTCGCACAGACCGCGGCGAAACGCCGCGAGGAAGAGCCGCGCGAGCCCTTGGCTCGTCCGAAATACGTCGGGAAGCTGGCGCGACGCGCTCATCGGACAGAAGTCGCATCCGTACCGACAGCTCCCGGGAACGAGAAGGGTAAAGACACGCCGTCCCCCCGCCCCCGGTGAGATGAACTCCCTGGCGAGTCGAAGAGGGTTCGGCGACTGGTCGATTCGAGAACTCATGGGCTACCCCCGACAAGACGTAAGTTAGACGCAAGTATTCGAAAAGTCAAGAGCCGCAGGGACGAAGACCGGATGAAAAAGAGGAAAGCCGATCAGAAACCGCGACCGGAGATGATCCCGCCGCCGAGCACTCGTTCGGGACGCTCCGGATCGAAGAAGACGGCCGACTGCCCCGGGGCGGCGGCGCGGACCGGCTTCTCGAAGACGAGGCGGTCCCCTTCCGGTCCGCGAAAGAGCGACGCCGGCTGTTCCGGGTGACGGGATCGGATCCGCGCGAGAACGGGAATCGCGTCGCCGGGCGGCAGAGAGACGAGGAGATTGACGTCCGAAAGGGGCACCGTCCGCGAGAAGAGCTCCTCTTCGGGGCCGACGAGCAGATGCGACTCTTCGGGGCGGACTTCGAGAACATAGAGCGGACGGGGCGCCGAGATTCCGAGCCCTCGCCTCTGCCCCACCGTAAAGGCGAATGCCCCTTCATGCCGCCCGAGAAGGTTCCCCTCCGAGTCGGTGATCGGCCCGGAATGCGCCGCCGTGAAGGTCGGGAGCGGGATGCCGAGCGCCTCGGCCTCCTTCCGGATGAACTCTCCGGGACCGTCCCCTCCCGCGACGAAGCAGAGCTCCTGCGAGTCCGGCTTGTTCCAGTTCGGCAGCCCCGCCTCGCGCGCGATCTCGCGGACCCGGCTCTTCCGAAGCTCGCCGAGCGGGAAAAGCGCCCGCGAAAGCTGCGAGGGGGTCAGTCCGTAGAGGAAGTACGACTGGTCCTTCGAAAGATCGAGCGCCCGGAGGAGACGGACCTCCCCGGTTCCCGCGTCCTTCTCGATCCGGGCGTAATGGCCGGTCGCGACGGCCTCGCAGCCCAGGGCCTCCGCTCGGGCGAGGAGCGACGTGAACTTCACGTCCGTGTTGCACGCCGTGCAGGGAATCGGCGTCCGCCCCTCGAGGTATCCCGTCACGAACGGCTTGACGACCGCCTCGGTGAACCGCTCGGTCAGGTCGAGGACGAAATGAGGGATGCCGATCGCCTCCGCGGCTCGCCGCGCGGTCGAAAGGTCGTCGAGCGTGCAGCAGCGCCCTTCCGCCGCCCCGGTCCCGTCGCGGTCGTGATCCCAGAGGTGCATCGAGAGCCCGACGACCTCCGCCCCCTGCCGTGCAAGGAGCAGGGCCGCCACGGACGAGTCGACCCCTCCGGACATCGCCACCGCGATCCGCATCGAGCCCATTCTAGGCTCCCGGTGCGAGAATCGTTCTCATGTCGCGCCCCGCACGCCTTTCCGATGCCGAGATCTCGACGCGCCTCGCCGCCCTCCCCGGCTGGTCCCTCGCGGGCGGGAAGCTCCGCCGCGAGTTCGTCTTCCGCGACTTCTCCGAGGCGTTCGGCTTCATGGCGCGCGCCGCCCTCGTCGCCGAGAAGCTCGACCACCACCCTGACTGGTCGAACGCCTGGAACCGGGTGACGGTGGAGCTCTCGACGCACGACGCGGGAGGGATCACCGCGCTCGATTTCGAGCTGGCCGGGGCGATGAACCGGATCTCGGCCCCATAGACCGATGCCGAAGGGGGCTCGATGAAGCCCTTCCGTCTCACGGGGCTCCTGATCTCTCCGCATCGCTTGACAGGCGGCGGCCGCGGCGTTAAATAAATAGTTAGTTTGACCGGTCGGACCGGCGGCACCATGAAACGCACGACACGGACGAAACCCCGGGGCCTCGGATCGAAGGACGCGCTGCTTTCCGCCGCGAGCGACGAATTCGCGCTCCACGGCTTCGCGGGCGCCTCGGTCGACGCCATCGCCGGACGCGCCGGCATCAACAAGGCGATGATCTACTACCACTTCGGCAGCAAGCAGGGTCTCTACGTCGAGATCCTCCGCGCCGTCTTCGCCTCGATCGGCGAGCGCACCGCGACGATCGCGAGCTCTTCCGCCGGCGCCGAAGGGAAGATCGCCGCGTTCGTCGCAGCCATCAGCGCGGAGGCCGACGCCCGGCCTTACCTGCCGCCGATCATGATGCGCGAGATGGCCGAGGGCGCCCACCACCTCGGCCGGGACACCCTCCGCCTGATGGCCCGCGTCTTCTTCAATCTGCGCCGGATCCTCGAGCAGGGCGCGCGGGAGGGCGTCTTCCGCCGGGTCCACCCGTTCTTCGCGTACCTCTCGGTGATCAGCCCGATCATCTTCTTCCGCGCGTCACGTCCCGTTCGGGCCGCGATGGGCCGCCACAACGTCGTGGAGGGCCTGGAGGCGCTCGACAACGACCGCTTCCTCGCGGATCTCACGAAGAACCTTCTGAACGCCTTCGCGCCGGATGCGGCGCCCTCGCGCCGCGCCGGCGGCCGGCGTGGGCGCAGGCACGGACGGCTTCGATCCGGAGAACACACATGAGCATGATCGCGTCGCCTCGTCTCCCTGCGCCGCTCGCCCCGGCGGCCGCGCTCCTCGCCCTCCTCGCGGCGCTCCCCGTCGCGGCCGAGGAGCCGCAGGCGAGAGTTCCGCTCTCGCTCTACGATGCGACGAGGATGGCCCTGGCGAAGAACCACGACATCGCCATCGAACGGGACTCGTTCCGGATCGCCGGCGCCACGCTCGACCGGGCCGACGGCTCGTACGATCCGGGCTTCAGGCTGAGCGCGAGCTACCGGGACCACACCGACGCCATGAACACGGCGCTCTCGGGGGCGATCGCGCCCGACCTCGGCCCGAGCTACACGAACCTCGCGTCGTCGGTCTCGCTCTCGCAGCTCCTTCCGACCGGCGGCACGGTGGCCGTCACGGGGATCCTCGGGAAGGACACGGCCCAGAGCTTCTTCGCCCTCCTGACGCCCGCGTACAACACCGGCTTTTCGATCGAGCTGAGACAGCCGCTCCTCCAGGGGCTCAGAATCGACCCGGCCCGCCGGGCGATCCGGATCGCCAAGCTGGACAAGGACCGCTCCGAGGCGTCGCTCAGACGGACGGTCTCGGACACCGTCGCCGACGTGGAACGCGCCTACTGGAGGCTCGTGGCGGCGCGCCGAACGGTGGACGTGGCGCTGAGGAGCGTTGCGCTCGCCGAACAGCAGAGGGCCGACACGAAGGTGCGGATCGACGCGGGTGTCCGGCCGGAGTCGGACCTCGCCGAGCCGATCGCCGAGGTGGAACGGAGGAAGGGGGAGCTCTTCTCGGCCGAGGAGCAGGCGGAGCAGTCCGAGCTCGTCCTGAAGCTCCTCGTCCTCGGCGACGCCCGCGATCCGCTCTGGAGCGGGACCGTCGAGCCGACGGACTCTCCCGACGCCGAACGGAGGAGCGTCGACCTCGACACCGCTCTCGCCGAGGCCGAGCAGAGGCGCCCGGAGCTGAAGGACGTTTCGCTCCTCGTGGCGCGGCAGGACGTCGAGATCGAGGCGGCGAAGGAGAGGGTCAAGCCCCAGCTCGACCTCGTCGCCTCCTACGGCCGACGTGGCCTCGCCGGCACCCCGAATCCCGACATCATCGCGATCGGCGGCCTCCCCATCACCATCCCCGCGGGGCTCACCGGCAACCTCGGAACGTCCTTCGGGACGATCGGGAGCAACGAGTTCCCCGACGCCTTCGTCGGCCTCGCCCTCGCCCTGCCGATCGGAAACCGGTCGGCGAGAGCCGACGCCGTGATCGCGGAGGCCCGGAAGCGCCAGCTCGCGACGAGCTACGACCAGACACGGCAGCGCGTGGCCGTGGAGGTCCGGAACGCCATCCTGGGGCTCGACACCGCGACGCAGCGGATCGAGGCCGCGCGAGCCGGCCTCGCGGCGGCACGGACGCAGCTCGAGGCCGAGACCGACCGCTTCGCCGCCGGCCTCTCGACGAACTTCTTCGTCCTGACGAGGCAGAACGACCTCGCGAGGGCCGAGGTCACCGAGACCTCCGCCCTCACCGACTACCGGATCGCGCTGACCGCGCTCGCCCGCTCGACCGGCACGCTCCTCGAGGAGCGGGGGATCCGAATCACCGGCGACGCCGCGGCGTTCGCCGCCGAGGGAGGTGGCCATTGAAACCGCAGCGCGCCGTCCCGACATTGATCCTCGCCGCCCTGCTCGCAGCGGCTGCCGGAGGCTGCGCAAGGAAGGACGAAGCGGGCACGATCCGGCTGAACGGGCGCCTCGAGGCGCCCACCGTCGATCTCGCGCCCAAGGTGGCCGGGCGCGTCCTCGAGGTGAAGGTACGCGAGGGGGACCGTGTGAAGGCGGGTGACCTCCTCGTCACGCTCGACCTCGGCGAGACCGCCCTTGCCGTCGAGCGCGACCGGCGCGGCCTCGAATCGAGCCAGGCCCGGTACCAGGACCTTCAGTCCGGGAGCCGCGAGGCCGAAATCGCACAGGCGGAGGCGGACGTCGTCGACAAAAAGGCCGCCGTGGAGCTCGCAAGAAAAGAGTTGGAGCGCCAGAATTTCCTGCTTTCAAAGAAAGTGGGAACGGAGCATGACGCGGACACCGCCCGCACGACATGGGAACGGGCGGCGGCGAGCGAGAAGATGGCGCGAGATCGCCTGCAACTCTTGCGCGAGGGATTCCGGAAATACCAGACCGAACAGGCCGGGTTCGACGTGGACCGGGCGAAGAGCGTCCTGAAACAGTCGGAGACGGTCGCGAAAGAGAGCGAGATTCGCGCCCCGGCCGACGGCGTGATCCTCCACCGAATGGCCGAGCCGGGCCTTCTCCTCGGCCCGGGACAACCCGCTCTGACGCTCGGCTTCGCGAACCGGCTCTACGTCCGCAGCTTCATTCCCGAGACGCAGATGGGGCGCGTGAAACAGGGACAGACCGCCGAGGTGACCGTGGACGCCTTCCCCGGAAAGCGCTTCCCGGCCCGCGTCACCGAGATCTCCCCCGACGCCGAGTTCACGCCGAAGCCGGTGGAGACGCGCCGCGAACGAGTGAACCTCGTCTACGCGGCGAAGGTGGACCTGGACGGCGGCTGGAGCGACCCGCTCGTGCCGGGGCAGCCGGCGGAAGTCGCCGTCCAGGCCGCGACGACAGCGACACCGGCGAAATGATTGTCGCGAGGGGGCTCACGCGGCGCTTCGGCGCCGTGGCGGCGCTCGATGGCATCGATCTCGTCGTCGAGCGGGGCGAACTCTTCGCCCTGATCGGCCCCGACGGTGCGGGAAAGACGACCTTCTTCCGGATTGTCGCGGGGCTCCTCGCCCCGACGAGCGGTTCCGTCCGCGTCGAGAAGGGGGGCACCCTCGGCATGGTGCCGCAGCGCTTCTCGCTCTACGAAGACCTCACCGTAGACGAGAACCTCCTCCTCCGGGCCCGGATGTACGCGATCCCTGACGCCGAGGCGAAGCGGCGCGCGGCCTCTCTCCTTTCGCGCGTCGGGCTGTCGGGCATCGGCGACCGGCTCGCGGGCGCGCTCTCCGGCGGAATGAAACAGAAGCTCTCTCTCATCGCCGCCCTCCTGACGCGGCCCGACCTCCTCCTCCTCGACGAGCCGACGACCGGCGTCGACCCCGTCTCGCGGCGCGAGTTCTGGCTGCTCCTGAACCAGCTCCACGCCGAAGGGCTGACGATCCTCGTCTCGACCCCTTACATGGACGAGGCCGAATACGCGACGCGGATCGGCTTCCTCGACCGCGGGCGCCTCGCCGCCGTCGGGACGCGAGACGAGATCCTCGCCTCGTACCCGCGTCCCCTCGTCGAGATCCGGACGGACGACCGCCTCGCCGTCCGGGCGCGGCTCGCCAACGTCCCGTCGGTCGACGACGTGTCGCTGTTCGGGACGAGGTTGCATGCGAGGGGGAGAGAGACCACCGGAGATTTCTTCGAAAGGGAAATCCGGAAGGCGCTCGAAGGGCTCGCCTCCGCCGACGACATTCGCCGGATCGCGCCCTCGCTCGAGGATGTCTTCGTCCTCGCCGGAGAGGAGCCCGCGTGAACGGCGCCGGGGCTGCGGCCGCCGTCACCGTCCGGGGCCTGACGCGCCGATTCGGCGACTTCGTCGCCGTGAAGAACGTCAGCTTCGACATTCCGCGCGGGAAGGTCTTCGGCTTCCTCGGCCCGAACGGCTCGGGGAAGTCGACGACGATCCGGATGCTGACCGGGCTTCTCGCGCCCTCGGCCGGCACGGTGACGGGTCTCGGCGGTCTCGACGTCGTCCGCGACACCGACCGCTGGAAGGCGCGCCTCGGCTACATGAGCCAGAAGTTCTCCCTCTATCTCGACCTGACCGTCGAGGAGAACCTCCGGTTCTTCGGTGCGGCCTACGGCCTCTCGAATGAGAAGCTCTCCGGGCGGATCGGCGAGCTTGCGGCGCGGCTCGGCTTCGAGAAGCTCCTCCCGGAATTGACCGAGACGCTCTCGACCGGCTGGCGCCAGCGCGTGGCCCTCGCGGCGTCGCTTCTTCACGAGCCCGAGCTTCTCTTCCTCGACGAGCCGACCGGAGGCGTCGACCCGAAGGGGCGGCGCGTCTTCTGGGGCCTGATCTACGAGCTGGCCGCCGGACGCGGCATGACGGTCCTCGTCACGACGCACTACATGGACGAGGCGGAGCAGTGCGACCGCCTCGCCTTCATCCTCGACGGCGAGCTGATCGCCGAGGGGACGCCCACCTCCCTCAAGGAGGCGCTGGCCGGGCGCCTTTTCGAGGTGGCGGCCGGGGCCGAGCCGTTCGCCGCTCTCGCCGCCGTCCGCGGCGACGCCGCGCTGGAGGATGCCTACCTCTTCGGCACGCGCCTTCGCGCCGTCTCGCGCCGGGGCGCCGGCGAGGCCACGATGCACCTCCTCTCGCGGACGGGGACGCCCGCCCCCGCGGAGCCGTCGCTGGAGGACGTCTTCGTCTCGCTGGCCCGTCAGCGGGCGGAAAGCCTGTCGGGGGCCGCCCCGTGAAGCGCCTCCTCACCCTCGTCTGGAAGGAGTTCGTCCACCTCAGGCGCGATCCGATCACGGTGAGGCTCATCTTCTTCATCCCGATCTTCCAGACGCTCCTCTTCGGCTACGCCATCGACTTCGACGTCAAGCACCTCCGGACCGTCGTCGTGGACGAGAGCGGCTCGTACGAGAGCCGCGAGCTGGTGGCGAAGATGACGGCCAGCGACTACTTCCGCATCGTGAAATACGCCGGCTCGATGGAAGAGATGGGGCGCGAGCTGGATTCCGCCCGTGCCTCCGTCGGCCTCGTCATCGACCGCGACTACGGAAAGGACCTTCGGCGCGGTACGCCGGCGCGGGCTCTTCTCGTCGTCAACGGCTCCGACAACGTCGTCTCCTCCCAGGCCATCGCGGTGGCGTCCGGCATCGCCCGCCAGCTCTCTTCCGGGATCCTGATGAGGAGGGCGAAGTGGACGGGCTCCGCGCCGCCCGTGGATCTCCGGGTTCGCCCCTGGTACAACCCGGACCTCCGGACCGCCACCTTCGTCATCCCCGGCCTCCTCGCCCTCATCCTCACCTTCACGCTGATCCCCTTCACGGCCGTGGCGATCGTCCGGGAGCAGGAGCGCGGCACGCTCGAGCAGCTCCAGCTCTCGCCCGTCTCGCCTCTGGGCCTCATCGTCGGGAAGATCCTCCCCTTCCTCCTGATCGGCCTCTTCCAGCTGACGCTCGTCACGGGACTCATGCGTTTCGTCTTCGACATCGAGATCGCCGGGAGCGTCGCCGGGTTCTACGCGGCCGGGATCGTCTTCATCTTCTGCGTCCTCGGCCTCGGAATGCTCGTCTCGACGGTCGCGAAGACGCAGATGCAGGCGATCCAGCTCTCCTTCTTCTTCCTGCTCCCGTTCGTCTTCCTGTCGGGGTACGTCTTCCCGATCGACGGAATGCCGCGGGTCTTCCAGCTCATCACCTATCTCGTCCCGGCGCGCTTCTTCATCGAGGTGATTCGGGGGATCGTCCTCCGCGGCGCCAGCCTCGGAGAGATGTGGCGGCCCGTGGCCTTCCTCCTCTTCTACGCCGTCGTCATCGTCGGCGCGGCGGCGCTGAAGTTCCGGAAGAGGGTCGCGTGAGACGCCTCCTCGCCCTCGTCAGGAAGGAGTTCCTGCAGCTTTCGCGCGACCGCGTCACGCTCCGGATGATCGTCGTGATCCCCCTCATGCAGACTCTCATCTTCGGCTTCGCCATCGACTTCGACGTCAAGCACCTCGCGACGGTCGTCCTCGACGAGGACCGGAGCTTCGAGAGCCGCGAGCTGGTCGCGAAGCTGACCGCGAGCGACTACTTCCGCGTCGTCGGCCACGTCGACTCCCTCGCCGCGATCGAGCGCGAGCTGGACGCCGCCCGCGCCTCGGTCGGCCTCGTCATCGACCGGGATTACGGAAAGAACCTGCGAAGCGGGGCTCCGGCCCGCGCCCTTCTGGCCGTGAACGCCTCGGACACCGTCGTCTCGAGTCAGGCCATGGCCGTCGCAGGAGGCGTCACGACACAGCTCTCCGTCGCCGCGCTCTCCCGGCAATCCGGCGCCGCGGCGGGCGCGCTTCCCGTCGATCTCCGGGTCCGCGCCTGGTACAACCCGGACCTCAGGACCCCGACCTTCATCGTCCCCGGCCTCATCGCCATCCTCCTGACCTTCACCCTCATCCAGTTCACGGCCATGGCCATCGTCCGGGAACGCGAGCGCGGCACGCTGGAGCAGCTCCAGGTGACCCCCTTCACCCGCTTCGAGCTGATCCTCGGGAAGATCCTGCCGTTCCTTTTGATCGGCCTTTTCCAGCTCACGCTCGTCCTCGTCCTGATGCGCTTCGTCTTCGCGATCCCCATCGCGGGAAGCCTGGCCGGTCTTTACGGCGTGGGGCTCGTCTTCATCGCCGCCGTCCTCGGCCTCGGCATGCTCGTCTCGACGATCGCGAAGACGCAGATGCAGGCGATGCAGATGTCGTTCTTCTTCCTGCTGCCGTTCGTCTTCCTGTCGGGCTTCGTCTTTCCGATCGAAGGGATGCCGCCGGCTTTCCAGCTCGTCACCTATCTCATCCCCGCCCGCTACTTCATCGAGGTGATCCGCGGCATCGTCCTTCGGGGCGCCGGCCTTGCCGACCTCCGGGAGCCGGTCGCCGCGCTCGTCGTCTACACCGTCGTCATCATCGGCGTGGCCGTCTTCCGCTTCCGGAAGACTTCGACGTAGGGCCGGCCGACGACGTGATGCCCGTATCTCACCCGGTCCGGATTTCCGCCTCTCTGGCCGCTTTCGCTCTTCTCGCCGCTCCCGCCGGCGCCCTCTCGTGGTCCGCGAGCCCGGTCGCGCCGGGCCTCTGCACGGGGGCCGAGCCCGTTCCGTGCGGCCCGGCCGCTCTCTTTGCGGAGAGACCCGGAGCGTTCCGGGCGGGGTTCACCCTGGAACCCGCCGCGGCGTCTCCCGCGCCGCCGAAAGCGGGAATGCCGCTCTGGGAGAAGAACGTCCTTCTGACGGCCGGATTCCCGGTCGGCTTCTCGGTCGTCACGCACCTCGGGTTCTGGAGCTCCCACGACCGCCGGCCGTTCCACGTCACGAACGAGGGGTTTTTCGCCTCGGACACCTACACGGGAGGCGCCGACAAGGCGTCCCACATCGTCTTTTCGTGGATCGGGCAGGACGCGGGCGAGCAGGCGTTCCGGGGCCTCGGAAACTCGCCGATGGCGTCGAAGATCCTCGGCGCCGTCGCCTCGTTCGCCACGGGCCTCCTCGTGGAGGTGGGCGACGGCTACACGTATTACGGTTTCTCGTGGCAGGATCTCGCGGCCGACGCCGTCGGGTCGCTCGCTTCGTTCGGCGTCTCGGCGCTGGGCCTTCGCGACACGGTCGGGGTCCGTTTCGGATTCGTCCAGCCGAACCTTCCGCCCCCCGAGGTTCCCCTCGATCCTCCGAACAACGCGAACGACTACTCGAATCAGGTCTTCACGCTCGACCTGAAGCTCGCCGGCTTCCTGCCGCGCGTCGGAGTGCCGAAGCCGGGGGCGGCGCGGTTCTTTCTCTTCTCGCTCCGGTACGACACGCAGGGCTACCACATCCACCCGCCGGAGGAGCGACAGCAGAACATCGGGTTCGAGGTCAGCCTCAACCTCGTCCCGATCGCGGAAGGCCTCGGCCTGAAGAGAGACAGGTTCTGGAAGAAAGCGATCCTCGGAATCCTCGAGTACATCCGCCTGCCGTTCACGTCGATCGGCTACCGGTACGACCTGATCCACCATGAGTGGCACGGCCCGGCCGTGGGGATCAATTTCTAGACGGGAACGGGGAGGACTTCAGGCGTCGGCTTCCGCCCCGGCGGAATGCTCGGCATCGGCGTACATCCGGTCGATCACCGCACGGAACTTCTCGTCCACGACGCGGCGTTTGACCTTGAGCGTGGGCGTCAGCTCGCCGCCGTCGATCGTGAAGTCCTCGGGAAGAAGCGCGAAGGCGCGTATCTGGCGCTCGTGCGGCTCGTCGCCGTTCACGATGTCGAGGGCCTGCCGGAAGAGGGAACGAACCTTCGGATGCGCGAGCAGCTCCTCGCGGCGCTCGACCGAGATGCCGTTCTCCTGCGCCCACGCCTCGACCCGGTCGAAGTTCGGCACGATCAGGGCCGAGAGGAACTTCCTGCGGTTTCCGACGAGGACGGCCGACGAGACGTAGCGGACCATCTTCAACGCGGCCTCGATCGGCGCCGGCGCGACGTTCTTTCCGTAGGCGTTGACGAGGATCTCCTTCTTCCGGTCGGTCAGCGTCAGGTAGCCGTCCTCGTCGAAGGTCCCGATGTCGCCGGTCTTGAACCAGCCCTCCTCGTCGAAGACCGTCTCGGTCTCCGCGGCCTTGCGCCAGTAACCTCCGGACATGACGCTCGGCCCCTTCGCGAGCACTTCGCCGTCCGGCGCGAGCCTCAGCGTGACGCCCGGGACGGGGCGGCCGACGCTGCCGAGACGCCACTCGCCGGGCCGGTTGCAGGTGAGGACGGGGCTCGTCTCCGTCAGGCCGTACCCCTCGTAGACACGGACGCCGGCCGCCCAGAAGAACTCCGCGACCTCCCTCGCGAGCGGGGCGCCCCCCGAGATCGCGAAGCGGAAGCGGCCGCCGAGGCGCTCCTTGATCTTCGAGAAGACGAGGCGATCGGCGAGGCGGGCCTTCAGGCGGAGGAAGAAGCCGGGGCTCTCCCCCCGTTCCTCGATGAGAAGCCGGTCGCGCCCGGTCCGGAGGCCCCACGCGAAGATCCTCCGGCGGAGCGCCGGCGCCTGCTCGACGGCGCCCTGGACGCGGGTGAGCATCTTCTCGTAGACGCGGGGCACGGCCGCGAAGCAGTGCGGGCGCACCTCCCGGAAGTTCTCGGAGAGCTTCTCGATCGACTCGGCGTAGGCGATCGTCGCCGCGCGGGAGAAGTAGAGGTAGTCGACCATCCGCTCGAAGACGTGCGCGAGCGGGAGAAACGAGAGGGCGACGTCCGAAGGCGTCACGTCGAAGAGCGTCGAACAGATCGAGACGTTCGCGACGAAGTTCTCGTGCGTCAGGACGGCACCCTTCGGCTCGCCCGTCGTCCCGGACGTGTAGATCATCGTCGCCCAGTCCGAGGCGACGAGCGCGTCGGCCCGCTCGTCGAAGGCTTTCGGATCGACGGCGAGGGCGGAAAGGCCTTTCGCCACGACGTCCGCGAGGGGCGTCGCTTTCCCCGCGCTCCAGTCGGCGGGCTCGACGACGAGGATGTGGTCCAGATCCCGGCAACGCTGGCGCACGTCGAGGACCTTCTGCAGCTCCACGGCGTTCGAGACGACGACGACCTTCGCCATGGAATCCCGGAGGATGTACTCGACCTGGGGCGCGAGATAGGTCGTGTAGATCGGCACCGTGAGGGCACCGAGCGCGAGCGTCGCGAAATCGGTCGCCGCCCACTCCGGCCGGTTCTCGGAGAGGATCGCGACGCGGTCGTGACGGTCGACCCCGAGAAGTGCGAGCCCGAGCGCGAGCCCTTTGGTCAGCTCGGCGAATCCATCCGCCGACATCGGCCGCCACGAGCCCTCGATCTTCTGCACGAGAAGATCGGCCTTGCCGCTCGAGGCGGCATGGCGAAAGTAGTCGAGAAGGGTCCGGGCCGGAAGCGCTTCGGTCACGTCTTTGGAGTCGATTATGGCCGATTTCTGCGAGAGGTCTAAGGCACCGGGGGAAGGCATCTCTTCTAGAATCTCCGATTCGTGTCCGGCCTCTTCAACGTCTTCTCCGACCGGTGGATCCGCCACGGTCTGATCCTGAGCTTCGGCGTCGGGTTCACGCTTCCCTACTTCCGGCTCGTGAACCACGTGCGGGTGGAGGGAGACGACCTTCTCGAGCGGCTGCCGCGGACCGGCGTCGTCTTCCTCTCGAACCACCAGACCTACTTCATGGAGGCGATCGCCTTCTTCGACATCCTCTACGTGAAGCACGGCTACGACCTCGAGGATCCCTATCTCCGGTTCTCCGCCGCCGAGGAGACGATGAAGAAGAACCTCCTCACCGTCCTCTTCACGAAGGCCGGCGGCGTCACCTTCCGGCGCTCCTTCCGCGAAGGGGGCAAGGAGGTGAGCCGCCCGGTGGACCTCGAGGGGGTGGCGCGCGTCGAGGAGGCGATCGAGCGGGGGTGGCTTCTCCACTTCCCCTCCGGGACGACGCAGCCGGGGGCGCCTCTGAGGAAGGGGATCGCCCAGATCCTCCACCGGACGAAGGCCATCGCCGTGCCGGTCCGCGTCGACGGGTTCCGCAAGCTCCTTCTCCACAGGCAGCTCCCCGGCAAGTTCTTCAAGAAGTGCCGGATCCGGATCCACGAGCCGATGGACCTCTCCAGCTTCTATGCGCGCCCGTATGACCGCGACGAGGGGAGCCGGGTCGTGACGCGCCTGGGCACCCTTCTGAACGACCCGGCCTGAGGGCCGGGCTGCCCGACTTGACATTTATAACTATATAGCTATATTAGCTGACGTTTTCCGGGAGACCCCTCCGGAGGCCCGATGACGACGGCAAGAACACCCGCTCTTCTCACGCTCCTCGCGCTCCTCGCCTCCCTTCCGGCGGCCGCGGCCGGGGAGACGCTCACGCTCTCCGGCGCCATGGCACGCGCCCGCCAGAACGCCCGTGAAGTGACGGCCGCCCGCGCGCGCCAGCAGGCGGCCGAGGCCCGGGCGTCGCAGGCGAAGGGGTTCCGTCTCCCCTCGCTCAACCTGACCGCCCTCTGGACGCGGACGGACAATCCCGCCGAGGTCTTCGCCCTGAAGCTGAACCAGGGGACCTTCTCCTTCCCCGACTTCGTCCAGAGCGACCCGAACAGCCCGGCCCCGATCAACGCCGGGATCACCCGGGCCGAGATCGCCCTCCCCCTCTTCACGGGGGGCGAGCTCTCGACGCGGATCGACCAGGCGAAGCTCGCGGCGGCCGCGGCGGGCCAGACGGCCGACTGGGCCGGGAACGCCGCCGCCCTCGCCGCCGCCGAGGCCTACGTGATGGTCGCGCAGGCCGAGGAGTACGCCGCGCTCCTGAAGAAGGCCCGCGAGACGGTCGCGGCCCACGTCGCCCTCGCCCGGAACTACGTCGAGCAGGGGATGCTCGTCCGCTCCGAGCTCCTCCGGGCCGAGGTCGAGCTGTCGCGGATCGACGACCTCGTCGAGGAAGCCGACGGGCGCGTCCGGATCGCGAACGCGAACCTCGCCTTCCGCCTCGGGGCGCCGGGGGACGCGACCTGGGCTCTCGCGCCGCTCGCCGATCCCCTCCCGCTCGACGGACCCGTCGGGCCCTGGCTCGACACGGCGGCCTCGCGCCCCGACCTCGTCTCGGCGCAGAAGCTGCTCGCGGCAGGGGAACTCGAGGAGAAGGTCCGGAAGGCGCCCTACTGGCCGAAGCTCGCGTTCGTCGCGCGGGGCGAGCTCTACGGCGAGCACGTCTTCGGGTCGAGCGGGACGAACGGGGCCCTCATGGCCGTCGCGACGTGGAACGTCTTCGCCGGGGGCTCGGACCACGCGGCCGCGATCGCGGCACGCGAGGAGGCGCGCGCCGGCCGCGAGGACGTCGCCCGCTTCGAAGAAGGGGTCCGCCTCGAGGTCCGGCAGGCGTTCGAGGAGGCCCGGACCGCCGAGGCGCGGAGCGCCACGGCGCCCGGAAGGCGCTCGAGGCCGCCCGCGAGACCGAGCGGATCACGGACGAGAGGTTCCGGTCGGGCGTCGTGAAGATGCTCGACCTTCTGGACGCGACGACGGCACGGCGGGAGGCCGAGACGCGGGAGCTGGTGGCGCGCGCCGAGGCGCACGCCGCCGTCCTGCGCCTCGCGGCAAAGGCCGGCCGGCGCCCCGAGAGCGTCCTGCCCTGAGGAATACGGAGGAACGAATGAAGCTCTGGAGAACCGCGCTCGCCGCCATCGCCCTTTCGGCCGCCGCGTGCGGCGGAAAGCACGAGGCGAAGGAGACGGCGCCCGCGCCCGGTCACGTCGGCCGTCGCGACGGCCGAAGCCGCCGACCTCGCGGACCGCGTCGAGCTCTACGGGACGGTCGAGGCCGCGAAGACGGCCGCCATCTCGAGCCGCGTCATGGCGAACGTCGTCTCCGTCCCGGTCAAGCCGGGCGATTCCGTCGTCCGCGGGAGACGTCCTCGTGGAGATCGACCCCGCGACGGCGAAGGGGCAGGAATCTCAGGCGAAGGGGGCCCTCGCGCAGGCGCGCGCCGCCCTCGCCCTCGCCGAGCGGAATCACCAGCGTTACCAGGCCCTCGTGAAGTCCGGCTCGGCCTCGGAGCTGGAGCTGGACATGGCGCGGATGCAGTACGAGCAGGCGAAGGGGGCCGTCCAGCAGGGGGAGGGGGCCGTCGAGGCCGCCTCGTCCGTCGCGCGCGAGTCGCGCGTCGCCGCCCCGTTCGCGGGACGGATCTCGGCGCGGATGGTCGATCCGGGCGACTTCGCGGCGCCGGGCCGTCCGCTCGTGATGCTCGAGTCGGCCGCGGGCCGGCGACTCGTCGTCCCGGTCCCCGCCTCCACCGCGGAGGCGTCGGGACTCCGGACGGGGCAGCGCATCCCGGTCCGGATCGACGGAGTCCCCGGCGGAGATGGCGGGCGTCGTCGTCGAGATGTCTCCCGGCGCCGACCCGGCGAGCCACACGTTCACCGCGAAGATCGAGCTGCCGGGCGCGCCGCTCGCTTCGGGCCTCACCGGCCGCGCTTTCCTCGATGCCGGAAAGCGGAAGACCGTCCTCGTCCCCGAAGGCGCCGTCCTCCGGACCGGCGGCCTCTCGATGGTCGTCATCCGCGACGCCGAAGGGAAGGCGCGCTCCCGGGCCGTGACGACGGGAGACGCCCGCGACGGCAGGATCGAGATCCTCTCCGGCCTCTCCGGGGGCGAGAAGGTCCTCGTCTCGCTCAAGACCCTTCCGGCCGACGGGGCGCCGGTGACGGAGGCCGCGAAGTGAGCCAGGCCCCGACGCCGGGCCTCCCGCCCGACGCGCGCAAGGAGGCGCTCCGGCTGAAGATGACGCGCCGGCCGCTCGGGGCCTCCGGGCGGCTCGCGAAAGCCTTCCTCGAGTCGAAGCTGACGCCGCTCCTCGTCGTCGCTTCGCTCCTTCTCGGCGTCTTCTCCCTCCTGATCACGCCGCGCGAGGAGGAGCCCCAGATCAAGGTCCCGATGATCGACGTGATGGTGGCGATGCCGGGGGCCTCGCCGGAGGAGGTGGAGCGTCGCGTCGTCTCTCCGGTCGAGAAGGCGCTCTACGAGATCCCGAACGTCGAGTACGTCTACTCGATCTCCCAGCCCTCCGGCGGCATCGTCATCGTCCGGTTCCTGGTCGGGACGGACCCCGACCAGGCCGTCGTGAGGGTCCACGCGAAGCTCGCGGAGCATGGCTCCGTCGCTTCCGCCCGGGGCGATGCCCCCCGTCGTCGCGCCGCGCGGGATCGACGACGTCCCCGTCGCCGCCTGGACGCTCTGGTCGAACGACCTCTCCCCCATGCGCCTCCGGCAGGTGGCCGAGGAGCTGAAGAGCGAGTTCACGCGTCACCCGCGCGTCGCGCAGGTGACGATCCTCGGCGGCCAGCGCCGCGTCGTCCGCGTCACCTTCGACCGCGACCGGCTCGCCACCCACAACGTCTCGCTCGTCCAGGCCTACCAGGCGCTCTCGGGCCTGAACTGGCGCCTGCCGGCCGGGAGCTTCTCCTCGGGGAACGCCGAGACCCTCGTCGAGGTCGGCTCCCTCTTCCGGCGGGCCGAGGACGTCGGCTAGGCCGTCATCGGCGTCTCGCAGGGGAAGCCCGTCTACCTCCGGGACGTCGCCGCCGTCTCCGACGGCCCCGAGGAGCCGTCGCAGTACGTCTGGATGATGACGAAGGGGGGCGTGGACGCTCCGGCCGTGACGCTCGCCGTCGCGAAGAAGCCGGGGACGAACGCCGTCGAGCTGGTGAAGGAGCTGGATGCCCGGCTCGCCGGACTCAAAGGGCGCGTCGTCCCGTCGAACGTCTCGATCACGAAGACGCGCGACTATGGGAAGACCGCCGACGAAAAGTCCTCGGAGCTGATCTTCCACGTCGGCCTCGCGACCCTCTCCGTCGTCCTCCTGATGGCCCTCTTCCTCGGCCGGCGCGAAGCGCTCGTCGTCCTCGTCGCCGTCCCGACCACGCTGGCCCTCACGCTCTTCTCGTCGTACCTCTTCGGCTACACGCTGAACCGGGTCACGCTCTTCGCCCTCATCTTCGCGATCGGCATCCTCGTGGACGACGCCATCGTCGTCGTCGAGAACGTCCACCGCCATTACGAGCTGGGGTGGGGCGAGCCGCGCCTGGCGACGGTCTACGCCGTCGACGAGGTCGGGAATCCGACGATCCTCGCGACCTTCGCGGTCGTCGCCGCGCTCCTGCCGCTCGCGTTCGTCTCGGGCCTGATGGGGCCCTACATGCGCCCCATCCCGGTCAATGCCTCGGCGGCGATGATCTTCTCGCTTCTCGTCGCCTTCGTCGTCTCGCCCTGGCTCACCTTCCGGCTCTTCCGGAAGTACGCCGAGGAGCACCGGAAGGGGCACGACCGCTTCTCGCCCGACGCCGAGACCACGGCCGAGGGGAAGCTGGAGAAGTTCTACCGGAGGCTCTTCACGCCGCTTCTCAAGCGTGCGGGGCGGCGCTGGGCGCTTCTCGGCTCCGTCGTCGTCCTTCTCCTTCTCGCGACGGGGCTCTTCGTGATCCGCGCGGCGAAGGTGAAGATGCTCCCGTACGACAACAAGAGCGAGCTTCAGGTCGTCCTCGACATGCCCGAAGGGACGACGCTGGAGGCGACCGCCTCGGCGGCGCGCACGCTTGCCGGGATCGTGAAGGAGGTCCCCGAGGTGACGAACGTGCAGGTCTACGCCGGCACGTCGGCGCCCTTCAACTTCAACGGCCTCGTCCGCCACTATTTCCTCCGCTCCGGGCCTCTCGTGGCCGACATGCAGGTCAACCTCGCCCCGAAGGACGAGCGCCGGCGCGACAGCCACACGATCGCCAAGGACGTCCGGACGCGCGTCGCCGAAGTCGGGAGGCGGCTCGGCGCGAACGTGAAGGTGACCGAGGTCCCGCCGGGCCCCCCCGTCCTCTCCACGATGGTGGCCGAGATCTACGGGCCCGACCCGAAGGAGCGGATCGCCCTCGCGAAGAAGGTCCGCGAAATCTTCGAGTCGACCCCCGGCGTCGTCGATACGGACTGGCTCGTCCAGGCCCCCGGACCGCGCGTGGAGCTTCTCGTCGACCGCGAGAAGGCGGCGCTCTCGGGCGTCAGCCCCGAGGTGGTCGTGAAGACGCTCCGGATCGCCCTCGACGGCGGCGAGGCCGGGCTCCTCCGGGACGAGAGCGCCCGCTCCGCCGTGCCGATCGTCCTCCGCCTCGAACGGGCGCAGCGCTCCGGCCTCGAGGGGCTTCTTTCGACGACGGTCCCGTCGATGACGGGAAAGCTCGTCCCGCTCCGCGAGCTCGTCACCGTCCGCCGCGACGTCCGCGAGACGTTCGTCTACCACAAGAACCTCCAGCCGGTGACGTACGTCCTCGCGGAGATGGCGGGGGTCGCGGAGGCCCCGGTCTACGGAATCCTCGACATGAAGAGCCGGGTGGCGGCGCTGAAGCAGCCGGACGGCCGTCCCCTCCCGGTCCTCTCGACGAGCCTCCCGACCGACTCGACGTCGTACGCGATGAAGTGGGACGGCGAGTGGCACATCACGTACGAGGTCTTCCGCGACATGGGGATCGCCTTCGCCGCCGTCCTCGTCCTGATCTACGTCCTCGTCGTCGGATGGTTCCGGTCGTTCGTGACGCCGCTCATCATCATGGCGCCGATCCCGCTGACCCTCATCGGCATCCTCCCGGCCCACGCGCCTCTTCGGCATCTTCTTCACGGCGACCTCGATGATCGGCTTCATCGCGCTCGCCGGCATCATCGTCCGCAACTCCATCCTCCTCGTCGACTTCATCAATCTCGAGATCCGCGCCGGCGAGCCTCTCGAAGAGGCCGTCATCAAGGCGGGGGCCGTCCGGTTCCGGCCGATCGTCCTGACCGCCCTCGCCCTCGTCGCCGGCGGCGGCGTCATCCTTCTCGACCCGATCTTCCAGGGCCTCGCCGTCGCGCTCATCTCGGGCGTCCTCGTCGCGACGGCGCTGACCCTCGTCGTCATTCCGCTCCTCTACTACATGTACCTGAAAACCGTCGGCACGGCCGACATCGGAGGTGAAGAACCATGAACGTCAACGAGATGCTCCGCGCGATCGCCGGCCTCTTCGTCGTCCTCTCCGTCGCCCTCGGCACATGGGTCCACCCCGCCTTCTACCTCTTCACGGCCTTCGTCGGCCTGAACCTCTTCCAGTCGGCCTTCACGAGGTGGTGCCCGATGATGGCGATCCTCCGGAAGACCGGGGTGAGGGACCAGACCGCATGAAGCTCCTCATGATCCTCGTCGACGAAGCCTGCAAGGAGGAGATCGAGGTGATCCTCTCGCGCGCGGGAGTCCGCGGCTTCACCGAGATCCCGAAGGCCGTCGGGATCGGAACGACCGGGCCCCGCCTCGGCTCGGCCGCCTTCCCGAAGACCTCGGCGGTAATCTTCACGCTGCTCGAGGACGACGAGGTGGGACGGGTTCGGGACGCCGTCCGGTCCGAGTGCCCGGCGGCGGAACGTGCGCACATGATCACCTGGGGCGTCGACGCCGCCAGCGCCTGAGACGGAGGATTCCGATGCCGATGTTCGAGTATGTCTGCCGGGAGTGCGGGGAACGCTTCGAGGAGATCCGGAGCGTCCGGGACGAAGGTCCGCCGCCGGAATGTCCTGCCTGCGGCTCCACCTCGGTCCTCAAGCTCTTCTCCGCTTTCGCCACCTCGTCCTCGGGGACGGGAGGCGGCGGGTCGTCCTCGTGCGGCGGCTCCGGCCGCTTCACGTGAGGGTGACGCCAAGGGGCCCGTCGGGCCTCTCCTGCGCGTCCGTTCTCGCCTCCCGCGCTTCCGCGATTGACGTAGCCGCGCTCCTTGCCCATATTGACGAGGTGGGAACGGAAGGGGGGCTCGTCCTCTCGGAGGCGGCACGGGACCGCGTGGCCGCCCGGTTTCGTGCCCTCGGCGAGCCGACCCGCCTCCGGGTCCTCGAGCGCCTCTTCGAAGGCCCCGCCTCGGTGAACGAGATCCTCGACCACGTCGGCGGGACACAGGCGAACGTCTCGAAGCACCTCGCCCTTCTTCACGCGGCAGGCCTCCTTTCCCGCCGGAAGGAGGGGACGCGGACCGTCTACGCCATCTCCGACCCGACGCTGAAGAAGATCTGCTCGATCGTCTGCGGCGAGGTGGAGCGAAGCGCGAAATCCGAGGCCGACGCCGTCCTCGGGCGCTCCCGGAGACGCTAGGGCGACCGCCCGCTTCCCGTTCCCGCCCCGGCCGCGTTACTCTCCGCCGTCAATCCAGGAACGGCCGCCGCGCGGCCGCGAGGAGGCGCCCGGTGGAAGGTGATCTTCGTCCGCTCGACACTCCGGCATCCGTGACACGCCGGAGCTGGCTCGACGCCCTGCTCGGCATGAGCTTCGTGGCATGGGCCCTCGCCGTCGTCTACCCCGTCATCCGGTATCTCACGCCCCTGAAAGAGGCGGGGGGCGCGAACTCGGTCACGCTGACCGACGCCCAGAAGCAGGAGCTCGCGGGCGCCGGTTCCCTGATCACGCGAATCGGCACGGACCGCGTCATCGTCGTGAAGAAGAAGGACGGAAAGCTGGTCGCGCTCTCCGCGAAATGCACGCACGAGGGATGCACGGTCCAGTACGTCCCGGCGGACGCCCTGATCTGGTGCGCCTGCCACAACGGGAAGTTCGCCCTCGACGGGCACGTCATCTCCGGGCCGCCCCCGCGGCCGCTCGCGGCCTTCGCGGTGGAGGGGGACCTGAAGGGCACCGTCACGATCTCCCGGTCGGGAGGTGCCGCGTGAGCGCCACGCCGGCCCCCGCCGCCCCGCCGGCCTCCCGCGACGGCTCTGGACGGCCCTCGACGAGCGGTTCCAGCTCTCCGGTCTCGTCGAGTTCCTCCGGCACAAGGAGATTCCCCTCGGCGGGCACTCCACCGTCTGGTACTACTTCGGCGGCGTCTCCCTCTTCTTCTTCACCGTCCAGATCGTGACGGGAATCCTCCTCCTGATGAACTACGAGGTCGGGGAGAACACTTCGTACGAGTCGATGAAATACCTCGTCGGCCACGTGCCGTTCGGCTGGCTCGTCCGGTCGATCCACTGCTGGTCGGCCCACCTGATGAGCCTCTCGGTCCTCGTCCACCTCTTCAGCATCCTCTTCGTGAAGGCCTACCGGAAGCCGCGCGAGCTGACCTGGTACACGGGCTTCCTGATGTTCGGGCTCGTCCTCGGATTCGGCTTTTCGGGCTACCTCCTCCCGTGGAACGAGCTTTCCTACTTCGCGACGGCGGTCGGCACCGACTCCGTCAAGTCCGTTCCTCTCGTCGGCCCGTGGCTCCTCCGCGTGATGCGGGGCGGCGAGGAGGTCTCGGTCCAGACGCTCTACCGCTTCTTCGCCCTCCACGTCTGCATCCTTCCGCTCGTCATCGCGGGCCTCATCGGCGTCCACCTCCTCTTCGTCCAGCGGCAGGGAATGGCCGAGCCTCTCGGCCACGAAGGCGAGGCGCCCCGCGGGAAGGGGATGCCCTTCTTCCCGAACTTCGCCCTCCGGGACCTCCTCCTCTGGGTCCTCTGCCTGAACCTCCTCGCCATCCTCGCCGTCGTCCTCCCCTTCGGGCCCGGCATTCCGGGGATGGAGTGGGCGCTCGGGGACAAGGCGAACCCGTTGAAGCCCGCCTACCCGGGGATCAAGCCGGAGTGGTACTTCCTCTGGGTCTACCAGATGCTCCGGGAGTTCCCGGCGCACATCCTCGGGATGGAGGGACCGCAGGCGTGCCTCCTCCTCTCGACGGTCCTGATGGGAATCGCCTTCTTCGTGCCGCTTCTCGACCGGAACGCGGCGAAGGGAAAGCCGAGCCCCTGCTTCACGGACCTCGGCGTCGCCGGGCTCCTCTTCATCGGGCTCCTGACGCTCAAGGCGTGGGACATCGGGGTCGTGGTGCCGAAAGGAAAGGACCCGGCCGCGGATCCGGCCCTCGCGGCCGTGATCGCGCGGACGGCGGCCTTCTGGATCCTCGGCCTCGGCATCGCCGTGAGCGCCTTCCGCCGCTGGCGCTTCCGCCACACGGCCTTCGCATTCACGGCGGCCGTCCTCCTGCAGGCCCTCCTGAACGGGTTCGCCCACGTCAGCTGGCTCGCCGCGGGAGCGCTCTCCGCGGTGGCCCTCGCCCTCTGGGGGCTCTACCGCTTCACGCGCCGCGGCAGCGCCGCCGCGGCGGCGCTCCTCGTCGCCGCCGCTCTCGCGATCCCCTCACCCGCCCGGGGCGAAGAGAAAGCCACCCCCGCGGCCCCTGCCGCGCCCGCCGCCTCGGCGCCCGGGCCACGTCGTCGAGACCACCTGGCCCGAGGGATTCCAGAAGCTCTTCCTCGCGGAGGAGAAGGGAAAACCGGTCCTCTCCGAAAAGGCCCGCACCCACTTCCGCGAGCTTCCGAGCCACGCGCAGCAGCTCTTCTTTGCGGCCGCCGCCTCGGGAATGATCGGCTCCCCGGCCCACCTCGCGACTCTTCTCTCGCTCGACCTCGACGACCGGAAGACCGAGCTGGTCCTTTCGGACAACTGCGTCCTCTGCCACACGAACCCCGACATGCCGGACGAGATCCTCTTCCGGATCCGCGAGGACCGGAGCGGTCCCCAGGGGCACCTCGACCTCGCCCAGGTCGTCAACGACGTTCATTTCCGCAAGGGGCTGATGTGCTCCGGCTGTCACGGCGGAAAGCCGACCGACACGGAGATGTCCCCGGAGATCTACAAGCGGTGGCCCAAGTCCGAGGTCCGGACGAAGGACCGGACCTGGATTCCGGAGTTCTGCGCCCGGTGCCACTCCTCGAGCGACTTCATGAGGGACTACAACCCGTCCCTCCCGGTCGACCAGCTTGTGAAGTACCGGACGAGCCGCCACGGGCAGCTCCTCTTCGGGAAGAAGGACTCCAAGGTCGCGCAGTGCATCAGCTGCCACGGCGTCCACGGGATCCGCGGCCCCGACAGCCCTGTCTCCCTCGTCTATCGGGAGAACATCCCGACGACTTGCGGCCGATGCCATGCGAACGCCGATTACATGAAGGGGTACACCCTCGACGACGGCAAGACGCCGATCCCGACCGACCAGCTCGACAAGTACCTCGCGGAGCGTTCACGGAATCGCCCTTCTCAAGAAGCACGACAAGGGGGCGCCCGCCTGCAACAGCTGCCACGGGAACCACGCCGCGACGCCGCCCCAGACGTCCTACGTCTCGCAGGTCTGCCGGACCTGCCACTCCGCAAACGGCGCCTTCTTCGACGGAAGCCCGCACAAGAAGGCGTTCGACAAGCACGGCTGGCCCGAGTGCGCCACCTGCCACGGGAACCACCTCATCGCCGCCCCGACGGACGCGATGCTCGCGCCCGGACCGAAGGCCCTCTGTGTCGACTGCCACCAGAAGTACGGCCAGCCGAAGTGCATCGAGACGGCGGCCCTCTTCTACACGACGATCACCGGCCTCGCCGGCGACTCGGCGGCGCTTGGCAAGGAGATCGACCGTCTCGCCGAGCGGGGGTTCGACGTGGACGATCTCCGGTTCCAGGCCAGCTCGGTCAGCGACGCCATGCGGAAGACCCGGCTCGGCATCCACACGTTCGACCGGAGCGACTTCCTCCGGAATTCCGAAGCGGCGGGCCGGAGCATCACCCAGCTCAGGGAAGGGACCGCGAAGGTCTGGAGCGAGTACCGCTTCCGCCGCAACGGCCTCCTTCTCGCGACGGCCTTCATCTCGGTCTTCGCCCTGCTCCTCTATCTCCGGATCCGGCAGGTGGACCGCCAGACCGGCTTCAAACGCTGACAGCCCGCCCCTGGGCGTCCGTGCCCCGATCGGGGCGCGGACGCCGGAGCCGCCTCGTCGCCTGATGCAAGTGCATCACCCGGCTGGATCGGCTTGAGGATGGCGCGGGCCAGGCACTTCTCTTAAAACTCCGGCCATCATGCAAAAGTTCTTCAGGGACAAGGAACACCTTGTCCGGGTGGCGGCACTGTTCGCGGCGGGATTCGTCCTCTTCGTTCTCGCCCGGGCGCTCTTCGTCCCGAAGAGCTTCGGCCTCTACGGGCACTACCGCGCCGGGGCGCTCGCCGACAACCGGGCCCGGCCGGTCGCCTTCGCCGGGCGAAGCCTCTGCGGCGACTGTCACACGGACAAGAGGGACGAGCTGGCCGGAGGCAAGCACGCCGGAATCGGCTGCGAGGCCTGCCACGGAGCCCTCGCCCGGCACGCCGAGGACTCGTCCTCCCTGAAACCGACGAAGCCCGAGCCGAGGACGCTCTGCGTCCGGTGCCACCTCGCGAACGTGGCCAAGCCGAAGAAGTTCCCGCAGATCGACCCGAAAACGCACTTCGACGGCGGCGACTGCCACGGATGTCACGCCTCGCACGCCCCCGACAAGGAGCCGAAGTCATGACCTCGGACCGCCGCGATTTCCTTCTCACGGCCGGAAAGATCCTCCTCGTCACGGCGCCCGCGGCCGCGTTCCTGGAAGCGGCCGAGTCCGGCAAGGAGATGGAGCCCGCCTACCGGATGGCGGACCAC
This sequence comes from uncultured Acidobacteriota bacterium, assembly GCA_963779415.1. Classification (GTDB taxonomy): domain Bacteria; phylum Acidobacteriota; class Thermoanaerobaculia; order UBA5066; family UBA5066; genus DAOMFB01. The sequence continues at coordinate 1,466,128 of CAVZYA010000002.1, read as the reverse complement.
TACTGGGGGATGATGATCGACATCTCGAAGTGCATCGGCTGCGGAAACTGCGTCCGGGCGGACAAGGCCGAGAACGACGTCCCGCTCGAGCCCTTCTACTTCCGGACCTGGGTCGAGCGGTACCACGTCGAAGGGGGATGGTCCGAGCACCCGGAAGTCGACTCCCCGAACGGCGGCTACGACGGCTTCCCGGAAAAATACGCCGCCGGCGACGGCGCCAAGAGCTTCTTCGTCCCGAAGCTCTGCAACCAGTGCGCTCACTCCCCCTGCACGCAGGTCTGCCCCGTGGGCGCCACCTTCGAGACCCCCGACGGGGCGGTCCTCGTCGACAAGAGCTACTGCCTCGGCTGCCGCTACTGCATCCAGGCCTGCCCCTACGGCTGCCGGTACCTCAATCCGGTGACGAACACGGCCGACAAGTGCAACCTCTGCTATCACCGGATCACGAAGGGACTGACGACCGCCTGCTGCGAAGCCTGCCCGACCGGCGCCCGTCAGCTCGCCGACCTGAAGGACCCGAACGATCCGGTCCACGGGTTCCTCCGGAACCACATGGTCCAGGTCCTCAAGCCGCACATGGCGACCGGCGCGAAGGTCTACTACAGCAATCTCGACGGGACGGTGAGGTAGGACGATGCAGGAAGCCCTTCTCTCCGCGGTCCAGGGGTACATGTACCCCAACGAGGTCGAGCTCCAGTGGAGCATCCTGATCGTCCTCTACCCGTTCATCACCGGCCTCGTCGCGGGCGCCTTCATCCTCGCGTCGCTCGAGCGGGTCTTCAACGTCCAGGCCGTGAAGCCGACCTACCGGCTCGCGCTCCTGACGGCGCTCGCCTTCCTCCTCGTCGCCCCCCTGCCGCTGCAGCTCCACCTCGGACACCCCGAGCGATCCTACGAGATGTACCTGACGCCCCACACGACCTCGGCGATGGCGATGTTCGGCTTCGTCTATCTCTGGTACCTCATGGCGGTCCTCCTCCTCGAGATCTGGCTCGACTACCGGAAGGAGATCGTCCTGAAGTCGCGCTCCGAGACGGGGTGGAAGAAGACGCTCTACAAGGCGCTCACGCTCGGCGTCGACAACATCAGCGAGGAGTCGCTGAGGATCGACGACAGGCTCGGGCACTTCATCACGATCGTCGGCATCCCGTCGGCCTTTTTCCTGCACGGATACGTCGGTTTCATCTTCGGGTCGGTGAAGGCGAACCCCTGGTGGTCGACCCCCGTCATGCCGATCGTCTTCCTCTTCTCGGCCATCGTCTCGGGCATCGCCCTCGTCCTCCTGATGTACATGGCCGTCTGCTTCCTGAAGGGGATCGAGATCGACATCCCGTGCGTCGACACGATCGCCCGGTATCTCCTCTATGCCTTCCTGATCGACTTCTCGATCGAGATGCTCGACCTCATCCACCGGATCTACGAGGCGGACGAGTCGTTCCAGAGCCTCGACTTCATGGTCCGGACACGGCTCTACACGTCGCAGGTCCTGATCCAGATCGTCTTCGGCACGATCGTCCCGATCGGCCTCTTGGCCTTCACGCAGGTCGTGAAGCTGACCGAGCAGGCACGGAAGGGGCTCTACGTCCTCGCCGGGGTCCTCACGCTCATCGGCATCTTCGCCATGCGCTGGAACGTCGTCATCGGCGGGCAGCTCTTCTCGAAGAGTTTCCTCGGCTACACGACGTACAAGATGGCGTTCGCCACGCGCGAAGGGCTCCTGGCGGCGATCGTCTTCCTGCTCCTCCCCTTCGGGATTCTCTGGGTCCTCATCAAGCTCCTCCCGCCGTGGGAGGAGGAGAACGCAAAGGTCGCCTCGTAAGCCCAAGCGGGCGAGGACGGGAGATGGACGACCCCGTCGAACGGATGACGGCGAAGGTCGAGGAGCTCGGCGCGACGCTCCGCGCGCTCGAGGCGCGCGTCGCCATGCTCGAAGAACGGACGGTCCCGGTGGAGAACGCGCCGGCGCACGTCACCGTCGCGGCTCCGCCAGACGCTCCGGAGGCTTCACGGCTCGAGCCCCTCCCGCCACAAGCCTCCGGGACGGAGCTTCCCGGACTCATGGCTCTCGCCGGCCGCGGGCTCGTCCTTCTCGGCGGCGCCTACGTCTTCCGCGCCCTGACGGACGCGCACGTGCTTCCCGCGGAGATCGGGGTCGCCCTCGGCCTTCTCTATGCGGCGGTCCTGCTCTTCCTCACCGACCGGGCCGCCGCGACCGGCGACCGACACCTCGCAACGGCCTACGCGGCCGTCACGACCGCCGTCGCCTCTCCTCTCGCGTGGGAAGCGACGACGCGCCTCGGCGTCTTCAGCCCCGGGACGGGCGTCGTCGTTCTCGGCGCCGCAGGCACCCTGCTCCTCGCCGCAGCGGTACGCCGTCGGCTCCCCACGGCGGCCGGACTCGCCGTGTTCGGGATCGTCGGCGCCGGTTTCGCGATCCTCGTCTCGAGCTTCGCCCTCGAAGCCGTCCTCGCGCTCCTTCTTTACACCGGAGCGATCGGGGTCGCGGTGGCGACGCTTCGGGGCTGGCCGGGGCTGGCGTGGCCGGGAGCCCTCGCGGCGGATTTCCTGGCACTGACGGCGGCGTTCATCGCCGGCAGAGCCGGGAGCCTTCCGGAGAGCTGGGCTTCCGTCTCCATCGCTCCCCTCGTCGCCCTTCTCGTGACGCTCCCCGTCCTGAGCCTCGCCCTGACCCTCTGGCGGACCGTCGTCCGAAAGGCCGACCCGGAGCTCTTCGACTTCGTCCAGCCCTCCCTCGGCGTCCTCGCGGGGGTCGGAGCCGCAGCCCTGATCGGTCCTCGCGTCGGAGTCTCTCCCGTTGCGCTAGGTGTCGCCGTCCTCGCGGCCGCCGTCCTCCTCTTCGCGCTCGACGCGCTTCGGCCCGTCTCCCGGCAGGTCTCCTCGCTCCAGACGACGACGGGCGCCGTCCTCGTCGTCGCCGGAGGGTTCCTGGCCATCCCCGAGCCCTACCGCGCGGCGTTCTGGTCCCTCGCCGCCGTGGGGGCCGCTCTTGCACTGCTCAGGATTCCCCGAAAGACCCGCGCCGCCCAGACGGCGGTCTTCGTCGCCGCCAGCTCGCTGGCCGCCGGCCTCCTCCCCGGCGCCTCCCGCTTCCTCCTGGGCGAAGCGTTCCCGGAGGCCGCTCCGGCACTCGCGGCCCTTCTCCCCGCCCTGGCGGCCGCCCTCGTCGCGTATGCGATCCTCGCTTCGCGCCTCGCGCCGGGGACGTTCCGCTGGCGCCAGGACATCCCGGCCGTCGCCGTCGGCACGATCGCCGTTCTCGATCTGGCCACGATCTTCGAGGGGACGCTCGAGCGGATTCTCTTCGGCGAGGGTGATCCTGGAGGAGGCTCGGCCCTCCGGACGATCACGATCTCGGCCGCCGCCGTCCTCCTCGCCCGGCTCCGGCGGAAGCGCTTCGCGGCCCCGGTGGGGTTCCTCGTCTACCCCTTGCTCCTCGTCGGCGGCCTCCGAATCGTCCTGTTCGACCTGATGCGCGGCCGTCCCGCCACGCTCCTCTTCACGTTCCTGGTCTATGGGGCCGCGCTGATCGTGGCGCCGCGCCTCCTTCGCGCCGCTCCGGATCCGCCCGCAGAGCCCAAACCGGGAGACACGAGCTCGATGTAGGCGGGCGCCTCATCCCGTCTCAGAGGCCCCGGATCTTCTCCAGGACGGCCTCGATGTCGTGTTCGGGCGTCGAGGCGCCCGCCGTCACGCCCACTTTCCGGGCGCCCGCGAGGGCCGCGGGGTCGAGCTCGGCCACGGTCCCGATCAAGATCGTCTTCTTGAACGCCTCGGCGATCCGGGCCAGCTCCTTCGTGTTCTTGCTGTGCTTCCCGCCGATGACGACGATGACGTCGACGGTCCCGTCGGTGCAGAGGGCACGCAGCGCCTCCTGGTTTTCCTTCGTCGCGTAGCAGATCGTGTCGGCGACGCGTACTTCGACGCCGCGCCGGCCGATCTCCTCCACGTGCGCCGCGAAGTTGTCGGCATTGAGCGTCGTCTGGAAGACGACCTTCACCTTCGGATGCCGCGACCAGTCGAAAGCCGTCACCTCCTCGAGGCCGTAGAAGACCCCGTAGGACGACGGATCGAGGTCGTGCGTGTAGCCGAGGACCTCCCGGTGCGTCCGCTGCCCCATGATCGCGATGAAGTACCCGGCGGCCAGAGAGCGCGTGACCTCGGTGTGGATGTCCGTCACGAACTTGCAGGTCGTGTCGATCGTGGAGAGCCCCATCGCTTTCGCCTCGGCGCGGACCGAGGGGGCGACTCCGTGCGCGGAGAAGACGATCCGGTTCTCGTGCGGCTTCGCGTCGACGAGCTTTTCGACCGTCGGAAACCCGAGGCGCGCCATCTCGGCCTCGACGCTCTCGTTGTGGACGACCTGTCCGAGGATGGCCCCGGACTGCCCCTTGGCGGCCGCGAGACGCACCAGCTTGTCCGCGACGCGAACCCCGGCGCAGAACCCGTACTTCTCGGCGAGGACGACCTCCATCACGATTCCTTTCCCGACTGATCTACGAGCGCGACGGGAGGCGGGATGCACCGGACGAGCCGGCCCCGTTTGATCAGGTGGAACCCGCGGCCGCCGCGGCCGACGACCTCGTAGCGCCGCGTGACGGTGTGTTCGGTACCGTTCTCGGTCACGAGCGTGAGGACGGCCCGTTTCTCGTCGGCCCCGAAGAGCGAGGCGGCGACGACGCGGTCTCCCGCCTGGAGCTTCAGGCCGATGACCCCCTTGCCGGGACCCGCGAGGAGGGGCACCTCCCCGGAAGAGAAGAGGATCGCGCGCCCCTGCTCCGACGCCATCGCCACGACGTCCCTCTTCTCGCAGACCCCGACGAAGAGGATCTCGTCATCCGGCGCCGGCTTGCCGTAGCGGCGCCCGGAGCGCGTCGTGATCTCCCGGAGCGGATCGAGAGAGAAGCGGAAGACGAACCCCTTCCGGGTCGCCGCGAGCGCGACGACGTTCTTCTCCGGCGTGATCCGGGGGTCGAGGGAGAGCGCGGCCACCACCCGCTCACCGTCGCCGAACCGGAAGAGCTTCTGCACCGGCTCGCCGTAGCCCGTCGACGGCGGAACGTCGTTCAGGCGGAGCACGTACGCCGTTCCGCGGTTCGAGAAGAGGACCGCGGCCTCCTTCGTCGAGCCCTGAAGGACGGCGAGGACGCTGTCTCCTTCCCGGAGGCGCGTCGAAGAGGGGTCCTTCAGCTCCCGCTGGCGCTTCAGCCATCCGTCGGCCGAGACGATCCCGAACGTCTCCTCGTGCTGGATGAAAGCCTCGGCGTCGTACTCGGGCTCCTCCGCCGAGGCGGCCACCTGCGTCCGGCGCTTCTCCCGGTCGAGGAGCCCGCGCAGCTCGACGAGCTCGCGCTGGACGACGCCCCAGAGCTTCGCCTTCGACTTCAGGATCGCCTCGAGCCGGGCGGCCTCGGCGGTCTTCTCGCGGAGCTCCGCGCGGATCGCGTCGATCTCGAGCCGTGCCAGCTTGTAGAGCTTCGTCTCGAGGACCGCGTCCGCCTGTTCGTCGTCGAGGCCGAAGCGCTTCTTGAGCTTCTCCGCCGCGTCCGCCTTCCCGTCCGATTTCCGGATGATCCGGATCGCCTCGTCGAGGGCGTCGTAGATGAGGACGAAGCCCTCGAGGAGATGGATCCGGCGGCGCAGCTCCTCGAGCTCGAACTCGAAGCGGCGCCGGACCGTCTCGAAGCGGAAGTCGAGGAAATGCCGGAGGATCGCCTTCAGGGAGAGCCTCTGCGGCTCGGCCACCTCCGGGCTCGCGGTCGGGACGAGGGCCGTCAGGTTGACCGGGACGGTCGTTTCCAGCGGCGTGTGCCGGTAGAGGTAGGTCATGACGAGCGCCGGGTCGGCGTCGCGCCGGATCTCGAGGACGATCCGGACGTCGTCCGTCGACTCGTCGCGGACGTCCAGGAGGGCCGCGAGCTTCCGGTTGATGATGACGTCCGCAATCCGCGCGACGAGGTTCGCCTTTTCCTGTCCGTAGGGAATGGACGTGACGACGATCGTCCGGGCGCCGCGCGCCCCTTCCTCCACCGCGTAGTCCCCCCGGAGCTTCAGCGTCCCCTGCCCGCTCTCGTAGATCGCCCGCAGCTCGCGTTTCGACGCGAGGAGAACCCCTCCCGTCGGGAAGTCGGGCCCCCGGACCGTCCGGAGCGGATCGGCCTCCCGGTCGTCGATGGCCGCGATGGCGGCGTCGAGGACCTCGACGGGGTTGTGCGGCGGGATCGACGTCGCCATGCCGACCGCGATCCCCGTCGCGCCGTTGACGAGGAGGTTCGGAAAGCGCGCCGGAAGGACGATCGGCTCGCTGTGGACGCCGTCGAAGTTCGGCCGCCAGTCGACCGTCCCTTTCCGGATCTCCGAGAGAAGCTCGAGGGCGAGCGGCTGGAGGCGCGCCTCGGTGTACCGGTACGCGGCGGCCGCGTCGCCGTCCAGCGAGCCGAAGTTGCCGTGACCGTCGACGAGCGGAGCGCGGAGCGTGAAGGGCTGCGCCATCCGGACGAGGGCGTCGTAGATCGCGACGTCGCCGTGCGGGTGGTACTTCCCGATGACGTCGCCGACGACGGTCGCGCACTTCTTGAACTTGGCGTCCGGAGTCAGGTGGAGGTTCTGGAACATCGAGAAGAGAATCCGTCGCTGCACGGGCTTCAGGCCGTCCCGGACGTCGGGAAGGGCGCGCGACGTGATCACGGAGAGGGCGTAGTTGAGGTACCGGCGCCGGACCTCCTCGGGGAGCGGCGTCTCCGCGTCGAACGGAAGGGGAGGCTGGCCGCCCGGGGCGGCCGCGCCTTTGCGCCTGGTCATCGTGTCGTCGAGGCTCCGTCCTCTTCCGCCCGCCGGCTCAGATCGGCGTCAGGGTCACCGAGAAGATGTCGGGGCTCCCCGTCTCGATCTTCGACACGACGTCCGGGTCCGGCGCCCGGTCGATCTGGATCCGGGCGCAGGCCGCCTCGGCCCCCGCGAAGACGACGTTCTCGGTCTCCTCGACGTTGATCCCCGCCTCCTTCAGGACGGCGAAGATGTGGGCGAGGACGCCGACCCGGTCGCGGTGCCGGATCGAGAGAAGGTGGGTGGCCGGGGTCCGGTCAGAGAGGTTCACCGCGTTCGGGACCTCTCCCGAGTTCAGAAACGCCTCGACGATCCGGACCGTCTCGGCGGCAATGGCGTTCTGCGCCTGCTCCGTCGACGCGCCGCAATGGTGCGTCCCGATGACACCGGGCCTCTTCGCGATCGGGTCCTCGAAGGCTCCCGTCCCTCCGGACGGCTCCCTCTCGAAGACGTCGAGGCCGGCACGGATCCCTTTCTTCTCGATCGCCGCCTCGAGGGCCGCCTGCTGGACGATTTCGCCGCGGCTCGTGTTCACGAAGAGGGCGCCGTCCCTCATCGCCTCGAAGAACCCGGGGCCGATGAGCCCCCTCGTCTCCTTCGTGAGGGCGAGATGGACGGAGACGACGTCGCTCTCGCGGGCGAGGTCGAGGAGCGACGCCGATCGGGTCACGCCGAGCCGGGCGGCCGCATAGGCGTCGAGCGAGCGGCTGAAGGCGAGGACCTCCATCCCGAAGGACTTCGCGCGGAGGATCACCTCCGTCCCGATCGCCCCGACGCCGACGACGCCGAGCTTCCGGCCCGCGATCCCCTTCGCCTTCCCGTACTCCGTCTTGTTCCAGACGCCGGCGGCGAGGTCGCGCGTCTGCTCGGGAATCCGCCGGTCGAGGGCGAGGATCAGCCCCCAGGCCAGCTCGGCCACGGCGACGGAGTTCTTTCCGGGACAGTTGGAGACGGCGATGGCCCGCGCCGACGCCGCGGCGAGGTCGATCGTGTTGACGCCGGCCCCCGCGCGGACGATCAGGGCGAGAGAGGAAGCCTTCCCGATTTCCGCCGCCGTCACCTTCGTCGACCGGACGACGAGGACCTCCGGACGAGCCTCCGCGAGCCTAAGGCCCAGCGACTCCCCTTCGAGCTTCGGCTCGTAGAGGACTTCGCACCCGAGCTCCGCGAGCCCGTCGAGACCCGCGGCCTCGAACTTGTCCGCCACCAGAACTTTCATCGCATCCCCCTAGAAACGTGGACGAACAGGCCCGGAGCGCAGCTTCGGCTCGAACCAGGTCGACTTCGGCGGCATGATCGCGCCGGCGTCGGCGATCGCCATCAGCTCGGCGACCGTCGTCGGAAAGATCGAGAAGGCGACCGCCGCCCGGCCCGAGTCGACCCGCGCCGCAAGATCCGCCGTCCCGCGGATCCCGCCGACGAAGTCGATCCGCTTGTCCGTGCGCGGATCGAGGACGCCGAGCACCGGGGCGAGAAGCCGGTCCTGCAGGACGGAGACGTCGAGCGAGCCGATCGGGTCCCGCGCGTCGACGGGAGCGATCGGCTCGAGCCGGTGCCACCCTCCGCTGAAGTACATCCGGACGTCCCCTTTCCCCTTCGGCTCCGCCCCTTCGCCGTGCCGGATCCGGAACGCTCCCCCGACCGCGGCCAGGAACTCGCCCGGCGACTTCCCGCCGAGGTCCTTCACGACCCGGTTGTACGGGAGGATCGCGAGCTCGCGGTCCGGGAAGATCGTTGCGGGGAACCAGTTCACCGGGTGATCAGCGGGAAGCTTCGGATCCTTCTCGCGGAGCGCGGCACGCGCCCGCGATGCCGAAGCCGTCCGGTGATGGCCGTCGGCGACGTAGAGGAGCGGCACCCTCGCGAAGGCTTCGACGAAGAAGACGTTCTCTCCCTCCGGGACGATCCAGAGCGTGTGGCGGACGCCATCCGGAGCCTCGAAGTCGTATTCGGGCGCGCGCGACGTGACCTCGCGGACCTTGGCGTCGATCGCGGCGTCGGCACGGTAGGTCAGGAACACAGGCTCGGCGTGGGCCGACTGCGTCAGAAGGTGCCGGACCCGGTCGTTTTCCTTGTCAGGACGCGTCTTTTCGTGCTTCTTGATGACGTCCGAGTCGTAGTCGTCGACCGCACAGGCGGCCACGACGCCGTCCTGCTTGCGGCCGCGCCACGTCTGCCGGTAGACGAAGAGGCGTGGCGTCGAGTCGGCGACGAGCGTCCCGTCGGCGTAGAAGCGGTCGAGGTTCTCGCGCCCTTTCGCATAGACCGAGTCGGCATGAACGTCGGTCGCCGGGGGGAGGTCGATCTCGGGACGACAGACATGGAGGAAAGAGACCGGATTCCCCTCGGCCAGCGCGAGGGCTTCCTTCGTGTCGACGACGTCGTACGGGACGGAGGCGACGCGGGAGGCGATCGCTTTCGGCGGCCGGCCGTTCGGGAACGGTCTTATCTGTGCCATGACGAAGCGGGATTATGGACCGGCGGCGCGCCGGGCGCCCGTCACGGCCTCATTTCCCCGACGCGGCCGCGGGGACGGGCTTCGGCCCGGGCATGTGGAAGAGGGCGTCGTCGACGGGAACGTTCACGTCGACCGTCTGAAGGGTGATCTTCTGTCCGTTCGTCGCCCCTTTGACCCGGCTCTCCACGAGGAAGGGGAAGCGTATTCCCGAGACCTCCCGGTAGTCACCCATCGTGGAGACGAACTCGACGTCCTTCCCGTCGATCTTCCGCTTCGATTCGCGCTGGATCTCGAGGAACGAGCCGGGGTCGAGCCAGAGGGTCTGGACCGTCCCCGACCTGAGCGTCACGCGGAGCTTCCACGTCTCGACCCCGGAGAGAGTCTCGCGGCCGAGCAGCTCGACCTGGCTTCCTTTCGCCTTCCAGTCGACGAGATCCCCTTCCACGTCCGCCTGTTCCTCCAGCTCCCTCTGTTCGTCCGCGTTCATCCGCTCGGGGACGGTCTTCCCGGCGAACGGCAGGACCTGCCAGCCGACTGTCCCGTCGAATGCGGCGACTCCCGTCTTCCCCTGAGCGAAGAACTCCTGCCGGACCATCTTCGGCCGTTTGAACTCCATCACCAGCCCGATCTCGGACGTCGGCCCCATCGAGACGACGCCCGTCATCCGGAGGCTCCGGATCCCCTTGAGCGCCGCGAGCCCTCCCCGCGCCTCGATGTTCTTTTCGACGATCTGGTCCACGGTCTCCGCCCTGGACGCGCCGGCGCCGAGGAGCATCGTGGCGAGAAATGCGATACCGAGCCTCATCCCCTTCTCCTTCCGCCCCGAGAGAGTACCGCTCCACGAGGAAAGGCCCCGCCCCCCGCTCCATGTTAGTCTGTAGGAGGGCCGGAGTGTTGCCGGCCGCGAAAGGATTCTGGGAATGAAGCTCTACGTGGGAAACCTCTCGTACGGGGTCAACGACTCCTCCCTCCGCTCCCTTTTCGAAGCGTACGGGGCTGTCCAGTCCGCAACCGTCGTCGTCGACCGCGACTCGGGCCGCTCGAAGGGCTTCGGCTTCGTCGAGATGGGTGACGAGGACGCGAAAAAGGCCATGCAGGCGCTCAACGGCTCCCAGCACGACGGGCGCACGATCCGGGTGAATGAGGCCCGCCCGAAGAATCCCTGAGCCACTGACTTCTCCCGACGGTCTCCGGGAGACGGGATCCGAACGATGAAGCGTATTTTTTCGGCCGTGGCATCCTCTGCCGCGGCCTTTTTGCTTCTTTCGGGCGCGGCAGCCCCTCCCGACCGGGACGATCTGGTCTTCGAGAACGGCCGCGTGGCGGACGGCACCGGGGCACCCCTCTTCGTCGCCGACGTCGCCGTCCGGGGAGACCGGATTGCGGCCGTCGGGATCCTCCCCGAGGCGCGCAAGGCCGCAGCGCGGCGACGGATCGACGCCTCGGGCCTCGTCGTCTCCCCCGGGTTCATCGACCTCCTCGGGCAGTCCGAATACAACGTCCTCGTCGACCCCCGCGCCGCCTCCAAGATCACGCAGGGAATCACGACGGAGGTGACCGGCGAGGGGGCCTCCATCGCGCCGGTCAACGAGCGGATGCTGAAGGAGGGCGAGGCGGTCTGGAAGCGGTACGGCGTCCGTCCCGACTTCACCACGCTGGCCGGCTACTTCTCCCGCTTCCGGAAGAGCCCGCCGACGATCAACCTCGGCACGTTCGTGGGCCTCGGCGGGATCCGGGATCTCGTCATCGGGAAGGAAGACCGGCGCGCCACGCCCGCCGAGCTCGCCGCCATGGAGCGCGAGGTGGCGAAAGGGATGGAGGAGGGCGCCCTCGGCGTCTCGACGTCGCTCCAGTACGTCCCCGACATCTACAACTCGACGGAGGAGATCATCGCCCTCGCGAAGGTCGCCGCGCGTTACGGCGGCGTCTACTTCACCCACCAGAGGTCGGAGGGAAACCGGCTCGACGCCTCCCTCGACGAGGTCTTCCGGATCGCCCGCGAGGCGAAGATCCCGGCGAACATCTGGCACCTGAAGACGACGGGAAGGTACCAGGGAAAGATGCCGGCGATTCTCGCCCGGCTGGAGGCGGCGCGCGCGGAGGGGCTGGACGTCGCCGCGAACCAGTACCCGTGGACGGCCGCCATGAACGGCCTCGACGCGAACCTTCCGCCGTGGGTCCGCGAAGGGGGGACGGAAAAGCTCCTGGCGCGCCTCGCGGACCCCGCGGTCCGCGAGCGGGTGAAACGGGACATGGCCCTGGACTCCGACGCCTGGGAAAACCAGTGGTACGGCTCGGGGGGCGCCACCGGCGTCCTCGTCACGTCGGTGCTGAACCCGGCGTTGAAGAAGTACGAGGGGAAGACACTCGAGGAGATCGGAAAGGCCGAGGGGAAGGATCCGCGCGACGCCCTGATCGACCTCGTCATCGCCGACCGCGCGAACTCGGGCGGCATCCTCTTCTGCATGAGCGACGACGACGTCCGCGCCGCCCTGAAGAGCCGGCTCGTCGCCTTCTGCACCGATTCCGGCGCGTCGGCGACCGACGGCATCTTCTCGGAGGAGAAGTCGCACCCGCGCGGATGGGCCTCGACGGCCCGGATCCTCGGGACATACGTCCGCGACGAACAGCGCCTTCCGCTCGAGGAGGCGGTCCGTAAGATGACGTCGCTTTCCGCGGCGCGGGCGCAGATCCGGGACCGCGGCCTCGTCGTCCCGGGCCTCTACGCCGACCTCGTCGCCTTCGACCCGGCCCGCGTGAAGGCCGTGTCGACCTATGCCGACCCGTTCCACTACTGCGAGGGGATGCCGTACGTCGCCGTCAACGGCCAGCTCGTCGTGGACGGCGGGAAGATCACCTCCGCGCGCCCCGGCCGGCCGGTGCTGGGGCCGGGGACGAGGCGCGCCGACTGACGCTTACCCCGTGAATCGCAGCCCGTCGACGATCTTCCGCTGCCCCGCACGGAGGGCGGGGACGAGCGCCGCGAGGAGGCCGATGAGAAGGGCCGTACCGACGGCGAGGGCGAGCACCTCCGGAAAGATCCTCATCCCGGCCGCGAACTGGGAGAGCCGCGTGTCGAGGAGCCGTTTCTGGAGAGACGTGAACCCCGCGGCGAAGAGGCCGAGGCCGACCGCGGCGCCGACGAGCGCCATGACGAGGCTCTCGGCGAGGATCAGGAGGACCACTTTCGTCCGCGTGTAGCCGAGTGTCCGCATGACGGCGATCTCGACGACGCGCTCGCGCGTCGACATCGCCATCGTGTTGGCGGCGACGAGGACGATGACGAGGACGAGGACGACGCCGAGAGAGACGAGAAGGAGCTGGACGTTCCCGAGGAGCTGGACGAAGCCGGTCAGAAAGGCGCTCTCGCTGTCGCTCTTCGTCGGGAAGGGCGAGTTCTCGAACAGAGCGTCGATCTCGGCGGGGAGCCGCGCCTCGGCGGCATTGTCCTTCACGCGCGCCCAGATCGTCGTGGCCTCCCCCCGGAACGGCGGCCACGCCTCTTCGAGGTATTCACGGTGGAAGAAGATGGAGCCCGAGGTCTCGTAGGGGAGGCGGTAGACGGCGGCGATCACGAGATCGAGGTCGACCGGGTAGAGCGTCCCGCGGATCGCGACGCGATCCCCGAGCTTCCAGCCGTACTTCTGCATGAGCCGCTCGCCGACGAGCGCCGAGGCGCGGTCCCTCCGCCACGCCTCCGCGCTCCCTTCGACGAGGACGGCGTCGTCGAATACCGGGAAGAAGGTCGCGGCGTCGGCCGCGAAGCGCGGGAAGACGTTCCCGGCGCTCTCGTCGCGGTAGATCCCCCGGAACGGGGAGAGGACGGTCACCGCGAGGATGCCCGGAAGCGGTTCGATCCGGCGGGCCCAGGCGACGGGAATCGGAGTCGTCAGGCCGACCTTGTGACGGGTGACGACCCGGAAGTAACCCTTCCGGGCGGGATCGGCGAAGCGGAGTGCCTTCAGGAAGGTACCGAGGAAGGCGATCACGAGGAGAGGGAAGAGAATGGAGGCGATCGTCAGAAGCGTTCGCGTCTTCTTGCGGAAGAGGTTCTTCAGAACGAGCGGCAGGAACCGCATGCCGCCGGGACGCTAGGGGGCGGGGAAACGAGGAAACCATGATTCAAATGGAGGTCGTGAACCGTCAATGGAACCTTGACAGACGGCCCCGGGTTCAATACCGTTTTTCCGCCGATTTCGCGGCTTCCCGGCCCGGTCATTCCGGGCCTTCCGCCAAAGAACCGAAAGGAGAATTCCGTGCGCCGAATCCTGACTTCCCTCGCTCTCGTCGCCGCCGTCGCCGTCCTCACGACGGCCTGCTCCCAGAAGGGCCCCGCAGAGGAAGCTTTCAAGGCTGCCGACGCTGCCGTGACCGCGGCCAAGCCCATGGTCGAGAAGTTCGTTCCCGACCAGTGGAAGGCCCTGAGCGACAGCCTCAAGGACGCCAAGGACAAGCTGGGAAAGGGTGACTACGCCGCGGCCATCGCCGCCGCCCAGGCCATCCCGGGCAAGGCGACCGAGGCCACAAACGCCGCCAAGGCCAAGAAGGACGAGTACACGAAGACGTGGGCGGACATCTCGGCCTCCGTTCCGGCGGCCATCAAGGCGGTCGAGGAGAAAGTCGCCTCGTTCGCCGCGATGAAGAAGCTCCCGAAGGGGATGGACGCCGCCAAGCTCGACGCCGCCAAGGCGGGCCTGGCCGACATCAAGAAGATGTGGGATGAGGCCACCGCCGTCGGAGCCGCCGACCCGATGGCCGCCGTCGAGAAGGCAAAGGCGATCAAGGAAAAGGCCGCCGAGCTCACGACGTCACTTACGATCAGCGCCCCTCCGGCGGCTCACGCCGCGCCGGCCGCCAAGCCTGCCAAGGCTCCCGCCAAGAAGAAGAAGTAGGTCTTTTCGATATCGAGTCGACGGGGCCCCCGGTTTCCGGGGGCCCTTATCTCTTCCGGACTCTCCCGGTCACTCCGGGGGCATGCCCGCGGAAACGCCTGCCACTCGTCCCGCCGAAGCCTCCCGGTCCAGGATCGTGAGCGTGTCCGCGTAGAGGGTCTCGGCCTCCTCGCGCGAGTTGCCGATCACGGTAAGGCCGACCTTCCCGTACTGCGAGAGCGCCCCGATCATGTGGAACAGGACGCCGGTCTCGGTGATCGGGCTGTAGTGGAGGGAGTTGGCCGTCAGGATCTCGATCAGGTCTTCGGGGAGGAGACCGCGATAGCGCGGGGAGGAGAGGGTGTCGGTGGAGCGGTAGTACTTCGGGTGGCCCGACGGCGTCATGAAGAGCCCCGTCTCCCGCTCGATGGATCCCCCGGTCAGGAACTGGAGGGCGAGGAACGGGTGCGTCGTTCCCCCCTTCCGGAGGTTGACCTCGACGCCGAAAACCTCCCACCCGCGCCCCGGGGCCGGGTGGACGATCGTGTCGATCCCGAACCGTCCGATGACCCCTTTGCGCGCGAGGACCTCCCCCACCCGGAGCCCCGCCTCCCCGACCTCGCGCCGGTAGGACTGCCGCGCCGGGAACCGGCACCCGAGGTAGAGCTGTCCGGCCGGGCCGCCGAGGATCTGGTCGTGCGTGGAGAGAAGGACCGGTTTGCCGTTCGGCTCGATCAGGAGCTGCGCGCTCGGGGAGGAGCGCTCCTCCCCCTCGAGAAACTCCTCGACGACGCCCCCCATCCGGCCGAATTTCGAGAAGAAGGTCTCGAAGGTCTCGGCCACGAGCGGGAACTCGAGGCGGGCGAGGGCCTCGGCGAGCGCGTCGGGCTCTTCCTCCGGCGGATAGCGGAAGACGCCGTTGCCTTCGCCGGAGAAGCTCGCGTTCAGCTTGATGACGGCCCGCTTCAATCCGGGCCGGATCCTCTTCAGCTCCGCGAGCGCGAGGACGACGTCAGCCGGGGTCCGAAGCTCCTCGAAGCCCGCCGGGACCGCGATTCCCGCCTCGACGAAGACCTTCCGGCTGCCGGACTTCGTCCCGACGCTCATGAGCGCCGGGTCGCAGCCGAAGAGAGGAATACCGAGAAGGACCGCGAGGCGCCGTTCCAAAGGCGTCGAGTTGAAGACGGTCAGGAAGGCCCGCGACGGGTCCTGGATCCCCGCGCGAATCCGCTCGAGGAGGCGCGGCCGCTCGAGGATCTTCTCGGTGAGGGATCGGGACGAGGAGTCGTAGGCGCAGAGGAGCGTCAGTCGCGACCGGGCGTGGCTGGCCGGAATTCCCGCGAGAAGCTGGAGGTAGTACTCGAGGACGAGCGGGTGGACCGGCTGCGACGTGACGTAGACGAGGCGCGCGCGCGGGTTCCGGAGGCGCATGAGAAGGAAGAGGAGCCGCTCCTCGTAGAACGCCGCTCCGGGGATCTTCCGCAGCTCCTCCTGGTCGAGCGTCAGCGACGGCACGACGACGGACGTATACGCCGACTCCCCGGTGTTGCCGCCGATCGTCTTCCAGACGTCCACCATCCGGCCCTTGAGCCTTTCGAACGCGGCCGCGTCGCCTTCCGGCGTCCATTCGCGAAGGAGGATCGGATCGGGCACCGGTTTCATTATGGCGGCAGTCCGAAAGAAAACGGCGGCCCCGAAAGGACCGCCGCCCGAGGAATGAAGGGATCCCTCTCAGCGCCCGGCGACGGCCCCCGTCTCGGCCGGCGTCTTGACGGCCTGCTTCGTCCACTTCTTCAGGAGCTCGACGACGTTCTCGCCGATCCGGAGGAGGTTCTCCCGGGAGGAGCCGCCGACGTGCGGCATCAGGATGACGTTCGGGGCCGCGAGGAGCGGGCTCTTCGGGTCCGGCGGGTCGGACTGGTAGACGTCCGTCGCGTAGGCCGCGACCCTGCCGCTCCTGAGGGCCTCGGCGAGGTCCTCTTCCGCGATCACTTTCCCGCGGGCCGTGTTGACGATGACGACGCCGTTCTTCATCTGGGCGAACGCCTGCCGATTCAGCATCCCCCGCGTCTCGGGGGTCAGGGGGAGGTGGATGCTGATGTAGTCGGCCTTGGCGTAGAGCTCCTCGGGCTCGTCCATCAGCTCTGCGAGCGCGTGGTTCGGGATGTAGTGGTCGTACGCGACGACCTTCATTCCGAAGGCGAGGGCGCGGCGCGCCACCTCCGTTCCGATGAGGCCGGCGCCGAGGAGGCCGAGCGTCTTGCCATAGAGCTCGGTCCGCTTCAGCTCCTTCTTCATCCACTTCCCCTCCTTCATCGAGTTGTGCCCTTCGATGAGGCGGTTCGGGACGGCGAGCATGAGGGCCATCGTCAGCTCGGCGACGGCGACCGAGGAGGCCCGCGGGGTGTTCTTGACCTCGATCCCCTTCTCGCGGCACGTCTCGATGTCGACGTTGTCGAGGCCGACGCCCCCGCGGATGACGAGCTTCAGCTTCGGGGCGCCGACGAGGAACTCCTTCGTGACCTTCGTCTTCGAGCGGATGAGGAGGACTTCGGCTTCGGCCAGATGCGTCATGTCGCTCGTGGCGTCGCCGAAGGGGGCCAGCTTCTTCGGAAGGGACTCGTCGAAGGCATCGGCGATCAGGATCTTCATGGCGGGAACCTCCCTTTCGGTATCACGGAAAAGGTAGCGAAGAGACGCGTCCGACCCCATGAGGCATCCGAATCAGGCCCGGCCCGGCCGGAGCCCCGGCTTCCGGCCGCCCGCGGGCCAATCTCACCGCCCGCTGCGAAGAAGGCCGATGGCGTCGCGCAGGCCGCCCCCTTCGTCCGGCCCGTTCTCGGCCGCGGTCTCCGGTGAAGCCCCGGCGTCCCCCTCGCCCGGAGCGAGGAAGAGGTTCCGCTCGAGCCCGTGCTGCCTGGTGTACATCTCGAAGTAGCGTCCCCCGGCTTCGTAGAGCGACTCGTGGGTTCCGCGCTCGACGAGAAGGCCGTCCTCCACGACGAGAATCTGGTCGGCCTTCCGGATCGTGGAGAGGCGGTGCGCGATGACGAACGTCGTCCGTCCCTTCATCAGGACGGCGAGTCCCTGCTGGATGAGCGCCTCCGATTCCGAGTCGAGGGACGAGGTCGCCTCGTCGAGGATCAGGATCCGCGGGTCGGCGAGGAGAGCCCGGGCGATGGAGACCCGTTGGCGCTGTCCTCCCGACAGCCTCACGCCCCGCTCGCCGACGACCGTGTCGTACCCCTTCTCGTACCGCTCGGCGAACTCGTCGACCCGGGCGACCCGGCACGCGGCGAGGATCTCTTCCTCCGTCGCGTCGGGCTTCGAAAAGGCGACATTCTCGCGGATGGTGCCGTCGAAGAGGAACGACTCCTGCAAGACGACGCCGAGGTGCGTCCGGTACGACCCGAGCCGGACTTCCGCGAGATCGGTGCCGTCCACGAGGACGCGCCCCCCCGTCGGGACGTGGAAGGCCGCGACGAGGCCGATGATGGTCGACTTCCCCGCTCCGGACGGCCCGACGAGCGCCGTCACCGTCCCCGGCGCGGCCTCGAAGGAAATCCCCCTGAGGACCTCCTTCCCCTCCGAGTATTGGAATCGGACTTCCTCGAAAACGACGCGCCCGCGGATCCCGGAAAGCGCGGCCGTCCGACGGGGGTCCTCGTCCTCGGGCCGCTCGCGGAGGATCTCTCGGGTCCGCTCGAGGCCCGCGAGCGCCTCGGTCAGCTGCGTCCCGATCGCGACGACCTGGAAGAGCGGCGCCACGAGAAATCCGAGGAAGAGGGAGTAGGTGAAGAACCCGCCGAGGGTCAGCGTCCCGGCGAGGATCTGGCGCGTCCCGAGGAACATCACGGCCGCCCCGACGACGCCGAGAAGGAGCGTCGACGTGAGGCTCATGAAGGAGGTCGCCGTCAGGGTCTTCAGGACGTTGTCGAGGAGCTTCTGGACGCCTGACGAGAAGACGGACGCCTCGCGCGCCTCGGCGTGGTACCCCTTCACGACGCGGACGCCGCCGAGCGACTCGGTGAGGCGCCCCGTCACGTCGGCGTAGATCTTCCCCCGCTCGCGGAAGATCGGCCGGATCGTCCCGAAGGCGCGCTGAAGGGCGAGCCCCGTGCCGAGAAGGATCGCGAAGGCGAGGAGCGTCATCGAGGCCGAGATCCGGAAGAGGACGACGAGCGAGATCGCCGCCGTCAGGATGCCTCCCGCGAACTCCACGAGGCCGGTCCCGATCAGGTTCCGGACCCCCTCGACGTCGCTCATGATCCGGGAGACGAGGGTGCCGGTCTTGTTCGCGTCGTAGAACGCGACCGGGAGACGCCCGATGTGCTCCTGTACCTTCCGCCGCATGTCGGCGATGAGCCTCTGCGCGGCCTTCGAGAGGAGCTGCGTCAGGGCGTAGGAGGTGACCCCCTGAATCGCGGTCGCGGCGAGGACGCCGCCGAGGAGCGGCAGGAGCATCTCCCGGCGCCCCTTGCCGATGACGTCGTCGATGAGGAACTTCGTCGAGGCCGGAAGGACGAGGCCCGAGACCCGGTTCACGGCCATCAGGACGAGCCCGACCCCGAGAAGGCCCCGTCGCGGACGGACGAGCGCCCAGATGTCCGGAAGGAGGGCGGCGAGCCGCTCCCCCTTCGAGAGCTTCGGCGCGTCAGACCGGTCGCGGCGCGCGCCCCGTTCCCCGTTCGGGAGCCCACCCATCGGGTTCTTGATCCCTCTCACGCGCTCTCCGAGCGGCTCTCCGTGAACGAAACCCCCCGCGCGGCGAGGGCTTCGAGCATGGCGCCCCAGAGGTCGGGCCGCCGCCCGAGCCGCTCGGGCGGGAAGACCCCCGGCTCGGCGAAACGCCCCTCGGCAAGCCAGCCGGCCGCGACGACACACGGGAAACCGGTCGTCCGCGCCATGCTGCTTGCGCCCGTGGCGCGGTCCGTCCGGTCGAGGAGGTCGTACGTCAGCGTCACCCGCCGCCCGCCGGACCTCCCCTGGCAGACGACGCGGAGAAACGTGAACTCCTCCTCCCCCTCCGGCCGCCGCCACGCGTCGAAAAGCAGCTTCTCGGTCAGGGCCCTCGGGGCGACGCGAACGCCCCCGAGGTCCACCGGACTCTCGGAAAAGAAGCCGGCGTCCCGAAGGACCCGCATCAGCGCGGCATGCCCGGGATAGCGAAGGGTCTTCTCCCGGACGTTCGGCGCCTTCGATGTCGAAAGGAGCGTCCGGAGCCCGTCGGTGTTGAAGCCCTCGAGCGTCCCGATTCCCGCGACAACGACCTCCTCGGGCTCCGAGAGGGCAGGACGGACGACGACCTGGCCGTTCTCCCTGATCCGGGCCGGCCGCGTGTATTCCTCGATCACGTCCGTGGCCGAAAAGACGATCCGGTACTCGAACGGTCTCGTCCGGGGAATAGGGAGGCCTCCGACGTAGATGGCGATCGACTCCGTTTCGTCGAGGAGGCTCTCGGCCCGCCCGGCGGCGAGGTTCGAGAGGCCGGGCGAGACGCCGCAGTCGACGATCGCCGGAACGCCCGCCCTCTTCGCGAGCGGGTCGAGCGCAAGAGGGTCTTCCGGGGCGAAGGCGATGTCGGCGATCGGCCGCCTCGCTTCGAGCGCGACGCGGAGCGCCGCGTGCCCGAGGAGGCCGGGGACGGCCCCGACGACGACGTCGGCCGACGACGCCGCCCGAGAGACCTCGGCCGGATCCGAAAGGTCCGACCTCCGTGTGGCGAGACGGGGACGCCCCGCGAGCGCGCCAAGCGCCCGCTCGTCACGGTCGTGCGCCGTCACCTCGAAACGGCCGTCCGCGGCAAGCTCTTTCGCCATGAGCGAGCCGACGAGCCCCGTCCCGAGGACGGCGATCTTCTTCAACGCTTTCCCTCCCACGTCTCCTCGAAGAGCCGGTAGTACGTCTCGTGCATCCCGAGGCGCCGGTAAGTCTCCATGGCGCTGGCGTTCTCCTTCTCGACGTAGAGCCTGAGGCCGCAGACGCCCCCGGCCTCCAGCGCCAGATCGCGGACCCGCGCGTGAAGCGCCCGGTAGACGCCTCGTCCGCGATGCTCCGGGGGGACGAAGACGCTCTGGATCCACCAGAAGAGCCCGCTCCGCCAGTCGCTCCACTCGAACGTGATCATCAGCTGGCCCACGAAGATGCCCCCCTCCTCGGCCACGAGGTAGAAGCCGAGGTCGGGCCGCCCGAGAATCTCCCGCACTCCCGAGCGGATCGTCGCCGGGTCGAGCGTCTTTCCCTCCGTCTCCCGGGCAATCGCCTCGTTGAAGACGGCGATCCCCTCGGCATCGGCGGGCGTGGCGCGGCGGATCGTGAGCATGGCTTTCCGGGGGGATCTTGCCATGCCGTCGCATATCATTCCGTTCCGTGGATCTCGCGGCTCCCTTCTCTCCCGAGAGGCTCGCGCGCGTCGCGTCCGTGTCCCGCGAGACGCTCATCGTCTCGCCCACTTTCCGCGAGGCCGAGACGATCGCCGACCACGTCGAGGCCGTCTTCAGGATCCTCCCCGAAACGTCCCTCCTCGTCGTGGACGACGACTCGCCGGACGGGACGGCCGACGCCGTCGACTCCCTTCGGGCGCGCTACCCCCGGCTCCACCTCATTCGGCGGCGGCCTCCACGCAGCTTCACGGGCTCCTACAAGGACGGGATCGCATGGGCGATGGAAAAGGGGTTCAGCCGCGTCGTCTCGATGGACGCGGACGGCTCGCACGCCGCGGACTTCCTCCCCCTCCTGCTCGATATGTCCCACGACGCCGACGTCGTCGTCGGCTCGCGCTACCTGTATGGCGTGAGCGTCCTCAACTGGCCCCTCCGCCGTGTCCTCCTTTCGGCCTTCGCGAACATCTACGCCCGGATCGTCACGGGCGTTCCGATGCGACGACCTGACGAGCGGCTTCTGCTGCTACCGGGTCGAGATGCTCAAGCGAATCGGGCTCGAGAACCTTCGATCATCGGGCTACGCCTACCAGATCGAGATGAAATACCGGATCTGGCACGCGTCGGGGCAGCTCGCCGAGACGAACATCCTCTTCGTGGAGCGCCGCAAAGGGACCTCGAAGATCTCTTCGGGGCGCGTCCTCGAAGGGGTGGCCCGCCCCTTCTGGTGCCGGATCTTCCTCCCCGGAAAGCCGAAGGAGCCGAAGCGCCCGATCAAGAAGGGGTGGGAGTCGTGGAACGAGTGGGGCTCGCCTTTGTGAGGGCGGTCCGCAGCCCGAGCGCGCAATGAACGCCTTCGACCGGTGGCCCCTCGTCTTGAAGCTGCCGCTCTACCGGGCTTTCCACCGGTTCGGCCGGCCCCGACTCCTTCCTGTCAACCTGACGGTCAGCGTCACGTACACCTGCCCCTCCCGCTGCAAGACGTGCGACATCTGGCAGAAGAAGGTGCCGGACTTCACCCTCGACGAGTACGAGAGGACCTTCCGCTCGATGGAGGGGGTCCCGATCTGGGTGACCGTCTCCGGTGGCGACCAGTTCGTCCGGTCGGACCTGCCGCAGCTCTTCGCCCTGATCCGCGGAATCCTCAGGCCGAAGATCATCAACCTCCCGATGAACGGGCTCCTGACCAGGCAGATCGAGAAGCAGCTCCCGGGCATCGTGGAGGCCAGCCGCGGCTCGAAGCTGATCCTGAACCTGTCGCTCGACGACATCGGGACCCGGCACGACGAGATCCGTGGCGCCCGGGACAACTGGACGAAGATGATGGCGACGCGGGAGCTGGCGCTCTCGCTCCAGAAGTCGAACCCTCACGTCACGGTCGGCATCCACACCGTCATCAGCACGCACAACGTCGGCCGGCTCCCCGAGATCCACAGGGAGCTGAAGAAGCTGGAGCCCGATTCGTACATCACCGAGGTGGCCGAGGAGCGGGTCGAGCTGAAGACGATCGGCAAGGAGATCACCCCGAGCGCTGCCGAGTACGCCGCCGCGGCCGACTATCTGATCGGGGAGATGAGGCGAAACCGTTCCCCGCACCCGATGGGGCGCCTCGTCGAGAGCTTCCGGCTCGAGTACTACCAGCTCGTCAAGGAGTACCTCGAGAAGCGCGAGCAGATCATCCCCTGTTACGCGGGATGGGCCTCGGCGCAGATCGCGCCCGACGGGTACGTCTGGGGGTGCTGCATCCGCGCCGAGTCGGTCGGCGGCCTCCGGGAGAACGGGTACGACTTCGGGAAGGTCTGGTTCTCCCCCGAGGCCGACCGGTTCCGGCGAAGTGTCTACAACCGCGAATGCGCCTGCCCGCTCGCGAACGCCAGCTACACGAACATGCTGATGTCGCCCCGGGCGCTCGCACGCGTCGTGCGGAACTGGATCGCGTGACGTCCGCGGCGCCACACGGGACGGTCCGTCCGGCGGGTCCGGCGGACGGAACCGGGGCCCGGGTCTCCTTGCTGGCGGCGGTGTCGGTGGTCATCGCGAACATGGTCGGAACGGGCGTCTTCACGAGCCTCGGCTTCCAGGTCGTCTCTCTCTCGAGCGGGTTTGTTCTTCTCCTGCTGTGGGTCGTGGGGGGGATCTGTGCCTTCTGCGGGGCCCTGTCCTACGCAGAACTTGGGGCCGCCTTCCCGAGGTCGGGCGGGGAATATGTTCTTCTGGGGCGTGTCTTCTCGCGGCCTGTCGGCTTTCTTGCCGGTTGGGTCTCGATGATCGCCGGCTTTCCAGCGGCCGTCGCTCTCTCGGCGATCGCGTTCGGCCGTTACTTCCATGGTCTCTTCCCGTCCTTCCCGCCGCAGGCCACGGGAATCGTCATGATTCTGGCGGTGACCGCCGTTCACTGGAGCGGGCTGCGGCTCGGCAGCCGATTCCAGGTCACCACGACGGTGATGATCGTCGCGACCATCATCGTCATCGTCGTCGCCGGGCTGTTCGTGCCGTGGCACGGAACGGTGACCTTTGCCCCGACGGGCGAGGACATCGGGACGCTCTTCGGCGCCCCCTTCGCGATCTCGCTGGTCTTCGTCATGTTCACCTACTCGGGCTGGAACGCCGCGACGTATATCTCGGGCGAGGTCCTGGAGCCCGAACGGAACGTCCCACGCGCTGTCGCGATCGGGACCGGCGTCGTCTTCGTCCTCTATCTGGCCCTGAATGCCTTCTTTCTTCTCTCGACGCCCCGTGACGCCATGAAGGGGCAGGTGGAAGTCGCCCTCGTCGTGGCTCGGACGGCTTTCGGTCCCGTCAGAGGGTCTCTGATGGGCCTCGTTATTGCCGTTCTTCTCGTCTCGTCCGTCAGCTCGATGGTCTGGGCGGGGACGCGCGTAACGGTGGCCGTCGGAGAGGACTTTCCGCGGCTGAAGCTTCTTTCGAGACGCGCGGAGGGAGGCTCCCCACGGCCGGCCATCGCCGTTCAGACGCTCGTCACACTGCTGATGGTGGCGACCGGAACCTTCGAAAGCGTTCTTATTTTCCTTCAGTTCACCTTACTGCTCTGTTCGTTCGTGACCGTGATGGGGGTTTACGTCCTCAGGCGGCGCGAGCCGAACCTCCCGCGGCCGTACCGTACATGGGGATATCCCGTGACTCCCGCGCTGTTCATGGCCTGTTCGCTATGGATGATGGCCTTCGTCGCCCTGCGGAAGCCGACGGAGTCGATCCTCGGTCTTCTGTCTCTCCTGGCGGGTTTCGTCGCCTATCTCTTCGCGGCAGGGGGAGGCCGCCCGGCGGGCGGGGCCGGTACGGACGGCCCGGGCATGAACCAGCCGTTTACCGAGTCCCACTGAAGGTACTTCTCGATCTCGACCCAGCCGTGCTCGGTCATGTAGGCGTTGATCGCATCCTTCGTCTCTTTCTGCATCTCGATGCAGACGAGCCGTGGACGAAAACGCCGAATGTCGAATCCCGCCAGAGCCATCGGCTCGGCCTGCTCGATGTCCATCGACAGAAAGTCGATCCGACGGACGCCCTGCCGGTCAAGAAGCGTGTTCAGCGTGATCTCGGGGACCTTGATCACCCGCCTCTTGCCGTGGGAGTCCGCGAAGCTCTTCACGCCTGACGAGTCCCGCCATTCCTGGTCGTTGACGTAGAAGTCGACGTTCTCTCCGTCCTTGTCCCCGACGAAGAACGCGAAGAATCGCGTCCCCCGCCGCTCCTTCAGATAGCTCTCGAGGTGCTTCGGCTCCGCGTCGATGGCGATCCCGGTCCACTCGAGGTTCTTCTCCAGATAGGCCGTGGTGCTGTTGAACAGCGCATCGCCGGCACCGACGTCGAGGAAGAAGCCTTTCTTCTCGTCCTTGAAATAGTCCCGCGCGATGAGCTCCTCGAGGTACTGGGAGTACTTCGGCGGGCCGTAGCGCGCGACGAGATCGTTCGGCGGAGGGCCGGGAAGGCGAGGCCCGATGAGATCGATTCCGCGGGGCTGCGGGGCGAGCAGATCGGGTTCTTTCCTGCGCGCGCAGGCCTGCAGAAGAGCGAGGACCGCGAGCGCAGCCGCGGCACCGGAAAGGAGGGAGGACCGGCGAAGTGTCCGCAAGGTGACAAGGGACGTTCTCACACGGCTCGGATCAGCGTCAAGGTCGCCGGCACCCTTCGCCGTGCCGGCGGGTCGCCCGCCTTCGAGCTTTCGTCTACACTCGACAAACGTGCGCGTGGTCGCCGGCATCACGGCGCTCAACGAGGAGCGGACGATCGGACCGCTTCTCGAGGTACTTCTCGCCGCGCGCCCCGCCGGAGCGCCGATCGAGCGGATCGTCGTCGTCTCCAGCGCCTGCCGTGACCGGACCGACGAGATCGTCCGCGAGGTCTCGGCCCGGGACGCGCGAGTGACGCTGATCGCCGAGCCGGTTCGGCGCGGAAAGGCGGCGGCCATCAACACCTTCCTCGTCGCGCGCCCGCGTGGCACGGACGTGATCCTGATCGCGAGCGCCGACATTCTCCCCTTCCCCGGTGCGACAGAGGCGATCGTCGCGGCGTTTGCCGACCCGGCGGTCGGGATGGCCGGGGGCAGCCGGTTCCGCAGAACGAGGGCCGTTCCCTGACCGACCGGATGACCCGACTCATGTGGCATCTCCATGACCAGATGGCCCGCCGGAGCCCCAAGCTCGGCGAATTCGTCGCCGTCCGCTCGTCCCTCGTCACGTCGATCGACGAGGAGAGCCCCGTGGACGAGAGTTCCCTCGAGGCCGTCGTCAGGCATCAGGGAGGAAAGCTCGTCTACATCCCCGAGGCCCTGATCGCCAACCGCGGCCCCTCGACCCTTCGGGAGTGGATGTCCCAGCGCCGGCGGATCGCCTTCGGCCACCTCTGGCTGAAGCGACGGACCGGTTACTCGGTCTCGACCGGCGCGGGCACGCGCGTCCTGCCGATATGGCTCTCCGCCGTGGCGCCGAGGCCGGACCGTTGGATCCCCGGGATCGCCCTCGTCGTGACGGAGGTCGTGGCGCGACTCCAGGCCCTGCGCGATCTCAGGCGAGGATCGAAGAACTACGCCGTCTGGACGATCGCCGAGAGCACGAAGTCCGGCACGGGCGCGCCGCACCCGTGACGTCCCGCGCGATCAAGGGGGGCCTGGCCCTTCTCGCGGGCGCCTTGGCGTTCTGGCTCTGGTGGCGGACGTTCGACGGCCCCGAGGTCGCCGCACGAGTGCTTCGTGCGGACGTTCTCGTCATTCTCTCGGGCGTGGCTCTCATGGCGGCGGCGCAGTTCCTGCGGCTCGTCCGATGGCACGTCCTGCTTCGGCGCGTTGGTACGATCCCTCTCGAGCGGACGTTCCGCCTGCTCTATGCCAGCGAGCTCCTCAACAACCTCCTCCCCGTCAAGGTTGGCGACGTCGGGCGGGCCGTGGCGCTGGCAAACGGGAGCGCGAACTTCACCATCGGCTCCGCAACCGCCTCGATGGTCGTGGACCGGCTTTACGGAATCCTGGCCCGGATCCTGATGCTTGCCCTCCTTCCCCTCGTCCCGTCGCAACTGCCAGCCAGCCTCCGGCTTTCCGTCGTCCTCTTCACGGGAATTCTCGTTGCGGCCGCGGCCCTGCTCCTCGCATGGAGTCGCCACGGCGACCACCTCGCGAAGCTTCTGTCGCCGCTGCTCCGCGTCGTGCCGCTCCGCGCGCAGGAGCCGGTGGCCCGGACGCTTCGCTCCTTCGCGGACGCCACCGTGACCCTCGGGATCCGACCGGCCCTCGCCGCGAAGCTCCTCGCCCTCTCGCTCGGCTCCCTCTTGGCGCAGGCGGCCGGGCTCTCCGCCCTCTTTCACGCGGCCGGTCATCGCCTGCCCTTTGTCGTCGCGATCGTCGGGACGGCTCTCCTCGACCTGCTTGCCGTCGTCCCGGCGCCGCCGGCCGGCGTCGGGTCCGCCGAGTGGTACGGCACCCTCGTCTTCGCGACCGCTCTCGGCCAGCCGGCAGGCCCGACCGCGGCCGCAGCCCTCCTCTACCACGCCGCCTGGCTTCTGATCGTCTTCGTCGCGGGCGGCCTCTCGATCACGGCAGTCGGCGAGATGTGGCCGAGGAAGACGAACGAGGCTCGGGCATGACCGTCGTCGTCACCGGGGCAACCGGATTCATCGGGGAGCACGTGGCGCGCGAGCTGGCGCGGCGGGGCGTCCCGGTGGTGGCACTCCACCGCCGGCCCTCCGCTCCGGCGCAGATACCCGGTGTCATGTGGCGGACCTTCGACGAGTGGGAGCGGCGAGGTGAACCGTCTGCCGCACTCGTTCATGCGGCGGCCGTCCGTCACAGACACGGAGTTCCGCCTGAAGAGTACGGGCGACAGAACATTGCGCTGACGGAGCGTCTGCTCGCGGGAGCGCGAGGCCGGACCGGACGTTTCGTGGACGTCTCTTCCATCGCCGTCTTCGGCTGGCCGAAGGGGCTGCCGATCGACGAGACCTGCCCCTTTGCGCCCGTGGGCCCGTACGGGTGGAGCAAGGTCGCGACGGAGCAGATGGTCCGGACGTCCGGACTGCCGTACGCCATCGTCCGCCCGTCGATCACGTACGGACCGGGGGACACGAACGGAATGATCGACAAGCTCTTCCGTCTCGTGAAGGCGGGGAAATACCCGTCGTCGGGCAGCGGCGCGAGCCGCGTCCAGCTCGTCTACGTGGAGGATCTCGCCTTCGCGATCGCCGAAGCGGCACTCCGCCCGGATCTCGAAGGGGCGGAGTTCATCTGCACGTACCGCGATCCGATCACGATCCGCCGGCTCTCGACGCTCGTCGGCGACATTGCCGACCGGCCTGTCCCGCCCCTCCGCGTTCCAGTCCCTGTTGCTCTGACCGCCGGACTGGTCTTCGAGACGATCGGGGCGTTTGGCTTCCGGTTTCGATCGGGCGAGCCTCCCGTCACGCGCGAGAAGCTGCAGACTGTCACCGTGGACCGTGCTTACCGGATCGACCGGATGCGCGCCCTTCTTGGATGGGAGCCGCCAACTTCATACGAGGGGGGCCTCAGGAAGACGGCGGCCGCTCTCGAGGAATCGGCCAGATGACCCGAAGCGACGGCGTCGTCCCGCTCCCGCCGCCAGCCCGCCGCGACGTCGGCCTCGGCACGGCGTATGAGCGGTGGGCCGTCTATGAGCTCCTGAAGGCGTGGCTCGCGACCCTCGACGTCGCGACGGCACTCGAAGGGCCGGTTGACGGGATGGCCGGAATCCCGGGCCTCCACCTCCTGCCGGCCGCCATGAGGGGCGCCCGCGTCACCGTCGTTGTTCCCGACGCGGAGGCCGCCGAGGTCGTCCGCGGCGTCTACCGGACGGTGGGCGTGGAAGACCGGCTCGACGCCCGAGTCTCGGCGGGCTGGCCGGACCAGACGTTCGACGTGGTCCTCACGTACAACGCCCTCCCGTCGGTCCGTGACTGGAAGGCCTACCTCGCCGAGGCAGTCCGGCGCGCGAGCAAGCAGCTCTGGGTGTCGGTGACGCACCCGGCGTCGTACGGCGTCTTCGTTCGGAAGACACTACGGCTCGTCCAGCCCGGCCCGCGCCCGATGGAACTCTTCGACCACCCTGCGACGAGGCCCAGACTCCTCGAGCCGGAGCTCCGGCGCTACGGATCGATCGTGACCGACGCGTATGTCGACTGCCCGTGGTGGCCCGACCTCTTCGTCGAGACGGGCGAGACCCTCCTGACGGGAACGCTCAGCCGTCTCCCCTTCGGCCGGCGCTTCCGACGCGGACCGGCGGCGCCACCCATCACCGGCGCGGTCGAGCCATTCCTCTACGGACCGGGCCGCTTCCCCTTCTTCGGCGGCGACGGATGGGCCTCGGAGCTGGAGCCGGCCCTCCAGCGACACCCAAACCTCGAAGGGAGCCGGTTTCGCGCCGTCGCGTCCCTTCTCGCGCATCACCGTATCCACGCAATCCGGATCCGCTGATCGCCCGCCGTCAGGTACCCGCCTTCTTCCGGAGCTCAACGATAAGCGCCCGGGTGAAGCCCGGAAAGTAGCATTTCCCGGCCACCTCCCAGTCCGCCCGCTCCAGCATCACGCGGGCGAAATCCTGGCTCTGCCGATTTCCCTCCTCTATGTTCCACAGCTCCTGGACGACGAAGACATGGTCCCCCAGCCGGGCCCGCTCCTTCCGCCAGAGTTCCGGCATCGACCTGGCGTACTGCCGCAGTAAGGGCAGGCCTCCCGTGAACAGATCGTAGACACCTCGGCGGCCGTTGACGACGGTCAGATCGGGCATCTGATAAAGGAGAATCGGCTTCTCGCCGGGATGGAGAAAATTCAGGTAGAAGTCGAGGCTGACCGACTCCACGGGCAGCGGGTAGACCCCGCTGAGAATGTGCTGGCAGACGACGGAAACATCCCGGCTCCCCTCCTTCAGTATGAAGTCGGCCATCTGGCGTCCGTTCCCTTTGTAGCCGATCACATCGACGGTCGCCGGGAAGAGGCCCACGTTGCAGACCAGCATGAGGGAGAGTAGTAGCCTCTTGACCTTCGACGGGAAGCGCGTCACCGCGAGGAAGAAAGCGCCCATCAGAGGGACGTGATAGCGGGCCTGGGTGTAATAGCCGTATCCGACAGCGAGAAGCCAGCAGAAGAAAAGCGCGCCGACGGCGACGTTCGTCCAGTCGGCCTCCTTCCTTCCCGTCCCCCGTCTCCTCGCGAGCTCGCGGGCCGAAAGCCACGCCACGGCGAGAAGCGCCGCGCCTCCGACGCAGGCGAGCAGGTACCCGCTCCCGGTCCCGCGGACGAGGTACTGCGTCTGCATGACTCCCAGGAAATTCGACAGGACGAGCTGAACGAGCGTGTTCACGGGCTCCTGGCGCTGGAAAGGGGGGAAGAGCGGCGCGCCCGGATCCGTCAGGCGAAAGTACAGGACCTGGGCGCCGGCGAGGACGAGAGCCGGGATCGCAGCCGCCAGGGCCGATGCGGCCCAGGGCGTGAGCCGGCGCGTCCTCCAGAGCCGGTACGCCGCAACCAGCAGCAAGCGCGCCGAAAAGGCAGACCGTCCAGATGTGCGCGTGGACGGTGACGAGGCCCAGGAGCGCCGCGAGCGCAAGCCTGGGGCGGGATGGCCTCTCGGCCGCCCGGTCGACGGCGACCACGGTGAGGACGACCAGCATCGTCGCCATCGCGTAGACCCGCGCCTCGAAAGCGTAGTGAAGAAAGATGGGAGTCGTGGCGAAAGCGGCGGCGCCGAGAATCGCGTCGCCACGGTGTGACAGGCGCCGCCTTAAGAACACGTACAGGACGACCACGGCCACCGCGTACGAAACGATCGAGAAGATCCGGAGGTAGAGCTCCGGCTCCCGGTAGACGGTCCATCCCATGAGTCCGAAGGCCCAGTGCAGCAACTCCTGGACGTCACAGTAAGAGAACGTGCTGAGGTGGGGCGCGATGATCGAACCGGGGCGCCCCAGCTCGGCGGCCCTGAGCGCCACGTCGCCCTCGCCGTAGTAATAGGTGATCTCGTCGAGCCAGAGAGAGGCGCGGGAAAGGCCGCTCCAGAAACAGACGACAAGAGGCGCAAGGAGCGCGGCGACGGTAAGGAACTCCAGCGCCACCGCGCGAAGGCGAATAGAGCGGATTCCGGGCATCCCGTACGACCCGATCTTAGCGGCCCGAGGTGCGGACGAGATGCACGACTTCGGATCGCGGATAGCCGGGAGCCATGAAGCGTCCGGCGATCCGAAAGCCCGACTCCCGCGTCAGGATGCCGAGCAGGTCCGCGATCTGCTGCTCGGACGGGATGACGGGCCAGAGGGGATGGACGACCCAGACGTCGGGCCGATCCTCGCCGACCGCCCAGGTGCGATACCGCGCAACGGGACTCTCGAGAGTCCGCGCGAGCAAGGCCTCCCCGCCGTTGAAGTACCGGTACGTCCCGTGCTCCCCGTTCGTCGACCGAAGGTCCGGGAGCTCGTAGATCGGGATCGGCGCCTCTTTCGGATGAAGGTCGTTCAGGTAGAAGTCCAGCCCGATCACATGGTGGGGCGCGGGATAGCCCGAGATCACGCCGTTCTGCACGATCACGGCCGTCGACGACCGGTCGCTCTTCGAAAGGACGAGGTCGGCGATCTCTCGGTTGTTCGACTTGGCCCGGATAGCCGATGCCGTCTGGGGCAGGAGGACGATCTCCGCCGTGACGAGGAGGAGAGCGAGAAGCCGTTCCCGCCGCGTCGTGAGACCCCGCGCCACCGCGTAGAAGAGGGTCGCGACGAGGGGGACCTGGTAGCGCCCGTGGACGAAGTACCCGAACCCGACGGCGAGAGCCACCGAAAGGGCGAGCGCTCCGGCAGCCACGGCCGCGGCGTCCGGCGCCCCGAACGTCTCCCCGGACCTAGGGGCCCGGATGGTCGTCACGACGAGGACGGCGAGGAGGACGATGCACAGGAGGACGAAGAGGAGCGCCTGCATCCCCGCGAAGGCGTGCTGCACCTGCCCGGGCCCCGAGAAGATCGAGAGGACCGTCTGCTCGAGCGTCCAGCCGAGGGGCTGCCTCGCGAAGAGGCGGAAGAGCGGGTCGGCCGGCTGCGTCGCCCTCATGTAGAGATACTCGAGACCGACCGCGCCGAGGCCGGCGAGGCTCGAAGCGAGCACGGCCCGGACGGGCGATGTGGCCCGGCGCGCGGCGAATGGCCTCGACGACTCCCCATACGAGGAGAGACGCGAAGAGGCAGACCGTCCAGAGGTGGAGGCGAGCCACGAAGACGCTCAGCGCGGCGACGAGCAGGAGGCTTCCGGCACCCCCGGACCGGGAGGCCCGCTCGAGAAGCATGAGAAGCGCGACGGCCAGTAGCGAGACGAGCGCATAGACGCGCCCCTCGAACGCATAGAAGAGACAGATCGGGGCTGCGGCGAAGAGAAGACCGCCGAGCAGAGCGGTCGCCGTGTCGCCTTCCCGCCGGACCCGCCAGAGAACGATCAGGAGCGAGGTTGCCGCATACGCCACGATCGGGAGCGCGCGGACGAGCCACTCCGGGTGTTCCAGAGGATCGATCAGGCCGAGGGCGACGATCGGAGCCTGAAAGGCCCTCTGGAGGTCGCAGAAGAAGAAATTGGCGAAAAACGGGGCGATCACCGATCCCGAGCGGCCGATCTCGGCGGCGCGGAAAGCGAAATCGCCCTGAAGCCGGTAGTACGTGATCTCATCCAGCCATAGGGAAGCTGAGCCCGCCCCGAGGTACCCGACGAGAACGAGCGGCACCAGCACCGCGACGAGAGCGCCCGCTACCCCGATCGGATTCGGCCGGGACCGGGGCACTTCGCTCTCGCTCAAGCCAGTCGATTCTACGGGAGAGCGGCACGCGGGCGCAGGCGGGACACGGCCGCTAAGATGTCGCGAGCCTCCGATGCACGCTCTCCACCATCGACTCCTCCTTCTCGACCGCGATGGGACGATCATGGTCGAGAAGGGGTTCCCGAAGGATCCCGACGACGTGGAGCTGATTCCCGGAGCGGCAGCCGCCATCCACCGGCTCCGGGCGCTTGGGCTTCGCGTGGCGGTCATCTCGAACCAGTCGGGGATCGGGCGCGGGTATCTCACGCACGAGGACGTCGCGCGCGTCAATGCGCGGCTCGGCGAGCTTCTCGCTGCCGAGGGGGCCGCCCTCGACGGGCTCTACTACTGCCCGCACGCACCGGAGGACGGCTGCGCCTGCCGCAAACCGCAGAGGACCCTTCTCGACCGCGCAGCCGCCGATCACGGCGGCGATCTCTGGCGGTCGTTCTTCGTCGGAGACAAGAAGGACGACGTCGACGCGGGCAGGAACGTCGGGGCGACGACGTTTCTCGTGAGGACCGGCTACGGCGAAAAGCAGGCCTTTCCCGAAGGCGCTGGGCCCGACTTCGTCGTCGCTGACCTCGCGGAGGCCGCCGCGAAGATCGAAGAGCTTCTTCGGAGCGAGACGTCCTGAAAGAAGAAGCTCCGGGACGGTCCGAAGAACCTGTCAGCCCGAGACGACCTCGACTCGCTTTCCGAGCCGGACGACCCACGGAGTCGTCCTCCGCTCCGCGGTCAGGAGCGGTACGTCGAGAGCTCGCGCCAGTGCGATGAAGACGGCGTCGTAGGCGGTCGCGTCGAACTCGAGCGCTGCGGCCAGCACGTCGGTTCGCGGGGGCTCATCCGTCTCGATCGGAGCGTCGAGGTGGAGGGCGTAGATGTCGCGGGCGAGGGTGGGCTCGATCTCGTGGCGCTTCACGTAAGTCCGGAGGACGTTCGCCATCTCCCAGTAGTGCAACGACGGGACGACGAAGCGGATCCGCCCTTCGAGAAGGTGCGTCTGGAAGCACCGGGCGCCGGCGGAAAAGCTCTCGGGCAGGTACCAGGCTACGGCAACGCTCGTGTCGAGGACGAAGGTTCTCACGCCCGATCCCGGTCGGCTCGCAGAAGTTCCCGGGGAGGCTGGCGAAGCTTCAGCGCGCGCAGCGCGGGACCGAGACGCCGGAGCTTCTCCCGGTACGTCGCGGAGCGCTCCTCGGCCGCCCGGACCTCGACGAAGGTGCGCAGGGCCTCCTCGACCAGGGCCCGCTTCGATCGCGCACGCGAGACTTTCATGGCCTCGCGAACGAGCTCGTCGTTCAGAACGATGTTGGTCCGCATACACCAGATATTACACCTATGGGTATCTGTATGTGCTGGACCGTATCTGGAACCCGAAATGAAATCGGCCCGGCGTCTCCGCCGGGCCGAGGGAACACCCTTATCGTTTCGGGTCCGTCGACTTAATACATTCCGCCCATGCCGCCGCCGCCCGGCATCGGGGGATTCTTCTCCTTCTCCTTGATCTCGGAGACGACCGCCTCGGTGGTGAGCATGAGCCCGGCGATGGAGGCCGCGTTCTGGAGGGCCGACTTCGTGACCTTGGCCGGGTCGATGATGCCGGCCTTCAGCATGTCCTCGGTCTTCTCCGTCTGCGCGTTGAAGCCGATGTTGCCCCCCTTCTCCTTGAGGTCCTTGACGATGACGGAGCCTTCGAGGCCGGCGTTCTGGATGATCTGGCGGGCCGGCTCCTCGAGCGCGCGCCGGACGATCTGGACGCCGACGGCCGCGTCGCCGCTCACCTTCAGGCCGTCGAGGGCCTCCATGGCGCGTAGCAGGGCCACGCCGCCGCCCGGGACGATGCCGTCCTCGACGGCCGCCTTCGTCGCGTGCATGGCGTCCTCGACGCGCGCCTTCTTCTCCTTCATCTCGGTCTCGGTGGCCGCGCCGACCTTGATCACGGCGACGCCGCCGACGAGCTTCGCGAGGCGCTCCTGGAGCTTCTCGCGGTCGTAGTCCGACGTGGTCTCGTCGATCTGCGCCCGGATCTGCTTCACGCGCCCCGTGATCGCTTCCTTGCGCTTCTTGTCGTTCGCGTCGGTCACGATCGTCGTGTTGTCCTTGTCGACCGTGACTTTCTTCGCCTCGCCCAGCTCTTCCCACTTGACGTTCTCGAGCTTGATGCCGAGGTCCTCGGAGATGAGCTTGCCGCCCGTGAGGATCGCGATGTCCTCCAGCATGGCCTTGCGGCGGTCGCCGAAGCCGGGGGCCTTGACGGCGCAGACGTGGAGCGTGCCGCGCAGCTTGTTGACGACGAGGGTCGCGAGCGCCTCGCCCTCGACCTCTTCGGAAATGATCAGGAAGTGCCGGTTCTGCTTGGCCACCTGCTCGAGAATCGGAAGCAGGTCCTTCATCGAGGAGATCTTCTTCTCGAAGATCAGGATCTTGGCGTTCTCGAGGACGACCTCCATCCGCTCGGCGTCAGTGACGAAGTAGGGCGAGAGGTAGCCGCGGTCGAACTGCATCCCCTCGACGACCTCGAGGGTCGTCTCGAGGCCCTTGGCCTCCTCCACCGTGATCACGCCGTCCTTGCCGACGTTCTCCATCGCCTTGGCGATGATCTGGCCGATCTCGGTGTCGCCGTTGGCCGAGATCGTCCCGACGTGGGCGATCTCCTTGGCGTCGACCGACTTCTTCAGCTTGTCGATGGCCTCGACGGCCCTCTTGACCGCGATGTCGATGCCGCGCTTGACCTCCATCGGATTGTGCCCCGCGGTGACCATCTTGATCCCCTCGCGGTAGATCGACTGGGCGAGGACCGTGGCCGTCGTCGTGCCGTCGCCGGCCACGTCGGAGGTCTTCGAGGCGACCTCGCGGACCATCTGGGCGCCCATGTTCTCGATGGCGTTCTCGAGCTCGATCTCCTTGGCGACGGTGACGCCGTCCTTGGTGATCGTCGGCGCGCCGAACTTCTTCTCGATGACGACGTTCCGGCCCTTGGGCCCGAGCGTGATCTTCACCGCGTCGGCCAGCTTGTTGACGCCGCGCAGGATTCCCTGCCGGGCGTCTTCTGCGTACGTGATGTTCTTGGCAGCCATTTTCTTGCTTCCTCTCGCTTACTTCGTCTCGACGATGGCCAGAACCTCGTCCTCGCGGAGGATGAGGAGCTCCTCGTCGTCGACCTTGATCTCGGTGCCGGCGTACTTGCCGATGAGGATCCGGTCGCCCTTCTTCACGTCGAGCGGGATCCGCTTGCCGTTGTCGTCGAACTTTCCTTCGCCAACGGCCTGAACCAGAGCCTCCATCGGCTTTTCCTTGGCGGTGTCGGGGATGATGATGCCGCCGCGAAGCTGCTCTTTCGGCTCCACGCGCTTCACCATGATCCGGTCATAGAGGGGGCGAATCTTCATTTCGGACTCCTTCGTGGGTTTGATCGATCCGGCCTTGCCGGCCAGCGGGCTCTGATACGGTTGTCTTCCCCGCGCGCTCCCTGCTGTTAGCAGTCGCTCGCGGTGAGTGCCAGCCAAATTAGTCCCCTTCTCGAAATCTGTCAAGACTCCACGAAGATTACGCGGAAAGTATTGGAATTGCATTAGTTATAGAATCTGAAAAGCTCCCTCAAGGCCGTATCGCTGCCGGGCCGCTCACATCCGTATAAGTCTCCAGTCCAGGAATGATGGCCATTTCGAGTGAGCGCGAACGCTGGGACGGCAAGACCGGTCTTCACTCCCATGACGGGGAGACCGGGATGGTTCGGCAGGCCGTCTTGACGCGCGAGATCGAACCCGCGGAGATGGCAGCCGTTCCCGACGGAGTCGACGCCGATGTCGAGAGAGCCGTCCGGCTCCACTCCCGGCTCGTCTATCGGATCACCTTTCTCGGTCCTCCGGAACCGGAGCGACGCCGAGGACGCCACGCAGGAGGTCTTCCTCCGTCTCCTCCGGTTTCGGGAAAGGCTCCCCGACGTACGCGACATGAAGACGTATCTCGCGCGAATCGCCTGGCGCGTCGCCCTCGACCGGCGTCCCCGCCTCGTCCCGGTCTCGCTGGACGATCCCGACGCGGCGGTCGCGCGAGAGCTTCGGAAGCTCCGGTGCGGGCGCGGAC
The DNA here is from genome assembly GCA_963779415.1 of uncultured Acidobacteriota bacterium. Taxonomy (GTDB): domain Bacteria; phylum Acidobacteriota; class Thermoanaerobaculia; order UBA5066; family UBA5066; genus DAOMFB01. Next base: position 1,430,202 of record CAVZYA010000002.1, on the reverse strand, counting down.
GAACTCGCCGAGAGAGCCGAATTGAGGCGTCTGATGGAACGTCTCGTCGCGAGCCTGCCTCAAGCCCTCGCCGCAACTCTCCGGCTCTCGATGACGGGGGATCTCACCTCCTTCGAGGTCGGCGAGATCCTCGGCATCCCCGAGGGGACCGTCAGGACGCGGCTCCGTCGCGCCCGGGGGCTCCTCAGGGAAGCTCTCGAACGCGAGGCGGGAGGAAGATAACGTGTCTGAGAAACGTCCGGACCTCGACCATCTCCTCGACAGAGGGCTCGAGGCGTGGGCAGAGAGCGAGCCCGCGCCCGGGCTGGAAGAGCGCGTTCTCGAAAGGCTGCGGAGAGAGCCGGAGACGACTCCCCTGCCCGAGGAGAAAGTCCGGCGCTGGCCGTGGATCCTTCTCGCGGCGGCCGCACTTCTGACCGCGGTTGGAGGCTCCGTCCTCTTTCGCAGCGAGCCCCCCCGCGCCGCGACGGAGAGTGTCACCACGACCCGCCCGGCCCCGGCCGCGGAAAGAGTCGTGACGCGCCTGACGGCACCCGAAGCCGAACGGCCGGCCCGAATCATCGAATCGGCCGTCCCGGCGGTGAAGACGCCGCGGCGGAAGCGTCCGCCTTCCCCCCCTTCCGTCCGGGAGGTCTTTCCCACCCCCTCGCCGCTCGGCGCAGAGGACCGCCTCCTCCTCGCTTACGTCGCCTCGACCCCGCTCGACGAAATGCAGAACCACTTCGGCCTTCTCGATCCCCCCGCCGAAGAGACAGAAGGAACAAAGGAGAACCGATGAACACCAAGAGACTTCTCGCCGCGATCGCCGCCTCTCTCGCCCTCGCCCTCCCCGCCGCCTCGCAGGAAGCTCCGGCCCGGGCAGAACGCCCCCACTCCGCCTTCCGGCTCGACTTCCAGATCTACGAACTGGAGGGGGGAAAGCGCGTGAACGAGCGCTCCTACACGCTCGTCGTGAACGAAGGGGGATCGGGCAATCTCCGCGTCGGGAGCCGGGTCCCGATCGTCCTCTCGGCCGAGAAGGGGGTCCAGTACCAGGACGTCGGTCTCCGGATCGGCTCGAGAGTCTTCGAGCGGGAGCCGGGCGACGTGGTCCTCGAGGCCGACGTCGACGTCTCCAGCTTCGCGATCCCGGAACAGGCCGAGACCAAGGGAACTCCCATCCTCCGGACGCTGAGCGAGGCCGTCTCCACGCGGCCGGCCCTCGGCAAGCCGGTCCTCCTCGCCAGCGTCGACGACGTCGGCTCGAAGAAACGGACGCAGGTCGAGGTGACCGTCACCCGGGTGAAGTGAATTTCCGGGGCTTCTCAGCTCCTCGAGAACTCGGCGAGCGTGAAGGCGAGGAAGCGCTTCTGCTCCGCCGAGAGCTCGGGGAAGACCGGGAGCGCGAGCGTCTCTGCGGCGGCCTTCTCGGACTCCGGAAAGTCCCCGACCTTGCCTCCGAGGTACGCGAAGCACTCCTGCAGGTGGAGCGGCAGCGGGTAGTAAATGGCGTTTCCGATCTGCCGCTCCGTCAGCCGCTCCTTTAGGGCGTCGCGGCGCCCCTTCCCGACGCGGACGACGAACTGGTTGAAGACGTGGAAGCAGCCGGCCGCCTCGCGCGGGAACGAAAGCCCCCCCTTCTCGTACGGAAGGCCGCCGGCCTCGAGGTAGAGCGCCTCGATCTCCTTCGCGTTCTTTCGCCGTCCCTCGGCCCAGCCATCGAGGTGCGGGAGCTTCACGTGGAGGATGGCGGCCTGGAAGGCGTCGAGGCGGAAGTTGCCGCCGACGAAGCGGTGGTAGTAGCGCGACGTCTCGCCGTGCATCCGCATGGCGCGGAGCGTCTGGGCCGTCGCGTCGTCGTTCGTCGTCACCATCCCGCCGTCTCCGAACGCCCCGAGGTTCTTCGACGGGAAGAAGGAGAAGCAGCCGAACTCGGACATCGAGCCCGCTTTCTTCCCCCGGTACGCCGCGCCGAGCGACTGGCACGCGTCCTCGATGACCGGGATCCCCTTCTTCCGCGCGACGTCGAGGATCGGGTCCATGTCGGCCGACTGCCCGTAGAGATGGATCGGCTGGATCGCCTTCGTCTTCGGCGTGATCGCCCGGGCGAGCTTCACCGGGTCGACGTTGAAGGTGGCCGGGTCGATGTCGCAGAAGACGGGGCGGGCGCCGAGCCGAGCGATGGCGCCGGCCGAGGAGAAGAAGGTGTACGGCGACGTGACGACGTCGTCCCCCGGCCCGATCCGGAGGGCCATCATCGCGGCGAGCTGCGCGTCGGTCCCGGAGGACATCCCGACGGCGTGCTTCGTCCCGACGTAGGCGGCGACGGCCTTCTCGAAGGCTTCGACGCGCGGGCCGAGGATGAAGTACTGGCTCTCGAAGATCTCGTCGGCGGTCCGCTTCACCTCCTCGCGGATCGACGCGTACTGCTTTTTCAGGTCGAGGAGGGGGACGGAGACGGTCGCGGGGGCGGTGACGGTGGACATGAGGGCCCGAGGATAGCGCGCTCTCACGCTTCTCTCGGGAACCGGACTTTCCGGAAGGCTCCGATGGCGCCGAGAAGGACGACAAGAAGGACGAAGAGCCCGGCCCGGTAGCCCGAAGGGCTCCGGTCCGGGAAGAGCGAGAGGACGGCGGCCCAGACGAGCGGGCCGAGGACCGAAGCGGCCTCTCCCGCCAGCGTGAAGAAGCCGAAGAACTCCGTCAGGCGCTCTTTCGGGACGAGGGCGATGAGCGCCAGACGGGAGGTGACCTTCACGCCGCCGAGGCCGATCCCCGCGAGGAACCCGACGCCGAGGAAGAGCCGGTGGTCCCGGACGACGAGGGAAAGGACGAAGACGGCGGCCCAGTTCACGAGCGCCACGAGCGTCGCCGTCCGGATCGTCACCCGCTGGCAGAGGAACCCGTAGAGGAGGCCGCCGAGGACCGCGACCGCCGTGCAGAGGAGAAGGAAGAGCTGCACCTCGCCGTCCGACATCCCGACGGCGAACTTCGAGTAGGTCGCCATCTGGATCTGGACCGTGTGGATGACGTCGAAGTAGAGGAACGAGGAGACGAGGTACCAGAGGATCGACGGGGTCGACGGCAGCGACCGGACCGTGGCGACCACGTCGCGAAAGGACGAGGAGACCGAGGAGAGTTTCGAAGACGACGAAGAAGATTTCTTGGAAGGTAGAGAGGCATTGCCGGCGCTGCCGCGAGGTTTCGGCAGTCGTGCGAAGAAGAGGAGCGGGATGGCCGCGGCGAGCCAGAGGAAAGCCGTCGGCAGATACGCGTTGGCCCGGACCCAGGGCGCATTCACATTCGAAGAAACTGGGCTCACCGAAATCGCGGCGCAGATCGACTGGAATGCGACCGGCAGCTTCGCCCGGATCTCTCCCGAGACGAACGGGAGGGCGAGGAACATCGCGAGGAGGGAGCCGACGTACCCCGCCGCGACGCCGAAGCCGGAGACGCGCCCCTGCGCCTCCGGTGCCGCCACGTCCGGGAGCATGGCGTTGTAGAAGACATAGGCCGACTGGAAGGCGATGTTGGCGAGCGCGAAGACGAGGAGCGTCACGCCGACCGGCGCGGGGAGGGCGACGAGCGCGGTTCCGGCGACCCCCACGAGGACGAACGGGACGAGAAACCGCCGCTTCCCGTGCGCGTCCGCGAGCGACCCGAGGAACGGGGCGGCGACGGCGACCGCCGCCATCGAGAGGCCGAAAACGACGGAGAACTTCTCGTTCCCGCGCGGAGAGCGCGTCGCGATGTCGAGCGGAAAGTGAAGCGAGAGGAGATTCATCGCGAACGCGGTCGCCCCCAGCTCGTAGAGGCTCCACGCGACGACGGTCCCGGCTCCGGGTGATGCCGCGCGCCGCATGGGGTGGCTCAGAGAATCCGGTAGCGGGCCGCCGGGCGGCGCCGGGGACGGACGAGAAGGACGAGGATCACGCCCGCGACGAAGCCGCCGACGTGGGCCCAGAAAGCGACGCCCCCCGCCTCCGGGTGCCGGCCGGCGCTCGCGAGGTTCGCCGAGCCCATCCAGAACTGCATCACGAACCAGAAGAGGAGGTAGAGGCCGGCGGGAACCTCGATGAGCGGAAAGAGGAAGAAGAGCGGCACGAGCGTCACGACCCGGGCGCGCGGGTAGAGGACGAAGTAACCCCCGAGCACCCCCGCGATCGCCCCCGAGGCGCCGATGTTCGGGACGGCCGACGCGGGATTCAGGATCGTCTGAAGCACCGCCGCCGCGAGGCCCGAGGCGAGATAGAAGAAGAGATACCGGACGTGTCCCAGCGCGTCCTCGACGTTGTCCCCGAAGATCCAGAGAAAGAGGAGGTTTCCGCCGAGGTGGAGAAGGCCGGCGTGGAGGAACATCGCCGAGAAGATCGTGACGAAGCTCGCGCCCGGCGACATCCCCCATGCGGCGGGGTGAAAGAGACGATCGGGGATGAACGCCCAGCGCGCGAGGAACGCTTCCCCAGCGTCCCCTTGCGTGATCTCGAGGAAGAAGACGAAGACATTCGCCGCAAGGAGCAGGTTATTGGTGAACGGAATGGTCCGCCGGGGAACGTTGTCGCGGAGCGGGATCACGCCGCGCGATGATAAGCGCCTCTTCGTCGAGTCAGCCCGGGGAGCGCCGGACGACGAGGAGCGAGAAGCCGTCGTTCGTCTCCGCCGGCGGAACGCGGAAGAGGCCCGACGGCCGGAGACACGCCGCAAGAGGGGGCGGGAGCCGGCCGGGATCGGGCGTCACGCAGAAGGATCCCGGGGCCTCGCGAAGAACGGCGTCCACGACCTCTTCGTTCTCCTCGGGCTCGAGCGAGCAGGTGACGTAAGCGAGGGTGCCGCCCGGCGCGAGGAGTCGGAGAGCGGCTTTCAGGAGAGCGCGCTGGCGCGCCGCGAATCCGGAGAGATCCTCCTCCCGCAGACGAAGCCTGATCTCGGGATTCTTCCGGAGGGTCCCCGTCCCCGAGCAGGGAGCATCGAGGAGGATCGCGCCGAACCGGCCGGCCGGAAGCGGGGGGCGGGTGGCGTCCGCCCGGACGACGAGGGCCTCGCGACGCCGTCCCGAGGCTTCGAGGTTCGTGGCGAGGCGCGAGGCGCGCGACGCCGTCCGCTCGAGGGCGATGACCCGCTTTGCGAGACCGCGCGCGAGGAGCGTCCGCGTCTTGCCTCCCGGCGCCGCGGCAAGGTCGAGGGCGAGGTCCGAAGGCGGCAACGCCTCGATCATCGCCTGAGCCGCCGCGTCGACGACCGCGAGCGCTCCCGAACGGACGAGCGGATGGGACGTCGCGTCCCCTCCGATGACGGTGAGCGCGAGCGGCGCCCAGGGCGAGGGCTCGGTCCCGATTCCGGCCGCGGAGAGCGTCGCGCGGATCTCGTCGACCGTCCCGAGACGGGGGTCGGCGAGGAGATCGATCGGCGCGTCGATCTCGTCCGCGGCGAGGGCGGCGCGCGCGGCCGGCTCCCCGAGGTCCGAGATCCACCGCCGGACCAGCCATTCCGGGTGCGAGACCTCGAGAGCCAGGCGCGCCGCCGGATCGGCGTTCTCCGGAAGGAGAACCCGGCCGGGCCGCTCCTCCGAGGAGGCGACGCGCCGGAGAACCGCGTTGACGAGACCGGCCCCTCGCGGAGCGATCTCCTTCACCGCCGCCACCGTCTCGCCGACGGCCGCGTGCGTCGGGATCCGGTCGAAGAGGAGAAGCTGCGCCGCCCCGAGCCGGAGCGCCGCGCGAATCTCGGCATCGAGGCTTGCGACCGGGCGGCCGCACGACCGGGAGAGGACGTGGTCGAGGCGGATGGCGCCCCGGAGCGTCCGCTTCACGAGGGCACGAAGAAGATCGCGGTCGCGAGGGGGGAGCGAGACTCCGCGGGCGTCGAGGAGCGGCGCCGCGTGGGCGCCGTCCCGCTCGACACGGAGGAGGATGCCGAGGGCGAGCGACCGGACCGAGCGGACGGACGGGCCCGCCGGCGGAGTCATGACGGCCAGAGTTCGCCCGGGACCACCCGCTCTCCGCGGACGAACTCAGCCGCGGGAAGCCGCTTTCGCCCCTCCGCCTGCAGCGCACCCAACGCCACTGCCCCGACGCTGCAGGCGACGACGAGAGACGGGGAGACGGAAATGACGGTTCCCGGAGGCAGACCGGAAGGCTCTCCTGCGACGAGCGACAGGCTCGAGAGCTTCAGGCGCGACTTTCTTCGAAAGGTGAAGAGGCCCGGCCAGGGAGTGAAGGCGCGGTCTCGACGAACCAGCTCGATCGCCGGCCGGGTCCAGTCGACGACCCCGTCCTCGCGCGTGATCTTCGGGCAGTACGTCGCGACGGAATCGTCCTGGGGGATGGGAGGAAAAGAGATCTTCTTGGAAGGCGCGCTCACTGCCGGCGCCTCCGCACGGGCCGTCCCGCGGGGCTTCGGCGAGCCATCTATGCCCGATTCACCTTCTAAGAAACTCAGCGTCTCGATCAGCGCATCGGCACCAAGAGAAGCGAGCCGCGCGCCGAGCGTCTCCGAATCGTCGGTCTCGAGGATTGGCGTCTCGCGCATCGCGTAAACGGGCCCGGTGTCCATCCCGGCGTCCATCTTCATGATCGAGACGCCCGTCGTTTCGTCGCCCGCGAGGAGAGCCGCCTGCACCGGAGAGGCACCGCGCCAGCGCGGGAGGAGCGAGCCGTGGACGTTCACGCAGCCGAGACGCGGCAGGTCGAGGACTTTCTGCCGGAGGATCTTCCCGTACGCCGCGACGACGAAGAGGTCCGCGCCGGCTGCCGCGAGGCGCCGGGGGGCTTCGTCCCCCTTCAGGCTCTCGGGTTGAAAGATCGGAAGGCTACGTTCGGCGGCCACGCGCGCGACGGCCGGCGGCACCGGAGCGCCCGAGCGTCCGGCGGGCTTCGCGCTCTGCGTGACGACCAGTGCGATTTCGTGTCCCGCGTCGAGAAGAGCCGTGAGCGACGTCACGGCGAAGGCGGGTGATCCGAAGAAAACGATCCGCACCCGCCGGAGTCTATCGGGCGCCGCGGACCGCCCTTTCACGATTTCCTTCGAAAAGCGCGGGAAATCGTGTATAGAATCTCCCAGCCTACGGGCAAGCGAATCGAACGAAAGGACGAATCCATGGCTGGACTTACGAAATCTCAGATTGCCGAGCACCTCGCGGAGAAGACCGGGACCACGAAGAAGGTCGCGGCGCAGTTTCTCGAGGAGCTGGCGGGACTCGCCTACAAGCAGGCGAAGAACTCCTTCACGTTGCCGGGCCTCGGCAAGCTCGTGCTCGTGAACCGGAAGGCGCGCATGGGTCGCAACCCGGCGACGGGAGAGGCGATCAAGATCCCGGCGAAGCGCGTCGTGAAGTTCCGCGTCGCCAAGGCCGCCAAGGACTCGATCCTCGGCGCCAAGAAGTAGCGGTAGGGGTTCGGGGAACCCGAATCCGGGTTCCCCGAAATCCATCTCATCAGACTCTCCACGCGCCCGACGCCGCGCGGGGAGAGGTTCTCCTCCTACCCGGTCCTCGGACCGGAATCGTGAGTTTCTCGGGATTTCCTTGACAACGCTCCGCCCGGCGTCTACTTTCCGTCGATCATGAGCGCCATCGCTCCCCTTTCCACCCTCATCGGCATGGAGATGTCCATGTGGATGTGCAGCGCTTCCCGCGCGGAGAGGGAGGAGCGTGTCGCGGCGTAACGAGCCTTAAGAGACACGACGAGCCGGCCAGACCGGCGAACTTCAACCGGCCCTCTCCAAAGGGGCCGGTTTTGTTTTTCCGGCTCCCCGGGCGAGGCCAGGAGGAAAAAGGAGAACCCGATGTCCGAAGCACGGACCGCCCCGTCCCGCCTCCGGCCCGGAACGCGTGTCGTCCACGCGGCGCAGGAAGCCGCCGATCCGACGACGCGCTCCCGGGCCGTCCCGATCTACGCGACGACGTCGTACGTCTTCGACTCTCCGGAGCACGCCGCCGATCTCTTCGGCCTCCGGCAGCCCGGGAACATCTACACGCGGATCATGAACCCGACGACGGACGTCTTCGAGCGGCGGATCGCCGATCTGGAGGGGGGCGTCGCGGCCGTCGCGACCTCGAGCGGCCAGGCCGCCGAAACGCTCGCGATCCTGAACCTCGCGAAAGCGGGAGACTCCCTCGTCTCCTCTTCGACGCTCTACGGCGGGACGCACGCCCTCTTCTCCCACACCCTTCCCCGCCTCGGCATCACGACGCGGTTCGTCGACATCAACGACACCGCGGCCGTGGCCGCCGCCATCGACGGCACGACGCGCGCCGTCTACGTCGAGACGATCGGGAACCCGAACCTCGACGTCCCCGATCTTCCGGCGCTCGCGAAGATCGCCCATGCGGCCGGTGTTCCGCTCGTCGTCGACAACACCTTCGCCACCCCGCTCCTCTGCCGGCCCCTCGAGCACGGAGCCGACATCGTCGTTCATTCGGCCACGAAGTGGATCGGCGGACACGGGACGGCGATCGGCGGCGTGGTCGTCGACGGCGGGAAGTTCGATTTCGGGAAGGCCCCCCGCTTCCGGTCGTTCTTCGTCGAGCCCGAGCCCGCCTATCACGGCCTCTGCTTCTCGAAGCTGTTCGGAGACGCCGCCTGGGCGACCCGCCTCCGCGTCGTCCTTCTCCGCGACCTCGGCGCCTGCGTCTCCCCCTTCAACTCGTTCCTCTTCCTGCAGGGACTCGAGACGCTCCACCTCCGGATCCGCCGCCACTCGGAGAATGCCCTCGCCCTCGCGCGCCACCTCGAGAGTCACCCGGCCGTTGCCTGGGTCCGCTACCCGGGCCTCGCCTCGCACGCGAGCCACGCCCGCGCGAAGAGATTCCTCGACGGTGGCTTCGGCGGCGTCCTGACCTTCGGCGTCAGGGGGGGCGAGACCGCGGCGAAAAAGACGATCTCCGAGAGCCAGGCTCTTCTCCCTCGTCGCGAACGTCGGCGACGCCAAGAGCCTGATCATCCATCCCTGGAGCACGACGCACGAGCAGCTCTCGGAGGCCGAGCGGCACGCCGCGGGGGTGACGCCCGACCTGATCCGGGTATCGGCCGGCATCGAGGAGATCGAGGACCTTGTCGAGGATCTCGACCGCGCCCTCGCGGGAGCCGCGTCGTGAGCGCCGCGCCCGTCGTCCTCAAGTTCGGCGGGACGTCGCTCGAGACGACGACCCGGGTCCGGCGCGCCGCGAAGCGCGTCGCGATCCGGATCGCCTCCGGAACGCCGGTCGTCGTCGTCGTGAGCGCCCGCGGGGACGCGACCGACCGGATCCTCTCGGAGCTCGCCTGCCTCGGCCGACCCGGCGCCGCGCCAACCGCGAGCGCCGACCGGGCCCTTGCGACCGGCGAAGATCTCTCCGCCGCGATTCCTCGCGGCCGCGCTCGTCTCCCTCGGCCTTCGGGCCGTCAGCCTCCGCGGCGCGGAGGCGGGAATCCGGGTCTCGGGGGAGTTCGGCAGCGGACGGATCGAGTCGGTCCGGCCCCGGCGGCTGCGCGCTCTTCTCGACGCCGGGATCGTCCCCGTCGTCAGCGGGTTCCAGGGAAAGCGGGCCGACGGCGAGACTCTGACGATCGGGCGCGGCGGCTCGGACACGACGGCCGTGGCTCTCGCGTCGGCCCTCGGCTCGGTCTCCTGCGAAATCGTCACGGACGTGCCGGCCGTCTGCGACCGCGATCCCCGGCGCCACCGCCGGGCGCGCCGTTTTGCGCAGATCACCTACGCCGGGCTTCGGCGCCTCGCCGAGAGCGGAGCGAAGGTCGTCCACCCCGAGGCCGCGAGGCTCGCCGAGGAGTCCGCGGTCCCGCTCCGCGTCTATTCTTTCCGGGCGCCACTCGCTTTCGGCGCGTACGGCACCGTCGTCCGCCCCGATCGGGGAGCCGCCACGGAAGAGAGCGCCGCATGAGCAAGCCGCGGGTCGAGACCGTTGTGATTCCGGAGTTCCCGCTGGAATCGGGCGCCGTTCTCCACGGCGTAGAGGTCGCCTGCGGCGTTCTCGGCCAGATCGAGCCCGGGGGCCGGAAACGTCGCTCTCGTCTTCCACTCCCTCACGGGGGGCCCGGCCGATCTCGGAGGCTTCTTCCCCGAGGCCGTCGGGCCCGGCCGGCCCGTCGACACCGGAAGATGGGCGGTCGTCTGCCCGAACCTCCTCGGCTCGTGCTACGGCACGACGTGGCGCGAAGCGAAGGGACAGGCCGACCGCGTGGCCGCGACGACGCGCGACATGGCGCGGCTCTCCGGCCTCGTCCTCGACGCTCTCGGCATCACGCGGGTCGCCGTGGCGACGGGCGGATCGCTGGGAGGGATGGTCGCCCTCGAGTGGGCGGCCACCTTCCCGGAACGGTCCAACGCCGTCGTCGTCTTCGCGGCCCCCGCCGCGCACACGGCGTGGGGGATCGGCTGGAACCACATCCAGCGTCTCGCCGTGGAGCGGCTCGGCGCCGAAGGCCTGTCGCTCGCGCGGATGATCGGGATGCTGACCTACCGGACGCCCGACGAGCTGGAGACGCGCTTCGGGCGGAAGGCCGGCACCGGTGATCCGTTCGCCATCCAGTCGTATCTGACGCGGCACGGCGAGAAGCTGGTCGCCCGCTTCGACATGGCGAGCTACCTCAACCTCCTCGACGCGATGGACGCGCACGACGTCGGCCGCGGGCGGGGCGGAATCGCCCGCGCGCTCGGCGCCTTCAAGGGGCGGCTGACCGGCGTCGGGATCCCGGGAGACGTCCTCTACACGCCCGCGGACGTGAAGCGCTGGACGCATCGGGCCGGCGCCTCCTTCCGCGTCATCCGCTCCCTCCGCGGGCACGACGGCTTCCTCCTGGAGACCGAACGGGTCGGCGACCTCATCGCGAGCGAGCTGACCCCGGTCGTCGCCCGCGCGCGGCGGCGGATCTCGGGACTGAGGGGATAATGGCGGCGTGACGCCCCACGTCTCGCACGACCGGGAGGAGGAGACGCCGGAGGCGAAGGCCCGCTGGTTCCAGAGCCTCACGGTCCCGGAGAGGCTGGAGCTCTTCGAGGAGGTCACGGAGCTCGCGCTCGAGCAGAACCCGGAGCTGATCCGCGGATCCGATGCTGAAACGCCTTCTCAGCGTCTTTGCGTTCTTACGCTCCCACGACGTTAGGTACGTCGTGATCGGCGGGATCGCGGCGATCGCCCACGGCGTTCCGCGTGCCACGTTCGACCTCGACCTCCTGATCGAGGCGACTCCGGAGAATGCGAGGCGGCTGCTCGCGGCGTTGTCCGCGGCCGGCCTCGGGACGACCGCCCTCACGAGTCCGGAGGACGTTCTCTCGCGCGAGATCACGGTCTTCAGCGACCGGGTCCGGATCGACGTCCAGACCTCCACCCCGGGGCTCGCCTTCGAGGGCGCATGGGCGCGGAAGATTGCGATGTCTTATCAGGGGCAGGAGTTCTTCGTGGCCTCGCGGGAGGACCTCATCGCCTCGAAGCGCGCCTCCGGCCGGCCCAAGGACCTCGAGGACGTCCGCCTCCTGGAACTGCCGCACCGGACCGACTAGAGAACATGAACGGGATCTCAGGCTGCATTCTCGCTGCAATTCTCATCGGGATCCAGGGCGGCCAAGCCGCACCTCCGAGGAAGAGACCGCCGTCGCCGAGAAAGGCGTCGTAGCCGTCGTCCTCGATCCGGATGTCGCGAAACGAGCCGTTACCGCCGGCTTCGGTCGATCTCCTCGAAGTATTCGGGGGGGACGAGGACGTCGCGGCTCTTGGCGCCGCCGGCGGGCGGCCCGACGATGCCGTCGCGCTGCATCATGTCGATGAGCTTTCCCGCGCGCGAAAAGCCGATCTCGAGCCGCCGCTGGAGGAACGAGATCGACGCCATCCGCTCTCGGACGACGAGCCGCGCCGCCTGGTCGTACATCGGATCGGCGTCGTCGGAAGAGGCCCGGGCGCCGTTCGCAGCGCCGCCAGCCGGCTCCCGGTCGGCCGTGACGCTCTCATCGTAGATCGGCCTCCCCTGCTTCTTCAAAAAGCGGCAGATTTCCTTGATCTCGTCTCCCGAGACGAACCCGCCGTGGATCCGCATCAGGTACGACGTCCCGGGGGCGAGGAAGAGCATGTCTCCCTGCCCGAGGAGCTGCTCGGCGCCCATCTGGTCGAGGATCGTCCGGGAGTCGATCCGGGTCCGCGTCGTGTAGGAGATCCGGCACGGGAGGTTCGCCTTGATCGTCCCGGTGATGACGTCCACCGAGGGGCGCTGCGTCGCGAGGATCAGGTGGATCCCGACGGCGCGCGCCTTCTGCGCAAGGCGGGCCACCGAGTCCTCGATCTCGCGCGGGGCCGTCATCATCAAGTCGGCCAGCTCGTCGATGACGATGACGATGTAGGGCATCGGAGCGATGGAGCCGTCCGCCCCCGACTTCAGCGCCTCGCCGATCTTCTCGCGCACCTCGGCCAGCGCCTTCGGGTCCCGGATCGCCGCGTTGTACTGCTCGATGTTCCGGACGCCCGGCCACTCGGAGAGGAGCCGGTAGCGCCCCTCCATCTCCTCGACGGCCCAGTTGAGGGCGTTCGCCGCCTTCTTCGGCTCCGTGACGACGGGGACGAGAAGGTGCGGCAGGTCCTCGTAGTCCTTCATGTCGTTCATCTTCGGGTCGACGAAGATGAACTTCACCTCGTCCGGCCGCGCCTTGAAGAGGATCGACGTGATCATGCCGTTGATCCCGACGCTCTTCCCGGCGCCCGTCATCCCGGCCACGAGAAGGTGCGGCATCCGGACGAGGTCGGCGACGACCGGTTCGCCGTGGACGTCGAGGCCGAGCGCGATCGTCAGGAGCGACGGAGATTTCCGGAAGCGCTCGCCCTCGATGACCTCCCGGAGGGCGATGACGTCCCGGTTCCGGTTCGGCACCTCGATGCCGACGGCCGCCCGCCCCGGGATCCTCTCGATCCGGACCTTCTCGGCGGCGAGGGCGAGGGCGAGGTCGTTCTCGAGGTTCGAGACCTGCGCCACCTTCACCCCGGCCGAGGGCTTGAACTCGTACGTCGTGACGACGGGCCCTGGCGTGAAGGTGTCGACGATCCCCTCGACGTCGAACTCGAGGCACTTCGAGGCGATCAGCTCCATCGTCTGCCGGAACTCCTCGCGGTCGCGCTCGCGGTCCCTCTTCGGCGCCGCGCGAAGGAGGCGCTCGGGCGGAAAGATCCAGCCGTTCGACTCCTTCGGCGACGGGAACGGGAGGACGCGCTGCGGCGCCTCGGACTTCTTCAGCTGCGCGGGGCGCGCCACCGGGCGCGTCGGTTCGGGCGGTTCGCCGGCCCCCGTGACCGTCTTCCGGATGGAGAAGCGCCCCGTCCCCGTCTTCTCGCGGACCCGGAGCGTCGCGACCGACGGAATGAAGACGACTTCACCCTCGGGCTCCGGCTTCACCTTCTCGGCCGGACGTGCGGCCTCCTCCTTCGCCCGCTCGAGGTGCTTCTTGACGACCTCGCGGCGAAGCGATTCCTTGTTCGACTGCTCCTTCCGGCGCTGCCGGTCGAGCCGCCAGCCGCGCCACCAGCCGGAGAGCCGAAGCGCCGTCCGGCCGGCGCCGTCGCCGAGCGAAACCGACGTCGCGAGGAGTCCGCCGATGAGGAGAAGCGACACGAGGAGGATCGCGGCTCCCGGCGCGTTGAGCCCGGCCACGAGGAACGAGCCGATCACGTCCCCGACGTATCCCCCGGCGCCGAGGCCGCCGCCGAGAAGGTGCGGTCGGCCGAACGCGAGATGCGCGAGCGGCGCGGCGGAGAGGAGGATCAGGACGAGCCCCGCCCCGCGCGCGCCCCAGGAGTGCGAAGCCTTCGACCGGAAGCGCCGGACGCCCGCGGCGAGAAGGACGATCGGGAAGACGAACGCGGCGAGGCCGAAGAACTGGAGAGCGCCGTCCGAGAAGGAGGCGCCGAAGCGCCCGGCCCAGTTGCTCGGGTGGACGGTCGGGTCCTGGACCGAGGAGAAGAGCGACGGGTCCTGCGGGTGATACGAGACGAGCGCCGCGAGAAGCAGGACTCCCGCGGCAACGATCAGGATGCCGAGGAACTCGTCCCTCCGCCTCTCGAGCGCCGTCCGGACCGGAGAGGGCGTGACGGCGGCCATCACGTCAGACGCCCCGCGCGACGAGAAAGAGCCCGAGAAGGCCCGTGTAGACGATGAACGGGATGAGCCTCATGGCGACGACGAGACGGAGAAGGGCGGCGATGGCGACGTACCCGACGACGGCCGCGACCGCCATCCCGACCAGGTAGACGGGCCACGCCGACGCCCCGAGCGCCTCGGGATGGTGGCGAAGGGCCGAGACGTTCTCGACCGCCGCCGCGGCGAGAATCGTCGGGATCGAGAGGAGGAAGGAATACTCCGCGGCGGCCTCGCGCGACATGCCGGTGAAGAGCCCCACCGAGATCGTGTTGCCCGAGCGGGAGAGGCCGTGGAAGACGGCCGAGGCCGCCTGGCAGACGCCGACGATCGCCGCATCGCGCGGCCGGATTTCGGCGAGCGTCCGCCCACCCTCGCCACGGCGAGTCCCGATGACCTGCGCGAACGAGAGAAGGATGGCCGTCCCGCAGAGCGAGAAGCCGATCAACCGGACGTTCGTCATCGACTCGACCGCGAGCTTCTTGAGGGGAAGCGCGAGGACTCCCGTGAGCGCGACCGAGAGAAGGAGCAGCCCGACGAGCCGCCACGCGGCCCGACGCTCGCCGGCGTCCGCCGAGGCGAGCCCCGTTGCCGTCCGGACGAGCCGGACCCGGAAGAACGCGACGACCGCGACGAGGGTCCCGACGTGGAGGAGGACGTCGAAGAGGATCCCCGGCTGGGAGAAGCCCGGAATCAACCCTTGCGCAAGAGCGAGATGAGCCGTGGACGAGACGGGAAGAAACTCCGTCAGACCCTGCAGGACCCCCAGCAGGACCGCGTGAAACACGGTCACCGACATCAGGAAATTGTAGCAGGCCCCTTGCGGCGGGAGCGGCCTTGCGGCGGCGTTTTCGTCGGAGCACCGAGCGCCCTGGCAAGCTCGACGAAGCGCGAAAGAGGCAGATCCTCTCCCCTCGAGAGCGGCGGAATGCCGGCCTCGGCCAGCGCATCGGCGACCCGCTCGCGCCCCCAGCGCGCCGAGAGGGCATTCAAAAGGCTTTTCCGCCGGCCCATGAAGGCGGCCGAAGCGACGGCGAGGGCTTCCTCCGCCCCCGGCGAGGCGGAATGCGGGAGAAGCTCCACGACCGAGGACGTCACCTTCGGAGGGGGCGAGAACGCTCCCGGCAGGACGTCGAAGAGGCGACGGACCTTCGCGTGGGCGCCGACGTCCAGCGTGAGGTACCCGTACGCCCCGGTCCCCGGAAGCGCGACGAGCCGGTCGGCCACCTCGCGTTGGACCATGACGACGAGGCGTGAAAAAAGATCGGCCCGCCTCGCGAAGGCGCGAAGCATGGGCGTTGCGGATTCGTACGGCAGATTGCCGACGAGTGAGACCGGCGGTGAAGCCCCCGTGTCCGAGAGCGCCGCGCCGACGTCGGCCCGGAGAGCGTCCTCTGTCACGACCACGAGAGGGCGTCCCGCGGCCCCCGAGCGAAGCGATGCGGCGAGGCCCGGGTCGATCTCGATGGCGACGACGCGGAGCCCGGCATCGAGAAGCGGTCCCGTCAGCGCGCCGCGTCCCGGTCCGATCTCGACGACGGTCTCCCCCGGGGCAAGGCCGAGCGCGTCGACGATCCGGCGCGACGTGCGCGGGTTGGCGAGGAAGTTCTGCCCCCAGCGCGGCCGCCTTGACGCTCTCACCGCCGGCACCCTACCATCCTGCCGCGGCGTCGGGGCCGCGTTCCCGTCCCCACGAGAAAGGAACCTCCATGTCCGGAAACCTCCTCGACCTCTCCGAAACGAATTTCGAGTCCTCGGTCCTGAAGAGCACCAAGCCCGTACTCGTCGACTTCTGGGCCGTCTGGTGCGGTCCCTGCCGTCAGGTCGGTCCCATCGTGGAGGCCCTCGCGAAGAAATGGGGCGACAAGATCACCGTCGCGAAGCTGAACGTGGACGACGTCCCGTCCGTCGCGGAACGTTACGGCATCATGTCGATCCCGACTCTGATGCTCTTCAAGGGCGGTCAGGTCGTCGAGCGCGTCGTCGGCCTGTCGCCGCAGGCGGCCCTCGAGCGGAAGTTCGAACCCCACTTCTGATTCATTTCGCCGGCACCGGCGTCGGCGTCGCCACGATGGGGCCCGGGAGGATGCTTCGGGCGACCGGTCCGTCCGGCCCCTCGGCGTAGAGGATCCGAAGGCGCCCCCCCGCCCGGATCCGGGTCTCGATCCGGGTCGTCGAGTCGATCCGGAAGGCCTTTCCCGTCCTCCCCACCTCGGCGAGAACGAGGCTCTTCCCCGGGACGTAGGAAAGGCAGGAGCCCGCGGCCCTGAGGAGCGGAACGGGGGTCGGCGTGGCCGTCGGAGTCGGCCGGGGCTTCTTCTTCGCCGCGTCCCCCTCCCCCGAGGCGACGAGAACGAAGACGGCAAAGGTCAGGACCCACCCGAAACGCCGCATCGGCGGAGGATACGAAAAAGGACCGGCATCGCGCTTGCTGGTGCCATGACCCGGCACCCCGCGGGGTGCCTGAATAGACGCCGTCCCTCCGGCGGCAGCGAGCGATCCGAATGACGACTGAACCCGTTTCCCCCGTTCGAAGCGCCCCGGACCCGGCGGCACTCGCCGAGAAGGTCCGGGAGAAGTCCCTTCTCGTCAACGCCCTCCTCGCCGAGATCCGTAAGGTCATCGTCGGCCAGGCGCTCCTCGTCGAGCGGCTCGTGGTGGGCCTCCTCGCCGACGGGCATCTCCTGCTCGAAGGGGTCCCCGGCCTCGCCAAGACGCTGGCCGTCCGGACGCTGTCGCGCGGCCTCGACGTCTCGTTCGCCCGGAT
The DNA here is from genome assembly GCA_963779415.1 of uncultured Acidobacteriota bacterium. Lineage (GTDB taxonomy): Bacteria > Acidobacteriota > Thermoanaerobaculia > UBA5066 > UBA5066 > DAOMFB01. The sequence continues at coordinate 1,413,348 of CAVZYA010000002.1, read as the reverse complement.
CCAGTTCACCCCGGACCTCCTCCCGGCGGATCTCGTCGGAACGCTCGTCTTCAACCCGAAGACGCAGGAGTTCGTCGCGAGGCGCGGGCCGATCTTCGCCCACATCGTCCTGGCCGACGAGATCAACCGCGCCCCGGCGAAAGTCCAGTCGGCGCTCCTCGAGGCGATGCAGGAGCGGCAGGTGACGCTCGGCGACGGGACGGCGCCGCTTCCGGACCCGTTCCTCGTCCTCGCCACGCAGAACCCGATCGAGCAGGAAGGGACGTATCCCCTCCCCGAGGCGCAGGTCGACCGCTTCCTGATGAAGCTGAAGGTCGGCTACCCGACGAAGGCCGAGGAGAAGCAGATTCTCGAGCGGATGGGAGAGATGACCGAGGCGGAGGCGTCGGCATCCGTACGTCCCGTCCTCGACCCCACCTCGATCCGGGAGCTGCGGGGGCTCGTCCGGTCCCTCTACGCCGACGAGCGGCTGAAGAACTATCTCGTCGAGCTGGTCTCGGCGACGCGCGACCCGAAGAGCTACAAGCTCGCCGAGCTGGGGGATTTCGTCGCGTACGGCGCCTCGCCCCGCGCGACGCTCGCCCTGCTCGCGGCAGCCCGCGCGCACGCCTTCCTTCAGGGGCGCGGGTACGTCGTCCCGGAGGACGTCAAGAGCGTCGCGCTCGACGTCCTTCGCCACCGGGTCCTCCTCTCCTACGAGGCCGAGGCGGAGAACGTGACGAGCGACCAGGTCGTCTCGCGGATCCTCGAGCGCGTCGAGGTTCCCTGAGGCCGGGAGCCCCCATGTTGCCCCGGGACGTCGCCCGCAAGATCCACCGGATCCGGATCCGGACGAACCGGCTCGTGAACGAAGGGCTGGGGGGCGAGTACCACTCCGTCTTCCGCGGACGCGGCATGGAGTTCTCCGAGGTGCGCGAGTACGTCCCGGGCGACGACGTCCGCGCCATTGACTGGAACGTCACGGCGCGGACCGGCGTCCCCCACGTCAAGAAGTACGTCGAGGAGCGGGACCTGACCGTCCTTCTGCTCCTCGACGTCTCGCCGTCCCAGGCCTTCGGCTCGAAGTACCTGACGAAGCGCGACCTGATGGCCGAGCTCGCCGCCCTCCTCGCTTTCGCCGCGGTGAAGAACAACGACCGCGTCGGCGCGCTCCTCTTCACGGACCGGCTCGAGCGGTTCATTCCGCCGCGCAAGGGAGTCGACCACGCTCTCGCGATCGCGCGGGACGCGCTCTACCTCGATCCGAAAGGGCGAGCGACCGACCTCTCCCTCGCCCTACGGAGCGCCGCGGCGCTTCTCAAGCAACGCGCCGTCGTCTTCGTGATCTCCGACTTCCTCTCCCCCGCCTACGAGAAAGCGATGAAGACGCTCAACAGGCGGCACGACGTCGTGGCCCTCCCGATCACCGATCCGCGGGAGACGGAGATGCCCGGATCCGGCCTCGTCCGGCTCCGCGACGCGGAGACCGGGGCGGTCCGCGTTTTCGATCTCGCGGATCCGGGTTTCCGCGCCGCATGGGCACGCCAGACCTCCTCACCCTTCCCGGCGCCTCTCGCCGTCTTCCGGTCGGCCGGGATCGACTCCATCCCGCTCCGTACGGACGCGCCGTACGAGATGGCGCTCGTCAGGTTCTTCAAGGAGCGGGAGCGGCGGAAGGCCGCCGGCCGATGACCCGGTCTCTCCTCCTTCTCCCCCTCCTCGCCGCGCCGGTCGTCTTCGACGTCGCGGTGGACCGGACCGAGGTCTCCGTCGGCGACCGCGTGACCGTCACCTACTCGGCACGGATTCCGGCGGGGTCGACGCTCACCCTCGACGCGCTCGTCACGCCCGAGCCCCCCGAAGGTCAGCGCCCTCCCGGAGGCTCCGTTCTCGAGTTCGACGTGCCGAAGAAGCCCGTCGTCGAGACGAAGGGAGACAAGGACGGCGCCGTTCTCTGGAAGCAGACCGTCAGTTTCCTTCCGTTCATGGCCGGAAAGGTCGTGGTGCCGGGACCGCACGTCACGTTCGAGGAAAGAAAGAGCGACGGCCTGCCCGGCCCTCCTCTCGATCTGCGACCGCCGTCCGTGACGCTCGACGTCTCCTCGCGCCTCCCGAAGGACGCCAAGCCCGACGCGCTCGCGCCGAAGGAAGACCGGCCCGTCCGGCTTCCCGGCCCGTCGCTCCTCTTCTGGGCCGGCGTCACCACGCTCGCGCTTCTCCTCGCCGCCGCCCTCGCATGGGCCTTTCTCCGGAAGCGCCGGAGGACCGAGGCCGAGGAGACCCTCTCCTCCATTCCGCCGGGTGAGGAGCTGCTCGGAGAGCTTTCGCGCCTCGAGCGGGAGGCCGACCTTCTGGGGGACGACCCGCGAGGCTTCTACGCCGAGTTGACCCATGCCGTGAAGCGCTACCTCGAGCGGCGGCTCGAGATGCCGGTTCTCGAGTGGACGAGCTTCGAGACCCTCCGGCGTCTCGCCGAGAAGGAGCTGGACCCGCCGCGGGAGATCGGCTTCTCGGAGCTTCTTTCCGCAGCCGACTTCGTGAAGTTCGGGCGGGGGCGCTCGACGCGCGACACTGCCCGGAATCACCTCGTCCGCGCCCGGAGACTCCACGAGCACGTCGAGGCGCGCCTCGCCCCGCCCCCGGCTCCTTCCGGGACGGAGAAGGCGTCATGACGGGGCCTTTCGCGTCTCTCCGCGCCCTCGTTCCTCCGGGGCTCACGCTCCGCGACCCGGAGCTTCTGCTCCTCCTCCTCCTCGTCCCGCTCGCGGTCTTCCTCCGGATCCGGCGCGAACGGCGGGGAGACGGGGCCCTCGCGGTTCCGACGCTCGCGTTCGCGGCGGCCACGCGCCCGACGTGGCGCGTCCGACTCCGGCACGTCCCGTTCGTTCTCGCGCTCCTCGGATGGTCGGCGCTGGTCGTCGGTTTCGCGCGCCCGCGCCTCGGCCTCGAGCGGACGGAGTCGTGGACGGAAGGGGTCGACATCTTCATCGCCCTCGACGCGTCGGGCTCGATGGCGGCCGAAGACTTCAAGCCGCGCAACCGCTTCTTCGTGGCCAAGAGCGCGGTCCGCCAGTTCGTCGAGGGGCGGACGAGCGACCGTCTCGGCCTTCTCGTCTTCGCGGGACGCTCCCGCACGGTCGTCCCGCTGACGACGGACCGCGCGATGCTCCTCGACCGCCTCGCCTCCCTGACGCTCGGCGACCAGGGGGACGGGACCGCGATCGGGATGGCCCTCGGGAACGCCCTCGCCCGTCTCCGCCCGTCGAAGGCGAAGTCCAAGGTGATCGTCCTCGTGACGGACGGCGGCAACAACGCCGGCGAGATCGACCCGGACACCGCGGCGGGCATCGCGAAGGCGCTCGGCGTCCGCGTCTATACGATCGGGGTCGGCACCGTCTCCGGCCCGGTCGAGATCCCCGTCCCGATCCGCGACCCCGAGACGGGACGTGTCGTCGAGCGCCGGATCCTCGCGAACGTGGACGTCGACGAGGCCCTTCTCAAGCGGATCGCCTCGGCGACCGGCGCGAAGTTCTTCCGGGCCACCGACGCGAAGAGCCTCGTCGAGATCTTTTCGGAGATCGACCGGCTCGAGAAGAGCGAGATCAAGACGGCCCGCTTCACCCGCTATCGCGAAGTCTTTCCCCAGGCCGCCGTGCCGGGCGCCGCGCTCCTCGCCGTTGCCGGGCTCCTCGCCGCGTTCGTCGTCCCCGTGGTGCCCGAGTGAAGCTCCCCGCGCTCCTCTCCGTCTTCTCCGCGCCGGCCCTCCTCGCCGCGGGCCTCGCCGCGACGGTCGTGGCCGTCCTTCTCATCGCCGTCGCGTCCCGCGCCGCCGCGAGGAGACAGGGCGCCATCGTCGCTCCCGTCCTCTCGGCCCGCGGCACGGAGGGCGGAAGGAGGAGAACGCTCTTCCTCCGCATCCTCGTCGCCGTCTCGGCGCTCGCGCTCGGCGCCGCCCTCGCGCGGCCCCGCTGGGGCGAGCGAACGGAGTCCGTCGAGCGGCGAGGCGCCGACGTCGTCTTCGTCCTCGACACCTCCGCCTCGATGAATGCCACCGACGTCACGCCGTCCCGGTTCGTCGTGGCCCGTCAGGCGGCCGCCTCCCTCCTCTCGAACCTCCCTTCGGACCGTGTCGCCCTCATCGGCCTGGAGGGAGAGGCGCAGACGCTCGTCCCGCTCACGCTCGACAGCGCCGCGGTCGGCGTCTTCCTCGACGCCCTCGAGCCCGGCATCGGCACGAGACCCGGCACCTCCCTCGCGGCGGGCATCGCGGCGGCGGCCGAGCTTCTCCGCGCCGGCGCCACCGGCGGACGGCACGTCATCCTCATCTCGGACGGCGAGGATCTCGAAGGAGGAGCCGACGCCGCGGCCGAGAAGGCGCAAAAAGAAGGGATCGTCGTCCACACCGTCTTCGTCGGTGGCGGCGACGGGAAGGGCGCGCCGGTCCCGGAGATCGATGTATCAGGCCAGCAGACCGGCTACAAGACCGACGCCTCCGGCGCGCCGGTCATCTCGAAGCCGAACCCCGGCCTCCTCCGGTCGATCGCCGCGAAGACGGGAGGGACGTTCTCCGTCGTCTCGCCCGGCAGGACCGATCTCTCCGCGGTCGCGCGGCAGATCGACCTCTCGGCGCGGCGCCCTCTTTCCGCCACCCTCGCGACGAACCTCGAGGAGCGGTTCCAGATTCCGCTCGCCATCGCGGTCGCGTCGCTCGGGCTCCTCCTTCTCGGGTTGCCGCGTCCGCGCCGTTCCGCGAAGACGGGCGCCGCCGCGCTCCTCGCCGTGGCGGCGCTCGCCGGCAGGGCCGCGGCCCAGGAGCCTCCGGCACCCACGCCCGCTCCCTCGCCGACACCGCTCCCCGGAATCGAGCGTCTCCTCGGCTCGCCTCGCGGGCAAGCCAAGCTCGGCAAGAAGGCGCTCGAGGAGAAGCGGTGGGACGATGCCACCACCCATTTCCGCCGCGAGACGGAGCTCGCGCCGAAGGATCCGATCGGCCCGTACAACCTCGGCTCCGCGCTCTCGCGCGCCGGGAAGGCGGAGGACGCGCTTTCCGCCCTCCAGACGGCGGAGAAGGGCGGAAACCGGGACGTCTCCGCGGACGCGGCGTACAACGAAGGGACGTTGCTTCTCCGGAGCGGGGAGTACGAAAAGGCCGCGGGAGCCTTCCGCCAGACCCTCAAGCGGAGCCCGGGGCGGGAAGACGCCTCGTACAACTACGAGCTCTGCGTCCGCAAGGCCGAAGAGGAGAAGAAGAAACAGCAGCAGCCGCAGAAGCCGTCGGGGAAGGAGGACGACGAGAAGAACCAGAAGACGGGCGGAAAATCGCCGACGCCGACCCCCTCGCCGCAGGGGAGTTCGGGGGACGAGAAGAAGAAGGAACAGGAAAAGCGCGACCGCGAGTTCGAGTCGAAGGCGAAGATGAGCCGGGAACAGGCCGAGCAGCTTCTCGCAGCGATCCAGAAGGCCGACCTCGACGAGCAACGGCGGAAGCTCGCCATGCAGAGATCGAAGCGGCGCGACGCGAGGGACTGGTGAGGCGCGTGCGGGTCGCGGCATTCTCGGTGCTCGTTGTCCTCGCGGCCGGCGTCTTCGCCGGCGCGGCGCACGCGCCGACGACGTCCGGATCGAGGTCTTCGCCGACAGGAATCAGGTCGCCGCGAACGAGCTGATCCGGCTCACGTACAGGATCTCGGGGAGCCTCTCGGGAGAGATCCAGCCCCCCTCGCCTCTCCCCCTCAGGAACCTGACGCTCGCCGGCGGTCCGTCGCGATCGGACCAGATGTCGTTCGTGAACGGCGTCTTCAGCCGTTCGCTCAGCCTGACCTACTACCTCCGGCCGAAAGGGGAGGGAGCCGCCGAGGTGGGTGAGACCGTCTGGACGATCGGCGGGAAGAGCGTCAAGGCGGCGCCGTTTCTCGTCGAGGTCGGCCCGCCGCGCGGACGAGGCGCCGGAAGCCCCGCGATGGAGGAGGAGCCGGAGGACCCGATCGCCGCGTTCTTCGGCGGCCGCGGTATGGGAGCCCCGCGCCCCGGCCCCGGCATCGGCCCGGGCGGAACGGGTGAAAGCCCGCGCGAGAAGCCGTTCGTCGACCTCCTCGTCACCGCCGACAAGACGACCGCCGTCGTGGGCGAGGAGGTGACGCTCACCGTGGATCTCGTGACGACGGCCGACGTCCAGGGGCTGGAATGGATCGAGCCGCCGAAGTTCCCCGGCGCGTGGGCCGAAGACCTCGAGCGCCCCGAGCGCCCGACCGGACGGCGCGAAATCGTGGACGGCCGCCCCGTCGTCCGCTTCACGCTCCTGAAGAAGCTCGTCTCCGGCCTCGCGCCCGGAACCGTCACGATTCCGCCGATGAAGGTCCGGACGAACGTCCGGGCCACGGGCGACTCGGGCGGCGACCCGTTCGGCTTCTTCTCCCGGCCGCAGCCCGTGGAAATCGCCTCGAAGCCGCTCGTCCTCAGGATCCTCCCGGTTCCGGGGGCGAAGGCGTGGAGCGGCCCCGTCGGTCACTTCGATCTGACGGCACGCCTCGACAAGACGAGCGTCCCCGCCGGCGAAGCGGCAACCCTCAAGATCCGGCTCGCAGGCCCCGGCGGCCTCCGGACGGCGACAGACCCCCCGAAGCTCTCCGTCGTCAACGCGAAGGTCTACCCGCCCACGGCACGAACCGAGCCCCCGCGTTCCGGCCGGCCGGGATCGGTCGAATGGGAGTACGTCATCGTTCCTTCCGCGCCGGGGGAACTCACGATTCCGCCGGTCGAGATCCCGACGTACGACACGGTCGAGCGGAAGGTCGTGACGAAGGCGACGACGCCGCTTCGGCTCGTCGCCACGGGGGCGGCGGCGCCTGCCGCCGCGCTGACCGCCGCCTCGCCGGCGCCGTCGGAAGCGGCGGTGACGACACTCCCGACGCCTCCCGCGGCAGCCGTCCCGCATTCCGCAGGAGACTCCGCGCCGGGCGCTCCGGTGCTCGACCTCTCGAAGGGGACCGTCGCGGTTCCGCTCTGGCTTCTCGTCGCCCTCCCCGGCGCCGCTCTCGCGATCACAGGGACGTGGCTCGTCGTCCGGAAGCGGCGCTCGCCACGGGTCGACGTCGCCTCGGCAATTTCCCCCGAGCCGGGCGAGACGAAGGAACGAGCCGCCGCCCGGATCGACCGGTCCCTCCGGGAGGGGCTCGGCCGACGCTACGGTGTCCCGGAAGGAGCCGGCGCGGCCACCATCCTCGCTAGTCTCGAGGCGAACGGTGTCTCCGAAGAGCTTCGGCTCGGCGCCGAGAAGCTCCTTTCGGATCTGGATTTCCTCCGGTTCGCACCGCAGCTCGGGGAATACGAGGCCAAGATCGCCGAGGTCCGCGAAGAGGCCGGCCGGCTTCTTCCCCGCCTTTTCTGACGGCCTGTCCAGGGGAGGTGACCTAGAATCGGACAGCATGACGCCGCCGGCGAGAGTGATCTCCCCGAAGCTTCTCTCGCGCTACATGGAGCGGCACCGTCTTCTCGACGAGACGAGCGGTGTTCCTCCCGAGCGATTCCTGATTGCCCTCGTCAACCGGGCGCTCGAGTTCGTCCCCACCCGGGTCGGCGTCCTTCTCCTCGACGACCCGGTGTCGAAGGAGGACGACCGATCCCGCAACGAGCTGACGGTGATCGTCACGGCCGGTGATCTCGCCGAGGCCGTCGTCGGACAGAAAGTGCGCCCCGTCGACGGGATCGCGGGATTTGTTTACGCGCGAGGGGAGAAGACGGCCATCAACTTCATCGGCGGCGCCGCCGCCCTCTCGCGGGAGCTCGACCAGCTCCTCGGCTTCGAGGTCCGGAACGTCCTGGCCGTCCCCGTCGTCATCGAAAGCAACATCTGCGGCTCGCTCGCCCTCGTCAACCGGCTCGAGGAGGAGGCCTTCTCCCGGAAGGACGAGCGGCTGATGGAGCTCTTCGGGGACACCCTCTCCCTCGCCCTGCAGAACCTCCTCGACGAGCGCCGGGCGCGCGAGGTGGCGCGCCGCGATTCGCTCACGTCGCTCTTCAACGACCGTTACTTCCACCGGAAGCTCCAGCGCGAGATCGAGCGGCTCTCGGGGACGAAGGAGGGCGACCTCGCGCTCCTCTTCATCGACTGCGATCACCTGAAAAGGGTGAACGACGAGCACGGACACCTTGCCGGGAGCCAGGTTCTCCGGGAGGTCTCGTTCATCATGCAGAGGGTTCTCGCCGAGACGGTCTCGCTCGCCTGCCGGTACGGGGGGGACGAGTTCACCGTCATCCTCCTCGACCAGAACCTCGAGCAGGCGACGGCCGTCGCCGAGAACCTCCGCCGCGCCGTCGCGGAATGGACGTTCCTGCCGATGGCGATCGGCCCGGGAGAGCCCGCGCTGAACCTGAAGAACGTGATCTCGATGTCGGCGGGAGTCGCCTCCTACCGGGCGCATTGTCCCCCGAAGCAGACGCCGCCCGAGCAGAAGAACGAGCTTCTCAAGGCGGCCGACTCGGCCCTCTACGCGGCCAAGACGAAGGGGAAGAACTGCGTCGTGGCCGCCCCTCCCGGCCCCGGCGCCGCCGGCGCGGTTCCCGTCATTCTGAAAAGCTGACGGCGCGGCGCCGCCCCTTCCGCCGGGATAGAATCCGCCCGCTATGGCCTCCCTCGCCCCCTCCGTCATCGAGTCGAAGAGTGTCCTTGCGAGCCTCTCCCGGCACATGCTGGTGGACGGCTATCACGTCGTCATGGACCTGAAGAGGTCGCGCGGGAACGTCCTCTACGACTCCCTGCACGACGTCGAGGTGCTCGACTTCTTCTCGCAGTTCGCCACCTGCCCGATCGGCTACAACCACCCGAAGATGACGTCGCCGGAGTTCCTGGAGGAGCTGACCGGCGCCGCCGTCAACAAGCCGGCCAACAGCGACATCTACACGTGCGAGATGGCCGCTTTCGTGGAGACCTTCGCCCGCCTCGCGGTTCCGAAGAGCCACGGCAGGCACCTCTTCTTCGTGGAAGGGGGCTCCCTCGCCGTCGAAAATGCGCTCAAGGCGGCGTTCGACTGGAAGGTACGGAAGAACTTCCGCAAGGGCTACCGGCGCGAGGTGGGGACGAAGATCCTCCACTTCGAGCAGGCGTTCCACGGACGCTCGGGCTACACGCTCTCGCTGACGAACACGGCGGACCCGCGAAAGACGATGTACTTCCCGAAGTTCGACTGGCCGCGGGTCACCAACCCGAAGCTCGTCTTCCCCCTCACTCCCGAGAGCCTCGAGCGGACGGTCGCCGGCGAGCGGATCGCCGAGGCGCAGATCCGGCAGGCCCTCGTCGACCATCGCGACGACATCGCCGCCCTCATCATCGAGCCGATCCAGGGCGAGGGAGGCGACAACCACTTCCGCCCCGAGTTCTTCCGGACGCTGCGGGAGCTCTGCGACGAGAACGACATGCTCTTCCTCATGGACGAGGTCCAGACGGGGATGGGTCTGACCGGCCACTGGTGGGGATTCCAGGCCATGGGCGTTACGCCGGACCTCTTCGCCTTCGGGAAGAAGACTCAGGTCTGCGGCTTCGCGTCGAACGACCGGATCCTCGAGGAGCCGGAGAACGTCTTCGCCGTCTCGTCGCGGATCAACTCGACGTGGGGCGGGAACCTCGTCGACATGATCCGCTGCCGACGATTCCTCGAGATCATCGAGGAGGAGAACCTCATCGAGAACGCGCGCGTCGTCGGAGAGTTCCTGAAGGCGCGGCTCGAGGAGCTGGCCGCCGAGTTCCCGGGCCGGATGACGAACGTCCGCGGCCGCGGGCTCTTCATCGCGTTCGACCTCCCCGACGGAAAGACCCGGGGGGACGTCCTCGCGACGTGGCTCCGGAAGCACAACGTCATGGCCCTCGCCTCGGGCGAGAAGGCCATCCGCCTCCGGCCTCCGCTCACGCTGACGAAGGACGAAGCGCTCCTCGGCGTCCAGAGGCTGCGGGCGGCTCTCGCAGAGACGGTCGGCTGAAGCGTCCCGGCGCTCTTCTCGCGGTCGCGCTCGCTCTCGCGGGGGCGCTCTGGTTCGTGCCGCTTCCGGCGATCGTGGCCCTCCGGTGGCGCGTGCCCGCGGACGACGGCCTTCATCCGGGCGCGGCAGGCGGCGCTTCGCGCGGCCGGGAAGAGCGACGCCATCGACCGGCGCCCCGTTCCCCTCCGCGACGTCGCGCCCGCCCTCGTCGAGGCCGTCGTCGCCGCCGAGGACGCGCGCTTCTTCCAGCACCGGGGGATCGACTGGGAGGCCGTCCGCGAAGCGGCCCGGTGGAACCGGAAGATCGCCGGCCGGAAAGGGCGGTGGAGGCACGGGGCCTCGACGATCACGCAGCAGCTCGCGAAGAACCTCTGGCTCTCCTCCGACCGGTCGCTCTTCCGGAAGGGGCGCGAGGCCGCCATCGCCCTCGTCCTCGACGCCCTCGTCCCGAAGGAGAAGATCCTCGAGCACTACCTCTCGGCCGTCGAGTGGGGCGAGCGGGTCTTCGGGATCGAGGCCGCCGCCCGAAACACCTTCGGCGTCCCGGCCGCGCGCCTGACGAGGTCCGCAGGCCGCATGGCTCGCGGCGATGATCCCGGGTCCGGCGTACTACCTCGCCCATCCCGCCGCGCACCGGCGCCGCGCGGCGCTCATCGAGGAGCGCGCCTTCGGTCCTCCGTCCGCGCCCGAGAGCCCCGAAGAGGAGGAAGAGGGGCCTCCTCCGGGCTAGAATCGGCCGACGACATGAGGAAAGCCAGCACGCCGCGCCGCGGCATCGCGGCGCTTCTTTTCCTGGGCGTCCTCCTCTCCGCGTGCAGGCCGAAGCCGGCCGAGGTGCGGGTGACGCCGCCCAAGATCCTGGTCTTCGGTAAGGACCGCCACGTCTCCGTCAAGGCCGAGGTCCTCGACAAGAAGGGGAAGCCGGTTCCCGACGCAGAACGTCACGTGGGAAAGCTCCAACCCGAAAGTGGCCACGGTGGAGCCCTCGGGGATCGTGAAGTCCGTCGGCCCGGGCCGGACGCAGATCGTCGGCAAGCTGGGCGCCGCTCTCCGGAACGGCCTCGGTCGAGGTCGTCGACGTCTCCTCGATGTCCGTCATCCCGCCCCGCGCCACGCTCGTCGGTCCCGCCGGAACGACCCTCAACCTCACCATCGACTCCCGCGACTCGAAGGGACAGCCGGTGGCGATCCCGGCGAAGTGGGCGACCTCCGACCCGAAGGTCGTCGCGGTGACGGATACGGGCCTCGTCACCTCGGTCGCCGAGGGAAAGGCCGCCGTGACGGCCAGCCTCGGCAGCGAGCTGTCGGCCGGGTGCGAGCTGCGCGTCCTCTTTCGCGAAATCGCCTCCTTCGACATCGCCCCGCTCACCCTCATCCTGAAGACGGGGGACACGCAGCGGATCAACCCCGTCGTGAAGGACTCGACCGGGGCGCTCGTCGAGGAGCCGGCGCTCGTCTGGACGACCTCCGACCCGAAGGTCGCCTCGGTCGCGAACGGCGTCGTCCGCGCCGAAGGGCCCGGGACCGCGACCATCACCGTCGCCGCCGGGGCGAGACGCCATGCGGCGACCGTCCTCGTGAATTGAAGAGATCCGTCCGGCCCTCCGCGGTCGCCGGCACGTTCTACGAGGGAGAGCCCGCGCGCCTCTCGGCCACGGTCGGGCGGCTTCTCGCCGCGCACTCCTCTCCCCGCGTCCCGGCGGAGCGCTTCCGGGCGCTCCTCCTCCCCCACGCCGGTCACGTCTACTCCGGCGGCATCGCCGCGGCGGGGGTCGCCTCCGTCGCGTGGCCGTCCACCGTCCTCCTCCTCGGCCCGAACCATCACGGGGCCGGCGCCGCGGCGGCCCTGTCGCCTTCCGCCGCATGGAGGACGCCTCTCGGCGACGTCCCCGCGAACGCGGCCTTCGCGGCCGACCTCCTCTCCCTCTGCCGCGAGATCCGCGAGGACGAGGCGGCACACCGCGACGAGCATTCGATCGAGGTGATCCTCCCGTTCCTCCAGAAGGCGGTCCCGGACCTCTCGATCGTCTGCGTCTCCATCGGCGAGCCCGATCTCGCTCTCTGCCTCGCGGTCGGCGACGCCGTCGCCGGGGCCGTCCACCGCGCCGGCGAGCGCGGCGAGCGTCGTGGCGATCGTCGTCTCCTCCGACCTCAACCACTACCTTCCCCGGACGCAGAACCGCGTGAAGGACGACCGCGCCCTCGCCGCGCTCAAAGCGGGCGAGCCGCAGGCCTTCTTCGACACGATCCTCGGGAGGGATCGGATCTCCATGTGCGGCGTCCTCCCCGCGACGGCGCTCCTCCGGGCGCTCGAGATCCTCGGGGCCGCGCCGCCCCGAATCGTCGCGCAGGGGGACTCGGGCGACGCCTTCGGCGACCTCTCGCGCGTCGTCGGCTACGCCGCGGTTCTCTGGGAGTCCGCGGCCGGCGGCGCAAGGGGCCGCGTGAGGATCACGCACCTCTCTGCCGAGTGCGTTCCATTCGCGAAGACGGGAGGCCTCGGCGACGTCGTCGGCGCGCTCCCGAAGGCCCAGGCGGCCCGCGGGCACGACGTCGACGTCTTCCTCCCGTTCCACCTCGAGACCGCGGACTGGTATCGCCGGAGGCTCGACCTGGCCCGAGCAGGCGATCCCCCCGTTCGAGGTCTCCGTCCTCGGCCGCGCCTACACGATCGGCCTTCTCCGCGGAACGCTTCCGGGAAGCACGGTCCCCGTCTTCTTCGTGGCGCACGACCCGCTCTTCCACCGGACCCGGATCTATGCGCCGGACGCCTCGGGGCGCGACGACGGGCTCTGGCGGTTCACGGTCTTCGTCCGGGCCGCGATCGAGGCGATGAGGCGGATGGGTCGGCGCCCCCAGATCCTCCACACGCACGACTGGCACCCCGCTCTCGCCGTCATGCTGGGGGCCTGGAGCAGCTGGCGCGACCGCTGGTTCGACGACGTCGCTTCGGTCCTGACGATCCACAACGTCTCCTACCAGGGGGTCTACGGCCCGGAGGAGTTCCGGGCGCTCGGCCTCCCGCCGGAGGCGTGGACGGGCGGGGCGATCGAGTTCGCCGGTGCCGTCAACCTCCTCAAGGGGGCGATCGTGGCGGCCGACATGATCACGGCGGTCTCGCCCACCTACGCCTGGGAGATCACGACGCGCGAAGGAGGCGCCGGCCTCGACGGGATTCTCCGGATGCGGAGCGACCGGCTCGTCGGAATCCTGAACGGCGTCGATACGGACGTCTGGAATCCCGCCGTCGACGACGCCATCGCCGCGCGCTACTCGCTCACCGACCTCTCGGGCAAGCCGCTCTGCCGGCGAGACCTCTGCCGGATCGCCGGCTTCGACCCGGACGACACCGGAATGGTCCTCGGCTCCGTCGGCCGGCTGACCGACCAGAAGGGCTTCGACCTCGTCATGGGGGCCGCGCCCGAGCTGATCCGCCGGGGCGTCCGGATCGTCCTTCTCGGCACGGGCGAGCCGCAGCTCGAGCATGCGATCCGCCGGTTCGCGGCGCAGCACCCCGGGCGCGCCGCCGCCTTCGTCGGCTACAGCGAGGAGCTGGCCCACAAGATCGAGGCCGGATCGGACGCCTACGTCATGCCGTCGCGCTTCGAGCCGTGCGGCCTGAACCAGATGTACTCGCTCGCCTACGGGACGCCTCCGATCGTCCGGCGCGTCGGCGGTCTCGCGGACTCCGTCGCGGGCTTCGACGGCCAAAACCTCGACCGCGGCACCGGCTTCGTCTTCGAGAACCCCGCCTCGCACGAGCTGGCCGCCGAGATCCTCCGGGCGCAGGGGCTCTTCCATCACCCCGGCGCGTGGAGCCGCCTGATCGCGAACGGCATGGCGCAGGACTTCTCGTGGGACCGTTCCGCCTCCGCGTACGACGCCGTCTACCGCCGCGCGCGGGAGATCCGCGGCCTCCCCTGGTGAGGTCGCAACCAAGGGGCGCTCCGGCCATGAGCCATCTGGCTCATGGACCATGGATCGTGGCCCGGCGACGCTTCGGAAGGCGCCTCCCGAAGGGGCGCGGGGGAGCTTTTCGATGAGTCAGTACCGGATCGCCTGGCTGCCGGGAGACGGCGTCGGCGTCGAGGTGATGGAGGCGGCGCGGCTCGTCCTCGACGCGCTGAAGCTCGACGCCGTCTACCCGCACGGCGACATCGGCTGGGAGTTCTGGCGCCGGGAGGGGGACGCGTTCCCCGCAGCGGACCGTCGACCTCCTCCGGAACGTCGACGCGGCGATGTTCGGGGCGATCACCTCGAAGCCGGTCAGCGCGGCCGAGGAAGAGCTCGTCCCGGAGCTGAAGGGGAAGGGGCTCACCTACCGCTCCCCGATCGTCCGGATGCGGCAGCTCTTCGACCTCTACGTCTGCCTGCGGCCCTGCAAGGCCTACCCGGGGAATCCGCTCAACCTCAAGGACGGGATCGACCTCGTCATCTTCCGCGAGAACACCGAGGACCTCTACGCGGGGGTCGAGTTCTCGCCCGTCCCGCTCGAGCTCTCGGGCGTCCTCGCGAAGCTCTCGAAGGCCGTTCGCGCCCTTCGCCCCGCTGCCCGCGCGACGCAGTACGCGATCTCCTGCAAGGTGAACACGCGGAAGGGCTCCTCGCGGATCGCCCGGGCCGCCTACGAGTTCGCCACGGAAGCACGGGCGGCGAGAAGGTGACGATCGTCCACAAGGCGAACGTCGTCCGCGCGTCCGACGGCCTCTTCTTCGAGGAGGCGACGAAAGGTCGCCGCCGAGTTCCCGGACATCGCGACGGACGACGCGAACGTCGACGCCATCTGCATGTGGCTCCTCAAGAACCCGTTCGAGTACGACGTCCTCGTGGCGCCCAACCTCTACGGCGACATCATCTCGGACCTCGCGGCCCAGATGGTGGGCGGCCTCGGCTTCGGCTGCTCGGGGAACATCGGCGAGAAGCTGGCGGTCTTCGAGCCGTCGCACGGCTCGGCGCCGAAGTACGCCGGGCAGTACAAGGTCAACCCGCTCGCCACGATCCTCGCCGCGAAGATGATGCTCGACTGGCTCGGCGAGGGGGAGAAGGGGCGCCGCGTCGAGGCGGCCGTCGCGAAGGTCGTCGCCGAGGGGAAGGTCCGGACGTACGACATGGGCGGAAAAGCGACGACGCTCGAGATGGGCGAAGCCGTCGCCCGGGCCCTCTGAGGCGCCGCCGACGTGGATCCGACGCGGAAGATCGTCCTCCACGAGGTCGGGCCTCGCGACGGCCTGCAGGTGGAGAAGACGCGTCGTGCCGACGGAGACGAAGGCCGACTGGATCGCGCGGCTCTCGGCTTCGGGCCTCGACGTCGTGCAGGTGGGCTCCTTCGTCCACCCGGGGAAGGTCCCGCAGATGGCCGACACCGATGCGCTCTTCCGCCGCCTCAGGACGCGACGGCGCGCCGGGACGGACGCGCCCTCCTCTCGGGCTCTCGTCCTGAACGAGAAGGGGCTCGAGCGCGGCCTCGCCGCGGAGTCGAGCTGTTCTGCATGGGCGTCTCCGCCAGCGAGACGCACAGCCGGAAGAACACGGGCATGGGGACCGAGGAGGCGACGCGGCGGATCCTTGCGATGGCGAATGAGGCCGCTCGCCGCCGGAAAGCCCGTCCAGGTCTCCGTCCAGTCGGCCTTCGGCTGCGGCTTACGAAGGGCCGGTTCCCGAGGAGCGGGTTCTCGGTATCTGCCCGCGCCTACGTCGACGCGGGGCTCCTGCAGATCAGCCTCGCCGACACGGCCGGGCACGCGCACCCGGCGCAGGTGACCCGCCTCTACTCGCGGTCTCCTCGCCCTCGCGCCCGGGATCGAGGCGGCCTGCCACTTCCACGACACCTACGGGGTCGGGATGGCGAACGTCTTCGCCGCCCTCGCGCGCCGGAGCGTCACGTCGTTCGAGTCCTCCTTCGCCGGGCTCGGCGGCTGCCCGTTCACGAAGGTCGCGGCCGGGAACGTCGCGACCGAAGACCTCGTCCACGCCCTCCAGCGGATGGATCTCCGCACGCGACGTCGACCTCGCCGCCCTGATCGGACGTCGCCCGCGACGTCGCGGCCTTCTTCGGCCGCGAGATGCCGGGGCGCGTCCACAAGACCGGGCCGGTCCCGCAGCGGCCGCCCCGGCGCGGGGGACGGCATGACGAAGAAGGCTCCTCGAGGGAGTCCGCGTCCTCGACCTGACGAACGTCCTCTCGGGCCCCTTCGCGACGCTCCACCTCGCCCTCCTCGGGGCCGAGGTGATCAAGATCGAGAACCCGACAGACGGCGACCTCGCGCGGAAGCTGGGGAACGTCCCGAAGCTGAACAAGGAGCTGATGGGGACGAGCTTCCTCGCCCAGAACGCGAACAAGAAGTCGGTGACCCTGAACCTGAAGACGCGCCGAGGGGCGCGAGGTCTTCCGGAGGCTCGCTCGCGACAGGCCGACGTCCTCGTCGAGAATTTCCGCCCCGGCGTCATGAAGCGGCTCGGCCTCGCGTACGAGGCCTGGCGAGGTCAACCCGCGCCTCGTCTACTGCGCGATCTCCGGCTTCGGCCAGACCGGCCCCGACGCGCGAGAAGCCCGCCTACGACCAGATCATCCAGGGGCTCTCCGGCGAGATGGCCGTCAACGGCGACGAGCGGCTGAACCCGCTCCGCGCCGGATTTCCGGTCTGCGACACCGTCGGAGGGCTGAACGCGGCCTTCGCCGTCATGGCCGCCCTCTTCCACCGCGAGAGGACGGGCGAGGGGCAGATGATCGACGTCGCTCTTCTCGACTCGATCATGCCGCTGATGGGCTGGGTCGCCGCGAACCTCCTGATCGGCGGGCAGCCGCCGGTCGCTGCTCGGGAACGACAACTTCACCGCCGCGCCGTCGGGGACGTTCGCGCACGAAGGACGGCTACGATCAACATCGCCGCCAACAAGCAGGAGCAGTGGGAGGCGGTGGCCGACGTCCTCGGCGTGCCGGAGCTGAAGGCCGACCCGCGCTTCGCCGAGCGCGACACGCGGAAGAAGAACCGGCAGGCTCTGACGCCGCTCCTCGAGGAGAAGCTCGCGGAGCAGGCCGACGGCCGAGTGGGTCGAGGCGCTCAACGCGCACGACGTCCCCTCGGGCGCGATCCTCACGCTCGCGGAGGCGCTCGCGCAGCCGCAGGTCGCCCACCGGAGGACGCTTGCGGACCGTCGACGCGTCCCGGCGATCGGCGACCTCCCCCTCTTCAACCTGACCGCGCAGTTCTCGAAGGACGCCCGGGCGCGTATCGACGCGCCGCCTCCGCGCCTCGGGGCCCAGCACACGGAGGAGATCCTCGGCGGCCTCGGCTACGCGGCGGAGGAGATCGCCGAGCTGAGGAAGAGCGATCGAGCGGAAGTCGTCTGAAGGAGATCCGTCGACAGGGAGAGCACCACATGGGCAAGACCGTCGTCGAAAAGATCCTGGCCCGCGCCGCGGGCGCCCGCGGCGCGAAGGCGGGGGACGTCGTCGAGCCGCGCGTCGACCTCGCGATGTCGCACGAGAACGCCGCGCTCGTCATCAACCAGTTCCTCGAGATCTACGAAGGGGACCGGGCGCGACGCCGAAGGTCTGGGACCCGTCGCGGATCGCGATCATCTTCGACCACCGGATCCCGGCCGAGTCGCCGAAGACCGCGACGAACCAGAAGAAAGTCCGCGCAGTTCGTCGCCGCAGCACGGGATCGCCCGGTTCCACGACATCCGGGGCGACACGGCGGCATCTGCCACCAGATCCTTCCCGAGTACGGCTACGTCCGGCCCGGGCCAGGTCGTCGTCGGGACCGACTCGCACACGACGAGCCACGGGGCGCTCGGCGCTTTCGCGTTCGGCATCGGCGCCACCGAGATGGCGAGCGTCTGGGCGCTCGGCGCCGCCCTGAACGTCGAGGTGCCGACGACGATCAAGGTCGTCGTGAACGGGCGACTTCCCGCCGTTTCGTCGGCCCGAAGGACCTGATCCTCCACCTGATCGGCAAGCTCACGCGCGCAGGGGGCGAACTTCCGGGTGCTCGAGTTCCACGGCGAGACGATCCGGAAGATGTCCGACCTCGGGCCGCCTCGTCCTCTGCAACATGTCGGTCGAGGCGGGGGCCACGTCGGGCATCGTCCCCGCCGACGACGAGACGCTCCGCTACCTCCGCGAGGAAGCGGGCGTCACGGACCCGCTCGACCTCGTCGTCCCCGGACGCCGACGCGGTCTACGAGCGGGTCCTCGAGGTCGACGTCTCCGCTCTCGGGCCGCAGATCGCCTGCCCGCACACCGTCGACAACGTCAAGCCGGTCGAGGCGGTCGAAGGGGTCAGGGTCCACCAGGTCGTCATCGGCTCCTGCACGAACGGCCGGCTCGACGACCTCGCCGCCGCGGCCGACGTCCTCCGCGGGAAGAAGGTCGCCGCGGGGACCCGGATGCTCGTCTTCCCCGCCTCCGGGCAGGATCTAGCAGGAGGCGCTGGCGAAGAGGCTACATCGCCGACTTCATGCGCGGCGGGCGCCGTCGTCATGAACGCCGGCTGCGGCCCCTGCCTCGGCGTCCACGAGGGGGCGCTCGGGGACGGCGAGGTCGCCCTCTCCACGACGAACCGGAACTTCAAGGGGCGGATGGGGAACCCCGACCTCCGAGGTCTACCTCTGCTCTCCCGCCGTCGCCGCGGCCTCGGCCGTGGCGGGCGTCATCACCGACCCGCGGAAGGGAGCGCGCTGAGATGGCGAAGGTCGTCTGCGTCCTCGGGCGACGACGTCTCCACCGACGTCATCTACCCCGGCCGCTACATGGCGACCGTCCTCCCGACCGAGACGCCGCAGTTCGCGTTCGCCGACGACGCCGGCTTCAACGCGCGGCTGAGGGCGAAGGAGTTCCCCGCCGGGTCGATCCTCGTCGGCGGGAAGAACTTCGGCTGCGGCTCCTCCCGCGAGCAGGCCGTCTCCGCGCTCAAGGGGTACGAGCTGACGATCGTGGCGAAGGAGCTTCGCCCGGATCTTCCTCCAGAACGCGATCAACCTCGGCCTTCACGTCGTCACGGCCCCCGGACCTCGAGGCGTCGGTCGGCGACGAGCTCGAGGTCGCGGGCGACCGCGTCATCAACCGGACGACCGGGAAGAGTCGTTGGCCGTCGTCCCGCTCCCGGCAGCCCGGCAGGCGATCATCGACGCCGGCGGCCTGATCGCCTACACGCGGAAGAGACTGCTCGAGACCCGCTCCGATCTCTGACATGAAAGAATCCAGATCGAAACAAAGGAGCCTCGCATGAAGGCAGCCAAGCTGGTCGTCGCCCTCGCGGTCTCCGGTGTCGCCTTTACGCTCTCTTCCTCGTCCGGCCTCGCACAGCAGGTGACCGGCACGCCCGGTTCGCCCGGCGCCACCGCCACGATCAGCGGGAAACAGCTTCCGCCGCCCGATCCGAAATTCGGCGGGGTGATCAAGGAAAAGGCCTCGGAGTCGAAAGCGTGGTGGGCACCGCGCGTCGTGCCGCCGAAGGGCGCGCCTAACGTGCTCCTCATCATGACCGACGACAGCGGGTTCGGCGCGCCGGGCACGTTCGGCGGCGTCGTTCCGACACCGGCCATGGATCGCATCGCGAAGAACGGGCTGCGTTACACGAATTTCCACTCCACGTCGCTCTGCTCGCCCTCGCGCGCGGCCTTGATCACCGGGCGCAACCACCACGTGGCCGGCTTCGGAGTGGTGGGCGAAATTGCGACGGGATTCCCGGGATACGACTCGGTCATCCGGAAGGAGAACGGCACCATCGGCACCATCCTGAGGGAGAACGGGTACGCGACGTCGTGGTTCGGCAAGGACCACAACACGCCCTTCTACCAATCGACCCAGGCCGGGCCCTTCGACCAGTGGCCGAACGGCATGGGCTTCGAGTACTTTTACGGCTTCGTCGGCGGCGACGCCAGCCAGTGGCAGCCGAACCTCTACCGCAACACGACGGCCATCTACCCGTTCCAGGGCAAACCGGGCTGGAACCTGACCACCGCCATGGCCGACGAGGCGATCCGGTACATGAAGGAACTCAAGGAGATCGCGCCCGAAAAGCCGTTCCTCGTCTATTACGTGCCGGGCGGCACCCACTCGCCACATCATCCGACGCCGGAGTGGATCAAGAAGATCAGCGACATGCACCTCTTCGACGGCGGCTGGAACAAGCTGCGCGAGACGATCTTCGCCAACCAGAAGCGGCTCGGCATCATGCCTCCGAACGCCAAGCTGACCCCCTGGCCGAAGGAGCTGCCGGAGTGGGATTCCCTCGGGTTCGTGGAGAAGAAGCTGTTCATCAAGCAGGCGGAGGTCTACGGGGCGTACCTCGCGTACACCGATTACGAGATCGGTCGCGTCATCCAGGCGGTCGAAGACCTCGGCCAGCTCGACAACACCCTGATCATCTACATCGCGGGCGACAATGGCGCGAGCCCTGAAGGGATGCTCAACGGCACACCGAACGAGTTCACCACCTTCAATGGCGTTGAAGTGCCCGTCAAGGACCAGCTTCTCTGGTACGAGTTCTGGGGGTCCGAGCGAACCTTCCCGCACTTTGCGGCACCCTGGTCGTGGGCGATGGACACGCCGTTCAAGTGGACGAAGCAGGTGGCGTCGCACTTCGGCGGCACCGCCCAGGGCATGGCCATGTCGTGGCCCGGCCACATCAACGACGCGGGCGGCATCCGCCGCCAGTTTCACCATCTCATCGACATTGCTCCGACCATCCTCGAGGCGAGCGGCATCCCGTTGCCGGACACGCTCGACGGCATTAAGCAGCGCCCGATGGACGGCGTGAGCATGGCCTATTCTTGGGACCAGGCGAACGCCAACGCGCCCACAAGGCATACCACGCAGTATTTCGAGATGCTCGGCAACCGCGCCATCTACCACGACGGTTGGGTGGCGGCCACGACCCCGGCGACGCTCCCGTGGGAGCTGAGCACGGCCAAGCCGCCCGACGTGATCACGGGGTACAAGTGGGAGCTCTACAACGTCAAGGAGGATCCCACCGAATCCGACGACCTGGCAGCCCGGATGCCGGAGAAGCTCAAGCAGATGCAGTCCCTCTTCTATCTGGAGGCGAAGAAGCATGACGTGCTGCCACTCGACAACTCGTCCCTGACGCGCTGGAACGCGCCGAAGCCGAACCTCACAGGGGGACGAACGGTCTTCACCTACACGGGAACGCTGACGGGCGTCCCGAACAGCGGCGCCCCGAGCATCCTGAACAAGTCGTACACCATCACCGCCGAGGTCACGATCCCCGATGGAGGCGCGGAAGGGATGATCGTCACCGACGGGGGGCGCTTCGGCGGCTACGGGCTCTTTCTCAGCAAGGGCGAGTTCGGAATCGGCCGGGGCAAGCCGGTCTTCCTCTACAACCTGCTCGACCTCAAGCGCACGGTGTGGGACGGGCCGGAGCTCGCCGCCGGCAGGCATACCATCGTCTTCGACTTCAAGTCCGACGGCCCGGGCCTGGGCAAGGGCGGGACGGGCGTGCTCTCCGTGGACGGCCAGGAAGTGGCCCGGAACATCATGGAGCACACGACGCCGATCACATTCCCGGAGGATGAGACCTTAGACATCGGATCGGACACGCGCACTGGCGTCGCGCTGCTGGAGTATCGCTACGATTCTCCGTTCCCGTTCACCGGCACGATCAACAAGCTCACCTTCAAGCTCGGAGCGAACCAGTTGACGGCCGAGGAGCGGAAGCAGATGCAGGAGACCGTCGCCCAGGCGAAGGACTAACGGGATGAAGGGACCACTGACTGTCGCCGCCGTGGCCGAGGCGGTCACGGGCCTGGCGCTGCTGGTCGTCCCGTCGTTGGTCGGGCAACTGCTGCTCGGCGCCGAGCTGACCGAAATGGCCCTTGTCGTGGCGCGCGTGGCCGGCATCGCCCTGATCGCCCTTGGGGTCGCTTGCTGGCCGGGCCCGCCGCGGGTCGGCATGTTGACCTATAGCGCGGCCGTCACGCTCTATCTCGCCTGGGGCGGTCTCGCGGGCGTCATGACCGGCATCCTCCTCTGGCCAGCGGTCGCCCTGCACGCCGTCCTGACGCTTCTCCTGGCCCGGGCCCCGGCGAGCGACAGGGGGACGGCCACATAGTGGAGGCCGGCGGCCGGCTCTCCGAGCGGGCGAAGAGCTGGGCGACGTTCGCCGTCTCGACGTTCCTCGCGTTCGTCCTCGCCGAGGCCGCGAGCCGATACCTCGTCGCGAGGGTCACCCCGGCCGGGATGCGGTTCGACGACGAGATTCTCTACACGTACGCGCCCCGGACGGAGCTTCCCGGGATGGTCCTGAACGACGTCGGCTGCGTCGGCGACGACGCGCTACCGAAGGCGTCCGGCGAGACGCGCGTCCTTCTCCTCGGGGAGTCGACCTCCTTCTCGGCGAGGTACGTCGCCTCCGTGAAGGAGAACCTCCGGCGCGTCCATCCGGGCAGGGGGTTCCGCGTCATGAGCTGCGGCAAGCCCCGGTACACCTCTTTCGTGAACCGCGCGAATTTCGAGAAGAACGCGGCCGCCTGGTCTCCCGACGTCGTCGTCTGGTACGGCGGGATCAACGACAACATCTACAACTCGTTTCCGTGGCTCGAGGGGCTCCCCACCGTCGGCTACTTCGACTGGAGGACGCGGCACTCCTCCGTTCTTCTGGGCCTCCTGAAGTACCACCTCGTCGACAAGGCGCTCCGGTCCGTTCCCGATTTCGCTCCGGACCGGATCCGGAGCCGCGTCCTCTTCGAGGAGAACCTGATCGGGATCCTCGGGACGGCCCGTGGCCGGAACGCGAGGATGGTGCTCGCCACCTTCGCCATCGCACTGCCGACGGACGACGGGAAGCTCCTCGCGAGGATCCGGGCGGACGAGAAGGTCATGCGGCACTTCTGGGGAAACATCGGCTCGACGGTGGCCGGCGTGAGGACGCACAACGCGGTCGTGGAGAGCCTCGCGGAGAGATTCGGCCTTCCGCTGGCTCGGGTCGCGGAAGCGATCCCACGCGACTCCGCCCATTTCATCGACATCTGTCACCTGACCGATGCGGGAAACGACCGACTCGGCGAGGTGATCGCGGAGGCGGTCGGTCGCGCCCTTTCGCGGTAGTCCTTGCGAAGCGTCAGCCGAGGACCTAGCTTGTCCTCACCTCCCTTTGGGAGGAATCAATGGATGCTTCGCCGATGGCCCGATCGATCCCCGACCTCTTCTCCCGGCGCGCAAGCGCCACACCGGAGGCGACGGCCTATCTCTCTCCCGAGGGAGGCGGCTGGAAGCCGTTGACCTGGAAGGAGACGGACGGGCGGGTCCGGGCGATTGCCGGCGGTCTTCGATCGCTCGGCGTCGAGCCGGGAGAACGGGTCGGGATCGTTTCGAACACGAGGCTCGAGTGGATCCTCGCGGACCTCGGCATCCTTTTCGCCGGAGGGGTCACCGTCACGGTCTACGCGGCCTCCACGCCCGACGACACCGGGTTCATCCTCTCCGACTCGCGCTCGGTCGTCGTTTTCGCCGAGGACGTGGCGCAGGCGCAGAAGATCCTCTCCCGCCGAAGCGAGCTGCCGGAGCTGCGTCAGCTGATCCTGATCGACACATCTGGCGGGCTTCCCGAAGGGGCCCTCTCGCTCGCCGACCTCGAGATCCGCGGCCGCGAGTGGCAGGAAGGCCATCCCGGCGCCGTCGACGAGACGGCGCTGGGGGCGACGCCGGAGAGCGTGGCGACGCTGATCTACACGTCGGGAACGACGGGCCGGCCGAAGGGGGTCGAGCTGACGCACGACAACTGGCTCTTCGAGGCCGGGACGATTGCGGCCTCGCTCGGGATCCTCTCTCCCTCCGACCGCCAGTTTCTCTGGCTCCCCCTCGCCCACGTTTTCGGGAAGGCGGCCGTCGCCCTCTGCATCCACGTTGGCGTCCCGACCGCGGTCGACGGGCGTGTCGACAGGATCGTCGAGAACCTCGGCGTCGTGAAACCGACCTTCTTCTGCGCCGTGCCGCGGATTTTCGAGAAGGCCCACGCGAAGATCGTCGGTCAGCTCCTCGCCGCAGGCCGGGCGAAAAAGGCGATCTTCGACTGGGCGCTCGACGTCGGGATGGAGAACTCCCGTCTCCGGCGGGAGGGGCGCCGGCCCGGCCCCTGGCTTGCCCTTCGGCACCGCCTCGCCGACCACTTCGTCCTGGGGAAGATTCGGGAGAGGTTCGGCGGACGGCTCCGATTCTGCCCCTGCGGGAGCGCTCCGCTCGCGCACGAGCTGGGCGAGTTCTTCGACGCCTGCGGCATCCCGATTCTGGAGGGGTACGGCCTCACGGAGACGACGGCCGTCACCTTCTTCAACCGAATCGACCACAACCGGTTTGGAACGGTCGGGACCATCATCCCGGGGATGGAGGTGACGTTCGCGCCCGACGGAGAGATCCTTCTGCGCGGCCGCGGCGTCATGCGCGGCTACCACGGCCGGCCCGTCGAGACCGCCGAAGCGCTCGACGCCGAAGGGTGGCTCCACACCGGCGACATCGGCGTCCTCGGACCGGACGGGCACCTGACGATCACCGACCGGAAGAAGGACCTCATCAAGACCTCCGGCGGCAAGTACGTGGCGCCCCAGGTCGTCGAGGGGCTCCTGAAGGTCGAGTCGGCGCTCATCAGCTACGCCGTCCTCCACGGGAACAACCGGAGCTTCTGCACGGCGCTCATCAGCGTCGCCGAGGAGGAGATCCTCTCGTGGGCGAAGGCGGAAGGGCTCGCCGGGAAGCCCTATGAGGAACTGGTGAAGGACGACCGCGTCTTTTCGCTCCTGAAGCCGCACATCGAGAACGTCAACTCGCGCCTGGCGCGGCACGAAACGATCAAGCGCTTCGCGATCCTCCCGTCCGAGCTGAAGGTCGAAACCGGCGAGCTGACGCCCAGCCTCAAGGTCCGCCGCAAGGTCGTCGAGCAGCACTACCGGCAGCTCCTGGACGGCCTCTATTCCGAAGCGCCACCGGCGAAGCGGGACTGAGGCCCTCTAGAGCCGCGACTCGGTGACGCCGAGGGACCGGACGACCTCGAGGAGGGCCTCGTGCGTTCCGGGCGACCCGGCAAGGACGTTTCCGCGAGTCCGCCAGCTCCCTCCCCCGTCGAAGTCGGTGACGAACCCTCCGGCCTCAGTGATCAGGAGCGCGCCCGCTGCCGTGTCCCAGGGCGAGAGGCCGAACTCGAAGAAGCCGTCGAAGATTCCCGCGGAGACGTAAGCGAGGTCGAGCGCCGCGCTCCCGGCCCTGCGGATTGAGCGAGCCGCGAGAAAGACCTCGCGGAAGATCGCCAGGTAGAGGTCGATCTTTCCCTGCTGGCGGAACGGGAAGCCCGTCGCGACCGCCGCCCCGTCGAGCGACCCGCGCGCCGGGACCAGGAGCCGGGCGCCGTTTCGACAGGCGCCGGCACCCGCCGCGGCCGTGAAGAGGTCCTCCTTGACCGGATCCCAGACGACGCCGACCTCGAGCGGTCCCTCGAGCCCCCCCGTCGTCCGCGCGATCGAGACGGCCCAGTGTGGAAAGCCGCGGATGAAGTTCGCCGTCCCGTCGAGCGGGTCGACGATCCAGACCGGAGCGCCTGCCGCGCCGCCGCTCTTCCCGGTCTCCTCGCCGAGAAAGCAGTCATGAGGGTAGGCGCCGAGAAGCACGTGCCGGAGGACGGCCTCCGCCTCCCGGTCCGCGCGGGAGACCATGTCGTTCTTCGCCTTCTCCTCCACGTCCGCGGGATCGAGCGAGCCGAAGAAGTCGATGAGGAGCGCCCCTGCCTCCTCGGCGGCCGCCACGGCGACATCGAGCGGGCGCATCAGCGAGGCCTCGGCGAACGCCACGTCCGATGGGGGACGGGAGACATTCGCCGGATGCTATCGGGTCGTGAACGCCTCCGAAAGAGCAGGCTCCGGAGCTCGCCGGCTGCCGCGGACCTAGAATCGCGAAAGCGACTTCCACAATGGCGCTCGCCGCCGGGTCCCGTCTTGGCGCCTATGAGGTGCTCGGTCTCCTCGGGGCCGGAGGGATGGGAGAAGTCTGGAGAGGCCGTGACATGCGACTCGGACGAGAAGTCGCCATCAAGGTCCTGCCGGGGAATTTCCTCGAGGACGAAGAGAGGAAGGCGCGGTTCGAGAGGGAGGCTCGCACGCTCGCGATCCTGAACCATCCGGGAATCGCCGCCATCTACTCTTTCGAGGAGATCCCCGGTTCCCCCGGTTCTCCTGGTCGTCATCTCCTCGTGATGGAGCTTATCCGCGGCCGCCCTCTTTCCGAGCTGATCGAGGCGGGCGGGCTTCCGATCAAGAAGATCCTCGAGTGGGCGATTCCGATCGCCGACGCCCTTGCCGCCGCCCACGGCCACGGCGTCGTCCACCGGGACCTGAAGCCGGCCAACGTCATGGTCACCGACGAGGGACGGGTGAAGGTGCTCGACTTCGGCCTCGCGAAGGTTCGCGCCTCCTCTTCGGTCCACGTCGAGACGGAGGCGGCAACCGAGGCGCTGACGCGGGCCGGACAGGTGTTCGGGACGGTCCCCTACATGGCCCCCGAGCAACTCCGCGGCGAGAAGGCGGACGCCCGGTCCGACCTCTTCTCCTTCGGCGCGATGCTCTACGAAATGGCGAGCGGCCGGCGGCCCTTCGCCGGTGCGACCGAGGCCGAAGTGGCGGCCTCGATTCTCAAGGCGGATCCTCCGGCGCTCGAAGGGATTCGAACCGACCTTCCAGCCGCCTTCGTGAGGATCGTCCGGCGGTGCCTCGAGAAGGACCCGCGCCAGCGGCAGCAGTCGGCGATCGACCTCTCGGCCGAGCTGAAAGGGGTCGAGGCGGAGCTTTCGTCGCGTCCCTCCACAGCTCCCTCGGCGGCCGCCCCGCCGACTTCGGCCCGCCGGCCGGGAATCTGGATCGCCGCGGGCGCCGCCCTGCTCGTCGCCGCGGCGGCGTTCCTCCTGATCCCGCGCCTGAAGAGCTCCGGACCGGCGTCGCCCGGTTCGGCCAGCCTGAAAGCGCTTGCCGTCCTGCCGTTCGACAACCTGATGCACGACGCCTCGCAGGACTACTTCGTGGACGGGATGCATGACGCGCTCATCACGGAGATCGCAAGGCTGGGGGTCCTCCGCGTCACGTCGCGAACCTCCGTCATGCAATACCGGGGTGAAAAGAAGCCTCTGAAGGAGATCGCGAAAGAGCTGGGCGTCGACGCCCTCATCGAGGGCTCCATACTGCGCGAGGGGAACCGGGTCCGGATCACCGCACAGCTCATCCGGGGCTCGACGGACGAGCACATCTGGGCCGAGAGCTACGACCGCGACCTTCACGACGTTCTCCGGCTTCTCAGTGACGTTTCGCGGAACATCGCCGAGGAGGTCCGGTTGAAGGTGGCCGAAGGACGCGGGCCGACGCCGCCCCCGGAGACGAACGCGGCGGCGCGGGTCCGCCCGGAGGCCTGGGACGCGTACCTCAGGGGACGTCAGATCGTTTTCGGGCTCACGGCAATCTCGGCGGACAAGCTGAACAGGGCACGCGCCGAGTTCCAGAGCGCCGTGGACCTCGATCCCTCGTTCGCCCGGGGTTGGAGCGGCGTGGCGGCGGCAAATTTCATCCTCGCCTTCTTCAGGCAGGCCTCCGCTGCCGAGGCCATTCCGGCCGCCCGGGAGGCCGCACTGAAGGCTCTCGCCCTGGACGACCGGCTCGGAGAAGCCCACGGCATCCTCGGGAGCATCGAGCTTTACTACGACTGGAACTTCGACTCGGCCAGGGCTCGGCTCGGAGAAGCCGTCGCGCTCAGCCCTCACGATTTCCTGGCCCGGCACGCCTGGGCCGACTATCTGATGGTCACCGGCCGCTTCGAGGAGAGCCTGGAGCAGGTGAAGATCGGGAGGAGCTACGAGCCGACGTCTCCCCTCGCCGAGGTCGTCGTCCTGTTCCACACGATGGCCGCCCGGCGCTACGACGAGGTGATCACCGAAGGCCGCCGCGTCACCGCGGCGTTCCCGAAACTCGGGATGGCGCACGGCCTTCTGGGAGAAGCGCTCTGGCGAACCGGGAAGTACGACGAGGCAATCGCGGAATACAAGCTTCGGGTGGGGCTGGACAGCGAGGGGACCCGGGTCCTCGAAACCGGGCTCCGTGCCGGCGGTCCGCGGGCGGCCCTGAAGGCCCATGCCGACTACGTCGCCGCGCAGGTGCAGGCGGGCCGCGGGAGCGCGCAGGGCCTGGCCAGCGCCTACGCGGAGGCCGGCGAGAAGGACCTCGCAATGAAGTGGCTCGAAAAGGCTTACGACGAACGGACGCCGCAGCTTCTCCACATGGTGGCCGACCCCGCCTGGGACAGTCTCCGGGACGACCCCCGCTACAAGGACATCCTCCGCCGCATCGGCGTCCCGACGGCCTCTCGATAGAGATCGGAGAGTGCCGGGACCGCGGACTACCTCCGCACCGATCCGGCGCTCCCCGTCAGGGCGTCACTCCCATGCCGCGGCCGCCGTTCATCATGTTTCCCATGACGACGTAGCCGTCGTTCGTCGCGTTGTCGTTCACGACGGCGTAGGCCATCACCGTCCCCGCCGAGCCCTGGTTCAGCCGGACGCGGACCTGGAGCGTCGCGTCGTTCCCCGTCTTCGCGTGGAGGTTCGCGAGAACGTCGTTGAACTGGTGGGACGAGTAGCCCTGGATCGTGAAGGCGAGCGACGAGGGCCCCGATCCCGACGGTGCGGAGTCTTCGCCGTCGAGGATCTCGACGACGCCGCTGACCGCCGTCTCGCCCGTGTTCACCACCGCGATGTTGACGCGGCTTGCGGGCTGCGGAAGAAGGCCGACCATGTAGATCGCGAAGTCGTCCATCCCGAAGGAGCCGCTCATCATCGGCATCGGCCGGAGCGACATGCTCGAAGGCATCCCCATGAGGGTGACGCCGAAGGCCCCTCCCCCGGCGCTGTTGTAGATGCGCGCCGTGGCCGCGATCGGACCGGACGCGACGATGCGGATGTTCCCCGATGCCTTCGGAAACAGAAAGACGTTCGACACCACGTCCGGGAAGTACGTGACGGGCTGGGACAGCGCGAGGGAGACGGTCGCCGCGGAGATCGAGGAGGGGGCGTCGGCGAGGTTGAAGTAGAGCGTGACGGCCGTGGGGACCGTCTGGCAGCGGATCCAGAGGTCCGTCTGGAAGAACGCGCCCCCCTTCCCGTCGTCCCTCACGCCCGTCGGGACGATGATCTCCTCCGACATCCAGTCGGCGGGCCCGCTCATGTTGTTTCCGCCGCCCATCTGGGCCGCGGCCGGAGAGGCCGGGAGGAGAAGCGCGAACGCGAGGAGCGCTGCGGTCGAGGTCAGGCACAGGCTGCGGGTCGCTCTCATCGGAGGCCTCCGTTCATAAGTACCCGATCACCAAATTTTATGCATACTACCATCGAGAATTTGTCTCACGAAGAAACGGCGGACGGCCGGGGCCGGGGGCCTCAGTTGACGACGGGAGAGTCCCCGCCCCCCTCCAGCTTCTCCGACGCCACCTGCGCCTGCTGGGATTCGGGAAAGCGCTCCACGATCTCGGCCCAGACCTTCTCGGCAAGGTCGCGCACGCCGAGGGTCTCGGCGATCTCGGCGCGCGCGAAGAGGTTGTCCGGCTCGTCCGGCCGGAGGGAGGTGAGGAAGGTCAGGGCGCGGAAGCGGCCCCCTTCGTCGTGCCTTCGCCCGTAGGCGCCGGCGAGATTGTGGAGGACGCGCTCGACGATTCCGGCCACGCCGACTCCCCGGATGAAATCCGAGCGCCACGGGAGCTTTCCGCCCGACATCGACTCCAGCTTCCGGCGGCACTCGTCCACCGTGATCCGGCTCCCGCCCGCGAACGGATCGACGAGGACTCCCGGACTCGATCCGACGCGGACGATGAAATGCCCCGGCATCCCGACTCCCTCCATGGAGAGGCCGGCTCGACGTCCGACTTCCATCCAGACGGCGGAAAGGAGGATCGGCATGCCGCGCTTCCGGACGAGGACCGTGTGAAAGAGCCCGTTGTCCGGGTGGTAATAGTCGTCCTCGTCTCCCGCGAAGCCTTCCTCGACCCCGAGAACCTCCGCGAGAGCGCGGGCTTGCATGAACGCGGACGCGGACTCCCCGACCCGGCCGGCGACGCGCCCGGCCCACCGGTCGAGATCGGTCTCGTCCGCGGCCCGGTCCGTCGGGGAGGAGCCGTCGATCGCCTGAAGCGCGCCGAGAAGGTCCTCCGCGGCGACGGCGGCCACGAACACCGCGAGCGCCACGTCGTCCCGCTGCGACCAGAGCTCCTTCACGCGCCGTAATCTACATGGACTCCATCGGCGGCGTCGATCCTCCAGAAACGTATGATGCGAATTCATCGTGACATGGGATCCGGCGGGCGCGCCGGGCGAAGGCTGGAAACCGTGACGAAACGACCCGGCACTCCGCCACCCGACGCCGACGGATTGGCCCTGGCGGGCGTCGGCCGCCTCTGCGCCGCAGCCCTCGGGGCGGGACTCCTCATGGGGCTCGTCGGGTCCTGGTTCCGGCTGTCACTCGTAGCGGCAGAGCGGATGCGCGACGGCCTGATCGAATGGGCGCACGGTTTCGGCCCTGCCGGCCTGGCAATCCCCCTCGTCGCGGCGGCAATCGGCGTGGACGTCGCGCGATCCCTCGTGCGGCTCGCTCCCCTCGCCGCCGGCAGCGGCATCCAGCACGTCGAAGCGGTGATGCGCGGCGAGTCCGCCCATGCGGGGCTTCTCGTCCTCCCCGTGAAGTTCGTCGGGGGCCTGGTCGCGATCGGATCGGGACTGGCGCTCGGGCGCGAAGGTCCGACGGTCCAGATGGGTGCGACGATCGGGACCGCGGTCGCGCGCCGGTTTCGGACGGGGGCGGAAGATGCCAAGGTCGTGATGGCCGCCGCGGCGGGCGCGGGGCTCGGCGTCGCGTTCAACGCGCCGCTGGGCGGGGCGATCTTCGTCTTCGAGGAGCTGGTCCGGTCCTTCCGCCTGCGGCTCACGCTCGCCACGCTGCTCGCCTCCGCGGCCGCGCTCGCCGTCTCGCGCCCGATTCTCGGGGACGTCCTCGACTTCAAAGTGGCCCCGCTCACGGAGCCGGCGCCCCGGGAGCTGGCCGCATACCTTCTCCTCGGCGGGGTTCTCGGGGCTCTGGCCGTGGTCTACAACCGGGCCGTCGTGGTCGGGCTCGAGTGGAATGCCGGACGCGTTCGCTGGCCGGTCGAGCTCCGGGCGGCCCTCGTTGGAGCGGCCGTCGGGCTCTTCGCCTGGTTCGGACCCGGGATGGTCGGCGACGGCCACTTCCTGAACCAGCGGATCCTCGCCGGCGGCGTTCCGACCCTTTCGCTCGCGCTCGTCTTCGCGGTCCGCTTCGCGCTGGGGCCGGTCTCCTATTCGGCCGGGACGCCCGGCGGCCTCTTCGCACCGCTCCTTCTCGTCGGCGCAGCTCTCGGGTCGCTCGTGGGCGCCACACTCGGCCCGGCTTTCGGGACTTTCGCACCGACTCCCGCGGCGCTGGCCGTTGTCGGCATGACGGCCTTCTTCGCCGCCGTCGTGCAGGCGCCGCTCACCGGCATTGTCCTGATCGCCGAGATGACCGCGACGACGACGCTTCTCATTCCGATGCTCGCGGCCTCGGCCGCCGCCTTCCTCACGGCGTCGCTTCTCGGCGGCCGGCCGATCTACGATCTCCTCCGCGAGCGGATGCTGGAGGGGAGCGAACCCGCCGGGGACTAATGCCGGAGAACGATCGAGTCGAGGATCATCAGGAAAGCGCTCTGCTGCTGCGGCTCGATCTTGTTCACGACCGCGAGGCAGGCGTCCTGCGGGAAGAGCGCGTGGAGGTCCTCCGCCGGACGCTCGGAGAGGATCACGATGCGCCGCATCGGGACGCCCCGTTCCTTCGCCAGCTCGAAGACTTTCCGGCCGCCGAAGAGCGGCAGGTCGAGGTCGACCATCAGGAGGCTCACGTCCGGTCCGAGCGTCGGCAGCGCCTCGAGCGGATTCCGGAACGCCTCGAACGCCACCCGGCCGCCGTAACGCGACTCGAGCAGCGCGCGCCACGCCGCGGCATAGAGCGGCGACTCGTCCACGAGGACGATCCTCTTGGCGCGCGGCGCCGTCGCGAGAGCCACGCCGGAGGCGGGACGCCTCGACCTCGTTTCCTTCACGGCTTCGCCCCCCCGGGCCCCCGCGAGAAGACTTCCCGCCCCGCCAGCCAGGTCCGCTCCACCCGACCCCTCAGGGTGCGGGCCACCCAGGGCGAGTTCCGGGCCTTCGAGTGAAACCCGTCGGGCGTCACGTGCGTGGAGCGCGTCGTGGAGAAGAGAACGACGTCGCCGGGGACCCCTTCGGCGAGCGTCCCGTACGGGAGTCCGAAGAGGCGGGCCGGCGCCGTCGAGAGGACCTCCACGAGGCGCATCAGGGAGAGATGCTTCGGCAGGAGGAGCGACTCCACGAGGACCGGGAGCGCCGTCTCGAGGCCGATGAGGCCGAACGGCGCGTCCGCGAACTCCAGCGCCTTCTCGTCGGAATGATGCGGCGCGTGGTCCGTCGCGACGCAGTCGATCGTTCCGTCCGCGAGCGCGGCGACGAGCGCGAGCCGGTCGGCCTCGCCGCGAAGCGGCGGGTTCACCTTGAAGCGGGTGTCGTAGCCGGACCGTGCGACATCCTCGTCCGTGAGCGTCAGGTGGTGCGGCGTCGCCTCGCAGGTGACGTCCGTTCCGTGCCGGCGCGCCCCCCGGATCGCCTCGAGGCTGGCCCGCGTCGAGACGTGGGCCACATGGAGCCGCGCCGACGCGAGCGCCGCGATCTGGACGTCTCTCGCCACCATCACGGACTCGGCGGCCGCCGGCTGTCCGGCGAGGCCGAGGCGCGTCGAGACCCACCCCTCGTTCACGACGCCGCCCATGGCGAGTCCCGAGTCCTCCGCGTGGATGACGACCGGGAGCTCGAACATCGACGCGTACTCCATCGCCCGGCGCATCAGCCCGGCGTTCTGGACCCCCTTGCCGTCGTCCGAGACGGCGACGATCCCTTCCGCCTTCATCGACCCGATCTCGGCCAGCTCTTCGCCCTTCAGCCCCTTCGAGATCGCGCCGATCGGGTGGACGCGGACGCGCCCCGTCTCCCGCGCGCGCCGGACGACGAACGCCACGGTCGGCGCGTCGTCCGTCACCGGATCCGTGTTCGCCATCGCGCAGACGGCCGTGAAGCCGCCCGCGGCCGCGGCCGCCGTCCCTGTCGCGATCGTCTCCTTGTACTCGAAGCCCGGCTCGCGGAGATGGACGTGGAGGTCGACGAATCCCGGCGCCACGACGAGCCCGGCGGCGTCGACGATCTCGGCCCCCTTGGGAGGAGAGATCTTCTCGGCGACGGACGCGACCACGCCGTCCCGGAGCAGGACGTCGAGCGTCTGGTCGAGCCGGCGCGAGGGGTCGACGACCCGTCCGCCGCGGATCAGGACGGGCGTCTCACTCATCGCCGCTCGCTCCGATCAGAAGGTAGAGCACGGCCATTCTCACCGCCACGCCGTTCTCCACCTGCTCCAGGATGACCGAGTCGGGCCCGTCCGCCACCGCGGAGTCGATCTCGACGCCTCGGTTCATCGGTCCCGGGTGCATCACGATGGCATCTTTCCTGGCGAGCTGGCGCCGGTCCGGCGTCAGCCCGAAGAGATCGTAATACTCGCGGTCGGAAGGGAACCCGGAGCCGCCCCCTCGCTCCTTTTGGACGCGGAGGATCATGACGACGTCGGCCCCGTCGAGCGCTTCCTCGATCCGCGTCGTGACGGAGGCCCCGGTCCGCTCGATCTCCGGCGGCAGTAGGGTGCGGGGCCCGCAGAGCGTCACGGCCGCCCCCATTTTCGAAAGGAGGCCGACGTTTGAGCGCGCGACGCGGCTGTTCGCGACGTCGCCGCAGATCGCGACCTTGAGCCCCGCGAGCCGCCCTTTCGCCCGGCGGATCGTCAGGGCGTCGAGGAGCGCCTGCGTCGGGTGCTCGTGGGTCCCGTCCCCGGCGTTCACGACCGCGCAGGACAGCTCCTGCGCGAGCCGGTGCGGCGCCCCGGAGCGTGAGTGGCGCAGGACGATGGCGTCGGGGGCCATCGCCATCAGGTTTCTCGCCGTGTCGAGGAGGGTCTCCCCTTTCGAGACGGACGAGCCCGCCGCCGAAAACGCGATCGAGTCGGCCGAGAGGCGCCTCTCGGCGATCTCGAACGAGAAGCGGGTCCGCGTCGACGACTCGAAGAAGAGGTTCGCGACGAGCTTTCCGCGAAGCGTCGGGACCTTCTTGATCGCGCGTTGGTTGATCTCGCGCATCGACTCGGCCGTGTCGAGGACGAGGCGGATGTCGTCCTCGGAGATCGACTCGATGTCGACGAGGTCCTTCCTCGAGAAGACGTGGGAACGGTCGGCCGGAGCGCTCGGGGACGGGTCGGGGCGACGGCTCACGGCCGGCGCTTCCCCTTCTTCGTTCCCGCTCGCCGGGAGGGACGGACGGCGCGCGGCTTGCGGGGGCCGTTCGCGGGGCGGAGAGAGGCCTCGCGGTCGAGGAGCCAGACGTCGTCCTCGCCGTCCGTCTCGCGGTACGTCACGTTCACGATCTCGGAGGCGGAGGTCGCGACGCGCCGGCCCACGAACTGCGCCTCGATCGGGAACTCGCGGCGGCCGCGGTCGACGAGGACCGCGAGGAGGATCTTCCGGGGACGCCCGAAGTCGAGGACGGCGTCGATCGCCGCCCGGACCGTCCGGCCCGTGTAGAGAACGTCGTCGCAGAGGACAACGGTCTTCCCCTCGACCGGGAAGGAGATCTCCGTCCGCCTGAGGACGGGCGAGGCGGCGATCGTCGTCAGGTCGTCGCGGTAGAGCGTGATGTCGAGGACGCCGACCGGGACCCGCGCGTTCTCGAGGCGCTCGAGCTCTTCCGCGAGGCGGCGCGCGAGCGGGACGCCGCGGGTCCGGATGCCGATGAGGACGAAGCCCTCGGTCCCGCCCTGCGACTCGACGATCTCCTGCACCATCCGGATCGTGGCGCGCTTCATGGCCGGCGCGTCCATCAGTCGGACTTTCCGGTACGTTCCCGGGGTGTCTCCCATGACTGGCGCGGCACCATATACGGGGGCCGGGGCCGCGTCAATCGCGCGGCCGCTCCCCGGCGCTTCGGTAGACTCATCGAATCCGCTCCTCTCGAGCCCCCGACCCCCCGGATGTCGGCGCGAGCGTACGGCGCGCGCTTCCCGCCTTTCTCGCGCTCCTCGCCGCCGGCGGCGTGCTCTGGTTCGCCCTCGGCATGTACCGCGGCGTCCTCCTCTCCGAGGGCATTCGAAGCCGGATCTGGCCGTGGGCGCCTTACTATCCCGCTCGCACGCTCGGCGCGCCGGGCCTCTCCGATCCCGTCTGGCAGTTCGCTCCCTGGGCGGAGTTCGCCGGGTCGGAGCTTCGCGCCGGTCGCCTTCCCCTCTGGAACCCGCACCAGGACGGCGGCGTTCCCCTGCTCGGAAACGGCGTGTCGGCCCTCGGCTCGCCCCTGTTCTGGCCGGCCCTCGCGCTCGGCGTCGCCAGCGGCTGGAACCTCTCGCTCCTGCTGCGGCTCCTCGTCGCCCTTGCGGGCGCCTGGGCGTTCCTCAGGGACCGGGGCCGGTCGCCCGAGGCGGCCGCCCTCGGCGCCGCGGCGTACGCGCTCTCGGGCGCGTTCGTCTCCTGGCTCGGCCACCCGCAGACGCTCACCGCCGGGCCGTTCCCGTTCGTCCTCCTCTTCGCCGGACGGCTCGCCCGGCGCGCCTCACCTCGTGACGCCGTTCTCCTCGCGCTCTCGACGGCGGTCGTCCTCGCGGGCGGCCACCCCGAGACCGCCCTGATGGCGGCGCTCCTCGCCGGCGCGTGGACGTTCTTTCTCGCGGCGTCGCCGCTCCGGGCCGCGAAGACGTTCGGCGCGGCCCTCGCCGGGGCGGGCCTTGCGGCGCCTCTCTGGCTTCCGTTCACGGAGTATTTCCTCCTGAGCGACGCGCACACCGGCGGCGACCGCCACCCGTTCGTCCTTCCGCTCTCGGCTCTCGTCCGCCTCGTGTTTCCGGGTGCTCCGTCGCCGAACGCCGTCGAGACGGCCGCCGCCGTCTCGCTCGCCGTCCTCCTCCTGGTTCCGGCCGGGCTCCTTCTGGGACGGCCCCGGCGCGAAATGCTCTTCTGGGCGGCCTCCGCCGCCCTGATCCTCCTGATCGCATACGACAACGCCGCCGCGCGCCTCCTTGCCCGGACGACGCCGATCTACTGGTCGCGCGCGCTCCTCCTTCTCCCGATCCCGCTCGGATGCCTCGCCGCCGCGGGGCTCGACGCGCTCGCCGGGCGTGCCCGCGCCGCCGGGAGAGGCCGCCCGGCGCGCGTCCTCGCCGCCTCCCTCTCCTCCCTCGCGGCGTTCGAGCTCCTCCTCTCGGCGCGAGGCGTCCAGGACGTCACGCCGCGGAGCGACCTGGCTCTCACGACGCCGCTCCTCGAACGCCTTCGCGCCGACAAGGAGGTCTTCCGGATCCTCCCGCTTCACACGTTTCTCCCGCCGAACATGGCGACGACGCTCGGTTTCGACGACGTCCGCGGCTACGATGCCCTGTCGCCATCGGGCTGGCGGCGGACGCGGGCCGCGCTGGGACGCTTCCGGGCGACGCCGACCGTCTCCGACGCCATCGCGCCCTGGGACCTCGGACACGGCGGAAGCGGCCTCGACTTCTGGAACGTGAAGTATCTCTGCCTTCATCCCCAGTTTTCTTTCGGCGCGCCGACGCTGAACGAGCGGCTCGGGCTCGACCTCGAGGAGGTCTACGCGGGGCCGGACGGAAAGCTCCTCCGGAATCGCCGTGTCCTCCCGCGCGTGAGGCTGGAAGGGACCGACGGGAGCGTCGTGGTGTCCGAACATCTCCCGTCCCGCTGGACGCTCGGCGTTTCGGCCGCGGCTTCGGGGAGGCTCGTCATCGCGAACCCGTACTTCCCCGGATGGCGAGCCGCCGTGGACGGCGTCGCGGTGCCGCTCACCATGGAACCGGGCGACCCGATGGTCCTTCCGGTTCCGGGTGGCGAGCACCGCGTCGTCCTCGACTACAGGCCCGACTCCTTCCGGGCGGGGATGGCGCTCGCGGGCGTCTCCGGGCTCACCCTCCTTCTCCTCCTTCGGAGGCGCTAGAAGGGCCAGGGCGTCGGACCGAGGGTCCCCTCGATCTCGCGGCGTGCGAGGAGGCGAGGCTGGGCGGCGCCGGTCGCCGCGATCTCGCGCTCGAGCGTTCCGCGCTGGCCGAAGTAGACGTCCGCCACGTACGCCCGGATGAGCCGTTCGCGGGGTCCGGGCGGAGAGAGAGAGTCGAGTGCGATTCCGGCGCCGATCCAGAGCGCCGCGCCGACGGCGGCGGGAAGAAGGCGCCGCCGCCCGAAGACGGCGCCCGCCGCGGCTCCGACGACGGCGAACGGCAGGACGACGGCGGCGAGGCCGCCCGGCGCGAGATGGAGGAGATTCGGCGCCACGAGACCGTGCAAGAGGAGAGGCAGGGCGAAGGAGGCCCACGGCAGCGCGAATCCTCCCGGGACGAACGGGAAGACGAGCGTCGTCAGGGAGACCGCTCCCGCGGACGCGCCGAGCAGGGCGGCCTCCAGCCGGCCTCCGCCCCGGAACGCGAGCGGGAAGACGAGAAATGGCAGCGCGCCGACGAGGTACCTCGGCCCGACGGTGAAGCCGCCGTGCCAGTTGGGGTAGCCCGCGAAGAGGAAAAGCATCGAAAGCGGCACGAGCGCGAGAGCCGCGGTCCCCGGACGGCCCACGCGCCGGGCCGCGGCCGGAAGTGCCCGGAGAGCGAGAACGACGAACGGCGAGAAGAGGAGCAGCCCCTTCGACGGATCGGCGACGAGGTGTCCGAGAGCGGCAGGCGAGGGAAGACCGATTCCGAAAAGGCCCGTCGACGCGAGCGCGCGAAACGACCTTTCGGCCTCGTGGGCCGACGAGAACTCGAAGAAGCCGCCGAAGCAGAGCCGGTTGTAGACGAGGAGCGCGAGGGCGAACGGCGTGCCCCCGGCGGCGATTCGTGCGAGGCGCCCCGGTCCCCGCCCCCACGTCCCCGCGAGGGCGAGGACCGCGGCCGGAAGGGCCGCGGGGTACTCCGAGAGGACCGAGAGACCGAGCAGCGCCCCCGCCGCGACGTCGCGCCGGGCCGCGGCTCGCGCCGGGACGGGAGAGAAGAGCGCGGCCCAGGCCCCGAAGAGCGCCGCCGCGACGAGGGCGTGGGAGAAGAGGAGGAGCCCGTAGGCGAAGAGGGGCGTCGCGAAAAGGAGCGCGAAGACGACGACGGGAACCCGATCCCGGTCGGCGCCGAGCCGCGTCGCCATCCGGGCGGCGACCGCCGCAAGGAGGAGGGTCGGGAGCGTCGCGCCCGCGAGCCGCATGACGTCGAGACCGATCCTCATCGCCTCGCGCGACGGCGGTCCGGCGATCGGCCGCGCGAGGAGGTAGCCCGGCAGCGCGACGAACGCGAGGCCGGGCGCCTTGTTCGAGTAAAGACGGCCGTCAACCGCGGCAATGTCCTCGAACAAAGGACCGAGCAGCGGCCGGACGGCGGAGATCTCCGGCGTTCCGCGCTCGGCGAGCGACGCGGCCGCCGCCCAGCGCGTGAACTCGTTCGGCGAGAGGAAATGCGGGAAGACGGGGATCACCAGAAGGGCCAGGAGCCCGTAGAGAGCGAGAAGGGCGCGCGCGCGCCGCGGCATCCCGGAAGTCTAACGGGCAGAATCCGCCTGTGGACGTTTCCCTCTTCGACTTCGAGCTTCCCGCGGGGGCGATCGCCCAGCGGCCCTTGCCGCGCGGCACGGCACGCCTCATGACGCTCGACCGGCGGACGGGAGCGATCGGTCACCGGCGGATGGCGGACCTTCCGTCACTCCTCGGCGCCGGCGACGTCCTCGTCCTGAACGACACGAAGGTCATCCCCGCGCGGATCTTCGGGACGGACGAGAGGGGGCGGCGGACGGAGTTCCTGCTCGTCGAGAAGATCACCCCGGCCCCGGGAATCTCTTCGATGGGAGAACTCCAGGAAGCAGAGCTCTGGCGCTGTCTCGCGAAGCCCGGGAGGCGGGTGAAGGCCGGAAGGAAAATCTTCTTCGAACGTGAGTGGGTCGGCGAAGCGGAGGCACCAGGCGGCGCGACAGGCACCGCAGAAGCACATCCTGCCGCTTTGCCGGGAGCCCATTTACCTTCTAAGCAAAACAGCGAATCAATTCGCTCCGAATCGGGCCTTTACGTATTGCGTTTTTACAAACACGGGAGCAAACCGTCTTCTCTTCTCTCCGATCTCTCCTTCTTCGGCTCGGCTCCCCTCCCCCCCTACATCCATCGCCCGGACGGCGTGGCCGACGACGAGGACCGCGCGGACTACCAGACCGTCTACGCGCGCGAGCCCGGCGCGATCGCGGCGCCGACGGCGGGACTCCATTTCACGCCGGAGCTGCTCGCGGCGGTCGAGACGCGCGGCGTCACCATCGTCCGCGTGACGCTCCACGTCGGGACCGGGACGTTCAAGCCCGTGAAGTCCGAGAGAGTCGAGGACCACCGGATGGATTTCGAGAGGGGTCTGATCCCGGCCGAGACCGCGGAAACCGTGAACCGCGCGAAGGGGGGAGGCCGGCGCGTCGTCGCGGTCGGGACGACGGGCGTTCGGACGCTCGAGGCGTCGGCGCGGGCGCACGGGGGCCGCGTCGTTCCCGGTGCCTTCGAGACGGACCTCTTCCTCGTCCCCGGCGCGGCATTTCGCATCGCGGACGCCCTCCTGACGAATTTTCACCTCCCGCGGTCGACGCTCCTGATGCTCGTCTCGGCCTTCGCCGGGCGCGAGCGGGTCCTCGCCGCCTACCGTGAAGCCGTGGCACGGGGCTACCGGTTCTTCAGCTACGGAGATGCCATGTTCATCTCCTGATGCAAATGGCGCCCGCTTTTCCCGAAAGAAGGGGGTGTCATCCGGCCGTACCGGGACTAAATTTGCGGCAGGTCCCGGTGCCCTCCGCCGGGGTGGCATGGGCGACACGGGCCGAGGGAGGCCGCCATGACCTCGAGCCGGAAGACGGAGGAGATGGCCGCGCGGCAGGGGCTCTTCACGGAGGTTCGCCGCCGGTCGCGGGAGGTCGCGGGAGCCGGCGAGAAGCTCGCCGAGGGTCCCTGGATCGCCGTTTCGCGCCAGGCGGGCTCGCACGGATCGGAACTCGCCGCGAAAGTTGCCGAAAAGCTCGGATGGCGCGCGTACGACAAGGAGATCCTTGCCGCCATCGCGACGGAGACCTTCAGCGACGAACTGGTCCTGAGCCGCCTCGACGAGCACGCCGTCCGGGAGTTCGACGAGTACCTCGTCGGCATCATCGTCCCCGAGGACCCCGGACAGGCCCGTTATCTCGTCGGGATGATGCGCGTCATCGCGCGGCTCGCCCGGCAGGGGCGTGCGGTCCTCGTCGGCCGCGGCGCGGGATGGTTTCTCACGCCGGCCTGCGGCCTTCGCGTCCGGCTGATCGGGTCGACGGACGCGCGGGTGGCCGAGATCGCGCGCGATCACGGGGTCGCCCTCGACGAGGCGCGCCGTCTCGTGGCCGAGAACGACGAAGCCCAGCGGGCTTTCATCCGCCAGGCTTTCCACAGGGAGATCGACGACCCGGCCGGCTACGACCTGTTTCTCAACGTCCCCGATCTCGGCTTCGATGTCGCGCTCGAGACGGTCGTCGCCGCGGCGCGGGCGAAGCTCTCCCTGTAGACCCCCTTCAGAACTTGTTCAGGTACTTCTCGATCTCCCAGCCGCTGACCTTGCTGATGTACTCGTGCCACTCCGAGCGCTTCGCTTCGACGAAGTTCGTCAGGATGTGGTCGCCGAGCGCGTTCTTCAGGACGTCGTCCTTCTCGAGGCAGTCGAGTGCCTCGGAGAGGTTGCCCGGGAGCTGCTCGATCTTGCGGCGCTTCTTCTCGCGCTCGGACATTTCGAAGACGTTCTCGTTGACCGGGTCGCCGGGCTCAAGCTTGTTCTTGATGCCGTCCAGGCCGGCCGCCAGCATGACCGTGAAGGCAAGGTAGGGATTGCACGATGGATCGGGCATCCGGACCTCGCAGCGCGTCCCCATGCCGCGGCGGGCCGGAATGCGGATCATCGGCGAGCGGTTGCGCTCGGACCAAGCCACGTTCACCGGCGCCTCGTACCCCGGGACGAGCCGCTTGTAGGAATTGACCAGGGGATTCGTCACCGCCGAAATGGCGCGTGCGTGCTTCAGGACCCCGGCGATGTACTGCATCGCCACGGCGGAGAGCTGGTACTTCGCTTTCGCGTCGAAGAAGGCGTTCTTCACGTTCGCGCCGGAGCCGGTCATGAGGGACTGGTGAACGTGCATTCCGGAGCCATTCACGCCGAAAATCGGCTTCGGCATGAAGGTCGCGTGGAGGCCGTGGTCGAGGGCGACTTTCTTGACGATCAGCTTGAACGTCGTGACGTTGTCGGCCGTGTGGACGGCGTTCCCGTACTTGAAATCGATCTCGTGCTGACCGGGGGCGACCTCGTGGTGCGCCGCCTCGACCTCGAAGCCCATCGCCTCGAGGGCCACCACGATGTCCCGCCGGGCGTCCTCGCCCCGGTCGACGGGCGTGAGGTCGAAGTAGCCCCCTTCGTCGTGCGTGTCGACGACGGGGTCGCCGGAGGCGTCACGGCGGAAGAGGAAGAACTCGGCCTCGGGCCCGGTCATCAGCTCATAGCCCAGAGCCTTCGCCTTCTCCATCTGCCGCTTCAGCGCTCCACGAGGGCAGCCGGCGAAAGGCTTGCCGTCCGGCTCGATGATGTCGCAGACGAGCCGGGCGACCTTACCGTTCGGGTGTGACCAAGGGAAGATCTGGAACGTGCTCAGGTCCGGGACGAGGCCCATGTCGGATTCCTGGATCCGGACGAAGCCCTCGATCGACGAGCCGTCGAACTGGATCTCGCCATCCAGCGCCTTCTCGAACTGCGAGCGCGGCACCTCGACGTTCTTGTTGACGCCGAGGATGTCCGTGAATTTGAGCCTCAGGAAGCGGACCCCCTCCTTGTCGCAGCGCTTCAGGATGTCTGCCGCGTTCATCGCCATCTTCTTCACTCCTTATCGAAATGGGCCGGAAGGGCCATGACGGGGCGCGATTTTGACGCAGTTGCTGCTTTTGTCAATAGAAATGCGACGAAATGCACCATTTTCAGTGCAAAAATGCTATAAAGGACCAATCGCTCCTGTTTTTCGGCGGGGAAAAGTCCCCCTGCGGGTGCACCATACGGGGATGACGATTCCTTCCCGCGCCGCCGCATGGGCCCTCCTCTGCGAGTACACGAAATCCCAGCCGCTCCGCCGCCACGCCCTTGCCGTGGAAGCCACGATGAGGCACCTCGCCCGCGCCGCGGGCGTCTCCGACCCTGCGGAGATCGAGACGTGGGGGCTCGTCGGAATGCTCC
This sequence comes from uncultured Acidobacteriota bacterium, assembly GCA_963779415.1. Lineage (GTDB taxonomy): Bacteria > Acidobacteriota > Thermoanaerobaculia > UBA5066 > UBA5066 > DAOMFB01. The sequence continues at coordinate 1,370,976 of CAVZYA010000002.1, read as the reverse complement.
ACGATTTCGATTACGAGAAGTACCCTACGGAACAGGACCACGTCTTCCGCGGGATGGAGATCCTCCGGGCACGCGGCTGGCCCGAGGCGATCATCAAGGCGATCGGCTCTCACGCGTTCTACACCGGGATTCCGCGCGAGTCGCGAATGGAGAAAGCGATCCTCGCCGCGGACGAGCTGACCGGATTCGTCGGCGCGTGCGCGCTGATCCGCCCGACGAAGAAGATCGCGGACGTCCCGGTCGAGTCGGTCCTGAAGCGCCTGAAGGAAAAGTCGTTCGCGCGGACCGTGGACCGGAGCTACGTGACGAAGGGGGCCGAAGAGTGGGGGACGCCGCTCCCCGAGCTGATCGCCCTCGTCCTCGCCTCGCAGATTCCGATCGCCGATCGCCTCGGCCTCGGCGGTGCCCCGGCCGCCGACCTCCCGGACGATCCCGCGCCGCCCGAACCTCCCGCCCCCTGAGCCTCTCTCCTCGGCCGCCGCGCGGGCCCGGAGAGCCATGTCCGAAAACAGCCAGTTCTTCCGGACGCGAGGGGATACATTCCCGTCCGGAGGAAACGTGGATCTCACCCCCGAAGCCGCCACACGCGCTGTCCTCGCCCGAGACACCCGGTTCGCGGGGCGTCTCTTCGTCGGCGTCGTGACGACCGGCGTCTACTGCCGCCCGGGCTGCCCCGCCCCGCTGCCGAAGCCGCGAAACATGCGCTTCTTCGCCTTCGCCGCGGCGGCCGAGGAGGACGGCTTCCGCCCCTGCCTCCGCTGCCGGCCGGAGACAGCTCCCGGATCTCCCGTCTGGGACGGGACGTCGGCGACCGTCTCGCGCGCGCTGAAACGTCTCTTCGCCGGCGCCGGGCACGAATCCGTCGAGACGCTCGCCGGGAGCCTCGGCCTCGGATCGCGCCACCTTCGGCGCCTCTTCGCGGAGCACGTCGGCGCGTCCCCCGCTTCACTCCGGCGGACCCACCGCGTCCATTTCGCGCGGCGGCTGCTCGACGAGACTTCGCTCCCGGTCTCGGAGGTCGCGTTCGCGTCGGGTTTCGAAAGCGTCCGCCGATTCAACGACGCGATCCAAGAGACGTTCCACCGCTCTCCTCGCGAGCTTCGGAAAGATTCGGGACGAAAAGAGCGCACGGCGAGGACGAGCGCTTCGACGACGCAATCCCTCAGCCTGAAGATCCCCGTCAGGCTCCCGTTCGACGCGAATTCGCTCTTCTCCTTTCTCGAGGCACGCGCGCTCCCCGGCGTCGAGTCCGTGCGCGGGCTTTCCTATTCGAGGACGTTCGAGAGCCGGGGGCGGACCGGCTTTCTGACTGCGACGTACGAGGAAGGGCGCGATCACCTCCTCCTTTCGCTCCGGCCGCCGTTCGGCCCGGACCTTCTGGACCTCGTCCGGCGCTCCGGCCGCGTCTTCGACGTCGACGCGGACCCGCTTGCGATCGGCGAAACACTCGGCCGGGATCCCGTCCTCGCTCCGCTCGTCGCCGCGCGCCCCGGTCTCCGCGTCCCCGGGGCGTGGGATCCATTCGAGGTCTCCGTCCGCGCGATCCTCGGCCAGCAGGTCTCCGTGCGCGGCGCCCGGACGCTCGCCGGGCGGCTCGTCGAGACCTTCGGGACGAGGATCGAAGGGGACGCACCGGATCCGGACCTGACGCACGTCTTCCCCTCGCCGACTTCACTCGCGCGGGCGGACCTCTCCCGGATCGGTCTTCCCCGCGCCCGCGCCGAGGCGATCCGGGCCCTCGCCCGCGCCTTCGCATCGGGGCGCATCGACTTCTCGGCGCCGCGGGGCCTCGCGGATTTCGAGTCGCGCCTCGTCGCGCTTCCCGGAATCGGACCGTGGACGGCGCAGGTCGTCGCGCTCCGCGCTCTCGGCGAGCCGGACGCGTTCCCCTCCGGCGACCTCGGACTGCGCCGCGCGCTCGAGAAGGCCGGCGTTCCCGCGGCCCTTCGCGACCTCGCCGCGCGGGCGGAAGCGTGGAGACCGTTTCGCGCCTACGCCACGATCCACCTCTGGACATCACTTTCTGCCGGCCCCGGCAAGGAGGCCCGATGAGCCCCGTCACCCTTCACGTCACCGAGATCGAAACTCCGGCCGGTCCCGTGATCTTCGCGCGCCGCGGAAGCCGGATCTGCGCGCTCGGCTTCGCGGACCACTGGCCCAGACTCCGCGACGAGACGGCGGCGCGGTTCGGAGAGGTCTCGTGGGAGCGCGATGCCGGGGGGGGCGCGCCGGGACGCGCGCTCCGCCGCTACTTCGCGGGTGACGTGACGGCTCTCGACGCCCTCGAGGTGGACACCGCGGGGACGCCGTTCCAGGAAAAGGTCTGGGCCGCGCTCCGGAGGATTCCCGCCGGGAAGACGATTTCGTACGGGGAGCTCGCGCGCACGATCGGCTCTCCCTCGGCGGTCCGCGCGGTCGCCGGCGCGAACGCGCGGAACCCCGTTTCGGTCGTCGTTCCGTGCCACCGGGTCATCGCGTCGGACGGCGCGCTTTCGGGCTACGGCGGCGGCGTCGCGCGGAAGCGCTGGCTCCTCGTCCACGAGGGGGCGCTCCTCATCGGGTGAAGGTTGCGCGCACCCGGCGGGACCGCGCGAGGTACCAGAGCCAGAGAAGAACGGGGAGGAGCATCCCCGCCGCCTGAGAGGCGGCTTTGGGATCGGCCTTCTCCAGGAGAGCTCGCGCGGCCACCTCGTCCAGTGCGAGAACCACGGGCGTCAGGACGAGCTGTGTCGCGAAGAGGGGAACGAAACGCCGTTTCTTCCCGAAGAACGCGACGACGACCGTCACGCCGAGCGCGAGCAGGGCGAGGTTCACGCCGAGCTCTGCGAGCGCGACGGCCGCGAGAGCGCGGTGCTGGCTCGGTGCCGTGAAGCTCTCCCACGTCTCGACGTCGAACAGCCCCTTCTGCTCCCGGACGATCGTGACGACGAGATAGACCGGCCGCGCGAGCACGGCGAATCCGACGAAGAGGAGCCATCCGCCGAGGCCCTCGTAAGGCGCGTCGTCCAGGAGCGGCGGCGCCGGCGCCATCGGCGCTCCGGACAGGACCTTGACGGCGAGAAATGCGAGAACCGCCGCGAGGAGGAGGGTCGAAAACGCGACAGGCCAGTTCACACGCTCCATCCCCACGCGCGGCCGCGGGTCGCCGCCCCACGGCAGCGTGAAACCGAGCTGGTCGATCGCCGTCCGAACGTCGTGGGCGAAGCGCCGGATGTCCGCCGCCGGCACGGCCGCCGCCTTGTAGCGAAGTTCCCAGGTCAGGACGACACCCTTCGGCCTCGGCGCGCTTCGGAGGGAGAACTCCAGCCACGGGTTCTTCAGCGACGCCTCGAGGGGAGCCACGTACCACTCCTTTGGAAAGGTGATCTCGACGGTCTCCACCGTTTCTCCGGGGAACGGGAGAGCGTAGGGTGTCTTGCGGCCGGGGTCCGAGATCTGGACGAACCGGTCCCGCACTTCCTCGGCGTAGAAGTCGGCCTGGCGCGGGTCGCCGCGGAAGAGATTGTCGATCTCGTAACGCTCGACGGTCGTCACCGAGCCGTCCGGGGCGTCGTCCTTCAGCTCGGGCGCGCCCACCGCACGGATTCCCGGATAGCGATGCGTGTAGAACTCGAGACAGCTCTTCTCGATGTCCGCCGGGCGCGTCCCGGCCCAATCCTCGCGTATCGCGTCGGCGCCGGAACCCGTCGCGGTCGTCGTGACCGTATAGGCCGCCGGACCTTTTTCCCGGATCACGATCACGTTTCGCACCGTTCGGCGCGCGAGCCGGCCCGGGAGGGGAGGCACGTCCGTGAGCCCCTGCGCTCCGGCTTCGAGGACGAGCGCCTTCCCGACATCCGCGTGCACGAGGTCCGCGAGGGCCCCGCGCCGCTGACGCCGCGTTGGGTCGAGCCAGAAGGCGTCCATCCCGATCTTCACGCGGACGATCGCGTGGTCGAAGACGTCGGGCGCGGGAAGGAAGCCCGCGACCGCGCGCTCATCGCCGAGGGAGACGAGGGCCGCGTCCGCCTCGATCCCGAGCGCGCGGAGGAGCGACACGAGAAGGAGCGCCTTGTCCTTGCAATCCCCGAAGCGGCGCCGCAGGACCTCTTCGGGCCGCGCCGGCGCGTGTGAGGAGACGCCCATCTCGACGCCGAGGAAGCGGACCTCGTCCTGCACGAAACGGAGCGCCTCGGCCGTCGTCTCGGCCGGGGCCCGGCCCGGCTTGCGAAGGCGTTCGACGAGATCGGCCGGGATCCCGGCGGGGTCTGCGCGGAAGTTCCCTGCTGCCCAGGCCGCGACGTCCCCCCAGCTGGCCCACTCCGAGAATTGCACCCTCGGAACGACCTCGACGTCGGGCGGCAGGCTGGAGTCCACGATCGTCGCGGGTACGTCCGTCGAATCCCAGACGAGGTCGCGACCGCGTTTGCCGACCCGCTCGATCGGCATGGGCGCTCCGGCATAGAGACGAAACGCGACCTCCCGGCCTGGAGGCAGAAAGACGCGGCGGCGGATGCGGCCGGCCGGCACCGTCGAGCCGGTCCAGAAAGTGGACGCCCAGCGCGGCCCGAAGATCGGGTTGCGCCCCGAGCGCGTGAACGAATACTCGAGGACGTCCCCCGGCCGGACGTCTTCGAGCACGACGACGGCTGTGAGCCTCCCGTCGAGCAGCTTGAATTCGAGATCCCTTTCGCGCTCGAGGATGCGCACTTTCTCCGGGCGGAGCGCGTTCCGGCGCACGCCTCCGCGATAGATCGAGACCTCGTGCAGCGTGACTGTCTGATAGGACGGGTCCCACGCGAAGGAGAGTTCGGAGTTGCCTTCGACGGCGGCCGCTCCCTGCAGCCGGCGCGCGTACCGGAAGAACGTGGCTCCCAGGCCGACGTGCTCCTGCGATTCCAGGAGAAGGTGGGCCGTGCCGTCCGTGCTCGCTCCAGCCGGAGACGGAGACGCCGGATCGAAGGGGACTCGCTCGACCCATGCGGAAGGCGGGCCGACCCGGAAGCCGCGCGCGGTCCCGGGCGGGGACGCGGCCGCCGCGGCGCAGGCACCCGACAGGACGGCGGCGGCGACACGCCGCGCCCATGGCCGGAGACGGCAGCCTTTCCCCACGCGAATGACTTCCGAGTCTAGCAACGGGCCGCGCGCCGAGGGGACGATACGGCCCTTCCCACGGCCCCATAATCGAGCCGCCATGACCCCCCTCCTCGTCGAGAACGCGCTCGTGATCGGGATGGCGCGGGAGGGGGACGTGGTCCACGGCGGAGCAGTCCTCGTCGAGGAGGGCGCGATCGCCGCCCTTCACGGCGAGGCACGCCGGCGCGGAGCGGAGATCGCGTCCGCGGGGAAGCCGCTCGACCGGCTCGACGCGGCCGGCCTCTGGCTCCTCCCGGGATTCGTCCAGACGCACGTCCATCTCTGCCAGACGCTCCTCCGGAACGGGCCGGACGACCTCCCGCTCCTCTTCTGGCTCTCGGCGCACGTCTTCCCGGGGGAGGCGGCGCACGACGAGGAGACGATGGAGATCTCCGCGCGCCTCGGCCTCGCCGAGCTGATCGCCGGAGGGACGACGTCGCTCCTCGACATGGCCTCGGTCCGGCACACGGACGCCGTCTTTCGCGCGGCGGCCGCGTCGGGGGCGCGCGTCGCCTCCGGGAACGCCCTGATGGACGATCCGGAGTCGACCCCGCCTCATCTCCGCACGACGACGCGCGAGGGGCTCGACGAGACGGCGCGCCTCGCGGCGCGCTGGCACGGAGCCGGCGGGGGGAGGCTTCGCGTCGCGTATTCCCCCCGCTTCGTCCTCTCCTGCACGGAAGAAGCTCTCCGCGGCGCCGCCGACCGGGCCCGCGCGGACGGCCTCCTCCTCCAGACCCATGCGGCGGAGAACGTCGACGAGGTTCGTCTCGTGCGCGGGAGGAGCGGCCGCTCGAACGTCCGGTACCTGCACGACGTCGGCTTCTCGGGCCCGGACGTAGTCCTCGCCCACGTCATCCACACGGACGGCGAGGATCGCGCCCTTCTCGCCTCGCGCGGCACCCGGATCGCGCACTGTCCATCCTCGAACGTGAAGCTCTCGTCCGGAATCTGCCCGGTCGCGGATTACCTCGCGCGCGGGATCCGGGTCACGATCGGCGCCGACGGCGCGCCGTGCAACGACCGTCTCGACGCGTTTTCCGAGATGCGCCTCGCGGCACAGCTCTCCCGGATCGCGCCCGGCGGGCGGCCGCTCTCGGCCTTCGAGGTGGTCCGGATGGCGACCGCGGACGGCGCCTCCGCGCTCGGCCTCTCCCACGTCGGGACTCTCGAGCCGGGAAAGCGCGCCGACTTCGTCCTCCTCGACCCCGCGGCCGGTTTCGCCGGCCCGACGGCGTGGCGGGACGACCCCTACGGGCCGATCGTCTGGTCCTTCGACCGGAGTCACGTGACGGCGACCTACGTCGACGGCGTCCCGCTCTACCGGCGGGGAGCGCCGTCCCCCACTTCGACCCTCCGGCCGACGGAGGGGGAGGTCGTGGCGGCGGTGGAAAAACTCCGCGCGAGGCGCCATCCTTGAGGGAGAAAGAAGAAGGAGGATTGGCCATGAAGCGACGGAAACAGGGACCGGTCCTGAAGTCGATCCTCGTCGGCACCGATTTCTCGCTCTGTGCGGCCCGTGCGTTCGAGATCGCCATCTCCCTCGCGGCGTCGCAAGGGGCGAAGATCCACCTTCTCCACGTCCTCGTCGAGCCGATCCAGGCATTCGACGTCGCGGGTGCCCTCCCCTTCCTCGACGTGACGACGCAGAAGGAGTGGGAGGAGGCGACGGAGAAGAGACTGGCGCGCGCCGTCGCCTCCGCGGAGAAGCGCGGCATCGCGGCCACCTCCGAGATCGTCTGGGGACGCCCCTCCGACACCCTCGTCGAGACGGCGCTGAAGATGAAGGCGTCGCTCATCGTCCTCGGAACGCACGGGCGCGGCGCCATCGAGAAGCTCCTGATCGGCTCGACGGCGGAGAGGGTCCTCCGCCTCTCCCCCATCCCCGTCCTCACCGTCCGCGAGAAGCGCTGAGGACTCTGGCGGATCTGGCCCCGACCGACGCCGCGGCAACGAGTTTCTAGCTGGGGCTAAAGCCCAGCCAGCGATTGACGTGCCACTATCGGAATCTGCGCTGGTCGAGTTCCAGGAAGACCTCTTCAGCTACCGAGACAAGGGATTCGTCGGGCGTTTCGTAAGGCGAAGCGACACGGGATGAGAAGGTCGGTCTCCCCGAAAATGACGCACCCGCGATCCGCAACAACGCAGACCTGGCCCCGCATCTCGCATCTCTCTGATTCACGCTAGATGACTCTTCATCTCAGCGTAAGAAGCGTGAATGAGCCTCTCTAGCGCCCCAGAATCGATTGCTCGGTCTGGACCGACCTTGACATGCCTCATAAACCTACCACTCCCCTGCAACAGACTCCCGGGATCCGCGATCTCCGTGCCGTTGAAGAAGCCGACAGTGACGTGCGCCTTGAAAACGTTGACGTCGCCGAAGGCTGCGTCGCCCACACACGCGGTCGGGTGGCCGTCATGAAGCAACTCTCGAACATCGTTCCCGCAGCAACGCATGGCTTCGAACCACCTTCGGGCGATTGCCCCGAGCTCGCCCGGATGCTGCGTAATCCAGGCATCGACAGCGGGATCTCGCTTCACTGCCGTGGGGAACTGCATGAGCCTGTGCATAGTTCATCGTACCCAGGGATCGCGCACACGGAGGTAGTGGGTCGACGTTTGCAAGGTTCGGTGCCGTCTAACGATAGGCTCTTGCTTCGGTTTAGTTGACACCCTTGTAGATAGGGACCTGGGCTTCGAACACGGCCGGAGGAACGTACCCAAGCGACGAATGGAGCCGCCGTCGATTGTAGAAGCGGACGTAGTCGAGGAGAGCCGCCCGGAGGTCGGAGTCCGTCTGGAACGTCATCCCGAAGAGCCACTCGGTCTTCAGCGAATGAAAGAACGACTCCATGTGGGCGTTGTCGTTCATTTGCCGCGGGCGATTCATGCTCTGGACGAATCCCCGGCGGGACAGTTCGGCTCCGAGGTGGAAGGCCGAGTACTCGATTCCCCGGTCGCAGTGGAAGGTGACGCCGGGAGAGGGGCGCCGCCATCGGACGGCGTGAGCCAGGGCACGCCGGGTGAGGAAAGCGTCCCGATTCCGGCCCAGGCTCCAGCCGACGACCCTTCGGGAGTGCCGGTCCATTACGACGGCGAGGTGACGGTTGATAAGTGTCACCCATGTCCCTGGACTAAAGTGTCACCTATGTGCCCGATCGTTCGGGCGCCGTTTCTCATGGCTCTGGAGTTCCGGTGTCCTGAATGCCATGGACCAGCTCGGCTCTCGCCGCTGCGGCGAGGGCTTGATACTTGGTGCGGAAAGCGTTGAGGCTTTCCTCCTCGAGTTCCTCCAGATCAAGAAGGGCGTTGTGCGCGCCCTTGGTTGAGCGAATGAGCTCGTCGAGCTTGACCTGGATGGCCTCGGTATCGCGGGTCTGCGTGTTCTGAATCAGAAACACCATGAGAAAGGTGACGATCGTGGTGCCCGTGTTGATGACGAGCTGCCAGGTGTCACTGAAGCCGAAGACGGGCCCGGTGGCTATCCAGGCGGCAATGACGCCAACCGCTAGGGCGAACACGCGGGGTCGGCCGCAGAAGCGTGACGCCGTAGTTGCAAAGCGAGAGTACCAAGCGGTGTGACGCATAGAGGGCCTTTCTGCGGGCGCCTAACAAGTATTCGGCCGCCGGGAGGGAAAGTGCTTGGGCTGCGCTGGCTGCAGCCTATCCCGGCGAGCGTTGACGAACAGGTTCATGGGAACCCTTTTTCCGCACCCGAGTTTACGCTCGCGGCTTCCCGCTTCTTCCGAGGGAGTTAGGCTGCCAGAAGGACGATCCGAGGTGCGAGCTGAGGGCTCCTCAGCCTTCCGGCGCGGGCCGGTCGGTCCGCGTGGCCGTGGGGCGGTCCGGGTCGGGCGCCGAGAAGACGAGGAGGACGGAGCCGACGAGAATCTCGTCCCGGTCCGTCAGCTCCGCGGTCTCCTCGAGGCGGCGGCCCCGGAGATACGTTCCGTTCTTGCTCCCGAGGTCCGAAAGGACCGCCGAGCCAGCCGCCACGACGACCCGCGCGTGACGGCGGGAGACGGTGTCGTCGTCGAGGACGACGTCGGCCGCCGGGTCGCGCCCGAGAATGTTCTCGCCTTCGTGGAGCGGAAGGCGGTGTCCGTCGCGCTCGAAGGCGCAGAAGCTTCGCGGGGCGGGAGCCGCCGCTCGGCGCTCCTCCACGGCTTCGCCCGAGAACGCGTAACCGAAGCCGTGGACGGTCCGGAGACGGCCGTCCCGCTCCCCCTTCTCGCCGATCGCCTCGCGCACCTCGGCCGCGAGATTCGCGAGGTTCGTCTCGACGACGAACGTGTCGGGCCAGAGGGCGTCCTTCAGCTCGTCCTTCGAGAGCGCCTTCGGGCGCTTTTCGAGGAGAAGCTCGAGGAGGTGGAACGCCTTGGGAGAGAGAGGGACGGGGCTTCCCTGCCGGAGCAGCTCCCGGCTCTCCCCGTCGAGGACGCAATCGCCGAATCGCCAGCGCACGGACAATTGAAATCTACCAGAGGATTCCTGTAAAAAACCTGAGACTTCAGGGGCAGCCCGGGACCATGATGCTTTCCGGAGGTCGGCACTCATGATGCGACTCTCCCGGACGCGCGTAATGACGCGGCGGGCAGGACGGCTCCTGCCACTCTTTCTCCTTCTTGCCGGCCTGCAGGCCCGCGCCGACGAGCGCCGGACGCCGCTCGCCGGGGAGGCCTGCACCGTCACCCTCTTCGGGACGACAATCGACGTCCCCGCGCGGGACCGTCACCGCGTAACGGAGGCCTACGCCGGCCTCGAGTGGGCCCCGGACGCCCCGGGCGGCGAGATTCTTTCGCCGGCCGCCACCCTGCTCCTCTGGCGCTATCCCCAGTCCGGTCTCACCCGCTTCCGGGGCGAGTTCCTCGGCATCTACGACGACGTCCGATACAGCCGGCGGATCGCGCCGGCATTCGACGTCGTCGCCACGTTCGAGAACGTCACGATCCCCTGGGCGCGATCGGAGTACGTGGACGGCGCGCGTCTCTCCGCGGAGGAGATGAAGTGGGGGACGGTGCGCGCGGGCCTCGGGCTCGGCTGGCGGATCGCGGTCACCCCGTTCCACCCCGAGAACGTCGCGGAAGTCGCTCTGACGTACGAAGCCGGCGGCCTCTTCTTCTCGGCCGGGGAGAGGACCGATCCGTCGTTCGTCCCGCCGGCGGACGTTTACGAGGGGCGCGGCCACCTCCGGTTCCACGCCGACTCGTTCCAGCGGAACCTCCTCGAGCTTCCCCACTCCGGATGGGGCGCCGGGCTCGACGCGATCGCGGCGCACCGCGCCGGCTGGCAGGAGTGGGGAGACCCGGCTTCCGGATCCCTCCGCGGCTCCGATACCGCCTCCTGGACCTCGATCCGCGGGTTCGTGATGGCCGCCGTGCCCGTCCCCTTCGTCCCGGGCGAGCGTCATCGCCTCGTCCTCGGGGGCTGGGCGGGAACCGGCTCGAATCTCGACCGCTTCTCGGCGTTCCGCCTCTCCGGCGGGTCGAACGCCGGCGACGCCGAGACGCTCGCCCGACCGGTCATCCCGGCCGCCGCGCTCGACGAGATCGTCTCCCGCGGCTACGCCCTCGCGAGCCTGGAGTACCGCTTCGAGGCGCTCCTCTTCCTCTTCCTCTCGGTCCGCGGGACTGTGGCGCGCGTCGACCGCCCGCGCCTGATGCCGGACGGTACGGTGGCGGCACGAACGGGATGGCTGAACGGCGTCGCCGCCGGCGTCACGAGCGGGTTCTTCTGGTCCAGCGCCCTCGAGATCTTCTTCGAGAGGAACTTCGACCTCGAGAGCCTGAGCGGCGAGAGTATTACGCGGGGCCGGAACGCCTTCTGGTTCTCCTTCACGAAGACCTTCTGACACGGGACGCGGGGCTACAATCGTTCGACTTCGTCCGGGAGAGAGCGTTGCCGCTTCGCGAGGGAACACGCCTTGGGGCGTATGAGGTCCTCGCCCCCCTCGGCGCGGGGGGAATGGGCGAGGTTTACCGCGCCCGCGACCTCCGGCTCGGACGGGAAGTGGCGGTCAAAGTCCTCCCGGAAGGGCTCGCGACCGATCCGACCGCCCGCGCGCGCTTCGAGGTCGAGGCCCGGGCTATCGCCGCGCTCTCTCATCCGAACCTCCTCGACATTCACGACGTCGGCGAGGCGGCCGGGATCTCGTACGCCGTCACGGAGCTGCTCGAAGGGGAATCGCTCTCGGAGCGGCTCAAGTCCGGCCCGCTCCCCTGGCGGAAGGCCGTCGAGTTCGGCCTCGCCGCCGCCGACGGCCTCGCGGCCGCCCACGCCCGCGGCGTCGTCCACCGCGACGTCAAGCCCTCGAACATCTTTCTCACGTCCGACGGCCGGGTGAAGATCCTCGACTTCGGAATCGCGACCGTCTCTTCCGGGTCCGTCGTCGACGGCGTGACGCTCGGCTCGACGGAGCTGACGGCCACGGACGCGCTCGTGGGGACCCCGGGCTTCGTCTCGCCGGAGCAGATCCGCCACAAGCCCGTCGATGGCCGGTCCGACATCTTCTCCCTCGGCTGCGTCCTCTACGAGATGGTGACGGGAAAACGCGCCTTCTCCGGCGAGACCGCGGCCGAAGCGCTGACGGCGACGCTCCGGCACGACGCGACCGACCCGGCCGATCTCGCCCCCGGCCTCCCCGAGGAAGTCCGTCTCCTCATCCTCCGCTGTCTCGAGAAATCGCCCGACCGCCGCTTCCAGACGGCCGGGGACCTTGCGTTCACCCTCCGGGTCGCGCTCGCCACGCCGCCGCACGGGGAGAGCCCGCACCCGACGCCCGCTCCCTCCCGCCCCGCACCGCCTCCGGCGGCGCCGACGCGCGTCCTTCCGCGCCGCCGGACGCTCGTGGGGGGAGTCCTCTTCGCTTCGGCCGCGGGCGCTCTCCTCTTCGTCGCCCTCCGCGGGCCACACCGCGAGAGCATCGTGTCACTCGCCGTCCTCCCCTTTGCGAACGAGACGGGGAACCGCGAGGACGACTACCTCTCCGACGGGATCGGGGACTCCCTGCGCAACAGCCTCTCGACACTTCCGCGCCTCACGGTCAAGTCGCTCCCGTCCGGATCGCGGGGCGCCGGCCCGGCCGACCCTCAGCGCTCGGGGCGCGACCTCGGCGTCCAGGCCGTCGTCACCGGCCGGCTGATGCGTCGCGGCGCCGATCTCGTCGTGCAGGCCGATTTCATCGACGTCCGGAGCGGCGCGCAGATCTGGGGGGAACGGATCGTCGACCGGCCGAACGACCGGGTGACGGCCGAGTCGGAGATCGCCCGGCAGATCGCGCGCTCCATTCGCCCGCGCCTCACCGGCGAGGAGGAGAAGCGGGTCGTCGGACCTCCTCACGACGCCGTGGCGTGGGACCTCTGCCTCCGGGGACGCTACGCGCTCTCCCGTCGAAGCGCGGACGGCTTCGAAAAGGCGGTCCGGCTCTTCCAGGAGGCGCTCTCCCGCGACCCGAACGAAGCGGTGGCCTGGCTGGGCCTCGCGGACACGTGGAATCTCATTGCTTATTACGGTGCGCTTCCGCCACGCGAGGTCTTCCCTCGCCAGCGCGAAGCCGCCGAGCGCGCCCTCCGGATCGACCCCTCGCTCGCGAGCGCCCACGCCTCCCTTGCGGACCTCTCCTACCAGTACGAGCACGACTGGTCCCGCGCCGAAACGGAGTTCCGCCGCGCTCTCGAGCTGAATCCGAACGACGTCCAGACGCTGCAGTGGTACTCGAACCTCCTCTCCGCCGCGGGACGCCACACGGAGGCGCTCGAGCGGATCCGCCGGGCAAGGAGCTTGACCCGTTGAGCCACGTCGTGGCGGTGGACGCCGCGCTCGCCTCGTACTGGCAGGGGGACAACGAAACCGCCCACGAGGGGCTCAGCCGGGCGCTGAAGATCGAGCCGGGCTACGGCTGGGGCACGCCTACCTCGGTCTCGCGAACCTGAGGCTCGGGAAGCCGGACGAGGCGATCGCCGAGTGGCGGACCCTGGTCAAGATCTCGGACCGGAACCCCGACGCGCTCGCCTTCCTCGGATTCGGCCTCGCCCGGACGGGGAAGCGCGCCGAGGCCGAGGCGCTCCTCGGGGAGCTCGAACGGGCGAGCGCGAAGGAGTTCGTCTCGGCGTTGCCCGTCGCGATCCTGAATCTCGGCCTCGACCGCCGGAAGGAGGCGCTCGACGCGCTGGAGCGGGCCTACGACGAGGGGGCGGGGCGGCTCGTCTACCTCAACGTCGAACGCGGATTCGACCCGATCCGCGGCGATCCCCGCTTCGTGGCGCTCGTGAAGAAGCTCGGAATCCCCTCCCCGAGCTGACACCCAGCCGGCCAATCAGCCGTTCGGCACGTCCCAGAGGTCCTTCACCGCCGGATGGTCCCACGCGATCCGGTACTCGTCGGGGTCCTTCGCATCGAAGGTCCGCGTGACGATGTAGAAGAGGGCGCAGGGATTCGTCAGCGGACGGTATCCGTGGGCGACCCCCTCGGGGATCCCGACGAGGAGGTCCAGTCCGTCCCCGGCCACGATCACCTGGCTCTTTCCGAACGTCGGCGACGCCTTTCGGACGTCGAGGAGGACGAACTTCGCCTTGGACGGGTGCGGGCAGAACCAGACGTCCCGCTGCTTGAGGTGGTAGTGGAGCCCCTTGACGTGGTCGGGGGCATCCACGATCGTGTAGTTCATCTGGGCCACCGGCAAGCCGTGGAAGAAATCCGCGAGGGCCTCGCTCCCCGGGGCGTCCGCCTTCGCCCGGTAGATCTCCTGGAAAAATCCGCGGTCGTCGACGTGCCGGGCGAGACGGAGCACCTTCACGCCTTCGAGGTTCGTCTTCGCCGGATACGTCTTCACCTTCGACCGGAACTTTTCGGCGATCGCCGAAAGCGGGAGGACCGGTGTCTCGGGACTGCTCATTCGCGCTCCTTCCGGTCTTGATTCTATGCGCGTGGTGTTATCGTCTCCCGGTCCCGGAAAGCCGGAAACGCGGGTAGCGGAGGTCGAAGCGTGTCCCGAAACTCCCTCTTCGCCGTCAAGCCGATTGCCGATCTCCTCGCGGAGAGCGTCGAGGAGGGCGAGCAGAGCCTGAAACGCGCACTGGGACGCTGGTCGCTCGTCGCGATCGGCATCGGCGCCATCATCGGCGCCGGCATCTTCGTCATGACCGGGATCGGAGCGCACGGCTCCATGAACGCCGACGGCACGGTGAAGATTCTCGGGGCGGGCCCCGCGCTCGTCCTCTCGTTCGTCCTCTCGGGGATCGCGTGCGTCTTCGCCGGCCTCTGCTACGCGGAGTTCGCGTCGATGATCCCGCTCGCCGGCTCGGCGTACACCTACGCCTACGCGACGCTCGGCGAACTGTTCGCGTGGATCATCGGATGGGATCTCGTCCTCGAGTACATGATGGGGGCGGCCACGGTCTCGGTCGGGTGGTCGGGATACCTCACGAAGTTCCTGAAGCTGTTCGGGGTCCACCTTCCGGAGTGGCTCACGAACGACTGGATCACCTACAGCCGTGCCGCCGCGGCGGCGGTGGCGGACGGGCACGCCTGGCCTGCCCCTCCCGAACTCTTCGGGATCCCGATCGTCTTCAACCTTCTCGCCCTCCTCGTCGCGCTCCTCGTGACGTCGGTCCTCGCCGTCGGCATCCAGGAATCGGCGCGATTCAACTCCAGCATCGTGGCTATCAAGACTTCGGTCGTCGTCATGGTGATCCTCGTCGGCGCCTTCTTCGTGAAGCCGGTGAACTGGGGTGCCAGCTGGTCCGACTTCGCTCCGAACGGCTTCGCCGGGATCGCCTCGGGCGCGGCCTACATCTTCTTCGCCTACATCGGCTTCGACGCCATCTCCACGACGGCGCAGGAGGCGAAGAACCCCCAGAAGGACATGCCGTTCGGGATCATCGGCTCGCTGCTGATCTGTACGGTCCTCTACATCGCGGTGGCGGCCGTCCTGACCGGCATGACGAAGTGGAACCTGATCGACCTGAAGGCCCCGCTCGCGCAAGCCTTCGAGAGCTACCACCTCGGCTGGGCCGTCTTCCTGATCACCGGCGGGGCGCTCGCGGGGCTCACCTCGGTCATGCTCGTCATGCTCCTCGGACAGACACGGGTCTTCTTCGCCATGTCGCGCGACGGCCTCCTGCCGAGGAAAGTGTTCGGCGAAGTCCACAAACGCCACCGGACCCCCTTCAAGATGACCTGGATCGTCGGGATGATCTGCGCCCTGCTCGGCGCGTTCACGCCGATCGACGACCTCGGCCAGATGGTCAACATCGGAACGCTCCTCGCTTTCGTCATCGTCTGTCTCGCGGTCATCATCCTCCGGCGGACGAATCCGGAGACCCACCGTCCCTTCCGGACGCCGCTCGTGCCGCTCGTCCCGATTCTCGGGGCCCTCTCCTGCTTCTATCTCATGACGAATCTCGGCTGGCACACATGGGCGCGGCTCGTCATCTGGCTGATCATCGGCCTCGTGATCTTCTTCGCTTACAGCCGGAAGCACTCGAAGCTGACGGCGAAGGCCTCCTGATGGAGGTGGGGCCCCGGACCACGGGATGAAGCGGGCGGCGCTCCTTCTTCTCCTCGCCGGGGCGCCCCTCCTTCTCGTGCTCTTCCCGGCTCTCCGGCGAGCCCTTTTCCGGAAGGCGCGGCTCTTTCTCCTCCTTTACGCAGGCGCGATCCTCCTGACGGGGTTCGGAATCGGGCTCTGGTCCGATCGCCTGTCGACGCTCTCGTGGGGCGAGACCGCCCTCGCGCTCGCGGGCGTTCTTCTCGTCCTTTGCGCCTTCGCCGCCGTTGCCCGCGACGCCCTTCGCGACCGCTCTACTCGAGGCTGATCCGGGTCAGCCCGACACCGAGCGGGCGGTCGTCGTCCCCTTTCCCCGCGAGCCTGGGCACCCACGTGGGCGACGCGAGGGAGAGGAGGATCGGATCGGCGCCCCGGAAGGCGGAGCGAGCCGCTTCGGGGAGATCCAGCCGCCGCTCCTCGAACTCGCCGGGTGGGACGAGGATCTCCCCGCAGGCGACGCCCGCGACGGAGACCCGGACGGAAACGGCGTCTCCGTCCGGCGGGCGGACTCGCAGAAGGAGGCGCCGGGGGACGAACCCGGCGACGGGGGAGAAGATCGCGGTCGCCTCCCCGGAGGTCCAGCGCATCTCGAGACCCGTCTTCTCGTTCCGCTCCCGCGCGTGGAAGCCCGAAAGGCCCGCACGCCCGTCGGACGGTCCCCCTACGTCCAGCTCGTACCGCTCTCCGCGGCGCGCCCAGAGCTTCTCCGGAGGGACCGAAAAGGTCGACTCGAGGATACGGAAGCAGCCGAGCGCCGGCCGCTCGGCTCCTTCGATCTTCGGCAACGGAACCGGTCGGTCGCAGGAGAGGATGTAGACGACCGGCTTCGGGAGCGGTCCGACGATCGTCCGAGGGACGATCGCGAGCTCGAAGGGCCCGGGCGCCAGGACCCGGGTGAGGACGGTCGCGCCCGTCTCCGCCTCCCTCACGCGGAGCGTCGTCGCTCCGGCTTCACCGTCGCGCTCTCCCGCGAGGAGCGCCACCGGCGGGCCCTCGAGCCCCGGGACGACGAGGCGCGCCTCCGGACCTGCCCAGTGAAACGCCGGCTGGCCGGGCACTTCCTCCGTGACGCCGAAACCCGGGCCGAAGAGGGGCGGGGCCGGGTCCCGGACCCCGACGAAGAGCAGCCTCCCGTTTCCGAGAGTCTCCGCGACGCGCCCTCCCTTCGACCAGGTCTTCCATCCGGGGTCGCTGGCGCTCTGCGGGTCCGGGTCTCCGGTGAAGTCCGCGAGCCGGACGAACCGCTTGTTCGTCTGGACGTAGCCCGAGATGAAATCCGTCGTCGTGTACCCCCAGACGGCGAGCCGCCCCTCCCAGATCTCCATCCGGAGAAAGGCGTGGAACGGCTCGTCGGCCACGATCGTCTCGCGCCCCGGATGGGTATACCGCTCGAGGTATTCGATGGCCGCCATGGGGGGCGTCGTCTCCTCGGCCGAACGAAGCACCTCGGGTCCATTCCCGACCACGAACAGTCCGGCCGCCGCGACCGCGGCGAGGAACCCGATCGCCCGCCGCCGGAAGATCGCTTCGAGCCCGGCGCCGAAGAGAAGGGACGCCACGAGGGCGAAGGGGACCGAGTAGCGCGACATCGTCCGGTTGTGGAGCCACCAGAGGGAGCCGAAGAGGGGCAGGAGAACGGCCGCGAGATCGATCGCGGCGCGGCTTCGCCGCTTGACGAGCGCCACGACGCCCGCCGCGGCCACGAGCCAGAAGACGAGGGCCCTCGGCGGCGAGACGAGGTCGCGGACGAGGAAGGAGTCGAGGAGCCCGCCGACGTGCCCCGTCGCGAGGGCCTGGGCACGGAAGCCGGCTCGTTCCGTCACGGTCCGCCAGAACCCGTCGAGTCCCCCCGCTTCGGCGAGGAGCCAGGCGATCCAGGCCAGCGATCCCGCAAGAGCCGACCCGAGGAACGTCACTCCGGCGTCGCGTCGGTCCGCGCGCGAGAGAAGGCGACCGGCATAGATGAGGAAGAGAAGCCCGAACCCGAGGACGAGGTGGGGCCTCACGCCGAAGCCCGCGGCCGCGGCGAGCCCCGCGAGGGCCGCGAGGATCCGGGCGCGCCGGGCCGCGACGTACTCGCGCCAGCGCGTCGGCTCGCTGCCGCGCCGCTCGAGCGCGAGCGACAGGAGTCCGGCCGCGAGAACGCAGAAGGCGGTCCCGGGCGTGTCGGCGAAGGCGCGCCCGCCGTTGACCCAGACGACGGGGAGGGCGGCGGCGAAGACCGTCGCCCCGAGAGCCGCCCATCCGCCCACCGTCCGCCTCCCCCAGAGGTAGAGCGACAGGAGCATGACGCCGGAGAGGATCGTGGAGGCCGTCGCGAGGGAGTTGAACGGCGTCACGAAAAGAGGGAGGAGCAGCCGTCCGATCAGTATCCAGACCGGATAGCCCGGCCCCTGCGGAGAGAGCTGGAAGAGGTCGAATCGCGTCACCGCCCCGGCGAAGACCGCCTCGTCGATCTCCCCCGGCGACCGCGCGAGCGCCGGAATACGCGACGCGACGAGGGCTCCCAGAACAAGGAGCACGATCGCCGTCGGCGGGTCCGCGCGGCGGTCGATCGGCCCGGAAAGGCGGCGAAGCGGCACTGGCAGCGGCAGTTTACGGCTGCCGGCCCGGATGCGCTTGGGTGACGTCGGCTACAATTCCACCGATGTGTCTCGGGCACCCTCCGGGATGACCATTCCCCGGATCCTCCCTCGCGCCGAGCACCCCATCTCGCGCGGCTACATCGATCCGGACGCGCTGCGCGTCCTCTACCGCCTGCACCGCGCGGGTTTCAAGGCGTACCTCGTCGGAGGCTCCGTCCGCGACCTGATGACGGGACGGACCCCGAAGGATTTCGACATCGGGACCGACGCCCGCCCGCAGGAGATCCGCCGGCTCTTCCGCAACTCCCGGATCATCGGACGCCGGTTCCGGCTCGCGCACATCCTGTTCGAAGGGGGAAAGGTCGTCGAGGTCTCCACCTTCCGGCGCACGCCCGAGCGCGAGGACGCCGAGCCGGGAGCCGAGGGCGAAGCCGACCTCCTGATCCGCTCCGACAACGTCTTCGGCACGCCGGAGCAGGACGCCGAGCGCCGCGACTTCACGGTCAACGGTCTCTTCTACGACATCGCGACGTATGCCGTCCTCGACTACGTCGGGGGGGTGGAGGACCTCGAGCAGCGACTCATCCGGACGATCGGCGACCCGCTCGTCCGTTTCCGGGAGGACCCGGTCCGGATGCTCCGGGCCTGCGAGTTCGCGGCGCGGCTGAAGTTCCGGATGGACACGCCCCTTCTCGACGCGATCGGGGAGCTGAAGACGGAACTGCGAAAGAGCGCCCCGCCGCGCGTGACGGAGGAGCTTCTCGACCCGCTCCGGCGCGGGTGGGGGCACGACACGTTCCGCCTCTGGAACGAGACCGGGCTCCTCGGCGTCGTCCTGCCCGAACTCTCCGACGCCGTCTCTCCCCACGGCGCCGAGGCGCCGTTCGCCGCGCTTTTCTGGAAGATGCTCCACGATCTCGACGCCCGGCGCGAGAAGGGCGAGAAGCACAAGGACGCCGTCCTTCTCGGCGTCCTCTTCCTTCCGCTCGTCCTCTCGGCGATCCGCGCGCGCGGCGCCGGCAAAGGGGTCGACGCCTCGCAGATCCTCCTCGTCCTCGACGCCGTCGTGAACCCGCTCGCGCTCCGGATGTCGCTCCCGAACCTCGCGACGCACCTCGTCAAGCAGTCGCTCTACACGCTCGGGGCGCTCACCTCGACGCGGCCGGACCATCCGGCGGCGCGCCGAATCGTTTCGCGATCCTGGTTCCCGCACGCCCTCGCGCTCCTCTCCCTCCATTCCCGGGCCTCCGGGCGCTACCACGAGGCCGCGGCCGCGTGGCAGGACGTCCTCGACCGCGCGGGAGCCCATCCCGAGGAGACGAGCCGGACCCGCCTCGCGACTCCGGCGCCGTTCCCCGAGGCGCTCGTCCCCCCGCCGGCCCTCCTCCGGGCCTCCCACGAGGGACTCCTCGTCCTGCCGCCGGAGGCGTCCTCGCCTGCCGGCCACAGGCGGCGGCGGCGGCGAGGCGGCCCGCGGCGGAAGAGTGATGCCGGCGCGGGGGGTTGAAGGAAGGTATTCCGATGGCCATCGGTCCGTCCGACTCCGGCTTGATCCGCCGGGCCACGGAAAGCGACCTGGGCCGGATCCTCGAGATCGAGAGTCTCTCGTTCGAGAATCGATGGGATCTCGCTTCGTTTCGATCGGCCCTGGATGAGCTCTTCCTCGTTCTCGAGGAAAAGGAGGTCGTCGGTTTTCTGAGCGCGTGCGGTTGCGCCCTGGCAAAGCGCGCGGTCATCATGAGAATCGCCGTCCATCCGGACCATCGGGGCGAGGGCGTCGCCACACGCCTGATCGCGGCTCTCCTGGACCATCTCCGGAAAATGAAGGTCTCCGAGGTCGAGCTCGACGTGGAGATCGTGAAGACAGGAGCGATCGGGCTGTACGAGAAGTTCGGTTTTCAGCGCAGGCATGTCCTCACGATGAATGACGAGAACCATGAGACCTTCCTGGAGATGAAGCTGAGACTGGACAACGACGGCAAATAGCGGCAAATAGGGTCAGGTCTCTATCTTCTATTATAGCAACCAGATCGGGGTCAGGTCCCTATTTTCTATTATAGAGGCCCCTCGTTCCCTTTGGGCCCCCGGATCCGGGCCGACGTCCTACTTCCTCGGCACCGGGTTCGCGAGGTCGCGGGGCTTCGGCTCGGGCGGCCAGACGGGCGGGTGCTCCTTGATCCGCTTCAGGATCTCCTCGATGCCGCGCGAAAGCTGCGCGTCCTTCCCGGCCATCTCGTCGGCCGGAAGGTTGTCCACCTCGATGTCGGGCCGGACCCCTTCGTTCTCTATGACCCACTCGCTCTTCAGGCTGTAGGTCGCGAACTCCGGGACGAAGGTGTAGCCGCCGTCCACCATCCCGCCGCCGAGGCCCCGGATTCCGACGACGCCGCCCCATGTCCGCTTGCCGATGAGAGGCCCGAGGCCGTATTTCCGGAAGTAGTACGGGAAGATGTCGCCGTCGGAGGCCGAATACTCGTTGATGAGCGCCACCATCGGTCCGTTGAAGGACGCATTGGGGTACGGACCGGGGCGCGCGTTTCGGGCGACCTCCATCCCCTCCACGCGGCGCCGGAGGCGCTCCAGGATGATCTGCGAGACGAATCCGCCCCCGTTGGCGCGGACATCCACGATCAGCCCCTCCTTCCGGAGCTGCGGGTAGTACTGCCGGATGAACTCCGTCAGCCCGTCGGCGCCCATGTCGGGAATGTGGATGTAACCGACGCGGCCATTCGTCTCCTTTTCCACCTTCCGCCGGTTCTCCTCCACCCAGGTGAAGTACCGGAGGTCCTCCTCGCTCGCGATCGGGCGGACGACGATCTCGTGCGCCCCCTCTTTCGCGGGCCTGCTGTTCACGAGGAGAGTGACCGTCCTGCCGCCTCCCGCGGCGACCGGCTTCTCCCCCGTCGGGCCGACCGTTCCCGCGAGGAGGCGGTACGGCTCGTCCTTGGACGTCAGCTCGTGGCCGTCGACGGCGAGGAGATAGTCGCCGACCGACACCTTCACGCCCGGCTCCGTGAGAGGCGAACGGCGCGAGTCGATCCAGTTCTGCCCCTCGAGAATTCGCGCGATCTTCCAGCGTCCCGACTTCTCGTCGAGAACGAGATCGGCTCCGAGCGTCCCGACCGGCATCCGCTCCGGCTTCGGGTAGTCGCCTCCTCCGACGTAGGCGTGCCCCGACCCGAGCTCCGCCGCCATCTCGGCGAGAACGTAGTTCAGGTCGATCCGGTGCGAGACATGGGCGACGAGCGGTTCGTATCGTTTCCGGATCGCCGTCCAGTCGATCTTTCCCATGTCGGGGAGGTAGAAGAAGTCCCGGTAGAGGCGCCACGTCTCGCGGAAGATCTGCACCCACTCCTTGGCCGGGTCGAGCTCCATCGCGAGGCCCGAGAGATCGAGCTTCCCGTCTCCCGGCTTCAACCCTTCCTTCGGCTCGACGATGGCCCACGTCTTCCCGCTCCGGATTGCGAGACGGCTGCCGTCGGGGGCCAGCGCGTAGCCGTTCACATTCGAAAGCAGGTCGCTCGCCTTCCGCTTCTCGAGATCGAACATCTGAAGCGTCGCCGCCGGCGGGCCCTCCGACTCGGTCAGTGGCTCCGGGGGGAAGGAGAGCCAGAAGAGCTTCCCCTTCGCCGCGGTCAGGCGTCCGTAGTCGCCGGGCGGCACCGGGAACGCGACAACACGGTCGGCGAGACCGGCGAGGTCGATCCGGAAGGGGGGCTTCTTCTCGTCCTTCTTCGCCCCCTCTTTCCCCTCTTTCGTCTCACCGGCCGGGTCGGGCTTCTTTGCCTCGTCGCTCTTCGGGGCGAAGGGGGAGACGCCATCGCTCTTGAGAAGGAGGGCGTACGGGCGGGTGGTCCGGTTCACGGTGAAGGCCGTGTCGAACTCGCCGAGGGTCGGGGCGATGTCCCGATCCGAGAGGAACCAGAGGTACTCCCCCTCGGGATCGAAGACCGGGTCACCGGACTCGACGACGGACGGCGTGACCTGCGTGGACGTCTTCGTCCCGGCGTCCCAGAGGAAGATCGCGCCGAAGTCCGTGTCGACCTGTTTGCGGTAGGCGAGCCACCGGGAGTCGGGCGCGAAGGAGTACTGGGAGATCTCCCAGATCTTCGCCGTGTCGACGAGAGCCTTCTCCTTCGTCGCGGCGTCCACGACCCAGAGATGCATGGCCCGGTCGGCGAAGGCGAGCTTCTTCGAGTCGGGAGACCAGACGGGGGGGAACGACCAGGACGAGGAGCCGGAAGTGAGCGCCGTCGGCGCCCCCTTCCCGTCCTCCGGGACGATCTGGAGCTCCTCCTCGCCCGTCGCGTCGGAGATGACGGCGATCCACTTGCCGTCGGGCGACCAGACGGCGTCCTTCTCGCGGACTCCTTCCGTCCGTGTCACGTTACGGGTCGTCCCGTTCTCGGCCGGGACCGTGAAGACGTCGCCCCGCGCGGTGACGGCGGCGCGAAGGCCTCCCGGCGCCAGCGAGACGCTCGTGATCCGGTCCTCCACCTTGACCCAGCGGGGGCGCGCGAGCTTCCGGTCGTCCGGGAGTAAGACGCTCAGCTTCGTGGAGGCGCCGGTCGCGGGATCGAGAACGTAGAGGAATCCTCCGTTCTCGAAGACGATCTTCCCGGAGCCCGCGTGCGGCCACTTCACGTCGTACTCGGTGAAGTTCGTGACGCGTGTCGTCGTCTTCGCCGGGAGGTCGTACTTCCAGAGGTTCAGCTTCCAGTTCTCGCGGTCCGAGAGGAAGTAGATGGCGTTTCCGATCCACATCGGCTGCGTGTCGGTCCCCGGCCAGTCCGTGATCCGCTCGATCGATCTCGACCCGAGGTCGTAGAGCCAGACGTCCTGCGCCATGCCGCCCTGATACCGCTTCCACGACCGGAAGTCGCGGAAGATGCGCGTGTAGGCGATCCTCGTCCCGTCGGGCGAGAAGGAGATGGCGCCCGATTCGGGAAGAGGAAAGCGCTCGACGGGGCCTCCCTCCGGGCTCACGACATAAGGCTCGCCGATGAACCCGCGGAGCGGGCCGCGCTGTCCGCGGAAGAGGATCTTCCCGTCCGGCGTCCAGCCGAGGACCATGTCGTCGAAGCCCATCCGGTCGTTGTTGACCTCGGAGGGATACCAGGTCAGACGGCGGGGCTCGCCCCCTTCGGAGGGCATCACGTAGACGTCGAGGGAGCCGTCGTACTGGCCGGTGAAGGCGATCCACTTCCCGTCGGGCGAGAAGCGCGGAAAGAGCTCCAGCCCGTCCCCCGAGGTGAGGCGCCGGGCCATCCCTCCCGAAGCCGGGACCGACCAGAGGTCCCCGGCGTGCGAGAAGACGACCGTGTCGCCGTGGATGTCGGGAAAGCGGAGAAGCCTCGCTTCGGCAGGGGCTTCCGCGGGAGCGGCGGCGGCGGGAAGGGTGAGAAGAAGGGCCAGGAGGGACAGAAAAGCAGCGTGCGCTCTCTTCATGGCACCCGAGAATACGTTTTCGCAGGCCGAATGTTCTGAAGGAGGGCGCGCACGCTCAGTCGCCGGGGTCGAGCCGCACGTGGCGGAAGGGCCGGGCGTTCTCCCCCGTGTACGTCGCCACCACGTGTCCCTCGCCGAAGAGGCGGTACTTGTACGTGACGAGCCCCTCGAGACCGACCGGCCCCCGCGCGTGGAGCTTGCTCGTGGAGACCCCCACTTCGGCCCCGAAGCCGTAACGGAAGCCGTCGGCGAAGCGCGTCGAGGCGTTCGCGAAGACATTTGCGGCGTCGACCTCGGCGAGGAACCGCTCCGCCGCGGCGCGGTCCTCCGTGACGATGGCGTCCGTGTGCTTCGACCCGAAGCGGTTGACATGGTCGATCGCCTCGCCGAGGCTTCCGACCATCTTCACGGCGAGAACGAGCGCTCCGAACTCGCGCCCGAAGTCGTCTTCCGCGGCCGGCACGAGGCCGAGGTCGGGAGCGATAGCCCGCGTCGCCTCGCACGCGCGGATCTCGACACCCTTTCCTCGGAGCGCCGCCACGAGAGGGCGAAGGAGCCGCGCCGCCGCATCGCGGTGAAGGAGGAGCGTCTCGGCGGCATTGCAGGCTGCCGGATAGGTCGTCTTGGCGTCGACGACGATCGCGATCGCTTTCCCCGGGTCCGCCGAAAGGTCGATGTAGACGTGGCAGACCCCCTCCGCGTGGCCGAGGACCGGGATCCGGGTGTGGCTGCGGACGTACGCGACGAGGTCGGCTCCGCCGCGCGGGATGACGAGGTCGATCTCCGAGTCGAGCGAGAGGAGCCCATCCACCTCGTCGCGGGTGGAGAGGAGCTGGAGCGCGTCGGCGGGAATCTCCGGGACCTCCGCGAGACCGCCCTGGATCGCCGAGAGGATCGCCGAGGCCGAGCGGGCCGACTCGCGTCCCCCTTTCAGGAGCGCGGCGTTGCCGGACTTCAGAGCGAGCGCGCCGATCTGCGGCACCGCATCGGGGCGGGACTCGAAGACGACCGCGACGACGCCGAGGGGACAGGAGACTTTCTCCAGAACGAGGCCGTCATCGAGAAGCGTCCTCGAAAAGATCCTCCCCGAAGGATCCGGGAGGGCCGCGACGGCGCGGACGCCGTTCGCCATCGCCCGGACCTTCCCCGCGTCGAGGACGAGCCGGTCGAGAAGCGGCGGTGCGAGCGTCCCTTCCGCGACGGCTGCCCGCGCCTCTGCGACATCCGCCCCGTTCGCATCGAGGATCGCCGCCGATTCCGACTCGATCCGTCCCGCGGCGGCCCGAAGCGCCCGGCTCTTCGTCTCCGACGGGAGGGTGGCGAGCGTCCGGGAAGCCGCCTTCGCCGCCGCGGCGCGCGCGCCGATCCCCTCCCGCGTGCTCACGGACGTCTCCGGCGGGGCGGGACAAAGAGCGTTCCGATCTCCTCCCCCGCGAAGAGCCGGTCGAGGACGTGCGGCGCCTTTCCGTTCGCGATGACGGCGAGCCCGCCCGCCTCGTTCGCGAGGCGCGCCGCTTCGAGCTTCGTCTCCATCCCGCCCCGTCCCCGGCTTCCCGCCCCCTTCGCATACCGGGCGATCCGGCCGGTCACGCCCGTCACGAGCGGAATCAGCCGGGCCCGCCGGTCGTGCGCCGGAGGAGCGGTGAAGAGGCCGTCCACGTCGGAGAGGATGACGAGCGCGTCGGCCTCGACGTGCCCCATGACGAGGGCGGAGAGCCGGTCGTTGTCTCCGAAGATCCTCCGGCGCGCCGCGCCCGGCGTCTCCAGCTCCGCCGTCGAGACAACGTCGTTCTCGTTCAGGATCGGGACGACGCCGAGCGCAAAGAGCCGGCCGAGCGTCGCCGAGAGGTTCCGGAAGCGCTCGGGGTCGGCGAAGTCGTCCTCCGTCAGGAGAACCTGCGCCGTCGGGACGTCGAGAGCGCCGAAGCCCTCCTCGTAGACGGCCATCAGCCGGCACTGCCCCACGGCCGCGCACGCCTGCTTGAGCGAAAGCTCGGCCGGACGGCTCTTGAGACGGAGGCGCTGGACGCCGAGGCCGATGGCGCCCGAGGAGACGATCAGGACGTCGCGTCCCTGCTTCCGGAGGGCGGCGACCGACTCGATGAGACCGAAGAGGCGGCCGAGCGCGACGCCCCCTTCCTCGCGCATGACGACGTTCGTCCCCGCCTTCACGACGATCCGCCGGGCAGCAGCGAGCCTCTTCCGGGCCGCGAGGCGGACGGCGTTCACCGGTCCGGCTCCGGGAGGGCCGTCGGCAGCTCTTCCGGCGCGACGGCCGACCGTTTCCTGAAGCGGTACGGCTCCAGCATCGGCCCGTAGAGCTGGACGCTCTTCGCCCCGAAGCCCCGGTCCCACGTCTCGACGCGGTCCGGGAAGATCCTCATCTCCGACGTGGCCCGCATCACTCCGAGCAGCGCGGGGACGCACTCCACGGCTGCGGCGCTCCCTTCGTAGTGATCGGCGGTCTTCTTCAGGGTGACGGCACAGGAGGCCCGCTCGCGGACGTCGTTCCGGCCGAAGAGAGCGAGGTCCGCCGGCGTCCGCCACTTCCCCGCCGCGGCGGAGCCGTCCTTCAGATCGAACCTCCGAAGGACGATCGCCCCCGCCGCGTCCGTCTCGACCCGGAGAAAGCGCTGGAGCGACGGGCGGTCCGGCCTCGCGGCCGGCGCTTCCTCCAGATAGAGGACGGGCGCCCCGAAGGAGAGGCGGCTCTTCGGCACCGCCACGATCAGCATCCGGAGCGCGGGAACCTCGGCGTCGCGGGCGGCCTGATCCCGCGTGTCGTACGTTCCCGCGAGCCACACCGCCACCTCGTCGGCGGAGGCCGGAGCCGTCGAGGGCCCCGTCCCTTCCGGCGCGGCGAGAAGGGCGAGAACGAGACCGAGAACCACGCCGCGAGTCTACGATCGTTCGAGGAGAACGATCCCGGACATCCGGTGGTACGCGTCGCGAACCTTCCTGGACCGGAGCTTTCCGAGCAGGTTCCAGAGGCCCGCGAGCGGAACGGTCCGCCCCAGCCGGAGCGACTCGTCCCAGGTCGACCGGAACTCGGCCTCGCCCCAGCCGAGGGGCGCGAAGAAGGCCGTCCCCTCGGCGGGGGCGAACTGCATCGGGGCGCCTGCCGCGGCGAGGTGCGGCTGCCAGTTCTTGCTCAACATCTTCAGGAGGAGCGGGCTCCCCAGGTCGATCAGCCACCATCGGATGGCGGGCTCCGAGTGGATCCTGCGGCCGAGAGTCGTCACCTGCTCCGTCGTCAGATAGACGAGAAGTCCCTCGGTGACGACCATCGCCGGCGTTTCTCCATCGCGGGCGCGCGCGAAGACGGCCGCCAGCGCGCCGACGTCGGTCAGATCGGCCGCAACGTGCTCGTGCACGCAGGCGGGCCGGGCGTCGGCGAGCTGCTCCCTCCGGTACTCCGTCATCTCTGCGAGGTCGACGTCAAACCATCGGAGAGTCGGCGGCAGCGCGAGTCGGAAGGCGCGGGTGTCCAGCCCGGCGGCGAGGTTGATCACGGTCCCCGCCCCCAGACCCACGCACCGGAGGATGATCTCGTCCATCACCGCCGTCCGGACCACCATGGGCCAGGCCAGAGTCCGGCCGCGCGGGATCTTCCTGACGATCTCTTCGCCGCGCTCTCCCGCGAGCCTTCGCGCGTACGGATCGCGGAAGAGGGCGTCGGGCCGCTCGGATTCGAGCGCCCGGTACATGGCAACCCAGAGCGCCGTGTCGGAGACGTGGCGAAGCGGTACCGTCACCGCTACTCGTCCCCCTCCGTCGCCTCCATCATCGCGCGCTTCTCCGAGACCCTCCGCATCGAGTGGTCGAGGATCTTCTTCCGGAGGCGGACGGACTTGGGGGTCACCTCGACCAGCTCGTCCTCGTCGATCCACTCGATGGCCGCCTCGAGCGGCATCGCGCGCGGCGTCGTGAGCCGGATGGCGATGTCGGAAGTCGAGGCGCGCATGTTCGTCAGGTGCTTCTTGACGCACGGGTTGACGACCATGTCGTTCTCGCGCGAGTTCTCGCCGCAGATCATCCCGCCGTACGCGGCGATGCCAGGGGCCAGGAAGAGGACCGAACGCTCCTGCAGCTTCTCGAGCGCATGGGCGGTCGTCTCCCCGGCTTCCTTGCAGACGAGCGCCCCCTCGCGCCGCGCGGAGAGGTCCCCTTTCCACGGCTCGTAGCCGGAGAAGACGTGGTAGAGGAGCCCCTCTCCCTTCGTATCGGTGAGGAACTCCGTCCGGTAGCCGAAGAGGCCGCGCGTCGGGATCCGGAACTCGATCCGGACGCGCCCCGACCCGTGGTTCGTCATGTTCTTCATCTCGGCCTTCCGCCGGCCGAGCTTTTCGATGACCGTTCCCGTCGCCTCCTCGGGGATGTCGACGACCAGCTCCTCCACCGGCTCGGACGCGATGCCGTCGATCTCCTTCAGGATGACCTGGGGGCGCGAGAGCGCGAACTCGAACCCCTCCCGGCGCATCGTCTCGACGAGGATCGCGAGGTGCAGCTCGCCGCGCCCCGAAACCTTGAAGGCGTCCGGGCTGTCGGTCTCCTCGACCTTGAGCGCCACGTTCGTCCGAAGCTCCTTCGTCAGGCGGTCGAAGATGTTCCGTGAGGTGACGTACTTCCCCTCGCGCCCCGCGAAGGGAGAGTCGTTGACCCGGAATGTCATCGAGACCGTCGGCTCGTCGATCGCCTTGTGAGGCAGGGGGTCGGGGCTCAGGGGATCGGCGATCGTCTCGCCGATCGTCACATCCGGAAGGCCCGCGACGACGACGATCTCTCCGGCCGGGGCCGCGTCGGCCTCCCGACGGGCGAGCCCTTCGAACGTCATCAGCTTCGTCACCTTTCCCGGGGTGATGGAACCGTCGTGCCGACAGACGGCGACGAGCTGGCCGGACGCGATGGTTCCGTTCCGGATCCGCCCGATGGCGAGCCTCCCGAGGTAATTGTCGTAGTCGATCGAGGAGACGAGGAGCTGGAGCGGGGCCGAGGCCTCCCCGACCGGCTCGGGCACCTCGACGAAGATCGTGTCGAGAAGGGGCCGGACGTCGGTCTCGGTGTGGTCCACCTCGCGCCGCGCGAAGCCGTGCTTGGCCGAGGTGTAGACGATCGGGAAGTCGAGCTGCTCGTCGGAGGCGCCGAGGTCGACCATCAGGTCGAAGACCTGGTCGATGACCTGGTGAGGGCGCGCCTCGGGGCGGTCGATCTTGTTCACGACGACGATCGGCTTGAGGCCCAGCTCGAGCGCCTTCCGGAGGACGAAGCGCGTCTGCGGCATCGTCCCTTCGGCCGCGTCGACGACGAGAAGGACGGCGTCCACCATGTTCAGGACCCGCTCCACCTCGCCGCCGAAGTCGCTGTGCCCCGGCGTGTCGACGATGTTCACCTTCGTGTCGCGGTAGTGGATCGAGGTGTTCTTCGCGAGGATCGTGATCCCCCGCTCCCGCTCCAGCTCGTTCGAGTCCATCACGCGCTCGATGACGGCCTCGTTCACGCGAAACGTCCCCGCCTGCTTCAGCAGGCAGTCGACGAGCGTCGTCTTCCCGTGGTCGACGTGGGCGATGATCGCGATGTTCCGGAATCCCGGCATAAGGCGCGCAGACTAGCAGACGGCAAGAAAGCCGATCAGGCCGCCGACACGACCTCGACGCGCGCCTTGTGCCCCGGGCTTCGCGCGAGCTTCTCGTCGGTCGTGAGGAGCGGGGCGTCGAGAGCCTCTGCGAGCGCGAGGTACGCCGCGTCGTAGGCGGTCACGTTCCTCCGGAGCGCCCAGATCCTCGGCAGGAGGGCGTCGTGCGGATAGCACGAGAGGTCCAGATCCGAGAAGTCGGCAATGGCCTGTTCCGCTCTTGAACGCGAGAGGGTCCGCAAGGCCTCGCGGCGCCTAAGGACCTGCGCCACTTCGAGGTCTATCAGGTGCGGGGCGTGGAGGGTCTCCTCCGCGGGAGCGATCCTCGCCGCCACCTTCAGCCCGATCGGCGTCCGAAGCAGAAACTCCAGAGCCGCCGAGGCGTCGAGGACGATCAACGCCCGTCCCGCTCGGCGCGGACGAGTTCGGCGGCGCTCGGACCGCCCAGGACCGGGGCGCGGCGTGCGATCCTCCGGAGAAGCTCTTCGCGTGTGGGGCGTTCCAGGATCCGCTTCATCTCGAGGAGGAGGAAATCGGAGAGCGAGAGGCCGGCGAGCGCGGCCCGGGCCTTCAGCTCGCGGTGAACGGCATCCGGGACGTTCCGGATCTGGACCATCGTCGACATGCATCTAACATAGTTTCATGTGCAGCACATGTCAAGCAGAGGAGGCCGGCCTTTCCGGCTACTTCTTCTTCAGCGTCCCCGAAAGGAACGGGGTGAAGTCCTTCCCCGCCGGGGCGAGGTCGAGGGAGAGGTCGAGGGACCCGTCGGCCTTCCGCGTGAAGACGCGCCGGGACTTCGCGCCCGCCTCGTAGTTCGAAAGCGCCCCGGCGGTCATCCGGAGGCCGCCGTCCGGAAGGACCTCCACGTCATACGTCCCGAAGACCCCGGTCGAGAAAAAGTAGGTCGCCACGTACTTCCTCTTCTCGCGGTCGTACGTCACGTAGCCATGTTCCTCGAAGGTCTCCTCGGGCTTGCCTTCCTCGGCCGGGAAGACCGTCGTCGTCCGCTCCACGAAGACCGTCCCGGCCAGCTCCATCGAGAAGCGCGCGACCTCTCCGCCGATCCGCGTCCCCGACGTCGCCGCCCCCGACCAGGATCCGATCAAAGGCGCGAACTCGGCGAAGGGACGCCATGCCGGAGCGGGCGCGGGAGGCGGCGCCTGGGCAGCCAAGGGCGCCGCGAAGAGCGTCAGAAAGAGAACCAGCCCGTAAATCGGCCTCACCGACATCTCTCCGTCTTCCTGATCGACGAGTATAGACTTGCGTCCGCAGGGCGGGTACCGGCGCCCGACCGCAGGGGAACCGAAGTGCCGCGTTTATCGTAACTCCCTCCGAGAGCATGCCGCCCGCCCCTCATCCCGACGCCGAACTCGTGACCCGCTGCCAGCGGGGGGACGACGGGGCGTGGTCCGATCTCGTGGATCGTTACGGCCGGAAGGTTTACGCCATCGCGTGGCACTTCACGTACGACCGGGCCGAGGCCGAAGAGCTGACCCAGGACTGCTTCCTGAAGCTCTGGGAGAACCTCGACCGGTACGAGCCGACCGAGGCGTCTCTCCTCGCGTGGATCGCCGCCCTTTCCCGCAACCTCTGCATCGACCACTACCGGAAGCGCCGCCGCGAGAAGGGTTTCCGCTTCCTCTCGGACGACGCCGTATCGGCCATCCTCCCCTCGGGAGACGACCCGCAGGCCAATGCCGTGAGGCAGGAGCGGGTCCGCTTCCTCCTCGAGGCTCTGGCCGACCTCCCGGACGAGCTGGCGGAGGTCGTGATCCTCCGCGACCTCGACGGCCTCGATTACCGCGAGATCGGCGACTTTCTCCGTCTTCCCGACGGCACCGTGAAGTCGCGCCTCAACCGCGCCCGGATCGAGCTGGCCAGGGCGATCCGCCATCGAATCGGACAGAACGCCGGAGGGCAGGGATCCGTCTTCGTCCGGGCGTCCGGAGGTGCCTCGTGACGGCGCCCGCTTCGACCGGCTGCCGCGCCTTCGAAGAGGCGCTTCTCGCCCGGATGGACGGGCCCGGGCCGGACGGTCCCTTCTCGGGGGAAGTCGGGCATCCGGAAGGGTGCGGAGAGTGCCGTTCCCTCCTCTCGATCCTCGACGCCGCCCGGGAGACCCTCCGGGACGTCACCCCCCCGCGCGCACCGATCCGGCTTCTCCGAAAGCTGGCGACCCCCCCGGACGATTTTTCGGCCCGGCGCGAATCGGCGCTTTATCTCGATCTCCTCTCTCCCGGTGCGCTCGCCCTCCCGGAGCCTTCTCCCGAGCTGATGGGGCGACTCCGATTCCTTCCGACGCGCGCCGGGGCCGTCGGGGAGCCGTCGCTCTCCGACCGACCGCCGTGGCGACGCTGGCTCGGCGACTGGCGCTTCACCGTGGTCGTCGCGTACGCCGTCACGCTCCTGATCGTCACGCTCCTCGGCGTCGATCCGATGTCGGCGGCACGGGACGCCGCCTCGAGCCTCACGTCCGCGGGCGAGCGTGCCGTCGAGGACGCGCGAAAGACGGCGCTCGCGCGCCTCGATGCCGCAGCGCGCGCGCAGGCGGAAAAGCCGTTGCCGGAGAGGCTCGACTACCGGATCTACAGGGCGTTCGCCGCGGGAAAGGCCCGCGCCGAAGCCCTCGTCGAAGTCGCGTTCGACAACGTCTTCGGCGGCAGTTCCGAGAGGACCCCGACTCCCGCCACTCCCTCCTCGGCGCCCCCCGACGGCCGAGTCGATCCACGACGCGGCCGTCTTCCGGCGCCGACGCCGGAACCTGACGGAAAGGTCTTGCGTTCCTGATGATTGAGACGACGATTTCCGGGCGAGGCCCGGACGCGAAAAGGTGATGACGATGAGCGACATGAACCCGACGCCGAGCGCCAACCCCCAGGCTCCTGCCCCCTCTTGGCCGGCTCCGCCCCCCGCGCCCGCGCCTGCTCCGCCGCCTCCGGTCGCGTACGCCGCGCCGGCGGCCCCCGTGGCCCCGCCGCATCCGCAGGTGAAGAACCCCGCGGCTGCGGGCTTTCTCTCCGTGATCCCCGGGCTCGGGCACGTCTACCTCGGTCTCTACCAGCGGGCCGTCATCTTCTTCGCGGTCTGGGTGGTCGTGATCTCCGTCGTTTCGCACGCCGGAGGGCCCGCGGGGCTGATGATCCCGTTCTGGTGGTTCTTCGTCCTGATCGACGCGGTCCGCCAGGCGAAGGCGATCAACGCGACCGGCGCGCCCGAGTCGAACCTCCTGCCGAACGAGAAGCCGCTCAACTTCAGCGGGAGCCTCACCTTCGGGATCTTCCTCGTCCTCGTCGGGCTCTTCTTCTTCCTCGACCGCTGGTTCCGGATCGACCTTTCGTTCCTCTTCGACTTCTGGCCGATCCTGCTGATCGGCTTCGGCGCGTGGCAGATCTTCAGCTACTGGAAGGCGAAGCAGCCGGCGGCGCCGAAGGAGCCGAAGCTCGAAGGGTGACGCTCAGCCGGGAGGAGCGAGGCGCACGCGGGCCACGGTGACACCGAGGCGCCGCGCGTCCTCGCTCTGCCCCGCCTCCTTCGGCACCCACGTCTTCGAGAGAATCCGGATCCGCCGGATCGGCCGCCGATCCGGAGCAAGCCGGAACCGGAAGTCGCCGCCCGCGGCGCCGACACGTTCGAGCGGCACGCCGTTCACGAGGACGCGGACGTCCGCCTGTTCGAGCGCCCCGGGCGGTCCGGCCGAAAGCTCCAGGACGAGATCGGTCTCTCCCGGCTTCGGAGTCCAGTCGAGATTCGAGAGGAGCGCGTCGCCGTTCGTCCAGCGGTCGCCCCAGATTCCGGACTTCCAGGAGACGGCCGCGATCTCGAGAGGGCCTTCGACGAGCTGCGGCGGCGGCCCGACGAGGGGGGCCTCCTCGGGCCGCGCGACGGTCGCGACGCCGGTCACCTCGGCCGGCGGGCCTTCGAGCGAGAGCGTCCCGATTCGCTTCGACACACCGGAGAGATCGAAGACAACTCCCGTTCCGTCGTCATGGACTACCGGAAGCGGCGTGCCGTCGAGGAACCCGCGAATGCCCGGTGAAGTCGGCCGTTCCGGGAAGACGACCCGAAGGAACCGGTCCCCTTCGGCGCGGTCGTAGTCGAGCCGGATCCGCGCCGTCCCTTCCATCCTCCCGTCGGCATCGAAT
The DNA here is from genome assembly GCA_963779415.1 of uncultured Acidobacteriota bacterium. Taxonomy (GTDB): domain Bacteria; phylum Acidobacteriota; class Thermoanaerobaculia; order UBA5066; family UBA5066; genus DAOMFB01. The sequence continues at coordinate 1,337,505 of CAVZYA010000002.1, read as the reverse complement.
CCCGAAAGCCTCTCCGGCGCTTCGAGGATCGGAAGACGGAGCGCACGGGAGCCGAGGTCGAGGACGAAGGCGTCGGGGCGGTCGGCGAGGCGGAGGCGCGTGAACGACAGCTCCCGGACGTTCCGGTGGAAGTCCCGGTGGAACGAGAGGAGCGCCCAGCGGCTCTTCGAGAGCGGATAACGGAAACGGATGGTGTCCTCGGTCAGCTCGAGGAGGCTCCCGCCGCCGCGCCGGTCGCCGTACGCGAGGTAGCGAACGCCCTCCGCGAGAAGGTAGTCGGAAAGCGGCTCCGGGCCGCGGAAGAACGGCATCCCGGGAGGGGGGCTCGAGAATCCGGGAATCGTCTCGAGGAGGAGCCGGTGCGCCGCCGGGTCGAGAAGGTAGGGGCGTGTCACCCGGACGAGGACCGGGGCCTCGGACGGGACCCCGACGAGAAGCGTCGAGAGATGCGCGACGAGGCCCTCGTCGACGAGCGGCCGTCCGGAGATCGCGGAACGGACGCTCTTCAACGCTTCGCGATAGGCGCCGATCGCATCCCCTCTCGAGGACCAGAGCACGGCCGCCGTCACGAGGAGCGAGGCGGCGGCGAGAAGTCGCGATCGGCCGCTCGGCCTGTCGGCCCACGACGAGAGCGACGCGGCGACGAGAAGCGGGATCGCGGCGGCGACCGCGGGGAAAGCGTAGCGGACGAGGCTCCTCTCGAGAAACGGGTCTCCGGCGAAACGAAGGATGGCCGGCAGGACGAAGACCGAGAGGCCGAAGGCCGCCGCCGTCCGCCGCCCGAGGAACCCGGCAATTCCCGCGAGAAGGGCGACGGGGAGAGCCGGGACGAAGCTCCGAACGAGAAGAGCGAGGCGGTTCACCTGCGCGTCGAGCGCTTCCCTGGGGATCCCCGGGATCCCGCCCCACGGGACCGTCCCCTGGAAGCCCCGTCCGAGGAGCGGGAAGAGAAGCGTGCCGGAGGAGAGCTTCGTCGAGATCATCCAGGGGAAGAGCGCCACGACCGCGAGCCCTCCTCCCAGAAGAGCCTCCACGAGCCGCTCGCGTCCCTTTCCGGCGGAAAACCCGAGGAGCGCATCGACCGCGAGAAAGACGACGACGACGGGCAGGAACGTCGTCTTCAGCGCGACGAGCCCTGCCACGACGAGCCCGAGAGGGATCGCGCGGCGGAGCAGGGGAAGATCGGCGAGCGGTCGCTCGTCGACGAGCCGGTACGCCGCGAGGAGCAGCGCCGTCCCCGTGAGGAGCGACGTCGTGTTGCCGCGCGCCGTCGCGACCGGAAGGAGGAGAAGGACGAGAAGCGGGAGCGACGCCGGAGCCCGGGAGAGCCCCGACCCCCGGCCCGCGCCCCAGAGGACGCCGAGAGAGACGAGGAGGCCGACCCCGGCGTCGAGGAGGTGCGTGGTGCGCGGCGGGAAGAGGACGGCGACGAAGGCCTGAAGGAGCGATTGCCCCCCGAGGACGACGAGCCGCCGTGTATCGAACGGATCGGCGCCGAGTCCCCCCCGTTCCAGCATTCGGATCGGATAGACGAGGTACGACTGCTCGTCGTCGTGAAGATCGAAGTCACGGTACTCGTACCCGGCCCAGATCCGGCCGTTCACCGATCCGGCCAAGAGGACGAGCGCCAGGACGGCGACGAGACCGAGCGCGACGAAGCCGATCGGTCCGGTTTGTTCGCGCGCGACTTCGCTGGAAGCGGAGATTCTCTTTCTTCCTCTAAGAAAATCAACGACGAACCACCCGACACCACCGGTCACCCAAAGCAGCACGCCCGTCCGGGAGATCCACGACGCGAGGTTGAAGAGCCCTCCGACGGCCACCGTCAGCGCGAGGCCGAGCGCCGAGCGGAGGCCGGCGTCGAGGGTCCGTCCGGGAGAGAGGAGCCGGAGGAGGAGGGTGCCCCAGCCGGCGAAGGAGGCGACGAGAAGGCTTCCCCAGAGAAGAGCCACGACGAGGTACGCCGGCGTCGCGGCCGGGAAGAGTCCTTCCACCCGCTCAGTTTCCGAAGGAGGTGACCAGAACCACGGTCTTCGGCACGATCCGCCCGTCGCGAGGGTCGAGGAACCCGTCCTCGATGGCGATCGAGAGACGCTCGGCCTCGCGCGTCCACCGCGCCGAGCGGCCCATCTTCCCCGCCGCCTCGCGCAGCTGTTCGGGGCCCGCGTGGATCGCGCCGGCGCGGATCGCCTCCTTGAGGTCCGCCTGGAGGTCGCGGACCCCGAAGGCGAATTCGGCCCGCGGCACCGTCCGCTCGTAGAACGAGGCCACTTCCTCCAGAGGAACCGCCGTCGTCATGACGACCACCTTCATCTGGAGGAGCCTCCCCTTGATCGCCGCCTTCTCCTTCGCCGGAAGGCTCCGGTCCGCGTCGAGTCGGTCCAGGGCCTGCTGCCTCTCGGCGTCGGCCTGCTTCTTCCGGACGTTCGTCAGGTCCGGGTCGACCGCGCCGCCGGGCGGAAGGGGAACGCCCGCGATCGGCGACGGGACGACGGCGTACGTCTCCCCGGCGGGCGAAGGGGTCGCGACCGGTGGGGCCGTCGCGAGAGAAAGCGCGAGGATCAGGGCTAGCACGGGACGATTCTAACGGGGGTCATTCCTTGGGCTTCATCACGATCTCCGCCGGCTCCCCCTTCACGTAACGGAGCGAGCACTCGGCGAAGCCTTCGCACTTGAGGCAGATCCCGTCCTTGTCCCCCTTGAAGTCGACGGGCTTGCAGATCTTCACGCCGGGGACGACGAGCGTCGCGAGCTCCGCTTCGAACGCCTTCCACTTCGGCGGAAGCTCGTCTCCCGCGCGGGCGGACGCGCGCAGCTCCTCCACCTTCGGGAAGAGAGTGCGGTTTCGCCGCTCGAGCGCGGCGTCCTCGCGGAAGGCGCCCGCCGACTTGACGGCCGCGAGAGCGTCGCGCTGCGCCCGCTTCGCCTTCTGGAGCCCACGATGCCGGATCCAGAACCAGAGGAACCCCGCGGAGGCGCCGACGAGATTCGCGAGCCCCGCGCCGAAGCGCCCCGAGAGCGTCGCTCCGAGAAGGGTCCAGGCGAGAAGCCCCGCTCCGAGCCACGCCAGCCATTTCACCTTCACGGGGACGACGAAGAAAATCAGAAACTGCGTCTCCGGAAAGAGGTATGCGTAGGCGAAGAGCATCGAGACGCCGGTGACCTGCCAGCCGCTCGTCAGGACTCCCCCCGTCAGCCACCCGGAGAGGGAGCCCCCCAGCGTCGCGACGAGCCAGAAGAGGGTGAACTCGGGCGTCCCCCACTCGGTCTCGAGCGCCATCCCGAGGATGTAGAGCATCATCGTCCCGAAGAAGAGGCCGAGCGCCCCGGTGTTCAGAAACTGGTACGTCACGAACGTCCAGGGCATGGAGAGCGCGCGGGCCGGCTGGAAGGCGAAGAGCCCGAGGGCCCGTTCCGGGTTCATCTGGATCAGGAAGAAGAAGATGAAGTTGAGCCCGCAGAGCGGCAGCGTCAGCCCGAGACGCGGCGAAAAAAGGTCGCGTCCGCCGTTCACGTCCGCCTCCCGAAGCGCTTCTCCAGATCGAGGTGGTCGAAGGTCAGGAGGATGGGCCGGCCGTGGGGGCAGGTCCACGGGTCTCGGCAACGCGCGAGGTCGGAAAGGAGCTTCACCGCTTCGGCCGGCGCGAGCCGGGTATTGACGGTGACGGCGCCGTGGCAGGCCAGCGAGGCCGCCAGCGCCTCGCGTTCGCGTAAGGCGCCGTCTCCCCCGTCGGGGATGTCGGAGAGCCGGGCGAGAAGATCGCGGAGAAACGGGACGACGGCGCTCGCCGGCGTGTCGGCCGGCGCCGCGGAGACGACGACGCGCCCCCCCGACCGCTCCGAGACGACGAAACCGGCCTCCGAAAGAAGAGGGCCCGCGCGCGGAAGGAGCGCCGCCTCCTCGGCCGTCGCCTCGAACGTCACCGGGAGAAGGAAGGCCTGCGACGCCGGGACGGAACCCTCCAGCCTCGCGAGAATCCGCTCGTACCGGACGCGCTCGTGCGCGACGTGCTGGTCGATCAGGACGAGGCCGCCTTCTCCTTCCGCCACGAGAAAGGAGTCGCGGTACTGCCCGAGAAGACGGAGCGGGCCGAGCGGGGAGTCGGCGGTCCCGGGGGCCTCATAGGACGACCGGGCCAGGTCGGTTGCCGGCGGCGGCGCGAGCGCCGCGCCCCAGGCCTCCACCGTCTCGGCCATCGTGGCGGAGGGACGCCCGAACGGTCCGGCGCGGCGAAGCGTCCATGCCGGAGGCGGGGCGAAGGCCTCCGCCTCGACGGCGGTCGCTCCCTTCGCGCCGCCGAGCGCGGCGAGAAGGCCGCGGTGGACGAGCGTGTGGACCACGCTCGGGTCGCGGAAGCGGACCTCGAGCTTCTGCGGGTGGACGTTCACGTCGCAAGCCTCCGGCGCGCACGAGATGAAGAGCGCGAAAGCCGGATGCCGGTCGGAACGGAGCGCCTCGCGCGCCGCGAGCTGCGCCGCATGCGAGGCGGTCGCGTCCTTCACCGCGCGGCCATTCACGAAAAGCCACTGGGTGGTCTTCGACGGGAACGTCGTCTCCGGCGGCGTGACGGCGCCCGAGAGCGCCATCCCGCGGTGAACGAACGAGACGGGGACGAGCGCCCCCTCGAACGCGCCGGCGAGGAGGTTCCGCAGGCGGGCCGCCGCGTCCGGTACCGCCCCGAGGTCGAGGAGGAGCCGCGAGCCCGACCGGAGCGTGATCGAGACGTCGGGGCGCGCGAGAGCGAGAGCCGTCACGCTCCGGACGACGGCCCGCACCTCGGCGTCCGTGCTCTTGAGGAACTTCCGGCGGGCCGGGACGCTCGCGAAGAGGTTCTCGACGACGACGCGCGTTCCCTTCGTCTGCCCGGCCGGGCCCGAGACGGGGGGCGCACCGCCGTAGGCCACGACCTTCGTGCCGAGCCCCGACCCGTCGGGCGACGTCACGAGCGAGAGGCGCGAGACCGACGCGATCGACGGCAGCGCCTCTCCCCGGAAGCCGAGCGTCCCGATCCGGACGAGGTCGTCCGCCGTCGAGATCTTCGACGTCGCGTGGCGGGTCAGGGCGAGGAGCGCGTCGTCCGGCGCCATCCCGCTCCCGTCGTCCGCCACCTCGATCCGGGCGACGCCGCCGTTCTCGACGTCCACCGTGATCCGCGTCGCTCCGGCGTCGAGCGCGTTCTCCACCAGCTCCTTCACCACCGACGCCGGCCGCTCCACCACTTCGCCGGCGGCGATCTGGCTCACGAGGGCTTCGGGAAGAACGTGGATCTTCGGCACGGCGGGCGATGTTACCCGCCCGAAGAGAAAAGAACCGGGAGGGCACGAGGCCCTCCCGGCCGGTGTCACCGGAGGAGTCCGGAGGAGCTCAGCCGCCGGTCCGGTAGGGGCAGTTCGGGTTCGGGCCCGTTCCGTCCTGCATCCCGTGTCCGCCCGGGCCGTGCATCCCGCGGCCTCCGTGCGGGCCCGCGAAGAGAGGCGAGCCGTCGGCCGCGCGGAGCTTCAGGACGTCGCCCGACCGGACGTTCTGGATCTCAGCTACGACGTTCCCCTGAGGGCAGGTCGTGCACGCCCAGAGGACGAGATGGAGCCGGTCGCCGGCGGCCGGCGCGAACTTCTGCGCGACGAGGTAGCGGTACGACCCGAGGACGTAAGACTCTTCCTTGCCGCCGACGTTCAGGACGAGCGTCGGCATCCCCTGTCCGGGGCCGCCGGTGAACTTCACGACGTCGCCCGTGACGTTCGTGACCTTTGACGGATCGACGAGCGGCCCGGTGCCGTCCATCATCCCCTTTCCGGCGCCGGGGCCGCCCCCCTGCTGGGCGGCGAGGGATCCGGCGAGAGCGAATGCGGCGATCAGAGCGGTGAGGGTCGTCAGATGTTTCTTCATCGAGGCCTCCTTCACGCCGTCACGTAACGCACGGCCCGGGCCAGATTCGGGCTGTTCGGCGAAGTGACTCGGACTTCAGGAGTTGGGGAAAGAGGGCGCCCCGAAAGACCCCGTGCCCGGCTGCAGGTTCTGCAGCAGGAGCGCAGCGCTTGCAGCTCAGTTCAGGCCCCAGCGCCGGAGACGGTAGTAGAGCGCCCGGACCGAGATCCCGAGGAGGCGCGCCGCTTCCTCCCGGTTCCCGTCGGTTCGGCGCAGCGCCTCGAGGAGCGCCTCGCGCCCCCGCGTCTCCTCGTCGAGCGAGGAGCCCGCCGGCGCCGCCGCCGGGGTGAGGCGCAGATCTCCGGGGCGGATCGGCTGTCCCGCGCGGATCACGACGGCGCTCTCGAGAACATTTCGGAGTTCCCTGACGTTTCCCGGCCATGCGTGCGCGGCGAGTGCTTCGAGAGCGCCGGTCGTCAAATCCGGAAGGGGGACGCGGTGCCGCACGGCGAGACGCGCCACGAAGTGCCGGGCCAGCCTCTCGACGTCGCCCGGCCGGTCGCGGAGCGGCGACAGGACGACCGACACGACCGCGAGGCGGAAGTAGAGATCCCGGCGGAACGTCCCCTGCTCGGCCTCGCGCGCGAGGTCCCGGTTCGTCGCGGCGACGACGCGGACGTCGACCGGGAGGTCGCGCTCGCTTCCGACCCGACGGACGGTCTTCTCCTCGAGGGCGCGCAGGAGCTTCGCCTGGAGTGCGTGCGCCAGCTCCCCCACCTCGTCGAGGAAGAGGGTCCCCCCCGAGGCCTCCTCGAACCGCCCCGCCCGGACCCGTTCGGCGCCCGTGAAAGCTCCCTTCTCGTGGCCGAAAAGCTCGCTGTCGGCCAGCGTCTCGGGAAAACCCGCCGCGTTCACGGCGACGAACGGGCCGGACGCGCGGCGCGAACGGGCGTGAAGCCGTCTCGCGACCAGCTCCTTCCCCGTCCCCGACTCCCCGAGAACGAGGACGGGGACGTCCGTCGGCGCCACGCGGTCCACGAGGGCCAGAAGCTCCTTCACGCGCGGATCGCCGGTGACGAACTCCTCCTCGCCGGCCTCCGGGGAGAGGAGACGGTTCACGAGGGCGAGGAGCGCCCGCGGGGATTCGAGGGGCTTCGTCAGGTAGTCCGCCGCGCCGAGGCGTACGGCTTCCACCGCGTCGGGAATCGTGCCGAAGGCCGTCAGCAGGACGAAAGGCGGAAGGGAAGAGACTTCGGCCCGGCTCTGCTTCAGAAGCGAGAGCCCGTCCCGTTTCGGCATCCGCTGGTCCGCGAGGACGAGATGGAACGACTCCCTTCGAAGGAAGAGGAGCGCCTCCTCTCCGTCGCGCGCTTCCGTGACGGCGTGCCCGGCCCCCTCGAGGATGTCCCGGAGGAGCGCACGGAAAGACGGGTCATCGTCGGCGACGAGCACCCTTGCCATCTCAGCGCCCCTCCGCGGGGAGAGAGAGCCGCGCCACGCACCCGCCCCCCTCCCGCGCAAAGAGCGTCACGTCGCCGCCGCTCGTCCGCGCGAGGGCCCGGACGATCGGCAGGCCGAGCCCGGTTCCGGCGGGACGCGTCGTGACGTAAGGGTCGAAGGCTCTCTCCGGGTCGACGCCGAGGCCCGGACCCCGATCGCGCACCTCGAGAAGTCCCCGCCCCGCTTCCTTCTCCACCGAAAGAGTGATCTCTCCCGAGGCGTCGTGCGCCCGCGCGTTCGCGACCAGTTCCTCCAGAATCTCCCGCGCGTACCCCTGGTCCCCGACGACCCGGAGGGACGCCCTTCCCTCAACGGGAAGCCCGCCGGCTTCCCGCGCGACCTCTCGCGCCAGAGCGCCGAGATCGAACGTCTCGGCGACCGGCTCCGGGGGGCGGGCGAACCGGAGGAGCTCTGCGACGAGATCCTCGATCCGTTCGGACGCCTCGACGATCCGCCCGGCGCGTGCACCCGCCGGCGCGGCCGGTTCGTCGGCCATCAGCTGCGCGGTTCCCTTGATCGCGGCCAGCGGGTTCCGGATCCGGTGGGCGAGGCCGGCTCCGGCCAGCGCGAGCGCGTCGAGCCGCTGGCGCTCGATCTCGAGTAGCTCGGTTCGCCGTCGCTCGGCGAGTCCGCGCGCGGCGAAGAGCGCGAAGCCGAGAAGCCCCGCCCCGGCCACGACGGAGCCGAGGGCGAGAACGTTCGCGAGCCCCGTCTCACGCCCGAAGGCCGGTGCCGGGTAGAGCCGGATGACGAGGAGCGACGGCCCCATCCCGCCGCGCCCGCCCATCGGGCCGCGCCCCGGTCCCATCCGGACGACTCCCCGCCATTCCGGTCCCAGCATTCCCGGCATCTCGAACGGGACTCCTTCCGTCGCGCCCCACTTGGCGAGGATGCCGTTCGGGCCCGCGACGGCGGCTCCCGAAAGGACCGAGCCACGCCGGGAGACGAACGTCTCCATCGCCGCCGCAGCCCCTTCGGGACCGCTCTCTCTCAGAAGCGCTTCCAGCTCGTGCCCCACGCGACCGAGGACCCCTTCCCGAACGGCCGCGTCCCGTTCGCGCAGCGTTCGCGCCGCCACGAGCGCCACCGCAATCAGCCCGAGGGCGAGGATCCCGGCGGCCGCGACCGGTGCGGCGAGAAAAGGTATCCGGCGGCGGTCGGGGCTCACGGCGTCAGACTACCGGCTTTCTCGCCCCATCCGATTCGATCCGGCCGAGGAGTCGGAGGAGCCCGTCGAGGATCGTCAGCGGATGAGGGGGACAGCCGGGAATGAAGAGGTCGACCGGGACGGTCGAGGCGGCGCCGCCGTGCTGCTCCGGCCGGTCGAGGTAGGGGCCCCCCGAGATGGCGCAGGCGCCGACGGCGATGACGATCTTCGGGCCGGGGACGGCGTCGTACGTCTTCTTGAGAGCCAGTCGCATGTTCTCGGTCACCGGGCCGGTGATCAGAAGGCCGTCCGCGTGCCGAGGCGAGGCGACGATCTGGATTCCGAATCGTCCGATGTCCCAGACGACTGTCGAGAGGACGTTGACGTCGGATTCGCAGGCGTTGCACCCCCCCGCGCTGACCTGGCGGAGCTTGAGCGACCGCCCGAAGAGCCGGCGGAGCTTCCCGTCGAGCGCCGCGGCCAGCTCGATCTCCCGCCCCTTCGTGACGAGCGCCTCGCGTCTCCCCGTCGCGAGCCGGTAATCGCCGGTGAAGACGACCGCCTTCTCGGGGCAGGCCCTCTCGCACTCGGGACAGAAGAGGCATTTCCCGAGGTCGAGGGAGACTCCGCCCTCTCCGACCGAGATCGCCCCCGTCGGGCAGGCGCTGGCGCAGTCACGGCATCCCTCGTGACACCGCGCCGCGTCGATCGAGGGGAGGCCCCGAAAACGCTCGGGCAGCGCCGGCGGAGGCCCGTCGGGGAACGGGGTCGTCCGATGCCCCTGCGCGAGCCGCGCCCTCAGTGCCTTCAGCATCTGCGCCGCCTCAAAGGTCGTGCCCGCAGTAGGAGAGGTTGAAGCTCTTGTTGCAGAGCGGAAAGTCGGAGATCTCCCCGCCGCGAAGGGCGAGGGCCAGAGCGAACCAGTTGTGGAACGAGGGATCGGTGATCTTGTACCTCTCGAAGCGCCCGTCGGCGCCGGTCACGGCCACGTGGCAGATCTCGCCCCGCCACCCTTCGACGAGGGAGACGGCGAGGCTCTCCTTCGCGAGCGGGCCTGTCGGCGTGAGGATCGGGGTCCTCGGAAGCGCCGCCAGCCGCTCGGTGACGAACTGAAGCGACTGCTGCATCTCGAGCCATCTCACGACGGCCCGGGAGTTCACGTCGCCATAGTGGGCGGTCATGACCGGGATGTGGGCGTACTGGTAGATGCCGTGCGGGTGGTCGTGCCTCACGTCGCGCACGAGGCCCGTCGCCCGGGCTGCCGGGCCCACGAGTCCGATCTCCTCGGCCGTCGCCCGGGAGACCTTCCCCGTGTTCTCGAATCGGGCCACGACCGTCGGGGTCGCCCAGAGAAGCTCCACGGCTCCCCGAACGTCCTCTTCCGCCCGGGCGAGGCGCGAGGCGAGAGCGGCGAGAGCGGCGTCGTCCATGTCGAAGCCGGTGCCTCCCGGGCGGATCAGGCCGCGCCCGAACCGGCTGCCACAGAGCGTCGCGGTCATGTTGAGAAAGTCGCCCCGGATCCTCCCGCAGTAGGAGGCCGTAGGCAGATATCCGACGTCGCCCGCGAGCGCGCCGAGGTCCCCGGTATGGTTGGCGAGGCGCTCCAACTCCAGCGCGACGCCCCGGAGGGCCTGCGCGCGGGCCGGCGGCGCCTTCCCCGAGAGCGCTTCGAGCGCCTGGGCGTAGGCGATCGTGTGACCGACCGTCGTGTCGCCCGCCACCGTCTCCACCTGGTGGACCGACAGCTTGTGCGGCCCGCCCTTCAGCGCCTCCTCGACGCCCCGATGCTGGTAGCCGAGAGAGATCTCGAGGTGGAAGACGCGCTCGCCGTGGCACTGAAAGCGGAAGTGCCCCGGCTCGATGACACCGGCGTGGACGGGGCCGACGGCGACTTCGTGGACCTCGTCCCCCTCCACGCGGAAGAAGGGCGTCACGCCGGGGACCGGCTCCTCGCCCGGAGCGCGCCCGAAGGCGTCCCGCCCCGGCCGCCACGAACTCCGGAACCTCACCGGTTTCAGCCACGGATGGCCCTGCGGCTTCACACCGAGCTGCTCGGCCATCTCCCGCTCGAAGAGGTGCGCCTGCGGGCAGAGGGGCGTGAGCGCCGGATAGTCGTCTCCGAAGAGCCGCGTCCTCGCCACGTGGAGCCACCCCTCACGGTCGTCCGCGAGAACCGCGAAGATCCGGACCTGCTGCGCGCCGGGCGGCGCATCGCCGAAGAGCGAGACGAGCCTCCGCCCGGCCGAGACTTCCGAGAGGACCCCTCCGCGGAAGTCGTCGAAGTCGCTCTCGGGAATCTCCCCGAGCGGAACCGCGGTCGCGTTTCGAAGCGGAAGGAAGCTCACGGCCCCCCCTCCAGGCTGCCCGCGGCCCCCGCAATCAGCTTCCGGAGCGGCTCCGGAATCCAGAGGCCGAGGAGAAGGACGAGGGCCATCGAGAGGAGGATCGGGCCGGTCTTCCGGATGTTGTCCTGGTACGGTGACGCGGAAGCTTCCCGCGAGGGGCGCCCCTGGACGACGGCGAGGACCGTCGCCCCCATCCCGAGGAAGACCAGCGCGAGGAGTCCGACGTAAAGGGCGGCGACGACGAATCGCCGCGAAGCGACCGCCGCATTCAGGATCGCGAACATGCTCACGAACGGGCCGAAGGGCGGGGACCCCGTGATGGCGATGAATCCCGCGAGGAAAAGGCCTCCGGAGAGCGGCAGCCTCACCAGGGCCCCCGTCACGTCGTCCAGGCTCTTGCTCCTGTAGGCGCGGTGGATGTTCCCCGCCGCGAGGAAGAGGACGGTCTTCGTCAGGCCGTTGTTGATCGCGTGCAGGATGGCTCCGGCGAGCCCCGCCCCCCCGATTCCGACGCCGAGAACGAGGATTCCCATGTGCTCGACGCTCGAGTAGGCGAGCATCCTCTTGAAGTCGCGCTGGCGGATCATCAGGACCGCGGCGACGGCCATGGAGAGGAGCCCGAGGACGACGAGCAGGCCGCGCGCGAAGGCCCCTTCGCCCGCCGCGCTCACGATTCCGTAGACGCGCAGGAGCGCGAGGAAGGCGCCGCTCGTCAGCCCTCCGGCGAGGAGCGCGCCGACGAGCCCGGGCGCCTCGCCGTAGACGTCCGGCTTCCAGGTGTGAAGCGGCGCCAGGCCCATCTTCGTGCCGTAACCGACGAGGAGGAGGACGAAGCCCGCCCGGAGCCAGGGTCTCGAGAAGCCGCCGGCGTTCTCGCGAAGGGTCGCGAAGAGGAGCGACGGCTCGCCCCCCCCGAGATACGCCGAATAGCCCAGGAAGAGAGATCCCAGGAGCGCCAGCGCGATCCCGACCGACGCGATCATCAGGTACTTCCACGTCGCCTCGATGGAGCGCGCGTTCCTGTTGAAGTAGACGAGCGGCGCCGTCGCCAGCGTCGTCGCCTCCACGGCCACCCACATCAGGCCGAGGTGCTGCGAGAGGACGAGGAGCGTGGCGGCGGACAAAAAGACGAGCAGGCAGGCGCAGAAGACGCGGTTCGGCCGGTCCAGCCTCAGGCGGAGGTAACCGGGCGCATAGAGCGCGCAGATGAAGAAGAGGACGCTGACGAGGCCGAGCGTCACGCCGCCGAGGGCGTCGAGCTGGAGCCACTCCCCGCGCACGACGGGCCCGAGCCCCGCGAGGGCGGCGCCCGTGAGGGCGAGGTGAGCGAGGGCGGCGACCGGAAGGACGAGGGGCCGGGCGCGGTCCGACGGGACGAGGAAGGCGACGGCCGCCGCGGCGAGCGGGACGAGGATCAGCGCGAGCGCCACGGGCTAGTCCTTCAGGTCCGCGAGGCGCTCGGTGTCGAGCGACGAGAACTCGCGCCGGATGTGGTTGAGGACGATTCCCATGATGAAGATGGCGACGAGGAGGTCGAGGAGGACCCCCACCTCCACGAGAAAAGGCATCGCCTCGATCAGGACGAGCCCGAAGACGAAGACGCCGTTCTCGAGAATCAGGTAGCCGACGACCTGCATGATCGCCTTGCGCCGCGTCGTCATCAGGACGAATCCGGAGAAGAGCGTCGCCAGCGAGGCGGGGACGATGAGCGTCCCGACGTGCTCCGGCGCGAGCGGCAGCCGGCCGGCGAAGAGGAGCGCGAGAGCCGTTCCGATCGCGCCGAGGAAGAGCGACGGGACGAAGCCGACGTACGGCTCGATCTCGTGGGCGACGTGGACGTCCCGCATCGCCTTCTGGAGGAGGCCGGGAATCAGGACCCCCTTCAGCGCCGCGGCGCCGGCGGCCATCGCCAGCGCGTTCCACCCCGGATCGCGGTGGACGAGAAGCGGCAGGACCGAGAGGACGGCTCCCTGCAGCGCCGCCGCCCGGATGCAGACGCGCATCCCGCTCGCCCCGAGCGCGAGGAAGTTCATCAGGATGACGAGGACGAGGAGGAGGTCGGCCGGGTGCATCACGGCGCGGACCTCGCGAGAAGGAGCATCCCGAGCCCCGAGAGGAGGCACGCCGTGACGAGAAGCTGCGGTACGGCCACGAGGCGGACCCGCGCCATGACCGACTCGACGACGCCGATCAGAATCGCCAGGAGAAGCATGCCGGCGAAGAAGACGAGGCCGGAGAGCCGCGGATCCGGCGCACCGAAGGGAATGGCGACCCGCATCAGGAGCGCCCCGAGGACGAAGAGCTTGATCGACGAGCCGTAGAGGACGAGCCCGAGGGAGGGCCCGCCGTGGTCGAGGACCATCACCTCGTGGATCATCGTCAGCTCGAGGTGCGTGTTCGGGTCGTCGAACGGGATCCGGCTGTTCTCGGCGAGGAGAACGAGGAACCACCCCGCCACGACGAGGACGAGCGAGGCCCCCGAGGTGAGCCAGCCGAGGGACCAGGGGTGGGCCAGCATCGAGGAGAGGGAGAGCGACCCGGAGATCCGCGCGACGGCCAGGAGGCCGAAGAAGAGGGCCGGCTCGGCGAGGCAGGAGAAGCTCACCTCCCGCGCGGCCCCCATCCCCTCGAACGCCGAGCCGGTGTCGAGCGCGGCCGCGGCCGTGAAGAAGCGCGAAAGAGCGAAGAGGTAGGCGAAGAGGATCAGGTCGCCGGTGAACGAGACCGGGGCGTGCGGGCTCCCGATGGGGACGAGGAGGGAGGCCGCGAGGGGCGCCGTGAAGGCGAGGACCGGTCCCGCGAGGAAAATCCCCGTCGTCGTCACGCTCAGGACCGAACCCTTCCGGAAAAGTCGGATCAGGTCGTGGTAGGGCTGGAAGAGAGACGGTCCGGCGCGCCCCGCGAAGGCCGCCTTCGTCCTCCCGATCACTCCGAGGAGGAGCGGCGGGGCGAGGAGGACGACGAGGAGGTGGAGGGCGACGTTTCCCATCGGCCTACACGAGGAAGAGAAGGACGACGATCGTCAGCATGATGTAGAGGATGTAGATCTGGACGAGCCCCCGCTGGAGGTAGCCGTCCCCACGACGCCAGCCGGGCCCCGAATGCCAGTGACGGCACCAGGAACCGGTCCAGAACCGTGTCGGGAACGTGGCTCTCGTAGCGTTCGGACGAAGGAAAGAGGCGCGTGAGGGCGGGGGCCGTCGCGCGCGGGAGGAGCGCCCACCGGAAGAACCCGACCGTCCAGGACGCGAACGAGGACGACGTGTACTGCATTCTCGGGGTCGGGGCGGCATAGCCGCAGTCCCATGTGGCCGCGCGGCGGGCATGCCGCGTCCTCCGGAAAAGGACGACGCCGATCCCCGCGGAAAAGGCGGTCAGGCCGAGGGCGAAGAAGCCGAGCGCGCGAACCGGCGCGAGGGCGGAAAGTTGCGGCAGGCGCGAGGCGAGCTCCGGGGCGGCGACGGCGGCCGCCCTCTCGAGAAACGGCACGACGGCGATCGGAAAGAGCCCGATGGCGGCGCAGAGCAGGGCGAGGACCGCCATCGGAACGACGGTGAGCGCGGGCTCGTGCCCGGAGACGGCCACCTCCGAGCGCGGCTGGCCGAGAAATACGGACCCGAAAGCCTTCACGAAACAGGCGAGCGCCAGCGCTCCGACGAGGGCGAGAAGGGGAACGGCGAATGCGCCCCAGATCCAGCCGGGCCCCGCGCCGGCCGGGAGCGTCGACAGAAGGCCGACGTAGACGAGGAATTCGCTCACGAAGCCGTTGAGCGGCGGGAGACCGCAGATGGCCACCGCTCCGACGAGAAACGCGAGGCCCGTGGCCGGCAATCTCTTCAGAAGTCCTCCGAGCCGGTCCATCTCCCGGGTCCCGGTGGCGTGGACGACCGAGCCCGCCGAGAAAAAGAGAAGCGACTTGAAGAGGCCGTGGTTGACGACGTGCAGCAGGCCGCCCCCGAAGCCGAGGAGGACCCACGCCGGCTGCCGGAGCGAACGCCCGACGAGGCCGAGCCCGAGCCCCATCGCGATGATCCCGACGTTCTCCACGCTGTGGTACGCGAGAAGGCGTTTCAGGTCGTGCTGTCCGAGGGCGAAGGCGACCCCGAAGACCGCCGAGGCGAGGCCCATCGCGAAGAGGACGGCGCCCCAGAGAAGTGGCGGATCGGGAAAGAGCGTCGTGATCCGGAGAAGGCCGTAGATCCCCATCTTGATCAGGACGCCCGACATCAGGGCCGAGACGTGGCTCGGCGCGGCGGCGTGGGCTCCGGGGAGCCAGATGTGGAGCGGCATCAGGCCCGCCTTCAGGCCGAACCCGACGAGAGCGAGGAAGAAGATCGCGCTCCCCGCGGACGAGGCGGCGACGCCCGACGGGAGCTTCGCGATCTCGAAGGAGCCGTGAGCCGTCCGGAGGAGGGCGAAAAGGCCGAACAGGAGCAGCGTCCCGGCGTGCGTGGCGACGAGGTAGAGCCAGCCGGCCTCGCGGACCCTCTTCTCGTGCGCCTCGGTCGTGACGAGGAAGAAGCCCGCGAGGGCCATCACCTCCCAGGAGGTCAGGAAGAGGAAAGCGTTCCGGGCCACGAGGACGAGCGCCATCGCGCCCGTCATCGCGCCGTAGAAGAGGCGGAGCCGCGGCGCGCTTTCGGGGTGCTCGCGAAGCGACCAGTACGGCTCGCCGTAGAGAGCGCCGAGTCCGGAGACGAGAAAGAGCGGGATCAGGAAGACGGCGGAGAGGGCGTCCACCTCGGCCGCGAAGAGCCCGCCGGGGACGCCCCACGGAAGGACCAGCTTCGCCGGGGCGCGGCCAGCGACGAGCGCCAGTCCCGCGCCGCCGAGGCCGAGGGCCGAAGCCGTCACGGCGAGGAGCGTTGCGAAAGGCGCGCCCTTCTTCCGGAGGGGCCCCGGCAGGAGCGCCGGGAGGCCGCTCAGCCCGGAGAGGCCGGCGGCCGCGAGGACGAGAGAGACGCTCATCGTCCGCTTCGACGGGTCTCGACCGCCGCCTCGATCTCCCGCGCGAGGCCGAGAATCTCCTCCGCTCCCGCTCCCTTCGTCACGGCGCTTCGGAAACGGTCGTTCTGGAGGAGGTACGAGAGGCGCGACAGAAGGTGGAGGTGCGTCCGGATCGTGGTCGTCACGAGGGTGAAGAGCGCGTGGACCGGCTGACCGTCGAGAGCGCCGAAGTCCACGGGCCGCTCGAGATAGCAGAGCGAGACGATCGGCTCGTCGACATGGAGGACGATCGGGTTTCGGACGTGCGGAATGGCGATCCCGTCGCCGATCGCGGTCGAGCCGAGCGCCTCGCGCGCGAGGAGGACGGAGAGGAGACTCTCGCGGTCGACGCCGGGCGGGAGCGCGAGGAGACCGACCACCGAGCGCAGCGCTTCCTGTGGAGAATGGCCCGGTACGCGGGCGTGGACCCCTCCCCGGGCGAGCGCCTCCGAGATCGTCGCCCTTTCGACGGGGAGGCTCCCGGAGTCCTGGAACATCCGCGGCGAGACGTCGACTCCCTCGGCCGTGGCCCACTCCAGCAGCTCGGAGCGGTTGAACCGGATCTCCTCGTTCATCCGGACCGCGGGAAGGTCCCGCGTCTTCACCCAGTCGTAGATGGCCTTCTCCGAGACCCCGAGGAGATCGGCGGCATCGCGTACGGTCAGCTTCATGAGGGTTCGGGCGGCGCCCCGGCGCACGGACGCCGAAACGGGGCGACGGATTCTAACTCCGCGCGCCGCGGTCCCGAGCTGCAAAACCGGCGCTCGACCTCTCTCGTATTCCCGACGAGAAGAGGATGAGAAGGGGGGGAATGATGAACGACCCGAAGCTGGCCGAAAGGATCGCCACCGCGACAGCCGTTTTCGCCAAGGACGAAGGGGTCTGGGATGCCGAGATGGAAATCCATCCCGGCCCCGGAGCGCCGCCCGTCCGTCAGAAAGGGGTCTCGACCAACAAGAGGATCGGCGGCGGGAAGTGGCTCGTCGTCGACTTTGCGGCCGAGAGCGGCTTCGAAGGGCACGGCATCTACGGCTGGGACGCGGGAGAAGAAAGATACACCGGCGTCTGGGTCGACTCGATGCAGACGGCGATCTCGCGGGCGAGTGGATCGTGGGATCCCTCCACGAAGACGATGACCTTCCACGTCGAGGTGACCCACGGCGGCCAGAAGGTCCGCTACCGCGAAGAGACGACGACCCGGCCCGACGGCTCCCTCCTCTACCGGAACCTCGTCCCGACCCCCGACGGCGGCGAGTTCGAGATGATCCGGACCGTCTACCGCCGGAGGGGCTGAGCGGCCGGAACGTGGCCCGTTCGCCGAGTCTCGGGGTTTAGACTCTCCGCAAACATTGCTTTCCGCCGGCACTCGTCTCGGCCCCTATGAGGTTCTCTCTCCTCTCGGCGCGGGCGGCATGGGGGAGGTCTATCAAGGCAAAGGACACGCGCCTCGACCGGGACGTCGCGCTGAAAGTCCTGCCGGAAGAGTTCTTCGAAGACAAGGATCGCGTCGCGCGATTCCGGCGTGAAGCGAAATCGCTCGCCTCGCTGAACCACCCCGGCATCGCCGCCGTCCATTCCTTCGAAGAAGTCTCCGGGCGTCATCTCCTCGTCATGGAGCTGCTCGAGGGGGAGACGCTGCGGCAGCGACTCTCCGCAGGCGCGCTCCCGGTCCGGAAGGCCGTCGACTGGGGCGTCCAGATCGCGCGGGGCCTCGCCGCCGCGCACGAGAGGGGAATCGTCCACCGCGATCTCAAGCCGGAAAACCTCTTCGTGACGAAGGACGAGCGCGTCAAGATCCTGGACTTCGGCCTGGCCAAGCAGACGCCGCCGGCGACGGAGGGCGCGGAGAACACGAAATCGCCGACGCTGACGGCGGGAACCGAAGCGGGCATCGTCTTCGGCACGGTCGGCTACATGTCGCCGGAACAAGTGCGGGGAGGGAACGTCGACCTCCGCTCCGACATCTTTTCCCTCGGCGCGGTCCTTCACGAGATGCTCTCGGGCGAGCGGGCGTTCCGGGGCGCCGTCGGCCGCGGACACCCTCAGCGCGATCCTGAACGAGGAGACGGCGGACCTCGCGGCGATGAACCCGGCGATCCCGCCATCCCTCGCCCGGGTGGTCCGCCACTGTCTCGAAAAGAGCCCGCAGGTGCGCTTCCACTCCGCGAGTGACGTCGCCTACGCCCTCGAGGAGGCATCCGACACGTCCGCGGCGGCACGGCCGGCCGCCGCCGCGCCCGTCGGCGCTCGCACCCGCCGGCTCGTCGCGATGGGAGCCCTGGCCCTGGCCATCCTCGCGATCCTCGCGATACTCGCCATCAACGCCGGGACGATTCGCAGGCTGCTCCCGGGAGGCGCGGCCGGCGGCATCCAGTCGATCGCGGTCCTGCCGCTGGCGAACTTCTCCGGGGACGCCGAACAGGAGTACTTCGCCGACGGCATGACGGAGGAGCTCATCACGCAGCTCGCGCAGATCCGGTCGCTGCGCGTGATCTCGCGGACCTCGGCGATGGCGTACAAAGGGACGAAGAAGAGGCTTGCGGAGATCGGGCGCGAGCTGAATGTCGACGCGGTGCTGGAAGGCTCCGTGCAGCGCAGCGGCTCGCGCGTTCGCGTGACCGCGCAGCTCATCCGCGCCTCCACGGATCAGCATCTCTGGGCCCGGAGCTACGAGCGGGATCTGCGCGATGTCCTCGGGCTCCAGAGCGAGGTGGCGGCGGCCGTGGCCCACGAGGTCCAGGCCGTTCTGACCCCCGAGGAACGGATGCGCCTGACCCAGGCGAGGCCCATCGACCCGGAAGCGCACGAGCTTTTCCTGAAGGGCCGCTTCCACTGGAACAAGGGGACCGAGGCCGACCTCGTCGCGGCGATCCGGGACTTCGAGAGCGCGCTGGCGAAAGACCCCGGCTACGCCCCGGCCTGGGCCGGCATCGCGGACTCCTACGTCCCTGCTTTCGGACCTCTACCGACCCCCGTACGAAGTGATGCCGAAGGCGAAGGCCGCCGCCAGGAAGGCCCTTGCAGCTCGACGAGTCGCTGGCCGACACACACGTCTCACTCGCCAACATCCTCTTCAATTACGACCGGGACTGGGCGGCCGCCGAGCGCGAGGCCCGGCGTGCCCTGGAGCTGAACCCGAACTCGGCGGGCGCGCACGACCTCCTCGGCCTCTACTTCACCGTTCTCGGACGCGCGGCGGAGAGCGCGGCCGAGGCGACGCGCGCCCTGGAACTCGATCCCCTTTCCGTCGTGTTCACCACCGACGCCGGCTGGAGCCGGCTCGCGGCGCGCGATTACGACAAAGCCATCGAGTTCTTTCGCAAGGCGGTGGAGATCGAGCCAGGCTTCGGCTTCGCCCACGAGAGCATGGCGATCGCTTACGTTCAGAAGGGCCGGTGTCCCGAGGCGATCGCCGTCGCCGAAAAAGGAACGAAGGCGGACGACAGCCCGTTCGCGCTCGCCATGTCCGGGGGGATCTATGCGGCCTGCGGCAAGAGCGACAGGGCACGAGAGGTCCTGGAAAAGCTCGCCGGGCCTTACCGGAACCGATACCTCTGTCCCTACGAGATTGCCGTCATCCACATCGGCCTTGGCGAGAAGGACGAGGCTTTCCGGTCGTTCGAGAAAGGGCTGCAGGACCGGTCCATCTGCATGCCGTTCCTCAAGGTCGATCCGCGTCTCGACCCGATCCGCTCCGACCCCCGGTACCTGGATCTCGTGCGGCGTCTTGCGTTCCCGCCCTGACGGCGGCGAGTTCGAGATGATCCGGACGTCTGCGGCCGAAGGGCTGAGCTGTTAGAGGGCCGGGTTCCGCTCCGCGCTGGATTTCGGAAGCCGGCAGGTCTAACGTTATGGGCATGCTGGAGGAAGAACTCCGCTATTACGACGCGCACGAGAAAGAGCTTCTCCTGAAGTTTCCGGGGAAGTTCGTGCTCGTGAAGGGATCCCCGGCTCGTCGGGACGTTCGATACCCACGAAGAGGCGCTTGAAGAGGGTGCCCGCTTATTCGGCCTCGAATCCATCCTCGTTCGACGCGTCGAAGAGCTGCCGGTAGCCGCCTACGTCCCGGCCTTGACCCTGGGCCTGCTCCGTGCCGGTACTTAACGTTCAATTCGGCGGCCAGGCCAAGGCTCCCTCCGACTTCCGTCGCCGTTGTTCCTCCGGCATTCGCTCTCGCGCCACTGGGCCCGTGCGTGCAGGTACTTCTCGGCGTGGCCCAGCCCATCGCGCGCCAGCTTCTCCAGCAAGGGAAGACCCTGCCCCAGCCCGTTTCCGGCCTCGCCCTCATCGACACCGGCGCCAGCACGACCTGTATCGATGAGGACGCCGCACGGACGCTCGGCCTACCCGTCACGAATGTCGTCACCGTCGCCTCGGCGTCACATTCGGCCGCCCGCAGCAACGTCTATCCCGCGCAGATCGAAGTCATCGGCCTGCCCATCGCGATCAACGCCCTCAACTCCATCGGCGCCCCGCTCGCCGCGCAAGGTCTGATCGCCCTTCTTAGGCCGGGATGTCCTCCAGCATTGCACCGTCTTCTTTAACGGCCCGGCTGGTTCGATTTCCTTCGCGCTGTCGCGGCCTTGGCCAGCCCATGTGCGCCGGCACTCCGGCTGCGTGCTACGCGGGACGACGACCCTGGTCGGCATCCTGAAGGTCGCAAAGAGCGTCGTCCTAGAGTTCGTCGAAAGCAACGGCCCGTCGGAAAGAAGGTCGGGGGCGTCTGGCACGTCTCGCATGAAGAAGTGAATCGCTTTATGGGCGTCAATATCGGTTCGACGCTCGGCGAGAAGTACTTCGCCTACTACCTCAACCAGAACGGTATCCCGTTCGCGTTCGAGAAAGAGTGGGCCAGGAAAGCGGCGGCGACCGGACTTTCCCATCCCGTACCATGGGCATTGCTACCTTTTTCGAAGTGAAGGATCTCGAGGGCCCTGCTCCGCCGCCCGGGTTCAGGCGCCTCAGTTTATCCCGTAAAGCCGATTCGGGACCACATCAACGAGGCACAGAAGCAGTTTCAGGGAGAACTCCCCGACGCCTCCTGCTCGATCGTTCTGGCTCAACAGGGGCCTGACCCCAATTTCTCGATGACCCCTATACAATGTTGACTCCATGGCTCCCCGGAGCTTCGCTTCAAATACGACGTGACTCACGGGTGCACGACTCCACGATCCTCCCGAGAACATCTTCAGCGGACGGAGGGCGAAGATGCGCTCTCACGCCGGTGAAGTGAAGCCCAAGAACACACGGATCAGTGCCCTGATCGGGATCCGGACGGTCATATCCGACAGAAGCCAATGACCATGACCTTCCAGCCGTTCCCCGGCGACACATGGTTCGATCACCTTCAGGATGACGTGAAGGATTTCGACCCAGAACGAAGTCCAGATCGGCCTGACAATCTGGGAGAACCGCGACGCGAAAATCAAACTTCCCGAGGGTCTTTTCTGTGGACCCTTCGATATGCGCTGGGCGGGACCCTGACGCCAAGAGGGCATCAAGCGACTCTTCGCCGGCTCTGGCATCGAGGAGTACGAGAGCATTGACAGGGAAATTGACGCTCTCGTGAGACAGAAATCCGAGGAGAACACTCGGAGCTAATAAGACGGCTCACCGCTCTCGGCTAGCAGCGAACTTGATCGTCGCCGCTCCCCTCGACGGCGATCCGCGCCGAAAAAGAAAGACAGTATTTGGCCGGACCTCCGCGATCGACTGTTCGATAGACTGGTCCGCGATGTCGCTCGTTCCTCGATATCAAGGTCTTCTGGGCTCCCTTCGGCGACCACGGGTCCGAATCGCGCTCTATCTCGCTCTGATTCTCCTGGTCCTGTCCGCCGCCCAGTGGGTGGTTGTTCGCGCCCGAGTACTCCGGACGATCCAGGCTGACCTGCTCGATCAGGCCAAGGCCATCTCCGATGAACTCGAATATCGAGATACTTGGAACCTGACGCCGTTTCGTCGGTCCTCGCTTCCGAAGGCCGCCAGCTGGCTCATCACGGGCGCGGATGGCCTATTGATCGACGTCGAGGGGCCACCGCCTGAGCTTCTTGGACGCGTGCGAAAGGCCCCGGAGATACCGCCCAGAATGGTTACGACGTTTCGGAGCGCAGCGAACGAGACATGGCGGCTCGTCCTCAGAAAGCTGACGGACGGGCTCGTGCTGGTGGGCGTCCGCGCCTCGGAGTCCTTGCCCTCGACGGATGCGGCCCTTCTCGACGCATCCACGCGCTTCGGCACCTCGGTCTCCAGCGCCACCGTCCTCCGAACGAGAGAGATCGAATACCCGATCGAGTTTGCGATCGTCAGCGACTCGGGAAGCTCGAACGGGCATGGGGGGGCATTCCCCTCGTGCTGGACAGGCCCGCGGCAGGTCCCGACCCAGGGTCGTATCAGAGGATTGTCAGTGGGCGTCGAACGTACATGGTCATTCGGGAGGCTTCAGGGATCCGCGCGGCGACGTTGTCGGATGGATCACGATCCCTCGGGACATCACGCTCGAGCTGGCCACCCTGTCGACACTTTTCTTCGCGAGCCTTGGCCTCGGCGTTCTCGCCTTTGCGCTCGCGGTGTTCTTCCTTCTTCGGGAGATCCCAAAGCGATTCAAACCCATCGACCTCGACCTCGCACTGGCGCAGGGCGAGGGTCAGACCATTGAGTTCAAGAGCAGCTTCGACTACGACGTGAAGGAGAGAAAGCACAACTCTAACCTCCAGATCGAGGTCCTGGCGTCGGTCGTTGCATTCCTCAACTCCAATGGGGGCACAGTATTCGTGGGAGTCGACGACGACGGCGCGGTCCGAGGAATTGCCGAGGATCTGCACCAGAGAGGTGGTTCAACAGACGATCTCCAGAAGGCCCTGCACGTGGCGATCCGAGACAAAATCGGGCCCGCATACCGCGGCCTGGTCGATTGCCGGTTCATTCCGCCAGTCAATCCCCAAGTCCTCGCGCTCGACGTGCAGCCCGCCCCGCGTTCGCGGCCTGCCTTCCTCAGCGAGTACGGCCCCGAGTTCTACTTCAGACAAGGCAGCTCATCGCAGAAGTTGAATGCGGAAGAACAGTTCAAGCACTTCCGGATTCGCCCATAAACAGCCCGCTCGGGAGCGTTTGAACCTAGCTCCTTGACGCGCCGCCGCCGAGTCTTCCCTTCGATTCCGACCCGGTCACCTCGGTTGAACTAATACGAGGCGCGAGGCGGGCTATTTCAGCGAGAAGTCGACGCGGCTGGCGCGGGCCTTGTCCTTGGGCGCGGCGGGCTTGTCGGAAGGCTCGAGGACGAAGATGCGCCCACCGTCGATCTTTCCCGGCCCGGTCAGGTAGTCCTTCACCGCGTTTGCGCGCGCGAGGGCGAGGGTCCGGAGATCCGCATCGCCGACGGTCTCGTTCGCGAGCATCAGCTTCTCCATTTCCTCGGCCGGGATCTCCTTCGCGAAGCCGAGCGCGGTCTTGGGCTTGGGGAATTTCTCCTTCTTGTAGGCCTTCTTGAGGTACTCGGGGTATTCGGCCGGATCGACGACGACCTCGTCGACGCTCGCGGGGGCGGCCCCCTTCTTCACGAGGTCGGCCAGCTTTTGGGCCTTGACCTTCCGGGCGAGGCGGGCGCGCCGGAGCCCTTCGAGATCCGCCTCCCCGGAGAAGCACCCCGTCGCCTGAAGCTTCAAGGCGGGGCGGTTCTCGAGGGCCTTTGCGAGAGAGTCCAGCTTCTTTCTCGCGGCGTCGTCTAGCGTTGCGACGCCGTCGGCGAAGTCGACGGACGAGTACTCCTCTCCCTTCCCGCCCAGAAGCTTTCCGAGGAGGGCGAAGGGGGCCGTCGCCGCCTTTGCGATCAGGTTCCCGAGGATCTGCCAGATGACCTTCCCGATCCGGAACTTCGGGTCGTCGAGCGAGCCTTCCACGGGCAAGTCGAGGTCGATGACGCCGTCCTTGTCCTTCAGGAGCGAGACGGCGAGCCTCACCGGAAGCTTGGTGGCGTCCTTGCTCTCCACCTTCTCGCCGAAGTCGAACCCGGTCACGAGGAACCGGTTCGACGCCTGGAGCTTCCGATTCTCGAGCTTGTAGGCGACCTCGACCGTGAGGTTGCCGCTCGCGATCTTGTACCCCGCGTACTTTCCCGAGTAGGGCGTGAAGGGCGCGAGGTCGATGTCGCGGAAGCTGGCCTTGATGTCCGCGAACGTCGCGGCGGCGAGCGGGTTCACCGAGCCCGAGATCTGAAGGGGCGAGTGGTTCGCGAGAGTGCCGCGCAGGTCGAGCGCGGCCACCGTCCCGTCCGCGGAGGAGAGGCCCGTCACCCGCCCACCGAGGTTTCCGAGCGTCGCCGTGTAATTTGGCCTGATGAAGTAGTCCGCGAGGCCGATTTGGCCCCCCTGGAGCGTCAGCTCGTCGATCCGGACCGGGATGACGGTACGCGGCTCGCTCTCTCCGGCCTTCGCCGCGGCGGAGGCCAGGGGGCGTCGGGACGACGGCCGGACGGAGCCGCAGCTTCCTCGCCTTCCTCTGTCGGCTCCGGCTTCCCGACGATCTTCCGGAGATTCACGCAGCCGTCGGCCTCGATCGTGACGTCGCAGACGACCCCCACGGCGGCGACCTCTCTCGCCTCGAAGAAGATCGGGTTGTATCCCGCCTTCATCCCGGTCGCGGAGAAGGTCTCCCACTTCAGGAAGTCGAGCTTCGTCGTCTGGTCGACGGCGAAGAAGTCCGAAATGAGGGCATCCCCGGCGTAGACGACGCTCGCTTTCCCGCTCGAGTCTTCCCGGAGCGAGAGGGTTCCTGCGGCGCTCGCCGAACCGCGGGCGAGGTCGAGCCTCAGGTTCGGAAGGGCATAGGCCTGAAGCGGGACGAGGTCGACCCCCTTCACGTCAATTTTCAGCTCCGCGAAGATCGGATTGAAGCCGACCGGTCCCTTTACCGTCGCGAGCCCCTTCCCGTCGAGACCCGGCCCGGACGGCGAGCGTCCCCTTCGAGTCTCTGGCGGTCGAGAGATTTCCGAGCAGGAGGTTCATCTTCGTCAGCGCGTAGCGGACGGGGCGGTCGAAGCCGCGGTCGTCGATCTTCACGGTGTACCCGGAGAGGCCGAACCTCTTCACGCTGACGGCCCACGGGAGCGAGGGAGGAGGAGGCGGCGCGTCCGGAGGAGGCGCGGGCATGAGCGACAGGAGATCCGCGCGGCCGTCCTTCTCCCGGACGACCGCGAAAAGGCCGGCGGCGCTTTCGATCTTCCCGAGGATGACCTCGTGCTTCGCAAGGTCGACCGACGTCTCCGAGAGCGAGAGCGTCGCCGCCGAGAAGAACGGCTCTTTCTCGCTCTTCTTCCGGAGGCGCGGCGATTCACGTCGACCGAGAGGCCCGAGAGGATCGTGTTGGCGTCCTTCCCCATGGAGAAGCGGTACCCGGTCTTCAGGTCGAGGAGGCCGTCCTCGATGACGAGCGGGACGAACTCGTCGAGGAACGTCGTGTAGCTCTTCAGGGGGACGGCGTCGATCGAGAAGCTCCCCGCGAGCGTGAACGGCTCCATCGAGACGGTCCCCGTGTTCCGGAAAAGCTCCCCCTTGTCCGATTTCATCGAGGCTTCTATCGACGCGGCTTTCCCCGGCGCCGTCGAGAAACCCTTCACGGAGGCCGTCAGCTCTCCGAAGAGAGCGTGAAACGGGGGATGGAACGCGAAGTCGTCATAGTGGACTTTCCCGGCCTCGATCCCCATCTCGCCGATCTCGACGAGAAATGGCGAGACTGGCGGCGCGGATGTTCTTTCCCGCGCCCGCCGCGGGCGCAGCCGGCGCCGCAAGAGCCTTCGCGATGTTGTGCTCCCCCATCGTCTCGCGCCGGATCCAGAGCTCGGGCGCCACGGCCTTCAGGCTCCGGATGCGCGCCTTCCGACCGAAGAGGTCGAAGGAGTCGAGAACCGCCTCGAACCGGTCCCACGAAACGAGCGGCCGGCCGCCGTAGGAGACCGCGACCTTTCGCAGGGCGCCCGAGCCCGAGACGAGGAGGGTGGGAGCGCCCTTGAGCGGCTGCGTGAAAGAGATCGTCAGCCTCGCGTCGAGGCGCCCGGAAGTGAGCTTCGATGGCGTTTCGGAAGGAAGGTAGGAGAGGTAATAGGGAAGGTCCACGTCGTCGAAGACGAGATCGAGAGTCGTCTCCCGCGTCTCGCTGAACGGCTTCGTCCGCCCGTGGAGGGAAAGAGGCGAACCGTTCACCTTCGCTTCGAAGACGGGCTGCGTCGTGATCTCCACCTTCGACGGGATGTTCGAGAGGAACGGGATCCCGATCCGGACGTCGCGGATGGCGTGTTTCGTCTGCTTCAGCCGGTCGTCGAAGTCGACGCTCCCTCCCTCGACGTCGATGTTGTTGAGCGAGAACCGGAGAGGCTTTCTCTCCTTCGCCGGTCCGGCGTCGGCCTTCGGAATGAGGTCCTGGAAGTTGTACGTCCCGTCCGGGAGGCGGACGAGCGTGGCGGACGGCTTCATGAGCCGGATCGCCCGAACCACCGGCCCGCCCCGGAAGATCGAGATCGACTCGAGGTTGACGTAGAGGCTCTCGAAGGAGAAAAAGGGGCCGCCGTCCCGATCCTTCACGGCGAGCCCTTCCAGCGTCGCGGAGAGGGCGAACGGGTTGATCGAGAGGCCGCGGAGCGTCACCGGGCGGTGGAGGCTCTCCGAGAGTTTCCTCTCGACGACCGGCCGGAGGACGCGCGGCAGGACGAGGAATCCGACGGCTGCCCAGAGGACGACGAGCCCTCCGGCGATGCCGAGGATCCTCTTCGAACTTTTGCCTTTCGGGCTCCGTAATAGAAGGCTGAGAGAGTTACGACTCACGGGGCTGGGTAATTCTGGCACACGCGACGGCGGGTCGCGGGCCCCATTCGAGAAGGAGAGGCCGATGGATCGGAAGCGTAAACGTCTGATTCTGATCGTCGCGGGGGTCGTCATCCTCGGCGGCGCCGGCGCCGTCTTCGCCGCCCGGGCGAAGGACAAGCCGAAGGACGCGAAGGAAGCCCCTCTCCCGTTCCGGCTCGGGAAGGTCTCGGCCGAGGACCTCCAGGTCTCCGTCCGGGAAGTCGGCGTCGTCGATCCCGAGACGAAGGTCGACGTCAAATCGGCCGTCTCCGGGCGCGTGGTCAGCCTGAAGGTGCGCGAAGGGGCCGTGGTGAAAGCCGGGGACCTTCTCGCCGAGGTCGAGCCCGACGTGAACCAGGCGCAGTCCCTCTCCGACGTCAACGCCGGCGTGACGACGGCCGAGCTGAACCTGAACGACGCCGAGCGGCAGCTCGCCTCGCAGACCCGCCTCTTCAACGACGGCCTCATCGGCGGCGAGACGCTCAAGGACTACCAGATCAAGCGGGACCTCGCCGCCGACGCTCTCAAGGCCGCGAGAATGCGCTACCAGATCGTGCAGGACCGCGGCATCCCGATCTCCGGCGACGCGTCGACTCAGATGGCGCGCGTGACGAGCCCGATGAACGGCGTCGTCATCACGAAGGGGGTCGAGCTGGGAGAGACGGTCACCTCCGGCGTCTCCTCGTTCAACGCGGGAACGGTCCTGTTCACCGTCGCCGACCTGAAGTCGATCATCATCAAGGTCAACCTCAACGAGGTCGACATCGCGAAAGTCGCGGTCGGCCAGCCGGTCCGGATCACGCTCGACGCCTATCCGCAGAAGGTCTTCAGCGGGAAGGTCCGCTTCGTCGCTCCGGCGGCGAAGCTGCAGGAAAAGATCAAGGTCTTCCTCGTCGAGATCGCCCTCGACGATCTCTCGGACGCCTACCGGACCGGGATGAGCGCCAACGTCGAGATCCTCGGCGAGAAGCGCGAGAAGGCCGTCTCCATCCCGCTCGAGGCGCTCCAGCGGAAGGAAGGCGAGACGGTCGTCTACCGCCTGAAGGCGAACCTGAAGCCCCCCGAGATCGCGAAGGCGAAAGAGGGGCTCTCAGGGAGGGGCAAGTTCACCTGGCTCTCCGAGAACTGGAAGGACTACTTCGACGTCGTCCCGGTGAAGGCCGGCATCGCGACCCTCGAGCGGGTCGAGATCCTTTCGGGTGTCAAGACCGCCGAACAGGTGTCTCTGGAAGATCCCACGAGAAGGAAGGTCGAGAAGGACGATGACAACTAGCATCATCGAGACGACCGGCCTGACGAAGGTCTTCGGGTCGAACGGCATGGCCGTCCATGCCCTGCGTGGAATCGACATGAAGGTCGACCGCGGGGAGTTCGTGGCGCTCGTCGGCCCGTCCGGATCGGGCAAGTCGACACTGATGGCGATACTCGGCTGCCTCGACTCCCCCACCGAAGGGCGCTATCTCCTCGACGGAGAGGCCGTGCAAGGTCTTTCGGGCCCGGCTCTCGCCCGGATTCGGAACGAGAAGGTCGGCTTCGTCTTCCAGAGCTACAACCTCCTCCCGAAGGCGAACGTCCTCAGAAACGTCGAGCTGCCGCTCCTCTACGCCGGCCTCCCGCGGAAAGTGCGGCGGGAGCGCGCCCTCGAGATGCTCGAAAAGGTCGGGATCCCGGAGAAGGCGAACGTCCTTCCGGCCAAGCTCTCGGGGGGCCAGAAGCAGCGCGTCGCCATCGCACGCGCGCTCGCGAACCGGCCGGCGCTTCTCCTGGCCGACGAGCCGACAGGCGCCCTCGACTCGAAGACGGGCGCCGAGGTGCTCGAGCTCTTCGCCGACTTGAACCGGCAGGGAAACACGGTCCTTCTCGTCACGCACGACCCGAGGATCGCGGCGATGGCCTCCCGGCGGGTCGAGCTGTCGGACGGCCTCGTCGTGACGCCGGAGGAGCGGGCGGCGTGATCCTTTCCGGCGCCTTCCGCGAGCGCCTCCGGAGCGCCTGGACCGAGATCCGGGAGAACCTCGGACGCTCGGCTCTGCAAGCGCTCGGCGTGATGCTCGGGGTGGCGTCGGTCCTCGGAGGATTCTCGATCTCGGACAGCATGCGGCGGCACTCCGAGGACGCCTGGATGAAGCGGGGCGGGTTCGACAAGCTGAACGTCCAGCCGGCCGGAGCGATCCGGGACGGGACGACGCCGACGGCTCTCCAGAACGCGAATCTGGGTCTTCGACGGCGGGACGCCTCCGAAGGGGAGAAGGTCGACACGAAGGCCGTCCAGGCCTATAGCGTCGAGAAATTCGCGCGAGCCCGCGTCCGGTCCCCGTTCGCCGACCGGGACCGGGACATCCGGGGGATCGCGGCGGATTACCTCCCGATGAACGGCTACGAGATCGAGACGGGGCGCGCCTTCGGAGCCGAAGATCTCGAGAAGGCCGCTCCCGTCGCCATCCTCGGGGCCGAGCCGGCCAGCATCTTTTTTCCCTCGGGTGACGCCGTCGGGCAGGTCATCCGCGTGGACGACACCCCGGTCACGGTCGTCGGCGTCCTCAAGGAGAAGATCTTCCACTGGCGGGAGAGCGAAGGAAACGTCTTCGCCTGGCGGAACCGGATCATCGCCCTCCCCGCCACCCTCGTCGCCAGGAGGATGCAGGGCGATGCCCACCTTCGCGTGGACCGCGTCGTTTTCAAGATCCCGACCCTCGGGCTGATGGATCTCTTCTCCAAAGGGCTCACGTCGGTCCTCAGGGCGAGCCACAGACAGCAGGACGATTTCCGCCTCGACGACCTCGCGGCCCGGGTGAAGAAGCGGCAGAGCCAGGGACAGGTCTACAACATCGTCTTCATGCTCTCGGGGATCCTTTCGCTCATCGGGGGCGGGATGGTGAACGTCAACATCCAGCTCGCCTCTCTCAAGGAGCGGGTCCGCGAGGTGGGCGTGAAGATGGCCATCGGAGCCTCGGGGCGGGAGGTCTTCAAGGAGTTCATGACCGAGGCGCTCCTCCTGACGAGCCTCGGCGGCATCGTCGGATTCGCCCTCGGGGCGGCTTTCTCGAAGGTCATCACGACGGCGCTCGAGGTCCCGCTCTGGATGGACCCCCTGAGCTTCCTCTGGGCTTTCCTCCTCGCCCTCGTCTTCGGCTTCGTCTTCGCCATCTACCCGGCGTGGAAAGCCGCCCGCCTCTCTCCGATGGAAGCCTTGAGGTATGAGTAGCGTCGTCCTCGAGACTCCCGCCGTCGCCACTCCGAAGCTCTCGGTGCGACGCCTCTCCTTCGCCGCCCAGCTCGGCCTCGTCTGGGAAACCATCAAGGGGGGCTTCATCGAGCTCTGGTCCCACAAGCTCCGTTCGTTCCTGACCCTGACGCTCCTGATGCTCGGCGTCTTCGCCCTCGTCGTCATGACCTCCGTTCTCGACGGGATCCTCGACAAGGTCGGCATGGGCTTCGAAGGGATGGCCTGGGACGGGACGGCCGTCGTCCAGGCCAAGCAGCCCCAGACCTCCGAGGAGCAGAAGCGGTTCGCGATGTCGCCCGGCTTCCGGTTCGAGGACCTCCCGAGGCTCACGACGCCCGATCCGAGGGTTCTCGCATTCCTCCCGCGCGCCACGAAGCGGCTCTCGGTCCGGACGCCGGGAGGCATCGAGCGGATGTTCGTGACCGGCGTGACGCCGGAGTACGCCCGCTACATGAACCGGCCCATCCAGTCGGGGCGCGGAATCACCGAGGACGACCGGAAGCGCCGGAGCAGCGTAGCCGTGGTCGGCGCGACGCTCGGGGCCAAGCTCTTCGCGGGCGCCGACCCGGTCGGACGGGACATCTCCGTCGAGGGGATCCCCTTCCGGATCGTCGGGCTCCAGGACCGGCTCCAGATCTTCAACGAGGAGATCTACTACGACGCCAACGGCATCCAGATCCCGCTCGAGACCTACATGGACCGGATCGACCCCGCCCACCAGCTCACGCAGGTCGCCGTGAAGCTCGCGAGGAAGAGCGATCTCGCCGAGGTCTCTTCCCTCGTCATCGGCCGCGTCAAGCAGGCCCATCACGGGATCGAGGACATCGAGATCAAGGACCTCGAGGCCGAGGCCGCGAAGTGGTATCAGCAGTTCCTGAACGAGATGCGCGGCTGGCGGATCGTCCTTTTGTCGCTCGCGGCGACCGTCCTTCTCGTCGGCGGTGTCGGCGTCCTCTCCGTCATGCTGATCTCGTTCTCCGACCGGCGGTTCGAGATCGGCCTCCGGAAATCGCTCGGGGCCTCCGACAAGGAGATCCTCCTCCAGTTCCTCCTCGAAGCCGCCGTCCTCGCCTCGCTCGGGGCGGCCGTCGGGACGGTCGCCGGCGCGGTCCTCTGCAAGGCCCTTTCCCCGATGTTCCCGTGGGGGCTCGTGGTGAACCCCGTCGGCCTCGTCATCGCCTGGTGCGTCGCGCTCTCCCTCGCGCTCGTCTTTGGCCTCTATCCCGCCGTCCGCGCTTCGCGCCTCACGCCGATGGAGGCGATGCGGTAGGAAACCCCGCGAGTGGTCCGCTGGCTGTCAAGCATTCACGCGGCCAATGGAAGGGTTGATCAGGAGCGCGACGGCTACAAGTGGTCGGGTGCCGGAGTCACTTGTGCCCTCCCGGACGGCGTCTCCGCGCGATGAAGATTACGCCGATCAGAACGAACGCGGCGCCAATCGACATAAACGCGCGCTGCCCGGAGATTCCGATGGCCACGAAGGCCACTCCCGCAGCGATGAATGCGAGCCCCCCGGCTGTCGAACGACTCATCGCGGCACTCATTTCCATAGAGCGCGCTAAATGATACTGCGGCTCAGCGGCGGACGGAATCGGTCCGCTGGAGCGCGGGGTTGGGCCACAAGCACCTTTCCTCTATTTACCCCGCGCGTTCCCGAGCGCACGCACCAGAAGCACATTTGTGCCGAGCGCGACAAGAAATGCCGGGAGCGCCGTTATGACCGGCCAGATCGCGAGCGACAGAAGCAGGAGCTGTCGGTGCTGGTTGGTCGATCCGGTAGACAGTGAATGAATGTTTGCGCCAACAGCAAGCCCGAATGCTCCAAGCGCAACGGCGAAAGCAACGTGAAGGGCTGCCGAACCGGGTGAGTTCTGCAGCCGAAAGCGTTCGTACACTATGTGAGTCGCATATCCAACGGCGCTCACTACCCACGCCGCCAAGCGCCACGCCCTCACGTGAGTGGCCGGTACCGCGAACACGATGCCAACGAGGGCGTACCCGATACCGAGGAGAACGACCGCACGGGCCCACGAATGACGAGGTGATTCCCCCATGTGTGTGGCCCGAAACGATACCGCGTTCCGCGCTTCGCACCTCACCCCGATGGAGGCGATGCGGTAGCTTCCGGCTGCAACCATTCCGGTTGTAAAATGGTTGTACGGCCAGCATCACGCTGAAGAACATCCCTCCCGACCTCCACCGGAAGCTCAAGGCGCAGGCTGCCGAGCACGGCCGCAGCCTCAACAGCGAGGCGATCGCGGCGCTCCGCGCGGCGACGGCGGGCCGACCCGTCGACGTCGAGGTCTTCATCGCCCAGGCGCGAAAACTACGAGAAGGGATACTGGTTCGGTTAGATGACGAGACGATCCGCCGCTTCAAGAAGGTAGGGCGGAAGTAATCGTCGCCGCCGCATACCTGGGCGTTCCGCTCGTCACCTCGGACCGGCAGATCCTCCGCGCGTTCCCGCGGATTGCCGTCTCCCTCGAAGAGGCCGTCAGGGCCTGATGCCGATCGACTTGAGGAGCGCCGCGGGGTCGTAGACGGTTCCGTCCTTGACGACCAGCGAGACCTTCCGGACGTCGGAGATCCGCTCCGTGGGCCTCCCGTCGACGAGGATCATGTCCGCGAGCTTCCCCGGGGCGATCGTCCCGAGGTCGTCCGCGCGGTGCGCCACGCTCGCCGCGCCGAGCGTCGCGATCTGGAGGACCTCGGCGGGCGGAATTCCCGCCTTCGCGTAAAGCTCCAGCTCCCGCGGCAGGGTGAACCCCGCGAAGCCGTCGGTCCCCGCGACGATCCGGACGCCCGCGAGGTGGATGAAGCGGATCATCCGGAGGAGGGCGTCGAACGAGGCGCGGTATCGCGCGTCGCCCCCCTCCGGGACCGGGAGCCCTCCGGCGAGAAGGTCCCGCTTGAGCTGCGGCGGGAGCCGGTCGGCGACGGGCGCCCAGGCCTCGGGGACCTTGCCGGGGCGAGAGAGAAAGAGCTCCTCGAAGGTGCCGGCCGTCGGATCGACGACGACGCCGCGCACCTGGAGCAGCCGGACGAACTCGCGGACGGCCGGCGAGCCGAGATCGAGCGATGCCGCGTTCTCGGCGACGGCGATGAAGCGGGCCGGCGTCCGGGTGTCCTGCACCTTGTCGAAGAGGAAGTTCAGGAAGATGAAGTTCACGTGGTGGATCTCGTCGTAGCCGTCGCGGACGCACTGGTCCGCCGTCATGAAGGCGGGGATGTGCCCGCTCGCCCGGATCCCCTTCGCGTGCGCATCGCGGACGAGCGCGGGGACCAGCTCCGGCCTGATCGAGCTGTAGATCTTCAGCCCCGTGCAGCCCGCCTTCACGCAGGCGTCGATGGCCGCGCGCCCCTCCTCCTCCGTCGAGACGAGGAACTTCGTCGGCCCCGCGAACGGCCCCGGCCCGTCGATGAGAACCGACGTCAGGAGCCGCGGACCGAGGGCGGCGCCCGACGCGAACCGGTCCCGGCGGTCGGTCACCTGGGGGAGGTCGTTGCCGAGATCGCGGACGCTCGTGATCCCCGACGCGAGGTAGAGGATCCCGTCCACGTCGCTCCCGACGTGGACGTGCATGTCCCAAAGTCCCGGGAGGAGCGTCTTCCCCTTGCCGTCGACGATCTCCGCCCCCTCGGGAAGAGCGACCGATCCGTCGGGCCCGACGGCCGTGATCCGGCCTCCCGAGACGACGACCGTGGTTTCGGGCCGGATCGCCGCGGCGTCGGCGTCGAAGAGATCCACCCCGCGGAAGACGAGCGGTCCCTTGGGCCTCCGGGCCAGCTCGCGGGCGCGCGACCGGCTCTCCTCCGACGCGGCCGCCTCCTGCGAGGCGAGAAGAGCCGGCGCCGCGCCCTCCCAACCTTCGCGGACCGTCATCAGCCAGGAGCCGCCCGTGGCGAAGAGATCCCCTTTCTCGTCGAGGAAGATTCGTGCCGGCTCGAGGCGGAGACCGGCGACGTCGAATCTCGTGACCTTCTTCGATCTTCCTTCCGCCGTGACGTCGAGCGAGGCCGAGCCGGCGAGGTGCGCTTCCCCCGCCGGGAGAAGGGGGAGCATGTTTCCCTTCGCGGCCCGAAGCGCCCGAACGAGGATCCCCGCGATCTCCGGGACGTCCTCGAAGGGGAGGTAGAGCGCCGGCGCCGTCACCCGCGCGTCTCCCGATTCGACGGTGCTCTTCCAGCGCGCCGTTCCCTTTTCGAGCGTGAAGCGCTCGTCGACCCGGTCCTTCAGGTAGTTGTTCCCGGCGATCGAGACCCCCACCGGGATCGCGTTCTTTCCGACGGTGAACGCCGCCTCCAGCTTCGGCCCGCGCCCCCGGTCGGTGTAGGAGAAGGTGCATCGGGTCTCGGCTCCCGACGTGGTGCACGTCTCCGTTCCCGCCTTCTGTCCCATGAGAAGAACGGTGTATTTCCGCTCCTCGGGCGCCGCCGCGAGAAGGGAGGGAAGCGAGAGCGACAGGATGAGAAGCCCGGTGGAGAGACGAGCCGACATGAGGCACCTCCCGGCGGAGGGATTCTGCCGCACTCCCCGGGGAGAAGCGTTCTACGATCGCCGCGTGAAGCGGAAACGCCCTGCCCGCCGGAACGTCCGCCGCGTCACGCCCGCCGCCCTCCGCGCGGCGGCGAGGCGGATCGCCCGGGGCGCCCTCGTCGCGTTTCCGACCGAGACGGTCTACGGCCTCGGGGCGAACGCGCTGGACACGAACGCGGTCGCGAGGATCTTCGAGGCGAAGGGGCGCCCCGCCGACAACCCGATCATCGTCCACGTGAGCGACCGGAGGATGCTGAGAAAAGTAGTCCGGCGGATTCCGGCGCCGGCGGAACTTCTCATCCGGGCCTTCTGGCCGGGGCCGCTCACGCTCGTTCTTCCGAAGACGTCCCGTGTTCCCTCTCTCGTCACCGCCGGCCTCGACACCGTCGCCGTCCGGATGCCCCAGGGACTCGCCCGCGACCTCGTCCGCCTCGCGGGGGTCCCGGTCGCCGCCCCGAGCGCGAATCTCTCGGGACGCCCCAGCCCGACGACGGCGGCGCACGTCGCGGAGGACTTCCCCGATCTCTGGATTCTCGACGGCGGGCCGACGGCCCACGGCCTCGAGTCGACCGTCGTCGCCTTCGATCCGCCGCGGATCCTCCGGCAGGGGGCCATTACCGAGGAAGAACTAAGAGATTTTCTTAGAAAGGGGAATAGGGCGTTGGAGGGCGGGGAGCAGCGCGGCGAGCGGATCGCGCGGCCCAAGCGCCGCGCGGTGGCGGAGCCTGCCGAAAGTCCCGGCACCAAGTATCTCCACTACGCACCGAGCCGTCCTCTGATTCTCTTTCTAAGAAAATCCTCTCTATTCGCCTACGCGCAGGCCCACCCCGAAGCGCTGGTCCTCTGCCCCGCCTGGCTCGCGCCGTTCTTCGCCGCGTGGCGGGTCGTGCCGCTCGGCGACACGATGGAGGAGATCGCCCGCAACCTCTTCGCCGCGCTCCGGACGCGGCGGAAGGGGACCGAGCTGCTCGTCCCGGCGGTCCCGCGCCGCGGCCTCGGCCGCGCCGTGATGGACCGCCTCGAGCGCGCCGCGACGCGGATCGTCTGAGAGGCTTTGTCGAATGAGAAGCTGCCCCTGCCCGGAGGACGGACTCCTCCACCGCGAGATCGGGACGAACGGCGTCCGTCTCCACGTCGTCGAGAAGGGGAAAGGGCCGCTCGTCCTTCTCCTCCACGGATTCCCCGAGTTCTGGTACTCGTGGCGGAACCAGATCCCGGCGCTGGCCGCGGCCGGCTTCCGCGCCGTCGCGCCCGACCTTCGCGGGTACAACCTCTCGGAAAAGCCGCCGGGCGTGGCGGCGTATTCCATCTCCAACCTGGCGGACGACGTGGCCGGGCTCGTCCGGGCGCTCGGGGAGGAAAGCGCCTTCGTCGCCGGCCACGACTGGGGGGGCGCTCTCGCCTGGTATCTGCCGCTCCTCCACCCCGGCCTCGTCCGGAAGCTCGCGATCCTGAACGCCCCGCACCCGGCCGCTTTCCGGCGCGAGCTGAAGAGGTCGAAAGAGCAGCGCCGGAAATCGCGCTACATCCTCTTCTTCCAGCTTCCGTGGCTCCCGGAGCGGAAGATCCGCGAGAACGATTTCGCGCTCCTCGCGAAGATGCTCCGCCGAGACCCCGTCCGGAAAGGCGCGTTCCCGGACGAGGAGGTCTCCCGGTACAAGGAGTCGCTCGCGAGGCCCGGCGCGCTTTCGGCCGCGCTCAACTGGTACCGGGCCGCGCTTTGGCACCCGCCCCGATTGCCGAAGGAGAGGCGGACGATCGACGTTCCGACGCTTCTCGTCTGGGGCGAGAAAGACCGCTACCTCGGGCCGGGGCTGACCACCGGGCTCGAGCGCTGGGTCCCGGACCTCCGGATCGAGCGGCTCCACGACGCGAGCCACTGGGTGCAGGCCGACGCGCCGGAGCGGGTGAGCGAGCTTCTGGCGGGTTTCTTCGGCGCCTGAACGGCGTCAGGAGGGTCCGCGGTTCTTCCGGACGAAGTCGATGAAGCCGTGCTCGACGTCGGTCGAGACGAGCTTCACCCGGACCTTGTCTCCGACGCGAAGGCCGCCGAACCCTTCGACGACCTTTCCCTCGACCGGCGGATGAAAGATCCGCGCCCACGTCCCCTTCGACGACGCGCCGGTCACGACCCCCTCGAACCACTCGCCGATCCGATGCTGGAGGAGCATCGCCGCGGCCGACTTCCTCACCTGCCGCTCCACCTTGTCGGCGTTGTTCTCCTCCTCGGTGCAATGGAGGGCCAGCTCCTCCAGCTCGGCCCACGCGTAGGGCGAGGGACGCGACGCCAAAGCGCCCTTCAGGAGCCGCTGCGTGATGAGATCCGGGTAACGGCGGTTTGGCGCCGTCGAATGCGTGTAGTCGAGGACGGCGAGGCCGAAATGCCCGACCGGCGAGGCGCCGGGATACTCGACGACGTACTCCCCCCTTCCCATCAGCTTGACGACGACGAGAGAGAGGTCGGGGAACCGGAGCGGATCGGCCTTCCGTCTTCGTGCGAGAAAGTCCGCGAGCGCCTTCGAGTCGGGCTCCGGGGGGAGCGCGTCCCCGAAATCCGCCGCCAGCTCCACGATCCGCGGCCACTTTTCCGGAGAGCGGACGACACGGCGAAGGGAGGCGACGTTCTTCGACCTGAGGAAGCGCGCCGTGACGCCGTTGGCTCCGATCATGAAGTCCTCGATCAGGTCCCGCGCCCGGTTCTTCGCGTCGAGCTTCAGGTCCGAGATCTCGTCATTCGAGAAGACGGCGCGCGGCTCGAGCGTCTCGAAGTCGAGAGCCCCTTCCTCGTGCCGCCTCTCCTTGAGCCGCTGCGCCGCGGCGTCCTGCTCCCGAAGGTTCTCGGGGAGCCCCGGGACCTTCGCGAGCGGCTCCGGGGCGGGGCCTTCTCCCGTGAGCCACGCCGCGACGGCGTTGTAGGCCAGCTTCGCCTTGTTCACGACACGCGCGCGCGAGATCGCGGAGGTCCCGACGGAGCCGTCGGCACCGACGACGTATTCCGACACGACGGCGAGCCGCTCCTCTCCTTCGTTCAGCGAGGTGAGGTCGTACGACAGCTTTTCGGGGAGCATCGGGAAGACGGCGGCTCCCGTGTAGACGGACGTCGTGTTCTGCCGGGCCCGGAGGTCGAGGGGGGTCCCCTTCTTCACGACGGCGTCGACGTCGGCCACCGCCACGAGGACGCGCGTCGCACCCGACCCGAGCGGCTCGGCGAAGGTGAGCTGGTCGAGGTCGCGCGAGTCGTCGTTGTCGATGGAGCACCAGAGGAGCGAGCGGAGGTCGCGGATCCCGTCCCCTTCCTCGCGCGCCGGGACCTCGATTCCATCGAGCTGCCGGATCGCTTCTTTCGGGAAATCGGGGTCGAGACCCCGGTCCAGCATCGCCTGACGGGCGATCTCCAGGAGGTCGGACTTCTGCTTTCCGTGTACCGGCATGTGCGGACGATAAGCCAGACCGGGACCGGCGTCCCATTTCGGGGGCGTGGGCCGCGGCACGGATCTGGCAATGGGCCGTAACGAGGACGCTCACGATGGAGAAGACACAGATGGTCCGGCCGCCCACCTCCAGAATCGTCTTCGCTCTTCTCCTCGCCCTCAGCGCCGCGGCCGTGCTCTTACTGACGGGGTGACGCTTCCACCGCGACGGCGCCGAGCCACGCGCTCTCGTCGCCCTTTCCGAAGTACGGGGCGGGGACGTAGGCGAGAAGATCCGCGAGGCCCGAAAGCTCGGGGACCAGCGCGCGAAGAGGCTCTGAGTCGAGAAGCCGGTGCCAGCGCCAGACGAGACGATCGGCCTCGATCCCCGGCAGACCGTCGTGGCGGAGGGCTGCCGACAGGGCATCGAGGAAACGGACCCTCGCCCGCTGCGTCTCGGCTGCGGGCTCGGGAGGAACGAGCGTCGGAACCCGGTGCTCTTCCGCGTCCTCGACGAGCCACGGAGCGCACCAGAGGCTTCCGCTTCCGGCCGGCACCGTCTCCACGGCCGCGAGGACGGCCGTCTTCCCCTTCGCCGTCCGCTCAAGCGTCAGCCGGACGACTCCGTCGTCGTCGAGGCTCATCCGGAGCACCTGCGAAAGCGAGCCCTTTCCCCAAGCCGCCACGACGCGGCTCTCGCTTCGCGATTCCTCCCGCTCGACGCTCACGTCGCCGAGGTCCTCTCCCTTCCCGCCGGAGACCGTCCCGTGCCAGCTCTCCGGCGGCGGCGCCCGGAGAGCCCCTTCGCGGATCTCCGGACGCGCCGCGAGGATCTCGGCCGCCGGCGCGAAGGGAAGGAGGTCTGCCGACAGGGTGCGGAAGTCGAGGAGCCGCGGCGGTCCGATGAGGAAGCCGATCAGGTCGAGTGGCGACGGGCGAAGAGCGTAGTTCCCCGGGAGGGTGAGCCCCTCGAGCGTCCGGGCGCGGAGCGCCGCGAGGAGGTCTCGTGCCTCGGCCGCGAGCGGGAGGACGCCGGGGACCTCGCTCTCGGCCCACTGCCATGCGGCGGCGGCCGCCGCGGCGCGCGACCTCTTGAGGTCCTTTCCTCCCGGCCCCGGATCGGTCAAGGCGAAGCTCCGCTCGTCCGAGAAGAGGAGGACGGGGACGCCGTACCCCGTCACGGCGTACTCGGAGAGGAAGACGGCCCGAAGCTCCCGCCCCCCGAAGGCGAGACGGAGCCTTTCGCGATGGGGGTCCGGCAGCCGCTCGACGTCGAGCCGGCGCCGGTCGCCCGAGACGTAGACGAAGGGGGCCCGCTCCACGAGGTCGGCGCGGGCGATCGAGACGAGCCCGAGCGGCGTCCCGGCGAGGCTGACTTCCATCACGAGAGCGGCGGGATCCTCTCCGCTCGCCGCCCCCGAGGTGAGAAGGAAGAGAGCGGCCGCGACACGCGCGGCCGCCCCGGCGG
The DNA here is from genome assembly GCA_963779415.1 of uncultured Acidobacteriota bacterium. Lineage (GTDB taxonomy): Bacteria > Acidobacteriota > Thermoanaerobaculia > UBA5066 > UBA5066 > DAOMFB01. The sequence continues at coordinate 1,298,188 of CAVZYA010000002.1, read as the reverse complement.
GAAGGTGCCCTATCGCTTGCGTCCGGCCTTCCCCTTGGCGGCCTTCTTCGCCGCCTTCTTCGCGTTCTTCTTCGCGGGTTTCTTCGCGGCTTTCTCCGCCGCCTTCTCCTTCAGCGCTCCCTGCGCCGCCGCGAGGCGGGCGATCGGGATCCGGAACGGCGAGCAGGAGACGTAGTCGAGCTTCGTCCGGTGGCAGAACTCCACGCTCGAAGGCTCGCCGCCGTGCTCGCCGCAGATCCCCACCTTCAGGTTCGGCCGCGTGACGCGTCCCCAGGTGACGCCCCACGCCATCAGCTTCCCGACGCCCCCCTGGTCCAGCTTCTCGAACGGGTCAAAGGGGAGGATCTCCCGCTTGACGTACTCGGGGAGGAACTTCCCCGCGTCGTCGCGCGAAAGGCCGAACGTCGTCTGCGTCAGGTCGTTCGTCCCGAAGCTGAAGAACTCGGCCGCCGTCGCGATCTCGTCGGCCGTCACGGCCGCGCGCGGCAGCTCGATCATCGTCCCGACGAGGTAGGGGACCCTGATCCCCTCCGCCTTGAAGACCTCCTCCGCCACGTCCCGGACGATCTGCGCCTGGTCCTCCAGCTCGCGGACGTGACTGACGAGCGGGATCATGATCTCCGGCGTCGCGGCGATCTTCTCCTTCCGGACGCGGCAGGCCGCCTCGAGAATGGCGCGCGCCTGCATCCTCGTGATCTCCGGGAAGGTGATCCCGAGCCGGCAGCCACGATGCCCCAGCATCGGGTTCATCTCGTGCAGGTCGGCCACCTTCCGGGCCACCTTCTCCACCGGGACGCCGGCCTGCCTGGCGACCTCTTCCTGCTCGGCGGGCGTGTGCGGAAGGAACTCGTGGAGTGGCGGGTCGAGCGTCCGGATCGTCACCGGCCTTGGCCCCATCGCCCGGAAGATGCCGATGAAGTCCTCGCGCTGCATCGGAAGGATCTTCGCGAGCGCCTTCTCCCGCTCGGCGACCGAGTCGGCGAGGATCATCTCGCGCATGGCGACGATCCGCCCTTCGCCGAAGAACATGTGCTCCGTCCGGCAGAGGCCGATCCCCTCTCCCCCGAAGGCGACGGCGTTTCTGGCCTGGTCGGGCTGGTCGGCGTTCGCGCGGACCTTCATCCGGCGCGCGGCGTCGGCCCACCCCATCAGCTTCGCGTAGAGGCGGTAGACGTGGCTCTTCTTCGGGTCGAGCGACTTCTCGAGGACGACCTGAAGCACCTCCGAAGGCATCGTGGCGAGCTTTCCTTCCAGCACCTCGCCCGTCGTCCCGTCGAGGGAGAGCCAGTCTCCTTCCTTGAACGTCTTCTCCTTCACCGTCATCGTCCGGGCGCGCGCGTCGACGTGGATCGCCTCGCAGCCGACGACGCAGACCTTCCCCATCTGCCGGCCGACGAGCGCGGCGTGCGACGTCATCCCGCCGCGGGCGGTCAGGATCCCTTCCGCGGCGTTCATCCCCTTGATGTCCTCGGGGCTCGTCTCCTCGCGGACCAGGAGCACCTTCTCGCCGCGGGCGGCCCACTCGAAGGCGTCGAGGGCCGTGAAGACGATCCGCCCCGAGGCCGCGCCCGGCCCGGCATTCAGGCCGCGGGCGAGGAACTTCCCTCCCTCGATCGCCTCGCGCTTCTTCGCCGGGTCGAAGATCGGCCGGAGAAGCTGGTTCAGGGAGTCGGGGTTCACGCGGAGGACGGCCTCCTCGGGGGTTATCAGCTTCCGGTCGGCCATCTCGACGGCGATCCGGACCTCGGCGAAGCCGGTCCGCTTCCCGGTCCGCGTCTGGAGCATGAAGAGCTTCCCGCGCTCGACCGTGAACTCGATGTCCTGCATGTCGCGATAGTGGCTCTCGAGGGTCTTACGGATCTCGAGGAGCTGACGGTAGATGGCCGGCATCCGCTCCTTCAGCGTCGCGATCCTCTGCGGGGTCCGGACCCCCGCCACGACGTCCTCCCCCTGTGCGTTGATCAGGTACTCGCCATAGAAGACGTCCTCGCCGGTGGCCGGGTCGCGTGTGAACGCGACGCCCGTGCCGCAGTCGTCGCCGAGGTTTCCGAAGACCATCGACTGGACGCTGACGGCCGTTCCCCAATCGGACGGGATGCCGTTGAGCTGCCGGTAGACGATGGCCCGCTCGTTCATCCACGAGCCGAAGACGGCACCGATGGCGCCCCAGAGCTGCTCCATCGGGTCGTCGGGGAACGGCTGCCCCGTCCGCTTCCGGATCTCCGCCTTGAACTCGCGGACCAGCTCCTTCAGGGCGTCGGCCGGCAGGTCTACGTCCAGCTTCACGCCGCGGGCGTGCTTCTTCTTCTCGAGGATCACCTCGAAGGGATCGCGCTCCCTCTTGTCGACGGGCTTCAGCCCCATGACGACGTCGCCGTACATCGAGACGAACCGGCGGTAGCAGTCCCAGGCGAAGCGAGCGTCCTTCGACCCCTTCGCCAGCCCCTCCACCGTCCGGTCGTTCAGGCCGAGGTTCAGGATCGTGTCCATCATCCCCGGCATCGAGGCGCGCGCCCCGGACCGGACCGAGACGAGGAGCGGATGCTCGGCGTCGCCGAACTTCCGGCCGAGCTGACTCTCGACCCGGGCAAGGTGGCCCGCCACCTCGCGGTCCAGCCCCTTCGGGTAGGCCTTCCCGTGGTCGTAGAACCAGGTACAGACCTCGGTCGTGATCGTGAAGCCGGGCGGGACGGGGAGGCCCAGCCGGGCCATTTCCGCCAGATTCGCCCCTTTTCCGCCGAGGAGGGCCTTCTGCTCCCCCCTTCCCTCGGCGGTCCCCCCGCCGAAGGAGTAGACGAACTTCTGCTTGCTGCTCATGACGTCGTGCTCCCTCTCGAGGGCGAATCCTCCCCCATCCGGCGGGCCGGGGGTACCCCTTCTTTTCCCTATTGACTCTTGAAAAAACAGGGAGATATGCTTCACACGGCAGGTCCAGATATAGGGATGTCTCGCAAGTTCGAAGAGACCCGTCCCGAGGTGCAGGGATCCGGAGGCTATGGCCTCACCGGTCCTCTGAGAACCTCTGTCCCCGCCCAGTGGAACTGGGAGGAGCTGAACTCCCACTATCGGCCGCGTCTCATCGCCGCCGGCATCGTCCGCTTCGGCCTGACGCGCGAGGAATGCGAGGACGCCGCCCAGAGCGTCTTCCTCAAGGTCATCGCGCAGAGCCCGCGCGTCCGCGACCCGAAGGCCTACCTCCGCGCGGCGTTCCTCCATCAGGCGCAGAACGTCGCCGAGGCGCGCACGCGCAACCGCGCCCGGACGACGGAACTCGACCCCGACGGGATCTACCGCAGCGCCATCTACGATCCCGAGGAGCGCGAGCGGCAGGCCGAAAAGATCCGGAAGATCAACGCCGTCACCGGCGCCTTCCGCCGGATCGGCGACAAGTGCCAGAAGGTGATCCGCTGCTACTGCGTCGACGAGTGTTCCCTGGCCGAGACGGCCGAGAAGGCGGGCTACTCGTCGAAGACGATCTGGAAGCGCGTTCAGGAATGCCTGAAGAGGATGCGGCAATGCCTCGTCTAGTCTCGGCGAGCCACCCCAGCGAGGCGGACCTTCTGAACCTCGCCGCCGGGCGGGAGGCCGAAGGGCTGGACGAGTGCCGCAAGCACCTCTCCGAAGGGTGCCGCCTCTGCGACGTCCGGCTCCGGGAGCTGGGCGAGCTGGTGGAGGCCGTCCGCGAGGAAGAGGCCTTCGACGCCATTCTCGAGGGAGACGACCTTCCCGCCATCCCCGACTTCGGCGGAAAGACCGTCGCCTTCCAGCCGCGCGTTCCCAAGCTCGACGAGATCTACCGCAGCGCCTCCGCCGCCGACGGGCTGGCCGAGGAGATCGTCGCTGCCGCCCGCGAAAGCGATGACGCCCTCGACGCGGCCCTCCGCGCCCTCTACGGCAACCCCTCCCGCGGCTTCGCGCTTCTTTACGCCTGCCAGAAGGCGAACGCCCTGGTGCCGCAGGACCCGCTCCGCGCCCTCGAGCTTTCGCGTCGCGTCTACGACGAAGCGCAGTCCCTGATGGACGCAAACCTCGACACCCGCCTCGCCACTCCTGCCCCGCGCGAGACCGTCCAGGCCGAGGCGAAGCTGCTCGAATCGCAGGCGCAGAACATGCTCGGCTATCCCCTCGAGGCGCGCGTCGCCGCGACGGATGCTCGCGAGAAGTTCCGGGCTGCTGGCGACCCGGGCTTCTCCCTCGCTCTCGCCGACTACTATGAAGGCTCGGCGGCCAGCTTCGCCAAGGACTACGTCGCGGGCGAGCGGCTCCTGAAGAAAGCTCTCAAGGTCTTCGCCGAATTCGGCCAGGACAGCCTGATGGGTCGGGCCGAATCGGCTCTCGGGTTGCTGTACGTGCAGCGCGGCGACGAAAAGCGCGCCCTGCCCTATCTCGATCACGCGATCGAGTTACTGGATCCAGTTGAAGACGCGCGCCCGCTGACGGCGACGCTCAACAACCGGGGAATTTCGCTCTCCCGTCTCGGGCGCTTCGATGAAGCGAAGGCGAGCTTCGCGCGCGCGCTGGGGATGGCCCGAAAACTCGGATCTAGGGCGCACCTGACACAGATTCGCGTCGGCCTCGCCCAGATCGACATGATGCGGGGAGAGTTCACACGCGCTCTGAAGTCCTACGAAGAGATCGCAAGGGACGAGCGCGCGTTGGGCTGGGCGGCCCAAGCCTTCATCTCGGACCTCTTCGTTGCCGAATGCCTCGGCCGCCTGGGCCGCGAGGACGAGATGTTCGAGATGGTTCTCGTCCTGCGAGGCCAGCGAAGCGAGAGCCCGTTCCGCCAGTCCGCGGCCATCGAGGAACTCTTCTCCTGCCTCGACCAGGGCGCCGTCGACGCCGACCTCGTCGCTCACGTCAGGGCGTATCTCGAGGACGAAGCCAACGGCGTCCAGCGCGAATACTGTCCGCTTCGGCTGGCCAGCTAACTTTTTTTTCAGCTTTTTTTGGCCGCCTTCTAAGGCAGCCTTCAGGTTTTCGACATCTCCCCCGCATAGAGGGGGTCAAACTTGCGATGGCCGCCGTCTGAGTCATTAGAAGGCCACATCAGTCCCTTCGTTCCGGACGAAGGGCCGTGAAAGACCTTCAAGAGGAGGATCTATGATCGGTTTCTTCGGCGCATTTCTGAACCTGTTCTGGAACTTCGGCGGCTTTTTCAACTACTCGACGGGAAGCGGCCTCGTTCCGGTCGGCTCGACGGGAAGCGGCCTCGTTCCGGTCGGCTCGACGGGAAGCGGCCTCGTTCCGGTCGGCTGAGGCGTAACAGAGCTGAAGCGTGAAGAGAATCGCGCGCGGGGGGATTTGTGCCCGTGCGACTGAGACTCATGTCGAAGAAACGGACCGAGAGCCATAGATCCGTGAACGCGGAGACGCCTCGATGACCGCCCTGTGGGACCGCAGGGCCGCGTCGGCGGCACGGCCATATCTGCCGCTCTCGATCAGCCTCCGTGTCCCGGAGACCCTTTACGTCGAAGACGTTGCGAGTACCGGCGGAGGTGCCCTCCTCCACCTCGAGATCCGGAACCGCAGCGACGTCCCGTGGAACGCCACGATCGCGAACGGCCCGCTCCTGGAAGCGCTCGTCATCGACGCCTCCGGCGCCGAGCGGTCCCGCCAGACCCGTCAGCTCATCATGCTTTCCCCCCCGACGAGGCTCGATGCCGGACGAGGGTTCCTCCTCCCCCTCCGCATCGCCCTCCCGGGCCTCTCCCCGGAAGGCGAGACCCTCACCCTCCAGCTTCGATTCGCCCCCGGCACCGAAGAGACCGAGGCCACCCTCCACATCGCGCCGCGCGCCTGACCCGCCCGGCGCGGAGGTCAATTCAGGGCCCGCCATCGCACTCCCAAGGCGAAGGAGGGCTCCATGTCCGAGATTCCGGCCGAAGGCGCGACCTTCACCGTCCGTTTGAGCTGCAACCCCGGAATCGAAAAAGCCGAAGGCCGGCTGCACCTCGAGTCGGTGGCCTGATCTCCACTTCGAGCCAACTGCCCGTCAGCCCGCGACTTTGAACCGCCGGTACTCGCGTTGGATACCGTTGGCTTCGTCCTCCAAATAAGAGCGAACGTGAGCAATGAAGTTCGCATTGAGTTCTCCCTGATCAAGACAGGCGAACAACTCGGCCAGGGCGAGTGGAGAGACCACGAAATGTCCCCGCCGCTCCGCGCGAACGTTCCGAATGACTTCAGCCATCTCATCGTTGCGTCCGAGTCGTCCGAGGCATTCGGCTGTGTAGAGATCGGAAACGAAGGCGAGCTGCATCCGGCCTTCCCTTCGCTCTTCACTGGAGAGCTCTCGAAATGCCTGAAGGGCTCGAGCATATTCGCCGCGATTGATATCGATCAGCGCGAGGCCGGAGCGAATGATCGCGATCTGGGCTTGGGACTGCGTTCTTCGCGAAACCATCAGAGCCCGCGTGTAACAAGTACGAGCCTCGTCAAGCCGACCTAGGCGAGAGAGCGCCGCCCCCCGGTTTGTCAGAACTGCTGCAAGAAAACGCTCGTCCTCGATCGAGTCAAAGAGGTCGATGGCACGTTCAAGAAAAGGAAGTGCCCGTCGCCCGTCTCCTCGGTAAAGATACAACGTTCCCAGAGTTCCCTCAGCACGCGCCCTGAGGTTCGTCTGGTCGTATGCGGAGAAGACTCGTATGGCCTTCTTTAGAAGTCGCTCACCCGCCGCGAACTCTTTCGCAAAGAGTGCGGCCGAGCCCTCGAAATAATTTGCCAGAGCCCTCCCGAAGCCGGCGTCGTCTCCGCGACCGAACAACTCGCATGCCCTCGCTGCGGCGACACGGGCTTCTAGGGGATAGCCGAGCATATTCAGGGCCGTTGATTCCAAGAGTTTCCCCTCGGCTTGCGTTACTTGGCCGAGCGCCGCGCGTAATTCGCGGCCGGCTGCGCCGATCTCTTCAAGGAACTGTGCCTCATAGAAGATGCGCCGCGAGACCTCAAGAGCTCGAAGCGGATCCTGGACGACGAGCAGCGCTGCCTTCTGGCAGGTGTATAGAAAAGCGAAGGCGCGGGCGGGATGTTCGTCGAGGGCCCGAAGAGATACCTCCAGCTTCTCTCCGCCTTCTCGCGCCGCACTGACGATGCCGTCCGCGAGGAATGAGGCAGCGCGAAGAAGAAGGATGTCGCTGGGCGAGAAGCGGAATGTCGCTTCCTTCTTCTTCCCCGGCTCCCTGACGAGGAGCAGCGCGATCCGCTCCGTCTCCCGGACGAACAGACGCTCGGCGAGCGGGGCGCGGCGGGCCTTCCGGCGGCGCAGGTCGCAGAAGGCGCGGCGCGATTCCGCAACCTGTCCGTCCGCGGCGAGGCAGAGCGCGGCTGCACAAGCCGCTATCGAGAAGCCGCCCCACGCTTCCGCCCTTTGAAAGCCGAGGGCGGCTTTCCGCAGCAACGTCAGCGCCGCGCGGTTTCGGCCCTCTCCCCACGCGGCGAGGCCCGATGCGAGAGTGGCCCGTGCCGCATCCGCCTCGGCGCCGGTGAACGCGAAGGTCTCGCCGGCCCGGGCCGCCAGGGCTTCGGCTTCTTTCCATCGCCCTTCGACGACCCGCCGGAGCGCTTCGAGAGTCTCCGTTCGCGCGAGGAGCGGCTCGCTCGCCTGTCCTTTTCCGAACGCCCGCCACGCCGTTTGAAGCCGCACTTCCACCTCGGCAAAGCCGCCACCGAAGAGATTCGCGGCTCCGGAGAGAAGGAGCGCCTTCCCCCTCAGATCCGCGAGCGGCACCGTTCGCTCAGCGACTCCTCCGGCAGACCTCGGCGCTTCTTTCGAGATCCGGTCGAGGGCTGCAGCCGCCAGGCGCCCCGAGAGTGTCGCGTCCTGCTCGACGCGCTCGAACCTGCCATCGAGTGCGTAGGCGAGGGCGAGACGATCGCGAATGGCGTCGAGGTCGAGCGCCGCAAGGGCCGCTTCGCGGGCACCGTCATCCTCGAAAGCGGCGCCCAGCCGCGTAGCCATCTCCCGCGCTTCGGGGACCGCATGCACGGCCTCCTCGGCCAGCGATACAGTTTCCGACTTCGCCGTCATGGAGAAGCGGCGCGCCTCCGGCCGCCGCGCGAACGGGTCCGCCGCGGGAAGCGTCATCGTCTCGCTGCCGCCGTCGAACAGTGCCGGGCCGGCGGAACGAAGTGCGCCGTCGAGACGTTCGGAAGCCCGGAATGCCTCGCGGCACGTGTCGCAGGCCAAGAGGTGCCGCTCGGCGCCTTGCCGCTCGGCCTGGTCCAAATCGCCTACGGCCAGTCGCAGGAGCACCGATTCTCCGAGGTGGGCGTCGCTCACGCTTCGAGGCATCTCTTCAGCCTCCTCAGGCAGTCATCCAGCCGCTTCCAGACCTGTTTCGACGAGTGTCCCGTCGTCTCCGCGGTCTCCTTCAGCGACAAGCCTTCGACGTAGTAGCCCGTCAGGAGCCGCCGGCAGACAGGTGACAGCCGCGCGAAACCCTGTCTCAGCGCCAGCGTCCACTCCGGTCCCGGGCCGGCGTATGCCACGGGCCGTCCCGCGGAAGGATCCAGCCCCGCCGTCTCGACACGCGAGCGCCCTTCGCGCTCGAGCCATCTGCAGCAACGGACGTAGAAAACGCGGAACGCAAAGCCCTTCGGGCTCTTGACGAGGGCATCGCTCGCCGACAGCTCGAGGAGCGTCTCGGCCAGCACCTCCTCGGCGTCCGCCCGCGAGATCCCGAACCGCCGGAACGCCAGACCGATCAACCGCTCCACCTGCGCGCGGTCGAGAAATAGCGCCTCGGCGGTTTCCGGACCCGTCCTCACCGTCCCGTTGTCGTTCGTCATGACGAGCCGTGGCATTTTGAGTTCCACGCAGCCGTCATTCAAGCAGGCCATCGCGTCGCCCTTCATCCCGGGAACCCTCGGAGAAGCCCACTCCACAATAGAGAGAGTGCCGGCGAGCCGCTCGTCTTGACCCCCCTGGTCCTGATTCAGGTGCATCTGGTCAAGGCGGTCCCGGAGCCGCACTTTATGAGTCAAGCGACCTTTCCGAGGAGAGTCATGGGCATGAGCACGGGAAGACGGGGTTCTCCGCTGGCGTTGCTCGTCTGTCTGCTCGCCGCCTTCCCTGCTGCAAGTCAGACGCTTTCGTCCCTCGCCGTCAATCCCTCGAACGTCACGGGCGGATCCGAACTGCTCGGTTCCGTGACGCTCAACGGTCCTGCGCCGGCGGGCGGCACACTCGTCACGCTCGGCAGCTCCAACATGGCGGTGGCAACGCTTCCCGCCACGGTGGCGGTTCCCCAGGGCGCCTCCGCGGCCGGCTTCACCGTCTCGACCCTGCCGGTTTCCAGCATCCAGACAGTCACTCTTTCGGCGACCCTCGGAGCCGACACCCGGACGGCCGCCCTCGATGTCACCCCTTCGCCAGCCCTGAGCGGACTGACCCTTTCGGCGCCGGCGGCGCTCGCGGCAACCACCGTCACGGGCACCGTCTCGCTCAATGCCGTCGCCCCCGCAGGCGGCCTCGTCGTGAGCCTCTCCTCTTCCAACACGGCGGTGGCCACGGTGCCCGCAAGCGTGACCGTCGCCGCGGGGGCCTCTTCGGGAGCCTTCACGGTAACGGCAAAGACCGTGGCGACAACCGCCACGGCCACCATCTCGGCCACCCTCGCCGGAACCGTCCGGCAGGCGCCGCTGGAGGTGACGCCGTCGGCAGCCGTCGCATCCGTCACGCTCAGCGCGGCGAGCGTCGTGGGCGGCGCCTCGACCACGGGCGCCGTGTCGCTCGACGGCAACGCGCCGACGGGCGGCACGGTCGTCACGCTCACCAGCTCCAATACGGCCGTTGCGACGGTCCCGGCCAGCGTCACGGTCGCCGCGGCGACGAAGACGGCGACTTTCACGATCTCGACGACGGCAGTCGCGGCCCCGGCATCCTCCGACATCACGGCCTCGGCCGGCGGGCGGACTGCCACGAAGCCCCTCGCGGTAACAAACTCCGTCGTCCTCGCAAGCGTTACGGCCGCCGCGAGCGTCGGAGGCGGAACCGCACTCACCGGCACCGTCACGCTCAACGGCTCCGCGCCGACCGGCGGCGTCGCGGTCAGCCTCGCCTCCTCGGACACGGGTCTCGCCACCGTCCCGGCGAGCGTTACCGTGGCCGCGGGAACCACCTCGAAGACTTTCACGATCACGACCTTCGGCGTCACGGCGCCGTCCACCGTCGGGATCTCGGCGACGTATGCGGGGACGAGCCCCATGGCGCCGATCACGATCCTGCCCGCCGCGCTCTCTTCCGTCGCCCTCAACCCCGCCAGCGTCTTCGGTGGCGTGACATCCACGGGCACGATCACGCTCACGGGCAACGCGACCGGCAGCGGGATCGTCGTCTCGCTCGCCTCGTCGAACACGTCGGTAGCCACCGTTCCGGCCACCGTCACCGTCGCCGCCGGGACGAAGACCGCGACCTTCACCGTCACGACCGTTGCTGTTGCGGCAAACACCAGCGCCACCATCTCGTCGGCCTACCTCGGGGTGACGAAGACCGCCGTGCTCACCGTGACGGCGGTCCCGACCTTCATCACTCTCGCTCTGAGCCCGACGAATCCCGTGGGCGGGAACAGCTCGACGGCCACGATGACCTTGAACGGTCCCGCGCCCGCGGGCGGGGCGACCGTCGCGCTCTCCAGCTCCAACACGGCGGTCGCTTCGATCCCGGCCAGCGCCGTCATGCCGGCCGGCTCCACTTCGGCCACCGCGACGATCACGACGACGGGCGTCGCGTCCTCGACCCCGGTGACGATCACCGCCATCAGCGGCGGCGTCACGAAGACGGCCACTCTGACCGTCGGCGCGGCAGCGCTGTCGTCCGTCGTCCTAAGCCCGACGAGCGTCATCGGAGGCACCCCGTCGACGGGGACCATCACGCTCACGGGATCCGCTCCGCCGGCCGGCGCGACCATCACGCTCGCCAACTCGAACACGGCCGCGGCTACCGTCCCTGCCGCGCTCACCCTTCCCGCCGGCACGAGGACCGGGACTTTCACCGTTACGACGCTTACCGTGGCAGCAAACGCCACTTCGGTGATCTCCGCCGTCTACGCGGGCGTCACGAAGACCGCCACCCTCACGGTCAGGCCCGTTCCACCGACCCCGACGCCCACCCCGACCCCCACGCCGACCCGAACTCCGACTCCAACCCGGACTCCGACTCGCACCCCGACATGGACGCCGACCCGGACGCCGACCAGAACGTTGACCCCCACTTTCACGCCGACGATCACGCCGACGCCGACCCGGACCCCGACAATCACGCCGACACCGACTCAGGTCCCGACGGCTACCCCGACGCCGACTCCAACGGCCGCGGTGACTCCCACATTCACGCCAACTCCGACGCCCACCGTCACGCCCACGCCGACTCGAACGCCCACGCTGACGCCTACCGTCACGCCAACACCGACATTTACACCGACGACCACGCCGACACCAACCCGGACCCCGACAATTACGCCAACACCGACTCAGGTCCCGACATTCACCCCGACGCCGACGCGGACACCCACCGTCACGCCGACCCCGACTCGAACGCCCACGCTGACGCCCACGTGGACTCCGACAATCACGCCAACACCAACACCAACCCCCACGCCGACGATCACGCCGACGCCAACCCGGACGCCAACGGCAACAGCGACCGCCACGGCGACCCCGACCGTCACCCCGACTCAGACGCCGACCGCTACGCCCACGCCGACTGCGACGCCCACTCAGACGGCGACGCCAACTCCGACACCTACGCCCACGCAGGGGGGTGGCGTCTCGTGGATATCAGGACTCGTCACGGTCTCTGCTACAGGGGTCGCCCTGCCTTCTGCACGCGTCTCCGCTACCGGCATTGCGGCCATAGCCAGTACGGATGCCTCCGGATCCTTCGCTCTTCCCGTGGCGCCGGGGAGCTACACGCTTACAGTCGCGTACGCCGGATTCCAGCCCGCCACAACCGCAGTACTGACCGCAATCGATGGCCAGACGACCGATGCCGGTACGATCGCCCTCGGCGCAATCCAGACTTTCACGTTCGATCTGCTTCCGGCCGTCGCGTCCGGCAGCGGCACATCTACGGCGATGATTATGCTGGTTGCTTCGGCTCCTGCCGGTGGGAAGCTCTTCACGCTTTCGAGCAACAGCGTCAGCCTCCCCGTGCCCGCGTCGGTCACGGTCGCAACTAACAAGCGCGTGCTCACCTTTCCAGTGACGTACACCGCGGTTTCAACGCCAACCTGGGTGACTGTGTCCGCAACGAGCGGCGGCGAAACGAACCAGGCCTACATAATGCTCACGCCGGACCCGGCGGTCGTGTCGGTGTCGCTGAAAAAAGGAAGCGCTGTCGGCCCGGCCAATCTCACCGGCACTCTTTCTCTGAGCGGACCGGCGCCGACGGGTGGCCTCCTCGTCAATCTCACGAGCTCCCGCGCCCCGACGGTCACGATGCCGGTGACCGTACTCGTGCCTGCAGGGGCTCTCGCCGTTTCGTTCCCGGTGACCGTCGCGGCTGCTGCCACGACGACTGTCTCCACGATCACAGCCTCTGCTCCGAGTGGCGGGGCGTCGACGCTACTCACGGTCACCCCGGCACCAGCGCTTGCAACGATGAGTCTCGTGCCTTATGGGAAGACGGGCTCAACGGCCGACATCGGCGTCACCTTGAACGCAAATGCGCCGGCCGGCGGAGCCGCGGTCAGCCTTTCGAGCTCGAATCCGACTGCCGTTCCGGTTCCCGCTTCGGTGACGGTCAATTCATGCTGTTCCTCGAACTACGTCTACCCGGTCCTGGGAACAGGGTCCGTCACGCCGGTCATCGTCACTGCCAGCTACCAGGGGGTCTCGCGCTCGCGGGCGATCACGGTGTCGAGCCTTCTCGCCTCGCAGGACATGACGGCGTACCAGTCAAGCAGCACGGTCCAAGGCACGCTGGCGCTGACGGGCACCACGACGGTTGCAAGCTCTGCAAGCTTTTACAGCTCCAACCCGTCCATCGTTTCCGTGCCCGCGAGCGTGAGCGTTCCCAGCGGCAGCGTGCGGGCATATGTCACCGGTTCGCTCGCCTCGATCGCGGCGCCCGCGACCGTCGTCCTTGCGGGAACCTATGGCGGCCGCGAGCTCCTTTCGACACCTCTCGTCGTTAATGCGGTGTCGGCTCCGAGCTCTCTGACGCTATTCAACGAGATCGGCGGAACCGCATTCACCGGCACGGTCTATCTCACGGGATTCGCCCCGTCTGGAGGCGTAACTGTTGCACTGGGCAGTTCGGATCCGGCCACGCTTTCAGTTCCGGCGACGGTCTTCGTTCCGGCAGGCGGGACGTCGGCGACCTTCAGCTGCTCGACGACGGCAGTGGCCTCATCGACGGTCGTCTCAGTCACGGCCACGGCGTCTGGCACCAGCGCGGTAACGACGGCGACCGTTCTGAAGCCGTCCCTGACAGGGATCTCCCTCTCGCCTACGAGCGTTACTGGAGGCACTCCCGCGACCGGCACCGTGACGCTCTCGGGCATCGCTCCGGCCACGGGCTATGCCGTCTCGCTGACCTCCTCCAATGGCTCTCTTGCGTCCGTTCCAGCGACGGTCACGGTGCCGGCCGGGAGTAACACGGCCACGTTCCCGATCACGACGGCCGCTATCGCCACCGATGCAAACGTGACGATCATCTCGAGCGACGGAGGGACGCCCCTGACGGCGACCCTCACCGTCCTCGCGCCCCGGGTGACGTCTCTCACGTTTAGTCCATCTTCTGTTCAGGCCGGCGACGCCTGTACGGGCACCGTCACGTTAAACGGCAATGCGCCATTCGGTGGACTCAACCTTACTCTCGGTAGCTCCCGGACCTCGGTTGCCACGGTGCCGGCCGGCGTCACGATCCCCGCGGGGGCAACCAGCGCCAGCTTTCCGGTCACGACGTACCCTGTCGTTTCGACGACCAGCGTCTCCATAGGGGCGTGGTACAGCGTGTCGGGCCTCTGGGCCACCCTCGTCGTGACGCCGCTTCCTTCGACCCTCACCAGTGTCTCCGTCACTCCGGCGGTCATTTCTGGTGGACTCAATGCCACAGGCACGGTCACGATGGCCACGGCCGCGCCCGCCGGCGGCCTTACCGTTGCTCTCACGAGCTCCGACCCCACGGTGGCTTCCGTGCCTGCCAGCGTCACTGTACCCGCCAACTCAACTTCGGCCTCGTTTACGATTCCTACGGTCGGGGTGGGACTTTCCGTCGCCATCACCATCTCAGGCACGTACGGGGGCGTCATCAAGAGCGGAACCTTCACGGTTGATCCCGCCATCCTCGCATCCATGACCCTCAGCCCTTTCAGCCTCGTCGCCGGCGCCCCCTCGACCGGCACCGTCTGGCTCTCCGGAAAGGCACCGGCCGCCGGCCTTGTCATCACGCTCGCAAGCTCGGACACGAACGTCGCCACCCTCCCGCCGAACGTGACAATTCCCGCGGCGGCCAGCACCGGGACGTTCCCGATCGCCACGAACGGGGCGCTCACGACGGGCTCCGCGACGATCTCCGCGACCGGCGGGTACAGGAACGAGACGAGGACCGCCCTTCTCACCCTTACGCCGACCCCAATCGGCTTGACGGGGTTTAATCTGAGCGCGCCGTCCGTCGCCTCCGGTGTCTCCGTGACCGCCACGGTCACCTTGAACCAGCCCGCCCCGGCCGGCGGCGCCAACATCAGTTTGAGCAGCTCGGATTCGTCAGTCGCCCAGCCTCCCAGCGGTGTGCTTGTCGCGGCAGGAGCGTCCACGGCGTCGGTGAGCTTCTACGCCCGGGGGGTCTCCGGTCCGACTCTTGTAACGCTCTCCGCCACATTTAACGGCGTCACGCTTTCGGCCCCGCTCACCGTCACGCCGGCCACGCTCGTCCAAGTCACGATCACCCCTTCCGCGGTCGCCGGCGGGAACAGCGTCGCAGGCACTGCCTCGCTGAACGGCCCGGCGCCGACGGGAGGCGGGGTCGTGACTCTGTCGTCGTCCCTCCCCGCCGTCGCCGCCGTGCCGGCGTCCGTGACGATCGCCTCCGGGTACACTTCGGCGTCATTCACGGTCACGACGACGCCCGTCTCGACGTCGACGCCTGCGACCATCACGGCCACGTACATGGGCGTGCAGGTGACGGCGCCCCTCTCGGTCGATCCACTCGGGCTCGCCAGCGTCACGCTCGATTCGGGTGTCAAGGCCGGACACTTCTTCTTCGGAACGGTCACGCTGAACTCGGCGGCACCCGCTGAAGGGTACTCCGTCGAGATGACGGCCTCAGGCGGGGCGAGTTTCAACATCATAGGTCAGGCCGGTACGGAATGCGTTCCAAACATTACTCTGGCCATCCCGGCGGGGCAGACCTGGAAATCCTTCGACATGTGCTCTGACTGGAGCCCGTCCGCGTATGTCGCGACCGTCACGGCGACCTTGAACGGCGTCACGAAGACGGGAAACACCACCATCGCGGCCGGAACGGCCAGTTTCTGGATCAGTCCGACTTTGATCGCCCGGGGCGGCACCTCGTTGGGGGCGATCCTCTTCGATGGCTGGCCGCCTTTCGGCTATGAATACTCCGTCGCACTTGCCTCAGGCAACCCCGACATCGGGCTGACAGCAGCGTCAGTCACGGCGTGCCCAACGATTCCTTGCGGCACAATCACGACGGTCCGGGTGGGTACGGTCTTCCATTTCCCCATAGGCGTCACGAGCACTTCGAGTCCTGGCGCCACGACCATTTCCGCGACATTCGTCGGGCTGACGAAGACCGCGACGCTGACGGTTGCCGCGACACCACCGGTCACGCTCGCCGGCGTGGCGCCGGGGTGGGTCGTGCCTGGCGACACGACACCGGCGCTCTGGGGTTCGAACTTCGAGCCCGGCTCGACGGTCACCTTCAGCGGCCCCGTCTACACGCTCGCCGACATCCTCCATCCTCTCTGTTCCGCCGGGTTGGATTGCCCGGTCCAGAACCTGACCGGAACCGTGAACGCGGATTTCACCTCTCTGGGTTTCGCCGTTCCAGCCGGTCTCCAGCCGGGTATCTACCACCTGGTGGCCAAGGACCCCGCAGGCGTCAACTCGACGAACAACAAGTGGATCGTGGTGGACCAGGCGCAGAAGACGTACGCGGCTTTGACGCCCGACCAACACAAGCTGGCCACGAGAATCTATCCGGGGCAAACCGTCACGGGAACGTTCACGGGCGACAACCCCATGAACGCCATCGCGGACTACAACTACTTCTACTTCGCCGCCACCGCCGGGACTCACCTCAACGTGGTCATGCAGCGAGTGGACGGCTCCGTTCCGTGGGAGAGCCCGGCCAGCCTCGATCCGCAGATCGAAGTCATCGCGCCCGACGGCTTCATCTACTCGAACCTGCAGGCGTTCGACAACGTCCCGGGCATCGACTACAACGCCGCCCTCTCCGATGCCATCCTTCCGGAGACCGGCATTTACATCCTCGCTGCCGAGACGACGCGCGGGCGAGGCGACTACCAGCTCACGTTCAGCCTTTCGTCCGTCGCACCCGCACCCGTCGGAGGGCGTGTCTTCTCCCTCGCGGGCGGCGGCAACACGGTTCCCGTCAACACGACGCTCAAACCCACGGCCGTCATGTTCGACCCACGGGGCTGGCCCGTGGCCGGCGCGGACGTGACGTTCGCCGTCGCGAACGGCCCGGACGACACGGGCGCCGCACTCTTCACCCCCAGCGCCGCAACCTCGACGACGCTCGACGGGATCGCTCAGGTCTCAGCGAAGATCACGGCGGCCGGAAAGGTCCAGTTCAATCCGGCCTTCGGAAACCCGCTTTTCGCGAACCTCGTCGCGGGGAGGGACGATTCCGGCCTGACGGCATTCGCCATGGCTGGCACCTCCACGGCCTTGCCGGCGGCGGCCACGATTCCCCGCTATCGCCCGGTTGGAAGACAGAACATCCGGATCACCGGCGTCTATCAGAACGTCCTCGGCATTGCGGCCGGACGGCTCGAGCGCTTCCAGCATCAGGAGGAAGGCGGGCGGATTCTCCTGGCGCCCGACGGGCGGGTTCTTTCGCGCAGCGATTCCGGTCTCTCCGGCTCGCCTCTGAAGGCCGTTACTTCGGCAGCGCCCTTCTCTGCCATCTCGGCGAAGAGGGCGTCGGCCCCGGTCTCCGCCCCCGCCTTTGCGATCACCGGCTGCTCTTCGGCCACGTTCAGCGAAGTCGCCGTCTCCGGCCCCGTCGCGCCCGGGCCCTACAGCGTCTCGCTCAGCGACCTCTCGCCGTCAACCGGCCAGACTTCACCGAACGGCGACGTCAACCTGGCTGACGGCATCCACGGCCACCGGATCGAGAAGACGATCCGGCTTCGGATCGACGTCAAGGATGCGAACGGCAGCACCCCGAACCACCCGGTCCTCGTCAGCATGGGCGTCGACGGCCCCTCGCACGGCATGCTCATCCTCGATCCGGACGGAAACCGGGTGGAGTGCGACCAGGCCTCGTTCGTCTGGCATCCCGCGGGAGGGAGCGGCTCCGGCCTGAACGAGGAGTTCGAGTACACGCTCGGGACGCTGTCCCTCTACGAAGGCTCCACCGGGTCCGATCCCGGGCCGTATCAGCCTCTCTGGGGCGAGGCCGAGACGCTCGGCATTCGTGTGACGACGCTGGCCGCGGACGGCTCGGAAGAGGTCGGCGAATCGGACTTCCCCGTTCGGCCTGAGCCCGGCAAGCCCGATCACTTCCTCTGCCTGAACTACGACTTCACGCCCTGCCCGGACTCCCTCTCGTACTGGACCGGGTACCTCGTCTACCCCGCAGGCCTCAAGGGCGACGGCTCCCAGAAGACCGCATCGGGGCCCTTCTCGATCTACAACTCTTACTACCTGAAGGACAAATACGACAACGTCTGCTGGGGATATACATCGGCCAGCTCGACGCAGGCGGCGTCCAACGTTCTAACGGCGTTCTCTGCCCAGCAGACTCTTCCCTTTACGAGCGTCCCATTCGACCGCGCCGGTTACAGGCTGCAGACCTCCTGGAACGACGACCCCCAGATGCCGGGCGGGCTCTACCCGGTGACTCTCTCGGTCGGGTGCGACGACCAGGACTGGGGGGCCTGTGGGGTCGACAAGGCAATTGCCTACGACTTCCTGTCGTCCCCGTCCCGGGCGATCATCCGGCAGCGAAGCTACGAGAAGAGATTCGGGGCCGACGACGGAACGCCCCCCTACCGCGTCGTCCCGGGGGCGACGACGGCCGCCATGCCGAAGACCTCGGCCGGCGACGTCCAGCGCCTGACCCTCGCCGCAATCTCCGGCTCGAAAGTTCTCGCGACGCTCCCCGAAGTCTTCGAGGATCCGCACACGATCTGGAAGGCGAGTTCCGGGACGTGGGTCGTGGACCACTTCGAGTCTCCGGAAGACCCGAGCCTCGTGACCGGAGAAACGCCTCGCTTCCGGCTGCGTCTCGTAGACGGGAACGGGGACCTCGTGACGGACGGCGCCTTCCGGGTCTACCGCTGTCCGCGCTTCGACCACGAAGGGGCGCCGGTCCAGTCCGGCGTCGGCGGCGTCGCGGGGCGCCCGTGCACCCTCCCGCCCGTCGACAGCGTGAACGGGGTCATCGACGGCATCGAGTTCAACTCGCCCTACCCGGCCACCTCCGGGGACAGCACGGCCAGCCACCGCGGCTATTTCGGTATCGAGCCGCTCCAGGCTCCGTACGAACTCGGGCTCTACTTCATCGACGTCCAGGCGATCGGAAACACCTACCTCGTCCGGCGGGAGTCCGATTTCGCTACCGACGCCTCGCCCGCCGGCGAGTCGCGCGGGGCCTTCCTCTTCCTGAACGTCGACAACCGCGCCGACCCCGACTGCCGCTGCGGCGAAGCGGGCTGCGGCTTCTCGAACTGCACGGGCTCGCCCGTCGTCGTCGGAAGCGGCGTCTACACGACCTCCGCCACCGACCTCACTCTTCCGACCGCCGGCTTCCCCCTCTCCATCGACCGCCTCTACCTCAGCTCCTCGACGACGAAGGGACTGAACGGCCCCGGCTGGCGCTCCAGCCTGGAAGCGAAGCTGGCCTACCGGTTGACGCAAGCCGGCAGGGTTGTCGTCGTCACCCTCCCCAGCGGCCAGCAGATCGCGTTCTCCTACACCGTCGCCGAAGGCCCCTTCACGCCGCCGAACGGCCGGAAGGACACGCTCGTCCGGAACCCCGACGGCACGTTCGACCTCACGCTCGAGAAGAGCCGGAACGTCTACCGTTTCGACTCGACGGGGCGGCTCACGACCCTGACCGACGAGTTCGGGAACTCGATTCTCGTCACGTACAACGCCTCGAGCCAGGTCCAGCGCCTCTCCGACCAGTCCGGCTCCGGCAGATACATCGACGTCTCCTGGCGCGCCGACGGGAAGATCGACTCCGTCCATGACAGCGCCGGCCGCGTCGTCCGGTACGGCTATGACGGACAGGGGAACCTCGCCACGGTCACCGATCCCGGCCGGCCGCGCCACCCGCTACTCCTACAACACCGGCAGCTTCGGCCCCGTCCTGACCCAGATCGCCGACAACTGGAACCGGCCGCTCACGATCGTCACGTGGGACCTCGCCGACCGGGTGACGAGCTACTCGGAGCATGGCGAGACCTACACCTACAACTACGTCGACGCCACGCACACCTCGAAGACCGATACCGTCGGAAACACCACCAGCTTCAGCTTCGGCGACGGCGGCCTCATCGGCGGACGCGCGCAGAGCGGCGCCAGCACGACCACCCAGTACAACCCCGACGGCTCCATCCAGACGGCGTTCGACGAGGTGGGCGTCGCCACCGGCTACACGTACGACGCGGCAGGCCACGTCCTCACCGTCACCCGGAATGGCGGAGGCGCCTCCGTCGAGCACGACTACGCCTATGACACGAACTTCCCCGACAAGGTCGTCTCCGTCACGCCGAAGAACCCCTCGACGCACGTCCCCGACCCCAACTGGCAGGGGTGGAAGTACGACTACTGGCAGGCCGGGGACCCCGCCCCCGGCGCCTTGAAGACGGTCAAGCGCGTGAAGGACGACGGCGTGACGCTGGAGACCCTGAGCAGCTTCGAGTACGACGCCCACGGCCGCATCACGAAGCAGACCTCGGCCTCCGGCGCCGCGACCGATTATGTCTACGACGACGCGGGGAACCTTTCCACCGTCACGGCGTCGCTGAACGCCGACTCCGGGACGAGGCCCCAGACGACCTACTCGAACTATGACGGCGTCGGACGGCCGCTGGCCATCCTCGATCCGAACGGCAAGACGACCAGCTACACCTACGATCCCCTCGGCCGCGTCCTGACGGTCACCCTCCCCCCGGTCGGCGGCAAGGTCTTCACGACGACCTACGACTACGACAACTTCGACTCGGCCACCAGCCTCGTCTTCACCCAGATTACCGACCCGAACGGCAAGCTGACGAAGCTGGGCTATGACGAGCAGGGGCGCCTCCGGAAGTCGATCGACGCCGCGAGCAACGAAACGAGCTACGCCTATACCGCCGACCTCCTCACCTCCATCACCGACCCCAACGGCAACGTCACCGGCTACCAGTACGACGCCCTGAAGCGGCTTCAGAAGACCGTCTTCCCCGACGGGGCCACGGAAACGTACACGTACTATGCCGACGGCTTGCTCCAGACGAAGACCGACCGGAAGGGGCAGACCATCACCTACCAGTACGACGGCTTCAAGCGGCTGACGAAGAAGAGTTATCCCAGCTCGGCGACGATCACCTATACGTACATCGGGCAGAAGCTGACGCAGGTGGTCGACACGTCGGTCACCCCGACCGAGACCCACAGCTTCACCTACGACGGCAGCTACCGCGTCGCCTCGACCACCCAGGGCCCGCGCGGCACGCTCAGCTACACCTACACGCCCGAGGACCGGGTGCAGACCATGGCCGTCCAGGCCGGCCCCACGCAGACCTTCTCCTACTACCCGGATGGCTCGCTGGACACGATCACCTGGAGCGTCGTCTCGGGGAACTTCAAGTACACCTACACCCCGGCCGGCCAGTATCAGGAGATCACCTTCCCCAATGGCCAGCACCGCGACTACACCTACGACGACCAGGGGCGGCTGACCCAGCTTTCGAACACCCTCGGCGCCACGACCCTCGCGAGCTTCTCCTACGGCTACGATCACGACTGGGCCTCGGGAAGCGATACGATGCTGGGCCAGAGGACCGTCGATGACGGCCACCGTCCCGGCCCAGGGCTTGAACTAACGGCTCAAAGCAAGTACTTCTACGACCCGCTCTACCAGCTCGTGAAGGCCCAGTACCCGGCGGGGAACCGTCTTCAACGGTGAAACCCACGAGTGGACGTACGACGGGCTCGGAAACCGATCTCTTCGAAGGTGAATGGCACCGGGCCGAGCTACACCTACCTCAAGAACGGCGCGAATCCTCTCAACGGCCAGCGCCTCTCGAGCGACGGCGTAAACGCCTATGCCTACGACCCGAACGGAAGCCAGACGGCGCGGACGGGTGGAACGAACTACGCCTTCGGCTACGACGTCGACAACCGGCTGACGAGCATCACCGGCGCCGAGACCGCGACCTACACGTACGACTATCAGGGCCGACGCACCTCGAAGACCGAAGGCGGCGTGACCACGACCTACCTCTACGACGGCCTGAATCCCATCGCCGCGACCGTCAGCGCCTCGCCGACCTACATCCTGAACGGCCCCTCAATCGACGAGCCTCTCGCCATCTCGGCCTCGGGCACCATCAGCTACCTGAACGCCGACGGGCTCGGCTCGGTCATCGCGACCAACAACCCTGCGGGAACCGTCTCGCATTCGCTCTCCTTCGATGCCTGGGGCGCCCCGAGGAACGAAACCGGGACCAGAACACACGGCTTCACATACACCGGCCGCGAGGTCGGCGTCGCAGGAATGCACTTCTACAGGGCGACGATATTACCAACCAGGCCTAGGCCGCCTTCTCAGCGAGGATCCTTTCGGCCAGCAGTTGACGTCAATTTCTACGCGTATGCAGGGCGTGCGCCCTCTCATTGGGTTCGACCCGCTTGGCGCGGAGTTTGGTGATTACTGGGATATACGCGCCACCTTAGCCTTCTACGACGATGTCGCAAAGACGTCCACCGACCCACTGGCTGCTGCCGGCGCCTCAGTTGCTTCCGCGCTGCTTCGAGCTGCCGGTATGGCAGAAGCCCAGCAATCCGGCGAAGGTTTCGGCAACGGGGACACACTGTGCGCGTCGTGAAGGGAGCGCTGTCTCTGCTGAAGGGGCTGAGCATCGCCGCGCCTCTCCCCTTCCGCATGGCCGGCAATCCACTAGCAGGGCCGAGGCTCTTGAATGAGACCCGGCAGTTCTCCACCGTCAGCGCGCGTTTTTGGAAGACGTTGGGTGGCGCCGAACACCTCGGCGTCAAATGGGACCTTCACCACTGGCTGACCGCTCAGAGATTAGGTGGTGGCTCTGAGGCCTGGAGACTGATAGCGATTCCGAAGGCCTTGAACAGCTACATGAATGGAAGGCCCGGCACGCTTTGGGCGGAAAGTCTCATAAGTCGCCTGATCTTCGGGGCACCCGTAGCTGGCGGTGTTGCAGGTGGTTTGATCGGATATTTGAATGAGATCTGTTGTGAGGGGCCGCCCAAATGACACGCAAGATGACCGACGCTTGGAAGCGGCGTATTGGCGACGCGCAAGGTCTCACGGTCTACACCGTTAAGGGTAAGCCGCATTCGCGGATCAGATTTGGCGATGAACAGGCCGGCTGGGGTGATGCGCCATGCAATGGCTGCGGTGTCAGTCGCGGTCAGTTTCATGTACCGGATTGTGAATATGAGAAGTGCCCGGTTTGCGGCGAGCTGACAGCCGCCGCCAGCGGTCACACGTGTGAGATCGAGGAACTGAAGGAGATTGAACCGCCTATACGATGGTGGCAAGGAGGGAAATTACTCGACCGTATCGAGCTCTGGATGAAGCGAATCATCATCGCTGCGGTGCCTGTTGGGCTAGGATACATGGCGTTTCTTTACATTTCAACTATGCGTTGAGCTTGCAAAGGGTGTAGGGGCGCAATGGAAACTGCGGGGGCCGGCGGCCGGGGCAGAGGTTCTGATCGAGGGTGAGAGGTATGGACCTCGCGCACACCTCGATCGCGTCTGGAATGGACGGCTCGACGGATTCGACGCCGCCTACGCGGCTTTCGGTAGAAGGACGGGCAGGCGCCGCTCGGGATCGACGAACGGAGGTTTGGGGTCACGGAGGTTTGGGGTCAGGTCTGCCAAATTGCGATAGAATCCGCCTCAGCAGCGCTTGATGTTCCGCCCCCTGCGTCTCGAACACCCGGGCGCCCTCTGGCACCTCACGAGCCGGGGCAATGAGCGCCGGACATTTTTCAGGATGAGGACGATCGAGAGGGCTGAGGGTCAGGTCCTCTAAATTGCGGTTCGACTCCGCGTTTTTTTGCGGTTTCTCTCCTGCCGGTCTACGGCAAGATCACGAACCTCGGCTACGACAGATGGGGAGGCTCCGGAAATCACTCGACGCCGCCGGCGGCACGACCCTCTACGCGTGGACCAACGATCTCCTCACCTCCATCACCGACCCCAACGGCAACGTCACGAGCTATCAGTACGACGCCCTGAAGCGGCTTCAGAAGACCGTCTTCCCCGACGGGGCGACGGAAACGTACCGCGTACTATGCCGACGGCTTGCTCCAGACGAAAGGAGGGTTGGGCTCGAGGAGGGCTGAGGGTCAGGTCTGCTAAATTGCGATAGAATTCGCCGCAGGAGCGTTTGATGTCTCGCCCCCTGCGCCTTGAACACCCCGGTGCCCTGTGGCATGTCACGAGCCGAGGCAACGAGCGTCGGGAGATCTTCCGGGACGACCCCGACCGCGAGCTGTTTCTCGAGATCCTCGGGCGCGCGGTCGCGATGTTCCACTGGCGGCTCTATGCATGGGTCCTGATGAACAACCACTATCACCTGCTTCTCGAGACACCTGAGCCGAACCTCTCGCGCGGCATGCGCCAGCTCAACGGCATCTACACCCAGCGATTCAACCGGCGGCATGGCCGCTCCGGTCACCTGATGCAGGGGCGCTTCAAGGGGATCCTCGTGGAGAAGGAGGCCCACCTGCTGGAGCTGTGTCGCTACGTCGTCCTCAACCCCGTCCGGGCGGGGGCGGCCCGCTCAGCGCGTAACTGGCGGTGGAGCAGCTACCGCGCCACCGCCGGCCACGAATCCGCCTCCGAATGGCTCGATACAGACGGCGTCCTCTCCCTCTTCGCTTCCCGAAGGGCTCTGGCTGAGGGACGCTATCGGGAGTTCGTTTCCGACGGACTTCGATCCGGGTATGCCCCGTGGCAGACCCTCACCCACCAGATCCTCCTTGGCGGCGACGAGTTTGTCGGGAAGGCCGAACGCTGGATGGACGGGCGGCAGACGCTCCCGGAGATTCCCCGCCGACAGCGGTTACTGCGCAGGCCCAGCCTCGAAACGATCGCGGACGCGGCGGCCCGCATCTTCGCCGTCCCTCCGGGCGATGTTCGAAGAAAGCGCGGCGGTCCTGTTCGCCTGGCTGTCGCTCTGCAGCCCGCAGGGAAGCGGCGCTCCCGCTGGAAGCGATCGGGGCGTTCCTCGGCGTCAGGTCCTGGTCGGCCTCGCACATGGCGACAGCGGCCGAGCAGCTCGCGGAGAAGGAAGCGGCCTTCCGAAAGAGTCTGGAGGCCCTCCTTGCAGAGGTGTCGTGAACCGCAATTTAGCAGACCTGACCCCGTGCTCACCGTGCTCGGTGACCCCTTTCTCGGACCCCATCTCGCATGGGGTTGACGGTACCGTGCAGAGGCGTAGGTTCATCGCACAGTGACCGAGAGACCGGCGATCGCTTCGGAGTCATCGAGTCGCGGACGCCGCTTCTCTGGCCAGCGGGAGGTTCAATTGAGGAAGCTCTTCACCTTCATCTCCCCCAGTAGGCTCCGGGTCGCCGTCGCCTTGGCCTGCCTGCTTCACGTCGCGCA
Source organism: uncultured Acidobacteriota bacterium (assembly GCA_963779415.1). Taxonomy (GTDB): domain Bacteria; phylum Acidobacteriota; class Thermoanaerobaculia; order UBA5066; family UBA5066; genus DAOMFB01. Next base: position 1,273,168 of record CAVZYA010000002.1, on the reverse strand, counting down.
GGCCCTCGCCCAACCGGGCAACGGCAATTCACCCTTTGCCTCGGTTCCCACGCTGGATGGGCTGGGCCTCGCCACCTTGGCCGGCGGGCTCGCGATGGTAGGCGCGTGGGGAATGGCGCGGTCTCGACGGAAGCAGTAGATTCACGCCGCTGGCCCCGAAACTCGTCCCCGCCTGGTGGCGTAATCACAAATTTCTCTGGTTGATTTTCGTCGTCGGCGCGACGCTTCCGCTCGTCGACGCGTGGCGTTGGTGGCGCTGGCGGTCGAGCCAGTCGAAGGCGGACTACCCGGAGCGGGCGGACTGGTCGGCCCCTTACAGGGGAGGAATCCACCTCTCGGGATATGTGTTCCGGGACCGGAACCGGAACGGCGTTTTCGACGTTGGAGATCTGCCGATGGCGTCGGTGGTCGTCGCGATCAGACCCCGGCCGGCAAGACCTTATCGAGGGCTCGAACGTCCGTGGATTCGCGAACCTCCAGATGTCCCTTTCCCAGAGAGACGCCTCCTTGAGGAAGCCGGGGGAATACCTCTGCAGCGTGCGCATCCCCCCGGGATGGATTCTGACCACGGGGAACGCGGAGCAGCGAACGACCCTGGAAGCGCTGCCGGGGGCACCGGCGGACCTGGTGTCGAGGAATCCGCCACGGCCGTTCGGTCTCGCACCGCGGCTCGTCATCGGAGGGAGGGTCGTCGTCCGCGGTGCCGACGGAGCCGTCGAGCCACCGGAAGGGGCCTCGCTCTCCGCCCGGGGCCCCGGTGGCGAGACCGTGGACGTCTTGCTTTCCAAAGGAGGTTTCTTCGAGATACCGGCCGTACTCGGCCGGTGGAGGCTGATCGCGGGGAAGGCCGGGTCCAACGCCGGCGTCGAAAGAGAAATCGTCGTACGGGACGCGCCGGTGCGGGTCTCCACGATCGTCCTCGGAGACCCGAAGATCGAGCCGGCGGGACGACGCACCACCGTCGACTTCGAGTCGATCACCGGGACCCCGGTCATGAAGGTCCCATCCGGCGTCGCCGGCCTCGACTGGTTCTACATGAACGCGATCGACGCGGCGACCGGAGGAGACGCTTATACGAACAATGTGACCTCGGGCCGTTATGTCGGCTACGGGAGCTCCGGACATCCGGTGACGATCTCGCGTGCGGGAGGCTTCGATTTCCTCGGTGCCTATTTCGGCGTCGGGGCCCGGGACGCGGAGGGCGAGAGGCTCCGGATACAGGCCTTCCGCGGTGAGAGCACCGTGGCCGAGGACGAGCTTCGCCTCTCCAGCCTCGGGCCGGTCTGGTTCGACGCGGCATTTCACGGGATCGACCGCCTCGTCCTCACGACGAGTCACTACTGGCAGCTCGTCGTGGACGACATGGAGGTCGGTGTGCCGGGCGACGACCGCGCGTCCGCCTTACCACCACCCCGCCAGCGCTGACGTCCCGACCGGCACGCTTCCGAGAGTGCGGACCTGACCCTAATTATACAATTATAGAAATTGTCGGCCCTGGACCTCACGCCACCGGCTCGAAGCGCCCCTGGAAGAAGCGGAGGGTCGGCGGCTCGTAGACGAAGCGCAGCCCCTTGATCTCCTTCCGTCTCTCGTAGAGCCGCGCGATCCCGTCGGCCACGGCCTTCATGTGGTCGTTGGAGTAGACGCGCCGCGGGATCGTGAGGCGGACCAGCTCCAGGGCCGGACGGTGGTTCTTCCCCGAGGCGTCGCGTCCCTTGGAGACGTTCCCCCGCTCCATCGCCCTTACGCCGCGTCTCGAGGTAGATCTCGGCCGCGAGGCGCTGGGCCGGGTACTCGTCCTGGTCGACGTGCGGCAGGAACCGCTTGACGTCGAGGAAGACGGCGTGGCCGCCGACCGGAACGACGATGGGGACGCCGGCCGCCGTCAGCCGGTCCGCCAGAAAGGCGACCTGCTCGACGCGCGACCGGATGTAGCGGTCGTCGAGCATCTCCTCCACGCCCCGGGCCATCGCGGCAAGGTCCCCGGCGGCGAGCCCGCCGTCCCGCACCCCCCCTTCGTAGACGCGGAGCTTCTCCTCGGCCGCCCGCGCCCAGGACTCGTTGTCCTTGAAGGCGAGGAGCCCGCCGATGTTGATGAGGAAGTCCTTCTTGCCGGAGACGGTGCAGCCGTCGCCGTGGGCCATCATCTCCCGCACGATGTCCCGGATGTGCGCCTTCGCGTACCGCGGGTCCCGCTTCTGGATGAAGTAGGCGTTCTCGACCGCCCGGGTCGCGTCGAAGAGGACCGGGATCTCCCTCGGCCGGCAGTAGGCGTAGACCTCGCGAAGGTTGTCCATGCTGGCCGGCTGGCCGCCGGCCATGTTCACCGAGAACTCGAACGAGACGTAGGCGATCTTTTCGGCGCCGTGCTCTCTCACGAGGGCGTCCAGCTTGGCGAGATCGACGTTCCCCTTCCACGGGAACTCGCTTTGCGGGTCGTGGGCCTCGTCCACGATGACGTCGACGAAGGTGCCCCCGGCCAGCTCCTGGTGGACCTTCGTCGTGGTGAAGTACATGTTGCCCGGCACGAACTGCCCCGGCCGGATCAGGACTTCGCTCTGGATCTGCTCCGCCGCCCGCCCCTGGTGGGTCGGCAGGATGTACTGGTAGCCGTAGATCTCCCGCATCGCCTCGACGAAGCGGACGTAGGCGTCGCTCGTGGCCGGCGTGGGGCGGGCGCCTTCGTAGGCGGCCCACTGGTCCGTGCTCATGGCCGTCGTCCCCGAGTCGGTCAGGAGGTCGATCGTGACCTCCGCCGAGCGGAGGAGGAAGGTGTTCCAGCCGGCCCGGCGGATCGCCCGCTCCCGCTCTCCCCGGTCGGTCCGGACGATGGGCTCGACCGTGTGAACGACGTACGGCGCGGAGTCCAGCTCGTGCGGACGGAGGTCCGCGAAGATCGAGCGGAACTTCAGCTCGTCGTGCCAGGTTCCTCCGACCTCGACGTCGAGCGGCGCCACGCGGTCCCGCTGGCGGAAGAGGTCGGCCACCGCATCCGCCACCTCGTCGAGCTGCGCGGAGGTCATCGCGAGGCGCGGGATCTGGACCGGCAGGAGGTCGTCGCGCCCCACGAGGCCCGTCACGAGCGCGCGGACGCCGGACGTCTGGTAGAGCGCGCTCGCGAGCGCGTGCGCCGGGTGGAGCTTCACGTGAGGGAGGATCTCGGCGGCCCGCAGGTAGGCGCCGTCGCACCCCCGCTCCAGCGGAACCCCGGCGTCCCGGAGCCGGGAGGCGAACGCCTCGGTCTGGTGCATTACCCACTGCACCTCGGCCTCGTCGCACATCTCGGCGAGACCCCGCGAGAGGACCTCCATCGTCCGGCCCGACATGCCGCCGTACGTGTGCAGCCCCTCGTAGACGACGACTTCGTTCATGAAGCGCTCGTGGTCCGCCGGGTTGTCCGTGGCCAGAAGGCCCCCCGTGGCGCACTTGGCGTCCTGCGCCCCGTCGAGGAGGACGACGTGCGCCGTCTTGGAGATCAGCTTCACGAGGTCGGCGATGGACCGGTCCGCGTGCCCCGGCTCGTGCCTCTGGATGTACCAGGCGTTCTCGAGGACCCGGGAGACGTCGAGCACGAGCCGCAGGCCGTGGCGGTCCGCCACGACCCGGATGGCTCTCAGGTTCTCGAGGCTGAAAGGATGCTGGCCGTCGGCGAAGCACTGCATGCCGATGATCGCGGCCCGGCGCGCCCCGAGCAGCTCCTCGAGGCGGCGGACGTCGAAGTTGCCCGTGAAGACGGTCCCGGCGCGGTCCCTCACGTCGGCGATCTCGATGCCGCGCGGCGCGTGGACGTCGACTCGGCCCCGGGCGTTGCTCGGGATGAGGGAGCCCTTCGGCGTCAGCGTCGCGACGATCAGCTTCACCGCGCCGAGGCTGTTGTGCGTCGGGCAGAGGTACGTGTGGCCCAGGACCCGGGTCACCGTCTCGGCCAGCGCCTCGAAGTTGCGCGCCCCGGCGTACGCCTCGTCGCCGACGAACTCGCCGGCGAGCTGCTCCTGGCTGACCGCGCTCGTGCCGAACGAGACCATGTCGAAGACGATCTCCGAGGGCATGAGATTGAAGACGTTGAAATGCGCGCGGGCCAGGTTTCGCTTCCGCTCCTCGAGCGACGGGAAGGAGACGAGGCGGACGGTCTTGAACTTGTGGGGCTCGTGGATCGGCTGCTGAACGGGCACGTTGAACTCTCCTCTCGGCGGTTCTCCCGGACGCGGACGTGGGGCGGGTTCCGGAGCCCGAGCGTAACGCGACTCGGGCCAAACGAAACGGCGCCCGGTCGACCTGCGCGCTACCGCCGCCAGAACCTCGCGATCAGCCAGAGGACGGCGGTCAGGACGAGGCTGAGGAGGAGGCTCGTCGCCAGAGGGAAGTGGAACTCGAAGTTCTCCCGCTTGACGTGGATGTCGCCCGGCAGACGGCCGAGCCAGGGAATCCTCCCGGCGAAAAGGAGCAACGCCCCGACGGCGATGAAGACGACGCCGAGGGTCACCAGGAGCCTTCCGATGCCGGCCATCTGCACGTCTCGTCTCGATTATCGATCGGGAAATCAGGAGAGACCGAACCCGGCCTCACCGACCAGCCACGATGGGGCGGGGCCGCAGGGTCTCTTCAGTGCGCGAAGAACGTGTTGCTGGCCCAGACGAGGAGCGCGAGAAGCCCCACGCCGAGGATCAGACTCCAGGTGACGAGCTTGGCTTCCACGGGCAGAAACGGCTCGTAGGGCGTCTTCGCCAGCTCTTCGGCCACCTGCTTGCCGATCGTCGCCGCGGGTGGGGCCGTGACCGGCTCGCGAGGCGCTCGCGGCGGGGAGGCTCCGGGCACGGGTGGCTTCACCGCGGGTTTCTGCTCTTTTTCGACCTTCGGTTCGGGTGGGGCCAGGACTGCCGGTGCCATGATCTCCCCCTTTTCAGTTCGCCGTTCTCACCCTTCGGATCCCGGAGCGCCCCCTCACAAGGTGGGGGGGACGATCCCGTGGAAGAAGATCCACGAAATGGCCAGGCCGATCCAGACGATGAAGCCGAAGAGGCAGACGATGTAGACGAGAGCCAGCTTGCCGATCCCCTCTTCCCAGAGCTTCTTGAAGTTCGAAACGAGGCCGATGGTGAAGAAGGTCATCACGAAGAAAAGGACGCGGAAGATGTTGCTTTCGGAGGTCGAGATCTTGGAGGCGGCGAGGAACGCCGGCGCCTGGATCGCCAGGATCAGCATCACGAAGAAGGTCGCGACGTAGCCGAAGACGAACTTCGGACAGCGCTCCCAGATCTGTCTCACCGTCGCCCTCTCCCCGGGCTTCTTCTCGATGGCGGTGGCCCAGACGACCGCCAGGATGACCGCCCATATTCCGATGAAGATGTCGATGAACACCTTCACCGTCGTCGTGGTCATGAGCATCCACCCCTCTTTGTAGTGGACGCCCGTGGCCTCCAGGGCCTTGGCCCGGATCAGCGCGTCGGTGATGGCCCCGCTGGCCACCGCGGCGCCGTCGGTCTTGACCGCGAGGCCCATCCAGGCCCCGGCCACCATCGGCTGCTGGTAGAGGAACGTCTCCGCCACGAACGGCAGGAAGAGGAGCTCGACCACGGCGAAGATCACGACGAGGGAGGAGACCATGATCGGGACGACCGGCCGGCTCTTGATGGCGGCGCCGGTGGCGACGGCCGCCGAGACGCCACAGATGGAGATGCCGGACGCGAGCGGCGCCGACCACTCCTTGCTGAACTTGAAGACCTTCCGCGCCACCAGGTAGACGAGCGCCCAGTAGATCAGGTACGCCTCGACGATGGCGGCAAAGCCGCGGAACATGATCGCCTTGGCCAGTCCGGTGGCCCCCGCCGCCTGCACGCCGAGGAAGGCCCCCAGGATCACGATGGCGGTCTTGATGTACCACTCGGGACGGGTGGCCTCCGTAAGGAAAGCGGTCGCTCGCGGGAAGAAGTTGCCGATGATCAGGCCCGCGATCAGGGCCACCACGAAGCCGGCCTCTCCCGTGAGCCCCAGCGACCAGGGGATCTTGAAGGCCGCCCGCTTGTCCGGCGTCGCGGCGATGTAGGCGAGGTTCCCGATGAGCCAGCAGCCGTAGCTCACCCAGAAGATCACCGTAAAGCTGATGGCGAACTCCTTGAGCTTGAACTTGAGGGCCCGGGCGCCGACGCACATGATGACGAGCATGAACAGGTAGGTCAGCAGCAAGGCCCCGAAGCCCGACAGCGCCGCCCAGGCCTTGGAGACCGGTGCCATCGCCTTTGCGATGTTCACCCACACGCTCGTGGCCACGCCGAATCCGAGAAGATCCTTCCCGACGAGTGGACCCAGGGACAGGACGAAGACGAAGAGCCCGATCCAGAGGGCCCACCAGTCTTCGGTGTTCTGGATGAACTTCCGCTCTTTCATGTCGGCCTCCCTTCAGGCGACATACGAACCCGTTGTCCCCGTGCGGGCCCCCCCTTACCCCCAGAACACCCGTTTTCCGAAGAGCAAGGGCTCTGCCTGAGCGGGTCGGCCGCGAAGGACTTTCCCCTGAACGGCTTGGCCGAGACGAGCCCCCGGGGACCGTTACCGATCGGTAATATCGTGGGGCGGGGTGTCACCGCCGCGTAGCCCTTGCGGGCGGCGGAGACGGAAGGAGACGAAACGAGTGGAAATCGCATGGATCCGACTTCTCCTGACACGGGAGCTGACGTCGTTCGCACGCGAACTCGAGCTGTTTCCGGACGAAAGCCTGATCTGGAGGGTCGTTCCGGGCATCTCGAACTCCGCAGGGACGCTGACTCTTCACGTTTGCGGCAATCTCCAGCACTTCGTCGGGGCCGTCCTCGGCGGCACGGGTTACGTTCGCAATCGGGATCTCGAGTTCAGCGCTCTCGGCGTCTCTCGCGCCGCGCTCTCGGGCGAGCTCAAGAAGACGATTCAGGTCGTCGACGCGGTCCTCTCTCGCCTCCCCGGGGAGGTGCTCTCGGCCGGATTTCCCGACGTTCCCGGCGGCGGCCCGGTGCCGACTGGTCTGTTCCTCCTTCACCTCTGCACTCACCTCGCGCATCACCTCGGCCAGGTGGGCTACCTGAGACGAGCCCTCACGGGCCAGAACCAGAGCAGCGGCGCGATCGCCATCAAAGCGCTCTCCGGCGCTCCGCCGGGCTCCGCCTGACCCTTCGCGGCCCTGGTTTGCGCCATCGGGGAGCGTCGTCGGACGAAGCGCGGTAACGTTCGTCGTCACGGACGCGTCGCTCGTGAAGATTCCGAGGCTCGTCCGACTCAAGGACGCGATCGGCGTTTTCGGGGATCCGGAGCCGATGCCGATCGGCCCGCCTTGTTAACCTGTCGGAAGGAGGAAGCAGCATGCGAATTCTGGTGGTCGGGGCTACAGGGACGATCGGGCGGGCGGTTGTGGCCGCACTCGAGCCGCACCACGACGTCGTGCCGGTCAGTTTCCAAAAGACGGCCGTGACGGTGGACCTCGCGAGCCCGGCGTCGATCGCCGCCATGTACCGGCAGGTCGGCGCGGTGGATGCCGTCGTCAGCGCGGCCGGCCAGGCGAAGTTCGCTCCCCTGCACGGCCTCTCGGACGCCGATTTCGCCTTCTCCGTGGCCAACAAACTGATGGGCCAGGTCAATCTGGTCCGGATCGGCCTTCCGTCGGTGCGCGACAAAGGCTCGTTCACGTTGACGAGCGGCGTCCTGTCGCATTCGCCGATGGTCGGAAGCGCGGCGATCAGCCTCGTGAACGCCGGCCTCGAAGGCTTCGCCCGGGCCGCGGCTCTCGAAGCGCCTCGCGGGATCCGCGTAAACGTGGTGAGCCCTCCATGGGTCACCGAGACGCTTCAGGCCCTCGGCATGGACCCCGCGCACGGCCTCTCCGCGGCGACGGTGGCCCGGGCCTACGTCCAGAGCGTCACGGGCACGCAGACGGGCGCGGTCATCGAGCCCAAGGCCGCAACATAGACGTGACGAGCCCGCTCCCGGACCTCGTCGCCGGGCGGGAAGAGTCGTACTCGCGATGGTCGCTGGATTGACGATTGGAACTGGCGGGAGATGAAGCCATCGTGGCTGCGACGTGTCGCCTTCGCGTGCGCGGCGACAACGGCCGCTTTCAGCCTCTGTTTCTTTGCCGCCAAGCACCGGCCCGCACTCGTCCGGGTCGCTCCGTTCGTTGATGACCCCTACGACGCCGTCGGATCCTTTGCGGTGCAGCTGGCCGCGGTCGCAGCAGCGCTGTCGCTGCTACGCGCCCTGCGAGGTCATGTCGTCGACCGCGTCCCCGACGCGCCTGCGTCGCGGATCGTCCGCGGCATCGTCATCGCGATGCTGGCCTTCTTCGTCACCGTGATCGCAGACATCGTTGCGATGATCCGCCATCCGGACGTCTGGCTGCCGTCTGAGGCGGGGCGGCATCTGACGATCGTTCTCGGGATCCTTGGTCTTTCGACGGCCGGCGGCGTCGCCATGCTCTTGCGTGCCGCCCGAATCGCCGCGCCGTCGCTTCCTCCTCCCGCATGGGGCCGGGCGGCCGCCATCACGGGTGGAGGCGCCCTCGTTCTGGCCCTCTATCCCGAGGCATGGCGCCACGGCGTCTCCGGCGCGATCCTGACCGCGACATTCGGAACGGTGCTGCTCTTCTTCGAGGTCTGGTCTCTCGCTCTGGCGCTGGTGCCCCCGGCGCAGGTTTACGACGAGGATCTGCTGGACGATCTTCACGCCGTTCTCGAGCACGTGAGGCCCGCCTCGTCGAAGAGCAGAGGCTCGGGCGCCGCCGACCAACCGCCCGGGCGGACTCTCTCCCGATTGCTCCGCGCTCACCCGTGGCCTTGCGTCGGACTGATCGCCCTGGCGTGCGGGTTCGCGCTGGCATTGAGCGAAGTGTTCGGAGAGGGGTTGCCGGGCACGACCCGCGGGGCGTTTCTTGTCTTCGGCGTCTTTACCGGCATCGAGGCCATGGGGGTCGTTCTTGGTTACGCCCTTTTCCGGCGTCTGCTCGGGCTTCGGCGCCCGGGGTGACCTGTCGCGCCGGAGACCCGTTGTTCCTGATTACGGAATCAGAAGCACCTTCCCCGTCGTCTGGCGCCCTTCGAGGGCGCGATGGGCGTCCTCGGCCTTCGCGAGGGGGAACTCGGCGCCGATCCGGATCTTGAGCGAGCCGTCCCTCACCCAGTCGAAGACCTCCGCGGCCCGGTGGAGCAGCTCCTCGCGCGTCGCCACATAGTGGCCGAGGGTGGGACGGGTGAGAAAGAGGGACCCTTTCGAGTTCAGGATCTGCGGATCGAAGGGTTTGGCCGGGCCGCTCGACTGGCCGAAGAGCGCCATCATGCCTCGCGGTGCGAGAACGTCGAGCCCCTTCTCGAATGTCGTCGCCCCGACCGAGTCGTAGACCACGTTGACGCCCCGCCCTCCGGTCGCGCTCTTCACTTCCGCCACGAAGTCCTGCTCCGTGTAGACGACGACGTCGTCCGCTCCGGCCGCCTTCGCGAGGGCCGCCTTCTCCCACGTGGAGACCGTCCCGATCACGCGGGCGCCCCGCTTTTTCGCCATCTGGCAGAGGAGGAGCCCGGCGCCGCCCGCGGCCGCATGGACGAGGCAGGTGTCCCCCAACTTGAGCGGGTAGACCGCCGTCGTGAGGTAATGCGCCGTCATCCCCTGCAGGATCACGGCGGCCGCGTCGCGCGGCGTCACCCCTTCCGGAAGAGGGACGAGGCGCACGGCCGGAACGAGCGTCCGCTCCGCGTACGACCCCGCGGCGTTCACCGTCGCGACGCGGTCGCCCGGCTTCACGGACGTGACGCCCGGCCCGACCTCCCGCACCGTTCCGGCGCACTCCGAGCCGGGGGTGAGGGGAAGCGCGGCCTTGTACCAGCCGCGCCGGACGTAGACCTCGATGAAATTGAGGCCGATCGCCTCGACGGCGACGAGCGCCTCGCCTTCTTTCGGGCGCGGGACGGGAATTTCCTCGAGCCGAAGGACCTCGGGACCGCCGTTCTCGTGGTGACGGATCGCTTTCATGCATCCGAGTCTATGAAATCGCGCGTACCGATGAGAGAGAATGTCGCCGGAAGAGCCGATGGCCACGCGGATCGAAAAGGACACGATGGGCGAGATCGCGGTCGCGGCCGACCGTTACTGGGGCGCGCAGACCGAGCGCTCCCTCCGGAACTTCGAGATCGGCGGGGCCCGGTTCGGCCGCCCGATGATCCGGGCCTTCGGCATCCTGAAGAAGGCCGCGGCCGAGGTGAACCGCGACCTCGGCCTCCTCCCTCCCGAAAAGGCGAAGTGGATCGCCGCCGCCGCCGACGAGGTGATCGCGGGAAAGCTGGACGACCACTTCCCCCTCGTCGTCTTCCAGACGGGGAGCGGCACGCAGACGAACATGAACGCGAACGAGGTGATCGCGAACCGGGCGATCGAGATGGCGGGGGGCGTCGTCGGGTCGAAGACGCCGGTCCATCCGAACGACGACGTCAACCGGTCGCAGTCCTCGAACGACACCTTCCCGACCGCGATGTCGATCGCGGCCGTCTCCGAGATCTCGGAGCGGCTCCTCCCCGAGGTGACGAAGCTCCGCGACGTCCTCGACGGCAAGGCGAAGGCGTTCGCCGACATCGTCAAGATCGGGCGGACGCACCTGCAGGACGCCGTCCCGCTGACGCTCGGGCAGGAGATCTCGGGCTGGGTCTCCCAGCTCGACCACGGCATCGCCCATCTGGCCCAGGCGCTTCCGCACCTCTCGGAGCTGGCCATCGGAGGGACGGCCGTCGGGACGGGGCTCAACGCCCCTCCCGGCTATGCCGCGCGGATGGCGACGAGGATCTCGGAGCTGGCGGGGCACCCCTTCGTCGCCGCCCCGAACAAGTTCGAGGCGCTGGCGGCGCACGACGCGCTCGCCTTCGCCTCCGGGGCCCTCCGGACGCTCGCCGGTTCGCTCATGAAGATCGCGAACGACGTGAGGTGGCTGGCTTCCGGGCCCCGCTCGGGCCTCGGCGAGATCCGGATCCCGGAGAACGAGCCGGGCAGCTCGATCATGCCGGGGAAGGTGAACCCGACGCAGGCCGAGGCGATGACGATGGTCGTCGCCGAGGTCTACGGCAACGACGCGGCGGTCGCCTTCGCAGCGAGCCAGGGGAACTTCGAGCTGAACGTCATGAAGCCGGTCATGATCCACAACCTCCTCGAGTCGGTCCGGCTCCTCGCCGACGCCTGCCGGAGCTTCCGGATCCACTGCGCCGAGGGGATCGAGCCCGACCGCGCGCGGATCGCCGCGCTGACGAGGGAGTCGCTCATGCTCGTCACGGCCCTGAATCCCCACATCGGCTACGACAGGGCGGCCGAGATCGCGAAGAAGGCGCACAAGGAGGGAACGACGCTCAAGGAGGCGGCGGTCGCCCTCGGATACGTCACGCCCGGGGATTTCGACCGCTGGGTCGACCCCTCGAAGATGGTCGGGCCGGGGGGCGGGGCGTAACGGGCGAGAGCGACGGGGGCCTAGAATCGACGACGAGAATGTCGAGCCTTCCGCCCGTCTCGTTTCCGCCCCCTCCGGCGCCGCATCCCGGCCTTCCGCCCCGGCGCCCGTCGCCGCTCTTCCCGATCCTCCTCGGCCTCTTCGTGGGCTATCTCGTCTTCCGCTTCTTTTCGGGCGGGATTCCGAACCCCTTCTCCCGGCGAGTCACCGGCCCTGCCGCCGAGCCCCGGCCGGTCACGGCGCGGGGCGACCTCTCCTCCGAGGAGAAGTCGACGATCGAGCTGTTCCAGAGAGCGAGCCCGTCCGTCGTCTACGTCACGACGCTGGTCCGCGCACGCAACTTCTTCGACGTGACGGACGTGCCGCAGGGGGCCGGCTCCGGGTTCCTCTGGGATGCCGACGGACACGTCGTGACGAACTTCCACGTCATCGCGAACTCCTCCGACGTCAAGGTGACGCTAGACGACCAGTCCACGTATCCCGCCCGGATCGTCGGCGTCGCTCCCGACAAGGACATCGCCGTTCTCCAGGTCGAGGCGCCGCGCGGGAAGCTGAGACCGATCCTTCTCGGAACGAGCCGCGATCTCGCCGTCGGACAGCGGGTCTTCGCCATCGGCAACCCCTTCGGCCTCGACCGGACCCTGACGACGGGGATCGTCAGCGCCCTCGGACGGAGCATCGAGTCGATGACGAACCGGAGGATCGGGGACGTCATCCAGACGGACGCGGCGATCAACCCGGGCAACTCCGGCGGCCCGCTTCTCGACAGCGCGGGGCGGCTCATCGGGGTCAACACGCAGATCGCGAGCCCTTCGGGCGGAAGCGCGGGGATCGGCTTCGCGATTCCGGTCGACACGGTTAACGAGGTCGTCCCGGAGCTGATCCGGCACGGCCGCATCGTCCGGCCACAGCTCGGCGTCATCCTTGCCGACGCCCGTCTCGCCCGGCGCCTCGGCGTGGACGGCGTCCTCCTCCTGTCGGTCAACGAGGGCTCCGGCGCCGAGAAGGCCGGCCTTCGCGGAACGCGCCGCGACGAGAACGGCGACATCCTCGTCGGCGACGTCATCGTCGAGGTGGACGGCAAGCCGGTCCACAGCTACGACGACCTCGCGACCCTCCTCGAGAAGCGGAAGCCCGGCGAGAAGGTGAAGGTGAAGTTCCTCCGTGGCGACCGGACGCTCGAAGCCGACGTGGCTCTCTCGGAGTCGCACTAGGTCCCGGACCGGAACGAGACGTCGACCGTGCCGGTCGGTTCACCCGATGGACCGAAGCTGCGCTCGACGAAACGTAGCCCTCCGTCTTTCGAGACGAGGAGGGCCGTCGAGCAGCGCGTCCCGTAGCCGCCGTGGACTACGAAGACCGACGAGAGAGCGCGCTCCCATTCGAGAGGGATCCCCGTCTCGGGCAGCTCGGCGTCCGGCGCCCGCTCCCGCTCCGAGAGGAGATCGAGAAGCGCCTCGGGCACGGGAGGCGACGGGGCTTCGAGAAGCGCCGCGAGGCGCGCCGTCGACCGCGTCACCTTCGGCCACGGCTCGTCGACCGGCCCGTTCGAAATGCCGTGGACGCCGGGAGAAAGGCGCCGCGGAGCGCCGCCGGTGGCGGTGTTCGTCAAGTACCAGAGTCCGGAAAGATCTCCCACAACGAGATGGAACCCGTTGTAGGCCGCCGCTTCCCTCTCTTTCCTTCTAAGAAAATCTCCGGGGTTCTCCTCCCCCTTGAGAAACTCCACGACGAGCGTGCCCCGCGACGGAGCCCCGTCGCGATGCGAGCGGGGGTCCCGGTGGTTCGTCAGGAGCGCGATACGTCCCGACCGGGTCACGCCGAGCCACGTCCCCCCCGCTTCCAGATCCCGCCCCGCGAGGAGGCCCGGCGCCTCCCTCCAGAAGGCCGCCGGGGCGCTGGGGCGCGCGTGGAACTCGTCGCGGTTCGCCGCGACGACGAGGGGCAGCTCCTTCCGGACGCCGACGGCGATCAAAGCGAGGCACATGACGCCGTCATTCTTTCACGCCGAACCGGTCGTCAGCGGCCCTGGACGGCCTATTTTCGCGAAAGAGTCCGCGTCACGAAGACCAAACGGGGTTGATCGGGAATCCGGGCAAGAAAATTGCGGCGTATGTCACTTACAAGGGAAGGGAGTCACCATGACACTCATTCGCCGCGCCGTATCTGCCTCATTCTTCGTTCTCTTCCTTCTCGTTTCCGCTTCCGGGCCTGCGGCAGCTCAGATGGGCGGCGGAGGCGGCTCAGCGCCCGTTACCTTGTTAGGCCCGCCCGACTGGATGTCGGGGCAGATCATCGTCCCGACGGGCGTGAGGGCAGACGGCAAGGGGGGCGCGTTCTTCCAGACCGACCTCTGGATCCGGTGTCAGACCGTGCCGACCAGCGCGACGCTCTACTTCCACGAGGCCGACGCGCTGTCCGCGAGCCCCGCGGCCTCGGTTTCAGTCACGCTGACGCAGCCCGTGACCTACTTCCCGGACATCGTCTCCACGACCTTCGGCATGTCGAAGGCGGCCGGGAACATCCGGATCGTCGCGGCAAACCCGGTCTCCGCCACGGCCCGCGTCTACAACAACGCCGGGGGCGGCGCCTTCGGCCTCGCCATGATGGGGCTGCCGAGCGAGATGTCGCTCCAGTCGATGCCGATGATGGGTGGGTCGTACGGGATGGACGAATTCGCGATTTACATGCTCGGCCTTCTGCCGGAGCCCGGGAACCGCGTGAACGTGGCCGTGATCAACACGAACTCCGCGACGGTCAGCGGCCTCGTCGAGATCCTCGACGGGGACGGCTCGACGCCGACGGGAACGGGCCCGGCATCCCTCTTCTTCACGATCCAGGGCTACTCGTCGCACCAGTTCAACGACGTCCTGGCGAACGTTCACTCGAAGAGCGGCAACGACGCGACCCTCCAGATCCGGGTCCGGATGAACCAGGGCTCTCAGGGGACGGTCATGGCCTACGCCGTCGTGAACGACAACACGACGAACGACGGCTACGTCGTCATGGGGAACATGATGAACGGCGGACGCGGCATGGGGACCGGCACGATGGGCGCCATGGCCATCGGCCGCTGAGCCCCGCTCGTTTCTTGAATCGAAAGGCCGGCGGTCACCCGCCGGCCTAGTCATTTCCCGGCGCCGAAGCGCCGATCAGAACGAAGGCAGGAACGTCTTGACGATGTCCTGGGTCGTCGGCTGCGGGTCCTTCTTCGCCCGCTTCTTGAGGTCCTCGGTCCGGTCGGTCAGCGAGGGCTGGTGGACCTCGTAGAGGACGCCGAGCGTCATGACGTCCTTCTCGCGCGTGTACTTCATTGCCTCGGCGCGGCTCGACGGGTCGTGGCCTTCCGGGAGAGGCCTCGACTTGGCCTTGAAGGTCTTGAACTGGTCCTCGCCGCGCCACGTGACGCAGGGGGACATGACGTTCAGGAAGGCGAAGCCGTGGTGCTTCATCGCCTTGACGATCAGATCGACCGTCCCCTTCACGTCGCCGGAGAAGGCGCGGCCGACCCACGTCGCCCCGAAGGAGACCGCCAGCTCGCATGGATCGAAATTCGGCTCGGGGTTCCCGTAGTACGTCGACTTCGTCTTGTCGCCGACCGGCGTCGTGGGGGCCACCTGCCCCTTCGTCAGTCCGTAGATCTCGTTGTCCATCAGCAGGTAGGTCACGTCGAGGTTCCGGCGCGCCGAATGGAGGAGGTGGTTGCCGCCGATGGCGAGTCCGTCCCCGTCGCCCCCCACGGCGACCACATGCAGCTCGGGGCGGGCCACCTTGATGCCGGTGGCCAGAGTCAGGGCGCGGCCGTGGATGCCGTTGAAGCCGTACGTGGCGACGTAGCCCGGCAGGCGCGAGGAGCAGCCGATGCCGGAGACGACTACGCTGTTCCACGGCTCCCACTGGAGCTCGGCCATCGCCCGGTAGACGCCGGTCAGTGCGCCGAAATCGCCGCACCCGGCGCACCAGACGGGCTTCAGGTCGGTCTTGTACGAGGCCGCGGTGAAGGCCGGAAGGGTGGCGCTCACATCAGCACCTCCTGGCGTGTGTGCATCTCTGCGAGGAGCTTCTTGATCTGCCCCTCGACCTCAGGAACGGTCAGATTGATCCCGCCCGACCGCTTGAAGACGTGGACATTGCTCGGCAGGTCGAGGAAGGTTCGGAGGTACTTGTAGAACTGGGCGGCGTAGGAGATCTCCATCACGAGAACTTCCTTCACGCCGGCAAGAAATGCCTTGAAGGGTTCGGTCGGAAACGGATAGAGCATCTGCGGGACGAAGGCGGCCACCTTCTGGCCCTTCGCGTTGGCGGCCGTGACGGCCTCCCAGACCGGCCCCTTGGACGAGCCCCAGCAGAGGATGCCGAGATCGGCCTGCTCGGGCCCGATCCGGAGGAACTTCGAGTTCTTGTCGCGGATGGGGCGGAGCTTCCGGTACCGCTTGGCGTTCATCCGCTCGTGAAGGAGGAACCCCGCGCTCGGACGCCCCGCCTCGTCGTGCTCGAGGCCGTTCGTCTGGTAGATTCCCTCCTTCATCCCGGGGGTCGACATCGGCGAGATGCCGTCGGCGGTCTCCTTGTAGCGGTTGTAGCCCTTCATCTCCTCGGCCGTCGGAACGCGCCGGTCCACCACTTCGTGGACGAGGGTCTCCATCTTCACCGTCTCGCGCCGTTGGCCGATCCCCTGGTCCGACAGGACGATGACGGGGACCTGGTACTCCTCGGCGATGTTGAAGGCGTCCACGGTGGCGTGGAAGCAGCTCTTCACGTCCTCGCAGGAAAGGACGACGCGCGGCGCGTCACCGTGCCCGGCGAAGACGGCCTGGAAGAGATCGCTCTGCTCGCTCTTCGTCGGGATGCCCGTCGAGGGTCCGCCCCGCTGGACGTTGAAGATGACCGCCGGGATCTCGGCGATGGACGAGAGGCCGAGCGTCTCGGTCATCAGCGAGAGGCCGGGTCCGGAGGTGGCCGTCATCGCCTTCACGCCGGCGAAGGACGCTCCGACGACGGCGCCGATGGCCGCCAGCTCGTCCTCCGTCTGGACGATCGCTCCCCCGACCCTCGGCATCCACTCCGAGAGGAAGTGGAGGATCTCGGAAGAGGGGGTGATCGGATAACCGGAGAAGAACCGGCAGCCCGCGTGGAGGGCACCGATGGCGGCCGCTTCGTTCCCCGAGAGAAGGACCCTCGCGGGGCCCGGCTTGTACGTGAGCCTCTTCGCCTCCGCGCCGCTGCCGACCGTCTTTCCGTACTCGATGCCGGCCTCGAAGCCCTTCACGTTCGCCTCGAGAAGCCCGGCCTTCTTCTTGCTGAACTTTCTCTCGATGGCGGCCCGGATACGCTTCTCGGGGAGTCCGAAGAGGCCCGCGAGGAGGCCGAGGGTGACGATGTTCTTCGCCGCCTTCGTCCCGGCGAATTTCGTCGCGAGCTCCACGAACGGCACCGCGACCTTGAGGCCCTTCGGGGAGATCCCTTCCGGAACGGGCGTCGGGTCCGACGCCTCGTAGAGGATCACGGCGTCCTGGGCCGGCACCATCTCGCCCTTGAAGCGGTTGTAGTCGGGCCAGTTGAAGATGACCATGACGTCCACGACGTCGGCCTGCGCCTCGATCGGGGTCTGGCTGATCCTCACCGTGCACGACGACTCGCCGCCCCGGATCTGCGGGCCGTAAGCCTCCGTCTTGATGACGTCGAGACCTTCGCTCGCGGCCGCCTGGGCGATCATTTCACCCACCGTGATGACGCCGTCGCCACCGGAGCCGACGACGCCGAGCGTAATCTGGCTGGAAGGCATGGAAAACCTCCGGCCGCAGAGTCTCTCCGCGATGCGATTCCGAGGCGATGATTCAAATGACTCAGGGAAAAAGGGATGCTTTCGCGCGGCGGTTCATCTCGCGAGGAGCGTGAGGAGCTTTTTCGCCGCCTTCTCCGCCGCGACGCGGGAGGCTCTCGCCTCCGGACCGTCCTCGCTCCCGTCGGTGACCACGCTCGAGTTCGAGCCGGAGGAGTCGAAGTGCGCCGTCTCCTTCCCGTCGGGCGAGATCAGGACGACGAAGACCGTGCAGGTGATCCCGCTCCCCGGCCCCGTGTACCCGCAGGGGTCGAGCCTCAGCCCGACGTACCCGTCGCCCGGATAACGCTCGCGGAACCGGACGGCCTCGGGAGAGGCGGCCTCTTTCAACATCTCGATCCTCGCTCCGCCGAGGCGGGCGTCCGCGACGTTTCCGAGCCCCGCCTCCGAGAGGACGAAGAGGAACCGCGAGACGAACGTCTCGGTCTCGGGGCTTCCCCCCGACGCTTCGACGAGGACGAGGGAGCGGAGGCGCGCCGAGGCTGCCGACGGGGGTGCCGACGCGCAGCCGGCGAGAGCGAAGGAGACGATGAGGACCGCGGCGAGACGACGCTTCACGGGTCGAAAGTGTACGTCCGGACCGTCACCCGTTCCCCCTTCCCGCACGAGGCGATTCCGGAACCGGGAAGCCCCGGACGTAAGGCACGCTCCTCCCACCGGATATCCTTCCTTCGGTGGACGACGGCGTGACGGAACAGCAGCCCCAGCTCGAGCTCGATCCCCGGAAGGCGGAGCTTCGCGCGCAGGAGCGCGAGGGACACCTCTGGCGCGTCGAGATTCCCCGCCTGCGGGCCATCGGGTACCTCCTGCTCGCCGCGCTGATGGCGGTGAGCCGCGGGACCGGCGGCGCGCCGCCCGGTTCCCAGATCGCCCTCTTCGCGCTCTTCTCCCTTCTTTACGCGGCCTCTTCGTCGCTTCTCGTCCGCATCCCGCCGCCGGGACGTGCCGTCCGGTGGACGGGACTCGCGTTCCTCGCTCTCGACTTCATCCCGGTCGGCGCCGTCATCTGGCTGACCGGCGCCGAGGCGAGCCTCTTTTTCTTCCTCCCGATGGCGCATGTCGCGAACCAGGCGTCACGCGGGAGCGGACACGTCTTTCTCTTCGGACAGATCGGGACGGCCTTCTGGGTCGCTCTTCTCGGCCTTCGCTCGGCGGCCGGCTACTCCGTCGACTGGAGGATCGGCCTCCTCAAGGCTCTCCTCATCTGGTGTGTCTGCCTCTACGTCGCGGTTTCCGCACGGTCGGCCGACCGGCTCCGGCTCCGCATCGCACTTCTCTTCCGGACGGCACGTGACCTCGTCCGCGAGCTGGACCAGAAGACGCGCCAGCTCGAGGAGTCGCGCGAGGCGCTGCACGTGCAGGCGACGCGCGACACCGTCACCGGTCTATGGAACCGCTCCGCCATCCTCGACGTCGTGGAGCGCGGGCTTCGCCGCGCCCGCCACCAGGAGAGCGCCTTCGCCGTCGTCATCGCCGACCTCGACTGGTTCAAGGACATCAACGATGCGTACGGCCATCACGCCGGCGACCGCGCGCTCTACGAGACGGCCCGGCGGCTTCAGGCACTCGTCCGGCCCCACGACGCCGTCGGGCGCTGGGGGGAGAGGAGTTTCTCGTCGCCCTTCCCGACTGCGGGCGCGCCGAGGCCGCCGTTCTCGCCGAGCGCCTTCGCGCCGGCCTCGCGGCGGAAGAGATCCGCCCGGCCGAGGCGCCTCCTCTCTCCATCACGTCGAGCTTCGGCGTCGCGGCGATGGAGGCCGGCGAGCCGAGCTCCGCCGAGGCCCTCGTCCGCGCCGCCGACCACGCCCTCTACCGGGCCAAGCGGCGGGGCCGCAACCGCGTCGAAGTCGCAAACGTGGACGACTCCGGCCCCGTCTCCCCCCGCCGCTCCCGGGGGCGTGACGGCCGGTCCGGCGGCGTGCCGGGACCGGCCGGGGGCTGGTCTACCATTGTGAGGCGGTATCCGGCCGTCGGAATCGCGACCGACGTCGAGGAGAGACTCATGCGCCACTCGCGGCCTTCCCTGGTGGCTCTCGCCATCGCTATCGCCTTGGCCATCGACGCCCCGCCCGTCGCCGCCGGCTTCTCCGGCACGGACGTCCTCGTCCCCGCCGTGTCCCGGTCCCCCGGCAGCTTCGACAGCGAGTGGTACTCCACGATCTGGATCACGAACCTGTCGCCACAGCCCCTCGCCTTCGACGCGGCGTTCTACCAGCGCGACCAGACGAACATGACGCCCCGGACCTTCTCCGACACCCTCGCCGCCGGCGAGACGCGGCGTTACGAGAACGTCGTCGAGTCGTTCTATGGCCTTTCGGGGGTGAGCGGGGCCGTCCGCATCACGGCCCCGGGGCCCTTGTTCGTCTCCGCGCGCACGTTCAACCTCCCCGCGAGCGGGAAGATCGAGGACGGTCAGGGGGCGTCCTTCAACGGCATCCGGGCCGACTTCGCGATCGGCCCCGGCGAGGTGACCCAGCTCCAGGGCGTCACGCAGGGCGCCGAGAACTTCCGCTACAACTTCGGCCTCGTGAACGTCGATCCCGTCTCCGCGACCGTCCACGTCAGCCTGGAGGATCCGTCCGGCCGGACGCTCGGCACCAAGGACTACGCCATCGGCGCGAGGGAGGCGCTGCAGTACAGCGTCGCGGACGTCGTCCCGGGGCTCGCGACGACGAACGCCCTCCTTTCGGCCACGGTCACGGGCGGCACCGGAAGGGTCGTCCTCTACGGGGCCCAGGTCGCAAACGGCTCCAACGACACCTCGTCTTTCGAGATGTCGTTTCCGGACTCCCTTCTGGCCGGGTCGGCCGGCGTCACCAGCTTCAACGGCCTCACGGGCGCTGTGACGCTCGCCGCCGGTGCGAACGTCACCCTCTCGTCTTCGGGCAACATGCTGACGATCGCGGCGACGGGCGGGGGCTCGGGTGGCATCACGGGCGTCACGGCGGGAACGGGTCTGACGGGAGGCGGAGTCTCGGGGAACGTGACGCTCGGCATCGCCGCCGGAGGCGTCACCGCAAGCGAGCTCTCCGCCAGCGCCGTCACGCCGCCGAAGATCGCCGCCGGCGCCGTCACGGCGGCCGCGATCGCCTCGGGGCAGGTCGTCAAGACCCTCAACGGCCTCGCGGACGCCGTGACGCTCGCGGCCGGATCGAACGTCACGCTCACGACCTCCGGCAATACGCTGACGATCGCGAGCGCGGCGCCCGCGTCGGTCGCGGCCAACCCGCTCCAGGTCGCTCTCCTCAAGTGGTATCCGGCCAATCTGACCGGACTGACGTTCGTCGCGGGGACGAACCCGGCAGGCATGGCCTTCGACGGATCGAACGTCTGGGTGACGAACTCCGGCGGCAACAACGTCACGAAGCTCAGGGCCAGTGACGGACTGAACCTCGGGACGTTTCCCGTCGGGTCGTCCCCGGGCGGTGTGGCCTTCGACGGAGCCAACATCTGGGTCGTGAACGCGGGCAGCAAGAACGTCACGAAGCTCAGGGCCTCCGACGGGACGGTCCTCGGGACGTATTCCGTCGCTTCGTACCCGTACGGCGTGGCCTTCGACGGAGCCAACATCTGGGTCGCCAACCGGCAGGGAAACAGCGTCACGAGGCTCCGGGCGGCCGATGGGACGAATCTCGGGGCGTTTTCCGTCGGCTCGTATCCCTTCGGAGTGGCCTTCGACGGAGCGAGCGTCTGGGTGACGAACAACGGCGACAATACCGTCACGAAGCTCCGCGCCGGCGACGGGGCGTCCCTGGGGACCTTCAGCGTCGGCGCCGGCCCCCGCGGCGTGGCCTTCGACGGAGCCAACGTCTGGGTGACGAACAGCGGCGACAACACCGTCACGAAGCTCCGCGCCAGCGACGGGGCGAATCTCGGGACGTTTCCCGTGGGATCCAGCCCGTATGGCGTGGCGTTCGACGGGACCAGCATCTGGGTCGCAAACAGCAACACGAAGGACGTCACGAAGGTCCAGGCCAGCGACGGGGCGAACCTGGGCACGTTCAGCGTCGGCGCGGCGCCCCAGGGCGTGGCCTTCGACGGGACCAGCATCTGGGTCGCGAACAACGGCGACGGCACCGCCTCGAAGCTCTAGGATGGGACCCTCGGCCGGGACGCCTCCCGGCCGGGGCCGTCACGCGACCGACGTCAGCAGCTCCGGCCCGTCGTTGCGGGGGTTGTTGACGGCCTTCCCGATCGGGACCGCTTCCATCTCCCCGGCGTAGGGGACGAGGAGGGACTTGAGGGCGGTCTCGCTCTCCGTCGGGTCGAGCCATGCCCCCTCCGCTTCGCGCGGGAGGATGACGGGCATCCGGTCGTGGACCTGTGAGACGAGAGGGTTTGCCGAGGTCGTCAGTATCGTGAAGGAGAGAAGCTCGCCCCCGTCGGGTGTCTTCCAACGGTCCCAGAGCCCCGCCATCGCGAACGGCTCCTTCGAGGCGAGACGGAGGGCGAAGGGGCGCTTCGTCTCCCCCTCCCGCTTCCACTCGTAGAAGCCGTCGGCGGGGACGAGAGCGCGCTGCCGGCGGAAGGGGCCGCGGAAGCTCGGCTTTGCGGGCGCGGTCTCGGCGCGGGCGTTGATCATCCTGTAGGCCGACGCCGGGTCCTTCGACCAGGAGGGGACGAGCCCCCAGCGCATCGCCACGAGACGCCGGGTTCCTTCTCCGACGAGGATGACCGGGGCCTCGGACTGCGGCGCGATGTTGAAACGGGGGCGAAGCGCCGGACTCGCGGCGAGGCCGAAGCGCCCCGCCACGATGTCGGCGGGCGTGAAGAAGTAGTAGCGGCCGCACATCGCCCGCTCTCCGTCAGGCCGGCGAGACCTTCGTCGGCGGCGACTCCGGATGCGTCGCGCCCGGAAGGACGGGCGAGACGTGCTCGGACCACCACCGCTCGGCCATGTCCGGCGTCCAGAGATCCGGCAGGTAGAGCGCCCAGAGACGGCGTTCCACCTCGCGCGCGCTCTCGGGGCGGTCTTTCGGCTCCTTCGCGAGGCAGTCCATCAGGAGGTCCTCGAGCCCCTCGGGAACCGGCTTCCCTGACTTCTCCGACGGCCTCGGCGGGGGGGTCTTGGCGTGGTCCATGATGATCTCGATCGGCGTCTTCTTGTCGAAGACCGGCCCCCCCGTCAGGAGGTAGAAGCCGACACAGGCGAGCGAGTAGAGATCCGTCCGGCCGTCGAGGTCCTTCCGGCCGAGCGCCATCTCCGGCGCCATGAACCCCGGCGTCCCCGTGATGAATCCGGTCTGCGTCAGGCTGACGTCGGTCGCGATCTCCTTCACGAGGCCGAAGTCGAGGACCTTCACATGGTCCAGCTCGGTGCCGGAGCGGCAGAGGAAGATGTTTCCCGGCTTGATGTCGCGGTGGATGAGACCGAGCCGGTGCGCCTCGCGCAGCGACTTGCAGACGCCGAGGAGGACGTGGACCGTCCGCGCCGGCGTCATCGGTCCCCACCGCTCGACCATGTCGTCCAGCGGGAAGCCGTCCAGAAGCTCCATCACCGAGAAGAAACAGCCGTCGTCCGTCAGACCGAAATCGTAGAGCTGGACGGTGTGCGGCGACCTGAGGGTCGCGGTCGCTTCGGCCTCGCGCTTGAACCGCGCGATGGCTTCCTTTCCTCCGGCGCCATCGGGGCGGATGATCTTGATGGCGGCCGGGCGCGCGAGCAGCCGGTGGTCGGCGCGCCAGACCTCGCCCATCCCTCCTTTCCCTATCAGCGAGACGAGCCGGTACGACCCCATCTCCGGGACGGCCCCGGCATCCTCGCGCAGCTCGTGGACGATCCGCGCCCCGACGAGGGCGATCCCGACCGCGACGACCGTCGGAAGGAACATCTGCGCGAGGAAGACGGGAGGGGGCATCGGCAGTCCCGCGGCGACGTTGATGAAGAGGCCGGCCGGGTCCATCGCCGCGGTCGCGAAGGTCGCGAGCGTCGACTTGCCGCGCGTGGCCGGCACCATGAGCGGGAAGACGATGATCCAGACCGCGACCGGCGTCCATCCGCGCGGCGGCGCGTTGCCCACCCACGACAACGAGTGATGCATGACCGACATCAGAAGGCCGAGGACGACCTCGAAGACAAGACCCCTGTCTAGCGCCTCGCCCGGATCGAGGTCCTCCCGGCGCGCGTAGGCGAAGACGGCGAGGGAGATCAGGACGGCGGCAATCTCCGCGTACGGGAGGACCGGGGGGAGGACGGGGGGCGACGGGCTGCGGGCGAGGAGGAAACGTCCGGCGACGGAGAGGAAGGTCAGGGCGACCGCGCAGAGAAGACCGAGGTTGCCGAGGCGGGTCACCCCCCGCGTGAGCTGCTCGGTCGAGAGGCCCGGCCGCCGGCCGCCGGAGAAGGCCTTCTCTTCGCCCTGTTTCCGGAAGACGGCCTTCGGCATGGGTCTATTCTCGCCGGAAATGCCGGAATTGCCGGATATCACTCTTTACGTCGAGCATCTCGCCCGCCGACTCGCCGGCGGAACGCTCCGTCGAGTCCGCCTCCGGAGCCCGTTCGTCCTCCGGTCGGTGACACCCCCCCTCGCCGAGGCCGAAGGACGAGGCGTCGTGGCCGTCCGCCGGATGGGGAAGCGGATCGTCCTCGCGCTCGAAGGAGATCTCTTTCTCGTCCTTCACCTGATGATCGCGGGACGGCTCCGCTGGAAGGCGGGCCCGCGCCCCGCGGCGATCCCCGGGAAGGTCGGCCTCGCGGCGATCGACGTCGACGCCGGAACGCTCCTCCTGACCGAGGCGAGTCCGAAGAAACGGGCGTGGATCCGCCTCGTCCACGGCCTCGACGCCCTCGCGGCCCTCGACCCCGGCGGGCTCGAGGTCCCGGAGGCCGACCTCTCGTCGTTCCGGACGGCGCTGACGATGGAGAACCACACGGTGAAGCGCGCGCTCACCGACCCGCGCCTCTTCTCCGGAATCGGCAACGCCTACTCCGACGAGATTCTCCACCGGGCGAAGCTCTCCCCCATCGCCCTGACACGGAAGCTCACGGACGAGGAGATCGTGCGTCTCTTCGACGCGACCAGGCAGACACTCGTCGAGTGGACCGAGCGCCTCCGGCGCGAGACGGGCGATGCGTTCCCGGAGAAGGTCACCGCCTTCCGGGAGGAGATGGCCGTACACGGGAAATATCGGAAGCCCTGCCCCGTCTGTGGCACCGACGTCCAGAGGATCGTTTACGCGGAGAACGAAACGAACTACTGCCCCACCTGCCAGACCGGGGGCCGGCTCCTCGCCGACCGCTCCCTCTCGCGCCTCCTCAAAGGCGACTGGCCGAAGAGCCTCGAGGAGCTGGAAGAGTCGAAGGACGAGCGGCGGGTGGCGCTGACGCGCCCTCAGCGTACCGGCGAGAAGCCCTCGTCCAAGAAGTGACGGTCGAAGGCGAAGACGGCCGTCACCGGTAGGCTTCGTCCAGGTAGTCGTCGTGACGTCGGGCGACGTCTCTCTTTCCCTCGCGGCCCGAGAAGGCACCCACGAATCGGGACGCCCGGTCCCATAGCTTCCGTCGGTCCGGCACAGTTCGGTTCAGCCCGGCATCAACGCACTCCCGAATCACCGCCACCATCGAGAGCTTTCGCTTCCGGGCCACCGCTTTGATTCGCCGGCTCTGCTTCTCGGTGAGCTGGATCTGCGTCCGCACCATGCCATGAGTGTTTTCACAGCATGATGAAACTGCGATCGCCGAGTTGGTCTCGGCTACTTCCCCTTCTGGTAGGTCCCCATCAGCTGCGCCTCGGCGAGGACGTGCCCCTTCATTGCCTCGAGGAGCTTCGCCTTCGTCGGCCTCCCGAGATCGGAAAGGACGGTGTCGAGGGCGTAGAGCTTGTGGAAGTAGCGGTGGCGTCCGATCGGGGGGCAGGGGCCGCCGTAGCCGGTCCGCTTCCAGTCGTTGGTCCCTTCGCGCGTCCCTTTCGGGAGGGCGGCGGGGGCGACGGCCTCGGGAAGCCCGGACGCGGAGGGCGGGATGTCGTAGAGAACCCAGTGGACCCACGTCATCTTCGGGGCCGCCGGGTCGGGGGCGTCGGGGTCGTCCACGATGAGGGCAAAGGACTTCGTCCCCGCCGGAGCCCCCGACCAGGCGAGCGCGGGAGAGACGTCGGAGCCTTCGCAGGTGAACTTCGCGGGGATCGATCCGTTGTCGGCGAACGCCGTCGAGGTGATCTGCATGACGCGAACCTCCGGGGTGGCGGCCGCGGCCGTCGCGGCCGCGGTCCCCATCGCAAGAAGCAGTGCGGTGAGGTATGGGGTGGATCGGATCACATCTTTGCCGTCTTCGGCGGCACCGAGACGGCCGGGATCCCGGCGTCGCGGACCGCGGCGTTGAAATCGGCGAGGTCCTTGTCGAGGACGGTGTTCAAGTCGGCGAGGACGGCATCCAGTTTCGCCTTCAGCTCCGTGTAGTACTCCTTCTCGACCGGGCGCGGGGCCCCGTCGGCGCTTCCGGCAGCCGAGGCGAGACCGACGAACTGGTGGTCGAGGGCCGGGACGAAGTTGAGGATGTCCTGGGACGCCTTGAGCTTCGGGTTGACGAGCTTCTCCTCGATCGCCGTCAGCTTCTCCGTGAGTGCCTTCGCCTTCGAGGCGATCGGGTCCTTCTTCCCGAGCTTCTCGGCGCGCGCGGCGACCTCCTTGAGCTGCGCCTTCGCGTCGCGGATCCGGACGACCGCCTGATGCGCATCCGTGATCCGGTCACGGACGTCGCGCAGGAAGGCGGCCTGCGCCGCGAGATCGGCCCCGGAGATCTTCAGCCCGGGATTCGCCTCTACTTCGACCCTCCCGGTCAGGACCGTGTCGCCCTTCGTCAGGCGCACCGTGTAGCTCCCCGGCGCCACCTTCGGTCCGAGCCTGTTTCCCCAGAGGACCGCCTTCGGCACGAGCTGGGGCCTCAGCATCCGGAGGTCCCAGACGAACCGGTTGAGCCCCTGTTTCGGTTCGAGCGGCCGCTCGCGGTTCGCGTCCGGCGGCGGCGCGCCTTCTCCCGGCTCGGGAGGCTTCTCGCTGGTGAAGGTCCGGAGGAGCGTCTCGCCGTCGAGGATCTCGATCGTGATGGCGTCCTTCCCCTTCGCCTTCTCGGGCGGCTTCTCCTTCAGCCAGTAGTAGACATAGGCGCCGTTCGCGGGGTTCTGCCCGACACCGCGCGGCCCGCCCTCCCCTTCCATCCACCACGCGCCCCCCCCGGCCATCCGGGGCGCGGGCGAAGACGCGAAGAGGAAGAGGTCCTTCGACGCGATCCCGGGCGACCACTCCCGAAGAGGCGAGATGTCGTCGAGGATCCAGAAGGAGCGCCCCTGCGTCGCGAGGATGAGGTCGCGGTCCTTCACGGTGAGGTCCGTGATCGGGACGGCCGGGAGGTTCCGCGAAAACGGCTGCCAGTTCGCGCCGTCGTCGAAGGAGATGTAGAGCCCCGTCTCGGTCCCGGCGAAGAGGAGCCCGCGCCGACCCGGGTCCTCGCGGACGACGCGCGTGAAGGTTCCGTCGGGAATCCCGTTCACGATCTTCGTCCACGACTTCCCGTAGTCGCTCGTCTTGTAGAGGTAGGGCCGGAAGTCGTCGAACTTGTACATCGTCGCGGCGACGTACGCCGTTCCCTTCTCGTGCCGGGAGAGGTCGATCGCGTTGATCTGGATCCATTCCGGGATCCCCTTCGGCGTCACGTTCGACCAGTTCTTCCCGCCGTCGCGGGTGACCCAGACGAGGCCGTCGTCGGTCCCGGCCCAGATCACTCCCGGCTCGTTCGGCGCCTCGGCGAGGGCGAAGATGACGTCGTAGACCTCGACCCCGGTGTCGTCCTTCGTGATCGGCCCCCCCGACTTCCCCTGCTTCGTCGGGTCGTTCCGGGTCAGGTCGGGACTGATCTCGGTCCAGGTCCTTCCCTCGTCCGTCGACTTCAGGAGCTTCTGTGCGGCGTGATAGAGGACGTTCGGGTCGTTCGGCGAGATCAGGATCGGTGCGTTCCACTGGAACCGGTACTTCAGGTCCTTCGCCGCCTGTCCCACCGCGAGCTGCGGCCACGCGACCACCTCGCGGCTCTCGCCGGTCCGGTGGTCGAACCGGTTGATGGAGCCGCCGTAGCAGCCGGAGTAGACGACGTCGGGGTCCTTCGGGCTCGGGGCGATCCAGCCGCTCTCGCAGCCGGCGACCTCGTACCAGTCCGTCAGGCCGATGCCGAAGCCGCGCGTCCGGCTCGCGATTGCGACCGTCGTGTTGTCCTGCTGGGCGCCGTAGACCCGGTACGGAACGCGGTCGTCCGTCACGACGCGGTAGAACTGCGCCGTCGGCTGGTTCAGGACGGTGGACCAGCTCCGCCCGCCGTCGAAGGAGACGTTCGCGCCACCGTCGTTTCCTTCGATCATCCGCTCGGGGTCGTTCGGGTCGATCCAGAGCGCGTGGTTGTCGCCGTGCGGCGTCCGAACGGCGGTGAAGGTCTTGCCGCCGTCCACCGACTTTTCGAACCGGACGTTCAGGACGTAGACGGTGTCGGCGCTCTTCGGATCGGCGAAGACGTGGGAGTAGTACCAGGCCCGCTGGCGGAGGTCGTTGCCCTCGTTGACCCGGGTCCACTTCTCGCCGGCGTCGTCCGTCCGGAAAAGGCCCCCCTTCTCGGCCTCCACCATCGCGTAAACGCGGTCGGGACGCGAGGCGGAGACGGAGACGCCGATCCTCCCGACGATCCCTTCCGGCAGGCCGCCGGAGAGCTTCTTCCACGTGTCGCCGCCGTCCGTCGACTTCCACAAACCCGAGCCCGGCCCGCCGCTCTCGAGCGTCCACGGCTTCCGGGCCACCTGCCAGAAGGCGGCGTAGAGGATCCGCGGGTTCGTCGGGTCGATCGCCAGGTCGCTCGCGCCGGTCTTCTCGTCGACGAAGAGGACCTTCTTCCACGTCGCGCCGCCGTCCGTCGTCCGGTAGATCCCCCGCTCCGGGTTCGGCCCCCACGTGTGGCCGAGCGCCGCGACCCAGGCGACGTCGGGGTTCTTGGGGTGGACGACGACGGCCGAGATCTGCTCCGTGGCCTGAAGGCCGACGTTCTTCCAGGTGCGTCCCGCGTCGGTCGACCTCCAGACGCCGTCGCCGTGCGACGTGTTGCCGCGGATGCACGCCTCGCCCATTCCGACCCAGATCACGTTCGGGTCGGATTCCGAAACGGCGATCGCCCCGACGGAGCCGGTCTTGAAGTACTTGTCCGTGACCGGTTCCCACCCCTGCCCGCCGTTCGCCGACTTGAAAACGCCGCCGCCGGTGCCGCCAAAGTAGAAAG
The DNA here is from genome assembly GCA_963779415.1 of uncultured Acidobacteriota bacterium. Taxonomy (GTDB): domain Bacteria; phylum Acidobacteriota; class Thermoanaerobaculia; order UBA5066; family UBA5066; genus DAOMFB01. The sequence continues at coordinate 1,244,635 of CAVZYA010000002.1, read as the reverse complement.
TCAGCGGCTCTCCGACGACGCCCGTCACGGCGACGACGCGGCCGCCCCGGAAGGGGCCGATCTCGCGGAACGAGAGCCCTTCCATCTGGTCCGAAAGCGAACGGACGGACGGGGTCTCCGTCGGAGGTTTCGCGGGGGTCGCGGCGGCGGGAAGGGCGAGAAGGGTGGCGAGAAGAATGGCGATCATGAATGTCTCTCCTCCCGGATCCGGGGCCGGGCGAGTATAGGCCTCAGGGCCCGTCGGGATCCGCTGCGGACGCCTCACGGACGGCGTTCTCGACGTCGTAACGGAGGAGGAAGGGAGCCCGCCAGGCGACGGCCGCGGCGACGAGAAGCGTCGCCGCTCCCCCCGAGACGACCGCCACCGTCGCGCCGAGAGCCGCCGTCGCGAAAAGGGACGCCACGAGGCCGGCTTCCAGCTCGCCGAGCTGCGGCCCTCCCTGGAAGAAGATCATGTTCACGCTCGTCATCCGCCCGCGCAGGGCGTCCGGCGTCGCGAGGGAGCGGACGGTCTGGCGAATGACCGTAGAGACCGTGTCCGCGCCCCCGACGAGCATCAGGGCCCCGAGGGTGAAGGCGACGCTTCGTGAAAGGCCGAACGCCACCGTGGCCGCTCCGTAGACCGCGACCGCGCCGAGGAGGAGGCGGCCCTGCCGGCGCGGGAGTGTCCGGAGGGCGAGCGCTCCGGAGGCGACGGCCGCCCCGACTCCCGGCGCCGCGCGGAGCCATCCGTAACCCGCCGGTCCGACGTTCAGGACCTGGTCCGCGAAGACCGGCAGGAGCGACATCGAGCCGGAGAAGAACGTCGCGACGAAGTCGAGAAGCATCGACCAGACGATGATCGGCGTCCGGAAGACGAACCGGAGACCCTCCCCCAGCGCGGCGAGCGGAGGCTCGGCTCCCGCGCGAGTCGCGGCCGTTCCCGCCGACGGGTGGATCGAGAGGAGCGCGGACACGACGGCGAGAAACGAGAGCGCATTGAGGCCGTAGACGGCCGCGAGGGCGCCCGCGGGAACCGCCCCGGCCGACGCGCCGTCCCCGCGGGCGAGGATGAGGCCCGCGAGCGCCGGACCGCCGATGGACGCGAGCTGGAAGCCGGTGACGAGGACGGCGAAGCCGCCGGCGAGGTCGGCCGCCGGGACGAGGCGCGGCACGAACGAATGGCGGGTCGGGCTGTCGAAGGCCGTGGCCGCCGCGGTGACGGCCGTGAGGCCGTAGATTGCGGCGAGGCTCTCGCGCCCGCTGATCGTCAGGAGCGCGAGAAGGGCGGCGCTCCCCAGCATCACGGTCTGGGTGGCGAGAAGGACCCGGCGCCTGTCGTACCGGTCGGCGACGAGCCCCCCGGCGAGGGAGAAGATCACGATCGGGACGAAGCGGACGAGCCCCACGGCGCCGAGGGCGAGCGTCGACCTCGTCAGGACCCAGACGTGCCAGTCGATCGCCGTGTTCTGCATCTGGGATCCGACGAGCGAGACGAACATCCCGAGGGCGTAGCGTCGGAATCCGGTGTGGCCGAGCGACGCGTAGGGGGCGCGGTCCGTGGCCACGGTCCGAGTCTACGGGCGCGCCCCGGACGGACTCAGATCGACGCGAGAAAGTCCGCGACGTCCGCGACCATCCGGTCGAACGACGGCGACACGTAGAGGACGGGCTGGTATCGGGTCGGGTCGTAGGGGCGGGCCGAGGCGTCGTCGAAGTCGAGCGGCCGGATCTCGGCCTCGCTCGTGAAGCGCTCCATTTCGCCGAACGAGGAGAGGATTCCCGCGCCGTACGTCCTGAGGGCGCCGTTCTCGCGGACGAGCCCGAACTCCAGCGTGTACCAGTAGACCCGCTCCAGCCTCTTCATCGACGCCTCGTCCGCCCGGCGCGCCGCCTCGCCGAAGAGACGCGAGAGCCGGACGACGTCGGGGTGGAAGAGACTCGCCGCGTGCCCGACCAGCTCGTGGACGACATCGGGCTCGGGCGTGTAGAAGGGGACGGAGTGGTGGCGCATGTACTGCGTCGCGAGGAAGACCCCCTGCGCCATCGCGGAGAGAAAGCCGCGCCCCGAGATGAGCCCCGCGACCGGAAGCATCCGGAAGCCGCTCCCGGCGAGCCGGATGTTCACCTCGGAGAGCTGGGGGACCCGCAGCCGGTCGAGGGCCAGGACTCGCGAGCTGTCGCGCCATTCGCGGCAGGCGTAACGGTCGTGGAGAGGGCCGAGCCGTTCCCACGTCAGCTTCCAGACGTCCTGCTCCTCGGGCGTGTAGTCGACCCGCGGGAGTGGCTCCCCGTCCCGGTAGGCGAGCGCCAGCTTCGCGATCTCGTTCCGCCGTTTCCGGTAGACGGGATCCTTGAAGCCCGGGTGGTCCGGGTCGAGGCGGACGACCTCGTCCTCGTGCGCGAGAACCTCGGAAAGCGCTTTCATCTCCCCTCGAACGGCCCCCGCGGGCGGAGCCGGGCAACCGCCTCATCCTAACTCCGGGCGCCGCGGCACGGGGAGGTCCCGCTCGTCGCGGCCTACCGCGCCCGAACCGTCGAGTCGGGCGGCGGAAAGCTGAAGACGCGCGGCCGCCCGCGCAGATCGCGGTCGACGACGAGGCGGGGATTGAAGTAGGGGGTGCAGGGGCGCGGGGCATCCCAGCAGCCGTCCCCGGCGGGGACGAAGACGCTCTCCCCTTCGAGCGTCCGAAGCTCCTTCACCACGGGGCGAGGAACGCCGGGCGGGACGAGCGCCGACGGCCGGACGCCGGATCCCGTGATCACGAAAGCGAGCCCCGCGAGCGCGACGCCCGCCGCCACGAGCCCGGCCGTGATCGTCCGGATCCGGAGAGAAACGTCGCCGAGCCCGAAACTCGGGAGCGTCACGGCGAGCGGGAGAGCCGAAAGAACGAAGAGCGCGCCGTAGCCGAAGCGCGGATCGGGGGCGGAAAAGAACCAGAAGAGCGTCGAGGCCGCGGCCGCGAGAAAGACCCCTGCCGTCCGCCCCCGTGCCATCGGCGACCTGCGCCGGCGCGCCAGGACGAGCGCGGCCAGGCCCGCGAAGAGGAGAAGCAGGAGCGGCAGTATCGAAAGACGGGTCGCGTTCGTTCTCGCCCATTCGGAAAGCCACGCATTCCCGACGAGGGTCTCCGCGAGCGGCCGCCCCGGAAGCCGCGCCCAGCTCCGCGCCCAGTCGATCTCTTCCCGAGCCGTCGCCGCCGGCACCGCCCATGACAGAAAACCGATTCGCGTCGCGATCGACGGATAGAGAAGGTAGCCGGAGAGGGCGATGCCGCGCGAGACCCACGCGACGGCCGGAAGGAGGAGCGCGACGGGAAAGGCCCGAGCGACGAGAAGGACGGCGAGGAAGAAGACCGCCGCCGAGAGCTTGACCGTGACCGCGAAGAAGGCGAGCACCACGGCTGCCCGCCTCTCGGTCCGGCCGCACGGCTCGCGAAGGAGGAGCGCCGAGGCGAGGATCGTGAGGGACGCGGCCGGAAGATCGGTCGAAAGCGACGGGAGCCATTCGTTCGACGCGAAGACGGCGAGAGGGAGAACGCCGAGGGCGAGAAGGGCGCCCGAGGCGTCCGCCGTTCCCGCCACCGCTTTCCGCGCACCCCGCCAGACGGCCGATCCGAAGAAGACGAGGGTGAGCGACGAGACGAGCCACGCGCTTCGCTTCGCCAGGAGTGGCAGCTCGAGGAGTGATGCCGCGGGGAACCAGAGCGAGTTCAGCCCGTAGCGGCGATGGAGGTTCGCGAGGCCGGCGGGAATCGGTCCGGCCACGCTCCACTCGACGACGGAGAAGTGGTAGAGGCCCGTGTCGTAGAGGCGGATCGGCCCCGACCCGACGAACGCGACGAGAAGGGCGAGGCCGGCGAGCGCCAGCGCGTCGCCCCTCGTGACGGCTCCCGTGGCCCCCTTCACGTCGCGCGCGAAGAGGACGAGGCCGACCAGCGCGGCAGCCAGAGCGAGGAGCGGGCCGAGGCCCGTGAGGAGGTTCAGCGCCGCACCGACCGTCCCGAGAACGCCGAGCCCGGCGAAGCCCCGGAGCGCGAACCCCACGTCGTCGTCCTCGCGGAGCCGGCCGCCGAGGAGCCCCGGCAGGACGAGTGAGCCCCACCCGAGGAGCGCCGGGACCCAGACGAGGAGACCCGCGAGGACGACGAGCATCCCTCTCCGCTATCTCTTCTTCGGCGGCAGCACGACCACGGGCGGGATCTTCGCCTCCTCCACGGCCCGGTTGAAGGCCGCAAGCTCGCGGGACCGGATCCCTTCGAACTCCCTCTGCGCCGCCTCCAGCTCGGCGAGCAGCTCCTTCCGGCGCTCGTACGAGGCCTTCGGGGGTTTCGCGTCGGCGCTGTCGACGAACGCCGCGAGAGCGGCGATCTGGAAGTCGAGCTTCGGCTGGTAGTTCAGCGAGTCCTGGCTCGCCTTGATCTTAGGGTTCGTGATCTTCTCCTCGAGAGCGGTGAGCCCGTCCGTCAGCGCCTTGGCAGGCGCCGCGACCTCCTTCTTCCCGAGCCGGTCGGCGCGCTCGGTGAGTTCCTTCGCCTGCGTGCGCGTCTCGCGAACGCTCCGGAGAAGGTCGTGCGACCGCTCGAGATCGCCCCGGAGGGCGAGCAGAAGATCCGACTGCTCCGCGAGGTCGGCGGCAGGCGCCGCGATGCGCGGGTCGGGCTTCACCTCGAACGCCGCCTCGAGCACGCTCTCCGGGCTCTTCCCGTCCCGGCTTTGCGGCGTCAGGACGAGCCGAACCGTGTACTTCCCCGGAAGGACGCGCGGGCTCTCGGGAGGGTAGTCACCGAAGCTTTCCTTCGATGACGCGAGAGTGAGCGGCATCAGCCGCATGTCCCAGACGAGACGGTTCAGCCCGGCCTTCGCCTCGATCGGCTTGTCCGCGTCGTCGTCTTCCTTCTTCGCGTCCTCGTCGTCGCTCTTCCGGTTCGTGTACCGGCGGAGGAGCTTCTCCCCCTGCCGGATCTCGACCGCCACGGTCTCCTTCCCCTTCTCCGCCGGCTTCCACTCGTTCTTCAGCCAATACCAGACGACGACCCCTCCCGGCGCGTTCTGGCCGGCCGCCCGCACCCGCGGCCCCTCGTCCTCGTCGTCCTGGGTCCACATCCGCATCCTCACCGTCGGACGGGGAGTGAAGAGTCGCGCCGCGTCGGCCGCGAAGGGCGTCGACCACGCCCGGAGAGGCGTCAGGTCGTCGAGGATCCAGAAGGCGCGCCCCTGTGTCGCGACGAGGAGGTCGCCCTGCTTCACCTGGAGGTCGGTGATCGGGACGGGAGGGAGATTCCGCTGGAAGGGCTGCCACGACGTCCCGTCGTCGAACGAGACGAAGAGCCCGCGTTCGGTCCCGGCGTAGAGGAGGCCGCGTCGCGCGGGATCTTCGCGGACGACCCGGACGAAGACGTTCTCCGGGAGTCCCGTCGTGATCTTCGTCCAGCTCTTCCCGTAGTCCGTCGTCCTGTAGACGTACGGCCGGTCGTCGTCCATCCGGTACGCCGTGGCGGCGACGTAGGCGCCCCCCTTCTCGTGCGACGAGACGTCGATGGCGTTGATCTGGACGGTGTCGGGCAGCCCTTTCGGGGTCACGTTCTGCCAGCTCTTCGTCCCGTCGCGCGTCACCCAGACGAGACCGTCGTCCGTCCCGGCCCAGAGAACGTCCTTTTCGTCCGGCGACTCGGCGAGACAGAAGATCGTCGGAAACGTCTCGACGCCGGTGATCTCGCGCGTGATCGGTCCCCCGGGGTAGCCCTGCCTCGACTTGTCGTTTCGCGTCAGGTCGGGGCTCGCCTCGGTCCAGCTCGTCCCCTCGTCCGTCGACCTGAGGACCCTCTGCGCCGCGTGATAGAGGACCGTCGGGTCGTGCTTCGAGACGAGGACCGGCGCGTTCCAGTTGAACCGGTACTTCAGGTCGCGGGTCGCCTGCCCGTCGATCGGCTGCGGCCAGGCCGTGATGACGCGCGACTCGCGCGTCTTCCGGTCGTACCGGGTGATCTCCCCGCCGTAGCTTCCGCCATAGATGACGTCGGGGTTTCGCGGGTCGGGCTGCGTCCAGCCGCTCTCGCCCCCGCCCGCCGGATACCAGTCGGACGGGCCGATCGCCCGGCCGGGGACCGCGCTCGGGATCGCGACGTCGCTGTTGTCCTGCTGCGCGCCGTAGAGCCAATAGGGGAAGCGGTCGTCCGTGAAGAGGCGGTAGAACTGCGCCGTCGGCTGATTGTCCTGGGACGACCAGCTCCTCCCTCCGTTGAACGTCACGGTCGCCCCGCCGTCGTCCCCTTCGATCATCCGGTCCGGGTCGTCGGGATCGATCCAGAGGTCGTGGTGATCGCCGTGCCGGATCCGGAACTTCTGGAACGTTCGGCCTCCGTCGACGGAGCGCCACGAGCCGACATTGAGGACGAAGACCGTGTCGGGGTTCTTCGGGTGGGCGAAGACGTGCGTGTAGTACCAGGCGCGCTGGATCAGCTCGCGGTTCTCGGAGACCCGCGTCCACTTCCCGCCGCCATCATCGGAGCGGTAGAGCCCCCCCTTTTCGGCCTCGACGAGGGCGAAGACGCGCTCGGGCCGGGAAGCGGAGACAGAGAGGCCGATCTTTCCGACGATTCCCTCCGGGAGGCCGCCCGCCAGCTTCTTCCACGTCTCGCCGCCGTCCGTCGTCTTCCAGAGTCCCGAGGCCGGCCCGCCGCTCTCCATCGTCCAGGGCTTGCGGACGTGCTGCCACATCGCGGCGTAGAGGATTCGCGGGTTCGTCGGGTCGATCGCGAGGTCGGCGGCGCCCGTCTTCTCGTCGACGTAGAGGACCTTTCGCCACGTCTTGCCGCCGTCCGTCGACTTGAAGACGCCGCGTTCGGCATTCGGCCCCCAGGGGTCTCCCTGCGCCGCCACCCAGACGACGTCCGGGTCCTTCGGGTGGACGACGACCTGCGAAATCTGCCTCGAGTCGGGAAGGCCGACGTTCGTCCAGCTCTTCCCGGCGTCCGTGGACCTGTAGACGCCGTCGCCCGACGAGAGATTTCCGCGGATGCACGCCTCCCCCGTCCCGACATAGACGACGTTCGGGTCCGACTCCGAAACCGCGATCGCGCCGATCGAGCCCGTCCGGAACTCCTTGTCCGAGACCGCCTCCCACGACCCGCCGCCGTCCGTGGTCCTGAAGACTCCCCCGCCGGTCCCGCCGAAGTAGAAGACCATCGGCTCCCCGCGGACCCCGGCGACGGCAACGACGCGCCCGCCCCGGAACGGCCCGATCGAGCGGAACTTCATCCCGCTGAAACTGCTCCGAGAGGGTCGCCGGCGCCTTCCCACCCTCCTTCGGCGGCTCCGGAGCGGGGGTCGCCGCCAGAAGCGGAAAGGCGAGACAGACCGGGACGAGTGCCGGAGGAAGGGAAAGCTTCATTGTCATCTCTCTGTTCTTCGGGATTGCGGCGCAGCGCCGCGAAGAGCGGGCAACGCCGAGATCCTAGCACCGCGGAGCGGCGTAGCATCGTCGCCATGAGCGGACGCCCGGCCGCTGGCGCACTCGCGCTCGGCGCTGCGGTCCTGATTCTTCTCGTCGCCGTCCTCGCTTTCGCGCCGAAGTCGCAGGACCAGCGCTACCACCTCTTCGCGGACACCGAGCCCCTGGGGCCGATTCCGAACGCGGCGAACGTCCTCACGAATCTGGCATTCCTCGCGGTGGGAGTCCGGGGACTCGCGATCGTCTTTTCTCCACGGGCCGCGCGAGCCTTCGTCGATCCTTCGGAACGGCTCCCCTTCGCCTTCTTCTTCGCCGCCATCGCCGCGACGGCCCTCGGCTCGGCGTGGTATCACTGGAATCCGAACGATCAGACCCTCTTCTGGGACAGAGTTCCGATGACGGTCGCCTTCACCTCCCTCGTCGCGATCGTCATTTCCGAGCGCGTCGACGAGAGAGCGGGCCGCCTTCTCCTCTTCCCCCTCGTCGCCTTCGGACTCGCAACCGTTTTCGCCTGGCTCCTTCTCGGCGACCTCCGTCCCTACGTCTTTCTCCAGGCGGCGGCGATCCTCGTCGTTCTCGTCTCGGCAGCTTTCTTCCCGAGCCGCTACTCCCACGGATCCATGATGGCCGGTCTCCTCGCCGGCTACGCCGCCGCTCTCGTCTTCGAGCTGTTCGACCGACCCCTGAGGGACGCGCTCGTCTTCACCGGCGGCCACCCGCTAAAGCACCTCTCCGCGGCGGCCGGAACGGCGTTCGTCGGCGCGATGCTCCTTCGACGGCACTCGCTCTCGAGCCCCGGTGCCTGAGGGAAAGGATGCGTTCCCCGGGGTACGAGGACGACGGCTTCCTTGCGCGGCGCCCTCAGGGGAGGACGATGGGCGGGAGCCGGGAAGGCGTCGTCACCTGCTGCTGCCAGGCCGGGCGCTTCCCGTCTCTCGGCTTGAACACCTTGAGGACGTAGCCCCCGCTGCGGAGGTCGTAGAACGCGAAGCGGCCGTAGCTGTCGGTCGGGACCGGTCCGATCCAGGCCCCCGACGCCGCATCGAGAAGATAGACACGGCACTGCGGAATCGGCGAAGGCCGGTCCCCCTGCGGCTGGCGCTGATAGACCGCGCCTGAAAGGCTCACGCTCGCCGGACCGGCCTCGATTCCGGCGGAGAGGACGAATGCGGCCGCGAGAATCAGGAGGGGAGTCAGGAATCGGCTTCTGGTCATGGCTTCACCCCTCGGCGGGGGGGACCGCCGCGGCGAGGGTCGCCGGCAGCGCCGGTGCCGGGGAGGGCTGGTTCGGCGGCGGCTCGAGCAGAGGCTGGGCGGGAGAGAGCGTGATCGACGCCGGCAGTTCCCCGGCGAAATTCTGCAGGTGAACGGACGCCTCGTTTGGCGAATTCTGGTAGCGCACCTTGAGGGTGTCCGACGCCCGGTCCAGCGTCACCGAGACGCCGACGGGAAGGTAGTCACGACTCTCGATCATCAGGTCGTGCCGGGGCTGCGTGTCTCTAAAGACGAGAGGCACCGTGAAGCTCCCGGCCCCGGGGTCGACGAGCGAATCATGGGAGACGACGTAGAGCCTGGACGTGCTCGCGGGCACCGCCCCCTGGAACGAGCCGGACAGGAAGACCACGACGAAGGACGCGCGGTGGCTGTACCAGTAGAGGAAGGCCGGGAAGCCGATGGCGACGACGGCCGCGACCAGATAGAGGCCGACGATCGGCAGGTTCGACGAGACCTTCACCTTGTCGAGGACCTCCACCCGGAGGGCCTCGGCGTTCTGGAAGTGCTGCGAGTTCAGGACGTCGCTGATCGTGTTTCCCTTGCGGGTCGTCAGCCAGACGGCCATCGCCGCGAAGACGACGCCGGCCACGAGGCATGCGGCGAGGACGACCTCGAAATTCATTCGATCCTCCTTTTCCCAGAAGACGGGCAGCCGGCCCGGCCCCGGGAGTGAGTTCCTACGACTTCTTCTTCGGCTTCCCCGTTTGCGATGTCTTTCTTCCGACGCCGGACGAGGGTTTCGGCTTTGCGCCTCCCGCTCCGGCGACGAACTGGTCGAGGGTGAGGGACGGAAGGAAACCCGGATCGCCGTAAAGGCGGACGAGTTCGGATTCCGGCACGGCCCCGAGCTTCGACGCCGGGATGCCGTCCCCGTTCCCCTCCTCCCACGCGCTCTGCCAGAGGCCCGCGAGCGTCCGGACTCCCTGCACGAGGGTCGTGATCGTGCCCGGGCCGAAAAGGGACCAGAGGTCCTTCCCGGCGGCATAGGCGTCGACGATCTCCATCGGCTTGAGGTTCTGGAACGTGCCGGACATGAGGTCGACCGTCGCGAGAGCCGCGGCCTGCCCCCCGGCGAGCTTCGCCGGAAGAGACGTACCCGCGAGCCCCGCCGAAACGCCTGCGAGAATCTCCGGCCCGTGGGCGTTGATCATCGAAGCCTCGTACGCACCGTGGACGCCTTTGCCGAACGTGGCGCCGTCCTCTGTCCGATCGGGATCGCCGTTGAACAGGTATGAGATGTGGAGCGGCTGGCAGGCATCGCCGACGTAGTGGGCGAGGATGCCGGCGGCCGCGACGTAACGGGCGACGTCCCGCCCGGCGGCCGCGGCCACCATCTCCTCGTAGACCTGCCGGACACGGAACGGCAGCGTCCCCTTGCTCGTATCGTGTACGCGGCCGTAGTAGCTCTTCCAGAACTCCGGCGTCACGTTCTGCGGGTCGGCACAGAGATCGAGCAGTGTCTTTCCCTTGTTCGGGGCGTCGGGGAGAGGCTTGTCCATGTCCGCGAAGTGGGACGGGTTTTCCGTCTTTCGCTGCGCGGGGCCGCCCGGCGTCTTCCAGACGTAGTCGGGCACGTCGGCCAGAGGGACGAAGTCCCGTTTCGAAAGGCCCTGGAACGTCGAAGGCAAGAGCCGCGCGTCCGGGTAGGTGACCCGCTCGAGATTCGCCCCGAGAAGTGTCTTGAGCGAGCCTGTCACGGCCGAGCAGGCGCGGGCGGCAATCGTGTAGTGTCCCAGCGCCCCCCAGTAGTAGGGAAGGCCCACGTTCCAGTCGCGGACCAGGTCGAGCTCGAGCTCCCGGAGGATCGTGCTGACGAACGTCGCGAGCGTGTAGCTGCGCGCCCGGTCCGTCCCCGTCTCCTCGATCCGCTCCCCCCCCACTCGAGGGCGATCGGGTGGTGGCTCGCCGACTCGCCCTCCTGGACGAGGCACCAGAGAGTCCCCGAGTCGCCCGGCAGGGTCTCGGACCCGCTGTCCGGAGCGATCAGAAGGTCGGAGACGTACTCGAATCCGCCGATCTCCTGGTAGCGATAGAAGAGTGCGGCAATGCGTCCCGAGAGCGGCCCCGAAACGGCGCCGAAGGCCTCCACCCGCTGGTCGACGAGCGAAAGCGAGATCGTGTCGGTGTTCAGGTCCACGGGGCCGGCGAGCGTCCCGAGTCCCAGCACCTGCGTGGTCCACTGGGAGAGGTCGTTCACCTTCACGAGGCCCACGTCCAGGTTCACGAAGACCCGCCGGCCCGGCCAGGGTTCGTAGACCTGGTCGAAGCGGCGTTTCCCCAGCACCTGCGAGCTGGCCGAGCCGATCACGACCTCGTGTCCGCCGAGGACCGTCGTCACCGGCGCCCCGTCGTCGCCCGTCACGTGCCGATTCGTCAGGGCGAACGTGTTGTGCCCGTCCGTCACGAGGCAGCCGACCGATCCGACCCGCTGGCGTCCCTGCACCGACGTGAGGAGCGGGTAGCCGCCGCCGACGAACTCCTTGGGAAACGAGACGGGCGGTGGGGCCGCGGGGCGGGTGTCGACGCGCCGGAGGAGGACGACACACGTGGGGACGATGCGGCCATCCGGGAGGTAGAGATACCGCGGGATGAACTGATCGGGCTCCATCGCGGCGCCCGCGGCCCCGCTCCGCCAGGCGTTCCGGTCCACCCACCGCTCGACGAAGACGAGGACAGACGGCCACGACCAGGGGACGACGACGGAGTTGAAGAGATCCCTCGGTCCCGAAAGCCGCTCGTCGTTCGGAGGGCGAAGCGTACCGGGAGGATTCTTTTCGAAGAAGTCCCCTCTTCGGATCCGGTAGAGCCCGATGGCCGTCCCGATGACGTGCTCCTTGTTCGACAAGTGGACGTGATAGGCGTCGCGGGCGTCGACGAGGTCGCGGACCGAGAGCGCATGGAAGTCCGTCCGCGGGCGAAACCGGGGCGGAAGGTCGACGGGAGGCGAGAGAGTGTCGTCTCTCATGGCGTCCGTCCTGCCGCCGCGCAAGGGACTCCGCCGGCCGGATTGCCCAGTGGCGGCCGAAGAGGGTCTAGAGGAGAGAGAAGCGGCGGCGGCGCAGACGGCCCGTCGGCGGGAACGTCCCGTTCTTTGCCGCTTCGGGCTCGAAGGTGTGCGTCGCCCCGGGCGGAAGCTCTGCGCCGGCCGAAGGCTCGGGGACGGCCTCGCCTCGCGCGATCAGCCCTTCGGCGAAGTGCCGGCTCACGCCCTTCGGGATCCGGTCCGGCTTCGCCCTCTTGCCGCGGGGGCTTCCGGCCTTCTTCTTCGATCTCGCTCTGGGCATCGGAAAGCCTCCCGGCACCGATCATAGTCCCCCGCCTCAGAAGCAGTCGAAGCCGCAGTCGAAGGTCCGGCGGACGATCGCAAGCTCCCCGTTCCGTGAGACCAGGTCGTGCGTCTTCCGGGCAATCGCGTGCTCGACGCGGACCTCCGAGTCGCCGTGCGCGCCGAGGTCGACGCGCCCGCGCCGGAACAGGTATGCGAGGAAAGAGCGAGCCACGTCCTCTCCCGAAGAATCCGCCGCCGGGCCGGAGGAGGGCGCCGACGAACGGACGCGGAGGAGCGGCTGGGCCGATGCGGTAAGGACATGGACTTTCCCTTTGCCGAGGGCGAACTCCTCCGCGTCGAACGCGACGGAAACGAGGCCTGCGGGCGAAACCGGCTTGCCGGCCGTGAGGACGCTGCGGCGAGCGGCGGAGGCGGCGGCGGGACGGAGAGACGCCGCGGCGGCGAGCGAGAGGATCCCGCGCCGGACGAAGGCGCTCTTCACGGCCGCCGTGTACTTTCCGCCGAAGTGATCGTGGTCGGCGGCCAGCATCAGAGAGGCCACCTGGCTGTAATAGGCGGGGACGACCGGAGCGGCCCGTACGGCGTCGATCAGGAGGAGGGCCGCGTCGCGACTGGCGGTCGCGAGGGCGGCGTCGGTGGCCGGGTGCGAAAGGGTGCCGACCATCCCCGACAGCGCCTCGAAGAAGCCTCCGGTGAAGACGCGGGAGAAGCTGTGCGGCTCGGAGGTCAGCTCCGTCACCGGACCGGAGTGCGGAATCGTGAGCGGGTCGCGGTAAAAGAACGAGTTGACCGCATTCCGGAGGCAGTCGGCGTCGGCGGCATCCGGCTGCGTCTGCCGGATGGCCCAACCGAGCTGCTCGGCGAGACGGGAAAGGCGCGAGCTGTGATAAAGCGTCCCCCCCGTCTCGGTGAGGACCGCCTGCCGGAGCGAGGGGACCTGGAGCCCGCAGAGGAGCGCGCTCATGTCCCCGAACGACTCGTGGAAGGCCGCGACCTCGGCGCTCATGGCGTCCCAGAGCTGCGGGCGGACCGAGTCGAGGATGGCGTGGCCCAGTTCGTGACAGAGGACGTCCGGACTTTCGCCCGAGTAAATCGTCGTGCCCTTCACCGTGGCGTGGAAGAACCAGAGCCCCTTCCGGTCGTAGTAGGCGTTCAGGTCGGTGCCGTGGTCGAGCGTGACGCGGAGCGTTCCGCCCGGTTGCCAGCCGGTCCCCGCCGGGACGATGCCGCCCCACAGCCCCGCTCCCCGGCGAGCGGCGGCGGCCGCATTCCAGTACCGGAATTCCGCCGTCCCCTTCGGATAGACCTTCGCGGCAGGCGCCGGCCCGGACATCGCGAGCGGATAGGGGGACTGGCCGAGAGCCGGAGCCGGAACCGTGATCGGCTTGTTCGGCTTCGCACCCGGCGCTCCGGGATCGTCCTCCCACGCGGAGACTCCGGACGGAACGGACTTCCCGGGTTTCTTCGGGGTGGTGGCAGAGTGAGTTTTCGCCTTCTTCGCGGACGTCTTTTTCGGGCTCATCGGAACGCCCCCCTTCTACCCGGATAACTTGGGCCCTCTTTCGCGCGTGTCGAGTTGCTTGAGAGGACAACCGTTGCCCGGGAGGACAAATGAGACCGGATCTCGGTCGGGTCAGCGCCCGGCGAACCGCCGGCGGAGGACCGTGGCCGTGGTACCGAACTCCCGGTGGACGAAGCGGGCGAAGGTCTGGGCGGAGGCGAAGCCGAGGCGCCTCGCGATCTCGCGGATCGGGGTGCCGTCCGCCAGAAGGGACAACGCCAGCACGCGACGTTTCCTCGTCATGTGTTCCGAGAGGGTAATGCCGAGCCGCTCGAACTGCCGGCGGAGCGTGCGCGTGCTCACGCCCCGGGAGTCCGCCGCCAAGTGACCGCCGAAACGCATGATGAAAAGAGCCATTTCGTCCGAGAGAAGGTCCTCGGAGGCGTCCTCGCTCCGGAGCTTCTCCAGCAGCTCCTCGAGAGCCGCGATCGTGGACGGGGCGGCCCGGTACGGCATCAGGGCCATCGGGTTTCGACCGAACAGCTTTCCATATCCTAATTCCGACTGCCGGGGTCGAGTCAATCCCCCCGCGAGATCCCCGGTGACACGGCTTACAGGTTTACGCGCCGGATCGCCGCCGGCACGGCTCCGGTTACTTCTTCGCCGCGGCCTTCGTGCAGGTCTCCTCGTCCAGCTTCATCCACTTTCCGTCGGGGCCCTGCATCTCGCCAGTGTGGACCATTTCGGAGGCACCCTTCTTGAGGAAAGTGTCGCGGGAATTCATCTGCGGCCCCATCCCCATCGCCGGACCCTCGAAGGCGAGGGTGTCCCCGGACCACCCCTTCGAGGTCTCGCTGCAGTAGCCGCCGAAGCTGTCGTAGCAGCGCTCGACGAAGACCTTCTCCGCCGCGTCATAGCCCATGAACACCGCCGCGTGATAGGGCATGGGGTTCGCGGCGGTCTTCTTCTCGTCGTAGTGGACGACGGTCCAGAACCCTCCAAGGGCGGACACCGCATGGACGGTCCCTGCCGTTGCGTGCTCGGGCCCCATCGGGCTCGCGAACGTCTTCCCCGAGCACGCCCACGTCCCGGCGAAATAGGCGAGCTGGGCCATCTCGGGGGCGGGCTTCGGCGGCGCCATCGGCTTGTCGGCGGCGCGGAGGACGGGGGCGGCAAGAAGACACGCGACCGCAGGAGCGAAGAAACGGATCGTACGGATTCTCATCGGATTTCTCCTTTCAATTGTTGAGACTGATTCTACTATTCAGAAGGTCCCGCCCGCGTATCCTCGCCGCATGACGCTCTCCTTCCTCGACTGGGGCATCGTCTTCGCCTACTTCGCCCTCTCGATCGGCGTCGGGATCCGGTTCACGAAGAAGGGAGGCGAGTCGCTCTCCGAGTACTTCGTGGCGGGGCGCGCCGTCCCCTGGTGGCTGGCCGGCGCCGCGATGATCGCGACGACCTTCGCCGCCGACACGCCGCTCGTCGTGACGGGGCTCGTGGCCGCGCACGGCGTGGCCGGGAACTGGCTCTGGTGGAACATGGTGATGAGCGGGACGCTCACCGTCTTCCTCTACGCGCGCCTCTGGCGGCGGGCGAACGTGATGACGGACGTGGAGTTCGCCGAGATCCGCTACAGCGGCTCCCCCGCGACGTTCCTCCGCGGCTTCCGGGCGCTCTACCTCGCGCTGCCGATCAACCTGATCATCCTCGGCTGGGTGACGCTCGCGATGGTGAAGATCCTGCAGGTGTCGCTCGGCATCGACCCGGTCCTCGCCGTCGGCCTCTGCTTCGTCATCACCGTCGGCTACTCGGCGGCGGCGGGGATGTGGGCCGTCCTCTGGACGGACCTCGTCCAGCTCGTCATCAAGATGTCGGCGGTCATCGTCCTCGCCTGGTTCGCCGTGAAGAAGGTCGGCGGGATGGGGGCCCTTCGCGACGGCCTCGCCGCGCACTTCGGCAGCGCCGACGCCGCGCTCTCCGTCCTGCCGCCCGCCGGCTCGGTCTGGATGCCGGCCATCGCGATGCTGACGTTCCTCGCCGTCCAGTGGTGGGCCGCGTGGTATCCCGGACGCCGAGCCGGGGGGCGGCGGCTACGTCGCGCAGCGGATCTTCTCCGCGCGAACGGAAAAGGACGGCGTCCTCGCGACGCTCTTCTTCAACGTCGGGCACTACGCCCTGCGCCCGTGGCCCTGGATCGTGACCGGCCTCTGCACCGTCCTCCTCTACCCCGGCGGCGTCCTCGTCGGCGGGAAGATGGACCGTGAGGCGGCCTACGTGCAGGCCATGGTCGACCTGATGCCGTCCGGGTGGAAGGGGTTCATGCTGGCCGGCTTCGCGGCGGCCTACATGTCCACGGTCGGGACCCACCTGAACTGGGGGGCGAGCTATCTCGTCGGCGACATCTACAAGCGGTTCCTGAAGAAGGGGGCGGGCGAGAAGCACTACGTCCTCGTCGGACGGCTGACGACGGTCTTCCTCTTCCTCGCGTCGATCGTCGTGACGATGAACCTGACGACGATCGAGAAGGCGTGGCGGTTCCTCCTCGCGCTCGGAAGCGGGACAGGCCTCGTCCTGATCCTCCGGTGGTACTGGTGGCGGATCAACGCCTGGAGCGAGATCAGCGCCATGCTCTCCTCGATGGTCGTCTCGCTCGGCCGCCATGGCGATGATCCGGAACCCCTACCCGCGCGGGCACGCCCTCTTCGACGCGGAGGAGTTCCGCGTCCAGGCGCTCGTCATGCTCGTCACCGTGGCCATCTCGACGGTCGTCTGGGTGGCCGTGACGTTCCTGACGAAGCCCGAGCCCGACGCCACGCTCGACGCGTTCTACCGGCGGGTCCGGCCGGGCGGGCCCGGGTGGGCCGCGGTCTCGAGGCGGCTCGGCCTCGGGCGCGAGCCGATCCCCGGCGGGGCGATGTCGCTCGTGAACTGGCTCCTCGGGATCGTCCTCGTCTACTCGGCGCTCTTCGGGATCGGGAAGCTCGTCTTCGGACAGCTCCTTCTCGGCCTCTCGCTCGTCGACGTCGCGATCGTCGCGTTCGTCCTGATCCTCTGGAACCTCTCGCGCGACGAGAAGGCGCGGGCGCGCCTCGACGGCCCGCCTCCGGGCGCGGCCCGCCGGCCGCCTGCGGCGCCGACTCCAGCGGGACTCAGCCCTTCACCGCATGGCTCCAGGCATTGCGGTACTGCTCGATGGCGCTCTCCGGATTCCCGTTCGCGGCCTGAACGTTCCCGTTCATCAGCTCCTGGTTGGCCTGGGCGATTCTCTTCGCGTCGACGTGCGCCGCGAACGCGTCGTTGATGGCCACGAGCGCAAGGGCCGCATCCGCCCGCACGAGCCGGTCGATGAACCCCTGCAGCGTGGCGCCGGGGACCGTGCTGTGCTTGTCTTTGACCAGGCCATTCAGCTTGTTGACCGCGTCCTTCTCTTCGTTGAAGACCGTCGCGCCCGACGCGGGCTGCAGATGAGAGGAACCGAGCCAGAGACCTGGTCAATCGACTTCGTCAGATGACCGATCGCGTCGTCGAGCTTCTTCCCGTCCTGCTTGTCGGTGATCGTCGCGCGCAGCGTGATCAACTGAGTCAGGACGTCCTGCTTGACGTCTTGGGGAGGATGAGATCTCTCCCCGGCCGGGGAGGAAGTCGTGGGCCGTGGCCTGCAGAATGGGATCGGTTGCATCGCTGACCAGGAGATGCCCGTCGCTCGTTATAGCATTCCGCGGGGGTCGAACTTCGCCAGAATGCTCCCCACCTGCAGATGCGCCACGATCGTGCCCGTCGCGTCGAGAGCCAGCAGCTCTCCGAGATAGCCTAGACCATTCGGAGAGCCGCTGACGGAGACCAGGAGAAGCCTTCCGGGGATCCCGAGCGAATCCGGAAATAGTCGTTCGGGTCCATTAGCATCTGCCTCAGGCCGTTCTTCGGACCTCCGGGAGCGGCACGGTCGCGAAGATGCTGCTCGAGTTTCCGTCCGCGGAGACGGCGACGATATAGCTCGCTTTCGGGCCAGGTCGTCGGGGTTGCTTGTGTACGAGTCGCTGACCAGCATGCGATTCCCGAAAGCACCCCAACCGGAGGGGGCGAATTCGAGGCCAAACGGGCCGGTCGCGAAAGACCGATCCAGGTAAAAAGGCTTCAGCGAGTCGTCCGGAGGGAGCGAGCCGCCAGACGCCATTGTACTCATCGGTGACGAAGAGGTGGCCACCCAGATCCCGAAATTCGCCGGCGAAATCATCGGCGTCGAGAAGATACCGTCCCCTGCGGCGACAGGATTCCTGTTGCCATCGCTGTCGAAGCGAAGGAGCGCGGCAGTCTGTTCGGCGGATGTCGCGGCAGCGACCACGAATTTTCCCGAATCGGGGCCCCAGCCCGACGGAAGAAAGATTCCTCCGATGACGCTCACGCCGGTCGGAGGGGTCAGGAACGCGGCGGGAGGACCTCCGGTGGCCGGCAAGATCCAGATGTTGCCCGTGGAGGCATCCGGGATGAAGTAGCTCCCGCCGTACGCCCCGAATCCGCTCGGCGCGAGTGAAATTGTCTCCGGAGTCACGTATCCGCCGGTCGAAAAGACCTGGATCTGGGCGGTCGCCGGGAACGAGAGGCCCAGGGCAATCGCGAGGAGCGGGACGAAACCACGAACGCGAGCTGCCGATGAACTCATAGTCTCCTCCTCTGCCGCAGAGCGTTTCCCCGGATGACGGGTCGTGGCGAGACGGAATAATGCGTTCGACCATCTCGAATGGAACCAATGCCGTCTGTGGAAGCCTTCCGTGGAACCGGACGTATCGCGCGAGAACTGTCTGTGGCGATCCTTCTGCGGGCATTCTAGCCCCGAGGCGACGGTTCCTGCACAAAGGTCTTCTCACCGGACGAGGTGGAACGTCGAGAGAAGGAGGCAGAGACGAAACAGGCGCATCATGGGGGCGAGATCAGAGGGATGAGAACCGCCCGCCCCCGCGTTCCCGCCTCCCGCGCCGCGGAGATCGCCAACGCCGTCACGCACGGCGTCGGGGCGGTGATCTTCGCGGCGGGCGCCGCCGTCCTGATCACGCTCGCGTCCCTTCGGGGCGACGCCTGGGTCGTCGTCTCCTGCAGCGTCTTCGCCGCGAGCCTCGTCCTCTTCTACACGGTCTCGACGCTCTACCACGCCTTCCGGGGCCCGCGCGTGAAGGGGGTCTTCCGGAGGCTCGACCACGCGGCGATCTTCCTCGTCATCGCCGGGAGCTACACGCCATTCCTCCTCGTCAAGCTCCAGGGGGCGTGGGGATGGTCTCTCTTCGGCGTCGTCTGGTCGCTCGCCGTCCTCGGCATCGTCTTCAAGTCGCTCTGGACCGGGAAGCTCCCCGTCCTCTCGACGGCGCTCTATCTCGTCATGGGGTGGTGCATCGTCGTGGCGTGGAAGCCGCTGACGGCCGCCCTGCCGCCGGCCGGCGTCGCCTGGCTCGTCGCGGGGGGGGTCATCTACTCGGTCGGAGTCGCCTTCTACGCCATGGACCGGAGATTCCGCTGGGCGCATCCGGTCTGGCACGTCTTCGTCCTCGCCGGGAGCGCCTGCCACTACGTCGCGATCCTCCTCTACGTCGTCCCGCCCCGCGCCTGAGGGGGCGATCATGCCGAAGCGCGCCGCGCTCGTTCCGGTCACGATCGCCCTTCTGGCTCTGGCGGCTCCCGGGACGCCGACCCCCGGGGACGACGTCTCCGGATTCACGGTTCGGCGAATCCCCGTCGGCCGCGAGCCGAGCAGCGTGGGGATCGCGGACGTCAATCGCGACGGCAAACCCGACCTCGTCGTGGCGAACGCCGGGAGCCACGGCGTCACCGTCCTCCTCGGGAACGGACGCGGCGAATTCACGCCGGCGCCGGGTTCCCCGTTTCCCGCGGGACAGAATCCGAACGACGTGGCCGTCGCCGACCTGAACCACGACGGAAACCCGGACCTCGTCTTCGCGAACCACGACACGTCGTACCTGACGATCCTCCTCGGCGACGGGCGAGGCAGGTTCACCCGTCGCCGTCGTCGCCCCTCACCGTTCACAGCCGTCCGCATCCGCACGGCGTCGCCGCCGCGGATTTCGACGGCGACGGTAATCTCGACCTCGTGACCGACAGCTGGGGCGAGAACAAGGTCACGGTCCTCTGGGGCGACGGGAAAGGGGGCTTCACCTCTCCCGGGACCACCTTCGACGTCGGCCCTCATCCGTACCAGCGGGTCCGCGCCGCGGACCTGAATGGCGACGGGCGGGCCGACATCGTGACGACGAACCTCGACGGGGCGAGCGTGACGGTCCTTCTCTCTTGCGGGGAACGCGCCTTCGTACAGGCTCCGGGCTCTCCCTTCCCGGCCGGCGGGAAGCCGTTCGGCGTCGCGATCGGCGACGTCAACGGAGACGGCCGGCTCGATCTCGTCGTCGGCAACTGGGGAGGACATCCCGAGGACTCGTCGTTCGATGCGGTGAACGTACTTCTCGGCGACGGAAACGGCAGGTTCTCGCCTCTCCCGGTTCGCCGCTCCGGGCCGGACACGCCCCGGCCCGTGTGGCGATCGGCGACCTGAACGGCGACGGGATCGGCGACATCGCCACGGCGAACTACGTCGGCGACGACGTGACGATCTTCTACGGCGGAAAGCGCGGCCTCCGACGCGGCCCGACGCTTCGGACCGGCCACCGCCCGGACGGGATCGCCATCGGAGACCTCAATGGCGACGGCCAGGGCGACATCGTCACCGCCGACAGCGCGGACGGAACGATCACGCTCTTCCTTACAACGGGAGCGGAGGCTTTTCGGGCGAAGCCTCCGGCCAGGAAGCGCTGACGGTCTCCCGCGTTCGTCTCAATTGGACCGCTTCCGTTTCGGGTCGACCGCCCGGAAGAGCTTTGCCCACCGCGCATACGTGGCCGTGTCTCCGCGCAAGGCCGTGCACTCGGGCGGGAGCTCCCGGATCGAACGGTACCGCTTCCCCTTGAAGGTGATCGACCCGTCCTCGTGCACCCGACCGACGCTCTTCCCCCGGGCCGCCGCGTCCGCGACGAAGGGAAGAACCGTGTCTCTGCGCCGCATCGTCCTCAAGGAATGCCTCCCCGAAGTCTATAATAGAAATTTGAGACCTGACCCCCTTGTCTTGAACGGCGTCACGCCGCGGGAAGGAGCGAGGCGGGAGCGGCGCGGGCTTCGGCAGCGTGGCGCCTTCCTTCGACGGGATGAAGGTCATCGCCCGCTCGGCGAGGGCCGTGATCGACAGCGAGGGGTTGACGCCGGGGTTCGCCGAGATGGCCGAGCCGTCGATGACGTAGAGCCCGTCGTAGCCGAAGACGCGGTGGCGCGAGTCGATGACGCCGCTTTCCTTCGAGTCCCCCATGCAGCATCCCCCTAGAATGTGAGCGGTCGTCGGGATGCCGAGGAGCGTCTCCGTCAGGAGGCTCTGCGTGAATCCGCCGAGCCGCTTCTCGACCTTCCGCGCCAGTTCCGTCGCCTCGGGGACCCACGCCTTCGCCTGCGGCCCCGTTCCGTCGCCCGTCGTGACGCCGCGGCGGAAGGCCGTCCGGATGCCGCGCCCCAGCTTCATCCGGAGCGTCCCCTCGATCGTCCGCATGTAGAGAAGGATCATCGTGTGCTTCGCCCAGTCGGGCGTGACCCACGCTTTCAGCGTCCGGAGGGGCTCCCGGAGGAGCATCCCGAGGGCGCTCGCGAAGCGCTGCGTCACGGTGTCGCCCGGCGCGTGCGGCATCGCGAGCAGCCGGAAGAAGCCCGAACCTGCCGGATACCGGACCGGCTCGAGGTGGGAGTGCTCGTCGGTCTCGATGATCGACCCGATCGCGATCCCGACCGAGAGGTCCTCGTTCTTCTCGCTCACGACCCCCATCAGGACCTCGGAGTTCGTCCGGACGAAGTCTCCGAGCCGGTCCGAGAGGCTCGGCAGGCCGTCCGGGCTCTCCTTCAGCTTGAGGAGCAGCTCGACGGTGCCGAGGACCCCGCCCGCGAAGACGACGTTCTTCGCCGTGTACGTCTTCGCCTTCCGGAGCGCCGGAAGGATCGACCGGCCGTGCCGGGCCGAGATCTCGTAGCCGCCCGCCGGAAGAGGCTTCACCCACGTCACCTCGGTGTCGGCTTCGATGACGAGGCCGCGCCGCTCGGCGAGCCAGAGGTAGTTCTTGTCGAGCGTGTTCTTCGCTCCGTGGCGGCAGCCGATCATGCAGCCGCCGCACGACTCGCACCCCGTCCGCTCCGGCCCTTCGCCGCCGAAGAACGGATCGGGGACGGTCTCCTTCGGCGTCCCGAACCAGACCGCGACGTCGGTCGGATGCCACTCGCGTCCGATCTCCTTCGCGACGTCGCGAAGCACTTCGTCGGGCGGGGTCAGAAGCGGGTTTCGCGCCGTTCCGAGCATCCGGTGCGCGGTGTCGTAGTGCCGGGCCAGCTCGCGCTTCCAGTCGGCGAGGTGCCCCCACGACGGGGAGGCGAAAAAATCGTCGCTTGGGATCGGAAGGGTGTTCGCGTAGACGAGCGACCCGCCGCCGACGCCGACGCCCGTCAGCGCCGTCACGTGCGGGAGGAACGTCATCCTGAAGAGGCCGCGACAGCCGAGGGAGGGAAGCCAGAAGTACTTCCGGAGGTTCCAGTTCGTCTTCGGGTACTCGTCGGGCGTGAAGCGTTTCCCCTTCTCGAGGACGAGGACGCGGTACCCCTTCTCGACGAGCCGGAGCGCGCTGACGCTGCCGCCGAAGCCCGAGCCCACGATCACGTAATCCCACTCGGTCGCCACGGTGTCCCGGAGTCTATCGAAAGGGGCGATCGTCAGGAGACGGCGAGTCCGGTGACGAATTTCGCGATGACGTCGGCCACCGCGCTGACTTTCCCGGTGTACCAGTGGTCGGCCCCCCGGACGAGCGTGACGGTGACCAGCGGCGACCCGCGCGCCCCGTACCGGACGAGGCCCAGCTCGCCGCCGCGGTCGCGTCCGTCGGGGCTCCGCTCCTGCGAGCCGAAGAAGGCGAGGATCGGAACCTTCACCTCCGCGACGAACGGCGTCGTTCGCGAGTGTCCCGTCACGCTGAAGACGTTCGAGAAGGCCTCTTCCGGGTCCTCGTGGTCGACGTAGGTCGCCGCGCTCAGGGGGCACCCGACGCCCATCGACGGGAGAAGCTCGGCGCCGCGCCCGGCGGCGACCATCTGTCGCGCGACGGCAAGAAGGTTCCGGTCGTCCTCGGTCAGCACACCGGCGGCGTTTTTAGCCGCGCTCGGCGAGGCGGCCACGAGGCCGACGACCCGCGAATCCTGCCGCTCGGCCGCGAAGTAGGCCGCCTTCCGTGCGCCGAGGCCATGCCCGGCGACGACGACGCGCCGGTAGCCCGAGGCGGCCAGGAAGTCCACCCACGCCGCGAGATCGCGCGGCGACTCTTCGAGCCGTTCCCACGACGAGCCCGCCGTCACCGCCACGCCGCCCGCCGACCGGAGCGTCGCTCCGAAGTCGTGCCCCCGCGTCTTGCCCGAAAGAAAAGCAAAGCCGCGACCCGAAAGCTCCCGGCCGAGCGAGACGTAGGAGTTCTCGTAGAACGACGAGAAGAGGCCGTGGATCCAGAGGATCGCGATGTCGGAGACCGGCGTGGCGGGACGGAAGAGAAGCCCCTGCAAGGTGAGGCGGTCCTCGCTGTCGACGAAGACGATCTCTTCGGTGAACCGGCCGGACTCTTCAGACACCGGTGAAAGTCTACGTCCTCGCGCCCCTTCCGGTCACGATCCGGAGATTCGGATGCTTCCGCTCGAGGTCCGGACCTTCACGTTCGCCGCGCCATCCCCCGTCGAAACCTCGAGCCTCTTTTCCGCCTTGAGCTTCGTTCCCGCGACATCGATCCGGATTTCCCCGGAGGAGCTGCCGAGGTCCAGCCGCATCCCGGGCGCCTTCGTCATCGTCAGCGAGACGTCGCCGCTCCCGGTCCCGACACGCGCCCCCGTGAGCGCCGAGAAGTTCCCTCCCAGCCGGACGTCTCCGCTTCCGGTGTCGAGGTCGAGCGCGCCCCGGACCGTCATCTCTTCGCCCTCGATCTCGCCCGATCCCGTGCGGGCCTCGAGGCTTCCCGAGACCGACCGGAGCGTGATCTCGCCCGATCCGGTCCTCGCCTTCACCCGGCTCGCCGCGACCCGGTGCGCCGTCACGTTTCCGGACCCGGTATGAGCTTCGAGGTTTCCCGTCACGTCGTCCACCGCGGCGTTCCCGGAGCCGGTGTCGAGCGTCACGTCACCCGTGATCCCCGCGAGGGCGATCTCGCCCGAGCCGGTCCGCGCCTCGACGTTCCCTTTCCGCTCCTTGACCGAGACGTCGCCGCTTCCGGAACGCGCCGTCGTCTCCCCCTCTCCGCCGTCGACCCGGACGTCGCCTGAGCCGGTCCGCGCCGAGAGCCGCCCGGAAACGTTCGTCGCGACGATCCTCCCGACCTCGTTCCGGACGCTCGCGCCCGTCCCGGCGGGAACCCGGACGACGAAATCGGCCCACAGCTCGACGCCTCCGAAGAATGCGCCGGAGCCCACCTTCACCCGGTGGCCGAGATACGTCGTGGAGGTGGAGCCGCCCCCCTCGCCAGCCGTGTAGCGGAAGGTGTCGTGCTTCTCGACCGGGTACCTCGCGATCACCTCGATCGAATCGCCTTTTTCGGTCACCTCGATCGGCAGCTCGGCGAGAAGAGCCTCGCTTTCGGCATGAAGGGTCGCGACCACCTCGACCGGGCCGTCCTTCTTCCCTTCGACGAGGACCTTTCCGGCGAGGTTCTCGATGGAGACCGTCTGCCCGGGCCGGGCGGCGATCTCCTTTCGGAACTCCTTCGTCGCCGGGGCCGCTGCGGCGAAAAGCGGGATGAGGAGGAGCGCCGCGACGAGCAGCGCCAGGAGGATCGGGCGGATCCGGGATTCCTTCATCGCAGCCTCCTTCGGCTCGGAAACGTCTTCGAAGGTAGATACGGGGATCCCGGGTCTTAGGTTCCGGCCGAAAGCCCTTGCGGCTCTCCTCCCGGACGGCGCAGGATGACGGCATGTGGACCCGCCTCCTCCTCGTCCTCCTCGTCATCTGCGGCATCTGGTACTACTTCAACCAGAGGAAGGCGCCTCCGCCTTCCGGGGTCGGGAGCTCGTCCGGCGCGGCCGTCTCCTCCGGCACGAGCGACTGTCTCCTCTTCGCCGGACGGGCGAACGCGAGCCTCGCGAGCGCGGTTTCGGCCGCCTCGCACCCCCCCGTGGATCAGGCCGGCTGGAGCCGGACGGAGTCGGATGTCTCGTCCATTATCTCGACGGCGGAATCGGCCTGCGGCGGCTCCGACGACGCGTCGAGGGCTCTTTCGCTGATGCGAAGCTCGCTGTCGGATCTCTCGGCCGCCGCGCGGGGCGAAGGGGGCGCCACGGGCCTCGCCGCCCGGCAGGGAGAGATCGACGACCTACTGAACCGCGCCGGCGGGCGCTGAGCCCCTCTTTTCCGCCGGGGAATAGAATCTCCGCAGTAACACGAATCTGACGGGCCGCCGGATCGAGCGTCGACGCGCCGGGGGGCACGGCTCGCCCCTTCCTCCGACCCGGGGAAGCGTTCGCGATGAGCCTCTCCGCGGGCACTCGCCTCGGGCCATACGAGGTCGTCGCCCCGCTCGGCGCGGGGGGAATGGGCGAGGTGTACCGGGCGAAGGACTCGCGGCTGGAACGCGAGGTGGCGATCAAGGTTCTTCCAGCGGCGACCTCGGCCGATCAGACGGCGCGCGCGCGCCTGCTCCGGGAAGCGCGTCTCGCCTCGAGACTGAACCATCCCCATGTCTGCACGATTCACGAGGTGGGCGAAGCCGACGGCCAGACCTTCATTGCGATGGAGCTGGTCGAGGGGGAGTCGCTGAGCGGCCGGCTTTCGCGCGGGGCGCTTCCGCTCGGAGACATTCTCCGGTTCGGAATCCAGGTGGCCGACGCGCTGTCGCACGCGCACGGACACGGCGTCGTCCACCGCGACCTGAAGAGCGCGAACATCGTCATCACACCGGAGGGACGCGCCAAGGTCCTCGACTTCGGCCTCGCAAAGCGGATGGTGCGAGGGGAGGCGGCGGAAGCGACGACGCTCTCGCAGGCCGCGCTGACGACGGCGGGGACGGTGACCGGCACGCTCGCCTACATGGCGCCCGAGCAGCTGCGCGGCCAGCCGGCCGACGCGCGAAGCGACCTCTGGGCGCTGGGAGTCGTCCTCTACGAAATGGCCACGGGAGCGCGGCCGTTCCGGGCCGCCGTGGCGACGGCTCTCGCCGCCGACATTCAGTACCGGGAGCCGACGAGGCCCGGGGATTCCAATCCCCGCATTCCTCCCGGACTCGAAGACGCCATCCTGAAGTGCCTGAGGAAACGTCCCGAAGAGCGCTATCCGTCGGCCGCGGAGCTGATGGCGGAGCTGCAGGCACTCTCGACGAGCGCCCCCGTCTCGTCGGACGTCGTGTCGGGGGCGAGAAAGCTCCCCTCGAAACGCGCCGGCCGGCGGAAGCGGATCCGGTCGCTCGTCGTCCTTCCCCTTGCGAATCTCTCCGGGGACCCGGAGCAGGAGTACTTCGCCGATGGCATGACCGACGCCCTGATCGGGGACCTGGCGGGAATCGGAACCTTGCGGGTCATCTCGCGCACCTCGGCCATGCGCTACAAGCGGACCGAGAAGTCCCTCCCGGACATTGCCACGGAGCTGAACGTCGACGCCGTCGTGGAGGGCTCGGTCCTTCGCGCCGGGGCGCGGGTGCGCATCACCGCCCGGCTCATCGAGGCGTCGACCGACATGAATCTCTGGGCGAAGAGCTACGAACGCGACCTGGCGGACGTCCTCGCCCTGCAGGGAGCCGTGGCCGAGGCGATCGCCCGGGAAGTGCAGTCGGCCGCGAGCGTGAAGGTGGCGGCGCGACTGTCCCTCCGCGGCCCGGTCAACGCGGAGGCCTACGACGCCTGCCTCAAGGGTCGGTATCACCTGTACAAGCTCTCCCGCGAGCATTACGACACGGCGCTCGGATACTTCGAGCTGGCGCTCGAGAAGGATCCGGCGTGCGCGCCGGCACAGGCGGGAATCGCCGACGTCTGGCTCCTCCGCGGAGACTCCGGAATCCTTCCTCCCTCGGAGACGTTCCCGAAGGCGCGAGAGGCCGCGTCGAAGGCGGTCGAGCTGGACGAGGCGCTATTCGAAGGTCATCTCAGCCGCGCGGGGCTGAAGTTCCTCTACGAGTGGGACTGGGGAGGCGCGGAGGCCGAGTACCAACGGGCGCTCCATCTGAACCCCAACTCCGCGGAGGCGCGCTTCTTCTACTCCGATTTCCTGATCTCCCTGCAGCGCTCCGAAGAAGCCATGGAACAGTCGGCGGCCGCCATGAAGCTCGATCCGTTCAATCCCTTCGTCCTGTGCTTCTTCGGATGGCACCTGATCTACCTGCGCCGGTACGAGGAGGCGATGGAGCGGCTGGGGAAGGTGGTCCGGGTGGAGCCGAACTTCCCGTCCGCGCAGATGGGTCTCTGGGGCGCCCTGCATGCACAGTCACGAGCCGAGGAGGCCCTCTCGGCCGCGAAGAAGTTCTTCGCGCTGATCGGGGACCGTGAGGTCTCCGAGGCGATCGACCGGGGCGGGGCGGAGTCGGGGTACCCGGGGGCGATGAAGCGTGCGGCCGAGGCTCTGACGGCACGGTCGGAGCGGACGTACATCCCCTCCATCCGTATCGCGCGGCTTTGGGCCCATGCGGGGGAGAGGAATCGGGCGCTGGCGTGGCTCGAAAAGAGCTTCGAGCGGCGCGAGTCGCCGCTCGTTCATCTCGGAGTGGCCTGGGACTGGGAGACGTTGCGCTCCGATCCACGATTCCAGAGCCTGCTTGGCCAGATGAAGCTTCCTTCGAGTCTGGTGAAAGCATGAGCCTCGGCCTCGCCGCCCGGGGCAAGGCCGGCACGGCCGTCGCGGGATTGATGTAGCTACTTGTGGCATAGTAATGTAGCTACGTTCGGGGGTGACTCGTGGACGTCGGCGTCAGGGCATTCAAGAACGGGTTGAGCGGCTACCTGCGGCGCGTGCGGGCTGGTCAGCGGATCGTCGTGACCGGGCGGGGACGGCCGCTGGCCGTCGTGACGGGGATCGAGAAGGCCGCTCCGGAACGGCAGGCGGCGAACGCGCTGGTCGCGTCTGGTATCGCCACGTGGGGCGGCGGCAAGCCCACGGGATGTCCGAACGCTCCGAAGCCCCGCCGCGGAAGCGGAGCCTCGGCGGTGTTCGAGAACAGGCGATGATTCTCTACCTCGACACGAGCAGCCTGATCAAGTTGTACGTCGAGGAGGAAGGATCCGATGCCGTCCGGGCCGAGGTTGCCGGGGCGGCGGTCGTCGCGACGTCTCTTCTCGCCTATCCCGAAACGAGAGCAGCTCTGGCCCGTCTTCGCCGTCAGCGAGGCCTTTCCCCGGCCGCGCACCGGCGGGCGAGATCGGCCTTCGAAGAGGACTGGGAGCGCTACCTTGTCGTGCAGGTGACGGAACCGGTCTGCCGTACGGCGGGCGACCTCGCCGAGGAGCACGGCCTCCGCGCATACGACAGCGTCCATCTGTCGTCCTACAGCATGCTGCGCTTACAGGGTGGCGGCGACGTCCGGTTTTCGTCCTTCGATCGCCATCTCAATCGCGCCGCCGCGGCGGAGTCCCGCCGCCTTCGCCGGCATTGACCCTGACGGCCCGCATCGGTTCGCGATCCGGGGCCACAGCCCCGGAGGGCGCGAAGCCCCTCACTCCACGTACTTGAACCCCGTCCCCGTGTCGAAGACGACGACGCGCTCGTCGCGGGAGACGCGGCCGGAGAGGACGAGCTGCTTCACGGCCGCCCATGCCGCGCCCCCCTCGGGAGCCGGGAAAAGTCCTTCCGAGGCGCCCATCTCGGCGACGGCCTCGCGCATGGCTTCGTCGGTCACCGCGACCGCCTCCCCCTTCGACGCGCGGAGGATCTTCAGGATCAGGTAGTCGGCGAAAGCCTTCGGAACGCGGAGACCGCTGGCATACGTGCGCGCGTTCTCGGCGCGGACCGAGACGTCCTTCCCTTCCGCGAACGCCTTCGGGATCGGCGCGCACCCTTCGGCCTGGACGGAGACCATGCGCGGGCGCTTCGGGCCGATCCAGCCGAGCGTCTCCATCTCGTCGAACGCCTTCCACATCCCGATGAGGCCGGTGCCGCCCCCCGTCGGATAGACGACGACGTCGGGGAGAGTCCAGCCCATCTGCTCGGCCAGCTCGTACCCCATCGTCTTCTTCCCCTCGACGCGATACGGCTCCTTGAGCGTCGAGACGTCGAACCACCCTTCGGCGTCCTTGCGTGCGGCGACGATCCGGCCGCAGTCGTCGATGAGGCCGTCGACGAGGGTGACCGCCGCCCCGTACGCCTCGCACTCGATCCGGAAGAGCTTCGGCGTGTCTCTCGGCATGAAGACGTGGCAGGAGAGCCCCGCCTTCGCCGCGTAGGCCGCCGCCGCGCCCCCCGCGTTCCCCGCCGTCGGGAGGGCGAGGGCCGTGGCGCCGAGCGCCTTCGCCATCGTCACCGCCGCCGCGAGCCCGCGGGCCTTGAACGACCCGGTCGGATTGCCTCCCTCTTCCTTGATCCAGAGGTCCGCCATCCCGAGCCGCGCCCCGAGGCGTTCGGCCCGGAGGAGGGGCGTTCCGCCCTCGCCGAGGGTGACGATCTCCGCCGCGCTCCGGGCCGGCATCAGCTCGTGCCAGCGCCAGATCGTCCGGTCGCGGCCGGCCGTGTCGTCCTTCGAGAGAGTCCCGAGGTCGTAATCCGCGACGAGCGCCCCGCCGCAGGCCGGCGCCGTGCAGACGTTGAGGAGGCGGGCGGCGTCGTAGTGCGCGGAGCACTTCGTGCAGGAGAGGCCGGTGAGGCGCGAGTAGCTCACGCCGCGACCCTATCATCACGCCTCGCGAAGGGCCTCCACGGACCGGAGCGTCAGAGCGTCTCGGTGACCTTCTTCAGGCCGCGCGGAGCGTCCGGATCGAGACCCCGCGCGCGCGCCGCGTGGAACGCGAGGAGCTGTCCGGGGAGGACGGCGACGAGGGGCGAGAGAAGCTCCGGCGTCTGGGGGAGCGGAATCGCCCCGGGGAGAGGGAGGCCGATCGGAAAAAGCGGGCTCCCGCGCTCCCGCAGCTTCCGGGCGAGAGCGAGCAGCTCCCGCTCGGGGCGGCCCCCGGGCGCCGAGACGAGGATGGCCGGGAGATCCGGCTCGGCGAGCGCGATCGGTCCGTGCTGGAAATCGGCCGACGAATAGGGCTCGGCGAGGATCAGCGCCAGCTCCTTCAGCTTCAGAGCGATCTCCCATGCGGTCGGGTAGTTGATTCCACGGGCGAGGACGACCGCACGCGACGCCGTGGCGAGGCACCGCGCCATCCGGCGGACGGCCGGATCGGTCGCGAGGGCAACGGCCATCGCCTCGGGAACGGCGGCGAGCTTCTTCAGAAGCGCTCGCTTCCCCGCGAGCGACAGGGCGAGGAGCGCCACCGCCGCGAGCTGCGTCGTGTAGCTTTTCGTCGCCGCGACGCTCCGCTCCTCGCCGGCGTGAAGCGGGATCACCTCGGAGGCGGCGCGGGCGAGCGGGCTCTCCGGGTCGTTGACGATCGCGAGGGTCGGCGCCCCTCTCCGCCGCGCGGCGGCGATGGTCTCCACGATGTCGGGCGAGCGCCCCGACTGCGAGATCCCGATGACGAGGCCGCCCCGCGGATCCGGAGGGCGCCCGTAAAGAGTCGTGAGCGAGGGGGCCGCGAGCGCGACCGGAAGGCCGTCCAGGATGCCGAAGAGGTATTGCGAGTAGCGGGCCGCGTTGTCGGAGGTCCCGCGCGCGGCGACGAGGACGAAGCGGACGCCGGAGCGGCGGATCGGCGCCGCGAGGCGCGCGACCCGCGCTCCTTCGCGGGAAAGGAGGCGCGCCACGGCATCCGGCTGTTCCGCGATCTCGCGGCGGAGAACGGACCCGGGCGTCCCCATGGCGCGATGCTACCGTGCCCGACGGGGACCTCTGACAGAATCGGCGGAGATGAGAAGCCTCCTCCCCGTCGCCTCCCTGCTCCTCTCCGCCGCGGCCGCCGGCGCCCAGACGATCACGACGTTCGCCGGCAACGGAGAGCAGGGCGCGGGGCCCGACGGCGTCCTCGCCACCGAGTCGCCCCTCTCGATGCTGAGACGGACGCCCGCGGGCGTCGTCTTCGACCGGGACGGGAACCTCGTCTTCTCGGAATCCGGAACGAACCGGGTCCGTCGGATCGACCGGAAGAGCGGGCGGATCTTCACCGTGGCCGGAACCGGGGAAGAGGGCTTCTCGGGGGACGGCGGCCCCGCCAAGTCGGCGAAGCTCCGGGAGCCGGGCGACCTCGCGTTCGACGCGGCGGGGAATCTCTACGTCTCGGACCTCGGAAACAACCGAGTCCGGCGCATCGACGCGAAGAGCGGCGTCATCGACACCTTCATGGGGACCGGGTTCGTCTCGTTCACGGCCGACGGCTCGACGGCGAAGGCCACGCCGGTGGGCCGTCCCCTCGGCATCGCCTTCGACGCCGCCGGGAACTTCTTCGTCATGGATCCGTATGCGGACCGGCTTCTCGAGGTCGACGCGAAGACCGGAATCGTCCGGACGATCGTCGGCAACGGTACGGTCTCGCTCCGGATCGACACGAGGAAAGGGACCGACACGGGGCTGGCTCTTCCCACCGCCGTCCGGATCGACGGGAAGGGCGACGTCATCTTCTCCGCGACCGACGATCACGTCCTGATGAAGGTGAACCCCGTGACGGACGAACTGACACGCATCGCGGGGACGATGCGCTTCGGCCTCACGGGAGACGACGGGCCGGCTCTCGCCGCGCGGCTCAACAACCCCACGGCCGTCGCCCTCGATCGCGGGGACGACATCTGGTTCGTCGACTGGGGAAACAATGTCATCCGGCGCGTGGACGCGAAGACGGGCATCATCGAGACGCGCGTCGGGAGCGGCCGAGTAAACCGCTATGGCGAGATGGAGATGGCGGGCTTCGACGGGGACGGCGGGCCGGCCACGAAAGCCCGGCTGAACGGTCCGGCGGGGCTCGGCTTCGACCGCGACGGGAATCTCTACATCCTCGACGCGCAGAACAACCGGATCCGGAAGGTGGAGAAGGCCGCGCGCTGAAGCGCCGGCTCAGCTCTTCTTCTTCGCCGCGTAACGGACGATCTCGACCTTTTCCATTGTCATCAGGATGCCGCACCCGGCCTCTTCGAGGAGGGGGTCGACGCGCTCGAGAAAGGCCCGGACCTTCTCCTCGGCATCCACGATCTCGACGACGATCGGAAGGTCCTCCGACAGCTCGACGATACGCGATCGGTGGACGACGCTCGACGCCCCGTACGACTCGATGCCCCGAAGGACCGTGGCCCCGGCGAGGCCCGTGGCTCGCGCTTCGGCCACGAGCGCTTCATAGAGCGGCTGATGGCGGACCCGATCCCCCTCTCCGAAGTGAATCCGGAGCAGCTTGGCCATCGCGAGATCCTTCATGTTCCGACCCTCCCGAGGAGCCGCCCGAGCCACGCGCCGAAGAGTCCGAGGAAGACCGAGCCCATGACGTAGAGCGTGGCGCGAAGGATGTCGCGCACGGTGAGAAGCCCGAGTGTTTCCCATGTGAACGACGAAAAGGTGGTGAAGCCGCCGAGGATCCCCACCATCAGGAAGACACGCGCCTCGGGGGAGATCGCCGCGCGCTCGAGGCCGAGCGCCCCGACGAGGCCGATCGCGAAGCAGCCGGCGAGGTTTACGACAAACGTGCCGACCGGAAACGGTCCGGCGAAGCTCCGTTGGAGGCTCGTCGCCAGCGCGTAGCGGCAGATTGATCCGATGCCGCCGCCGACGAAGACGAGGACGACGAGAGCGGGCCGCACGGGCGCGACGTTAACAGACTCGGACCCCCTATAATCGTCCCGAAGAGAGGCGATGGAGTTCGCCGGAACCGCCTTCGGGCTGATGACTCCTACCGACGAAAGGAGTCTCTCCCGTGCCGGTTTCGGAATCCTTCGATAGCCGTAGCGTTCGCCGCGCCGTCATCGTCGTGAAGTAGCGGGCGGAGTAGGCGCGATGTCGGCGCCCGCGGAGGGCCCGGAACCCCGGCTCAACGAATCCCAGCGGCGGAGCCTGTCGGCGGCGGTACGGCACATCGCCGGCCTTCTGGACGACATCGAGGGGATCCTCGTCGCGGTCCGGCATCCGTCGCCCTTCAACCCGCTCGTCGGCGACATCTCGCCGGCCCAGGCGGGTCTGATCAATGACTACATCGAGCGAGCGCGCCGGGCGCTCCTCGCCGCCGCCGGGCGGCACGGGCTCGATCCCGCCGGATCGCCGCTCGACGCCCGCCACGCCATCGCGGTCCGGGCGGCAATGGCGTCGATCGGGGTCGACGACGTGAGGCCTCGGCGACTTCGCGGCTACGGGGCGCTCGACCCGCGGCTCGCCGCGGAGGTCGACCGGACGTGTGACGAGATCGACCGGACGCTCCGCGATCTTTCGCGCTTTCTGAGCGGGGGCCCCGAGGAGGAGTTCGGAGACCGCCTCGCACGACTCGGCCGGACCGCCGTCGAGCCCGCGCTGCTCTCCCTCCTCGAGCGCGTCATCCGCGAGGACTCTCTCGTGGAGTTCCGGCGGCTGTTCCGCTCGCTCCTCGAGCGGATGGAGGAGCAGAGCTTCCACGTCGCGGTCTTCGGGCGCGTCGGCTCGGGAAAGTCGTCGCTCCTCAACGCCCTGCTCGGGGCGCCGATCCTCCCGGTCGGCGTGACGCCGGTGACGGCGGTGCCGGCCCGTGTCCACGTCGGCACGCCGCCGGAGGCCCGGGTCCGCTACGCCGACGGCCGGAGCGAGACGCTTCCGCTTGCGCGTCTCGTGGAACTCGCCTCGGAGGAGGAGAACCCCGGAAACGTGAAGCGCGTCGCGCGGCTCGAGGTCGTCTTTCCGGCGCCCGGCCTCCCCGAGGGCGTCGAGCTGGTCGATACCCCCGGGATCGGCTCGCTCGCCACTGCGGGAGCGGAGGAGGCTTTCGCCTACCTGCCGCGAACCGATCTCGCGCTTCTTCTTCTCGACGTCGGCTCGGCCCCCGGGCCGGACGAGAGGGGACTGCTCCATCTCTTCCGGGATGCCGCCATTCCCGTGGAAATCCTGATCAGCAAGGCCGACCTCGTGCACGAGGAAGCGCAATCGAAGGTGAAGCGGTACGTCGAGGAAGGACTGGCGCGAGAGCTCGGGGCCTCCGTCTCGGTGAGCCTGGTCAGCGCGATCGACGAAGGGCGCCCACTGGTGAAGAAATGGTTCGAGACGAAGCTCGCCCCGCTCTTCGCGCGCCGGAAGGAGCTGGTGGAGGAGTCGATCCGCCGGATGGCGGGCCGGCTCCTCGAAGGGGTGACGGCGGCGCTCCGCGTGCGCGCCGGCGACGGCGCGAGTGCCCGGAGCGGCTCCGCCTCCGAGGAGAGGCGCCGCGCGGATGCTCTCGTTGCCGAGACGCACCGGACGGTCGTGCAGGCGGCCGACGGGCTCCAGGAGCGCTGGAGAGAGATCCTGATCGCGGCCGTCTCGGACGGTGTCCGGCGCTGGAACGAGGGGGAGACGGGGCCGCTCGAGGCGCGCGCCCTCGTCGGCCTCGCCGCCGACTTGCTGACCGGCGCGGTCCGCGGCGGCATCGTCGAGGCGCTCCGGGGCCTGCACCGCGGGCTCTCCACTTCCGCCGCAGCCGTGGCCCCGGCGGCCTCGGAAGTCTTCGCGGCGAGCCGTGCCACGCCGGACTTCACCGGGCTCCCCGCCGCGGACCTTTCGGGTCCGCTCCCGGAGCGGAGGCTCGGCCGTCCGCTCCTCCTTGGGGTCGTACCCGGGTGGGCGGCGCAGCGCCTCCTCAATCGCCTTCAGGGCTCGCACCGAGTTCCGCTCCGCGAGGCTCTTCGCGTCTACGGCTACCGGCTGAGGGACTGGGCCGACCACGCCGTAGAGCACCTGGCGGGCGCCTACCACGGAGCCACGGAGCCGTTCGCGCGCGAGGCGCGAGGCGGCGAGTCGTCCCAGGATCAGGCGGCTCGGGCGAAGCTCCGGGCGGACCTTCAGGCGCTCGAGCCGTTCGAGCGAAACGCCCCTCCGCAGGCCGGCGAAATGAAGGCCGCGCCGAGAGCGCCATGAGTGATATGAAGGCCGCGGCGGTGACGCTGTAGCTCGCGCGCGCGCCGGCAATCCTTGCTACGCTCGATCTTCAGCATCCCCGGCGGTCAGGAGGCGTCCCATGAGTGTCCTCTCACGCGTTCACGCCCGTGAGGTCCTCGATTCGCGCGGAAATCCGACCATCGAGGTCGACGTCACGCTCCGCGACGGCTCCCAGGGCTCCGCCATCGTTCCCTCCGGCGCCTCGACGGGCGAGCGCGAGGCCGCCGAGCTGCGCGACACGAAGTCGAAGCGGTACGGAGGCAAGGGCGTCCGCAAGGCCGTCGCGAACGTCAACGACGTCATCGGGCCGCGCGTCCGGGGGCATGACGCGTTCGATCAGGAAGGCCTCGACCTGCGGATGATCGAGCTGGACGGGACGCCGAACAAGTCGCGCCTCGGTGCCAACGCGATCCTGGGCGTTTCGCTCGCCGTCGCGAAGGCCGCCGCGCAGTCGAAAGGGCAGCCGCTCTTCCGCTACCTCGGAGGGCGGAACGCGACGCTGCTCCCCGTGCCGTGCATGAACGTGATCAACGGCGGCCGGCACGCCGACAACAACGTCGATTTCCAGGAGTTCATGATCGCCCCCCACGGGGCGCCGTCGTTCTCCGAGGCTCTGCGGATCGGGATCGAGACGTTCCACTCCCTGAAGAAGGTCCTCGGCGCGCGCGGCTACGCGACGTCGGTCGGAGACGAAGGCGGCTTTGCGCCGCGGCTGAAGTCGAACGAGGAGGCCGTCGAGGTGATCCTCGAAGCGATCACGGCCGCCGGATACCAGCCGGGACGACATGTTTCCCTCGCCCTCGACCCCGCCACCAGCGAGATGTTCGAGAAGGGCGTGTACCGTTTTCGCAAGGGAGGCGGGGGGTCGAACACGTCCGACGAGATGATCGCCCTCTGGCAGGAGTGGATCTCGCGGTATCCGATCGTCCTCCTCGAGGACGGCCTCGCGGAGAACGACTGGGCCGGCTGGCAGCGCCTGACGTCGCGGCTCGGCTCACGCCTCGAGCTGGTCGGGGACGACATCTTCTGCACGAATCCGGCGCTCATCCGGAAGGGGATCGAAAAGAAGGTGGCGAACTCCGTCCTGATCAAGCTGAACCAGATCGGCACGATCACCGAGACGCTGGAGGCGATCTCCACGGCGCGGTCGGCAGGCTACGGGATCTTCGTCTCGCACCGATCGGGCGAGACCGAGGACACGACGATCGCCGACTTCGCCGTCGCCGTCGGTGCGGGGCACATGAAGACCGGCTCGGGCTGCCGGAGCGAGCGGATCGCGAAGTACAACCAGCTCCTCCGGATCGAGGAAGCGCTCGGCGCCCGTGCACGGTTCGCCGGGAAGGAGGCGTTCGTCCGGAGCCGCCCGGGCGCTCGGGGCAGAAAGGCCGGATGAAGCTCCTCGTCGTCTCCGACATCCACGCCAACGCATCGGCCCTCCGAAGGCTCGAAGCCGAGTCGGCCGACGCGATCGTCTTTCTGGGCGATGCGGTGACGTACGGGCCCCGCCCGGCCGAGTGCCTCGAGTGGATCGGCCGCCACGCGCGCTGGGCCGTTCCCGGAAATCACGACGAGGCGCTGCGGAGAGGAACGATGCCCCGCTGCCGCGAGGAGTTCCGCGAGGCCGCCGGCGAGACGCTCGCCTGGCACCGCTCCCGGATCGACCCGAAGACGGCCGCGATCGCCGCGGCGTGGCCGCGCAGCGTCCGCTTCGAGTGGGACGGCCTCCGCGTCTACGCGACGCACGCGAGCCCCTTCGGCATCGACGACTACCTCGACAGCGAGCCGGCGGTGGAGCACGCCATGCAGGGAGTCCGGGAAGATCTCATCCTCATCGGCCATACGCACCGGCGGCTCCTGATGATGAGCGGCGCGCGGAGGATCCTCAATCCGGGCAGCCTTGGCCAGCCGCGGGGCGGCGAAGGATGCGGTTCGTACGCCGTCGTCGAGGGGGGAGAGATCTCGTTCCGCGAGGCCCCCTACGATCTCGACGAGATCAAGACCGACTACGCCGCCTCGCCGCTCTCGGAGGGGGTCCGACAGAAGCTTCTGGCGACCCTGACACCGGCCTCGTCCCTCTCAGCCACTCCCGAGCCGTAGCAGGAGAGCCGCGAAGACGACGAGCGCAATCAGGATGACGGCTGAGATTCCGCAGAAGAATCGCCAGAACGTTCGGGGATTTCCTCCCTCGGCCACGTAGATCTGAGCCCCGATCAGGTTCGCGATCGAGCCGATGGGGCTTCCGCACGCCCCGGCCGTGACCCCGTAGAGAAGGCCGTGGAACCCCTGCGGCCCCATGACGGCCGGCGCCAGGAGCAGGGCGGCCGGAACGTTGGACACGAGCTGCGAAAGCAGGGCGCCGGAGAGGAGGAGTCCGACGGCGTGGTGCCCGAAGAGGACCCCGGGATCGATGTGGTGGTAGAGCCGGCCCCGTTCCAGGCCGGGAATGCCGATGAAGAGAAGCGCGAAGACCATGACGATCGAGAAGTCCGCCTCCTTGAGCCGCCGCCCGAGGAGGAGCGCGGACGGGAGAGCCAGGGCGAGCGGAACGAGATGCGGCAGCGGCCCGAGAAGACTGCCGACCTCGGCGGCGAGAAGAAGGAAGAAGCCGCCGGCCAGCACCGGGTCGACGTCGAACGACGCGGTGGCCGGCGGCGTGATCTCCTGGCGCGGGATGAAGAGAAGAATGGCCGCCGCGAGAAGGACGGCCGACGCTCCGACGAGCGGGAGCTGCGTCTCCAGAAAGGACGCGGGCGAAAAGCCGCCCCGCGCGTAGAGGAAGAGATTCTGCGGGTTTCCGATCGGCGTGACGGCGCCGAGGAGGTTCGCCGCGAGCACCTCGATGACGACGAGCTTGTGCAGTTCGACCCCGTCCACGCTGCCGAACGACATCGTGAACGGCACGACGAGGAAGAGCGTCACGTCATTCGTCAGGATCGCGGAGAGCCCGCCGGTGACGCCGGCCATGGCGAAGGCCAGCCCTCGCACCGAACGGACGCGCCGAATGACGAAGACGACCAGCCGGTCGAACAGATCGGAGGCCTTCCCCAGCTCGACCGCGACGGTCAGGACGAAAAAGAGCGTCAGGATCCGCCAGTCCATGAGGGCCCCGACCTCCCCGGGCCGGACGCGCCCCATCGCGAGCGCGGAGAACGCCAGGGTGGCGGAGCCGGTGATCAGAAAGCGCTCGAAGAGAAGCATCCGGACGACCGGGTGCCGGAGGAGCGCGCGAATCCGCCGTCTCATCCCCTCTTCATAGTCCAGATCTCACGCCGATTCCAGGAGCCCTTGCGACCCTTCCGACTTTTCTCACGGGCTGCTAGGCTTCCGCCGGCGATGGAGTCCGCCATAATCGCGGCGTTCGACCGCTGATGACCCCTACACAGTAAGGCGGTGTCAGGCGGCCCGGGCCGGGCTCGGCCGCGGGGAGCGGCATGCAGGCGGAACAACAGGCCTTACGGAATCTCGAGCTCGTCGCCGGCAAGCGGAAGCAGGAAGGGATTCTCGCCGAGGCACGTGAGATCCGCGAGGCCCTGGCCCTTCGTCGGTTCAACGTCGCGGTGATGGGTCAGTTCAAGCGCGGCAAAAGCACCCTGATCAACGCCCTGCTCGGCCGGGAGCTCCTGCCCACCGACGTGGCGCCCATCACCACCGCGATCACGCTCGTCGAGCACGGTCCGGCCGAGCGCGCGAGCGTCCGGTTCGAGGACGGTCGCGAGGAGGAGATCGGGGTCGACCAGGTCCGCCTCTTCGTCTCCGAGGAGGAGAACCCGGGCAACCGGAAGGGTGTCCGGGTCGTCCGGATCGAGCTTCCCGCTGCGCTCCTTGCCACCGGCATCCGGCTCGTCGACACACCCGGCGTCGGAAGCGTCTTTACGAGCAACTCCGAGGTGACCCGCTCGTTCCTGCCCCGCATCGACGTCGCGGTCGTCGTGCTGGGCTCGGACCCGCCGATCTCGGGCGAGGAGCTCGGGCTGGTAAAGGCCGTGGCGCCCGACGTCGGGCGGCTCTGCATCGTCCTCAACAAGTCCGACCGGGTGCGCGAGGCGACGCGGTTGAAGGCCGAGGCGTTCACGCGGCAGGTCCTGCAGGGCGCGCTCGGCCACGACCCCGGCGTCCTGATCCACGCTTCCGCGCGTGCGGCGCTTCGCGACGGGGCGGACCCCGGCGTCTCCGCGGTCCTCCTCGAGCTGTCCGCGCTCGCGACCCGCTCCGGCGCCGAGCTGGCCCAGGCATCGGCGAGGCGCGCGATACGCCACATCGCAGCCCACCTGCTGCAGCAGCTCGACCTCGAGCGCGCCGTCCTCGTGGCCCCGCTCGAGGAGATCGGCCGCCGGATCGACGGCTTCCGCGAAGCCATGCGGGACATCGACGACCTGGTCCTCGCGGCGTGCACCCGCGTCAAGTCCGATTTCGGGTTCGATTGGGAGGCGTGGGAAGCCCGGGGGACCGAACTCCTGGGTGAAGTCGTCCGCGGGATCGGCCGGGAGGTCGAGCGCGCCGCCGGGCGGAGCCGCCGAGCCGGTGCCGGGCGCATCCGCGGCATGGCCCGCGAGATCGCCTACGGGGAGGTCAGGAAGCTCGTCGACGACTCGGCCAAGCGGGCCACCGAGGAGTTCGACCGGCACCGCGCCGAGCAGATCGAGCGTGTGAGCGCCGAGACCAACCGCCTGATCGACCGGACCGCGGAGGCGGCGGCGAAGGCGTTCGACATCCCCGTGGCGCGCTTCGAGCCCGAGGTCCTGACGATCGATCCGCAGGCGATGATCTTCGAGTTCGTCGAGCCGGTGCAGGCCCTCGATGTCGAGGCGTGGGTGATCCCGATTCTCGATACTTTTTCCCCGAGGCGGGCCGTCGTCCGGAGGGCGTCCGACCGTTCCGAGGCGCTCGCCCGGGAGTGGCTGCGAACCAATCTTCACGAGATCGACAAGCACCTCATCGACTGGATAGACGCACTGACCCGGCAGCTCGAGACGGGAATGCGGGTTCGACTGGACGGCATGCGGCAGGACGTCCTGGGGGCGGTCGATGCGGGCCACCGCCGCCGTCAGGAGGGAGAGGCGGCGGTCCGACAGCAGCTGGACGAGCTGTTTCGCCAACGGAGCCTGGTGCTGGAGGCGTCGGCGCTGTCGGGCGAGACCCGGCCGGAGGCGGCCGGGTGCCATCCGGCAGCACCCACGGTGTCGTAGGTTCCCCGAAGGAGAAAAGAGAAACCCATGAAGACGGCGGTCACGCTCCTTGCCCTCGTCGCAGTCACACGGGCTTCGGCCGCGGCCACCCCGACCACCCTCTTCGACTTTACGATGAAGACGGTCGACGGCGTGGAGCAGCCGCTCTCGGCCTTCAAGGGGCAGGTCGTCCTCGTCGTCAACACGGCTTCGAAGTGCGGCTTCACGCCGCAGTACGCCGGTCTCGAGGAGCTTTACGAGAAGTACCGGGACCGGGGCTTCGTCGTCCTCGCCTTCCCGGCGAACAACTTCCTCTGGCAGGAGCCCGGCACCGATCCGGAGATCAAGCAGTTCTGCACGTCGAAATACCACGTCACGTTTCCGATCTTCTCGAAGATCAGCGTCAAGGGGAGCGACATCGCGCCTCTCTATCGATGGCTCACGACGCAGGAGGGGTTCGCGGGGGCCATCACGTGGAACTTCAA
Organism: uncultured Acidobacteriota bacterium; assembly: GCA_963779415.1. Classification (GTDB taxonomy): domain Bacteria; phylum Acidobacteriota; class Thermoanaerobaculia; order UBA5066; family UBA5066; genus DAOMFB01. Next base: position 1,204,294 of record CAVZYA010000002.1, on the reverse strand, counting down.
CAAGTTCCTGATCGGCCCGGACGGCAGGATCGTGGCGCGATTCGGCTCCCGCGTGGACCCGGTCTCCGCCGAGCTGACCTCGAAGCTCGAGACGATCCTCCCGAAGAAGTGACCCGTTTCCCGCCCCGTTAGACTCGGGGACGATGAACTCCACGGAGGGACGCCGTCTGCCGCGGCGAAGAGCGACCCGCGCATCCTTCCCCGCCTCGGAGCGCTTCGACCTCGTCGTCCTCGCGCCGGGAGAGTCTCTCTCGCAGGCCCAGCTCGTCGCGTCGTACGCCGGCGCGACCGTCGTGACCCCTTTCGAGACGAAAGGGGGCGAGGCGGGAGAGCGGATGCGCCGGATCGTCGAGCTGAACGAGCGGCTCCTCCGCGCGCTCGACGGGCGCGCGCCGTTCTCGTCGCTCCCGGGAGGGAAGGAGCTCGTCCGGTACGGGACGGCGCTCTTCGAGGCGCTCTTTCCGGGCGACATCCGGCGCCTCTGGGATGCGGCCGTCGCCCGCTCCCCGGGTGCGCCCGTTCCGCTCGTCTTCACCTCCGCGCTCGACTGGGTCGCCGGGAAGCCGTGGGAGCTCGCCTTCGATCCGGCGCGCCGGACGTTCCTGGCGCACGGCCCGGCCACGATCGTCCGGAACGTCTTCTCTGCCGTCCCCGCCGAGGCCCCGCGCGCGCGACGCGGCCCCCTCCGGATCCTCTTCGCCGCCGCGCGACCGGCGGGGATGGCTCCCCTCGCGGCACGCCGGGAAGAGGACTCCCTGCGGGCGGCCTTCGCGCCGCTTCTCGCGCGGGGCGCCGCCTCGCTCGAAATCCTCCCGAAGGCGACGCCGGAGACTCTCCACGGAAAGCTTCGGAGCGGAAAATTCGACGTCCTTCACTTCGTCGGGCACGGCGAGTACGACGAGAAGGAGCGAAGCGGCGCCCTCTTTCTGGAGGACGGGCGGGGCCGCGCGCGACGGCTCTCCGCCGAAGCGCTCGCCCGCTTCGCGTCGGGGCGGGGACTCCTCCTCGTGGTCCTGAACGCCTGCGAAACGGGGCGCGGCGGCCGGCGCGACTTTCTTCGCGGCGTCGCCCCCGCGCTCGCTCACGCCGGACTCCCGGCGGTCGCCGCGAACCAGTACCGGATCTTCGACGATGCGGCCGTCGCGTTCTCGGCCGAGCTCTACGGCGCGATCGCGGACGGGCTTCCGGTCGCGACCGCGTTCCGGGAAGCGCGCGCCGGCCTCGCCGGAACGCTCGGAGAGGACGCGCTCGACTGGGCCGTGCCGGTTCTCTACGCGCGAAACCCCGGCGGCGTCCTCTGTCGGCCCGGCGTAAGATCCAGGCCCGAAGACGGGAAGAAGTAAGCCTCAGGACGTGATGACGCCCGCCTTGAGGGCGAAGCGGATCAGGTCGGTGCGGTTGTGGAGGCCCAGTTTCTCCATGACGTGCTCCCGGTGCGACATCGCCGTCTTCACCGAGATCCCCAGCAGCTCGGCGACCTCCTTGTTGCTCTTCCCTTCCGCGACGAGCTTCAGAACCTGCTTCTCGCGGTCGGTGAGCGACTCGTAGCGGTCGCTGCCCGCCTCGACCGCGGGCTCGTTCTCGCGAAGCGCCTCGCGCGCCACCTGCGGATCGAGGACGAGCCCTCCCCGGTGGACGCTCCGGATCGCCGAAGCCAGCTCCGACCCGGCCGTCCGCTTCAGGACGTAGCCCGCGGCGCCGGCCTTGAGGAACCGGGCCACGTACTCGCGGTCCTCGTACTGCGTCAGGACGAGGATCCGGGTCTCGGGACACTCCTTGCGGATCTCGAGCGACGCCTCGAGGCCCCCGAGTCCCGGCATCGCGATGTCCATCAGGACGACGTCCGGCTTCATCGTCCGGCAGCGCGCGATCGCCTCGCGCCCGTCGGGGGCCTCCCCGACGACCTCGATGTCGCTCTCGCGGGAGAGGAGGGCGCGGATCCCTTCCCGAAGGAGGGCGTGATCGTCGGCGATGACGACGCGGATCTTCGCCACGTCAGGCCCCTTCGGGGATCGGGACGAAGACCGCCACGCGTGTTCCCTGGTCCGGCGCCGATTCGATCGTCACCTTCCCTCCCAGGAGCTCGACTCTCTCACGGATGCCGAGAAGGCCCAAGCCGCGCCCCGACGACTCCGGCGTCGTGACCGACTCCGGCTCGAATCCGCGCCCGTCGTCCTCCACCTCGATCTCGAGCCGGTGGTTCCTCCGCTCCATCTGGACGAGGACGCTCTCGGCCCGGGCGTGGCGCACGATGTTCATGAGCGCCTCCTGGACGACACGGAAGACCGCCGTCTCGACTTCGACGGGAAGGCGCTCGTCGAGCCCTTCGATCTCGCACCGGAACGCGATGCCGAGCGGCGCGAGGTGCCTCTCTCCGAGCCAGCGGACGGCCGCCGCGAGGCCGAGGTCGTCGAGAACCGAGGGGCGAAGATCGTAGATGACGCGGTGCACCTCCGCGAGCGCGCGGGCCGCGAGATCCTTGATCTCGCCGAGCCGGCGCCGCTCGGGATCGGGCGGCATCGCGAGCGCCGTGTCGACGGCAACGGAGAGAGCCGCCACGGTCTGGCACGTCTCGTCGTGAAGCTCGCGGGCGATCCGCTTTCGCTCCTCCTCCTGCGCACGGATGAACTTCCCGAGAAGCCATGCCCGCCGCTCGTCCCGGTCCTTCAGCTCGCGGGTCAGCGCCAGAAGGTCGTGCGTCCGCTCGGTCACGCGACGCTCCAGCTCTTCCTGCACGCGCCGGTCGCGCTCGAAGGCCTCCGACAGCTTGCCACGCATCGTCTCGAGCGAACGGCCGAGGCGGCCCACCTCGTCTTCGCCGAGAGGCGGGATCTCGCGAGAGAGCTCTCCCCCGGCAATTCGCTCCGCGGCCGACGTCAGGACCGCGATCGGCTGGGTCAGGCTGCGCGCGGCACCCCACGCGAAGAGGATCACGAGCACGAGGATGAACGGAGCCGCGACGAGGACGCGCCGCTCGGCCGCGTGGAGCGGCGCGAGAAACTCCTCCTCTTCCTGCCGGACGACGACCGCGAGAGGAAGAATCGTGAGCGGCGCGGAGGCGACGACCTCCCCCTGCTCGACGGCCGCGGCCGAACGGCCGGCCGCCGCCGGCAGCATCACCGTCAGACCGACCCGGCCGGCACGGGAAGACGCGAGGACCCGTCCCGACGCATCCACGACGTCCACGGACGCCCCGACGCCGACGAGTCCCGTCTCAAGGATCGAGGCGAGCTCCGGCCGGGCGGGGTCGAGGAGGGCGCCGGCGCAGACCGCGCCTTCCCCGCCGGAACCGAAAAGAGGGACGACGATCATGAGGCCCAGGCCGGCCGGCTCCTTCGGGACCGTCCGGAACGCCACCTGCGACGTCCGCCGGGCCTCCGCGATCGCGGCATCGATCGCGTCGGCAGGCGGGAGCGGGGCGTGAGACGGCTCGTGCCATGTCACGGCGCCCGAGGCGCTCGCGAGGCAGACCCTGTCGAGAAAGGGAGAGCGAAGCAGGGCCTCGTGGAGCCGTGCCCGGGCCGATTCCGCGGGGACCGAACCCGACTGCAGCGCCCAGAGGTCGCCGAGGGACGCATGGAGCGTCGCGTTGACGTGCCCGGCGATGGCCGTCGCCAGCCTCTCGCGCTCGGCGAGGATCTCCTTCCGGTACTCCCGGAGCGTCCGGAAGCCGGAGAGCCCGAAGAGAAGGGCGGGGACGGCGAGCCCGATGATCATCAGGACGATCGCACGCCCTTCGAGCCGGCGCCCCGTTCTCGGTGTCCCGTCGCTCATCGCGGCTCTCCGCGAGGGAGACTCCCCGCCATCTTCAGGATCTCCTCGGGATCTCCCTGGAAACGAAAGACGATACTCCGGCCCTCCGCGAGAAAGGCGACGTCGTGGAACGTCCCGTCGGGCGGAAGGATGACGTCCGCCATGACGGCCGGAGTCCCTTCGAGATCGAATGCAACCCGATGAACCTCTTTCCCGGCCGGAAGGAGCGACTCGGGAAGAGCGACGTCGCCGTCGAGCGACTGGACGAAGAGGATCTTCTCCGTCCCCGCGCGGCGCGGCGCGATCAGGAGCGCCGCGGCACGGACCGGCTTCGAGACGGTGCGGATCGCCTCGGGCGGCCACCGGTACGCGTCCGGGAAGTAGGCGGGGAGGAGGAGCTTCGCCCCGAGCGCCGCCTCGGCCGCCTCCACGCTCCGGTACGCGGTGACGTCCCGGCCGAGACCGGAGAGAACCCCGGGCACGGCATCGAGAACGAGAAGGGAGGCGGCCACCACCCCGAGGACGGCGATGAACCTTCCGACGAGAGCCGCGACGGGGCGGAGCGGGACGGCCAGGGCGTCGTCTCTCACGGCACCACGAAGAAGACGAGAAGAGCGATCCCCACGCCCGCGAGGGAAAGCCGGAAGGCGTCGAGACCGTCCCCTTCGATCCCTTCTTTCCGCTCCGCGAGCCGGAGGAGCCGCGCCTTGACGGCCGTGAATCGGAGGCCGCCCGGCAGGTTGAGTCCGTCATCGTCGGTCATGACGCCGAGCTTCGCGAGCGCCGAGGCGACGGTTGCCGGGCGCCCCGTCGCGGCCGCCGCATCGTCGTCCGCCGCGCGTTCCATCTCGAGGACGGCCGTCCGGCCGACGATCTGGGCCACGGGGTTGAAGAAGAAGAGCGAGCGGAGGGCGATCAGGCCCCAGCCGAAGAGGAGGTGCCTCCCCGCGACGTGGGCCACTTCGTGCGCGAGAGCCGCGTCCAGCTCCTCGTCCGAGAGCGCCGCGAGCGCGCCCGTCGAGACGGCGACGACCGGATGCGTGAGCCCGCGGCAGTAGAGATACGCCGCCTCGTCGTCCGTAACGAGGGCCGTGGCCGGCGGCGCGACCGCCCGTCGGGTCGGCCTGGGCCGCGACGCGATCCCCGATCTCCTCGCCCGCGGGGATCGCTTTCGTCGTCGTGCGACCGGACGTGGAAGCCCTGCCGGAGCGCCGGGACGAGATCGCGCAGGAAGAGCGCGAGGCCGGCGGCCGCCACGACCGCCGCCAGGGCGCCCCCGAGACGCCCCGTTCCCAGAGGAAGCATCGCCCAGCGCGTGGCGACGAAGAGAGCCACGTTCCGCCGGAACGGCTCCGAGGCGCGAACCGGCGCCGCGAGCGCGAAGAGGGGCGGAAGAACGACGGGGAGGGCGAGAGCGAGAAGCCAGAAGCGGAGTCTTGCTGCCGGGCGCCGGACGCCCCACGTCGACAGAAGAACGGAGGTCAGACGCCGCGGCCGCTGCCGACTGGACGACGAGGGAGAGAAGCGTCCCGGACATTCCCGGCTTCAGGCCGGGGGCGCGGCGCCGCCGGAGGACGGGTCGTCGCCGCCCGCCCCTTCCTCGGGCGCGCCGGTCAGCCGCGCGAGCTCGAGAGGGTGCTCGTGGTGCATCCGCTCCTCGGAGATGCGGCCCGTGAAGATGGTGGTGTCGAACGGGAAGACGTCCGGCGAGAGGTGGGCGTTGTAGATGTGCCACGTGATGACGACGAGGAACGCCATCAGCCCCTCGTTGCTGTGGGCCACCTGCGCCACGGGGATGAGCTCGCCCGGGAAGAAGCGCGTGAAGAGGAGCGGAAGGTAGAGGACGAGGCCCGTGGCGACCATGACGAGGCTTCCGATCAGCATCCCCCAGTATTCGAACTTCTGCCGGTAGTCGTACCGGTCGAACTTCGCGGGGGCCTCCGCGAGGCCCGAGATACCAGCGGATCTGCTGGATCGCGTCCAGGAAATCGCGGCGTGTCGGCACCATCGTCATCCCGGCCTTCCGGGCGAGGGCGAGCACGGTGATCAGCACGACGTGGAAGATCGTCGCCACGCTGAAGAGGAGGCCGGCCATCCGGTGGAAGAACCGGACGCGGTCGAGGCCGCCGATCGCGTTCACGATGACCCCGGCCCAGCGGGCTTCGTAGAACTTCTGCGGAAAGCCCGTCACGGCGAGCGTCACGAAGAGCATCATGACGATGAGATGCTCGGCGCGCTGTTTTTTCGAGAAGCGGACGACGTACCGGCTCATCGGTTCACCACCACGCGCCAGAGGTGCAGGAGGACCTGGAGGACGAGCCCTCCGATCATCACGGGGATCAGAATCCGGTAGAAGAGCGCCGTCGCCCAGACCAGCGGCGCTCTCTTCGGGCTCGGCTCGTAGTGCGAGAGCCAGGCCGCCGGGAAGTTCGGCGGCGCGCCGGGATGGCACTTCGCGCAGGTCGCCTGCAGGTTCTTCTTGAGGACCTTCGAGCCCGCGTCCTTCACCCGCTCGATGTCGTGGACGCCGTGGCAGTCGACGCAGATGGCGACGATCTTCTTCGCCTGCTTCTTCTGCCCTGCGATGAGCGAGGCGCTCCGGCCGTGGAAGTCGTCGAGGTACGAACGGTAGACGTTCGTCGAAAGGCCGTACTTCTCCATCCGGGCCTTGTCCGTGTGACAGTGACCGCACGTCTCGGGGGAGCTCATGCGCCAGGTCTGTCCTCTCGGGTCGGCGATGGCGTGCGACTTGTGGCAGTCGGTGCAGACGGGAACGTCCGGGTTGTTCGTCTCCGCGAGCGCCTTGCCGTGGACGCTCTCGGCATACTGCTCGGCTTCGGTCGAATGGCAGGTCCCGCAAGTGTCGGAGATCCTCGTCCGCGGCTCGTTGGGCTTGGTGATGTCGTGGGAGCCGTGGCAGTCGACGCAGAAGGGGGCGGCCGAGTTTCCCTTCGAGAGGGCCGCGAAGTGGACGCCGTCGAGGGCCTTGGTGTAGTTGGCGAAATGGCAGCTCCGGCACGTCTCGCGGAACGAGGCCGTAAAGGAGGCGAGATCCTTCGCGGGACGCTCGGGGTGGGGAATCTCCTGGTAGCCCGGGTGGCAGCCGGTGCAGCCCAGCTTGGCGCCGTGGACCGATTTCTCGAAGGTGGCGCGGTCCACGAAGAGCGACTTCACCTCGCCGCTCGGCAGTTTCTTCTCGAGGCTCTTCTCCCCGTGACAGGAGAGGCAGGTATCCACTTCGTCCTTCGCGACATCGACACCCCGAACCGTCGGGACGGCAAGCAGAAGCGCCGCCGCGAGGAGCGCCGGGAGACGACCGGTCATGCGCGCATCACCCTCCCGCGCAAGGCTCGCCCGCCCCGCTCCGGACCGTTCATGAGCCGTTTGCCTCACCGCTTCCGGACGGCGCCCGGCGGCTCCACGGCTTCGAAGGCCCGCCGCCGGAGCAGATCCAGCATCTCGTCGAGGTGAAGGCACTGGTCGCAGCTCTGGCTCGGCGTCGAGCAGGGGACGCCGTCCGCCTGGACCTCGGCACAGCGCGGCTCGCGCGCGAGGACGAGAACGGCGTTGAAGAGGGCGAGCGCCCGGTCCCTGAGAGGCGACGAGGGGAGCGCCCGGAGGTCCGAGACGAAGCGCCATTCGTCCGCGCTCAGCAAGACCGTGACCCTGGGCTCGCTCATGGAGATCTCCTTTTGCCGCCGCTCACGTCGTCACGGGAGAGAGGGCGCTACGGCCGGCGTCGAATGCCGCCTCGTTCATCGGGATCAGCTTGGCCTTGTCCTTGAGCGCGTGCCGGACGGCGGTCAGGAAGCTCTCTTTCGGGAAGAGGTTCGTGGAGGCCTGGAGGGCGCCGAGCGCCACGATGTTCTTCACGACGGCCTTGCCGAGCCCGACGGCGATCTCGGTGAACGGGACGCCGAGGACCCTCACGCGCGGGTCGAACGCCGGCACCGTGGAGACGACGGAGCTGTCGTAGAGGATCGTCCCGCCCGGCGGCACGATCGGGCCGAACTTCGCGAGGCTCGGCGCGTTGAACGCGATGAGGATGTCGGGATGCGGCGCCGCGGGGGAGAGAACCTCTTCCGAGGCGACGTGGACGTCCGCGTACGACGTCCCCCCTCGCGACTCGGGGCCGTAGCTGGGGATGTGCGTGGCGTCGAACCCCTCGTTGATCGCGGCCGTGGCGATGAGCATGGCGGCCGTCTGGGCGCCGTCGCCTCCGGACCCCGCCAGCTTCAGCGAGATGTCGTGGGCGTGGAGGTGCGCCGGGAACCCGGAGGCGTAGCGCGGCGCGGGCTCCGTCGTCCCCTCGACGACCCCGAGAACCTTTGCGGGATCGAACGTCGGCTTGGCGGGATGGAACCACGGCTCGGCAACGACGTCCTTCTTCACCCCGAGCGGAAAGACCGGGACCATCTGCTCCTTGACCCACTTCTCGGACTCTTCCGGCGTCATCTTGAGGTGCGTCGGGCACTCGGCAAGGACCTCGATGAACGAGAGGCCGCGCCCCTCGGTCTGCAGCCTCATCCCCTTCAGGATCGCTTTTTTCGCGCGCATCCGCTGCTTCGAGTCGTAGAGCGCGACGCGTTCGACATAGATGGGCGTCTCCAGCCCGGCGACGAGCTCCGCCATCTTCATCGGCGGTCCGCAGAGGCGGTCGCGCCCGAACGGGCTCGTGGAGGTCTTCTGTCCCATGAGCGTCGTCGGCGCCATCTGGCCGCCCGTCATCCCGTAGATCGCGTTGTTGATGAAGACGAAGGTCATCGGAATCCCGAGCTGGCAGGCCCAGACGATCTCCGCGAGGCCGATCGACGCGAGGTCCCCGTCCCCCTGATAGGAGACGACGATCGAGTCGGGATTGGCCAGCTTGTGTCCGAGGCCGACGGCGGGGGCCCGGCCATGGGCGGCCTGCGAGTTCCCGACGTCGAAATAGTAATAGAGGAAGACGGAGCAGCCCACCGGCGAGATCGCGATCGTCCGGTCCTGGATCCCGAGCTCCTCGATCGCCTCCGCGAGGTACTTGTGGGCGAGACCGTGCCCGCACCCCGGGCAATAGTGGGTGGCATTCGCCTTCAACCCCTCGCCGTGCGAGTGGCGCTCGAAGCGGTCGTAAAAGACGCTCATGCCGCCACCTCCTTCCGGCCGAGGACGAGATCGACGATCTCGCTCTGCTGCGGGAGGACGCCTCCCATGTGGCGCAGGTTCTCGATCTTCGGGTGGGAGAGGCCCGTGTGGGAGAGGGCGAGGCGGAGTTCGTCCTCGAGCTGTCCGGGGGAGGCCTCGACGACGACGATCCGCTTCAAATCCGGCAGGAGCGGCGCGAGCCGGTCGATCGGGAAGGGCCAGAGCGTGACCGGCCGGAAGAGCCCCGCGGCCACCCCTTTTTCGCGGAGCGCCTGCACGGCGCCCTTGGCCATACGCGCCGGCGTCCCGAACGCGACGACGAGAACCTCCGCGTCGTCGGCGTGGAAGACGTCGGCCCGCTGCTCGGTCTCGGCGATCCGGGCCCACTTCGCGCAGAGCTGCCGGTTTCTCTCCTCGAGATCGTGCTCGTCCAGCTCGATCGAGTTGATCAGGTTTCCGCGGTGCATCGCGTCGCCGAAGACCGCCCACTCCGGAAGCGGCGGCCTCAGCATGGTCCGCGGGAGCGTCACGCGGCCGGTCATCTGGCCGAGGTAGCCGTCGGAGACGAGGATGACCGGGTTCCGGTAGCGGAACGCAAGCTCGAAGGAGAGCATCGTCAGGTCGAGCATCTCCTGCGGCGTCGAGGGAGCGAGGACGATCCCGTGCGTGTTTCCGTGCCCGAGGCCGCGGCAGCAGAGCTTCACATCCGCCTGCTCGGGGGCGATGTTGCCGAGCCCCGGCCCCCCGCGCATCACGTTCACGAAGACGGCGGGCACCTCGGCGCCGACCATGTAGCTGATCCCCTCGAGCATCAGGCTGAAGCCCGGCGATGAGGTGAAGGTCATGCACGGCAGGCCGGCGCCCCCGCACCCGTACATGATGTTGACGGTCGCGACCTCGCTGACGGCCTGCAGGAAGACGCCGTCCAGCTTCGGGAGGAGCTTCGACATCAGCTCGGCCCCCTCCGTCGAGGGGGTGATCGGGTACCCGAAGACGTGGCGGCACCCCGCGAGAATGGCGCCGACGGCCGAAGCGTACGTCCCCTTGAGGACCATCGGCTCGGTCCTCGGAAGCGGGATCGCCTCCCCCGGGATCCGGACCGGAACCGGCGCGCTCGTCGCCTTCCGGCCGAAGAGCTTCGCGGGGTTCTCGAGCTCGAAGTCGGCCCCCTCCGGCAACGGCAACATGCCGTATGGCTCGGGGCATGCGTCGATGCAGAGCCCGCAGGCGTTGCACTCTTCGAGGTGGATCCGGACCGGAATGAGCCCGGTCTGAGGGTTGATCTCGTGCCCCATCTCGATGCAGTGCTTCGCACACGAGTCGATGCATCGCCCGCAACCTTTGCAGAATTCCGGGAGGAGATAGGGCTTCGAACGCTCTTTCTTCGTGGTCGGCATTTCGACGGGGCCCCCCTAACGCCTTCCACAATCTAGGATTTCCGGCCTCGCAGGGGAACGAGGCAGATGAATCATCCCCGCCTCTGAAGGTCCCGAAGCGATGAATTTCTAGGGACTTGCGGCGAGGGAGGTCCGGGGAGCCATTCCGGGTGGTCGGCCATGTCCGCTCAGCGCCGCTCGTACTCGCGCCTCGCCTGCTTGAGGACGGGGATCTCCGGGTCGGCGTCTTTCCAGAGGGCGAAAAAGTCCTGGTAGGCCTTTCGGCTCTTCGCGGCGTCGCCCGCGAGGACGGCCGCCCTCGCGAGCCCGAGATATGACAGCGGAAACAGGATATCCGCGGGGGAGAGGCTCCGGTGATCGAGGATGGCCTGAAACTCCGAGGCCGCCTCGTTGCCTGATCCCCGCCGCAGGTACGCCTGGCCGCGAACGTACTGCGGCCAGAACGCCCAGAATTGCCCCCTTTCGTAGCGCTTCGTCTTCTGCAGCAGATGAATCGCTTCGTCCGGATGCCCTCGCTCCATCTGGATGACCGAACGGACGATCGGGACATCCCGCGCGTGGACGACCGTATCGGTTGGTTGCAGCCTGACGAGGTCTCCGAGAATCGCCTCCGCCCGCGAGATCTCTCCGCAGAGCGCAAGGCTGATTGCCGCCGGACCGAGGACGGACTCCGCATCGCCGGGGTTGGCACCGTCCCACATGGCCACTGCGCTCGCCGCATCTCTTCGTGCCCGATCGCAGTCGCCTGCGAACGCATATTTCACTGCCGTGTCGACGAGAAGCTCACGTACCTTCCCCTTCAGGTCCTGACGTCGGTAAAGCTCGACCGCCTGCCTGACCGTCGCTTCCGCCTGTCGGAATCGCCCGGCGAACGTCTGGGTATCGGCCTGCAGCCCGAGGATGAGCGCCTCTTGCGGCTGCTTTCCGGCGGCCCACTCGACCTCGCGCTGCATGCCGGGACGGTCGCCCTGGGCGAAAGCCATCAGGTACAGGTTGTAATGCATCATTTCGTAATCGAGCTTGCGCGCGTGCGCCTGCTCGAAGGTCGCTTTCGCCTCGTCGTAACGGCCGAGCGCGCGGTACGCCCATCCGAGATTGCTGTAGAGCATCGCCACGTCCGGGCTGATCCGGATCCCCTCGCTCGCCTGTTCGACAGCCCTTTCGTAGTCACCGACGCAGATGTACCCGAACGCCAGATTGCTGCGCAGCCCTTGCCCTTGATCACGCGGGTAGGTTCGCGTGGACAATTCGTCCGTCTGGATCCATTTGTCCAGTTCCCCCGTCACGATCATGTAGTAGAGGGAACTGATCGCCAGCCGCTCGCGGTCGGTGACTCGATCCCGCAGCTCGAACGCCTTCGTTGCGAAGCGAACGCTTTCGCCGACTGCATCGTCGAGGTCCGAGCACGACACGGCGAGATTGACGTAGGCCATGGCGAAGTTCGGATCGAGCTCCACCGCCCGCTTGAGCAGCGGGATCGATTCGGCAAACCGGCCCGCCAGGCCCTCCTGACGCCCGAGCGTGTAGGCTTTCAGGGCCTCGAGCGAGGACGTCGTCGCCTGCACGAGCGGCGTGTCGAATTTCTTGATCGACGCCAGCGACTCACCGAGGTGCTTGCGCAGCCTCGTCGCAGCCTGGTCGATCGTCGTGAGCACCTGCTCCTTGGTCGCCGCCTCAGCCTGCTCCCGGGCCAGGGCGTCGCCCGTGCGGGCATTCAACGCCTCCAGCGTGATCACGTAGTGGCTCCCCAGGCTCACGATGGAACCGAGAAGCATGGCCTTGATCCCCCGGCGCTCGCAGATCTCGCGGGCGATCTCCCTCGTGACCCGCTCGTCCGGCGAGCGATCCATGTAACGCAGCGTGTCGCGAACCTGTGTGTCGGGGAAGATGTTCAGGTAAGGAGACTGCCCCAGCGTCGTGGCGAGTGCCTGCTTGAGAGTCCCGTCGAACACGGCGTCTCCCGTGGTGTTGACCACGTCCGCCAGCAGAATCGTGTCCTTTTCCGTCAGCGCCGGCGCTCGGCGGGAGAAAAGGAGCAGTGCCGCGCCGCCTGCCAGGAGCGCCACGGCGGCCACCGCCAGGCCGATTCGCCTGAAAACGCTGCCGACGAGCCTCGAGGTTCCCGCCGTGGCGGGCGGCACTTGCGGCCCGCTGCCGACCGGCTGCGATCCCGCCTCCCTGAGAGCAAAGACGACGTCACGCAACGACTGAAACCGGTTCTCCGGGGGCTTCTCGAGGCAATGCTCCACCACGCGCGCGAGCGAAGGAGGGATCGTCCGATCAGCGCTCGACAGCTCTGGCGGGTCCTCCTTCAGGATGGCGGCCATCGTCTCGGCGGCCGTGCCCCGCTCGAACGCCTTGTGCGCCGTCAGCAGCTCGTAGAGAACCGCCCCGAACGAGAAGATGTCGGAGCGGTGGTCGACGGCCTGGCCGCGCACCTGCTCCGGCGACATGTACGCAACGGTCCCCATGATGACCCCGGCCGTGGTCTGGTGTCCGTCGGAGGTCGGGAGCTGGGAGGCTGCCGCGGAGCTCGATTCCATCAGCTTCGCCAGGCCGAAATCCGCGATCTTCACGAGCCCCGACGTTGAGACCAGGATGTTCTCCGGCTTCAGGTCGCGGTGAACGATTCCCTTCTCGTGCGCCGCCGCGAGGCCGGAGGCGATCTGCTCGGCGAGATCGGACGCTTTCCGGACCGGCCACGGGCCTTCCTCCAGCAGGTGCCGAAGGTCGGAGCCGTCGACGAGCTCGCAGGCGAAGAAATGAACGCCCTCCGCTTCGCCCACATCGAAGACAGTTACGATGTGCGGATCGGACAGAGAGGAAGCGGCGCGGGCCTCTCCCTCGAAGCGCCGCAGCCGCTCCGGCTCAAGGGCGAACTTCTCCGGCAGCACCTTGACGGCCACGTCGCGTCCGAGCCGCGTATCCCGCGCACGGTACACCTCACCCATCCCTCCAGACCCCAGGCGCGAGAGAATCTCGTAGCGGCCGAGGCGCGTACCGGGAAGCAGGCTCACCTGGATTCCTATGAGTGAGATTCTATCCGTCTCGCCAGAGGGAATCGATCACGACCACCGACGCCTTCTCAGCTTCCCCGCTCACGACGTCGATGTCATCCCGAGCTGCGAGAAGAGGAACTGCAGCTCGTTCGCCGTGTCCTCGACGACAATCTCAGCCCGTCTTCGGCGCCTTCGGGTGGAGCTTCGCGTCGGCGTCGCTTGCTGGGGCGCTCAGCCCCCCGGCAGCGGCGTGAATCCCATCGAGAAGTGCTCGACGATCTTCAGGTCGACCGTCGGCCGCGGATTCGCGAGGCTGCGAAGGCGGAAGATCTCGAACCGGACCCCGGAGCGCGCCTGCGGCCGGATCTCGAGCCGGCTCACCGCCTCCTCCGTGATGCCGTAGTTCCCGCACTCGCCGCAGTCGACGAGAAAGGGAGAGCGGTTGTTCCCCTCGGCGCTCTCCCACGCAGGAAACGACGCCGGGCGTGCGCAGAGGTAACACTTCCTCGGAGGCGGGTCTTCCTTCATGGCCGACCCCAACCGTAGCACGAATTGTTATCCGAACCTCTGCCCGCGTCCCACCGTAACCCTTCGCGCCGCCGCGCGTCTCCCTACATGAACCGGGCAGCCGCCGGCCGCCCGCGGAGGGAGCATGATCCACGTTTCTCGCCGTCCCGGCCTCCTCGTTCTCGCCGCACTTCTCCTCGCCGCCGTTCCCCTCGGAGCCACTCCGCCGAAGGCTCCGAAGCCTCCCGCCCCTCCCGATCCGCCTTCTCCGCCCGCCGCGATCGATGAGGGTGAAGAGCCCGGCGACGGGCCGGCCGTCGTCCGGATCGTCACCGGGCCACGGACGTTCCTCGGCGTCCAGCTCACCGACCTGAGCCCGGAGCTGCGCGAGCATTTCGGCGCTCCGCGCGACGCCGGCGTGATGATCGCGTCGGTGGAGGAAGGGAGCCCGGCCGCCAAGGCCGGCCTCAAGGTCGGCGACATCGTCACGAAGGCCGGCGGAAGGAGCGTCGAACGCGCCTCCGACCTCTCGCACGCCGTCCGGAGAACCGAGGAGGGCCAGAAGCTTTCTCTCGCCATCGTTCGCGACAGGACACCGGCCACGCTGGAGGTCCCTCTCGCCGCTCGCAAGGGTTCGACCCGGGAGATCCGAATGGGCGAGTGGGGCCCTCACGGCTGGGATTTCCGGATCCCCGAGTTCGACCACGACCACTTCGAGGCTCAGATGGAGCGGCTCCAGGAGAAGCTCGCGGCCCTCGAGGCGAAAATAAAGGATCTCGAAAAGCGCTTCTCGACGAAGTAGCTTCTCAAGAAAGAAACGGGCCGGGTGAGAGCCCGGCCCGGGAGGATCGCTCCGGAAAACGGATTGGAATCAGTAGCGGTTGCGGCCGCCGCGGAAGCCGCCGCCACCGCCGCCGGTGCGGCTCTCCTGCGGCCGGGCTTCGTTGACCCGGAGGGCGCGGCCGTCCTGCTCGCGGCCGTTCAAGGCGCCCATGGCCTTCTGGCCATCGGCGTCGGACATCTCGACGAAGCCGAAGCCCTTGGAGCCGCCGCTGTCGCGGTCGGTGATCACGCGGGCGGACTCGACATTGCCGAAAGGCTCGAAGAGAGCGCGAAGGGTGGAGTCGTTCTGGGAGTACGAGAGGTTTCCTACGTAGAGCTTCATGGGTTCCTTCGTTAAACGCCCGTCCGGAGGGACGGGAGCGGGTCTGGTGAGGGTGGGGAGGTACAAGGGAAGGTCGACGGGGACCTTTCGGTCTCTGGTCCGCTCCGTCATCTCAGGAAGGGCGAACGAAAAAAGTATAGCAGAACGCATCGGAACCATGGATTTCCCCGTCCCGGGGGCGGATATTGACCTCACGGCCCCGCGTGCCGATCCGGTTGAGGCGGCGCGGGCGGAGGTATGCCGTGGAGCGCTCCGAAGCCGCGTTGCTCGAGCGAGCGGACCCGGTCGCGGACGGCCTCGACCGATTGGCTCCCTTGGACGGCGCGACGCCGGTCTCCCCCGAAGCGGCTCTGGCGCTCGTCGCCGCCGCGGAGCGCGCCCTCGCGGACGGCGCGGTCCCGTCCCCGTCGTGGCATCGGTATCTGGATGAGACGCGCCGCCGCGAATTCCTTCTGGCCCTCCCCGACGCCGCGGCGCGGACGCGCTGGGCCGAGACGACGTTCGGCGCGATCCGCGCCTCGGGATATTCCCTCGCGACGCTCCTCTCCCAGCGCATCGCCTCCCATCCCGAGCGGGTCTTCCTCCAGGGCTCGCCCCGTCCCGAGGCGCCTCGGTGGACCTATGCCCAGACCGCGCGGCGCCTGCGAGGCGTCGCGGCGGCGCTCGCGGGTCTTCCGGGCCCCCCGGCGCGGGTCGCGATCGTCGCGGAAAACAGCCTCGAGGCCGCCTGCTGCGATCTCGCCTGCCTCGTTCACGGAATCTTCGTCTCGCCTCTCGCCCCGCACCTGACCGAAGCCGAGCTGACGCCGATTCTCGCAAGGCTCGGCGCGACCCTCGTCGTCGTCGACACGGAGGAGCAGCTCGCGAAGGTGGAGGCGGCCGCGGCCCGTCTTCCGGGAACCCTCCGGCCCGTTCTCCTCGACGCGGCCGCACGCCTGAAGCGCGGAGACGCGGCCGTTCTCGGCGAGGAGGTCGGAAGGCGCGGCGCTGACGAGATCGACGGCGTTCTTCGAACCCTCACCTCCTTCGGTCCCGACGACGCCGCGACCGTCCTCTTCACCTCCGGGAGCACAGGCGCCCAGAAAGGATTCGCCTTCACGCCGTTCAATCTCCTGACGAAGCGCTTCGCCCGCGCAGCCGCTCTCCCGTTCGTCGGCGAGGGGGAGCTGCTTCTCTCCTTCCTGCCGCTCTGCCACACGTTCGGGCGCTATCTGGAGCTTCTCGGGATGATGTTCTGGGGCGGAACGTACGTCTTCGCCGGAAACCCGTCGCTAGAGACGCTTCTCGCCGGCTTGCGTCTGGTCCGGCCGACGGGGCTCATCAGCATCCCGGCGCGCTGGCAGCAGCTCTTCCAGAGGTGCCAGCGGCGGGCCGGCGCGGGGGGCGGAGCGGAGGAGGAGGCCGCCGCGATCCGCGAGATCACCGGCGGGCGGCTCGCGTGGGGGCTCTCGGCGGCCGGATTCCTCGAGCCGGCGGTCTTCCGCTTCTTCCAGCGGGGCGGCGTCTCCCTCTCGAGCGGCTTCGGGATGACGGAGGCAACCGGCGGCATCACGATGACGCCCCCCGGCGAATACGAGGACGGCACCGTCGGCATCCCGCTCCCCGGCATCCACGTCCGTCTCGCCGAAACCGGAGAGATGGAGATCTCGGGCCCGTACGTCGCTCGCGAACTGGGATCTCCGCCCCCCGCGCCGGGCGAGGAGCGGTGGATCGGGACGGGGGACATCTTCCGCGCGCGGCCCAGCGGGTATCTCGAGATCGTCGACCGCGTCAAGGACATCTACAAGAACAGCCGCGGGCAGACGGTGGCGCCGCGCCGCGTGGAGCAGCTCTTCGAGGGAGTCCCCGGCGTATGCAGGACGTTTCTGGCCGGCGACGGCCGGGACGACAACGTCCTCCTGATCGTCCCGGAGCCCGAGGCGCCGATCCTCGCCGACCTCGCCTCCGAGGAGAACCGGACCGATTATTACGCGCGCATTGTCGCCGAGGCGAACCTCGATCTCGCGCCGCACGAGCGTGTCGTCGGCTTCTCCGTTCTGGACCGCGATTTCTCTCTCGAACAGGGCGAGCTGACGCCGAAGGGAAGCTACCGGCGGAAGGCGATCGAAGAGAGCTTCCGCGACGTCCTCGCGTCGCTCTACCGCGGCACGGCCGTCCGGCTCGAAGGAAAGGGGCTCACGCTCCGCGTGCCGCGCTGGCTTCACCGCGACGTCGGGATCCTGGAAGGAGACCTCGTCTACGCGGACGACACCCTCGTCGACGAGCGGCGGGGGCTCTCGCTGACGCTGCGCCGGACGGAGGAGCCGGGAACGGTCCGGATCGGCGATCTCGATTACACGCTCTCCGGGGAGGTCGTGGATCTCGGCCTCCTCGCCCATCAGCCTCTCCTCTGGCTGGGGAACCCGGCGCTCGCCTCCTTCTGCCCGCTGAAGGGGGGGTGGGATCTCCCGCTCGGCGCCTTCTCGCCCCGGGTGAAACTGCCGAAGGACGTCCGCTCGCTCGCCAGGCCCTCCGCGCGGGCCCGCATTGCCTCATCGGAGCTGGCGACGTTCCACCAGGTGATCTGCGAGGCTCTTTTCGGCGGGGATCTGGAATCGCTCCAGGCCGTCGCCGAGATCGAGGAGCGCCTCCGCCGTGCCGACCCCGCCACCGGGACGGCCATCCGGAGGAGGCTCGAGGCGCTCGCCCGCCACCCGGCGGCCGAGGTCCGCTGCGCCGCGTTTCGCATCCTGCTCCTCGGCGCGCCGGCTCCTGGGGACTCGTCCGAGATGGAGAGCTTCCTCGAGTCGGGGCTCCCGTTCCTCTCCGCCGCGAGCATCGAGCGGATCGCGCGCGAAGGGCTGCCGGGCGAGCGGCTCACCGCCCTGCGCCGGCGTCTCCACGGCTACCGGGTCGCCCTGTCGCGGCCGCTCCCCTCCTCGCAGGCCGGCCTCCTCTCCGACGTCTTCACGCTCCTCGTCCACCACGTCCGGAACCACCGCGAGGATTACGTGGCGGTCCGGTCGGAGCTGGCTTCGTGGGCGCTCGAGGAATCCGATCCGCACCTCGCGCGCACCGCGGCCGCCCGGCTCGACGAGCTGGCCGCGTGGTTCCAGCAGGGCCTCGCCTCGCGTGCCTCGTTCCGGGAGAAGCTCGCCTTCCACGAAGGGCTCGCCTCGGGCGAGAGGCTCCGGATCGAGCGGCTCTTCGAAGGGACCGGCTTTCTCGAGGAGGCGCTGGAACTCGCGTGCAGCGACGCCTTGAAGCCCGACGAGCTGGATCCCGGACGGGATCTGGATCACGCCGGTCGCCACCGTGCGGCGGCACCAGCTCTTCCGCGCCGGCATCAACACGGTCTCCGGCCGGCATCACGACCTCCTCCTCATCATCGGAGACGACCTCGATGCCGAGGCCGTCCGGGCGACGAAGCTCTGGATGGAGGCTCTTGCTTCGCCGGCGGACCGCGAGCCCGTGGTCCCCGCCTTCGGCGGCTTCCGGCCCGAGCTGGAGGCCCTGTCGGTGGGGTGGGTCGACGAGCCGACGCTCTCGATGCGGCTCTGGGAGCTGGAGCAGCCCGTGCCGGAGGGGGCGGGATCGCCGCGCTGGCGCACTCCCTTCGTCCGGGCGCTCGCGGCGTTCTTCTCCGCGTGGGAAGCGAGCGGACGGCGGCTCGTCCCCGGGGCCGTCTCGCCGGCGAACGTCGCCATCCCTCGCGACGATTTCCGGGAGGGGACCGTCCTCCTCTCCCTCGCCGGGCATCGGCCGTACGAAGGCCCCTGGTCGCTCGTGGGACCCATGGTCCGGAACTTCTTCGAGGAGACGTTCGCGCTCTACCCGCGCTCGAGGACGATGCTCAAGCGCTCGTGGATCGCCGACGCCTGCGTGGAGTCCCTCGGTCTGGCCGGCGCGCGTCTCTTCCTCGACGATCTCCTCGGCGTCCTCGGCCGCGACGCGCCGGGAAGCCTCGCCCATACGCTCGCCGAGGAGCTCGGCGCCGAGAGGGAGCGGCTGGAAGTCGCCTTCCATCCCCCTCTCCCGCTCCTCTCGGCGATCCAGCGGTTCGAGGCGTGGGAGCTCCTCGAGCCGGACGCTCCCCTCTCCGCCCGCGAGGCGATGGCACGCGGCCTCGAACGCGTCTACCGCCTCGACCGCTTCCCGGAGATCGTCCGGTACCACCTCCACCGGCAGACCACCTTCGCGCAGGCTGGCCTTCTGGCGCGGCAAGCCTTCGACACCCTCCTTCTCGCGATGCTCCACCGGCCCGGAGTCTGGCCGGCGGAGATGGTGGAGCTGGCCGACGTCCAGGCGGCCCTCGGAAGCGCGGAGGAGCGCCTCGCCTTCGGCCGGCTCGTCTTTCCCGGCGGCGCGTCGGATCAGGGCGTGGCTCTCGCCGCGGTGGGCGAGGGGGGACGGCACCTCGTCGCCACGACGCACATCGCCGACCGGATCGGCGTGCGATATACCGTGCGCGACCCGATCGACCCGGCGGAGCTGGGGCGGCTCGTCCATCTTCTCGTCCGGTCGGGCGTCCCGCGCGCCTACTCGGAAGGGCGCCGGCTCCTCGTGGCCCTCGACGATCAGGGGCGTGTCGTCGCCGGGGTCGCCTATTCGCTTCCGGGAGGGCCCTCCGCGCAGCTCGACGGGGTCGCCGTCACGGCGGCGCTCCGCGGCCGCGGTCTCATGACGGCTTTTCTCGACGACCTCGGCGCGCGCCTTCGCGGCCTCGGCATCGAGGTCCTGACCCGTCACATCGCCTTCCGCGACGTCCCCCTCGGCCGCGCCTTCCACTACGACCGGCGCTGGCGCTGCCTCGTCCGCCCCTGCCGGCGTCCGGAAGAAACCTGACCCGATTCGCCGGGTTAGACTCTCCTCGAACTACCGAAATGTAATCGCTCGCCGCACGCGAGGCGAAGGGAGAAAAAACGATGGCTCCGTCCCGACTCTTCTCCCGCGGGATGACGACAATCGTCGCTCTCGCGATTTCTGCCGCACTCTGCGCCCCAGGGAGAGTCGCGGCGCAGCAGCCGGCCCCGCCCGGCTCCCCCGCCGCCACGACGACGATCGACGGCAGGCAGCTTCCGGCGCCGCCGGAGAAGTTCGGCGGCAAGATCGAGCGGACGACGGCGGGCTCGGTTCCGTACTGGCCGGCGCGCGTCGTGCCCCCGAAGGGCGCGCCTAACATCCTTCTCATCATGACCGACGACGCCGGCTATGGCGTCCCGAGCACGTTCGGCGGAGTCATCCCGACGCCGGCACTCGACCGGATCGCGGCCAGCGGCCTCCGCTACACGAACTTCAACTCGACGGCCCTCTGCTCGCCGACGCGGGCGGCGCTGATCACGGGCCGCAACCACCACTCGGTCGGCTTCGGCGTCATCTCCGAGCAGGCGACCGGATACCCGGGTTACGACAGCATCATCCCGAAGGACAAGGCGACGATCGGCCGGATCCTCCTGGACCACGGATACCGGACCTCGTGGTTCGGGAAGAACCACAACACGCCGTCCTTCGAGGCGACCTCGATCGGCCCGTTCGACCAATGGCCCATCGGCATGGGCTTCGAGTACTTCTACGGCTTCATGGGGGGCGACACGAATCAGTGGGAGCCGGCGAACCTCGCCCGGAACACGACCTACATCTATCCGTTCCAGGGGAACCCCGGCTACAACCTGACGACGGCGATGGCCGACGAGGCGATCGCCTACATGAACCAGGTCAACACGCTGACGCCCGACCAGCCCTTCTTCGTCTACTACGTGCCGGGCGGGACGCACGCGCCCCACCACCCGACGCCGGAGTGGATCAAGAAGATCAGCGACATGCACCTCTTCGACAAGGGGTGGAACAAGCTGCGCGAGACGATCTTTGCGAACCAGAAGAAGCTCGGCGTGATCCCGAAGGACGCGAAGCTGACCCCCTGGCCCAAGGAGCTCCTGAAGGAGTGGGACCAGTGCACGCCGGACGAGAAGAAGATGTTCCTCCGGCAGGTGGACGTCTTCGCGGCCTACGTCGCCTACACCGACCACGAGATCGGCCGCGTCATCCAGGCGGTCGAGGAGATGGGAAAGCTCGACAACACGCTGATCATCTACATCGAAGGAGACAACGGCACCAGCTCCGAGGGGACGCTCAACGGGACGCCGAACGAAGTCGCCATGTTCAACCAGGTCGACGTCCCCGTCGAGGCCCAGCTCAAGTACTTCTACGACGCCTGGGGCTCGGACAAGACCTACAACCACATGGCGGTACCCTGGGCGTGGGCTTTCGACACGCCGTTCTCCTGGACGAAGCAGATCGCCTCGCACTTCGGCGGCGTCCGGCAGGGGACGGCGATCTCCTGGCCCAAGGTGATCAAGGACAAGGGGGGAATCCGGAACCAGTTCCACCACATGATCGACATCGTCCCGACGATCCTCGAGGCGGCCGGCATCCGGCAGCCCGAATACGTGGACGGCATCAAGCAGAGCCCGATCGAGGGCGTCAGCATGATGTACACCTTCGACAAGAAGAACGAGAAGGCCCCCTCCACGCACAGGACGCAGTACTTCGAGATGTTCGGCGACCACGCGGTCTACCACGACGGATGGATCCTCTCGACGAAGGTCATGCGCCCGCCCTGGGTCACGGCCGGCGGCGTCGGGGTCGACCCGTCGAAGTTCCCGCTGGAGCTGTATGACCTGACGAAGGACTGGACCCAGGCCGACAACGTCGCCGCGAAGTACCCGGAAAAGGTCAAGGAGCTCGAGGCGATCTTCTGGCAGGAGGCGGAAAAGTACCAGGTCGAGCCGCTCGACGCGACGGTCGTGACCCGGCTCGTCACGCCGCGCCCGAGCATCACCGCCGGCCGCGACGTCTTCACGTGGACGCGGCCCCTCACGGGGACGCCGTATGGCGACGCGCCATCGGTCCTGAACACCTCGTACACCATCACGGCCGACGTCGAGATCCCGCAGGGGGGCGGGAGCGGCATGCTCATCACGGAGGGGGGCCGCTTCGCGGGCTACGGCTTCTACCTGATGAAGGGGAAGCCGGTCTTCCTCTGGAACCTCGTCGACGTGAAGCGGATCCGCTGGGAAGGCCCCGAGGCCCTCACGCCGGGCCGCCACGTCCTCGAGTTCGACTTCAACTACGACGGCCTCGGGATGGCCACCCTGGCCTTCAACAACGTCAGCGGCATCGGCCGCGGCGGCACCGGCGTTCTCAAAGTCGACGGAAAGGCCGTCGCCACGCAGACGATGGAGCACACGCTCCCGTTCATCCTGGAGTGGGACGAGAACCTCGACGTCGGCTCCGACACCGGCACGCCGGTCGACGACGGCGACTACCAGGTTCCGTTCGCGTTCAACGGCAAGATCAACAAGGTCACGCTCAAGATCGACCGGCCGAAGCTGACCCCCGAGGACATCAAGAAACTCGAGGCGGCGCAGCGGAACAACAAGGTCAGCGAATAGCCACGGAGGTCGGATCCACCCGGCCGATTCGGGAGGCCGGCGTTCCGCGCAGCGGTTCGCCGGCCTTCTTCGTCAAAGGCCCTGGACAATAAGGGAGAACGCCACGATGAGTTCCACGATCACCGCCGCCATTGTCGCCGCGTCCCTCCTTGCCGCGGTGCTGATCGGGAGGCGCCTGCGCCGCCTCCTTCCCGAAGCTCACCGGAGTGCGGAGACGACGGATACGGTGAAGCTGGCCCTGGGTCTTGTCTCGACCATGACGGCCCTCCTCCTGGGATTCCTCGTCAGTTCGGCCAAGAGCTCCTACGACGCCACGAGGGGGCAGGTCATTCAGATGGCCGCCCGGGTCGCTTATCTCGATCGGATGCTCCTGGCCTACGGGCCGGAAGCGGCGGATGCCCGCTCCCGGCTGCGCGTCACGACCGAGGGAGCTGTTCGGCGGATCTGGCCCGAGGAGAAAGGTACGCTGAGCCAGCTGGCTCCGGAACGCCACGCGGGAGACGAAGTCTATTACGCCATCCTTCGTCTCTCCCCGCAGGACGACCTGCAGCGGACCCTGAAGGCTCAGGCGACAACCGTCGCCGCCGAGCTCGGCCAGTCTCGGGAGCAGCTGGTGGCGCAAACGGTCCCGTCCATTTCGGCGCCGCTCCTGATCGTCGTCGTCACCTGGCTCATGCTCATCTTTCTCGGCTTCAGCCTGCTCGCGCCAGCCAACGCGACCGCCACCCTCTCCCTGCGGTCTCGGCCCTCTCGGTCTCCGGCGCCATCTTCCTGATCCTTGAGCTCGACCAGCCTTTCAGCCGGCCTGATGCGGATCTCCAGCGAGCCGATGCTCAGGGTCCTGAGCCAGTTTGCGAACCAGAGTCCTTGAGAATTCTGATGTGGCGAAGTGCCGAGCGACGCCTTTGTTCAGAGTCTCTGCCCCTTCGCCGGCTGGCCTGACAGCAGAAACGTCTTCGGGAATTTCCCTTCGCCGCAGACCTTGAACGAGATTAATCAATCGCCGAAGGTCATGCGGGCGAGTTCTTCCTTGAGGCGTTTCTGCTCCGCGGCGTTCGGAGGAGCGGGCCAACGGTCGGCAAGATCGAAGAAGAGATTCTTTTCGCGTTCCCGGGATTCCAGCCCCGCCTCGATCAGGTCGATGACGACGCGGTTTGCGCTCGTTCTCTTCGTCTTCGCGAGGGCCTTTACGCGTCGGGCGACACGCGGCGGAAGACTGACGCTCTGCCGGACCGGCTTTTCGACTGTTGCCATGCCATCAGAATACACCGGAATGAAGCAGATTGCACCATCGAGACAGCTGACCGGCATCGACGTTCGTGCCGGCGGGATCGCGGCGTTCTAGCCGATCTCCTCGAGCAGCTTCGCGACGAGGCCGGTCCAGCCGGTCTGGTGGCTGGCGCCGAGGCCCGCGCCCGTCTCCCCGTGGAAGTACTCGTGGAAGAGGATCAGATCCTTCCAGTGGGGATCGCTCGAGAAGACGTCGTAGGGTCCCGCGACGGGGCGGCGTCCGTTCGCATCGGGCACGAAGAGGAGCGAGAGCCGGTGTGCCAGCTCGCGGGAGACTTCGCGGAGCGTCATCATCTTCCCGGATCCGGTCGGGCACTCGACCTTGAAGGAGTCGCCGAAGTACTCGTGGAAGCGATGCAGGGACTCGATGATCAGGTAGTTGACCGGAAACCAGACCGGGCCGCGCCAGTTGGAGTTCCCCCCGAAGAGATTCGTCCGTGACTCCCCCGGCTCGTAGTCGAGCCGGCGGCTGATCCCCTGGGTCTCGATCATGACGGGATGCTCGCCGTGGAACCGCGAGATGGAGCGTATGCCGTACGGGGAGAGGAACTCGCTCTCGTCCAGCACGAACCGGAGGAGGCGCGTCAGCTGATCGGGCTTGACGATCGAGAGGAGGATCCGCTCCTCCTCCCCGTGCCGGGCCATCGACGCGCAGGCCGACGTCAGGTCCTTCCGGTGCGCGAGGAACCACTCCATCCGGCGCCGGAAGGTCGGGAAGCGGGCGAGGAGCCGGTCGTCGCCCGTGACGACGGCCGTGAGCGGGATCAGGCCGACGAGCGATCGGATCGGAATCGAGACCTGCCGGCCGTCGGGCGAAAGGAGGTGATCGTAGAAGAAGCCGTCCTCCTCGTTCCAGAGGCCCTGTCCCGGCTCGTCGGGGCGCTGGATCGCGTGGCCGATGTAGATGAAGTGCTCCCAGAACTTGCTCGCGACGTCCTCGTAGACCGGGTCCTCGACGGCGATCTCGAGCGCCATGCCGAGGAGGTTGAGGCAGTACATCGCCATCCAGCTCGTCCCGTCGGCCTGGCCGAGGACCCACCCCTCCGGGAGGTTCGTGTTCCGGTCGAAGATGCCGATGTTGTCGAGGCCGAGGAACCCTCCCTGAAAGAGGTTGTTGCCGAGAGCGTCCTTCCGGTTGACCCACCAGTTGAAGTTCAGGAGGAGCTTGTGGAAGACGCGCTTGAGGAAGGCGACGTCGCCGACACCCGTCTTCGCCCTCTCGATCTGGAAGACGCGGAGCGCCGCCCACGCGTGGACCGGAGGGTTCACGTCCGCGAAGTTCCACTCGTAGGCCGGGATCTGGCCGTTCGGGTGCATGTACCACTCGCGAAGCATCAGGACGAGCTGGTCCTTGGCGAAGGCCGGGTCGACGAGCGCGAGGGTGACGCAGTGGAACGCGAGGTCCCACGCCGCGAACCAGGGGAACTCCCACGTGTCCGGCATCGAGATGACGTCGGCGTTGAAGACGTGCGTCCAGTCGGCATTGCGCCCCTTCCGGCGCTCGGGTGGCGGGGGGGCTCTCCGGCGTCCCCGCGGAGCCACCGCCGGACGTCGTACTTGTAGAACTGCTTCGACCAGAGCATCCCCGCGAAAGCCTGCCGCATCACCTGCTTCTCGTCGGACGGGAGGCGCCCGGGGATCACGGCGTCGTAGAACTCGTCGGCCTCGGCGCGGCGCGCCGCGATCGTCCGGTCGAACTCCTCGCCAAGGGGATCGCCGTCCGCCCATTCCGCGTCGGTCAACCGAAGACGGATCCGGCCGCTCCCTCCGGCCGCGATGGTCAGCCGGTGTCGGGCCGCGGCCTTCGTCCCCCGACCGGCCGGGTTGACGGCCTCCCGGCGTCCGCCGACGACGTAGTCGTGAAAGGCGTCCTTCACGAAGGGCGAGCCGTTCGGAGAGCCGAAGAGGCGCTCGTTGTTCGTCTCGTTCTCGGTGAAGAGAAGCTCGGCGCCCGGCGTCGCGTGCAGCCAGCGGGTGCCGAGGTACGGCTCCCGAAGCTCGATCGGCGGGCCGTCCGTCCGCTCGCCGCCGCCGCCTCGAGGGCGGGGCGCTCCCGGCCCGGCCGCCACGACCAGGTGTTGCGGAACCAGACCGTCGGCAGAAGGTCGATCGTGGCCGCCTCCGGCCCCCGGTTTTCCACCGTGATCTCGACGAGGAGGTCCTCGGGGCCTCCCTTCGCGTACTCGACGAAGAGGTCGAAGTAGCGGCTCTCCGCGAAGATCCCCGTGTCCAGAAGCTCGTACTCCGGCTCCTCCCGCGTCCGTCGCCGGTTCTCCTCGACGAGGCGGACGTAGGGGAACTCCGCCTGCGGGTACTTGTAGAGGTACTTCATGTACGAGTGCGTCGGGGTCGAGTCGAGGTAGAACCAGTACTCCTTGACGTCCTCGCCGTGGTTCCCTTCCGAGTTCGAGAGGCCGAACGGCCGCTCCTTCAGGAAAGGGTCCTTCCCGTTCCAGAGCGAAAGCGCGAAGCAGACGAGCTGGTGCCGGTCGCAGATCCCGGCCAGCCCGTCCTCGTTCCATCGATAGGTCCGCGAGCGGGCGTGGTCGTGCGGGAAGTACTCCCAGGCCGCGCCGTCCTTGCTGTAGTCCTCGCGGACCGTGCCCCACGCCCTCTCCGCGAGATACGGCCCCCAGCGGTTCCAGTGCGCCAGCCGGCGGTCGTTTTCCGAAAGTCGTCGGCCCTCGGCCGTCTCTGCGGGCTTCGCGATCACGGCTTCCTCGATCGAAAAGCGTACCATCGCGCCTCCCGCACGAGTCGTGGTACTAGACTCGTTCTCGGGGGGAACGTGACGATCCTTTTCGACCCTTCGCTCTCGGCCAGGGCCGACTCTCCCCGGTCGAACTCACGGAGGGAGTCGTCAGGCCATGACTGAATCTCTACCGGCTGTCTGGCTCGCCCGGCACGGAGAGACCGCCTGGAGCGTTACGGGCCAGCACACGGGGCTGACCGACCTTCCCCTGACGGAGCGCGGGGAGCGGAACGCCCGCCGCCTCGGGGAGCGCCTGACGGGGCTCACCTTCGTGAAGGTCTTCTCGAGCCCGCTGAAGCGCGCCTTCCGGACCTGCGAGCTCGCCGGCTTCGGACCTCTCGCCGAGATCGACCGGAACCTCGTCGAGTGGAACTACGGCGAGTACGAGGGGAAGACCCGCGACGAGATCCTCTTGGCCCGCCCCGACTGGCAGCTCTTCCGCGACGGCTGCCCCGGCGGCGAGACGCCGGCGGAGGTCGGCGCCCGGGCCGACCGCGTCATCGCGCGCCTTCGCTCGGTCGGCGGGGACGTCCTCGTCTTCTCGAGCGGACATTTCATCCGCGTGCTGGCGGCGCGCTGGATCGGCGTCGGGGCCCCGGCTTCCGGGGCACACTTCCTTCTCGGCACCGCGAGCCTGAGCGCGGTCGGCTACGAACACGACCTCTCCCGGACGGTGATCCGGCTCTGGAACGACGACCGCCATGTCAGTCCCTGAGGAGGACGCGGTAGGTCCGGCCGTGACACAGGAGGCCTCGCGATGAGCGAAAGGAAGCCGACGTCCTCCCCCGCCGCGAAGGGCGCGGCCGATCCGACGGATCTCTTCCGCCAATACGGCTGCGGGCCGATTCCGTTCCACGGGACCGCCAATGCGTTCTACGAGCGCCATCTCGTCTTCGACAACGTCGTCGGTCCCTCGGCCGCCGGCCCTCGCGAACGCTTCGAGGCCGTGGCTCGTTCCGTCCGGGACATCCTGTCCCAACGATGGGTGCGGACGAACGAGACTTACGACCGCGAAAACCCCAAGCGCATCTATTACCTCTCGATGGAGTTCCTCATCGGCCGGTCGCTGGCCAACAACATCGTGAACCTCCGGCTGGAACCGGTCGTGGAGCGGGCCGCGAGAGAAAAGGGCCTCGACGCGGCCGCCATCGTCGAGGAGGAGCCGGACGCCGGCCTCGGCAATGGAGGGCTGGGGCGCCTGGCCGCCTGCTTCCTCGAATCGACGGCCACGATGCAGCTTCCGGCCATGGGCTATGGGCTCCGGTACGAATACGGCATCTTCCGGCAGACCCTTCAGGACGGATGGCAGAGCGAAAAGGCGGACAACTGGCTCCGCCGCCCCGACCCGTGGGAGGTCCCCCGCCCGCACGAGAAGGTGGAGGTCCGTCTGAACTGCTCCTTCGAGATCCGGGGCGGGTCGCTGCGCGTGATTCCGGGACGGCCCTCGAGTCTCGTCGGAATCCCCTACGACCGCCCCGTCGTCGGCTACGGCGGAAAGACGATCAACACGCTTCGTCTCTGGGCCGCCGCCGCCGCCGAGGACTTCGATTTCCAGGAGTTCTCGAGCGGCGATTTCGTCGGAGCGCTCGCCGAGACGCTGACCGCCGAGTCCCTCACGCGGGTCCTCTATCCCGACGACTCGACGACGCAGGGAAAGGGGCTCCGCTTCGTCCAGGAGTATTTCCTCGTCGCCTGCTCGCTGGCCGATCTCGTCCGGCGCTTCCGGAAGAGCAACGCCGACTGGAGCCTCTTTCCGGAAAAGGTCGCCGTCCAGCTCAACGACACCCACCCGACGCTCGCGGTCCCCGAGCTGATGCGGATCCTCCTCGACGAGGAGCGTCTGGGGTGGGACGACGCGTGGGAGATCACGCAGAAGACGCTCGCCTACACGAACCACACGCTCCTTCCCGAGGCGCTGGAGAAATGGCCGCTCTCGTGGCTCCGAGTCCTCGTGCCGCGCGATCTCGAGATCATCCTGGAGATCAACCGCCGCCTTCTCGACGACGTCCGGAAGCGCTTCCCTCTAGACGAGGGGCGCGTCGCGCGCATCAGCCTCGTCGAGGAGGGCGAGTTCCAGAAGATCCGGATGGCGAACCTCGGCATCGTCGGCTCCCACTCCACGAACGGCGTCGCCGCGATCCATTCGCGCCTCCTCCGGACGACGACGTTTCCCGACCTCGCCGAGATCTACCCGGACCGGTTCCGCAACGAGACGAACGGCGTGACGCCGCGGCGCTGGCTCCTCCTCGCGAATCCGGCCCTCGCCCGTACGATCACGGACGCCATCGGCGACGAGTGGACCACCGATCTGTCACAGCTCGCGCGCCTGAGGCCGCTCGCCGACGACGCGGGCTTTTGCGACGCCTTCCGCAAGGCCCGGCGCGAGGCGAAGTCGCGGTTCGCCGGGTGGCTCCGGACGGCCTCCGGCCGGTCCGTGGATCCCGACACGATCTTCGACAGTCAGGTGAAGCGGATCCACGAGTACAAGCGGCAGCTTCTGAACGCGCTCCGGGTCGTCGTCCTCTACAACCGTCTCCGGGAGAACCCGGGCCTCGCGATTCCCCCGCGGACCTTCTTCTTCGCCGGGAAGGCGGCCCCCGCCTACCGGCTGGCGAAGCTGATCATCAAGTTCCTGAACAACCTCGCCGGGACGATCGACGGTGACCCGGCCGTGCGCGGCCGGCTGAACGTGCTCTTCCTCCCCGAATACAACACCTCTCTCGCCGAGAAGGTGATCCCCGCGAGCGACGTCTCGAACCAGATCTCCACCGCCGGCTACGAGGCGAGCGGCACCAGCAACATGAAGTTCATGATGAACGGGGCGCTCACGATCGGAACGCGCGACGGCGCCACGATCGAGATGGCCGAGGAGGCCGGCGAGGAGAACTTTTTCCTCTTCGGCCTGACGGCGGACCAGGTGGCCGGGAGCCGCGGCTGGTACGACCCGTACTGGCACTACCACAACGAGCCGGAGACCCGCTCCGCGCTCGACCTGATTTTCTCGGACCACTTCAGCCGGAACGAGCCGGGCGTCTTCGCCCCGCTCCGCGACACCCTCCTCGACCAGGGCGACCACTATCGGCACCTCGCGGACCTGACGAGCTATCTCGAGGCCGACCGGCGGCTCTGCGACCTCTACGCCGACCCCGACGCCTGGGCGAAGAAGGCGATCCTGAACGTGGCGTCCTCGGGCAAGTTCTCCAGCGACCGGACGATCGCCGGGTACGCCGCGGAGATCTGGAACGCGAAGGCCTGCCCGGTCCCGTGAGGCGAGCGCCGTCCGGAGGAAAGGAAAAGTAAGATGAGCGTCTCCCCCCTCGCAGGCAGACCGGCACCGAAGGAGATGCTGATCGACCCGGTGCGACTCGAGCGGGAGTACTACGCGCGCCAGCCGGATATGGCCGACCCGAACCAGCGGGTCGCCTTCGGAACGAGCGGACACCGCGGGTCGGCGCTCCGCGGGTCGTTCAACGAAGCGCACATCCTCGCGACGACGCAGGCCATCTGCGACTACCGCCGCTCGAAAGGAACGGACGGCCCGCTCTACATGGGGAAGGACACGCACGCGCTCTCCGCCCCTGCGGAGCGAACCGCCCTCGAGGTGCTGGCGGCGAACGGAGTCGAGACGGTGATCCAGAAGGACGACGGTGTGACGCCGACCCCCGTCGTCTCGTGGCTCATCCTCGTCCACAACCGGGGGCGGAAGGGACCGCTCGCCGACGGCATCGTCGTCACTCCCTCCCACAATCCGCCGGAGGACGGCGGCTTCAAGTACAACCCGACGAACGGCGGGCCCGCCGACACCGACGTCACGGACTGGATCGAGGAGCGGGCCAACGAGTTTCTCCGGGGGAAGAACGCCGGGGTCAAGCGGGTCGATTACGCGACAGCCGCCAAGGCGGCCACCACGCACGCCGAGGACTTCGTCCTCCCCTACGTCAAGGACCTCGGAAGCATCCTCGACATGGAAGCGATCAGGCGGGCCGGGCTGAGGCTGGCCGTCGACCCGCTCGGAGGGGCCTCCCGCCCCTACTGGGAGCCGATCAACTCCATCTGGGGGCTCGACATCTCCATCGTGAACCCGGTCATCGACCCGACCTTCGGGTTCATGACCGTCGACCACGACGGAAAGATCCGGATGGACCCTTCGAGCCCGTACGCGATGGCGCGGCTCATCGGCCTCGCGGACGAGTATCGGGTCGCGTTCGCGAACGACCCCGACTCGGACCGCCACGGGATCGTGACCGCAACGGCGGGGCTGATGAACCCCAATCACGTCCTCGCCGTCGCGATCCAGTACCTCCTGGAGAACCGCCCGAAATGGCCGCGGACGTCGCGGGTCGGAAAGACGCTCGTCTCGAGCGGGATGATCGACCGCGTCGTCGGAAAGCTCGGGCGGCGCCTTTGCGAGGTGCCGGTCGGCTTCAAGTGGTTCGCGCCGGGGCTCTTCGACGGCTCCTTCGTCTTCGGGGGGGAGGAGAGCGCCGGGGCGAGCTTCCTCCGGAAGGACGGCACCGTCTGGACCACCGACAAGGACGGCATGATCATGGATCTCCTCGCGGCCGAGATCACGGCCACGACCGGCCGCGACCCCGGCGAGCACTACCGCGACCTGACCCGGGAGTTCGGCGCCCCCTGCTACACCCGGATCGACGCGGCGGCGACTCCCGAGCAGAAGGCGAAGCTCGGGAAGCTCTCGCCGGAGGCCGTGAAGGAATCGAGCCTCGCGGGCGAGCCGATCGTCGCCCGGCTGACGCGCGCGCCGGGGAACGACGCTCCGATCGGCGGCCTGAAGGTCGTCGCGAAAAGCGGCTGGTTCGCGGCTCGCCCCTCCGGGACGGAGAACATCTACAAGATCTACGCCGAGAGCTTCAAGGGTGAAGCCCACCTCGCCGCCATCGTCCGCGAAGCGCAGCAGATGGTGGACGGGGCGCTGAAGAAGGGATAGGCCGATGGCCGAAAAGAAGGAGAAGAGCGGAATGAAGGTTCTCGTGGTGGACGTCGGCGGGACGAACGTGAAGATCCTCGCGTCGGGCGAGAGCGAGCCGCGGAGGTTCCCTTCGGGGAAGACGCTGACTCCCGACCTCATGGTCTCCGGCGTCCGGAAGGCCGCGGAGGGGTGGGGCTGGGACGCCGTCTCGATCGGCTACCCCGGCTTCGTCCTCCGGGGAAGGCCCGTCGCCGAGCCGGCGAACCTCGCCCACGGCTGGGTCGGGTTCGACTTCGCCACCGCCTTCGGATGCCCCGTCAAGGTGATCAACGACGCGGCGATGCAGGCGCTCGGAAGCTACAAGGGGGGAAAGATGCTTTTCCTCGGCCTCGGGACCGGCCTCGGCACCACGATGATCATCGACGGCGTCGTGGAGCCGATGGAGCTGGGGCACCTTCCGTACAGGAAGAAGACGTACGAGGAGTACGTCGGCGCGGCGGCTCTCGAGAGACTCGGGAAGAAGAAGTGGCGTCAGAACGTCGAAGACGTCGTCGAGAGGCTCATCGCCGCCCTCGAGCCCGACGACGTCGTCCTCGGAGGCGGAAACGCCAAGAAGCTGAAGGAGTTTCCCGAAGGGTGCCGCGCCGGCGACAACGGGAACGCCTTCGCGGGAGGGTTCCGACTCTGGGAAGGAGCCGGGACGATGCCGGGGAAGAGAAGGAAAAGGAGCACGTCATGCAGCTCGGAATGATCGGTCTCGGACGGATGGGGGCGAACATGGTCCGCCGGCTGATCGGCGGCGGCCAAGAGTGCGTCGTCTTCGACATGTCGCCGAAGGCCGTCGCCCAGCTCGCGAAAGAGAAGGCCGTTGGAGCCTCCTCCCTGGCCGATTTCGTCAGGAAGCTCGCCAAGCCGCGGTCCATCTGGCTGATGGTCCCCGCGGCCGTCGTCGACAAGTCGATCGCCGACCTCCTCCCTCTCCTCGAGAAGGGAGACACCCTGATCGACGGCGGGAACTCGTATTACGTCGACGACATCCGCCGCGCGAAGGAGCTGGCTCCGAAGGGAATCCACTACGTCGACGTCGGGACGAGCGGCGGCGTCTGGGGCCTCGAGCGGGGCTACTGCATGATGATCGGCGGCGAACCGGACGTCGTGAAACGTCTCGACCCGATCTTCAGGCGCCTGGCCCCCGGCAAGGGGGAGATCCCGAAGACGCCGGGACGCGAGAAGGCGAAGGGAACCGCGGAAGACGGCTACCTCCACTGCGGACCGAACGGTGCCGGCCACTTCGTCAAGATGGTCCACAACGGGATCGAGTACGGGTTGATGGCCGCCTACGCCGAGGGGCTCGGCATCCTGCGCGCCGCGAACGTCGGGAAAGAAGACCACGCGGCCGATGCCGAGACGACGCCGCTCCGCGATCCCGGGCACTACGAGTACGACCTGAACCTCCCCGACATCGCCGAGGTCTGGCGGCGCGGAAGCGTCATCGCGTCGTGGCTCCTCGACCTGACGGCCTCGGCCCTCGCCGAGGACCCGGCCCTCGCGAAGTTCGAAGGACGGGTCTCCGACTCGGGCGAGGGGCGCTGGACGATCAAGGCCGCCATCGACGAGGCCGTCCCCGCGCCGGTCCTGACGACGGCGCTCTACGAGCGGTTCAGCTCCCGCGGCGAGGCGGATTTCCAGAACAAGCTCCTCTCGGCGATGCGCTTCCAGTTCGGCGGGCATCACGAGAAGCCGGCGAAGTGAGGAGCAGGGCATGACCGCTCCCCGGTCGGACGCACTCGTCTTCTTCGGGGCCACGGGCGACCTCGCGTACAAGAAGATCTTCCCGTCGCTCCAGGCGATGCTGAAGCGGGGACACCTCGGCGTCCCCGTCATCGGCGTCGCGAAGGCGGGCTGGAACCTCGACCAGATGAGGGCGCGGGCCAAGGACAGCCTCGAGAAGCACGGCGGGCTCGATCCCTCGGCGTTCACGAAGCTGACGGGCCTCCTCCGCTACGTGGACGGCGACTACAACGACCCGGC
Source organism: uncultured Acidobacteriota bacterium (assembly GCA_963779415.1). Lineage (GTDB taxonomy): Bacteria > Acidobacteriota > Thermoanaerobaculia > UBA5066 > UBA5066 > DAOMFB01. The sequence goes on along the minus strand of CAVZYA010000002.1, from coordinate 1,170,916 downwards.
CACCTTTGCGGCGATCCGGAAGGAGCTGGGGGGCGCGGAGCGGCCGGCGCACTACCTCGCCATCCCGCCCCTCCTCTTCGCCAGGGTGATCGAGCAGCTCGGAACGTCCGGCCTCTCGAAGAACGCCCGCGTCGTCGTGGAGAAGCCGTTCGGGACGGACCTCGCCTCGGCGCAGCGGCTGAACCGGATTCTCTTCTCGGAGTTTCCCGAGAGCGCCATCTTCCGGATCGACCACTTCCTCGGGAAGAAGCCGGTCCAGGCCGTCACCGTCTTCCGGTTCGCGAACGCCTTCATGGAGCCGTTCTGGAACCGGAACTACGTCGATAGCATCCAGATCACGATGGCGGAGAGCTTCGGCGTCCAGGGGAGGGGCGCCTTCTACGACCAGACGGGCACCATCCGCGACGTCGTCCAGAACCATCTCTTCCAGGTCCTCTGCAACCTGACGATGGAGCCTCCCGTCCGGACCGACAGCGAGTCGATCCGCGACGAGAAGGTCAAGATGCTGAAAGCCATCCCGGCGCTCGAGGCGGCCGACCTCGTCCGCGGGCAGTTCACCGGATACCTCTCCGAGCCGGGCGTCGCGAAGGAGTCGAAGACCGAGACGTTCGCCGCCCTGAAGCTCGAGATCGACTCCTGGCGCTGGAAGGGCGTCCCCTTCTACATCCGCGCCGGGAAGTCCCTCCCCGTCACCTGCACGGAAGTCCTCGGCCGGCTCAAGAAGCCGCCGACGGTCATCAAGGAGAGCAAGATCGACCCGAACTACCTTCGGTTCCGGATCAGCCCCGAGCCGACGGTCGCCCTCGGCACGATGATCCTCGGAGCCTCGGACGACTTGAGCGGCCAGACGACGGAGCTGGTGGCGAGCCGCCACCCGGCGGCCGGCGAGGCGGACGCCTACGAGCGGGTCCTGACCGACGCCATCGAAGGGGATTCGACGCTCTTCGCGCGCCAGGACTACGTCGAGGAGGCGTGGCGGATCGTCGACCCGGTCCTGAAGGCCGGAACGCCGGTCTTCGACTACGCTCCCGGCACGTGGGGCCCCGCGGAGGCGGAGCAGAAGCTCTCGCCCCCCGGCGGCTGGAGCGACCCAAACGTGAACCGCTGATTCCGACCGGAGATGCACGCGTGAAGATCGAGGTTCTCGCCGACGCCGATTCCGTCGCCCGACAGGGTGCGGCCCATCTCGCCGCCGAGGCCCGCGCCTCCGTCCGGTCCCGCGGCCGCTTCGTCCTTGCGGTGAGCGGTGGTCATACCCCGTGGGTGATGCTCCGCGCCCTCGCGGACGAGGACGTCCCCTGGCCCTCCGTCCACGTCCTCCAGATCGACGAGCGGATCGCTCCGGCGGGAGATCCGGACCGGAACCTCACGCACCTCGTGGAAAGTCTCCTCTCCCGTGCGCCGCTCCCTCCGGCCCAGCTTCACGCGATGCCGGTGGAGGCCGCCGATCCCGGCGTCGCCGCACGCCAATACGCGAGCATGCTCGAGAAGCTCGCCGGCTCGCCGCCGGTCCTCGACCTCGCCCACCTCGGCCTCGGCCCCGACGGCCACACGGCGTCGCTCGTCCCGAACGACCCCGTCCTCGCCGTCGCCGACCGAAGCGTCGCCCTGACCGGTCTCTACAAGGGGCGCCGGCGGATGACGCTGACCTATCCCGTCCTGAACCGGGCCCGCAAGGTCCTCTGGCTCGTCACCGGCGGGGAAAAGGTCGCCATGCTGAAGCGCCTCCTCGCTCACGACCAGACGATCCCTGCCGGCCGGGTCCGTCCGGACGACGCCCTCGTTCTCGCCGACCGCGCCGCCGCAGAGCTGCCGTGACGGCGCCGGTGAGCGCGCCCACGCCCGGCAGGACGTTTCCCGTCGGGGCCACGGTCCGGCGCGGCGGCGTCAATTTCTGCGTCTACTCGCGGACCACGACCGGCATCGATCTCGTCCTCTTCGACCGCGTGGACGACGCCAGGCCGTCCCGTGTGATCCCGATCGACCCCGTGAAGAACCGGACGTACCACTACTGGCACCTCTTCGTGCCGGGAGTCGGGGCGGGACAGCTCTACGGGTATCGCGCCCACGGCCCGTTCGACCCCGCGAGCGGGCAGAGGTTCGATCCCGGGAAGCTCCTCCTGGATCCCTACGGGCTCGCCGTGGCCGTCCCGGACGGATACCGCCGCGACGCGGCCCGGCTGCCGGGAGACGACGCCGCGACGGCGATGAAGAGCGTCGTCGCGAACCCTTCCTCCTACGACTGGGAAGGGGATCGCCCGCTCCGGACGCCCGCCTCGAAGACGATCGTCTACGAGATGCACGTCCGCGGGTTCACCCGCCATCCCTCTTCCGGAGTCTCGGAGGGGCGGCGCGGGACCTTCGCCGGCCTCGTCGAGAAGATCCCGTATCTCACCGGCCTCGGCGTGACGGCCGTCGAGCTGATGCCCGTCTTCGCGTTCGATCCTCAGGATGCCCCGCCGGGGCACGTCAACTACTGGGGCTACCAGCCCGTCTCCTTCTTCGCGCCCCACCCGGCCTACGGTTCGTGCCCGCACCCTCTCGGGGTCCTCGACGAGTTCCGCGACATGGTCAAGTCGCTCCACCGGGCGGGCCTCGAGGTCCTCCTCGACGTCGTCTACAACCACACGGCCGAAGGGGACCACGAGGGACCGACGATCTCGTTTCGCGGCCTCGACAACGACGCCTACTACATCCTCGAACGCGACCGCTCGCGCTATGCCGACTACAGCGGCTGCGGCAACACGCTCAACTCGAACAATCCGATCGTCCGCCGGATGATCCTCGACAGCCTCCGCTACTGGGCCCTGGAGATGCACGTGGACGGCTTCCGGTTCGATCTCGCGTCGATCCTCTCGCGGGACGAGTCGGGTCAGCCGCTTCCGAGCCCCCCCGTTCTCTGGGACATCGAGTCGGACCCGGCGCTCGCCGGGAGCAAGCTGATCGCCGAGGCGTGGGACGCGGCCGGCCTCTACCAGGTGGGGAGTTTCCTCGGGGACAGCTGGAGGGAGTGGAACGGGCGGTTCCGCGACGACGTCCGGGGCTTCTTCCGCGGCGAGGAGGGGCTCGTGACACGGGTCGCCGACCGGTTCCTCGGCAGCCCGGAGATCTACGGGCACGAGGAGCGCGAAGCGGAGCAGAGCGTGAACTTCGTCACCTGCCACGACGGCTTCACGCTGAACGACCTCGTCTCGTACGACCGGAAGCACAACGAGGCGAACGGGCTCGAGAACCTCGACGGCTCGGACGACAACCGGAGCTGGAACTGCGGCGTCGAGGGACCGACGGACGATGGGGCGATCGAGCGCCTGCGCAACCGGCAGGTGAAGAGCTTCCTGACCTTCACGCTCCTCTCGCTCGGGATGCCGATGATTCTGATGGGCGACGAGGTGCGGCGGAGCCAGGGGGGAAACAACAACCCCTTCTGCCTCGACGAAGAGACGATCTGGTTCGACTGGGGCCTCCTTTCGGCGCACGCCGACGTCCACCGGTTCGTCAGCCTCCTGGCGGCGCGTCGCGTCCGCCGGAACCTCGACGCGGGGGATTCGACCCTCAGCCTGAATCGCCTCCTCCGCGACGCGAAGAAGGAGTGGCACGGCGTCCGGCTGGGGGAGCCGGACTGGAGCGACGCGTCCCACAGCCTCGCCCTCTCCGCGGAGATCCCGATGGAAAGGCTCCTTATCCACCTGATCCTGAACGCCTGGCGGGAGCCTCTCGACTTCGAGCTGGCGCCTCCCGGGCCGGGGCGGCCGGGACCGTGGCGCCGCTGGATCGATACGGCCCTCGACTCTCCGGACGACATCGTCCCCCTGCGCAGCGCCCCCTCGGTCGGGGGACTCGCGTACCGGACCGAGGCTCATTCCGTCGCGGTCCTTTACGCGGATCTCGTTCCCGGATGAGGGAGCGGGACGACGACGGCTCTCGATCGGTTGATTGAGACCGGTTCTCGAAACAATCGGGGCCGAAACGGCACCGATCGGCTGGCACGCACCTTGTTAGCAGGAGGCCCGGCGGTGCACTTCTTGTCGTTCCGTGTCAACCGGACGGGGGGCCGGACGTCACTCAAGGGGAACAAGCGCCAACGGGGGTGAACGATGGGAGAGAGGTGGCGGGATTCCGATCCGGAGGGCTGGACGAACGGCGTCGATTACCGCGTCACGTCGGAGGCCTTCGAGCGTGAATGGCTGACCGGCCTCTTCTCCGCGGTCGGGCAGGAGAGGGCCGACGCTCAGGCCCTTCTCGAGAGGCTGAGGGATCGCCGGACGATGGGCCTCCGGAACGCCTCTCATCCCGTCGCTCTTCGGAACGGAGGCCGCGACTGAAGGGAGCGGGCGCTCCGGAGCCGCGCTACTTCAGTCGGATACCGAGGCGGAAGCTGAGGATCTCGTTGTTGCCGACGGGATCCGAAGTCCATGCGAAGGTCGGCCCCTCGACGAGAAGGTCGAAGATGCCGAGGCGGAGAGCGAGGCCGAGCCGCGAGCCGGCCAGCAGGTAGTACTCGCTTCCCGGAGAGCCGTGGACGCCTGCCGAGGTGTCGGTCTCGCCCGTGCCGCGGATCTTCGGCCCCCCTTCGACGCGGACCGCCGTGACGGAGAGGCCGAGGGGCCCGAGAAAGTACCAGCGGACGCCGAGGCCGAGCGTCCCGGTGAAGTAGACCGACTCGCCCGACGTCGCGCGGAACCCGGCCGCGAGCGAGACGACGGGGGTGAAGGCGAATCGGCCCCCCCAGCGGTCGCGGTCCCAGCTCATCTCGGCACCGAGCATCCCGAGGCCGTAGTTCTTCCCCTCGACGGCATCGGCGGGGGGAGTCGCCACAGAAACGCCCACGATCGCGTAGAGGGTGGCGATCCGGCCCTGAAGCCGGCCGTAAGGGGCCGGCGGCGGCACCCATTCCGCGTCCTTCCGCTCCACCTTCTCCTCGTGGTAGAGAAGGGTGCTGCCTCCCACGAGGCGCGGCGTGGAGAGCGCGTAGCTGATCCCGACCGCGAACGACCATTGCGCCTGCGGCTTCCGCCAGTTCACCTCGAGCGGCGCCTCGACCGAGAGGAGGAGCTTCTCGCTCAGGGCGTAGTTGAAGTGGAGGAGGCGCGTCACCAGCTCGGCGCCGTCGCTGGGGCCTCCGAAGACTGTGCGCAGCTCGGCAGGGGTGAACCCGATCGCGGCCTTGTACCCGAGGGGCAGAACGAAGTCGAATCCGAGGCCTAGGAACCCGGCGTTTCCCCCACCGTTGTAATGCCGGTACCCGAGGCTCGCGCTCAGCGCATAGACGAACGGATTGATGTCCTCCGCGTACCGGAGCACCGTGCCGCGGGCCGCGACGTCGAAGAAGCGGCCGGTCGGGTTGTAGCGCGTGTCGAGTCCGAGGAAGGCGTACCTGCCGGTGGAGACCTCGGAGGGCTGGCGGACGTCGCACTCGGCTCCCTCGCAGGGATGGACGGGGGTGAACCACGTCGCCCGGTACTGCTGCCACGCCTCCGACTTCTCGGGGTGCGTGTCCGTCCCGGGGGGCGCCGAAAGCTGCGCGAGGCGGAGGTCCCTCACGAGGACGAGGAGCCCGACGATCGCCTGCCGGGCGCGCTCTCCCTCGTCGGAGAGGCACTCGTACGGGACGTCGTACGGATGGGCCGTGCGGGTTTCGCACGCGTCCTCGCCCCCCTCTTTCACGTAAGTCTTGTCCCGGTGGTCGTCCCACTTGTGGAAGACGCTGTCGGGGATTTTCTTCGCGCGCTCGGTCGGGATCCCGGCGATCTTCTCGATCGGCTTCCAGACGCGGAGAGATGCGACCTTGTCCCCCTCCCGCTCCGTGTGCGAGCCCGAGAAGGAGTCCTCGACCGCGTGCATCATCTCGTAGAGGCCGAAGCCGCTCCGGCGCGTGCCGGGGCCGCCGTCCACGACGACCTGCCGGAGGAGGCCGTCGAGGAGGTCGTTGCAGCGGACGACGGCGCTCGTCGCGAGCGCGCGGGGGGTGGTCGTGCCGGGGAGCGTCTCCGAGAGGCTGTCCGTGAGCGTTCCCATGTAGTGGAAGCACTGGCCGGGGTCGCTGAACTGGCGCCGGAAGAAGGCATCGGGTCGGTCGGTCTCGGGTTGCGGCCAGCAGAGGAGCGGGTTTTCGTTCGGCGCGTCGCGGCAGTCGCGTGGCGGCTTGTCGCCCCGTCCGAAGCACCACGGAGCGTCGAGGGCGCCGTCGTTGATCAGGTCGCGGAGGACGTCGGGACGAGGGGGCTGGCCTCCGTGGCCTTCCATGAGCGACCGGTAGGCCGTCGCCTCGATGACGTTGTGCCCCTTGCTGTCGAAGGCGAAGGCCGGCGCCGCCAGGACCGCCGACGCCGCGACCGCGAGAAGGGGGCGAAGAGACGAAACCTTGCGCAGCGGCGCTCTCACGGGCAAGGGATTTCCTTCTTCCACGATAGCTCCGTCACCGGAGCTTCGGCCACTCCGCGTCGAGGGACGAGCGGGTACCGACGGCGGCGTCCGCGACCGACTCCCGGGACCCGCTCAGAGTTCGAACTGGAGGCGGAGCTGGTAGAAGCTGGTCCGGCCCCGCAGCCCGAAGCGGTCGAGAGTGCCGTAGCCGTAGTTGAATTCGAGCCGCCACGGCCTCGTCGGGCGCCAGGAGATGGCTCCGCTCAGCCGGTCGAACCGTCCGCCTTGGATCGCACCGCTCGTGAGGTCGACGCCCGAGTAACGGGCGGCCAGCTCCCAGGCGCCGGATCCGCCGTGCCGGAACGAGAAGGGAGACGCGGGGCTGATCGCCCCGAAAGTGCCCGTGGCGTGACGGTAGGGACGTCTCTCTCCCGTGATCGTCCACGACGCCATGACGTAGAAACCGTAGAACTCCGGGTTCCCCTTCTCGGGAGCGGAGACGCTCGTCCGCGTGACTTCGCCCGAGAGCGTGACCAGACCTTCGGCCGCGGCCAGCTCGGCGCTGTACGACGTCGCGTGGTCGGCCGGGAAGGAGCCGGTGTCGACGAAGTCCGGGGCCTCGTAGACCTCCGGAACGCTCTTCGACCTGAACCTCCCATCCTGAGACTCACGGTAGACCGCAGAAGCGCCGAGGTGGAGGAGCCTTGAGCCTCCGTGCTCCTCGACCGCGAGGCCCGTGACGCGCCCCGCGAAGATGTTGCCGCTCTGGCTCGCCGATTTTCCGTCTTCGAGCCAGTTGTTGAACCAGCCCACCGACCAGGTCAGGCGGCCGGCCATCGGCGACCCGAAGAGCCGGACTCCTACGACGTGCGACCCGACGAACGTGGCTGCCGTCGTCATCGTGGAGTGTTCCATGAACGGGAGGTCCCGGGCGTTCGCCATCATCTCCATCCCAACGCCTTCCTTCTGCTTGCCGACCGTCACCGATCCGAAGGCGCCGAGCGGGATGGAGACGTTGATGTTGGTGAACGTCCAGCCCCGTGTATCCGTCGGGTCGAGGCCCTTGTAGTTGCCCGAGACCTCGTAGCGCCACGGATGAGGAAGCTTGATCTCTCCGGAGAGCGACAGGTCGTCGACGCGGAAGAGCGCCTCGGAGGGGATGTTGCCGACCTGATGGATGCTCGCGGCGTTCTGCGAGTAGAAGGCGCCGTCCTCCAGAAGCGCCATGCCGAGCCGGACCGAGATCCAGGAGGTCTCGACTTCGTTCCAGGGGCGATGCGCCGTCGCGGCGGCCGGCGCGGCAGGAGCCGGATCCGGCCGGGGCACCTCCTGTGCGGCGACGCCGGCTGACAGACCCATTTCCAGGACGACCGGAAGAAGAACGAGCCGTCGGCCCGTCATCAGAGCCATCCGATTCAGAACGTGGGCATCGGGCCGAAGAATATCCGCAGCATCCTCTTCTCTCCCAATCACACGCGAGTCTCGTGCATCGTGCAGTACATGAAAGATCAAGCACGAACAGAATGATCTGGATGGCCCAGAAATGCGGCCACACGATTTCCGCCAGCAGCTTTTCGTTGCCCGACCACAAAGCCGCCAGCTTGTCGCCAGAAGTCGACAAGACGCTCCAGATAGTGAATGAGCGAGGCCATCAGCAGGTAGATTAAGGTCTTCCAGGCGACGTTGTAGATCAGCGGCTTATCGGGAAAGCGATTGATGATCGGCAGCATGTCCGCGATTAACACTGCCTTGCCGAGAATGAGGGCGGCGACCGCCACCGACATCGAAGACAGTGGCGAAAGCCCGGTTCCCTCCAGCATCAACACGCGAACAAACACGACGATATGCAGAGCCACGAAAAAGAAGATCGTCGGTGGGAGCAACGCAAGGAACTCTTCCTTGAGTGTCGTCGTCAGCTTGCTCATAGAGCCGATCCTCCCATGCTCCTGCAGCGATCAGGAAAGCGGTGGTCCGATCAGCGGCATCTTGACCGGCCTGGCCATTTCTTGCTGCCGCCTCCATTCAGCAGGAGTAAAGCGCCGCCTCCGACGAGAGTGGCACGGGACCACGTCATGAATCTGACTTTCAGAGACTCCTTGGGTCCTCTGAGTAAGAGAAAGCGGGCGGCCCTTTCGAGCCGCCCGCGTGTTCTATACGCCTACTGCACCGTGCTTCGCTTCATGGCCGCTTCGATCTCCGCCTTGACGGCGTCGAGGTTGAAGCTCGCGCCCTTCTGCATGGGCGGGTACTCGATGGCCGTCATGGCGAGCTTGCCCACTTCCTGCTGGACGAAAACGAAACGCCAGAACTCGTACTGGAACCAGTGAGAAATATTTCTGCGAGCCCGTGAGCGTTCCCATCCGGATAGTCGAAGCGCTCGAAGGGGTCCAGACGCAGGTTGATCGAGAACCGGCGCATCGACATGGACCTTGACCGCCGATCCAGCCGTGGGGCTGTTCGATGAACCGATACTTGAAGTCGTCGATGCGCACCGCGCCGAGGGTGCTCTCCGCGAAATAGAAGATCTCGTGGCGCGCGGACGGCCCCTTGCCGGTGATCAGTCCATCTGGTTGTAGCCGTCGAGGTGGTTCTTGTAGGTCCGGTCGCCGATCTTCTTGCCCTTCAGCAGTTCGTCGCTTGATGTTCGGGTTGCCGGCGGCGGCGACGAATGTCGGGAGCCAGTCGAGGCCGGAAAGATGCCGTTTTGGACCGTGTCGGCCGGCACCTTGCCGGGCCAGCGCAGGAGGCAGGGCACGCGGAAGCCGCCCTCGTAGATCGTCCCTTTCTCTCCCCGGAACGGCGTATTGCCGCCGTCCGGCCAGGTGAAGGTCTCCGTGCCGTTGTCGGTGGTGAACATGACGATGGTGTTGTCGTCCACGCCCATCTCCTTCAGCTTCTTCATCACGTCGCCGACGATGTCGTCGAGCTGGGCCATGCCCGGCTTCGTGGATGGTCCAGCCGTTCTTCGAGTTGCGCAGCGCCTCGTACTTCGGCGAGAGGTGAGTGACGATGTGCATGCGCGTCGGGTTGAGCCAGACGAAGAACGGCTTGCTGTCCGCCTTGGCCTTGTCCATGAACTTGAAGGCGAGAGCCGCGATCTCGTCGTCCACCGTCTCCATCCGCTTCGGATAGAGCGTGCCGGCGTCCTCGATCTTCTGCTTGCCGATCTTGCCCCAGCGCGGCATCTACCGTCGCGTCGTCCGTGTTCGTCGCCCACGAGTGGACCATGTTCCGCGGGCCGACCTTGTTCAACAGCTCCTGCGGGTAGGCCGGGTGCGCGGGGTCTTCCATCGCGTCGAGGTGGTAGAGGTAGCCGAAGAACTCGTCGAAGCCGTGGACCGTGGGCAGGAACTCGTTGAGATCGCCGAGGTGGTTCTTGCCGAACTGGCCGGTGGCATAGCCCATGTCCTTCAGCGCGGTGGCGATCGTGCACGCCTCGGCGGGGAGCCCGATCTTGGCACCCGCCTGGCCGACCGTGGTCATGCCCGTGCGGATCGGCAGCTCGCCGGTGATGAAGGCTGCGCGGCCCGCCGTGCAGCTCGCCTCGGCGTAGTAATCGGTGAAGCGCATCCCTTCTTTGGCGAGCTTGTCGAGGTTCGGCGTCCTGCCGGCCATCATGCCCTGGTGGTAGGCGCCGATGTTGAACCAGCCGATGTCGTCGCCCATGATGACGACGATGTTCGGCTTCCTGGCGTCGGCGGCGCTTGCGGGGCCTGCGGCAGCCAGTAAGGCTGTGAGGGTGAATGCCGTCGCCGTAGTGACGACGGACATTCGGCGGAATCGAGCGGTTCGAAATCGCATTCGTCAGATCCTCCTCTGGTCGTGAGCGGTTGATGGATCGATACCCGTCTTGACGGCGCCCCGCATCACGCCAAGGCGGGACCTGGGACGATTAACGGCCGTATTCTCGTCGATGGCCGCCGCGAAGGGGAAAGGAGAGGTAATCTGGAGGGAGCTTGGAGGTCCTCATAAACAAACGTGCGCTCATTCTGGCGGTTTTTCCCGCGGTTCTGATTCTCGGCTGCTCCGGCACGCCGTCCGCTTCGACCGCGGCGCCGGCAGTCCCCGCGGCTCAGATGGTGGTGCCCCTCAGCGTCTCGGGGGTGATCTCCGCCATGGGATCGGCAGGGCCACAGACGATCATGTTCCAGGGAGAGGTGAAGGGCTTCACAACAGACGCCGAGGTCGCGAAATTCCAGAACATCCTGAAAGAGAAGGGGCAGAGAGAGCTGGTCGACACGCTCTACGCCTCTGAACAGAAGGGATACGTGCGCATCGGGCCCAGCCGCGGCTACCCGATCCCGGTCATTCGCTCGAAGGTGCTGCCGAACGGTGGACGGCGGATCGCCTTCGTCTCCGCCCGGCCTCTCTCCTTCGCTGGCGTCGAGGCGGGGGCGGCTCAGACGGACTATCCGATCGGCATCATCGAGGTCACGGTCGGCCCGGACGGAAAGGGTGAAGGGAAGATCTACGGGATGATTCAGGCGTCGTTCAAGGACGGCGAGCTGGATCTGTCGAGCTACTCGGGGGGACGGCCTCAGCTCGTCACGAACGTTCTCCTGACCCCCGGCAAGTAGGGTCGCCATCGGGCAAGGTGCGAGGAGGCCGAGGGCCGGGTTCGGTCCACGGCCTCCTGATCCCTTGCGGGTTCGAGGGGAACTTCCTATCGTCCCGGACATGATCACTCGCCTGCGCCCGACCACGGCCTCCGCGCTCGTCCTTTTCGCCCTTCTCGCCTTCACGAAGAGTTCCCGCGTCGCGGGAGAGGCTCCTGCCGCGGCCCCGGCCGCAGGAGGAATCGACCTCGCCGGCCTCGACCGTTCCGTCGCGCCCGGAGACGATTTCTTCCGCTACGCGAACGGGAGCTGGCTCCGGACCGCCGAGATCCCCGCCGACCAGAGCTCGTGGGGCGCCGGGGAGATCCTGACGGAGCTGACGGCGAAGCGGACGGCCGACCTGATCGCCGAAGCGGCGAAGGCGCCGGGACCTCCGGGGTCGAACGCGCGGAAGGTCGGCGACTATTACGCGACCTTCATGGACGAGGAGACGATCGAAGCGAAGGGACTCAATCCCCTCCGCCCCGCGCTCGACCGGATCGCCGCGGTAGCCGACGCGCCCGGCCTCGCGCGCGCTCTCGGCGCGACCCTGCGCGCCGACGTTGACGCCCTGAACGCCACGAATTTCTACACTCCCAACCTGTTCGGCCTCTGGGTCGCACAGGACCTCGACGACCCGTCGCGCTATTCGCCCTTCCTCCTTCAGGGCGGCCTCGGGATGCCCGACCGCGACTACTACCTCGATCCGTCGCCGCCCATGGTCCGGATCCGGGAGCGGTACAGGGCGCACATCGAAGCGGTCCTGAAGCTCGCCGGAATCGCCGACGCCGGACCGAAGGCCGCGCGGATCTTCGACCTCGAGCACCGCATCTCCGAGGCGCACCTCCCCCGCGAGGAGTCCGAGGACGTCCTGAAGGCGAACAACCACTGGGCCCGAACGGAGTTCCCTCTCCGCGCTCCCGGGCTCGACTGGACGGCGTACTTCGAGGCCGCGGGCCTCGGCGGAGAGAAGACGTTCGTCGTCTGGCAGCCCGGCGCCGTGACCGGAATCTCGCGACTCGTCGCCGCCGAGCCGCTCGAAACCTGGAAGGAATACCTCGCCTTCCGCGCTCTCGAGCGCGCGGGAAACTTCCTGCCGAAGGCCTTCGTCGAGGAGCGGTTCGCTTTCTACGGCAAGGCGCTCACCGGAACGCCGCGGCTCCGCGACCGCTGGAAGCGCGGCGTCGACGCGACCAGCGCCGCGCTCGGGGAGGCGGTCGGCCGGCTCTACGTGGAGCGCTGGTTCCCCCCCTCGGAAAAGGCCCGCGCGGCGGAGATGGTGAAGAACGAGATCGCCGCGTTCGAAAAGCGGATCGACCGGCTGGAATGGATGGCGCCGGAGACCAAGGCGCGGGCAAAGGCCAAGCTCGCCGCCCTGAAGGTGGGCGTCGGCTACCCGGACCGGTGGCGCGACTATTCCGGGCTGGAGATCGTCCGGGGCGACGCGCTCGGAAACGCCGAGCGGGCCTCGCTCTTCGAGTACCGGCGGAACCTCGCGAAGCTGGGATCTCCGGTCGACCGGGGCGAGTGGGTGATGAACCCGCAGCTCGTCAACGCCGTCAACCTCCCGGTCATGAACGCGCTCAACTTCCCGGCGGCCATCCTGCAGCCGCCGTATTTCGATCCGAAGCGGCCGGCGGTGATGGACTACGGCGCCGCCGGCGCCACGATCGGCCACGAGATCAGCCACAGCTTCGACGACCAGGGGGCCCTCTTCGACGCGGAAGGGCGGCTCAGGAACTGGTGGACGAAGGAGGACGCCGCCCACTTCGCCGCCTCCGCGGCCGCGCTCGTCCGCCAGTACGACGCCTACCGGCCCTTCCCCGACGCGGAGGTGAACGGAAAGCTGACGCTCTCCGAGAACCTCGCCGACGTCGCCGGCCTCGCCGTGGCGTACGACGCGTACCGCCTCTCCCTCGGCGGCAGGGAGGCCCCGAAGGCCGGAGGGCTCACGGGCGACCAGCAGTTCTTCGTCAGCTTCGCGCAGAGCTGGCGGAAGAAGTTCCGCGAGCCGGCATTGCGGCAGGCGCTCGTCGTCGACAGCCACGCTCCCGCCGAGTACCGCGCCGACACCGTCCGCAACCTCGACGTCTGGTACGACGCCTTCGCCGTCAAGCCCGGCCAGAAGCTCTACCTCGCCCCCGCGGACCGCGTCCGGGTCTGGTGAGCCGTCGAGCCGCGGTCAAAGAGAATCCAAAATCCGGGTCAGGCACCGCGTCTCCCAAGAAAGTCCCCGGGATCCTGCGGACGTCGCAGAACTCGTAGATGACGGAGAACTTACCGGTTAGGCGGGGAATCCGTCACGATTTCCTCAGAGCCACCTGCAAGAAAAATCCGAGCACCCTCAAGACGTTCGGGGGGATGAAGGCCAGATTGCCTCCAGGAAAAGGAGGTCTCCATGAACATCCTCTCGAAGAGCCGCCTGAAGGTCCTCTCTCGTGCCGCCGTCGCAGCCGCCGCATTCGGCCTGGCACTGACCAGCCTCGCGGATTCGGCTGTCCCTGAAACCAGGGGGAAGGCCACGATCGACTTCCCCTTCGTCGCCGGCTCCACGCCGTGTCCGGCCGGGACGTACGACTTCGAGGCTGACGGCACCCGGATCACGCTCCGGTCGACCGACTCGACGGGTCCGACGGTCGTCATGCTCATCCTGACGCGCCTCGAGCGCCACGACACGGACAGGGGACCCGAGTTCGTCTTCGACAGGGTGGGAGATCAGATGAAGCTGTCGGAGATCTGGCCCTCGCAGGAGGAGGGATACCTCGTCCTCATGTCGCCCGAGGCCCACGGGCACCGGGTGGTCGGCGGGTCGAGCCCCCACAAGTAAGGGATGCATCGGCGGACTCCGCATAAAATCGGGGTCAGGCACCTATTCCAGGCACCTATTCCATGTTTGCATAGAGGGTATGTACACCTCGACGAGCTGGACGAGCTGACGCCCGCGCTCATGCTCTTGAGCGTGGTGACGTCTGCCGAAGCGTAGGGTCAGGTCTCATTTTTCAATTATAGACTTGGCGATCGATCCGATGGAGGCTCGAGAACGGCAGGCCGGAGGCCGACAAAAAAGGTTGCCTCGTGGAGGCACCGATCGCTACGATTTCAACGTGGGGGGGGAGCTTCTCGACGCATCCGGCGTTCAGGTGTCGATCCGGCGTTCGCGGGCGTGTCCCGCGATCCCGTTACGTCCCGCCGGGCGAGGAGACCGGGTGTGATCGGTCGGACGCTCTCTCACTACCTGCTCGAGCGGCGCATCGGCGCCGGCGGCATGGGAGAAGTGTTCTTCGCCAGGGATCTCGCCCTGGGCCGACCGGCTGCCGTCAAGATCCCCCCGCCGTCCCTCTCGGCATCCCTGCGCTCCCGCGTCCTCCGCGAGGCTGAGGCCTCCGCACGCCTCCAGCATCCGGCCATCGCCACCTTCTACGAGGCCGGCGACGCGTCCGGCGTGTCCTTCCTCGCCATGGAATACGTCGAAGGAGAGACGCTTCGGGAGCGCCTGCGCCGCGGGCCGCTCCCTGTCTCTGAGGCCCTCCCCCTCGCGGGCTGCCTGCTCGAAGCGCTCGAGCACGCTCACGCGGCGGGCGTCCTGCACCGGGACATCAAGCCGGAGAACATCATGGTGACCGGCGCAGCGTCGGCCAAGCTTCTCGACTTCGGCATCGCCCGCCTCCTCGTCTCCCGGGAGGAGGAGCTCGAGATGCCGACGGCCACCGCCCTGTCCGGGGACGGCGGAGTCCTCGGCACCGTCGGCTACATGTCTCCCGAGCAGCTCAAGGGGCAGCCCCTCGACCGGCGCACGGACGTCTTTTCGCTGGGTGCGGTCGTGTACGAAGCTCTCACCGGCGCTCCGGCGTTCCCCGGCGAAACCGCCGCGCAGCGCATCGCGGCGATTCTCGCAGACGAACCTTTCCCCGCTTCCGGTGAAGCCGTTCCCCCGGAGATCCGCTCCGTGCTCGGCCGGGCCCTCGCCCGGGACCTCGCGAAGCGGTATCCCTCCGCAGCCGCTTTCCTGGCCGATCTCCGCGCCGTTTCGGCCGGCGAGTTCGTCGCCGAGCTGCCCGACACCCTGGCGGTGATCGATTTCCAGAACCTCTCCCGGGATCCCGACGACGACTGGATCGGGAGCGGCATCGCGGAGAGCCTCGGAGCGGACCTGTTCCTGCTTTCCGGCCTCTCCGTCGTGCCGCGCGAGTCCGTGCTTCGGGAGCGCGGCCGCGCCGGCGGGGCGGGCAGGACGCCCGACGCTCTGGAGATTGGGCGCCTGCTCGGCTGCCGCTGGATCCTGTCCGGCGGCTATCAGCGGATGGCGCGGAAGCTCCGGATCGTCTCCCGGCTGATCGCCGTCTCCACCGGAGAGACGGTGGCGAACGAGAAGCTCGACGGGACCCTCGACGACATCTTCCTCATGCAGGACCGGCTCGCCGCCTCGACCGCCGGGATGCTGCGGCCGGGCAGCGCCGCGCGCGCCCCTCGAGTTTCCGCACGCCATATCGACGCCTACGAGAATCATGCCCGCGGGAGCCGGCTCTTTCATCGACTCGAGAAAGGAACCCTGGATCAGGCTCAGGGGCTCTTCGAGGAGGCGCTTGGCGCCGACCCCGGCTACGTCCCGGCGCTCGCGAGCCTCGCGGCCGTGCACGCGATGCGGTTCCCCTACCAGACCGATCCCGGAGAGCTCGAGATCTCGGCCGGTTACGCACGGCGCGCCATCGCGGCCGATCCCGATCTGGCCGAGCCGAGAATCTGGCTCGGATACGCGCTGTTCCGGCAGGACCGACTCGAGGAGGGTCTCGCGGAGGAATGTCGCGCCATGGAGCTCGACCCGGCGTCCGTGTATGCGGCCTACTTCGCAGGTGTCTCGCTCGGCCTTTCGGGAAGGTTCGAGGAAGGCCTTCCGTTCCTCCAGCGCGCCGTGTCCCTCGATGCCGCCCACAGTTGGGCCTGGCTGGGGCTCGGCTGGATCCACATGGAGCTGGGACACTCGTCCGAAGGGCGCTGGTGCCTGGAGAAGGCCGTCGCCCTCGAAGCCGGCGGGTCGACGGGCCCTACGGCCGGCGTCGGCGGCTATCTCGGAGAATGCCTTAGGCGCCTGGGGAATCTCGAGGCCGCGCGTGCGTCGGCGCTCTCGGGCCTCGAGGCCGCCGAGCGTTCCGACGGAATGTACCGGGACACGTTCCGCGCGGTGTGCCTCGGCACACTGGGACGGATCGCGCTCGACCGGAAGGATGCGGCGGCCGCGAGAGCGGCCTTCTCGCAGATGGCCGCGCAGATCCGCGGCCGGCCCCGCGGCCTCGGATGCGGACAGCTTCTCGTCCAGGCGCTGGCGGGGCTCGCGGCGGCCGACCAGAGCCCTTTGCTTCTCGAGGAGGCCCTTCGCCTCTTCCACGATCGCCGTGGCTACGACTTCTCGCTCATGTGGCTCTGTTCCGACGAAGTCAGCCTGGCCGCGCTCGAGAAGGCCGCGGCCGTGCTGGGGCGGGAAGCCGACCTGGTGAAACTGCGGGAGCCAGGCGGCACCTTCCCGCAGGAATGAAAAGGACGCGGAAATTGGTGGAGCCAAACGGAATCGACCCGGGCGACACGCGTTCCGCGCGACTGAATGGTGTCGCCCGGGCTTCACGACTTGATTGTGAAGGGCGTGGACGATGTCCGCGCCTGGCGACCCGCTCAATTCGTGGGCGCGATGCGCTCCGCGCGGGCGAGCCGCTCCGGGTCAGCGCCGGTAAGCTGAATCGTGATCGGAATGCAGAGAGATGAAACGGAGAAAATCGCCTTCCCGAAAAGCGAGAGCGCGGACCTTCTGGCTCAGGCGAAGCGAATAAACGCCCGCGCCGTTAGGAGCCTTCAGATGCTGGATCTCCTCCCAGCGGAAGCTCGTATGCCGGTAGACCCCACTCCAGTCCAGTTCGCGTTGCCGACGCAGGAACGCGACGACCTGTTTCAGCTCCTGCGTCTCGAGGCGAAAGAACACTTCCTGGAACTCGGGACTGTTGAGATCGAGCCGGACCCGCTTAGCGCCGGCGGCCACGCGAACGGATCCCTCCCCTCGTGGCTCGCGCGAGGAGGCCATCGACGTCGGTCTGCTCCGGCGTCGTCGCGGAGGCCCAGGCGAGACCGCGCGTGATCCGCGAGCGGTCAGGCTCCTGTAGTGTCCAGACCTGGCTCTCTGGCACCACCGCGACCGCAGTGAGGACGATGGCTCCGTCTCGGCGATGCTCGACCCGCAGGGCCTTTCCTGCGTAACTCTTCCCGAGCGAAATCTGTCCGCTCTTCCCGACGACCTTGATCTCCGCGCCGCTCACGTGACGTATGTCGATCCCCCTCATGCCATCATGCCAGCATGCGAATCGAAACGGCGCTGCACACCGCCGTCGCACTGACACTTCCCGCTGGGCCCTCACCCAATACTCTACTCCCCTACCGGATTTACACAGACGCTCGTGAGGCCGCGCAGCCTTCCGGAGACGACTGCCCGGCCGGCCAGTCGATGCCCCCCCTCGGGCCGCCTGAGACTCGGCGCGAAGCGGACGTAGCGTTCGATCATCCGCGCCGACGAGCGGCACAGGACCTCCTGGACCCCGCGCAAGAGACGCCCCCGTCGCAGCATCTCAAAATCAGCGTCAGCCGCCTACTCTACTGGCTGACCGATTACAGCCTCCACCTTGATGTCGATCCTCTCGAAGAACCGACGCCTCAACTTCCCCTCTAGCCCGCCTCAAAAACGCCAGCCTTTCCCATCATCGAAAGCTTCGTCACGTCCCGTCCTTAGTAAATTACTATTTGTGACTGCGTGATGTTGTCTACCTGTGTTCCATAACACACAGTGTTTTCATCGGTAGTCACCCGCACATACGAGACATTCTCTGCTAAAGGAATTCGGGTTAGCCTGTTAGCCGTGAAAGCAGACATCGGGTACGACCCGAGATATGCCCCTGTGCCACTGTAATACGTTACCCCCGCTGGAACACCGAAGGCGTAAAACGTCTTACGTGAATTCGAAATATCCTGAAACGCCAGTATTCTGGTCCCTGTGAAGGGGGCAATATTCGGTAGCGCCACCCCAAACCAGCCACCGTACCCCTGAGCGTATGTACGCGCTGTTACGTTAAAGAGTCCCAAAGAACAGCTAGAACAAGCGACCTCTGTTCGCAACACATACGCGCCATCGACAAGCCCGATGGCATCGACAATATCGGTGATCGTTCTCGACTGACCGGCAGTAAGCACGAAGCTGTAGGTCTCCTCGCCAGCGGCATTATCCAAGAACAGTTTGACGGTAAGGTTTTCAGGAGTCCCGTTGGCGAACGTCATATCGGTCTGCCAGAAAGATCCGCCGGACCCCGCAGCATGAGCCGCGCCGAAGGAATAGAGTGTTTTTGTAATTCCCCCACCGGAGGGAGGAGTAGGTGTCGGCGTGGGATATGGAGTCGGGGTTGGCGTCGGTCCCGGGCCACCACCCCCACTATACGTTAGGGAAACATCGTCCAGCATAAAGATTGTGGGATTACTTGAATCTTCGTGACTATCAAATTGAACACGAACTGTTTGTCCAGCATACGCGGACACATCAAAAGAATGCTGACGATAGGCATAACCAACATCGTCCAAATTTGAATATACAGCGACAGTGCTTAAAACACTTCCGGAAGAGGATCGAATACTCACCGAAAAGGTATCATAGACGTTAAAGCTCGTCGTCTCAAATGTCCCGACCTTCAACCAAAAAGACAACGCTGCTGTTCCGCTTGGAATAGAGACGGATTGATAGAGAGTATTTGAACTCGGACCAAAGGGATCAAAATAGATAGCCCAATCCCCTGTATGGGCGGCGGGGGCGCTGGCACTCCAATATCTCGGCGGGTCTCCTACGAACACCCACGGAGCAGACACAGAGGTGAATGTATAGGTTCCGGAATGCGCGGGACCGTTTTCAAAACTACCATCTTGGATCAGCTCTGTACCACTTGTTACCTGTGCGGTAACATATGGTGCCTGAATATTTGTTGAGGAGTGACGAGCAGCCATTGTTCTTTCTAACTGCGCTCTGGACTGAACTTTATCAGCCACGGCATACAGAGGGAAAAGACAGATGAGTAAACCGATAAGGCCCGAATATAGCTTTCTCATTGTCATGCTTCCTTTTTGTCTATACCGTTGATGACAGAATCGAAGACATTTCGGGGAACCGCTTCATCTACTTCCTGTTTTCCCTGTGCACGGGGCCAGGCGAAGGGGACCGTGCCGCACCGGTACGTTTCTTCAATCCTCGGGGCAGTGGTTTCCCCGCTGGTCCGTTCAAATGCACGGCCAGGTGGCCACAGTGCTGATCGGCATTACGCTCGCATTCGCCTCCCGGCTCCGTAGCCGTCAAGTTCGGAAGCAACGCAAGTGGCATCTGGACTTCGTGCAACCGCTCCCGGGAGGGGCCGTTCGAGGTCATGATCACCGGTTTGAACGGAACGAAGATCGCGTGAGCCGTCATTGGAACGCGTCACTGCTTGTCGGTGGTGAAAGGTCGCGTCGTCGTGTTCGGAGGCGGTAGGCCCCGCTGGCCGCCGGGGCCGCTCCACATTCGTGTGTTGGCGAACTGGCTCGGCTGGACGGCGACGAGGGAAGGGACGGAGACGGTAGAGCGCCGAGAGGTCCGCAGTGGGAGGGCTGATTGCCGAAGCTGGCCAAGGCTGCCGGCACCGACAGTCGACGAAATTCGTCGGCTTTCCAAGGGCATCGGTACGGCGAAGCGCCACAATTTTGTAAAGGGAGCCCGTCTTCGACGAACGCTAAAGACGCGGCCATAACCCTAGCCATCGTGACTGGCAGGCCGCGTAACTGTCTCATTCCTGGTACTCCTGCGCGATGGCGAGCGCGATGGACGTCCACGAACCGGGCACGTTTCTTGACCGAATAGATACTGTGTTCGTGCAACTCTCGTGCCGTACCGTCTCTGGCACAATGAGTTAAATGCATCGCAACGAGTTGATGCTCTTGACCCGCATTCCGAAAACGGAACCACGGGGGTCTTGAGGCTCTCCGTGGAGTCAAGAAGGGAGAGTTCTGCAAAGAGGAAAGGATTCGAGGGAAAGGAGGCGTAAGGCTGGAATCACGTTCGAAGAATCGGGGTCAGGTATCGGTTCTAATGACTTTCCAGGCCTGAACTGGATCGAGCGGTCGACCCGACGCAGCGCCGATCCTCCCGGCCACCTGGAATCCTTGACATTATCTTGGTACCAATGTACATTGATCCCATGAAGAACGACACTCGAATCCCCGTGGAACGCGTCCAGACCGGCGTCCGGATGGAGAGACGGATCCTGAAGGTCCTGAAGGGGCTCGCGGAGTACCACGACCTCACCCTCGGCGATCTCCTGGAGGGAATCGTCCTGCACGCCTTCGAAGGCAAGGCGCCCTTCGGACCGGCGTCTCGCGCGAAGATCCTCGAGCTGCGGAAGGTTTACGACCTCGAACTGGACGCGACGGCGAGCCACCGGCTCGTCGAGCGCCGCGAGGCCGAGCGGACGGCCCCGTCGCGATACCGCCCGCGGGCCGGCCGCTGAGAAGAGACGGACCCCATGAGCCTCCGCGCCGGGAGCATCCCGTAGAATCGGGGTCAGGCACGTATTTCCGCGGAAAGACCCGTCCGAAAAAGGAGGGAATATGCGTCGCGTTAGCACCGTGCTCGACGTTTCGGGTCGCTGGCTTCTCGCTGGCTTGCTGGTGTGCGTGGTCCTTCCAGGCATCCTTCGAGCTGAAGACGTGAAACCCCGGCATCTCGGGGTGACTCCCGGCGTGCTGGCCGACTACTTGAGGACCAGCCAGCACGCGGAGGTACCTTCGGGCCGTCAGGCGTACAACACCCGCGTCGAAGGTCCGTCGCACTGGATTTACATCTTTGGAGCCGCCAACGCCGCCGGCCGCCTCGGCTCGTACTTTCGGACGGATATCTTCCTGTCGGGGAGTGGCGGCGGGTCCGGTGACATCGTTCTTTGATCTCTGGGTGCTGCCGGCGAACCAGGACAACTCGCAGCTCAACGGGCAACGGTATTCGATTCCGGACAACGTCTTCACTTCGTTCAGAGACATCGTCGGTTCGGCCGGCGTCACCGGTGCGGCGACCATCCTGATTCATGTAGACGAGAGCGCCAGCACGGCCATCGGGGACTTCTCTTTGCTCTCCGCTTGGGGTCGGACTTACACCGCCGGGGCAACTGGCGGTTCGTATTCGACAACACTTCCGGCGACGACAGGCTGGCTCATCTCGGACTCGACATATACGGACACGCCGGGCGTTGTCGTTTCGACCTCAAAGCGGTCGAACGTCGGCTGTTACAACCACGACTCCGCGCCAACGACCTGCATCGTGACCGTGTATGGCACCGATGGAACCAACCTAGGGGAGGTTAGTCTTCCGTTGCTGCCGTATTCGTCCGCTCAGCAAAGCCTGACCGGCTACAACATACCTGAGCCGGGTGGCGACGTCTTGTTCACGGTCACCAGTGGATACGCAACCGGCTACGCCGTCGTGAACGACAACGTCACTAACGACGCCGACCTCTTTCTGGGCTCGTGGCGCAACGACACGCCCTGCGCCGATATCTCGGGTACCTGGACATTCGCGTGGTGTAACCGCTGTGGCGCGACCGGTAGCGGTCCCGTTGTCGTCACTCAGAGTGGATGTTCCTTCACGGCCGCCACGCCCCTCGGAACCATGTCGGGAACGATCTACGGGAACTCCACGCAGTTCTCGGTCGTAACTAGCCCCTGCGCCGGATCCGCTACAGGGGATGCGACGGTGTTCTCATCGCAAGGAATTGCCGGGACGTATTCGGGCCTGATCAGTGGTGCGGGTTGCTGTGGACCGAGCCTCTCGGGGTCGTTCACGCTGGGCAGGTGAGCCGCCCCTCGCGGGGCGGCTATAAGTCTTTTAGAATCAATGGTGGAGCTGAACGGGATCGAACCGTCGACCTCCTGAATGCCATTCAGGCGCTCTCCCAAACTGAGCTACAGCCCCACTCGGATGGAGGCGAAAGGTAGCACCCGCTGCGCGGGACGTCAAACCGGAGCCGCTCGCGCATGGAGATCTAGAAGCTCGCCTCGATCCCGGCGAGGAACCGCCGCCCGGGGGCCGGAAAGCCGCTCACTTCCGCGTACGAGGCCCCGAGGAGGTTCGTGACCCTCACGTACGGGGAGACGTATCCGAGAAGGCGCGGGAGGGTCGCCGCCGCGTCGACCCGGAGATAGGCCGGCATCTCGACGACTTTCGTGAAGTCGATCGCGTCCCCGTCGAGACGGCTTCCGACCCAGGTCCCCGAGAGCTCGGCGGAGGCACCGGACCCGAACGAACGTCCCACCGTGGCCGAGACGGAGTTCTTAGGTCGCCGCAGAAGAGGGTTCCCGGTCTCGAGGTCCGTCGCGACGAGATACGTGTAGGACGCGCGGGCGGTGAATCCGCCGCCGAGTTCGCCGCGGAGGACCGTCTCGACGCCCTGCGTCCGGGCGCGCCCGACGTTCTCGTTCGTGAATCTCTGCGGGTCGTACTGGATCAGGTCGCGGACGTCGTTCCGGAAAACGGTCGTCTCGAACCAGAGCCCGCTCGCGATGGCAATCTCGACGCCGGCCTCGAAGCTCGCGGAGCGCTCCGGCCTGAGATCGGGGTTTCCCGAGAACGGGTAGTAGAGCTCCCCCGTCGTCGGCGACCGGAAGGCCGCGCCGCCGGCGGCCCGGAGCTTGAGAGCCGGCGTCACGAGATAGACGACCGTCCCGCGCGGCGACCACGCCGCTCCGAACGCGCTCTGCTCGTCCCGGCGGAGGCCCGCCGTCACGACGAGACGGTCGCGATCGAGCGAGAGGCGGTCCTCGGCGAAGAGTGAGAAGTTCCCCGTCGTCTCGCCGTCCAAGGAGACGCCGTAGCTGTCGGCGCTCCGGACGCTCGTCCGCTCGTAATCGCTCCCGACCGAGAGGCGGTTCGCGCCGAAATCGCGCGAGAGGACGAGGCGCCCGCCGACCCGCCTCGCGTCGGTCTGGGACTCCGTGTAGCCGTACGGGTCGGCCGGATCGGAAAATCCGGGCCGGTCCCGCGAAGCGAGAAAGGACGCCTCGAGGGAGCTCTTCGCGTCGAGGGCGATGGAGACCGGGAGGGCGAGCGTCGTCGTCTCGGCCGTCGTCTTGCGGTACGGCGTGGGCACTCCGTCGGAAAACGGGATTCCCGTCACCCCCGAGTCGCGGCGGAGGACGACGCCCGCGTGCGAGCCCTCTCCGAGCGCGACCTCCACGCCCCCCGAGAGATTCGTCACGGCGAAGAACTCGTTCGGGAGGGCGCCGTCCTCGGTCGCCCGCCGGAAGCCGCCCGTGAGCGTGACCGCGCCGGCCCGGACCGCCACGTCGGCCGTCCCCTGCATCGCCGCGCCGTTGCCGAGCGCTCCCGTGACCCGCCCCTCGAACCCCTTCTCCCCCGCGTCGTGCCGGGAGAAGAGCTGCACGACCCCCCCGATCGCTTCCGAGCCCCAGAGAGCGGAGAACGGGCCGCGCACGATCTCCACCTTCTCGAGGTTCGCGGTGGAGAGAGAGGAGATGTCCGCGCCGCCGAAGAACGGGCTGTTCAGCTTGACGCCGTCCACGAGGACGAGCGCCTGCGTGGAGTTCGTCCCGCGGAGAAAGAGGGAGGTCACGGTCCCCGCGCCGCCCGACTGGACGACGTCGAGCCCCGGAACCGTCCGCAGAATGTCCGCGAGAGAGGTCCCCTTCGACCGCTCGATCTCGTCTGTGTCGATGACCGTGGCGGCGACGCCGAGGGTCCGACGCGGCTCCGGCTCGGTGCCGGCCGTGACGACCAGCTCGGCCTCGACCGGCGGCACCGACTGGGCGAGGAGCGGGAAAGGGACGATAAGAACGAAGACCGCGAGAGTGCGGCGGAACCTGGAAAAGAGGGATGGGAGCATCGGGACCCTCCGGGCGACGGCCGCGTCTTCCCATCGGAAGGGAGAGGGCGGCGTCCCGGGTGCGCCCGGAGCGCGGCCCATCCCTCCCGAGCCCCGGAGAAGGCGAGGCGAATGCAATGTCCCCGGGCAGGTCTCCTGGCTCCCGGATCGTCCGCGATCGGACCCCTTCCCGGAGACGCCACCGGGCGCCGCCCGATTTCTCGTCTCCAGTGGGATCGTGTCCGTCGCGTCCCCGGTCACAGTGGCGGGGGCCGCGCGGGAATCTCACCCGCTTCCCTCTTGGCCGCGCATGGCGGCTGGTCCCCCGGAGGAAGGGGGAACCCGAGAACGATTTGAAAGAACGCGGGGAAACGCTATCACGTCCCGGCGAGCCGGGAGCGCGTGGCGCCTACTTTCGGAGCTGCCTGCTCTTCGGGCTTCCGAGCGCGGCGAGGAGCGAGGCGCCGAAGTTGGTGACGGCGGGAGCCTTCTCCTTCTCGCGCTTCGCCGAGTCCTCGCGGTAGCGCTTCAGGTCCACACGGTCGGCGTCGGCCTTCGCGCCCGCCACCGAGAGGGAGATCCGCCGCCGCTTCGTGTCGAGGCCGATGATCTTCACCTCGACCTTCTGCCCCGGGGAAAAGCTCTTCGTCGCCGGCGTGCCGTGGGGAAGGCCCGTCTCCGAGTTCGGGATCAGGCCGGTGAGTCCGGGCGCGAGGTGGACGAAGACACCGAACGCGGCCACGTTCTCGACCTCGCCGCTCGCGAGCGTCCCCTCGCCGAAACGCGCCTCGATCCCTTCCCACGGGTCGGCCGTCGCCACCTCGCGAAGGGTCAGGGAGATCCGGTGGTGGCCCAGATCGATCTCCTTCACCCAGCCGGTGACCGTCTCGCCGACGGCGACCGCGGCATCCTTCAGCGTGAGGCCGGGCGGGAGCTGCGACACGTGGACGAGGCCGTCGACGCCCGGCTCGATCTCGACGAAGAGGCCGAAGTCGGCATGCCGGGCGACCTTCCCCGAGAAGGGAGCGCCGGGCGCGAGGTGCGAGGTGATCCCCTCCCAGGGGTCCGCCTCCAGCTCCCTCATCGAGAGAGAGATCCTCTTCCCGTCCTGCTCGATCCTGAGGACCTTCACGTCGACCTCCTGGCCGACGGTGAGAGCGTCCTTCGTGTGCGCGATGCGGCGACGCGAGATCTCCGTCACGTGGACGAGGCCGTCGATCCCGCCGAGGTCCACGAAGGCGCCGAAGTCCGTGATCGAGCGGATCTTGCCGTGGAGGACCGCGCCCGGCACGACCTTCTCCCGCGCCTCCGCGGCGTGAGCTTCCTGCTCCTCGCGAAGGAGCGCCGCCCGCGAGACGACGATCCGCCGGCCGTCCTCGGTGTACTCGAGGATCCGGAAGTCGTAGCTCTGACCGAGGTGGGCCTTCAGCTCCTCTTCTTCGTGCCGGCCGATGTCGATCTGCGAGACCGGACAGAAGGCGCGCAGCCCCGACGAGCCGCCGAGGATCACCTCGAACCCCCCCTTGTTCCGGGAGCTCACCTTCCCCTGCACGGGGATCCGGGCGCTCGCCGCGGCGCGCAGCTCGGCCCGCGTCCGCTGCCCGAGGGCGAGGCGGCGGGAGAGCCGCACATCCGGACCGGCCTTCACGACGACGGCTTCCACCCGGTCGCCGACCTTGAGCCCCTCCAGCTCGGCCTTCTCCATGAGCGCTTCGGTCTTCCCCCCGAGCGACACGAGGACGATGTCGGGGGTGATGCCGGCGATCACGCCGAGGACGGTTTCGCCTTCCACGAGCTTCTTCTTCGAGGAGGCGTCGTCGGCTTTCAGTGCGTCCTCGAAGGCACGGCGGTCGGCGGCTTCGAGGGTCTCCAGAACGGTCGTCGTAGCGGCGGTTTCGGGCACGGATCGGACTCCTTCCCGCATGTCTTCCCGGGGCGAGCCTCTTCGGGGCGCCGTCAGGTGGCGGGGGGCCGGATTCTATCCGAACCGCGGCCGGACTCCCCGTCAGATGACGTAAGATTCCGTCAGGTTGCCCGGCCGTTCGCGATCACCGCGACCGCCGAATCCGGAGGTATTGGTGCGCGATCCTCTTCTTGCCGCCCCGCCGTCTTCGTCCTCGGGGGCCGCGGCGGCGATCTCTTCCGCACTGGCGCTCCTCTCGCCGAGCCGCGAGGAGCTTCGGCGGTGGTTTGCGTTGATGCACATGGCGCGTCTTCTCGACGACAAGGCGCCGAACTATCTCAAGCAGGGGCTCGGCTGGTCGTACCACGCTCCCTGCGCCGGTCACGACGGGATCCAGATCGCCCTCGGCACGACCTTCCGGCCTGGGCGCGACTGGCTCTTCCCGTACTACCGCGACCTCGCGACCTGCCTCGCGGCCGGGATCACGCCGGAGGAGATCCTCCTCAACGGGATGTCGAAGGCGACCGACCTCGCCTCCGGCGGCCGGCACATGTCGAACCACTTCGCGAAGTTCGCGCTCCGGATCCAGAACGTCTCCTCCTCCGTCTCGAACCACGCCCTCCACGCAGTCGGGCTCGCCCGCGCGGTCAAGGCGTACGGCCGCTCGGAGATCGTCTACTGCTCGACCGGCGAGTCGTCGACCTCCGAGGGTTACTTCTACGAGGCCGTGAACGGTGCCTCGAAGGAGAAGCTTCCCGTCGTCTTCGTCGTCCAGGACAACGGCTACGGCATCTCGGTGCCGAAGCGGGACCAGACGGCGAACCTCTTCGCCTCCGACAATTTCCGGGGGTTCCTGAACCTCCGGATCCTCCATTGCGACGGGACGGACCTCTTCGACTCGGTCCGCGCGATGCGGGAGGCCGTGGCCTTCCTCGGGACGGGCGCCGGCGCCGCGATCGTCCACGCCGACTGCGTCCGGATCCATTCGCACTCCAACTCCGACCGCCACGAACTCTACCGCTCGGCCGAGGAGCTGGCCGCCGCGAAGGCGCGCGACCCGCTCCCGCGGCTCCGCCGCCTCCTCGTCGAAGGGGGCGCCTTCTCCGAGGAGGAGATCGCGGAGGTCGAGGCGCGGAACCAGAAGTCCTACGACGACGCCACGGACCGTGCCCGCAAGGCTCCCGACCCGAAAGCGGAGTCGATCTTCGACTTCGTCTCCCCCGCGCCCTGGGTCCCGGAAGGGGACGGTCTCGCCTCGGTCGACGTGACCCCCGCATCCGACACGGCGCCGGAGATGACGATGCTCCAGTCGATCAACACGGCGCTGAAAGAGACGTTCCGCGAGAACCCCGACGCGTTCCTCTGGGGACAGGACATCGCGAACAAGGACAAGGGGGGCGTCTTCAACGTCACGAAGGGGATGCAGCAGGAGTTCGGCGAACGGCGGGTCTTCAACGCCCCCATCGCCGAGGACTTCATCCTCGGAACGGCCGGGGGCTTCTCGCGCCTCTCCGAGAAGATCCGAATCGTCGTCGAGGGAGC
This sequence comes from uncultured Acidobacteriota bacterium, assembly GCA_963779415.1. Classification (GTDB taxonomy): domain Bacteria; phylum Acidobacteriota; class Thermoanaerobaculia; order UBA5066; family UBA5066; genus DAOMFB01. The sequence continues at coordinate 1,143,602 of CAVZYA010000002.1, read as the reverse complement.
CGAGTTCGCCGACTACTTCTGGCCTGCGGCCGAGCAGATGGTGGAGATGTCCCACGACTACTGGCGGTCGAACGGGCAGTTCGTCCCGAACGTGACGGTCCGGCTCGCCTCCGGCGGCTACATCGGCGGCGGCCTTTACCATTCGCAGAACATCGAAGGGTGGCTGACGACGCTCCCGGGGATCCGGATCGTCGTGCCGTCCTTCGCCGATGACGCGGCGGGGCTGCTTCGGACGGCGATCCGCTCGAGGGGGCTCACGCTCTTTCTGGAGCCGAAGTACCTCTACAACCTCCCGACGGCGCGCGCCCGCATCCCGCGCGGCTTCGCCGTGCCTTTCGGAAAGGCGCGCCGCCGCCGCGAGGGACGGCACCTGACGATCCTGGCCTACGGCACTCCGGTCCACCACGCGCTGGAGGTGGCCTCGACGCTCTCGACGGAGGGGACGGAAGTGGAGGTGATCGACCTCCGGTCGCTCGTCCCGCTCGACTTCGAGGCGATCGCGGCTTCCGTGAGGAAGACCTCGCGGGTCGTCATCGCCCACGAAGACAAGGTCCACGGAGGGTTCGGCGGCGAGATCGCGGCCCGGATCGCCTCGGAGCTCTTCGCGCATCTCGACGCCCCCGTCGAGCGCGTCGGCTCGGCCTTCACTCCCGTCGGATTCAGCCGGATCCTCGAGCGGGCCGTCCTTCCCTCGACCGAGAAACTGCTCGAGGCGGTCCGGAAGACGCTCGCGTACTGAGCGCGGCGGCCCCCGTTCGGCCATAGAATCGCGGACGGATGCCGACCATCGTCTCCGACACGCGACCCGAGGCCGAGGCTGTCCAGATCGAGCTTCTCCGGCGCGCGAGCCCCGCGCGGAGGCTTTCCCTGGCGCTGTCGCTCAGCGAGTCCGTTTGCGCGCTCTCGAGACGCGCCATTCGAAGGGCGAATCCAGGATTCACGGAACGGGAAGTCGGCCTCCGTTTCGTCGCTCTCTCCTACGGGGAAGAGCTCGCACGGGCGGTGCGCGCGGATCTGGCTCGGCGTACGTGAAGCGTTCCGATCTCGTCGAGACTCTCGCTGCGGTGGCCCGGGTCCTGGACTCCCTCGGAATCCGGTTCTTCGTCGGGGGCTCAATCGCCAGCTCGGCCCGCGGGCTCGCACGAGCGAGCCTCGACGTCGACCTCGTGGCCGATCTCCAGATCGAGCAGGTGTCGGCGCTCGTGGAGGGTTTCCGCCCCGATTACTACGTGAGCGAGGAGGCGATTCGGGACGCGATCGCACACCGGTCGTCCTTCAACCTGGTCCATCTCGGGACGATGATGAAGGTGGACGTTTTCGTCTCGCGTGGCCGTCCCTGGGATGCGGAGGCTCTCGCCCGCGCCCTGAAGGAGCCTGTCGAGGGGGGCGAGGACGGAATCCGCGTTCCCATCGCTTCGGCGGAAGACGTCGTCCTCGCAAAGCTGGAATGGTACCGGCTCGGAGGGGAGTGCTCGGAGCGGCAATGGTCCGACGTGCTCGGCGTTCTCCGAATGAGCGCCGGGACGATCGACCGCCCCTACCTCGAGCGCCATGCGCGGACGCTCGGCGTCACCGACCTCCTGACGAAGGCTCTCGAATAGGCCTGAGGGCCGCGAGACGGTGGACGGTACCCGGGTCACGGTGCCGGACTCTTCCGCCAGAAAGACAAGGAAGGCGCGGGCGTGGAGATTTCGACCCGCTCGATGTCGCCCGCCTTCTCGAGCAGATCGAAGGTGATGGCGAAGAAGTCCTGACGCATCCGCTTCTGGGGCGTCTCACGGACCAAAGCGACGAGCCCTTTCTCGAAGTCGCCGTCGCGGCCGGAGCGGAGTTCCTCGTGACGGACAACTTCCGCCACTTCCCCGCGCGCCTCAGGCACGGCGTCGCGGTCGTCTCGCCGCGGGCCTTTCTCGACGCCCTGCGGCTCTCCTAGAGCTTCTCCCAGAACTCCTCGTCGTTCTCGACGGAGGCGAGGACGTGCCGCTCGTCGGGTGAGCCCTTCTCGTCGCCGCCGAGCGAGACGAATTTCCGGCCGCTCGCGTCGAGACCCTTCACGTGCCCCGTGGCGATGTCGTAGACCCATCCGTACAGTTCCAGCTCGTTCCTCTCGACGAGGGGCCGGATGCGGGGATAGGTGAGGATGTTCCGGACCTGGGCGATCACGTTGTACTTCGCGGCGAGACCCAGCGCCTCCTCGCCGTCGGCCCCGGGATGGGCCGCCTCCACCGCGCGCCGCGCCGGCTCGGCATAGCCGACCCACTGCCGCGTGGCCGGCAGCTCGTCGAGCTTCTCCGGATGGAGGACCCCCTTCATCGCGCCGCAGTTCGATTGGCCGCAGAGGATGACGTCGCGGATGCCGAGCTCGAAGATCGCGTACTCCAGCGACGCGATCGTGCCGTCGTACCCCGAGCCAGCCGGCGGGACGATGTTTCCGGCGTTTCGGACGATGAAGAGGTCCCTGGGCTCGGCCTGAACGAGAAGGTTCGGGACGATGCGCGAGTCGGAGCAGGCGACGAACGCGGCCTGCGGCGTCTGCTTCCGGGCGAGACGTTCGAAGAGGTCCCTGTGCTGCGGATACGTAATACGTTGAAAGAGGGTCAGCCCTTCCAGGATCCCCTTCACGGAACCGGGACGCGTCAGAAGGCAATGGTCACGTAGACGAGAGGCCCGCTGTACTTGTAGTCGATCCCGACCCGCGGCGTCGAGGCGCCGTGGTACGTAATTTTCGAGTACTCGTATCCGCCGCCGATGCCGACATTCTTCGTGAAGTAGTAGTCAAGCCCTGCCGTGACGTCGATCATGCTTCCGCTGTAGCCGCTGATAGTGACCGTCGGGAGCCCCTTGATCTCTGCGTAGATGAAGGTGCGGGGAAGGAGCGTGTACTTGAAGAAAGCCCCGATGCCCGGAACCGGCGCGAGGAGGTTCTTGGCCTCGTTCCCGGTCGTCGCGCCGACGGAACCCCCCGGCCCGATGACGTATCCCGACGCTTCGAACGACAGCTTCGTGTAGTAGGCCGAGAGGCCGAGCATCGCCCCCAGCTCCATGTCGCCGTTGTTGATGAACGAGTAGGCGTAGTAGAGCTGGAAGACGTTGACGCGGTTGTCCGTGGAGACGTTCGCACCGGCCTCATAGGTCGTGTCACCGATGTTGATGTCGCGGTCGATGACGTGCTCGTTTGTCCGGTGCCATCCCCGGTAACCGAAGACGAGGCTCCCGTGCGGGCCGAACCGCCAGTAGCCGTCCAGCCGGAGGTTCGTCTGGTGGGAGTTCTGGCCGAGGACGTCCTCCAGGTTGACTTCGGTCCCGGGGCGTCCGTCCGACCCTTCAACCGAGACGGTCGTGTCGAACTTCTGGAAGAAGCCGCCGATGTCCAGCCGGAATCTCTCGTTCATCCCGCGCTGCTGGGCGTAATAGGAGTTCCCGACCTGGGCTTCGGCGCTCGTGGCGAGGACGAAAGCGGCGGCGAGGAGAAGCTGTACGGGTTTCCGGCTGGCGCTCATCTTGTTCCTTTCCGTACCTCGGGGATCGATGCGTGAGAGTCTAGCGCCTTCTCCGCTTCTCGTTCGAGAGGGGTCTATTTCTTCTTCGGCGGGTAGTCCTCGAAGAGCTTCCGGATGGCGTCGTTCACCATCTCCTGCCGCTCCCCGGCCGAGGCCTCCGAGTCGATCGGGCTCGTGGCCGTCCCCCGCCAGACCAGCTCCTTCCGGCGCGTGTCGACGAGGTCGACGATGAGCGTCCCGACGGGGACCTCGCTGACGGTGGAGGTCGTCCCTCCGGCCCCGACGCCCCCCCACCCGCCCCAGCCAGAGCTGTAGCCCCATCCGGTGCTGTAGGTGTTCACCATGACCTCGCTCGAGAAGCGCGGATGGATGGCGACCTCGAGGTCGGAGCCGTCCTGCTTCAGGACCAGCCCCTTCCCCTGCAGCTCCTCGTCCACGGCGGCCATGACGCGCTTCTTCAGGAGGGTGTTGCGGATCTCCTGCGTGTCGATCCAGCCGTACGTCCGGTAGGCGGCGAAATCGACGGTCCGGTCGTAGTCCGTGCTGACCTTGAGCGTCGAGCAGGCCGGGGCGACGAGAAGGAAAACCCCGGTGAGCACCGCACGCAGGAGGCGATGCGCCACCGGGGAGTCCAATTCCGCCACGCCCTCAGAACCGGACGAGCAGGCCGCCCGTCACCTCTCCTGAGGTGTACCAGGTGGTCGAGTAGTAGTAGCAGCCGTAGGTGTAATCACACCAGCCCCCCGAAGAGGTCTGCTGGCCGGTGTCGGAGCTGCGAAGGCGTCCTTCCACCCGCAGCGCGACGCGCGGCGTCAGGCTGAACTTCCCGCCGAGAACGAAGCTCCCCGTGAACCTCGTGCTCGACGATGCGCTGACTCCGCTGATGTCCGGCGAGAAGTTGATCGCCCCGAGACCCAGGCCGGCGTAGCCGCTCACCCGGCGGCTCCCCCAGTGCCAGAGCGCGCTCGCTTCGTAGATGTCCTGCCTCAGGGTCCCGATCTTTCCGTCCTGTCCACCCGGCCCCCACGCCGTGGCGTTCAGGTCGGCCTTGGACCCGTTCCATCCGACTTCCACCTCGAACGCCGGAGTGATGTTGTAGCCGAGGCGAAGGCCGTACGTGAAGGCGGTCGCCACGTCGACGTCGGTGTGGTGCCCCTGATAGATCTGGTTCCCGAACTCGCCGCCACCGAGGACGGTGACTTCCCAAGTGTTCGGGACGTTCTGGGCGGTGGCCGGGGCCGCGATGAGAAGCGCCCCCACGATGACGCCTGCTGTCGCCGCGAGAATTCTTCCGAAGCGATTCATGAAGACCTCCTTGGAGGACAGTTCGCCCGCAACGGGCGGGATTCCTCGGAAATCATGCAATGTGTGTTCCGTCTTTCCGGGTGAAAAAGAACGATTGGTCAGGCGACACGGGCGGCGATGTTACGACAGCCCACGGCAGGAAATCACGCTTCGCCAGCCTTGTCTGCACCCGGTGATGTCAGCCGCTCGCAGACGAGGACGACGCGTTCAGCGGCCGGCGACGGGAGCAACGCGGACGGCCCGGACGATGTACCGGCGCGGCGCGTCGCCAACGAAGTAGAACGGGTAGCAGGTCACGAGTGTGAGCGAAGGCTCCCCGCTGTCCGCGAGCACCGAGACGTCGTCGGGAGAGACGATCGTGATCCGGTCGACCTCGTACGACTCGTTCCCGACGAGCGTGACGAGTCCGATCCGGTCCCCCACGGCGATGTCCTTCAGGCCGCGGAAGAACCCGTCGCGATGGCCGGCGATCCCGGAGTTCCCGGCCTCGCCCGGCTGTGGCGTCCCTTCGATGTGGCCCACGCCGCGGTTGAGGGTGAGGTCGTCCGTCCCCTCGAGGACCGGCACTTCGAGACCGATCTTCGGTATCCGGAGGACAGCGAGCGGCAGGTCGAAACGCTTCTTCAGGCTTGCCCTGTAGTCGCGGATCCTTTTTTCGGACCAGAGCGACGTGTCCACGTCCGCCGGGATGCCGCTCGAGAGGTCGAGGCGCGGTGAGGGGACCGCCGGGGGCGAGGCGGCGGGCAGGGCCACGGCCGGATCCGGGGTCGCCGTCGGCGCTGCGAGCTTCGCTTTCTCGAAGGCGCGAAGGCTCGATCGGCTCAGGATGACGCGGTGCGCCCATGCAGCGCCATAGATGCCGAGGAGGACCAGCCCCACGGCGATCAGAATTCTCTCGGGACGCTTGAGGAATCGGATCATCCGGCCGCAGAAAGAAGACGGCCGCCCCGGGACGCTTCCCGGGGCGGCCGCTTCGAACCGTTATCGGAAATCAGGCAGCGCGGCGACGGCGGAGGGCCGAGACGCCCGAGCCGAGCAGGAAGAGCGCCCCACCGGTGAGGCCGACGAGCGGCAGCGGCGTGGCCGTCTTCGGCAGCTTCTTCTTCTCGGGAGCCGGAGCCGGAGCCGCCTCAGCCTGGGCCGGAGCCGGAGCCGGAGCCGCAGCAGCGGGGGCCGGGGCGGGCGCCTTCGGCTTCGCGGGCTCGGCAGAGGCCTTCATCGCGGTCTTCGTCACCGGGGCCACCGGCTTTTCCGTGATGATCGTGGCGGTCAGCTTCATCCCGGGCCGCAGCTCGCCGATGCCAACATCTTTCCCCTCGACCTGGAACTTGAAGTCCTTCGGGGGGACGACCTTCTTGTTCTGGCCCGCTTCGTTGTAAATGAGGGTGTTGCCGACGACCTGGACGACTTCGCCGTTACGGACGGTCACGACCTTCGCCGGCGGGAGGACCGTGGTCGTCGTCGTCATCTCGACCATGACCTTCTGCCCGGGCTTGAGTTCGGAGACAGGCACCATCTGGCCGCCGACATCCACCTTGAAGTCAGGGGGCACTTCGCGCTGCCGCACCTGGCCGTCCCGCATAAAGACGACCGTGTTGCCATGCACGTACACGATCTCGACTTCCACCTTCTCGACCTTTGCGGTCGTCTGCTGGGCGAACGCCGATCCCGTGACGAGAAGCGCCGCGACGATTACGAGGAAAACCACTTTCGATCTGGACATTCCAATCCTCCTTCTACTATTCGCCCGTTCGGGGCGATGACTCGCGAATTTCGTTCCCGGGGGCCCGGTCACGATCGGGGGGGTCACGACCGGGTAGTCTACCGCCAATTCGCCCGTCCCGAAACGAGGACTGGGGATTTTCCCCGGGGCCTTCGAAAAGAGACGCGCTGTATCATCCGCCCCCGAGCGAACGCCGCGACAGCACCCCGGTTCGCTGCGGAGAGCCACCCTGTTCGACAGACGTCTCATCCTCCCCCTGCTGGCCGCCGTCTTCCTTGCCCGGGCCGCCGGCGCGCAGGATCTGGAGCCCCGCGCCTATTCCCCGAATCCCGTCGGCGTGAACTTCTTTCTCGTCGGATACGGCTACCAGACGGGTGAAGTCCTCTTCGACCCGTCTCTCCCTTTTACGGATGTGAATGCCCGCATCAACGGCGTGAACTTCGCCTACGGCCGGAGCTTCGCTCTCTTCGGCCGGACCGCCTCCGTGATATTCGCCCTCCCCTACGCGTGGGGGAATATCTCGGGAAACGTCGCCGAGGTCTACAACGAGATCTACCGGTCGGGACTGGCTGATCTCAAGTTTCGGGGAGCGATCAACATCCTCGGAGGCCCGGCGCTGACGCCCCGCGAGTTCGCGGCGCGCACTCCCGAGACGATCCTCGGCGTCAGTCTCTCGCTCTCCGCTCCGACCGGCCAGTACGACCCGGCGAAGCTGATCAACATCGGGACGAACCGCTGGGCTTTCAAGCCGGAGGTCGGCTTCTCGCAGCCTTCGGGGCCGTGGACGTTCGAGGCCTACGCCGGCGTTTTCCTCTTCCTGGCCAACAACGACTTCTACGGCGGCGTCAAGCGGACCCAGGATCCGCTCTACAGCTTCCAGGCTCACGTCGCCTACACGATCCGGACCCACATGTGGGTCTCGCTCGACGGGACCTACTACACGGGGGGACAGACGACGACGGGCGGCGTCGTGAACGACACGCGGCAGGCAAACAGCCGTGTCGGCCTGACGTTTGTCCTCCCTCTCGCCAAACAGCACTCCCTCAAGTTCGCCGTCGCGAAGGGCGCCACGGCCCGGATCGGGGCGAATTTCACGACGTACGCGATCGCCTACCAGTTTCTCTGGTTCGACTAGGCGCGCGGACGCGGCGCCATGCCGCTGCGGCGGAGCCGCCCGCCGTCAGCGGACCTCCGGATCGAAGACCTTGACCGGAAGAGTCACCGTTCTCGCGAGGATGTCGATGAGCCCGCGGCTCGCGTCCCGCGCGGGGGAAATGTCGACCTTCGGATCTCCGAGGCTCCCCGTCACCTTCGCCCCCACGGAGAGGAAGTCCCTTCCGAGGATGTACCGGACGACCGGAATCGCCCGGACGACCTTGTCCATCGTCGAAAAGGGGTGCGCGAGGACCATCAGGTCGACGGAGCGGTCGAGGGTGCCGACCGTGCCGTTCGCCGCCATCGTGAACGACGGCGTCCGAAGCACGCCCTCGCGGATCGCGAAGCGACCCGCTTCGAGGCTTCCCTCGACGGTGAGCGTGTCGTAGACCATCGCCTCGCCGATCTGCTCGCGCCTCTTGCCGGCGAAGACGGAGGTGCCGTTGAGGGCGTCGAGAATCCTCGTCAGGAGCGTCGCTTTTCCGATTCGCCCCCGGGACGCCTTCAGCATCACCGGTCCCCGAACGACCCGCGGAAGCTCTGCGGCCTCCTCTTCTCCTTCCACCTCCAGACACGCCTCGAAGGCCCCGGACATCTGGAGGCTCGAGAAGCCGAGACAGGCGAGCGGGACGGCGATGTCGGGACCGGCCGCCGAGACCCTGGCACGGACCTCGGCCGGCCCTCCTTCCCGGAGCTGGATCGCCCCGGTCGTCTTGATGCCGCAGACGTCGGCGTCCCGAACCGTGAGGGTGGTCGTCCCCTGCGCCAGAGAGAAAGTGCCGAGGACGGGCTTCCAGACGAGATTCCGGTACGCGAACGAACCGAGAGAGAAACGGACGTCGCCGAGGACCGCCAGCGCGGGAGTCGTCTCCTCCGTTGGCGCGGAGGCGCTGCCCTTCCTCCTCCTTCTTCCGGTCGAGAACCGCCGAAACGCGCTCCCACGAGAGGGCGTCGGTCGCGGCGTCCAGGTCGAGAACGAGCCCTTCGTCCCGGAACGCCGCGTTGCCGGTGACCGAGAAGCGCTGCTCGTCGAGGACGACGGAGGAAGACGCCGCGGTGAGCCGGTCCCCCGAGGCGCGAAGGTCGAGGCTCTCGACCGTGACGTCGCCAGCCGTCGTGGGGATCAAGAGATCCTTCCCGGTGAGCCATCCGTCCACCGACGACTCCGCGGGGTGCTCGCGCCTCACGAGGGCGCGGAACTCGCCCTCGATCCGGCCGTGCCGCTGCCTCCTCTCGGCGAGCATGTCTTCCAGGGTCGCGCCGTCCAGGCGGCCGGCGAAGCCGACTTTGAACTCGCTCTTCTTCAGACCGAGGGAGACCGAGGCATCGGAGAGATGGTCGGCGATCGTCAGGCGGCGGACGTCCGTCCCCGTCTCGCTTCCGACCACGTCGAGTGTCACGAGAGGGCCCCTCCCGACCGTGACCTTCCCCGCAAGCGAGAACGCGCCTCCGCCGCCGAACCCGATGCGGAACTCCTCGAGCGCGAGTGGCGCCGCAGGCAGGAGACCGCGCGGAAGCAAGGCTTTCTCCCAGACCCACCGGACCGCCTCGGGTCCCATCTCGCCGTCCACGACGGCCTCGAGTCTCCGAAGGCCTCGCCGGTAGCCGTCGAGCGTGCCTGAGACTTTCAGGGCCGCGTCGATCGTCCTCGCTTCGATCCCCGCCACGCGGATCGTCTCGTCGTCGATCCGGAAATCTCCGGCTCTCACCTCGAGAGGATTGGTGAGAAACGAAGCGTCAAGGAAGAGATCCTTCAGCGATCCGGCCGCCCCGCCTTGCCACTCCCCCGGCCGGGAGATCGGCCCGCTGAGCCGCTCGACGAAGAGTCCGACGGATCCCCGCAGCCGGGGAATCCCGGTCCGGAGCGCCTCCATCCCCTCCCGGGAGGCCAGCCACGGGTAGAGCTCGTCGAGCGACAGCTCGACCGTGCCCGAGACTCCGTCGAAGGAAGGGGAATCCCCGAGCCCCAGGCGCGCATCGAGGCCGGAGAATATCGAGCGTCCCACGCTTCCGGAGAGCCCGCCGACCGCGAGACGCCTCCCGTCGTAGAAGAAGGTCCCTCGCCGGATCGAGATCGGGAAGGGGATCTTCCGGTAGCGGCCGGAGAGCCGCATCTCCGACACGGCGACCGTTGTCGTCAACGCTCCCGCCCGGTTCTCGAGCGTGAGGCGACCCATCGCACTCCCCTCTAGGTCCTCCACGAGAGGAAGCTCTTCGTGGAGCGAGCCGCCACGAACCGCACGGGAGAGGATCGCGGGAAGCTCCGCGAGGTCCGACCGCACCGTGGCCTCGACGCGCAGGGTGTCGTCGTTTGCCGAGAGCCCGACCCGGACGCTTCCGTCCGACGCCTGCGAGTTGCCGATTCGCGCCGCCGCATGCTCTACGGAGAGGACCCCCTTCTCGACGGCGGCGTCTCCACGCGCCTCCTCGAAGTCGAGGCCCACGCTCCCGATCCGGACGCTCCCCTCCGCGAGGGTGCCGCGGATCGACATCCCCTCCAAAACCCCCAGATCCCCGGCCGTCCGTCCTCCGGAGGCGAAGGAGAAGGAGGTGAGCGTGCCGCCCCGGAGGATCGCGAAGATCGCGGCGAGGGTGGGGTCGTCCCCCGCGAAGGGGAGGAGCTTCCGGCGGAGCGCCGTCAAATCGAGACCGCTGCCACGGGCCGACAGATCGACCCGCGGGACCGCCGGCTCGGCCGAAATCGCGATCTCGGCGAGAAACTGCGGGGACTTCGTGGAGAGGCGCGAGAGCGTGATCTCCGACCGTCCTTCACGGGAGTCGAAGGCCCCTTCGATGCGGACGCCATCGATCTCGAGAGTCCGTCCGCCCTCTCGCCGGAGAGAGACGGACTCCGCGGCGACCCCGACGTCGGCATGAAGCCTGTCGCGCGTCCCCGGAGAGACGCGGACGCTCAGCCTCAGGCCTTCGACGGAGGCGAGAGTCCTTCCTCCGCGGGCAACGACGAGCCGCTCCCCGTTCACGTCGACGGCCATCCCCGGCACCTCGGAGACGACCCCGGCGAGGAGAGGCGCGAGGCTCTTCAGCGGATCCGGAAGAGGGGCCGGCGCGTCCTTTTTCGTCGCTTCGGGAAGCTCGACCGTCAGGTCCGGCCCGTCCACCCGGACGCTCGCCGGGCGGAACCGGCCCCGGAGGAGCGCGAGGACTACCGGCGAGACGCCCACGGAACGGACGGTGCCGCGCACCTTCCCCGGGACGGTCACGTTCAGCTGATGAATCGTCGCCCCGGGGCGCGGGAAGACGGAGAGGTCTATTCGTCCGACGGTCACCGTGCCGCCGAGAGCCGAGGAAGCGGCGGACTCGATCCGCTTCCTGACCGGCTCGAGATTGATCCAGAGGGGGGCGAGGGCGGCGCCGGCGAGGCCGAGGATCAGGACGCCCGCGGCCGACACGAGAGCCTTCCGGCCCATCGTCGTCGCCTTCGTCGCAGGGCCGCCCTCTGTCAAGCGTCGACTCGATGCTCCGCTCGAAGTGCTTGGCGGTGTCGGCGTCGGTGTCGGGGAGACGGGAACGGACTCAGTTGACGGTGTAGCCCTTCCCCTGGAGGCAGGTCTTGAAGGCCTTCTTGTACTGGTCCTTCGGCCCCGCGGCGGCCGCGGCCTGATTGGACTTCGCCTTCTCCGTGGCCTGTGCCTCGGACGCCTTCTGCTGCCTCCGGCCCTTGACCGCGCCGGCTGTCGCGCCGATCGCCGCCCCGGTCCCGGCGTCGCCCGCGATGGCGCCGACCGCGGCGCCCCCCGCGGCGCCTCTCGCTGCGCCCTTGACGGCCCCGCCTTTCTTCTGTTCGGCGGCGACGGCCGTAGGGGTGGGGGGCGGAGCGACCGGATCGTAGTTCGTCTGCCCCTTGGCCCAGACGTAGCAGTCGTATTCGTCCTTCTGCTGCTGCTCGGGCTTCTGGTCCTTCGCCGGGAAGACGACGAGGCCCAGCGACTTGGCCATTCCGGCCGCCTGCGGATTCGCCGCGGGCGCCGGGGGGGCCTGTGCAAGTACGACGAGCGACGCCGTCACGAGAAGAGCGCCTGCTGCAATGAAGATCTTCTTCATGATTCTCTCTCCATCCGATTGAAGTTGGCCCGGATTCTAGCTCCGGGCGGAGAGGCCGGCGGACCCCGCCGTTCAGGCTTCGCCCTGCAGCCGCTTCAGCGCCGCCTGCTTCAGCGCCATGCTCGTGGCCGCTCCGCGCGCGATCGTCTTCAGCTCCGCTTCCGGCAGCGTCGGGACGATCCTGAGTGCGAACGCGGGGGGCGTCTTCGGGTTGTGAACAAGCGCGACGCGGACGTCGAGGTTCGCCGTCCATTGGCTGGTCTTGAGGATCAGCTCGGCGCTCTGGTAGACGAGATAGCTCGACTTCGCGATCCGGACGACTTCGTCCATGGTGATCCGCGGGTTCTTGAGGAGCGAATAGAGGACCTGCGGGTCGCTCTCCTGCACCAGGACGAGCCGCTCGGTCCGGTCGGCCTTCGGGGCGAGGAGCAGCTTCTCGGTCCGCGAAAGGGCGCGGAGCCGGTCCCAGTTGCTTCCGTCCTTCACTTCCAGCTCGGTCTCCGCGGCCGGAGGAGCGAGAAGCGCCTCGAGGACCGCGTCCCCGTTCCCCTCGAAGGCCAGCGCAACGCCGTCCGGCAGCGGCGCGACAACCGTTCCCGAGAGCGCGAACTCCGCTCCGAGCGGCCCGCGGAGGAGGATCTCGACCTTCGAGAAAAGTGCCGGCTTCTCCGCGACGCGGAGGCGCAGCCCACCGTGCGCGAGGCTCGTTCGGTGTTCCTCCCGAAGTTCTTCCTCGCTCTCGAACTCGACGACGAACTTCCCCGCCGCTGCCCGCGCCGCCTTCACGCGGCCATCGTAACGCCCCGTCCGTTCTAGAACGCCAGGCTCAGAAACGCGTACGGGCCGCTGTACTTGAAGTCGAATCCGACCGTGTTCGTCTCCACGTGATAGACGTGGACATGCGTGTACTGGTAGGCCGCGCCGATTCCGATGTTCTTCGTGAAGTAGAGATCGAGTCCCGCCTTGTACTCGAGCATGCCGCCGTTGTACCCCGAGATCGTCACCGACGGGAGCCACTTGACGTTCGCGTCGAGGAGCAGGCCGGGGTAAAGCGAGTACATGAGATACGCGCCCGTGGCCGGGACCGGCACCGTGAGGTGCCACTGGTCCGAGCTGTAGCTATTCGTCACCGTTCCACCCGGTCCCGAGATCGACCCCGAGGCGTCGAGGCTGGCCTTGTTGATGTAGGTCGAGAAGCCGATCATCCCGCCGAGCTCCACCGTGCCGTTGTTGCCGGTCGAGTAGGCGTAGTAGAGCTGCGGGACGGCCACGCGGACCTTCGAGTCGACCGAGGACCCTGCGTGGAGGACGTAGTCCCCGAACTGGACGTCGTAGGGCATCGTCGCCGAGGAGGAGCGGTTCCACCCGACGTATCCGAAGACGAGGCTCGCGTGCCGGCCGAGACGCCAGTAGCCGTCGACGCGGAAGCTCGTCTTGTGGACGTCCTGGCCGAAGAGGCTTTCGAGGTTGATGTCCGTCGACGCCCCGCTCGACGACTCGAGAAAGATGCTCGTGTCGAACTTCTGGAAGAAGCCGCCGAAGTCGATCCGGAAGGTTTCGCCCATCCCGGGGCTGGCCCCGTAGGACGACGCGTACTGGGCCGACACGGGCCGGGAAAGACCGAGCGTTAGCGCCACGACCGCCGAAACGACGAGGGCAGACGAGATCGCGCGTCTCTTCATTGGTTCTCTCTCTTTCATTCGGGATTGTCGCCGTCTTTCCTTGGGACCGCCAGCGGGCCCGAGCCGCCCCCTTCCCGGAGCCCTGTCCTAAACTGGAGCCGACCGGCGGGCTAGAGTCCTGTCGGCTCGAGGTGATTCCGATGAATACCCTTCGAAGCATCTCTCTCTCTGCGCTCGTCGGCATCGTTCTCTTCGCGGGCGTGGCGCTGGCCGTCGACGACGCGGGCTGGCCGCGCGAGGTTCCGATGAAGAACGGAACGGTGACGATCTACCAGCCCCAGATCGAGTCGATGAAGGGCGACGTCGTGAAGGCGCGGGCCGCGCTTTCGTATCAGGGAAACCAGAAGAGCGAGCCGGTCTTCGGCGTCACGTGGCTCATGGTGAAGGTGAAGACCGATCGCGACGCGCGGACCGTCACGTTCTCGGAGGCCCTCATCGAGAGGACGCGCTTCCCGAACATCACGCCCGAGAAGGAGAAGAGGTTCGCGGACCTCGCGGGTCCCCGGATCGCCCAGTGGACCTTCACGATGTCGCTCGACCGCTTCACGGCGGCCCTCTCGGCAGCCGAAAGGGAGCAGACTTCGGCCCAGGGGCTGAAGGCCGATCCGCCGAAGATCATCGTGAAGAACGAACCGTCGGTCCTCGTCCTGATCGACGGCGAGCCGAAGCTCCAGGAGATCGCTGGGACGTCGCTCGGGCGCGTCGTCAATACGCCCGTCGCGATCCTGACGGACGGGAAGCAGTTCTACACGTCCAACGGCAAGTTCTGGTACGCAGCGCCGGCTGCGACGGGGCCGTTCACGGGCATCCCGGAACCCCCGGCCGACGTGGAAAGGGTCGTTAAGGAGGCCCTGGCGAAGACGCCGAAGGACCCGAACGCGGAGCCGGAGCCCCAGCCGGACTCTCCCCCGGCAATCGTCGTCTCCACCGTTCCGGCCGAGCTGATCTCGTTCGATGGAGAGCCGAGGTGGAAGCCGATCACGGGAACGAATCTCCTCTTCGCTGAGAACACCACCAGCGATGTCTTCAAAGACATCGAGTCACAGGGGACTCTGGTACTCGCCGCCGGCCGCTGGTACTCGGCGAAGTCGTTCGACGGCCCCTGGACGTACGTTCCCGCCGACAAGCTCCCGGGAGACTTCGCGAAGATTCCGCCCCAGTCTGACGCGGCCGACGTGCGGGCGAGCGTGGCCGGCACCGACGAGGCCGAAGACGCCGTCCTCGACGCGCAGATCCCCCAGACGCAGACGATCGACCGGAGTAATGCGAAGCTCGACGTGAATTACGACGGAGCCCCGAAGTTCGAGGCGATCTCCGGCGCCGGAATCGAGTACGCCATCAACACGCCCACCCCAGTTCTGAGGGTGAAGGGGAGGTACTTCGCCTGCGACCAGGCCGTCTGGTACGTCTCCTCGAGCCCGACGGGCCCGTGGGAAGTCAGCGACATGCGGCCCGACGAAGTCGACGACATTCCCCCTTCGAGCCCCGTCTACAGCACGAAGTACGTCTACGTGTACGACTCTACGCCGAGCGTCGTCTATGTTGGCTACACCCCCGGCTATGTCGGTTGCTATCCGTGGGGCCCGACCGTCGTCTGGGGGACCGGCTACCACTATCGACCGTGGTACGGCGCCTACTACTACCCTCGCCCCATTACTTACGGCCTCGGCGTCCACTACAACCCCTGGTACGGCTGGTCGATGGGGTTCGGCTGGTCGAACGGCTTCATGAGCTTCGGGATGAGCTGGAACATGGGCGGAGGGTGGTACGGCCACGGCGGCTACTACGGCGGCTGGCACGGCGGCTGGTATGGCCCCGGCGGATACAGGCCGCCCTACTACGGCCACGGATACCCGGGCTATCGCCCCGCCGGCGGGTATCCGCTCGGATACCGTCCTCCTCCCGGCGGGAACGCCCGGCCGACGCATTACGCCTCGAACAACCTCTACAACCGGCCGGCGAACAGGACGCGCAACGCCCCCGAGGCGAAGCTCTCCCAGCACCGCCCCGGCCGCGAGGCCCCGGTGGCGCGTGACCGAGGCCCGGTCACCCGCGACGTGGCCCGGCCGAGGACCAGGCCGAACGACGTCTATGCGGATCGCAGCGGCAACGTCTACCGGAAGGACGCCGGCCAGTGGCAGAAGCACGACAAAGGAGGCTGGCAGAACGACCCGAGCGTCAGCCAGAAACTCCAGAGAGACGCGGCGGCCCGCGACCGCGGCAACCAGAAGGCCCAGAGCTTCCAGCAGAGCCGTCCCCAGACGCGGACCCTCCCGCAGAAGCAGAGCCGTCCTCAGACGCAGAGCCGCCCGCAGACGAGCAAGCCTCAGGTCAGCCGCCCGCAGAGCGGCGGGAAGAAGAAGCCGAACTGATCGCCCGTTCCGCCGAAAAAAAAAGGAGGCGCCCTTCGGCGCCTCCTCTCCTTTTTCCGGGGAATTTCCGGAAGCTACTTCTTCGCTGCGGGCTCGACGTCGATGGCCAGCGACTCCGTGTAGGTGAGCGCGACCTTGTCCCCCGCCTTGTAGCCCTCGAGATTCTTCGCGTGCCTGACGTGGACCGTGTGCATCTCTCCGTTCGCCGTCTTGAATGTGACGGACGGGACCTTCGGGTCGACGTTCTCGAGCGTGACGACGACCGTCACCTCGGCCTTCGCCGCGCCGCCCGGCTTCGGCCCCGTCGACCGGCCCATCTCTCCGGCGGCGGACGTCGCGGCCTCTCCCGGCTTGGCGATGCGCGCCGCAAGCGACTCGGTGTAGGTGATCTTCACCTGGTCACCGACCTTCAGCTCGTTGAAGCGCTTGACCGCCTCGGTGGCCACCAGGGTGACCGAGTTGCCTTCCGGTCCCTTGAAAGTGATCTCGCGCGTCGCCGGGTTGATGGCGGTGATCGTCGCGGTGACGGTCTCGGTCTGGGAGATCGAGTGCGGTTTTGCTTTCGGCTCGTCAGCTGCCGAAACGGAAAGGGTGGCGGCGAGAAACGCCGCAAGGGCAATCGGGGTTTTCCACGTTCTCATTTGGGGGAATCCTCCTTTTCAGAAGGCGGATTCTATGCCCATGGTCTTCAATGCGCCGCGTTCCCCTTCTTCGCCGCCAGCTCCCGCAGGGTCGGGCCCGGGATCGTTCCCGAGAGCGTGACGCTGTCCTTTCCCTGAGTCACCTTGAATCCCCGGAGGACCGGGACGAGGTCGGGGTGCTTTTCCTGCACCGTCATCCGCCAGATGGCGAGGACGCCGCGAATGGCGTCTTCCAGGTCCTGCCGAGACTCGACGTCGGTGGAGACGCCCGTCGCGGAGAGCTTCAGCGCGTCGCCGTCGACGGTGACCGAGAGGGCGACCAGCGAGACCGATCTCATCGCCGAGATGACGGCCGCAGCCGGACTGTCGCCGTCCCCGCTGTGCCCGTGCCTTGTCATCGGGACCTTCGCCACGTCGACGAGGACCCATGCCGACGCCTTCGGATCGAGGCGGGAGGTCTCGCGGCCGAGCCCCGCACCGGCGGTGAAGCCCCCGCCCCCCGCGGCCCTCCGGGCGAGCGCCTGCGCCACGGCCGATTCGCTCCCGGCCACGAGAAGCCGGTTCGAGACGAAGGCGATGGCACCCCCCTCGTGAGAGGTCTCGCCGTGCTTCATCTCCTTCAGAAGGTAGTAGTCGCCGTCGCCCGTGGTCTTCTTCCCGGCACCGCGCTCCGCGGCCGCCGAGGCGAGCTTCGCCGCGTCGAAGCGCCCCTCGAAGGCGACGAGAACCCAGCCGCCGTCGCTCCGGCCCGGAGAGCCGGCGAAAACGACGAGGTCGACGTCCTTCTTCGGGTCGAGCCCCGTCTCGGCGAGGAAGCGGGCCGCGTCGGCGTCGGCCGACATCCGGCCCGTCTCGTTGAAGACGCGTTCGAAGAGCGGGCTCGTCCGGAGATCGAGGACGCGGACGAGCCCGGCGGACGCGGCATCCGGCGGGATCAGGGCGAGGGCGTCGTCGGCGGGCTTTGCCGCGGCGGCCGGGAAGGCGACGGCGACCAGGAGGAGAAGGGAAAGAGCGATTCGTCTCATGTCAGAAGTCCTTTCTGCGGAAAAGCACGGCGGCGAGAGCGAGCGAGCCGAGGCCGAAAAGGAAGGTCGTGAGGAAGGGCGCGAGGGTCAGCCCTTCCCGCAGGCGCTCGGGCCCTTCGCTCCCGAAGACGAGCGCCACGACGGCGCGGCCCAGCTCCGCCGTCTTGGGGAGGATCCAGTAAAGGACTCGCACCGTCCGAGCCGCCCATTCGGACGACACGGCCGCCTCGATCTTCTCGTGCCCCGCGAGAATCGCTCCGAGAAAGAAGAGAGCGAAGGTCGCCATGATCGAGACGCCGGTCGACGACGTGACGACGCCGACGAGGAAGGCGAAAGCCAGGAGCGCCGCGATGACGAAGAGGATGATCGCTGCCGCAAGAAGGAACCGGGGGTGGACCACCCTCGTCTTCATGATGACGGCGAGCCAGATCGCGCCGATGAGGTAGACGACGTTGGCGGCGGCGAGGAGGAGCCCGGCGAGATAGCGGGAGAGGAGGAGCGGGACCCTCCCGACGGGGCGCGAGAGGTAGAGGTCGATCGTCCCTTTCTCCTGGAGCCTCGGGACGAGGTGCGCCGTCGCAAATACCGCGAGGAAGGTGCCGACGACGTAGAGGAACCCCGAGAAGCCCGCCTCGAATCCGAGGACGAGCCGGTCGAGGTCCACTTCGCCGTGCCCGATCCGGACGCTTCTCCCGAAGAGCTTCGCGCCCGCGAGGGCGCCGTTCACGACGTCGAGGTTCAGGGCGGAGGCGAAGATGAGGATGAAGAGCGACGAGAGGACGAAGTACGCCACGAGCGTCCAGCGCGCCGCCGCCTCGCGAAAGACGTCTTCGATGTTGGCTGCCAAAGCTCGCATCTCGGTGACCTTCCCTCAGGCCGTGACGTCGCTTTTCTCAGAAGGTGAAGAGAGGGGATCGCTGGCCGGAGCGGCGGCCCGCACGAGATCCACGAACACGTCTTCGAGGGTCGAGCGGACCGGCGTCAACTCTGAAAGGACGCTTCCGCGCGCCCGCAGCTCGTCGATCAGCTCGTTGAGGTGGGCGACGTCGCGAGCCGTCAGCTGCACGTGCCCGTTCAAGCGCTCCGCCCCCGCGCCTTTCTCTCGCAGAGCCGCGAGGAGTTCCTCGGTGAGAGGAGAGGCGACCAGTCTGTACACCTTCGAAGAACTCCTCGGTTCTCCATCTCTCGTCCCCGCCGTCAGCTCCTCGATCGTCCCGATCGCCGCGAGCTTGCCCTTCCGGAGGACGGCCACGCGGTCACAGGTCACCTCGATCTCGGAGAGGAGGTGCGAGTTCAGGAGGATCGCCTTTCCGCGCGCCGCCTCCTCGCGGAGGAGGTCGCGGATCTCGCGCCGGCCGACCGGGTCGACCCCGTCCGTCGGCTCGTCGAGGAGGAGGACGTCGGGGTCGTGGACGAGGGCGGCGGCGAGCCCGAGGCGCTGCGTCATCCCTTTCGAGAATTTCTTCACCTTCACGTCGGCCCAGTCGGCGAGCTTCACCCGGGCGAGAAGCTCCGGGACCCGCCGCGAGATCGATTCGCGGGACATCCCTGACATCCTCCCGAAGACCCGCAGCGTCTCGCGGGCCGTCAGGTAACCGGGGAACCGGTGCCCTTCAGGAAGGTAGCCGACGTGGCGGCGGCTGGCCGGGTCGCTCGCGGACATACCCTGCAGCCGCGCCTCGCCTTCGGTCGGATGCGTGAGGCCGAGGAGGATCTTCACGGCCGTCGTCTTCCCCGCGCCGTTCGGCCCGAGAAGGCCGAAGAGTTCGCCCCGCTCCACGCGGAACGACACGCCGTCGAGCGCGCGGATCCCGCGCCGCCCCGTTCCGGGGCCATAAACCTTCGTCAGCGCATGGACCTCGACGGAGGGAGCCATCGGAACCTGATACGAAAACGGGGGGCGTGTTGTTCCCGCCTGCTAGGCTCTTCGTCCCCGATGAGCGAAAAGCCCGCCCCCTCCGTCGTCTCGATCCCCGTTCCCCTCCGGCTCTTCCCGGCACTTCCCTCGAAGCAGGGAGCCGGCCGATTTCCCGTCCTTCTCGCGATGCACGGCTACGCGATGGACGCCCTCCCGATGCTCGGCCTCGCGAAACGATTCGCGCCGCGCTCCTTCCTCCTCGTGTCGATCCGGGGCCCGCAGTCGGCCTACGCCCCGGGAGCCTCCGAAGAGGAACACAAGGTCGGCTTTCACTTCGGCGTCTCGCCCGACGTCGAGGACAACCGCGCCGTTCATCGCGCGGCCGTCGCCGCCGCCATCGAGTGGGCCGTCGAGCAGGGCGGGGACCCCGCGCGCGTCTCCCTCGTCGGCTTCAGCCACTCCTGTTCCTTCAACTACCGGCTCGCCCTCGACCCGCCGCACGGCGCTTCCTTCCGCACCGTCGTCGGACTCTGCGGAGGCGTTCCCGGAGAGTGGAAGGAAGACGGGGGGAGAGGGACATCCTTCTCGAAGGCCACGCCCGTCCTCCACATCTCGACCCGGCAGGACGAGTGGTACCCCCCCGGAAAGGTCGCGCCTTACAAGGGACGACTCGAGGCGCGCTTCGCCTCGGCCGAGCACCTCCTCTTCGACGGCGGCCACCGCGCGCCGTCGGCTTCTTTCGACGCAATCCGGGCGTTTTTCGCCACGAACGGATGAGGGGCGGGCGCGAGTCCGAAAAGAAAAAGCCGGGGAGGCACCCGCGACGGCGCTCCCCCCGGCCCCGAAAGTGAAGCTTCCTTCCTGCCCTACTTGCCCTTGGCGGCCGACGGCGGCGGGAAGTTCTCGAAGAGCTTGGCCATGGCGGCGTTCAGGTTCTTGTCCCGCTCCTCCGGAGTGGCGTTCTCCTGGAGGGTGTCGCTCGCGGTACCGCGCCAGACCAGCTCCTTGTCCTTCGTGTCGACGAGGTCGATGACGAGCGTTCCGACGGGAATCTCTTCGACGGTCGAGGTCGAGGTTCCCATGCCTCCCATGCCGCCGCGGTACCCGTAATAGCCGTAGCCCCAGCCGGTGTTGTACGTGTTGATCTGGGTCTGCTTCGAGAGGCGAGGGTGGGCCACGACCCAGAGGTCCGGGTTGCTCTCGTTTCTCGTCAGGCCCTTGGCCGTCAGCTGCGTCGAGAGGGCGCCCTTGATCCGGTCCACGAGGATCGTGTTCTTGATGTCTTCGGTGTCCTTGAAGGCGAACGTCTTGTACTTCGAGAAGTCCGTCCCCGGCCTGGCATCGTAGGACGTCTTCAGGGTCGAGCAGGCCGACAGCGCCATGGCGGCGACGACGGTCAAGGCCGTTTTCAGCGATCTCATGTTCGGCGAATCCTCCTGTTTCATGGCCACTTTGCCGGTGACTGGCAGTGGCCGGGGCCGGCATCGTATGCCATTTTCATCTCTTCAGGACCTTCCGGACTTCGGCCTCGCGCTGTAGAGCGTGACCAGTCGGGCGACGAGGAGCGTCATGTAGAACGTCCCCCCGACGGCCTGCGACATCGCGAGGAGCCGCGCTGTGGGAGAGACCGGGACGATGTCTCCGTACCCGAGCGTGGCCTGCGTGGTGAGGCTGTAGTAGATCGCCGTGAATCCGTCCATGGCCTGGCCCAACGCCGGACCGGCCGCCCAGGCGAAAGCGTGCGGGTTGGCCAGCCCGACGAGGATGTACGAGAAACTCCAGCCGAGGGCGAGCAAGAGGTACGTGGCGACGGCTGCGCAGAGAACTTCCGAGTCGACGGACGGGGCCCCGAGGACGAAGCGGAAGAGGCGGAACGAGACGAAAAGGACGAAGAGGAGGCCGGTCGCGATCGAGTACTCCCGGGAGACGAGGTCCGGACGATAGTGCCAGAGCCAGCTCAGGAGGATCGAAGGGATTCCCAGCACCGCCGCCCAGATCAGGAGCTTCTTCCGTTCACCGACCGCGAGCCCTGCGGAGAAGAGGACGAGGGTGAGGGTCCCCGCACCCATGATCCGGCCGTCCTGGAGTCGCTCGACGTACGGCTCCGTCACGAACATCAGGACGAGCGTCGCGAGGAAGCCCGCCGCCGAGTAACGCCAGATCCCGGGGCGCGGTTGGCCCTTCGATCCGTGCATGGTCAACGTCTTGGCCTTTTTCTTCCTTTTCTTATCGGTACTCTACTGAATCTTCTTCGCGAGCGCCGCGAGTCCGTTACGCGCTTCCGCGGGAAGCTCCGCCGTTTCGGCGCCTTTCCTGTAGAGCGCAAGGGCGTCCGCCTTGCGCCCCTCGCCGAGATAGAGCCGGCCGAGCAGCGGCCAGGCGTCGGCATAGCCGGGCTGTCGCTTGATCAGAGTCTCCAGCGTGGCGATCGCCGCCCGTGAGTCTCCGGCGCGAGCTTCGAAAAAGGCCTGGGAGAAGCCATATCGCGGCTGGTCGGGGCTCAGGGCAGCGGCGCGACGGCAGAGGGCCGCCCCTTCCCTCGGATTCTTCTCCCCGACGAGGGCGCCGAGGTTGTACGCCGCCGGAGCGAGATTCGGATCGGCCTTGAGCGCGGCACGGAGCGCCTCCTCGGCCTCGGCGCTCTTTCCTCTCTCCGCCAGAAGCAAACCGAGGTTGAACGAGATCGTCGCCGCCCCCGCCCCCGATGCGCGGGCCGAACGGAGAAGCGACTCGGCTTCGTCCATCCGGTTCGTTGTCGCGAGAAGGAGCGAGAGGTTGACCTTCGCGAGGACGTTCCGGTCGTCGATCCGGAGCGACCGCCGGTACTGGCGCTCCGCCTCGGCGGCATTCCCCTGCGCCATGGCGAGATTGCCCAGGTTGAAGGGACCCGACGGCATGTCGGACATGTAGCGCTGCGCGGCGACGTATTCCCCGAGGGCCTTCGTCTCGAGGGCCCGCTGCGCTTCGGTCCGCTTCGCGGCGGGAATCTCCGCCAGCCGGGCCGCCGCCTCCATCCGGACGGCGGCCACCGGGTCCGAGAGGCGCGACGAAAGAAGACGGACGAGCCGGTCCGCGTCTCGCCCGGGGAACCGCGCCACGGCGGTCCGGCGGATCAACGCGTCGGGGTCCGCGAGAGTGCGATCGAAGACCGCCTCGACATCCGCGCCGCCGTAACCTCCGAGGAGATCGAGCGCCGTGGCGCGCGCGATGGCGGGGCGGAGGAGGTCCTCGGCCAGCGTCACGAGCCCCGCCTTCGCCTCGGGCGTGCCGGTCCGGCCGGCGGCGATCGCCGTTCCCCAGTGCGGCTTGCGCGCCTTGCCGTACCACTTCTCGAACGCGGCCACGGACCACGAGAGGGGCTTCTCCGCATGGCACCCCGCGGCGCTGCACGCGTTCGGCGTTCCGAGCGACACGGAAAGGTCGGGGCGCGGCACGCGCATCGAGTGGTCGCGGCGGAAGTGGACGACCATGAAGTTCTGCCCCGGCATGTGGCACGAGGTGCAGAGCGCGCCGTCGCTCGACTTTCCCTTCACGATCTTCTTGTGGAAATGGTGTGTTTCGACGTCGTACGTGTCGGCCCGGTGGCAGCGTGTGCAGAGGTCGTTTCCCTCCTTGTAGCGCCGCGCGCGATGGACGTCGTGGCAGTCGCTGCACTTGACGTTATTGGCATACATCTTCGACTGGACGAAGGAGTGGTACTCGAAGTCCTCGTCGAGGATCTGGCCGTCGGCGTGGAAGACGCCTTGCCCGAGGAGCGTCGGGAGATAGTGGTCGAGCGGCTCGCCGCCGGGCATTCCCTGGTCGGCGAACTGGGCGCGGCGGGAGTGGCAGGGCATGCAGAGCGTCACGAGCTGGACGTTCGAGAGGTTCGACGTCCTCGTCGTCAGGGCGAAGTTCGGGGCGGCAGGGCGCGCCATCGCCGGCTGGTCGGCCCACGTGACGTGGAGAGAGCCCGGGCCGTGGCACGCCTCGCAGCCGACCGCGATCTCGGACCAGGTCGTCCGGAAGAGGTCCGCCTCGACGTCGTAGCGCTTCTGCACCGCCGTGGAGTGGCAGTCGGCGCACATCGTGTTCCAGTTCTGCCCCGGGCGCGTCCAGTGGAGCCAGTCGTCCGGCGGAATGTCGTCCCGCCCCGGGTAGACGAAGAACCAGCGCTTCCTCTCCGTGTCCCACGCGGCCGAAAGGCACTGGAGGCGCCCCCCGGGGAACGGGACGAGGTACTGCTGGAGCGGCCGGATCCCGAACGTATAGGCGATCTCGTACTCGTGGAGGGCGCCGTCGGGCCCTTCGGCATCGACGAGGAACTTCTCGCCACGCCGGTAGAAGCGCCACGTCTTTCCTCGGTGCGGAAAGGTCGCGCCGGAAAAGTCGCCGAGAACGGTCTCCGGTCTCGCCGCCTGCATGGCGAGGGCATGGTTCGAGACCTTCCACTTGTCGAAGGCCGGCTTGTGGCACGCCGCGCATCTGTCGCTTCCGACATAGCGCGGCAAGGCGATCGCGCTCTTCGGCGGGCCGGCGAGGGTGCGAAGCCCGAGGTAGAGCGGAACGGAGAGGACGACGACGGCTGCCGCCGCGACGGCCGCAAGCCGGTACCCACGCAGCGGGTCCGGGGCGTCGGAGGGGGCAGCGGGGACGCTTTCGCTCACAGGCGGACGACCTGCGACGGCTCGAACTTAGAGCGGCGGATCTTCCGGCTCGTGTCGACGCGGACGATCCCCCCTTCGAGCGTGACCGGAAAGAGGTCGAGGGGGCGCGGCGCGGGGGGGCTCTTCACCTCGCCCGTCATGTCGAAGACGGAACCGTGGCAGGGACAGGGGAAGGTCCGGTCCCTCTCGTTCCACGGAACGCTGCACTCGAGGTGCGAGCAGATGCTCGAGAGGGCGAGAAAGCCGCCGTCCGTGAGCCTCACGAGGTAGAAGCGGTGCGCAGGAAAAGGCGTCACCGAGGCAGGGGTGAACTCCGCGACGGGGCCGGCCACGACGAGGCCGCCCCGCGCCCCCTCCTTCCCCTTGCGCGGCCAGAGGAAAGCCACGATGACGACCGCCGCCTCCGCGGCCGCGGCCAGGCCGAGGATCTTCCAGAGGTGGCCGAGAACGCCCCGCCGGGAGACGCCCGGTTCCGGCGTCATGTCCCTCCTCCCGGAAGGAAGAGCCGCATGCTCGGCCCGCGAAAAAGAGTGCCGACGATGGTGAGGACGAGGAAGACGACGAAAATGAAGGTAAAGAGCGCCTGAACCGCCTCGAGTCGAGAGAGAGAGAGCGTCCGGACGAGGGCGAAGAGAAGTGCTCCGGTCAGGATCGCCCAGATCGCGAGCGGGAGGACGCCCGCGGAGACAACGGGGGCGAGCTTCGGAAAGAGCCGGTCCGGCCGGATCCCGCGCTCGGCGAGAAGAATCGCGGAGGGCGTCAGGACGAGCGCCGCGACGGCCGAAAGCGCCGCCGATCTCCGTCCCCGCGCCGAGCGGAACCAGCACCCGTCCGACGGCTCCGTATAGCGCAGAAACGGGAGGCCAGCGAGGAATGCCGCGCCGAGAAGCGGTACGACGAGGACCGCGAACGTCGGGTGGATCTGGACGAGCAGCTCCTGGACTCCCATGAAGTACCAGGGTGCCTTCGCGGGATTCGGGGAGAGGCCGGGGTTGGCGGCGGTTTCCAGCGGAGCCCTTAAGATCGCGGCCGAAAGAAAGACGGCCGCGAGAGTGACGAGCGCGGCGGCTCCTTCGCGGACGATGAGGTCGGGGCTCACCGGGACGAGCCGGGGCCGCGCGGCGGCGCCCTCCACCGGGCTCCTCCGCATCACCCCCCCCGCTTTCCGGACGAGCCAGAAGTGGAACGAGACGAGGCCGAAGAGGAGGATCGGAATGATGGCGATGTGGAAGACGAAGAAGAGGGAGAGCGTCTTGGGAGAGACGTCCGCGCCCCCGCGCGCCATCCGGACGAGCCCCTCGCCGGCGAGGGGGACGTACTTCAGCATCCCCGTCCCGATCGTCACGGCCCAGTAGGCGAGCTGATCCCACGGGAGGAGGTAGCCGGTGAAGTTTCCGAGCGCCACGAGCGCGAGAAGGCCAAGGCCGAGAAGCCAGTTGAAGCGGCGCGGCGGAAGGTACGCTCCCGTATAGAAGACGCGGAGGAGGTGAAGGGCCGCGACGACGAGGAAGAGGTTCCCGGCCCAGTGGTGGACCGCGCGGACGAAGCCGCCGAACGGCACCTCGTCCTCCAGGGCGCGGACCGCCCCCCAGGCACGCTCGGTGGACGGCTCGTACGCGAAGAGAAGGAGCGCTCCGCTCGCGATCAGGACGAGGAAGAGGACGAGCGCCACCCCCCCGAGGCCGAACGTCCGCTCCAGAGCGAGAGTCTCCTCGGGGACCAACTTGGGATGGAGGTGAAGGAGGAGATGGGCGAAGCCTCCCGGCTTCTTCGCGGAGGACTGGGGGGGAGTGTCCGACGGAGCCCGCGGTGAGTCCGGACCCGTCACGGCCGGCCCAGTTCCTCGAGACCGAGTCGCGCGAGGTCGTCCCACGGCGCGCCGGAGAACGGCCCGGCTTCGGACTTGAGGGGACCGCCCGGCGGAAGGGAGGCGGGCTCGTCCACGTGCCAGAGGAGCCAGACCGGATAGAACGCCGGGTCGAGCGGGCCCAGGCCGGAAGCCTCGTAGAGGGCCCCGAAGTCGGCGGCCGCCGTCAGGAGGCGCGGGTCGACCTTCGACGCGACGATTCCGAGCCAGCAGCGGACGGTGCGCCGGCCGAGGTCCGGCTCGAAGAGCTGGAGCGACCAGCCGCCCCCTTCGACGACGGCGGGCTCGCGGCCGCGGCGCGTCACCGAAAGACCGGGGCGCGCGTCGAGCCAGACCTCATGGAAGACGCTCCCGGAATCCGACGGCTGCCACCTGAGGAAGAGCCGCCGGCCGGCCGGGCCCTGGATCGCGAAGATCACCGTCTCTCCGTCGGGCGTCGTGCGCGAGACCCGGACGCTCGAGATGCTCCCCGGGTTTCCGTCGCGGAAGAACCGGACCATCCGGACCTCCTGTCCCGCGAGAGGCGCCGCCGCGGCGACGCCGAGGACGAATCCGACGAGCGTGAGGGCGGAGCGGCGAATGGCGACCATCGTCAGTACGCCGGGAGTCCGGGGAGGAGCTCCGGTGCGTCGGTCAGGCTCCGGAAGGCGCCTCCGAGGTCGAGGGGGGTCACCTGCGTCGGCTCGAAGGTGATCCCCTCGGCGGCCGAGGCGAACTCCCGGCCGGGGAAGAGCGTCCTCAAGACGTCGAGCGGCCCGAGCGGAAATGTCTGCGACTGCGACGCGCGCCGGACAAGGGGAACGCTCCGGTCGATCGTCTCTCGATCTCCCGACGAGAGAGCCGCGTCGAGAAAGCGGGCGATTCCCGCCCGCACGGTCGGGGCGTCGAGGTCCTCCGGCGCGACGGGAAAATTCCGACCTCCCGCGACGAGAACGTCGTACGCCCCCGAGCAGGCGTTCGGGAGCGGCGCGCCGCCGCCGGCTCCGGGAATCCGCCGAAACAGCTCGACGGCATTTCCGTCGAGGCCGATCCTGCCGACCGGCGCCCCGTCCCCGGGGTGGCTCGGGTCCGGCGCCCGGTCGACGCGCTCGAAGACGATCCGCGTGCCGTCGGCGTACTCGACGAGAAGCATCGATCGGACCGGCCAGAGGTCCATCGCGATTCCGCGGCTCCCGGGATCGAGGCGGATGGAGAGGTAGCGGATCGTCGCGACGACGCTCCGATCGACCCCGGAGCCCCGCCGGACGGCGTCGACCTGTGCGTCCTGCTGGATGTAGCCACGGCGTGGCAGATCGTCGAAAAACCCGGCCGCCGCGGAGAGCGGGGCGGTGAGAAAGGCCGCAAGAAGCCACGGGGCGGTGGCGTGGAACGGCCGTAAAGAATCCACGGGGAGATTCTAGGTCAGCGGCGCCCGCCTCCGTGGAAGCCGCCGAAGCTGCCGCCGCCGCCCCAGCTTCTGCCGCCACCACCCCCGCCGTAGCTTCTGTTCCCTCCGCTGCCGTTGTTCTGCTGCCACCCGCTGCCGCTGTTCTTGTAGACGCTGCCGTCCTTCTCGGCGTAGGTGTTGCCGTTCACCTGCTGAACGCGGGCGGTCTGGCCGCCCGGCCCGCTCATTTCGGCGTGCCCCACCGTGGCCTGTTGACCGGTGTATGCGTTCCCAACGGTGGCTTTCCCGCCGGATGCGGCTACGCCTGTCGTCGGGTTGTACGTCGCGCCCCGGCTGCCGGTAGCGTAGTTGCCGGTGTACGCGTTCGAGACGGAGGCCGTCTGCCCCGCCGAGACGCGTCCGGTCACAGAGTTGTACGAGGTCCCTACCTTGCTGCTCCAGGAGTTCCCGGTCCAGGCGTTGTAGCCGGCCGAGCTGCGGGAGACGCCCGACGTCGCTCCGTATTGGTGGTAGACGTTTCCGCTCGTCGCCGCCCAACCGCCGGGTCCCCAGGCCGCCACGACGGCCCACGGCCCGGCCGGCCTGGCGCTTCGGCCGGAACCGGGCGGACCCCGGATCCTCAGCAGATGCCGGACGAGCCGTGTGTATGGTAGATTGATGGCATGCGAACAACCATTGACAAGGCAGGGCGGGTGGTCATTCCGGCCCCCCTTCGCGCGCGCGCCGGGCTCCGGCCCGGCACGACGCTGGAGGTCGTACTGGACGATGTGTCGGTGCGGCTGTTTCGGAAGGTACCCGGACCCCGTCTCGTAAAGGTGGGCCGAAGGCTGCTGGCCCGGCCATCCGTGCCGGCGCGAGACCTCCCAACGCTTGATATCGCCGCCCTCGTGGAGGAAGAGCGGAGCCGATGGCCCGTTTGACGCGGGTATTCCTCGACACGAGCGTCCTTCTCGCGGGCCTCGTCGAGATCGGTCCCGCGCCCCGACCCGCCCAGGAGATCCTGACGTCGGTCGCCGAGGGCCGGCTCCTTCGGCCGCTCACGGCATGGCACTGCTGCCTGGAGTTCTTCGCGGTTTCGACCCGCCTGCCCGAGGAGTTTCGCCTGTCGCCGGCGGACGCTTGCCGCCTGATGGAAGAAGAGATCCTCGGCAGGTTTCAGATTCTGGAGTTGCCGAGCGCCGTCCGACGGCCCTTCTTGATGGGCCTGACCCAGGGGCATCTGGTCGGCGGACGTGTTTACGACGCGCACATCGGCGAGATCGCTCGTCAGGCGGCGGCGACCGTGGTGGTCACGGATAACCTCCGCCACTTCTCTTCCCTCGCCTCGAAAGGCGTGCGCGTCGTCGACTCAGCGACCTTCGCCGCGGAGCTTTCGGAGCGCTGAGCGGCGGTTTCGCGGCGACTCCCTGCGCGCGGCCGACCAGCCCCGTCACGATGGCGGAGGCGGCGAAGAGGAGAGCGGGGACGGCGTCCTCGAACTTCCCCTCAGGCTTCGGGCCCCCGTCCCCCCGGAACCTTCGTCCCCGTCTTATCGAAGGCCGCGACACGGGCTTCCGCTCAGAAGCGAAAGGTCACCCCGCCGGTCACCTCGCCCGTCGAGTAAAGATCCGTCGTGAAGGGCTTGCAGCCGATCGGCTCGGGCTCGCAGCCGAAACTGCCGACCCGCTCGTCGGCCACGCGCCAGCGGTAACGGCCGTCCGCACGCAGCGCGATATGGGGAGTGACGAAGTAGAGCCCGCCGAGCGCGATGTTCGCGGCGAAACGCGTGGTCGCCCTCGAGGCGTCGAGGCTGGGAACGGAGGGGCGGATCGACTGAAAGCCTCCCCCGACGCCGACATAGCCACGTACCGTCCGGCTGCCGAATCCGAAGAGACCGTCCAGCTCCCAGTTGTCGACCGTCACGGGTGCCGAAGAGAGCTCCCGCGAACGCGCTCAAGTCGAAGCGCCCGGCGACGTCCGGCCCGGCAGGCGGCGAAGCCGGCGTCTCGTTTCCCCGGTCCGGAACTCCCCGGCTTTCGGGGATCGCCCACCCGGCGAGGAGGCTCCACGACGTGCCGGCGAGACGGACCGTGGAAAGAGACGGGTACGTGGTCAGCCGCTCGCTCCAGGACCAGGCTCCACCGAGAAGGAGGTGGGAGGTGAGCGGTGCCCGGGCCTCGGCGGAAAGCGTCTGGAGTCGGCTGTGATTCGAGATGCCGTTGGACGTGGTGGTGCCGATGAGCGACCAGGAGAGGACGAGAAGGTCGACCTCGCGCCGCCTCACCCGGGCGCTCGCCTGCGCCCCGAGCCCCGGCCCGTAGTCGTACGTCCGGCCGATCGGGCTTGCCATGCCCGTCTCGGGATAGTCGACGCCAAAGGCCGCGAGCGGCATCCCCATCACCGAAGCCTCTGTCCGGAGATCGGTTTCCCTTCCGAGCGGAACGAGAGTCAGGTGGCGCACGCCGAAAGCCTGTGCCCCGAAGACCCAGGGGGGCGTGTTGAGGTAGTAGCCGGCAAAAAAGAGCGCGAGCCTCTGCCCGGACGCCGGTTCTTCGGAGAGCTTCCACTCCGCGAGAAGCCCGTCGATGTCGAGCCGCGTCAGGAGGACGGGAGCCGGCTCTCTAAGGCCCAGCAGGACCTCGAAGCTGTCGAACGGGCGCCGGAGGTCCCCGTCGAACGGGTCTCCATAGCGCAGAAGGACGGAGACGCCTCCCTGGTCCCGATAGGTCCCTTCGGCCGCCGCCCCGCCATTGTGGATGTAGGCGCCGTCCAGCTCCGTGTAGAGCCGGCCCGGATAGCGGTCCGGCGGGTTCTGGAAGTCCTTCCACATCTCGCCGCGGAGAAGCCGGTTGAAGCCGGCCATCGGGTTCACTACGAGCCCCGCTGCCTCCCGGAGAAACCTCTCGGAGCCGCTCTTCGTGTTGTCGAAGATCATGTTCGCGATACGGAACTGGCCCTCGCCCCAGGCCATGCCGCCCAAGGTCGTCTGGACGAGATCGGGAATCGAGGGGGGCTGGCTCTCCGAGAACATCTCCCATAAGAAGCTGCCGGCGAGCGCGAAGGGGGCCGACTCTCAGAACGAGTAGCCGTTCGTCCGGGCCGCGTTGAAGTAGGCGCTCCCGTGGTACGGGTGCGACGCCTGGTTGGTCGGGAACGGATCGTGGTCGTACGTGAAGCCTGTCTGGAGGTTGTGCCGGGTGGACGCCGTGGAGATCTCGGCGAAGAAAGAGTCGGCGGCGTAGCGGTTGAGGTACCAGGGAACGAGATCGAGCCCGATCGTCTCGAGCGCCGCCGCCGCGAAGCGCTTCTCCGTCGGATAGGGGGGAGGATCTCCGGCGGAAGTGAGGGCGCCTGAGAGGAGACGGGCAGGGCCGTCGCCGCGGTGAATTCCGCGAGCGGCGAGGCGGGCGGTAAGCCCTCGACCTGGCTGCGGAGGCGCGGCGAGGGTGGAGGGCCTTCGGTCTCCGGGAAAAGGTGAAACCGCTCCTCGGCCCCGGAGGGGAACGCCGAGAGGCACGTGACCAGAAGAAGCGGAGCGATACCCCCCGATAGAAGCGGGGGACGCGATCTCACGGGGAATCCTCCCGCTCGAAACCGTCGGTCGAGCGTTCCGGGGCCGGGGGAATATAGCGGAAGTGGAGAGGTGAGGCGCGGCGCCCGGCCCTGTTCCGGACGCTCGTGGCATGATGCAGGTGCTTCGGCGACTTCCGAACATGAGTTCTTCCTCGACGGCGTTCCGCACTTTCGGCCTCGTGGCCTTTCTCGCCGCCGCGATCTCCGCCCCTGCCCAGCAGGGCAGCCTCGACCCGGCCACGCAGGCGCGCATCGAGAAGGCCGTCACGACGATCCGGCAGGCCGACGCCCAGCGGAAATCCGTCTTCCTCACCTGGGGCGCGACGGCGTCCGACCATTACATGGCCCTCGAGAATTTCCGCAGGACGCGGCGGCTCGCCGCGCTCGACGCCGTCGAGGCGCTTCTCGCCGTCCGGGGCGACTTCCCGAAGGACCAGTGGAAGAAACTGGTCGAGGACTTCACGTCCAGCGGCCCGGAGCCGACGCTCTTCGAGGGCGTCAAGAATGAAATTCCCTCGCTCGTGAGCGACCCGGCGCGGCGCCCGCAGATCGACAAGGCCCTCAAGGAGATGGGAAACGTCGTGGAACGGAACTCCGAAGACCGGGAGGCGGCGCGGAGAGAGCTTTTCCGCCTCCTCGAAAAACAGAGTTCCAGGCGGGACGACTTCGTGTCGGGGATCGAGGGATTCGACAAGACTCAGGCGAAGCTGGACGACCGGTTCGCTGCGAGCGTCGCCGCCCTCCAGAAGGCGCTCACGCATTCGGAGTGGGACGAGATGGTCCGGCGGATCTCGCGCCTCCCGGCCGGTGCCCCCTCCCCGGCGTCGGCCCGCTGATTCGGAGAAGCAGATGCATCAGATCGGGCCGTCTGCCGGTCGAAAGAGCCCCTCCCTCAACTAGAATTCCGCCGCCCGCCTCCAGCGGAGCTTTCGGAGGTCCCATGCACGACAGCTACAACACGAAGACCCGCCTCAAGGTGGGATCTGCAAGCTACACGATCTACGACCTCAAGGCCCTCGAGAAGAAGTTTCCCCGGGTCCGGAAGCTCCCCTTCTCCCTCCGGATCCTCCTCGAGAACCTCCTCCGGCACGAGGACGGCCGCTCCGTCCACAAAGAGGACATCGAGGCTCTCGCGACGCGGGACGTGAAGAAGCCGACCGACCGGGAGATCGCCTTCCGCCCGGCGCGCGTCCTTCTGCAGGACTTCACCGGCGTCCCGGCCGTCGTCGACCTCGCGACGATGCGCGAGGCGCTGGCCGAAATGGGCGGAAACCCCGAGAAGATCAACCCCCTGGCTCCGGCCGACCTCGTCATCGACCACTCCGTCATCGTCGACCAGTTCGCCTCTACGCACGGCGTTCGCCGCGAACGCCCAGATCGAGTTCGAGCGGAACCGGGAGCGGTACGCCTTCCTCCGCTGGGGACAGAACGCCTTCCGGAACTTCCGCGTCGTCCCCCCCGACACCGGGATCTGCCACCAGGTGAACCTCGAGTACCTCGCGAGCGTCGTCTTTTCGGGCGAGGGGAAGACCGCCTATCCCGACACGGTCGTCGGGACCGACAGCCACACGACGATGATCAACGGGCTCGGCGTTCTCGGCTGGGGCGTCGGCGGGATCGAGGCGGAGGCCGCCCTTCTCGGCCAGCCGCAGTCGATGCTGATCCCCGATGTCGTCGGCTTCAAGCTGAAGGGGACGCTCCCCGCCGGCGCGACGGCGACCGACCTCGTCCTGACCGTGACCCAGATGCTCCGGAAGAAGGGGGTCGTCGGGAAGTTCGTCGAGTTCTACGGGCCCGGCGTCGCCGCGCTCGCCCTGACCGACCGCGCCACGATCGCCAACATGGCCCCGGAGTACGGCGCCACGATGGGCTTCTTCCCCGTCGACGCCGAGACGATCCGGTACCTGAAGTTCACCGGGCGCCCGGCGAAGACCGTCGCCCTCGCCGAGGCCTACTGCAAGAAGCAGGGGCTCTTCCGGACGAAGGATTCGCCCGAGCCCGTGTTCACCGACACGCTGGAGCTGAATCTCGCGGACGTCGAGCCCTCCCTCGCCGGGCCGCGCCGGCCGCAGGACCGCGTCCCGCTCCGGGAGTCGAAGAAGGCGTTCCGCGAGTCGCTCAAGGTCTTCCTCGAGAAGCAGCCCGCGGGCTCCGACGCGAAGACCGGCTCGGTGAAGGACGGGCGGATCTCGTACGAGATCCCGCAGGGAGGCGTCGTCATCGCCGCCATCACCTCCTGCACGAACACCTCGAACCCGTCGGTCCTCCTCGGCGCCGGCCTCCTCGCGAAGAAGGCCGTCGAGCGCGGCCTCACCGTGAAGCCGTGGGTGAAGACCTCGCTCGCCCCCGGCTCCAAGGTCGTGACCGACTACCTCACCGACGCCGGCCTCATGCCGTATCTCGAGGCGCTCGGATTCCACCTCGTCGGCTACGGCTGCACGACCTGCATCGGCAACTCCGGCCCGCTCCCCGAAAGCCGTGTCGGAGGCCGTGAAGAGCGCCGACCTCGTCGTGGCGGGAGTCCTTTCCGGGAACCGCAACTTCGAAGGGCGGATCAACCCGCAGGTGAAGATGAACTACCTCGCCTCGCCGCCGCTCGTCGTGGCGTACGCGCTGGCCGGCGAGATGGACAAGGACCTCGTGACCGAGCCGCTCGGCGTCGACCGGAACGGGACGCCGGTCTTTCTCAAGGACATCTGGCCGGCCCCGGAAGAGATCCAGGCGGCGATGATCTCCTCCCTCAAGCCTTCGCAGTTCAAGAAGGCCTACGGCGAGGTGTTCGACGGGGACCGGAACTGGCAGGGGCTGAAGGTGCCGAAGGGGCGGACCTATCTCTGGGAGGAGAAGTCCACCTACGTCCGTAAGCCCCCCTTCTTCGAGAAGATCGCGAAGGAGCCGGCCCCGGTGAAGGAGATCTCGGGCGCCCGCTGTCTCGTTCTCCTGGGCGACTCCGTCACGACCGACCACATTTCCCCGGCCGGAAACATCGCGAAGACGTCGCCGGCCGCGAAGTACCTCGTCGAGCACGGCGTCGAGCAGAAGGACTTCAACTCCTACGGCGCCCGCCGCGGCAATCACGAAGTCATGATGCGCGGCACCTTCGGCAACATCCGGCTCCGGAACCTCCTCATTCCCGGGAGCGAGGGAAACGTCACGCTCCACTTCCCGACGAACGAGCAAATCTCCATCTACGACGCGTCGATGAAGTACCAGGCGGCGAAGACTCCCCTCGTCGTGGTGGCCGGCGCCGAGTACGGGACCGGCAGCTCGCGCGACTGGGCCGCGAAGGGGACGTACCTCCTCGGAATCAAGGCGGTGATCGCGAAGAGCTTCGAGCGGATCCACCGCTCGAACCTCGCCGGGATGGGGGTCCTCCCGCTCCAGTTCGAGGCCGGGCAGGACGCGGCGTCGCTCGGCCTGACGGGAAAGGAGAGCTTCGCGATTTCCGGCATCTCGAAGGAGCTCTCGCCCAAGAAGAACCTGACCGTCACCGCGACGGCCGAGGACGGCAAGAAGACGACCTTCACCGTCACCTGCCGCCTCGACACCCCGAACGAGGTCGACTACTACCGGAACGGCGGCATCCTCCACTTCGTCCTCCGCCAGCTCGCGTCGGCGTAGGAGGGCCACTGAGCGGGTGGCCTACCGAACTCGGCGATAACTTCGGCTTTGCGCTCGCGGCCCTATAGGGGCCTCGCGTGTCTAGTCTTGGTCCGGCGCCTCTCGGAATCGGCGAAGGTTGCTGGCTGCTCGAAAAGCTTCCAGGAGAAGTTGACGAGTTCTGGAAGCGAAACCTCGGCGACCTGACGGCCAAGTCCATCTCAGAGAGCACGCTCGTCGTACTTCTCGCCAGGACGTGGTATCCGGGAGAGTACGCGGCGTCGGAACCTTTCAAGCTGATGCGACGCCTTCAACACCTCATCTCGCTAGCGTGTTTCGGGTCCGTGCCGAAGGCTCAGGCAGGGTATTACTGCCTCGGCCACAGCGGAAGGCTTGAGCAGTTTCAGGAATGGCCTCGGTACGTCGCTACACCGCGTGTCTACTTCCCCACCCTTCGAAAGGAAGTCTTCGAATTCGCGGCGCGACACGTGAACCTCGTCGGAGACGTCATGCGCCCACACGATGATTTCTACAGGGTCCGGATGGGCCTCCTGGCCATGGACGCTCTGATGAGGGCGGACTACGCGGCGCAGAGGCTGCACCTCGCAATTCGGTCCCTAGATGGATTGCTCGCAACGAGACAGGGCCGTGGAGAAAGAGACTTCATTCACAGAGGTCAATACCTGATAGGGAAACGTGAAGAGCATAGATCGCTCTTGAAGGCCCTTTATCGACTCAGGGGTCATGTCGAACATTTGAAGAATCCGGTGGATCTCGTAAAGAGGGAAGAACCGACCACGGACGATCCAGTCCGCGAATCCTTTCGTCTCTCGTTCCAGGCTGAACTAATAGCTAGCCATGCGTGGCACCGATTTCTTGATAACGAGGCCCTACTGCGCTGCTTCGAGAACGACGACGAAATCCAAGCGTTTTGGGATGGACCGAACGAGTCCCTCCATAAAGCGTGGGGGGACCCTCTCGATATCGACTCCGAAGTCCGACGGCGATTTCACGGACGAGAGGAAGAACTCCATGAGGTTAGCGACGAGTTCGACGACTCCTGAGTCGTAAACCCCTCGCCGAGGAGGCGGCCTCGTCCTCGGGATCAGTCCGGCTAGTACCCGGACACGGTTCCTTCAGATGGCCCCGAATAGGCAGCGGGAGCTGCAGCTCCTCCACCTTTCGAAGTAGACGTACGAAACGTACGGGACGTACAATTCAGCCGAGAGGGACGGAAACGCCAATGACACGGCTCACCGCATCGAAAGCCCGGGAGTCTTTCTCCGACACCGTGAATCGTGTCGCCTACCGCGGAGAGCGGATCATCCTGCAACGTCGGGGAAAGGCGATTGCCGCCCTCGTTCCCGTCGCCGACTTCGAACGCCTCGAGCAGCTTTCCGAGGAGGAAGAAGATCGGCTCGACAACGCGGCTGCCGACGCGGCGCTTCGCGAGAAGGGAAAGAACGTCCCATGGACGACGGTCAAGAAGAGAGCAGGGCTGAAGTAGGGGCGTGCACTACCGGATCGCGTTTCGCCCTGCGGCCGAACGCTCCTTCCTGAAGCTGCCCGTCTCCGTCCGAACCCGTCTCCAGCCTCAGATCGAAGCTCTTGCCGTTGAACCACGGCCGCCCGGCGTAAGAAAGCTGGCCGGTTCACGTGACCGCTGGCGGATCCGGGTCGGCGACTTTAGGGTTGTCTACGAAATCCACGACGACGTCCTCCTCGTCCTCGTTCTCACGGTCGGTCACCGGGGAGACGTGTACCGATCCCGCTGAGGGCCCTGCCGGCCGGTCACGGGATGGGCGTGGGTGCCGGGGCGTCCACGAAGGTGACCTCGGCGGTCCAGCCGTAAGCCGCGGCGGCTTCCCGGACGAGGGAAATCGCGCGCTCCTCGGACTTCGAGACGATGCCCGCCCGGCGGGCGGCCGCGACGACCGAGAGGCGAGCCCACGAGAGCCAGCGTGTCCGGTCGTCCGGCGTGATCGGGTTGAGCCAGCCGCTCTTCTCGTCGAACCACTCGACGACGGGATCGACGGAGAGGATGGAAGCGTGCGGGAGCGTCACGCGGAGCCGGCGCGCCGACTCGTCCGCATTCACCGAGGAGCCGCGCGACAGGTCGAAGCCCCCGGAGACCCGCCCCTTCAGACGGAGGATCGCGCTCTTCGGCAGGTCCACGACGACGAACGTCTTCACCTCCTCGACGCGAAGGACGTCCGACACCTCGATCTCGACGGTCGCGAGCTTCAGGACGTTGTTCACGACCGTGACGACAGGAGCCGCCGAGACGCGCGCCGTCCCCCCTCCCCGGCGCGCAAGGACGGCGGCGAGTGCCGCGGAGAGGAGCGCCACGAGAATCCAGGGCAGAACGGACGCCGCGCGGTCTCTCACACGCCGATTGTCTCCCGCCTTCCCACAGCGCCGCACGGACGTACCGTAAGATTCCCCCACCTTGAGCGCCCGGGCGACCCAGTGTCCCAACTGCGGTGAGGAGATCCTTTTCTCCGCGGGCTCCTCTCTCGTCACCGTCTGCCCCCAGTGCCGTTCGGCCGTGGCCCGGAAGGGAGTGGACCTCGAAGCGATCGGCAAGGTCGCCGAGCTGGTGCCGACGTCGTCTCCCTTCAAGGTCGGTATGTCGGCGCGGCCGAAGTACGGGACGAAGCCGTTCCGTATCGTGGGACGGATTCAGCTCTCGACGGGGTCGGGGACGTGGGACGAATGGCACGTCGCCTTCGAATCGGGGGGCTACGCGTGGCTCGCCGAGGCGCAGGGGGCCTTCTGGATGATGCTGCCGCTCCCGCCGCCGCCCGTCCCGGAATGGAAGGAGCTGCATCCGGGCGAGCGTCTGAACCTCGGGGCGTACGGTCTCTTCACCGTCGCCGAGCGGCGGAGCGCGGCCTACATCTCGGCGGAAGGGGAGCTTCCCTTCGTCGCGCCCCCGGGCGCCGTCTTTCACTACGCGGACATCTCCGGAGGCGACGGCTCGCTCGGGACCCTCGACTACGGAGACGACCCCGGCCTCGACGGCTTCTTCGTCGGACGGAAGGTCGAGCTTTCCGACCTCGGCATCGAGGGGCTTGCGGCGTGGACGGAGCGGAAGGTCGCGGCGAGCGCGCAGGCGCTCAACTGCCCGAACTGCGGCGGCGCGCTCTCGCTGAAGGACCCCTCCGCGACCGTCCGGATCGCCTGCCCCTAGTGCGGATCGCTCCTCGGCTCACCGAAGGAGACCGGCGGCCCTCCGACGAAGTTCGAGGTCCTCGAAAAGCTCTCCGAGGTTCCGTTCCGGCCGCGCCTCCCGCTCGGGAGCGAAGGGACCCTGAACGGACACCCGTACGTCCTCCTCGGGGCCGTCCTGAAGACTACGAACTCGGGCGGGACCGACTATTTCTGGACGGAGTACCTCCTGAAGGAGACGAAGATCGAGGCGTATCACTGGCTCGCCGAGTCGAACGGGCATCACACGCTCCTCGCCCCGGTGGCCGCGGGGGAAGTCGTGGAAGGCCCGCGCTACGCGACATATCGCGGCGCCCGCTACCGGATCTTCACGCGAAACCCCGCGTCGGTCGCGGCCGTTCTCGGCGAGTTCTACTGGACCGTCTCGAAGGGGGAGACGACCCTCGCCGTCGACTTCGTCGCTCCCCCACGGATGCTCTCCAAGGAGGGGGCGGACGAAGAGGTCAACTGGACGGAAGGGGTCTATGTCCCGAAGGAGGAGATCGAGGCGGGACTCAAGCTGAAGGAGCCGCTCCCCGCCCCGACCGGAGTCGGCGCCTGCCAGCCGTGGCCCGAGGCCGGCCGTTCGCATCTCTGGTGGCGGCTGGCGGGAATCCTCGGCGTGGTCGCAATCGGCATCTTCGTCGTCGCGACGCTCTTCGCGCCGCGGAAAGTGGTCCTCGACAAGACCTTCGATCTCGTCGACCCGAAGAACCGGATCTGGGCCGAGCGGGGGACGGCGGAGGCCCCGTCCGGGAGCTGGACCGCGCAGGCCACGGGGGCCGCCGAACGCGTCCTCATCAGCGAGCCGTTCGAGACGACGCGCCGGACGAACATGAAGGCCGACTTCTTCGCGGCGACGAACAACAACTGGGTGGGTGCCGGGGCCGACCTGATCGCCGAGGGGACGGGCGAGGTCCATTCGTTCTACCTCCTCTCGGACCGCTACTCCGGCGTGGACGGCGGCGAAAAGTGGAGCGAGGGGAGCCAGGCGCACACGACGTGGATCTCGCGCCTCCCGGCCGGGCGATACGTCCTCAGGCTCGAGCCGGAGACCGACTCGCCGAATCCCCCGCCGTCGTTCCGCGTGAAGCTGACGAGCGGAGTCCCGCGGCTCTTCCACCTCGTCGCTCGTCCTCTTCCTCCTCTTCTGCGGGCCACTCTCCCTCCTGATCTCGCACGCCGCCTTCGAAGGGCGGCGGTGGTCCGAGAGCGACTTCTCTTCCACGGGGTCCGAAAAGGACTCGGAAGAAGAGAGCGGAGATGACTCATGAGACGAATCTTCCGGGCCCTCGGAACCGGGCTCCTCGTCCTTTACGCCTGGGCGGCGTTCAGCGGCTGGGACGCTTCGGTCGGGACGCAGAAAAACACCCTGCCGGCTACGGCGCGGAACGCCGGCGGCTGGCGCAGCTACCACTTCTGGAGCGGAGGTAAGTAATGGACTGGTGGAATCTCCACGGGCATCAGGTCGTCTCGACGATCATCTTTTCGGTCATCGGGATCGTCATCTTCTCGATCTTTTTCGCCATCCTTCCGAAGGTCCTCCCCTTCTCGATCAAGAAGGAGATGGAGGAGGACCAGAACATCGCCCTCGGGATCGTGATCGGGTCGATCATCATCGCGATCGTCGATCATCATCGCGGCGAGCGTCACGGGCGGCTGAGCCCGGCCTCTTGACCTCTCCGGAGACCGCCCGCGTCCGGCCGGGGCCCGTCTACCTGACGGTCCTCGTCATCGCCTCGTGCGGGCTCGTCTACGAACTCGTCGCCGGGACGCTCGCGAGCTATCTCCTCGGCGACTCGGTCACGCAGTTCTCCCTCGTCATCGGGATCTACCTCACGGCGATGGGCGTGGGCGCGTTCCTGACGCGCTTCGTCGCCCGAAACGTGGCCCGCCGCTTCGTCGAGGCCGAGACCGCCGTCGCGCTGATCGGCGGCCTCTCGGCGCCCGCGCTCTTCTTCGCCTTCTCGTCTCCCCGGTGGTTTTCGCCTGTCTTCTTCGGGATCGTCCTCCTCGTCGGGATCCTCGTCGGCGTCGAGATCCCCCTCCTGATGCGGCTCCTCAAGGACTCGGTCGTCTTCAAGGACCTCGTCTCGCAGGTCCTGACGTTTGATTATCTCGGCTCCCTCGCGGCCTCGGTTCTCTTCCCGCTCGTCCTTGTCCCCCGCCTCGGGCTCGTCCGGACGTCGGTCCTCTTCGGCCTCCTGAACGCGGCGGTCGCCTTCTGGTCGATCCGGCTCTTCCAGCGCCAGATCGGCCCCTCCGGAGGGCTCCTCGCGCGCGCCGGGCTCGTCGTCCTTCTCCTCCTCGGCGCGTTCGCCTCAGCCGACCGGCTGACGACCATGGCCGAGGAGACGCAGTACGCCGACGAGGTGATCGTCGCAAAGTCGACGCCGTACCAGAGGATCGTCGTGACGCGGAACCGGGCCGGCTTCCAGCTCTTCCTGAACGGACACCTCCAGTTCTCCTCCGTCGACGAGTACCGGTACCACGAGGCGCTCGTCCACCCGGCGTTCGGCGTCGTCCCCGACGCGAGGAGAGTCCTCGTCCTCGGCGGCGGCGACGGACTCGCCGTCCGCGAGGTGCTCAAGCACCCTGAAGTCGAGCGGGTCACCCTGGTCGACCTCGACCCCGCGATGACGACGCTCGCGCGGACGCATCCCCTCTTCACCGCCCTGAACCGGGATTCCCTCGCCGACCCGCGCGTCCGGGTGATCAACGAGGACGCGATGGTCTGGCTCGAGGAGGGAAAGGACCTCTTCGACCTGATCCTCGTCGACTTCCCCGACCCGAACAGCTATTCGGTCGGAAAGCTCTACACGACGCGCTTCTACTCGCTCGCGAAGCGTCGCCTCGACCCGCAGGGCGCCATGGCGGTCCAGTCGACGTCTCCCCTCTTTGCACGGACCTCGTTCTGGAGCGTCGCGCGGACGATCGAGGCGGCCGGCTTCTTCGTCCACCCCTACCAGATGACGGTGCCGTCGTTCGGCGTCTGGGGCTACGTCCTCGCGGCGCCGCGTCCGTTCGAGGCGCCGACGCGGGTCCTGCCGGGCCTCCGTGCCCTCTCGTCCGAGACTCTCGCTTCGCTCTTCGTCTTCGGGCCCGACATCTCACGCGTCGAGGCGCCGGTGAACCGGCTGAACGACCAGGTCCTCGTCCGGATGTACGAGAGCGAGTGGAAGAAGTTCGACTGACGCGGCGCGACGCGATCGTCGCACTGATGGGAACGGGAGCCGCGGCGGCGCTCGCTTCCGCCCTCGCTTCCTGCGGGCGAAGGGACGAGCGGGCGCTCCGGTTCGACGGGGGTTTCGTCGTCCCGGACGAGGCGCTCGGCCACCGGCTCTGGAGCGCCGACCTCCTCGCGCGCCCGGCCGTCCGGACGGAGCGCGTCGGCACGGCGATTCTCGGGGGAGGAGTCTCCGGGCTTTCCGCCGCGTGGACTCTGGCGCGAGCGGGCAAGACGGACTTCCGCCTCTACGACCTGGAGGCCGAGCCGGGCGGGACGGCGATCTCAGGCGGAAACGACGTCTCTCGCTTCCCGTGGGGCGCGCACTACGTCCCCGTCCCCGCCTATCCGAATCCGGCAATAGAGACGCTCCTTGCCGAGATCGGCGCGATCACGGGGCACGACGGGAACGGCCGGCCTCTCTTCGCCGAGGAGATGCTCTGCCGGGAGCCGGAGGAGCGGCTCTTCTTCGGCTTCGAGTGGCACACCGGGCTCTACCCGCACGCCGGCGCCTCGCCGGCGGACCTCATGCAGCTGAACCGCTTCGAGGCCGAGATGGCCGCCTTCGCGGCGATGAGGGATGCGAAAGGCCGGCGGGCCTTCGCCGTCCCGACCCGCGGCTCCTCCGAGGACGCGGAGTTCACCTCCCTCGACCGGCTGACGATGGGCGACTGGATGCGGTCGAAGGGATTCGACTCGCCGCGCCTCCTCTGGCTGGCCGACTACGGCTGCCGCGACGACTACGCCGGAAGCCTCGACGAGATCTCCGCGTGGGCAGGAATCTTCTATTACGCCGCCCGGATGGCGGGGAACGCTCCCGACGAGGAGCCCGCCCCGTTCCTGACCTGGCCCGAGGGGAACGGAAGGCTCGTCCATCACCTTTCGAAGTCGGCGGCCGGCCGGATGGTCCCGTCGGCTCTGGTCTTCGACGTCGTCCCCCGGAGGACGCCGGGCGCTCCGGTCCTCGTCCGGTACCTCGACGCCGCGAAGAACGAAGTCGTCGATGTCGAAGCGCGCGACGCCGTCCTCGCCCTCCCGAAGTTCGTCGCGGCGCGCGTTCTCGCCCCGTGGCGGGAGGCGCCCCCCGCCTTTCTCCGAGACATGGGCTATGCCCCGTGGATCGTGGCGAACCTGACCCTCTCCGGCCGGCCGAAGGAGCGCCGGGTGGAGCTGGCCTGGGACAACGTCCTCTACGACTCGAAGTCGCTCGGCTACGTCGTGGCTACTCATCAGACAGGGCACCAGACCGGAAGCGACCACGGGCCGACGGTATTCACCTGGTATCACTCCTTCGCGGGCGAAGCGCCGAAGGCGGCGCGCGAGAAGCTATTCGGCATGACGTGGGAGGAGATCGCCGCGGCCGTCCTCGCGGACCTCTCGCGTGCACATCCCGACCTTCCGGGGCTCGTGACGCGTCTCGACGTGGCTCGCTGGGGGCACGCGATGCTCCGCCCCGCGCCCGGCTTCCTGGCCAGCCCGGTGCGGCGGCTTCCGGACGAGCCGCTCGGCGGCGTCCGGTTCGCCCACGCGGACACCGGCCTTCCGCTCTTCGAGGACGCCCAGGATTCCGGCATCCGCGCAGCGGAGTCGATCCTCCGGGAATCCCCGTAGTTTTCCGAGGTCACACCCTTCGGGGGTCCGACTAGAGTTCGGTCGCTATGATGCGGACCGCCCAGGAGGACTGCCGAAATGGCCAGGAAAACCGGAGATTCCGCCTTCGTCGACACCACCGAACAGAAGCGGCTGAACGACGCCCGCGAGGAGGGGATCCCCTGGAAGAAGTGGGGGCCGTACCTCAGCGAGCGGCAGTGGGGAACCGTCCGCGAGGACTACAGCGCGGACGGCAACGCCTGGGACTACTTCACGCACGACCAGTCCCGCTCGCGCGCCTACCGGTGGGGCGAGGACGGCCTCGGCGGGATCTCGGACGACAAGCAGCGCCTCTGCTTCGCCCTCGCCCTCTGGAACGGGCGGGACCCGATCCTCAAGGAGCGGCTTTTCGGCCTGACCAACAGCGAGGGGAACCACGGCGAGGACGTCAAGGAGTACTACTTCTACGTCGACTCGACGCCGACGCACTCGTACATGAAGTACCTCTACAAGTACCCGCAGCGGGAGTTCCCCTACCGGGACCTCCTCGAGACGAACCGGAGGCGGTCGCGCGAGGAGGATTCGAGTACGAGCTGCTCGACACGGGCGTCTTCGACGACGACCGGTACTTCGACGTCTTCCTCGAGTACGCCAAGGAAGGCCCGGAGGACCTCCTGATCCGCGTCTCCGTCCACAACCGCGGGCCCCGAGGCGGCGCGGCTCCACCTGCTCCCGACGCTCTGGTTCCGGAACACCTGGTCGTGGGAAGAGAGCGCAGAGAAGCCGTCCCTGCGCGTAGCGGGGCCGGGGAGGATTCGTCGCCTCCGCATCCCGAACTGGGCGAGTACACGCTCGCCTGCGACGGCAATCCGGAGCTGCTCTTCACGGAGAACGAGACGCAACGTCAGAGCGCCTCTGGGGCCAGCCGAACCCGTCCCCGTACGTGAAGGACGCGTTCCACCGGTACGTCGTCGGCGGCGAGCGGGACGCGGTCAACCCCGCGAAGACCGGCACGAAGGCCGCGGCCCGCTACGTCCTCGAGGTGCCGGCCGGCGGGTGCGCGGTCGTCCGGCTCCGCCTTGCCGCAGCCGCGGCGCTCCCGTCCAGTCCCTTCGGCGACGGCGTTCGAGCGAGCTTCGCGGCGCGGCTCGCCGACGCCGACGAG
The DNA here is from genome assembly GCA_963779415.1 of uncultured Acidobacteriota bacterium. Taxonomy (GTDB): domain Bacteria; phylum Acidobacteriota; class Thermoanaerobaculia; order UBA5066; family UBA5066; genus DAOMFB01. The sequence goes on along the minus strand of CAVZYA010000002.1, from coordinate 1,100,036 downwards.
TTCTACGACCGGATCACGCCCCGCTCGCTGACCGAGGACGAGCGCCGGGTCCACCGGCAGGCGCTCGCCGGGATGCTCTGGTCGAAGCAGTACTACTTCTTCGACGTGGACCGTTGGCTCGAAGGAGCACGACGCGCACCCGCTCCTCGGGAGCCGTGGCCGCGTCGCCCGGAACGCCGAGTGGTTCCACATGTTCAACGGCGACATCATCTCCATGCCCGACAAGTGGGAGTACCCGTGGTACGCGGCCTGGGACCTGGCGTTCCACACGATCGCGCTCTCGCTCGTCGACTTCGACTTCGCCAAGGAGCAGCTCCTCCTGATGCTCGCGCAGCCTCTACGCCACCCGAACGGGCAGATCCCCGCCTACGAGTGGAACTTCAGCGACGTGAACCCTCCCGGTTCACGCCTGGGCGACGCTCTTCCTCTACAAGATCGAGCGGAACCTCGGCCGGGAGGACATCAAGTTCCTGGAGCGCTCCTTCCAGGGCCTGATGCTCAACTTCAACTGGTGGGTGAACCGGAAGGACCCCGCAGGGACGGAACGTCTTCGCCGGCGGCTTCCTGGGCCTCGACAACATCGGCGTCTTCGACCGCAGCGCGCCGCTCCCCACGGGCGGGCTCCCTCGAGCAGGCGGACGGGACCGCCTGGATGGCCTTCTACTGCCAGAACATGCTCGAGATCGCCCTCATCCTCGCCGACCACGACCCGGTCTACGAGGAGCATCGCCTTCAAGTTCCTCCAGCACTTCGTCTGGATCTCCTACGCCATGGACCGGCTCGGCGAGCACCACGACGAGATGTGGGACGAGGCGGACGGCTTCTACTACGACGTCCTTCGGCTGCCCGACGGGACGGCATGCGCCTCAAGGTCCGGTCGATGGTGGGGCTCCTCCCCCTCTGCGCCAGCACCGTTTTCGAAGGAGGACGTCTTGCCAGCGCCTCCCGAAGCTGATGGAGCTGATCGCGCTGTTCCGCAAGCGCCATCCCGAGGTCGCTCGCCCAGGTCGCCCCGACGGAAGAGGGGTTCATCGGGTACGCGGACCGCCGGCTCCTCTCGGCCCTCACCAAGACAGAAGCTGGAGCGCGTCCTCGGCTACCTCCTCGACGAGAACGAGTTCCTCGGCCCCTACGGCATCCGGTCCGCTCTCGCGCTACCACCGCGACCACCCGTTCGTCTTCCACCTCGAGCGGACGGCCCCTACGACGTGACATACCTTCCGGCGGAGTCGAACACGGGGATGTTCGGAGGGAACTCGAACTGGCGCGGCCCGGTCTGGATGCCGGTCAACGCCCTCATCGATCCGCGGGCTCCTGAACCTCCATATCTTCTACGGCGACGACTTCACGGTCGAGTGCCCCACCGGCTCCGGAAACCGGATGACGCTCTTCGAGGTGGCCAAGGAGATCTCGCGGCGCCTCGCGGCATCTTCCTCCGCGACGAGAGCGGCCGCCGCCCCGTCTACGGCGGCGCGGCGAAGTTCCAGGACGACCCGCACTGGCGCGACCTGATCCTCTTCTACGAGTACTTCCACGGCGACAACGGGGCCGGCCTCGGCGCCAGTCACCAGACGGGCTGGACGGGCCTCATCGCACGCCTCCTTGACCTCTTCGGCCGCGTCGACGGCCCAAGACCGTACTCCGAGACGCCGAAGGAGAGACTCGTGTCCCGGCTGGTCCGGGAGCAGGTGGGCGGGCAACAGGGACCGTGATGTCCCCCGTCCGATATCCCGTCGCTTTTCCAGGTCAACACGCGCGTCCGGCTCTCGGAGCTGTCCGCCGAGCTGGGCCGCACGGCGACGCTGGACGACATCACGGACGAGAAGCTGGACCGGCTGGCCGCGGACGGCTTCGACCTCGTCTGGTTCCTCGGCGTCTGGCAGACGGGCGAGGCGGCGCGGCGGGTGTCGCGGTCGAAGCCCGGAGTGGCTCGCCGAATACCGCCGCGTCCTCCCCGACTTCCGCGAGTCCGACGTCTGCGGCTCCTGCTTCGCGGTCCGCGACTACCGGGTCCACGAGGACTTCGGCGGCGACGCAGGCTCTCGCCCGCCTTCGCGAAAGGCTCCGGCGCCGCGGCCTCCGCCTGATCCTCGACTTCGTCCCCAACCACATGGCGCCGGACCACCGCTGGGTCGAGAACCGCCCGGAGTTCTTCGTCGACGGGGACGGAAGCGAAGCTCGCCGCCGCGCCCCAGAACTACTGCCGCGTCAACGGGCCGCGAAACACGCATCCTCGCGTACGGCCGCGACCCCTACTTCGACGGCTGGCCCGACACGCTCCAGTTGAACTATGGCAACCCGGAGCTGCAGCGGGCCATGATCGGCGAACTGGCCCGGATCGCGCGACAGTGCGACGGGGTCCGCTGCGACATGGCGATGCTGGTCCTGCCCGACGTCTTCGAACGGACCTGGGGCATCCGGCGCCGTCCCTTCTGGCCGAAGGCAATCGATTCCGTTCGGCAGGAACATCCGGGCTTCCTTTTCATGGCCGAGGTCTACTGGGACCTCGAGTGGACGCTCCAGCAGCAGGGATTCGACTACACGTACGACAAGCGGCTCTACGACCGCCTCGAGCGCGGGGCCGCGCGCGCCCGGTACGCGAGCACCTCTTCGCGGGCCTCGACTACCAGGACCGTCTGGCCCGCTTCCTCGAGAACCACGACGAGCCGCGGGCGGCCGCGACGTTCCCGCCGGAGGTCGCACCGGGCGGCCGCCGTCCTCACCTTCCTCTCACCGGGCCTTCGCTTCATCCACCAGGGGCAGCGCGAGGGAAAGCGGGTCCGGATCCCCGTCCACCTCGGGCGGGGACCTGTCGGAGCCGGTGGACGAGGCGATACGCGATTTCTACGGCCGGCTTCTCGCCTGTCTGAAAGACCCGGCTTTCCGCGACGGAGAGTGGCAGCTCCTCGAGTGCCGCTCCGCGTGGGACGGAAACCCGACCGGCGACGACTTCATCGGCCTTCTCCTGGACCGGGCCCGGCGACCGCCGCCGTCTCGTCGCCGTGAACTACGCCGAGCACCGGAGCCAGTGCTACGTCGCGATGCCGTGGAGCGACCTCGGCGGCCGCGCCTGGCGTCTCGCCGACCGGATGAGCGACGCCGTCTACGACCGCCCGGGCGACGACCTCACGGCGCGTGGCCTCTACCTCGACCTTCCGGCATGGGGATACCATGTCTTCGGAGTGACGGGAAGGGGGCCCGCATGAGTCCGGGCGGATCCGGTGGGCGAGACGACTCGGAGGCGCTGTACCGGACGGAAACGGTCCTCCGTCGCGAGCTGCGCGTCCGATACCCGCTCGCGGAGGGACGGATCGTCCTGAGAACCGATCTCGACTGGGACCGCGACGTCGAGGCAGCTTCAGTCTCGGACGACGGGACCACCTTCACCTTCCGGCTCGAAGCAAAGAGGCCCTTCCTCTATTTCAAGGCCTGCTGGAAGGTCGGGAGCGAAATGCGCTGGGCGGTCGGGGCCGACGGGCTCGTCCTGATGACCTCTCCGGGCACGCGAGACGTCTATCCGTACTTCTCCGGGTCGGAGAAGGGGACGTTCTCGCCGCTCATCCAGCTCGACTCGGCGATCCTCGGCCGGCGGCACGCCGTCCGGGCCTACGTCCCTCCCGGCTACCAGGAAAACACGCTCAAGAAGTACCCGGTCCTCTTCATGCAGGACGGCAAGAACCTCTTCTTTCCGGAGGAAGCGTTCGCCGGCCACGACTGGAACGTCGGCGAGTCGCTCCAGCTCCTCGACGGGATGAACGCAATCGACAAGGTCGTCGTCGTCGGCGTCCACTCGGGCGACCGGATGGCCGAGTACACGAAGCCGGGCTACGAGGCCTACGGCCGGTCGGTCGTGGAGGAGATCGTCCCCTTGGCCAGTCAGCGTCTCCGGCTGATCGGGGGCCGGAAGGAGACGGCCGTCATGGGCTCCTCGCTCGGGGGCGTCGTCTCGTTCTACATGGCGTGGCAGTGGCCGGAGGTCTTCGGGGCGGCGGCCTGCATGTCCAGTACCTTCTCCCACAGGGACGACCTCATCGACCGGGTCCTGACCGAGCCGAAGAACACCGCGAAGTTCTACGTCGACAGCGGCTGGCCGGGGGACAACTTCGAGGCGACGCTCGCGATGGCGATCGCCCTCCAGAGCCGCGGGTATGTCTACGGGCGCGACTTCCTCCACTTCGCCTTCCCGCTCCAGGCGCACGAGGAATCCGCGTGGGGAAGCCGGCTCCACCTGCCGCTCCAGCTCTTCTGGGGGAAGGTTTCGATGGCCCAGCGGGGGCGGAACGAATGAACGAATCCGAGGAGGTCCCGTCATGAAAGCGATCACGGTCGAACCGCGCCGCGCGGGAAGCGCGCGGCTCGAAGAGTTCCCCGAGCCCGGTGCGCACGAAGGGTCCGTCCTCGTCGAGGCCGTAGCCGTCGGTGTCTGCGGGACGGATATCGAGATCGTGGAGGGGAAGTACGGCTGGGCGCCCCCCGGGGCGAGCCGCCTGGTCCTCGGCCACGAGTCGCTCGGGCGCGTCGTCGACCCGGGGCCGGCGGGCGCGCTGAAGAAGGGCGATCTCGTCGTCGGGATCGTCCGCCGCCCGGACCCGGTCCCCTGCCCGAGCTGCGCCGTCGGCGAGTGGGACATGTGCCGGAACGGGCAGTACACCGAGCGCGGCATCAAGGAGATCCACGGCTACATGTCGGAGCGGTGGCGGATCGAGCCCGAGTACGCGATGAAGGTCGACCCGACGCTCGGCCTCCTCGGCGTCCTCCTCGAGCCGATGACCGTCGTCGCGAAGGCATGGGAGCAGGTCTCCGCCGTGGGGCACCGCGCCTTCTGGGAGCCTCGGACGGTCCTCGTGGCGGGGGCCGGGCCGATCGGCCTCCTCGCGGCTCTCGTGGCGATGCAGCGCGGCCTCGAGGTCCACGTCCTGGACCGGGTCGAATCGGGACCGAAGCCGGACCTCGTGCGGGCCCTCGGGGCGACGTACCACTCGGGCACGGCCGCCGGCATCGGCTTCCAGCCCGATGCCATTGTCGAATGTACCGGCGTCGGCGCGGTCATCTCGGACGCGCTGCAGGCGGTCTCGTCCGGCGGCGTCGTCTGCCTCACCGGCGTCGGGAGCGGCGGGCGCACGGGCACGATGCCGATTGCGGACGTGGCGGCCAACGTGGTCCTCCGGAACAACGTCGTCGTCGGGAGCGTCAACGCGAACAAGCGGCACTGGTACAAGGCGAGCGAGGCCCTCGCCCGCGCGGACCGGAAGTGGCTGAGCCGCCTGATCACACGCCGTGAAAAGCCGGAGAGCTTCACGCAGGCTCTGGAAAGAAGACCGGACGACATCAAGGTCGTGATCCAGTTCTCCGAGGCATGAGGCGCTGAAGGGTGACGTCGGCCGGGAGATTTCTCAGAAGGGTATTGGCGGCCGCGCTCCTCCTCGCGGGAGCGGTCGCGGCGCAGCCCGGCCCCGACGAGAGTCGCGACTCGAAGAATCTCCTCCGCGTCTACGTCGGCACGTACACGGGCGCCGGAAGCCGGGGGATCTACAAGGTTGAGCTGGATGCGTCCAACGGGGCCGTCGTCGAGGGGCCCGTCCTCGCTGCTCAATCGGAGAATCCCTCTTTCCTGGCTCTCTGTCCGGGTGGCCGGATCCTCTACGCCGTCAACGAGGTGCCGACCTTCGGCGGCCGGCCCACCGGCGCGGTCAGCGCCTTTTCGGTCGACCCGTCCACGGGGAATCTCTCTCTCCTCAACCAGGTACCTTCGGAGGGCGCTGATCCCTGTCACCTGGCGGTGGACTCGGAGGGCCGCAGCGTGGTTGTCGCGAACTACTCCGGCGGCTCCGTCGCCGTCCTTCCGCTCGATGCCGACGGCCGGCTGCGGCCCGCTGTCCGCGTGCGACCCCTCTCGGGATCGGGCCCGAACGCCGCGCGGCAGCAGTCACCGCACGCGCACGGCGTCTTCTTCGACCCTTCGAAGAAATTCCTTCTGACGGTCGACCTCGGAGCTGATCGGATCCTCGTCGATCGCTTCGACAGGGCCGCGGGCCCACTCTCCGGCGAGGCGTCGGCCGGCGTCGCGCTCGAGCCGGGTTCGGGGCCGCGCCACCTCGCCTGGCATCCGTCCGGCCGGATCCTCTACGCCGTCAACGAGCTCTTCTCCACCGTGACGGCGTTTCGCTGGGATGCGGAGCGTGGGCGCCTCGAGCCGTTCCAGACGGTCCCGGCCGTCGCGACCGGCTTTTCGGGGGACAACAAGTCCGCGGAGATCGCCGTCGCGCCCGACGGGCGCTTCCTCTACGTCTCGAACCGCGGCGATGACGCCCTTACGATCTTGACGATCGACGCAGGAGGTCGGCTCGCGCACGTCGGACGTGTCCCTACCGGAGGGCACACGCCGCGGCACTTCGCGATCGACCCTTCGGGCCGCTGGTTGATCGTTGCCAACCAGGACTCCGGCTCGGTCGCCGTTTTCCGTCTCGATCCGGAGACAGGGCTTCCTCACGCCGTCGGCACTCCGGTCGCGGTGCCGGAACCGGTCTGCATCCTCTTTTCGCCCGCGCCATGACGAACGACCGGAAAGAACCCGGAGCTCTCCCTCGGGTGTTCCTCTCCGAGCTCGTCGGCACGGCCCTCCTGCTGCTGGTCGGCCTGTCGCTCGTCATCCTGATGTTCGGAACCGGCACCCCAATGGCGCGTCTTTTCCCGAGCGAGGGGCTCAGACGCCTGATCACCGGTTTTCTCTTCGGGACGACGGGAGCCTCCATCGCGCTCTCTCCCGTCGGGAAGGTGAGCGGAGCGCACATCAACCCCGCCGTCACGCTCGGCTTCCGGCTGATGGGCAAACTCGACCTGAAGACGACCCTCGTCTATATCGGGGCCCAGCTCGTTGGCGCGGTCGTGGGGTCCCTGCCTCTTCTTCTCTGGGGAGCGATGGGGAAGAGCGTGGCCTTCGGAGCGACCCTACCGGGTTCCGACACGACGCTCTCGACGGCGTTCCTGGGCGAGGTGATCACGACGTTCGCGATGGTCGCTCTCCTGGCCGTTTTCCTCGGTTTCCGGCACCTCCGGCCGTTCACACCGGGAATCTTCCCCCCTCTCTACGCGATCATGGTCTGGGCAGAGTCGCCGATCTCCGGCACCAGCACGAACCCTGCCCGCAGCCTCGGTCCGGCGATCATCTCCGGAGAATGGCAGGGGTGGTGGATCTACTGGGCCGGGCCGCTTTTCGGAATGCTCCTGGCCGTTCTCGCCTGCAGCTTCCTCGCGAAGCGGATCGAGGTCGCCAAGCTCTACTACTTCGACAGCGACCGCGACCGGCTCTTCCGCCGCCTGGCCGCGCCCAGGCTGCCCACGGGAACAGACAGTTAAACGACCCCGCTCTGGGCAGAGGCGACGTCAGCGGGGAGGCCGGGTCGGCTGGGGCGCCATCGGCGTGTCGCCCGGTTTCGCAACCGTCCCGCCTGCCGGCGCGTACGCGTCGGACGAGCCCGGCGTTCCCTGGTACGTCCAATTGCCCTGGCCCGGCCTCGCCCCCGGGGGCTGGGAGGAGGCACCGGCGGGTTCGGGGGAATTCGCCGCCGCGTTGTTGAAGCCCGCTTCCGTCGTCTCGCCCTTCAGGACGACGACCCCCAGTTCCGTCATCTCGGCCTTGAACGCCTCGAACCCCGTCAGACGCGTGATCTTCTTGACGTCCGCCTCCTGCATGGAGAGAAGCGTTCCCTGCCTCCAGGTCTTGAAGACGAAGTTCGTTCCCTTCTTCACCGGTTCCTCGCGGACGAGGACCCCGCCCGTCGGGACGAACTCCACCTGGAAGACGAACTCCTTCGAGTAGTCCGTCGACCATCGGGAAACCGCCTTCACCTTCGACTTGGGAACCCGCTCGAGCGTTCTGTCCGGGAGGCTGCGGAAGACCCAGACGTCTCCTTCCAAGACCGGCTCGTTCATCGCGAAAGCGGTCCCGGTGGGAACGAGGTCGACACGGTAGACGGTGATCGGCGGCTCCTGACCCTTCGTTTGCGGGGTTTGGGACTGTCCCTGGGGTTGCCCGGGCTGCTGCGCTTGCAGGGCTGTGACGAGAAGCGCCAGTCCCGCGACGACACCTACACGTTTGAGCATGATCAGTCTCCCGCTAGCAGCGTATCACGCGGCCCGCTCAGTACTTCTCCGCGATGATCTTGTACGGATAGTCCGGCTCGTGGTAGCCGCCGGGCTTCTGCCGCTTCGGCAGCTTCACCTTCTCACGCGGCGCCTCCTTGTACCGGATGCTGCCGAGAAGGTGCGCGATGATGTTCAGCCGCGCCCGTTGCTTGTCGTCGGATCGCGCGACGAACCACGGCGCCCACGCGGTATCGGTCGCGGCGAACATCTCGTCGCGCGCCTTCGAGTAGTCGTACCAGCGGCTGTACGATTTCAGGTCCATCGGCGAAAGCTTCCAGATCTTGCGGCCGTCGTCGATGCGCGCCTTGAGCCGCCGCGTCTGCTCGTCCGGGTTCACCTCCAGCCAGTACTTCAGGAGGATGATGCCGGACTCGACCACGATCTTCTCGAACAGCGGCACAAGTTTCAGGAAACGCCGGGCCTCCTCCTCAGTACAGAAGCCCATCACGCGCTCGACCCCGGCCCGGTTGTACCAGCTGCGGTCGAAGATCACCACCTCACCCGATGCCGGCAGGTACGGCATGTAGCGCTGCGCGTACATCTGCGACTTCTCGCGCTCGGTCGGAGCGGTCAGCGCAACGACCCGAAAGACCCGAGGGCTCACCCGCTCCGTAATCGCCTTGATCGTGCCGCCCTTGCCGGCGCCGTCGCGCCCCTCGAAAACGACGCAGACCTTGAGCCCCTTGTGCTTCACCCACTCCTGGAGCTTGACAAGTTCCACGTGAAGCTTCTTCATCTCCCGTGCGTAATCCTTCTTCGAGATCTTCTCGCCGGGCACCCCCACATCGGCCTTCGTCGGGTCCCCGTGTTCTTTCTTCTTCTTCTTACCCATGTACCGGACCTCTCTTTCTGATCTCGAGTCTGCCATGTTTCCCTCTCAGTAGTACCAGCGGGCGACGAGCCCGATTGCGTAGAGCCCCGACGCGGCGGGGAGGCGGTCGATCTGCCGCGCGACGAACGGCTCGATCCGGAAATGCCTGGTGAGCGTGACCTCCGCTCCCACCTGGTAGAGCTGCCGGGCCCATCCGTCGTACCGGGTGTCATAGAAGAACTCGGCCTGGAAGTAGACGTTGGCGACGGTTCCGAAGACGGGAAAGTCGCGGTTCAGCTCGATCCTCGGGCGGTACCGGTTCGAGTAGTCGGTGCCGATCCAGCGAAAGTCGACCCGAAAGCGGGTTTCGAGGAGGATCTCGGCCGGAAGGTAGACCCTCCCGAGGGCCGCGAGTATTCCCCGGTACTCCGGCGTGGAGGACGTGCCGTCCGCCGTCGACTGCTTCCCGACGTAGTCGAAGCCGACCCGGACCCAGAAGTACCTCTTCTTCCTCCAGTCCTCGTCGGACCTCCAGTCCCCCTTGTATTTGTCCCTGAGGAACGGCTTGAAGGTGACGTCGAGATACCCGGCGAGGTCCAGCGTCCGGAACTCGGATTCCTTGCCGTTGGCGTACGCCGTGGCGAAGTAGAGCCTCGTCGTGGGGCCGAGGCCCTCGTAGAGATTCAGCTCGGGCCAGAACTCGGTGGGATCGCCGGCCCGCGCGGTACGGGCGAGAGCCAACGCAAGACACAGGATCAGGAACCGGCAACCGGGGAGCCCGGCCCCGTCGCGCGGAAACACGGTCAGAAGTCCAGGCCGAGTGCGAGGACGACCACCGGCTTGCTCGCGTCCGGGTTGAAGACGTAGGCGGTGAAGTTCGCCTTCTTCCAGGAGAAGCCCAGCAGGACGCCGCGCTGGATGTCGAACTCGGTTTGATAGAGCTTCGTCCGCTGGATCACGAAGCCGAACTTGAACCAGTCGGCTGGGGCCATCGTCAGCTCCGACCAGGTGTAGAAGAAGCTTTCGGACGAGGGGCTGGTGTCGATGACGTATTCGCCCTGGCTGTAGAGCTCGAGCTTCCACCAGCGGAGCGAGCCCGCGTATCCGGGCGCGATACCGGTCATGTCGCCGAAGACGCCGCCGAGCATCGGCGTGAAGTCGAGAGTCACGTCCTTCCCGACGCTGAAGTTGTAACCGACCCAGAAGGAGCCTGTCCTCGCGGCCTCGTAGTTGTAGCGAGCCTCGAGGTGGAGCCATCCGCGGTCCGCCGTGACTGTCGGCTGCAGGTAGTCCGTGCTTTCCGGGAGGAGGTAGCCGTAGATCGACGCCGAGTAGGACCAGGCCTTCTCCGATTCCGTGCCGGCCGTCGCCGTCGACTGCGCCAGCAATGGACAGGCGCACAGGGCCAGGACGGCCGGGAGCGCCCGAATCGCACGCCTCAGCGTCATCCTCCGAGAGCGATCGTGAGCCCCACGAGGGCCGCCCCGAGAAGGACCATCAGGGTTCCGGTCCGGACCGGGCGGCGCCCGGCCGATCTGCCGAAGTGATAGCCCGTCACGAACAACAGGACGATGGCGACGGCGTTGGAGACGTGCAGGGCCATCCGGACGTCTTTCATGAAGAGGAACGGAATGACCACCGGGAACGTGGAGAGAAAGACCAGCAGGAAGACCCCCAGGGCGCCCAGAAGATCGTCCTTGCTCGGGAACTTCGGATCGGACGCTTCATCGAGCGCCTTCAATCGAAGGCACATCGCCCCCAGCTCCCGTGGCTCGAGGACGGAAGCGACCTGCGGCGGCAGCGTCCCGGCGAGGGCCTTCTGCGTCTCCTCGGGATCTGCGCTCTGGCGTACGGCGTTCAGGATCTTGATGACCTGTCCCGTCTCGGCAAGACGGCCCATCAGGTAGAAGACGGCGTCGATGACGCCCCAAGCCAGATTGCAGCCGAGGGCGGCGAGGAGCATCGTGCGGACCTGTGCCCGGCCGGCACCGGCGACGCTGAACGAGCCCGTGCAGGCCATGACCATGATCAGGCCGAACAGGATCTCGGACGTGTGTTCGACGGGGTCCAGCACCCGCCGAGAGGATCCCGGGGGCTCGTCAGCCACGGGCTTAGTGACCATGGCGGACAACGGTCTCTTTCATCATGCACTTCCTCTCGCCGGCAAGGGAACACGCTACCACGCCGCCGTGTCCAATCTCCTCAGCGGATCACCGCCGGCACGGCGAGTGCAATGCAGAAGTTTACCCTTCGCGCGGACCCGGCGGGGACAAGGCCGGCTCGGATAGATTCGATTCACGATCGGGATGTGGTGGGCGACTCCCGGAAGGGACTCCGAGAATGACGGACCAGCCTGATCCCGTTCCCATCCCGCGCACGAAGCGCTGGCTGACGGCGCCGGATCCTCTGCAGCCGTCCCTGAGCAGGTTCGCGCGGTCGGAACCTCCCGGCCGACGCAGCCTGCCCGTCAACCTGCGCCGGCATCGGCGCCGAGGCGCCGGCGCAGAATCGGCTCGACCCATCCAAGCGCCGGGAGGTAGACCGCGGCAACCGCGAGGTTGAACAGGAGATGCGCGGCGGCGACCGCCGCAGCCGGTGGCCCGAGAGCAGCCATCGCCCGCGAGAACGGCCCGAGGAAAGGGAAGAACATCACGACGCCGGACGCGTTGAACAGGAAGTTCGAGATTGCCGTCGCCCGGGCTGTCGGCTTCATGGCGAGGCTGGCGATCAGTGCCGTGGAGGTCGATCCCACATTGGCCCCCAGGACGATCGCGATTGCCGACTCCGGGGGGACCAGTCCCTGCTGAACCAGCATGATCGCCACGCCGGTCGTTACGCTGCTCGACTGGATTAGAGCGGTGAAAACCAGGCCGACCAGGACTCCGACCGCCGGCGCACTCGCCATGACGAGCGCCTGCTGGAACCACGGCTGCGATTGCAGCGGCTTCAGCTCGCTCGAGACCAGGTCGAGCGCGAAGAAGATCGCTCCGAAGTAGAACGCCACCTTGCCGATCGCCCGGGCGCGAATCGGCAACGCCGACAGCACCGCCCCCAGGACGATGAAGAAGGGTCCGATCCCCGTCAGCTTGAACGCGACGAGCCAGGCCGTGGTCGTCGTCCCGACGTTCGCGCCGAGCAGCACGCCGAGGCTTCCGCGGAACGAAATCACCGACGCATCGACCAGGGTGACGGCCAGCGCCGTCACGGCGCTGCTCGACTGAACGAGCGCCGTGGCGATTGCGCCGATCAGGAACGCGAGCCAGCGGCTTGCCGTTACCCGCGACAGCCACGACTGGAGCGCCGTGCCGCCGACCGCCTGCAATTCCCGGCTGAATCCTTCGAGTGCGTACAGGAAGAGAACGATGGCGGAGGCCGCCGCGATGATCCCCTGGAATGGCGTCATGTGCGTCCCCACCTGCCTACCGGGCGAGACGATCATAAACCGAAGACATTCCCGCGGATGAACGCCACCGGCCGCGTCGGGCGGGACCAGTCCTTTTCCCAGGTTGCCGAGGCGCTCCCACGGCCTCCGAGCAAAGTCAAGGCTCTAACGACGGGCGGACGAAGGACTCGCCGTCTCCGGCGAGACGCGGCGAGCGAACGCGGCTGCGAGCGGGTTGGCGGTCAGCCCGTGCGCCAGGACGCTGAAAATGACCGTCCAGGCAACGGTGAATGTCAGGGTCTCACCGCCTGGCAGGTTCGCCTGGGCCACGATGACCCCGAAGACGATGCTTGCGAGCCCGCGTGGGCCGAACCAGCCGATGAACAGCTTGGCGTCCGCGCGCATCCCCGCTCCGGCCAGAGCCAGGTACACCGGAAGCATCCGGACGACCGTGAGGCTCAGGACTGCGTAGGCCAATACCGGCAGGGTGACGTGCCCGAGCGCCGGCCCGACGACCGTGGCACCGAAGGCCACCCAGGTGAGGAGGCTGAGTACACCGCCGAACCCTTCGGCCGCCAGGAGGTACTCGTGCTTCTGTTCCTTGGCCATGGCGCCCGCCACGAGCCCGCCGACGAAGCACGCGATGAAGCCACTCCCACCAAGCGCCTGGGCGGTCGCGAAGCAGGTGAGCGCCATACTGATCACCAGGAACTGTCGCCAGGCCCCCGAGCCCCAGTTGCGCTCGGCGGTCAATCGGACCGCCCGCGCCCCGAGGAAGGCGAGGGCGCCGCCCGCGAGGGCGCCAACGCCAATCTCCTCGGCGAGGCGCCTCAGGGCGATTCCCGAGCCCAGGCCGGCTTCCTCTGCGGCAAACGCCAGGAGCACGAGGAGCACGGGAACGCAGATCCCGTCGTTCAGGCCGCTCTCCACGTTCAGGTCCTCGCGGACCGATGAGGGGACGGCGGGGTTGCTGACGACGGCTTGCCCGAGCGCCGCGTCGGTCGGCGCCAGCATCGTGGCGAGGATGGCGAGCTCGATCACGCCGAGGCCCCCCAGCAGGAGGGCCCCGACAGCCCACCCCAGGAGGATCGTGAGCGGAAGGCCCACGAGCAGCAACCGCCCGATCGTCGCGCGATTCTGCCGGACGACGGCGAGGTTGGCGTTGGCCGCGTCGGTGAAGAGGACGAGCGCCAGCGTGAGCTCTGCCAGGAGCCGCAGCTCCTCGGCGCGAAGATTCATCTTGATGAGGCCGAGACCCGCCGGCCCACAGGCGAGGCCGAAGGCGGTGAACGCGACTGCCCCACCGATCGGCGCGGCCCCGGCACGCCCGGCGACGAGTCCGTACACGAACACGAAGGCAAACAGGACGGCAATATTCAGATACATGGCCGTGATCTCTGCCTCGGGACCGACCGTCGAGGTCACGCGGAATCATACATCTGCCGCCGCGACCGGGACGCCGGTTTTCCCGGAGACGGCGTGGGCGCCGCCTGCTTCCTGTCCGCCCCTACGGCCCTCAGGGAACAAACGAGAGGAACAGGTACACCGCGAAGATCACGAGGTGCACCGCGCCCTGCATCATGTTGGTCCGGCCGGTGCCCAATGTGATCGAGCCCACGACAAAGCTGAGTGTGAGCATCACGACCCCCGTGGGCTCGAGGCCGAGCGTCATCGGGATGTGAAACGTCACCGACGCGATCGCGACGACGGGGATCGTGAGGCCGATGGTGGCGAGGGCCGAGCCGAGGGCGAGGTTAATACTTGTCTGAAGCCGGTCGGCCCGGGCGGCCCGCACCGCGGACCATGTCTCGGGAAGTAGTACGAGCATGGCAATCGCGATCCCGATCACCGCCTCGGGCGCACCGGCGGCGACGACGGCTCGCTCGATCGTGGGCGAAAGCACCTTGGCGAGGCCAACGACCGCCACGAGCGACAGGAGCAGCAGGCCGAAACTCGCCCACGCTTGTCCTTTCGACGGTGCCGGGGCGTGCGTGTTCTCGTCCGCGGCACCTGTGACGGGCAGGAAGTAGTCCCGGTGCCGTACCGTCTGCACGAAGACGAACACCGCCCACAGCGTGAGTGAGGCCACGGCCGCGAAGGCCAGTTGTGGGGTGCTGTACGTCGCGCCCGGCGTGGTCGTCGTGAACGATGGCAGAACGAGCGAGAGCGTCGCGAGGGCGATCAGCGCGGCGAGCGCCGGCCCGGCTCCCTCGACGCGAAACGACTGCTCGCGGTGGCGCAGCCCCCCAACCAGGAGGCAGATTCCGATCACGCCGTTGGTGATGATCATGATGGCCGAGAAGATCGTGTCGCGCGCAAGCATCGCCTTGCCCGCACCACCGGCCAGCATCATCGAGAGGATGAGTGAGGCCTCGATGACCGTGACCGCCACCGCGAGTACGAGCGTCCCGAACGGCTCACCCACCCTATGCGCGACCACTTCGGCGTGGTGCACCGCGGCGATGACCGCGCCGATGAGCGTCGCCGCACTCAAGACGGTGAGCAGAGGGCTGACACCCACGACGACGGCTGTGGTAAGTAGAAGCAACGCGGCGGAGGGAACGAGCCATGTCCAGCGAGGCATGCGCGATCTTAATCCGAGCCGGCCCGTCCTGACCGCCGCGAGGTGACTCGCCCAACGCCGGCCGCGTTTCCTGTGCGGTTCTTTGGGGCAATGCGCGCCGCCCGCCTTCTTCGTGTACATGGGACGGCGCGAGATTTACGCTCAAGAAAACGGAACTCCGGGGGCTTCCGTGACGACGTCGTGAACACTTCAGACAAGCGAAGTGAGAGGATTCCTCAATGAGAACGCGAACCCTGCCGACGCTCGCCGCCCTGCCGTTCCTGCCGTTCGCCGACGAAACCGAGACGACGGTCAAGGCCGGCAAGAAGGTGGACGTCTCCTCGGTGCCGTTCGGCACGGATGCGACGATCGAAGCAGGCGGAGGTCTCGCGATCTCCTTCACGATCGGCGACGGCGAGAGCACGACCCTTGGCAGGACGTTTCGGCCCCAGCTGGAGCAGCACGCGGGGCTTTCCGGCGTTCACCTGCTGGGCAGCGGACGCGACGCGTTCGTGGCGCGGGCCGTGAACGCGCGCCACGCCGAGCGCAGCATCGACGTGCAGTACTACATGTTCCACCAGGACACCGTCGGGAGGCTCCTGCTCCGGGAGCTCGTCGAGGCCGCCGACCGGGGCGTACGGGTACGCATGCTGATCGACGACATGTACGGCGGGGAGGCCGACGACGTGTGGTCGGCAATCGACTCCCACCGCGGCGTCGACGTGCGGCTGTTCAACCCCTTCAAGCGCCGGCGATCGAAGACCCTCCAGTTCCTCACGCGGTTCAGGACGGTGAATCATCGGATGCACAGCAAGAGTTTCACCGTGGACAGCCAGGTCTCCATCGTCGGCGGCCGCAACATCGGCGACGAGTACTTTCAGGCGGACCCGAGCCTTGCGTTCACCGATCTCGACGTCATGGCGATCGGACCGGTCGTGGCGGAAGTCTCCGGGGCCTTCGACGAGTACTGGAACAGCCCGCACGCCCGGCCGGCCGGCACGTTGATCCGTCCCGCGCCCGCCGGGGCCCTGGAGAAGCTCCGCGGCACCCTGGCCGACGCCGCGCGCCAGGACGCCGCGTCGGCATACGTCGAGGCCCTGAATGCCTCCACGTTGACTCAGTCGTTGAGAGACCGAACGCTCCGCTTCCTCTTCGCGACGGCCCGGGTCATTCACGACCCGGCCGTCAAGCAGGACCGGGACGGTGCCTGGCGCGACGAACTCCTCATCTCGCAGCTCGCGCCGGTCATCCGAGCGGCGACGCGGGAGTTCATTCTCGTTTCGCCCTACTTCGTACCCGGCCAGGTCGGCGCCGACGCGCTGTGCGACCTGAGCCGCAAGGGAGTGAAGGTTCGGATTCTGACCAACTCACTCGTCTCCAACGACGTAACCGCGGTGCACGCCGGGTACATGCGGCACCGCAAGCAGCTCGTTCGAAGCGGGGTGCAGCTCTACGAGCTGAACGAGCAGGTCAAGGACCTGGAACGCACGCTGTTCACCTGGCTTCCCGGCCTGAGCAAGTCGAGCCTGCACGCCAAGACCATGGCAATCGATGGCACGACGATGTTCGTGGGCTCGTTCAACTTCGACCAGCGCTCCCTGTTTCTGAACGACGAAATCGGGATCCTTTTCCACGAGCCGACGGTCGCAGGCGGCGCCGCAAAGAGCTTCGACGAGAACGTGGACAAGGTGGCCTTCCGGGTGGGCCTTGCCCGTGGCGTGGGCGGCCGCGAGACGCTGCGTTGGACGGGAACGACAGAGGGCCGACAGGTCGTCTTCGACTCCGAGCCCTACGCGGGCTTCTGGAAGAAGCTGACTGCGAACCTGCTGCGCGCGCTGCCGGTCGACTCGATGCTGTAGCCGCAGGGGCGCGATCGGGGATGCCGGGAGCTACCCCGGCGGCGCCACCACGTTCGCTCCCACTCCGGGACGATCGCCCCGCCCGCGGGCGCAGGCCGTGCAGAGCTCGCGGTCCAGGTGGCTCACCATGTGATCCGGCAGGCGACGGCGGACGAAGTCGCGGTGAGCCGGCGTCTGCGTCGGCGCGCCGCACTCGCAGCACGTCAGGAGCGGCTGTTCCTTCACGACGGTTCCCGTGATGATCGTGCGCCGCACGCCGCCCTGATCCTCGAGGTGGATCGCGCCGGTCGGGCAGACCTCGGTGCAGGCGCCGCAGCCGATGCACCGCTCCCCCGGGCGCAGGTAGTCGTAGTGGGCGAGGCGACCGGCCGGCGTGTCGGCCATGCGGATCGCCTCGACGCCCATCTCGCTGCAGGCGGCCATGCAGAGGCCGCAGCCGATGCACACGTCGCACCGCAGGCAGCGCCGCGCCTCGTCGTGCGCCATCGCGTCGGTCAGGCCCTCCTCGATCCGGACGTAGTTGCCCTCCCCGACGGTCTCTTCGACCGTCCTCTCGGGCATCGCGGCACGCCGCAGATGGGCCCGGTCTTCCGCCACGACGGTCAGCGGCGTCACCTCGGCGCGGCGCACGGGCGTTCCGGTCGGCCGCGTCGAGCGTCGTCCCGCGCAGCCAGGCGTCGATCGAGGCCGCGGCGATCTTTCCCGGAGCGGATCGCCTCCACCGCCGTCCGCGGGCCGTGCTGCCCGTCGCCTCCGGCGAAGATGCCCGGGACCGTCGTCATCTTCGTCTTCGGGTCGGCGACGATGAAGCCGCGGTTGTTCTCGACGCCGCTCCCCTCGAGGCACGAAAGGTCCGTGCCCTGGCCGGTCGCGAGGATGACGTGATCGGCTTCCAGCTGCAGGAGGCGGTTGACGTCGAATTTCGGATCGAACTTGCCGGTCTCGTCCTTGACGCGCTCGCAGAACTGGAAGACGGCGAGGCCCTCTTCCTCGAAACGCAGCGGCCCCCAGCCGGCGTGCACCTGAACGCCTTCGGCGACCGCGAGCTCGATCTCGTCGGGGCTGGCCGGCATGTCGCGGCGCTTCTCGAGCGAGGTCAGGTCCACGTGCCTTGCACCCTGGCGCAGGGCCGTCAGGGCGACGTCGATCGAGACGTTTCCGCCGCCGATGACGACGACGCGCGGCCCGACGCGCACCGGCTCTCCACTCCGCGCGGCGCGGAGGAAGTCGATGCCGCCGAGGACGAACGGAAGATGGGCGCCTTCGACCGGCAGCAGCCGGGCCTTCTGCGTGCCGAGCCCGAGGAAGACGGCGTCGTACTTCTTGCGGAACTCCTCGACGCTGGCGACCGGAGAGCCGGTGAGAATCCGGACCCCGAGGGCCCGGATCTGGTCGATCTCCTTTTCGAGCAGATCGGGCGGGATTCCGGTACGCGGGGATGCCGTAGCGCAGCATTCCGCCGGCGTGCTCCTGCGCCTCGTGGATCTCGACGTCGTGGCCAAGGGTGCGCAGGTAGTAGGCCGCCGTGAGACTGGACGGGCCGGAGCCGACGAGGCCGATCCGCTTGCCCGTTTCGGGCGCGAGCTCGGGTTTCGGGTAGCCCCCGTCGGCGAGGCAGTGCTCGGCCGCCTTGGCCTTCAGCGGCCGGATGAAGACGGCGCCGTCGTGGCTGCCGCGGACGCAGGCGGATTCGCACGGCGCCGGGCAGACCAGGCCGCAGGTCAGCGGCAGCGGGTTGTCGCGCCGGATGACCTCGATGGTGGAGCGATAGTCCCCGTGCCCGAGGTGGGCGATGAAGCTCGGGATGTCGATGTTGGCCGGGCAGGTGCTGTGGCAGGGCGCGGCCCGCGGCGAAAGGCAGAGCCCCTCCGGGCAGGACTCCCGCCGGACGTGGCGCTCCCACTGCTCGCGGTAGTGGCGCAGGGAGCTGCCGAGCGGCCACGCGGCCGCCAGCCCCTGCGTGGCGAGCTCCATCGCCATCGCGTCGAGCGCGGCGAGATGCGCGGCCTCGCCGCGGCCGAGCGAGATCTCGGAGATCAGGCGCGCGGCGCGCGCCAGGGCCCCCCGGACCGGGGCCTCTTCGCCGTCGGCGAGCTGCCAGTGCCGGTAGACCGCGCGCCCGGTCCGCTTGACGACGCAGACGCCCTCGGCCATGGCCATGAGGGTGGACGGCGCCGGGACGACGCCCGCGGACGCGAGGGACAGCGGGTCGCACGCGAGATCCGAGGCGGAGAGCGGCAGGAAGCCGCCCAGCCCGTCGTCGAAGACGAGCAGAGCATCCCCGCTCTGCCCCACGCCGCCGCCGCCCCACTCGTCGATCTGGCGCCTGAGGTTCCCGGCGCGCTGGAGCTCGACGAGGCCGCGCTGCTCCAGGCCGCGCCGGAGGGTCAGCAGCGACGCGTCGAGGTCCGGGGCGCCTGCGAACAGCAGGGCGATCCGGCACCACGTCTCCGGCGTGTGGATGAGCCGGGACGCGTCGGCGGGACGCCCCTCCCCCCAGCAGCCCGGCCGGCTGTCGCGCAGCACCTCCACCTGCCGGCGCGGGAATGGCGACCTGGGCGAGCGAACGGATGGAGTCGACGGCATTCAGGAAAGCCGCTTCACGGCCATTCAGTTCGGCGGGCAGACGCAGCTCGACCTTGAGGCTGTCGCGCAGGCCGACGGCGATCAGAACGCCCTCGGCCAGGAGCCACGGCGCGCCGTCGAGAACGGCGGCCGAGCCGCGCGACCGCGCGTCGAGGCCGGTCGCGTCGATCACGAGCACCGAAGGCCCGCGGCCGCGCAGGAACTGGCGCCAGGCGAGATGGATCGGCTCGCCCGCGCCGCCGCATTCGGCGAGGCCGGACTCCTGGAGGCGGTGCAGCCGCTGGAGGGGCGTCATCGACTGGGCCCGGGCGAGGCCGGGCATCGCACCTTCCAGGGTCGGCGCCGGCGGCGCCGCGCCGGAGAGGGCGCTGGCGCCCGGGTCGAGCCACGCCGGCAGCGTCCGGAGTTCGCTCATGGCTCCTCCCTATGCGCCGTCCAGCGGCTCGGCGAGGATCTGGCGGGCGTAACGCTCGCGACGCGGGTCCGGAAGCCTCGCTGGCGACGCCGAACGAAAGGCAGCCCGTCACGCACTTCGTGACGCAGGCCGGCTTCAGCCCCGCATCGAGCCGGTCCTTGCAGTAATCGCACTTGACGACCCTGCGCGTGGCCGGATCCCATTGCGGCGTCCCCCACGGGCAGGCGGCCATGCAGCTCTTGCAGCCGATGCAGACGCTCGACTCGACGAAGACGATCCCGTCCTTCTCGCGCCGCCGCATCGCGCCGGTCGGGCAGGCCCGGACACACCACGGGTCCTCGCAATGGAAGCACGGCATGAACGTGATGCGAAGGCGGGGCCGTCCGCCGACCTCGAGCGGCCCGACGGTGAGGATCTTGCACGGGGCCGGGCCGGGGCCGAGGTCCTTGTTCGTCGCGCAGTGCACCTCGCAGGCCTGGCAGGCGATGCAGTTCGGCTCGTCGTGGCGCAGAACGTACGTGCTCACGGCCTCACCTCCTCCGCCGCCGGCTTTATCCGGACGATGGTCTCGGTCAGGGCGCAGCCGCCGCCGGCCGGGTCGAACTCGTCGAGCTTGCCGTGCTGCAGACGCTGGTCGGCGACGCCTCGGCCGAGGGCACGCGTCGCGACCGGAACCGTCGCCCCGTAGCCGTGCAGCATGAAGACCGCCTCCGGGTGGATCCAGGGGGTGACCCGGGCCTTCATCTTTCCGACGTAGGCTCCGCCGCCGCTGACCTCGACCTCCGTGCCGTCGCCGATGCCGAGCGGCCTTGCGCGGTCGGGATGGATCCAGAGCACCTGTTCCGGCGCGATCCCGTTGAGGAGGGGGTTGTTGAGGGACTGGCCGTGCGCCAGCGTCGCGGTCTTCGAGAACAGCAGGGTGAAGTGATCGCCCGACGGCGCGACCTTCGGCTCGTAGGGCGGCAGGCTGGCCAGCCCCGCCTTCTTCAGGACGTCGCTGTCGATCTCGATCTTGCCGGAGGGGGTCGGGAACCTGAGCTTGTCGCGCGGTGTGAGCTTCGGCGCGACCGCCAGCGCGACGATGCCCTGCTCGCGCATCTCGGCGACGGTGACGCCCGTGCCCTCGAGCTGGTAGTTCCAGATCTCCTCGATGGTCTCGAAGTCCAGCGCTTCCTTGACGTCCATGCGGCGCAGGATCTCGCGGAAGATCCACCAGGCCGGGCGGCTGTCGAAGCGCGGGGCGATCGCCTGGTCGCGCATGAGAAAGACGGGCACGGGACCGGGCATCTGAGCGAGGATGTTGGCGCGCTCGAGGTAGGTCGATTCGGGCAGGATGACGTCGGAGTACCAGCCCGTTTCCGAGTAGCGGACGTCGATCGAGACGAGAAGCTTCAGCTTGTCCAGCGCGCGCTTCATTGCCTCCACGTCGGGCATGCCGGTCAGGGGATCGTGGCGATAGGCCACGTAGGCGCCGATTCCGTAGGGCTGACCGGTCTCGAGGGCGGCGAACAGCCGGTGCAGCATCCCGATCGCCGGGTCCCAGGACGGCCGGGTGGTGCCCGCGCCGTCCACGCGCGGCTCCGTGACCGCCGGCACGCGAGAAACCAGCGGCTTCAGGCTCTTGCGGCCGTAGTACTCGGGCGGCTTGGCGATCACGCAGCCGCCGGGGATCTCGATGTTGCCCATGAGCGCGTTCAGGATCAGCGCCGTGCGGCTGACGTAGGACGACTGCTTGTGGCGCGCCGTCATCCAGCCCGGATGGAAGATGACGTGCGGAACCTGCCCGGCGATCTCCTTCACGAAAGCGCGAAGCTCGCCGGCGGGAACGCCGGTGCGGGCTTCCTGCCACTCGGGCGTCGTCTCCCGGACCGCTTCTCGCAGCGACTCCATGCCGGTGACGAAGCGCTCGACGAAGTCCTTGTCGTACGCCTGCGTCTCCAGGACTTCGTGAATGATGGCGAGGTTCAAGGCGTAGTCGCTGTTCGGCCGCACTTGCCAATAGCGGGTAGCCTTGCACGCCGTGATGCTCGCGCGCGGATCGATGTACGTGACGCGCATTCCCTTCGCCAGCGCGCCCATGAAGGCCTTGGCCTCCTTGACCATCAGCGATTCGACGATGTTGCGGCCGTAGAGCACGAGGTGCTTCGTGTTTGGGAGGTCGAAGATGAGCCCGGCGCTGCCGAAGCCGTAAATAGAGCGCCCGGCGTTATGAGCATTGGCATTGCAGGTGGCGTCGTGGTTGAAGTAGTTCGGCGAGCCGAGCGCCTGCACGAAGGTGCGGGTCAGGTCGTTGAAGGGGCCGCCGCGGTCGGAAAGCGCGATTCCGCGCCCCCCGAAAGCTTCGATCGTCTCCTTCAGCTTGTCGGCGACGTAGTCAAGGGCCTCGTCCCAGGACGCCCGCCGCCACTGGCCGCTGCCCCGCGGGCCGGTACGGATCAGCGGCGACTGCGGCCGCTGGTCGTCGAACTCGAAGGACAGCCCGGCCGCGCCCTTCGCACAGAGGCTGGTGCCGATGGCCTTGTCGTGCGGATTACCCTGAATCCAGGCCACCCGACCGTCCTCGACGGTCACTTCCATCGGGCAGCGGACCGCGCACATGCCGCACATGCTGTAGACCGTGCGTCGGCCCGGGGCGCCCACGCCGCTCACGTTTGGTGCCATGGAACTCATCTCAGGCTCCTTCCTTCGGATCGTTCCAGCCACCGGGAGGCGTGAGACGCTGCTCGACCTCTGCCGGCCCCCACGAGCCGGGGGCGTACCCGAAGACGGGCGTTCCTGCCCTCAGAACCGGGTCGACGATCCGCCAGGCCTCCTCGACGTAGTCCTGGCGCGCGAAGAGGGTCGCGTCCCCCGCGATGGCATCGGTCAGGACCCGCTCGTAGGCGTCGGCCTCGCCGGCCGCCGGGTGGCGGCTCGCCACCAGCTCCGCCGTCTGGCCGGTCATATCGTCCGAGGCGCCCATGATCATCGTGCCAAGGGCAACGGTCGGCTCGGGACTGATCCGGAATCGAAGCGTGTTCTGGTGGAGCCTGCTCTCCTTGATGACCGTCGGCGGCTTCTTGAGCCGGGCGAGGACTTCCGTGCAGGTGACGGGGAGCGACTTCCCGGCGCGGATGTAAAAGGGGACGCCCTTCCAGCGCCACGAGTCGATCTCCAGCTTCAGCGCGGCGAACGTCTCAGTCTTCGAGTCCTTTGCCACGCCCGGCTCCGACCTGAAGCCGGTGAACTGCCCGCGGACGAGCTCGGCCGGCTCGAGGTCCGGGATGGCCTTCAGCATCTTGACCTTCTCGTCCCGGACCGATTCGCTGTCGGTCCGGACGGGGGGCTCCATCGTCAGGTTGCAGAGAACTTGGAAGATGTGGTTCTGAATGACGTCCCGAATCGTCCCCGTCTGGTCGTAGAACGCGCCCCGCCCCTGGACGCCGAAGTTCTCCGCCATCGTGATCTGGACGCTTTCGACGTAGTTCCGGTTCCAGAACGGCTCCATGAACGCGTTCGCGAACCGGAAGACGAGGACAGCCTGGACCGGCTTCTTGCCGAGGTAGTGGTCGATCCGGAAGATCGACGACTCCGGAAACTCCGAAAAGAGGATCCGGTTCAGCTCTCTCGCCGAGGCGAGGTCCGTTCCGAACGGCTTCTCGACGATGACGCGGGCATTCTCCGAGAGGCCTGACGTCCCGAGCTGCTCCACGACCTTGCCGAAGAGGACCGGGGGGATGGCGAGGTAGTGCGCCGGCCGACTCGCAGTGCCCAGCTTCTTCTTGATCGCCGCGAACGTCGCGGGGTCGTTGTAGTCGCCGTCGACGTACCGGAGGAGCCCGGAGAGCGTCGTGAAGGCAATGGGGTCGAGCCCGCCGTGCTTTTCGAGGCTGTCCTTCGCGCGGGCCTTCATCTGGTCGAGGTTCCAGCCGGCCTTCGCGACGGCGACGACCGGCACGTCGAGGTGGTTGCGCTTCAGCATCGCCTGGAGCGACGGGAAGATCTTCTTGTAAGCGAGATCGCCCGTCGCCCCGAAGAAAACGAGGGCGTCCGATCGGGGAGCGCTCATGTCCTTCTCCTCACTTCGACGGCTTTTCGAGATGGCCGCCGAACTCGTAGCGCATCGCCGAGAGGAGCTTGTTCTGAAACTCCGCCTCGCCGCGGGACGCGAACCGCTCGTAGAGCGCCGTGGTCAGGACGGGAGCGGGGACCGCCTCGTCGATGGCGGCCTTGATCGTCCAGCGCCCCTCGCCGGAATCCGAGACGCGCCCGGCGAACTTCGCGAGGGCCGGGTCCTCGATCAGGGCCGCGGCCGTCAGGTCGAGGAGCCACGACGCGATGACGCTCCCGCGCCGCCAGACCTCTGTGATGTCGGGAAGGTTCAGGTCGTACTGGTAGTGCTCGGGGTCCCGGAGCGGCGTCGTCTCGGCGTCGACCGCGTGATCTCCCTTTCCGACGTTCGCGGCGCGGAGGATGCCGAGCCCTTCGGCGTAGGCAGCCATGAGCCCGTATTCGATTCCGTTGTGGACCATCTTGACGAAGTGGCCCGCCCCGTTCGGCCCGCAGTGGAGGTAGCCCTCCTCCGCCGTCCCTTTCACCTTGTCGCGTCCCGGCGTCAGCGGGACGTCCCCCCGGCCCGGGGCGAGCCGCTTGAGGATCGGGTCGAGATGCTGCACGACGTCCGTCTCGCCCCCGATCATCATGCAGTAGCCCCGCTCGAGGCCCCAGACGCCGCCGCTCGTCCCGACGTCCACGTAGTGAACGCCCTTTGCCGCGAGTTCCTTCGCGCGGCGGATGTCGTCGACGTAGTAGGAGTTGCCGCCGTCGATGACGACGTCCCCCTTTTCGAGCAGGGGAAAAAGGTCGGCGATCGTCTTGTCGACGACGGCCGCTGGGACCATCAGCCAGACCGCACGGGGTTTAGCAAGCTTCTTCACAAAGTCGGCGAGAGAGGAGGCGCCGACTGCCTTCTCCTTGACGAGTCCGGCCACCGCCTCGGGCGACATGTCGAAGACGACACAGTCGTGGCCGCCGCCGATCAGCCGGCGAACCATGTTCGCCCCCATCCGCCCGACCCCGATCATTCCGAGTTTCATGGTGTGCTCCTCTTCCCGCTCTCCCTGCCCTTCCAGAGGCGAAAGCCCCCCAGAAAGGCGTTGGCGTTGTCTCCGAGTCGGCAGCCGGGAGGGAGTTCCTTCAGCTTCTTCGCGTTTCCCCCTCCGAGGACGACGTCGTCCAGGAAGAGGGCCGACGTGAACCGCTCCACGACGTTCGAGACGGCCTGGCGCCACTTCTCCTCGCCGTATCTCTCCAGCCCGCGAATGCCCGTGTAATCCTCGAACGTGCCCTTCTTGTACGGAAGGTGCCCGAGCTCCATCGGGACCAGGGTGCCGTTGGCGATGAGCGCCGAGCCGAGGCCCGTCCCGAGGCCGAGAAAGAGCATCGTCCCGCCCCTGTAGCTCCCGAGAGCCTGCATCGCCGCGTCGTTGATCAGCTTGACCGGGCATCCGAAGGCGGCTTCGAAGTCGAATCCGACCCAGCCGTGAGCGAGGTTGTGCGGCTCGGCCGCCGGAGCGCCCCCGACGACAGGACCCGGATACCCGATCGAGATGGCGTCGTACGTCCCATCTCCGGCCAGTTCTCTGACACCAGCGACCATCCGTTCGGGCGTCATCTCCATGCCGGACTGGAACTTCCGCGGCTCGTTCTCCCCCGTTACGAGGATCTTCACGTGCGTCCCGCCGACGTCGATCGCGAGGACGCGCCTTGGGCTCTCCGTCTCTTTCGGTCTCATACCTTATCCCTTCCGGTCGGCATCGACGCTTCTCCTGAAGAAGAGCGTGCCGACCCTTTCCCGGCCCAACACCCGTCCCAGTTCCTTGACCGCGAAGAAGGGAATCAAGGCCACGAAAAGGACCAGACCGTCGGCGAGCAATACCTGAGACCCCTTCCCCGAGAGATCAACGAGACCTCCCGCAAGCCCCTCTCCGGCAAAGAGACCCTTGATCACATGCTCGATGACCGTGTAAACACCGACTAGGAGACTGAAGACCACCGCCTTGTAAAGGGTCGGATAGATCAAGGGCTTCGCTTCAATACGGCGACCGAGGTGGAACGCGCCCAGGGTCATGATGACCTTTCCGAGGACCAGGCTCTTGATCAGCGCCACCCAGTAATTCGTATACGTGATGTCGTAGGCGGCCAGAATGAGCCTTCTGTATTCCGTAAAGGCGGTGAACACAAACGTCAAATAGACGACATTGATCCCGTACTCGATCAGACCGTGATGGACTCGTTCTTTCAATTCTTCGGTCTTCATGTCAGCACGGCCCTTGATCCGCGATCCTGGCGATCGCGCGCTTCAGACCGGGGTAGCGATCGGCGAGGAGAATTCAAGAGACGAAACCTTCTCGGCTCCCGTGTTACGGCCCGCCCGTCCGGACGCCTCGTCCAGAATCCGAAACAGGGCGGGCCGCCGCCTCGCTCAATCTACGCGACCCGCTTGGCCACGCTACGCGCGGCCGAGCCTATGGAGATGAAGGAGAAGCCGGTGAACAGGAGGTTCACCCCCACCAGAGTCCCGATCGCCCAGAGCCCGGAGAGCGGCCACTCCCGGAGCAGCAGGAATCCCAGGAGCACGCCCATGGCGGCGCTGAAGAGCATCCAGCCCCATCCGTTCTCCGGCCGCACGTGGAACGCGAGAATGGCGCCGGAGATCCCGTCCACCAGCAGATAGCCCCCGAGCAGCAGGGTCAGGCCCGCCAGCCCGACTCCGGGCCGGGCCACGAGGATCAGGCCCGCCCCGAACGTGAGGATGCCGCCGATCAGCGCCAGAGCGCCCTGCCCGAACGACCCCGCGCGAAAGACGCCGACGGTTCGCGCGACGCCGCCGATCGCCATCGCGATTCCGACGAGGAAGACGACGCCGAGGCCGCCGAGCATGGGAGACATGATGGACAGGAATCCCGCAACCACCGTCAGGACGCCCAGTCCCACGAGCCACCCGGCGTTCTTCTTGACTTCCTGAGCCCAGTCGATGACCGCCCCTCTGACACTTTCCATTTCACTCCTCCTTCAGGATCGATCGTCTCCGTTGTCCGGCTCCCGACCTACTTCTTCTTCGGCTTTGCTTCGACCGTCAGTGCGAGCGCTTCGGTGTAGGTGATTTCGACCGTGTCGCCCACGCTCACGCCCTGGAGCTTCTCGGGGTACTTCACTTTGATGGTCCGCGTGTCGCCCGAAGGCAACTTGAAGGTGACCGAAGGGACCTTGTGGTCGATCGCAGTGATCTTGACCGTCACGGTGACCTGCCCCCCGACGACTCCCGCCGGCTTTTCACCGATCGGAGCGGCTGCGGCTCCCGCGACCGCTCCGACGCCGGCCTTTCCGCCCTTCCGGACCTCGTAGGCCACGGCCTCCACGTACGTCGCCGTGACCTCGTCTCCCTTTTTCACCTGGGCGAGGTTCTGCACCGCCTCGCCGGCGACGAAGCTGTATGTCTTTCCGTCGGCCGCCTTGAGCGTGACCTCGCGTGTCTTCTGGTCGATCTTCGTCACGGTCGCGGTGACCGTGAGGGACGCGACCACCGTCTCGCCTTTCGGCGGGGCCTGCGACTGGGCCACGGGCGCGATGCACCAGGCGACCGCGACGCTGGCCGCCACCACCGAGACTCTCAGACTCCTCATCGTCGTATCTCCTTCCGGGCGTCATTTGTACGTCCGCGGGAAGCGGGGCTGCAATTGGACCTTGGTCCAACACGGCGGGCGCGCGGGGCTTCCTGCCGGTCGCGATTCCCACGGCGTGTACCGGATCGGCGACGTGCCGGCGGAGTCGGTGACGATCATCGGGACGTCGTCGGGCATCCGGGGGGGGCCTCGCGGGAGTTTCGTGAGCCGGGGATGCTGGAGAGCGCAGAGGCGATGGCCGCGAACAGCGTCTCCTCGTCGACGGGCTTCAGCAGGTATGCGGCTGCGCCGGCCGCCAGGGCGCGGCCTCGCGTCTCGGGCTCGTCCTGGCCGGTGATGATGACGACGGGAATCCTGGGCTCTACACGAGCGAGGCACGCCTGCACGTCGAGACCGGTCAGACCCGGCATGTGAAGGTCGAGGAGGAGACAGTCCGGCTCATGATCCTCCAAGGAGGCGAGGAAGTCGGCGCCCGAGTCGAAGGTCTCACAGTCGTTTCCGGCGGCGACGATCAGCCGCCGAAAGGCCTTCCTGACGGGTTCCTCGTCGTCCACCACAGCGATGAGAGGCCGACTCCGGCGCACCCCGAAAGGATGGGCCGTCCGGCGTGCCGGTAGCATTGGACCTTGGTCCAATGTGCTCGGCCTGCCGCAGGTGCTTCGGGCGGGAGTCCCCCCAGGGCGTGCTCGGGGGGACGAGAGGGAGGCCTAGAATCATGCCCGCGATGCCCTTCAGTTGGGTCACGGCTGCGTGGTCCGCGGCCATCTCGGCCTGCTTGACGCTCGCCCTTCTGAACCTGCTCGTGTGGGCGAGCGACCGGACGTCCTGGTCTCATCTGCTCTTCGCGACGGCTTCCATCTCCAACGCGGTGCTCGGCGTCCTCGAGCTCTGGGTCATGCGGGAGAGCACCCCCGAGCGAATGACCGTTCTCATCCGGTGGGCGCACGTTCCCCTGGCGATCACCATCTGCGCTCTCGTCGGGTTCGTCCGCCTCTACCTCGGCGCCGGACGGCCCTGGCTCGCGTGGGCGGCGATCGGGACGAGGGCCGTCTCCTCGCTCGTCCTGAACTTCCTGTCACCGACCAACCTCAGTTTCACGGCGATCGAGCGGGCGATTCCCGCCCCCTTCCTCGGGGAAACCGTCTGGGTCCCTGAAGGTATCGTGAACCCCTGGGTCCGGGTCTCCCAGTTCAGCGCCTTTCTCTTCCTGGCCTTCGTCGTCGACGCAGGGGTGGAGGTCTGGCGGCGTGGGGACCGACGCCGCGCCCTGACGGTGTGTGGCGGCATGTTCTTCTTCATGTTCGTGGCGACGACGCACGTGGCCTTCATCCACGAGGGAAGGCTCCGCTCGCCCTACTTCCTCACCTTCGCCTACCTCGGGGTCCTGCTCTCGATGGGTCAGGAGCTCGGCGCGGAGATCGTCCGGGCGAAAAACCTGGCCCGGGAGCTCCAAGCGAGCGAGGCGGAGGTGCGGGAGCGCGAGCGGAGGATGAGCCTCGCCGCGAAGGCGGCGGATCTGGCGCTCTGGACGTGGGACATCCCGAGCGACGCGATCTGGATCACCCCCGGCGGCCGGGTCCTCTACGGCATCGAGGATGGCGCGCCGGTCGACCTCGCGGAATTCCTCGGCACCATTCACGGCGATGACCAGGATCGGGTGCGTCTGTTGATCGAGGAGACCCTCGCCGGTTCCGGCGAGTTCAAGACGGATTACCGGATCGTGCGTCCCGATGGCCGGACCCGTTGGATCGCGGCGCGAGGGGCCGTGGAGCGGGCGCCCGGGGGATCGCCCGCGCGGGCCTACGGCGTCTCTCTCGACATCACGCCGCTCAAGGATGCGGAGCAGGTCCTTCTCCAGCAGCACAGCCAGCTCGCGCACCTCTCCCGCGTCTCGACGATCGGCGAGCTGTCGGGATCGCTCGCCCACGAGCTGAACCAGCCCCTGACGGCGATCCTCAGCAACGCGCAGGCCGTCCAGCGCCTCCTGGCCCGGAGCGAGCCTGACGTGGACGAGGCGCGCGAGATCCTGAAGGACATCGTGGATCAGGACCGGCGCGCCGGTGAGGTGATCCAGCGTCTGCGGCTGATGCTGAAAAACGTGGAGGTGCATCGCAATCCCCTCGACATCTCCGAGCTGGTGCGGGAGGTCCTGAAGATCATGCGAAGCGACCTAGCGAACCACGGCGTGGCCGTGAGCGCGGAGTTCGCGCCCGATCTCCCGGCCGTGAACGGCGACCGCATCCAGCTCCAGCAGGTGATCCTCAACCTCCTGATGAACGGCAGCGACGCGATGTCGGCGGTGACGCCCGCCGAGCGCCGGCTGCTTGTGAGGACGGAGCGGAATGGCGACGGGAGGGTTCGGGTCTCGATCTCGGACCGCGGCTGCGGCATCCCCGGCGACCGGCTCGCCGCGATCTTCGAGCCGTTCGTCACGACGAAGCCGCAGGGGCTCGGCCTCGGCCTGGCCGTCTGCCGGACGATCGTCAGCGCTCACGACGGCGAGATCCGGGCCTCGAACAACGAGGAGGGAGTACCCGGGGCGACCTTCCACCTCGTCCTCCCCGCATCTTCCGGTCGGACATGAAGGGCAGCCTCCCGACGGTTACCGTCGTCGACGACGAACTGCACGTATTGAAAGCCGTCGCGCGGCTCCTCCGCTCGGAGGGCTTCCCCGTCGCGACGTTTTCGTCCC
This sequence comes from uncultured Acidobacteriota bacterium, assembly GCA_963779415.1. Taxonomy (GTDB): domain Bacteria; phylum Acidobacteriota; class Thermoanaerobaculia; order UBA5066; family UBA5066; genus DAOMFB01. The sequence continues at coordinate 1,069,919 of CAVZYA010000002.1, read as the reverse complement.
CGCGCGAGTTCCTCGACCAGCTCGATCCGGGGGCGCCCGGCTGCCTCGTCCTGGACATGTCGATGCCACAGATGAGCGGGCTGGAGATTCAGCAGGAGCTCGAGAAGCGTGGCTGCCTTCTGCCCGTCATCTTCCTCACGGGCCGGGCCGACGTCCCGGCGACCGTCCAGGCCATGAAACGTGGCGCGGCGGATTTCCTGACGAAGCCGGTCGAGGACGAGGATCTCCTCGCGGCCATCCGCCGGGCGATGGAAAGAGACGTCGTAGCGCGGGAAGAGAGAGCCGAGGTCGCGTCGATCCGAGAGCGGCTCGAGACGTTGACGCCGCGGGAGCGGGAGGTTCTCGAGCATGTTGTCTCGGGCGAGCTGAACAAGCAGATCGCGGGCCGGCTCGGGACCGTGGAGAAGACGATCAAGGTCCACCGGGCCCGCGTGATGGAGAAGATGAAGGCGGCCTCCCTCGCCGACCTCGTCCGGCTCGCTCAGCGGGTCAGACCCCGCTCCTCCTGAGTGGGCCCGGACGGCGGACAGGTGTTAGACCAAGGTCCAATGTCCGTTCTGAACTGCCGGGGGCTATTTTCTGGTCGTGGTCCTGTCGGGGCGCAAAGGGCTTTGCCGGGGGCCATCTCACCCGGGAAAGCCGGGCGTTTTCCCGATCTGGGGCGGTCTTCACCGGCAGATCCCCGAGCGAAGAAACGGCCACCATGCGGCCCGCCAGCAGCACCTCGAACTCGAGAGGGCTCTCGAGACGATCCACAGGTGAAGGCGCGTCTTCGGCCATCAGGATCGTGCCGTTTCCCCCACGTAGCGGGGCATGACCTCGCGTTTGATTCAATCTTCGCCGGGTCGGTGAGATTCGGGGCTGCTCCGACTCGTCGGCGCGAAGGAGCGAGGCTCCGACGAGCGCGGCGAAGACCAGGGCCGCCCGGGCGAGGGTCGTTTCGAGCATCGGCTCCCGCCGGCTCAGTACTTGGCGATGTACTTCTTCCCTTCGAGGCAGGCGCAGAAGGCCTTCTTGAAGCTCTGCATCTGCTGGGCCGTGGCCTGCTGCGCCTGCTGGCCCTGGGCCTGCGCCTGCTGCGTCGCCGACGCCTCCGCCTGTTTCTTCTTCCTCCGCCCCGCGACTGCTCCCGTCGCCGCGCCCACCGCGGCGCCGGTTCCGGCGTCGCCGGCGGCTGCTCCGATGAGGGCGCCGGCCGCAGCGCCCCGGGCCGCCCCCTGCACCGCGGCGCCCTGTCCGGCCGACTGGGCCGCCTGCGCGTTCTGGGCGGCCTGCTGCTGCGCCTGCGCGCCCTGTTTCTGGGCCTCGAACGGGTCGATGCCCGTGTTCTGGACCGCCCACTTGTAACAGGCCGCCTCGTCCTGCGACTGCTGCTGGGCGTTCTGTCCGGCAGACGGGAAGGCGGCGACTCCGAGGGTGGCGGCGAGGGACTTCTGGCCGGAGGATTGCGCGAGGAGGACGAGGCTGCCTCCGGCGAGGATCAGGCACAGGATGGCGACGAAGGTTCTCTTCATGGTGTGTTTCCTCCTGATCTACTTCTGGGACGCCGGCAGGGGCGTGCAGGCCGCCGAGACGGCGAGGACCAGCTCTTCCCGGGCGATGGCCACTGACGCGCTCCCCGACTTCTCGGAGATGACGAAGCTGAAAGCCCGGCCGTTCTCGAGGCCCTGAAGGACGATGAGGCCCCCATCGCGCCGGACGGACTCGATCGGGGTGGAGCGGTTCTGGCCGCTCGCCGCAGTCGTGGAGAGGAGCTTGGCCCCGAGGTCGATGATGACGAACTGCGGGATGAGCGCGCCGTCGGGAGTGTCCTCCCAGCAGCCGTCGACGTCGCACCGGCCGACGTTGACGACGGAGCAGAGGAAGCGGCTCGTCCCCGTCAGGTCGCCGGCGAGGGCAGCGGGCGAGGCGGCGAGGAGCAGAGCGGCGATCAGCCAGAATGTGGTGGACGGTCTTTTCAACATCTTGATTCCTCCTGCCGACGTGGGGTCGGCTCCTGCTTCGGGATGAGTTGTCACATCACGTACCCTGAGGGAGAGGCGGCGAGGCCGTTCCGGGCGGCTCCGCCTCGCGCCCCGAGTCCTCGCGAAACGCCGCCGCGGCGTGGCGGTTGGTCGGGTAGAAGCGCTTCTGGTCAATCAGCTTCATGAGCCCGTATCGCTCCAGCCAGGAGCGGAAGGACCGATCGGCGCGGCTGACGGCGAAGACGATGCCGCGCCCGGTCAGCAAGGTGATTGCCTGCCGAAGGACCTCCGCGCCGGTGGTGTCGACGTCGACCATCGCCTGCGCGTCCAGCACGAACCAGCGGACCGGGGTCGGCGCCCGGGCGATCAGTTGCTCGACCTCGTCGAGAAACAGGGTCGCGTTGGCGAAGTAGAGCGGGGCGCCGAACCGATAGACGACCAGGCCCGACGGACTGACGCCCTGGCCCAGGTCCGTGGCGGCGAAATGGCTGCCGTCCGCGGCTTCGAGCAGCGCCGCCGTCTCCGGGCGGGACGCCCGCCGGATGACGTCGATCGTGGACAGGAGAAAGGCGATGAGGACGGCGCGCAGCGGCCCCAGAGCCAGCACGCTCAGGAGGCAGGTGGCGGCGATCCAGAACTCCGAACGCCGCATCCGCCACAGCTCGCCGAGCTCGTGGACCTCGATCAGGGAGAGCACCGCATTGGCGACGATCCCCGCCAGGGCCGCATTCGGCAGGTACGCGAGCATGTCGGTGAAGAACAGCATGACCACGGCGATCGTCCCGGCCGCCACCAGGCTCGGCAGCTGGCTCTTCGCTCCCGAGGAGTCCATCGCTGCCGAGCGGGAGGGGCTGTTGCCGGTCAGTAGCGAGCCGGTAAACCCGGCCGCGAGGTTTGCCGCGCCGTAGGCGAACAACATCTGATCGCCGTCCGCCTTGTATCCGTACTTGCTGCTGTAGCTGCGGACCACGAGCAGGCCCTCACACAGCAGGATCGCCACAATCGCCATGGCGCCGGGAAACAGCCTCAGGTAGTCGGCGGCAGGGATGGCCGGCAGGGTCAGGGTCGGAAGACCCGAGGGAATCGCGCCGAGGACGCCGACCCCCTTTTGGGCGAGGTTGAAGTAAGCCACGGCGAGCGTGAGCACCCCCAGCGCCACCAGCGCCCCCGGGATCCTGGGCGCGAAGCGCTTGAGAAGGCGGACGGTCAGAAAGGCGGCGACGCCGATCGCCACCGAGTAAAGGTTGGCCCGGGGGATCGAGTGGATCAGGGCGACGACCTCCACGAAGTAGCCCTCGGTGTTCACCGAGCTCGCCATGACGTCCTTGATCCGTTCGGCCGCCGCCAGCACGCCTGTCGCGGCGCCCGCCACGTGGGGGGCGGCGAGGATCTTTCGCACCTGGTTCGTGAACACCTCGACCCCGAGCCCGGTGATGAACCCCGCCATCACGGCGCGCGACAGGAAGTTGGCGAGGAACGCCAACCGGAAAATCCAGAAGAGGAAGAACAGCAGCGCGCAGACCATCGCCAGGGCGAGGGCGTACTGCAGGCGCAACGGGTCTCCGGGCGCAGCGAAGGCGACCAGAGTGGCACCGACCAGGGTGGCCATGGAGGCGTCGGGGCTCGTCACCAGGTGGCGCGAACTCGCCAGCAGGGCGAAGACGGCCAGGGGAATGATGGCCGCGTAGAGGCCGGCCACGGGCGGCAGGCCGGCCACCTGCGCGTAACCGATGTTGAGCGGGATCATGAGGGCGGCCAGCGTGACGCCCGCCGAGACCTCGCGGGGGACGTCGGCCAGCCTGATGCCCCGGAGTCCCACGAACGGGCGGGGCCAGCTGATCATGGCAAGCACGCCGGGAGCACCTTCACTCATGCGGTGAACCCTCCATCAACAAGAACCTGCCGGTGTATTGGGCCCCCATTCCAGGATCGGGAGGTGCCGGCGGAGGAGCGCTGGGGGCTCATCAAGCACTTGCCTGGTCGGGCGCAGGTGTCTTGGACCCCGGTTCGGCCGCCGGGCCCAGCCACTTCGCCCCCAGCAACGAGACGATGACCATGATGGGGAGCGCCAGCACGATCATGAGCGTGGCCCGCTGGTCCATGTCCGGCACCGAGAGGAGCGGCGTGAGACAGGCGCCGAGGTTCCGGGTCGTGACCCCGACGCTCAGCACGATCTTCTGCTCATAGGGCAGGCCGAAGCCCAGCCAGTAGGTGCCCAGGAAGATCACGCAGAAGAAGAGAAGTTCCGAAGCGAGGGCGAACTCGCCCGCCACGCCGAGCAGGCCCTTCCCGTAGATGACGAGGCACAGGACGGACCAGAGGAGGCCGAAGATCCCTGCGAGCTTCTTCGCGAAGGGGAGCAGTTTGGAGGCGAAGGCATCCGCCTGACGACGGATGATGACGCCGATTGCCATGGGCAGGAGGACGACGATCAGGAGGGGCTTGGCGATCGCCCAGGCGCTGGCGGTCAGGCCCGTGGTGAGAAGAGGCACCGTAAAGGGCATGCACACGACGGTGCCGACCGAGGCGAGGAGCATGAAGGCCGCCGTGAAGCCAAGGTCCCCCTTGGCCTTGTCCACGAGGCCGGGGACAAAGGGCGCGCAGGGCGCCATGCCCAGAAGGACGAGGCCGATGGCATAGGGGGCCTGCAGCGGGATGACGAGTGTGATCCCGTAGGCGAGGGCGGGGACGAGGACGAAGCTCCAGACCAGCGTGTAGGCCACGAAGCGCACGTTGCGAAGCCCCCGGAAGGCCTCCTGGAGGTTGAGCCGGAGGCCCATCTCCAGCAGGCTGCCCGCCATGAAGATCGCCAGTGTGATCTTGAACAGGAGCGTCAGGGTGGTCGACATCGACTATCTCCTCATCCCTGCTACTTCTTCAGAAACTGCGTGTTAAGGCCGACGAAGATCTGCACTTCCGGCTGGCCGGGGCCATGCGAAAGAACCGTGAACTGCGGCTCCACGAACGCGTTGAGGACCGTCCGGCCCGCCGGGATCACCATGCCGAGGCCGAGGCCGACGGGCACGTTGTACGAGCCATTCTCCAGATTGAAGGCCATCACCGCCGTGCTCCTCACGTACAGTCCCTTTCCGAGTTGGATGAAGTAGAAGGGCTGGACGGCGAGGACGTTCGTACCGGGCCGGTTGGAAGGGCCGGCGAAGTCCGCCTGCCAGGTGACGAGCCCGCCCCACTGGACCCTCTGCGACGTCGCGTCGAAGTAGACCGCGGCGAGGCCGCCCTGCCACTTCCCTGTCCCGGTCTCGTGAGCCGTCGCGGTGGGGGCCGTCACCTGCGGCCCCAGGCCGAAGCTCACTCCCGGCTTTGTGTCGAACAGGTAGGCGGCGAAGGCATTGAAGTCGCCGAGCCCGGACGTCGTGGTGCCGTCGCCCGCCGGTACCCGGGACAGCGGCAGCGACGCCCGGATCAGGAACCCTCCAACCGGCTGTGCGTACCGGAGCCAGAACGTGTTGGCGGTCTGGTCCGGAGTCTCCGAGAGCGTCGGGACGTAGTAGTCGTGGAGGTTGAATGCCTGGACTTTGGCGAGGGGGTTGTTCGCGTCGGCCTCCGTCTGGGCCGTCACTCCGCCGGGTTCCGCTTGAGTCTGGGCGCTCACCGGAGCGGGCAAGGCCGCGGCAAGGAGGATGGCAAGACCAGAGAGGAGGGCGCTGCACCCGCTCATTTCTGTGACGCCAAGTTCTTCAGCCGCATCTCTTCCCACTCCGCCATGCTGGAGGGGACGTGGAACCACTCCTCCGGGGAGACCGGCTCCATCACAATCGCGTCGGATGCGCAGCCGATCACGCACACTCCGCATCCGATGCACTTTGCCCGCTCTACGCGTGACTTCCCCTCGATCGGGCCCGGCTCCGTGATGTCGGAGATCGCGTCCACCGGACAACGCTCCTGGCAGACGCCGCATGCAATGCACGCCTCCGGGTCGATGACAGCGCGGAAGTTCGACGGCTGCGGCCCTTGGTGGGACTCCAGGCCGGCCAGCTTCGGGCCGTGGAGTATCCCGCAGCAGCAGGAGCAGCAGTTGCACGTGCCCATGAACTGCGGCGCATCCGCGAACATGGTGAAGCCGTAGAACGCGAGGTTGACGTGACCCTGCTCGCCGAGCTCGGTGAGGAGCTTGGACGCCTCCTCCCGGCCCAGCACGGTCTCGCCCAGCGGGGTCTGGGGCGGCAGTCCCACGAATCCACAACGCTTCATGGGCTTCCCGCAGGACGAGTCCCCCAGGACTTCCCGCTCCCGTTTGCAGACGCAGGGGATGACGAGAAAGCGCTCGTGCCGCTGGAAGTGGGCGTCAATGTCTATATGCGGCTCGCGCTTGACATACTCGGGCTTGAGCGAACCTCGCACCGGCACCACGCCCAGCAGTCCCGGTCGCGGCGCGAAGACACGCTCGCCCCCGCCTTCGGTGATGAACTGCTCGAACAGCTCGGCGAACTCCTTGTCAAGGCGGCGCATGCCGGCCTCGTACCAGCCCACCATGAACGGGCGCAGCCGGTATCTCCTCTCGCCTTTCATTTCCTCTTTCAGAACGCCCCCCCCCGCCGTGTTTCCGGGAAGCGAGACCAGGCCCAGCGGAATCAGCCTCTCGAGCAGCGCGGTGACCTCGGCCACATCCCGGCCCAACCGCTTGGCGATCTCGGCAGCCGTTTCGGGGGTGCGGGTGAGTTGGCCGGCCAACCGGACCTCCTCCTCCGTGAAGGCCTTCTTCATCAACTTGATCTCCACGCCCGAAGGCGTGCGGGCGAAGCCGTGCGGGAGCGCCTCCAGCGCCGCCGCCAGCCTTTCGTAGATGTCTTCGTTAGGTGTCACTTGGTGCCTCCGCTGCGGCCGAAGGCCTCGTCGATGATGGCCTGGAGGTGCTTGACCAAGTCGTCCGACGGCGTCTTGTAGTCGTCCAGCTCGTACACCTCGCCCAGCAGCTCGTACTTGCCGAGGCCGAAGCGGTGGTACGGCAGCAGCTCGTAGTCGATGACGTTCTTGTGCGGGCGAATGAACGCCAGGACGGCCCGGATGTGCTCCTCGTCGGCGTTTATGCCCGGAATCAGCGGCGTCCTGGCGATGAAGTCCGCGTTTGGAAACGTCTCGTAGGCTCTCTTGAAGTTCGTGAGGATCCGCTCGTTACTCACTCCGACCCACTTCTTGTGGCGCTCCGGGATCGTCATCTTGTGGTCGTGGAGGACGGTATCGACGTGGGGCAGCACCTTCTCCACGTACGCCCAGGGAACGTTGCACGCCGTTTCGATCGCCGTGTTGAAGCCGCGGTCGTGGGCCCCCTTCAGCAGGGCGGCCGCGAAGTCCGGCTGCAGCAGGCACTCGCCGCCACTCAGCGTCATGCCACCCCCGGTGTTCCGGTAGAAGGAGCTGTCCTTCTCTACCTCGTCCAGGACCTCGTCCACCGTCATTCGCTTGCCGAACATCTCGAGAGCGCCCGGCTCGCACAGCGCGACCATCGCCTCGTCGCAGCCCGTCGCCAGGTCCCAGTTGACCTTGACCTTGTCGTCGGCAGCGTTTTCCGGCACATAGAAGGCGCCTTCCGGGAAGGGAGGCTTCAGGCAGACGCCGCATTCCTTCCTGCCGGTGCACTTCCTGGGGTCGTAGGAGAGTTCGGGCTTGAAGGCGATGCTCTCGGGGTTGCCGCACCACTTGCAGCGGAGCGAGCAACCCTTGAGGAATACGTTCGTGCGGATACCCGGGCCGTCGTGACTGCAATAGCGCTGGATGTTCAGAACGAAGCCGGTCGGAGCGGATGGGTTCACGGGCGTGCTCATCACAGCTCCTTCCCGAGGCAGATGCCGAGGCTCTGGGCGATCTGCATGAACTCGCTGTCCGCAGGTACGGTCCTGACCTTGTTGATCGCTTCCGTCAGCGGCACGAACTTCATGTCCGGGGGAACGAACGCCACCATCATCCCGTTCTTGCCGGCCTTCAGGGCGCGCACGGCTCCGGCCCCGTAACCGAGGCCCAGCTGGCGGTCGACCGCGGTCGGAGTGCCGCCCCTGACCCAGGGCCCCAGGACGAGCGGATAGGTTTCCTCGGCGAGCAGAAGCTGCAGCCCGTTCGCCACCTTCTCGGCGGCCTGACCCGACCTGTGGATGACGTGCTCGCTGGCATCCCCGGTCGCCAGCGGCGACAGAGAGGCCTTGAGGGAGGAAGGCTTCGCCTCGGCTTTCGAGGTCTCGAGGAACCTGGCCCCTTCGGCCACCACCACCAGGCCGTACGGCCTCCGGAGCGACACCTTGTCCTTCAGCCGCGACGCCACCACCTTGAGGTCGCAGAGGATCTCGGGAATCAGGACCGCATCGGCGCAGACGGCGATGGCAGCCTGGAGCGCTACCCACCCGGACTGCTCTCCCAGGACCTCCACCACCCCGATCTTGCGGGCCGCCTGGGCCGCCTGACGGGCCCGGTCCAGCATCTCGATGGTGAAGCTGAGCGCGCTGTTGAAGCCGAAAGAGACCGCGGTCGCGGCGATGTCGTTCTCGATCGACCGGGGGACGCAGACCGTATGGAGCCCCTTGCGGTGGAGCTTGTAGAGGATGCTCAGCCCGCGCCCCCCGACGACGGAGATCAGCGCATCGAGCTGCTCCTTCCGGAACGCGGCAAGGAGCTCGTCGGACATGTCGACTTCCTCGACCATCTCGTCTTCGTTGACCCGGCGGACGTGAAACGGGTCGACCCGGCCCGACTGGCCCAGGAAGCCCCCGCCGGCCGGATCGATGTTCTCGACCAGCTCGGGGCTGAGGGTCAGCAGGCCGCCGTCCGGGTAGCGCTCCGGGTGCAGCAGCCCGTCGAATCCGTCCCGGATGCCGACGATCTCCCATCCCATCCTGCCCGCCGCCAGGGCCGCGCCCTTGACCACGGCATTCAGCCCCGGGACGTAGCCAGCGCCGACGTTGATTGCGATGCGTCTCATGAAACTCCCATGGCCGATCTCTTTGATCACAAATTGCCTCTCGTGTTCGTGCGGTCGCTGTCCGTCGTCGTCCTTCGTCCAACCGTGCCGGGCTGCTCGTGAAGAATGGGCCGGTACGGCGGGGCGGGCCGCCCCACTGTACCGGCTCCGCTGAATGTCAACCGAAGCTCTGCTCGGTGCGGGCGATGATCTCGTTCTGCACACCCGGGTGCAGCTTCGTGAAGAAGGCGCTGAACCCCGCCACCCGCACGACCAGGTCGCGGTACTTCTCCGGGTGCTTCTGCGCGTCCTTCAGGATGTTGGTGTCCAGCACGTTGAACTGGATGTGATAGCCGTCGTTGTCCATATAGGTCTTGACGAGGTTCAGCAGGGTCTCTCGGCCCTTGCGGGTCTTGAGCTGGTTGGGAGGGAGCTTCATGTTCATGTGCGTCGCGGTGAACTTGACCGCGTCCGCGCCCTTTGCCGCGGACATGACCAGCGCGGTCGGCCCGTTGACGTCGGTGCCGGGCATGGCGGACAGGCTGCCATCGCAGAGGGCTACGCCGGCCTTCTTGCCGGTCGGCAGGGCGCCCGTCACCAGACCCATCAGGTTGTGGATGCTCTTGGTGTAGGAGTCGGGGGCCGATCTGATGTCCGGGCTGATGTAGTTACCGCCGCCGTCCACGTTCTGGAACGCCTGGAAGATGGAGTTGTACACACGGCGAACGAACTTGTTGACCTCGGGGATGTCGTTTCCGTGCTTGGGGGCCTCGTAGCAGAGCTTCCGGACCTTCTCGTACTCGCCCTCGAAGTTCGCCGCCAGCGCCTTCTTCAGCTCGGCCATCGTCAGCTTCTTGTCGTCGTACACCAGCTTCTTCACCGCCATGAGCCCGTTGGCGGCGTCCACGCCACCGACGGTGATCTGGGCAACCGTGTAGTAGTTGGCGCCGCCGTTCCAGACCTCGGTTCCGCTCTCGATGCACCCCTTCGTCAGGATGGAGCGCCAGGCGACGGGAAGGTATTCGGCGCAGAGGATGCTCGCGATCCATGCCTCGCGGCGGAGCGTGTCCTCGCAGAACTGGAGCTGCTTTTCGAAAGCCGCGTACAGCTCCTCGAAGTCCTTGAACTTCTCGGGATCCCCGGTCTTGGGGCCGATCTGCACCTTGGTCCGGGGGTCGAAGCCGTTGTTCAGCGTCAGCTCGAGGACCTTTCCGAGGTTCGGCTGCCCCTCCACCGGATGCCCGGTCTCGTACGGGATGTAGCTTCCCACGCACGCGCCGATACAGGTCCGTCGTGCCTTCTCGAGCGTGAGACCGTTCTTGCTCCCTGCGAAGAGGTTGAGGGCCCGCTTGATCATCACGTCGCCGTTCACGAACTGCGGCATGCCGACGCCGGTGTCGATGACGTCGAGGACCTTCTCCAGGAACTTGCCGCTCATCTTCTCCGTGTAGCAGCAGGAGAGGGGCGGCTGGGGCAGCTTCAGGTACTTCGCGGCGTCGAGAATGTTGTAGTCCATCTCCGCGGTGGCATCGTCTCCGTCTTCGGTGTAGCCGCCGACCGTGATGCTCTGGCCAAGGTCGGCGGAGTTCTGCAGAGCCACCTGCTCTCCGTAGTAGTACCCGATCTCGTTCAGCTTGACGAAGAGCAGCTGCAGCAGGTAGGTCGCCTCATCGGGACCGATCAGCCCCGCGGCCTTGTCACGCTGGTAGAACGGCTCGAGGTTCTGGCCCAGGTAGGCCTCCGAGTAGCCGCAACCCACCTGCTCGATCTCTGCGCAGATATGACAGAAGAAATGAGCCTGGATCGCTTCTCTCAGATTACGGGCAGGATGCTCAGGCACCCACTTGCAGGTCTCGGCGATGCCAATGAGCTCGGCCTTGCGGTCCGCGTTCTTCTCCTTGGCCGCCATCTCCCGGGCCAGCTCGGCGTAGCGGTTGGCCAGCCGGATGACGGCCGTCATCGTGATCAGGCAGGCCTCGTAGAAGTAGAACTTGGGCGCGTTCGGCAGCCGCATGTCGAGGGCCTTCTGCCGCTCCTCGACCTCCTTGATCATGCTGGCGAGGCCCTCCCGGTAGACCCGGGGATAGTTGAGGTTGCCTCCGCCACCTGGCCAGGACATGAACTCGGCGATGAGGCCCGCCTTGTAGACCGGGTCCGGATCGAAGCCGTACTTCTTGATGAAGATCTCGTCGGCCCGCGGGCGCAGCGCCCACTTGTCCCAGTACTCGAGCGCCCACTGGTTCGCCTTGCGGTCTTCCGGGGTCTTCGATTTCTCGACGGTCTTCTCTGCCTTCATCCACTCCACGTTCCACTCCGGGTACGTGTAGACGGCGTTCACGCTGCTCGCCATGCTGCCGACGATGAGGTTCTCGTCGATGTAGAGCTTCTTCCTCTCGATCAGCTCGGAGAAGAACTTGGCCCTGCGGATGATCTGCTGGTATCCGGCGGTTCCCTCGTAGACCTCCGCCATGATCCGGACCCGCTCGTTGTCCAGTGCCTGAGGCGTGCTCAGGAGCTGTTCTTTCAGCCGGTCGATCCGGGCGCTGTCGGCCTTGACGCGGCCGGTGGTGCTCTTCTCGGAAGCAGCTGCGGTTGTCATCGTTTGTTCTCCTATTCCTTGTTCAGTGTCTTGCTACTGCGGTGAAAGCATGGCCCGCGACAGCATGCCGCCCGAGATGTTCCGGGCCTTGAATCCGTTCTGCAGGAGGACCCGCGTCGCGTAGTAGGCGCGCTGGGCGGAGCGGCAGATGACGAGGATCTCCCGGTCCTTCGGAAGCCTCGCCGAGGCGGGCGCGGAGCAGGTGGAGCGGGATGTTGACGGCGCCGGGGACGCTCTCGACGACGAGCTCGACCGGCAGGCGCACGTCGAGGAGGAACGCGCCTCTCGTCTCGTCCCAGTGGGCGAGCGGCATGTCCCCATGGAGGACGTCCGCCGCGACCATCCCGGCGAAGTTCACCGCGTCCTTCGCGCTGCCGAACTGGGGCGCGTAGCAGAGCTCGGCCTCCTCGAGGTCGTAGATCGTCGCCTTCATCTGGAGGGCCATCGCGAGGGCGCTGATCCGCTTGTCCACCGCCGGTGCGTCCTCGCCGATCGCCTGCGCCCCGAGGACCCGCCCGTCGGACTTCCGGAAGATGAACTTCAGCCCGATCAGCCTGGCGCCCGGGTAGTAGCCGGCGTGCGAGTTCGGGAAGATGTAGATCTTCTCGTAGTCCGTGTCGCCGCTCTTCTTCAGCGTCTTCTCGCTGACGCCGGTCCAGGCGGCGGCGCCGCCGAAGAGCCCGATGATCGAGGTCCCCTGCGTGCCGCGGTAGCGGGACTTGCGCCCGGCGATCACGTCGGCCGCGATCCGCCCCTGCCGGTTCGCCGGCCCGGCGAGCGCCACGAGGCTCCACTGCCCCGTCACCCAGTCCTTGACCTCGACGGCGTCGCCGACGGCGAAGATGTCCGGGTCGCTCGTGTGCATCTGGTCGTCGACGCGGATCCCTCCGCGCTCGCCGATCTCGAGCCCGGCGGCCTTCGCGAGCGTCGTGTCCGGCCGGACGCCGAGGGCGAGGATCACGACGTCGGCCGGGTACGTCTTGCCGGACTTCGTCTTCACCTCGATCGCGCCCCCCGCCAGCTGCGTGAATCCGGCCACGCCGTCGCCGAGGGCGACCGTCATGCCGTGCCTCTTCAGGTGCTCCTCGACGAGGTGGGCGAACTCGCGGTCGAGCGGGGCGAGGACCTGGTCGAGCATCTCGACGAGCGTCACCTCGAACCCCGCGTGGATCAGGTTCTCCGCCGTCTCGAGGCCGATGAACCCGCCGCCGATCACGACGGCGCGCCGTGGCGGCTTGACGAACTGGATCCCGGAGTAGTTGGACATTCCGGCGAGGAACACCGTCCCCTTCTCGATCCACTCCTTGATCGCCCGCGCGTCGGGCACGGTCCGCACCTGGAAGATCCCGGGCAGGTCGATCCCCGGAAGCGGCGGACGGACCGAAGGCGCCCCGGGCGAGAGGACGAGCTTGTCGTACTTCTCCGTCGTCACCTCGCCGGTCTTGACGTTCTTCAGGCCGACGGTCTTCTTCTTCCGGTCGATCGAGACCGCCTCGCAGTTCGTCCGCGCGTCGATCGCCGAGGTTCGCCTTGAAGTACTGCTCGTTGGCCACGAGGAGGCTCGACTCCTTCGGCGATCACGCCCGAGACGTGGTACGGCAGCCCGCAGTTGGCGTATGAGAGGTACGGCCCGCGTTCCACCATCACGATCTCGGCCTTCTCGTCCAGCCGGCGCAGCCGCGCCGCGCACGACGCTCCGCCCGCCACTCCGCCCACGATGATGACTTTCATGGATCTGTCTCCCTTCCGACTCGAGCCGACCCGCCGCGGAAGCCGCCTGCAGCTCAGTCGTCGCGGGGAGCTTCGCCGTGGTCGTCTTCTTCCACTGCGCTTCGAGGAGCTCCCGCGCCGCCTGCTCGAGAAACTCCGGAGCCGCCCACTTCTGCACGTCGAAGTCGCGCTTGATGTAGCCATGCTTCAGCATGAAGTTCTTCCCGATCTCCACGGAGGCCAGGTTCTGCGGCGACAGGTTGGGCACCATGTCGACGTCTCTGATGCCCCGGTAGGTGTCCTCGACGTCGAGGTAAAACGTCTGCTTGTCGAGGATCGCCGCCGCCGCGTGCTTGTGCTCGTTGGCCCAGCGCCCCACCTTGATCATGCCCTTCATGAACGTGACGGCCAGCTCGGGGTGCTTCTCGGCCATCACGTCGCTGCACGTGATCGCGGCCGGGATGTTGGCCACCTGCAGGCGCCAGTCCGGATACCTCGACAAATCCTCAATGGACACGAAGTTGCCGGTTGCCTCGGCGAGAACGCTCAACACTTTGCTTTGACAATAGAGCGCATCGATGACGCCCTTTTCCAGGGCCGTTTCCAACGGACGGAAGGCGAGGTCGCGCTTGTGGTCGCGCTTCAGCCACAATTCGGACGGATTCTCCATCGGATCCAGCATCTTCGGATCGTTGTACCAGTCATCCGCGTAGGGGAACTCCACCAGTTCGATGTCCTTCATGGTCATGCCGTGCAACCGGAGCATCAGCTCGATGCCCTGGTGCTCCTGGATGCGCCACCAGTCGTTCTTGACCCGGTTCAGGCTCTTCGAGAGCCCGATCTTCTTCCCCTTCAGATCGCTCATCCGGTAGATGTCGTCCTTGGCGCGCACCATCATGACGCCACCTTCGCGCGGCACGTGCGTCACGCCCAGGAGCCTCGTCCTGCGGATGTCGGCGTGAACCTGGACGGGCGGGAAGAGCCCGCCGAAGCGGATGAGGTTGTCGAGATTGTGGATGTAGTGCGGATACCAGTCGTTCTCGCGGGTCGAGCGCAGGAAGGCGTACTTCACGCCGATCTTCTTGTACTCCTCCCGCGTCCAGCCCAGCTCCTGGTCCACGTTGCTGGCGGACACGAGGGGACAGTTGGTGTAATACACCTCTTTCCAATCCAGCTTCACGAGGTTCAGTTTCGTGTTTTCGAACGTGGTCTCTTTGATCTGCTTCGCGTTGTCAGCCATGGTCATTTCCTTTCTCGTGAGATCTCCGGGAGAACAGGCGGTCGGTTCGCCGCTCTTGCTCGTCTTCTTCGTCATGACTCCGTATCTCCTTTCACTCCTCGCGGTCCCCCCTTCTCGTCGAATTCCTAGAACGTGACGCCCGCCGCGATCAACGGGCCCTAGGTCAGGACCTTCCATCGGAAGTAGTCGACTCCCGAGCCCGTCTCGAAGTCCTGGTCGAGCCAGCGGTAGCCGAGGCCGAGGCGGACGAACCGGCGAGACCTGCCAGTTCAGGCGGGCCATCACCTGCCACGTGAATTTGCAGCCGACCCCGAAGCCGCCGACATCACCGCGGAGCTGGAGCAGGAGGGCCTTCGAGAGCGGCAGGAACGCCTGGGCGCCGACGAACGGGTCGAACCAGTCCTCGTCGACCTTCGCGTCGCGGACTTTCAGGGGGCTCGTCAACGTGACGGTCGTCCGGAGCCGCGTGTACCTCCCCCCCGCGAGAAGCTCGAACGCCTTCGAGAACCGCCACGCCCCGGCGAGGTCGACGATGAACTCCTCGACGCCGACGTCGGCCGAGGCGCGGTCCAGGGAGCCGGTCCCGCTCCCCCCGAGGTTCATGTAGACGACGTCGGCCGCCACGGCCCATTTCGGGGCCTCTCCCCGGTAGTCCGCGAGGACCGCGAACTTGAGGTTCTCGAAGATCCTCGAGGACGGGACATCGATCTCCGTACCGAGCGGACCGAAGCCGACCGTCCCCGACATCGACGGGGCCATCAGGTAGATCTCGGCGGTGTTCCGGAAGGCGTCGTCCTCCGCGGCGGCGGGGTATGCGATGAGAGAAATCGCCAAGGCGACCGCCGCTCTCGCGAGTACGGCTCGACGCAGGCTCCGGCAAGACGTCGTCATTGCGGGTTCTTCCTCGCGTCACCTGCCGGAACGGGCGCGCTTCCGCTCCCCGGCGAGGGCACCTCGGCCTCCTCACGGAGGCGGTCGACCGCCGGCAGGAGGTCGGTCACGATCGCCCGTTTCAGAACGAACGCATCGGCGCCCGCCTCGAGCGCCGCCCTGCGGATGTTCGCTTCGTCGTGGACGCTGAGGGCGATCACCCTGAGACCCGGACAGCGGTCCTTCAGCGCGTGCAGCCAGCCCAGGCTGCTGTCCCTTGCCAGCGAGAGATCCACGACCGCCACGTCGGGCCTCAGCCGGCCCGCCCCCTCCAGCAGTGACGCCTCGTCGGCAACCATGACCACCGTTCCGAACGCCGTCTCGAGCAGCCCGCGGACGCCTTCCGTGAGGCCATGGTGGCGGTCCGCGAGGAGAACGCAGCTCAGGGGCTTCTCGGGCATTGGGGCGATTCCTTCCCCGCGACCGTGCTCGTCGCGGTTCCTGCCGGCACCCAACTACGAGCCGGAGGCTAGCCGCGCTTCTGCCGGTTGTGACCTCGGAGAATTACGGGGCCCGCCGCAGGGAATCTACGAGGTCAGAGCTCGACGAGGCCGTGCTTGATGGAGAAGTGGGTCAGCTCGGCGCCCGTGTGAAGGTCCAGCGACTGCTTCATACGGTCCCCCCGCTCTGGTACGCTCGCTCCGTGCTGAGTTACACGCCTCCGGAGCGGCTGGCCGACGCGCAGGATCGTCCTTACTTCCTCTGGGACTGCGGTCTCACACTGAACCAGTTCCGCAGGGGGCTTGCGGATCCTGACCCGGAAGTTCGCGCCTATTTGGTCGGCAAGCTCATGCGTCAGGCCAAGCCGGACGACGTGTTCCTGTTCGTCCGCCCCCGCGAGATCCGGGATCTCTGGCCGCGGCTCACGCGATACCTCGGGCGCACGCGCGATTTCTGGTCGTGGCTCTTCGACACGTGGGAGGGCCAGGGCCGTGTCTGGCGATAGGCTCACGGCGCTCCAGCGCCGCATCCTCGGGGTGCTCGCCGGGATCACCCCGCACTGGACGTTGACAGGCGGCGGCGCCTTGGCGGGTGTGCACCTCGGTCACCGCGAGACGCGGGATCTGGACCTCTTCTGGAGGAATCGCTCTGAGCTCGGCACTGTGGTGGCCGACACCGTGTCGGCCCTGCGGGCGGCAGGCCTCGACGTTCATGTGCTCAGGACGGCACCGGCCTTCAGCGTGCTCCGTGTGTCGGACGGACGAGACGCCTGCGTCGTTGACCTCGTCGCCGAGCCCTTCGCGGCGATCGAACCTCCAGAGCAGGCTGTTGTTGAAGGCGCGGCCAAATCGGTGGACAGCAAGCACGAGATCCTCGCCAGCAAGCTTGCGACGCTGCTCGAGCGATCCGAAACCCGTGACCTGGTAGACCTCAAGGCGCTGCTGGACGCAGGGGGCGATCTCCAGGCGGGGTTGCGCGACGCCCCGAAAAAGGACGCCGGGTTCTCGCCGTTGACGCTGGCCTGGGTGCTAAAGGACTTCAATCCGCGTCCCGCGTTGAAAGCGCTCGGCTGGGGCGCCCGTGAAACTGAGGAGCTGGTGTCGTTCCGGCACTGGCTGATCAGCCAACTCACGGCCAGCGCTGTTCCAGAGTAGTTCGCCGCGGCTCTCCCGCCCCGGACGAGAACGGTCAGAGCTCGACGAGGCCGTGCTTGATGGCGAAGTGGGTCAGCTCGGCGCCCGTGTGGAGGTCCAGCGTCTCCATGATCTGGTACTTGTGGAACTCCACCGTCCGGGCCGAGATCCCGAGACGCGAGGCGATCTCCTTGGCCGAACGCCCCTCCGCCAGGAGCTGAAGGACCTCGCGCTGCCGCGGCGTGAGGGAGGCGACCGGGTCAGCGGCTTTTTCGGGCCCCTGCTTCATGGCTCCCAGAACCTCCCCCGCGAGCTGGGGCGTGAGGTAGGTCTTCCCCTCGAGCGCGGCGCGGATGGCCGAAATCAGCTCGGCCGGCGCCGAGTGCTTGAGGACGAAGCCCGACGCTCCGGCGTCGAGCGCGCGCCGAGCAAAGGTCACGTCCCGGTGCATGGTGAGAAAGACCACGGGCACCCGGTCTCCGCCCTGCCGGAGCTGGATCAGGGCGTCGATGCCGTTGAGGTGGGGCATGGTGACGTCGGCAACGATGACGTCCGGCCGCAGCGTCCGGGTCGCCTCGACCAGCGCGCGCCCGTCCTCCACAACGCCCACCAGATCGTACTCGGGGGAGAGGAGGCTCTTCAGCGCCTCAGCCACCAGGCGGTGGTCGTCGGCGAGGAGCACCCGGGGACGGCGCGGGAGGCTCATCTCGCCTCTTCTTCCGCGGGAACCCAGGCGACGATCGCGGTGCCCTGGCCGGGCGCGCTCTCGACGTCGAGCGTGCCGTTCAAGAGCTTCACGCGTTCGCGCATGCTCGCCAGGCCGAGGCTCCTCCTCGTTCTCCCGCCTGCCGGATCGAAGCCGATGCCATCGTCCCGGACGGCGAGGAGGAGGCCCCCGTCCATCGGATGCAGGTCGACGGTCGCGGCGAGCGCATGGGAATGGCGAATCACGTTGTTCAGAGCCTCCTGCGCCACGCGGAAGAGACAGAGCGCGGCGTCCCTTCCGACGACGTCGGGCAGAGGATCGAGCTTTATCGAAAGGTCGACCCTGCCCTGGCGTCCGAGCCGCTCGCATTCCGTCCGGAGCGCCTCGGCCAGGCCCAGCTCCTCGAGGACCGACGGGTGCAGCTGGTACGCGAGGGAATGGACGTCCTCGCTGAGGCGGACGAGCCCCTCGCGAACGGACCGCAGCGTTTCGGTCTGGTCCCCGTCAGGCGCGGCAAGCTCGGCGCGGCCGACGTCGATCGCCAGCACGGCGAGCCGCTGCGTCAGGTCGTCGTGCAGTTCGCGAGCCAGCAGCGCGCGCTCCTCTTCCTGGGCCCGGATCAAGCGCCGGCTCAGGTCGTGCAGCGCCTCCTCGGCCCGCTTGCCCTCCGTGACGTCGCGGAGGACGCCGAACGTCCGGACCCTGCGCCCGGCGGCATCTCGCGCGCCGACGCCCGACAGGTGCTGGATCCACGTCTCCCCGCGGTCCGGATGCAGGTAGCGGTATTCGAAAGAGAGGCGCTCCAGCCTCCCGTCTTCCAGCTGTTGGCGCAAGTCCAGCACGTGTGCGCGATCGTCGGGATGGAGATGCTCCATCCAGTATTCGAGGGCTTCGAGCCCCTGTTCCCGTTCCGGAGGAAAGCCGCAGAGGTCACGAAGCCGGTCGTCGAAATACATGACGCCCTTGGCGAAGTCCACCTCGTAGAACCCGAGGCCGGCGAGGTCGGCTCCCGACGCCAGGCGAGCCTCGTTCGCGCGGTGTGCTTCGTCGGCGCGCCTCCGGGCCAGCGCATTGGTGAAGACTTGCCCGACCAGCTGCAGCCGCTTCACCAGTGCGTCCGGCCAGTCGCGCTCCGCCCGAAGGGTGTTGAAGGCCAAAACGCCGACGGGCGGCTCGCCCCCCACCGACAACGGAAGGCTCAGATTCGACTTGATGCCCCGAAGCCGGGCGCTCCGCAGGTCGACGGCGGCCTCCGCTGGCAGCTCCTCCAGCGAGGAGAGGGCGAGCCTGCGTCCGGCCCGCATCTGCTGGACCACCCAGGGAAAGTGCTCCTGGTGCAGCGGCTCGGGAGGCTGCTGACCGTCCAGGCCCGGATAGCCATGGGTAGGAGTGAGGAGATTCGGGCGTGGAGTCGACCACTGCCAGAGCACCGCCAGATCGATGCCGAGAAGCTCGCAGACACGGCCTAACGCGTCTTCGATCTCGCTGTCCACCTCTGGCGGAGGGAGGTTGATGAACCTCGAGGAGAGATCGGAGAGCAGCATCTCGAACTCGAGACGGTTCTCGAGGCGATCAGCAGAAGGACGACGCCTGTTCGGCCATCAGGGTCGTGCCGTCACCGGGAAGAAATGTACTCGCCCTCCCATTCGCCGGGCGTGACCTCGACGACGATTCTAGCGCGGGTTGAACGCGGCGTATTACGGCCCTACAATTCAAGTATGGCCATCACCACCGTGAAAACTACCTACTCCCTGGATGTCGAAACCGTCCGTGCCCTGGAGGGCATGGCGCGTCGCTGGGGGGTTTCCAGGTCCGAGGCTCTGCGACGGACGATCCGGGCGGCCGCGCGAGGACCGGCTCCCGGAGCGCCGAAGACGCTCGCCGCCCTCAGCACGCTGCAGCGCTCGCTCGACTTGAGCAGCGAGGCGGCAGCTCGATGGGCGAGGCTAACGAAACGGGAGCGCCGTACTACGTCCGGCCGGCACGAGTCGACGTGATTCATCTCGACACCAGTTTTCTGATCAAGAGCCTCGTCCGGGGCTCTGCCGAGGACCGCTCTCTGCGAGCCTGGCTGAAGGCGGGAGAGGCCGTCGCGATGAGCGCCGTTGCATGGGCGGAGCTTCTTTGTGGCCCCCTCGAAGCGAGCCACCTGGAGCTGATCTCGCGCGTGGTCTCCGAGCGCGCGCCGTTCCTGGAAGAGGATGCCGTCCTCGCCGCGCGTCTTTTCAACGAGTCCGGACGGCGACGGGGCTCTCTGATGGACTGCATGATCGCCGCGAGCGCGCTACGCGCAGGGGCGTCGCTCGCGACCGCCAACGCCCGCGACTTTCGGCGGTTCGCGGCGGCCGGTCTGACTCTTCTGGAAGGGTGAGGAAGCAGTGCCGAAGCTGCTGAAGGAGGTCCGTCCCCGATGAACGAGCCGCGCGCCGACCTTCCCAGGACGGTCCTTGCGATCCTCTTCCTCGGCCTTCTGATCGCGGCCTCGCTCTGGATCCTGAGCCCGTTCCTCGTCGCCATCGTCTGGGCCACCCTGATCGCCGTCGCGACGTGGCCGCTGATGCGGTCGCTCCAGCGGCTCCTCTGGGGCAAGCGGAAGCTCGCCGTGACCGTCATGACGATCGCTCTTCTGGGCGTCGTCATGGTGCCGCTCCTCGCCGGGGTGGGCGCGGTCGTGACGCACGTCGACGGCATCGCCGGGTTCGCACAGAAGCTGTCGACGCGCCAGCTTCCGCCGGCCCCCGCCTGGCTGGAAAAGATTCCGCTCGCGGGCGTGAAGGCGGCGGAGACCTGGAACCACGCCGCGAATGAAGGCCTCCCCGCGCTCCTCCAGCAGGCCTCGCCCTACCTCAGCGGCGGCGCGCACTGGATCAGGGAGCGGATCGGAAACTTCACCAGCACTTCTCGCGCAGTTCCTCCTGACGGTCATCATCACGGCCGTGATGTATGCGTCCGGCGAGAGCGCCGTCGCCGGCGTCAAGGCGTTCACCCGACGGCTGGCCGGCCCGAAGGGCGAAGCCATGGTGGACTTGGCCGGTGGGGCGATCCGCGCCGTCGCGATGGGGGTGATCGTGACCGCGCTCGCCCAGTCGCTTCTCGCGGGCCTCGGCCTCCTGATCGCCGGCGTGCCGTTCGTCGGACTCCTCACCGTCCTCATGTTCATCCTGGCCATCGCCCAGATCGGGCCGCTTCCCGTTCTGCTCCTCGTCGTGATCTGGTCCTTCAGCACGATGAGCCCCGCCTGGGCGACGTTCGTTCTCATCTGGTCGGCCGTGGCCGGACTGGTCGACAACTTCCTCAAGCCCATCCTCATCAAGAAGGGGGCCGACCTTCCGCTCCTTCTCATCTTCGCGGGCGTCATCGGCGGCATGATCTCCTTCGGGCTCATCGGGATCTTCGTCGGCCCGGTCGTCCTCGCCGTCACGTACACGCTCTTTGTGGCCTGGGTCCGGGGCGACGGCCCCGCCGACTCGCGGTTGGCGTCATGACCTGGTTGCAGCGGTACCGCCTGAGAAACCTTCTCAGGAACTCCGTCTGGCTGCCGCCGCTCCTCGGTCTCCTGGCCGCGCTCGTCGCGAATCGCCTCATGCAGTCGGCGGACCACTTCTTGTCATGGCAGCCGCGCGTCGGCGTGGAAGGCTCACGGATCCTCCTGACCGCGCTCTCGTCCTCCCTGCTGACCTTCATCGTCTTCGTCTTTTCGATCCTGCTCCTGGCGGTGCAGCTCGCGAGCGCCCAGCTGACGCCGCGGATCATCGCCCACTTCTATCGAAACCGGATCCTGAAGCTCTCGCTCTCGGTTTTCGTCTTCGTTTTCACGTTCGACCTCGCCGTCGTCGTCCGGATCGAGGACTCCGTGCCGCGGCCCTCCGCGATGCTGGCGGCCTACAGCAGCGTGGCGTCGATCGGCATCTTCCTCTACATGATCGACAAGGTGGGAAAGTCGCTACGGCCCGTCAGCGTCCTGACCTCGATCGGCAGAGTCGGGCACGACGTCATCAACGACGTCTATCCCCAACCTGTCGCGGCGACGGGGAACGCCCCGGGTCCTTCCACTGTCCTGTCGGCCGGTGACCGCCGGCGCACCGTCGAGAATTTCCGTCCCGGCGTCGTCCTCGCGTTCGATCCGGCCGGGCTCGCCGCGCTGGCGCGACGGGCCGACGGAGTAATCGAAGTCGTCCCCCAGGTCGGCGACTTCGTCGCGCTGGGAGACCCGCTTTTCCGTCTCTACGGCGGTGGCGACGTCGAGGATCGGGATCTTCAGCAGTCCATCGCCATCGGGCCCGAACGGACGATGGAGCAGGACCCGGCGTTCGCATTCCGGATCATCGTCGACGTGGCCGCGAAGGCGCTGTCACCGGCGATCAACGACCCGACCACCGCGGTGCTCGCCATCGACCAGCTTCACCATCTGCTGCGGTCCGTCGGCCTCAGGCGCCTGGATACGGGCCAGGTGTTCGACGAGACCGGGCGACTGCGCCTGGTTTACCGCACGCCGAACTGGGAGGACCTCGTCGACCTCGCGGTCACCGAAATCCGGCACTACGGCAAGGACAGCATCCAGATCGCCCGCCGGATGAGGGCCATGCTGGAGAGCCTGATCCGGGTCGTGCCACCGGAGCGGGCCGTCCGGCTGCGGGAGGAACTCGACCTCCTGCACCGCACGGTCGACCGCGCGTTCCTCGACGCCGAGGACCGCACCCGCGCCGACCGTGCGGACTCGCTGGGAATGGGCGGAAGCGTCAGTTGACGTCTTTGTCGATGGAGTACTTCGTCCCCGAGATGTCGGCGCTCGCCATCAGCCCCTTGGCGTCGATCTGGTAGATCGCCATCCCGTGCTGGAAACCGGTCTGCGCGCCGCCGCCGGCTTTTCCGGCCTCCGCGCTCGCGGCCGCCGTCGCCTGCCACCCCTTCGTCACGAAGCTGTTGAACGTATGGCTGTCCTGGAAGAGGAAGACCACGTCGTATTTCTTCCCGCCGAAGGTGAGGCCGATGCCGGCGGAGCCCACCTGCATGTAGGTCCGCTTCCCGGTCTTCTTCGCTACCGCGACCCCCTTGCCGCCGCTGCCCGAGATGACGAACCCGAGCTTCAGGTTGTCGAAGGCGGCCCAGCCGTACGCCTTGTCGTACAGCTCCTTCGCCTTCGGATTCCCCTTCAGCAGCGTATCGAGTGCGGCGCCGGCCGCCGAGTCGACCTCCTTCTGCTTTCCTTCCTTCTTCATGTTCTTCCAGTCTTGCTCGCTCTTTCCCGATTCAGTCTTGGTCTCCTGCGCCACGAGAGGCGCAGCCGAGAAGGCAAGGGCGAGGGCCACGGGGCCGATGAGCATGCGGTGGATCTTCATTGTTCTCTCTCCTTCTGTTTTCTCGCGCGGCGGTTCCGGAGCGATCCCCGAACCGCCGCGTCGTGGTGAACCGATTGCCGCGGTATCGTAGCCCCGCCGGACCGGATCCCGAACTCTTGCCGGTGCGACGGAAGGCTCCTATCCTCGGGACACACTAAGGAGTGGCCATGATGCCCTTCTCGCTCCGCCCTCGACTCCGGGATAGGTCTTTCCGTACTCTCCTGGCGCTCTTCTGCGCCTTGCTCCTCCTCCCCGGTGAGGGCGCTCTCCTGGCGCAGGAGACGGCAAAACCGGCGGCGCCGGCCGCCGGGGCCGAGGCGGCCCCGGTGAAGCTCCCCCCCGACCAGCTCGATAGCCTGGTAGCTCCCATCGCCCTCTACCCCGACCCGCTCCTCGCCCAGACGCTCGTGGCGGCCACCTACCCGCTCGAGATCGTCCAGCTTCAGCAGTTCCTGGCGAAGAACCCGAAGCTGAAGGACAAGGCACTGGCCGATGCGGTCGCCAAGCAGCCATGGGACCCTAGCATCCAGTCGATGGCGGCGGTTCCCGAGGTGGTGAAGCGGCTCGCGGACGACATCCAGTGGACGACGCAGCTGGGAGACGCCTTTCTCGACCAGCAGAGCGACGTCATGGACGCCGTTCAGCGGATGAGGAAGAAGGCGCAGGACAAGGGCGCCCTGACGTCGAACGAGCAGCAGAAGGTCGAGACGCAAGTCGTCGAGCAGAAGACGGTCATCGTCGTCCAGCCCTCGAACCCCGAGGTCATCTACGTCCCTTCCTACAATCCGACCGTCGTCTACCCGCCGCCGATTTACCCCTACCCGCCGGTCTACTACCCTCCCCCGCCTCCCTATGGCGCCGCGTTCGTCTCCTTCACGGCCGGCGTCATGATCGGCGCGGCCGTCTGGGGCGGCTCGTGCTGTGGCTGTGGATGGGGCTCCAACAACACCGTCAACGTCAACGTGAACAACAATTACAACCGGAACGCGAACATCAACAGCGGCAACGTGCAGCACAACTCCGCAGCACCGCGGCGGCGCGCCCTACTCGAGCCAGGCGACGGCGAACAAGTACGGCGGGTCGGCCAAAGGCGGCTCACAAGGCTCGCGCGGGGCAAGCGCCCAGCAGCAGGGAGGGCGTCAGGGAGGAGCCGGAGCGAGCCCGAGCGCCAACACGCGTGGCGGCGGCGGTGCCGGAGCGAGCCCGAGCGCCAGCACGCGTGGCGGCGGCGGTGCCGGAGCGAGCCCCAGCGCCAGCAGCCGCGGAGGAGGAAGCTCAGGCGCCTTCGGCGGCGGCTCCGGCGGCTACAGCGGGAGCAGCGCCAAGGCAAGCAGCTCCCGGGGCTCCTCGAGCATGAGCTCCCGAGGAGGGGGTGGGGGCTCGCGAGGCGGCGGCGGCGGCCGGGGAGGGCGGAGATGAGCGTCATGAAAAAGTGGCTTGGCTCAGGAATCGTCTGCGCCTTCATCTTCGCGCCGGCTCTCGACGCCGCTGAGCCTGTCGCGCCGGCGGCAAAGAAGCCCTCGGTCGCCGTCCACCAGCGGACATTCGACTCCGCGAGGGGGGCCGCCGACGCGTTGATTTCCGCGGCGGTGAGGCTCGACGTGCCTGCCCTGAAGGAGATCCTCGGGCCGGACGGCGCGGACTTCGTCGTCACCGCCGACGCGGTTCAGGACAGGAACCAGATCGAAGCCTTCGCGGCAAAGGCGCGCGAGAAGAACGACGTCGTCCCCGACGCGAAGAACCCGAACCTCGCGATCCTCTCGATCGGAGACCAGGACTGGCCGATGCCGGTTCCGATCGTCCGCAAAGGGGGGAAGTGGCTCTTCGACTCGAAGGCGGGGCGGAAGGAAGTCCTCTACCGCCGGATCGGAGGCAACGAGCTGAATGCCATCGGGGCCTGCCACCACTTCGTCGAGGCGCAGCACGCGTACGCGCTCGAGAAGCACGACGGCTCCCCGGTGAACCAGTACGCGCAGAAGATCATCAGCACCCCCGGGAAGCAGGACGGCCTCGCGTGGCAGAACCCCGACGGGACCATGGGAGGGCCGTTGGGAGAGGGGCTCGCCCGCGCGATCGCCGAGGGCTACTCGAAGAAGTCCGAGCCGTTCCACGGCTTCTACTTCAAGGTCCTCAAGGGCCAGGGCCCGGCGGCGCCGCTCGGGAAGATCGACTTCGTCGTGGAGGGGGTGATGATCGGCGGCTTCGCGCTCGTCGCCGCGCCGGCCGACTACCGGGTGACCGGCGTGAAGAGCTTCATCGTGAGCCACGACGGCATCGTCTATGAAAAGGACCTCGGGCCGAAGACGCTCGAACACTTCCGCGCGATGGAGCTCTACGACCCGGACAAGAGCTGGAGCCCGGTCAAGGAGCCGTGACCGCTCCGGGACGACCGGGCCGATTCGCGGGAGGCCCCGCGCCGGCCCGGCGCCGTCGTAAGATCCGCGACCCGGAGGTAACGATGACTCTGCGCTTCCTGCTTCGTCCGGCCGCTCTCGGCCTCGCCCTCACGATCCTCTCCGCCGGCGCGGCGAACGCCCAGGAGACCTGGACGGCCCGGGCCGAGATGAAGACGGCCGACGGCAAGCTTCACACGGCTCCCGTGACGATCTCCCTCGACCGGATGCTGACGACTTCCGAGCGGGACACGCTCCTCGCCGCCTTCAAGGCCGGCGACGCGGCGGCGCTCAACAAGGCACTCGCCGCGCAGCCGACTCTCGGCTTCGTGGAGGGCGGCGCGAAGGTCAAGGTTCCGGTCAAGTTCGCCTTCCCGCGCTCGACCGGCGGCGGAAAGATCATCACGATCGTCTGCAGCGAGCCGATCATCCACATCGGCGGCGACGTGCCGAACGCGAAGCCGAAGGCGGGCTACGACCACGCCTACGTCCTTCTCGTCCTCGACGCCGACGGCAAGGGATCCGGCGAGGTCGCTCCGGCCGCGAAGCTGAAGATCCGCGAAGACGGAGCCCTCGTGACCGAGGACTACGGCGCCGAGACCGTCTGGCTGAAGGACGTCGCCCGGAAGTAGGCGGCCTCGCGGCGCGGCCGTGAAATCCCGACGGACGACGCTGGCGATCGGCTTGCTGACGCTCGCCGTTCTCGGGGTGTCCATACCCGGCGCCTTGCGCGACGCGTCGGAGCGCGGAGGCTTCTACCTGTTCTCGATGGAGTTCCTTCTCGACATCCCGAAGCGCCTCGCCGGGCCGGGCCGGCTCCGGTTCCTGATTCAACCGGTGCTGGCGATCCTGATCGGGATCCGGAGCGGCCGGGCCGACGCCGCCGCGGGACGCCCCGCCCTCCTCCGCGGTCTCTTCCTTCTCGCGGATCATCGAAGGAAACTCCTGCGGGACAGCTTCGAGAGCATTGCGGCGCTGCTCCTCATGGGCATCCTGATGGATTCCGTCTTTCAGTGGATCCTCCTCGGCGTCTCGTACCCTGGCGCCGCGCTCGTCATCGGCCCCGTCCTCATCACGGTCCCGTACGCGGCGGCCCGGACGGTGGCGTGCGTGGCGGGGCGGCAGGCTCCGGGCTCCCGGCGATAACATCGCGCCGCGATGCGCTCGGCCTGGCTCTTCTCGCGCGCCGTCGACCTCGGCCTCTTCGCCGGGCCGACGGCCGCGGCCCTCCTCCTTCTCCTCGTCGGGCACGCGACCGGCCTGCTCGAGGGCGACACGCCCCTCGGGCTCTGGCTGGCCGCGGTCGTCTTCGTCGACGTCGCGCACGTCTGGGCGACCGGCTGGCGCGTCTACGCCGACGCCGACGAGTTCCGCAGCCGGCGCGTCCTCTACCTCGCCGTTCCGGCCGCCTGCTATGCGGCCGGCGTCGTCGCCTGGTCTCTCTCGCCGCTCGTCTTCTGGCGGGTTCTGGCATACGTCGCCGTCTTCCATTTCGTCCGGCAGCAGTACGGCTGGGTGGCGCTCTACCGGCGGAAGAACGGCGAGGAAGGGGGCGTCGCGCGCGTTCTCGACGCGGCGGTCATCTACGGCGCCACCCTCGCGCCGCTTCTCTGGTGGCACGCCCACCAGCCCCGCCGCTTTCACTGGTTCGTCGACGGCGACTTTCTCTCCGGCCTCAGCCCCGAAGTCGCCCGCGCGGCGATGGCGCTCTTCGCGGGCCTTCTCTCCGCGTGGCTGCTCAAGGAGGCGGGACGGGCCCGGCGCGGCCTCCCCGTCTCCTGGGGGAAAGCCCTCGTCGTCCTGACGACGACGTTGATGTGGTTCCTCGGGATTGTCGTCCTCGACTCCGACTACGCCTTCACCGTGACGAACGTCCTGATTCACGGTGTCCCGTACATCGGCCTCGTCCTGCTGACCGAGCGCGCACGGGCGGCGTCGGCCCCCTTCTCCCGCCGCGCCCCGTCGCTCGCCCTCCGCGCGGCCCGAAGCCTGCCGCTCTTCCTTCTCCCCCTCTTCGTCTTCGCGTTCCTCGAGGAGTGGGGGTGGGACCGGCTCCTCTGGCACGAGAACCGGGCGATCTTTCCGGGCCCCTCGCTCGACCCGGGCGCCATCGTCCTCGCGCTCCTCGTCCCTCTCCTCGCCCTCCCGCAGGCCGTCCACTACGTCCTCGACGGCTTCATCTGGAAGGTTCGCCCGGAGAACCGCGAGGCTCTCCGCGCCCTCTCGCTCCCCGAGGCGGCCTGATGCGCGCCCTCGGGATCCACCTTCTCCTCGACGTCGCCGGAGTCTCGTGGGAGATCCTCGACGACGACGTCCTCCTCGAGCGCCTCCTCATGGCGACGGTCGACCAGATGGGTGCGGTCCTTCTCGGCGTCCACCTTCACCGCCTCGAGCCGCAGGGGGTCTCCGGCGTCGCCGTCATCTCCGAGTCGCACCTGACGATCCACACGTGGCCGGAGCGGGGCGAGGCGGCTGTCGACCTCTTCACCTGCGGCGACGCCGCGCGGGCACGGGCGGCCCTCGACTGGCTCAGGTGGTCGATGGGGGGAGATGCGTCCCGGCTCCGCGAGATCTCGCGCGGCGCTCTTCTCGACAGATGACGAGCCTTCCCCGCGGGGGGCCAGAGTATGATTCGCCCGACCGCACGGCGAGGAGGCGAGGGCCCGCGTGAAGCTCCCGGACTTGAGCTCCATCTTCGAGATCAGGAGCCTCTCCGATCTCGCTCCGCTCGCGTTTGCGCTCCTTCTCCTCTTCATTCTCGTCGTCTCGTTCCGTTCGCGGGCGATCGTCTTCTGCCAGTACCTCAAGGCGATGACCGGCGTGACGCTTTCGCCGAAAGAGGTCCGGAGGGTCTTCAAGGTGGAGGGACGGGACGGCGTCCGTGCCCTCTTCCTCGACCTCATCATCCGGGAGGATCTGAAGACCGGGCCGCTCCAGATCCCGGAAGGCGCCCGAAGGGCCTCCGCAACGAGGCCCGCGATCGCCCCGGGGAAGCCGAAAGCCTGACACCCCGACGCCGCATCGCCGTCGCGTGCCTCCTCGCGGGGCTCCTCGCGCTTCCGGTCTCCGCCCAGACGCCGCCGACGCCAACCCCCGCCCGCGCCGGCCAGGTCGTCACCCGGATCGACGTCGACATCCTCGAGCTGGACGTCCTCGCCCTCGACGGGAAGGACCGCCCCGTCCCCGGCCTCACGAAAGACGACTTCGAGGTCCGGATCGCCGGACGAGCCCAGCCCCTCGAGTTCTTCGACCCGCCGGCGCCGCGTCCCGGCGCCGCGCCGGAAGGCGGCACGGCCGCCGTCGCTCCTCCGACGCTCCCGGGGACGACCGCCCCCGCAGAGGCCGGCTCCCGTCCCGCGCCGCACCTCCTCGTCTTCGTCGACCTCGAGGACCTGCCGCTTCTCGCGGTCAGCGAATCGGTGCCCGCCATCTCGGAGGCCCTCTCCCGCGTCCCGCCCCCCACCCGCTTCTCGGTCGTCTCGCACTTCGGGCGCTCCTCGACCCTCGTTTTCGAGGAAGAGTCACGGGACAGGGTCACCGCCGCCCTCGAGACGATGGCCGAGGCGGCTGCCGAGGACGCCCGCGAGGTCGCATCGGTCTCCGACGGCACATCCCGGCAGGGAACGGCCTATGCGGACAGCCCCCGGAACTACGAGGCCAGACAGTCCCTCGAGCGGAGGCTCCTCGACGACCTCGCCCGTGCCATCCAGGACTACATGTCGTCGTCCTTTCCCGACCCGCGCTTCATGGCCGAGGCGTGGCAGAACATCGGACGGTTCGTCCAGGCCGAGCGGGCGCGCGTCCGCGACCTCGTCGAGGGGATGAGGAAGGTCTGCGAGGAGTACGCGCTTCTCGACGGACGGAAGACCGTCGTCTTCGTCTCGCGCGGGTTCGAGCGGTATCCGGGCTTCAACCTCCTCCAGGCGGCATCTGTCGCCTCCCAGTCGACCATTCGGAGAGGCGGAGCGCCCGACCCCCGGACGGCCGCCGCCCTTCCGGGGATGCCCGGCTCCGCGGTCAACGGCATCCAGGCGACGCAGCTGACCGAGTACGACGACTTCGCGACGGTGGATCGCCGGCACGGGGATCACCTTCGATTTTCTCGACCCGTCCCGCGCGACGGACCTCCCTACGGCCGCGCAGGGGCCGGCCGAGCGCTTCCGGCCTCTCTCGAGCGAACGTCAGTCGATGCAGGAGACCGGGACGAACCTCGCGGCGACGACGGGGGGGCTCGCGCGCCTCCAGTCTGGGGATGTCGCCGGCTCGCTCGCGGTCTTTCTCGACGCGTCGTCCGGGGCCTATCGCCTCGGGATCCGGATGACGGACGTCGACCCGCGCCGCTCGTACAAAGTCGAGGTCCGCGTGAAGAAGAGCGGCGTCCGGGTCTTCTCCCGGTCGGCGTACCAGCCGAAGGTCCCGGGGCAACGAGCCGAGGCGGCCGTGGCCGAGGCAGACCGGCAGCGTCTTCGTGCGTCGACGGATGCGAAGCGGCCGGGCGCCGCACGGCTCGTCGGAAAACCGATCGACGTCTCGATCGACTGGAAGGGGAAGAGCCCCGCTCCCGGCGTCGACGGGAAGAACCTCTACAAGCTGGAGGTGAAGATCGCGGTCGACGACCTGAAGTTCCTCGCCGAGGAAGACGGCCTCGTGGCGTCGACGCGGATCAGCGTCGTGGCCGACTCGGCCGAGGGGAAGGGGCGCGAGAGCTTCTCCGAGGACCTCTTCCTCGCGATGACCGGAAAGGAGTACTCCGCGGCCTCGGGGACGCAGACCTCGAAGATCCTTTCGCTGACCCTCGCCCCCGGAAAATGGAGCCTCTCGGTCTCCGTCGCCGACCTCCTCGAGAACCGTACCGGGATCGCGCGGACGACCGTCGTGGCGGAGCCCTAGGACACGGGCGCCGTAGACTCGGGGCCATGGTCGGCGACTTTCCCCCCGAAGAGTTCCGGAAAATGGCCACTTCGGCCGTCGACCGGCTGACGCGGTATTTCGAGACGCTGGAGTCGCGCCCCGTCCTCGCGCGGACGAGGCCGGGCGAGGTGATCGCCTCGCTCCCTCCGGAGCCGCCCGAGGAGCCGGAGGCTTGGGAGGCGATCGAGCGGGACCTCGACGCGATCGTGGAGCCCAACCTGACCCACTGGCAGCACCCCGGTTACATGGCGTACTTCGCCAATACCGGCGCGGCCCCCGGCGTCGTCGGGGACTTTCTCGCGGCCGGATACAACCAGACCGGGATCCTCTGGCGAACCTCGCCCGTCCTGACGGAGATGGAGCAGGTCGTCGTCCGCTGGCTCCTTTCGATCGTCGGACTTCCGGCCGGGAAGGACGGCTTCGACGGGCAGCTCGCCGACACGGCCTCGTCCGGCTCGCTGATCGCGCTCGCCGCCGCCCGCGAGCAGGCCTTCCCGGACCTCCGGAAGACGGGGCTCGCGGGGCGCGGCACGGGAGTCGTCTACGCCTCGGAGCTTGCGCACTCCTCCATCGACAAGGCCTGCGTCGTCCTCGGTTTCGGGACGTCGGGCCTCCGGAAGATTCCCGTCGACGGCGAGTTCCGGATGCGCCCCGAGGCGCTCGCGAGGACGATCGCGGAGGACCGTGCGGCGTGGCGCGTCCCGGTCGCGGCCGTTGCCACGGTCGGGACGACCGGCGTCACGAGCGTCGACCCGTGCGGGGAGATCGCCACGCTCTGCCAGCGGGAGAGGCTGTGGCTCCACGTCGACGCGGCGTATGCCGGCGCGGCGGCCTCGCTCCCCGAGATGCGCCCCCTCTTCTCGGGATGGGAGCGGGCCGACTCAATCGTCTTCAATCCGCACAAATGGATGCTCGCCCCGCTCGAGTGCACCGCGCTCTTCTTCCGGCGAATGGAGCGGGTCCGCCGCGCCTTCTCCGTCGTCCCCGTCTACCTCGAGACGCCGGAGAACCAGGCCGGAAGCGTCCGCGAGTACATGGACTACGGCATTCAGCTCGGCCGCCGCTTCCGCGCCCTCAAGATGTGGATGACGCTCCGCGCTTTCGGCGTCGAAGGGGTCCGCGAGGTCATCCGGAAACACCTCGCGCTCGCCCGGAGGCTTCGGGAGGAGCTGGAGAGGATTCCGGGGCTTTCGATCGTGGCGCCGACCCCGTTCTCCGTCGTCGCCTTCCGCTTCGATTTTCCCGGCGTCTCTCCGGAGGAGGCCGACGCGGCGAACCGCCGGATCCTCGAGGCGGTGAACGCCGACGGGCGGAGCTTCATCTCGCACACCGCGCTCTCCGGTCGATACGTCCTTCGCGCCGCGATCGGAAGCGCCCGGACGGAGTGGCGGCACCTCGAGAAGCTGCTCGATTCCCTCCGAACGGCCGCTGCCGCCGAGCGGGCCGCGGGCTGAAAGCCGAACGGAGCCGTCCGTCGTAGGGAGGATGGATCGAGGTCCGGGGCGGCGCTGTAGACTCGTTTGCCCCCGCTTCGACCACGAACGGATCCGATGACGGAACCCCTCAACAAGACCGCCGACCTGACCGCGCTCCGGATCGACCGGGACCAGCCCCCGGGTGGGCGGCGTCTCGTCTGGCCCGTCGTCGCGACCCTCCTCGCCGTCGCGGCGGCGGCCCTCATCGTCTGGGCCCGCCGGAGCGGCGGCGTCACCCTCCGGCCGCCGGAAGTGACGACGACGCGGATCGCCCTCGTCACGCCGACGCAGGCTTCCACCGTCCTCACGGCTTCCGGCTACATCGTGGCCCGGTCGAAGGCCGAGATCTCCCCGAAGACTGTCGGCCGGATCGAGTGGATGAACCTCGAGGAAGGGCAGCGCGTGAAGAAGGGGGAGCTGGTCGCCCGCCTCGAGTCGCCGGAGCTGGAGGCGCAGAAGAAGCAGTACCTCGCGACGAAGGACCAGGTCGTCGCCCAGCTCGAAAACGCGAAGAGGGACCGCGAGCGGGCCAAGGCGCTTCTCGCCGACAAGATCGGGACCCAGCAGGCGTTCGACACGGCCGACGCGCAGGTCCGCTCGCTCGTGGCGCAGATCGCCTCGATCGACCAGCAGGTCCGCTACACCGAGGAGCTGATCAAGAACGCCGAGATCTACTCCCCGATCGACGGCGTCGTCACGGTCAAGAAGGCGTTCGTCGGGGAGACGGTCGCCCCGCAGGGCTTCGGCGGAGCAGGCTCGGCCGGGGCGACGTTCGCCATCATCGTGGACCTCTCGTCGCTGGAGATGGAAGCAGACATCAACGAGCAGAACCTCGGCAAGCTTTCCCTCGGGCAGCCCGCGCAGGTGACGCTCGACGCCTATCCCGACCACCCTTACGAGGCGCGCCTCCGGCAGATCGTCCCGACCGCCGACCGGCAGAAGGGATCGGTCAAGGTGAAGGTCGAGATCCTCGACCGCGATTCGCGGATTCTCCCCGAGATGTCGTGCCGGGTCGTCTTCATCGACCCGAAGGCGAAGCCCGCCGAGGGGGCGAAGCCGAAGGTGATGGTCCCCGCCGCCTCGATCGTCGAGGTGGGCGGCAGGAAGGGGGCGCTCTTCGTGCAGGGGGACCGGGCGGTCTTTCGTCCGCTCGTCCTCGGACCCGCCGCGGCCTCGCAGATCGAAGTGACGTCGGGAGCCACCGGGGGCGAAGAGATCGTCGCCGACGCGGCGGGTGCCCGGACGTGGTACGCCGACCAGAAGGTCCGCGTCAAGAAGGACTGAATCGCCCCGGCGCCCCGCGCCGGTAGCGGAGGAGAGAGCGATGGCCGAGCCGTTCATCCGGATCGAGAACCTCGTCAAGGCGTACCAGCGCGACACGCAGACGCTGACGGTCCTTTCGGGCCTGAACCTCGCGGTCGACGCGGGGGAGTTCCTCGCGCTGATGGGCCCGTCGGGGTCGGGGAAGACGACGCTCCTGAACCTCATCGCCGGCATCGACCGCCCCACCTCGGGCCGGATCAACGTCGGGGGGAAGGAGATCGACGGAATGGGCGAGGCGGGGCTCGCGAAGTGGCGGAGCCGGAACGTCGGCTTCATCTTCCAGCTCTACAACCTCGTCCCGGTCCTGACGGCGTTCGAGAACGTCGAGCTGCCGCTCCTCCTGACCGACCTTCCCCGCGCACGGCGGCGCAAGCAGGTGGAGCTGGCCCTCTCGATCGTCGGCCTCTCCGACCGGATGGACCACTACCCGCGTCAGCTCTCGGGCGGGCAGGAGCAGCGCGTCGCCATCGCGCGCGCCATCGCGACCGACCCGAAGCTCCTCGTGGCCGACGAGCCGACCGGCGACCTCGACGCCAGGAGTGCCGAAGAGGTGCTCGTCCTCATCGAGAGGCTCAACGACGAGTTCGCAAAGACGATCGTGATGGTGACGCACGACCCGCGCGCCGCGGCCCGGGCCCACCGTCTCGTCCACCTCGACAAGGGGGTCCTCAGGGAGGACATCCGGGCCGAGGGGGACAAGAAGGAGGTCGGGATGGCCGCGGCCATCGCCGCCTCGGCCGGCTTCGAGCCGCGTCCGTGAAGTTCCTGCCCCTCGTACTGAAGAACGTCTTCCGGAAGAGGACGCGGACGGCCCTGACGGCCGCGTCGATTGTCCTGCCGCTCCTCGTCATCTGCCTCATGGGGACCTTCCTGAAGGCGCTGGAGGCGCCGGACCCGAGGACGGTGCGCGGATCGTTCCGGCTCGTCGTTCGCCACCGCGTCTCCCTTTTGAGCACCCTGCCGTCGGCCTACGAGGAGAAGATCCGGCAGCTCCCGGGCGTCGAAGCCGTCTCCGACTTCAATTTCTTCGGCGGCCGTTATCGCGACGGCGGAGCGAAGAGACGCCTTCCCGCGGGTCTTCGTCGACCCGGAGACGTTCCTGAAGGTCTTCGACGACGCCGAGATCGTCGAGGGCTCCGAACGCGACTGGCGGGCGGACCGGACCGGCTGCGTCGTCGGGACGAACCTCGCCGCCCGGTACGGCTGGAAGCTCGGAGACCGGATCGTGCTCGTCGGAGACGTCTTCCCGATGACCCTCGAGCTGACGATCCGGGCCCTCTACCACCTCGAGAACGGCACGTCGGCGAGCCTCTTCTTCGACCGCCGGGTCATCGACGAGCGGTTCCCGTCCTTCAAGGGCTCGGTCTCCACGATCTGGATCAAGGCGAAGGACGCCGCCGCCTCGGAGCGCCTCGGACCCATGATCGACGCGATGTTCGAAAACTCTCCCTATCCCGACGAAGACGGAGACCGAGAACGCCTTCCGGAACGGGATGGTGTCGATGCTGGGGAACGTGAAGCTCCTCCTGACGTCCATCGGCGCCGTCATCGTCCTCGTCATCCTCCTGATCGCGGGGA
Source organism: uncultured Acidobacteriota bacterium (assembly GCA_963779415.1). Taxonomy (GTDB): domain Bacteria; phylum Acidobacteriota; class Thermoanaerobaculia; order UBA5066; family UBA5066; genus DAOMFB01. Next base: position 1,035,270 of record CAVZYA010000002.1, on the reverse strand, counting down.
ACACGATGGCGATGGCGGCGCGCGAGCGGATCACGGAGATCGCCGTCTTCCGGACGCTCGGCTTCCGGAGATCGACGATTCTGGCCCTCGTCCTCGGCGAGAGCGTCCTCATCGCGCTCACCGGCGGAGTCTCCGGCATCCTGCTGTTCGTGGTCGCCATGCCGCCCCTGAGACATCAGCTCATGTTGACCCCGATGTTGCCCCTCGCGGCGACCTTCCACGTCTACCCGGAGGTCCTCGCCCTCGCGTTCGCCGTGGCCGTCGGCGTCGGCCTCGTCGCCGGGATCGTCCCCGCCGTCCGCTCCTCCACCCGGTCGATCGCCGACGGGCTCCGGCAGGTTGCGTGATGAAGTACCTGCCGTTCATCCTCAAGAACGTCCTCCGGAAGAGGACGCGGACGGCCCTCACGGTCGCCTCCGTCGTCCTGCCGCTCCTCGTCATCTGCCTCCTCGCGACGTTCGTCCGGGCGCTCGAGCGCCCCGACCCCGCCCTGACGCGGGGGATGTTCCGGCTCGTCACCCGGCACCAGGTCTCGCTGGCCGTTCCGATCCCCGTCACGTACGCGGACCGGATCGCGCGCCTCCCCGGCGTCGTCGCGGCGACGAAGTTCACCTGGTTCGGCGGGACGTACGTCGACAAGAGCGCGAAGAACTTCTTTCCCCGTTTCGCCGTCGAGCCGGAGACGTTCCTCAGGGTGTTCGACGACGCGACGGTCCTCGAAGGGTCGAACGAGGAGTGGCTGAAGGACCGGGCGGGGTGCGTCGTCGGGATCGACTCGTTCCGGAACTACGGCTGGCGGATGGGACAGAAGATCACGCTCGTCGGCGACGCCTATCCCGTCACCCTCGAGCTGACGATCCGGGGCGTCTTCGACCTGCCGGAGAAAGGGACCGCGCGCTCGATCTTCTTCAACCGGAAATACCTCGAGGAGGCGCTCCCCTCCACGGCGGGTCAGACCGGGGCGGTCTACGTGAAGGCCGCGGGCGCGGCGGCCGCAGACCGCCTGCCGCAGGAGATCGACGCGATGTTCGAAAACTCCCCGGCCCCGACGAAGACGGAGACCGAGAAGGCGTTTCAGATGGGCTTCGTCCAGCAGCTCGGGAACGTCAAGCTCCTGATCGGAGCGATCGGGATCTCGATCGGCCTCGTCATCCTCCTGATCTCGGCCAACACGATGGCGATGGCGGCCCGCGAGCGGGTGACCGAGATCGCCGTCCTCCGGACGCTCGGCTACACGCAGGGAGCGGTCTTCGGCCTCGTCCTGGCGGAGAGCCTCGCGCTCTCCCTCGTCGGGGGGATCCTCGGGCTCGTCCTCTTCTCGGCTCTCGAGCCGGGCCTGAAGCGGGGCCTCCAGAACACGCCGGGGGCGGCCTTCGCGACCACCTTCACCCTCTTCCCCGAGGTGCTCGCCCTCGGCTTCGGCATCGCCGTCGGCGTCGGCGTCCTCGCCGGTCTCGTTCCCGCATTTCAGTCCGCCCGCCGCCCGATCGTGGACGGCCTCCGCCGGGTCGGGTGATGAAGTACCTGCCGCTCATCCTGAAGAACCTTCTCCGGAAGAAAACCCGGTCGGCGCTGACGATCGGCGCGATCCTCCTGCCCCTCTTCGTCATCTGCATCCTCGGGACGCTGCTGCGCGCCCTCGAATCCGACCCCTCGGGCGGGCGCGGGATGTACCGCCTCATCGTCCGGCACAGGGTCTCCATCACGAACTGGCTCTCGGACTCCCAGACGCCGAAGATCCGGCAGCTCAAGGGCGTCTCGGAGCTGGTCCGGATGGAGTGGTTCGGCGGGAGCTACGTCGACCAGTCGGCGAGAAACCAGTTCGCGCGATTCTCCACGCAGGATCCGGAGGCGCTGCTGCGCGTCTTCGACGAGGCGCAGATCGTCCGGGGAAGCGCCGACGACTGGATCCACGACCGGGCGGGCGTCCTCGTCGGCGAGCTTCTGATGAAGAAATACGGCTGGCAGATGGGGCAGAAAATCGTCCTCAAGGGGGACATCTACCCGATCTCCGTCGAGCTGACGATCCGCGCGACGTTCCGCGGCCCCGACGAGACCGGCGTCTACTTCCACCACGCCTACATCGAGGAGGCCCTCCCGCGCGTGAAGGGGTTCGTGGGTTGGTTCTGGATCAAGGCGGCCTCGGCGGCGGACGCGGAGCGGCTTCCAAAGGAGATCGACGCCCTTTTCGAGAACTCCGACCGGCCGACGCGGACGGAGAGCGAGAAGGAGTTCCAGAACGGCTGGGTCTCGATGCTCGGGAACGTCAAGCTCCTCCTGACATCGATCTCCTTCATCATCGGCTGCGTCATCCTCCTGATCGCCGCCAATACGATGGGGATGGCGACGCGCGAGCGGGTGACGGAGATCGCCGTCCTCCGGACGCTCGGTTACCCGAAAAGGACGATCCTCGGGATGATTCTGGGCGAGGGGATCCTCCTCGCGCTCCTCGGCGGCCTCTTCGGCCTCGGCCTCTTTTCGCTCTTCTACCCGCTCTTCCGCAAGGCGATCCAGTACTCGCCGGTCGGGGGCTTCGCCGCGGGGATGGGGAACTATCCGGACCCGCTCCTCCTCGGCGTCGCCCTCGCCGTCACCCTCGCCATCGGCCTCCTCTCGGGCCTCGTCCCGGCCGTGCAGGCGGCCCGCCGGCCGATCGTGGACGGCCTCCGGCAGGTGGGCTGATGAGGTTCCTCCCGCTCGTCGTCCGGAACCTCCTGCGAAAGAGGACGCGCACCGGGCTGACGGTCGGCTCGATCCTCCTGCCTGTCTTCGTCATCTGCCTCCTCGGAACGTTCGTCGCGATGCTCGACGCGGACCCGTCGCAGGGACGCGGGATGTACCGCCTCGCCGTCCGGCACCGCGTCTCCATCGCGAACGTCCTCCCCGCGGCCCACCTCGAGAAGATCCGCACCCTTCCGGGGGTCGTCGCGGTGACGCCGTTCAACTGGTTCGGCGGGCGGTACGTCGACTTCTCGGCCTTCAACGTCTTCGAGCGGTTCGCGGTCGACCCGGAGTCCTTCCTCGCCGTCTTCGACACCGCGGGGATCGTGGAGGGGTCGGCCGAGGAGTGGCGGCACGACCGGAGCGGCCTCCTCGTCGGCCGGCTCCTGATGCGGAAGTACGGCTGGCGCGTCGGCCAGAAGATCACGCTCGTGGGGGACATCTGGCCCGGCATCTACACTTTCACGATCCGTGCCGTCTACGAGGGAAACGACGAAGCGGCGGTCTTCTTCGACCAGAAGGTGATCGACGAGATGCTCCCGTATCGGGCGGGGCGCTACACGATGATCTGGGTCAAGGCGGCGGACCTCGCCGCCGTGCGGGACCTCATCCCCCGGATCAACGCCCTCTTCGAGAACTCCCCGAGTCCGGTCCGCGCGGAGACCGAAAAGGAGTTCCAGAACCAGTACATCGCACTCCTCGGAAACGTGAGGCTCCTGATGCGCTCCCTCACGGCCATCGTCGCCGTCGTCATCCTTCTCATCACCGCCAACACGATGGCGATGGCGGCGCGCGAGCGGATCGCCGAGATCTCCGTCCTCCGCGCGATCGGTTTTTCGAAACGGATCGTCTTCGGTCTTCTCCTCTCCGAGAGCGCCCTCCTCTCGCTCGCCGGCGCCGGCGCCGGCCTCGCCCTCTTCGTCGCCCTCTTTCCGCGCCTGCGCGCGTTCGTCCTCTACTCTCCGCTCGCCGGCCTCGCCGCCGCCTTGCGGATCTACCCCGACGTCCTCGCGGGCGCGTTCGCCGTCACGGTCGCCGTCGGCGTGCTCGCCGGCCTCGTTCCCGCCATCCGTTCGTCCAGGCGTTCCATCGTCGACGGCCTGAGACAGGTAGCCTGACGGAGGTTCCATGCTCGCGATTCCGCTGAAGTACAACTGGCGCAACCTCTTCGTGAGGAAGATCACGACCGGCCTGACGGTCCTCGGCATCGGCCTCGTCGTGGCGGTCTTCCTCTGCGTCATGGCGCTCGGCGAAGGGCTGACGCGCGTCTTCACCACGTCCGGGTCGGACCAGAACGTTCTCGTCCTCCGCCAGAACTCGCAGTCGGAGCTGCAGTCGGGGATCTCGCGCGACCAGGTCCCCCTCATCGAGACGCTCCCCGGGATCGCGAAGGACGTCGACGGCAAGCCGCTCGCCTCGCCGGAGCTGGTCGTCGTCGTGAACCTCGAGAAGAGGGGAGGCGGCTCGTCGAACGTGACGATCCGCGGCGTCGGCGAGAAGGGGATGAAGCTCCGGCCGACCTTCAACCTCGAGAAGGGACGGATGTTCGAGCCGGGAAAGTCGGAGGTCGTCGTCTCACAGAGCGTCGAAAGCCGTTTCGCCAGCTGCGACGTCGGCCAGACGATCAAGTTCGGCGCCTACCGCTGGACCGTCGTGGGCCTTTTCGACGCGGGAGGGACCGCACCCGACAGCGAGATCTGGACCGACGTGGAGGGGATGGTCTCGGACTTCAAGCGGAACGGCTACTCCTCCGTTCTCGCGCGGACGACGGACCGCGCCGGGCGCGACCAGTTCCTCGCGGGCCTCGCGGGGGACCCGCGTCTCGCCCTCGAAGGGAAGATCGAGCGAAAGTACTACGACGAGCAGACGTCGACGGCCGCGCCGATCAAGTTCCTCGGCATCTTCGTCGGCGTCGTCATGGCGATCGGGGCCTGCTTCGGCGCGATGAACACCATGTACGCGGCCGTTTCGGCCCGGACCCGGGAGATCGCGACGCTCCGTGCCCTCGGCTTCGGCCGGCTCGCGATCATGACCTCCTTCGTCCTCGAGTCGATCTTCCTCGCCCTCCTCGGCGGGGTCCTCGGCTGCGTCCTCGGCTGGCTCGCCGTGAAGCTGGCGCTCTCCGGCGTGACCGGGACGACGAACTTCGCGACCTTCTCGGAGGTCGTTTTCGCGTTCCGTCTCACCCCGACGCTGATGGTGACGGGGATCGTCTTCTCGCTCTTCATGGGCTTTTTCGGCGGCGTCTTCCCCGCCGGCCGCGCCGCCTTCACGAAGATCACCAGCGCCCTCCGGCAGGTGGGCTGAGCGAACCCTCGTAGAATTCCCGAGGGACGATCGATGCGAAACACGGATGCCACGGCGCCGCAACGCCTCCGGTCCGCGGACACGGAAGCGCGGATCGCGTCTTTCAAGGGAGGCGTCGACCGGTCGCTCCTGGCGGAGAACCTCCGCCGGACCGTCGACGAGCGCTTCCGGCAGCTGATGGAACTCCAGCGGTTTGCGGAAGAATTGAAGCGCGCCGGCCGGCGCGCCTCCCATGACCGATTTTGAAGGTCTGCTGCGGGCGCTGGCCTCCCGGGGCGTTTGTTTCATCATCATCGGCGGTGCGGCCGCGACGGCGCATGGATCGGCCCGGCTGACCCAGGATCTCGACGTCGTCTACCTTCGCGAACAGGAGAACCTTCAGCAGCTCGCGGACGCCCTCGACGGACTCGACGCGCAGCTTCGCGGGGCGCCACCGGGACTCCCGTTTCGTCCGGACGCGGCCACGCTCCGGCACGGGCTCAACTTCACTCTTGCGACCCGACTCGGCGACCTCGACCTCTTCGGGGAGATCGCTGGGGGAGGGGGATACCGGGATCTCGAGCCCCATTGCGATCGAATCGTGATCTTCGGAATTCCGTGTCTCTGCCTCGGAATCGACAAGCTGATCGAGGTGAAGACGGCGGCCGGGCGCCCCAAGGATCTCGAAGCCGTTGCCGAGCTCGAGATCCTCAGGGAGGAACGAGAGCGTCAGGGGGACTGAGATGCTCCGGCTCCTCACGGGAAGGTGACGATGTTCCTCTCCCGGGCGGCCGAGGTCGCCCTCGCCGCGCTTCCGCACCTCGACGGACGCGGGCCCCTAGCGCCGGGGCGCGGCGCAAAGGAGCTGGCCGAGAGGGCGAGCGTCCCGGCACCGTTCCTCGCGAAGGTCCTCCAGCGCCTCGTCGAACGGGGGATTCTCCGGTCGAAGCGGGGGCGGCGCGGCGGCTTCGTCCTCGGGCGCCCCGCCGCCGAGATCACGGTGGGGGACGTCGTCCTCGCGCTCGAGGGGTACGAAGAGCTGGATGCCGCCTTTCCTCTCTTTCCGGGACCGGCTGGGCGGATCTTCGAGCCCGTCCGATCCCGGTTCCTCGACGTAATGCGAAGGACGACGGTCGCCGACCTCGGGAAGGACTTTTCATGATCACCCTCCGGCACTCCTCCGAACGCTTCCACACAGACGCCGGCTGGCTCGACAGCCGGCACACCTTTTCTTTCGGCGAGCACTGGGACCCGCGTCACGCCGGCTTCCGGAGCCTCCTCGTCCTGAACGACGACCGCGTCGTCCCGGGAGGCGGCTTCGGCACCCACGGGCATCGCGACATGGAGATCGTCTCGTGGGTCCTCGAGGGGGCGCTCGAGCACAAGGACAGCCTCGGCTCCGGCTCCGTCCTCAGGCCCGGGATGGTCCAGCGGATGAGCGCCGGGACCGGGATCCGGCACAGCGAGTTCAATCCCTCCCGGTCCGAGTCGCTCCACTTCCTCCAGATCTGGATCGTCCCGGAGAAAGAAGGCCTTCCCCCGGCTACGAGGAGAAGGCGCTCGACCCCGCCCTCCTCGACGGGCGCCTCCACCTCGTCGCCACGAGCCACGCGGGGCCGGACGCCGTGACGATCCGACGGGACGCGGAGGTCCGGATCGGCCGATTGAAGAAGGGGAACGCCATCACGCACCCGATCGCCCCCGGGCGGCACGCGTGGGTCCACGTGGCGACGGGTGAGATCGACCTGAACGGCCTCGAGCTCGGGGAAGGCGACGGGGCGGCGGTCTCGGATGAGAGAGAGCTCAGAATCTCCACCCCTTCCGCCGCCGAGATCCTCGTCTTCGACCTGGCCTGAGTGCCCGTCGGACGACCTTCCGGCGGTCCGGCGCGGACTCTGGCAGGATCCGGGGCGGAGGTTCCGCATGGCGCATCCGCTCAAGGACCCCGTCACCTGGCTCTACCCTCCCATCGAGCCGTATCGCACGGGGATGCTGAAGGTCTCCGACGTCCATACGATCTACTGGGAGGAGAGCGGAAACCCGAAGGGAAAGCCCGCCGTCTTCCTTCACGGCGGCCCCGGCGGCGGCTCGGACGCGAAGGTCCGGCGCTTCTTCCACCCGGACAAGTACCGCATCGTCGTCTTCGACCAGCGCGGCTGCGGCAAGTCCACGCCGTACGCGAGCCTCGAGGCGAACACGACGTGGGACCTCGTCTCGGACATCGAGAAGCTGCGGACGCACCTCGAGATCGACCGCTGGCAGGTCTTCGGCGGCTCGTGGGGCTCGACGCTCGCGCTCGCGTACGCCGAGACTTACCCGGACCGCGTCACGGAACTCGTCCTGCGCGGGATCTTCCTCCTGCGCAAGAAGGAGATCGACTGGTTCTACCAGGAGGGCGCCTCGACCCTCTTCCCGGACGCGTGGGAGCCGTACCTCGCGCACATTCCCGAGGCCGAGCGCGGCGACCTCGTGAAGGCGTACCACAAGCGCCTCACGAGCGACGACCCCTCCGTCCGCCTCGCGGCCGCGAAGATCTGGAGCGGCTGGGAGGGCGCCACGTCGAAGCTCCTGCCGGACGCCGACTTCACGGGCCACTACGAGGAGGACGAGTTCGCGCTCGCCTTCGCGCGGATCGAGGCTCACTACTTCGCGAACCGGGGCTTCTTCGAGGTGGACGACCAGCTCCTGCGCGACGCCGGCAAGATCCGCCACATCCCGGGCGTGATCGTGCAGGGGCGTTACGACGTCGTCTGCCCGATCTTCAGCGCGTGGGCCCTCCACCGCGCGTGGCCCGAGGCGGACCTCGTCATCTCGCCCGACGCCGGCCACAGCGCGTGGGAGCCCCCGAACTGCCGCGGCCTCGTCGCCGCGACGGACAAGTTCGCCTGAGAGACGTTCGCCCGGGTTTCTGGGCCGGGAATAGAATCTCCGCAGTAACACGACCCTGACGGGCCGCGGGAACGAGCGTCGTCGCGCCGGGGGGACACGCCCCGCCCCTTCCAACGACCCGGGGAGGCAGGTGCCATGGGCCTCTCCGCGGGCACGCGCCTCGGGCCTTACGAGATCGTTGCCCCTCTCGGTGCCGGCGGCATGGGAGAGGTCTACCGGGCCCGCGACACGCGGCTCGGGCGCGACGTCGCCATCAAGGTCGTTCGTCAGCAGCTCGCCTCGGATCCCGAACGGCTGTCGCGCTTCGAGAAGGAAGCCCGCGCCGCCGCCCAGCTCGACCACCCCAACATCCTCGTCGTCCACGACGTCGGGACGCACGAAGGAAGCCCCTTCATCGTCTCGGAGCTTCTGCAAGGCGAATCGCTCCGCGAAAAGCTGGGCGCTCCCCTGCCGCCGAAGAAGGCCGTCGACTACGCCATCCAGATCGCGCACGGCCTCGCGGCGGCGCACGAGAAGGGGATCGTCCACCGCGACATCAAGCCCGAGAACGTCTTCGTCACGAAGGACGGGCACGTCAAGATCCTCGATTTCGGCGTCGCCAAGCTCCTTCCATCCTTCGAGTCCGTCCGGCGTCGACACGGAGACGCCCACAGAAAGCGCCACACAGCCCGGCACGGCCGTCGGTACGGTGGCCTACATGTCTCCCGAGCAGATCCGCGGCCAGCCGGTGGATGTCCGGACGGACCTCTTCTCGTTCGGCGTCGTTCTCTACGAAATGCTGTCGGGAAGGCGCCCATTCCAGAGGGAGACGTCAGCCGACACGATGTCGGCCATCCTCAGAGAGGAGCCACCAGACCTTTCTGAGGCCAACCGAAGCGTCCCGGCAGCGCTTGAGAACGTCGTCCGCCATTGCCTCGAGAAAGATCCGGACAGCCGCTTCCAGTCGGCTCGCGACGTGGTCTTTGCGATCGAGGCGCTACCGGATGTCTCCTCCACGAGGCCCAAAGCCCCAATGTCACTGGCGGGCGTCTGGGTGCCCAGGCACCGGAAGTCGCTGGTGGGCATGGCGTTTCTTCTCGCACTGGCTGTCGCCGGGACCCTGTTCTTTGCCAACCGGAGGCGCGCCGCCGTATCAAGCGGGCCGCCCAGCGTCCTCGCTTTGCCGTGCACCGTCTACGGGGCACCGGAGGTGGCGTACCTCACTGACGCCGTCCCGGGGACGATCTCGACGCTGCTCTCGCAGGTTGAAGGGCTCGACACGAAGGTGCCGCCGAGCAGCTTCGAGGTGGACAAGGTCAAGGGGGATCTCGGACGGCTGGCCGACCTTTACAAGGTCTCCTCGTTCATCGTCACGTCGATCACCACCTCTCCGGGCCGATTCGCCCTGAACGTCCAACTCGTCGACGCGGCGACGAGAAGGGTGCGGTGGGGAAAGCAGTACGAAGGCCCGCGCGAGAGCTACAACGACCTCGCGCGACAAGCAGCGGACGGGATTCGTCTCGCGGTGAGTCCGGCGGCGTTACCGCTCCCAACAAGCACGGTATCGTCCGAGGCCGAACTGGCCCACCGGGAAGGTGTTTACTTTTCGAACCGCTACAGAAACCTCCACCACCCGCAGGATTTCGACGCAGCATTCACGGCATTCAATCGCGCTCTCCAACGTGATCCGTCGTTCGCGGTCGCCGCCGCCAAGATCGCGGTGCTCTACATGTGCAGGTTCGACGCGGAGGCCGATGTGCACGAGGCGCGAAGACAGGCCGAGTCGTGGGCTCGTCGCGCCCTCGGCATCGACCCGCGCTGCGGCGAAGCGTGGGCAGCCCTGAGCCTCGTCGAGATGTACGCGGCTCACGCCGATCCGGAAAGGGGGATCGACTATGCGGCCAAGGCCGTCGCCTTCGCGCCCCGCGACGCTGGGGTCCACCATATCTTGGGGATGTGGGTAAGTACCCCGGGTTCGGTATCCCTCTCCGTCGCCGCCAGCCTGCGATCCGTCGACCTCGATCCATTCCGACTCGTTCGCGGCCGGGAACGCCGCTGTGGACCTCTGCTGGCTCGGGCGGCCGGGAGATGCGCTCGCCGTCGTTGACCGGGCGCTGCGGGTGGAGCCGGATTTTACGTTTGGATTGGCTATGCGAGGCTTCGCGCTGATCAAGCTAGGCCGGCTGGACGAGGCCGAGAGGGAGCTCCGACGCAGCGAGGCTGAAGCCACAAAGACACACACGCCCGGCGAGGTGTGGCGTCAGATCAGGTTTGCGCTCGCGGTCGCGCAGCGCGACACCGCAACGTCCGAGACCCTTGCCCGGCAGATTCTCGCCTCGGCTCTCGACGCCAAGGCCGACGCCAACCTCGTTTCGAATGCCGCCGGCCTCGCAGCGCCCGCGCTAGCCCACATTGGAAGGACCGACGACGCGATCCGGATTCTCGAGAAGAGCATCGAAGTGGGCGCCCCGCCCGCGTACGACTGGCTGCTCGTGGAGCCCGACTTCCGGTCGCTGCGCGGCGAACCGCCGCTTCGCGAAGGTCCTCGCTGCCTCTCGGGACGGCGCAGCAATGGTCGCGAGGATCCTCGGGCAGGCTCGCGCCCGCGGCGAGATGCCGAAGTACTTTGAAGCGCCGCTCGATGGCCTTCTCAAGCTGCTGAACGAGAAGGGGGCGAAGAGCTGATGGCGCGCACCGAAGTCGGGCCGACACGACGCAGATCCGGACCCACGATCGCGCATTCGTCGCCTGTCCGGGTTTCGAGGTCTTCCCCCCGTTCTGAGCCCCGGCGGTGAAATAGCTCGAGACGTGCGCCACCCGCGTGAGTTTCTTGCGGTCAGCCGTTCAGGCAGGCGCCACGAGATGGAGCCGCGGAAAGTAGGTCCGGTATCTCGTCGCGTCGCGGGTGACGAGCGTCAGACCCTCGACGAGCGCGTGGGCACCGATGTAGAAGTCCGGGAGGGTGGAGGACCTGATGCCGCCGCGCCGCCGGTAGCGAAGGAAGCACTTCCCCGCCAGAAACGCCGCTTCCCAAGGGAGAGGCCGTCTCTGGAAGACGGCCGGGTCGAGCGCGTCGTCCAGCTCCTCGATCCGATCGAAGCCGATCGAGACCTCGGCGTAGATCAACGGGTTGATGACGAGCGGACCCTCGTCCGCGCATTTCGCGAGCGCCTTGGACGACCACTCGAGCCAGCTCCGGTCCTCCGTGAAGACGTCCAAGAGGACGTTGCTGTCGACGAGGAAACCCGGCACAGGTCAGCCTCGGGTGAGCGCCAGGATCTGGTCCGTCGTCAGACGGGATTGGCCCCGTCCCTTCAGACGGGCCACGATGGCAGCCCCCCGGCGGGACGCCCCGGGCGCCTTCCGGAGCCTCACGGCGCTGCCAACCACTTCGAAGACGACCTCGGTTTCCGGAAGAAGACCGAGACGCTCCCGGATCTCGAGCGGAATGGTGACCTGGCCTTTGGACGTGATGCGCATCGTCTCCTCTGTAAGAATCTTACTATTCTTACCTCTACGAGGGTCACCCGATCACGCTCGACCCGGCGCCCGCCTGAGCCCTAACGCAATCCTCTCCCCTCTCGGCGCGGCATGACCTCGCGTGCTACGCTGGTTTTCATGAAGCCGATCACACTCCCGGACGCCTCTGTGCGGGATGTGGCGGGGGCGCTCGCCGGCGCGCTCGGGGAGTTGGCGGGCCCGCACGTCATCTCCGCCTACCTGTTCGGGAGCCACGCGGCGGGCCGCGCACACCGCGAGAGTGACGTCGATGTCGGCGTTCTCGTCTCCTGGAAGCTCGATCGGGAGCAAAGGTTCGAGGAACGCGTGAGGCTGGCAGGTGCCCTGCCTGGCCGGCTGGGAGGTCGTCCCGTAGACGTCGTGGTCCTGAACGACGCCCCCCCGCACCTCGGCCGCCGGGTCGTTCTCGACGGTCAACGCGTTTTCTGTGCCGATCCGGAGGCCGATCACGCCTATCGGCGAGACGTACAGCTCCAGGCCGCCGATCTGGAGCCGTTCCTCAAGCGGACGCGCCGGCTCAAGCTGGAAGCTCTGGCACGATGACCTACCTGATCGAGCGCCTCGCGGAACTTCGGCGCCATCTCGACCACCTCGACGAGCTGCGGCTGCGGGTCCGGGATGCCGGTGATCTCCGCCGCGATCTCTCCCTTCACAACGACGTGCTCTTTTCGCTCCTGACGGTCTGTCAGCTCGTCATCGACGTGGCCGGCGAGCTCGCGGCAAGGCGCGGCGAGAGGTTCGAGGACTACACGGAAGCCATCCGGCGCCTGACAGGGGACAGCCGCTTTCCGCCGGACCTGGTTCACGAGCTCGAGAGACTTCCCGGTTTCAGGAATGTCCTCATTCACGAATACGTCGTTCTCGACCTCGAGCGCGCCGTCGAAGTGTTGGGCCGCCTCGGACCGCTACGGCAGTTCCTCGAGATCGTCCGCACGATCGAATCCGCCTGAAGTCCTCGCCACGGCCGACGGCCGCCGTGTGAAGTAACCTCGGGGCGTGCGGGACCTGCGTGAGTTTCTGGCGGCCCTTCGGCGCGAGGGGGATCTCGCCGAGGTGACGACCGAGGCCGACCCGCGGCTCGAGATCCCCGAGATTCACCGGCGCGTCATCGCCGAGGGGGGACCGGCACTGCTCTTCACCCGGCCGAAGGGATCGCCCTTCCCCGTCGTGACGAATCTCTTCGGGACGAGGAAGCGGATCGACATGGCGTTCGGGACGCGCCCGGCGGAGTTCGTGAGGACGGCCGCCCGGGCCGCGACGGAGCTGCTCCCGCCGACGGCCGGAAAGCTCTGGGGCTTCCGATCGTTCTTCGCCCGGGCCGCGAAGATCGGTACCCGCCGCGCGAGCGACCTCCCCGTGGCCGAGGTCGTGGACGACCGCTTCGATCTGACGACGCTCCCCGCCCTGACGACGTGGCCCGAGGACGGCGGCCCGTTCCTGACGCTCCCTCTCGTTTACACGGAACATCCCGAGCACCGGGAGTCGAACCTCGGGATGTACCGGATGCAGGTCCACGACGCGCGGATGCTCGGAGTCCACTGGCAGATCGGCAAAGGGGGAGGCTTCCACTACCACGTCGCCGAATCGCGCGGCGAGGCGCTGCCGCTCACCGTCTTCCTCGGAGGCCCCCCCGCGCTGATCCTCGGCGCCATCACGCCGCTCCCCGAGGGGCTCCCCGAAATCCTCCTGGCCTCGCTCGTCCTCGGCGAGAAGCTCCCGATGGAGAAGGTGCCCGGCCACCCGCACCGCCTCGTCGCGACGGCGGAGTTCGCGATCACCGGGCGCGTCCCGCCGCGGACACGCCGGCTCGAAGGCCCCTTCGGCGACCACTACGGCTACTACTCGCTCGCGCACGAATATCCCGTCCTCGATGTTTCGCGTGTCTACCGCCGCCGCGACGCCATCTTTCCGGCCACTCTCGTAGGCAAGCCGAGGCAGGAGGACTTCTTCCTCGGCGAGTACGTTCAGGAGCTGCTCGCCCCGGTGTTCCCGCTCGTCATGCCGACCGTCCTCGACATCTGGAGCTACGGCGACACCGGTTTCCATTCGCTCGCCGCGGCGGTCGTGAAGGACCGTTACGGGCGCGAGGCGATGGCTTCCGCCTTCCGGATCCTCGGAGAGGGACAGCTCTCGCTGACGAAGTTCCTTCTCCTGACCGACGCGCGCCGGGACCTCCGCGACTTCCGCGGTCTCCTTTCCCACGTCCTCGCGCGCTGCCGGTTCGAGACCGACCTCTTCGTCTTCTCGAACCTCGCCATGGACACGCTCGACTACACGGGACCGAAGGTGAACGAGGGGTCGAAGGGGGTGCTCGTCGGACTCGGCGAGGCGATCCGCGACCTTCCCGTCGAGTTCATGGGAGCGCTCCCCGAAGGCGCGCGAGCCGCCGCAGTCTTCGCCCCCGGCGCGCTCGTCGTCGAGGGGCCGACGTTCGGAAAGGACCGTGATTTCCCCTCCCGCCTCGCGACCGACCCCGCCATCCGCGGATGGCCCCTCGTCGTCCTCGCCGACGACGCTGCCGCGACGGCGCGGGACGAGAAGTCGTTCCTCTGGCGCGTCTTCACGCGCTTCGAGCCGGCCGCGGACCTTCACGGCCGAAGAGAGATCGTCCGGAACCACCTCGCTTTCTCGGCGCCCCTCGTCGTGGACGCCCGGGTCAAGCCGTGGATGCCTCGCGAGGTGGAGACCGACCCCGAGACCGCCGCGCGCGTCGACCGGCGCTGGCGGGAGTACTTCCCGGGAGGCTAGACTCGATCCGGGGGAAGGACGCGCAGGTGAAGAAGCCGATCGGAGTCGGAGACGCCCTCGTCGAGGCCGGAGAGCTGACGGTCCGCCGCCTGGGCCGCGCGTCGACCTGGCGTCACGAGCATGGCGGGACGATCGAGCGGGCGCTCCTGACGACCGGGGCGGTGACGGAGGAGGTCCTGACGACGGCCCTCTCCCGGGCCTACGGTCTCCCCGGAGTCACGCGCGAGGAGCTGGCCGCCGCCGACCCCGACGTCGTGGCGGCGCTCTCGTCCAAGGAGCGCCGCCGCTTCCGCGTCCTCCCGTTCCGGCATGAGGGAAAGCTCCTGCACGTGGCCGTCTCCGACCCGCGCAATGTCGTGCTGGGCCGCTTCCTCGCCGAGGTGACCGGCTTTACGGTCTCGCTCTTCGTCGTTCCCGATCCCGTGCTGGAGGACTATCTCGACTGGTTCGACAAGGGGTGCCCGCCCCCTCCTCCGCCGACGATCGGCCCCGCGCCTTCCCGCTCGGCCGGAGAAGCCACCGGACGGACGGCGCCTCCCGAGTCGGTCGAAAAGCTGGCGCGGATCCTGATCGGCGAGGCCCTTCGCTTCGGCGCCACGGAGATGACGCTCGGGGCCGACTCGCGCGGCAGCTACGTCCGGACGTTTCACGCCGACCGCGCCGCCCTGACGCAGCGCCTTTCGGAGGCCCTTCAGGTTCCGCTCGTCCGATGGTTCGAGGACCGGTGCCGTCGCGAAGGGGGCTTCCTCGTCGAGTTCTCCCACGCCGGAGAGCCTTCCCAGCGCCGCCGCGTCGATCTCCTCGGCTCCACGGGCGAGGAAGCGCGGCTCCGTTTCGCCCCGATCGAGCCGCCTCCGGCCGGCTGCACGCATCCGGGGCGCCCCGGTGACGTCTTCTGCCCGCGCTGCGGCGCGCGGCTCTGACGCAGCCGGAGACTCAGCCCGTAGCGGCCGGTCCGGACGGAGCACCGCCCGATCCGCCCCGCCGCCCGCGGCGGCGGCGGCGCCGGCCGCTGCCTCCCGGCGATCCCTGGGGCGGCGCACCGGGCGCGCTCCTCGGAGGGCCGCTCGGAGCCGGGCGAGGCACGGCAGCCTGAGGCTGCGGCGCAGGGCCGCCCGGGGACGGAGCCCCGCCGGAGCCGCCCCGTCCGCGCCGGCGGCGCCCGCGGCCGCGGCCACCGCCGCCTCCTCCGCCCGGGGATGGCGCGGCCGCCCCGGCCCTTTCGCGCCGTTCCCGCTCCTGTCGCTCGCGCTCGGCATGCCGCTTCGCGGCCTCTTCCTGTTTCCGGCGTCGCCGCTCGGCTTCGCGCCGCTCCTCCTCGGCTCGCTGGGCCGCGAGCAGCGCCTCCTGCTTCTTCCGGTAATCGGCCTCGAGAAGGTCCGCCTCGGCCTGCTCCTCGTCGGTCAGGAGATCGCGCAGGGAGACGCGGATCTGGGCGAGAGCGCCGCGCGAGCGGATCAGCTCCACCATCTGCGCGCGGACGGGCGCCAGCCGGCTCTCCACGATGGCCGGAACGCGCAGCGGGTCCGCGAGGACCATCCGGGTGAAGGCGACCCGCATCGTCACGCTGGACGCGGGGTTCTCGAAGACGAGGACGTAGAGGTCGGGCTCGTGCTCGAGCCCGTGCTCCTTCAGGGTGAATCCGGGAAGAGCCTCCTCGACGACTTCCGCGAGAAGAGAGGCATAGCGCTCCCCCAGCTCCTGCGTCTGGTCGAGGGAGACGACGCGCTCCCGGAAAATCTTCGTCCGTCCTTCCATCGCGACCGAGTGTACCAACGCCTCACGGGGAGAGCGTGACGCCGCCCAGCGCGAGAAGCTGCCGCGCGTGCGTCTCCGGCCCGAGCGCCGAAGCCCGCCGGACGGCCCCGGCCGAGAGCCGCGGCCCCATCCGTTCCGCGACGAAGCGGCGCATCGCGGCGGCGAGAGCCGCCTCGTCGCCGGGCGGGACGAGAAGGCCCGAGACACCGTCCTCGACGACCTCCGCGAGGCCGTCCACGCGCGTCCCGATCACCGGTCGGCCGTGCGCGAGGGCGTCGGCGGCGATCCCCGATCCGGTCGCGTGCCGGTAGGGGCAGACGACCGCGTCCGAAGCGGCGAACCAGAGGGCGCGCTCCCGCTCGGGAAGGTACTCCAGACGAAGCCGGACGTTCTCCTCCTCGCGAAGGAGGCCCGCGTCGCCCCACGGCTCCCCCGCGAAGACGAGCTGAGCCGAGGGAAGGTCGCGCCGCAGCCGCCGGAACGCGCCGAGAAGGACGTCCCACCCCTTGTACGGCCGCAGGATCCCGCCGAAGAGGAAGAGCGGGGCCTCCGCCGGAATGCCGAGTCGCGCACGGGCTGCTTCGCGGTCCGGCAGGATCTCGCGCGGCTCGACGGGATGCAGCACGACGGCGACCGGCGTCCCCGGGAGCTCGGCCGAAAGCTCGGCGGCCGCGTGCCGGTTCTGGACGGCGACCCGGTCGGCCCGGCGGAAGACGGCTCGGGAGAGCGCGCTCTTGAGAGGCCCCGCCTCGTGGTCCTCGACGTTGTGCCCGAGGAGAAGCCTCACCGTCTCCGGACTCTCTCGTCCGAGCGTGTCGAGGAGAAGAAGCGTGTGCGGCGCGAAGAACGCCGTCCACCACGGCGCGACGACGAGCTGCGGAGAGCGCCCGGCGAGGAAGCGCGCGGCCGCGCCGAAGCTGAGCGGGTTCCACCCGTCCAGAAGCAGGTGGATCTCCCCCGCGTCCGCGGGAAACTCTCCCTCGTCGCGGTCGGCCCGGCCCGGATAGAGAAAAGGGGGATACATCCGCGAGAAGGTCACGACGAGGGGGTCGACGCCGAGCCTCCGGAGGGCGCGGAGAAGCCGGATGTCCTGATCCGCAATTCCGCTCCGCCACGGCGGAACCGGACCGACGAGGGCGACCCGGCTCATCCGTCCGGCCCGCGCGCGAGGAGAAACGCCTTCAGGTACTCCCCTTCGGGGCAGTCCACCGAGACCGGATGGTCGGGTCCGGCGCCGCGCTTTTCGAGGATCCGCGCCGGGACGCCCGCGTCGAGCGAGGCGGCAAAGAGGACTTTCTGGAAGAGATCGGCGTCGACCGGTCCCGAGCACGAGCAGGCGAGAAGGAGCCCCCCGGCGCGAGGAGCTTCAGGGCGAGACGGTTCACGTCCTTGTAGCCGCGGCAGGCTCTCTCCACGTCGCCGCGCCGCTTCGCGAAGGCAGGGGGGTCGGTGACGACGAGGTCCCAAAATTCGCCGGCGGCGGCGCGCGCGCGCAGGTCTTCGAAGACGTCGGCCACGACGAATGAGGCGGCGTCCTGACCGTTCGCGCGGTGATTCTCCCGGGCGAGGTCGAGAGCCGGCGCGGAGGCGTCGACGTGGGTCACGGCCGCCGCCCCTCCCGCGAGCGCGGCGACGCCGAAGGCACCGGAGTAAGAGAAGAGGTTCAGGACGCGCCGCCCCGCCGCATGCCGGCGGACGAGGTCGCGGTTCTCTCGCTGGTCGAGGAAGAAGCCGGTCTTCTGCCCGCCGGCAAGGTCGGCGACGAAGGCGAGGCCCCTCTCGCGAAAGGCCGCTCGCGGAGGGAGCGGGGCCCCCGCGAGGAGTTCGTCTGCCGTGGCGAGCCCCTCCGCCGCGCGGGAGGGAAGGTCGTTCCTCTGGAAGAACGTCGCCCGGGGAAAGCGGGCGCGGAGAGCCGGGAGCCAGAGCGCGCGGGCCCGCTCCGTCCCCTCCGTCGTCACCTGCAGGGCGAGGACGTCGCCGTACCGGTCCACGACGAGGCCGGGAAGGAAATCCCCCTCGGCGTTCACGACGCGGTAGCCGTCGGTCCCGGGCGGGACGACCTTTTCCCGAAGGGCGATGGCGTCCTCGACGCGCCGATCCACGAGAGACGCGTCGACCGGCTCGTCGGCGAAGGTCCACCACCGCGCGACGATCGGGGAGCCGGGCGAGGCCAGCCCGCGGGCGAGAAACGTCCCGTCCCCTCCTCGCGCCTCCACGAGGCCGTCCGTACCGTCTCCCGCCTCCCGCCCCACGGCCCCGGAGAAGAGCCACGGGTGGCGGCGGCGCGTGGCGGCGTCGCGCCCCGGCCTCAGAAAGAGGGTCCGCATCCGCCTATACTAGCGACCGGAACGCGCCGCTCATCGACACGCGGCCCCAGAAGGCGCCGAGGGACCGGAGATGGAAGAGACGCTGACAGCCGAACAGATCATCGGCTCCGAGAAAGACCCGATGATCCTGGTGAAACATGGCATCAAGGCCGCGAAGGAAGAGCGCTGGAGCGACGGCGCCACGATCCTCGCCGCCGCCTACGAGCAGCTGACCAAGCGGACCGAGCTGAAGGGCGAAAACGCCATCTCGGCCACCGGCAGCGCCGCCCTGAAGGACGTCGTCCCGGCGAACGCGCTCTCGTACTACGGACTCTGTATCGCCCACGCGCTCGGGAATTACCAGGAAGGGGCCAAGTTCATCCACATCGCCATGCACAACGAGCCGATGGTGGGCGAGCACTACCTCGTCCTGGCGAGGCTCTGGAAGTACGCGCGGAACCGCCGGAAGCTCGTGGATGCGATCGAAAGGGGGCTCGAGGCCTCGCCCCGCTATCTCCCGCTCCGCCGGCTCGCGCTCGAGGTCGGGCTTCGAAAGGAGCCGATCATCAGGTTCCTCTCGCGCGACAACACGCTCAACCAGGCCCTCGGCCGGATCCGGACGAACATCGAGCGAAAGCGCGTCGAGAAAGAGATGGAAGCCATCGACGCCGAGGCCGCGCGGAAGGCCGGCCGCCGCACGTCCAGCCCCGGCCGCCCCGCTGTCGCCCCGCGTCCCGCCGCGCCGTCCCGCCCGGCCGCTTCTCCGCCCCGACGCCGCCCGTCGAAAGGGTGACTCTTCGACTCCGCGCCCTCAGGTGGCGCCGAGGAACGCCTCCATGTCGGAGAGGTACTTCGCGAGCGCGGCACGTCCCTTCGGCGTGACGCGGTAGCGGGTCCTCGGGATGCGCCCCGCGAAGCCCTTCGTGCAGGCGACGTAGCCCGCCACCTCGAGCTTCCGGGCGTGGATCGAGAGGTTCCCGTCCGTCGCCCCGAGCGCGTCCTTCAGCTCGCCGAAGGTGAGGGGCCCGCGCCGGAGGACGCTGACGATGCCGAGACGAACCGGTGTGTGGAGGAGCCTGTCGGGAGAAGGGAGGGCGGCTCCTTTCCGGGCCGCCGGCCGGGGGGGGTTCGCGCGCTTCATGCGCGAAGGATAGGCCCTGTGAGAACATCCGCGCTTCCCAGACGGAGGTCCCGATGAGCCGCCCGACCCGCCTCCTCGCCCCCCTGATCGCTCTGGCGGCCGCCGGCGCGCTCCTCGCCCAGAAGCCGGCGGCGCCGGACCCGAAGCTGGCCGTCGTCATCGCGGTCGACGGCCTCTCGATGCCGAGGCTCCTCGCATACCGGCCCTGGTACGTGGCGGGGTTGAAGCGTCTTCTCGACGAGGGACACGTCGAGGCCGAGGCGCGCTACCGCCACCTCAATACGGAAACGGGGCCGGGGCATGCGTCGCTCGGCACGGGCGCGCCGCCGCGCGTCCACGGAATCGTCATCAACAGCTGGTTCGAGGAAAGGCCGGGAAGAGGCCTCGTCTCGGTCTACTGCACGGACCAGGCCGACCCCTCCTCTCCCGCCGGCTCCACCGTGACGATTCCGGGACCGGCGAACCTCCGCGTCCCGACGCTCGGCGACGCCCTCGTCGCGCAGAAGAAAGGGGCGCGCGTCGTCTCAGTCTCGGGCAAGGACCGCGCCGCGATCTTCCTCGCGGGGAAGAGCCCGGAGCACGCGGTCTACTGGTACGACCGGTCGAACGGGACCTTCACGACGTCGGCGGCCTACGACACGAAGAGCGGAAGCGGCGCTGCGGCCGCCGCGATCGTCGCCCGGTTCAACCGCGAGAAGGGGGGCGCGGCTCTCCGCGCGCGCCTCGGAACGATCTGGAGAAGGCTCGCGCCGCCGGAGCCGGCCCCGGCGCGGCCCCTCCCGACTCCCGTGCCGCAGGCCGTCATCGAGCGGTTCCAGGTGCCGTCCTTCGGCACCGGCTGGGAGAAGGACATCGCGAAGTACGCGGCCTGGTCGCGGTCCGAGCCTTCGGGGTATTTCGCCGGGGTCTACCGGAGCCCCCTCATCGACGAGCTGACCGCGGACCTCGCGCTGACGTTCCTCTCCGACCCCTCCTTCGCCCTCGGCCGCCGCGGCACGCCGGATCTCCTGACCATAAGCTTCTCCGCGCACGACCCGGTCTCGCACGACTACGGAAACGAGTCGGAGGAGGAGCTGGACATCCTCCGGCGCCTCGACGTACAGATCGGCCGCCTCCTCGACGCGCTCGAGAGGGAGTATCCGGCGGGAACGACTCTCGTCGCCCTCTCGGCCGACCACGGTTTCAACCCGATCCCGGAGGTCGCGCGGATTCTCGACCGGTCCGCCTCCGGCGGCCGCGTCGTCGGAAGCCGCGTCTACACGGACAACATCGTCGACCGGCTGAACCGGATGCTCGCCGACGAGCTCTGCTTCGACCGATCGGTCCGGCCGGTCTTCGCGATGGAGGGATGGAGCCTCTTCTACCGGAAAACCGTCTTCCCGATCCGGACCGTCGACGGCCCCTGCGGCGCGGCGGGGAGGAGCCTCACCCCCGGCGACGTCGACAAGGTCCTGCCGAAGCTCGTGAAGCTCGGCTACGACGAGGAGGTCTCCGGGGTTTTCCTCGTCCGGCAGCGGGCGTCGTGGCCGAAGGACTCCCCCGCTCTCGACTTCGTGAAGAACGACTTCGACACGGCGCGGTCGGGCGACGCCTTCCTCGTCCCGCGGCCGGGGATGCTGGCGATCTGGGACCCGGGGCGCGGCTCCATGCACGGAACGCACCATGACGCCGACACGCACGTGCCGCTCGTCTTCTGGGGGGGCCCCGCGAAGGCCGGCGTCTCGCGGAGCGCCGTCACCCCGTACGATCTCGCGCCGACGGTCGGCGCCTGGCTCGGCGTCACGGTGCCCGACGCGACGGGGCGGCCGATCCCGCTCGGAAGATGACCGGCGGAAGAGATCCGGAGTAAGGTAAGGGGAGATGACACCGCAAGTCGTCGCCGCCCCTCCGCACCGGCCGCCGCACCTCCGGGGAATGCAACTCCTCCAGTCCCCGGCCTGGAACAAGGGAACCGCCTTCAAGACGGAGGAGCGGACGAAGCTCGGGTTGCACGGTCTCCTCCCGCCGCAGGTCGAGACGATCGACGAGCAGGTAGTCCGCGCCTACTCCGCCTACCTCGCCAAGCGGACGCCGCTCGGCCGGCACGTCCTGCTCCGCGCCCTTCAGGACACGAACGAGATCCTCTTCTACCGCGTCCTCCTCGCCCACATCGAGGAGATGATGCCGATCGTCTACACGCCGGTCGTGGCCGAGGCGTGCCAGCAGTTCAGCCAGATCTACCGGCGCCCTCGCGGCCTCGTCATCTCTTACCCGCTCCGCGACTCGATTCCCGAGCTCCTCCGGAACCGGTCGAACCCCGACGTCGACGTCATCGTCGTGACCGACGGCGAGCGGATCCTCGGCATCGGTGACCAGGGAGTCGGCGGCCTCGGCATCCCGATCGGAAAGCTGACGCTCTACACGCTCATCGGCGGCATCCCCCCGGCCCGGACGCTCCCGATCCTTCTCGACGTCGGGACGAACAACGAGGAGCGGCTGCGCGACCCGCAGTACCTCGGCTGGCGGCAGAAACGCGTGACGGGCGACGACTACTTCGAGTTTGTGGACCGCTTCGTCCAGGCCGTCAAGCAGGAGCTTCCGGGTGCGCTCCTCCAGTGGGAGGACTTCGCGACGCCGAACGCGCGCCCTCTCCTGAACCGCTACCGCGACAGCCTTCTCTCCTTCAACGACGACATCCAGGGGACGGCGGCCGTGGCGCTCGGAGCCATCGGGGCGGCGACGCGCGTGGTCGGCCGGCCGAGCCTCCGGGACCAGACGATCGTCTTCCTCGGGGCCGGTTCGGCCGCCATCGGCGTCGCCGACTACCTCCGGGCCGCGATGCGGACCGAAGGCCTCACCGAAGAGGAAGCGCGGCGCCGGTTCTACGTCGTCGACGTGGAAGGGCTCCTCGTCGACACGAGGGCGAGCCTGACCCCCGAGCAGCGCGTCTACGCGCGAGCCGCGGACGAGATCGCGTCGTGGCCCCGGACGCACGCGGGCTTCGTCGGCCTCGCCGACGTGATCGCGAACGTCCCGGCGACCATCCTGATCGGGCTGTCGACGGCCGTCGGCGCCTTCACCGAGCCGATCGTCCGCGAGATGGCCCGGAAGACCGCGCGGCCGGTCATCTTCCCGCTCTCGAACCCGACGGCGCGCGCGGAAGCGAAGCCCGAGGACCTGATCCGCTGGACGGAGGGGCGCGCACTCGTGGCGACGGGCTCGCCCTATCCGCCGGCGGTCCTCGGCGGCCGCGCCTGGATCATCTCCCAGTGCAACAACGTCTTCATCTTCCCGGCCGTGGGGCTCGGCATCGCCGCCTCCGGCGCCCGACGCGTCTCAGACGGCATGCTGATCGCTGCGGCGACGCGCCTCTCGGAGATGTCCCCCGCGCTCAAGGACCCCGCCGCTTCTCTCCTTCCGCCGCTCGGCGAGCTGAGGGGAGTCGCGGTCGAGGTGGCCTGCGCCGTGGCCGAGGCCGCCGTGCGCGAGGGCCTCGCTCCACCCGCGACGGCCGAGGCGCTCCGCGCCCGCGTCGCCCGGAGCCAGTGGTACCCGTCGTACGCCGAGGAGAGCTGATCCCCCGGCGATCGTCCACCGGGGCCGACAACCCTTCCGAAAGTTGGTAATGTCGGGGAAACCCGCGACCTGAGATCAAGTCGCATGGAGAAGAGATGAGCACTTCGTCCGAACCGGGGTCGCCCGGCACCGCCGCTTCCCCCTCGAGGGCGCATTATTTCCGCTTCCATCTCCCGCACGTCCATCTCGGGTCGACCTTCGGAGACGGCTGGTTCGCCCTGAAGGCCGAGGCCTTCGCACGCTTCTTCGGCACACCCGTCTTTCTGGTCATTCAGACGGTCATCGTCGCCATCTGGATCCTCGCGAACGTCCTCGGCCTGGCGAAGTTCGACCTCTACCCCTTCATTCTTCTCAACCTGGCATTCAGCCTTCAGGCCGCCTACGCGGCCCCTCTCATCCTCCTCGCCCAGACCCGGCAGGCCGACCGCGACAAGGCTCACGCCGAGGCCGACGCCCAGCACCGGGAGGCCCTCGCGAGCGCGGTCGAGCAGCGCCAGGCCCTCGCCTCGAAACAGACGGAGCAGCTCCTGACCCTCCTTGAGCAGAACACGGAGCTGACCGTGCTGGTCAAGGATCTCAGCCACCGGATCGAGGAAATGACGGTCGCGATGCACGCGAAGGTCGTGAGCGGCGGTCGTTGAGAGGATGAAACGACCCGCGGAGCGGCTCGATGCCCTGATGCTCGTGCTCTCGGCGGTTCTCGGCGTGGGATCCATCGCCCTCCTTGCCGCGATGGACTCGATCCGTGTCTTCCGGATGGGATGGCCGGACTCTTCGGTGCTCCTTTGGGACGCGGCTCTCTCCTTCGCGTTCTTCCTCCAGCACAGCGGCATGGTCCGAAGGCCCTTCCGCGTCCGTCTCGCCCGCATCGTCCCGCCGCGATATGACGGTGCCTTCTATTCCATCGCGTCCGGTGTCGTTCTCACCCTCGTCGTCATCCTCTGGCAGCGGTCGGAAATTCACCTATTTGTCCTTCTGGGCCTTTCCCTCCTCGTTCTCCGGGTGCTCTCCATCTCGGCGGTCGCGGTCTTCCTCTGGAGCGCGTACGCGCTCCGAGGCTTCGACCCCCTCGGCCTCGGCCCGATCCGGGCGCATCTCGGCGGACGGCCCTATTGCCCGCCGGCGTTCGTCGTCAGAGGTCCCTACCGGTGGGTCCGTCACCCCCTTTACTCCTGCGTCATCGTCCTGTTCTGGTCCTCCCCCGACCTGACCGCAGACCGCCTCCTCTTCAACGTCCTTTGGACAGCCTGGATCTGCGTGGGAGCGGTCCTCGAGGAGCGGGACCTCGTGGCCGAGTTCGGCGAGACCTACCGGGAATACCGCCGGAAAGTCCCGATGCTCGTCCCGTGGCGCGGACCGGCGGCGGGGATTCCGGGGCCATGAGCGGGCAGCCGCCTCCCCCTACGAGGACGATGTGACCGACCTCCGGTCGCTCTTCGGGTCGATCGACATCTACCTCTTCGACCAGCTTCTGCGGGGGCGCATCCGTGCGGGGATGACGATCCTCGACGCGGGGTGCGGACGAGGGAGAAATCTCGTCTATTTCCTACGCGAGTCGTTCGAGGTCTTCGGGGTCGAACCCGATCCCGACGCCATCCGCGCCGTGCAGGAACTCGCCCGCCAGATCGCTCCGAACCATCCCGCCTCGAACTTCAGGGCCGAGAACATCGAGTCGAACAGCTTCCCGGACGCGGCCGCGGACGTCGTCATCTCCAGCGCCGTCCTCCACTTCGCCCGCGACGAGACGCATTTCCGCGCGATGCTGGACGGAAGCTGGCGTCTCCTCCGCCCGGACGGCCTCTTCTTCTGCCGCCTCGCCTCGTCGATCGGAATGGAGGGGCGCTTCACTCCATTGGGTGGCCGGCGCTTCCGCCTCCTCGACGGCTCCGAGCGCTTCCTCGTCGACGAGCCTTACCTTCTCGATCTCACCGCCTCCCTCGGCGGCGACCTTCTCGACCCCCTCAAGACCACCGTGGTCCAGAACCTCCGCTGCATGACGACGTGGGTGCTGAGGAAGCGCGTGAACGCTTCGTGATTGCTCAGGGCTTCTTCTTCGTCATGTCGGGGGGGACGGGGCGCTTCGGCTCCTTCGGGGCCGTCTCGAGCGCCTTGAGCAGGACCTCGACCCCCTTCTCGAGGCTCGGGTCTCCCCCCTTGACGCGCGATCCGGCGTCGTCGAAGACCTCGATGTCGGGGGTGATCCCCTCGTCCTCGACGACCCAGTTCCCCTCGCGGTCGTAGATCCGGAAGGTCGGGACGTTGAGGCCGCCGCCGTCCACGAGGCGCGGGTTTCCGGAGAGGCCGATGAGGCCGCCCCAGGTCCGCGTCCCGATGATCGGCCCGAGCTTCTTCTCGCGGAAGAAGTATGGAAGGGCGTCGCCGCCGGACGAGGAGTAGGAGTTCACGAGCATGGCCTTCGGTCCGTCGCTGGCGAAGCCCGGCGTCCGCAGGCTCTCGACGCCGCGGCGCGCCCACCAGGCGAGCGTCGTCCGCGAGAAGACCTCGATCATCCGGTCCGGGATGAAGCCGCCGCCGTTGTACCGGTCGTCGATCAGAAGCGCCGGCTTCGACGCCTGGGCGTAGAAGAGCTTCTGGAGCATCCGGTTCCCCTCCAGCGCCGTGTCCGGAAGGTGGATGTAGCCGACCTTCCCCCGCGAGAGCCTCTCGACCATCGCCATCCGGCTCTTCACCCAGTCGAGGTAGCGGAGGTTCCCCTCGTTCGTGATCGTCTTCACGGTCACCGTGCGCGCCCCGTCCGTGGAGGGCTTGTCGTTGACGAGGAGCGCGACGTTCTGGTTCCCCTTCCCCTCGAGGAGCTGGTAGGGGTTGTCGGCCGTCGTCAGGTCGTGGCCGTCGATGGCGAGGAGGAAGCTCCCCTCCCGGACGTTCAGCCCCGGCTCGGTCAGCGGCGAACGCCAATCGTCGTCCCAGTTCTCGCCCGGGAAGATCTTCTCGATCCGGTACCGCCCCGACCTGTCGGCGGCCAACTCGACGCCGAGCATTCCGCCAAGGACGCGAGGCACCTTCGGCTCGTCGCCGCTGGCGACGTACGTGTGGCCGGAGTCGAGCTCGCCCACCAGCTCGCCGAAGAGGAAGTCGAGGTCGGCCCGGTGGGAGACGAACGGGACGAGCGCGCCGTAGCGCTTCTTCATCGCGGCCCAGTCGACGCCGTGCATCTTCTCGTCGTAGAACCAGTCGCGGACGATCCGCCAGCCGTCTTCCCACATCTGGCGCGTCTCGGCGTCGGCGTCGAGCTTCATCCGGAGGCCCGAGAGGTCGAGCTTTCCGTCGGCCGCCTTGACCGGCGCCTTCGCGTCGGTCACGAACCAGTCGTGGCCGGCGCGGTAGAGGAGCTTCTTGCCGTCGAGCGACAGCTCGAAGGCCGCGACGCCGTCCGCGGCCTTTTCCTCCTTCCGCTCCTTCAGGTCGAAGCGGGTGAGCGTCCCCTCGCGCGTCCTCTCGCCTTCCGCCAGCTTCAGGTACCAGACCGCGTCGGCGGTGGCGGCGGGGGCGGCGTAGACCGCCGGTTTCAGGCCGGGGAGCGCCTCCGTCCGGGTGACGAGGCCGTCGGCCGCGATCACGGTCGGCGCGGGAGGCTTCTTCTCGTCCTTCTTCTCCTCTTTTTTCGGCTCTTCGGCCTTCCCCTTCTCCTCGTCGCTCTTCGGCGGGAAGAGGGAAGGCGTGTCGGTCGCGAGCGCCGCGACGAAGACGCGCGTGGCGCGCGCGTAGAGGTAGTTGAACTCGTAGGCCGAAAAGACGATCGGGTAGTCCCGTTCGGAGAGGAAGAAGAGGTACTTCCCGTCGGCCGAGAAGACCGGATCGTGGTCGGAGGTCATTCCGTCGCCGAGCGGGACGGCCTTCTTCGTGGCGAGCGAAAAAGCCCAGATTCCCGGGAGGCGCGTCGGAGTGCTCTTCTCGTAGGCGAGCCACATCGAGTCGGGAGACCAGACGTACGTGTCGAGGTCGCCACGTGTCCCCTTGTCGACGTCGGTCACGGCGCCGCTCTCGACGTCGAGAATCCGGAGCCGCTGTTCCCGGTCGCCGTATGCGAGCTTTTTCCCGTCGGGGCTCCACGCCGGCGCGAACTTCCAGGGCCCGCCGTCTTTCGTCAATCGCTTCGGCTCGCCCGCGCCGTCCTGGTTCCGGACCCAGATCTCGTACTCCCCCGTCGCATCGGAGAGATAGGCGATCCGCTTCCCGTCCGGCGACCAGACCGGGGCGCGCTCGCGCACCCCCTGCGTCTCCGTCAGGTTCCGGGTCGCTCCGTCCTTCGCCGGAACGCTGAAGAGGTCGCCCCGCGCTTCGAAGACGACCCGGGCTCCGCTCGGCGAGAGCGTCGCGCCCGCAATGTTCTCCTTCACGTCCTTCCACGCCGTCCCCTGCGGGGCCCGGTCGGAGGCGAGGGTGATCGGGATCTTCGAGGCCTTCTCCGTCTTCAGGTCGAGGCGCCAGAGGAAGCCGCCGTTCATGAAGACGATGGCGCTTCCGTCCGAGGCGAGCGACGGCCAGAGGACGTCGTACTCGTGGAAGTCCGTCACCTTCCGGGTCTTCCTCGTCGCCGTGTTCCAGGCGAAGAGATTGAGCGTGTGGTCGCGGTCGGAGGTGAAGAAGATCGAGCCCCCTTCCCACATCGGGAAATTGTCGGTTCCCTTCCAGTCGGTGATCCGCTCGGACGCCTTCGACGCGAAGTCGTAGACCCAGACGTCCTGCGCCCGGCCGCCGAGCGTCCGCTTCCAGGTCCGGAACTCGCGGTCGACGGGGCAATAGGCGAGCTTCGTGCCGTCGGGGGAGAAGCTGGCGGTCCCCCCCTCCGGGATCTCCAGCGGCGTCTCGAGCCCCCCCTTCGGGTCGACGACGTAGTACCGCCCCATCCGGTTGTTCCACGGGACGCGGTTCATCCGGACGAGGATCTTTCCGTCCTTCGTCCACCCCAGCACCCAGTCGTCGAATCCGCCGCGTGGCGGCATCGCGCCGACGTCGTTGTAGAAGGTCAGTTGCTTCGGCTCGCCCCCCCACGACGGCATGACGTAAACCTGCCGCGTCCCGGCGTACTCCGCCGAAAAGGCGATCCACTTCCCGTCGGGCGAGATCTTCGGAAAGATCTCCTGTCCCACGTGCGTCGTCAGGCGGTACGCCGGCCCCCCCGAAACGGGGGCGCGCCAGAGGTCCCCGGCGTACGTAAAGACGACGAAGTCGCCCCAGATGTCCGGATAGCGGAGCAACCGCGCCTCGGGCGGCCCTTCCGCCGCGGCGAGAGAGGTCCCGAAAGCGACCGTGAGGAAGAGCGCGAGCGCGCGGAGACGGATCGTCATGGCCGATTCCCTTCGCCGGGCCGATTCGCGGCCCGGAAGGCAGATTCTGTCATCGCGGAATGGGCGGGCCGCCCCAGCCGACATTCCGCATTCCGACGGGCGGAGCGAGGAGGGCGACGAGGAGAAGGAAGAGCGCGAGCGTCCCGAGGGCGAGGGCGAGCTTCTTCCCGTCGACCTTTTCGTCGCTCTCCCACCGGAAGAGAAGCGCGTTCATGAAGACGCCGACGAGGCCGGTCAGGACGAGGATGCCGAGCGGGGCCGAGAGGCGGGTGAGCGGGTCGTTCCTGACGATGACCCCCTGAAGCGCCTCGACGAGCCAGGTCGCCGGAAGGAAGCGCCCGGCCGTCTGAAGCCACGGCGGGAGGATCGCGTAAGGGACCGCCGCCCCCGAGAGGAACATCATCGGAAAGAAGATCAGGTTCGCGAGGGGAGGGGCCGTCCGCATGTCGCGTGCGGCGCTCCCGACGAAGAGGCCGAGCGGGACGAAGGCGAAAAAGCCCGCGAGGGCGACGACAGCGAGGGAGCCGATCGACCCAGCGATCGGGATGCGCCAGATTGCCTTCGCCGTTCCGAGCTGGATCGCAAAGGTCGCGACGAGAAGCGCGAGGGCCACCATCCCGTAAGCCACGACGATCGCGAGCGCCGTCACGGGAGTCACCCGAAGACGGCGAAGGACCCCGTTCTCCCTCGCCACGATCATCCGGAAGGCGACGCCGAAGAGGCTTCCCGTCATGACGCTGATCGTCAGAAGCCCCGGCATCAGGTATGACACCCCTTCCGGACGCCCGCCGCCGAAAATGGAGGCGAAGACGAAAAGAAAGAGGAGCGGGAAGGCGAGCGTCCAGAAGAGCGACGCCTTCGACCGGGCCGACTCGGTGAAGAATCCCCGGAAGAGCGCGAACGTGCCGTGAAGCGGGCTCACGGAGCCCCTTCCGCCGTCTCCTCGCGAGCTTCCGGCCCGACGAGCTCGAGGTAGACGTCTTCCAGCGTCGGCCGCCGCATCCGGAGGTCCATGAGCCTCACGCCCGGTGCCCGGAGGAGGTCGCCCAGCGCGAGGACCGCCGCCGTCGGGTCGTGCGTCGTCAGAAGGAGATGGTCTTTCTCGCGTCCGGCGAGCGTGCATCCCGCCGCGACGAGGGGCGACGGGTCGAACGCCCCTTCCGCCGCGACCCAGAGCGTCGTGATTCCCGAAGCCATTTTCAGAAGGTCGAAGGGCGAGCCGTCCGCGACGATCCGCCCGGCCCGGACGACGACGACGCGGTCGCAGAGCGCCTCCGCTTCCTCGATGTAGTGCGTCGTCAGGACGACCGTCCTCCCCTCGGCCGAGAGAGAGCGGATGACCTCGTGCAGGGCGCGCCTCGCGCCGGGGTCGAGGCCGGTCGTCGGCTCGTCGAGGAGGACGATCTCCGGGTCGTGGACGAGGGCGAGCGCGAGGGCGAGCCGCTGCTTCTGTCCTCCCGAGAGCGTCCCGACGCGGACGGAGGCTTTCTCCGAGAGGCCGACCGCCGCGAGGACCTCGTGCGGTTCCCGCGCCTTCCGGTAGAGCGCGGCATAGATCCGGAGGACCTCGATCGCCTTCAGCTCCGTCTGGAGCATCGTCGTCTGGAGCTGGACGCCGATCCGCTCCTTCACCTCGCGGGGCTGGGTCGCCGGGTCGAGGCCGAGGACCCTCACCTTCCCCACCGTCGGCGTCCGAAGTCCTTCGATCGTCTCGACGAGCGTCGTCTTCCCGGCGCCGTTCGGCCCGAGGATCCCGACGAGGCCGCCGCGACGGACCGAGAGGTCGATCCCGCGAAGCGCTTCGACGGCGCCGTAGCTCTTCTCGAGCCCTTCGACGGAGATGACGGTGTCGGTCATTTCTTTCCGGGGCGCCGAGTCTAACGGGGGCGGAGCGGGAAGCGGCCGAGGGGGGTGTGGGCCGCCCCGGACGGGCCGAGGACCGACAGGAAGAGAACGAGCTCCTTCACCTCGAACGTCCCCCCGTCGAACGTCGCGTTCGCCGAAGCGAAAGCGGCCGCGTCGCGCGCGGCGTGCGGGTCCTTCACGCGCGCGAGCGTCAGATGAGGGGAGAAAGGGCGCGCCTCCGGCGCGAATCCTTCGAAAGTGAATTCTCTTTCGGCGCCGGCGGCCAGAGAAACGAGCATTTCGCGTCCGCTCCCGCAGCCGACCCAGAGGACCCGCGGGGGCCTTTGAGGGGGAAAAGTCCCGAGGCCCGAAAGATTCAACGAAAAGGAGGAAGAGGCGGCTGCGGCGCGCGAGGCGGCTTCCTTCGCGGCGGCCAGCTTCGCCTCGGGAAGATCTTCGAAAAACCTGAGGGTGAAGTGAAGCTGGTGGGGCGGAACGGCCCGAAGGCCGCGAAAGGAGCGAATCTCCGAAAGGAGCGCGCGAATCCGCGCGACGGTTTCTTCCCCTTCGACTACGACCGCGAGAAAAGCTCTCACGAGAAAGAACCGACCTCCCCGTCTGTTCTATTCACCTTCTAAGAAATCCCCCAGGCCGCCGCTTGAGCGGCGGCTCTTCCTCAAAGACGATAATCCTCGCATGACTCCGAAGCGTGCGATCCCATCGCTTCTCACCTTTCTTTCCCTCCTCCTGATCTCCGCAACGCCCGCCCCGTCGCCCTACGACGCCGCCTTCACCGGCCGGACGATGCGGGTCGATCTCTGGCACACGGGCGGGCCCGCCGGCGAGGTCCTCGCCTTCGAGAAAGCCGTGGACGACGGACCGTGGCCCGGCAGCCGGACGAGCCTCGTCGACGCGCTGAATCTCGGGACATACCGGTTCGAGGTGCGCGACCCCGGAACCGGCCGCGTCCTCTTCTCGCGCGGCTACTCGTCGGTCTATGCCGAGTGGGAGTCGACGCCCGAGTCGAAGAAGACGGCGCGGACGTTCGGCGAGTCGCTCCGCTTTCCGTGGCCAAAGGGCTCCGTTCAGGTGAGCGTTTCCCGCCGGGACGCGCAGAACCTCTTCCGCGAGGTCTGGACCGGCCTCGTCGACCCGGCCGCCTGGACGACGAATCCGGCCCCGCGGCCCCCCGCCGGGACGGTGATCCCCCTTTTCGTGAACGGCCCGCCGGAGAAGAAGCTCGACCTCCTCGTCATCAGCGAGGGGTACACCGCGGCCGAGCGGGACAAGTTCGTCGCAGACGCAACCCGGCTTACGGACTTTCTCTTCGGGAAGTACGAGCCGTTCCGGTCCCGCAAGGGCGACTTCAACGTCCGGTTCCTTCATCTCCCGTCGGCCGAGAGCGGCGTCACCCGCCCGTTCTCCGGCCTCTATCGCCGGACACCGCTTTCGGCCCAGTACGGAATCTTCGGCTCGGAGCGTTACGTCCTGACGCTGGACGACCGGGCGCTGCGTGAGGCCGCTTCGGCCGCGCCGTACGACGTCGTCGAGGTGCTCGTGAACGACGCGCGTTACGGCGGCGGCGGGATCTTCGGCAGCCACGCGACGGCC
This sequence comes from uncultured Acidobacteriota bacterium, assembly GCA_963779415.1. Lineage (GTDB taxonomy): Bacteria > Acidobacteriota > Thermoanaerobaculia > UBA5066 > UBA5066 > DAOMFB01. The sequence goes on along the minus strand of CAVZYA010000002.1, from coordinate 1,003,600 downwards.
GCCGCGGGGTCGGCATGGGCCGAGTACCTCTTCGTGCACGAGTTCGGCCATCACATCGCGGGACTCGCCGACGAGTACTACACCTCCGACGTCGCCTACGAGACGGGGGGGGCCGAGCAGGTCGAGCCGTGGGAGCCGAACGTCACGGCGCTGAAGGACGAAAAGAGCGTGAAGTGGGCCGACCTCGTCACCGCCGGAACGCCTCTCCCCACCCCCTGGGAGAAGGAAGCCTTCGAGAAGGAGAGCCGTGCCTTCCAGTCCGAACGAAAGAAGCTGGTGGCCGACGGGGCGCCTCCCGAAGCGTTGGATGCGCTTTTCCGCCGCGTCCAGGCCACCGAGACGAAGCTCCTTTCGGGGATGAGGTACTCCGGAAAGGTCGGCGCCTTCGAAGGGGCGTCTTACGAAGCGAAGGGGCTGTACCGCCCCGCCGCCGATTGCATCATGTTCACGCGGGACGACGTCGGCTTCTGCCCGGTCTGCCGTCGGACCATCGAGAGGGTCATCGACCGCGAGAGTCGTTGAGGTCGGAGACCCATTCCGCCCTCACTCCTCCTCGCCCCCGTCCTCTTCGTCGCCGCCGTGGAACATCGCCTCGGCGCAGGCGCGGCTGCAGTAGTCGGCCACCCCGCGCGGAAAACGGCACGAGAAGCAGAAGTCCTTGAAGCACCACGGACAGCGCTGGAGGACCTTCCTCTCCACCTCTTCGCCGCAGCGGCAGCAGATCCCCTTCCCGAGGATCTCAGCGAGCTCGCCGGGGGACTTCACGTCTCAATCATAATGCTAGGATTCACGCCCCGCGCCGCCCCTGCGCGCGGGCTCCGGCGGTGTAGCACAGTGGTAGTTGCAGGGGTCTCATAAGCCCCGTGTCGGCGGTTCGAATCCGCCCACCGCCACCAATCTCAAGCTTCGAACGGCCTTCGGCCGACGCGCTCTTCCCAGGCTCGGTCGCACAGGCGAGAATTCTTTCGCGGCGATATGGACGGGGGAACCCGGTCGCCGGGTTCCCCCATACCCCCTCCGCGCGTACGCTCTGAGGGTTGGACATTCTCAGTCGCTTCAACCGGCATCTCGAAGAGAGTCATCTGCTCGACGGCGCGTCGTGCGTCATCGTGGCGTGCTCGGGCGGCGGGGACTCGACGGCTCTTCTCTTCCTCCTTCATTCCCTTTCGCAGGACGCTTTCCCCGGTTCCCCTCTCCCGTTCGATCTCGTGGCCTGCCACGTGGCGCACGGGATTCGCGGAAAGGCGGGCGAGGCGGACGCGCTGTTCGTGGCCGATCACGTAGCCACTCTCGGAATCCGGTTCTTTCTCAAACCGATCGACGTCCCGAAGAACCGCCGGAAGGGGGAGAGCCTCGAGGCGGCGGCCCGGCGGCTCCGATATGGGGCGCTTCTCTCCCTCGCGAGCGAACTCGGCCCGCAAACGCTCGTCGCCACGGGACACACCCTCGACGACCAGGCCGAGACGGTTCTTCTGAACCTCCACCGGCACACCGGGCGGACACGCGGCGGGATCCGCGCACGCCGGGAGGACGGGCTCGTCCGGCCTCTCCTTAGCTCTTCCCGCGCGGAACTGCGGGAGTACCTCTCCTCGCGAGGAATCGCGTGGCGCGAGGACGAGACGAACGAGAACGAACGGCTCCAGCGGAACCGGATCCGTCGCCGCGAGCTGCCGGCGCTGGAAGAAGCTTCTCCCGGGACGGCGGCGCGCCTCGCCCGCGCCGGCGAGGCCTGGACGCGCCGGCTCGAGATCCTCGACGGAGCGATCGATGTGGCCCTGACGCGGGCAGGAATCCGATCCGAGGGCCCCTGGCCCCGCTCCCTCCTCGTCGGCCTCGGCCCCGAGGGGACGGCCCGCCTTCTCGTCCGGGCGGCGGGGGCGCGCGGCGGCGTCCCGGGACGCGTCCAGCTCTCGCGCGCCGTCGGCCGCCTCTTCGGCGGCGAGACGAAGGTCGCCGAGAGCCTCGCCGGCCTTCGAATTTCCGCGGATTCGCGGGTCGTTCGCCTCACGCCCCGCCCTTCCCGCCCCTGATAGACTGGCGTGGTGGCGCTCCTCTACGACGAGCGATACGGGCCCGCCGACATCGCGCGGCGGATCGGCGACATCGGCCGGCGGGTCTCGTTCGACTACAAGAGCGGGACGATCGTCCTGATCGCGGTCCTCAAGGGGGCGGGATTCTTCGTCGCCGACCTCGCGCGTGCCATCACGCGGGCCGTCCGCTGCGAGTACATCGACGTGATCAAGAAGGGGGACGACGAGGAGGTCACGAACCTCAACTTCATCACCTCCTTCGACGTGAAGGACGCAAACGTGATCGTCCTGAAGGACGTGACGCGGAGCGGCGTCACCGAGACCTACCTCGTGAACCAGCTCCTCGAGCTCTCACCGCGCTCCATCCGCTTCGCCGCGCTGGTGGACCGCCCACAGGAACGGAAGTGCCCGCTCCTGGTCGACTACGTTCTCTTCCCATCCGAAGAGGGGATCCTCGTCGGATACGGAATGGAGTATCAGGGGGAGGGGGGCAACCTCCCCTTCATCGCCCAGGTCCGGACCGAGGGGGAGGCGCCTTTCGACGCCAGCGATCCCGGATCCCGGAAGGGCTGAATCTCCGGCACGAGCCGTGCGTACTACGAAACGGGGATCATCGTGAACACCACCGTCAAGAACGTTCTCCTCTGGATGGTCATCCTCGTCGTCATCCTCCTCCTCTTCAAGGTGGTGGATTACGGCAAGGGCGCGACCACCACCATCGGCTTCTCCGACTTCATGGACAAGGTGTCGAAGGGCGAGATCGACCGCGTCAACATCCGCGGGCAGGAGATCCGCGCCTTCACGAAGGGGACGCCCGAGGGACGCGAGCCGAACCTCCGGACCTACGCCCCCGCCTACAACGACCTCGTCTCGGACCTGCGCAAGGCGAACGTGAAGATCACGGCCGAGGAGCCGCGCGAGGGCTCGCTCCTCGTCATCCTCCTGCAGTGGGCGCCGATCCTCTTTTTGATCGGGCTCTGGATCTTCATCATGCGGCAGATGCAGTCGGGCGGGAACCGCGCGATGTCATTCGGGAAGTCGCGCGCGAAGCTCCTGACGCCGAGCCAGAAGAAGGTCACCTTCAAGGACGTGGCCGGCTGCGAGGAGGCCAAGGAAGAGCTGGCGGAGATCATCGACTTCCTGAAGGAGCCGGCGAAGTTCCAGAAGCTCGGCGGCAAGATCCCGAAAGGGGTCCTGATGATGGGCCCGCCCGGCACGGGCAAGACCCTTCTCGCGCGGGCCGTCGCCGGCGAGGCGAACGTGCCGTTCTTCTCGATCTCCGGATCGGACTTCGTCGAGATGTTCGTCGGCGTCGGCGCGAGTCGCGTCCGCGACCTCTTCGAGCAGGGGAAGAAGAACGCCCCCTGCATCATCTTCATCGACGAGATCGACGCGGTCGGCCGGCACCGCGGCGCAGGGCTCGGCGGCGGCCACGACGAGCGCGAACAGACGCTGAACGCCCTCCTCGTCGAGATGGACGGCTTCGAGGGAAACGACGGGGTCATCCTCGTCGCCGCCACGAACCGTCCGGACGTTCTGGATCCGGCGCTTCTCCGGCCGGGACGATTCGACCGGCGGGTCGTCGTCGACCGCCCCGACGTGAAGGGGCGCGAGGGGATCCTCAAGGTCCACACGAAGGTCATCCCTCTCTCGGACGACGTCGACCTTTCCGTGATCGCGCGCGGCACGCCCGGCTTCGCGGGCGCCGATCTGGCCAATCTCGTGAACGAGGCGGCCCTGGGCGCCGCCCGGGTCGACAAGAAGAAGGTCTCCATGGAGGACTTCAATTACGCCAAGGACAAGGTCCTCATGGGGGCGGAGCGGAAATCGATGGTGATGTCCGAGGAGGAGAAGCGGATCACCGCCTACCACGAAGGGGGGCACGCCCTCATCGCGGCGATGGAGGAGCACACGGATCCCCTCCACAAGGTCACGATCATCCCGCGCGGGCGCGCCCTCGGCGTCACGCAGCAGCTTCCGCTGGAAGACAAGTACACCTACTCGAAGGAGTACATCGAGGCCGAGCTGGCCGTCATGATGGGGGGGCGGCTCGCCGAAGAGGTCGCCATCGGAAAGATCACGACTGGCGCCGCGAACGACTTCGAGAAGGCGACGGAGATGGCCCGCCGGATGGTCTGCGAGTGGGGAATGAGCGAGATGGGGCCGATGTCGTTCGGCCGCGGTGAGGGGGAGATCTTCCTCGGACGCGACTTCGCCCGCCAGCCGGACTACTCCGAGGACACGGCCCGGAAGATCGACGCCGAGGTGAACCGGATCGTCACGACGGCCTACCACCGCGGCAAGAAGATCATCCAGGACGGCCGGACGGCGCTCGAGGAGATCGCGCGGCAGCTCTTGGAGAAGGAGTCACTGGACGGCGAGGAGATCTACGACATCATCGAACGGGTGACCGGAAAGGCCCTTCTTCGAAGGACTTCCGGCAAACCGCAGCCTCCGGGCCCGACGGCCGCGGCCCCGGTGACGGCGAAGCCCGAGGAGGGGGCGGCAAACGCCCCCGGGAGTCTGGTTCCCGTTCCGGTCTGAACCGCCGTCTCGTTCTGACGCAACGCGTTATAATGGGGTTTCGATCGGTCGACCCGACCCCGCCGGTCCGCCGGAGGCGCCGGACCGAAGAAATCTCCCCTCAATCAGAAAAGAAAGGTGCCTGAAATGAAACTGACCCGTCTGAACATGCTCGCCCTCGGGGCGCTGCTTCTCTTCACGGCCGCGGCCTCCGCCGCGGACCTCTCCCTGACCGCGGTGACCTATCCCGAAAGGAAGAGCATCGACATCCCGTTTGCCGTCACGTCGATCGGCCCGAAAGACGCCAGGATCTCCGCCGAGGTGGACTTCCGCGGGGGACAGGCTCAGATCGAGATCTCCTATCGGGAGATGCAGCCGGCGATCCTCTTCTCGGGGAACATCACTGCCTATTCCGTCTGGGCCGTGACGAGGGACGGCGTCACCGAGAACCTCGGCGAGCTCGCCGTGACCGACCCGAAAGGAAGCCGGAAGTTCGCGACCGGTCAGAAGGACTTCGCGATGATGATCACGGCGGAGCCGATCATCGGCACGCCGCAGCCCTCGACCCTCGTCATCGCGACATCCCAGGCGCCCCCGCCGAAGGAAGCAAAGAGCGCCTCCTTCGCCTTCAACCGATTCACATCCGCCTTCTACCAGAACCTCATCAAGCCCGGAAACCCCTCCATCGCCGATCTGAAGTACACGAAGGGGGCCGAGCCGGTCGAGCTGATGAAGGCCCGTAAGCTCGTGGAGATGGCTGGAAACCCCCTCGTCGCGAAGTACGACCCGAAAGCGGTCCCGGAAGCGTCGGTCTTCCTCGCGCAGGCGACCAACTCGGCCACCGGCGGCGGCAGCGCAAAGGTCATCACCGACTACGCCGCGCGCGCCACCGCGCGTGCTTCGGAGGGGATCCGCCTCACCGTCCAGAAGGAATACGAGGCGATGATCGCCGCCGAGGAGGCGAAGAAGGCCGCCGAGAAGGCCGCTCTCCAGACGGGGCTCGCGACGACCACTTCCGAGAGAGACCAGCTCGCGATCGAGAAGAGGCAGCTCGAGACCGAGAAGGCACAGCTCGAGGCGGACAAGGCCGCGCTCAAGGCCGAGCGTGACGCCCTGGCGGCCCGGCTGGACGGAGCCGTCGAGAGGATCATGGAGGTCCGCAAGACCGCCCGCGGCCTCGCCATGGACCTCGGCAACGTCCTCTTCGACGTCAACAAGGCGACGTTGAAGCAGGCCGCCCTCCAGCCGCTCGCGAAGCTCTCCGGAGTCCTGCTGATGGTTCCCGAAGTGAACGTCCGGATCGAGGGCTTCACCGACGCGACCGGCACCGCCGAGCGGAACAGGATGCTCTCCGCCGAGCGGGCCCGGAGCGTCTTCGACTTTCTGAAGGCGCAGGGGATCGCCCCGGAACGGATGACGCACGCCGGCTACGGCCCGGCGAACCCCGTGGCGGACAACGCGACCGCCGAGGGGCGCACGCGGAACCGGCGCGTCGAGCTGACGCTGGCCCAGGGAGTGATCGAGCCGACCCCGGGTGGCTTCACGGCCCCCGAGGTGCCACCGGCTCCGGCCAAGGCCCCCGCCAAGAAGGCCCCCAAGCCGGCCGAGCCCGCCAAGAAGAACTAGCCTCTTCCAAACGACGATCGACTCGAACGGGGCCGTATCCGCGGCTCCGTTCGCATTTCAGGGACTCGCGATAGAGTCGAAGGAAAAGAAGGAGGGAGTCACCGTGAAGCTCCGCATTCCGCTCCTCCTCGTCGCGATCGCCCTCGCTCTCGGCCTCGCCGCCCTCGCACGGGCCGCCACGGCCGCCGACGTCAGGATGACCTCGGCTCTCTGGCCGGAGAGGAGCGTCGACGTGACCTTCGCTCCGACCGAACGCGCCTCGAAGGAAGCACGCGTCGAGGCCACCGTGAAAGCCAGCGGCAGCCAGGTCCGGATCGAGGCGTCCTGGAAGAGGCTGCAGCCCGCCCTCCTTTTCGGCGGGGACGTGACGACGTACGTCCTCTGGGCCGTCACCCGCGACGGCCTCGCCGAGAACCTCGGCGAGCTTCCCGTCCGCGACGATTCGGGCAGCGCCACGTTCCAGACGGGCCAGAAAGCCTTCGGGCTTCTCGTCACCGCCGAGACCTATCCCGGCGTGGTCGCGCCTTCCGAGCTCGTCATCTTCGTGTCGGGAACCCCCGACTCGAAAAGCGCCCCCGGAATGCCGTTCTCCTTCTCCGGCCTCGGGCCGGCTCCGAAAGCGAACAATCCGACGATCTCCAACATGTCGTGGACGTCCAAGGAACCCGTCTCCCTCGCCCAGGCGACGAAGATCCTCGACGTCGCCCGGGGGATGAAGGCAGCGGACGTCAACCCGAAGGCGATCGAGGAGGCGTCCGTCGCCCTCGCTCAGGCGACGAACTCGGCACGGGGCGGGAGCCGGAGCGCCGTCGAGGACTACAGCCGGCGTGCCACAGCCCTGGCGAGCGAGGCGATCCGCGATACGGACAAGGCGAGGGTCTCCGCCGAGAAGGCCGCGCTGGCGTCGAAGGCCGCGGCCGAGAAGGCCGCGCTCGAGCAGAAGGTCGCCATGACGAGAGAGGAGGGAGAAGCGACCGCCACCTCCCTCAAGGCGCAGATCGACCAGATCGCCGCAGAACGGAACGCCCTCGCCGTGGAAAAGGCGGCGCTCGAGACGCAGCGGGCCGACCTGAAGGCCGAGCGTGACGCGCTCGCCAAACGGCTCGGCGGAGCGCTCGACCGGGTCTCGTCGTTCTCGAAGACGGCGCGCGGAATGATGATGAGCCTCGGCGACATCTCGTTCGACGTCGGCAAGGCGACGCTGAAGACGCCGACGCAGGTGGCGTTGGGCAAGCTCGCCGGCGTCCTCCTGATGCTTCCCGAGCAGAACATCCGGATCGAAGGATTCACCGACGCGACCGGCTCCGAAGAGACGAATAAGAAGCTTTCCGCCGCGCGCGCCAAGGGAGTCCGCGACTTCCTCGAGGAGCAGGGGGTCTCGGCCGGACGGATGACGTACGGTGGCTACGGGCCGGCCAACCCAGTCGCTCCGAACGACACGGCCCCGGGACGGGCGAAGAACCGCCGCGTCGAGATCACGCTCGGGGAAGGGCAGATCGAGGCGACCCCGGGAGGCGTCGAGGCGACCCCCGCTCCGAAGAACTGACCCGGCTCTACGCGGCAGGCTTCAGCACCATCGCCACCGTCGCGCAGACGGGACCGCCGATGTTGAACGTCGCGGCGACCCGCGGCGCCTTCACCTGAAGCTCCTTCGGCGCCTTGCCGAGTAGCTGCCACGCGCTCCAGCCGACCATCGCCACCCCGGTGGCCCCGATCGGATGCCCCTTGGCGATCAGGCCCCCCGACGTGTTGATCGGGACCTTCCCGCCGACTTCGGCCTTCCCGTCCAACCAGTACGCCGCCCCCTTTCCGAGCTCGGCGAAGCCCAGCACCTCGGCCCCCATCGCCCCCATGACGGTGAAGCAGTCGTGGACCTCGGCTACGCCGATGTCGGAGGCGGTGACCCCCGCGCGGGCATAGGCCTGCGCCACGGCCCGGCAGGCCCCCTTCGGGCGCAGGACGTCGCGCCCCTGCTTCATCAGCGGGTCGGTCGCCTGTCCCCAGCCGGCGATCTCGACGCAATCGGCCTTCTTCACGCCGAGCTTGGCGAGGCCCTCGCCGGTCGCGAGGATCATCGCCGCGTAGCCGTCGGTGATCTGCGAGCAGTCGTACGTCTTCAAAGGGAGCCCTTCGACGATGTACCGGTTGATCCCCTCGATCTTCATGGCCTGGTCGAGGGTGAGGGAGGCGTTCTTCATCTGGGCGTACGGGTTGTGCTTCGCATTGGCGTACTCGGTGACGGCCACCTGCGCGAGGTCCCTCTCCGTGACCCCCCACGCCTTCATGTAGGCGTCCATGATCTCGGCGAAGAGGTGGGGAAAGACGAAGACCTTGCCGGGGCGCTCGTCGGGGTGGGAGTAGAAGCCGAGGGCGCGGCCGATCTCCTTGCCGTCCATCTTCCCCTCGCGATCGCGCATCTTCTCGTAGCCGACGGCGATTCCCGTCTCGCCGTCACCGAGGAGGAGCTTGCCGAGAACCGAGAGGATCGCCTGTCCCCCCGACGCGCATGCGTTCTCCACCGTCTCGATCGGCTTTCCCTCGAGGCCCGGGACCGAAGCGACCAGCCCCGAGAGGAGGCCCTGCTGGTTCAGCGTCAGGTGGCAGGTGGCGCCCACCGAGGCCACGTCGAGGGCCGACGCGTGGACGCCGATCTCCGCGCACGTCTCCTCCACGGCGCGCCGGAGAATCTCGGGCACCGAGAGGTCGAAGAGCTTGCCGAACGGGGACTGGTGATACGCCGCGATGTAGATCTTCTTTGCCATCGCGATCTCCCTTCTCCCCCCGGCCGCGATAATAGGCCCGTGAGGTGGAGCCTGCCGCTCGGGTCCGGCCGGGTTCTCTCGACCGGAGACGGCCCGGGCGTGATGGCCGTCCTGAACGTCACGCCCGACTCCTTCTCGGACGGCGGGCGCTTCTGGTCGGCAGACTCCGCGGCCGAGGAGGGTGCCCGGTACGCGGACCTCGGAGCGGCGATCGTCGACGTGGGCGGGGAGAGCACGAGGCCGAAGGGGAGCGCTTACGGAGAGGGAGCCGGGGAGATTTCTTCGAATGAAGAGATCGCCCGCGTGCTTCCCGTCCTCTCTTCCCTTCGAAGAAAGCTCCCGTCTCTTCCCCTTTCCGTCGACACACGCCGGACAGAGGTAGCCCGCGCGGCCCTCGACGCGGGAGCGGACGTCGTGAACGTCGTCACGGGCCTCGCCGCGCCGGACGACCTTCTCGAGCTCGTCGCGAGCCGGGGCGCCGCGATCGTGCTGAGCCATTGCCGCGGCACGCCTCAGACCACCTTCGAAGAATCTTCTTTCCGGGACGTCGCCCGCGAAGTGGCCGCGGACCTGGCCGCGGCCGGTTCCCGTGCGGTTTCTCTCGGGATCCCTCTTCAGAGAATTCTTCTTGACCCGGGCTTCGGTTTCGGGAAGAAGCCCGACGAGAATTTCGCGCTCCTCGCGCGCCTCACCGACCTCGCTCCGCCGGGAACGCCGCTCGTCGCCGGAGCCTCCCGCAAGGCTTTTCTCGGTTCCGTGGCCGGACGTCCGCCGTCTGACCGGCTCCCCGAGTCGCTCGCCGCCGCGGCGGTGGCGGCGCACGCCACCACGACGCATCCCCTCCTCCTCCGCGTCCACGACGTCGAGGCGACGATCCGCTTTCTCGCGACCGTGGCGCGGGCCGGAGGCTGATCGGGAGGTCGTCCTGCTTCTCCGGTAAGCTCGACTCCGGATGCGTCGCCTCTTCGGCACCGACGGGATCCGCGGCATCGCGGGCGAGGCCCCCCTCGACGTCGAGACCGTCTCCCGCGTCGGCGTCGCCCTCGTCTCCTGTCTCGTGGCCGAAGGGGCCGCCCGGCCGCGGCTCGTCGTGGGAGGCGATACCCGGGAGTCGACGGCCGGCATCATCGCCGCCCTCGCCGGCGGGGTCGAAGCCGCCGGGGGGACGGTGACCGGTGCGGGCGTCGTCCCGACCCCCGCGGTCGCCCACCTCGTCCGTGCGCTCTCGGCCGAGGCGGGCGTCGTCGTCTCCGCCTCCCACAATCCGTGGCGCGACAACGGCATCAAGATCTTCTCGGCGGCGGGGCGAAAGCTCCCCGACCGCGTGGAGGCGGCAATCGAGCGCCGGATCGAGGAGAGCGCGCCGGCGCCGCCGCGAGCCGTCACTCCCGACCCGCTTCTTCCGCAGCTCTACATCGGGCACCTCCTCGAAGGGCTCCCGGGGCGGCTGGACGGCCTCACCGTCGTGGTGGACGCCGCGAACGGCGCCGCACACGCCGTCGCGCCCGCGGCCTTCCGCGCGGCGGGCGCCCGCGTGGTGCCTCTCGCGATCGCCCCCGACGGCCGGAACATCAACGAGGGTTCCGGCGCCCTCCATCCCGAGACGATGGCGCGCGTGACGCGCGAATCGGGCGCCGACCTCGGAATCGGCCTCGACGGCGACGCGGACCGGATCGTCGTCGCAGACGGGGAGGGACGTCTTCTCGACGGCGATGACATCCTCTACCTCTGGTCGCTCGAGATGATCCGCGAGGGGCGAAGGCCTTCGGCCGTCGTCGGCACGGTCATGTCGAACTTCGGGTTCGAGCGGGCGCTCGCGGACCTTGGCGTCCCCCTTCTCCGCGCCGCCGTCGGCGACCGTTACGTCGTGGAGGAGATGGAGAAGAGCGGCGCCCTCCTCGGGGGAGAACCGTCCGGCCATCTGATCCGGGCGGACCTCTCGACGACCGGAGACGGAATCCTCTCCGGGCTCCACCTCGCGGCCTTCGTCGCCCTGTCCCGGACTTCTCTCGCGGCACAGCCGCGCTTTCCGAAGGCGCCGCAGCTCCTGAAGAACGTCCGCGTCCGCGAGCGCGTCCCGGTCGAGGAGGTCCCGGCGCTCGCTGGCGCCATCCGCCGCGCCGAAGAGCGCCTCGCCGGCCGGGGGCGCCTCCTGATCCGCTACTCGGGGACCGAGCCTCTCCTGCGGGTGATGGTCGAGGGGGAGGACGCCGGGCTCGTCGAGAGCCTCGCCTCCGAGCTGGCCGATGTCGCCCGCGTGGCGCTCGGAGCCTGAAGGCGTGTCGTCGCGGATTCCGCCCCCCTTCCCCGCCGACACCTCGCTCGAGCCGTCGGCAGCGGAGATGGAGAGTCTCCTCCGCCTCGCGATGACGCGGATCGTCGCGCACGTCGACTCCCTCCCGGCGCAGCGCGCGGCCGACACGGAGGGAGCGGCCGCGCTTTCGCGAGCGCTGATCGAGCGCGAGCCTCCCGAGACGGGCGCTCCGGCCGAGGAGCTTCTCGACCTCCTCTTCGACCGGGCGATCCCGAAGAGCTTCAACGCCGCCTCCCCCGGCTACCTCGCCTACATCCCGGGGGGAGGGCTCTTCGCGTCGGCCGTCGCCGACCTCGTCGCCGCCGCGACGAACCGGTACACCGGCGTCTTCGCGGCCGCCCCGCTCCTCGTCCAGCTCGAGACGAACGTCCTTCGGTGGTTTGCCCGCCTCGTCGGCTTCCCCGAAGGAGCCGGGGGCTTTTTCGCGAGCGGCGGCTCGCTCGCGAACTTCTCCGCGATCGTCGCGGCGCGCCGCGACCGCCTTCCCGAGGAGTTCCTCCGGGGCGTCCTCTACGCCAGCGACCAGACGCACCACTGCGTCGCCAAGGCGGCCGCCCTCTCCGGATTTCCCGCGCGGAGCGTCCGGGAGATTCCGTCGGACGACGCGTTCCGGATCCGCCTCGACCTTCTCGAAGAGGCGGTCACCGGGGACCGGCGCAAGGGGCTCTCTCCCTTCCTCGTCGTCGGGAATGCGGGGACGACGAATACGGGCGCCGTGGACGACCTCGCGGCTCTCGCCGGAATCTGCGAGCGCGAGCGCCTCTGGTTTCACGTCGACGCCGCGTACGGGGGCTTCTTCGTCCTGACGGAGCGCGGAAAGCGGACCATGGCCGGGATCGAGCGGGCCGACTCGATCGTCCTCGACCCTCACAAGGGGCTCTTCCTCCCGTACGGCTCGGGCTGCCTCCTCGTCCGTGACGCCGCGACCCTCCGGCGGGCACACGGGGCCGGAGGCGAATACCTGCCCGGGATGCAGAGCGACGCCGACTCTGTCGACTTTTGCAGGATCTCGCCGGAGCTGTCGCGCCCCTTTCGCGGTCTCGCCGCCTGGCTCCCGCTCAAGATGTACGGCCTCGGCCCGTTCCGCCGGAACCTCGACGAGAAGCTGGACCTCGCGTCGTACGCGGCGCGCGAGCTGGCAAGGCACCCGGACGTCGAGATCGTCGCGCCGCCGGAGCTCTCACTCCTCGCGTTCCGGTTCGCGCCGAGGGGAGTCGGGGAGGCCGCGATCGAGACCCTGAACCGCCGGATCCTCGACACCGTCAACGCCCGCGGCCGGGTCCACCTGACGGCGACGACGACGAAGGGGAAGAGTCTCCTCCGGATCTGCGTCCTTTCGTTCCGGACCCACCGGGACCGGGTCGACGCCGCGCTCGAGGATCTCGCGGCCGCGGCGCGCGAGGCCGCGGCCGGCTGACGTTCCTCCTCCCTTACGGCTCGATGTTCGTGACGAAGGAGGGTTTTCCCCCTTCCACCTTGAACATCACGGTCGTCTTCACCGGGTCACGGGAGCCTTCGGCGAACCGGAACTTGCCGGTCACTCCGTCGTACTCCCGGATCCCGGCGAGCGCGTCGCGGACGGCCTGCCGGCTCGGATTGCCGGCCTTCTGCAGCGCCTCGACGAAGAGCCCGAACGCGTCGTAGGTGAGGGCCGCCACGTCGTCCGGCACGGCGTCGGCATGACTCTTCTTGTAGCTGATGACGAAGGCACCGGTGATCTCGTTCCGGCGGTCCGGGTTGTAGTGGGCGCTGTAGAAGGAGCCCTCGGCTTCCTTCCCCGCGAGCTTCACGAAGTCCGACGTCCCCCAGTTGTCACTGCCGAGGAAGGGGACCGTGATCCCCGCCGCGTGAGCCTGCGCGAGCTGGAGGGCAACGTCGTTGTAGTAGCCGGAGAGGAAGACGACGTCGGGCGCGGCCTTCTTGATCCTCGCGAAGACCGCCGAGAAGTCCTTGTCGCCGCTCGTGTAGGTCTCGTAAGCGACGACCTTCCCCCCCGCCTTCTCGAAGTCCTGCCGGAACAGCTCGGCCTGGATCTTCGGCGCTTCCGAGCTCGGGTCGAACAGAACGGCCGCCTTCTTCGCCTTGACGTAGCCGTCGGCGAACTTCGCGAGAACCTCGCCCTGCCAGGCGTCCGTGAAGCAGGCCCGGAATACCCACTGCTTCGGCTGGCCGGTCTTCGCGTCGATCGTCGTTTTCGGGGCCGTGGACCACGGCGTGATCATCGGCACTTTCGCCTCTTCGGCGGCATCGGCCACGGGAACGGCCTCGAGGCTCGCGTTCGGCCCGATCAGCCCGACGACCGCGTCCTCCTTGACGAGGCCCTGTGCGGCGGCGAGCGCCCCCTCGGGGGTGCTCTGGCTGTCGGCGATGACGAGCTTCAGGTTGTACTTCTTCCCGCCCACGTCGATGCCGCCCTTTTCACCGATCTGGGCGACCTTCATCTCGGCCGCGCTCCGGCACGACGCGCCAATGACGGAAAGGGGCCCGGTCAGCTCCGCGATCAGGCCGATCTGGATCGCGGGAAGCTCTCCTTTGGGACCGCAGCCCGGCGAGAGAAGGGCGGCGAGGGCGAGCGGAAGGACTATCTTCTTCTTCATGGCGAAACCTCCGGACAAACGACAGAAAGAGCTTATTCCACTCCGGCCCCGGAGGCGAAGATACGGCGAGCGAAGGCCCGCCCGGATCCGGCGGGAGGCCTCATGCATCTCCGCCGAGCGGCCGCGCGGCGATCACGAACTCGGCGACCGGAGATCCGCCGACGAGGTGCTCGCGGATGATCCGTTCGAGAACCGGCGGGTCACACGCCCGGTACCAGACGCCCTCCGGGTAGACGACCGCGATCGGTCCTCCCGCGCAGATCCGGAGGCAGTTTGCTTTCGTCCGGGCGATCCCGCCCCCCTCCGAGAGGCCCAGCTCGCGGAGACGCGATTTCAGGTAGTCCCAGGCAACGAGGCTCCGTTCCCTCTCGCAGCAATTCGGCTTCGTCGCGTCGGAGCAGAGAACGATGTGCCGCCTCGCCGCCGGGAGGCCGAGCCCTTCGGCGATCTCGCGGAGCCGGAGCGGATCCTGCGGTTCCTCTGCCATGCCGATCCCAATCCTCTCCGAAAACAGGGCTTATCGGGAAATCGGGTGATGCCAAGGCCGGCCGGGCGAAGCGGACCGGCCTCCGGTATCCTCTGACCCCCCAAGGTGGGGAGACCCCGCGATGATCCACCACGAAAGCAGACCCCGCAGGCGACGAAACCTCGAGCTGGTCGAGCCCGCCGCCGAGGCGGCGGCAACTCCCTCCGCGGTGCCTTCCCCGGAGGCGGCGATCTCGCTCCTCGACCGGGAGCTGTCGTGGCTGGAGTTCAACGAGCGGGTCCTCGACGAGGCCCTCGACGAACGCTGGCCGCTCCTGGAGCGGCTCAAGTTCCTCTCCATCTCGGAGACGAATCTCGACGAATTCTTCATGATCCGGGTCGCGGGCGTCCTCGACCAGGTCTGGTCCGGGAAGGTCGAGCGGGCCGAGGACGGTCTCACCCCGGCCGAGCAGCTCCTGAAGATCCGCGAGGCCGTTCTGAAGATGGAGTCACGCCAGTCGGCCTGCCTGACGGGCGACCTCCTCCCGAAGCTCGCGGCGGCGGGGATCTCGGTCCTCTCCGCCCCGGACCTCGCCGAAGCGACGCGCGAGGCGGCGAGCGCCTGGTTCCGGAAGCACGTCCTCCCCGTCCTGACGCCGCTCGTCGTCGACCCCGGGCACCCGTTCCCGTTCCTCTCGAACCTCTCCATCAACCTCGCCGTCGAGGTGAAGGACCCCGAGACGGGAGACATCCGTTTCGCGCGCGTCAAGGTCCCCGCCGCGCTACCTCGGCTCGTCTCGCTGCGCGAGATCGAGGAAGGGAAGAAGAAGGTCCGGCCGGAGAAGGCCGACTTCGTCCTTCTCGAGTCGCTGATCCAGGCGAATCTCGGCGAGCTCTTCCCGGGTTTCGAGATCGTCTCCTCTCACCTCTTCCGCGTGACCCGGGACGCCGACATCGAGATCCAGGAAGACGAGGCCGCAGACCTTCTCGCGACGATCGAGCAGGAGGTCCGGCGCCGCCGATTCGGCGCGGTCGTCCGTCTCGAGGTCGCCCCGAAGACGCCCAAGCGCGTCCGGAAGCTCCTCTTGAAGCAGCTCGAGATCACCGAGCAGGAGGTCTACGAGGTTGACGGCCCGCTCGGAGGCGGCGACCTCATGGCCCTCTGGAAGCTCGACCGCCACGACCTGAAGGACCCGCCGTTCACGCCGGCGCTCCCCACCCTCCTGCCGCGGCCGGAGACCTCGATCTTCGCGGCGATCCGCTCCGGCGACATCCTCCTCCACCACCCGTACGACTCCTTCGGACCGGTCGTCGAGCTGATCCAGCGCGCGGCGGAGGACGGAAAGACGCTCGCCATCAAGATGACGCTCTACCGGGCGGGCTCGGAATCCCCGATCATCCCGGCCCTCGTCCGCGCCGCCGAGAACGGCAAGCAGGTCGCCGTCCTCGTGGAGCTGAAGGCGCGCTTCGACGAGGAGAACAACATCGTCTGGGCCAAGGCTCTCGAGCAGGCGGGGGTCCACGTCGTCTACGGCGTCATGGGGCTCAAGACCCACGGGAAGATCGCCCTCGTCGTCCGGCGGGAGAAGGACGAGTTGCGCCGGTACGTCCACCTCGGAACCGGCAACTACAACCCGACGACGGCGCGCGTCTATACCGACTTCGGCCTTCTGACCTGCCGCCCCGAGTTCGGCGAGGACGCCTCGAAGCTCTTCAACGCGCTGACCGGGATCGCCGGGCGCATCCGGTACGAGAAGCTCGTCACGGCCCCGAGGGAGATGCACCGCACCGTCCTCGAATGGATCGAGAGAGAGACGGCACACGCACGCGCCGGACATCCCTCCGGAATCCGCGCCAAGATGAACGCCCTCGTCGACACGAAGGTCATCGCCGCGCTCTACGAGGCGTCCCAGGCCGGCGTCCCGGTGGATCTCTCCATCCGCGGCATCTGCTGCCTGAAACCGGGAGTTCCGGGGCTGTCGGAGAACATCCGGGTCCGTTCCGTCGTCGGGCGATTCCTCGAGCACAGCCGCGCGTTCGTCTTCGAGAACGGAGGCGACCGGAAGGTCTACCTGTCGTCGGCCGACTGGATGCCCCGGAACTTCTTCCGGAGGGTCGAGATCTCCTTCCCGGTCGAAGACCCGGCCGCCGCGGCGGAGGTCGTCCGCGCGCTGGAGCTCTCCCTCGCCGACAACGTCCGGGCACGCGCCCTCCACGCGGACGGCCGCTACGAGCGGCTCCGCCCCGCACCGGGCGCCCCCGCCGTCGACTCGCAGGCCGATTTCCTCGAAGACGCCCGCCGCCGGATGCTGCGCGCGGCCGAACGCCTCGCGCGCGGAGGCACCGAGGACGCCTCCGACCTCACCGCCGAGACGGACGGGAACGCCGCCGACCCGCCGGCCTGACCGGTGCGCGTCGGGGAGGAACGGGGGCCGGCGACTCCTGCCGGCGCGCGGCCTCCGCCAGAGCGTCGAACTCCGCGCGGAAGCCGTCGAGGATCGCCTCCGGGTCGGGGACGAGACCTGCGTCGGTCGCGACGCCGAGCGAGACGCCCCCCGCGTAGCTCAGGATGCTGACGCCGAGACCGAGCCGCCCCGACTGCGGGACCCAGAACATCATTCCGGTCGCCGGCCGTCCGGCCAGACGGATCCGCTGGCGGGGTCCGGCGACGTTCGTCATCACGCCCGTACCGCCCCGCCCGAACAGCTCGACGACGAGCCGCTCGACGGGGATGGGGGCCGTGCCGATCGCGCCGAGCAGGGCGAGGGCGACGATCGCCTCGGGCGATCCCTTGATCTCGTCCATCCGCTCCTTCAGCTCGAAGAGCCTCTCGACGGGATCCTCGACGCCGACGGGGAGGGAAAGGAAGACGAGGCCGAACCGGTTCCCCAGCTCGTGCTCCTCCTCGGGCCGGCGGAGATTCACCGGAACGACGGCGCGGAACTCGAGACCGGGAGAGAGGGCGCCGCGCCCTTCGAGGTAGCGCCGGAGCGCCCCGGTCACGGAGGCGAGAAGGACGTCGTTCACCGTCCCTCCCAGAGCCTTCCCCACCGCCTTCACCTCGTCGAGCGGGATCGGGTCGGACCAGGCGGCCATCTTCTCGACGCCGAGCGGCCCCTTGAAGGGTGTGATCGGGTCGGGCGGCATCAGGACCAGCTTGGCCAGCGCGTCCGCACCGCTGGCGCCGCGCGCCGCGATCTCGAGGAGGTGTTCGGGATGGACGAGGGACTCGACCCCTTCGCGGACGATCCCCTGTGTCACGGCGAATCCTCGAGAAACGGCCTTCGCTGCCGGACCGAGGAAGGCGCCGAGCCGCTCCCATCCGTGCGGCTCGCCGAATGACGCCGCCTCGCCTTCCGGCCCGGCGCCGTCCGCGATCGACAGGATCAGCCTCACGAGGGCGACGCCGTCCCCGAGTACATGGTGGAAGACGGCCGACGAGGGCGCTTCCCTTTCCGAACCCCTCGACGAGGTGGAACTGCCAGAGCGGCTTGGAGAAGTCGAGCGGCATCGACATCAGGTCGCTCACGAGTTCGCGGAGCGCCGCCTGGTCCCCGGGCGGATGAAGGGCGACGCGGTGGAGGTGCGCCCGGAGGTCGAAGGTCGGGTCGGTCTCCCAGCGGGGCGGCGTGAAGGGAAGGCGGGGATCGACGATGCGCTGCGTCAGACGCGGAACGCGGAGGAGGCGTTCCTTCATCAGCGCCGCGAGGCGGCCGAAGTCGAGGATCTCGTCGAAGACGAGGACCCCCGTCACCATCATCAGGTTCGTCGGCTCCTCCATGTGGAGCCACGCCGTGTCGACGGCGGAGAGGGGTTCCGACGTCATCGGCGGCTCCGGAGGCTCCGCGCTAGCGCTCGAGCTCGAAGCCGGCGGGCGGGTTCAGGACCGGCTCGGCGACCGTCAGCGTCGTCGCCACGATCGGAAGAAGGACGACGTGGGTGTTCGCGCCGAACGTGACGTGCAGCTCGTAGTAGCCGAGCGGAGAGATCGAGATCAGCGTCCCCGCAACCTGCTTCAGATCCGAGATCGGACACGTCACGTAGACCTTCGTCGGCACGTCCATCGGGATCCTCCGCTTCCCGGGATTCTAGACCCCGGCCTCCGCGCGAATCCTCGAGAGGAGGAGCGCCGGGAGGTCGGGGATGTCGTTGTGCGTCCTCCCCTCGAGGGGAAGGAACCGGACGTTCTTCCCCGCGGCGGCGAGCTTCTCGCCCATCCGGAACGGAATCACGTCATCCTTCGTGCCGTGGAGGATGACGACGGGACAGGTCAGACGCGCGATCTTTCCGAGGTTGTCGAACCGGTCGGGAACGAGGAGGGGCGCGAGCGGCCCGATGAGAGACCGGCCGAGGTCCGTAAGCGACGTGTACGGCGAGACGAGGATGAGGAGCGAGGGAGGAAATCGGAGCGCCATCTCGACGGCGACGCCCGTCCCGAGAGAGCGGCCGACGAGAACGAGCCGGTCCCGCGTCACTCCCTCCCGTTCCAGGGCCCCGAGAAGCGCCGTGCCATCGGCATAGAGCCCCGTTTCGTCCGGACGCCCCGGCTCTCCTCCGTACCCGCGGTACTCCGCGAGGACCACGTCGACCCCTTCCGAAGAGAGCGCCCGGGCGAGCGGAAGATTCTGCGCGGCCGACTCGGCGTTGCCGTGGAAGAAGACGACGACCTTCGCGCCGGAGACTCCCGAGGAGATCCACGCCGCCCGGAGAGTGAGGCCGTCCCCCGTCACGAACGTCAGCATCCACCCCCGGTCCCCGAGCGCCCCCGCCTCCGAAAAGGAGACGCGCGAGCCGGGAAAAGCGAGGACGCGCGCGAAGAAGCGGAGGAACAGGAAAAGGCCGCCGAAAAGGAGCGCGGCCACGAGGAGGAGGGGGAGCTTCGACGACATCGCCGTCAGGGCGCCGTCTCTTCGCCGATCTCCTCGTCGTCATCGCCGGGCGCCTCGCCGCGGTACTCCTTCAGCTTCCTCTGAAGGGTTCGGAGGCCAATGTCGAGCATCTCGGCCGCGCGCCGGCGGTTCCCTCCGGAGACCTGAAGGGCCGTCAGGATCGCCTCTTTCTCGATCTCGGCCATCGTCTTGCCGACGAGGCCGGTCCCGGACGGCGCGTGGTCCGCTTCCTCCGCTCCCGCCTCGCCGGCGCCCCCGGGAGCCCCGGCGCGGATGGCGGGCGGGAGGTCCGCAACGTCGATCTTCGGACCCACGGCGAAGAGGACGGCGCTCTCGACGACGTTTTTCAGTTCGCGGACGTTTCCCGGCCAGGCGTAGGCCGCGAGAGCCGCGAGAGCCGCCGAAGTGACACCCGTGACGATGCGCCCGTGCTCGCGCGCGAAGACGTCGCGGAACCTCTCGACGAGAAGCGGAATGTCGTCCGCCCGTTCACGCAGGGGAGGGATGTCGACCGTGACGACGGACAGGCGATAGAAGAGGTCCTGCCGGAAGCGCCCCGCCTCGATCTCCTTGCCGAGGTCGCGGTTCGTCGCCGCGACGAGCCGGAAATCGACGTCCTTCGACTCGTTCCCGCCCACCGGAGTGACGCGTTTCTCCTCGAGGACGCGGAGAAACTTCACCTGAAGGTCGGGGGGCATCTCGGAGACCTCGTCGAGGAAGAGGGTGCCGCCGTGCGCCTGCTCGATCCGGCCCATCCTCTTCACGAGGGCACCGGTGAAGGCCCCCCGCTCGTGCCCGAACAGCTCCGACTCGATGATCTCCTTCGGGATGGCGCCGCAATTGAGCGGAACGAACGCGCGGGCGCGGCGCGGGGAGTTGTGGTGGAGGGCGCCGGCCACGAGTTCCTTCCCCGTCCCGGATTCGCCCGTGACGAGGACCGTCGTCTTCGTCGGCGCGACGACGCGCAGCCGCTCGAAGAGGCGCTCCATCGGCTTGGAGATCCCGAGGATCGCCTCGAAGCCGTATCGCTTGTCGAGCCGCTCCCGGAGGTCCCGGATCTCTCCCGCCTGCCGCGACCGCCGGAGAGCCGCCTGGGCGCGGAGGCGGAGGTCGTCCTTGGCGACGGGCTTGGCGACGTAGTCGACGGTTCCGAGGGCGCGCGCCGCGAGGAGCGTCTCGACGTCCCCGAACGCCGTCACGAGGAGGACGGAGAGGTCGGGCCGGGACGCGGCGAGGTCCGTCGCCAGCTCCAGCCCCGTCTTCCCCGGCATCTTGAAGTCGGTCACGACGAGGGCGACCGCCGGGTCGTCCGTCGCGCGGACGAAGGCCGACGCCGCGTCGCCGAACTCCTCCACACGGAGGCCGTCGGTGGCCAGTGCGAGCGCCATCGCCTTCCGGCTGCCGGCGTCGTCGTCCACGACGAGGACGAGGGGCTCCACCACACCGCTCATCGGCTCCCCCCGAGGGCCCGGTCCAGCTCTTCCTCCGACCAGACCGGAATCCCGAGCGCGCGGGCCTTGTCGAGCTTCGAGCCGGCTTCGTCGCCGGCGATGACGGCCGTCGTCTTCTTCGACACGGAGGAGGTCACCTTTCCGCCCGCGGCCTCGATCGCCGCCGCCGCCTCGTCACGGGTCCGCCCCGTGAGCGTGCCCGTGAGGACGAAGACGCCGCCCGAGAACGGACCTTCCCCGGCCGCCGCGGCCGGGCTCTCCGTCATACGGACGCCATGCCTCCGGAGTTTCTCGATCAGGGCCCGGCTCGAGGCTTTCTCGAGCCAGTCCCGGATCCCGCGCGCCGTCTCCGGCCCGATCTCCGGAACGGCCGTCAGCTCCTCTTCGGAGGCATCTGCAAGGGCCTCCATCGCCGGGAACCGCCGCGCGAGCAGCCTGGCCGTCTTTTCCCCCACCTGCCGGATGCCGAGGCCAAAGAGGAGCCGGGCGAGGCCGGCCTCCTTCGAGCGGACGATCTCGGCGACGACGTTCGCGGCGGACTTCTCCCCCCAGCGTTCGAGCGGCTCGAGATCTCTGGAGTTCAGGTCGTAAAGAGACGCGACGTCGGAGAGCAGCCTCATGGAGAGGAGCTGGTCGATCCGCTCGTCGCCGAGCCCCTCGACGTCCATCGCGCGGCGCGAGACGTAATGGCGGATCGCCTCCTTCGCCTGCGCCGGGCAGGAGGGGTTGACGCAGCGGACGGCGACTTCTCCTTCCGCCTTCACCACCTTCTCCCCGCAGGAGGGACAGCGGGACGGAAGGACGAACTCGGGCGCGCCGGCCGGCCGCCTTTCGAGAAGGACGCGCGTCACCTTCGGGATGACGTCCCCCCCTTTCTCGACGGCGACCGTGTCCCCGACACGGACGTCCTTCCGCGAGAGGTCCTCCATGTTGTGGAGCGTCGCGCGCTTCACCGTCGTCCCGGCGAGGAGTACCGGGTCGAACTCCGCCACGGGCGTCAGGACCCCCGTCCGCCCCACCTGCACGGCGATCTTGCGGACGACCGTGAGCGCCTCCTCCGGCGGGAACTTGTACGCCACGGCCCAGCGCGGGCTCCTGGCCGTCGCCCCGAGCCGCTTCTGGTCCGCGATGCGGTTCACCTTCATGACGACGCCGTCGGTCTCGAACGGAAGGTCGCGGCTGATTCTGATCACTTGAGTCGTCGCCAGGAATCTCCGGATTTCTTCGAATGTGCCGTCGACTTTTCGCCAGTGAGGGCCCACCTTGAAGCCCAGTTGCTCGATCCTCCTCAGAACATCTTCCTGTGTCTCCGGCGACTCTTCCCCCTCCCACCGGGCAACGGTGTAGAGAAACGCATCCAGCTTCCTCGAGGCGGTGATCCGGGCGTCGAGGAGCCGGAGCGACCCCGCCGCCGCGTTCCGGGGGTTCGCGAAGAGTGGCTCGCCCGCTTCCTCCCGCGCCTCGTTCAGGGCCCGGAACGACGCCCTCGGCAGAAACACCTCGCCTCGCACCTCGAGAAGACGGGGTATGGGCCCGAATCGCTCCTTTCCTTTCGAAGCACGCGGCGCGGCAGCGCCGCGCGGTTCCCCCTCTCTCAACCTCAATGGGATGCTCCGGATGGTCTTCACGTTCGGTGTCACGTCCTCGCCCGTCGTTCCGTCTCCCCGCGTCGCCGCCCTCACGAGAATCCCGTCTTCATAGACGAGGGAAACAGAGAGTCCGTCGATCTTCAGCTCGCAGACGATCTCGGGAGCCCGGCCGTCCAGCCGCTCCGAGACGCGGGTGAGCCACGCCTTCAGCTCCGTCTCGTCGTAGGCGTTGTCGAGCGAAAAGAGAGGCACCTCGTGCCGGACCGTCGGCAGCTCGGAGACGGGCGTCCCTCCCACGCGCTGCGTCGGGGAGTCGGGGGTGACGAGATCGGGGTGCGATTCTTCCAGCGTCCGAAGCTCGCGCATCAGGCCGTCGAACTCGGCGTCGGTGATCTCCGGCCGGTCCTCGACGTAATAGAGCCGCTCGTGCCGCCGGATTTCCTCGCGAAGGTCCCCGATCCGCGCGGCCGCGTTCGCCGGTTTCGGCTTCACGGGACGATTCTAGGCGGGAGACGAGACCGGGGTGGGGCCTCTTGTCCGGTGCCTACTTTGCCGGAGGGAAGAGCCGGGTCACGTCGAGAGTGACGGCTTCAAAAGGCGGGATCGCGACCTTCTGCCCGTCGGACCAGGTCCCCAGGACTTCCCATGAGCCTTTCGTCTTGTCGAGGCGCAGGGCCTGGAGGACACGCTCCTCGGGGTCGATGGTCCAGTAGTACGGGACGCCGCAGCGGAGGTACAGATCTGCCTTCGTCACGAGGTCCTGCCGGCGGTTGAACGGCGAAAGAACCTCGCAGATCCAGTCGGGAACGATCCGAACCGGTCGCTCGGCAGGAAACTCCGGAACTCGTGAGCGGCGCCATCCGACGACATCGGGTTCCACGACCACGTGCGCCGCCAGCTCCACATCGGGCTCGATGACGATCCACCAGCCTCCCGGACCGTCTCCGAAGCCGAACGGCCCCCCGATGAAATGCGAGACGGAGGCCTGGATGAGACCGTGGGCGATGGCGGGACGAGGCGCCATCTGGATCTCGCCGTCGAAGATCTCGACACGCGTCCCTTCCGGATATCCCGCGATGTCCGCCCACGTGGCGAGCCGCTCCGCCGGCCGCGACATGCCGAAACTATAGCGCCTTCGTGCCTCTCACCTTGCTAGCATCGCCCGCCGTGAAGCCTCACAGCGCACTCCTCTCCGCCGTATTCCTGCTCACTCCACCCCTCCTCGCCGGAGCACGGGTCGCGCCCGTCGCCTCGTACCGGATGGACGTGACGTACGACGCGACGGAGCACACCCTCGCCGGGAAGTCGGCGGTCACCTTCACGAACCGGACGTCCCGGCCGGTCCCCGACCTCTGCTTCCACCTCTACCTGAACGCCTGGAAGACCAACCGCTCCACCTGGATGAAGGAGAACGAGGAGGGGGTCGGCCGCGGGCGCGGGCACGGGAACGCGGCGGAGTGGTTCGGGTGGAGCGCGATTCACCGGATCGTCCTCGCGGACGGCACCGACCTGACGGCGGGCCTCCACTACGTTTCCCCCGACGACGGAAACCCCGACGACCGGACCGTCGCCTGCGTGCCGCTCCCGCGTCCCGTCGAGCCCGGCCAAGCGCTCGCGTTTTCCCTCGACTGGGGGGCGAAGCTTCCCCGGACCATCGCGAGGACCGGCTGGAAGGACGACTTCGTCATGGGGGCGCAGTGGTTCCCGAAGCTCGGCGTGGCCACCGACTCGGGGTGGAACGTCCATCAGTTCCACGCCGGGACGGAGTTTTTCGCCGACTTCGGCGACTACGACGTGACGCTGACGCTCCCGAAGGAGTTCAAGGGGAAGGTCGGCGCTTCCGGCGTCCCGAAGGAAGAGACGGACGTCGCCGCGGGGGTGAAGGTCCGCTTCGTCGCCGAGGACGTCCACGACTTCGCCTGGACCGCTTCGCCCCGTTTCGAAGTCTCCCGCGAAACGTTCGACGCGCCGGGCCTTCCGAAGGTGGAGATCGTCCTTCTTCTCCAGCCCGACCACCGGCGCGTGAAGGAACGCTACTTCGCCGCAACGCGCGCGGCGCTTCTCGACTACGGGACGCGTTACGTTCCCTATCCGTACCCGCAGGTGACGGTCGTCGATCCGCCATGGGGCGCCGCGTCGGGGGGGATGGAGTACCCGACCCTCTTCACCGGAGGGGCGAGCTGGCTCTCCCCGGCCGGGACGGGAAGCCCGGAGGGGGTCACCGTCCACGAGTTCGGACACCAGATCTTCTACGGCCTCCTCGCCTCGAACGAGTTCGAGGAGGCGCACCTCGACGAGGGATTCAACAGCTACGCGACCGAAGTCACGATGAGCGGCGCCTTCGGCGATCCGCCGCTCGTGAAGCGCATTTTCGGGATCCCGATCGTCTTCCGCGGGATCCGGCTTCCCCGCCCCGACTTCGGAAGCCAGCGCTACCTCGACTGGCAGGTCGCCTCCCGGTCCGATGAGACGAGCGAGCCCTCGTACCGGATGCTGGACGGCGCGGCGATCCGCGTGAACGCCTACTCGAAGACGGCGCTCACGCTCGCCTCGGCCGAGCGGACGCTCGGCGCGGAGACGTTCGGGAAGATCCTGAAGACGTACGCGACGCGCTTCTCCTTCCGTCACCCGACGGCCGCGGATTTCCGGGGGATCGTGAAGGAGATCGCCGGACCCGGGGCGGACGAGCTCTTCCACGAGGCGTGGGACACATCGAACACGTTCGACTACGCCATCGGCTCCGTCTCCACGAAGAAAATCGCCCCTCCCGTCGGGTGGATCGGCGAGGGGTCGGCCCTTCGGTTCCAGGAGAAGGAAGCGGCGCCGAAGGATCCCGTGTCATACGAGTCGGTCGTCGTCGTCCGGCGGATGGGCGAGGCGGTCTGGCCGGTCGACGTGGAGTTGGTCTTCGCCGGCGGGCAGCTCTTCCGGACGGTCTGGGACGGGAAGGACCGGTGGGTGCGCTACCGCGCGACGGGACCGAGGCTCCTCTCGGCACGCGTCGACCCCGACCGGAAGCTCCTCCTCGACGTCAACGTCCTGAACAACGGGATGACGGTGGAGAAGGACGCGCGCGCCGTGAGCGCGTGGGCCATGCGCCTCCGCTTCTGGGCGCAGAACGCCCTCGAGTTCTTCGCCCTCCTCGGATTCGTCGGGGGGGTGCGATGAGACGCCATTCGGTCACCGTCCTCGTCTTCCGCGCCTTCGCCTCCACCCTCACGATGTGGAAGGCGCTCCTCCTCGCTCTCCTTTTGAACGCCGCCCTCGCGTTCGTTCTCGTCCGACCGGCCGCGAGCGCCCTCCACGAGACGCTCGACCGCAACCCGTGGGCCGAGCGGCTGACGAAGGGCGTCGACCCGCTCTTCTTCGCCCACTTCACCCGGGTCCGCCCGGACGTCCTCGGAGACGTCGGCAAGCTGGAGGACGTCGTGACCGGGAACACGCCGTCGGGCACCTCGGCCCGCGCTTCGCTCGCGGACCTCCTCCCGAGGGACGGCCTTGCCGGCGCGACGGTCGCGTTCGGCGCGCTCTCGACTGCGCTCGCCGCCATTCTCGCGGGAGGATTCGCCGGGCGCTTCGGCGCGGCGAGCGGACGCTCGAGCCTCGCGGCGTTCGGCGAGGACTGCGGGAGGTTCGCCTTCCCGTCGCTCTTCCTCGGAGTCCTCTCGGCCGTCCTTCTGATTGCTGCCTGGCGCTACCTCTATGTCGGGACGGGCTTCCTCTACGACGCATCCCAATTCCGTTATGAGTGGCAGGCGCTCGTCCTGCAGCTCGTCCGTCTCACGGTCTTCCTCGTCGTGGCGGGCTTCGTCCGGGTCGTCGTCCAGTTCGGCCGGGCCTCGATGGGGCTCTCGGGGAGCATCAACCTCGCCGCCGCGCTCGGACGCGGGCTCGGCATGGCCTTCGCGCACCCCGTCGGAACGCTCGGCCTCGAGATCTTCTTCGGGGCGTTCGGGATCCTCCCGCTCGCGCTCTGGGTGCGTTACGGCCGGGCGTGGGACGGCGGCGACCTCTCCGACTACGCCACGCTCCTCTTCCTGCAGCAAGTCGTCGTCTTCGCCCGGATCTTCTCCCGGACGGCGTATCTCGGAACGGCCTCGGCGTGGCTGGCCCGAGGCGCGGAGCCGGCCACGAAGCCGAATGCCCCCGCGACACCGGCAACCGCCGAGGCGTAACCCCCCGGAAACGCGGCCGTCCATGGCGCGGCCTGACCCCCGCTCCGCGCGCCCTGTACGATAAAATGTCGGTTCTGTTGGACGATTCAGGGCTTCGAATCGCCTTCCGGGGAACGGCGCTGGTTCTGCCCGCCGCGTTGACCGTGGCGTGCTTCATCGCGGTCCGGCCTCTCTTCACCCTCCCGGCATGGTCGACGAGGGCCCCGCTCGCCGTGGCGGAGGTGCTCGGCACGACCGCCGCGCTCGTCTTGATCGCGTGGATCGTCGTCGCTCTGGGACTCGGGGCACGCACCCGGTTCGGGCGCCTCGCCCCTCCGGCGGCCGCGGCGGCGGCCGTGGCCCTTCTTCTCGCCGCTCCGGCCGGTTCCGTACAGGGCGCCGAGGTGGACCAGGTCGCGGGCCGGCTCGTGGGCGGCGGACTCCTCGTCCTCGCGGCGGCGTTTCCGGTGCTTCGCGTCCGCCTCGCCCTTCGCCTCGGCCTCGCGGCATCTGCCGCCGCGTCGGCAGCCGGCCTCTTCCTGTCGCCCACCGTGCGGCCCGACATCGTCCTCGTCACCGTGGACACTCTGCGTGCCGATCGGATCAACGCCCGCGAGTTCGCCGACCTGGCCCCCAACGTCCAGCGATTCGCGGGGGAGGCGGTCCGGTTCACGCACGTCTGGTCCGTCGCGCCATGGACGATCCCGGCCATGTCCTCGATCTTCACGGGAATCCATCCGTCGGCCCACGGAGCGCGCTTCTGCAACGACGCCGCCGAATCGCTCCCCATCTCCCGATGGTGGTTCCTCCATGGGGCCCCCAACGAGCCGCACCCCATCCATACCATCATGACCCGCGGCGTCGAGACGTTGCCGAGGCCCTCTCTCGCGGCGGATATGCAACGGGCGGCTTCAGCGACTGGTTCCTCGTCTCCCCAAGAACCGGTTTCGCCCGCGGTTTCGACCGCTTCTCGCTTCACCAAGCACGACCACGACGACCTAGCCGCGAATGAGGCCCTCGGCTGGCTTCGGGACGCGCGCCGCTCCAGCCTCCGGCCGATCTTCCTCTTCGTCCACCTCTTCGGCCCCCACCAGCCATACCAGCCCCCGCCCGAAGACCTGAGGCCGGGCTATCGGTACGACGGACCCCTTCCGGCCAACTGCTTCGAGACCTGGGATACCCAGCTCGATGGGGAGCCTCTCGCAGAGAGGATCATGCGCTGGGGCGATCCTCTGCCGCCGGACGTCCTCGCTCACATCGCCGCGCTCTACGACGGCGAGGTGCGGTACGTCGACCACCACTTCGGCCTCCTTCTCTCGGGAGTGGACGCGAGCACCTCGACCGGGTGGGAAACGCTCGTCGTCTTCACCGCGGACCACGGCGACTTTCTCGGGAGGAAGAACCTCCTCGACCACGGCCATTACGTCTACGACCAGGCTCTCCGGGTTCCCCTCCTCGTCCGGTACCCGCGCTCCTGGAAGGTGACGCCTCACGTCGACCCGGCGCCCGTCTCCTCCGTCGACGTCTACCCGACCCTTCTGCGCGCCGCCGGTGTCACCCCGTCCCATCTGCTGACCTCCCTGGCCCTTCCGGAGGCGCCCGTCGTCGCCTCGCGGCCGCGCCGCCTCGTCGCGGAGAACGGCGTGAACGTCGCGATGTGCCTCCTCTTCGGGGACCGGTTCCGTCATGCCTTCGAAGTCGTCGTCGACGGCCGCTGGAAGCTCATCGTGACCGACGGCGCCAAGTCGGAGCTGTTCGACATCGAGGCCGATCCCGCGGAGTCGTTCGACCGGAGCGCGGACGAGCCGCGTCGGGTGGCCGACCTGCGCGGGTGGCTCGAGAATTTCCATCGTCAGGAGACCGTCTACGCGCCGGGCGGACGGCCGTCGCTCGCCCCCGAGGAAGCGCGGAGGCTCCACTCTCTCGGCTACGCCCGGTGACCGGCCACCCTTAGCCGCCCGAGGCGCGGTGTGACCGGAGTGGGTCCTCACTCCGTTTCCAGCCAGGCAGCTCTGCGGGTTTTCGGGGAGCCGGTCAAATCCTGTATAGAATACAGTTTCCCTGCAGGAGGTCCGCCATGCCCGCCCGACTGAACATCACGATGGACCCGAAGCTCTACCGGCGACTCAAGGAAGAGGTGCCGCCCAAGAAGATCAGCGCGTTCATCGAAGCGGCCGTCCGGGCGCGGCTGGCGCCCGATGCAGCGACGCTGGACGCGGCTTACAAGGCGGCGCGGAAAGAACGGTGGCGGAAAGAGCTTTCTCGCGACTGGGCCGTCACGGAGATCGGAAGGCTGGCCAACGTGAAGCGCGCGCCAAGGCGGGGAGAAGTCTGGTGGGTCGCCCTTGACCCGGCCCTCGGCACGGAGATCAGGAAGACGCGCCCCGCGATCGTCGTCTCGAACGACTCGTGCAACCGGTTCGGGAGCCGTGTCGTCGTCGTCCCCGTGACCGGAAACGTTGAGAGTCTCTATCCCGGCGAGGCCGCCGTCGAGATCGCCGGGAAGCCGGCGAGGGCCCTTGGAGACCAGATTCGTTCGGTGGACCGGCTCCGTCTTCGTTCGCGACTGGCCGTTCTCGGCGCCGAGGAGATGCGCCGGGTCGACGACGCCCTCCGGGTCACGCTGGATCTCTGGATCGAATAGGGGGACCGCCGCCCCCGCTACCGCGCCAGGCCGAGGCCGTGCGATCCCGGCGGCTTCATCCAGCGGGGAGAGGTAAAGCCCGAAGCGGCGAGCCGCCCGTCCGGCCCGTACCGGAGAACGTAGGCGAACGGGTCGAACCCGTCCGCGAGATGGGCGAAACGTGCGTCGCGGACCGTGACGACGACGCTTCCGTCCCCGGCTTTCTCGGCGCGCGCCACCGGGAAACGGGCGAAGCGGCCGAAGACGGAGGCTTCCGCATCCGCCAGGCCGCGCTCGGCGAACTTCCCCTCCCCTTCGAGGAAATACGGGGCGGGGTCGTCGGCCGGCCGGTAGAAAGCCCCCAGTCGCTTCAGGAGCGGCAGAAGCGGCTCCCGCGAGGCGTGAAAGGCGGCGAGAGCCTCCCGGGAGGGAGGCGGCCCCGCCGGAGCCCGGGCGAGGAGATCGACGAAGTCCGCCCGAACTTCGTGTCCCGTCTCCGAAAGGAGGAGCCAGCGCGTCGGAAGAAGCGGCTGCGGGATCGCGGCACGAGACCGGTGCCTCCGGCGCGAGCCCCTTCGCGACGGCCAGCGCCCGGCCGTGCATCACGCCGCAGAAGCCGACGTAGAGCGCCGCCGTCGCGAGCGAGACACGAGCCACGGCGCGGCTCCGGCTGCGAAGGAAGAGCAACGCTCCGGCGACGCCCACGAGGAGGAGCCCGGAGAGGAAGAGATCCACGATGAAGAGCCAGTCGAGCGCGAAGGCCCGCTCGGAGAGCGGCGCCAGAAACCGCGTCCCCCACGACGTGACCCAGTCGAGGAGGATGTGCGAGGCCAGGCCGAGCGCCGAGACGAGGACGAGGCGGATTCGGGCGGTTCGCCGGGCCGCCGCGCCGACGCCCCCCTCGGGGAGGGGAAGCCGGAGCGAAAAGAGGAGGCCGAGGGCCACGGCCCAGAGAGGAAGGAGGACGAACGAGTGAGAGAGATGCCGGTGGTGCTCGATGTAGAACTCGGCCGAGAGCGGATTCGGAAGGGCGTCCGCGTCCGGGAGGATGGCCGAGAGAAACCCGACGATCGCCTCCCGGCGCCCGAGGCGCGCATCGAGGTCCGCGTCGCCCGTGCCGGGAAAACCTCTCGCGATCAGGGCGCCGGCGAGTCCGTGGGTCAGCGTATCCATGGAGAGCCCGTGGGACGGGGATCGTACCCCGTTCCGTGAGACGGGGTCGCAGGGGACGGCATCTCGAGGCCCCCCATGCAGTTGAATCAAGTGCATCTGCACTAAAGGCTGAGCCGCGGTTCACGCCTAGAGTTCGCCGGTACCGTCCGCCGGGAGGGGGAGCCGATGGCACGTCTCGACAATGAAACTCTGGAGATGCTCCTCGCGACGCTGAAGGAGTACGCGGCGCGCGAGCTGACTCCCGAGGTCCTCCTGAAGCTGGACCACGAGGACGTCTTCCCCGAGAAGGTCCTGAAGGACCTCTACGACCCGCAGCAGATCGGCATCCACCTTCTCTTCGTCCCGGAGGAGAGCGGCGGTCTCGGCGGAAGCGCCTGGGACATCTACCGCGTCTGCGAGGTGATGTCCGGAATCGACCTCGGCATCGCGACCGGCGTCCTCGCGACCTGCCTCGGGGCCGACCCGATTCTCGTCGGTGCGACGCCGGATCAGAAGGCGCATTGGATGGGGCGCCTCGCGGACGAGGGGCTCCTGATGGCTTACGGGGCGACCGAGCCGCAGGCGGGGAGCGACCTCGCGGCCCTCCAGACGACGGCGGTGCCGGTCGCCGAAGGCGGGAAGACGACGGCCTACCGGATCTCCGGCCGGAAGCAGTGGATCTCGAACGGCGGCGTCGCGGACATCTACACGATCCTCGCGAACGCCCCCGGCGGCCCCTCGTGGTTCGTCGTCGAGAAGGGGCTCCCCGGCTTCTCGCACGGCAAGCCGGAGGACAAGCACGGCATCCGGGCGAGCAACACGGCGGCACTGTTCCTCGAGGACGTCGTGGTCCCGGCCGAGCGGCTCGTGGGGGGAATCGAGGGGAAGGGGCTCGCGCAGGCGCAGGCCGTCTTCGGCTACACGCGCCTGATGGTCGCGGCGTTCGGCCTCGGGGCCGGCTGGGCCGCACTCGAGCGGGCGATCCGCTACTCGCAGACCCGCGTCCAGGGGGGAGCCCCCCTCTCGCAGAAGCAGGGGTACACCCACAAGCTCATCGTTCCGAACGCCGTCCGGCTGGAGGCGGCGCGCGCCTACATCGAGTGGACGGCCGAGCGGATCGACGGCGGCGAGCCGGACCTCGCGACCGAGGGGGCCGTCGCGAAGTACGCGGCGACGGAAGCCGGCAACCGGCCGCCGAAGACTCGATCCAGGCGCTCGGCGGGTACGGCTACACGCGCGAGTACCTGGTCGAGAAGATCAAGCGCGACGTCAGGATCACGACGATCTACGAAGGAACCTCGGAGATCATGGAGTGGACGATCGCCCGCGACCGGTGGCAGCACCACCTGAAGACCAGGGGGACCTGGTATCTCGACTGGGCGGCGCGTCTTGGCGGACAGCGCCGAGACGGGCGCGCCATTCGCGGCGCAGGCGCTCCGCTCCCTCGCCGCCCTCTTCGAGCGGTGCCGCCTGGACCGCCTCACGCGGAACCAGCACGTCCTCTTCCGTCTCGGGGAGCTGACGGCGTGGGCCGAGACCGCGGCGATCTTCTCCGAGCGCGCCGCGTCGAAGCCGTCGACCGTTCTCTCCCTCGGCGCCCCCGTCCTCGCCGCGATGGCACGGGTCCACGCCCGCGAGGCGCTCGTCCGTGTGGCGTCCGACGGCCTCAAGTGGGCGAACGCCGCCGGCCAGACCGACGCGGCCCTCGCGCAGAGCCTCGCCCTCGACAGCGCCTTCGCGGCGCAGGCGGGACGGATCGAGGACGAGGATTTCCTCGCCCGGGAACTCGCCCGGGCGTTCCCCGCCGGATGACCGGAGAATTGAAGAAGCCATGAGCGAACGCCAGAGCCGCGCCGCCGCGATCGTGGGGATCGGAGCCATCCTCCCCGACGCCCCGAACGCCCCCGCCTTCTGGAAGAACATCCGCGAGAAGCGGTATTGCATCTCGGAGGTCTCGCCCGAGCGCTGGAACCCGGCCGACTTCTGGACCCCGACCCGGCGGCCCCCGACAAGACGTACAGCAAGATCGGCGGCTGGGTCCGCGGCTTCACCTTCGACTGGAAGCGGTTTCACATCCCGCCGAAGGTCGCCTCGGCGATGGACGAGGGACAGCAGTGGGCGGTGACGATCGCCGCCGAGGCGCTCGCCGACTACGGCTGGCCGAATCGTCCGCTCGACACCGAGCGGACGGGAGTCGTCCTCGGGACGGCGATGGGGGGCGAGCTTCACTACCTCACGGCGCACCGCGTCTTCTTCCCCGAGCTGGCGCAAGGCACTGGAAGGAGTGACGGAGTTCTCGACACTTCCCGCGAGCGTCCGCGAAGGCGATCCTCGCCGCGCTGGCACGAGAAGGTGTCGGCGATGCTCCCCCCCATCACCGAGGACTCGATGCCGGGCGAGCTGCCGAACATCATCTCCGGACGCGTCGCGAACGTCCTGAACCTCCGCGGTCCGAACTTCATCACCGACGCGGCCTGCGCCTCCACCTTCGCGGCCGTCGACGCGGCGATGGACCTCCTCGCCGGCGGGCACTGCGACGCCGTTCTCACGGGCGGCGTCGACCGGAACATGGGCCCCTCGACCTTCGTGAAGTTCTGCAAGATCGGCGCGCTCTCGGCCACCGGGACGCGCCCCTTCGGCGACGGCGCCGACGGCTTCGTCATGGGCGAAGGGTGCGCGGCTTTCCTGCTGAAGCGCCTCGCCGACGCCGAGCGGGACGGCGACCGGATCTACGGCGTTCTGCGCGGCATCGGCGGCGTCGAGCGACGGCAAGGGAAAGGGATCACGGCGCCGAACCCGGCCGGGCAGCAGCTCGCGGTCGAGCGGGCCTGGCGCGACGCCGGGCTCGACCCGGCCACCTGCACGCCTCATCGAGGCGCACGGGACGAGCACGAAGGTCGGCGACGTCGTGGAGGTGGAGAGCCTCGCGTCGGTCTTCGGGGGCGCCCCGCGCGGATCGATCGCGCTCGGCTCGGCCAAGAGCAACGTCGGCCACCTGAAGGCGGCGGCCGGCGCGGCCGGCCTCCTCAAGGCGGTCTATGCCGTCCACGAGAAGAAGCTCCCGCCCACGCTGAACGCCGGGACGCCGAACCCGAACATCGATTTCGAGACGAGCCCCTTCCGCCTCGCCCACGAGCTCTCGCGACTGGAAGACGAAGAACGGGACGCCCCGGCGCTGCGGCGTCTCGGCCTACGGTTTCGGCGGGACGAACTTCCACCTCGTCCTCGAGGAGCACGTTCCGGGGATGCTGACGTCGAAAGGACGCGACCAGGTCGCCGTTTCCGTTCCCTCGTCCGTTCCCGCCGCCGTCGCCCCGGAGGCGAGACGACCCGAGAAGACCCCCCTCCGCGGCGTCGCGGCCCTCGGCGCGGACTCTCCGGCAGCCCTCGGGCGCGATCTCGACGCCCTCATGGCGCGGGTGAAGGAAGGGTTCGTTCCCCCCGCCGCGCGCCCCGGGGCAGACGTCCTTGCCGCGCGCGAGCGGCTCGTCGATCGACTTCGGATCGGCGAGGAGCTTCTCGAGAAGCTGGGAAAGACGCAGAAGGCGCTCGAGGCCGGAAGCGCCGAAGGCCCTCACGGCCCTCGCGTCGCAGGGGATCTTCCGCGGCAGCGGCCCCGCCGCCGGAAAGCTCGCCTTCCTCTTCCCCGGGCAGGGGAGCCAGTACGTGAACATGGGGCGCGACCTCGCCTCGCGGCTCCCGGAGGCCCGGGCGGTCTTCGACGAGGCCGACCGCGTCATCGACGCCGATCCTCGGCCGGTCGCTCACGTCGCTCGTCTTCGTCGACGCCAAGGACCCCGAGGCGCTCCGGGAGGCCGAGGAGGCTCTCAAGCAGACGGCCATCACGCAGCCCGCGATGCTGACGGCCGACATCGCGCTCTGTCGAGCTCGCTCGCGAGTCTACGGCTTCGAGCCCGAGATGGTGATGGGCCACTCGCTCGGCGAGTACGGCGCGCTCGTCGCCGCCGGGGTGATGCCCTTCGCCGATGCCCTCGAGGCCGCCGCCGCGCGCGGGCGCGAGATGACGCACGTCTCCCTCGCCGACAACGGCGAGATGGCCGCCGTCATGGCCTCCGTCGAGGTGGTCGAAGCGGTCCTCCGGACGATCGACGGCTACGTCGTCGCCGCGAACATCAACAGCCGGGCCCAGTGCGTCATCGGCGGCGAGCCCGGCCGCCGTCGAGGCCGCCGTCGAGGCGCTTCAGAAGCGCGGCTACCACGTCATGCGCCTTCCGGTCAGCCACGCCTTCCACACGGAGATCGTCGCTCCCGCGAGCGGGCCGCTCCGCAAGGTGCTCGACCGCCTCTCGCGTCTCGCCGCCGCGCCTCGCCGTCGTCGCCAACGTGACGGGGGACCTCTACCCGGACGACGCCCGGCGAGATCAAGGAGATCCTCCAGCGGCAGATCGCCTCCCCCGTCCAGTGGGTCAAGGGACTCGAGACGCTCTGGGCCGAAGGGGCCCGGACGTTCGTCGAGGTCGGGCCGAAGCGCGCGCTGAAAGGGTTCGTCGACGACGTCCTCGAAGGACGCGACGGCCTCGTCTCGCTCTTCACGAACGCGCCGAAGCCCGGCGACGTCCCGACGTTCTCCCACGCCCTCTGCGGCCTCTGGGCCGCGGGACATGGCCGTCCGGCGGAGAAGATCGTCCCGGCTCTCGCGACGGTCTCGCACGCCTCGGCCCCCGCCGTCGGCTCCTCGGCCGCCGATCGCCGAGCTGAAGGCGCTGCTCTCCGAGACCCTCCGGCAGCTCGACGCCGGCCCCCGCGGCGCTCTCGACCGCAACGAGGTCCCCGCGGGCTCGATCGTCATCAGCGGCACCGGCCTCGGCCTTCCCGGGGCCGACAAGCCGGTCATGGACCCGGAGAACGCCGCGCGGATCCTCGGCGGCGAGCAGTTCGTCGCCCTCCTTCCCGAGCGTTTCCGCGAGCGCCATGCCGCGACCGGAAGGTCACGCGCGTCGTGAAGGGAGAGGACGGGAGCGGCCGCTTCGAGACGATCGAGACACCGACGACGTCATCAAGCTCGCGGCGCGCCCCGGCGCCTTCGACCTCGCCGCGGAGTACGGCGTCCCCGAGAAGCTCGTCGGAGGCGCTCGACATGACGACGCAGCTCGCCATCGCCGCCGGCCTCGACGCCCTGCGCGAGGCGGGCATCCCGCTCGTCCAGACCTGGAAGAAGACGACGACGGGGAGGTTCCTCCCCGACCGGTGGCTGCTCCCGGAGCCGCTCCGCGACGAGACGGGCGTCATCTTCGCGAGCGCCTTCCCCGGCTACGACCGCTTCGCCGACGAGATGTCCCGCTTCCACGCCGTACGAGGCGCGGCCGGAAGGAGAAGGCGACGCTCGAGGATCTTCTCCGGACGACGCGCGACGCCGCGACGATCGCGGAGATCCGCCGGCGGATCGGCCTGCTCGACGACGAGCTCGCGCAGAACCCGTACGCTTCGACCGGCGCTTCCTGCTTCCGGATCCTCTCCATGGGGCACAGCCAGTTCGCCGAGTACGTCGGCGCGCGCGGCCCCAACACCCAGGTCAACGCCGCCTGCGCCTCGACGGCCCAGGCGATCGCGCTGGCCGAGGACTGGATCCGCGTGGGCCGCTGCCGCCGCGTCCTCGTCATCGGCGCCGACAACGTCATCGGGCGACGAATCTCTTCCCGTGGATCGGCGCCGGCTTCCTCGCGACCGGCGCCGCGGCGACGGACGACAAGGTCGAGGAGGCGGCCCTCCCCTTCGACCGCCGCCGCCACGGGACCCTCGATCGGGATGGGGGCGTGCGCCCTCGTCGTCGAGAGCCAGGACGCGGTCGAGGAGCGCGGGATGCGCGGCATCGTGGAGCTTCTCTCCACCGAGACGCGGAACAGCGCCTTCCACGGGACGCGCCTCGACGTGGAGCACATCGCGCAGGTCGTCGAGAGCCTCGTCTCCTCCGCCGAGCGCCGCTTCGGGATCGACCGGCGCTCGATCGCTCCGCGAGACCGTCTTCATGTCGCACGAGACCTTCACGCCGGCCCGCGGCGGGAGCGCCTCCGCCGAGGTCGCCGCCCTTCGGCAGCGTCTTCGGGCCCGGGGCGAGCGAGATCGTCGTCGCGAACACGAAGGGGTTCACCGGCCACCCGATGGGAGTCGGGATCGAGGACGTCATCGCCGTGAAGATCCTCGAGCACGGAATCGTTCCCCCCGTCCCGAACTTCCGCGAGGTCGACCCCGACCTCGGCCTCCTGAACCTCTCGCGCGGCGGGCGGTACCCCGTCGACCTACGCGATCCACCTCGCCGCCGGCTTCGGCTCGCAGATCTCCCTCACGTTCACGCGCCGGGTCCCCGGCCCGCTCGACCGTGTCGACGACAAGGCGCTTTACGGGCGCTGGCTGGCCGAGATCACGGGCGAGGACGCCCCCGAGCTCGAGGTCGTGAAACGGAATCTCCGGATCGCGTCGAAGGGCGCGCCGGCCCGCTCCCCCGCTCCGAGCCGCTGGAAGTGGGGGACGTCTCCCGCTCGCCGCGCCCCGGGCGGGGAGACGGGAGAGACGACGCGCGCCCGCGCCGTCGGCCGCTCCGGCTCGCCTCTCTCCCCCTCGAAGAGAAGGTGTTGGTTGCCTCTGCGCAGGCCTCCCCCGCAGCGGTCAGCGGGTCGGACGAGGTCGTGACGAAGGTCCTCGCCATCGTGGCCGAGAAGACCGGCTATCCGCCCGAGATGCTCGAGCTGGACCTCGACCTCGAGGCCGACCTCGGCGTCGACACCGTCAAGCAGGCCGAGACTTTCGCCGCCGTCCGCGAGGCCTGGAACATCCCGAGACAGGAGAGCCTCAAGCTCCGCGACTTCCCGACCCTCCGGCACGTCGTGAAGTTCGTCTACGACCACCGCCCCGAGCTCGCACCCGCGCCTTCGGCACTGCAACAGCCACGGCCCGTCTCCTCTCTTTCCCTCGAAGAAAAGGTGCTCCTTGCCCCCGCGGCTGCCTTACCGGCATCAGACGATGTGGTGACGAAGGTCCTCGCCATCGTGGCCGAGAAGACCGGCTACCCCCCGAGATGCTCGAGCTGGACCTCGACCTCGAGGCCGACCTCGGCGTCGACACGGTCAAGCAGGCCGAGACCTTCGCCGCCGTGCGCGAGACCTGGAACATCCCGAGACAGGAGAGCCTCAAGCTCCGCGACTTCCCCACGCTCCGCCATGTCGTCCAGTTCGTCTATACCCACCGGCCGGAACTCGCGCCCGCGCCTTCGGCGCGTGCGAGCGTCGAAAGCGAAAAGGCAGAGATCATCGCCGGTGCGCTGCCGCCAACCGGCTCTGCTTCTGCGCCTCCCCCTCTCCCCCTCGAAGAAAAGGTGCTGATCGCACCTGCGAAAGCCTTACCGGCCACGCTCGAAGACGCCGACCGCGTCCCGAGGCGCGTGGCCGTCCCGTCGCTCCGGCCCCCGATCGACCTGATGAAGTCGACCGGCGTGGCGCTCGGAGCGGGAAGCCGCGTCGTCGTCGCCCCCGACGAAGGGGGGGTCGCGGAAGAGCTGAAGACGCGGCTCGAGAAGAGGGGCGTCGCCGTCCTCGTCCTCGCGGACGGTCCGGCCGCCGCCCTCGAGGCCCGGCTTCGGAGATGGCTCACCGAAGGGCCGGTCCACGGCGTCTACTGGCTCCCCGCCCTCGATGTCGAGCCTTCGCTCCTCACCCTCGATCTCGCCGCCTTCCGCGACGCGAACCGCCGCCGGACGAAGAGCCTCCACGCGGCGATGCGCGTCCTCTACGACGCGGTCGCCTCGCCCGGTACCTTCCTCGTCTCCGCGACGCGAATGGGGGGCCTTTTCGGGGAAGGGGCGGAGGGCGCCACGGCCCCGCTCGGCGGCGCCGTGGCCGGCTTCACCAAGGCATACAAGCGCGAGCGCCCCGGGGCGCTCGTGAAAGTCGTCGACGTCGAAGAAAGAGCGAATGCCGCGGACGTGACCGAGGCGCTTCTCGAAGAGACGCTCGCCGATCCCGGCGTCGTCGAGGCCGGACGGAAGGATGGCCTTCGCTGGACGGTGAGCCTCGAGGAGCGTCCCGCCCGCGACGGGACGCCCGGGCTCACCCTCGGGAAGGAGTCCGTCTTCGTCGTTACGGGCGCGGCCGGAGGGATCACGAGCGCCATCGTGGCCGACCTCGCCGCCGCCTCGGGCGGCACGTTCTGGCTTCTCGATCTCGTTCCGGAGCCGCGACGCGACGACCCGAAGATCGCCCTCTTCCGAACCGACCGGGAAGCCCTGAAGAGAGCGCTCATCGAAGAAGCGAAGCGGCGCGGCGAGAAGCCGACGCCCGCCGTCATCGACCGGACGATCCTCGGCATCGAGCGATCGGACGCCGCACTTCGTGCGATCTCGGCGGTCGAGAACTCCGGAGGGACCGCCGTCTGGCGAAGCGCGAACCTCCTCGACGGCGCCGCCCTCGAGGCCGTCGTCTCCGAGATCCGCGCCCGGCACGGGAGGATCGACGTCCTCGTCCACGCCGGAGGGGTCGAGATCTCCCGCAAGCTCGCCGACAAGGAGCCGACGGAGTTCGACGTCGTCTTCGACATCAAGGCCGACGGCTTCTTCTCCCTCCTTCGCGCCGCCGAGGGGATGCCGCTCGGGGCGACCGTCGTCTTCAGCTCGGTCGCGGGGCGCTTCGGGAACGACGGCCAGACCGACTACAGCGCGGCCAACGCGCTTCTCTGCTCGATCTCGTCGTGGCTCCGGAAGCACCGCCCCGAGACGCGCGCGATCGCGATCGACTGGACCGCCTGGGGCGGCATCGGGATGGCGACGCGCGGCTCGATCCCGAAGATCATGGAGGCGGCCGGGATCGACATGCTTCCGCCCGAGGCGGGAATCCCGACGGTCCGCCGGGAGCTCGTCGCTTCGGCCTTCTCGGGCGAGATCGTCGTGGCCGGTCGGCTCGGCGTCCTCGGCGCCGAGTGGGATACGGAGGGGGGCCTCGACGCCGCGAAGGCGAACGCCCGCCTCGCCCGGCGCGACCGCCCCTTCGTCACCGTCGGCCGCCTCCTCGCGGCGCGCCTTCACGATGGCCTGCTCGCGGAGACTCCCCTCGACCCGAAGGTGCAGCCTTTCCTCTTCGATCATTCGATGGAGGGAACGCCGCTCCTTCCGGGCGTCATGGGGACCGAGACGTTCGCCGAGATCGCGAGCGTTCTCTGCCCGGGCTTCGGCGTGGCGGCCGTAGAGGAAGAAGAGTTCGTCCGTCCCTTCAAGTTCTTCCGGATGCTTCCGTCGACTCTCCATCTCGCGGCGAAGGCAGCCCCGGCCGGGGCCGGCAGCGACCTCTTCGTCACGGCGACGCTCTCCTCCGTCACGCAGCCGAAGCCGGACCTTCCCCCCGTCGTCCGTCTCCACTTCCGCGCGCGGGTCCTGATGACGAAGGCGATCCGGCAGATGCCGAAGATCTCGAAGAAGCCTCCATCCACACAGAACCCTCTCCCGATCGGCCGCGAGGCGGTCTACCGCGTCTACTTCCACGGTCCGGCCTATCGCGTCCTCGAGGGGGTCCTCGTCGACGGCGAAACTGCGTGGGGCCTCCTCGCGAAGGACCTTCCGCCGAACGCCGAGCCGCCGAACGCCGCCGCGCTCGTCGCGCCGCGGCTCATCGAGCTCTGCTTCCAGACGGCCGGGATCTGGGAGGTCGGAGCGAAGAAGCGCCTCGCTCTTCCCGCCGCCCTCGCGTCCGTCCGGGTTTTCGGCGACGAGGAAGACGCGAAGTCGAAGCGGCTCTGGGCCGTCGTGACGGCCCTCGACGGCGGCGCGTCGTTCGACGGGCGCGTCGTGGACGAGGCCGGGAACGTCTTCGTCGAGCTTCTGGGCTACCGGACCGTACCTCTCGAAGGGACGGTCACCCTGTGACGATTCACTGGTCGCTCCTTGCGAGCCTTCCCGTCCCTCCCGCGGGGACGCCCGGATGGCTCGGGCCCGCCGAGCGGCAGAGGCTCGCGGCCCTTCGGATCCCGAAACGGCGAGCCGACTGGCTTCTCGGGCGCCTGGCGGCGAAGACGCTCGTCGCGCGCCTCCTTTCCGACCTCGTCCGGATGGAGCTTCCCCTCGACGCCTTCGACATCGTGGCCGAGGTTTCGGGAGCGCCGGTCGTCCGCCTTGCCGATGGCGGAAAGCTTCCCGTCGGCGTGTCGATCAGTCACTCCGAGGGGATGGCGTTCTCGGCCGCGTGGGCCGAAACGGGAGACGGACTCTCCGCCGGCGCCGACCTCGAGCGGATCGCCCCCCGCGAAGCCGGGTTCGTCCGCGACTTCTTCAGGCCCCACGAGATCGACGCGTGGGGGGCGCTCTCTCCGGGCGGCGATCGCGACATCTTCGCCACGGCCGTCTGGAGCGCGAAGGAAGCCGTCCTGAAGGCGCTTCGCGTCGGCCTCGCCGTCGACACCCTCTCGGTCGGAATCATTCTGTCGGAGAGCGAAGCCACCGGCCTCCCCGGCCTCCCCCGTCCCGACGGCGGAGGCTGGAAGGGGTTCGAGGCGCTCGTCTCCCCGGGAGTTCCGGGGGGCGATCGCCCGCTCGCCGGTTTCTGGCGCGAGGATGCGGGCTTCGTCCTGACGTTGGCGATTTCCGGCCCCAAGCGCGAGACCCGCTCCCGGCGCGCCGCCTGAGCGCCCCGGCCGATTCGTTATCCTCGCCCCAGATGCCGCGGAGGGCTCTTCTTCTCTTCCTTTTCGCGGCCGTCGCTCGGGCGGCGCGGGGGCAGGAGCCCGCGCCGGAGGACGAGCCGCCGAAGAAGCCCGACGCCGGGATCCGGGCCGTCGCGACGCGGCTCGGGATCGCCGATCCCTCCGCCACCGTCCGTGTCGTCTCGCGCGCCGAGATCGAGCACTTTCCCGGCCGCTCCGTCGCCGACGTTCTCCAGTGGGTGGCCGGCGTCGACGTCCGCCGCCGCGGAGCCGGCGGCACACCGGCCGACATCGGGCTTCGCGGCACCGACGCGAGCGGGACGCTGATCCTCGTGGACGGCGAGCCGATGAACGACCCGCAGTCGATCCACGGTGCGGCGGACCTCGACGTTCCTCTCGACGGCGTCGAGCGGATCGAGATCCTCTACAGCGCGGGGTCGGCGGTCTGGGGAGCCGACGCCGTCGGGGGCGTCGTGAACATCGTCACCCGCGGAGGGAATCTGGGGCGCGCCCGCGCGCAGCTCGACGGCCGTCTCGCCGTCGGCTCGGACTCGCTGGCCGCGGGGGGGCTCCGTCTCGCCTCGAAGATCGGAGACGCCGTCGCCCTCGCCGCGGACTGGTTCCGGTCGGAGTCGTCCGGCTTCCGCGACGACACGGATCAGGCGGAGGACGTCCTCCGCGGCTCGGCCCGCTGGGAGACGGGGAGCGGCCCGCTCTCGGCTTCATTCGGCTACGCCCGCCGCGGGTACGGGGCGTATTCCTTCTACGGAACGGCCCCGCCGAACCAGCAGGAGACGACGGAGGTCCGTACCGCCGCCGCGGCGGCGACGCTCTCGCTCGGCGGATGGACGCTGACCCCTTCCGTCTCGTGGCGTGGGCACCACGACGACTTCGTCCTCGATCGGTCGAGCCCCTCCCTCTACGAGAACCTCTCCGACACGAGCCTCGTTCTGGGGCGGCTCTGGGCGCGGCACGCGTTTCTCGGAGGGACAGTCGTCGCCGGCATCGAGGCGGGGGGAGACTCCGTCGATTCGACGGTTCTCGGATCGCACTCCCGCCGGCACGGGGCGGTCTTTCTCGAGATGGGACGCCCGTTCGACGGGGACGCTCCCGCGGCGGGGGGATTCCGGATCGGGCTTCGCGGCGACGACACCAGCGACTTCGGGTCCCGCTTTACGCCGCACGCCGGTGTCTACTTCGCCCTCCTTCCCCGTCTCACCCTCCGCGCTTCCGCCGGGACGGCCTTCCGGGTCCCGACCTACACGGAGCTTTACTACCGCGATCCGCAGAACCAGGGCAATCCGTCCCTCTCGACGGAGAGCGCGACGAACGTCGAGGCGGGGATCGGCTGGGCCGAGGGGGGATGGGCGCTCGACCTCGTCGGCTTCCACCGCCACGGGACGAACATGATCGATTTCGTCCGCTCCTCTCCGGGCGTCCCGTGGGTCGCGGAGAACGTCCGGACGGCCGACACGAGCGGCGTCGAGGCGACGGCGGCGTGGCACGGCCGGAAAGGGGTGCTCCTCTCGCGCGCGTCGCTCGCGGCGTCGTACCTCTTCACGGATCTTTCGGCGCTCTCGGAGGCCGCCGGGGGCGCCACGGAAGGGAAGTACGTCCTCGACCCGCTCCACGTGAAGTGGGACCTCATTCTCGGCGGCACGCTCCCGCTCGCGATCGACGCGCTCACCCGCGTTTCGTACTTCGCCCGCCCCTCTTACGCGGCCGGTGTCTGGCTCTGGGACGTCCGGCTCGGCCGCGACCTCCTGCAGGGCGAGATCGCCGAGATCTACGTCGAGGGGCGGAACCTGACGGACACGCTCTACGAGGGAGCCCCGGGCGTCCCGCTTCCCGGCCGGACCGTCGCTCTCGGCGTCCGGGTCACGTGGTGAGAAGGAGCGGGCGCCCCATTTCGCAACTCCGGCCGGTCGTGTAAAAGGGGGACGATGAAGACGCACCGCTTCGCCCCTCTTCTCGCGATCTCCCTCGCCTTCCCCGCCATCGCTCTGGCCCAGCCGCAGCCCGCCGTGGCTCCGGCGGCGACCGCCGCGCCGGCCGCCGTCTCCGCCGCCGATGCCGCCTCTGCCGGCCGGATCAAGGCAGACGTCACGTGGCTCGCCTCGCCTGCACTGAAGGGACGCCGCGCCGGAACCCCCGAAGCCGACATCGCGGCCGACTGGGTCGCTGCACGGTTCAAGACGCTCGGCCTCGCTCCCGCGGGGACGGACGGCGGCTGGTTCCAGAAGTTCGACTTCATCGACGGGGTCGACCTCGGGCCGAAGAACTCGCTCGTCACCGGGGATGGACCGGCGAGGAAGGAGTGGGCCCTCGACGCCGACTTCCGGCCGCTCGCCTTCTCGGCCCCCGGCAGCGCGGCGGCGGAGGTCGTCTTCGCCGGCTACGGCATCACGGCGCCGGAACTCTCGTACGACGACTACGCCGGGCTCGACGTCAAGGACAAGATCGTCCTCGTCCTCCGCTACTCCCCCGACGGCGACGATGAGAAGTCTCCTTTCACTCCGTTCGCCGCCCTTCGTTTCAAGGCGAGCCTCGCGCGCGAGAAGGGGGCCAGGGCGCTCCTCGTCGCGACCGGGCCTCTCACGAAGGACGTGGCCGACGATCTCGTCGCGATGCGGACCGACGCCGCCTTCGCGGACGCCGGCCTCGTCGCCGTCTCCGTGAAACGTCCCGTCTCCGAGGCCCTCTTCGCCGGGTCGGGAAAGACGCTGGAAGGGGCGCAGAAGGCGATCGACGAGGCCAAGAAGCCGGCGTCGTTCCCCCTCGCCGACTCGAAGGTCTCGCTCGTCGCGGACGTCTCACCGCGCCGCGTCACCACCCGGAACGTCGTCGCCATGCTCCGGAATCCGAACGGACCGAAGAAGGACGAGTTCGTCGTCGTCGGCGCGCATTACGACCATTTGGGGATGGGGGGCGGAAGTTCCCTGGACCGGAGCGGGGAGCCACGCATCCACCCCGGCGCCGACGACAACGCCTCGGGGACGGCCGCCATGCTCGAGCTGGCGCGTCTCTTCTCCACGCGGCGCGCCGGGCTCTCCCGCTCGATCCTCTTCGTCTCGTTCGGCGCGGAGGAGGAGGGAACGCTCGGATCGCTCCACTTCACGAAGAACCCGACGGCTCCCGCGAGCTCCCTCGTGGCGATGGTCAACCTCGACATGGTCGGGCGCCTCCGCGACAACAAGCTCGATCTTCAGGGGCTCGGGACCTCCCCGGCATGGAAGCCCCTCGTCGACCGTTCGAACGAGGAGGCGAAGCTCAAGCTCTCCTTGCAGTCGGGAGGCTTCGGCCCCTCGGATCACGGCCCCTTCTACGCCGCGAAGATTCCGGTCCTCTTCCTCTTCACCGGCGCGCACGCCGACTACCACAAGCCTGGGGACACGGCCGACAAGATCGACGCCGGCGGGATCGTCCGCGTCGTCTCCTTCGTCGCCCCCGTGATCGAGGGGATGGCCGACGCGCCAGAAAAGATCGCCTTCACCCCTGTCAAGGACGAGGCCCCTCCACGGTCCGGACGCGGGCTCCGGGTCTGGGTCGGAGGGATTCCCGACTTCTCCGAGGAGAAAGCCGGCGTGAGGTTCTCCGGCGTGACCGCGGGCTCACCCGCCGAGAAAGCCGGAATCGAGACAGGCGACCTCCTCGTCAAGGTGGGCGACAAGGAGATCCGGAACCTCTACGACTACACCTATGCGCTGCAGGCGCTCAAGCCGGGGCAGAAGGTCCTCTTCGTCGTGAAGCGGACCGAAAACGGCCAGGTCGTCGAAAAGCCGATCGAGGTGACGCTGGGCTCCCGCCCCGACGCGACGAAATAGCCCTCAGACCCTTCCGAGATCGACGAGTTCGATTCCCGCCTTCTCCGCGTAGTCGTGGATCCGTTCCTCCCGGTAGAACTCGCCGAAGTAGATCGCCACGAGGCCCGCGTTCGCGATCAGCTTGAAGCAGTTCCAGCAGGGCGAGGCCGTCGTGTAGATCTCGCCTCCCTCGATCCGGACGCCGTTCATCGCCGCCTGGAGAATGGCGTTCGCCTCGGCGTGGACGGTCGCCGTGCAGTGGCCGTCCTCCATCAGGCACCCGACCTCGTCGCAGTGCGGCAGCCCACGCA
Organism: uncultured Acidobacteriota bacterium; assembly: GCA_963779415.1. GTDB lineage: Bacteria > Acidobacteriota > Thermoanaerobaculia > UBA5066 > UBA5066 > DAOMFB01. Next base: position 958,673 of record CAVZYA010000002.1, on the reverse strand, counting down.
GCGATCCGTTGTAGCCGGTCGAGAGGATCCGCTTGTCGCGGACGATAACGGCCCCGACGTGCTTTCGCGGGCAGGTGGCCCGTTGCGCCACCTCCCGGGCGATGTTCATGAAGTACCGGTGCCAGTCGACCCGCGTCATGACGGGGAATTATGCGACGAGGGGCGCTCCCTCCGGCTCGCCGCGACGAGGCGCCGTCCCTCCTCCCGGATGGTGGGGAGGCGCCGCCCGAAGAGCGCCGCCGCCGCCATGCAGACGGCTCCTCCCGCCGCGACGGTCGTCGGGGCGCCGACGCGCTCGGCGAGGACTCCGGCCAGAAGGGATCCGAACGGCGCCATCCCCAAAAACATCATCGAGTAGACCGACATCACGCGGCCCCGCAGCTTGTCCGGGACCATGGACTGGACGAGCGTGTTCGAGGAGGCCATCTGCACGATCATCGCGAAGCCGGCGGGGACGAGGAGGCCGACCGAGAGCCAGAGCGTCCGCGAGAGGGAGAAGAGGACGAGGCTGGCGCCGAAGCCGGCCGCGGCGAGCGCGATCCAGAGGCCGAGCCCGCGGATCTCCCGCCGCGAGGCGAGGAGGAGCGCCCCTCCGAGCGCGCCGCATCCGGAGGCGGCCATCAGGACGCCGAGGGAGCGCGCCCCGCCGTGGAGGATCCGGTCCGCGAAGACCGGCATCAGGATCGTGTAGGGCATCCCCGTCAGGCTGACGACGCCGAGCAGGAGGAGAAGGACCCGGATCGGAACGTTGCTCCACGCGTACCGGAAGCCTTCCGCGATGTGCGCCATCGTGGAGAGGGTCCGCCGTTCCGGCGCGTGGGCGGGGACGGAGATCAGGACGAGCCCCACGATGACCGCGAGGAAGCTCGCGGCGTTCGCGGCGAAGCACCATCCCTCTCCCACCGCCGCCAGGACGACCCCGGCCACGGCCGGTCCGACGATCCTTGCCCCGTTGAACATCGTCGAGTTCAGCGCGATCGCGTTGACGAGGTCCTCCTCGCCGACGAGGCTCGGGACGAAGGCCTGCCGCGTCGGGATGTCCACGGCGTTCACGATCCCGAGCGCCACGGCCGTGCAGACGACGTGCCAGACGGCGACCGCCCCCAGAAGCGTCAGGAGCGCGAGGACGAGCGCCGCGAGGAGGGACGCCGTCTGCGTCGCGATGAGGACGCGGCGCCGGTCGGCCCGGTCCGCGATCGCGCCTCCGAACGGCGCGAGAAGAAAGATCGGGATCAGACCGGCGAAGCCGACCAGCCCGAGGAGCGCCTCCGAGCCCGTCAGGCGGTAGACGAGCCACGACTGGGCCACGTTCTGCATCCAGGTCCCGATCAGGGAGATCAGCTGCCCCCCGAAGAAGAGCCGGTAGTTCCGGTGGCGCAGGGACCGGAGCGCGTGCCGGACACGGGGAGTCTCCGGGAGCGGCGTGGCGGACGACGACATCCGCCGACAAGGCTAGCGCGAACCCGGACCGGACCGTCCTGGCATGGACGGCCGCCCTTCTCCCCGACGCCACGGGCTCGGGACGGAAGGGCCCGTTTCGGACATACTCGGAAGGTCGAGGGAGAACCGCATGAGACAGATCCAACGTCTGACCCCCCTTCCGGCCGTCGCCCTTCTGCTCTTCGGCGCCATGGGCGCTGCGGCGCAGGACCTCACGAGCTTCGAGAAGAGGGTGACGACGAAGACGCTCGAAAACGGCCTCACGGTCATCGTCTGCGAGCGCCCCGTCGCCCCCGTCTTCTCCTTCTTCACGGACGTCAACGCGGGGGGCGCGCAGGAGCAGGTGGGGCAGACCGGCCTCGCCCACATGTTCGAGCACATGGCCTTCAAGGGGACCGACAGGATCGGCACGAAGGACTACCCGGCCGAAAAGAAGGCCCTCGAGAAGGTCGAAGCCGCCTTTCTCGCCTACGACGCCGAACGGCGCCGGCCCACCGGGCGCGACGAGAAGAAGGTCGCCGAGCTGGAGAAGGCGTGGAGGGACGCCATGGCCGAGGCGGACGGCTACGTCGTGAACAACGAGTTCGGCGAGATCGTCGAGCGCGCGGGAGGCGAGGGACTGAACGCCTTCACGACCTCGGACGAGACGGGCTACTTCTTCTCCATGCCGGAGAACCGCTTCGAGCTCTGGGCCTACCTCGAGTCGGGACGCTTCCTGACCCCTGTCTTCCGCGAGTTCTACAAGGAGCGGGATGTCGTGACCGAGGAGCGACGGATGCGGACCGACTCGAGCCCGATCGGCCGCCTCGTCGAGCAGTTCCTCGCGGTCGCCTTCGTTGCGCACCCCTACGGCAACCCCGTCCTGGGCTGGCCGTCCGACCTGAAGAGCTTCACCGCGACCGACGCGGCGGCGTTCTTCAGGAAGTACTACGTCCCCTCGAACATGGTCGTGACCGTGGTCGGTGACGTGAAGGCCGCCGAGGCTCTCCCGGTGATCGAGAAGTACTTCGGCCGACTGCCGAAGGCGCCCCGGCCCCCCGAGATCCGGACCGAGGAGCCTCCGCAGATCGCCGAGAAGGAAGTCGTCCTCGTCGACCCCTCCCAGCCGTTCTACATGGAGGGGTATCACAAGCCGGGCGCGCTCGATCCGGACGGCGCCGTCTACGACGTGATCGGCGACCTCCTCACCTCCGGACGGACCTCGCGCCTCTACCGGAGTCTCGTCCGCGACAAGAAGGTCGCGGCCGTCGCGGAGGGCTTCCCCGACTTCCCGGGCGACAAGTACCCGAACCTCTTCATCGCGTACGGCGTCCCCCTCCCCGGCAGGACGAATGACGAGGTCCGGGACGCCATCCGCGCCGAACTGGAGCGGTTGAAGAACGAGGACGTCACGGACGCCGAGCTCGCGATGGTCAAGACCCGGGCGAAGGCGAACCTGATCCGGAAGCTCGCGGACAACCAGGGGCTCGCGAACGAGCTCGGAAGCTACCAGACACGGTACGGCGACTGGCGCGAGCTCTTCCGCGCGGTGGAGAAGATCGACAAGGTCTCGAAGGCCGACATCCGCCGGGTGGCGAGCCGGATCTTCGTCGAGAGGAACCGGACCGTCGGGCGGATCGAGACGAAAGCCGAGACCCCCGCGAGAGAGGAAAAGAAAGAGGAGAAGAAGTCGTGAGGCCGTCGATGAAGAAGCTCCTCGCTGCCGCTGCCGTCGCGCTCCTCCTCTCCCCGGCCCTCCTTCTGGCGCAGGCGAAGGAGTGGAAGGAGATCCCCACCCCGCCGCTCAAGTCCTTCACGATCGCGAAGCCCGTCCGGGTCGCCCTCCCGAACGGAATGGTTCTTCTCCTGATGGAGGATCACGAGCTGCCGCTCATCGACGCCTATGCCGTCATCCGGGGCGGCACCCGGAACGACCCGGCGGAAAAAGCGGGCCTCGGCTCCGTCGTCGGACAGAGCTGGCGGACGGGCGGGACGAAGACGAAGACCGGCGACGAGCTGGACGACTTCCTCGAGGCCCGGGCGGCGAAGGTCGAGACCGGCGTCGGGACGGCTGCTGCGAGCATCTCCCTCTCCTGCCTGAAGGGGGATTTCGACGCCGTCTTCTCCGTCTTCGCCGACCTCCTCGAAGCCCCCGAGTTCCGCGAGGAGAAGCTCGTCCTCGCGACGAACCAGATGCGGACGGCGATCGCGCGCCGGAACGACGAGCCGATGGAGATCGCGAGCCGCGAGGCGAGGAAGCTCGGCTACGGCGCCGGGAGTCCCTACGCCCGCATCCCGGAATACGCGACGGTCGCGGCGATCACGCGGGAGGACCTCTTCGCGTGGCATCGGAAGTACGTCCATCCCGACCGGATCGTCATGGGCGTCGTCGGGGACTTCGACGCGAAAGAGATGGAGGCGAAGCTCCGGAAGGCCTTCGGCGGCTGGGCGAAAGGCCCCGCCGTCGCCGACCCTCCGGCCGGGTACCGGACGGCCCCCGCCCCCGGCGTCTTCCTCGTCGAGAAGGACGACGTGAACCAGTCGAGCATCCATCTCGTCGCCCTCGGGATCGAACGGAAGAATCCCGACTACTTCGCCCTCGAGGTGATGAACGAGATCTTCGGCGGCGGCTTCTCGTCACGCCTCTTCAGCCACGTCCGCTCGGAGAAGGGCCTCGCGTACGCCGTCTCCGGCGGCGTCCGGTCGAACTGGGACTATCCCGGCCTCTTCGACGTCTTTCTCGGCACGAAGAGCGCGACGACAGCCGCGGGAATCGATGCCCTTTTCGTCGAGATCGACGCGATCGCCGCGAAGCCCCCCTCCGGGGATGAGATGAAGAAGGCGAAGGACGCGATCCTCAACTCCTTCATCTTCCGCTTCGACTCGAAGGAAAAGGTCCTCCGCGAGCAGGTCCTGAACGAGTTCTACGGCTACCCGCCCGACTTCCTCGACCGCTACCGGACCGCCGTCGAGAAAGTGACGGCGGAGGACGTCCAGCGGGTCGCGAAGAGGTACGTCCGGCGCGCGGACCTCGCGCTCCTCGTCGTCGGCAGGAGCGCCGACTTCGACCGCCCGCTCACGGTGTTCGGCCCGGTGACGAAGGTCGACATCACGATTCCGCCCCCTCCCGGAGAGAAGAAGGCGGCCGCGACGGACGCTTCCCGCACGGCCGGCAAGGCGCTATTTGCGAGGAGCGTCGCCGCGATGGGAGGCGCCGGGCGCCTCGGCGCCGTGAAGGACCTCACGACGAAGGGGAAGGCCGTCATGAAGACCCCCGGCGGCGAGATGGAGCTGGGCGTTACATCGCTCCTCGTTTTCCCGGACCGGATCCGCCAGGAGATGCAGACGCCGATGGGGAACCTGACGCAGATCGCGACCCCCGCCGGCGCTTTCGTCGTCACCCCGATGGGAACGCAGGACCTCCCCGTCTCCCAGCGCGACGAGATGCTGAAGCAGGTCCGCCGCAGTCCCTTCTATCTCGGACAGAAGGGGGAGGACCCGAAGCTCTCGGCCTCCGCCTCCGGCACCGAGAAGATCGGAGAAGTGGCGGCCGAGATCCTCGACCTCTCGTACGAGGGGGTCGACGTCCGGTGGTTCCTCGACCCCGGGAGCGGACGGCTCCTCCGCGCGTCGTACGCCGGGTCCGGTCCGGCAGGGCCGTCGACCGTCGTCGTCGACTATTCCGACTTCCGCCCCGTCGAGGGGCTGACGGTCCCGTTCCTGCAGGAGATCTCGCAGAACGGGCAGAAGGTCCAGACGCTCCGGATCGAGGAGGTCCGCGTGAACGCCGGCGCGGACGCGAAGGCTTTCGAGAAGCCGGCGCCGAAATCCGGCCCGTGAGCCGACGCGTCGCCGTCACCGGCCTCGGGGCGGTCTCGTCGCTCGGAAACGACCTCCGCGCGACATGGGACGGCCTCGTGGCCGGCCGGAGCGGCATCGGCCCCATCGCGCTCTTCGACGCCTCGGCTTTCCGGACGAAACTGGCGGCCGAAGTGAAGTCGCTCCCCGATCCGGGCGTGACGCCCTCCGTCCGGCGGCGCCTCTCGCGGACGGATGTCATCGGCCTCGCCGCAGCCGCCGAGGCACTTCGGGACAGCGGCCTCGACCTTTCCCGCGAAGACCCGAAGAGAATCGGCGTCGTCCTCGGCGCCGGCGTCTCCGGCCTTCTCGACAGCGAGAACTACTACCGGACCCTCCTCGCCGAAGGGCCGCGCGCCGCGCGTCCGACCCGCGTCCTGAACCATCCTCCCGACCAGACGACCGACCGGATCGCCGAGCGGTGGCGCCTCCTCGGCCCGCGCTCGACGATCACGACCGCCTGCTCGTCGTCGGCCACCTCGCTCGGCTACGCGGCCGACCTGATCCGCCACGGCCTCTGCGACGTCGTCGTGACCGGAGGCGCCGACACTCTCGCCCGCCTGACGCACGGCGGCTTCAACGCCCTGCGCGCCACCGACCCGGAGCCGTGCCGCCCGTTCGACCGGGAGCGGAAGGGAATGACGGTGGGCGAGGCCGCGGGAATACTCATTTTCGAGGAAGAAGACCGGGCGCGGCGGCGAGGCGCCACCATCCACGCGCGCTTCCTCGGCTACGGCGTCACCTCCGACGCGCACCACATGACCCAGCCCGAGCCGACCGGCGAGGCGGGGGCGCGGACTCTATGCGCCTGTCTTCACGACGCGGGGCTGAACCCCGGCGACGTCGACTACGTGAATGCTCACGCGACGGCGACCCCCCAGAACGACCCGGCCGAGACGGAGGCGCTCAAGCGCGCCCTCGGGAGCCGCGCGATGGAGATTCCGGTCTCCGCGATCAAGTCGATGCTCGGCCACTGCCTCTGCTCGGCCGGAGCGATCGAAGCGGTGGCAACCGTTCTGACGATCGAGACCGGCATCGTCCCCCCCACGATCCGGTACGAGAACCCCGATCCCGAATGTGACCTCGACGTCGTCCCGAACGTGGCTCGGGAGGTCCGAGTCCGCGCCGCCCTCTCCAGCTCCTTCGCCTTCGGAGGGAACTCCACCGTCGTCGCGTTCGGGGCCGCCTGACGATGCGCTCCGTGGTCGTCACCGGTGCCTCGGCCGTCACCGCGCTCGGGCGTGACCTTCCCTCGACGCGCACTGCCCTCGCGGAGGGGAGAAGCGCTCTCGCCCCGGTCGAAGCCCCCGACATCCCGGCGAGCCGGCCGGACCACTCCCCCGCCGCGCGGATCGTGACGTTCACGACCGAACCCGAGATGTCGAAGATGAAGTCCCGCCGGCTCGACCGGGCCAGCCAGTACGCCGTGGTGGCGGCGCGGCAGGCGCTCGCGAGCGGGGGTTACGCGATGGCCGGACGGGAAGAGCGGACCGGAATCCTCGTCGGCACGGGCTCGGCGGGAGCCGGGCCGCTCGTCGACTTCGAGAGGCAGATGGCGCTCGAAGGGCCCGACTCCGCGTCTCCCTTCCTCTTTCCGTACACCGTCTCGAACGCCCCCGCCTCCGTCACCGCCATCGAGCTTCAGATCCGCGGGCCGAACGTCACGATCACGCAGAAGGACCCGGCGGCGCAGAACGCCCTCCTCTACGCCCGGCTCCTCCTCGACGACCGGCGCGCCGACGCCATCCTCGTCGGAGCCTCCGACGAGTGGAACCTCGAGTACCACCTCGTCTACGAGAGGATTCACGCGACCCGGACCGCACGCCGGGCCGGATTCGTCCTCGGGGAAGGAGCCGCCTTCCTGCTCGTCGAGGACGAAGAGGCGGCGCGCGAGAGGGGCGCCGCCGTAAAGGCGCGCGTCGCGTCGGTCGTCATCCGCCCCGCCGCCGTCTCCCCCCAGCTCCGGAGGGCCGATCCGGCGGAGCTTTCCGCCGCCATGCGTGCCGCGCTCGACGAGGCCGGCCTCGCGCCGTCGGAGATCGGCCTCGTCCATCTCTCCCGAAACGGCGTGATGGAAACCGATGGAGCCGAAGCGCGCGCTCTCGAAATCGTCTTTCCGGCACAGCCGCGAACGGTCGCCGTGAAAGAGTCTCTCGGAGAGAACCCCGCCATCGGCGCCATTCAGCTCGCCCTCGCCGCGGAAGAGATCGCCGAGCGTCCGGAGACGGGCGCCGTCCTCGTCAACGCCTTCGGCGCGGGGGGGAACGTCCTCTGCACCGTCCTCAAGCGCCCATGACCTCCCGCCGTTTCACCGTCTCCTTCGACGTCCGGTTTCCCGAGGTCGATTCTTATGGCGTCGTCTGGCACGGCCACTACCTCGCCTATTTCGAGGTCGCGCGAAACGCACTCTGCGCCGCGGCGGGCCTGACGCCGGCCGAGGCGCTCGCGCTCGGGTACAAGGTGCCGATCGTCCGCTTCGACGCGGTCGTGAAGCGCCCGGCGCGCCTCGACGACACACTCGAGGTTTCGGCCGCGCTCCTTCCCCCCGAGACGGCGAAGCTCGTCATGGATTACGACGTCCGGCGCCTCCCCTCACGCGAGCTTCTGGCGACCGGGACGACGGAGCAGGTCCTTCTCAACCCGCAAGGCGAGCTTCTCCTCGGCTTCCCCGGGCCCGTCAGGACGCTCGTCGACCGCATCCTCGCGTTCCAGCGGGGCGAGGGCGATCTGACGGGGGTGAAGATCCTTGTTGGATGAGCGAAAACCTGCCTATCGCTGACCATGCCTTTCTGGCTATCTCTGCCCAGAGGCGCGAAAATCGGCCCAGGAATTCCTGGATGTATCCACTCCCCATGCCGTCTACTACTGGTTAGGCCGCAAAAGCAGTGAACCGTGGTCGCGCCCTTCTACTCACCCTCGTTTGCGTCGCTGCCCCTCTGATCACAGCCTGCGCATCAGCTCGTACGCCCATGGGTCAGGCTGTCCCGAACTCCCTTCGTCTCGGTTTTCCGTTCGTTCTGCGGAGCCTGGCTGGGCCGAACGCAACCAACTGCGGAACGGCAGCCTTTAACGGGGACCGCTCCACGGTTGATGCATGTGTCGTTTCTGCCTTTCGTGCGGGCGCCCCGTTCTTCGCGGCATATGAGGAAAGCGACCCGGGTGTCGAGGATGTCACGTTAGCCACCGGCTTTCTTCGTGTCGACGCCGGTTTCGTGTTCTTCCTCCGCTGGGACTCTACCTGGACGCCTTTTCTCGGCGACCCACCGGAGGTGTTCGCAGTGAAGCCATGCTCGAATGCCCGGGTTGTGTCCAGCTCACGAGGCGTTGAATCGCTGGCTTGCTGGTAGTTGCAGGCAACGGGGTCAGGTCTCATTTCTACGATCTGCTCGCGGACATTCCCAATATTTCGGAGGGATGCGAACGAGCTTTCGCTCCACAGGCCGGGTGCCTGGGTCCCCATCGCGATGTCGCTCGCCACGATCGCCTCCGTCTATTTTCTGACGTAGTTCTCGGCTCAACTCGCCAGCTTCGGGAACGTCGCGACGGCGCGGGTCGGCTGGCCTTTTTCGGAGTGGAGGGTCAGCGTGCCGCCGTGGGCGCGGACGATCCGATCGGCGATCGGAAGGCCGAGGCCGGTCCCTGCGGGCTTCGTCGACTCGAAGAGGCGGAAGAGCTCGTCCTTCTTGTCGTCGGGGACGCCCGGCCCGAGGTCGGTGACGGTGAGCCTCCAGCTCGACCCCTCCGCGTCGACGCGGACGTGGACCTCGCGTGCTGCGGCCCTCTCGTCCTCCACCGCGTCGAGCGCGTTGCCGACGAGGTTCAGGACGACCTGCTTGACGCGCGCCGCGTCGAGAAGGGCGGGCGCCCCGCCGGGATGCGGCGTGAAGTCGAGGACGATCCCCCGCTTCGTCGCCTCGGCCGTCAGGAAGGCGACGGCCTCTCCGGCCGGCTCGTTCAGGTCGGACGGGACCGCGCTGATGGGAGTGGGGCGCGCGTAGGAGAGAAAATCCGTCAGGAGGCGCGAGAGGCGCGACGTCTCGAGCCGCGCCGCTTCCGCGAGCTCGGCCGCGGAAGCCGAGGAGACCCTCGCCACGGCGCTTCCGGAGGGGGCCTTCCCGAGCTGCTCCTCGAGAAGCTCGAGGTTGAGGCTCATGGCGTTCAGCGGATTCCGGATCTCGTGCGCGAGCCCCGCGGCCACTTCGCCCAGCTCGGCGCGTCGTTCCGCCTCCTGGCGGGCCTCCTCCGCCCGCCGCGTCCTCCGGTAGAGGATCGCGACGGCGGCGGACGCGGCCGCGATCCCGAGAAGCGAGACGACCGCGGCCGCCGCGGTCCGGAGATAAAGCTCGTTCCGGAGCCTCTCCACCCGCCGGGCCAGCTCCTTGCGCGAGACGCCGAACCGGAGCACCGCGAAGTCGCCGATCGGGACCTCGATGTCGTAGGGGTTCGACGTCGGCGTCTCGAGGGAATAGGTTCGCGGCAGCGGAAGGACCGGCTCGACCGGGACCGACGATCCTCCTTCGACGCCCGACGGCGTCGTCTCCGGAACCTTGAGCGTGGAGCCGTAGGAGTAGATGACCTCGTTCTTCCGGACGTCCACTATCTGGACTTCCGTCAGGATCTGCCGCTCGGCCAGCCCCTGCCGGAGATAGCGGTCGATCTCCGTCTGCTTCAGCTTGAGGATGTAGGGGTCGCCCGCGGACTTCTCGGCCACGCCACGGGCGATCCTCTCGGCGTCGAGGCGCGAGAGGAGCAGCGCGTCGTTGACGACGTCGCGCGAGAGCGACTTGAAGAGGAGATGGCCGAAAAGCGCCACCGAGCCCGCCGTCAGGAGGCCGAGAACGACGAGGATTGCGGTGAGGCGCCCGCGGAACGCGCGGGCTTCCCGGTCCGGCACGAAGGAAGTCTAGACCGGGCCGCTACTCGTTCCTTCTCAGGTAGCGGAAATCCTTTATGTCGTACTGCTTCATCTTCGCGATGAGGCTGCCGCGCGAAATGTTGAGGAGGCGCGCGCCGAGCGACTGGTTCCCGCGCACTTTCCGCATGACGCGCTCGATGACCTGCCGCTCGACTTTTTCCACGATCTCCTTGAGGTCGTCGCTCTCCTTCAGCGCCAGCTCGACGTGCTCGCCGGAGAACTTCTGGTCGAGATGGGCCAGCGTCACGGGCCCCGGTCCCATCTGGGCCGCGAGACGCCGCATCTCGTTCTCCAGCTCGCGGATGTTTCCCGGATAGCCGTAGCCGAGAAGGGCGTTCATCGCTTCCACGTCGAACTGCTCTGCCGTCGGGCCGCCGTGCCGCGCCGCGAAGGCGTCGAGGAGCGCCGGGAGGTCCTCCTTACGATCCTTCAGGGGCGGGATCCGGAGCGTCAGGGCCGAGAGGCGGAAATAGAGGTCGTCGCGGAAGTGGCCGTCCTCGACGGCCCGGGTCAGGGGGCGGGACGAGGTGCCGATGACGCGCACGTCCACGGGGACGGTCCGCCCACCGGACGCCGTCACCTCGCGTGCTTCGAGGAGCCGGAAGAAGAGAGCCTGGGTTGGCGCCGGAAGGTCGCCGACCTCCTCGACGAGGAGCGTCCCTCCTTCGGCTTCGAAGAGGCGGCCGCCGCGCCGGCGCCGGTCCGACGACGCGGGCCCGCCGAGAAGATCCTCCTCGAGCGACTGCGGCGTCGCGGCCGTCGCGGCAATCCGGACCAGCGGGCGGGAGCGGCGCGGGGAGAGCGAGTGCAGCGTCTCGGCGGCAAGCGTCTTGCCCGTCCCGACGTCTCCGATGAGGAGGACCGGCGCGCGCGCGGCCGCCACGCGCGAGAGCGAAGCCTTCAGGTTCTGCATCGCGAGCGATCCGCCGACGAGAAGAGCGAGCGGGTCTCCGACGGACGCCGCCACCGGCGCCGCGGCGGAAAGGCTTCCCCGTTCGCCGAAGGTCGGTTCGCTCCGATACGCGTGGACGAAGCCGAGCGTCGCCGCGAGGTGGGCGATGAACTCGCCCCAATGCGGGTCCGAGGCCGTCTCGGACGGGACGAGAATGGCCGCGACACTCTCGCCTCCGGGAGGCGTGACCGGGAAGGCACGGATCCGCGTCCCCGCCTCGAACGCTTCGACGGGGGCCCCTCGCTCGCGGAGATCCGAGATCGTCTTTGGGGAGAGCTTCGGGAGCGTCCCTTTCCAGAGCGCCGCGAGGGCCTCGCCGGCCCCCGGCTCCTCGAGCGAGGTGAACGCGATCGAGTGAACGGGAGAGCTGCCGGCGACGAAGGACGCGAGCTCCTGAAGCATCTCCTCGTACGAGCCGCCGTGAGAGAGCCGAAGGAAGATGCCCGTCCAGAGATCCGCGGGCCGGGCCGGTGCGGCGGCACGCTCCTCCTCCACCCGGTGCGGGACGAGATCGGCGACGTGGTTGGACGGGCGAGGCGCCGGCGGAGGAGCCGGAGCCGGCCGGGCCGCCGGAGTCGCGGGGGCCGCCGGAGACGGCGCGGCCGCCGCATTCCCCCCGCCCAGCGCCGCTGCCGCCATCGAGAAGGCGTCGCGGCCGCGCGGAGGCGGGGCCGAGATCCGGTTCGGGTTCGGGGCCGGTCCGTTCAGGAGCGTGATCGTCGCTTCGCCGATCGAGATCCGGTCGCCGGACGCGAGCGAGGCGGAGCGGACGACCGAGCCGTTGAGGGTGACGTCGGAGCCGGGAGCCGTACCGAGAACGTCGAGCCGAAGCTCGTCACCGACCACCGAGATCCGGGCGTGCCGTCCGAGAACACCCCGGGCGCGCACGACGAGGTCGTTGCCCGACGAAGCGCCAATGTGAATGACATCGCGATGAACTTTCCGGACTTCCGACTCGCCGCCGGTCTTCCGGACCTCGAAGCTCAGCATGGAAGTAAGCCTCCGGGGAACGCCGGTCCGTCTGTTGAACAGCAGGATCCTAGCACGCCCCCCGTCCTGTGCGTCCGCCGGCGTCAGGATTTGAACGGTCGATCCCTCCGTACAATCCGGGGGCAGGAAGACACGTGGCACGCTCCTCCGCCCCGCCCCCTCCGTTCCGATCCCCGCACGACGGGAACCTGACCCGCGTCCTGGAATCGGTCCGGTCGGTTCTCGACCCGGACGCCGTGGAGGTGGAGGTGGTCTTCCGCCCGCAGGGGCTCCGGTACCGCCGGCGCTTCCACCGCCAGCGCCTCTCCGCAGCCCGCGCCGTCCGGGGCCCCGCCCCTCCGGCGGACCCGGCCCGCCGCCTGGAGCTCGCGTTCTGCTGCCCGGCCCTCGTCGAAGGGAAGCTCGTCCTTCTCCGCCGCGCCCCGCGCCCCTGGACGGAGCCCGAGCGGCTCCGCTTCGCTCTTCTCGAGCCGTTTCTCTCCCAGCTTCTCGAGCTGTCGGCCCGCTGCGAGATGGATGGGAACCCGGGGCGGCCGGAAGGGCCTCTTCGCCCCGCCGACCTCCGCCCGCACCTCTGCGCCCTCGGCCTCTCCGGACGCGAGGCCGAGGTCGTCACCGCCCTTCTCCGCGGGCTCCGGAACGCGGAGATCGCGCGTGAGCTCTTCATCACCGAGTGGACGGTGAAGGACCACCTCAAGCACGTCTTCACGAAGCTGGGAGTCCGCTCGCGCGGCGGACTTCTGAAGACGCTTCTCGACGAGACACTTCTCTCGTGACGGGAGGCGTGCTAGCGTCTCGCGCCGCCCGGCGGCATCCCTGAATGTTCCGTCTGAAGAAACTCGAGATCCAGGGCTTCAAGTCGTTCGTCGACCGGACGGCTCTGACGCTTCCCGGCCGGATCACCGCCATCGTGGGGCCGAACGGCTCCGGCAAGTCGAACATCGCGGACGCCGTCCAGTGGGTCCTCGGCGAGCAGTCGGCCAAGAGCCTCCGCGGGACGACGATGGAGGACGTGATCTTCCACGGCGCCTCCCGGCGAAAGCCGATCGGAATGGCCGAGGTGATGCTGACCCTGGAGTCGCGCGGCACCGACCACTGGGCCGACACCGGCGGCGAGGTGACGATCGCCCGCCGCGTCACCCGCGACGGCGAGAGCGACTACGTCCTGAACGGAAGGAAGTGCCGGCTGCGCGACGTCCAGGACCTCCTTCTCGGGACGGGTCTCGGCGTCCGTGCCTATTCGATCATCGAGCAGCAGAAGATCGAGCTGATCCTCTCGACGAAGCCCCAGGACCGACGGCGCCTGATCGAGGAGGCGGCCGGCGTCTCGAAGTACAAGATCCGGAAACGGCAGGCCGAGCTGAAGATGGAGGAGACGCGCGCGAACCTCCTGCGTCTCTCCGACGTCGTCGGCGAGATCGACCGGACCTGCGCCTCCCTGAAGCGGCAGGCCTCGCGCGCCGCGCGGTGGAAGGAGCAGGCCGCGGTCCTCGCCGGTCTGAAGAAGCGGCTCTCGCGTCTTCGGGCGGACCGCTTCGCGGCCGGCCTCTCCGAGGCGGAGGGGGTCCTCCGCGCCGCCACCGATGCTGAAGCGGCGGCTCTCGCCGAAGCCGGGCGTCTCGACGCCGCCCTCGCCGAGGCCCGCCGGCTCTCGGACCTGGACGAGGATCTCCGGCGCGAGCGGAGCGACGCCCTCGCCCGGGCGCGGGAGGCGCTTCTGGCCGCGGAGGCCGCGGTCGCCGCCGCCTCGCGCGAAGCGGAGGAGGCCACGGCCCGGGGAGAGCTGCTCGAAGCCCAGCGCGTGGAGGCGCAGGGAGATCACCTGCGCGCCGTAGACGAATCCGGGCGGGCGGAGACGGTTCGCCTCTCCGTGGAGAGTGAGCTCGTCGCCGCCGAAGAGCGGGTCCGAAGCGCCTCTTCCCTTCTCGAGGACGTCAGCCGGCGGGAAGCCGACCTCGTCTCGAGGCGGGAGGGGGCGCGGCGCGATCTCCTCGCCACCGGCGCTCGCGCCGCGGACGCCTCGAACCGCGAGCGCGACGCCGTCCTCCTCGCCGAGCGGCTCTCCTTCGCCCGGACGAAGCTCGAGGAACGGATCGAGCGCGCACGAGAGGCCCTCGAAGGGCGCGAGGCGGCCGTTCGCGAGGCCGAGGCCCAGCGCGACGCCGCGCGCGACGCGCTCGAGAAGGCCCGGGCCGAGCTGGACGCTCTCGATGAGGGGCGCCGCGCAGCCGAGGAGCGGCTCGGCTCGCTGAAGGAGGAGCGGGAGCGGCTCCTCGGCCGCCAGCACGGGATCGCCCTCCGGAGCGCGGCTCTCGAGACGACCCTCGCCGAGCGCGAGGCGGGAGGCGAGGCCGCAAGGCGCGCCCTCGCGGCCGCCGGCCTCTCTCCGGACGGCGTCCTCGCCGATCGGTTCGAGGCGCGCTCCGGATTCGAGGCGGCTCTCGACGCCGCCCTCGGCGCCGCCCTCGAGGCGCCCGTCCTCGGGAGCCGCGACGCGCTCGGACGCGCCGTCGCCGCCGTCCGGAACGAGAAGCTCGGCACGGCGCGATTCCTCCTCCCTCTTCCCGCCACGCCCTTCCCGCTGACGCCTCACGATCCGCGCGTCCTCGGCGTGACGCGGGACTTCCTCTCGCCGCGCGCGGGGAACGAGCCGCTCTCCTCGGCCCTTCCCGATGCGGTCTTCGTCGAGAGCGACGACGACGCCCTCGCCCTCGCGTCTCTCCATCCCGAACGGACGATCGTCAGCCGCGACGGCGTCGTCGTCCGCGGCTCCGTCGTCGAGGCGGCCGGGACCGAGGTCCCGGGCGAAGGGCTCTTCATCGTCCGGCGCGACCTGAAGGCGCTCGGGGAGGAGCGCGCCGACCTCGTCCGCCGCATCGACAGCTTCGACCTCGAGATCGACGCCACCACCGCCGCCGCGAGCCAGTACGCGACCGGCGCCGACCGGGCGCTCGGCGATGTGCGGGGCCGCGAGCGCGACTCCTCCGAGGCCGAGGCGCGGGCCGCGGCCGCCACGGACGAGAGGCGCCGTGCCGCGCAGGAAGCTTCCGTCCTCTCCGAGGAGCACGCCGCCCTTCTCGCCGACCTCGCCGCCGCCGGCGGGATGCGGGCCGAGGCGGCGCGCCTCGCGGAGGAGCGGACGGCGGACCTTCAGACGCTCGAGCGGACGATCACGGAGCTGGAGAGAGGCGTCGATGCCCTCCGCGCATCGCGCCTTCTGGCCGCCGAGGGGGATGCCGGCGCGCGAACGGCGCGCGACGTCCTTCTCGAGCGCCGCCGGGCGGCCGTGGACGCCGCCGCCTCGGCCGCGACTCGGGCCGGCGACGCGGCGCGTCGCGTCGCCGAACTGACGCAGGGCCTCGAGGAGAACGGCCGCCGGGCCGGGGCGGCCTCCGCCGCGGGTGAGGCGGCCGCCTCCGCGAGAGCAGCCGCCGTCGAGGCCACCCGTCTCGCGGAGGGGCTTCGCGCGGAGGCCGAGCGGGTCCTCGAGGAACGCCGCATCGGTCGCGAGGAGCTGGAAGGGCGCGAGCACGCCGGCCGGGAAGCCGTCGACGCGGCGCGCCGGTCCCGCTTCGAGGCCGAGCTGGCCCTCGAACGCAGGAAGGCCGACCGTGACTACCTCGTCGAGTCGTGCCGGACGGAGTTCGGCTGTCTTCCCGAAGAACTCCCTCCCGTTGAAACGGCTCCTGAAGAGCCGCCTCCCGACGAGGCCGCGCTCGCCGAGGAGGTCGTCGAGAAGACGCTCGCCCTCGAGCGTCTCGGTCCCGTCAACCACGCGGCGCTCGAGGAGTACGAGATCGAGTCGAAGCGCCTGCAGGAGCTGACGACGCAGAAGCTCGACCTCGAGAAGTCGCTCGAGCAGATCCTCGAGACGATCCGGACGATCAACCTCACCTCCTCCGACCGGTTCGCCGAGGCCTTCACCGCCATCAACGCGAACTTCGCCCTGGTCTTCCAGCGGCTCTTTCGAGGGGGGACCGCGTCGATGCACCTGCTCGACGAGGACGATCCTCTCGAGTCGGGGCTGGAGATCATGGCGCAGCCCCCGGGGAAGCGGAACCAGACGATCGGCCTCCTCTCCGGCGGCGAGAAGGCGCTCACGGCGATCGCCCTCCTCGTCTCGATCTTCAAGTACAAGCCGTCCCCATTCTGCATCCTCGACGAGGTCGACGCCCCGCTCGACGAAGCAAACATCGACCGCTTCACGTCGCTCCTCGTGGAGCTTTCCGAGGAGACGCAGTTCATCCTGATCACGCACAACAAGAGGACGATGGAGACCGCGCAGGCGCTCTACGGCGTCACCCAGGAAGAGCCTGGCGTATCGAAGCTGGTCAGCGTCCGGTTCGACTGACCGACGATCTCACGGGGCAGGTGCCGTCATGGCGAAGGGAAGGACCGGAGTTTTCTATCACCCGTCCTACTCCCGGCGCAGCTACCTGACCGTGGGATCCCGGCTGGCCGACTTTCCGAAGGCCCTGGACGGGATTCTCGGGAGCGGTCGCGCCGTATTGTTCGAACCGGAGCCCGTTCCCGAGGAGTTGCTCCTGAAGGTCCATACGCCCGGCCTTCTGGAGCGCGTGGGAAGGGATCCCCTCTGCTCCACCGCGTGGCACTCCGCGGGGGGTGTCGTGAACGCCGGCGAGAAGATCGCCGACGGGGAAATCTCCAACGCCTTCGTCTTCATCGGCGCCGGCGGGCATCATTCGGGGCGGGACGACTTCGGAGGCTTCTGCTGCTTCAACGACGTCGTTCTCAGCATCGTCAACCTTCGGGAGCGGCGCAGCCTCCGGAGGTTCGCAATCGTCGACACGGACGCCCACCACGGCGACGGCACGCGGGAGCTCCTTCGCGGGGACCCCGACGTCCTCCAGATCTGTTTCTGCGGCACGGACTACGAGTCCCCGGACGGGACGAAGGTGGACGTAGCCTGTCCTGGCCCGTGGGAGGGCAGTCGAGACGGACGATCCCAAAACGACGTCTACGTCAATCTGGTCGAGCGGCACGCCGCGCACCGGGTCCGCGATTTCAGGCCCGACCTTCTCTTCTGGTACTTCGGCTTCGACACGCATCAAGGCGACTACGGGGACATCGGCTTGACCGGGCCCTGCTACTGGAAGATCGCCGATCTGATGACGGGGCTGGCGGACGAGGTCTGCGGCGGGAAACTGGAGGTCGTCCTCGGGGGAGGCTCCCACCGGCACCTGGCCACGTCCCTGATTCCGCCCATCGTCGAACGACTGGCAGGGCTGACAGCTCCTGCCTAGGCTGCCGTCTCTCCCGGCCCCGGGCGGTCCGTGGCCGCGCGGACGAGGGCCCAGACGGAGAGGCCCGCGCAGAGGACGAAGGTGACGAGGAAGAGTGCGAGGACGCCCCACTGGGGCGCCACGACGAGCCGCTCGTTCGCCCGCGCTGCGGCGAGGTAGAGGTCCCGGACCTGGTGGCGCGTGACGACCATGAAGAACGCCGCCGCCGCGAAGTGCCCGAGGACGACCCTCGCGAGACGGACGTTTCCCGGCGCCGTGGCCGCCCGGACGAGGAGGCCGAGGAGCGCGAGGCCCAGCAGGATCCCGAGGCTGAGGGGCGCCATCTTCGCAATCCCCCCCGTCATGAGCCCGATGATTACGGACCTGGGGAGGACCCCGAGGAGCCAGAGGCCGACGGGAAACTGCGCGCCGGTGGCGACGAGGGCGACGAGGAGCCCGCAGCGAGCCGATTCCGGCGCGGCTTGGCCCAGCGCCTTCGGGAAGGCCGCCGGGAGGATCGCCGCCATCGTCACCGCGGCGAGGACGAAGTGGAGAAAGCGCGGGAGGAACGTCGGGTCCCAGAGGACGAGCGCCGGACGGGCGAGGAAGACGCTCCAGAGCGACGGCTGGACCGAGATCAGGTGGACTCCGGTCTGGATCGCCGCGATGACGAGGTAGAGAAGCGCCGTCGCGGCGAGGAAGAGCGTCGCGTCCTTTCCCGCCCGGAGCCGGAACTTGGCCGCCCAGTTGAGGTAGTACGCGAGCATGAGAAGAACCAGGAGCCCGAGCCAGACCGGGGCGATGAGGACCGTGGCCGTGTAGAAGAATCGGCCGTAGAGGGTCTGCACGAAGAGAAGCGGCGCGATCGCGAAGGTGATCGCGAGGGAGACCGCCCACGAGTTGATCTCGGCGACGAAGAGCGTGAGGGCCCGGCGCGAAGCGGGGCAGAGGGACGCCGGAAGGACCGCGGCGAAGATCGCCCCGCCGAGGGCGGCGTTCACGAAGAGGAGGTGAAGGAAGAAGGTCACGATCCAGAGGACGACGAGAAGGGCGGGGGGTCCGGGGACCGGAGAGGGGTCGAGAGCCGGGATCAGGTCACTCTGCACGGGTCGCCTCCGCGGTCTTCACCGTCTTCAGGGAGTCGAGATACGAGACGAGCGCCTGGAGCTCACCGTCGGTTCCGACGAAGGGGGGCATGTAGGGAAAATCCGGCTTTCCGGGGGGCCGGGACGTCCAGTTCACCCCGTCGTCGCGCAGCGACGTCAGGAAGAGAGTCAGGAAATCGGAGTCGGCGGCGGCCGTCCTCTGCCGGATCGAGAGGTATCCGTCCAACGTGTGACACGAGGCGCACTCGGCCCGAAAGACCGCGCGGCCGAGCGAGACGGGGTCCCGCCCGGCCTCGTGGGCGGCCCACCGCGCCTTCGAGAGGATGCCGTCCTTGTTGAGCCGCGGGATCTCGGAGACGAGGACGCCGTTTGCGAACATGTAGTTGCGGATGACGAACGGCTTACGCGCCCCCTCGCGGACCCGCTCGTATCCGCCGAGGAGGCCGAACGCCGCGATGAGGGCGAGGACCGCCTGCGGCCACCGGACGGCGCGCGGGAAGGTAGCCGCGAGGAGGGCGAGGAGCGCCGAGGCCGCGACGGCGAAGAAGAGGTGCCGCCACCCCATCGCCACCGAGACCACCAGAGGCTTCGCGCCGAGGAAGATCGCCTTCACGTCCTCCGGGAGAGCCCCCTTCCAGGCGTAGAGGCCGGCGGTCGCGAGAAGGACCCCGGCGACCTCGATCCGGGCGAGGAACCGGACGAGGCGGCCGCGCGCCTCGCGATCCTTCTCGCGCAGCGCGGCGAGCGTCAGATAGGTCCCGGCCAGGAGGAGGCAGACGCCCGTCCGGAAGAGAAGACCGGGGAGGTATGTCGGGTTGAAAAAGCCGTCCCAGAAGCCGCGGGTCTCGAGCCACCGGCCCGGCGTGAGCATGAATCCGAGGATTCCCTGGATGATGACGAGGGACATGTAGGCGGCGAAGGCGTAGAGGACGATGAGCAGAAGGTGCGTCCGCGGGCGGACGCGGTCCCACGTCGCGTACCAGGCGAGGGCCGTGATCACCTCGAGAAGGAAGAAGGCCCATTCGATCGCCCATCCCCAGACGAACGTGTGGATGAGGGCGGACGTGGCCGCCGGGTGGACGAGGCCGATGACGAACCAGATGCCGACGCCGCTGATCGCGCCGAAGACGGTCGAGACGAGGATCAGCATCAGCGACGAGCGCTTCAGCAGCGCCCGGAGCGCCGGGTCGGGGCTTCGGACGAGAAGACCCTCCGCCCAGGCCATCACGAGGCCTCCGCCGACGGCGAAATGGGAGACGACGACGTGGAGGATGGCGATCGTTCCGATCAGCACGCCGCCGCCGACCGCCACGTCCCAGATCGGGTAGTCCATGGAGACCTCCCGTCTGATTCTGGACCACACCGGCGCCGTCTTTCCCGAGGAGTCGGAGACGGCACCGAGGGCCCTCTGCCGCCGCCCATAGCCGTTATAATGGCCATCGTCATGAACACGGTGACGGCCTCACAGGCCAGGAACACGCTGCTGACGCTCCTTCGGGGAGTCGAGGAGCGGGGCGAAACCGTACGAATCACCCGGAACGGGCTTCCGGCCGGCGTCCTCGTCCCCGTCGAGGAGTGGGAGAGCCTTCTCGAGACTGTCTCCATCCTCTCCGATGCTTCCGCGATGAAGAAGATCGCCCGCGCCCGGCGCGAGCGGGCCACAGGGCGGTTCCTGAGCCACGAGGAGGTCTGGGGTCCCGATGTCCTACCGGTTGCTCTACCTTCCGGGAGCCGCGCGAGACCTCATCGAGCTCCCCGCCGGCGTCGCCCGGCGGGCCCGAAAAGCGCTCGAACGGCTCGCTGAAGAGCCCCGGGCCGGGAAGCCGCTTCACGGCGAGCTCTCCCCGTGGTGGTCATTTCGCGTCGGGGACTACCGGATCGTCTACGAGATCTGCGAGAGCGAGATCGTCGTCCTCGTCGTGATGGTCGGCCACCGCCGCGAGATCTACGAGCGAGCCCGCCGGCGGCGGTGAAGGCGACGCGCCGGGGCGGGTCCGGTCGGCCCGCCGCCTGCCGGCGATAGGATGCCCCCGTGCAGCCGATCGACGCGCGGGGACGGCAGGTCCAGGATCTCCTCGGAGAGCGCTACGAGGTTCTCGGGCTCCTCGGGGTCGGCGGGTTCGCGTCCGTCTACAAGGTCCGAAACCGCAACCTCGAGCGGTTCGAGGCGCTCAAGGTCCTGAACGAGACCCGCGCGGCGACGGCGGGGTTCATGGAGCGCTTCATCCAGGAAGCGCGGATCGTCGCCTCCCTCGAGCATCCGTCCATCATCCGGGTCCACGACTTCGGGAGCGCGGGCGATCTCCTCTGGTACACGATGAGCTTCGTCGACGGGCCCTCCCTCGCCCTGAAGCTCGAACGGCACGGCCGGCTTCACGAGGAGGAGGTCGCGCGCCTCGCGGTGCCGCTCCTCGACGCGCTCGACTACGCCCACGGGCGCGGCGTCGTCCACCGGGACATCAAGCCGGGGAACGTCCTGCTCGATCCGGGCGGCCGCCCGATCCTCTCGGATTTCGGAATCGCCAAGGTCAGCGGCGGGATCGCGCGGACGGTGACCGGCTTCGTCCTCGGCTCCCCCGGCTATCTCTCTCCCGAGCAGCTCCGCGGGGAGCCCGTCGACCGCCGGAGCGATCTCTATTCCCTCGGAATCACCCTCTACGAAGCGCTCACCGATTCGGTCCCCTTCGACTCCGAGGAGCCCGTCGCGACAGCCCTCCGGAGGATCTCCGAGGAGGTCGAGCCCCTCTCGAAGCGCGTCCCGGGGATCGACCCGGAGATGGAGCGGATCGTCCTGAAGGTCCTCGCGCGCGACCGCTCGGCCCGCTATGCCGACGCCCGCGAGATGAAAGCGGCCCTCGAAGGCTTTCTCGCGCGGGCGTACCCCGAAAACGGCGTCTCCGGCCGTGAGCCTTCGACCGGCTTTCTACCCGTCCCCGTCTCGGCCCCCGCGCCGGCGCCCGCGCCCGCACCGGTCGTCGCCGGCATCCCTCCTTCCGCGAGCGCAAGCGTCCCCGCGGGCGCCGCCGGCACCTTCGAAGCTCCGTTCTTCCGGAGACGGGCGCGGCTTCTCTCCCTCGCCCTCGCCGCCATCGCGGTCGTCGTCATCTTCTCCTTCATCCGGAGGAGCGGACGCGTCGCGCCCACATCCGCCGAGACCCCTCCGGTTCCCGAAAGCCGTCTCCGGATCCCGACACCTGCCGCGTCGACCCCTTCGGCGACGGCGACGGCAGCACCGCAGGCGGCGCCCGCCCCCGCGGCCACGTCGACCGTCGCGGGAGGAGCGGTGCCGGCGCTCTTCGCCACCGTACCGGCCCGGCGCGCCGCGGCGCGCCCCTCCGCGACAGCGCCTCCCGCCGAGGAGCGTCGCGCGAAGTACCCGCCGGACTTCGAGGAGCCCCCCGTCCTGACGCTGCCGGGCCTGCTCGTGGCCCCCTGCGCGGGTAAGACCGTCGGCCTCTCCCTCGTCGTGGCCGAGGGAGGATCGCTTGCGAGCGCGAAGGTGATCTCCTCGTCCGGTATCTCCGAGTGCGACGCCGTCGTCCTCGCCGCCGTCCGGAAGGCGCGTTACAAGCCGGCGATGGCCGCGGATGGCAAGCCCGTCGAGGGGCGCTTCGCCGCCTCCGTCAGCTTCTGACCGGGGGACGCTCCTATACTCCTCCCGTGCGGCGAGTCGCCCTCTCCGCTCTCGTCCTTCTCGCAGCGGCGCTCGTCGCCTGTGCCGAGAAGAAAGTCGCCATGCGGATGGCGGTGGACGTGACGAGCGATCCGGCGGGCGCCGAGGTGAAGCTGCGCGGAAAGAGCCTCGGCCCGGCGCCTCGCACCGTGAGCCTCGAGACCTACGCCGACCTCGCCGCCCTCGTGGCCGTCCGGGGCGACCTCGAGACCGTCGAGAAGCGGGTCCGGATCCTCTCGCCCGAGAAGGCCGAGGTCGTCTTCCGGCTCGGGAGCGACGGTCCCTCCCCGCTCGCCCGCCGGCTCGGCCTCACGCGCCTTCTCGTCTTCGAGTACGCCGAGAAGGTCTCCTTCGACTCCGGAAAGGCGGAGCTGAAGGAGGAAGCCTTCCCCGTCCTCGACAAGCAGGCGGAGATCCTGACCACGTACTTTCCGAAGACGGAAGCCATCGTCTGCGGCTTCACCGACTCGACCGGAAGCGACGAGCTGAACGACCGGCTCTCTCTCGCGAGGGCCGTCGCCGTCGTGACGTATCTCGAAAGCCGCGGCGTTCCCCGCTCGCGTCTCAAGACACGCGGCTTCGGGAAGGAGTTCGGGATCGCACCGAACGACACCCCCGACGGGCGCGCGCGGAACCGCCGGACGGAGGTCGTCCTCCCGGACTAGCCGGACGTTCCGGCGTTGCGCTTCGGGAAGAGAAACGACGCCGCGATCGCCCCGCCGATCAGGACGGCGATGATGCCGAGCGACCAGGTCACCGGGAACTTCCCGCCGAAGGCCTCGTTCAGCCACGCCATCTTCAGGCCGACGAAGACGAGAACCGTTCCGAGGCCGTACTTCAGAAGGTGGAACTTTCCGACCGCCCCCGACAGCAGGAAGAACATCGCGCGGAGGCCGAGGATGGCGCAGATGTTCGACGTGAAGACGATGAGGGGCTCGTCCGTGATGGCGAAGATGGCCGGGACCGAGTCGATCGCGAAGACGACGTCCGTGAACTCGATGAAGAAGAGGGTCAGGAAGAGCGGCGTCGCAACGAGGCGCCCGGCCTCCCGGATGAAGAAAGCGGGGCCCTTCAGCTCGTGCGTCACCGGGACGAGCTTCTTCACGAGCCGGATGACGAGGTTCCGCCCGGGGTCGATCGGCTTGTCGGGGGCGACGAGGATCTTCAGCCCCGTCAGGACGAGCAAGCCGCCGAACACCCAGAGGACCCAGTGGATCGACAGGAGAACCGCACCAAGAGCGATGAAGGCCGCCCGGAAGACGAGGGCGCCGAGGATCCCCCAGAACAGGACCCGGTGCTGCAGCTCCGCGGGGATCGCGAAGAAGCCGAAAACGACGGCAAAGATGAACACGTTGTCGACGGAGAGCGACTTCTCGACGACGTAGCCCGTCAGGTATTCGAGGAAGGTCTGCCAGGCCGCCGTTTCGGGGACGAATCCCGGAAGCGACGTGAGGCGCGGCACCTGGGGAAACCGCCACTCGGCGTACTTCCAGATTGCCGCGCCGACGGCGAGCGAGAGGGCGACCCAGACGACGCTCCAGACCGCCGCCTCGCGGAAGGAGACAGCGTGCGTCTTCCGGTGGAACACGCCGAGGTCGAGCGCGAGCATGGCAAGAACGACGAGAAGGAAGAGCCCATAGACCCACCAGTACTCGGCAAAGGGGAAGAGGATGACGTTGGCAGACACTTACGCCGGCCGGATTCCTCCGGTTCGCGCCATCGCCTCCAGCCGCTCGATCCGCTGCTGCGTCGAGGGGTGGGTGGAGAAGAGGCCGGCGATCGCACCGCCCGAGAACGGGTTCACGATGAAGAGGTGCGCGGTGGCGGGCGAGCCGTGCGTCATCGGCACCTCGGCCTTCCACGCCTCGAGTTTCTTCAGGGCGCCCGCGAGCTCCATCGGGTTCCCGGTGATCTGCGCGCTCGCCTCGTCCGCGAGGAACTCGCGCGACCGCGAGATGGCCATCTGGATGAGCATCGCGGCGAAGGGCGCGACGAGGATGCCGATGAGGCCTGCGATCGGGTTCCCCCCCTCGCGGTCATTGCTGCCACGTCCTCCGCCGAACCAGAGCGCCATCGTTGCGAGCTGCGACAGGGCGCCGGCCATCGTCGCGGCCACCGCCATGATGAGAGTGTCACGGTGCTTCACGTGCCCCAGCTCGTGGGCGAGGACCCCTTCGATCTCCTCGCGACTCATCAGGCGAAGGAGCCCCTGCGTCGCGGCAACGGCCGCGTGGTCGGGGTTCCGGCCGGTCGCGAAGGCGTTCGGAGCCTCTTCGGGAATGATGTAGACCTTCGGCATCGGAATGCCGGTCTTCTGGGCGAGATTCCGGACGATCGTGAAGAGCTCGGGCGCGTCGGCCTCGGACACCGGCTGAGCTCCGTACATCGCGAGGACGATCTTGTCCGAAAACCAGTAGCTCCCGAAGTTCATGACGAGCGCCATCACGAGCGCGATCATCATTCCCTGCTGGCCGCCGATGAGCTGGCCGAGCCAGAGGAGCAGGGCCGTCAGGGCCGCCAGAAGGATCAGTGTCTTCAGTTGGTTCATCGAAAACCTCCGCGCTCCCCCGGAGAGGAAGCGCCGAATGCAGAAAGCTTATACGAACGGCGGATCCTGCGGGATTCCGCCGTGCGTCCGCGGACCCGTAAACTCCTGATTCTTCACTGATTCATTCGGATCATGGCCGGCACGAGGGCTCCGTCGAATGATCCGTCCGTTACGGGGGGTCCTTTATGACAGAACGCCGTTCGATCGCCCTTGACGGGAATGAAGCCGTCGCCTCGGTCGCCCACCGGACGAACGAGGTCATCGCCATCTATCCGATCACCCCCTCCTCGAACATGGGCGAGTGGGCCGACGAGTGGTCCTCCAAGGGGATGAAGAACATCTGGGGGAACGTTCCCGAGGTCGTCGAGATGCAGTCGGAGGGGGGCGCCGCGGGCGCCGTCCACGGCGCGCTCCAGGCCGGGGCGCTGGCCACGACGTTCACCGCCGCGCAGGGCCTCCTCCTGATGATCCCCAACATGTACAAGATCGCGGGGGAGCTGACCTCCTACTGCATGCACGTGGCGGCCCGCACCGTCGCCACGCACGCCCTCTCGATCTTCGGGGACCACTCGGACGTCATGGCCTGCCGGCAGACCGGCTTCGCCATGCTCAGCTCGAACTCCGTTCAGGAGGCGCACGACTTCGCCGCCATCGGGCAGATGGCGACCCTGAAGTCGCGCGTCCCGTTCCTCCACTTCTTCGACGGCTTCCGGACCTCCCACGAGGTCTCCAAGATCGAGGAGCTCGCGGACGAGGATCTTCGTGCCCTTCTCGATCCCGAGGCGATCGCCGCGCACAAGGGGCGGGCCCTTTCGCCCGACCGTCCGGTCCTCCGCGGCTCGGCGCAGAACCCCGACGCGTTTTTCCAGGCCCGCGAGGCCTGCAACCGCTGGTACGCGCGCCTGCGCCGGGATCGTCCAGCAGGAGATGGACCGCTTCGCGAAGCGGACCGGACGCGCCTACCGCCTCTTCGATTACGTGGGGCACCCGGAGGCCGAGCGGGTCGTCGTCCTGATGGGCTCGGGCGCCGAGGCGGCGCACGAGGCCGTGGAGTGGATGGTCGCCCGCGGCGAGAAGGTGGGGATCGTCAAGGTCCGCCTCTACCGCCCGTTCGACATCCCGGCCTTCCTCGCGGCGCTTCCGAAGACCGTGAAGTCGATCGCCGTCCTCGACCGGACGAAGGAGCCGGGCGCCATCGGCGACCCGCTCTACATGGACGTCGTGACGGGCCTCGTGGAGGCGAAGAGCGCCGGCCTGACCCGGTTCGCGAAGGACCCGGTCGTGGTCGGCGGGCGCTACGGCCTCTCGTCGAAGGAGTTCACTCCCGCCATGGTGAAGGCGGTCTTCGACGAGCTCGGCAAGAGCGCCCCGAAGAACCACTTCACGGTCGGCATCGTGGACGACGTCACCCACACGTCCCTCCCGTGGGATCCCGACGTGGACACGGAGGCCGACGAGGTCTCGCGCGCCGTCTTCTACGGCCTCGGGGCCGACGGCACCGTCAGCGCGAACAAGAACTCGATCAAGATCATCGGGGAGGAGACCGGGAAAGAGGCGCAGGGCTATTTCGTCTACGACTCGAAGAAGTCGGGCGCGGTCACGATCTCGCACCTCCGCTTCTCGGCGAAGCCGATCCGCTCGACCTACCTCATCACGAAGGCGAAGTTCGTCGCCTGCCACCAGGAGTCGTTCCTCGACAAGTACGACGTCCTCGAGTACGCGGCACCGGGGGGCACCGTCCTTCTGAACGTCGGTCGGGAGAAGGAGGAGGTCTGGGACGCTCTCCCCCGCGAGATGCAGGAGACGATCGTCGAGCGGAAGCTCCGGGTCTTTGGCATCGACGCCTACAAGGTGGCCCGCGAGCTCGGCATGGGGGCGCGGATCAACACGATCATGCAGACCTGCTTCTTCGCGATCTCGGGCGTCCTTCCGCGCGAGGACGCGATCGCCGAGATCAAGAAGGCCGTCGAGAAGACGTACGGCCGGAAGGGACCCGAGATCGTCAAGAAGAACTTCGCGGCGATCGACGGCACCCTCGAGCACCTTTTCGAGCTGCCGGTCCCCCCGAAGGTCACGGCGACGCGGCGTCGCCCCCCGATCGTCTCCGATGCCGCGCCCGACTTCGTCAAGCGCGTCTCGGCGGTCATGCTGGCGGGCAAGGGGGACCTCCTTCCGGTCAGCGCCTTTCCTCCCGACGGGACGTGGCCCCTCGCGACCGCGAGGTGGGAGAAGCGGAACATCGCCCTCGACATCCCCGTCTGGGACGAGAAGATCTGCATCCAGTGCAACAAGTGCGCGATGGTCTGCCCCCACGCGGCGATCCGCGTGAAGGTCTACGACCCGGCCCGTCTCGGGAAGGCCCCGGCCACCTTCAAGTCGATGGACTTCAAGGGGCCGGAGTACAAGGGACAGAAGTACACGGTCCAGGTCGCCCCGGAGGACTGCACGGGCTGCACTCTCTGCGTCGCCGTCTGCCCCGCGAAGGACAAGTCGAACCCGAAGCACAAGTCTCTCGACATGCACCCGCAGCGCCCGCTCCGCGAGGCCGAGGCCGCGAACTTCGCCTTCTTCCTCGACCTCCCCGAGGCGCCGCGCGACACGGTCCGGATGGACGTGAAGGGGACGCAGTTCCTCGAGCCGCTCTTCGAGTTCTCGGGCGCCTGCTCCGGCTGCGGCGAGACGCCGTACGTCAAGCTCCTGACGCAGCTCTTCGGCGACCGGACGATCATCGCGAACGCCACGGGCTGCTCCTCGATCTACGGCGGGAACCTCCCGACGACCCCGTACGCGACGAACCGCGACGGGCGGGGGCCGGCCTGGAACAACTCGCTCTTCGAGGACAACGCCGAGTTCGGCTTCGGGTACCGCCTCGCGATCGACTCGCAGAAGGACTACGCGACGCACCTCTTGAAGACGCTCTCGGCCTCTCTCGGCGAGACGCTCGTCTCGGAGATCCTCGGGGCCGACATGACGGGCGAGGCCGGCATCGCGGCCCAGCGCCAGCGCGTCGCGGCCCTTCGGACGAAGCTGAAGGGGATCGGCGGGAAGGAGGCCGAGGCCGGAAAGATCCTCGACCAGCTCGCCGATTTCCTCGTCAAGAAGAGCGTCTGGATCGTCGGCGGCGACGGCTGGGCCTACGACATCGGCTACGGCGGCCTCGACCACGTCCTCGCCTCCAACAAGGACGTCAACGTCCTCGTCCTCGACACCGAGGTCTACTCGAACACGGGCGGCCAGGCGTCGAAAGCGACGCCGATGGGGGCTGCGGCGAAGTTCGCCGCGAACGGCAAGGGGGTTCCGAAAAAGGACCTCGGGATGCTCGCGATGACGTACGGCCACGTCTACGTCGCACACCTCGCCTTCGGCTCCAAGGACAACCAGACAGTGAAAGCATTCCTCGAGGCCGACTCCTGGTCCGGCCCCTCGATGCTCATCGCATACAGCCCCTGCATCGCCCACGGCTACGACCTGTCGTTCAGCCTCGACCAGCAGAAGCTGGCCGTCGACTCGGGCTACTGGCCGCTCTACCGCTTCGACCCGCGGCGGATTCCGACGGGCGAGACGCCGCTCGTCATGGACTCCACGTCGATCAAGGCCTCGCTCGCGCAGTTCATGCGAAACGAGGCGCGCTTCCGGATGGTCGAGCAGCAGGACCCGGTCCGGTTCCGCATGCTCCTTCACAAGGCCGAGCGCGATGTGCGCGAGCGCTTCGCCATCTACGAGAACCTGGCCAGGATCACGATGACGAAGGCGGGCATCACGCCCCCGTCCGCCCCGGCCTCTGCGGCCCCGGTGGCTCCGAAGGCGTGAGGAGGGGATGATGGATCTCTCGACCACGTATCTCGGCCTCAAGCTCCCCCACCCGTTCATGCCCGGCGCCTCGCCGATGGTCGACGACCTCGACACGGTGCGGCGGCTCGAGGACGCGGGCGCTTCGGCCATCGTCATGCACTCGCTCTTCGAGGAGCAGATCACCCGGGAGCAGATCGGGACGATCGAGGCGATGGAGATTCACGCCGCGGCGTTCGCCGAGGCGCTTTCGTATTTCCCCGAGCCCGAGGAGTACCGCCTCGGGCCGGAGCAGTACCTCGAGCAGATCCAGAAGATCAAGTCGGCCGTCAAGCTCCCCGTCATCGCGTCGCTCAACGGCGTCACGCTCGGCGGCTGGCTCGAGTACGCCCAGAAGATCGAGCAGGCCGGCGCCGACGCCCTCGAGCTGAACGTCTACTACCTCGCCGCGAAATCGTGGGAAGCGGGAAGCCTCGTCGAGCGCCGGATCCTCGAGATGGTCCACGCCGTCAAGAACGGCGTGAAGATCCCTCTCGCGGTCAAGCTCGCGCCCTTCTTCTCCTCCCTCGGCCACTTCGCGAGCGAGCTGGACCGGCTGAAGGTGGACGGGCTCGTCCTCTTCAACCGCTTCTACCAGCCCGATCTCGACCCCGAGGAGCTGGAGGTCGTCCCCTCCCTCTCCCTCTCCGACTCCTCGGAGCTGCTCCTGCGCCTCCGGTGGCTCGCCATCCTCGCCGGCCGTCTCCGGGCGAGCCTCGCCGTCTCGGGAGGGGTCCACACCGGGCTCGACGCCGTGAAGGCGGTCATGACGGGCGCGGATGCCGTTCAGATGGTCTCGGCCATCCTCCGGCGCGGACCGAAACAGCTCGCCGTCGTGAGGAACGACTTCACCGCCTGGATGCAGAAGCACGAATACGAATCGGTCTCCCAGATGAAGGGCTCGATGAGCCTTCTCAAGAGCCCGGACCCCTCGTCCTTCGAGCGCGCGAACTACATGCGGATCCTCCAGTCATTCAAGGTGGAGGCCATGTCCTGACGCGCGGTTCCTGACGCCCCCCCGCCCTCCCGCCGTCCACCCCCCTGCCCGCCCCACGCGGGCCAAACCTCCGGACGGCGGGAGGGCATTTTTCTTTCTCGGAGACCGACCCGGGCTTCCTCTACGACGTGGTCGAGCCCTGGCTCTCCTCGCGGCGACGGCCAAGGGCATCCAGCGACCAGCTCCCGCCCCCCGCAAGGAGCAGGAAAAGCAGGGAGCAGAACATCGCGAAGTCGGTCCGCGCATCGCTCACCATGTACCAGAAGCCCTGACCCGTCCGAAAGAGCTCCGGGATCTTCGTCGTGGCGATCGCGGTCGAAATGACGATCAAAAGCGGCAGCGCCGCCACCCGCGTCCGAAGGCCGAGAAGAACGAGAAGCCCGCAGACGATCTCGAAGGCGCCGACGAACTCTGCCGTAAAGCCGGGGACCGGAAAACCGATGCGGGTGAAGCGGACGATCCCCATGTTCGGGTCGGTGAACTTCAGGATCCCCTGGGTGAAGAAGATCAGACCGACCGCCAGCCGGATCAGGAGAATGCCCGCGAGAGGCCGGTCGGAAACCGCCGCCGCCTTCGCCCCCACGTCTCTCATCATTTCGGACCTCCTTCAGCCCCTCAACCATCCCACAAGAGCGCCGGCCAGGACCAGCCAGGCGGAATTGGGCCTGAGGACCACGAGGACGAGGAACCCGGCCGCCGCCAGGGCGATCGTCGTCCCGTCGACGAGGGCCGTCCGCCCGAGCTGCAGACCGACGACGAGGATTACCGCCACGGCTCCCGCATTCACGCCGTCGAGAATGGCCGCCGCCATCGGCGACGTACGAAGCCGCGGGACGAGGGGACCGCTCAGGGCCACCAGGAAGAAGGACGGAAGGAAGATCGCAACGGTCGCCACGGCCGCCCCGGGAAGCCCCGCGAGGAGGTAGCCGATGAAGGTCGCGGTCGTGAAGACAGGTCCCGGCGTGACCTGCCCGACCGCGACGGCATCCAGAAGCCGGGCCTCGGTCAGCCAGCGTGTCCCCTCCACGAAGTCGGCTCTGAGAAAGGCCAGAAGGACGTACCCGCTTCCGAAGACGACGGCGCCGATCTTCAGAAAGATGAAAAAGAGCTTCGTGAGGGTCACGGGAACGGGGATGGAAGAAGCGCCGGCAATCCCGCCTGCGCTCAGGAGAAAGGCCGCCCCACGTCGCCTGTCCGGTCGCGCCAGCCCGCGGAGAAGCCCGCTCGCGAGCCCGGAGCCGACGAGCACACCGAGAGGATTCACCCCGAAGAGGCACGCAGAAAAGGCGATCGCGCCCAGCGCCGCGAGTGTCCTGGTCTTGAAGGCCGTCCGCGCCAGGCCGAGGAGCGCCTGCGCGATGATGGCGATGACCACCGCCTTGACGCCGTAGAGGACGGCGCCGACCCGAGGCAGGTTTCCGAGCTGCACGTAGGCCCATGCCAGCGCGGTGACGAGAAGTGCCGCCGGGAGAATGAAGCAGACGCCGGCGATGAGCAGCCCGCGCCACCCCGCACGCCGGTAACCGACGTAGATGGCGACCTCGGTCGAGCTGGGACCGGGGATCAGGCTCGCCGCGCCCACGAGGTCGAGAAACTCCTGCCTCGAAAGCCAGGCCCGGCGGCGGACGAACTCGTCCTCCATCATGGCGATGTGCGCCGCCGGTCCGCCAAACGCGACCGTGCCGAGCTTCAGGAAGACGACGGCGAGCTTCCCGAGATGGACCTCGCGCGGCGACCCGGCCGGGGGGCCGGCGCCTCCGCTCACGAGAAGTCGAGAGTGCCCGCCCCGAGCCGGCCTTCCTTCGCGCCGTGGATCCGCTCGAAGATCGGCGTCGCCATGAGCGTCGTCACGACGGCCATCAGGACCATGATCGTGAAGAGGGTCGGCTGGATGATCCCCCGCTCGAGGCCGATGTTCAGGATGATCAGCTCCATCAGTCCGCGGGCGTTCATCAGCACCCCGACGCCGAGGGCGTCCTTCGGCGTCGACCCGGCGAGGCGCGCCGCCCCCCAGCAGGCGACCCCCTTGCCGAAGATCGCGGCGAAAAGTACGACGAGGGCGAGAGCGGCGAGCGCCGGCGTGGAGACGAGGCCGATTCTCGTGTTGAGCCCCGAGTAGACGAAGAAGAGCGGAAGGATGAACGAGACCGTGAGGGGGTGCATCCGCTTCCGCAGCTCTTCGGCGAAGAGCCCCTTCGGCATCGCGGCCCCGGTCAGAAACGCGCCGAAGACCGCGTAGATCCGGAGCGAATCGGTGATGAAGGCTCCGAGCATCAGGATCATCAGGACCCACGAAAAGAGGGTCGGGCTCATCCCTTTCTCCCGCTCCACGTGCGCGCCGAGCGGCACGAGGAGGCGGCGGAGGACGACGAGGCAGAAGACGAGGAAGAGCCCGCCGCCGCCGATGGCGAGGATCGCGATCGAGACGTTCCCGCTGAAGGCGGCGAGGACGACGCCAGGAGGCACCACGCCGCCGCGTCGTCCAGCGAGCCGGCCGCGAGCGCCAGCGTCCCGAGCGTCGTCCGGGAGAGTCCCTGCTCGTGGATGATCCGCGCCAGCATCGGGAAGGCGGTGATTGACATCGCCGCTCCCATGTAAAGGACGGCCTGCGGGATCGAGACCCCCTCGCCGAAGAGGGCGAGGTCGGCCCGGGCGTGCGTCGCCCACGCGATCAGGCCGCCGAGGGCGAATGGCGCGCTGATCCCGGCCGCCGAGACGAGAGCCGCGCTCCGGAGCTTCTCCCGGAGGAGGGCCGTGTCGAACTCGAGGCCGACGAGGAACATGTAGAGGACGAGGCCGACCTGCGCGAAGGCGAAGAGGATCGGCATCGAAGCCTTCGGGAAGAGGTAGGCGCTCGCCCCCGGGAAGAGCCAGCCGAAGAGCGACGGCCCCAGGAAGACGCCGGCGATCATCTCGCTCACGACCTGCGACTGCCCCACCTTCCGGAAAAGCCATGCCGTCCCCTGACAGACGCCGAGGATGACGAGGAGCTGCAGGAAGAACCGGATCGACAGGTCGAACGTCGTGAGCGGCACGGCAAGGATTCTAGGTCCGGGCGTATCGCCCGTCGCGGAAGACGCCGGTCTCAGGCGGCCGCGCTCGCGATCGGCGTGACGGCGGCCTGGTCCTCCTCTCCCGACCGGATCCGGAAGACCTTCTCGACGGGGAGGACGAAGATCTTTCCGTCTCCGACCTCGCCGGTCCGTGCGGAGGAGAGGATCGCCTTGACGGTCGGCTCGACGAAGTGGTCCGAGACGCCGATCTCGAGCCGGACCTTCTCGGACAGCTCCATCTTCACGG
Organism: uncultured Acidobacteriota bacterium; assembly: GCA_963779415.1. Lineage (GTDB taxonomy): Bacteria > Acidobacteriota > Thermoanaerobaculia > UBA5066 > UBA5066 > DAOMFB01. The sequence continues at coordinate 925,844 of CAVZYA010000002.1, read as the reverse complement.
TCGTGCCGCGATAGGTCTCCACGCGGTCCATCTCGCCGCCGTGCCCCTGCACGCGGGAGAGGGAGAGGCCCCGGACCTCGGCCTCGAAGAGCGCCTCGAGGACGTCGTTGAGCTTCTCGGGACGGACGATGGCGACGACGAGCTTCACGCGCGGCCTCCTTCGGGGACCGGCGTCGCCGGCGAGGAGCGGCTCGGCCGTCGACCGCCTCGCGCCCGGCAGGATCAGGATGGCGCCCTCGCCGGAGCCATACGCCTCCTCGCCGTGCTGCGAGACGTCGAGCCCCATCCCCTCGTCGCGCAGACCGACCTTGAGCGGGATCACGAGGTTCACGAGCTTGAGGAGGAGAAACGTCGCCGCCGCCGCTGAAAGCGATCGTGACGGCGACGGCGAGGAGCTGGACGAAGAACTGGCGGACGTTGCCGAAGAGGAGCCCGTCCGCCGTCCCGTTCCACGCCTTCTCGGCGAGGACGCCCGTCAGGAGAGCGCCGACCGTGCCGCCGAGACCGTGCGCGGCGACGACGTCGAGCGAGTCGTCGAGGCGCGTCCGGGCCCGGTAGAGGATCGCGAAGTAGCTCGGGAAGGCGGCGACGGCGCCGAGGGCGAGCGGCCGAGAGAGGCGACACGAAGCCCGCCGCCGGCGTCACGGCGACGAGCCCGACGACGATGCCCGTCGCGGCCCCGACGGCCGTCACGCGGCCGTTCCGTTTCAGGTCGAGCAGCGTCCAGACGACGAGGGTCGCCATCGGGGCGAGGAGCGTGTTGACGAAGGCGAGGACGGCCGAGGCGTTCGCGGCGAGAGCGCTCCCCCCGTTGAAGCCGAACCAGCCGAACCAGAGGAGCCCGGCGCCGAGGAGGACGAACGGGACGTGGTGCGGCAGCGTCGCCTGCCTCGCGAAGTCCTTCCGGGGTCCGAGGAGGATCGCCGCGACGAGGGCGGCCGCTCCGGCGTTGATGTGGACGACGGTCCCGCCGGCGAAGTCGAGGGCGCCGAGCTTCGCGAGGAAGCCGCCCCCCCAGACCCAGTGCGCGACGGGGGCGTAGACCAAGAGGGACCAGAGCGTGATGAAGAGGAGGTAGGCCGAAAACCGCTTCCGCTCGACGATGGCGCCCGAGATCAGCGCCGCCGTGATGATCGCGAAGGTCCCCTGAAACGCCATGAAGAGAAGGTGGGGGATGGTCGTCGCCGAGGGCGCCGCGCCGAGGCCGACCCCGCGCAGGAAGGCGTGCGAGAGGTCTCCGATCCCCGCCGACCCGGGCGCGAACGCGAGCGAGTAGCCGAGGACGGCCCACGCCACGCCGACGAAGCCCAGCGCCGAGACGCTCATCATCATCGTGTTCAGCGCGTTCTTCGAGCGGACGAGCCCGCCGTAGAAGAAGGCGAGGGCGGGGGTCATCAGAAGGACGAGGGCGGTGGCGACGAGGACCCAGGCGATGTCGGCTCCGTTCATGCCGCGCGCCATAGCAAGGCGACGTGCTCGTGGATGTGAGACACGCCGGGAGTTGCAACGTATTGCTGTCTGACTGTTTACAGAAGACGGACCTCGAAAGGCGATCCGACATTTCTGTCACAACCAATGTACAAAGTCTACGAAATTGTCGGTCAGGGACGGAAGCGGGCCGCCTCGATCCCGTGGCGCTTCAGGCGGTAGCCGAAGATCCTCTCCGTCGTCCGGAGAAGGCGCGCCGCCTTGGCCCGGTTGCCGCGGGCGATCTTCAGCGCGTCGAGGAGGAGGTCCTTCTCGAACGCGTCCATCGCCTCGCCGAGCGACTGCCGCGGAAGGGTCCCCGAGACTTCCGCCGTCTGGAGCGTCGGAGGGAGGTGGTGGGCATGAAGGACGCCCCCTTCGCAGACGAGGACGGCCCGCTCGATCGCGTTCTCCAGCTCCCGGACGTTCCCCGGCCAGTGGTAGCTCATCAGCATGTCGATCGCAGGTGTCGAGATCCGCCGCACGTCCCGGCGGTGCCGGCGCGCGTACTTCTCGACGAAATGGTCCGCGAGGAGCGGAATGTCCGGCCGGCGGTCCCGGAGAGGCGGCACGAAGATCGTGAAGACGTTGAGGCGGTAATAGAGGTCGTCGCGGAAGGTCCCCTTCGCCATGGCGGCGTCGAGGTCGCGGTTCGTGGCGGTGACGAGCCGCACGTCGACGGCGATCGGCGCGACGCCGCCGAGGCGCTCGAACTCGCGCTCCTGGAGGACGCGGAGGAGCTTCACCTGCGTCGCGGGAGAGAGGTCCCCCACCTCGTCCAGAAAGAGCGTCCCGCCGTCGGCCAGCTCGAAGCGCCCCTTCTTCTGCGCGCGGGCGTCCGTGAAAGCGCCCGGCTCGTAGCCGAAGAGCTCCGACTCGATGAGGCTCTCGGGGAGCGCCGCGCAGCTCACCTTCACGAACGGCTTGGCGGCCCGGGGGGAGTTGTAGTGGACGGCGTGGGCGATCAGCTCCTTTCCGGTCCCCGATTCGCCCCGGATCAGGACGGTCGTGTCGCTCGGCGCCGCCTGGGCCACCTGCTCGTAGAGCTCTTCCATCGCGCGGCTGTGCCCCACGATGTTCTTCAGCTCGTACCGCCCCTTCAGCTCCCGCTTCAGCTTCCGGTTCTCGTCGAGGAGGCGCTGCCGCTCCGCCTCGATGAGCCGGTCGACGTGCATCGCCTGCCCGAAGAGCGACGCGACGACCTTCAGGAAGGAGGTTTTCCGCGGAAAGTCGCGCGACGGCTCGTGCGGGAGGATGAGGGCGAGGGCGCCGACCACCTTCCGGTCGACGACGAGCGGCACCGAGACGAGGCTCAGCTCCCTCTTCGAGGCGTCGGAGGCGGCGAGGATCTCGTGCGGTGTCCGGAGGAGCGGCTCGCGCGAGACCTGCGGCACGACGACGGGCTTTCCGCTCGAGACGACGCGCCCCGTGATCGCCTCGCCCGGCTTCAGCCGCATCGAGGAGCGCCGGGCCGCCGGAAGGCCCGCGGCCGCGGCGAGCCGAAGATCGCCGTCCGGCTCGTGGACGAGCGCCACGGCCACTCCAGCGGCGTCGTACGTCTCCCGGAGCACTTCGGCCGCTCCGTCGAGGACCGACCCCAGGCCCCGCGCCGACCCGAGGAGCTGGGACAGCTCGAGAAGCGCGGACAGCTCGCGGGCTTCGTTTGCCGGTGCGGGACGCGGGCGCGGCATCGGGCGAATCCTACAGGATTGTTGGATTCTACGGGGTTTCGGACAAAAACGCCGGTCCCCTCGCCCCACCGGGGCCGCCAAAGCGCCGGGGTGCCGACCGGACGGCCTGCCCCGGAACGAAGGAGCACGGTTGAGACGCCTTCGCGATATCGTCCCGGGGTGGAGGTTCCCATGAAAGCTCGCGTTCTGATCCTCTCCGCCGCCCTCTCCCTTCCCGCCGCTGCCCAGGGTCCCGGCGTCGCGGCGGCCCCGACCGCGCCCTCCCCGAACCCCGCCGTCACGGGCCTCAAGGGGCCCTGGACCCGCGCAAAGGATCTCGTCATCCGGGCCGCCGAGAAGATGCCGGAGGAAAACTACGCCTTCAAGCCCTCCCCGGACGTCCGGAGCTTCGGGCAGCTCGTCGGCCACGTCGCCGACGCGAACTTCATGTTCGCCGCGATGGCCGCGGGCGAGAAGCCGGCTCCGCACGACATCGAGAAGACGAAGACCTCGAAGGCCGACCTCGTCGCCGCGCTCAAGGAGTCCTTCGCCGCGGCCGACAAGGCGTTCGCGACGACCGACTCCGACCTCGCGACCCGGACGAAGCTCTTCGGAGCGGAGACGAACCGCTTCGCCGTCGTCGGCCTCCTGATCGGCCACGACTGGGAGCACTACGGCAACATGGTCACCTACATGCGGATCAAGGGGCTCGTCCCCCCCTCCAGCGAGCCGCGCGCCGAGGCCCCGAAGCCGGCCATGAAGTAACCGGTTCACGCAGAGGCGGCGCCAGGCTGCTCCGGGCCGTTCCCGGCCTGGCGGTAATCTCCAGAGGTGCCGCACCCGCTTCGACTCGAGCTTCTGCGCCGGGCGCTCGAGGGATACCGCCGGCATGGCCGCGGTTACCTCGTCCTGAGGCACGACCGGAACACCGTTTCCTACAGCACGGAGGGCGAGCTCGAGGAGATTCTCGCGGAAGACGAGACGGCGGCCGAGGGACTCCTCCAGACGACGGTGGACACCGTCGCTTCCTACGTCCCGGGACCGGAAGCGGTCGTCGTCAACGCCACGCCGGAGGGAGTCTTCCTCCTCTTGATCTCGGCCTATGCCGTCGTCGGTCTCGACGAGATCATCTTCTCGAGGAAGCGCGACCACCCGTCGTAGATCCGGGGTCGAAACCCGAGTAGATCTGGGGTCAGACTCCATGTCTGCGGCGCCGGCGGACCGAAGGTATCCCGGCAGGCTGTCAGTTCTCGGTAGTGCCGTCTGATAGCTGCTTGACGACCGCCGCCTTCGAACGCATGAATGAACGAATGAACGCGTAGAATCGTGTGGATGGCGCGTGCCGCTCCGAAACCCCCTGAGATTCCCCCGGCCCTCGTCGCCCGAGTCGCGCGCGGAGAGCGTGTGCTTGTGAAGAAGGGGCGAAAGACCGTCGCCGCGCTCGTGCCCCTGGCCGGCGCTCGCGCCCTTCGCGACCTGGAGGACTACCTCGACGGCGCAGAGGCTCAGCGGCGCCTCTCCGATCCCCGCGAGAAACCTATCCCGTAAGAGAAGGTAAAGCGGGACCTTCGCCTCCCGTGAGCTACGGGCTGGCACTCCTGCCCGCCGCCCGCCGCGAACTGAACTCCCTCCACGATCCCGAGCGCTCGCGAATTTCGGCCGCGCTCGACCGGCTCGCCGAGGAGCCCCGCCATTCGGGGGTCAAGAAGCTGACGGGGGTTTCGAGACCTCTACAGGGCGCGCGTCGGGCACCTTCGAATCGTGTTTCGGATCGACGATGCCGCACGCTTCGTCACCGTGGCGGTTATCGGCCCCCGCCGCGACATCTACCGCCGGCTCTGACCCGGTGCCGCAGGGGAAGAGTGGAGCCGAAGGGCGGACTTGAACCGCCGACCTACTGATTACGAATCAGTTGCTCTACCAACTGAGCTACTTCGGCTCGACCGAAGGGACGCGGATTATGGCGAAGGATCACGGGTCCGTCCAGGGGAGGTGCGGGAAGGCCAGCGGGCCGAGCTTCCGCTCCAGCTCGTAGACGACGTTCTCGCGGGCGTCGAGGGCGCGGTCGGTCAGCTCCTTGCGGATGCCCGGTTCCGGGACCCGCCGGATGGCCGCTTCGACCTCGTCGAAGAGGGGCCAGGTGAGGGCATGAAGCGTCTCGTGAAAAGCGTGCCGCCGGAGCGCCGCCGTCGTCTCGTTCGCGACGACCGAGGCGTCGAAGGTGATGAGCCAGACCTTCCGGTCCTCGGTCCCGCGGTAGGAACGCTCGATGTCGAGGATGCCGGCGTGCGTCCCCTCGGGCGCCGGCGAGACGACGAACTCGAGGTCGAGGTGGAGGCGCCTCTTCACGAAGGCGACCGCCCGCCGGACCCTCTCCGATTCGCGCTGTTTCAGCGATCTCTTCATCGGTCCCCGTGGGGACCCGTATTGTGCCCCCTGTGGGCTACCCTTTCCGCCGGATGTCGCCCGCCCCGAAGGACCCCTCACGCCCCGGCCTCGTCCCCCTCGTCGCGATCTTCCTGGCCGCCTTTCTCGTCCGCGCGGCCGTCTCCCACGAGCTTTCCCCCCTCGGGTTGTGGGCGATGCCACAGCTCGACGCGCGGGAGAACCTCGTCTGGGCGCGGAGCCTCGCGGCGGGGGACTTCCGGTGGCCGACGCCACCGAACCATGGCCCCGTCTATCCGTACCTCCTCGCGGGGCTCCTGAAAGCCACGGGCGGATCGCTCGCCGCTGCTCGTCTCGCGCAGGCGGCGCTCGCGGGAGGAACCGCGGTCCTCCTCGCCCTCGCCGGGACCCGCCTCTTCGGGCGGCGGGCCGGCATTGCCGCGGGCCTTCTCCTCGCGCTCTCGGGGCCGGTCGCCTTCGTAGACGTCGCCCTCTGGGAAGAGGTGCTGCTCCTCTTTCTCGCGACCGCCGCGCTCGCCGTCCTCGCGCGAAGCCCGTCCCTCGGAGCGGCTGCCCTTGCGGGCGTCTTTCTCGGCCTCGCTTCGGGCTCGCGCCCCACGATGCTCCTTTTTGCCCTCGCCTCGGCGGGGGCAATCGCGTTCGACCGCTCGCGGTCGCGCCGGCTCGCCGCCGCCGGTGTCCTGCTTCTCGCCGCGGCGGCGACTCTCACCCCGGTCGTCGTCGCCGCTTCACGCGCGTCCGGCCGCTTCCTCTTCGTCCGCTCCTACGGGGCGATCAACCTCTTTCTCGGGAACGACCCCGCGAGCGGCGGCGTCCAGAGCGCGAGGCCGAACGGCGCATGGGATCGTGTCGTCTCCGCGCCGTACCGGGACGGGAAGACGCCGCGAGAAGAGGAGGGTTGGTTCCTGACGAAGACGATCGCGCGTGCGGCGGCCGATCCGGCGGGGCTCGCGCGGGTCGTCCTCTCGAAGGCGGTCTGGCTGACGCAGGCCGAGGAGCCGCGCGACAACCACAGCTTCGCCTTTTTCCGGGAGCGCTCCACGCTCCTCCGTCTCCTCCCCGGTTTCGGCCTCATGGCGGCCCTCGGGGCCGTCGGCCTCTTCCACGCCTTCCGCGACCGGATCCCGGTCGCGTTCCCGCTCGCGTTTCTCGCGGCCGGAGCGCTCCCGGTCCTCGTCGCGCTCATGGGTCTCCGGTACCGGATACCGGCTATCCCCGCGGCCGCGCTCCTGGCCGGACTCGGTGCGGCTCATCTCATCGAGACGGTCGAAACGCGGGGGCTTCGCGCCGCTGCGCTTGCCGCGCTCGCAGCGGCTCTCGTCCTCGGCGCCTCGCATCTCCGGACGCATCGGCCGTCGCACGACTTCGCGGAGGAGCTTTCTCTGGAAGGAAACTCCCTCGCCGAGCTGGGCCGAACGGCCGAGGCGGAAGGGGCCTTCATGAAAGCCGCCCTCGCGGACCCGCGCTCGGGCCTTCCGTGGGAGCTTCTCGCGCGGTTCCGGATGAAGGAGGGACGGACGGTGGAGGCGCGTGAGCTTCTCTCTGAAGTCGATCGCCCTCGACCCCGACTCGCGATCCGCGCACGACTCGCTCGGGCAGGCGGAAGAGACCCTCGGCCACCCCGCCGCGGCGGTCGAGGCTTACCGCAGGGCTCTCGCGATCTCGCCTCTCTACTTCCCGACGCGATACCGGCTCGGAAAGCTCCTTCTCGCGGAGGGAGATGCCGCCGGGGCGGCCCGCGAGCTGGAGGCGGCCGTCGCGTCCGCGCCGGAGGAGGCCGATCTCCTTCTCCTCCTCGCCGAGGCGCGGGGGGCCGAAGGGCAGAGGGCCGAGGCGCTCGCGCTCGCGCATCGAGGAGTCGCACTCGAGCCGGGGCGCGCCGACGCGTGGCTCCTCCTCGGAACTTTCGCCGCCGATGCCGGCGATCTTCCGGCTCTGAAGGAGGCGCTCGACCGGGCCCGCCCGCTCGCGGGAAGCGACGCGCCCCCCTTCCGGCTCCTCGTGGCCCGGCGCCAGCGGCTCGAAGGCGACCTCGACGGAGCCCTCGAGACGCTCGGGGCGATCCTCGCCCAGCACCCCGGATCGAAGCTCGCCGCCGAGGAGTTCCTCGCGACGGCCCGGGCTGCGGGACGGGAGCGCGAAGCGGCCGCTTACCTGGACGCGCTCCGGAGCCGGTAGGGGTCAGCGGGCGGCGAGCGCGATCTCGATCTCCTCCGGAGCCTCGGCGGAGAGCTTCCGGAAGACGAGCGACCGGACCGCCGCGTCCATCTCGGCCGTCGTCGCACCGACGGCGCGTGAGGAGACGACCTTTCCCTCGGCGTCGAGCTTGACGCGATACGAGACCGCCGGCGTCTCCGCCGACGGCGGAGGCGCCACGACGCGCCGAAGAGCCCAACCCCGTGCGAACGCCTCGGCCACCGTGACGTCCCACGCGAGGGGCGCTCGCGCCGAAGGGCGCGTCACTCCTCCGGCAAGGGCCATCGCGTTCCCGGCGCTCTTATGAGAGCCCTCCGCCCGCACCGGCGCCGGAGCTCCTCCGGAGGCTTCGGTTCCGGCGGCTCCGGCCGAATCGGCGAACATCGGCGCGTCCCGGCGGACGGAGGGCGGCGCGGCGGAAGCGATCCCGGAGGCCGGCTCCCCGGCACCGGAGGGCGGCGACAGCTCCGGCGCGAAGCCCTTCGATTTCCGGAGGGGCTCGTTCGCACGCCGAGGCGGGCGGCGAGAGCCTGCGATGCCGGCGTCGACGGGGCCGGCCCGGCGGCCGGGGCCGACGGCCCGCGCTCCCCGAAGAAGATCGCGACGCGTCCGTCGTCTTTCGCCTCCGAAGACTCGGCCGCCTTCTGCCGGACGCTCTGGGACCGAAGGACGGTCATCCCGATCAGGACGATGACGAAGAGCGCCCCGATCCCGCGCAACATCGGGGGGGGCGGGAAGAGGCCGAGGCGATGCCAGAACGGCGCCGATCCCCCGGGCGCGCTCCGCGGTCCAGGCATTCGTCCGCGCGGTGAGGCCGAGCGGCGGGGCCGGATCGGGCAGGGCGTTCAGCTTCCCGACGAGGGCGGAAAGCTCCTCGCGCCGCCGCACCGCGCGCGGGTCGGAGGCGAGGATGCTTTCGAGCTGCCCCATCTCTTCGGGAGAGAGGTCTCCATCGAGCGACCGCGAGACAAGGAGGTCGAGCTCCTCGTCGGAGAGGCGGACGGGATCGGGCCGGGCGCTCACGACAGGCTCTCCTTCAGAAGCGCGCGCCCGCGGGCGAGGCGGCTCCGGACGGTCCCGACGGGAACCGCGAGTACGGACGCGACCTCGTCGTACGAAAGCCCCTCGAGGTCGCGCAGGACGACGGCGATCCGGAACTCCTCCGGAAGGGCAGCAATGGCCTTCCGAAGCCGCCGGCGCTCCTCGGCCCGTACGGCGTTCTCCTCCGGTGAGAGACCTCCGTCCGCGAGGCCGTCCACGAGAGAGAAGTCCGGCCCGTCACCCCCGGCCTCCCCCGCGCCGAATAGCGCTCGGAGCCGTGCCAGCGTCCCCCGCCGGGCACGGACCCGGTTGAGGGCGATCGAGTAGAGCCACGTCTTCAGGGACGACTCGCCCCGGAACCCGGAGAGGCCCCGCCACGCCCGGAGAAACGTCTCCTGGACGACGTCTTCGGCGTCGAGGGGACCGACGAGCCGGGCCGCGAGCGTGAAGACCATCCCCGAGTACCGGCGAACGATCGTCTCGAAGCCGCTCGCGTCCCCCGTGAGAAACCGCGCGACGGCGCGCTCGTCTCCGGTCGCGTCGTCCGGTTCGGGGGTCTGCCGCCCGGCCGAAACCACGGCGACGATTCTCCCATGCCCTTCGTGGGGTCGGCCGACGTCGAAGGCGAGGATGCGCGCGGTCAAAGGGAAAGGCTCCGAAAGGTTCGACCCTCGCCGCGCGGAAAAAGTTCCCGTTCAGAAGGAAGTCGCCTACTTTTCCGGTGACGTCGGCGGCGGTGCCGTCGGCGTGGGCGTCGGCGTCGGGAGAACGACTTTCTTGACCGGGGGGCGGGCGGTGATCAGGAAGGCGGCCGGCCCCATCCCCCGGGTCCCCGCCGAGACCGAGTCGCCCATGTTCACGGCCGGAGGTGGAGCCCCTTGCGGCGAGGACTCTCCGATGGTCAGGATGTCGCTGTCCCCGAGCTTTAGAATCGGCCTCACGGGGGTCTCGGGCTTCTTGCCCCCTTCGGGCGTCGGATCGTCCTGGAAGGCGAAGACCTCCATCGCTTCCTTCAGGCCGATCAGCTTCTGCGGAACGATCGAGGCTCCGGAGACGACGAACGGCACGGCGCTCTTCGCGATGACCTTGTCGCCCGAACGGAGCTCGATGAACGAAGAGTAGGTGTTCGGCGGAACGAGGAAGACCAGATGTCCCGCGTCCTCGCGGACGTACGTCACGTACCGGTCACCGAAGCGGAGAGTGACGCCGGGGGGGGCGGGATAGTGGACGGAGACTCGCGATCCGATCGCCCCCACACGCGGCTCGAAATCCAGCGTCGCGACCCCCTGCGACAGGATCGGCAGGGCCGCGGCGGCCACGAGAAACGCGGGCAGGAGCCGGTGAATCCTCACACGGTCACTCTACGCCGGGCCCGGCGCGGCAGCAAACGACATGAGAGGATGGAGGCCCCGTGGAGAGCCTCCCGCTCGCCCTCCTGATCGGATTCCTCGCGGGATTCTTCGGCGCCATCCCGCCGGGACCGCTGAACGTCAACATCCTGCGCAAGACGCTCCACGACCGGAGACGCGACGCCTTCCGTACCGCCCTCGGCGGGGCCGCCGTGGACGCGCTCATCTGCGGCGTCATCGGCCTCGGCTTCGGATGGGCCATCGAGGCGGTCGTCTCGAACCGCTGGGTGCGCGGCTTTCTGGCCCTCTTTCTCGTCGTCTACGGACTGAAGATTCTCTTCTGGGACCGCGCGCGGGAGGAGGCGGCGGTACGCCTCGCGGCCGGCAACAACGACGGCGCGGGCGAGACTCCCCGGCCCGCCGGCGGTGTTTTGCGCTTCCCTCTCCTCACCGGCGTCCTTCAGGGAGTCGCGAACCCGACGCTCGTGGTCAACTGGACCCTCCTGATCAGCTTCCTCGTCTCCCACCGGCTCCTCCTGCCGCGACCGCTTCCCGCCGGCGTCTTCGCCGTCGGCATCGGCCTCGGTGTCTTCGCCTGGTTCGCGCTTCTCATCGAGCTTCTCTCCTCGGTCTCCGCGCGCACCGTCTGGGTGCGTCACTCGACCGCCGTTGCCGGGATCCTCCTCGTTCTCTTCGGCCTCTTCTTCACGGTACGCTCCGTAGAGGCGATCCTCGCACCATGACCGCGCTGAAGCCCTTCCGCGGCCTCCGACTCTCCAGCCGGCTCGGCCTCGCGATGGCCGCGATTCTCGTCCTCGCGGCGGCGGCGGAGGCCCTCCTCTACCTCCGGACCCGGAACGAGACGCTCGAGGAGGCCGACGCCTCGTACCAGGGGCTCGCCAAGGCGATCGAGCTCGCCCAGACGCAGGTGGGCGAAAAGGGATGGAAGGACGACCAGGTCCTCGCCGACCTCCGGCGAACGCTCGAGGCGCGGGGGCTCCGCGACGTCACCGTGACCGACGAGTTCGGACAGCCTTTCCCGTCGAAGCCGTCCGGAAGGAGGAAGGCGAAGAGCGGGAAGTCGTTCCTGATCTCGGGCTCCGTCAGCGAGGGCCCGACGAACCGGACGCTCGAGATCCCCGTCGTCGTGGAGGGGCGGTTCCTCGGGCGGATCAAGATCGACTACAACCTCGAGAACATCCGGGACCAGCTGGCCGACAACTTCCGGCGGCGGCTCTTCGCCCTCCTCGGCGTCTTCGCGCTGGGACTCGCCCTTATCCTCGTCATCGTCCGGAACGCCACGCGGCCGATCGAGCGCCTCGCCGACGGCGCCGCCGAGGTCGCCGACGGGTACCTCGACGTCCGGGTGGCCGTGGATCGGGACGACGAGATCGGAAGCCTCGCCGACGCCTTCAACCACATGACGGAGCGGCTGCGCGAACGGCACGTCCTGGAAGCCCGCCTCACCGCCGCCGAGAAGCGTGCGGAGATCGGCCAGCTCGCATCGGGCCTCGCCCACGAGATCAAGAACCCGCTCAACGCCCTCTCGCTCGGCCTCGACGTCCTGAAGCGCCGGCACCGTCCCTCCGACGAGGGCGCTGCGGGCGAGTACGCGAAGCGGATCGAGATGCTTCGCGAAGAGATCAACCGCCTCGCCGCCCTCATCAACAACTTCCTCGCGTTCGGGCGACCGCTGACGCTGACGCCCGCCCCGGTCGACGTGGAGGCTCTTCTCACGGGAACTCTCGCGGACCTCGCGGAGACGGCCGAGCGGGCGAAGGTCACGGTGGAGCGCCGGATCGCCGGAGGGCTCCCGCGGATCCCGGCCGACGCGTCGCTCCTGAAGTCGGCGGTCTGGAATCTCCTCCAGAACGCCGTCCAGGCGATGGAGCGAAACGGCGGCACGCTCACCCTCACGGCCTCTCTCGTGAGCGGGCTTGCCGGCCCCGAGCTCGCCCTGAGCGTCGAGGACACGGGGGCGGGGCTCCCGCCGGCCGATCTCCCTCGCCTCTTCGAGCCCTACTTCTCGCGGCGCGAAGGAGGGGTGGGCCTCGGCCTCGCCATGGTGAAGCGGATCGTCGAGGAGCACGGAGGGCGGGTCGAGGCCGGCTCCCGGACGGACGGCGGAAGCGGCGCCCGGTTCACGATCACCCTGCCGGCCCCGGCTCAGGGCCCCTCGTCGCTGCGCTAGCATCGGCCCGTGCCCGACGCCTCCATCCTCGTCGTCGACGACGAAAAGCACCAGCGCGAGTCGCTTCATGCCCTCCTGACGGACGAGGGGTACCGCGTGACGGTCGCCGCAGACGGGCGCGAGGCGCTGGCGAAGGCCGCCGACGCCCGGCCCGAGGTCGTCCTGACGGACCTGAAGATGCCCGGCCTCTCCGGGATCGACGTCGTCCGGGCGCTGCAGGAGGGGCCTCTCCCACCGAAGGTGATCCTCATCACGGCCCACGGCTCGGTCGAGCGCGCGCGGGAGGCGCACAAGCTCGGTGCCTTCGACTACATGTCGAAGCCGGTCGTCGCCGACGAGCTTCTCTTCCGTGTCGAGCGGGCCCTCGAGGCCTTCCGCCTCGCCGAGAAGGCGCTCCGCCTCGAGCGACGGCTGAAGGAAGACGGCCTCGAGGCGATCGTGGGCGAGAGCACGGCGATGCGCGAGATCTTCCGCCTCGTCGAGAAGATCGCCCCGACGAACTCCACCGTCCTGATCCGGGGCGAGTCGGGCACGGGCAAGGAGCTGGTGGCGCGCGCCATTCACTCGCGCTCCGCGCGCGCTGCGAGGACGTTCCACGCCATCAACTGCGCCGCCATCCCCGAGAACCTCCTCGAGAGCGAGCTGTTCGGGCACGAGAGGGGCTCCTTCACCGGCGCCGACGCCCGGAAGATCGGCCTCTTCGAGGCGGCCTCCGGCTCCACCCTCTTCCTCGACGAGATCGGCGACCTCTCGCTTCCGCTGCAGGGAAAGATCCTCCGGAGCCTGCAGGAGAAGGAGGTCAAGCGGGTCGGCGGGACGGAGACGATTCCGGTGGACGTCCGCGTCGTCGCCGCCACGAATCGCGAACTCGAGGCGATGATGTCGGCCGGGCAGTTCCGCGAGGATCTCTTCTACCGGCTCAACGTCATTCCGATCGTCCTGCCGCCGCTCCACGAGCGTGGATCGGACATTCCGGCGCTCGTGAAGCGCTTCCTCGACAAGGCGAACGGCGCGCACGGCACGGCCGTCTCCGGCGTCTCGCCCGAGGCGCTCGATCTCCTCGTTCATTCGCCCTGGCCGGGAAACGTGAGGCAGCTCGAGAGCGTCGTCGAGCGGGCCGTTCTCCTTTGCGAAGGAACGACCGTGGGGCCCGAGGATCTTCCCGTCGAGATCCGCCTCCGGACCGCACCCTCGGCGCGGCCGTACGGGTTCGAGATCCCCTCCGACGGAATCGACATCGAGGAGCTGGAGCGCCAGCTCATCGTGCAGGCCATGGAGAAGTCGGGATGGGTCATCGCGAAGGCCGCGCGACTCCTCGGCCTGACGTACCGGACGCTCCAGTACCGGCTCGAGAAGTTCGGGATCAAGAAGCCCCTGTAACCTCCGGCACGTCTCCTGCGTCGTAAGAAGCGTGAGCCTTCGCTTCGTCCCTGCCCTGATCGCGGCGATCGCCCTTGCCGCCGGCGCGCCGAAGAGCGACCAAGTGGCTCAGCCGGAGTCGCTTGTCGCGCGGGCACCGGCCGGTCCCACCCATTCGATCGGGGGCGAGGTCACGTACGTCGATACGGCTCTCCGGATCGTGGCGGTGCGTGAATCGGTCGCATCGGCAACCCAAATGGGACAGAAGCCGGTTCGCCGGACGGTCGTGATGATCCTCACCCCGGCGACGAAGCTCGTCCGGGGCAAGACGCCGGGCGACGCGACGGAGCTTCGGGTCCGGGACTACGTCGTGGCGCGTTACGTCGAGACGCCGCAGGGACCTGTCGCCACCTCGCTCCGGGTGGCGGACGTCGTCGCCCGGTCGGCTCCTTCTCCGCCGACGACACCGGCCGCCGACACGTCGGCGGAAGAAACCGGGCAGCGCGAGTAAACCGCCGGCGCGTCCGCCGTCGTAGAGTCAGGCGATGAGCGACCGCCCGACGACCCTCGGCGAGTTGAAGAAATCCGGATACCAGCCGCGAAACGTCCGAGACGAGCTGCGCGAGAACCTGATCGCCGCGCTGAAAGCGGGCGAGAACGTCTTTCCGGGCGTCCTCGGCTACGACCGGACGGTGATTCCCGCCCTCGTCAACGCCCTGCTCGCGAAGCACGACATCATCCTCCTCGGACTGCGCGGACAGGCCAAGACGCGGATCCTTCGCGCGCTCGTGAACCTTCTCGACGACGAAATTCCCTCCGTGGCCGGGTCGCCCCTCAACGAGTCTCCCTTCGAGCCGTTCACGGCCTACGGGCGCCGGATCGCCGCGTCGGCCGGCGACGACCTCCCGGTCGAATGGGTTCCCCGCAGCGAGCGGTACCGCGAGAAGCTCGCCACGCCCGACGTGACGATCGCCGACCTCATCGGCGACGTCGACCCCGTCAAGGCCGCGACGCTCAAGAAGTCGTTCGCCGACGAGGAGGTGATCCACTACGGGATCATCCCGAGGACGAACCGGGGCATCTTCGCCATCAACGAGCTGCCCGACCTGCAGCCGCGCATTCAGGTCGGCCTCCTCAACATCCTCGAGGAGCGCGACCTCCAGATCCGCGGCTTCCCCGTCCGGATCCCGCTCGATCTCCTGATGGTCTTCTCGGCGAACCCCGAGGACTACACGAACCGCGGCAACATCATCACGCCGCTGAAAGACCGGATCGCCTCGCAGATCCTCACGCATTACCCGACGACCGTCTCCGTCGCCGCCGCGATCACGGAGCAGGAGTCGTGGACGGAGCGGGGGCTTGACGGCGTCACGGTCCTCCTCGGCGACACGATGAAGCTCCTCATCGAGGAGATCGCCTTCGTCGCGCGCCGGAGCGATCTCGTGGATCAGTCCTCGGGCGTCTCGGCCCGGATGCCGATCGCCTCCCGCGAGCTTCTCGTCTCGAACCTGGAGCGGCGCGCGCTGAAGACCGGCGAAACCGTCGTCGCCCCGCGCCTCGTCGACCTCTTCGCGACGCTCCCCGCGATCACGGGGAAGGTCGAGATGGTCTTCGAAGGGGAGCAGCAGGGGGCGGAGATCGTCGCGAAGAAGCTGATCGGCGACGCGGCGAAGGCGCTCTTCGAGGCGACGTTTCCGCCGGTCGAGGGGCCGCGCGGCCGCGCCGAGCGCGCGCGCCGGGGCCGGAACGACTTCGAAGAGGACGACGCGGGGCCGGTCGCGCTCGAGAAGGTCCCCGAGCGGAGGAGCCCCGAGAAGCCGGCGGCACCGGGGCCTTACGACCGGATCGTCGGCCATTTCTCGAAGGAGACGAAGATCGTCCTCTCCGACGAGACGCCGTTCTCCGAGCACCTAAAGACCCTCGAATCGGTGGACGGCCTCTCGGACCTCGTCCTTCGGCACGCGAAGCCGCGCGACCATTTCGAGCGGGCCTTCCTGATGGAGCTGGTCCTCGAAGGACTCGTCCAGAGCCTCCGGATCGCCCGCGAGGACCTCGACTCGACCGTCACCTACGCGGAGCTCGCCAAGTTCAACCTGATGCGGAGCCGGGGGTAGCCGTCCGGGCGGTAGACTTCGCCGCATGCCGATGACAAGACGCGAAGTCCTCGGGGCTGCCGCTGCCTCGGCGGCCGCCGCTGCCCTCCCCCGCTTCGCCTTCGCCGACGACCTCTCGAAGATCTACGCCGAGATCGGGCGGCGTCACGACGAGGCCGTCCAGCGTCTCCAGGAGTGGGTCCGCCAGCCCTCCATCGCCGCCGAGAACCGCGGCATGACGGAAGGTTGTGACCTGATGATGCGCCTCGCGCGCGACGCCGGCTTCCAGAAGGTGGAGCGCGTGGCGACCTCCGGCCAGCCGGGCGTTTTCGCGACGCTCGACGCCGGCGCGCCTCGGACCGTCGGCCTCTACTTCATGTACGACGTGAAGCAGGCGGACCCGGCCGAGTGGTCCTCGCCGCCGTTCGAGGCGCGGATCGTCGAGAAGCCGGGCTTCGGAAAGGTCGTCGTCGGGCGCGGCGCGGTCAACCAGAAGGGACCCGAGTCCGCCCTCCTCGCGGCGCTCCACGCGATCCGCGGGGCCGGCAGGAAGCTCCCCGTGAACCTCGTTCTCGTCGCGGAGGGAGAAGAGGAGATCGGCTCGCCCCATTTCGCCGAGGTCGTCCGCCGGCCGGACGTCGCGGCCGCCTTGAAGGGGACCCGGGGCGTCTTCATGCCCTCCGCCTCGCAGGACCCGGACGGTTCGGTCGTCGTCTACCTCGGCGCGAAGGGGATCGTCGAGCTCGAGCTGGTGGCGAGCGGCGAGAAGTGGGGGCGTGGCCCGTCGAAGGACGTCCACAGCGCGAACCGTGCCTGGCTGGAGAGCCCGGCCTTCCATCTCGTCCAGGCGCTCGCGACGCTCGTCACCCCCGACGGAGATCCGGCCATCGAGGGCTTCGCCGCGGCCGCGAAGCCCCCGTCGGCGGCGGACAAGGCGATCCTCGACGCCGCGGCGTCGCGGCTCTCCGAGGCGACCGTCAAGCGCCTCACCGGCGTCACGAAGTGGGCGCACGACGATTCGTGGCGGGCGGCGCTCGAGCGGCTCACCTTCAGCCCCACGGTCAACATCGAGGGGCTGGTGGCCGGGTACACCGGGCCGGGGGGAAAGACCGTCCTTCCCCACCGCGCCGTCGCGAAGCTCGACCTCCGCCTCGTCCCCGACATGACCTACGAAGGGGCGCTTACGGCGCTGAAGGCGCATCTTCAGAAGCACGGCTTCGGCGACATCGAGGTTCACGCGACCGGGGGCTACGACCCGACGCAGACCTCGGCCGACGCGCCCCTGATCCGCGCCGAGATGACCGTCTACCGGCGCGCCGGGCTCGACCCCTTTCTTTCGCCCCGGATCGCCGGCTCGTACCCGGGGTGGGTCTTCACCTCCCTGCCTCTCGCCCTTCCGTCGGGACACTTCGGCCTCGGGCACGGGAGCGGGGCACACGCGCCGGACGAGTACTACATCGTCGAGTCGTCGAGCCCGAAGATGGCGGGCTACGACGGCGCCGTTCGCTCGTTCGTCGACTACCTCTTCGAGATGGCCGTCGTCGTCTGACGCCCCTGGGTTCCGGCCTATACTCCGCGCGCTCTATGGGTTCCCTCGTACTGTCGATACCCGCCGATGCGCCGCCGGTCGTTGAGCGGGCGTCTCCGGGGGCCCGATGAAGATCCGATTCGAAATCGGCGACCTCCTCGCCTTCCTTTACGCCCTCGTCCTTCTGCGAGAGGGATTCTGGGTTCTGCCGGAGACACTCGCCTGGGCGGCGTCGTTCGCCGTGGCGGCTCTTCTGGCGTATCTCCGCCTCCGGACGCGGACGCCGAGCCCGCCGCTTCCACGCCTTTTCTGGCTCGGTTTCGGCGTCCCCATGGCGGTCTTCTGGGCCCTTCACGTCCCGTACATCGATGTCGGCTTCGACAATCTCAGCTACCACATCCTCCACGGAGAACGTGCCCTCCGCGGCCTTCTCCACGTTCCCGGCGACTTCTACCCCTACTACTATCCGTTCCTGAATCCGGCCCCCGACGTCCTCTCGGCGATCTTGAGGCTGGCCCTTGGATACCGGCTCGGGACGATCGGCAGCCTGCTCGTCATGCTCTGGACGGGCGCCGTCCTCTACCGGATTCTCGAGCGAGTCATCCCCTCGCCGGGAGTCCGTGCCGCGGCGACCCTCTGGATCGTCGGGACGGAAGGGATCCTCTGGGAGGTCGGCAACTACATGGTCGACCTCTACGGCCTGCCGCTTCTCCTGGAGGCCGCCGTCCTCGCCATCCCGGACGAAGAGAACGAGAAGAACCTCCTCGACGAGCTTCCCCGCTTCGGCCTTCTTCTCGGGGTGGCCGTCGCCCTGAAGCTGACGAACCTCGTCTTTGCCTTCGCAATCGGCGCCGTCTTCCTCGCCAATCTCTTCCTGAAGTCGCGCCGTCACGCCCCGAGGAAGCTCGCGGTCCCCTTCGCGCTCGGCGCCCTCGCCTTCCTGCTTCCCGCCGCCCCCCACATGCTCTACCTCCTCTGGACGACGGGGAGCCCCCTCTTTCCGCACTACAACGCGATCTTCCGTTCGCCCTATTTCCCCGCGATAAACATCCGGGACGGCCGCTTCGGCCCCCGGTCTACCCTGGAGGCCATCGCGTGGCCGGTCGTGTCGGCCCTCCATCCCGAGCGACTGAGCGAGCTGGAGCAGACGTCGGGACGGCTCGCCCTGGCCTCTCTCGGGGCACTCCTGATCCTATTCACGCCCTTGAGGAACCGGCGCCTCAAGAGCTTCGCCATCATCCTGCTCGCGGGGTCGATCCTCTGGGGCTTCGGGACGGGAATTTCCCGCTACGGTCTTTTCGGGGAGCTCCTCGGCGGGCTCGTTCTGGTCCTCCTCGCCGCGCACGGCGTCGAGGCCGCCTCGCGCAAGGGGAGCGCTCTCTGCCTCGCGGCCGTCGCCGTTCCGCTCGTCCTCTACGGCGCCCAGTCGCTCCTCGTCCTCAAGTGCCTGAAGATCGGCGACTGGTCGGGCCGTCCGACCGCTCTCCACGAGCCGAAATACGCCTGGGAGGAGATCCGGCACGCCGGAGGCGACCGGGACCTCGTGCGCCAGCTTCCGCCGGAGATCCGGGACCTCCTCCCCACGCTCGCGGGATGGGTAGACGTGATCTACAAGTCGAACGGCATCATGGCACTCCTCGACCCGCGGCTTCCCCAGGTCGGGCTGCGCCTGGAGTCGATCTTCGACGCTCCGGCGAACAAGGCCCGCTGGGACGCCGCCATGCGCCTGTTCGGAAAACGTCCCCTCGCGACTCTCGTCTGGGCAGAGGACACCGGGGCCGCGCGAAAGGAACTCGTCCGCCGGGGGTTCACGATTCAGCGCGAGCTTCCCTTCGAGCTGTCGCTCTGGGGCGAATGGACGCGCATTCCTCTCGTCGCGATCGTCGTCACCGCCCCGGAGGCTTCCGGAACGCCGGCTTTCGGGGACGCCGCGTCTCGAGGTTGAGTTCGGAATACCACCCGTCCGGGTTCCCGGCCCGAACGTAACATCCGTGAGGAATGGACTACCGTTACGGCGAGCTGCCGCTCGAACTCCTGCAGGCGCTCCTGACGTACGAGGAGCTGCTCCGGCTCTTTCTCGACCTCGTCACGCGCTCGGGCGGGGACGTCGAAGAGGCGCTCGCCTGGCTGAAGGAGCTTCAGAAACGCGGTTTCATCGATGCGTCGATCGATCTCGACGCCTTTCGGGAGGAGCTGGAGAAGCAGGGACTCGTCGGGAAGGACGGCACGGGGAACCTCGTCCTCACCGGCCCCGGGGAGCGCCGGATCCGGCGTTCGGCGCTGGAGGAGATCTTCTCGTCTCTCGGCAAATCGGGGCCGGGGCTCCACTCCGTCCCGCGGGCCGGTACCGGAACGGAAACGCTCCCCGAGACGCGCCCGTGGGAGTTCGGAGACGAGCTGTCGCGCCTCGACGGGCTCCGCTCCGTCGCGAACGCCGCGCGCCGCGATCCCGAGGAGCTGGCCCTGACGGCCGACGACCTCGAGGTCTGGGAGGTCGAGCACCAGTCGGCCTGCGCGACCGCGATCGCGATCGACATCTCCCACTCGATGATCCTCTACGGCGAGGACCGCTTCACCCCCGCGAAGAAGGTCGCCCTCGCCCTGACCGAGCTGATCCTCCGGAAGTACCCGAAGGACACGATCGACGTCGTCCTCTTCGGCGACGAGGCGCGGCCGGTTCCGATCGAGCACCTCTCGCGCGCACAGGTCGGGCCGTACCACACGAACACGAAGGCCGGGCTCGCGCTCTCGCGGCAGATCCTCTCCCGGCGGAAGTCCCGAAACCGCCAGATCTTCCTGATCACGGACGGGAAGCCCTCGTGCATCGCCGAAGGGGGGCGCCTCTACAAGAATCCTTTCGGGCTGGACCTCAAGATCGTGAACCGGACGCTCGAGGAAGCCGAGCGCTGCCGGCGCGACGGCATCCAGCTGACGACCTTCATGATCGCGACCGACCCGGCGCTCGTCGACTTCGTCGATACGCTGACGAAGGTGGCCCGGGGCCGCGCCTACTACGCCTCCCCCACCGACCTCGGCACCTTCATCTTCCGCGACTACATCCGGAACCGCCGGAAGCTCTTCCGCTGAGAGGCGGACCGGTAGAGCGCCGCCGACGTTTCGACCGGATCACGGACGGTCCAGCCGGAACCCGATCTTGATCGTCACCTGGAACTCGGCGACGGCCCCGTTCTCGATCCGCCCGCGTTCCTCGATGACCTCGAACCAGTCCATCTGGCGGACGGTCTTCGCCGCCTCCGCAACGGCGCCCTTCACCGCCTCGGCGAAGCTGACCGGAGACGTTCCCACGACCTCGAGCTTCTTGTAGATCCTGCTCATCACCTTTGCCCCCTTTCGCTGACCCGGCGCGCGGGCATTCTAGGACGTGAGGGGCATTCGGAACTCCGGCCCCGCTGGCGCCATCGAGCCCGCGGTATCCTCTCGGAAATGTACGGACGTCGCGCGTACGACAGCAGGGTCCTCGAGGGCCCGCCGGACCACGTTCCGGTGATCGCGGTCGTCCTTCCCGCCTACCGGGCCGTCTCCTCGATCCGAACCGTGATCGAACAGATCCCCGCGAGCGTCCGACACGTGATCGTCGTGGACGATGCGTCCCCGGACGCCGTGGGCGCCGCCGTCTCCGGGATCGGAGACCCTCGCGTTCTCCTCGTGACCCACGAGACCAATCGCGGCGTCGGCGGCGCGATGAAGACCGGCTACGACCGTGCCCTCCAGCTCGGAGCCGACATCGTGGTGAAGATCGACAGCGACGGCCAGATGGACCCCTCGCTGATTCCCACCTTCGTCGCTCCTCTCCTCGAGGGCCGGGCGGACTTCGCCAAGGGAAACCGCTTCGCGGACCTCGCCGTCATCAGCGCCATGCCCCCGCTCCGGAGAATCGGCAACCTCGCCCTTTCCTTTCTCGTGAAGGCGGCCTCGGGCTACTGGAGCCTCTTCGATCCCTGCAACGGCTACATCGCCATCACGGGCGATCTCCTCCGGGAGATCCGGCGCCCCCGGCTCGCCGACCGCTACTTCTTCGAGATCAGCCTGCTCTGCGAGTCGTATCGCGCCGGGGGCGTCGTCGTCGACGTGGCGATGCACCCTCGCTACGGCGACGAGATCAGCTCCCTGAGCCCGGGGCGCTCTCTCTTCGAGTTCTCGTGGCGGCTCTTCGGGCGGATGGTGAGCCGGATCGGATTCGCCTACTTCCTCCGCGATTTCACCGTCGTCTCCGTCTTCATCTCGGCCGGCGTTCCCCTCATGGTCTTCGGCGTCCTCTGGTCCGCCTACCACTGGTACCTTTCGGTCGTCACGAAGGTCGTGGCCTCGACGGGTACCGTCATGATCGGGACGCTCGCGATCATCCTCGCGTTCCAGCTCCTTCTGCAGGCGATCGTTCTCGACATACAGAACGAGCCCGGCCGGCCGCAACGTTGACGCGCGCCGTGCCGGAGGGAACGAGCCGCCCGGAGCCCGGTCCTTCCGGACGGTGCCCGATCTGCGACGGGAGGAGCCTCGGCCGATCGATCCCGCCTCGCGGCCTCGTCGTCGTCCGATGTCGCGCCTGCCGCCATCGCGTCGCGATTCACGAACGGGGGAGAGGCCCCGGCATCGATTACCACCGGCAATACGACGACGGCGCCTTTCTCGAAGCACTTCGGGCGACGAGAGTCCGGCAAGCGGGACGCCTCATCGAGCTCCTTCGACGGCACGTCCCGAACCTCTCCGGCGTCGTCGACTACGGCGCCGGGAGGGGATGGTTTCTGGACGCCTGCCAATCAGCGGGAGTCGCTCCCGTCGCCGGCGTGGACACGTCGGACGTCTCCGTGGAACGCCTGAGAGAATCCGGGATCGAAGCCCATCGCCTCCCGGAGAAGGAGGACGGAGCCGAGGTTCTGTCGCGGCTCTCGTTCCGCCCACGCGTCATCAGCTTCCTGGACGTCCTCGAGCATTTTCCGCCCGAACAGCTCCAGGCCGGCCTTCGGAGCATCGTGAGCGCGTGCGGAAAGGAACTCGAGATCGTCGTCATGAAAGTGCCTGTCGCGGGCCTCCTTTTTGGCGCCGCAACGGTTCTCAGCCGCCTCGGGGCCCCGGGCACCCTTCGTCAGCTCTACCAGATGGGGACCTGGCCTCCGCACCTCAACTACTTCTCCCCTTCCTCCGCCGAGAAGCTCCTGAATTCGGCGGGTCTCTCCGTCGTCGAACGGATCGGAGACCCCGATTTCGAACCGGATTACCTCAGGCAGAGGATCGGCGTGACTCGTCCGCTCGTCAGAACCCTGGCGGGGATCGGCGGCGAGGTCCTCGCGGCGACCATTCGCATCACCGGAAGGTTCGACTCTGCCGTGATTCTCGCGCGCCCGACGCGCGCGCTCGCCGCCTGACATGGACCGCCCTCAGGCCCGGCGGGCGAGAGCGCGGCGCTCCCCTCCGGCTACTCGACCGTGACGTCGCAGCGAACGGTCTTCGAGCCCTGCGCCTTGAACCAGGTGACCGCCTCCTGGACCATGTCGAACTCCAGGATGTAGGTGCCTGACTTGTCGGGTGCCTTGACCGTAGCGCGAAGCGCGACCGTGGCGCCCGGGGCGAGGTCGGCGGGGAGGTTCGTCCGGACGCCATCCGCGACCGGAAGCGGAGCGCCGGGCTGCAGCCAGTGGTAGGAGAGGAGAACGCCGTTGGCGGCTCCCGGCCCCCCCTGGTGTGGCCAGGGCGTGTCGCCGAGGTTCTTCACCGTCACGTCCAGGACGACTGATTCGTTCGCCTTGAGCTTCGTAGGAGGTTTCGCGACGGAGATCTCGGCCCGGAAGCCCGCCTGAGGAAGAGGGGGCGGGATGCGGGGAGGCTCGGGCCGTGCCGTCTCGGCGGGGCTTCTTCCACAGCCGACAGATCCGCACGCGGCCCCGAGGGCCACCACGAGAACCAACGAGAGACGGGATGACGTTCGCCTGTTCACAGCCAAAGAGCGTCCTCCGACGACTCGGACACGGGCGTGGATTATACAGAGCGTGATCGCCTCCGCAATCGACGTCGCGGTGCCCGGCCTCTGTGATCGGAGCCTCGACGCTCGGTCCTATGGTGATGCCCCCGCCCCGATCCCGCTGACGCAAACGGCCGATGCCCGACCCTGGAGCGGCCGGTAGGCTCGAGGCGGAGCGTGCTGCCAGGATCCACTGCTTCGAGGAAGCCGCCGCGTTCGCGCGCGAGCGCCGGGTCACGATAGTCGATCTCAAGTTCTGCGACCTCGCCGGGCGCTGGCGGCACGTCACCCTTCCGGCCGAGCGGTTCACGCCCGTCCTGATGGAGGACGGCGTCGGGATCGACGGCTCCTCCGTCGGGCTCCGATCCGTCAAGTCGGGAGATCTCGTCCTCGTCCCCGACCTCGCGACCGGCGTCCTCGACCCCTTCCCCGAGGAGCTGATCCCGCGCTGGATCGCGAAGAAGCGGGAGGAGGATCGCGAGGTCCGGAACCGCCCACACCCGTACGAGATCGAGCTCTACTACGACCTCTAGAGCGCGACCGGGCTCACTCCGGCAGGAACGCCACCGTCCGCGCGGCGAGGCGGGCGGGGAGGCGGCGGGCGATCTCTCTCCGGATTGCTTCCGGCGTCGTCCGGACCGTGAGGTGGGTCAGGACGAGAACCTCGTTCTCGAACCGCTCCGCCCGTTCCGCGATCTCGGCCAGGTGGAGGTGCTTCCAGGCGCGAGATCGGTCACGGTCCCGCTCCTCGACGAAAGAGCATTCGAGAAGAAGCAGCTTCGCCCGGAAGACTTCCGGCGGGGCGAGGTCGAAGAAGCCCTCGGCCGTATCCCCCGAATAGGCGACGAGGGGGGTCGCGACCTCGCGCGCGACCGCCTCGCCGCGCGCCGCCGCCTCCCGGACCTCCTCCGATCCGTGCCCTTCGAACGCGGGAAGGAGCTTTCGCTTCACCTCCGACGCGAGGAACCCGAGCGTCGGGACGCGGTGATCGACCGGAAAAGCCGTCACGAACAGGTCTCGTCGGAGAAAGAGCGGGACACCAGGCTCCATCCCCTCGACGCGCGCGTCGTACACGACCCCTTCGAGCCGCTCATGAAGGGCGAGGATCTCGCGCCAGAGTGGAACGGCATCGGCATGCGTCCGCGCGATGCCCCCGGGCATCCGCTGGAGCCGCCGCTGCGAGCACCACCAGGCCAGCCCCGCCGCGTGGTCGAGATGGGCGTGCGAGAGGAAGAGATTGGAGACCGGCACGAGCTCGGTCGGGGCGCGCCCGAGATCGAACGCGAGCCGGAGCGTCGGGAAGTGAAACCAGCTCTCGCGCCCGGCGACCGAAACCCCGGAGACGGGGAGACCCGCGAGGGTCGTCGACCGAAGGCGTTCCCGGGGTTCCCGTCCCATCCCCCTAGGTTACCCGTCCTATACTGAGGGCGCGTGGCCCTCTTCAACCACACGACGCGGGAGCTGACCGCGAAGATCGTCTACTACGGCCCCGCCCTCGGCGGAAAGACGACGAACCTCCGCACCCTGCACGCGAAGCTCGACCACGCCGCGAAGGGGAAACTCCTCTCGCTCTCGACCGCGCAGGACCGGACGATCTACTTCGACCTCCTCCCGGTGGAGCTCGGGAATATCAAGGGGTACACGGTCCGGTTCCAGCTCTGCACCGTGCCCGGGCAGGTCTTCTACAACGAGACGAGAAAGATCGTCCTGCGCGGCGTGGACGGCGTCGTCTTCGTCGTCGACTCGCAACCGGCGATGCTCTCCCACAATCTCGAGTCGTTCCAGAACCTTCGCGAGAACCTTCGTGGGGAAAGGACCTCCCTCGAGGGGATTCCCATCGTCATCCAGTACAACAAGCGAGACCTTCCGGCCTCCCTTTCCGTCGCCACGCTGCAGGAATCGCTCGACCTGGCCGCCTACCCTTTCGTCGAGGCGTCCGCTACGGAAGGGGCCGGAATCGTCGAGACGTTCCGCCTCGTCTCGAAGTTGACGTTCGTGGATCTCCTCCGCCGCCTCCAGAAAGGGGATCCAGGCGTGAACGAGACCGCGGCCGCGGCGCTCGTCGCCGCCACGGAGGTCGCGCCGGCTCTCGCGTCGGAGGCGCCGGAGATGGTCTTCGCCCAGGCCGAGATGGCACCCCCGGTCCTTCACGAGCCGTCGGCCGTATTCGAGGAGCCGGAGCTGGAGCCGGTCTCCGCCGGGACCGAACCGGCCGCCGCCGAGGCCGAGCTTCTCCCGGTCTCGCCCGGGCTTCCTCCTTCCATGGCGTTCGAAGTCCTCGGCCTCGAAGAGGATTCCGAAGGTTGGGAGCCGACGTCGGACGACGCCGGGCCCGGCTTCGACGATGAGCCCCCGCTCGACTCATCGCTCGCGACGAGCGAGCTGCCGACCGAGGCCGATCTCGCGACGACGCGTGCGATCCCGACGCCGAGATCGCTCCCTCCGCTTTTCCCGCCGGAAGAGCTGCCGGCGTCGACTCCCGAAGCCGTCGCCGTTGAGCCGTCAGGGCCGGCGGGAACCACGGAGCTGCCATCCCCGCCTCCCCTCCCCACTGCAGAAACCGGGCACGATGAAGCGGAAGTCCGGTTCGGAGCCCGCCTTACGGCTCTCGAAGAGGAGATCTCGTTGCTTCGAAGCGCTCTCGCCGAGAGCCGATGCCGCGAGGATTCGCTTCAGGCCCGGGCGGAAGAGATGCAGCGCCGTTGGGACTCTCTTCGGAGGATCCTCTCCGAGGAGGGAACGCCAGGCGGCTGAACGCCGTCGATCTCAGCCGCGCTGAAGAAACGCCGGCGCGCCTTCGCCGGCCCCTCCGCCCGAATCCAGGACCCGCGCGACGGTCTCGCATTGCGCGGGCGAGAGACCTACGAACTCGGCCCCGGCGCAGAAGAGAAGGCATCGCCCGCCGCGGCCGTCGTCCGTGTATCCGGCTGTCCGGCAGCGGGTTATCCTGACGATGGAGGCAAACGCCGTGCGTGGGAAATGTGCCTCGAGGTCGTAGGTCATCCCCGGACGGAGCGGGGAGTGAAGCTCCATGAGGAGACCCTCGGCCGAGAGATTCCGGATCGTGACCGGAATCGTGGCCTTGAGCTGGCCACGGCTGGCTTCGTCGGCCAAAACGCGCGGAGAACGACGCCTATCCGGTCGGGAGACTCCCATCGGTGTCATCTGCCTGTGCCCTCGGGGAGGGCACCTTCAACTTAGTCCGGGGGGCGAGAGACGTCAAGTCCGGTCCGGGTCAGCTCGTCAGCGAGGCCACGAACCGGGCGTCTTCCCGCCATCCGGGGCGGGCCGCGACGGTCAGGTCGAGGAAGAAACGGCCGCCGAAAGTCTGCTCCAGTTCGCGCCGGGCCGCCGCTCCGGAATCGCGCAGGGCACGCCCCCCGGCTCCGATCACGATTCTCCGGTGGCTTTCCTTGTCCACGACGACCGTCGCCATCACGACCGTCAGGTTCTTCGCCTCGTCCCGCCCGACGTCATCCACGACGACGCCGAGCCCGTAAGGGATCTCTTCGCGGGCCCTCTCGAGGAACTTCTCCCGGATGATCTCCGCCCAGCGCGTCTTTTCGTCGGTCGTCGTCAGCGTCTCCGGCGGGTAGAGATCGTCCCCCTCGGGGAGATAGCGAAGAAAAAGCGCCGGAAGCTCCGCGAGCCCTTCGCCCGTCAGCGCCGAGACCGGCACGATCTCCTCGAAGGCGGAAGACGCCGCGAGCGACGCCATCCGGGGAAGGAGCGCCGTCTTCTCGGCGAGGCCGTCGATCTTGTTCAGAAGGACGATGTTCGGACGCGGCCCTTTCGCGAAGAGCTCGGCCGTCCAGCGGTCCCCGTTTCCCTCCGGGACCGAGACGTCCACGACGAGAACGCGTAGGTCCACCTCCCGGATCGCCTCGAGCGCCTCGTCCATCATCAACTTGTTCAGCCGGTGGAGCGGCTTGTGGAGCCCCGGCGTGTCGACGAAGACGATCTGTCCCTCGGAGGTCGACCGGATGCCGAGGACGCGGCGGCGCGTCGTCTGCGGCTTGTCCGAGACGATGGCGACCTTCCTCCCCACGAGGGCGTTGACGAGCGTCGACTTTCCGGCGTTCGGGCGTCCCGCGATGGCGACCGTCCCCGAGCGGCGCCGCTCCGTCTTCATCGCCGTGCCTCCTCCCGCGGGACGCCGTCGGGCCCGGGTCCGAATGCGGCCCGGACGAGCCGTGCTTGCCGCCGGAACATCGTCCCGCCGTCCCGCTCGTGGTCGAAGCCGAGGAGATGAAGGACGCCGTGCGCAAGAAGGATCTGCACCTCTCGCGAGAGGGAGTGCCCGCGGCGCCTCGCCTGCCGGGCCGCGTACGGGACGTCGACGACGATCTCGCCGAGCGTGCCGCCCTGCGCGAGCCGCCGGGGGGGGCGGGGCGGATCGGGGAGCGGAGAGAACGAGAGGACGTCCGTCGGCAGGTCCTCGCCACGCCATTCGCGGTTCAGCCGGCGCATCCGGACGTCCCCGCAGAGAAGGACCGTCACCTCGGCACCTTCGACGCCGGCTTCGGGGAGGAGCCGCGAGAGCCAGCGCTGGATCGAAAGGGCGGACGGGGTCGTCCGCCTACTCCGTATGCCCGTTCTTCTTCCCGTTTCCGTTTCCATTCGCCGCACCGTGGCCGTTGCCGTTCGGCTCCGCTTCGGGGCGGCTGGCCTCCCAGATCTCGTAGGCATTCACGATCGCCTGCACGATCCGGTGCCGGACGACGTCGCGCTGGTCGAACCGGATGAAGCGCATCGCTTCGACCCCGGCGAGGACCTGCGCGGCCTCCTTCAGCCCCGAGACCTTCCCGGCCGGGAGGTCGATCTGCGTGATGTCCCCCGTCACGACCGCCTTCGTTCCGAAGCCGATCCGCGTCAGGAACATCTTCATCTGCTCAGAGGTCGTGTTCTGCGCCTCGTCCAGGATGACGAAGGCGTCGTTCAGCGTCCGGCCGCGCATGAAGGCGAGCGGCGCCACCTCGATGATGTTCCGCTCCAGCATCCGGCCGACCTTGTCGTAGCCGAGGATGTCGTAGAGAGCGTCGTAGAGGGGGCGGAGATACGGGTTCACCTTCTCGGCGAGGTCGCCGGGAAGGAAGCCGAGCTTTTCGCCCGCCTCGACCGCCGGGCGGCAGAGGACGATCCGCTTGACCCGCTTTTCGAGAAGGGCGGCGGCGGCCATGGCGACGGCGAGGTAGGTCTTCCCCGTTCCCGCCGGGCCGATGGCGAAGACGAGATCGTTCTCCGCGATGGCCGCGATGTACTCCTGCTGCCGAACGTTTCGGGGCGTCACGACCTGGCGTAGCGCCGGCCCGAGCGCCCGGTTCTCGAAGAAGTCGACGAGCGAAGCTGCCGGGTCCTCCTTCAGGATCCGGATGGCGGTCGCGAGGTCGTGCTTCTTCGGGACGAAGCCGCGCTCGATCAGCTTTCCGAACTCGGAGAGAAGACGGGCCGCCGCGGCAGCCGGCTCGGCGTCCCCGGCGACGAAGACTTCGCTGCCCCGCGCCGTGATCGCGACGCCGAAAGACTCTTCGAGGAGCCGGAGATTTTCGTCGTGAACACCAAAGAGAGCGCCGAGCCCGGATTCCGGCAGGGTGAGCGGGATGGCGTCGGGTCGGATCTCGGGTGTCTCCTGCTTTCGTATTCTACGGATGCGAAGAGGAGAACTCAATTGGCGGGGGGCTTTGGCCCCCCGGACCCCCTATTCCCCCCGGTCCCCCCTCTCTATCCTCCCGTCCCGGATCTCGACGATCCGCGAGGCGCGCCGCGCGAGGGTCGCGTCGTGCGTGATGACGATGAGCGTGCTTCCCGTTTTCCAGAGGTCCGAAAAGACGCTCATGATGTCGCCGCCCGACGTCGAGTCGAGGTTTCCGGTCGGCTCGTCGGCGAGGAGGATGTCGGGGTTCATCGCCATGGCGCGCGCGATCGCGACGCGCTGCATCTGGCCTCCGGACAGCTCCGTCGGCTTGTGGTCCATCCGGTCGGCGAGGCCCACCTTCGAGAGCATCTCGGCCGCCCGCTCCCTCCGCTTCTTCGGCGGAACGCCCCCGAAGAGGAGCGGCATCTCGACGTTCTCGAGCGAAGAGATCTGCGGCAGCAGGTTGAAGGACTGGAAGACGAAGCCGACCCGGCGGTTCCTCACGTCGGCGAGCTGGTCGCGCGAGAGGCCCGCCACCTTCTCCCCCGCGAGGAAGTAGTCCCCCTCGGTCGGCGTGTCGAGGCAGCCGATGAGGTTCATGAGCGTCGACTTTCCCGAGCCCGACGGCCCCACGACCGCCACGAACTCTCCCTTGTTCACGACCAGGTCGATCCCCTTCAACGCCTCGACCCGCACTTTTCCCGTGTCGTAGACCTTCCGGATCTCCTCCATCCGGATGATCGGGCCTTCGTGCGGTCGGGCCGGGGTGACGTCTTTCGCCACGCGGGTCTCCTATTCGTACCGGAGCGTCGCCGCCGGATCGATGGACGCGGCGCGCCGTGCCGGGAAATAGCCGGCGAGGGTTCCGATCAGGCCGAGGACGCCTGCGGTCACGAGCCCGATCGTCGGCGAGAGCGTCGGCCGCCCCAGAAACTCGAGAACCGCATTCTTCTCGATCGGAACGTATCCGAGCGGCGTGACGATCAGAAGGGCGAGGAACATCCCGGCCGCGCCGCCGAGGAGCGTGTAGACGAGCCCCTCGAGGACGAACGGTCCCGTGATCCACGCCGTCCGCGCCCCGAGCGCCATCTTCACGCCGATCTCGCGCGTTCGCTCCTTGACGACCGCGTACATGATGTTCGCCACGCCGACCCCCCCGATGATCAGCGTCAGGACGCCGATGATTCCGAGGAAGAGCTGGAGGCCGAGGACGACGTTCCGGTTGATCTGGCTCGTCTTCACGATGTTCCAGGTCGCGAGCGCCCTCTCGTCGGTCGGGTCGTAGCCGTACTTCGCCCCGAGGATCTCGTTGAGGCGTCGGAGCGCGCCCGCCATCTCCTCCGGCTGCCAGGTCTCGATGACGATGACGTTCAGCCGGTCCCGCCCGAAAAGGGCCTTGAACGTCGACGAGGGGATGACGGCGTGGTTCTGGTCCGGGCCGCCGTAGACCCCCATCTGGCGTTTGTGGATCATGACGCCGATGACGGTGAAGGGAGAGTTGTTGACGAGGAGCGTCTTGCCGACGGGGTCTTCCTTTCCGAAGAGATCCTTCGCCATCTCGTCGCCGAGGAAGAGGACGCGACGCTTCTCGGCCTCGTCGTTCGCGTTGAAGAAGCGCCCGCCGGCCACGGCGTAGTGGCGCCTCGTCTCGCCGTAGGCCGACTGCGTCCCGGTCACCCGGCCGTTCACCGTCTTCGGCCCGTAGGCGAGGTTCGTCCGCCACGAGGTGACCTCGCCGAGGACGCTCTGAAGCTCCGGCATCCGTTCCCTCACGTAATCGACGTCGTCGAGCGTCAGACGGATCGGCCGCCCGGGGGGCATCCCTTTCCAGGGTTTCGACGTCTCGGCCGGCCACATGACGGCGATGTTCCCGCCGGTCGAGTTGCGGTTCTTCGAGAACTGCCGCTTCATCCCCTCGCCGAACGAGAGGAGGAGGAGGATCGAAACGGTCCCCCACGCGATCGACGCAATCGTCAGGAACGCCCGCTTCTTCGCGAGCCGCGACGACTGGAGGAAGAGGTGGAGAACGACGTTCACGGCGACGCTCCTACAGCTTCATCGCCACGACCGGATCGAGGCGCGACGCGGCCCGGGCGGGGAACCAGCCGGCGAGGAGGCCGATCGTCCCGAGGACGGCCGTCGTGATGGTGGCGACCGGGAGCGACACCTCCGGGATGCCGACGTACTCGGTGAGACCCGCCTTCGGGAAGACGGCGCAGATCGCGAGCGAGATGGCGAAGCCGATGGCCCCGCCGATCGCCGTGATCAGGAGAGTCTCGAGGAGGAACTGCTTCAGGATGAAGCCCTGTCGGGCCCCGAGGGCCATCTTGATCCCGATCTCCTTCGTCCGCTCCTCGACGACGACGTTCATGATGTTCGAGACGCCGATTCCGCCGACGACGAGCGTCAGCGACCCGACGATCCCGAGGAAGAGGTTGAAGGCGAGCATGAACGTGTCGAAGAAGGCGAACTCCTCCGTCGTGTCCCAGACCGAAAGCGCCTCCTTGTCCTTCGGGTCGAACTTCTTCTTCGCCCCGAGGGAGGCGAGGACGTTCTCGTTCACCTTCTTCGAGCTGATCGCCGGGTCCGGCTGATAGATGACGTTGTTGACGTACTTGTCGCCGGTCAAAGCCCGGAAGGTCGTCCCCGGGATGGTGGCCTTGTCGTTGTCGCGCCCGCTGTAGCTCGAGTCCTGCTCCTTCGGAATCAGGACCCCGACGACGAGGAAAGGCGAGTTCCACATCATCACGGTCTTCCCGACGGCCGGCTCGCTCCCGAAGATGTTCTTCGCCAGCTTGTCCCCCAGAAAGACGACCCGTCGCTGCTCGTCCATGTCGATCGGGTTGAGGAAGCGCCCCCCCTCCTCCGGGATCAGGTTTCGCATCCAGCCGAAGTCGGCCGAGACGCCGGAGACGTCGACCGGCCAGGTCTTCAGCGCGTAATGGAGCTTCACCGTCTCCGAGTACTCGCTCGAGATGCCGCGGATCCCCTCGGCGCGCGCGCGGACGAAGTCGATGTCCTCCTCCGTCAGCCGGATCCGCCGCCCTTTTCCGAGACCCTGATACGGGATCGAGGTCAGCCCCGGCCACGCGATGCAGATGCGGTCGCCGAGCCCCGCCGTGCTCTTGACGAGCTGCTTCTTGAGGCCCGTCCCGAACGCGAGGAGAAGCGTCACGGCGACGGTTCCCCAGACGAGACCGAAGACCGTCAGGAAGGTCCGGAGCTTCTGGCTCCGGAGATCCCGGTGAAGCTGGAGGAGAACCTCCTTCAGAGTCTCCATCGATCAGCCTGCCTCACTCACCCTTCTAAGAAATCTCCTTCGGGGGTCTCTGCACGACTTTGTCCCCCTTTTTCAACCCTTCGAGGACTTCCACGTTGAGGCCATCGGAGATACCGATCTTCACGGAGACCTTCTTCGGCTCGGCCTTGGGGTTTTCCGCCGGAAGCTCGACGAAGGTCTTCTTCCCGCCGTCCTCGAAGATGACGAGTCGTTCGGGGATCGTCAGGATCTCCTTCTTCTCGCGGATGATCAGGTCGGCGTTCGCCGAGTAGCCCGCCCGGAGCGTGACGCCGGCCGACGGGTCGAGCTCGATCTCCACGTCGAAGAGCGTCGCACCCTCCTTCTGCTGCGCCTGCGGCGCGATCCGCGAGACGTGTCCCGTGACGACGTCGGTCGGGAGCGCGCCGACCTTGATCCGGGCGAGCATCCCCACGCGCAGCTTGCCGACGTCGATCTCGTCGACGGTCCCCTTGAAGATCAGGTCCTTCATGTCCGCGATCGTCGCCATCTCGGTCCCGGGCTGGTACGACGTGAGCGGGACGACCGGGTCGCCGGGGTTCACCATGCGCGTCAGGATCGTCCCGGCGGAGGGAGCCCGGATGATCGAGTCGATGTCGGCGCTGGCGGTCACGACCCGGCCGCTTCGCGTCAGGGCCCGGTTCTGCTGGGCCTTCTCGAGCGCGATCTTCGCGAGCTCGTACGACTCGCGGCGGCTGTCGACGTCCGACTTCGGGATGATCCCCTGCCGTTGGAGCTCCACCGCGCGCTCGAAATCGACCTTCGCCCGAACGAAGGAGGCCTGCGCCGAGTCGACCTGCCGATCCACCTCCGTCTGCTCGAGGGGAGTCGGATCGGGGGCGATCTCGAAGAGCGAATCGCCCGCCTTCACGAAGTCGCCCACCTCGATCCGGCAGCTCTTCACGATGCCGGAGATCTTCGATTTCACGCTGAATTTCTGGCGCGGCTGGATCTGGCCGACGGCGACCGCCTTCTCCGTGATGGAGCCGACCGTGGCCTCGACGAGCTTCAGGCCGTTCTCCTTCTTCTGCGACCTCGTGAAGGCGTAGACGCCGGTCGCCGCGCCGACCAGGACGAGAAGGACGAGGAGGAGCCGGAAGAGCTTGCCCATGGCGGCCTTTCTCAGTTCACGGGTTCCGGAAACATTTCGCCACCGACCACGTTAATTTGAGATACGCGACCGGCCCGGAAAGGTTCCCGCGACCCCCGGGTTGGTCCCAAGCCGCAAGTGGCTGAATTCAAGGAACCTTCAGGAGGAAAACGGATGAAAACCCACCGGTTCTGGAGGGCGCTGCCGGCCCTGATCCTCGCCGCCTTCGCCTTCCCGACGGCGACGGCCTCGGCCCAGCAGCCCCCGCTCATCTCCCGCGACGTCCTCTTCGGGAACCCGGAGAGGACCTCTCCCCGGCTCTCCCCGGACGGGACGCGCCTGGCCTGGCTCGCGCCCGACAAGAAGAACGTCCTGCAGGTCTGGGTGAAGACGGTCGGCAAGGGCGACGAGAAGATCGTGACCGCCGACAGGAAGCGCGGCATCCGCCAGTACTCCTGGGCCAAGGACAACCGGACCCTCCTCTACGTGCAGGACAACGACGGCGACGAGAACTTCCACCTCTACGGGGTCGATCTCGCGTCCGGCAACGTGCGCGACTACACGCCGTTCCAGGGCGTGCGCGCGGGGCTCGTCGACACGAACCCCGACTTCCCCGACGAGGTCCTGGTCGAGATGAACCTCCGGAACCGTGAGCTCATGGACGTGCATCGTCTGAATCTCAGGACGGGCGGCCTCGTCCTCGACGCCGAGAACCCGGGCGACGTCGCCGGCTGGGACACCGACGCGAAGCTCCAGGTCCGCGCGGCCACGGTTTCGACAGGAGACGGCGGGACCGAGATCCGGATCCGCGACGACGCGAAATCGCCCTTCAGGCCATGGATCAAGGTCGGCCCCGAGGAGATCCTCGTCTTCGTCGACTTCACGGCCGACGGAAAAGAGGCTTACCTGATCTCCTCCATCGGCAGCGACAAGGCGCGGGCCGTGAGACGCAACATCGCCACGGGCGCCGAGACCGTCCTCGCCTCCTCGGAGGTCGTCGACGCCGAGACGCTTCTCGTCAATCCGAAGACGCGGACTCTCGAAGCCGTTCTCTTCGCCCCGGGGCGCGCCGAGTGGACGGTGACCGATCCGGCCGTGAAGGCCGACTTCGAAGGGATAAGGAAGCTCCACGATGGCGACTTCAGCCTCGTGAACCGGACGTCGAAGGACGACGTCTGGCTCGTCGCCTTCACCTCCGACCGCGGGCCCACCGCCTTCTACCGCTGGGACCGGACGGCGAAGAAGGGCGACTTCATGTTCTTCTCGCAGCCGAAGCTCTCCGGCCTCGCCCTCTCGGCAATGAAGCCGGTCGTCATCAGGAGCCGCGACGGCCTGAATCTCTACTCCTACCTGACGCTCCCCGCCGGCCTTCCGCCGAAGAACCTCCCGATGGTCCTCTTCGTCCACGGCGGCCCGTGGGGCCGCGACGTCTGGGGCTACAACCCGTATGCCCAGTGGCTCGCGAACCGCGGCTACGCCGTCCTCCAGGTCAACTACCGCGCTTCGACCGGCTACGGGAAGGCGTTCCTCAATGCCGGAAACAGGCAGTGGGGCCTGAAGATGCACGACGACCTGATCGACGCCGCGAAATGGGCCATCGCCGAGGGAGTCGCCGACCCGAAGAGGATCGCGACCTTCGGCGGCTCGTACGGTGGCTACGCCGCCCTCGCCTCGGCCGCCTTCACGCCGGAGTTCTTCGCCTGCAACGTCGACATCGTCGGCCCGTCCAACCTGAAGACGCTCATCGCTTCGATTCCGCCCTACTGGAAACCGATGCGCGCCCAGTTCGACGTCCGGATGGGGAACGTCGACGACCCGAAGGACGCCGAGCTGATCCGGAACGCCTCGCCGCTCTTCAAAGCCGACAGGATCACGAAGCCACTCCTGATCGGTCAGGGAGCCAACGACCCGCGCGTGAACGTGAAGGAATCCGAGCAGATCGTCGAGGCGATCGAGAAGAACAGGGGGAGCGTGACCTACGTCCTCTACCCGGACGAGGGGCACGGCTTCGCCCGCCCCGAGAACCGGATCGATTTCAACGCCCGGGCGGAGAAGTTCCTGTCCGGCTGTCTCGGCGGCCGCTTCGAACCGATGGAGGGGGAGAAAATCCCCGGCTCCACCGCCGTCGTGAAGGTCGTCGGCGGCAAGTAATCCTCGCGCCTTCCCGCCTTCCGAGCGCCTCCGGGCAATCCCCGGGGGCGCTTCAGTTCACGGGCTCTTCGTCGTCCGGAATCGCGGTCGGATCGTCCGGCGCGGCGAGTGCGCGCGGCGCGGACGGCGCCTCGAGAGACGGCGGCCCCGGCTCGAGGACCCACCGCTCGTAGAGGCCGTCCGGAAGCTCGCGCAGGAAGCGGGACGGCTCCGTGACGATGATCATCCCGTACCGGTCGAAGGAGGCGAGCGGATGAACGAGGGCCAGCTCGTCCTTCGCCCGCGTCGCGGCGACGTAGAAGAGCCGCCGCTCCTCTTCCAGCCCTTCGGCGGTCTTCGAGGCGCGGACGTTCGGGAACCGGTCCTCGACGAGGCCGATGACGAAGACCGCCCGCCACTCGAGTCCCTTGGCCTGATGGATGGACGAGAGAACGAGCCGCTCGTCTTCGTTCTCTCCCGCGATCGTCTCCTCGCCGGCCGGCTCCCCGAAAAGCGTCACTTCCGAGAGGAAGCTCTCCACCCCGTCGTAGGGCATCGCGAACTGCGCGAGCGCTTCGAGGTCGTCCAGCCGGGCCTGCCAGTTCGGGAAGCGCGAGCGGGAGAGCTCCGCGTAGCCCCCTTCCTCCACGACGAAGCGGATCGCCTCCGCCGGCGAGGAGAGATAGGACGCCTTCCGGAGCGTCCGGAGCGCCGAAGCGAAGCGCTCGAGCCCGGCCCGAGCGCCGGCGGGCGCTCGCCCCAGATCGAGGCCGAGGAAGCCGGCGATCGGATCCGCCGAACCCGAGACCGCCATCCAGAGGGTCGCCGCCGTCCGCTCCCCCACCTTCGGCAGGAGCTTCAGCGCCCGCTTGAACGAGGTCTCGTCCTTCGGGTTCACGAGGAGTCGGAGATGGGCGAGGACGTCCTTGACGTGCTGCTGCTCGAAGAAGCGGACCCCCGAGCGGACCTCGTACGGGATCCCCCGCCGCGACAGCTCCAGTTGAAGCTCGAGGGCCTGATGGTGCGCCCGGTACAGGACCGCGATCTCGGTGAGCGGCAGCCCTTCGTCCCGGAGCTCGAGAACCCGCTGGGCCACGAACTCCGCCTGCTGCGCGACGTCGGCCGTCCCGACGACGGAGACCGGGACCCCCGGCGGCCGGACCGGGTGGAGCGTCTTCTCGAACCGGCGCGTGTTGTGCGCGATCGAGGCATCGGCAAGGCGGAGGATCTCCGGCGTCGAGCGGTAGTTCGTCTCCAGCCTGAAGACGGCCGCCCCCGGGTAGCGGTCCGGAAAGGTCAGGAGCGCCTCGAAGTCGGCGCCGCGGAACGAGTAGATCGACTGCGCGTCGTCGCCGACGACCATGACGTTCTTCGTCGGCGCGTCCGAGACGAGGAGGTCGACGAGATCCGCTTGCAGCCGGTTCACGTCCTGGTACTCGTCGACGAGGACGTGCCGGAAGCGATGCGCCAGCGTCTTCCGGACCCCCTCGTGCTCCACGAGCAGCCGCCGCCAGTTCAAAAGGAGGTCGTCGTAGTCCATCCCGTTCGCGGCGACCTTCCGCTCGCGGTACCGCTCGACGACCGCCCGGATCGCGTCGATCTGGGGAAGGAAGTGCGGGTAGTCGGCCGCGAGGACGTCGTCGAGCCGCCGTTCCGTGTTGACGCAGAAGGAGACGATCGCGTGGAGGAGGTCTCCCTTCGGGAAGCGGCGCTCGGTCACCGGAATCCCGAGGTCCGACGTGGCCGACTCGAGGAGGTCCTTCGCATCCTCCGAGTCGAGGATGGAAAAGTTCGGGCGGTAGCCGAGAAGGTCAGCGTGGGGCCGGAGGAGCCGCGCTCCGACGGCGTGGAACGTCCCCGCCGTCATTCGGACGAGGTCCGCGCCGGCGAGCCCCTCCACCCGCCGCTTCATCTCGCGCGCCGCGCGGTTCGTGAACGTGAGGAGCATGAGCGAGGCCGGGTCGACTCCGTCCTCGAGGAGGCGCGAGACGCGGTAGACGAGCGTCCGCGTCTTCCCCGATCCGGCTCCGGCCACGACGAGGGTCGGGCCGTCCGGCGCGAAGACGACGGCCCGCTGCTCGTCGTTCAGCTCGCGGCCG
This sequence comes from uncultured Acidobacteriota bacterium, assembly GCA_963779415.1. GTDB lineage: Bacteria > Acidobacteriota > Thermoanaerobaculia > UBA5066 > UBA5066 > DAOMFB01. Next base: position 888,315 of record CAVZYA010000002.1, on the reverse strand, counting down.
TAGTCGACGCGGTAGCTCTTCGCGCTCCCCGTCCGCCGGAGGACGTAGCGGCGCGGCGCAGGCTTCTCGTCGGACATGCCGCGAGATTACCCCGCGGAGCCGGGGACCCTTTGCGGGCCGGCCCCCGGCCGCTTCTCCTCCCGCTCACGCTCGACCGCCGAGCAGGGATGGCCGAAGAGCGCATCGAAGTCGCAGCCGCGCGTTCGCGTCCCCTTTCGCAAGGCCGCCGGGCGGCGGAACGGGTCGGGCCAGACGAGGCCGAGGAAGTCGCTCGTGTACGAGCCGAACTCGGCCATCAAGGGAAAGATCTCCGCGAGGGAGAAGAGATGTTCTTTGAAGGCCGGAGAGACGATGGCGGCCACCTGATGCCTTGCCGCGCGTGCGGCCTCTCCCGAGAATTGCGACATCCTCGAGGCGACGCTGCCGTTTGCTCCCCTCCACAGGAGGCAGGCATCGGGTCGATGCGTGTCCTCGCAACCCGCCACCGCTTCCCATCCTTTCAGAAGAATCCTCCGCTCCAGGGTCTCCCCCGTTGCCAGCCATCTCACGGATTCCGTCGAGTCGTTACCCGACGGGTCCTGATGCGAGGAAAGCTCGAAGCTCCCCGCTTCGCTCCTGACGAGAAGGCGGGTCTCGTCGCCGGCCGCGTCGCGGCGAAAGAGAATCGACATCTCCACCTCCTTCCCGAAGACGAAGTGCCAGCGGTCCCAGGGGCCGGACGGATCGCCGGCCGGGGCGGCGAGGAGGATCGCGAGAAGCGTTGCGGCTTCAGGGACCAAGAACGCTCCGGGCTTCCCGCGCGTCCGTGCGCCGGGGGAAGGTGACGCAGAAACGGGCGCCTCGGCCTCGACCCTCGCTCGCCGCCTCGATCGTCCCTCCATGCGCCTCCACGATGGCGCGCGCGATGGAAAGACCGACGCCGAGGCCGCCGTACCGGCGGCTTGAGGAGCTTTCCTCCTGCCGGAACCGGTCGAAGACGTGCGGCAGGAAGCCCGGGTCGATTCCCGCTCCTTCGTCCGTCACGATCAGCTCGACGCCACCCCCCGGAGAGCTCCGGGCCTCGAGCCGGACGGGCTTGCCGGGCGGCGAGAACTTCACCGCGTTCGTCAGGAGGTTCCAGACCACCTGCTGAAGGCGCGCCGGATCGCCATCCAGATCCGGAAGGTCCCGGGCGACGTCGCAGACGATCGGGACTCCTTTCTTCGAAGCCGCGGGCGTGACGGTGTCGAGCGCGGCGGCGACCGTCTCGCCGAGACGGACGGCCGTCCGGCGCAGCTCGAGGCCGAAGTTGTCGATCCGCGACAGGTCGATCAGGTCGGTCAGCATCCGGGAGAGGGTCGAGGCCTGGGCGAGGATCGCCTCGAGCCCCCGGCGCGCCGCGGGGTCCGCCGGAGCGCTGTCGAGGAGAACCTCCGTCCAGCCGACGATCCCCGTCAGGGGTGTCCGGACCTCGTGCGAAAGGTTCGCGAGGAAGTCGTCCTTCAAGCGGTTCGAGCGCTCGAGCGCCTCGGTCACCCGCCGCTGGTCGAGCGCGACACCGACGAAGTCCGCGAGGGACTGAAGGACGTCGGCATCCTCCGCGGCGAGGCTCCACGTCTCGGCCGGGCCCCCCACGGACATGATCCCGACGAGCCTTCCGGCGGCCCGCATCGGAAAGACCGCTGTCGAGCCGACGCCGAGCCTTCCGAGAAGAGGGCGCGAGGCCGCCGCCCGCGGATCGGTCGTCAGGTCATCCACGACGATGGCCTGTCCGGACTCGATGACCTGGACGGTCAGCTCCTTCGGTCCCGGCACGGCCGGGTCGAGCCGGCGCCTCCAGGTCGTCGGAAGCTCCTCGGCCTTTCGGGCGTCGGCAGCGTACATCCCGACGCTCACCGCTTCGTCTCCGGCCGGGGAGAGAAGCGCGAAGAATCCGGCCCGGAATCCGAGCGTCGTCCGGAGCTTTTCGAGCGCCGTCCGGATGACCTCCTCCGAAGTCCCGGACTGCTGGACGGCGGCGGCGACGTCGAGCAGGACGGAGAGACGGTCCCGCTGGAGCGAGAGCTCCTCCAGAAGCTCGCCCTGCTTCAGCGCCGCCGCGACGTGCCGCGCCGCCGACTGGAGGAAGTCGGCTTCCTCCGCCGTCCAGACACGCCTCTCGCGGACGGCTGCCGCCGACACGAAGCCGAGCGACCTTTCCCCGGCGAGGAGAGGAACCGCCAGGAGCGACTTCGTACCCAGCTGCTCGAGCCAGGTCGCGATCGACGAAAGGGCGGGTTCGGAAAGAGCGTCGGCCGCGAGGATCGGGACCCGGTTCCGGAGTACCTCCGCCCAGCTCTCGGTCCTCTCGCTCTCCACGTTCTGCGGGAGAGGGGCAATGCCGTCGGCGTGCCACGTCGCGCGCAGCGCCATCACCCCTTCCTCGGGCGGGCCCTCGAAGAGAAAGAGCCCGACACGGTCGACGGAGAGAAGGCGCCCGATCTCGCCCACCGCCCAGCCGAGGAGCCCGGCCTCGTCCTCGGTTCCGACGAGCTCGAGGGAGAAATCGGAGAGGAACCGGTCGCGCTCGGCGCGAATCTCCGGCGGGGAGATGGAGTACGGTGGACCACTTGGCTCGTACACGGCGCGGGATGAGATTATGCTTCGGCTCCGCCCCAGCCTGATGCCAGGGAGCAATGATGAACCTCGGTTTCTCCGATGCCGACCTCCACGACCCCGCGCGCCTCGACGACCTCGACAAGCTCTTCCGGGAACGCCTGAAGGCGACGACTCCTCCCCTTGCCGCACGCTTCGAGCGCTACCGTGCCGGCGAAGCGCTTCCCGCCGTTGACCTCTCGGTCCTTCTCGTCGAGGCGGCGCGGGAGCTGTCGCGCTTCGTCGCCGAACTCTTCGGCGTCGCCCCCGAGCGCGAGGCGCTTCTTGCCCGGACCGGCGAGGAAGCCGTCCTCTTCCGTTTCCGCTTCTCGATCCTCCAGAAGCGGATCGCGAAAAAGTTCCCGGACGTGGCGTCGCTCGCGCCTCTCGACCGCGCCGCCGTCCTCCGCCGCGGCGCCACGCTCGTCTCCCTCCTCGGGGAGAGGGCGCCGGACGAAGAGCTCGGCGTCGCGCGCGCCGGCGGAACGCTCCTCGACCTCTCCTCTTCGCTCGCCGTTCCGAGGGGAAAGGACGCCTCGTTCTCTCCCGAGGCGGCGCGGGAACGGACGGCGGCCCTCCGCGCCGCGGCCACGGGGACGGAGCTGCCGCTCCCCGGGGGCGACGCCGCGCTCCTCACCGCGTGGACGGAGGCGTTCGACGCGTACGTCGGCTTCCTTCGCGTCGATCCCGCCCTCCGCGAGCGGACGGAGCGCTGGGCCTCGTTCGCCCTGCCGAAGCCGTTCCGGTTCGACGCCCTCGTCCCGACGACCCGTCCCGACCCGGCGCTCCCGGAGCTTCGGGCGGGCCTCCCGACGCACGTGCGTCACCGCGACGGATTCGACCTGACCGACCGCCGGAAGTCGCGCCGCGAGGTGACGGGCGAGACGTTCTACTGCCTCCTCTGCCAGGAGCGGGACAAGGACTCCTGCACGAAGGGGCTCCGGAACAAGGACGGCCAGGTGAAGTCGAATCCTCTCGGCGTTCCCCTCGCCGGCTGCCCTCTCGAGGAGAAGATCGGCGAGATGCACGCGCTCCGCCGGGACGGGGACGCCCTCGGCGCGCTGGCCCTGATCTGCATCGACAATCCGATGCTCCCCGGCACCGGCCACCGGATCTGCAACGACTGCATGAAGGCCTGCATCTTCCAGACGCAGGACCCGGTCGACATCCCGCAGGCCGAGACGGGGGTTCTCACCGACGTTCTCTCGATGCCGTGGGGCTTCGAGATCTGGTCGCTCCTGACGCGTTGGAACCCGCTGAACGTCCGGCGCCCCGTCGCCCTTCCCTACAACGGGAGGAACGTTCTCGTCGTCGGGCTCGGCCCCGCCGGGTACACCCTGGCCCACCACCTCCTGAACGAGGGCTTCGGCGTCGTCGCCGTGGACGGGCTCAAGATCGAGCCGCTCCCCGAGCGCCTGATGGGGTCCGCCACGACGCCCCCCGAGCCGGTGCGCGACGCTGCGCCGCTCTTCCGGAGGCTCGACGAGCGGCCGCTGACGGGCTTCGGCGGCGTCTCCGAGTACGGCATCACCGTCCGGTGGGACAAGAACTTCCTCGACATCCTCTACCTGAACCTCGCGCGGCGCCGGACGCTGAAGATCTTCGGCGGCGTCCGGTTCGGCGGAACGCTGACGCACGCCCAGGCGTTCGACTTCGGCTTCGACCACGTCGCGATCGCCGCGGGGGCGGGACGGCCCACCCTCGTCGAGATGAAGAACAACCTGATCAAGGGGGTCCGGCAGGCCTCGGACTTCCTGATGGCGCTCCAGCTGACCGGCGCCTTCAAGCAGAACGCCCTCGCGAACCTCCACCTCGAACTGCCCGTCGTCGTCATCGGCGGCGGCCTGACGGCGATCGACACGGCGACGGAGTCGCTGGCGTACTACCCGATCCACGTCGAGAAGATCCTCTCCCGCTTCGAGGCGCTCGCGGCCGAGAAGGGAGAGGAGGCCGTCCTCTCCGCCATGAACCCGGAGGAACGGACCATTCTCGCGCGTCAGATCGCCCATGCGCGCGAAATCCGCGCCGAACGGAGGCAAGCCGAGGCGGAAGGGCGGACGCCGGACCTCCTCCGCCTTCTCAAGGGATGGGGGGGCTCGACGCTCGCCTACCGGCGGTCGATGGAGGAGTCGCCGGCCTACCGTCTCAACCACGAGGAGATCGTCAAGGCCTTCGAGGAAGGGATCGGCTTCGCCGAGAACCTCGAGCCCGTCGAGTGCGTCCCGGACGAGTTCGGGGCGATCTCGGCCGTCGTCTGCCGCCGGAAAGACAGGTCCACCGTCACGCTCCCCTGCCGGACTCTCCTCATCGCGGCCGGGACGACGCCGAACATAACTTACGGGAAGGAGTTTCCCGGGACTCTTCCGCTCGACGCGAAACAGAAGTTCTTCCGTCCGCATGTCGTCGAAAAGTCGGGATCAGACGGAAAGACGGTTTTTCGGCTGGTGCCGAAGGACGACGGGGTCGGCGCGTTCTTCACCGGCGGTGAGTACAAGGGGAAGTTCCTGACGTACTTCGGCGACAACCATCCCGTCTATGCCGGTTCCGTCGTGAAGGCGATGGCTTCGGCGCGCGACGGCGCGCCGAGAATCCGCGAGCTTTTCGCCGACGAGCTGGACGCGCTCGATCCCGCCGGCCAGCCGGCGCGGGACGCCGCGTGGGCGCTCCTCGCGGCGATGACCGATGACCTTCTCCGGGCCCGCGTCGTGAAGGTGGATCGGCTGACGCCGACGATCGTGGAGGTCCTCGTCCGGGCTCCGCAGGCCGCCCGGAACTTCCAGCCGGGGCAGTTCTACCGGCTCCAGAACTACGAGGCCTACGCACCGCTCCTCCCGGGCGCGCCGGGAAGGCCCCGAGATCCCCGCCCTGATCGAGCCGTGTGCCCTGACCGGAGCATGGGTCGACAAGGAGAACGGGCTTCTCTCGATGATCGCCCTCGAGATCGGCGTCTCCACGCGCCTCGTCGGCGTCCTCCGTCCCGGAGAGCCCGTCGTCGTGATGGGCCCGACGGGCGCCCCGACGGAGCTCCCGGAGAACTCCACCGTCGTCCTCTGCGGCGGGGGCCTCGGCAACGCCGTCCTCTTCTCGATCGGCCGCGCCGCCCGCCAGCGCGGCAACAAGGTCCTCTACTTCGCCGGCTACAAGAAGGCGGAGGACTTCTACAAGCGCGAGGAGATCGAGGCGGGGGCGGACGTCGTCGTCTTCACGGTCGACCGCGAGCCCGGGATCCCGGCCCGCCGGAAGAGCGACTTCGCCTTCGTCGGGAACATCGTCGAGGCGATGACCGCCTACGCCACCGGAAAGCTCGGGGCGATCCCGATCCCGCTCGCCGACGCGGAGCGCGTCATCGCCATCGGCTCGGACCGGATGATGGCCGCCGTCACGGCGGCGCGGCACGGCGTCCTGAAGCCGTATCTCCGCGACGAGCACGTCGGCATCGGGTCGATCAACTCGCCGATGCAGTGCATGATGAAGGAGGTCTGCGCGCAGTGCCTCCAGCGGCACGTCGATCCGGTGACGAAGAAGGAGTCCTTCGTCTTCACCTGCATGAACCAGGACCAGTGCCTCGACGACCTCGACTGGGAGCATCTCCGCGCGCGCCTCGCGCAGAACGCCCTGCCGGAGAAGATCTCGAACCAGTGGCTGGAGCGCGGGCTCTCGCTCCGGGATCTCCGGACCGTCTAGGGAGACGCGCCGTCAGCGCGGCAGGATCGTCGAGAAGATCAGGTAGGGGTTGACGGCGAAGAGGCGCGAGTCGGTGGCGGGCTCGTTCCGGTAGATCGCGAAATGGAGGTGCGGCCCGCCGATCACGCGGCCGGTCGCGCCCACCTCGCCCAGCTTCTGCCCCTTCGAGACCCGGTCGCCCGCCTTCAGCCCCTTCTCGTGGACCCTGAGGTGCGCGTAGTAGAACGTGTAGCGTCCCGTCACGTCGCGAAGGTAGACGACCTTCCCTCCGCGGCGGTCGCGGCCGAGCCGCTCGATCACGCCGTCCGCGACGGCGACGACCGGCGTCCCGCGGGGCGCGCCGAGGTCGATCGCGTGATGCTTCTTCGTCCTGCCGCGCCGGGAGAGGAACGTGTCCCGAAGCCGCGCCGGGTCGTAGACGCCGAGCGGGAGAGGGAACGTCGTGGAGAAGAGCTCCGCGATCTCCTCCTCGGGGATCGCGACCGGCCGGCTGTCGGAACGCCGGACGACGAGGCTCCGGAGCCGGTCACCGAGGGACCGCCAGAATCCGGGCGTCACCGGCGCCCCGGACGTCTCGATGTCCTCGAGCCCTTCCTCCTCGTCTTCCTCCTCCGAGTCGGCGGCCGTGCGGCGGGGTTGGCGCGAGAGCCAGGCGAGATCGGCGGCGTCCGCCGAGGCGTAGCACCGCCCGTCCTCCGGGTCGCGGGCGGGACAGGGCGCCGGCGGAGCCGAGACCTCGGGGGCCGGAGCCGATTCCACCTCCGCAAGCCCCAGCTCGGCCGCGAGCGAAGCCCGGTCCGACGCCTCCTCCTGCGAAAGTGTCTCCGTGACCGCCGTCTCGTCCGAGGCGGCGGCACCGCGCGCGAGCCCGGCCGCGAACAGGATCGTCAGGACCGGGACGACGCGCCGCAGCATCCGTTCTAGCTCACACGCTCGAGATAGGAATCGTCGCGGGTGTCGATCTTGACGACCGTCCCCGCTTCGACGAACTGCGGCACCTGGACCACGAGGCCCGTCTCCAGCTTCGCCGGCTTGTACGAAGCCGACGCCGTGGCCCCCTTCATCCCCGGATCGGTCTCGACGATCTTCAGGCTCACGGTCGTCGGCAGCTCGACCGAGACCGGGCTCCCCTCGTGGAAGTCGACGGTGATGACCGTCTCCGGAAGGAGGTACTTCATCGACTCGCCGACGACCTCTTCCGTGAGCGTGACCTGGTCGTAGGTCTCCTGGTTCATGAAGTGGTGCCCGGAGCCGTCCGAGTAGAGGTACTGCATCTCGTGGGTGTCGAGCGACGCCTTCTCGATCCGGTCCTCCGAGCGGAACCGGTGCTCGTTCATGGAGCCCGAGCGGAGGTTCCGGAGCTTGGCCTGGACGAAGCCGCGGAGGTTCCCGGGGGTCTTGTGGACGACGCTGTGGGTCCGGAACAGCTCGCCGTTGTGGACGACGATCATTCCCGGGCGGAGTTCGGTGGCGGAAATCATTCCTTCGGCATCCTGTCTCTGCTAGTCGGGGGAAGAAAAGGCCGATCCGGGCTGGAGAGAGATTCCGCGGCTCGCCATGAAAAGCGCGGGAAGCCTAACCGACGCGTCGGAAAAAAGGCAAGCGGGGCCCGTGAAGGGCCCCGCTGCCAACGAGTTGCGTTGACCCGGCTACCGTTTACCGCAGCGCCGGGACGAAGTGACCGCGGCGGTTGGACTGCCAGCAGGCTTCCTGCTCCGCCTTCTCCTTCGGGTGCTCGGTGCAGAACGGGCGCTCCTTGCCGTAGGAGATCGTCTTGATCTGCGCCGGGTCGACCCCGAGGGCGACGAGGGCGTCCCGGATGGAGCCCGCACGCCGCTCGCCGAGAGCGAGGTTGTACTCGCGGGTGCCGCGCTCGTCGCAGTGCCCCTCGACCGTGATCCCCACCGTCGTGTGCTCGCGCAGCCACTTGGCGTTCTTGTCGAGGTTTTCCTTCTGGTCGGCCCGGATGTCCGACTTGTCGAAGTCGAAGAAGATGTCCTGCAGGTACTTCGTCGCCTCGGCGACGAGGTCCGAGACCGGAGCCGGCGGCGGCGGCGGCGCGACCGGGGCCGGCACGGGGGCCGGCGGCGGCGGCGCGACGCACTTGAACTTCGCGGCGCACTGGGCGAGGACCTTTCCGTTGGCATCCTTGGCCACGGCCGTGACCGTATGGTCGCCGGCGGCGGGGCATCCGAACGTCACGGACGGGTTCGCGGCCGAGCCGGGCGCCGTCAGCGGCGCGTGGCCGTCGACGGAGAATTCGTAGACCGCCGGGGCGAACGTGCAGAACGTCGCCGTGAGAGGCGTCGCCTCGGCCTTGACGTCCTTGCCGACCTCGAAGCTCGCGCCGTCCTTCGGCGAGACCATGGCGAAGCCGCTGGCGCAGTCCTTCATTGCCGTGGAGCACGCCGAAAGCATGAGGGCGGCCGCTCCGACGAGAAGGATTCCCATCGTGCCCGCCCGGAATCGTTTCGAAACCATCTTGTCCTCCTTGGTCACAACCGCGTCAGTTTAACTCGTCTCGGCCCGCCGGCGGGAGCCGTCGGGTCGAGCGAGATCGGCATCCCGTGCGGAGTCCGGTTGGCACGGCGCTCGAGCGCCGGCAGCGGGAAGCTGTGCTGGACGGCGTACTCGACGTTCTCGGGGCCGAAGATCGCCGCCGCCCAGTCGAGCTGCGTCGGCAGGGCGAGAGCGCCGCCCCGATCGGGTAGCCGCCGGACGACGTGTCCCCGTTGAAGAGGTAGGGATACATGTTGACGTGCGGAAGGTTGTTCCCCCAGTTGTCGTTGATGAACTGGACCATCGCGTCGGCCTTGATGGCCTGTCCGATCGACGACTCGTGGAGGCCGTCGTGTCGATAGTAGCCGCCGGAGAGGAAGGCGCTCGATGGTGACGCCGCCGTACGTCATGCCGGTCGTTCCCACCTGCCGCAGCAGCGCCGCCCTGTCGAAGAACTTGTATCCCGCCGCCGCGGCCTGCGAGGCGATCGTGTTGTTGATGTCGTTGACCCGCCGGAGGATGACGGCCCCCTCCGTCGGCGTCAGGACGACACCCGGCGTGATCGCCCCGGTCTGCGGGTTGATGTTCAGGTTGTCGGGCAGGGGTTTGTTGCAGTTGGCCTGCCTCGGGTCGCTCGGCGAGGATGGCGCACGGAATCCCGTACCCGGCCTGGAGTAGGTCGGCTGCGAAGAGCGTCAGCTTCGAGCCCGCCGGCACCGGGCAGGCCGGCGCGAGGCCGCCGCAGCTGTCGTAGAGCGCGTAGATGGGCGCGCCGGTTGAGGGGTTGATGGCGAGGATCGAGCGGAATGGTATCGCTGAACGGGACGTCGAGGTGGGGATGGGATGACGAAGAACCCCTTCGCGGTCCCCCCCTGCGCGGCCTTGAGGGTCGGCCATGATCTGACGGTCTTCGCCTGGAAGACGGCATCGGCGTCATCGTGACGCCGTCGATCGGCGTCGCGTATTCCAGCGGCGCCCAGAACGTCGTTCGCTCCGGCCGACACGAGGAGGAACGTCGGCTGGAGGGCCGCCGCCTGCTGGGCGGCCGTCCCTGCCCTCGAAGGACCAGATACGCCCTCTTGTCGCCGTCCGGTCGTCGCGGAGTTCTTGTCGACGATGTCGCGGATCGTGAATCCGGCGACCGCGAGATTGTTGTAGGGACGCGGGAGCGTCGCGTTGGATCGGCACCCCCGTGCTCGGCCGGTTGCCGAGCGTCGGGGCGAGATTGGTCAGGTACATGCAGCGCGGCCGAGGCTCCGAGCCCGGGCTTCCCGATGATCGGCTGCTCGATACGCCGTGCCCGGCCGTCCGGGCGAGGATGGCACCGAACGAGTCGTTCTGGCCGTAGTCGACGAGGCATCCGTCGAGCAGTCCCGGCCGCAGTGGAGTCGCCGAGTCGCGACGAAGCGTCGTGAAGTCGGCCTGCTGGGCGGCTGGCCGGGAAGGAGGCGAGGAGGAGTGCGACCGAAAGCGTCGCGGCGGTGCGGAGGAGTTTGGAAGTCTTCATGTTCTCTGCTCCTCGCTTCAGAAGTTGCTCTTGAAGCCGATGGCGGGGAGGATCGCGAACGTCTTGTACGTACCGTTGAAGTTGTTGTCGTTCGTCGTCGTCGTCCGGTCCTTGAACCAGAGGAAGAGACTCGAGACCTCGAGCCGGAAGTTCTTCGAGATCTGGAAGCCGGCGCCGATCGATCCGCCGACCCGGTTGGCGTCCGGCAGGAGCGGGCCGACGGCAGCATCGGGCTGCGGCGTCTGGTCGTAGACGTAGCCGCCGCCCAGCCAGACGGTCTTGGAGGCCTGCCAGCCGAGTCCCGCCCGGATCGTCCAGGTGTTCTTCCAGTTCTCCGGGATGACCTTGGGCGCAACGCCGTCGATGTTGATGGGGATCTGTTCCAGGATGTCCCACCACGTGTAGTTCCCGTCCACGTTCAGCGTCAGGGACGGGCTCAGGTCGTACGAGACCCCGAAGAGGAGAAGCGCGGGGAACTTGATGTTCGCCGCGCCGCCCACGTCCTGGTTGACCGGGATCTTCTGCGGCGACGAGGGCGTCGAGGTCCGCGTGTCCCGTCGTGAGCTGGTAGAAATGCGCGATCCCGCTGTAGTCGACGCTCACGCTCCCGTGATACGCCACGCCGAAGCGGAGCCGGTCGCACGGCTTGAGCATGATTCCCGCGTTCCACGTCCAGTCGACCGGGGTTCCCTTGCTCTGGAGGGAGAGGTGGGCCACGTCCGGTGACGTGGCCCGTGTAAGGGTTGAAGATCCCGACGTTCTTCGAGAGCTTCACGTCGCTGAGGCGGATCTCCGGTCCGGCGCCGATCGCGAGCCAGTCGGCCACCTTCCACGAGATCTGCACGGAGGCAGCGACCTGGCGGATGTCGGCCCGCTGGGAGATGTAGCGGCCAGCCCACTGATCCGGGTTGGCCCAGGGGGTCCCGAGGCCGGCCGGAGACCAGAAGCCGGCGGCGAGGTTCAGCTTGCCCGGCTGGAGCGGCACGACGGCGTAGCCGTTCCCAAAGTAGTAGAGGGGCTTTGACATGCCCGTGTAGTAGCCGTCACCGGGATACGGGCTCGACCCCGTGAAGTTGGTCGTCGGGCGGAGGACGCCGACGGCGCCGCCGTACAGCGTGAACTTCTCGTTGTAGGCGTTTCCGGCCGGGTTGTAGAACATCGCCGACGGATCGTCCGCCTGAGCGACGAAGGCTCCTCCGAGCGCCATCCCCTTGGTCCCCTGCTCGAACAGGGCGTACCCGGCCCCGTCGCCTCGCGGCGCGGCGACGAGCGCCGCAAGAAGCAGCGTCCCCGCGAGCAGGCGCACATCTCTTGATTTCACCACCGGTTCCTCCTTATCTCGATTCAGCTGAAGAAACTGACACACAAGCCTTTGAACGACCGGCCTATTTTTTCGACCCGCGGCCCTCCCGTCAAGGCAATTCCCGGCGTTTGTCCCGATCTGCCAGCGAGAAATCCGACCGCGATGGCCCCCGGTCCGGTGTGCGCGGCGAGGACGGGCGCCAGCTCGCTGACGAAATGCTCGGCCCCGGGATGCCGGGAGAGAAGCTCCGCCGCCACTTCGTCCGCCAGCTCCGGCGCGCCGAAGTGCGCGACGCCGAACGTCGGCGCCGGCTCGCCCCGAGCTCCCGCGAGGGCCGCTTCCACGACCTTCCGGACCGCCCGGGGAAAGCCCCGTCCGCCTCCCCCCTTCGCCGCCCGTCCGTCGGGCCCGATCGTCAGGACCGGACAGAACCCGATCGCCCGCGCCACGAGCCCCGGCAGGTGTCCGAGCCGCCCTCCCCGGATCAGGAAGTCGAGCGAGGGGACCGCCGCGAAGATCCGCGCCCGTGCCGCCGCGAGCCGCGCCACCCCGGCCACCCCGGAAAGGTCCTTTCCCTCGGCCGCGGCCCGCGCCGCCTCGCGCACGACGAGCCCCTGTGCGATGGAGAGGCTTCTCGAGTCGACGCGTCGACGCGCGCGAGACCCTCCTCCCCGAGGAGCGACCGCGCGGCCGTCTGCGCGGCCGCGAGCGTCCCCGAGAGCCCGCCCGAGACGTGGACGCCGAGGACCGGCGCCCCGTGCGAGGCGAGGGCGCGGTAAACCTCGCGAAAGTCGGCGGGCGGAGGCTGGGAGGTGCGGGGCGCGAGCGGCGACGAGGCGAGCATCGCGTGAAACTCGCGCGGCGTGACCGTGACGCCGTCCAGATAGGTCTCGTCTCCGAGGATCAGCCGGAGCGGGACGATCGTGACCGCGAGCGCCTCCGCCATGGCGGCCGGGAGGTCGCACGCCGAGTCCGTGACGACCGCGACCCGGCCGTGCCGCGCGAACCGGCCGACGTGCTGCTCGCGCATGTCCTCGACCTTCGTCTGCTCGACCCGGCCGAAGCGGCGGGCCACCTCGAAGACGTCCTCCGGCCGGTTCACGTGAAGGTGGAGGCGGACCCTTCGGGCTCCTCCGGCGATGGCGAGCGAATCGCCGAGAGGCGAGGCCGCCCGGCGGATCGCCTCCCGGTCGATCCGGTCCCCGGAGAGGAGGACCTCCGTGCAGTAGCGGAAGAGGATGGACGCGCGGGCCTCGCGGATCCGCGCCTCGACCATCTCGCCGGGGACGTGCTCCGGGGCGCCCGGACGGACGCGATCCCCGAGCGACCGGGCGACCCCCTCGAGAAAATGGACGAAGCCCTGCGCCCCGGCGTCGACGACGCCGGCTTCCTTCAGGACGGCGAGATGCTCGGGCGTCCTCTCCAGCGCCTCCTGCGCCACCGGCATCGAGTCCGGGACGATCTCCGCGAAGTCGCGCGTCTCGCGTCGTCGCGCCGCTCCACCCACCCCGCCCACTCCCGGATGACCGAGAGGATCGTCCCCTCCCGCGGCTGGGCCATCGCCCCCTTCGCCGCCTCCGCCGCCGCACGGACCGCCCGGCCGAATCGCTCGGGCGCCGATCCGCCGCACCCCCTTCAGCGCCTCGGCGAGCCCCTCGAGAAACTGGGCGAAGATGGCCCCCGAGTTCCCCCGCGCCCCCATGAGGGCCTCGTCGGCCGCCTTGCGCGCCACGTCCTCGGCGCTCGGCGAGGGGGCCTCGCCCACGCTTTCCGCGACGCGGTCGAGCGTCGCCACGAGATTCGAGCCGGTGTCGTTGTCCGCGACCGGGAAGACGTTGATCCGGTTCAGCGGCTCCTTCTGCGGCCCGGACGGCGCGCGCTCCGGCGAGAAGCGCCCGCGCGAGCCTTCGCCCGTCGATGTACGAGATCCGGACCGGGGCCATCGGCCCCGGAGTCTAGACGGGTCCCGGCGCGTTCGCGCGACCGCTGGTCAGCCGGTCTTCGCGCGGAGGACGGGGGCGAAGTTCCCGACCTTGGACGCCTCGCGGGCGAGCGAGGCCTCGTCGAGCCGCGTCACCGGCGTCGTGTGCGGCGCCGTCCTCACGAGGTCGGGGCGCTCCTCGCACTCGCGGGCGATGGCGATCATCGCGTCCGCGAAGGCGTCCAGCTCCTCCTTCGGCTCGGTCTCGGTCGGCTCGATCATCAGCGCGCCCGGCACGATGAGGGGGAAGGACATCGTCGGCGGATGGAAGCCGTAGTCCATGAGGCGCTTCGCGATGTCGACGTTGTGGATCCCGAGCGCGGCCTGCCTCTTGTCGTCGAAGACGACCTCGTGGTAGCTGGGCGCGTCGTACTTGAGGTGGTAGAAGGGCGCGAGCCGCTTCCGGAGGTAGTTGCCGTTCAGGACGGCGTTCTCCGCCACCTCGTGGATCGACCGGCCGTACGAGAGGATGTACGTGAGCGCCCGGACGAGGACGCCGAAGTTCCCGTAGAAGGACCGCATCTTCCCGATCGACTTCGGGCGGTCGTGGTCGAGGACGAACCGGTCGCCCCGCCGCTCCACCGTCGGGACCGGAAGGAACGGGACGAGCGCCTCGGCGACGCCGACGGGCCCCGCGCCGGGGCCGCCGCCGCCGTGCGGCGTCGAGAACGTCTTGTGGAGGTTCATGTGCATCACGTCGACACCCATGTCGGCCGGACGCACCTTCCCGACGAAGGCGTTGAAGTTCGCCCCGTCGAGGTAGAGGAACGCCCCCTTCGCGTGGACGCACCGGGCGATCTCGAGGATCTCCTCCTCGAAGACGCCGAGCGTGTTCGGAACCGTGACCATCAGGGCCGCGACGTCCTCGTCCAGCTTCGCGTCCAGCGCGGCGAGGTCCACCGTCCCCCGCGGCGAGGAGTGGATCTCCACGACCTCGTAGCCGGCGAAATGCGCCGAGGCCGGGTTCGTGCCGTGAGCCGAGTCGGGGACGAGGACGTGGCTTGCGCGGGTTCCCCCGCGCCACGTGGGCCGCCCGGATCATCAGCGCGCTCGCCAGCTCGCCGTTCGCGCCGGCCGAGGGCTGGAGCGTGACGCGCGAAAAGCCGGTGAGGACCTTGAGCGCCTCCTCGAGGCGCCACATCATCTCGAGGTTTCCCTGCGAGAGGTGCTCCGGGGCGTAGGGGTGCGTCTCGTTGAACCCCGCGAGGCGCGCCGTCTCCTCGTTCAGCCGCGGGTTGTGCTTCATCGTGCACGAGCCGAGCGAGTAGAGCGCCGTGTCGATGGCGAAGTTCAGCCGCGAGAGGCGCGTGAAGTGCCGGACGACGTCCACCTCGGAGGCTTCCACCTCCCCGCGCACCTCGGAGCGGTGAGCGGCGCCGTAGAGAGAACCCGGGTCGGCGGCCGGAACGTCGAGCGGCGGGAGAAGGACGCCCTGCCGGCCGGGCCGGGGCTCGTCGAAGAGGGAGATGTTGCGGCGGCGGCGGTCGAGGGCCGGGTCGCCGGTGACGGGTCTTACGGGCGCGCTCTGGTCACTCATCGTTCGTAGCTCCGGAGGACGTCGAGGAACGTGTCGAGGCCCTCCCGCGGCGTCCGCTCGGTGACGGCCACGAGGAGGAGGTCGTGCCATCCCTTCTCTTCGGGGGCGATCCGCGAAAGCGGGACTCCTCCGAGGATCTTCTTCGCCTCGCAGCGGCGGAGAACCTCCTCGACCGGAGGGCCGCACCGGATCGCGAACTCGTTGAACGTCCGGCCGGAGAAGGCGACCGAGAAGGGCCCCGGAACGGCCGCGAACGCCCGTCTTGAGGTACTCCGCCTTGGAGAGGCACTGGAGCGCCGTCTCGCGAAGCCCCTGCTTGCCGAGAACCGAGATCGTCATCGTGGCCGCGAGGGCGAAGAGCCCCTGGTTCGTGCAGATGTTCGACGTCGCCTTCTCGCGGCGGATGTGCTGCTCGCGCGTCGAGAGCGTCAGGCAGAAGGCCGTCCTCCCCTCGGCGTCGGTCGTCCGGCCGACGAGGCGCCCCGGGATCTGCCGCTTCATCGCGTCCCGGCAGGCGAGGAACCCGACGAGAGGGCCTCCGAACGAGGGAGGGACGCCGAACGAGGCGGCCTCGCCCGCGGCGATGTCGATCCCGAAGGCTCCGGGCCCCTTCAGGAGCGCGAGGGAGAACATCTCGTTCACGACCCCGATCGCGATCGCGCCCTTCTCGTGCGCGGCGTCGGCCGCGGCCTGCCAGCTCTCGACGACGCCGAGGACGTTCGGGGACTGGACGGCGACGGCGAAGGTCGTCTCGTCCACGGCCGCCGCGAGGGCCGCCCGGTCGGTCGCACCGCCCTCGCCGACGGGCACCTCGACGATCGTGAAGGGGAAGTTCGCGAGGTACGTCCGGAGGCAGCGCCGGTACTCGGGGTGGATCCCCTTCGAGACGACGACCTTCGTCCGCTTCCTCGTGAGGCGCTCGGCCATGAGGACGGCCTCGACGAAGGCCGAGGCCCCCTCGTACATCGAGGCGTTCGCGACGTCCAGCTCCGTCAGGAGGGCCATGTGCGTCTGGAACTCCCAGATCGCCGTGAGCGTCCCCTGCGAGACTTCGGGCTGGTACGGCGTGTACGCGGTCAGGAACTCGCCCCGCGACAGGAGCTGCGAGACGAAGGCCGGCATGTGGTGGGAATAGAGCCCCGCGCCGAGGAACGACGTCCACTCGGAGAGGTTCGCGTTCCGCGCGGCGAGCGCCCCATCGCCTTTCGCACCTCGATCTCCGAGGCGGGCGGGGGGAGGTCCGGGGGCTCGCGCCGGTAGACCTCGCGGGGGGACGGTGGCGAAGAGGTCGTCCATCGACGAGACGCCGATGGCCGCGAGAAGCGACGCCTGCTCTTCCGGACTGTGCGGGATGTAGCGCATGGATCCAATCCTTGGCCCCCGGCTCGGAGGGGGGCGGGGGGCGGGGTCAGGCTTTCTTCTCTTCCTCTTCGAGGAACTTCTCGTAGGCGGCGGCGTTCATCAGCTCGTCGAACTCCGCGTCCGACGAGATCTTGATCTTCACGAGCCAGCCGTCCCCGTGAGGGTCCTCGTTGACCGCGGCGGGCTCATCGACGAGCGTCCGGTTGGTCTCGAGGATCTCCCCCGCCACCGGCAGGAACAGCTCCGAGACGGCCTTGACCGACTCGATCGTCCCGAACTCCTCCTTGGCGTCGAAGAGCTCACCAGTCTCCGGCAGGTCGACGAAGACGACCTCGCCCAGCTCCTTCTGCGCGTGGTCCGAGATACCGACTGTCGCGATGTCGCCATCGAGGCGGATCCATTCGTGGCTCTTCGTGTAGCGGCGGTCGTCCGGGTAGGAGGTCATCGCTCTCTCCTGCAGGGTCGGTCTACTTCATCCGCTTGTAGAAGGGGGTCGGGACGATCACGGCCGGGACCTTCCGGCTCCTCACGTCGATCGTCAGGGCCGTGCCGACCGCCGACGACTCGACGGGGACGTACGCGAGCCCGATCGCCTTTCCGAGAGTCGGGGTCTGCGTTCCCGACGTCACGACGCCGGACTTTCCGGTCGCGTCCACCGTAAGGGAGTGGCCGTGGCGGGCGATACCGCGACCGGTGACTTCGAAGCCGACGAGCTTCCGGGTCACCCCCGCCGCCTTCTGAGCCTCGAGCGCGGCGCGGCCGTTGAACTCCCCCTTCTTCATCTTCACGATCCACCCGAGGTCGGCTTCCCACGGGGTCGTCGTGTCGTCGATGTCGTTCCCGTAGAGCGCCATCTTCGCCTCGAGCCGCAGCGTGTCGCGGGCCCCGAGCCCCGCCGGCACGGCGCCGCGCGGGCGCCCGGCGTCGAGGATCGCGTCCCACACCTTTCGTGCCGCCTCGGGCGGGCAGTAGACCTCGAATCCGTCCTCCCCCGTGTAGCCCGTCCGCGAGACGATCGAGGGAACGTCGACGACGCGTCCCGTGCCGAAGTGGTAGTACTTCATCTTCTCGAGCGGGACGTCGGTCAGCGGCTGGAGGATCGCGAGCGACTTCGGACCCTGGAGGGCGATCTGGGCCCACACCGGAGACTCGTCCACGACCGTGGCGTCCGGCCGCGTGGCGCGAAGGGCCCACGCGACGTCCTTCGGCGTGTTGGCGGCGTTCACGACGATGAGGTAGTCGTCGGCGGCGAGGCGGTGCGTCAGAAGGTCGTCCACGAACGTGCCGCGCTCGGTGAGGAAGGCTGAGTACTGGATCTGCCCGTCCACGAGCGCCGCGGCGTCGTTGCACGTCAGCTGCTGGACGGCGGCGAGCGCTCCCGGCCCCTTCACGCGGATCTCGCCCATGTGCGAGACGTCGAAGACCCCGGCGCGCTCCCGGACGGCGCGGTGCTCGTCCGCGAGGCCCGAATACTCCACCGGCATCTCCCAGCCGCCGAAGGAGACCAGCTTCCCACCGAGAGCCTTGTGGGCGTCGTAGAGAGGGGTCCGCTTCAGAGGCGTGGAAGGAGGCGCATCCATCGTGAAGCCGAGCCACGATAGGACGGCGCTCCCCGGGCGTCAACCTCCAAGCCGGGAAGCCCGGTTTACGGGGTCTTCTTCAGCTTCTCGCTCGCCGGGGGCTTGGCTGCGAACGCGATCGCCCCCGGACCCCCGGCTACACGCCTGCCGACGGTCAGTTCGTCTTCTTCAGCTTCTCTTTGATGGAAGCCCGCGCCTCGCCGGCCGTCTGGGCCACGAGGACGCGCAGGGTGACCGTCTCGTACCCCGGGGCCGAGAGAACGACCTCGTGAACCGCCGGCCCGTCGAGGGCCAGCTCCTCCGTCGCCCACTTCGAGGCGGAACCGAGAACCGTGCCGTCGACGCTGACGGACGCGTCGGGCGGCTCGACGTTAAAAAAGGCCGGGCCGACCGTCCGGTAGTTCGGCCGGCGAAAGTCGCCCGAGGGACCCGGCGGGCCTTCGCCCGTACCGGCCTGTAACGGCAGCTCCACGTCGATCTTGTCGTCGGGGGCGTTGCTCCGGATCTGGATGTCGACCCGGAGATCCCTGTAGCCGGGATAGGCGAAGCGGAGCCGGTGCGTCGCCTCGCCGCGGAAGTAGAGGAGAGCCCCGCCCCCCGAGTCGTCCCAGTCGTCGCAGACGCCGATGTACTTCCCGTCGAGGAAGACACGGGCCTGGATCGGCGTCACGCCGAGCTTAACGAGCCGGCGAACGGAATAGGTCGCGTCGGCGGTGTGCCGGGTCGGCGCGCCCGTGGCGGCCGCCGAAGCGGACGAGGGTTTCTTCGAAGACGCCGTCGGGGAGGGCTGCGTGGTGGCAGCGGATTTCGGCTCCTTCGGCTCTTTCGTCTTCGCGGCCTTTTTCGCAGAGGTCGTCGCGGCCTCAGGGGTCGGAGGAGCCGGGACATACGGGGTCACCGTGGGGGCGAGCTCCGCCGCTGTCGCGGCGGCAGGAGTTTCCACCGCCGGGGCCGCCGTCGGAGTGGTTTCCGCGCCGGTCTCCGCTGTCTGCGAGCCGCCCCGGCGGAGCGCGACGATCCCGACGATTCCCGCGAGAACGACGGCCCCGATCGCAAGGAGGGCGACCGGCGCTCCGGCTCTTCCTCTTCGGCGCCCCTTTGGCGGGAGGCCGGGACCGCGGCCTTCTCGGCCTTCGCGGCCTCCTCGCCCATCCGGCGGCCGGCCGTGATCGTCGGCGATTCCGCATCGACGGCCGGCGTCGCCTGCGTCGGAGTTTCCGACGTGGCCGTCGCGTCGGGGACCGGAGGGGCCCAGGAGGCGGTCAGCCCCGTCGTCCTCGACACCGGCGCGTCGCCGAGGGCGTGCCGGAGGTCCGCCGCCAGCTCCGCGGCGCCTTGATAGCGTTCCTCCCGCTTTTTCGCGAGGCACTTGTGGAGGATCGGCGAGTACTCCGCGGGGAGATTCTCGTGAAGCGTGGAGGGGTCCGGCGGCTCCTCGTGGAGGATCTGGTAGACGAGGGTCGTCAGCGTGTCGGCGGGGAACGGCTTTCGGAGCGTGATCGCCTGATAGAGGACGACGCCGAGGGAGAAGATGTCCGTCCGGGCGTCCAGCTTGTCTCCCTTGATCTGCTCGGGGGACATGTAGGCAGGCGACCCGACCATCTGGCCCGTCGAGGTGAGGTCGGTGTCGCCCGTGAGGAGCTTTCCGATGCCGAAGTCCGTGACCTTCGCGTCGAGGTGCGGCGTCAGGAGGATGTTGGCCGGCTTCACGTCGCGGTGGAGGACTCCCCGGTCGTGCGCGTGGGCGAGCGCATCGGCCACCTCCGCGGTGATCCGGATCCGCTCGTGGATCGGGAGCGAGTCCGGGTCGGCGAGCCGCTGGGAGAAGCTCCCGCCCGGCACGTACTCCATCGCGAGGAAGAGCGTCCCGCCGTCCTCGCCGACGTCGAAGACGGTCACGATGTTCGGGTGCTGGAGGCGCCCCGAGATGCGCGCCTCCTTCAGGAAGCGGGCCTTCGCCTCTTCGGGGTTGAAGCTCCCTTCCGCTTCGGAGAAGCGGATCGTCTTGAGCGCGATCTCACGGTCGATCTGCGGGTCGTGAGCCAGATACACGACCCCCATGGCGCCTTTTCCGAGGACGCGAAGGATCCGGTACCGGCCGATTCGTTCGGGAGCCTTTTCCATCCGAGACGGCGGATTCTACCCGCGGGAGCCCGATTTTCCTTTGGGGCCCTCCGGATCGACGTGTATCGGGCCCTCGTCCGTGAGGAGGGCCTCCTCGTCCGCCCCGGCCGGGGAAAACCCGACTCGCGGGAGGCGAGAAGCGCCTCGGCCTCGGCGAGGCGGTTCCTCGGAACGGCCACGGCGATCGGCGAGAGTTCGTTGTCCTCCACCGTCGGCGTGAGATGGAAGCTCCGGTCCACGACGCGCGCCGGGATCCCCTCGCTGTCGAGGAATCCCGCGAGAAGGGCGGCCTCCGTCTCGTTCGGAACAGCCTTGACCGCCACCCAGTCCTGCTCGTCCTTCTTTTCCGGTTCGCTCATCGTCGCCTCCTTCTCTTCAGGGAAGGACCTTCGCGTGCCCCTCGGGCAAGGTGCCGGAGGGAAGGATGCTCCCGATTCGTGCCGCGGCGGTATCACCCGCTTCCCGGAGCGCGGAGACGAAGGGACCCGCCTCGTCGGCGCGTACGGAGAGGAGAAGCCCGCCCGAAGTCTGTGCGTCGGCGAGGAGAAGGAGGTCTTCTTCCGAGACGCCCGTCGTTTCGAGCACGCCTTTGGCGGCGGCGAGGTTCTTCTTCGTCCCGCCCGGCACTCGACCCCGCGAAACGAGCCGGCGCGCTCCCGGAAGAAGCGGCACCGCGGAGGCCGAGATCTCCGCCGCGACGCCCGAACCGCGGAGCATCGGTCCGAGATGCCCGAGCAGGCCGAAGCCGGTCACGTCCGTCCCGGCCGAGACCGGAAAGCGCGCCGCCACCCGGGAGGCGTTCCGGTTGAGGCGCGCCATCGAGGCGACCGCGGCCGCCTCCTCCGCCTGGGTCGGGGCGGTCTCCTCGTCGAACGGCTTCCCTTCCGCCGCGGCGAGAGCCCGCGCGCGGAGAGCCACCGTCACGATGCCGGTGCCGAGCGCCTTCGTCAGGACGAGCGCATCGCCCGGGCGCGCCCCGACGTTCCGCCGGATCGCGGAGGCCTTCGCCCGCCCCGTCACCGCCATCCCGTAGACCGGGACGTCGAAGTCCATCGAATGTCCGCCGAGGATCGGGATGCCGGCTTCTGCGGCGACCTCCGCGCCGCCCCTCAGGATCTCGCCGAGGACCTCGAGCGGAAGCGCCTTCGTCGGAAAGCCGACGACGTTCAGCGCGAAGAGGGGCTCGCCCCCCATCGCCCAGACGTCGGAGAGAGCGTTCGCCGCCGCGATCCGTCCGAAGTCGAAGGGCGACTCGACCACGGGAGTGAAGAAATCGAGCGTCGAGAGGATCGTCTCGGCGTCCGGGTCGCCCCTCCGGCCGAGGCGGAAGACGGCCGCGTCGTCGGAAGACTCGTATCCGACGAGAGCGCGCGGGTCCGAAACCCGCGGCAGAGCTTCCAGCAGCCTCGTGAGGTCAGACTGACCCAGCTTGCACGCTCACCCCGCCGACGCGGCGAAGACCAGGATCGAGGGGTGCGCGCGCGCGATCCGCTCCATGCCGCCAGTCTACGACGCCGGCGGACCGCAGTCCCGGACTTCCGGCCGGTCAGAATTCCCTGCTCTGGACGAGCCTTGAGATCTCCTTGACGGCAAGGTTCCCGAGAGCGCCGACGGCGACGCCCGCGATCGCGCGGCCGCGCGTTCGTCCGAGCCAGAAACCGGCCACGGCCGCGCCGAGAAGGCACGGGATCGGGTAGCGCTGCACGGTCGAGATCGCGCTCGCCTTCCAGTCGAAGTCCCGCGGCAGGAACTCGAAGGCGCCGGTGGCGCCACCGACAGGCCCCTCCGGCGACGCCCCGTGCGGGGCCGGCGGACGGACCTCGGGAGCGGGCATCAGTCGTCTCTCCGCCGGAGCAGGAAGCCGAGGACGAAACCGGCCGCGAGGGCGATTCCGATCGCCTTGCCGGGATTGTCCCGGACGAAGCTCGACGTCTTGTCGACGACGTCGTCCCACGAGGTGTCCGCGATCCGGTCGCGCAGCTCGCGCGCCTTCTGCCGGACGTCACCCGCGACGTCGTCCAGCTTCGAGCGGACCCTGGCGCCGCGGTCCGCGAGGCTCTCGCGGGTCGCGTCGATCTTCTCTTCGACCACCTTTGCCGCGTTCTCGAGATTGGGCGTGTCGGCCATGGACGGATCCTCCTGTCGACGGGACGGAATGTTCTCACACCCGGACCGGAGGGGGAGCCCCCGCGGCGATACGATCGCAGCGCCATGTCCCCCATTCGCGAGACCGCCGGCCGGGTCCGGGCCGTCCTCCGCGGCACGTTCCACCGCTTCCAGGACGCGCGGGGGCTCGACCTCGCCGGCTCGCTCGCCTACTCCTCGCTTCTGACGATCGTCCCGCTCATGGCGGCCGTCACGTTTCTCACCTCCACGGTCCTCGGCGCGAGCGGCACGGGCCTCTACCGGGTCATCCGATGGGTCGTCCCGGGCGCCGGGCGCGACGTCCTCGACGCCATCCAGACCTTCGCGCACCAGGCCGCGAGGCTCGCCGGAGGGGCGTCGGTCTTCTTCCTCGCGGCCTCGATCCGCACCTTTTTCCAGATCGAGGGGGCCGCCAAGAGCATCTGGGGGACCACCGTGCACCCGCGCCCCTTCCTCGTGCGCCTCGCCATCGCGCTCGCGCTGATGGTCGTCGGCCCCGTCGCCGTCGGCATCTTCACGTCATTCCTTCTCGAGAGCGGTGCCTCCTTCGACGAGTTCCGATGGCTCGGGCTCGTCGTGGCCTCTGCCGTCCTGCTGCTCCTCTACCGTGTCCTTCCGGGCGCTCGCGTCCGGTGGGGACCGGCGGCCGCCGCTGCCCTTTTCTCCGCGGCCGGCCTGACGATCCTCCGGATCGTCTTCGCGAGAAGCGCGCGCATTCTCACGTCGTTCCGGTCGACGATGTCGTACATCTACGGCCCGATCTCGGCGGCCGTCATCTTCATCCTCGCGGTCGGCATCGCCTTCGCCATCATCCTTCTCGGCGTGGCCTTCGCGCATGCGGTCCAGTACCGCGAGGAGCTTTCCGGCCAGGACGCCCCCGCCCGGACCGGGCACGGCCTCCGCCTCTACGAGGCCGTCTCGATTCTCATGCCGCTCGCCACGGCCTGGGAGGCGGACCGCGCCTCTCGCCTGCTCCCCGCGATCGTCGAGGCCGTCGAGCGTCCCGTGGACCAGGTCGAGACCGTCCTGGCGCGCCTCGTCGTCGACGGCCTCGTTCGGCGCGACCCCTCCGGGGCCTACGTTCTCGCCCGCCCGCCCGACGAGATCTCCGTCTGGGCGGTCGCGCGGGCCATCGGCGAGTCCGCGCCGCGAGCCGTGCCGGGCGAGGACGACCGGGTCGCGACGACGCTCCGCGAGGTCTTCATTCGCGCGACGCGCGAGGAGCGTGGCGTCCTCCAGGGGACGAGCCTCAAGGACCTCCTCCGTCCCGTTCCGGCCGTCTCCACGATCCGGAGCTGACGATTCCCCGTGAATTGACGCCCCGGGCGCTTCCCGCTACGCTCCGCGGTCCTGTCCCGAACAGGTGGGGCTGTAGCTCAGTTTGGGAGAGCGCCTGAATCGCACTCAGGAGGTCGACGGTTCGATCCCGTTCAGCTCCACCACTTACTTCCCCCCCCGCGCGACCCGGAGATCCAGGGACCACGAGAGCCGCGAAGAAAAAAGCGGCGGGGTGACCCGCCGCTCTCGCCGGAAGCCGGACGGCTATCTCCTCATTGCCAGGGGATCACGGGACCCGACTGGACGGTCAGCGAGTAGTACGCGTCGACAAGCCAGAGCGGGAGGAGACTGAAGTAGTTCGGGTCCCCGAGGACGCCGCTGACGCCGCCCGGGAGGGTGTTCTGGCCGACGATCCCGGTCGGGGTCGCCTCGCCAAGGTACCGTCTCGAAGGCCCGTGGCTGAACATGAACCCGTTCACGGTTTTCGCGCGGACGGCGTTGTCGGAGCGGTCGACGACCTCGTATCCCCCCTGCCGCGGGATGCCCGGGAGGGCGTCGCCGAGCGGGTTCGGGAAGGCTCCTCCCGCAATCGGTATGCTGAACGGCTCTCCCAGTATGTGATCGAAGACGATCCGGTGGAGCTTGCCCCAGCGGTAGTCATCGAGGTTCGTCGAGCCCGCGAAGGCCGGGGCGAAGGCGTTGCTGGAGAGGAGCCCGAGCCCGTCCGCCACGCTCTTGAGGATCAGGATGTCGCGCCGGTCGGCGGCATTGGCCACGCCGGGAACGTTGAAGAAATCGAGGCCCGACGCTCCGACGCCGCCGCCCGTCGAGAAGGTGTCCAGGAGGTGCCGGAGAGCCACCAGGGTCGTCGAGTCCGGTGGAATCGGCAGCTGCATGGCGTTCAGGACGACGTCGATCGTGTTCGCGACGAATTCGCTCCTCCAGACGGCATAGAGGGTCGCGGCGACGCTGGCCGATACCTGCGCGGGAGTCGGGTCGACCCCCGCCGCCTTCCCCGCGTCGTAG
Source organism: uncultured Acidobacteriota bacterium (assembly GCA_963779415.1). GTDB lineage: Bacteria > Acidobacteriota > Thermoanaerobaculia > UBA5066 > UBA5066 > DAOMFB01. The sequence continues at coordinate 863,676 of CAVZYA010000002.1, read as the reverse complement.
CCGGCCTTGAGACCCGTCGGCGTCGAGAAGTCCCACGCGGCGAGCCGTGCCACCGCCGCGACGATCGCGGGGTCCTGGCCGAGGGCGGCGAGGGTCGGATCGGCTCCGGGGGCGTTGGCGTCGGCGAACGCCGTCCTGATGTACGGGACGAAGACCTGCGCGTCGATCATCCCGCTGTCGGCCTGGATCTGGGCAAAGTCGGCCCGCGTGAACTTCACGCCCGCGGCGATCTTCTGCCTGATCAGCTGCGCGATCCGGCCTCCCCGGAAGCCGTCGTATCCGTAGCCGACGTCGAGATAGAAGATGCCCCCGCCCGGCCTCTGCGTGCCGAGAGGGTTGTTCTCGAGCGACGTGCCAACGGGGTCATTGTTTCCGTTGGCGAACCACCCCGCGGCCGGGTTGACGGCCTGGGGCATTTCCGCGTACGGAAGAATCTGGTGGGGGACGGCCTGGTCCTCGGGAAGCGGGGAGGGAGGGGACAGCCACTCGTTTCCGCCCGAGCCGTTCCGGATGAGCCAGGGGGGGACCCGTTGACGGTGTTGCTCTGGAGGTCCTCGCGGATCGGCAGCTCGGCGCTCGTCAGGTACGCGACGGTTCCGTAGGTGTCGATGACGGCGAAGTTCTGCGAGCCGCAGTCGAAGTATTGGAGGGCGGCTTTCACTTCCGCCACCGACGTTGCGAGGTCGATCCGCATGAACGCCTCGAGCTCACGCGTCCGGCTCCATCCCGTGTACTGGACGCTGAGAACCGAGCCGGAGGCGAGGGTGTCGGGGGTGATGATCGGACCGTAGTCGCGGCGCGGCATCACGAGCGAGGCCGGGGGGATGGAGCCGCTCGGGGGGACGACCGTGATGTTGTCCTTGATCCCCGATCCGGGGTTGTTGGTCTTGAACACCTCGGCGATCGCGATGATGGGCTCCGCCGTCCCCTTGTAGACGGTCGCGTATCCCACCGGGGAGCCGGGAGCCGGGATGACCGTCTCCTGGAACGTGTCCGTCACGTCCATCGGATGGACGGTCGAGCCCCAGGCGACGTTCTCGTTCTGGCCGTGGATGACGAACGGCGCTCCGGCAAAGCTGTTCCCGGCGACGTTGAATCCGCCCCCCCGGAGGGAGATCGGATACCAGATTGCGGGTGTCGAGAGCGTGAGATGCGGGTCGTTGGCGAGGAGCGGCTGGCCGTCGGCCGTCAGGGCCGGAACCACGGCCCACTCGTTCGAGCTGGCGGGACGCCTGTTGTCGAGGATGTCAACCAGGAGCGGCACCTGCCGCGCCTTCTGCTCGAACGCGAGCGCGAGATCGAGCGTCCCGCTGGCCAGCATGTCGTCGGCGGCCTTCGAGAGCGCTTCGAGACCCGCGGCACGGGCTTCCTCCGTTTCGCCTGCGACGGCCTGGTGGGTCGTGAACTCCATCTTCCCCGGAGCGGTCGAACGGGGCGTGTTGGCGCTGCCGAGCGTCGTGAACGGGTCGAACGGCGAGGAGCGCCAGAGATCCTCGGCGAAGAGAGCCGTACCGTCGAACCCGACGACCTTCCCGACCGCCTGATACGTCAGGAGCGCGATGGTTGGAGTCGTGTCGAGGTCGAACGAGAGCTGGAAGGCGAGCGCCTTGCCGACGGTGACGCTGTCGAGCGGCGTCCACGGAGCGAACTTCGTCAGGCTGAGGGCGGCGTACTCCGGCGGGAGCGAGTGGGTGGCGACCCACTGGTTGACACCGGCCGAATAGGCCTCCATCGCCTCCATCGCCTGGGGAGAGAGCGCCGCGAGCGAGCCCATCGCCGCCCGGCGGAGTCCCATCGTCCGGAGCTGGACGTCGCTCGCGAGCGCGCCCGGCCCGAGCAGCTCCGCCAGCGTTCCGGAGGCCTGCCGGCGGAGGGTATCCATCTGGAAGAGACGGTCGTTCGCGTGGACATAGCCCTGGAGGTAGAAAAGGTCCCACGCGTTGAGCGCCCAGATCGACGGGATCCCGTAGGTATCCCGCGAGATCGACCCGGCCGCCCTCATCCCGGGAAGCCTGAGAAGGGTCGGGTTGGTCTGGGCGTCCGCCTGCGGTGCACTGAGCCCCGCGACGGCCGCACAGAGAAGGGAGACCGCCAGATATCGCCGCATCGCCGAAAACCTCCTCGCTTCAGAAACGCTCCCGGTCCGCCGCTTCGACCGCGATGCTACACTTTCGCGCGCCAATCGAACGCCGAATTCGCGCGACACCGCCGCGGGACTCGAAGGAAAGGGAAAGGTCATGAAGTTGGCTCGGCCGCTCCTCGTACTCTGGCTTCTCGTGGCCTCCGGCTCCGCGCTCGCCCAGGCCGGAAAGCTCTCCATCGGCGTTTGGGGCTCCGGCGTCCTGATGAACGGGACGACCACCGTCGATTCCGCCAACGGCGTCGACGTCAAGTTCGACTCGGGGTGGGGCGTCGGGGGGACCCTCGGCTACGGCTTCACGAACCTCCTCGAGGGGGAGGTCTCCGTCTTCAACCTCTGGTCGAAGGGGGCGCTCGACGTCTACGGGCAGAAGGCCATCGACCTCGGGAGTCTCGAGATGCGCCCCGTCTCTCTCCTCCTGAAGATCCACCCGCTCCATCCGGGGTTCCTCGACGTCTGGGCCGGGGTGGGCGGAGCCTGGGTCTGGATGGGGAACCTGAGCAGCGACGACCTGACGGCGTCCGGCATCGGCGCGATCACCGTGAAGAGCAAAGGAGCCTTCGAGGCGGCGCTCGGCGTCGACCTCACGCTCCTCGGGCTCCTGTCGTTCGGGGTCGACGGACGCTACCTTCCGCTGAAGGTCGACTCGTACGGCGCATCCGGGTCGACTCAGACGCTGAAGCTGAATCCCGTGATCCTGTCGGCCGGGTTCCGGCTCAAGCTGTAGCCGGACCGGCCGCCCCGGGCGGCTCCCCGATCCCGAGCCAGAGGAGGCCACCGACGACCGAGAGAGCGGCCGCGACGTGGAGTGCGTTTTCCCAGCTGACCGCGGCTGCTAGGACCGGCGTTAGCGCCGGCGAGACGAGCCCTCCGAGATTGCTCCCCATGTTCATTACGCCACCGGCCGTGCCGCTCGTAGAGGGCGCGCACGCGCGGATTGAACGACGAGACGCAGAGGAAGATGTACCGGGCCTTCGGGAAACGCCGCTCGGCCTCTTCGAGAAGCGTGCCGGCCGATAATCGCGGGGATGGACTTCTCCGAGTCACCGAAGGTTCAGGCGATTCGAAGCCTCGTCCGCGAGTTCGTGGAGAAGGAGATCCTCCCGCTCGAGGCCGGTCTCCGGCATGGCGGATTTTGCGGCGCTGATGCCGGCCCTCGAGGAGGCGCGGAAGAAAGCGCGGGCGACCGGGCTCTTTTCGGCGCATGTCCCGGAGGCGTACGGCGGCGCGGGGCTCTCCCTCGTCGAGTTCGCCCACATGAGCGAGGAGCTGGGACGGAGCCCGCTCGGACACTTCGTCTTCAACGTGCAGGCGCCCGACGTCGGGAACATGGAGATCCTGATGGGGCACGGCACGCCGGAGCAGCAGGAGCGTTTCCTTCTTCCCCTCGTCCGCGGCGAGATCCGGAGCTGCTTCACGATGACCGAGCCCGAGTTCGCCGGCTCGAACCCCGTCTGGCTCGGGACGACCGCCCGGCGGGACGGCGATTCGTGGGTCCTCCGCGGGCACAAGTGGTTCGCGTCCTCGGCCGACGGCGCGGCCTTCGCCGTCTGCATGGCGGTGACGAGCCCCGAGGCCCCCGATCCGTACCGCCGCGCCAGCATGATCCTCGTTCCGACGCGAACAGAAGGCTTCGTCCTCGTCGGGAACATCTCCGTGATGGGCGAGCGGGGGGCCGGCTGGGCGAGCCACGGCGAGGTGAGCTATCAGGACGCCCGGGTCCCTCTCTCGAACCTGCTCGGCGAGGAAGGGGCGGGCTTCGCCATGGCGCAGGAGCGCCTCGGACCCGGCCGGATCCACCACGCGATGCGCTGGATCGGCGTCTGCGAGCGGGCGCTCGACATCCTCTGCCGCCACGCGGCGACGCGCGAGCTTTCCCCCGGCCGGCCGCTCGGGACGAAGCAGATCGTCCAGCAGGGAATCGCCGAGAGCCGCGCCGAGATCCACGCGGCGCGGCTCATGGTCCTCCACGCCGCGTGGAAGATCGAGGAGGAAGGGGCACGCGCGGCGCGGGAGGAGATCTCGCTCCTGAAGTTCACGGTCGCGCGGACGATGCAGCGGGTCCTCGACCGCGCCCTTCAGGGTCTCGGCGGCCTCGGGATGACGGACGACACGCCGCTCGCCTGGTGGTGGGCCCACGAGAGGGCGGCCCGGATCTACGACGGCGCCGACGAGGTCCACATCGAGTGCGTGGCGAGGCGGATCCTGCGCGGATACGGAATGAAGGACCGGTGAGATCCCGCCCCGGCGAGGAGCTGAATCTCGCCGCCGTCGACGTGTGGCTCAAGGCGCGTCTTCCGGGGCTCTCCGGGACTCCGCGCGTGACGCAATATTCCGGGGGCGCCTCCAACTGGACCTACCGGATCGAATACGAGAGCCACGACCTCGTCCTCCGCCGGCCGCCCGCCGGGACGAAGGCGAAGTCGGCGCACGACATGGGGCGGGAGTTCCGCGTGCAGCAGGCGCTCCGCCCGCTCTATCCGTACGTTCCGGAGATGATCGCCTTCTGCGACGACGCGGCCGTCCTCGGCGGCGACTTCTACGTCATGCGCCGGATCCCCGGCGTCATCCTCCGGAGGGATCTTCCGGCGGGCTTCTCCCTCGATCCCGAGGGTGCGCGGCGGATGTGCCTTTCCGTCCTCGACCGACTCGTGGACCTCCACCGGATCGACCCGAAAGCCGCCGGCCTCGAAGGGCTCGGCAAGGGAGCCGGCTACGCCCGGCGGCAGATCGACGGGTGGAGCGACCGGTGGGAAAAGGCGCGGACGTGGAACGCCCCGCGTTTCCGGCGGGTCATCGGCTGGCTGAAGGAGAACACACCGGAGGACGTCGCCACCTGCGTCGTCCACGGCGACTACCGGCTCGACAACGTCGTCCTCGATCCGGCCGACCCCGCCCGCGTCGTCGGGATCCTCGACTGGGAGATGGCGACGCTGGGCGATCCGCTGATGGATCTCGGCAACAGCCTCGCGTACTGGGTCGAGGCCGGCGACGACCCCGTCGCGCGCGCCACGCGCCGTCAGCCGACCCATCTTCCGGGCATGCCGACGCGCCGCGAGGTCGTCGACTACTACCTTTCGAAGACGGGTTACTCGCCCGGGAACTGGGCCTTCTACGAGGTCTACGGCCTCTTCCGCCTCGCCGTCATCGCGCAGCAGATCTACCTGCGCTACCACCGCGGCGAATCGAAGAACCCCGCCTTCCGCTGGCTCTGGTTCTTCGGGCACTACCTCGAGTGGAGGTGCGAGAAGCTGCTGGGCTCAGGCCCCGGCCGGGTTCCCCCGATACCACGCGACAGTCCTCCCGAGCCCCTCGGAGAACGGGGTGCGAGCCCGCCAGCCGAATAGGCGCTCGGCCCGGGAGACGTCGAGGCGGCGGCGGGGCTGGCCGTTCGGCTTCGTCGTGTCCCACCGGATTTCGCCCGCGTAGCCGGTCTCCTTCGCGACGAGGGAGGCGAGATCGCGGATGGCAATCTCCTCTCCCGACCCGAGGTTGACTGGCTCGCCGCCGTCGAACTTCTCCGCGGCGGTCACGATCCCGTCGGCCGCGTCGTCGACGTAGAGGAACTCGCGCGTCGGCGAGCCGTCCCCCCAGAGCGTCACCTCCGCCACGCCCGCCGCTTTCGCCTCGACGAACTTCCGGATCATGGCGGGGATGACGTGGCTCGTCTCGAGGTCGAAGTTGTCCCCGGGGCCGTAGAGATTGACCGGGAGGAGGAAGACGCCACGGAAGCCGTACTCGGCGCGGTAGGCCTGGAGCTGGACGAGGAGCATCTTCTTCGCGAGGCCGTACGGCGCGTTCGTCTCCTCCGGATAGCCGTTCCAGAGCTCTTCCTCGCGGAACGGCACGGGCGTGAGCTTCGGATAGGCGCAGATCGTCCCGAGGCAGACGAGCTTCGCGACGCCCGCCCGCCGCGCCTCCTCGATCAGCTCGATCCCCATGGCGGCGTTCTCGTAGAAGAAGCGCCCGGGGTGGGCGCGGTTCGCCCCGATTCCGCCGACGACCGCGGCCGCGTGGAGGACGAGATCGGGCTTCGTCCCGGCGAGGAACCGGCGGATCGCCGGCTTCTCCCGAAGGTCCAGCTCGTCGATTCCCGGGGCGAAGACGTGCGCGGCACCGCGCTCGGAAAGCGTCCGGAGAAGAGCGCGGCCCAGAAAGCCTCCTCCCCCGGTGACGAGGACGCGGCGCGACGCCCAGAAGCTCATCGCCCGGGCAGTCTACCGGAGGGGTCACGATTCCCACATCCGCAAAAAGGGACGATGGCTCTGGCCTCGCCTTTGCTTGAGAATGTGTCGCAATATGGGACGACGCCCCCTCCGGCGCGGGAGGGAGGACGCCGCGATCCTTCCCGGGAAAAGGAGGCAGAAGGTGGTCCTCACGTCGAATCGATTCCTTCGTCTCGCCACCGTGCTCGGGGCCGCACTCGCCGCCCGCGGACCCCTGCGAGCCGACGTCATCATCCCGTCGACCGGCTACACGTCCGGAGGGGGAGGCGCCGACTACCGGACGGATGTCCGGATCTACAACGCGACGGGGCTCCCCGTCCTCGTGACGCCCGTCTTCTACCGACAGGCGAACCCGGCCGCGCAGATCACCGCCGCGACGGTCACTCAGGGGAACTTCACGGTTCCGGCGCGCGGGCAGGTCGCCTTCGACAACATCATCGGCGTCCTCTTCAACCAGCCGCACGGCTCTTTCGGCCCGGTCCGGTTTCAGGCGTCTTCCCCCCTCGTGGTCTCGTCCGGCACGAACAACTACAACGGCTGCGGCAACGGCTCGGTCTCCGGTCAGTGGATCCCCGGGCTGGACGTCTCGCTGGCGGCGCCGGCGGGCTCGCTCGTCCAGCTCGGTACGAGCACGGAACCCCTCACGGGCTACCGGTCCAACGTCGTCTTCGTGAATCCCAGCGACCAGGTGACGGCCACCGTCGTCGCCACGCTCCGTCGGGGAGACGGCTCCTTCCTCTCGCAGGCGATCCTCAAGCTCGACCCGAACGGCTTCAAGCAGATCAACAACTTCCTGACCGACTTCCAGCCTGCGGTCTCCACGACCGACACGAATCTCTGGCTCGAGTTCGTGAGCGACACCCCCGTTCTCTCCTACGCCTCCGTCATCAACAACGCGTCGGGCGACCCGTTCGCCGTCGTGGCCGTCCCGCCGCCTGCCGGCGCCGCCTTCGCCACCATCGGCTACCAGCCGTCCAAGCCGGTGGCCGGCGACGCCGTTCTCTTCGGGGCCGTGCCGACGAACAACCCGCTCTCCCTCGGCTGGACATGGGGCGATGGCAGCCCGACGGAGACGGGCCCCGAGTTGTCCCGGTCGCACACGTACGCCGCAGTGGGGACGTACCGCGTCATCCTGACGGTGACGAACGACTCCGGCGGCTCCACCGTCGCAACAAACGTCGTCGTGACCGACAGCAGCACGCCTCAGCCCCCCAAGTACTGAGGTTGGTCGAGGCGGAGGCTCCTCCGGCGCTTCGGCGGCGTCAGTGCGCCTTCGCCCGGATCTCCTCGATCCGCGCATGGAGCGACGGGCCGATCGCGACGTTCTTGTCGTGCCCCTCGGCCGACGACCAGACCTGCCGTCCCGTCGGATCGAGCAGGACGATGTTCGGCGGGCGCCCCTGCGTGCCGCTGATCTCCCGCGTCAGGCCGTAGCGGGGCGCGAAGCGGAGAGCCGAGTCGACGACGAACCGCATCGAGAGGCGAATCCCCCGCTCGGCCTCGACCTTCTTCACCCATCCGATCGTCTGTGACGCCGGCTCGGGCGAGACGACGAGGACGGGGATCCGGATGAGGTCGGTCGCCTTGAGCTGCTGAAGCTGGAGGATGAGGTCCTGGCAATGCGGGCACCAGGTCCCTTTCACGAAGGCGATCAGGACGCCCGACTTCCCCTGATATGACGACAGGCTGACGGGGCGGCCTTCGACGTCCGGGAGCGTGAACTCGGCCACCTGATGGGTGGAGTGCCCCTGCGAGGGCGAAAGCGCCTGTCCCGCGGCGTCCCCCGCCACGAGGAGGATCGCGATCCCGGCGATCGAGGAGTGCAGGCCCACGAGGCGCCGATTATCCCCCTTCCCGTCTTCCGGCCGCGACCCGTTTCCGCGAGGCGCCCGGGCCTGCTACGCTCTCCTTCCGCGGCCGAAGGCCACGAACAGCGTCATGAATCTCGACCGGCTTCGAGACCGATTCTTCGAGGGAATTCCCCGATACCGCTGGATCGAGACGATCGGCCGCGGGGGGATGGGAATCGTCTTCCGGGCGAACGACCTCGAGCTGGACGAGGAGGTGGCGATCAAGGTCCTTTCGCCCGACTGGGAGACGGACGACCAGCAGCTCCTGACGCGGTTCAAGCGCGAGATCAACCTGAACCGGAAGATCAAGCATCCGAACGTGGCGCGGATCCACGACTTCGGGATGAGCGGCGACTACCCGTTCATCACGATGGAGTTCGTCCCGGGGATCGACCTCCGGACGCTGATCCAGCGCGAGGGGCGGATCGCGCCGGCGCCGTCCATCTCGATCCTCCGGCAGATCGCGCTCGGCACCGAGGCGGCGCACCGGCTGGGGATCATCCATCGCGACCTGAAGTCGCAGAACGTCATGGTCGAGGAGAGCGGCGCAGTCGCGATCCTCGACTTCGGCCTCGCCCGGGGAAAGCAGAGCGTCACCCTCACGCTCGACAGCGTCATGGTCGGGACGCCGCACTACATGTCGCCCGAGCAGGCGCTCGGCCGGCCCACGGATGCGCGAAGCGACGTCTACTCGATCGGGGTCATGGCCTTCGAGATGCTGACGGGAAAAGTCCCGTTCGACGGAGAGTCCCCGCTCATCATCGCGATGAAGCACGTCTCGGAGCCGATCCCGGACGACCTCGCGCGCTTCTCCGACATCTCGCCCGGGCTGCACGCGATCGTCCTCAGGGCCCTCGCGAAGAACCCGGACGACCGGTTCGCGTCGGCGGCCGACCTCGAGGCGGAGATGGCGATGCTGCGCCCCTTCGCTCCCGCCGCCCCTCTCGAGGAGCCGCAGGCCGCTCTCACGCCGGAGGCCTCCGCCTTCCTGCCCCCGCCTCCGGCCGCGCCTCTACCAGGACCCGAGTGGCCGCCGATCGAGCCGGACTTCTCGCCGCTCCCGTCCGCAGCCGGGACGCCGATCCCGCCGTCCGCCGGACTTTCCTTCGAGGTCTCCGCCGCCGCGATGCCGGTCGCGAAGATCCCCTCTGCCGTGACGGCGAAGGTGCCGCCCGCGCCGCCGAAGAAGACCCGGGCTCCCGTCCTTCTCGTCGTCGCCGACGAAGTCCGGGCGCGGAACGAGCTGGCCGACGCGCTGGGACAGTATGCGATCGAGACGATCGGGACGGGTAGCGGCGAGAAGGCGCTGGAGATCCTCCTCAAGGAGGACGTCGACCTCGTCCTGATGGACACGAACCTCCCCGGCATGGACGGCTTCGACGTCACCCGGGTCCTCCGGTCGCAGCACGCCACGGCCAACCTGCCGGTCGTCCTGATGTCGCCCCGGATCGACCGGAGCCGTTTCGCCTTCGCCATCCAGTCGGGCGCCACCGACTACCTCCTCCGCCACTCCAAGTCGGAGACGATCGCGGGCCGGCTCTGGAACATCCTCGAGCACCACGGATTCGTCCCGCCCGCCGACAACGAGGCCCTCCACTCCGCGATGCGGAAGACCCTCCTCGACGCCGCGACGCTCACGCCCCCCTCGGTCCCGCCGAAGAAGTAGCTCTCAGGAGAGGAGCGGCTTGAGGTCGACGAGCTTCGTGACGAAGACGACCGGGGCCGGGGCGCCGCGGCCGTGGCGGTCGAACCAGATCGGAAACCAGCCGGCCGCCTTCGCGCCGAGGACGTCCGTCTCCCACGAGTCCCCGACGTAGACCTTCCGGACGCTCCCGCCGCCGGCCGCCTGCCAGGCCGCGTCGAAGATCGCCCGCGCCGGCTTCATGGCTCCGACGTCCTCGGAGAGGACGACGTGCGAGACCCAGCGGTCGAGGCGGAACGTCCGGATCTTGCTCCGCTGCTGCTCGCGGAGGCCGTTCGAGAGGATCCCGACGACGCCCGTCCGCGCCGCGAACTCGAGGATCTCCTCGGCCCCGTCCACGAGCTGCCAGTGCCGCGCGTAAAAGTCGAGGTAGACCCTTCCGACCGTCTCCCCGTGCGCCGGATCGAGGTCCAGCTCGAGGAGCGGGTCGGAGAACCGGCGGCTGCTCAGCTCGTGCCGGCCGATCTCTCCTCTTCCGTAGAGAGCCCAGAGAGCGAGGTTGTTCCGCCGGTACCTCTCCAGCCATTCGGAGAACGAAACGGCGCCGAAGATCCCCGGAAGCTCCGCGTGCGTGGCGCGGTGCGCCGCCTCCTCGGCTCCGTGATGGTCGAGGAGGGTGTCGTCCAGATCGAAGAAAAAGAGGGGTTTCGTCACGCTCCCGCGGGATGCCACGTCGTCTTGATCTCGACGAACGGCTCGACCGCGGCGATCCCCTCGCACGCGCGCGCCGAGAACCAGTCGGCCCGAGACGTCGCCTTCGGACGAGCGATCCGCCGAACGCGGTCGGCGGCCTCCTCCTCGATCCGCTTCGAGAGAGCCGGGTCGTCCGAACCGTCGTCGAGGGCGTCGACGTCGCGGTGAGCGGCGAGGGCCGGCACCAGCTCGGACTTCCTTCCCGTCACGATGTTGACGACGCCGGAAGGGACGTCGCTCGTCCCGATCACTTCCCCGAAGAGAAGAGCCGGGATCGGCGTCCTCCCGGAGGCGATGGCGACGGCCGTGTTCCCCGACACGGTCACGGCGGCAAGCCGGGTGACGAGAGGCAGGAGCGCGGGGCTCTCCGGCGAGACGATCCCGACGACACCGGTCGGCTCGGGGACGGAGAAGTCGAAGTAGGGCGCCGCGACGGGATTCACGGAGCCGAGGACGGCCGCGATCTTGTCGGCCCAGCCGGCGAAGTGGACCAGCCGGTCGACGGCGACGGCCACCTCGCGCCCGGCCGCGCCGCGCGACGCTCCCGTCGATCGGACGAGCGCCGAGGCGAACTCGGCCCGGCGCTCTTCCAGCATCTCGGCGGCGCGATAGAGGATCTGCCCGCGGTTGTAAGCCGTCCGCCCCGACCATCCGCCGAACGCGCCCCGGGCCGCCTTGACGGCGTCGCGGACGTCCTTCCGCGATCCGAGGGGAACGTGCGCGAGGAACTCGCCCGCGGGGGAGGTCGCGCGGTACGCCCGCCCCGACTCCGTCCGGACGAACGCCCCGCCGATCAGGAGCTTGTACGTCTTCCGGACTTCGAGACGCGGCACGGGCCGATTCTAGCCCGCCGCGGAGCGTCGCGGTGCCTCGTCTTGACGGACCGATGCGCTCCGCATACATTCAAATACATGAAAGACGCCGTCGTGACCGTCCGCCTCCCCCGGGTGACGCGCGCGCGGCTCGAGGCCCTGGCGCGAACCGAGGGGCGCTCTCTTTCCCAGCAGGTCGAGCGGCTTCTCGAACGCGCGCTGCAGGCTCCCGCCGGGGGCGTGACGCCCCCACCACGTCCTCTCGCCGACGCGCTCGCCGGGGCGAGGGTGCCCGGCCTCGCGGACTTCAGGGCCGTCCGCCGCGAGCTGTCGCGCTCGCTCGGACGCCGCTCGCGTCCCGCATGACCTTCGTCGCCGACACCCACGCCCTCGTCTGGCAGCTGACGGACCGGCGGCGCCTCGGCCGGGCGGCGGAGCGCGCCTTCCGCTCGGCGGATGTCGCCCGCTCGCTCTGCTACGTCCCCGCCATCTCGCTCGTCGAGATCTCCCTCCTCTACGAAAGAGGACGCCTCCGCGTCGGCCTCTCCCGCGTCCTCGAGACACTCGCCGGGCATGCCGGATACGCAGTTCTCGCTCTCGACATCGAGCAGGCAACGGCGTTTGCGTCGTTTCCCGCCGTGCGCGACCCGATGGACCGCCTCATCCTGGCCGCGGCCACGGCCACCGGATCGAAGCTCGTGAGCGCCGACGAAGCGCTCGACGGCCAGGGCGTGGAACGAATCTGGGACTAGAGGGCGCCGGTCAGACCTTCCGTCCGAGGAGCGCTTTTCCGAGCATCCCCGCCGTCCCGAGAACGCCGTACCGCTCGACGAGGATCTTCCGGTAGAGCGCGGACTGGTCCCTCGGCGGGACGTGCGGCCGCTCTTTCTCCACGAGACGGAGGGCGTCCGACGGACAGGTCGTGATGCAGGCGCCACAGCCGATGCAACGGTCCCGGTCGACGGCCGTCTTGCCGTCCACCGTCTGCAGGGCCTCCATCGGGCAGCGCGGGCGGCACGTCTCGCAGTCGGAGCAGAGTCCGGCGTCCACCTCGACCCGGAAGTTGGAGTCGACCGCCTCGGCCGGCTTCGGGAACTGCTTCGCCATCCGGAGGACGCCGCAGCAGCAGCCGCAGCAGAAGCAGACGAAGAGCGGGTCCTGCGCGTTCTCGGGCTGGAGGACCATCCCCTCCCGCTCGGCCCGGTCGACGAGCTCGAGCACCCGATCCGCCGTCAGGGCCTCTCCGACTCCCGTCTCGAGGGCGTATCTGGCCATCCCCTTCATCAGGAGACAGGTCCTCCGGACGTCGGTCTGGCGGCAAGGCTCGCCGACGAGGTCCTTCCCCTGCCGGCAGACACAGTTGATGACGGCCCAGGGGCCCGGGCTTTCCCCGATCAGCCGGCGCGCGTCGTCGTACCGGCCCACCCGGCGCTCGGGAACGATCCGGACGTCGACGGGGACCGTTCGCATCTGCTTCGTCCTCGGCCCGAGAAAGGCGCCCGCGAATCCCTCGGCGGTGTACTGCTCCAGATCGCGCTGCATTTCGGCGGTGAGCCGGTCGACCTGCATCTCGTACATGCCGAGGGCCAGCATCGCCTTGCTGTACCGCTTCGTCCCGCCGTGCGGGACTCTGGAGCGCCCGCCCATGATGGCGCCCTTCTCCGCGAGCCCGTCGAGGAGCGCCTCGAACGTCTCGCGCGTCCACCGCCCTTTTGGCGCGCGCGCGAAGATCTTCTCCAGGGGCTCTGGAAGGGCGGAGAGAAGGAGCGCGGCTTCGGCCTCTTCTTCGGTGAAGAGCCGCTTCAGGAAACGGATCTCGACGCCGCTCTTCGTCGCCGGAAAGCCGACGGGCATCCGGTCGATGTGCTCCTGGAGCTTCCGGTAGACGTCGGGCCTGTCTTTCATGGCGGAGTTCCTAGGCCGAAAGAAGCTCGGCGAAGCCGTGAGGCGCGATGACGAAGACCGGACAGGTGACGGTCTCCGCGAGCGCGACGAGAAGCTCGTGGCCGGCCGTCCCCTCGGGACGGACGAGGACGACCGTGCTGGCGAGCGCAATCTCCGGAAGCGCCTTCACGTCTCCGGACGGGATCGACGGAAAGCTGCGGCGACGGATGCGAAGGCCCTCCGGTTCCGCGCGGCTCGGTCCGGCCCCGCGCTCGCCCGCGATGACGACCACCTCCGGGGCTCCGAAGGCACGCGCCAGGAGCGCCACGAACCCGAGAGCCTCCTCCGGCACGTCGGGTATCGCGCAGATGACGACCACGGGCCCCTCGGAAGAGCCTTCCATGCCGCCCACGAGGACCGGGGCCTCGAGATGCGCGATGAGGCTGCGGGCCGTCGTACCCAGCCGGCGCCCGGCGGGCCCGTAGCCGCTTCTCTTTCCCGTCGCGACGACGTCCGCCTCCCGGGCCGCGGCCAGAAGCTCCGGAACGACCCGTCCGCGGGCCACGCGGAACGACGATCGAAGCCCCGCGGTTGCGGTGGCCTCGCGAAGCGTCGCCTCCGCCCTCTCCGCCCCGATGCGGAATCTCCGTTCGACGTCGGCCGTGTCGAGCCGCCGGAAGACCCCCGACGACACGCCGGTTTCGCGGGCGAACGGCAGGCCGGCGAGACGGAGGAGCTCGACATCCTCGACGAAGAGTCCGGAAAGCTCGGCACCGGCCGCCATTCCGAGCCTCGCCGCCGCCGCCAGGGTCGAACGGCTCTCGGGGGAGCCGTCGAGCGCAACGAGGATGCGGCGGATCCTCACGTTCCCTCCTTCGCGTTCTCCTCCGGCCTGGCGGAGGCGCGCGCCGCCTTCGCGAAGGCGAGGAGCCGCGCCTCGACCCGTCCATTGACGCTCGTCTCCGGGAACCGGCCATCGGGCCCGCGTTCCCCGGCGGGGAGCCCGGTGAGAAGCTCGATCCCTTCGTTGATCGTCTCGACGGGAAAGACCCGGAAACGTCCCGCCTCGGCCGCGGCCACGACATCCTTCCGGAGCATCAGGTGGGGAACGTTCGATTTCGGGATCAGGACACCCTGTTCTCCCGTCAGCCCCCGGCGGGCGCAGAGGTCGAAGAAGCCTTCGATCTTCTCGTTGACGCCGCCGATCGCCTGCACCTCGCCGCGCTGGTTTACGGAGCCGGTGACGGCGAAGGACTGCCGGATCGGGACGTCGGCGAGGGCGGAAAGGAGCGAATAGAGCTCGGCCGACGAGGCGCTGTCCCCCTCGACGCCGCCGTAGTTCTGCTCGAGGACGAGGCTGGCCGAGAGCGACAGAGGGAGGTCCGGCAAGAAACGTCCCGCGAGAAAGCCTCCGAGGATCAGGACGCCCTTGGTGTGGTTCGGGCCGCCCATCTCCACCTCCCGGAGGATGTCGACGACCTTGCCGCTCCCGAGCCGCACGCGGGCCGTCACTCGCGAGGGATGGCCGAAGGCGGTTCCGCCGACCTGGAGGACCGACAGGGCGTTCACCTGCCCCACCGTCGCGCTGGCGGTGTCGATGAGAAGCGTTCCCCGCATCATCTCGTCGAGGATCCGCTTCCGGATCCGGTCGGCGCGACGCTCTCGCCCCTCGAGCGCCCGCTCGACGTCGGCCGCGGTCATCGACGTCGAGCCCTCCTTTCTCGCGAGACAGTCCGCTTCGCGCAGAAGGTCGTCGAGGTCCCGCAGTTTCAGCGAGAGCTTCTCGCCGTCCTCCGCCTTCCGTGACGCGTGCTCGACGAGCCGGGCGACGGCGTCGCGCCGAAGCGGCAGGAGATTCTCCATCCGGGTGAACGCGGCCACGAGACGCGCGAAGGCACGGACGCCCTCGTCGTCGCGGGGGGCGTCCTCCTCGAAGTCGGCCGCGACCTTGAAGAGCCCGGCGAACTCCGGGTCGTATTCGTGGAGGAGGTAGTAAAGGGTCCGGTCTCCGAGAACGACGACCTTGACGTCGAGCGGGATCGGCTCGGGCTCGAGAGAGCTGGCCGTCATGAGGCCCAGGGACTGCCCCGGCAGCTCCACGCAGATGGATCCGGCGCGCAACGCCCGCTTCAGGCCCCCCCACGAGAGAGGCTGCGAGAGGACGTCGAGCGCGTCGAGGAGGAGATAGCCGCCGTTCGCGCGGTGAAGCGCGCCGGGGCGGATCAGCGTGAAGTCCGCGACCAGGTTCCCCATCTGGGAGAGGTACTCGATTCGCCCGATCAGGTTCGGGAAGGTCGCGTGGTCGAGCGCGACCACGGGCGCTCCCTTCGTCGCGGCGTTGTCCACGAGGACGTTGACCCGATAGCGGCGAAGGGCCGTTTCCTTGCCGTCGGGCTCCGGCGCCGGGACGCCTCGCAGCGTCGCCGGATCGCCCCCCTTCTCCGGGAGGAAGCCCTCCGCGTGGGTGAGCACGTCCTCGCTGACCGCGTCGAGGTACGCCTGCACGGCCGGCACGTCCTCGACCATCTTCCTCACCTCGAGGAAGCGGTCGTGGACCGCCGTCCGGATCAAGACGCGGTTCAACTCGCGGACTTTCGTCCCCGCCTCGCGCCGGAGGCGCGGGATCTCCTGGATGATTCTTTCCAGCTCCCCCTGGAGCTCCGACATCGCCGCGCCGATCTGCTTCTGCTCCTCCTCGGGAAGCTTGGCGAAGACGGCCGGGTCCATCACCTCGCCGTCCCGGAACGGCGCGAGCGCCATCCCCATCGGCATCCGGACGAGATCGAGGCCGCGCGTCCGGGCCCTCCCGCGCAGCTCGTCGAAGGCCTGTTCCTGTCGCTCCTGAAACTCGGCGTCGATCTCGTGCCGGCGGGCGCGGTACTCGTGGGTCTCGAACGCGGCCGGAATGGCTCCCCGGAGTACCTCGACGAAGTGATCCATCGCGCGGGCGAACGCCGCGGCGCGGCCGGCCGGGAGCTTCAGCGCCCTCGGCTTCTGCCCGCTCTGGAAGTCGTGAACGTAGCACCAGTCGGACGGCGTCTCCTTCGTCCTCGCGCTCTCGTCGAGGAGGCGGCGGACGATCTCGTGCTTCCCGAGACCTGCCGGCCCCATCGCGTAGACGTTGAAGCCTTCGCTCCCGATGCCGATCGCGAACCGGATCGCATCCTCGGCCCTCCCCTGCCCGGGGACACCCGCGTCCCCGCCGAGATCCGCCGTTGTCACGAAGTCGAACCGCGAGGCGTCGCACGAGTTCCGGAGGCGTTCGGGCGGCAGGGCTTCGACCATGCCGTAAATCTCGCTCCTCGCGGCCGGCGCGCCTATGGTGCCGATGCTCCAGAACGGTCAGACGGCTTCAAGGTAAGCACAGAGACCATGACGGCCCCCTTCTCTTCCGAAGCCCGACTCCTTGTAGCCGCCGAAGGGAGAGGTCGGGTCGAACTTGTTGTAGGTGTTCGCCCAGACGACGCCGGCGCGGAGCTTCTGCGACACCTTGAAGATCTTCGACCCCTTTTCGGTCCAGACGCCGGCCGAGAGGCCGTACATCGTGTTGTTCGCCTTCTCGACCGCCTCCTCGGGCGTCCGGAACGTCTGGATCGCGAGAACGGGGCCGAAGATCTCCTCGCTCGCGATCCGGAAGCTCTGCGCCACGTTCGTGAAGAAGGAAGGAGGGAACCAGAACCCCTTCGCGGGAATCCGGCAGGGGGCCTGCGTCAGGATCGCGCCGTCGGCGATGCCGGAGTCGACCAGCTCGCGGATCTTTTCGAGCTGCGCCTTCGAGTTGATGGCCCCGACGTCGGTGTTCTTGTCGAGCGGATCGCCGAGGCGAAGCGTCCGGATCCTGTGGGCGAGCTTCTTCACGACGAGGTCGTGCACGGACTCCTCGACGAGAAGGCGCGACCCGGCGCAGCAGACGTGTCCCTGGTTGAAGTAGATGCCGTTCACGATCCCTTCGACCGCCTGGTCGATCGCGGCATCCGCGAAGACGATGTTGGCCGCCTTACCCCCCAGCTCGAGCGTCAGCCTTTTTCCGGTCCCGGCGAGGGCGCGCTGGATCTTCTTTCCCACCTCCGTCGAGCCGGTGAAGGCGACCTTCCGGACTTTCGGGTGCGAAACGAGCGCCGCCCCCGTCGCGCCGCCCCCCGTGACGACGTTCACGACCCCCGGCGGCAAGCCGGCCTCCTCGACGAGGCGGGCGAGATGGAGGGCCGTAAGCGGCGTCGTCTCGGCCGGCTTCAGGACGCAGGTGTTCCCGGCCGCGAGCGCCGGCGCCAGCTTCCACGACGCCATCAGGAGCGGGAAGTTCCACGGGATCACCTGCCCGCAGACGCCGAGCGGCCGCGCCCGCCGGCCGGAGAAGGCGTGGTCGAGCTTGTCGGCCCAGCCGGCGTAGTAGAAGAAGTGGGCCGCCGCGAGCGGGACGTCGAGATCGCGCGACTCCCGAATCGGCTTGCCGCCGTTCCTCGTCTCGAGGACGGCGAACTCGCGGGCCTTCTCCTGCAACATCCGGGCGAGGCGGTAGACGTATTTCCCGCGCTCCTTCCCCGGCATCCGCCGCCAGACCTTCTCGTACGCCCGCTCGGCCGCCCGGACGGCGGCGTCGACGTCGGCCTCCCCCGCTTCGGCCACCTCGGCGAGCTTTTCCTCCGTGGCCGGGTTGATCGTGTCGAACCACCTCCCCGCCTTCGGCGTGACGAATCTTCCGCCGATGAAGAGGCCGTAACGCGGCGAGATCGCGAAATGCGAGGTTGATTCCGGAGCGGGCGCGTAATCCCAAACGCCGTCGAAGTCCGGAGAAGGACCTTTTTTCTTATATGCGGCGGCTGCAGTTGCAGCCGGCGTTCGAGAAATACGTCTCTCTTTCACTTTCCAGCCTCTTAGTCTTTCGTGAATTCTTCCTCTGTCTGATAACGGCCCGTCTTCTCTTTTCTCAGCTGCATCAGGAGGTCGTTGAGGAGGCTGGAGACGCCGAAGCGGAAGAGGTCGGCGTTGAGCCAGTCGGCCCCGAGCGTCTCCTTCACGAGGACGAGGTAGTGGAGCGCCTGCTTGCTCGTCCGTATGCCGCCCGCCGGCTTCATTCCGACCTTCACGCCCGTCCCGAGCCAGTGGTCGCGGATCGCCTCGAGCATGCAGAGCGTCACGGCGGGCGTCGCGGCCGGCTGCACCTTTCCCGTCGACGTCTTGATGAAGTCGGCTCCCGCGGCGATGGCGAGGTCCGACGCGCGCCGGACGTTGTCGTACGTTTCCAGCTCCCCCGTCTCGAGGATCACCTTCAGGTGCGCGGCGGAGCCGTCGGGACGGGTGCAGGCGGCTTTCGTCGCCACGATCCCGTCGAAGACCCGGGCGTATTCCCCTGCGAGGAACGCGCCTCGGTCGATGACCATGTCGATCTCGTCCGCCCCGGCCGCGACGGCGCGGCGGACTTCGGCGAGCTTGACGGGAAGCGGCGACCGCCCGGACGGAAACGCCGTCGCGACGCTGGCGACCCTGACGTCCGAGCCCGCGAGGGCGCGTTTCGCCTCGGCGACGAGGTCCGGATAGACGCAGACGGCGGCGACGGAAGGGATCGACGGGTCCTCCGGATCGGGGCGGATCGCCTTGGCGCAGAGCTGCCGGATCCTGCCCGGCGAGTCCCTTCCCTCCAGCGTCGTCAGGTCGCACATCGAGATGGCGAGCCGGATCCCGACGACCTTCGACTCCTTCTTGATCGACCTCTTCCCGAGCGAGGCGGCGCGCTCCTCGAGCGCGACCTCGTCGATCGCCGGCGAGCGGACGGCGTGCATTCGCGGAAAGTCTACGCCGGGCTACTCGTACCTCAATGGCTCGCCGGGAGCTTGGCTACGCGCGCCCCCGGACCCCCGGGTCCGCGTGGGGTGACCGCGGGTCACTCATACCTCAATGCCTCTGCAGGATTCAGCCGCGAGGCGCGGCGGGCCGGAAGGGCCGAGGCGAGGAGAACGAGGAGCATCCCGACGCCGAAGATCGCGAGGAGATGGAGGGGCTCCGGCCGGAAGGGCATCCACGAGAGGTAGTAGACCTTCGCGATCTCGGGAGGAAAGCGGACGAGCCGGAACGTCGTCAGGACGAAGCAGACGAGGACGCCGAAACCGATGCCGAGGAGGAGGCCCGCCCCGCCGAGGAGCGCACCCGCCAGCCGGAACGTCCGTTGAATGATCCGCGGAGTCGCCCCGACGGCCGAAAGCACGCCGACGTCGCGCGTCTTCTCCGCGAGGAGGACGACGAGCGAGGAGACGACGGTCCCCGCCGCCACCGCGACGATGAGGGCGAGAACGACGAAGAGGAGCGTCTGCTGGATGGCGAGCGCCGCGAAGAGGTCGCGGTTCATCGCCTTCCAGTCGAGGACGGTGACCGTCTCGCCGAGCGCGGCGCGCGCCGCCGAGACGGTCCGGTCGGTGTCCGAGACGTGCCGGAGCTTCAGCTCCCAGATCCCCGTCCGCGCGTCCGGGGGGGCCAGGCGCGAGAAGGCGGCGAGGGAGACGACGGCCCAGTTGTCGTCGACCTCCGAGAACCCGGTCTCCACGACGGCCGCGACGGAAAGGAGCGTCCGCCGCGGAGGCGAGATTCCCTTCGAGAGGTCGAGCGACGACGTCTCGAGGACGACCGGCGATCCCGCCGTAACCCCGAGGCGCTTCGCGAGACCGGCGCCGAGAAGAACGGGCGTCCGCCCGTCCGCGCGGGGCGCGCCGAGAAGCACCGGCAGGTCCGGCACGCGCGAGAGGAGCGGGGTCGTGACGGTGCCCCCCGGAAGGTCGAGCGCCTTCACGAGCGCGTCGGCCCCGCGCGGGGCCGCGGCCGAGAGAAGGATGCCCGACGCGAAGCCCGTCTCGGCGACGCGGGCGACCCCCGGAAGGGCGGCGAGGCTCTTCTCGAGGGCGGCGCGGTCCCGGCCGCTCTCGACCATCACGAGAACCTCGGCGTTCGTCCCGGCCAGCTTGTCGGAGAGGTCGTGCCGGTAGCCCGACATCAGCCCCATCGCGACGACGAGGGCCGCCGCGCCGAGAGAGACGCCGAAGAGCGCGAGAGCCGAGACCGTCCGGAGGAGCCCTCCGCGCCGGCCGCCGAGGAAGCGTCGCGCGAGGAAAAGGGGAACGCGCACGGGAGGATCTTAAGGGCGGAGGGCACGTCTGGCACGTCGCGGCCATCGCCTGTCGCGAACGGGCCAGAGAAAAACCCTTGATCCGGAACGACGCGGGCGATAGCTTTTGCGAATGAGTCTCGGGGGACGACTCGCCGGCGTGCTCGCCTTCCTGGCAGTCGCCGCCGGAGCGGCGGCACCCGCCGAAGCCGGCGCCCCGCAGCGGCCGGCGGATGTCGTGATCCGGGTCAACGGTCAGGTCCATCGCGGCGTGCTCAAGACCTGTTCGACGAGCTGTCGGATCGGCTCGAACATCGTGCCGCGGGCCCAGGTCGCCTGGATCGGATTCGCCGTGGTGATCGCCTCGCCGCCGTCCGTCGGTGACCCGTCGCAGGACGAAGTGCATCTGCGAGACGGCAGCGTCCACGGCGAGCATCTCGTGGAGGTGAGCCTCGACGAGGTCGAGACCGCGAAGGGCTCGTACGCGCGGCAGAAGGTCGCGTGGATTCATCTCGCGTCCGCTCCCGAGCCGACTCCGGTGGCCGGCGAGATCCGCCATCCCGTCGTGAACGACGGCGAAGGGGAGCAGGGCGGCACCCAGCCTCCACAACCGCCGAAACCGCCTCGCGGTCCCGGATCCGGCGGGCCGGCGACGTCGCCGGGCGAGCCTTCCGGACCGCGACCCCCCCGCCCGCCGAACGACCGCGTGAAGCCCTGCCCCTTCGACAAGCCTCTCGGAGGGCGGATCGAGGTCGTCCACGTGAGCAATCCTTTCAGCGGCGACGACTGCCAGGGAACGATCCGGACGGTCCTGCGCTTCCCGCTCGTCGCGACCGTCCCGGCCACGTCACCCTGGACGTCTACCCTCTGGACCGGCTTCGACGCGACGGAGCTCGCCTGGGAGGTGAGCACCGGCGGCTGCGTGGACACGCCGGGCAATCGCGAGACGTGTCAGGCGCCCGCGAGCCACAAGTCAGGAACAGTGACGTTCGGGAAAGCCGGGCCCACGGGCTTCCGGAGGGATCCGCAGGCGCGGGGCGGCCTCCACTTCTATCCCGTGAAGCCCGAGCTCTACTTCTCGGTCCTGCCACGGGAGATCCACGATGCGGTCACCGCGCCGCTGACGTGCACCGACGTGGGCGGAAGAGAAAAGTTGAAGGCGACCTGGTCGGGCGGCCTCTCCGGCGGGGACATCCGGCCCCGGGACCCGCGGTGCACGGCGCTCAACCCGTTCGTCACCTGCGTCCAGCCGACGGTGTGCGCCGACGCCGGGAACTCCGTCTCCTGCATCCGGGAGGCCGACCGCTACGCCGTCATCCCCTTCGCCGGACACACCGTCTTCACCGACCCCCGACGGGGCGCGGACTTTCCGCGCGTGGAGATGACGTGGGAGGTCTGCTGCGGCTGCGGCGCGCCGTCCGCGCCGCCCGAGCCCCCCCGCGAACCCTGCCCGTCCACGCTGGAAGCCGACAGCCGGCTGAAGACCAACCGCGCCGAGCGGGACGCGAAGGTCCGGGAGCGGGACACGGCCGGCCGGGAGTACCAGGAGAAGATGAAGGAAGCGCGCGCGCACTACGACGACTACAAGAAGACCATCAAGGCCTGCCTGGTCCAGAGCCTCGCGACGAAGGCGATCATCTCCCTTCTGGCGCCGGAGGCGGAGGGAGCCGAGGTCTCCCACGAGGTCGCAGAAGCCATCGAGTACGCCGAGGCGAACGGGCTCCTCCCTCCGATGGGGATGCAGCAGGTCGCGAAGATCGTCGAGAAGATCCTCGCGGGCGAGGACCCGACGTCGGCGCTCGGCCCGGAGGGGTGGCAGAACTGGAACGAGACGATGGCCGTCCTGGACAAGGTGGCCACGCTGATGTCGGGAGGGTCCGCCGACAAGATGGAGAAAGACCTCGAGGAGTGCCAGGGCGCGTTCCTCGTCTCCGCGGAGACGAAACTGAGCGCCGACGCGTGCGTGGAGGCCTTCAAGGAGGCGCTCGCGAGTCTGGCCGAGTTCAACTCGCTCAAGAACGACATCCGCGACCTCGACGACGCTCTTCCGAACCTCCAGTACGAGGCCTGGGCCGCATGCGTCCGCCGCGCGCGTTGCCTGGGGACGCCGGAATCGGACTGCGCCGACAAGAAACCCCCGGGCAATTGGCCGGACGTGAACTGATCGTTTCGAATTCGGCGGGAGGCGCGGAAAGGACGACGATGCCCGGACGCACGCCCTTCAGGCCGTTCACTCTCCTGGTCCCGTTCCTCGCGCTTCTCGCCGCTCCGGCCCCGGGGGTCGCGAGCCCGCCGCTGCCGGCGTCAGTTCTTCCACTTCCGGGTGATCGGCACCTCGAAGGTGGCGTCGAAGGAGAAGACGACGTCGAAGAACTCGTGCGGCTTCGTGCTCGCGAATCGCCCCGCGACCGTCTTTCCGTCGAATGTCTTCTTCTCGAAGACGTCTTCGGAGGACATGCCGCTCGGGCTGGCCTTGAAGCCGTCGGATCGGAACGTCGTCGAGATCGGCTTCGCGTCGGCGTCGAAGATGATCTCCATGGCATGGAGCTTCCCGGCCTCCGCCATGTGGATCCGCTCGAACTCGTCCGCCAGCGCCTTCGACGAAAGCGGAACGTCGGAAAGGACGACGTGGACGTCCTCCTTCGTCTTGTCGAAGAAGCCCGGTTCGGCCCAGGCATAGGCGTACGTGAGCGGGGTCGTCTTCCCGCCGACGGTCATCGTCCCCTTCGCCGTGCCGTCCGCCGCGCCGGCCGGAGCCGCGAGCCCCGCGAGAGCGATCAGGACGCCGAGAAAGAAAGAGATCCCGTTACCAGCGCGCATACCCTCTCCCCCCTTTTCATGCCGTGAATTCTGGAGATCGTACCAGCCCCTGGGAGGGCCGATCGCCTAGAGAAGCCGCGCGAAATCGTCGAAGAGGACGGCCGAGTCGTGGGGCCCGGGCGCCGATTCCGGGTGGTACTGCACGGCGAAGACCGGGGCGTCCTTCACGCGGAAGCCCTCGCACGTCCCGTCGTTCAGGTTCACGTGCGTCGGCTCGACGTGCGACGGGAGCGAATCGGTCGCGACGGCGAAGCCGTGGTTCTGCGAGGTGATGGCCACGGTCCCGTCGAGGAGGTTCCGGACGGGGTGGTTCGCGCCGCGGTGCCCGAACTTGAGCTTGAAGGTCGTCCCGCCGAGGGCGAGGCCGAGGAGCTGGTGCCCGAGGCAGATGCCGAAGAGCGGCTTCCCCGAGGCGACGAGCGCCTTCACCGTTTCGACACAGGTCGGCAGGGCCTCCGGGTCGCCGGGGCCGTTCGAGAGGAAAAAGCCGTCGAACCCGCCCGAGAGAAGCTCCTCCGCCCTGGCCGCCGCCGGGAAGACCGACGGCCGAAGGCCGCGCGCCGCGAGCATCCGGAGGATGTTCCGCTTCACGCCGTAGTCGATCGCCGCGATCCGCTTCCGCTCGCCGTCGGCCGGGAGCCCTGCCGTCCACTCGTACCGCGCCTTCGTCCCGACGGTGAGGGCGAGGGCCGCGCCGGCCATCGTCGGCTGCCTGCGGATCTCCTCGACGAGGGCGTCGGAGGCGGCGTCCGAGACGCTCTGGGTCGAGATCGCTCCGCGCATGACCCCCCCCGTCCGGAGGTGCCGGACGAGGGCGCGCGTGTCGAGTCCGTCGATCCCGACGATCTTCGCCGCCGCGAGGCTCTCGGCGATCGTCCGCTTTCCCCGCACGGAGGAGAAGCGGTCCGGGAAGTGGCGTGCGGCGAAGCCCGAGACCTGGATCCCCTCCGACTCCACGTCCTCGTCGTTCAGGCCGTAGTTGCCGATGTGCGAGGCCGTCATGACGACGATCTGTCCGCGGTACGACGGGTCGGTGAGCGTCTCCTGGTACCCCGCCATCCCCGTGTTGAAGACGACCTCGCCGAACGTCGTCCCGTCCGCCCCGACGTTTCGGCCGACGAAGCGCCGGCCGTCCTCGAGAACGAGCGCCGCCGGCTTCACACGCTCCGTCCCACGGCCACCGCGATCGGCCGGAGCCGCGCCATCAGGTCGAGGAAGAGCGCCGGCGTCAGCGCCTGCGGCCCGTCGGAGAGCGCCTCCTCGGGCTTGGTGTGGACTTCGATGATCAGGCCGTCCGCCCCGGCCGCGACCGCCGCGAACGACATCGGCGTCACCTTGTCCCGCCGCCCGGTCCCGTGCGACGGGTCGACGATGATCGGCAGGTGCGAGAGGCGCTCGACGGCCGGGACGACGGAAAGGTCGAGCGTATTGCGGGTGTGGTCGGCGAAGGTGCGGACGCCCCGCTCGCAGAGGACCACGTTCGGGTTCCCTTCGGCCATGACGTACTCGGCGGCGAGGAGGAACTCCTCGAGCGTGGCCGACATGCCGCGCTTGAGGAGCACGGGCCTCCCCGTCCGGCCCACCATCTTCAAAAGCTCGAAGTTCTGCATGTTCCTCGCGCCGATCTGGAGCCCGTCGGCGAAGCGGGCCACGAGGTCGACGGACGCCGTGTCCAGGACCTCGGTCACGACGGGAAGGCCCGTCGCCCGGCGCGCCGCGTCGAGAATCCGGAGCCCTTCCTCCCCGAGCCCCTGGAACGAGTAGGGAGAGGTCCGAGGCTTGAAAGCCCCGCCGCGGAGGATCGAAGCCCCGCCCTCCTTCACGGCCTTCGCCACGGAGATCGTCTGGTCGAGCGACTCCACGGCGCATGGACCCGCCATCACGGCGAGCTTCTTCCCGCCGATCGGCACCCCGCCGATCGAGACGACCGTGTCCTCGGGGTGAAACTCCCTCGAGACGAGCTTGTAGGGGTGGGAGACCCGGATGACCTCGTTCACCCCCGGAAGGTTCTCGAAGGCCGCCGGGCCGATCTCGCCCTTGTTCCCGGTCAGCCCGATGGCCGTGCGCTGGGCGCCCGGAATCGGATGGGCCTTCAGCCCGAGGCGCTCGGCGGCGCGAACGACGCGGCCGACGTCCTCGTCGGTCGCCGACCGGTCCATGACGATGAGCAAGGGTCCTCCCCTCCGGCTCCCCCCGGAGTCAGACGTTTATACTTCAAATGAGGAATCCCATGGCTCACTTCAGACGGCTCGCCCTCGTGATCCTCCTTCTCCTCCCGGCGGCTCTCCTGGCCGCCGACTACGTGATCTACACGAAGGACGGGCAGCGGATCCCGGCCCGGGAGAAGCCCGTCGTCCAGGGGAACCGGCTCGTCTTCCGGACGCCTCTCGGCGCCCAGCAGTCGATGGCCCTCGCCGACTACGACGAGACCCGGACCATGAAGGCCAACCAGGAAGGGCTCGGCGGGGCGTACGTTCTCAGCGACTCTTCTAACGAGCCGAAGGTGATCCCCGATACGGGGGGAAAGAGGCCGTCTCTCTCGGACTACATCAAGAAGAACAAGAAGATCATGAGGACCCTGCAGCCGGACGCCCCCCCGGGCGACGCCGACACCTCCTCCCGCCTCGCCGCGGCCCTGAAGGCGGCCGACTCCGGAGGCGGAGGAGCGATGGACCTCCAGATGATGAACACCTTCAATCAGGCCTTCGAGTCTGCCGGCATTCGCGGCGTCCGCCTCGTCACCATCCCGCAGGGAGTGCGCCTTCAGGTGATCACCGAGACCGAGCAGCAGGTCTTCGGCGCCATCGCGGCCGCCGCCCGCGGGCTGAAGGAATCGCGCGCCCTCGGCAAGTCGCTCGACAAGGTCGACATGTACCTCGCCACCTCGGCGGGCGAGTCCGCCGGCCGGTTCGAGCTCTCCCCCGAGGACGCCGAGGCGCTCGTCACCGGACGGACCACTCCCTCGAAGTTCTTCGTCGACAGCGTCATCTTCTGACGGGAATGGACCCGGGCACTCTCGTTCTCCTCCACCTCGTCGAGCCGAAGGAGAAGTACTGGGGGCTTCTCCTCTCGATGGGACCGGCGGGCGTGACCCTGCGCGGAATCGACGTGGCGCTCTTCGACGAATGGGCGCGGCAGCACCGCGGCACCGACGAGGGGGAGCTGGGAGTCACCACCCTCTTCGTCCCGATGCACCGCGTCGAGAAGATGTTCGAGGACGCGCGGGTCGGAAGCGTCGCGAGCTACGCCGAGCGCTTCCTCGACATCGTCGGCCGCGACGTCCGCTCCTTCCTCGCGCGCCCCCCGCTTCCCGGCGAGGGGACACGGCCGAACTGAGCCCGCAGCTTCTTGGCGTTGCTGACGTCCATCCCGCCGTACTTCGCCTTCCAGCGGTAGAAGCTCTGCTCGCTGATCCCATGCCGCCGGCACAACGCCTTCGTCGGCGCCCCGGTCTCCGACTCCTTCAAGACCCCGATGATCTGGTCCTCCGTAGTCGGCAGCGCGGCTCGTCCCGGCCCTCGACGACAATGACGAAACCGCGGCCGTGCTCGAGGAAGGCCTCCCTCGCTGGTCTCGAGGTCTCGACGAGGTTACCGGACTCTTGATCAAGTTCGTGTCCAGTGTTCAGAGACTCTCTGTCCGGTCCGCCAGCCCGGCAAAGAGCCTCAGCCCGTCTTTGCTTGCCGTCTTGGAATCGATTCCGCCCAGAACTTCCGTGAACTCCGGATCGCGCTTCCGTAATAGAAGCCTCCGCGGCGTCAAGCCCGGCCTTTCCGGTGCCGGTTCCTCACCCGGCGTACCAGTGCCTCCCGAACCGCTGGGCGAAGTAGAGGGCGAGTCCCAGCTCGAGGGCCCACAGAGCGTAGAGAAGAGGGCGATTCTTCACGGAGCTACCGAGAACAACGAGGGCGGGGAAGGCGCCGAGGGCGTAGCGTGCCATTGAGGTTAAACCCCCCGTGAAAAACGGGAAGAGCACGACGAAGGCCGAAAAGAGGCCTTCGGCAAATTGCCTTCGGCGAAGGAGCGCCGCGGCTCCGACGAGAACGAGGAGGAGCGCGAGAAGTCCGGTCAGGTCCCCATATACGGGATGGGCGATCGGCGTCAGAAGCACAACGAGAAGACGGCCCGGATGAAACGTGAGGTCTCGCCCGAGGCCCTGCTGGATCTGCAGGTACTTTCCGGCATCCCCGGTCCATCGTGACGGCAGCGCGTACCAGAAGCCGAGTCCCGCGACCGGGCCGAGAGCCGTGATCACGAAATCTCGCCAGCGCCGCGCGCGCAGGAACTCGAGCGCAAAGAGACCGACGAGGAACCCGCTGGGTCGCGTGAGAGCCGCAAGCGCCCCGAGAAGCGACGCCGGGAAAGGCCTTCCCCTCTTGACGGCCGCCAGAGCCCCTGTTGCGAGAAGCACGAACGACGCCTCGGAGTAGCAGGCCACGAAGAATATCGAAGACGGGAACAGGATGTAAAAAAGGACACCCTTGGTCCGGTCCGGATAGAGATCCCGAAGGAGCGCGACTGCGCCAAAGGCGCAACTGAAGTTGAAAATCGAGCCGAGAAGGGCGAGCGGAAAAGGGATGACGGTCAGCAAGCGGAGCAGTGCCGGAAACAGCGGGAGCCACCCCCACTCCTGATGGCTCCCGGGCCCGCCGTATCCGTACCGGGCAATCTGAAGATACTCTTCGCCGTCCCAATTTCCGAGCGGCGAAAATAGTCCGGGCTTCCCGGCAACGAGGGTCTCTCCGAACCTCCCGGCGAGGACGATCGTCGATGCCAAGCCCGCGAGAACCAATGCGCTGACCGGAAGCAGGGGGATCCTCGGGGCTCGGCCATCCTTCTCCTGCGGGAGCCACTGAGCCAGGAAGAAGGGAACGACGAACAGGAGCATCGCGAGAGCGGGGACAGCGGCTGCCGCCGGAATCGGCGCTCGGGCCACGAATCGGATCTCGCCGAGCTTCACTTCTCCGCAAGATGCCTCGACTGCCCGGATTTCGAACGTGTGAGGACCCGACGGGAGGCTGGCAGGATCGATCGAGGCCCAAAAGCCTGCGGAGTCGGACCCCGGAAGTCCGGGGAACCGGTCGCGAATCTCCCGCAATCGCAAATTCGGCACGAGCACGGCGTATGACTTGCCGTCGAGGAGAATGTGCAAGTCGGGCTTCCCGCATGGTGAGACAGCCCAACCGACAATCGAAAATTGACTGATTCCTCCGGGCGGGTCCGACGGCATCACTTGATAGCCGCCGCGAATTTCGCCGGACGCCGGCCGAGAGAGAACCGCAGGGAAGAGGAACAGAAGAACGGCGCACCACCGCCCGCAGCCCGCGAATTGCTCGTGGAGCCGAGCCGTTTCGCTACCTGCTGTGATGATCATCCGCCCAAACTCGATCCTATTCCACCGCTCCGCGGACGGCAAATGGATTGCCTTCGCCGCGCTCCTGGCCGCCGCGACCGGAAAGCGCGTGCTGAGCGCGGGACTCGCCCAATTCGGGACCGTGCGCGAGTTGAAGTTCCTCCCGCGCCTCTACCGCACCCGTCATTCGACGCTCCTGATCCAGTCCTGCAACAACGACTACGTCGAGAACGAGGCGTGGGTGCGGAACGAAGGATCCCGTCGGGCGGAAGGATCCGGTCGATTTCTTCATCCGGGTGCTGGAGACGTCCCTGTGGACCCGTCGGGCGCCGACGTGATCGTCTTCGAGTGGAACGGACGAAACCGGCATGCCGACGGGTTCCGTCCAATGCTTCGCGACGCCGTTCGACGAAGGGGAGGAATCCGCGGAGTCCCGCAATTCCTTTCGGTCGCGGCCAGAAGGGAGATCGTGCCTGCGGACCTGTCACTCCTCCGTCCCGCCGCCTCGGCCGTCTCGTCGCGGAGGGGGAGCTGCATGATCGCGGCGGCCTTCTGCGCGAGGTCGAGGGAGGACGAGGCCGTTCGTGTCGTGCAAGAGAAAGAGGTCCTTTCCGTCCGTCCGGACGAGACGGACCGTGGCGAGCCAGATCGTCTTCTCGTGCGGCCGTCCGCCGGTGGCGCCGCTTTCCTCCCAGCGGACGAGGACTTCGCCGAACTCGGAGAAGGGTGTCGACCGGACGCTCTTCGACAGGTGGAAGTCCTTCACCTCCTCGACGAGCCGCTTCCCGGCGTCGAGATCGGCATGACGGCGAAGGAAGAAGATCAAAAAGCCCGTCAGGCCGAAGAGGACGGCCACGAGGAGGATGCCGGCGAGTCCGGCCACCGAGTCGCCGAAATTGACCTCTCCCCGGAGGACGTCCCGGGCTCCGCCGAGGAACTGCATCAGGAACCAGAGGCCGACCAGGAGGAACGGGAGGCCGAAGAGACGCACCGCACCGATCTTCCCTTCGATCCGGAGGCGCCCCGGTGTCTCCTTCACGTCGTCGTCTGCCACACGAGGCTCCTTTCGAAAGGGGCCGGGAGGGAAGGTCAGGACGTCTTCTTCTTCTCGGAAAGCTCGAGGAGGATGCCGCCGGTCGCGGAGGGGTGGACGAAGGCGACGCGGCAGCCGTGCGCGCCGTCGATCGGGATCCTCGTTGATGAGCTTCACGCCGGCCGCCTTGAGCGTCGCGAGCGCCGCGTCGATGTCGGCCACCTCGAGGCAGAGATGGTGAATCCCCGGCCCCTTCTTCTCGAGGAATTTCGCGATGGGGCTCTCGGGTGAGGTCGGCTCGAGAAGCTCGAGATGCGACTCCCCGACCGCTCCGGAACGAGGTTGCGACCTTCTGGGACTCGACGACCTCGCGGTGCTCCTCGAGAAGGCCGAGAAGGTCCCAGACGGCGCCCCCGCCGGCGATCGAATTCACGGCGATGCCGAGGTGCGAGATCCGGGAGACGAGACCGGGGAGGCCGCCGGGGGTCTTCTTAGAAGGTGAATGCGCTTCCGCACCGCCGATCTCGTGCTTCAGCCGGCCGGCCAGATGTCGCGCAGCCGAAATGGGATCCTCCATCCTCGCTTCGACGCGCGCGGCCCTCTCGTCGAGCGCCCCTCCGTCGCCCGCCAGCGTCTCTACCCTTCGGAGGATTTCTTCTCTCGAGGAGTCCCTCGATCCGCATCTTCGTCCGGGCGCGGCGGCGCGCGGCGCCGTCGGGCCCGTCGAGGTATGCCCGATGCTCGCGCAGCTTCGCTTCGAGCCCGTCGAGCCCCTCCCCCTTCGTCGCGACGGTCTTCACGATCGGGGGGAGCCACGCGCCGTGCTCCCCCAGCTCGAGCATCTGGAGGATCTCCTGGACGACGCGGTCGGCCCCGTCGCGGTCGGCCTTGTTGACGACGAAGAGGTCCGCGACCTCCATCAGGCCCGCCTTGATGGCCTGGATGTCGTCCCCCATCCCGGGCGTCAGGACGACGACGCACGACTCGGCGAGACGGAAGACCTCCACCTCGTCCTGCCCCACGCCGACCGTCTCCACGAGGACTTCGTCGTAGCCCGCGGCGTCGAGGACGTCGACGGCGTCGGCCGTCGCGCGGGCGAGGCCGCCGAGATGGCCGCGCGTCGCCATCGAGCGGATCAGGACCCCCGGGTCGGTGTAGAGGTCCTGCATCCGGATCCGGTCGCCGAGGATCGCCCCGCCGCTGAAGGGAGACGACGGGTCGACGGCGACGATCCCGACGCGGCGTCCCCTCGGCGCGGAAGCGCCGCGCAAGTGCCGCGGTCAGCGTCGACTTCCCCGCCCCGGGAGAGCCGGTGAGTCCGGTGACGCGCGCGCGGCCAGCCGAAGGGAAGAGCCGTGCGAGCAGCTCCGGAAAGCGCGGATCGCTCCCCTCGGCCCACGAGATGGCGCGGGCGACGGCGGGGATCCGTCCCGCGAGGACTCCCCCGGCCAGATCCTCGGTCGCCCCGTCGCGCCTCACCCCTCCGAGTCTAGCGTGGGAGAGAATCGCCTTGCGTCTCGAGAAGTTCGGCCTCGGGTAAGATTCCGCGCTTCATGGAGAGGGGCGGCGAGCTTTTCCTGGCCCTCGCGGGAGCGGCCGTCTCGGTCGGATCTCTCCACACGCTCGCGCCCGACCACTGGCTCCCTTTCGCGGCCCTCGCCCGTGCTCAGGGATGGGCGGCGCGGAAGACGGCCCTCGTCACGTTTCTCTGCGGCTTCGGGCACGTCACCGTCTCCGCGCTCCTCGGCCTCCTCGGCCTCCTCTTCGGGCGGCAGCTCTTCGAAAGGCTCGGCCAGCGGATGGAATCGGTGGCCGGCCTTCTCCTCGTCGGATTCGGCCTCGCGTACGCCGTCTGGGGCCTCCGGCGCGCCGTCGGGAAGCGCGTCCACGGTCACCCGCATCCCCACTACGACCACGTCCACGACCCGTCGCGCGCCACGGCGTGGTCGCTCTTCCTCCTCTTTTCGGTCGATCCCTGTGTCGCCGTCATTCCGCTTCTCTTCTCGGCGGCGCCCCTCGGAACGGCGCCGGCCGTCGGAATCGTCCTTCTCTACGAGGCGGCGACGATCGGGACGATGATTCCGCTCGCCCTTTCCGCCCGTGCCGGCGCCGTCCGGCTCCGCGTCCCCTTCCTCGACCGGTGGGGCGACGCGGTCGCGGGCGGAGTCATCGTCGTCACGGGCCTCGTCGTCGGCTTCCTCGGAATATGACCGTCGGGGGTTGACCATATATAACTTTATGATTATCTTGTGATATATGGACACTGAGCGCACGACGCTGACCGCGGACGAGATATCACGACGGAAGGAGTCCTCCCGGAAGCGCAGGGAGGCTTTCGTCGCCCTCGGACACGACGGGGAGCTTGCCGCCTCCCTCGTCCTCGACGGGGCGGGCCCGCTCGACGGCCCCGTCCTCGATCTTGGAACGGGAATGGGCGTCATGGCGCGCGAACTCGCACGCCGCGGTCTCCCCGTCGAGAGCGTCGACCCGAACGCCGGAGATCAGGAGGTCGCCGCCTCCCTGACGGAGGGAACCGGCCTCGATTCGCGCATTCGCTTCACGCCGGCGGACGGAGCCGCGCTTCCTTTCGCGGACGGGGCGTTCGCGTCCGCCGTCTCGTTCAACGTCCTCCACCATCTCGCGGAGGGCGCGCCCGTCCTCCGCGAGATCGTCCGCGTCGTGCGGCCCGGCGGCGTTCTTCTGCTCGCCGACTTCTCCCGGGAGGGTTTCGACTTCGCAGCGCGCGTCCACGCGGCGGAGGGCGGGGTCCACCCGGAGGGCCCCGTGACCCTCGATCTGGCCCGCGGCTTCCTCTCGGGTCTCGGGCTCGAGGAGACCGGCGTCGGGGAGGTACACCACGAACGCTTCGCGGCCTTCCGCAAGAGCGCGGGCGCGGCGCGTGCCGCGGCGCCGCCGGCCTTCGAGGCGCTCGACCGCGACGGCCTCTTCAAGGCCCTCGACGTCTTTGCGAAGAACTGGCTGGCCCACGACGGGAGCTGGTTCCTCGCGGCCGAGGAGCGGTACGGGATGGAGACCGCCATGGAGCTGGACGCCGCGGCGTGGCACCGGTTCGCGGCCGCCGAGGCGCGCCGGATCATGGAGACGTATGCGATCCCGAAGGGGGGCGGCCTCGACGCTCTCGCGCGGGCGCTCTCCTTCCGGGCCTACAGCTTCGTGAACCCGAGCCGGATCGAGCGGGACGGCCGGGTCCTCCGCTTCTTCATGACGTCCTGCCGCGTCCAGGAGACGCGCCGGCGAAAGGGCCTCCCGGACTTCCCGTGCCGTCCCGTCGGACAGGTGGAGTTCGAGACCTTCGCACGGACGGTCGACACGCGCATCACGACCCGGTGCCTCCTCTGCCCGCCGGACCCGGAGGCAGAGGGGCACTGCGGATGGGAGTTCACGCTCGCGGAGTGACGCCGGCCGGACGACTCCCCGTTCAGCGGGCCTTCCATCGCTCCGGTACGTCGTCTCCCGAGCAGCGTTCCCTCTCCGGCTCCAGCGTCGCGTGATGGATGTCCCATCGCTCCGCGAGGAGCCTTCGGACCGCCTCGAGAAGTCTCTCTATCTCTTCGAGGCTTCCGTCCTCCAGCTTCACGTGAGCGGTGAGGGCCACCTGCCCGGGGCCGACCGTCCAGGCGTGGAGGTGGTGGAACCGGGCCGGAGCGAAGGCCTCGTCGAGTCCCGCCGCCAGCTCCTCGACGTCCAGACCGGAGGGAGACGCCTCGACGAGGATCCGGACGCTCTCCCAGATCAACCGTCCCGCGCTGACGACGACCGCGGCGCCGATCAGGAGCGAAGCGGCCGGGTCGAGCCACGGACCGTGTCGTGTTCCCGCAAGGAGCGCCACCACGACGACGACGAGGGAGGCGAGACGCATCCTGCAGAAGGTGGAGAAAGGCTCCGCGGACGTTCAGGTCGTGCTTTTCGTGCCGTCCCAGGAGGAGGACGGCCGCCACGTTCGCTACGAACGCCACCAGCGCGACGGCCAGCATCGTCTGTCCGTTCACGGCCGAGGGATGTCCGAGCCGCCCGATGGCCTCCCTCCCGACGAGCACCGTCAGGCCGACGAGGACCGCCGCATTGACGAGCGCGGCAACGACCTCGAGACGCCGGAACCCGTACGAGAAGCGCGTCGTCGGTGCCTTGCGGCCGAGGGCCCGGGCCCCGATCGCGAGAAGGAGAGCGGCGACGTCGCTCGCATTGTGAAGAGCGTCGGAGAGAAGCGCGAGGCTTCCGCTCGCGAGACCGCCGATGACCTCCGCGGCCGTGATGAGGACGTTGAGAAATACCCCCAGCCAGAGTCTCCGGTCCAAAGAGAGTGCGGGAGGGGCATGGCCGTGCCCCTGGGCTTGCGTCGTCAGGATTCCTCCCCGGCCCCGAGAGTACCCGACGAGCCGCCCGGAAGAACGTGCGAGTCGCTGCTCTCGAGGTCAGAAGCCGAACGACGCCCCGATGTCGAAGAGCCACTGGTCCATCTTCAGCTCGATGGTCTGCTGGCCGGGGGCCTCGAGCGGGTTCGGACCGGTGACGGAGTGGGAGAGTGCGCGGACGACGGAGAAGTGGAGGACGGCCTTCTTGCCGAGGCACTTGCTGACGCCGGCCGTGACGTGCTGCTCGATGACGCCGGGCGCGAGGATGTTGAAGAGGACCTCGCTACTCGGGGATCGGCTGCTTCGCGTAGGCGTAGCCCGCCCGGAGGGCCAGTCCCTCGGCCGCCATCCACTGGACGCCGAACTTGTAGGCGGTGACGTTCTGCCAGCCGAAGCCCGCGCCGCCGTCGTCGCCGAGGCGGCGCCGTCATCAGGTTCGGGAGCATCGGGTTCCCGATCGACTCGGTATGGCTGTAGTAGATCTCCTGCACGTCGAAGGCGAAGGTCAGGCTCTCGACCGGCTTGACGGCGAGCCCGACGGTCCAGTTGGACGGGATGTCGAAGTCCCCCTGCTCGGCGAAGAGGCCGGAATAGTTCTTGAACTTGGCCATCTCGGTCTCGGTCTGGTAGGAGGCGCCGACGGAGAGCCACGGGGTGAGCTTCCCGAGGTATCCGACCCGGAGCCCGACGCCGAAGGACTCGTCGTAGCCCTTGTTCGAGAGGTCTCCCGGGCTGGACGAGAAGGGGGCGAAGCTCTGGACGCCCTCGGCCTGGAAGCGCTGGAAGGAGACGATCGGGGTGACGCCGAAGGCGTGGTTCTTGGCGACCGTGATCGTGAACGTCGGGGCGATGAACATCTGGGAGAGGTTGACTCCGGTCCGGCCGGCGTAGAAGACCGACTCGGCGTAGCTCGTGTTCATGCCGCCGTTGCCGTAGATCGCGACGCCGAGCGTCATGGTGTCGTTCAGCTTCCAGTTGGCGCCGAGGCCGGGGACGAGGAAGAGGGAATTGCCGCTCTTCACGGTTCCGGGTTGCAGGCCGAAGGTGCCGGGGTAGCCGGAAGGGTTCCCCGTGACCGTGAACTGGCGGTTCGGGTTGAAGAAGCCGAGGTCGACGTCGTACCCGAGGACGAAGGCGTTCGCGGCCGGGTTCGTGGCGGGAGCCATCGTGTTGAGCGAGAGCGCGACGCCGGCGCCCGCCTGCCCGACGTACGGCGTGCCGTAGCCGAGCTGGAAGTAGCCGTCGGTCGCGAGGGCGGGGGCGGCGACGGCGATGGTGAAGAGAATAGCGAGGGCGAAGGTCATCCGGGATTTCATCGAGGCACTCCTCTCAAAGGCGGGCCTGCCGGGTCCGCGGTTCGTTCGATCGGGATTTGTGTCAGGTCGTCGGGTCGTGGGCCCCTTTCGGGGGCTCCATCCCCGCAATCTCCGCAATGACGGCCCACGCACCTCCCGGGAAGAGGCGCTCGATCTCGTCCCGGCTAATCCCGGTCCTCAACGCCAGCGTGCGGGCGTCGGGTACGTGCCGCGTCCTCAGGCACTCCTCGCGCGCGCAGCCGAGGACCTGCCAGTGGACCGGCGTGAGATGAATTCCGCGCCGACCGGCCGCCACGGCGGCGGCTTCGGGCGTCCAGTCGGAACCTTCGCAGAGGCGCTCTCCCGGAAGCAGGTTTTCCCCGTCCACGCCGGGAGTCCCTGCGAGATGCGTACCAGCGCTCCCCGGCCGGGAGCACTTTCTCTAATGCGTCGGCAAGGTCAACCTATGGGTGTGGTCCGCCCCTTCGTGAGCGTGGCCTGCGCACGCCGTGGCCGGGGAGACCTCCTCGAGAGCGCCCGACGTGAGCGCCGCGACCGCTTCCTCGACGGTGAAGGCGTTTGCCAGGAAGACCCGGATACCGGCCGCCCGGAGCTTTCCGAGCGCTCCCTGGCCGATTCCTCCAACGACGATTCCGTCGAAGCGCTCTCCGGCGAGCGACTCCAGGGGCTGACACATCCCGTGGGCGTGGTGCTGGTTGCGGTTCGGGATCTCGCGGCACCTCCCGCTTTCGGTGTCGACGACGAGGAAGAGCGGCGCAGAGCCGAAGTGCGCGCTGACGGGGCTCTTCAGTCCGAGGTTTCGGGTGATGGGAAGACAGAGATTCATTTGGGCTCCTTTCGTTCGGGTCCCTGGCGAGTTACCGGTAATGCTGTCGAGCCGGAGCTGCAGGCCGCGCAGCGGCCCCGCGGCCGCCCGGAGGGGCAGACCGGCCCTCCCTCGATCCGGAGGGCCTTCCCGGCCGTCAGCGCCTCCGTCACCTTTCGCCGGGCCGCCTCGACGACGCGGCCGAACGTCGGGCGGGAGATCCCCATCCGGGCGCCGGCGTCCTCCTGATGAAGACCTTCGAGGTCCGCGAGGCGAAGGGCCTCGAGTTCGTCGAGCGTCAGGACGATCTCCTCCAGAAGGGTGGCCGGGATGCCGGCAGGCTTGAAGAGCGGCGCCGACGGGCGGCAGGTCACGTGGCGGAGGCAGGAAGGTCGAGGCACGATCGAGCATTATGAGCATATGCTCGTAATAAGGAAAGAGAAAAAGTCGACGGACTTGTTTCGATCACCATCGGGCGAGCCGTGCCCGGCGCGCACTCTGTTGCGACAGGGTGTCCACGTCGAAACGTTTCGCACTGTTCAGCGTCCCCGCACGTCGCGCCCCGGCGGATCAAACGATAGGTCTCGCACGCCGATTCACAGGAGGTATTCGCTCGGAAGTCTCCTCCAACCCCTCTGGCGCTCTTCTTGAATGGAAGGTGACGCGGTCGCTTGCCCCGAGACACCCGATCGAATAGGACGACGACAGATGAAACGAATCTTCGCAACCCTTCTGGCCCTCGCCGCGATCCTGGGACTCGCCTACAGCGCTCTCAGGAAGAACGTCTCCGAGGAGACGCCCCTTTCGAAGCTGAAGGAGCGCTTCTCGCACAAGTCGAAGTCGTCGGTCGACCACTCCCGCTTCGCGCAACTCAAGGTCTCCTTCAAGAGGCCCCAGGACGTCACCGCCGCGTGCATCTCCTGCCACAACGGGCGCGCTGCGGAGGTGATGAAGTCCTCGCACTGGAACTGGGACCGGACGGAGTACATCGAAGGCAAGGGGATCCGCGAGGTCGGCAAGAGGAACATCCTGAACAACTTCTGCATCGGGGTCTCGGGCAGCCAGAGAAGCTGCGACAAATGCCACATCGGCTACGGCTGGGCGGACGCGACGTTCGACCTGAAGGACCCGCTCAACGTCGACTGCCTCGCCTGCCACGACAACACGTCCACGTACGTGAAGGCTGCGGGAGGGGCGGGAATGCCCGACCCTTCGGTCAACCTGACCAACGTCGCGCAGCACGTCGGCAGGCCGCAAAGGACGAACTGCGGTACCTGTCACTTCTTCGGCGGCGGCGGGAACAACGTCAAGCACGGGGACCTGGAGATGGCCCTCTTCGACACGACCCGCGACGTCGACGTTCACATGGCCACCGACGGACTCGACATGCAGTGCGTCGACTGCCACACGGCCGAAAAGCACCAGATGCTCGGGAAGATGTACTCGGTCTCTTCGATGAACCGGAACCGCGTGGAGTGCGAGACATGCCACACGGCGATGCCGCACGCCGACGACGTCCTGAACGACCATACCTACAAGGTCGCCTGCCAGACGTGCCACATCCCCACCTACGCGAAGGTCAATCCGACGAAGCTCGCGTGGGACTGGTCGGCGGCGGGAAAGCTGAAGGACGGCGAGCCGTACGAGGAGAAGGACGCCAGCGGGACCGACGTCTACATGTCGATCAAGGGGTCGTTCGTCTGGGGCAAGAACATCAAGCCCGACTACATCTGGTTCAACGGGACGGCCTCGCATTACCTCATCGGCGACAAGTTCGACCCGAAAGTGCCCCTCGTCCTGAACCCGCTCGACGGCAGCTACGACGACCCGGACTCGAAGATCGTCCCGGTCAAGATCCACCGCGCCAGCCAGATCTACGACGAGGGGAACGACTACCTGATCCAGCCGAAGCTCTACTCGTCTCACCCGGGCGACGGGGGTTACTGGGCGGAGTTCAA
The DNA here is from genome assembly GCA_963779415.1 of uncultured Acidobacteriota bacterium. Classification (GTDB taxonomy): domain Bacteria; phylum Acidobacteriota; class Thermoanaerobaculia; order UBA5066; family UBA5066; genus DAOMFB01. Next base: position 825,618 of record CAVZYA010000002.1, on the reverse strand, counting down.
CTGGGAACGGGCGGCCGAGGAAGGGATGAAGGACATCGGCCTTCCGTACAGCGGCCACTACGCCTTCGCCCGGACGGAGATGTACTGGCCCGTCAACCACATGATCGCCCCGAAGGGAAAGGCCGTCACCTGCACCGAGTGTCACGCGCGCACGGGCGGGCGGCTGGCGCAGCTCGGGGGTTTCTACATGCCGGGGCGGGACCGCAGCCCGTGGGTCGACCGCTCCGGCATCGCCTTCCTCGCCGTCACCCTCGCCGGCGTCGTGATCCACGGCGGGGCCCGGTTCGCATTCCGCAAGAACGGGAAGGGAGCGAAGTGAAATGAAGCGCGAGTACGTCTACCGGTCGTTCGAGCGGTTCTGGCACTGGGCCCAGGCAGCCCTCATCCTCTTCCTCGCGGTGACGGGCTTCGAGATCCACGGCTCGATTCGCTTCTTCGGGTTCGAGCACGCGGTCCGCTACCACGCCGTCGCCGCCTGGAGCTTCCTCGTCCTGATCGTCTTCGCGATCTTCTGGCACTTCACGACGGGAGAGTGGAGGCAGTACATCCCGACCTGGGAGAACCTGCGGGCGCAGGCGGACTACTACATCTTCGGCATCTTCCGGAACGCGCCCCACCCGACGAAGAAGACCGTCCTTTCCAAGCTGAACCCCCTCCAGAAGCTGACCTACGCCGGACTGAAGCTCCTCGTCATCCCGGTAGTCGTCGTCTCGGGGCTTCTCTACATGTTCTACCGGTACCCTCAGCGCAACGAGGTGTTCGGTCTCAACGTCCGGAGCCTCGAGACGATCGCGGTCCTCCACACGGCGGGAGCCTTCCTCCTCCTGACCTTCCTTGTCGCCCACCTCTACCTGATGACGACGGGCCGCACCGTGACGTCGAACCTGAAGGCGATGATCACCGGCTACGAGGTGCTGGAGAGAGACACGCCATCCCGATTCCCGGCCGAGGCACCCGCCGCTCCGCTGCGTGCGTCCGCCGGGGCCGAATGAAAGGCGTCCGATGAGAAAGAAATACATGGATCCCTACCTCGCCGGGTTCCTGCTCGGCATGGTCCTGCTGGCGACCATCTTCGTCACGGGCCGCGGGCTCGGCGCGAGCGGCGCGCTCAAGAGCGTGGTCGTCGCGGCGGTCGACGGCGTGGCGCCGGCCCACGCGCAGGCCTCCCCTTTCTATGCGCACTATGTCGGTCCCGGACAGGAGAGCCCGCTGAAGACGTGGCTCGTCTTCGAGATGGCGGGCGTCCTGATCGGCGCCTTCCTCTCGGGCGTCGTCTCCGATCGCCTGAAGCTCGTGACGGAAGCCGGGCCCCGCGTCTCCACGAAGACACGGTGGGTCTTCGCGGCGGCCGGCGGGGCGCTCTTCGGCATCGGCGCCCAGCTGGCGCGCGGGTGCACGAGCGGCGCGGCGCTGAGCGGGATGGCCGTCCTGTCGACCGCGGGCTTCGTCACCATGCTCGCAATCTTCGGCACGGGATACCTGCTGGCCTGGTTCGTCCGCGGCCTCTGGCTCGGACAGAAGACGAAGGGGTGACGCAATGGGTCCGTTCGTTCCCGACCTGATCTCCGACCAGCTCAACCTCGTCGTCGCCCTCGTCCTCGGGATCGGCTTCGGTGCGGTCCTCGAACAGGCGGGCTTCTCGTCGTCCCGACGGCTCGCTGGCGTCTTCTACGGATACGACTTCACCGTCCTTCGGGTCTTTTTCACCGCCGCCGCCACGGCGATGGCGGGTGTCCTTCTCCTCGGATCGGCGGGGCTTCTCGACCTCGACGTCATCTTCGTCAATCCGATGTGGCTCGCCCCCGCCATCGTGGGGGGCGCGATCATGGGCGTGGGCTTCCTTCTCGGCGGCTACTGCCCCGGGACGAGCGTCTGCGCCGCCGCGATCGGGAAGGTGGACGCGATGGCGTTCGTTGGCGGCGGGCTCCTCGGCATCTTCGGATTCGCCGAGATCTATCCGAGGGTCCAGAAGTTCGACGATTCGACCTTCCTCGGTCCGCTCACGGTCTATCAGTCCCTTCACATGCCGGCCGGCGTCTTCGCCTTCCTTCTCATCGCGATCGCCGTCTTCGCCTTTGCCGTGACGACGTGGATCGAGCGGAAGGTGGACCCCGCGGGGGCCCCGTCTCTCCGGTTCCCCGCCGCCACGCACCGGCGTGGCGGGCGCCGGCCTTCTCGCGGTGGGGGTCCTGCTCCTCTTCGTCCCCGATTACAAGGCGCGTCTCCTCGCGAAGGTCTCGAACCCGGCCTTCGCCGCCGCGCACCCGGTGAAGGTGATGACGGTGGACGAACTCGCCTTCCGGATCGTCGACCGCGAGCCCCAGATGAAGATCGTCGACCTGAGGGACCCCAAGGCCTTCGCCGCCTTTCCGCTGCCCGGCTCGGTGAACGCCTCGATCCGGGATCTCTTCGGCAAGGAGTGGCGGGAGGTCCTCGGCCCGCGCCACCTGAAGAAGGTCGTCGTCGGGGTCGACGATGCCCAGGAGCGATCGGCGGCCCTTCTCCTCTCCGAGCTCGGGTACGAGAACGTCACCCTCCTTGCGGGAGGCTTTCCCGCCTTCGACAGGACTATCCTCCAGCCGATCCTCCTCGTCTCGACGGGAGGCCGATGGGCCGGCGACGTCCAGAGGTTCCGGGAGTCGGCCCGGTCGGAGATCCTCAGGATGATCCAGGAGGCGAAGGCCACGGGGCAGAAGAAACCGAAAGTGGTAAAAAAGATCCAGGGCGGCTGCTGACACGAAGAGCCGCTTCGTCGCGTCCGCAGCTTTCGTCGCACGGGGCCGGGGCCCCGGAAGGGCCTGATCGAGATGGACACGGTACTTCTGGCACGGATCCAGTTCGCGCTCACGGTGATGTTCCACTTTCTCTTCCCGCCGATCTCGATGGGAATGGCGCTCTTCATCGCGGCGATCGAGACGGCCCGCTGGAGGACCGGCAAGGACCTCTACCGGCGGATGTCGGACTTCTGGCTCAAGATCTTCGCGGTCACGTTCGCCGTCGGCGTCGCCACCGGCATCGTCATGGAGTTCCAGTTCGGGACGAACTGGGCAGGCTACTCGCGCTTCGTCGGCGACATCTTCGGCGCGCCGCTCGCCGCCGAGGGGGTCTTCGCCTTCTTCCTCGAATCCGGGTTCCTCGGCCTCCTCCTCTTCGGGAGAAAAAGGATCTCCTCGACCACGCGGTGGTTCGCCGCCGTGATGGTCTGGTTCGGCTCGCACCTCTCGGGCTTCTGGATCATCGTCGCGAACTCGTGGATGCAGACCCCGGCGGGCTACACGCTCGCCGGCGGCCGCGCCGAGTTGACCGAGCTTCGCCGAGGCCGTCTTCAACCCGTCGACCCTGCCACGCTACGTCCACACGATCGCCTCGGCCTGGGTGGCGGGCGGGTTCCTGGCCGCGGGGATCTCCGCGTGGTACTTCCTGAAAGAGCGCGGCTCCGACGTCGCCCGGGCTTCACTTCGCTGGGCGACGGTCCTCTCCCTCGTCGGCATCCTGGCCAGCTTCGCGACGGGAGACCGCCACGCCAAGCAGGTGGCTCATACCCAGTACGCGAAGTTCGCCGCGATGGAAGGTCTCTACACGACGGAGAAGGGCGCGCCTCTCATCCTCTGGTCGCTCCCGCCGTCGCAGACCGAAAAGAAGGAAGGGCCGGAGGTGATGATCACGAACCTCACCTCGTTCCTCGCCTTCGGAAACTTCCAGGCGCCCGTCCGGGGGCTCTCGGAGTTCCCGCGGGAAGAGTGGCCGCCGATCGCCGTCACGTTCCTCGCTTTCCGCCACATGGTCATCGTCGGGAACGTCATGCTCCTCCTCGCGCTGATCGGCGTCTTCCTGATGCGGAAGGGGACGCTCGAGACGACCCGCTGGTGGCAAAAGGCGATGTTCTGGTCGATCCCCCTCCCGACGATCGCCATCCAGCTCGGCTGGATGACGGCCGAGGTCGGGCGTCAGCCCTGGATCGTCTACGGAGTGCTGAAGACGAAGGACGCGGTTTCGAAGAGCGTGCCGGCCGGAAACGTCCTCTTCTCGATCGTCCTGTTCTCGCTCATCTACCTCCTCCTCTTCGCGCTCTGGATCCACATCCTCAACAAAGAGGTCCTCCACGGACCGGAGGGCGACGACCACCTGCCGGCGAGCCCCGGATGACCCCGAGGGAGGCCTGAGATGCCCGACCTCCAGACGACGTGGTTCCTCCTGGTCGGCGTCCTGATCGTGGGCTACGCGATCCTGGACGGCTTCGACCTCGGGGTCGGGACGCTCCATCTCTTCCTGGCGAGGAACGACCGGGAACGCCGGATCCTGCTCAACGCCGTCGGCCCCGTCTGGGACGGCAACGAGGTCTGGATTCTGACCGGGGGCGGAGCGCTCTTCGCGGCCTTCCCGCGCGGTCTACGCCACGGTCTTCTCGGGCCTCTACCTCGCGCTGATGGTCGTCCTTCTGGCCCTCATCCTGCGGGCGGTCTCCCTCGAGTTCCGGAGCAAGGAGAAGAGCCCCGCCTGGCGCTCCGCGTGGGATGCGGCGTTCGCGCTCGGCTCCTTTCTCCCGGCGCTCCTCTTCGGCGTCGCGATCGGAAACGTGGTGCGGGGGCTACCGCTCGACGCCGAAGGCGAGTACGCGGGAACTTTCTTCACGCTCCTCAACCCGTTCGCTCTCGCCGTGGGGCTCCTCGGCGTCGCGATGTTCGTCATGCAGGGAGCGGCATGGCTCAATCTCAAGACGGAAGGAGCGCTCCGGGACCGCGCCCGCGCCACGGCGCGCGCCGCCTGGGGGGCGTTCGTCGTCCTCTGGCTCGCCGTGACGCTCTTCTCCCGCGTCGCCGCCCGGCACCTCTGGGAGGCGTATGACCATCCCGCCGCCTGGATCGCGCCGGCCCTTTTCGTCGTCGCCCTCGCCGCCTTTCCCCTGCTCCTCGCTCGCGGGCGTCCGGGAGCGGCGTTCCTCGCCTCGTCGGCGGCCATCGCGCTCCTGATCGCCGTGATGGGACAGGGCCTCTTTCCGAACCTCGTCCCCGCGCTCGGCGATCCCTCGCGGAGCCTGACGGTCCAGAACGCGTCGTCCTCTCCGCTCACCCTGAAGACCATGCTGGTCATCGCCCTCGTCGGGATGCCCTTCGTCCTCGGCTACACCGCCTTCATCTACAGCCGCTTCCGGGGCCCTGTCGTCCTGGACGAGACCAGCTACTGACGAGAATGTCCGGGGCGGCCCACGAAAGGCCGCTCCGAACGGGAAAAGGCTCCTACCGGCTCCCGCGCGTGACCATCAGGTCGAGGTCCTCCTTGAGGCTCTGGAGATCCTCCTCGTGCTCGACCTCCTGCTCGAGGATCGTGAGGGCGAGGTTGTAGGTGACCATGTCCTTGTCCTTCGTCGCCTTCATCAGCTGGTTGTAGACCGTGATGGCGCACTGCTCGCCCGCGATGTTCTGGTCGAGGACCACCGAGACGTAGGGATCGGCCGGCGCGTCGTAGGAGCACGGGCTCAGCGTGAACCACTCCTTCGGGTCGACGACCGGCGTGCCGCCGAGCTGGATGATCCGGCCCGTCAACAGCGTGGCGTGGTTCAGCTCCTCCGTGGCGTGGAGCGTCAGCTCCGCCGCGATGGCGTCCTTCATCGGCCCCTTCACGAGCTTGGCCCCGAGCCAGTACTGGTAGTACGCGAGCCACTCGCTCGCATAGGCTGCGTTGAGCATCCGGAGCAGCTTCTTCACGTCGATCCCGACGATCTGGCGTCCCTTGCTTCCCATCGTTGCCTCCTTCGCCCGTCGATCCGCGGTCAGGTCACCGCGAGGGGAAAATTTCATGTTACGCCCGGGTCACCCGATGGGCCGGCCCGGCCGGGGACCGTCCCCGGACGAGCCTAGTCGTAAGCGAGCCGGACGGACTCATCTCCGAGAGTCGGTTTCAGGAGCTTTTCCCAACGCGGGCCCTCCCACGTTCCCAGCTTCTCGTGGATCCGGAAGTACTTCTGGGGGACGGGATGAGTCCCCACGACGACCTTCAGGCCGAACTTCTCGGGAATCATCCGGACGAAGTGATCGAGGTACGGGCAAGGCGGATAGCCGACGACGAAGCCCGTGGCGAGGTGGATCACCTCGGCACCGTTTCGCTTCATCTCGTCGGGGGCGGACTCGATGTTGCCGCCGGGACAGCCTCCGCAGGTGGCGAAGCCGACGAGCTCCACGTCGCGTCCGGCATACGCGGCGAACGCCCCCTCCCGCTCGCGGAGGGCTCGGAAACACTTCCCGCCCGCGCAGGTTCCATAGCGGCCGCAGATGACGATTCCGATCTTCAACTTCTCACCCATCTCACTTCTTCCTTTCAATGTCCCAGCGCCATCAGGAGTCCCCCGAGGAGGAGCCCCGCCGTCGCCGTGACGCTCTTGACCTTGACGAATTCCCATCGTGACTCCGCCAGGAGAGGGAGCATCCCGTGACCGTCCTGGACCACCGAGGACGCGGCCAGGACCGAGAAGGGGAGGGCCCCCTGCGCGAAGAGGGTCACGAAAACCATATGGGGGCCCGACTCCGGTATGACACCGACCAGTACGGCGGCGACGAGCGCCCACCCCCGGTGGCTTCGAATCCACTCCTGAAGGGGGAGGTCGGCCGCCTTCAAGAGGGCGAGCGCCAGGAGGATCCCGACGACCCAGAGAAAGATCCTCGGAAGGTGCTTTCGGGCGACGTGACGGTAGAGATGCTCCTCGAGGAAGTGCTCCTGTGCGAGGAAGACGACGATCAGCGCGAGCAGAGTGACGGCGAGGATCGTCCCCCGGACCCAGCTCCATTCGGAGGGGCCGACCCACCCGGCCGCCACCGCCGCGAGGAAGAGCGTCAGCGCCCCGCAGAGCGCCGCGCGCGGAAAGCTGCACGCCCCGAACGAGCGGCGCAGGAGAGCCTCTCTCGGAAGGGCGAGCTCCTCCGGGTGGAGCGCGATGCCGTCGGGGCAGGAGTCGCACCCGTAGTACCGGGGGCGGCCCAGCCTGTCGACGAGCAGCGCAACGAGGAGCCCGTAAAGGAAGAGCAGCCCGAAAAGGAGAAGCGCTTTCTTCGGGAAGAGGGCGAGCATGACGAAGGCTTCGTCCCCGCTCCCCGCGATCATGGCTCCCACGAGGGCGCCGAAGGAGATGAGCCGGTGGATGTAGAGGGTGACGTCCGTGAAAGCGCCGAGACAGCCCGGGACGGTTCCCACGAAGGCCACCGCGGCCGTCCGGAGAAGACCCCCTCGCTGGAGCCAGCGGCCAAGGAGGCCTGCCGTCACGACCTGTCCGTATTCGACCAGGATCATCATGACGAAGACGAACCCGGTGATCATGGTCGAATCGGCGAGGACGGCGCCGGCCCCCTTTACGGCTTCCGGGAGGGGATTACCCACGCTCCTGGGCGTCCGGATCGCTGCCGGAAGGCTCGGGCCGGATAGTGACGCGCGCTTCGAGCTCCGCCACGCGCCTCTCGAGCGCCTCCATCAGATTCCACGGAGAGCCGCTTCCGCGCCGGGACCCGGCTTGACCGGGCCCATCTGTCGCGCAGCGCTCACCGCGCCCGCCGCCGAAGCACCGGCCGCGCCCGCCCCCGCGGGGGGGGCCCCCCTGGCCCACGCCGATTGTTCCTGTGACCGAAGACGAATGCCACCGGCCACGGCCATTGAAATTGTTCTCGTTCATCATGACCTTTCTCCTTGCCGCGCCAATCTCGGATCACGTCCGCACCGGCAGGCGCGGCCGCGCCGGCGGGGACCTCCATGTACGGCACAGACCCCGCGCACCCCCGGCTCGAACTTCACCGGCCCCTCTCCGATGACGAGCGCCTTCCCTTCGAAGAGCGCTCTGGCCACCTTCTCGTGGGCTTCCCAGAGGATCCGACCGAAAGTGACGCGCGAGACGCCCATCCTCGCGGCCGCCTCCTCCTGGTAAAGGCCTTCCCGGTCCGTCAGCCGGATCGCTTCCAGCTCGTCGAGCTGGAGAGAGAGGATCTCGAGTTCCGACATCGGAATACCGATCGGCTTGAAGCCTTTAATCGAAGGCCGAAGCGAGACTTGCCGGAGGTGCGTGGGTCTGGGCACGTTGCCTTTTCGGCTGGCGATCTCTCAGCCAACCGTTATGAACATATGTTCATAACTCCCGGAAGTCAAGCGGAGTTTCGAGATCGTCTGGTCTTGCGGGAAGACCGGCCCCGGGTCAGGCGAAGCCGATGCGAAGCTCGCGCATCCGGCGCCAGAGCTTCGTCCGGCTCATCCCGAGCGCGGCCGCCGCTTTCGAGCGGTTCCACATGTTCCGCTCCAGCGCGCGGCGGATCCTCTGCTCCTCTCCCTCCGCCCCTGGCGCTTCCTCCGCGAGTCTCCGGGGCGCGGGGGGCTCGACCGTCGCGCGTCGCGGGGTCTGGATCTCGAGGGGGAGGTCCTCGACGTGGATCGTCTGCCCGCGGCAGATCGCGACCGCGTATTCCAGCGCGTTCTCCAGCTCGCGGACGTTTCCGGGCCACGGGCAGGCCTCAAGGACGGCGAGCGTGTCCGGGGAGAGACGCAGCGAGCGTCCCTCGCGCCCTCCGATATGGGCGAGAAGGTGCCGGGCGATCAGCTCGATGTCCGTCGGCCGCTCGCGCAGCGGCGGAATGTGTATCGGGACGACCCGGAGGCGGTAGTAGAAGTCCTCCCGGAGCTTTCCGCTGAGGATCGCCTCCTGCACGTCCGCGTTCGTCGCCGCGATGATCCGCGCGCCGAGGCGCCGGGACGTGCTCTCGCCGACCCGCTCGAAGACGCGCTCCTGAAGGACCCGGAGGAGCTTGACCTGCACGTTCGGCGGGATCTCCGCGGCCTCGTCGAGGAAGAGCGTGCCGCCGCTCGCCATCTCGAGACGGCCGACGCGGTCCTTCACGGCCCCCGTGAACGCCCCGCGAACGTGCCCGAACAGCTCGCTCTCGAGGAGCTCGCCCGGAAGGGCCGCGCAGTTCACGGGGACGAACGGCCCTCCGCCGTGCGTCGACTGGGCGTGTAGCGCCCGCGCGATGACTTCCTTCCCCGTCCCGCTCTCGCCCGTGATGAGGACCGTCGCGTCGCTTCGGTGGAGCGACTCGACGAGGTGGACGATCCGCATCATCGGACGCGACCGGGCGACGAGGCCGTGCGTCGCGATGGCGCTCTGCAGCATCGAGTCGTCGTCCTCGGCGGGGCGAAGGACCACGAGGTACCGGGCCCGCGGGTCGCACGAGCTGACGGCGCTCTCGGCGACGGGGGCCGTCGTGACGGAGACGAGGCGCGCCGCGTCCTCGCCGCAGTGGAGCACCCCGCGCCGGCCCTCCTCGCGGCGGCCTTCCTGAAGCGCCTCGCGGAGCGAGTCCTCCGGCCCGAACAGGCGCGCGCCGATCAGGGTCTCGATCGGCTTTCCGATCACGGCCGTCGACGCGCCCTCGCCCGCGAGGGTATCGAGCGTCCGGCTCGCGCGCAGAATCCGGAACTGGTCGTCGAGAGAGATCAGGACCCGGCCGAGCGATTCGAAGACGGCCTCGAGGTTCGACCATCCGGGACTGGGCACGGGCGGGGGGACTTCCGACATAGTCCTGATGGTACCCGTCCCGCAGCCCGGCCCGTTACCATAGCCGGATGCGGCGTTCCCACCGGGCGCCCTGAAAACCCGAGGAGGATTCCCGTGATCGTCCGCCCGCTCCTGCTTTTCGCCCCGCTCGTCCTCGCGGCCGTGCCGCCGAAGGAATCGCCCCGCCCCGCGCCTCCCGCCGCTACAGCTTCCGACGCGACGCTCGCCGAAGGGCGCCGCCTGACGCAGGCGTTCTATCGCGGCGAGCTGGCCGAGATCTGGAAGCGGCTCTCTCCCGCGGAGCGAAGCCTCGTCGAGGCCCCCTCCCGCCTCGAGCTCCTCCGCAACTCCTGGAAGGAGGCGTTCGGCAAGGAGACGGCGGTTCTCGATGAGAAGACCGACAGCCTCGCCGGCGCCCGAAGGTATCTCCGGATCGCGACCTTCGAAAAGTCGAAGACGCCTGTCGCGATCCCGTGGGACTTCGACCGGAACGACGAGATCACGGCGCTCGGTCCCCGGCGCCTTCCCGTCGAGGCTCCGGCGCCACACGCGGACGAGCCGCCGAAAGTGTCGCTCCGGCTCCCCTTCGACGGCGAGTGGACGGTCTGGTGGGGCGGGCGGACGGTCTGGTCGAATTTCCACGCCCTCTACCGGGACCAGCGATTCGCGGCCGACTTCTTCATCGTGAAGGACGGTAGAACGTTCGCCGGATCCGGGACGAAGAACGAGGAGTTCTTCGCGTTCGGAAAGAGCGTCCTCGCCCCGGCGGCCGGAACCGTCGTCGCCGTCGAAGGCAGCCGTCCCGACGGCGTCCCCGGAAAGATCGACCGCGACGCGGAGCCGGAAGGGAATTTCGTCGTCCTCGATCTCGGCCGGAACGTCTGGGCGTTCTTTCTCCACCTGAAGAGCGGCAGCGTCGTCGTCAAGCCGGGAGAGAAGGTGAAGGCCGGCGACCCCCTCGCGCAGGTCGGGAGCAGCGGCCGCGGCCTCGAGCCGAGCCTTCACGTCCACCTTCAGGACGCCTCCGAGCCGGGAAAGGGGAACGGCTGGCCGCTCGTCTTCTCGAACGTCCTCAAGAACGGCACCTTCGTCCCCTCGGCCGAGCCCGTTCGCGGCGAACGATTCGCCCCGCGCCTTTGAGCCGCCCTTCGTGAGCGCGGCCGATCTTCTCCACGGCATTCTGGGCGCCTCGCCGTGGGAGATGCTGGGCGCCACGACCGGCTTCCTCTCCGTCTGGCTCATGGCGCGCCAGAGCGTCTGGGGATGGCCGGCGGGGATCGTCTGCGTCTCGGCCTACGCGTGGGTCTTCGGCCAGTCGCGGCTCTACGCGAACATGGGCCTGCAGTTCGTCTTTCTCGTCCTCCAGCTCTACGGATGGTTTCACTGGTGGAAAGGGACGGGCGAAGGGCACGACACGCTTCCCGTCACGCGGCTCTCCGGCCGCGCGGCGGCCCTCTGGGGAGTCGCCGGGACGGGGGTGAGCCTCACCCTCGGCGCCCTCATGGCGGCGCGGACCGACGCCTCGAACCCCTGGCCCGACGCCACGCTGACGGCGTTCAGCCTCGTGGCGCAGTGGCTGCAGGCGCGGAAGGTCTTCGAGTGCTGGATCGTCTGGATCCTCGTGGACGTCGGCTACGTCGGGCTCTTCCTCGTCCAGCGCCTCGAGCTGACCGCGCTCCTCTACGTCGTCTTCCTCGTTCTCTGCGTTTACGCGCTCCGGGAGTGGCGACGCCCTCCCCGGCCGGCTGTCGCTTGAGCGTCCCCCTCTTCCGCGTCGCGGTCGTCGGCCCGGAGTCGTCGGGAAAGTCGACGCTCTCGGCGGAGCTGGCGGCGCGGTTCGGCGCGCCCTTCGTCCCGGAGGCTTCGCGGGCGTATTACGACGTGAAGGGGGTCGTCTACGAGATCGGAGACATCCTCCCGATCGCCCTCGCCCAGAAGGCCGCCGAAGAGGAGGCGGCGCGGTCGGCCCGCGGCCTTCTCCTCCTCGACACGGACCTCCTGACGATCACGGTCTGGAGCCACGTCCTCTACGGCGATTGTCCGAAGGAGGCCGAGGCGCTCGCCGCCTCGCAGCGGATCGACCTGACCCTGCTTCTTCGCCCCGACCTTCCGTGGAGCTTCGATCCGCAGCGCTGTCACCCCGACCTCGCCCAGCGCGAGGATTTCTTCGACCGCCTGCGGCGCGGCCTCCTGAAGCTTGGCCGCCGCTTCACCGTCATCTCGGGCGCCGGACCGTCGCGCCTCGCGGCGGCTGCAGAAGCGGTGACATCTCAGGAACGCGGGACGAACCAGACGGACTGAGTCCCACGGCGGGCGAGCGGCGTCCGCCACTCCTTCGCGCCGGCGGCATATCGCCTTCCGTCGAACCGGACCGGGGGATCGACGTCGGTGTCCACGACGGCGAGTCCGCCGGAGGCGAAGAGCGCCGCGTCGAAGCGTTCGGAAAAAGTCGTCGAAGGAGGGAGATAGGGCGCGAGCAGCTCCGGCCGGAACGTCACCCAGAGAGGAGTCCCGGGGGGATCGCGCGGCGAACGAACGCCGCCGTCATGTCCCACCGCTCGATCGGAACGAACTCGAACCGGGAGACGGCGATGCCGTTCGAGAACGCGAGGACCGCGGCCAGAACCGCGACGGCGGCCGGCCGGACTCCCCGGATCCCGATTCGCCGGAGGAGATCCTCGACGAGCGCGCCGAGGACGAGTGCGAGAGGCGCCGCCACGAAGACCGTCGTCCGGACGAGCGGGCTCCGGAGGAGGAGGCAGGCACCAAAGAAGAGAAGAACCGCCCCGAGGACGACGCGGCGCCAGCTCGTCTCGGGCTCGGGGGATCCGGCCGTGACGAGAAGCGCGGCGACGAGAGCCGCGAGAAGCAGCACCGCTCCTCCACCCGTGCGGGGCGACGAGAAGAGCTCCGGCAGGACGTAGAGGCGGAGCGACTCCGCGACGGCCGCGGGAGTTGCGAACTCGAGGGCACCGCTTCCGACGGTCCGGTACGTCGTCAACTGACGAAAGAGAGCGTCGAGGACCGGCAGGTGGACGGCCACGGCCCCGACGAGAGCGAGAAGTCCGCTGACGAGCACCTCGCGCCGCCTCCGGACGACGAAGAGGAGAAGGAAGAGCCCTCCGCCGAAGAGAATGAACGGCGGGACGGCGAAGGTGCCGAGGACGACGAGAGCCGCGAGAGCGAAGAGAGCGCTCCGGCGCCCGGCCTCGAGATACGCGCGGACGGCGATGGCGGCCCCGCCCGCGAAGAGGAGCTGCAGACCGTAGCCGCGCGCCTGCAGAGTCTGGTCGAGGACGCGCTCGTTCGTCGCGAGGAGCTGGAACGCGAAGGCTCCGGCCAGCCACCGTCCCGTTCGCCAGAAGAAGACAAGCACCAGGAGGAGGAGCGCCGAAACCGCGATGAAGGAGAAGAGCCGCGCCCGGACCGGGTCGACCGAGCCGCATCCCGGGAGAAGCGAGTTGAGGAGCGAGAAGAGAACGTGATTCGGGGCGTGGTAGTCCGTCCACGCCGTCCACGGACCACGGGAGCTGAAGTGGACTATCCCGTAAAGCTCGTCCGTCCAGAGCGACGCTCCGGACATGGCGAAGAGATAGACCAGGAAGAAGACGAGCGCCGTCCCGGTAACCGCCGCCGCGGCTGCCGCCTCGACAAGCCGTCCGGCGTCGCGGGGAACTCCGGCCGCGGGGGTCTCCTCGGCCATCGCTTCGCGATCAGTCCTTCAGACGCTTGCGACGCGGGAGGAGGTCGTTCAGCTCGCGAAGTGCGAGCGCGAGCCCCTTCTCCACCCCTTCGGGCTCCTCGCGGCGAAGGGTCTTCATCGCGTATTCGTCGCGGAGGCGCGCGAGACGGTGCCCGAGCGCCCTGAGAATCGTCTCGACGGCCTTCTGCTCGCTCTCTGATCGCTCCTTCGACATGACCCCGCATTCTGGACCAAGATGCCCTTCCGATGCCGCTCCTCGCCGTTCTCGTCCGGACGCACAACCCGGGGAATCTCGGCGCCGCGGCCCGCGCGGCGAAGAACTTCGGGGCGCAACTGGCGCTCATCGAGCCCCGGGTGGATCTCCTTCATCCAGATGCCGTGGCCTATTCATCCGGCGCCGAAGATCTTCTCAGGGGGATAAAGACACGCGCCAGCTGGGACGCGCTTCGGGCGGACGTTTCGCGAGTCGTGGCGCTGTCTTCTCTTAGAGGAAGAGCGACTCGAGGCCTTCCCCCCGCGACGACGTTCGCCTCGATCCGCCGTGAGCTGCGCCTGGGACGCCGCGTGGCGCTCGTCTTCGGCCCGGAGCGGGGCGGCCTGACCACCGACGAGGTGCGGGAGTGTGACGCACGACTCCGGATCCCGACTTCGAAGGCTTTCCCGTCCCTGAATCTCGCCCAGGCCGTCGCAATCTCTCTGGCGTTCTCTTTGTCTTCCTTTCATTGTCTTCCCTTCGAAGCACCGCGCCAAAGGCGCGGAACGGACGAAGGCTCTGACGCGCCGGCCGCTTCGATGGAACTCTCCCTTCTGAGAATCTCTCTTCGCTCCGTTCTCGCAGCGTCCGGTTTCGCCGGACGGGGCCGGAACGCGCACGTCGTGGCCGAGCTGGAGTCGTCGCTCCTTCGCGCCGGGCTCTCGTCACGCGAGGCGACGCTCTGGCTTGGAGCCCTCAGCGCTCTGGCCGCGTCTGGGCACCCGCGTGCCCTTCAGCGGCAGAAGACGCGGTAGTCCATCTCGCCGAACGGGAAGATCGTGTCGGCGTCCTCGAGGAGCTGGAGGAAGGTTCCCTCGATCTTCCCTTCCCCGGCCTGCCTCAGCAGCTCCTTGGCCCGGTCGAGGTGCCGGACGATCTGCAGCTCCGAGTACCGGACGGCCTGCCCGGTGGAGATCAGGAAGCCCCAGTCCGACGCGCCCGCGAGGAAAAGCTCGCGAGCCGCCTGGTTGAGGGCGCGGCGGATCATCGGGTCGGCCTCGTCGCGAAGCCGGGTCGCGAGATCCGACATTCTCCCGAGGAGCCGGAAGAGGTGCCGGTAGACCCAGACGTTCGGCTGGTAGGCCCTCTCCTCGACCCACGTCTGGAAGTAGTCGCTCTTTCCCCACGAGCCGGCGTTCGGGACGAGCCGCTGGTGGTGCGGCTGCTCGGAGAGGTACTCCGACGGCGTCACGGGGCGGACCTCCGTCTGGTCATGAAGCATCTTGCGGAAGACCGACTCGAGGAAGGCCGGCCCCTCCTCCCACCAGTGCCCGAACAGCTCCGCGTCGTACGCCGAGACGCGGCATCCCGTCCGGCCACCGCTCGTCTCGCGGTCGTAGTTCGCCTGCGCGCCCCGCTCGAAGACGAACTCCCCCGCCTGCTCGTGGACGACTTCGTTCGCCCAGGCCGGAACGTAGTAGGCCTTGTCGCCGAGGTCGACCTTCTTCCCGGTGATCCGGTAGTACTTGATCCCGGTGTTCCGGCGGACGTTCGCCGTCCGGAAGTACGGGGGGAGGTAGTCCCAGTCGGCCTCGTAGCCGAGGTCGCGGTACCACTCCTTGTAGTTCGGCGTGGCCGGGATAGCCCCCTTCGCGCGACCAGATCTTCTGCCGGGTCTGCGGGTCGATCGGAAAGGCCGCGAGTCCCGCCGGCGTGACGACCGGCTCGGACGAGCCGAAGAACGGGCGCGTGTCTCCCTCGAGGACGGCCTTGTCGTTCAGGAGGAACCAGCGGAGCCCCTCCTCGGCCAGCATCTCGTCGAGGCCGGGGGTGAAGGCGTTCTCCGCGAGCCAGATGCCGCGCGGCCACCGCCCGAAGGCCCGCTCGTACTGCCGGCAGGCGGTCTGGAGCTGTGCCCGGACCGTCTCTTTCTGGTGCGCGAAGAGCGGAAGGATCATGTGCGAGGCCGGGCAGGTGATGATCTCCAGCTTTCCGGCGTCCTGAAAGTCGCGGTACCCGCAGGTCAGGTCTCCCGAGTAGGCCTCGAAGACCTCCTTCGCGATCCGGATCCGGTCGTGGATCTGCCACGCCGTGTCGTGCCACGGCTTGCCGTGGGCGTTCTCCCCTCTCGCGCCGCGAAAGATGAAGCATCTCCTCGATGTGCCGCGCGGCCCGCGTCCGGAGAAGCGGGTCCTTCATCATCGAGAGGAGCGGCGGGGTGAGGCTCACCGTCAGGCGGAAGTCGACCTTGTCGTTCGAAAGCCGCCACATCAGGTGGAGGAGCTGCGTGTAGACCGAGACGACGGCCTCGAAGAACCACTGCTCTTCGAGGGAGACGTCGTATTCCGGGTGGCGGATGAACGGGAGGTGCTGGTGCAGGACGAGCGCCCAGCATCCCTTCTCCGGCGGGGCCGCGTGCGTCCGCCGCTTCCAGTAGAGGTACTGGTTGTACCGCCAGTTCCGCTCGCCGACCGGCGCCTCCACGTCGGACGCGGGGAGCCCCACCGAGCCCCACGCGGTATACCTCTCGGCCGTCTCCGCGCGGTCGCGGGGGGAGAAGACCGTGTTCGACCGGGCTACTTTCTCGAAGAAGGTCGTCCCGAGAGCCCGGTAGCCGATCTCGGCCACGAAGCTCCGCCCGGGAGGGACGGCGACCCAGTACGCCACCTTGTCGTTCAGGAAATCGTCCACCTCGAAGAAGTTGTTCGCGTTGAAGCCGTCGAAGACGACGTCCGTCACGTCGTAGACGCGGAGGATCAGGTGATTCCGCGTGAGAAACCCCTCGCCGAACCGGCTCTTCATCTCCCCGCGCGTCCACTCCCCGACCTCCCAGAAGACGTAGAGATTGCGGGGGCCCGACGGGAGGAGATAGAGGTATGTCTCGTTGTAGTAGTCCGAGAGGACCGGGATCTCGGTCAGGGGCTTCCAGCGCGGGTCGGTGAGCCCGGCAGCCTTCGCGGCGAGAAGCTCCTCGTCGGTCTCCGCCGACGGGTGGCCGACGGGGGCGTGAGGGTCGAAGCTCTCCGGAGCCGTCTCCCCGGGAACCGTCTCGCCGGCCGGCTTCTGGTCCATGGGATCTTTCGCGGTCATGCCTCGGCCACCACGAGGTCATTCTAGACGCGGCTCTAGAGGTCGAGGCTGTCGGCTTCCTTCGCCCGCTCCGTGATGAAGCGGTAGCGCGCCTGGGCGTCCTTCCCCATCAGCTCGGCGAGCGTCTGCTCGGCCGCGAGGACGTCGGGAACGGTGACCTTGACGGCCCGCCGGCGGCGCGGGTCGAGCGTCGTCTGCTTCAACTGCTCGGGCATCATTTCGCCCAGCCCCTTGAAGCGCATCACCTCGGGTTTCACGTTCTTCGGGAGCTTCGCGAAGATGGCGTCGCGCTCGGCGTCGTCGAGCGCCCACCAGGTCTCCTTCCCGGCGTCGATCCGGTAGAGCGGCGGCTGGGCGAGGTAGACGTGCCCTTCCAGGATCAGCTTCGGCAGGTGCCGCCAGAAAAAAGTCAGCAGCAACGTCGAGATGTGGTGACCGTCGGCGTCCGCGTCCATCAGGAGAAAGATCTTTCCATAGCGGAGCCTTCCGACGTCGAATGCCGCCCCGACGCCGCAGCCGAGGGCCGAGACGATGTCCGAAAGCTCGCGGTTTCCCGTCACCTTCGCCGAGTTCGCCTGCTCGGCGTTCAGGACCTTCCCCCGAAGCGGCAGGATCGCCTGCGTCTCGCGGTTCCGCGCCTGCTTGGCCGAGCCTCCCGCCGAGTCCCCTTCCACGATGAAGAGCTCGGAGAGTGACGGGTCGGTCGACGCGCAGTCGGCGAGCTTGCCGGGGAGGTTCAGCCGGTGGGAGACGGCGGTCTTGCGCGTCACCTGCTGCGCGGCGGCCCGGCTCGCCTCGCGCGCCCGCGACGCGAGGACGATCCGCCCGACGATCATCTCGGCGAGCGTGGGATTCTCGTTCAGCCACTTCTCGAGGGCGGGACGGACGGCGCCGTCCACCTGCGCGGCCATCTCGGGGTTGTTCAGGCGGTCCTTCGTCTGCCCCTGGAATTGCGGCTCCAGAACGTAGGCGGAAAGCAAGACGAGAATCCCCTCGCGGATGTCCTCCGCCGCGACCGTCACCCCTTTCGGGACCAGCTCGTGCGTCTCGAGGTAGTTCCGGACCGCCTTGGCGATCCCGGCGCGGAGGCCGTTCTCGTGCGTCCCTCCGGACGGGGTCGGGATCCCGTTCACGAACGACCGGACCGTCTCGTCCGTCGCCTCGGTCCAGACGAGCGCCACTTCGAGGCGCGGCTCGTCCTCGCGGACGAGGACGAACTCCGCGGGAGTCGTCGGCTTCTTCCCCCGCTCGGCCACGAGCTTCACGAGGAAGTCCTGGAGCCCTCCCTCGTGCTGGAACTCCTCGCGCGTCGAGGGCCTGGC
Organism: uncultured Acidobacteriota bacterium; assembly: GCA_963779415.1. GTDB lineage: Bacteria > Acidobacteriota > Thermoanaerobaculia > UBA5066 > UBA5066 > DAOMFB01. The sequence goes on along the minus strand of CAVZYA010000002.1, from coordinate 807,787 downwards.
GGTTTCGTCGACGAAGACGACGCGGAGACCGCGATGGAGGTACGTCTTGGCCTCGAGCCGCTCGCGGATCTCCGCCGCCTCGAAGGCGAGCTTCCCGAAGATCTCCGGGTCGGGGCGGAAGCGGATCGTCGTCCCGGAGCCGCGGACCTTCTCTCCGGACGACACCTTCTGCAGCTTCGACGACGCCTTCCCCCGCGAGTAGCTCTGCGTCCATTCGGCCCCGTCGCGGCGGACCGTCGCCGTCATCTCCGACGAGAGCGCGCAGACGACCGACGAGCCGACGCCGTGGAGGCCCCCCGAGTGGACGTAGTTCCCCTGCTCGAACTTTCCCCCGGCGTGGAGCGTCGTCAGGATCAGCTCCAGCGCCGGCTTTTTGTACTTCGGGTGGATGTCGACCGGGATGCCGCGCCCGTTGTCCGAGATCTCGATCTCCCTCCCGTCGGGAAAGAGCCGCACCTCGAGCCGCGTCGCGTAGCCGTTGATCACCTCGTCGACGGCGTTGTCGACGATCTCGTTGACGAGATGGTGGAGCCCGCGCGGATCGACGCCCCCGATGTACATCCCGGGCCGCTTCCGGACCGGCTCGAGCCCTTCGAGGACCGTGATGTCGGCGGCGGTGTACTTCGTCGCCATGTCGCGTCGAAGGTAGCACGCGACGGCGGCGCGTCAATCGGGACGTGCCGTAGGGGCTAAGCCCTACACCGTGCGATAGTTGACACTCCAGTGAATGGCGAACGAAGCTGACACCTGCCGGAAGTACGTCGTTCCACGGCTGCAGGAGGCCGGCTGGGAAGAGCCGCCCCACTCGATCCACGAACAGTGTCAGTTCACCGCAGGCCGAATCAAAGTCAGCGGGCGATCAGCTACGCGGGGGCCGGCCAAGAGAGCGGACTATCTCCTGCGCTACACGCAAGGACCTGCCGATAGCCGTGGTCGAGGCGAAGGCTGACTACAAGTCCGCCAGTGATGGCCTTCAGCAGGCCAAGAACTATGCGCAGACCCTCGGGTTGAGATTCGCGTACGCCACAAACGGCAAGTCCATCGTTGGGTTCGACTTCTCGACGGGCATCGAACTGGAGGTCTCGGACTTTCCCGACGCCGGCCGTGCTGTGGAACCGACTTCGCGCCACGGAAGGGCCGAAAGATGAAACGGCCTCACAACGCTATCTCGAGCCCGGCCTTTCGCTGCCCGGGAAGGCCTCACGTTACTACCAGGAGATCGCGATCAACCGCGTGCGTGAGTCGCTTCCTTTCCGGCAAGCGGCGCGTCCTGATCACGATGGCGACGGGGACCGGGAAGACGCTCGTCGCCTTTCAGATCTGCTGGAAGCTCTGGAACGTCAGGATGGAACAGCGACCGGCCAGCAGCGCGAAAGCCGCGGATTCTCTACCTGGCCGATCGCAACATCCTCGTCGACGACCCGAAGGACAAGACCTTCGCCGCCATTCGGTGACGCCCGATGGCAAGATCGAGGACGGCGATCGTTCAGAAAGGCCGGGAAATCTACTTCGCGCATTTATCAGTCGCTCGCCGGCGACGAACGACGCGCCCGGCCTCTACCGCCAGTACGCTCCCGACTTCTTCGATCTCATCATCGTCGACGAGTGCCATCGGGGAAGTGCCCGGGTCGACAGCCAGCTGGCGGGAAATCCTCGAACTACTTCGAGCCGGCCTATCCAGCTCGGCATGACGGCGACGCCGCTTCGTGACGAGAACGCGGGACACGCTATCTCTACTTCGGAAACCCGCTCTATACCTACAGCCTCCGCCAAGGCATCGACGACGGCTTCTTAGCCCCCTATCGTGTCCACCGCATCGTCACCACGTGGGACGCGGCGGGCTGGCGGCCGACGAAAGGCGAGCTGGACCGCTACGGCCGCGAGATTCCGGACGACGAGTACCAGACGAAGGACTTTCGAGCGAGTCGTCGCTCTGCGCGGCCCGGACCGAAGCCGTCGCCGAAGCACCTGGCCAACTTCCTGAAAGCCACGGACCGGTTCGCGAAGACAATCGTCTTCTGCGTCGATCAGGAGCACGCCTCGGAGATGCGGAAGGCCCTGAACAACCTGAACGCCGATCTCGTTCAGAAGATACCCGGACTACGTCTGCCGGGTCACCGCCGACGAAGGCGACATCGGCGCGGGCCACCTCAGCCGCTTCCAGGACCTGGAGACCGTGACGCCGGTCATCCTGACGACCTCCCAGCTTCTGACGACCGGTGTGGACGCCCCGCCCGTGAAAGAACATCGTTCTCGTACGGGTCATCGGCTCGCATCGTGCGAGTTCAAGCAGATCATCGGGCGTGGTACGCGCGTTCGTGACGACTACGGGAAGCTACTTCTTCGACATTCTCGACTACACCGGATCCGCGACGACGCCTGTTCGCCGACCCCGATTTCGATGGCGAGCCGGCATTCGTGAGCCGAGCAAGAGATCGACGACGGCCGGGGAAGTCACGAAAACGACGTACCCGGAGGGCGCGCCACCCCCGGACCCGACCAGCGAAACCACAGAACCGTTTGCACCAGGCATCATCGTCGAGCCACCCGTCGCCGAACGCCGCAAGTTCTATGTCGACGGTGGGCAGGTCGAGATCGCCGCGCACCTCGTCTACGACCTCGACCCGAACGGGAAAACCGCTCCGAGTAATTCAGCTCACCGACTATGCGCCGCGACAAGATCCGGACCCTCTACCCGTTCGGTCGACGACCTGCGAAGTGCATGGACAGGCGTCAACCACCCGCGCAGAGCTCCTCGCGGCCCTCGCAGAACGAGGAATTGACGTCGAATCCCTCGCAGACGCGGCCAAGCTCCCCGACGCCGACCCGCTGGATCTTCTCTGCCATCTGGCGTTCGGTGCGGCGCCCACGCAGCCGGCGAGAGCGCGCCGCGAAAGTCCGTCGAGAGGGCCAGAGCTTCTTCAAGCAGTACGGGCCGGAGGCCAGAGCAGATCCTCGACGAGCTTCTCCAGAAATACACCGAACACGGCGTCTCGCAGTTCAGCCTTCCCGATGTACTCGAGATTTCGCCGATCTCCCGTCACGGCAACGCCGCTGGAGATCGCCACGCGGTTCGGCGGACCGCGAGAAGCTTCGCGAAGCCGTCGACCGCCTACAAAGCCTGCTATATGCTGCAGCTGAGATGGAAACGAGATGCAAGAAGACACGAAGATTCACCGCTCCACGACCTCCGCCAGCGTCTCGGCAGCCTCATCAAGTCGGCCCGCGACATCATGCGGAAAGACAAAGGCCTGAACGGCGACCTCGACCGCCTGCCGATGCTCACCTGGATCATGTTCCTGAAGTTCCTCGACGACATGGAGCGGATGCGACGAGGCAGAAGGCGACGATTGCAGGGGGAGAAGTACCGGCCAGCCATCGAGGCCCCCTACCGCTGGCGCGACTGGGCGGCTAAGGAAGACGGCATCACGGGCGACGAACTGATCGCCTTCATCAACCAGGAGACGGCGGTCCGGCCGGACGGCAAGAGGGCCCCGGGCTCTTCGCCTACCTGCGGACAGCTACAGGGCGCGAACGGCGGCGACCGGCGCGACGTCATCGCGACCGTCTTTCGCGGCACCGTCAACCGGATGGTGAACGGCTATCTCCTGCGCGACGTCCTCAACCAGGTCAACGGCATCCACTTCGACTCGTCCGAGGAGATCCACACCCTGGGCCACCTCTACGAGTCGATGCTCAAGGAGATGCGGGACGCTGCGGGTGACTCCGGCGAGTTCTACACGCCGCGCCCGGTCGTTCGCTTCATGGTCGAAGTGATCGAACCCCCGCCTCGGGGAAACCGTCCTCGACCCGGCCTGCGGCACCGGCGGCTTCCTCGTCGAGACCTATCGACCATCTGGAAAAGCAGTGCAAGACGGTCGCGGACCGCCGGACACTTCAGCAGAAGAGCCTCTTCGGGGGCGAAGCGAAGCCGCTGCCGTATCTCCTCGGCCAGATGAACCTCCTGCTCCACGGCCTCGAATTCCCGCGGATCGATCCCGGCAACAGCCTCGACGTCAAGCTGACCGAGATCGGCGACAAGGACCGGGTGACGTCATCCTGACGAACCCACCCTTTGGAGGCGAAGAAGAGCGAGGAATCCAGGGCAACTTCCCGGACGACAAGCAGACGGCCGAGACGGCGCTGCTCTTCCTTCAGCTCATCATGCGGAAGCTCAGACGGCCGGGGCACGGCTCGCGAAACCGGTGGAAGGGCAGCCGTCGTCGTGCCGAACGGAGTCCTCTTCGGAGACGGCGTGTGCGGCCCGGATCAAGGAGGACCTCCTCAAGAAGTTCAACCTCCACACCATCGTTCGTCTTCCAAACGGCGTATTCGCGCCCTACACGAGCATTCCCACTAACATCCTGTTCTTCGATCGTTCCGGCCCGACCACGGATATCTGGTACTACGAACATCCCACTTCCCGAAGGCCGGAAAAACTACTCGAAGACGAAACCGATGCAGTTCGAGGAATTCGCGCCCTGCACCGCGTGGTGGAAGAGCCGTGCCGTCGACGATCACGCGTGGAAGGTCGTGGCCCGGGATGCCCTGAAGTACGACGACAGCGGCCAGCTTCTCTCCGCCAACCTCGATCTCAAGAACCCGAACGGACCGGAAGATCTCGAGCATCTTTCGCCGGAGAAGCTCGTCGATGACATCCTGAAGAAGGAGAAAGAGATCATTGAGATCGTCCAGAACATCAAACGATTCCTCGAGCTGAGGCCCGGTTGAACGGCTGGCCGCTCGTTCCCCTCGGCGAGCTTCTTGTGCAGAACACCGAGTTCATCGAAAGGCCAGAGGCGCGCCCCTACTCCAAACTCTCGGTGCGGCTGTACGGCAGAGGCGTCGTTCTGGACACCCCAGTTGACGGCTCTACCCTGAAGATGAAGCAGCACCAGCTCGCCAAGTCTGGGCAGGTGATCCTGTCGGAAATCTGGGGTAAGAAGGGTGCCATCGGCTTCGTACCGCCGGATGGAACTGGTGCACTCTGTACCAGCCACTTCTTCCTGTTTGACGTAAATCACGACCTCGTCCTGAATGCGTGGCTGCAGGCGATTTTCCAGGCGAACTACTTGGAGGCGCAACTGGCCAGCGGAGCATTCGGCACAACCGGCTACGCCGCCGTGCGCCCCAAGACTTTGCTCGCTGCGCGGGTCCCCGTCCCGCCCCTCGCCGAGCAGCGGCGGATCGTGCGCGGATCGAGGAACTTTCTGCTGGCTTGAAGGATGCAGTCGGCCTCAGACAAGAGGCTAACCGCATGGCAGAACTTATTTGCGTTCAGGAACGGGACACGTTGTTTTCCGGGCTTCTCACAGACCATCCCACCGTTAGACTCGACTCGGTAGCTGAATGTCGCCTTGAAAAATGCTCTCCAGCGCCGCCAAGACGGGTCGGCACAGCACACCGTACCTGCGTAATGCGAACATTCAGTGGGACCGTCTCGACCTGTCCTCCGTATTTGAAATGGATTTTGACGAAAACGAGAAACGGGAGTTTCAACTTCTTCCCGGCGATATCCTCGTGTGCGAAGGCGGCGACATCGGAAAGTCTACCATCTGGAACAACGAGATTGCCGGCTGTTGCTTTCAGAAGGCATTGCACCGGGTTCGGGTGGACCCCAGCAGAGTCACGCCACGGTTCCTCCTGCACCAGATTTTCTGGGCAGCCGAGCAGACAGGGTTCTCCGAACTCAAGACGCAGACAACCATCGCTCACCTGACCGGGGTGAAGTTACGGGGATGTGGCGTCCATGTCCCACCGCTCGCTGAGCAGCGCCACATCGTCGCCTACCTCGACGGCCTTCAGGCCAAAGTCGATGCCTTGAAGGCCCCGCAGGGGAGGACCGCCGCCAAGCTCGATGCCCTCTTGCCGGCAATCCTCGATAAGGCCTTCATGGGGAAGCTATGAACTCGCCGCACGACCCCTCAAGGCCTCTCCGAAGAACTTGCGAGCAGATCGGGTGAAATGAACCCATCGAACTCCTAGGGTGTGAGGGTGAACTCCGATCCGGCGAGCGCCGCTGTAGAGCGAACTTTGATATCTCGGTCGACCGTTTCGGTAAAGCTCTTTTCAAAATGGCACCGAGTCCTCTCGACGACCTGAACTTCTGGCTCATGCAGCCGCTGAACGAAGAGAGTCGAACGGTTAAACCGATCTCTTTCGATGGCCTCGCACCGGGCGGGCGTCACGTTCAAAGCGAACACCTCTATGTCACCAGCCGGGACGGGGGACTACGCACGGCGTGACCTCTGTTCGAATCGAAGGCATTCCTAGGCATCTGACACTCAAGCCAGCCTCCAGGCTGGAAAGATCTGCCCTTGCTTCAGAAGCCGCGGTGACGTATCTCATCCCGGGCATTGAGGGGTTTCAGGTTCAAACTGCACCGACGACCTGGGAGAACTTTCTTTCGGTGCCGCGACTCGCGTAACGGATCGACCGAGCTCTCTGGCCAGCTCTCGATCAGGGCATCGGATAACGACTCGCGTCCGATCGGCGATTGGCTGGCCCTCTGCGACTCCCAATGCCGTCGCGTTCTTGAAGTACTTTCGCTGGTTCAGGGTCGGTACTTCCGATACAGCCTTCGGGACGTCTTGTCGGGCGAAAACTGGATCCGGTGCGACATCTGGGAAGAACACGGCGGAGGCACCCCGACCGAGCCACTCTCGTATTCGCTCGATCTCACAGCCTTCGTCCAGCTCGCCACCTCGGCCTATACAGAAGAGCTCCGCAAGGCGAGAGGGCTCGACATTGCGATCGCGATGTATTTCGCGCACTCGGCCTTCGTCGAGGTACAGCTGACGATGGCGGTGGCGACCCTTGAGAATCTCGTCGGTCGTTTTGAGCGGGTACGCGGCTACATTTACTCAGCAATCCCAAGGGAGTTGTTCGACAAGTACATGCGCCCAGGCCTCGATGAAGCGGTCAGTTCCGGGGTGGGTCGCCTGAAGGAAAAGTCGAGCAAGCAACAATGGAGAGGGCAGCAGAACTGATTCGAAAGAAGATCGGAAATCTGAATGCGCTTACGATCCGTGAACGGCTTTATCGGATGCTCGACGAGGACGGTGTTCCGTACTCAGGCCTCGAGCGGGCAATCACAGTAGCCATCGATGCGAGAAGCAGTGTCGTCCACGGCGGTGACAGCGCCCGAAATGACTACGACGGCGTTATCCGACATATCGCGGTTCTCCGGGAGCTCACTAAACGGATCATTCTGACCCTCCTCGGGTATCGCGGGCGGTACATCAGCTACCTGAACGCCCCCGAGGACGTTGATTTTCCGCCGACCGCCCCTGCAGTCGTTAAGCAGTAGCCCTTCTTCGATCGTTCAGGGTGGAGCCCTCGACTCGAAGGTTTAGTTAGAGTGTAGTAAACGCCTCCTGACGTTGTTTTCTACGTGTATACTGTACTCGTGGCGGCGAAAAAGGGTTCTTCGATGCCCGCACGAGACCCTAAAGAAAGGCTCCGTCGCCTTGCCAGAGAGCACGCGGCGGGCTCTTCACGACAACGCGGGCCGCAGAGCTACTGCGGCAACCGCCGTCGGAAGCATCGGTCACGCTCGGGCGCCTGGTGCAGCAAGGCTGGCTCGTGCGCGTCCGTCGCGGGCTCTACCTCGTGCTGCCGCTCGAAGCGGGGCGTGAAGGAGGCGCAGTCGAAGATCCCTGGGTGCTGGCGAGCGAGCTCTACTCGCCCTGCTACATTGGCGGTTGGAGTGCGGCGGAGCACTGGGGACTCACTGAGCAGCTCTTCCGCTCGACCTTCGTCGTCTCAGCCGCCGCGATCCGCCACGCGACAGAGACGTTCGTAGGACCGAGTTTCACCTCGTCCGGGCGAAGAAGAGCCGCGTTTCCACCGTGCGCCCGATCTGCGCGGCAGGAACGGGTTTCCGTTTCGACCGCGAGCGAACAATCGCGGACGCTCTTGCGTCACCTTCATGGGTCGGGGGAATCCGCCACCTCACCCAGATGCTCCGCTCGTACCGCTCTGCGAAGGAGTGGAATCCACACCGGCTTCTCGAGCGGGTCGCAGAGGTCGAGTCCGGGGCTGCATTCAAGCGCCTCGGTTACCTCGCGGAAACCGCTCTCCCTGCCGAGCCGGTACTCGTCGATGCGGCCCTCGCTCGGCGCTCGGCCGGAGTCGTGAAACTCGACCCGGCCGTCGAAGGGCGTGGCCGGCTCACGAAACGCTGGGGCCTCTGGGTGAATGTCCGGCTCGACGCATCTCCGGCTGACACATGATCGGCAAGCAGGACATCCTCGACCGCGTTCAGGAGTGGCAGCTCACAGCCGCCGTCATCGAGAAGGACTACGTACTCGGCTGGGTACTCGCCGCCATCGCGCAGCATTCCGAGACTTCAGCAAACTGGATCTTCAAAGGTGGAACGTGCCTGAAGAAGTGCTACTTCGAAACGTACCGGTTCTCGGAGGATCTCGACTTCACTCTCCTTCCCGAGTCGGCCTACAACGCCGACAGCCTCAAGAAGATCCTCGACGAGGTCGTCGAGATCGCTGGTGAACTGAGCGGCATAACCTTCCCGCAGGAAACGGTGACCGTTCGAGCCCGAAGAGACAAGCTCGAACGCGAAACGTTTCTGGGGAGGATCGGGTATCGGGGCCCGCTCGGAATCGTCAGTACGCCGAGAATCCTCTTCGACCTCACGCGCCATGAGCCCGTACTCGGCGAACCCGAGAGCCGCCCCGTCTTCCACCCGTATCCCGATCAGCTTCCGGATGGCACTACCGTGCGGTCCTACTACCTCGAAGAGCTGCTCGCGGAGAAAACGCGGGCACTTCTCGAGCGAACGCGCCCACGTGACCTCTACGACGTCGTCTTCCTTCTTGAGAGTAGGACGGGCGATTTCGACTTGGACGAAGCCCGAGGCCTCTTCCGTGGGAAGTGTGAGGTGAAAAGCCTGGCTCCTCCATCTTCCAGTGAACTACTGGCCGTCGCCCGGTCGGCAGTGGAGCTGAGGTCCGAGTGGGAGAACATGCTCGGGCAGCAGCTTCCGAGCCTCCCGCCTTTCGAGGGATACCTTTCCCGTCTCGAAGCCGCGTTGCGCTGGATCGACGAAGGCGGACTAGCCGTCCCAGCCATCCCGGCAATCGCGCTATCCGGTGAAAAGGTCGAATCCCCTGCTGGCGTGACGTACTGGGGACTGGGTATACCTCTCGAATCAGCACGGTATGCTGGGATCAATCGTCTTCTCATCGAGTTCACTTACAAGGGGCGCCTTCGTCGGGCGGAACCTTACTCGCTTCGGCGGGCGCAGTGCGGGGACCTCCATCTGTACGCATGGGAGGTCGGATCAACGCATATCAAGAGGTTCAATGTTCGCGGGATCTCGGATCTTAGAGTCACGACGGTTCCCTTCAAGCCCCGCTACAGAATCGAGTTCAGTCCCGCAGGTGCCATCAGCGCACCGCCAATCGTCCGGCCATCAGGCGGCTGGGGTGTACGCGGGAGCTCGCGCGCACGCACGGGGAACAACCGCGTTTACGTCTTCGAATGTATGACGTGCCACAAGTCCCTACGCCACTCGAAGAACGACTCGGCACTGCGCGCCCACAAGACGCCCAGCGGATCGCGGTGCTGGGGTCGGCGAGGGCGGCTGATTCGATCCGAATAGAGGTCGCACCGCTTTTCGCGGATTCCGAGCGAACCTGAAGGTCCTCACGGTATCCTTCGCGCCAGATGTCCGAAGAGAGGCCGTCCGCGGGAGGCGCCGGGCACACGGAGCTGGCGCGGCGGCTCGGCCTCTGGAGCGCCGTCGCCGTCGTCATCGGCTCGACGATCGGCTCGGGAATCTTCCGCTCCCCCGCCGGGATCGCCGACAAGCTCCCCGGGCCGCTTCCGATGCTCGCCGTCTGGACCGCGGGAGGGATCTTCGCCCTCTGCGGGGCGCTGACGCTCGCCGAGGTCGCGAGCGCGCTCCCGAAGACGGGGGGGATGTACGTCTTCTGCCGGGATGGCTGGGGGCGACTCGCCGGGTTCCTCTTCGGGTGGGGCCAGTTCTCGATGATCCGCGCCGCCTCTCTCGGCGCCATCTCGATCACCTTCGCCGAGTACCTCTTCCGGGTTCTGGGCTTCAACCCCCAGTCCCCGGATCACGTCCAGACGGTCCGCATCGTGGCCGCCGTCGCCATCGGCCTCACCGGCCTCTTCAACATCGTCGGCGTCTCGCTCTCGGCTGCCGTGAGCAACGTGACCGTCCTCGCCAAGTACGGCGGTCTCGTCTTCATCGTCCTCGTCGCCTTCGCGCTGGGCCTGCCGCAGACCGGAGGGCATTTCACGCCGGCCGTCCCCGCCGGGAGCTTCACCCTCGCCGCGTTCGGTCTCGCCCTCGTCTCGACCCTCTGGGCGTTCGACGGATGGGCCGACCTCGCGTACAACGCGGGAGAGGTGAAGGACCCGGCGCGGAACCTCCCGCGCGCCCTCGTCGGCGGGACGCTCCTCGTCGTCGCGATCTACCTCGCCGCGAACCTCGCCTACCTCGCCGTCCTCCCCGTCGAACAGATCCGGGTCTCGAAGCTCGTCGCCGCCGACGTCGCAGAGCGCGTCCTCGGCGGGTGGGGCGCGGCGTTCGTCTCGGTGACGGTGATGGTCTCGACCTTCGGGACTCTCAACACCGTCCTCTTCACGAGCCCGCGCGTCTTCTTCGCGATGGCCGACGACGGGCTCTTCTTCCGCTCCGTCGCGCGCGTCCACCCGAGATTCGGAACGCCGTGGGTCTCCATCACGATGACCGCCGCCCTGGGAATCGTCTTCGTCCTCCTCCGGAGCTTCGAGCAGCTTGCCGACGCCTTCGTGACGGCCTTCCTCCCGTTCTACGCGCTCTCGGTCGCCTCCATCTTCCGGCTCCGGAAGAAGCCCGGCTACGCCCCCTCGTTCCGGGTCCCGCTCTACCCGTGGGTGCCGCTCCTCTTCCTCGCGTCGGTGCTCCTGCTTCTCGGGAACGCCATCGCGGATCCGGGAAGCCGCTGGAGCACGATCGCCGTCCTCGGCGTCGTGGCGGCAGGGATTCCGGTCTACTACCTGACGGTCGGAAAAACGTCCTGACCGAGGCGCTCCCTCACGGCGGCCTCGATCGCGTCGCCATGCCCGATCAGGCCGTGGTCTCCCCCCTCGATCCGATGGAACCGCGACCCGGCGGCGAGCCGTCCGGACAGCTCCCACTCCTTCCAGCGCGTTTCGACCTGGGCGAAGGGGACCGACTCGTCCGCCGTTCCCATGACGACCGAGACCGGGACCGGCGGCGGCTCCAAGTCGACGGTGACGCCGGCCATCTCCTCGAAGAAGGCCCGGTGGATCTCGAGGAACTGTCCCTCGCCGTGATGAAAGATCTCGAGGAAGTCGGTCTCCGGAAGCTTCTCCGCCCATCGCGCGCCGAACGCCAGGGCCGGGGCGATCAGGACGAGCGGAGGCCCTCCCGGCCCGAGCGGCCGGAGAGCCGCGAGGGCGACGAGCGCGCCGAGCGAGCTGCCGACGACGACGTCCGGCCTCGCCTCCGAGCAGGCTTCGGAGGCCTCCGCGACCATCTCCTCGAAGGCAAGCTCCCGGAACCAGGGGACGTTCAGGTCGGGTGCGACGACCGTGATTCCTTCGGGCCCGAATCGCTGCTCGAGGATCGCTCTCTTCCTCCCCTTCGGCGAAGAGGCGAGGCCGTGGAGGTAGAGGAGCGTGCGGCACGGAGTATTCAGGGACGAGGATACGGGATGAGGCGGTCCCCGTCGTCGGGCGAGAGGAGCCACGCCCGGCGTCCGGGGGTAGAGCGCGAGGAGCCGCTCGTTCGCATCGGGCGAGATCGAGCGAACGAAGAGGATCCGGGAGCCTTCGAGATCCGCGCCGTTGTAGACCCACTCCTGGTGCACGTCGTGTCGCGGGCCGTACGTCACGAAGACGAGCTGCTTCCCCTCCTCCGCAGAGAGACGCGCGACCATCTCCGCCCGCCGGATTCCGTATCCCCTCTCCCCGGGGCGAAGCGTGAGGACGGTGTTCCGCACGAGGCCGATCGCCGCCGCGAGGACGAGGACGACCGCGAGATGCCGGCCGGGACGCCAGCCCCGGAACCGAACGGCGGAAAGAGTCCGAAGCCCGAGGACGACGGCGACGGTGAGCAGTCCGAGGCCGGGCGAGAGGTAGTGGAAGAGCCGGACCGACTGAAGGGAGAGCCCCGCGAAGAAGCCGCCGAGAAGGACGAGGAGGAGCGCGGTCTTCCGGTTCCGCCGGAAGACGAGAAGAAGGAGACAGGCCAGCGCCGCTCCCCCGACGATCTTGAAGGTGTGGAACCAGAGCCAGAAGCCGTAGAGCGGGTTCTTCGCATCCACGTCCTGCCGGACCGACCGCTCGCTCTCGCGCCAGTCGACGTAGAAGCGCCGCATCACGTCGTGGTCGTAAGCGGGAATCGGCTTTTCCCCCTGCCAGAGGAAGAGGGGCGCGACGTAGTAACGGTTGAGATTCATCAGGTAGGGCGGCAGGAGCGGATCTCCCGTCACCCGCGCGTCGTACGCGAGGAGGGCCGCCCCCGCCACCCCGACGGCTGCGAGCGCGGGAAGCGCGACGCGCCCGAGCCTGCGGCCGAACGTCTCCCATCGCGACCGGACGAGCCAGAAGGCGAAGACGAGCGCCGCAGGGAGCGCTGCGCAGAACCCTTCCCACGGGCGCGTATGTAGAAGAACGCCCGCTCCCGCGCCGAGGAGAAATCCGTAGAGAGAGGGATTTCTGCGGCCCCTCGCGCGGAAGAACGAGCCGGGCGAGCGCCCCTGCCATCACGGCCCCCGCGGCCGTCGCGAGCGGCGCTCCCCAGAAGGAATTCATGAAGTAGTGCTCGACGCCGTAGATCAGGCCGAAGGCAAGCGCCCCGGCGAGCGCCCATCGGGGTGGCGCAAAGCCCAGGAGGAGCCACGCCACGGCTGCGGACATCAGGCCGACGGAGGCAAAGACCCCCCACCACGGATCGCCGAGAAGGACTTGCCCGGCGGCGAGGACGAGCCCCTCCCCGACCGGATACATCGAGGCGTAGACCGGCGTCACGAGGATGTGAAATGACTCGAAGAACTCCGGGAGCGGCGGGGCCGGATTGACGAGGCGGCCGTGGGCGAAGGTGTCGGCGAGGAGAAGGTAGCTGAACTCGTCGTGGACTTCGGGAAGCGGACGGGGAAAGACCGGGAGGAGAAGGAGACGGAGCGCGAGCGGGACGGCCGCCGCGAGGAGAAGCGTCCGGCCCGTTCCGAGCCGGGCAGCGGCCCGGAGAGCGCGGTCGAGATAGGAGAAGAAACGGATCGATTTCATGGAGACGGCCCGGATCCCCGGGCCGCGCCGGCATTCTCTCCCGGTAAATGAACATCTTCTTCGACTGGCAGGGAGCTTGCGATTTATCCTTCGCGTTGTTGTCTTTCATGGGTGTCTGTGACGTAAGTCTCTCGAATATCGCTCGACCGTCGGGACGAACCTTCAAAATTCTGGATCTCCCGACGGAGATCCGAATGCCGGAACATCGCTGCAGGTATCTCAACATCCTGAAAATCTCTCTCAAAATGGAGGAGGAGGCTTGATGAAAAACGTTCTCAGGATTCTGGTCGCGGTGGCGTTCGTCGTGACCGCCACGACCGCCTTCGCGACCGAGACCGGGTCGATCTCCGGCGTCGTCAAAGACGGCACCGGGGCCCCGGTTCCCGGCGCCACGGTGACGGTCACCGGCTCTCAGGCGCCTCGCAACACCGTCACGGGCGCGGGGGGCGGGTTCAAGTTCCCGATCCTTCTGCCGGGAAACTATGTTGTCACGGCCGATCTGAAGGGCCTCGGGACGGCGAGCCAGAAGGTTCTCGTCACGGTCGACAATGACGCCCAGCTCACGCTCGTCCTGATCCAGACGACGAAGACGGAGATCGTCGTGACCGGCGCCATGTCCGAGATCGACAAGAAGGCCTCCGAGGTCAACTTCAACTACGGCGAGAAGGTCATCAAGGACCTCCCCGCTCGGCAACGAACGTACCAGGGGCTCATCAAGATGGTCGCCGGGCGTCGCCAACGACACGAGCGGCAATCGGCGACGTCGCCATCTCGGGCGGCGACGCGGCAGGACAACAAGTTCCTCCTCGACGGCGTCAACATCACGAACCCGGGCTACGGCAATCTCGGGAGCAACACGAACCAGCTCGACATCGCCGACTTCAACGTCAAGAAGGCCGGCATCTCGGCCGAGTTCGGCCGGACGGGCGGGCGCCATGTTCAACGCCGTCACGAAATCGGGGACGAACGAGGTCGCCGGGACCGTCCAGTTCAACCTCTCCCCCAGCTCCTTCCAGGCCAACAAGGACTTCGACGACGACCTCAGGAAGAGAGCACCTACAACGGCCAGGCGAACATCGGGTTCCCGATCGTGAAGGACGTCCTCTTCGGGTACGCCTCTGCGGCCTACTACGACACGACAGACGCTGGGCCAGACGAGCCAGTTCGCGGCGTCACGACGACGCAGCCCGACTCGAAGACGACACGACGGCGACTACTTCGGGAAGCTGACGGCCTTTCGCCGGCCAGGACGTCCTCGTCAACGCCGGCTTCCGGGCGCTGCCGAGCAAGTCGACTGACCAGTTCGCCTCGATCTACGATCGCCCCAACGGCCGCGTACGGGTCCGACACCACGAACTACATCGGAAACGCGACGGCCGACTGGTTCGCCTCCAAGGACACGGTCGTCGAGGCGAAGTACGTCTACTACAAGGAAAACGACCTCACGCAGGGCGCAGAACGTCCTCAGCAGCATGCCGACGACGATCGACCCGCACAACCTCGGCGCATACGGCGAGTACGACGACCCGGCCCGGCAGACCGGGAAACGCCGGCGTCTACCAGTTCGTCGACTACGGGCGACAAGTACACGCGGAACGAGGTCAAGGCGACGATCAGCCAGTTCCTCGACCTCGGGCCGACGCAGAACCAGTTCAAGCTGGGCGGCGGGTACGAGGACACCGACGACGACGTCTTCCGGCAGTCGAACGGCTGGGCCCTCCTGAACACCGGCTCGACCTGCCCGGCCCCGTCTGCGGCACCTCGAAGACCGGGCCAGCATCCGCGCCCGCTACTACCCGACCCAGCCGGAGCAGTACGCCAAGGCGCGGACCTACTCGGCCTTCCTCCAGGACACGGTCACCTGGAAGAACGTCACGGTCTACCTCGGCGTCCTCGCCAACAAGGACGACTTCGCCCAGGTCTGCAAGCCGGGCATCGTCTGCGGCACGACGACTCCCCAGACCGAGACGCGCTACAACTTCATGACGTTCAACTGGAGCCAGGAGATCCAGCCGCGACTCGGCATCACCTGGAACCCGAACCTGCTCTCGAGCGACAAGTTCTACTCGAGCTACGGCGAGTACGCCAACCTCGACCAGAAGTCGACGGCGCGCTCCTTCGCCCCGTACCGGATCTCCCAGAGCTACGCCTTCTTCGACCCGACGACCGGCGTCTATCAGGGGACGCAGATCCGCGCCTCCTCGGCCGGGAAGTACATCCCGCCCGACCTGAAGCCGCCCTACTACCAGGAGTGGGTCCTCGGCTACTCCGCGGCGGTGACCAAGGACGTCAGCTTCGACGCCTACTACCAGTACCGGAACCTGAAGAACCCCTTCGAGGACACGCCGATCAACCCGGACAACTCCGGAAGCCTCTTCCAGGCGGCGAACTTCCCCGACGCGCGGCGCGTCTACCGCGCCATCACGCTCGACGTCCAGAAGCGCTACTCGAACGGCTGGTACGCCGACGCGAACATCACCTTCAGCAAGCTCTACGGCAACTTCGACGACGACTACGGGCCGGCACGTTCAACACCTCGACTACCTCGAACGACGGTCCCGGCGGTTACACAAGCGAGCCGTACCGGTACGGCCGCCTTGCACAGGACCGCCCGGTCATCTTCAAGCTGATCGGGAGCTACGACTTCCCGTTCGGCGTCACCCTCGGCGGCTTCCTCACCGTCCAGAGCGGCACTCCGTGGCAGGCACTCGGCGCGGACACGAACTCCAATAGCGGCTACCAGCGCTACCTCGAGCCGGCCGGATCGCAGCGGCTCCCGACCTGGACGACCTTCGACCTGCTCGGGGCGTACACCTTCAAGCTCGGCGGCGCCACGAACCTCCGGCTCGAGGCGCGCGTCTACAACCTCTTCAACACGCAGACCGTTCTAAACGTCGACGGCGTCAAGTACCACGACCCGTACGTGAACGGCACCCCGTATTCGGTTCTCGACACCGCAGGGGACCTCCCAGCCGAACCCGAACTACGGAAATGCCACGAGCTGGGCCTCACCGCGGCGGCTGGTGCTCACGGCACGAGCTCGACTTCTGAGCTCTGGGGGAGCGACGCCGCTCCGGCATGACTGACGGGCTCGCACCCCCCCATTCCCTTGCCGGAGCTACGGGCCCGGCGGAGACGCCGGGCCTTCTCATTTCATCCGGTCGAGGGCCTTGAGGAGCGAGCGGGCCTTTTCGTAGTCGGGCTTGAGATCGAGCGCCTGCCGCGCGAGAGCGCGGGCCCGGTTCGTCTCCCCCGCTTCGGCGAGGACCACGGCGAGGTTCAGGCACGCCGCCGCGTTCTTTTCGTCCAGCCGGACCGCCTCTTCGAGATCGGGGCGAGCCCCCGCCGCGTCCCCGGCAAGGAGGCGCGAAAGCCCCCGCTTCTCGAGAAGTGACGAGAGAACCAGCGCCGTTCCGGGCCGGTTCGGGTCGATCCCGTAAGAACGAGAGAACGCCGTGATCGCCTCGTCGCTCTTTCCCGCCGCCGCGAACGACGCCCCGATACGTACCCAGACCAGCGCCGGATCGGGATGCTGCGAGGCGGCCGTCTCCGCGTGCCGCATCGCCCCGGCGTCCCCCCGCTCGATCTCCCAGAGGACGAGGTGCATCTCCTCGTCGGCGGCGGCGTCCCAGAGCCCCGTCGGCCAGAGGGCGGGGACCGCGAGGAGAGCCGCGACGAGACCGGCGGCGACGAGGTGGCGACTCTCGCGGTTGTGACGGGCGCCGAAGACGAGCGCCGCCGCCCCCCCGGCCCCGACGGCGAGCGGCACGAAGAGCGGAAGTCGGTACCGGGTCGCGACGAAGAAGGCGGCGACGGCAAGGAGATAAACCGGCGCAAAAACGACCCACGGCGCGGCAAGCCGCGTCGGGAGCTTTCCGGAGCCGAGCAGCAGCAAAACGAGCCCCGCGCCCCCCAGCGGCACGAGAAGGCCGGGGCCGACAACGAGAAGCTTCAGGGGGAGGCTTTTCTCCCGGTACCACGGGAAGCAGAAGTTGAGCGGCACCTCGTCTCCCGAAAGGACGTACCAGACCTTCCTGGCGAAGAGCCTCGCGGCCGAACCCGGATTCGCGGCGATCCAGCGCCACGCCTTCCGGCTGAAGTGAGCCGAGACCTCCCGGACCGAGAGCGGGTGCCCGGCTTCGCTCTCGGCAACGCGTTTCGTGTCCTCGGCCTGTCCTTCGATCGACGGGGTGATCCCGGGGACCGCGTGATAGGTCCCATCGGCTTCCGCGTTATTCCCGATGAAGAAGTTCAGGCCGCCGTGCGAGGAGATCAGGATCAGCTCGTGGGAAACGGCGAGGTTGCGGAGGGTGACCGGGGCGATGGCGAGGGCGACGCCGAGAACGAAGGTCACTGCAGGCCGGAAGGTCCGAAGAGGACTTTCTTCGAGTGAAAGAGAAGAGGGCAGCCCGTCCCGGCGGCGCGCGGCGAGGGGCGGCACCGCGAGGGTGAAGGCGACGGCCGCCGTGCCGAGGAGCGAGTTGGGGCGGTTCAGAGCGAGAAGCCCGAACGCCGCCCCCGCTGAAACCCAGATCCCCCACGAATGACCGCCGTTCGCACCCGCACCTTCCTTTTCCCCCTTCGAAGAAAAACTCCGTGACGTGAGCCCAACGGCCAGCAGGAAGAGCGCCAGAGCCGTCAGGAACGGGTCGACCGCCGTCTGGAGGATCAGGATCTCGTAGAACGTCACGACGCCCGCGAGGAGATAGAGAACCGCCGCCACGATAGCGGCTCCGTCCCCGAAGAGCCGTCGCGCCGTGCCGAAGACGAGCCCCGCCGCCGCCGTCCCGAGAAGGATCTGGACGAGCCGGACGGCGAAGAGCGAGCCCCCCGTCGGGCCGAGGATCGCCGCGAGAAAGTAGACGTAGAAGGGCGAGACGAAGAACGGCTCGTGGCCGAGAAGGAGATCCCCCGAAACGACGCGCGAGGCGAGGTTCACGTAGGCCCCTGTGTCCAGGCCGGAGTCGGGCTGGAGGAGCGGGTGGCTCCCGAGCGAGAGGAGGACCGCCAGCTTCGTCAGAAACGCGAAGGCGAGGAGCCCGGCGAGAGCCCATGGAGCCTTTCGAGAGGTCGCCTCGACCGGAAGGAATCCCTGTCGCCCGCGCCGCACCATCGTCCCGGAGGTTAATCGCTCCCGCTCCCCGCTGCTAAGCTCGCCTCGATGGCTCCCTTTTTCATCGGCGTGGACGGAGGGGGGACGCACACCCGCGCCGTCGTGGCGGATGCGACGCTCGCCGTCCTCGGACGGGGATCGGGCGGGCCGGCGAACGCGGCGACGCGCGCTCTTCCGCGCGTCGTACAGGCGGTGACGGACGCCGTCAGCGACGCGGCCCAGCATGCGCGGGTCGATCCCTCGGCGGCGGCAGCCGTGGCATGCGGCCTCGCGGGGGTCGAAGCTGCGGGGATCGGCCCCCGGTTGACGTCCGCGCTCGAGGAGCACTACGGCCAGGGAAAGGTCTTCGTGACGCACGACGCCCGGATCGCCCTCGCGGGCGCCCTCGAAGGACCGGTGGACGGCCCCGGCCTCGTCCTGATCGCCGGAACGGGGGCCATCGTCTTCGGCCGCGGCGTGGACGGGACCGAAGGGCGGACGGGGGGTTGGGGCCCCGTCCTCGGAGACGAAGGGTCGGGTTACTTCATCGCCCGGCAGGGGCTCTCCGCGGTGGTCCGCGACCTCGACGGGCGCGGGCCGCGGACGCGGATCCGCGACTTTCTCTTCGCCTCCGAGGGGATGAAGACCTCGGACGAGCTGCTCCAGCGGATCTACCGGACGGACGGCGCGCCCGCCGACGTGGCCGCGTACTTTCCGATCGTCCTCAAGGCGGCGCGCGAAGGGGACGGCGAGGCTCTCCGGATTCTCGGCGAGGCCGTCGAGGAGCTGGCCCTCGCTGTCCTCACGCTCGTGAAGAAGTTGAAGCTCGAGCGGGAGAGGTTCGGCATCGCGACGGTCGGCGGCGTCTTCAGCGCGGGCGACCTGATCCTCGAGCCGCTCGAGGCGCGGATCCGTACGGTCGCCCCGGAGGCCCGCCTCCACCCCCCCGCCTACCCACCCGAGATCGGCGCGGTCCGCCTCGCCCTCGCCAGGACCGGGACCCCACGATGAGCGAAACGCTCGCGCTTCTTCGCCGCCTTTCCGAAGCGGACCGTGACGTTCCCGAGCGCGTGGCCACGGCGATTCCCTCGATCGCCCGCGCCGCCGACGCGATCGCGGCGCGGCTCGAGGCGGGGGGACGCTGGTTTTACGTCGGGGCCGGGACGAGCGGGCGGCTGGGCGCCCTCGACGCCGCGGAGATCCCCCCCACCTTCGGAACGGACCCGTCGCTCGTCGTCGCCCTGATGGCGGGGGGACGCGAGGCGTTCTTCCAGGCGGTCGAAGGGGCCGAGGACGACGCCGACACGGGCGCGCGCGACCTCGAGGCCGCCGGGATGACGGGGCGCGACGCCGTCGTCGGGATCGCCGCGAGCGGCGCCACGCCGTACGTCCGCGGGGCGATCCGCCACGCGCGGGAGATGGGGGCGCTGACGGCGGCACTCGTCTGCCGGCCGGCGACGCCGCTTCTTTCGGGAGGCGGAATTTCCGATCCTCGTCGACGTCGGAGAGGAAGTCCTGAAGGAGTCCTCCCGGATGCGGGCCGGGACGGCGCAGAAGCTCGTCCTGAACATGCTCTCGACGGCCGTCATGGCGAAGAGGGGCCTCGTCTGGCGCGACGAGATGGTCGCCATGAAACCGACGAACGAGAAGCTCAAAAAGCGCGCGATCCGAATCGTCTCGGAGCTGGCCGAAACGTCCAAAGAGAACGCCGAGGATTTGCTTAGAAAGAGTGAATGGAATCTCCCGACCGCCCTCGTCGCCGCGAAGTGGGGGCTCGACTGCGAGGCCGCCCGTCTCTTTCTTTCTAAGAAGAAAAACAACATCACCCTCGCGCTCAGTTCGCCTCCAGAGCAGGGCGGATCGTGAAGGAGCCTTCCGGCCTCGTCGACATCCACATCCACGGGGCGTTCGGAATCGACGTCCTTTCGGCAGACTCCGAAGGGCTTGACTTCCTGGCAAAGGGGCTCGCCTCGCGCGGCGTCGCGGGCTTCGTTCCGACGCTCGTCCCGGTGCCTCTCGCCGACCTGAAGCCTCTCGTCGCCCGCCTCGCGGCCTGGATGAGAAGCCGCCGGGAGGGAGACGGCCGGGGGGCGATCCCGCTCGGGATCCACTTCGAGGGGCCCTTCGTCTCGCCTGCCCGCACCGGCGCGCTCCACCCGACCAATCTCCTCGACGGGAAGGACGACCGCGCCGTCGGCGTCTTCTTCGACGCCATCGCGTGGTTTCCCGGCCGCCCCGTCGTGACGCTCGCCCCCGAGATCCCGGGGGGGGTCGACCTCGTCCGGGAGTTCTCGCGGCGCGGCTTTCTCGTCGCGATCGGCCATACGGAAGCCGACGCGCGGACCCTCGACCGCGCCGTCGAAGCCGGGGCACGGCACATGACCCATTTCGGGAACGCCATGAAGCCGCTCCACCACCGGGACGTCGGGCCGATCGGCTGGGGACTGGCGAACGACGCGGTCACGGTCGATGTCATCGCCGACCTCCACCACCTTTCCGCCGACATGCTCCGGCTCGTCTTCAAGGTGAAGGGCCCTGACCGGGTCGTTCTCATCAGTGATGCCGTCCCGGCCGCCGGGCTCCCCGACGGGGCGTATCCCGTCTGGGGCGAGACGCTGACGCTCCGGGACGGCGCCGTCCGGAACGCCTCGGGAAACCTCGCCGGGAGCGCCGCCACGCTGGACCAGTGCGTCGACCGCCTCGCCTCCTCCGGGATTTCCCGGGAGACCGCCCTTCGGTGCGCCGGCGGGGTCCCCCACCGCCTCCTCGCCCTCTAGCTTCCCGGCCGTTCTTCTGCCATTCTTCCGTCAGGAATCCGGGCCATGCAGCTTTCGATCGAGGAAGACGGTCGCGTAACGGTCGTTTCGATCTCCGGCGATCTCGTCATCGGAGATTCCGAAACGGCCTTCAAGCGGGAGATCCTCCGCCTGCTCGAGACAGGGAAGGTGGACATCCTCGTCGACTGCAGCGCCCTGCGTTCGGTCGATTCCACCGGCCTCGGCGCTCTCGTCCGCGCCCTGACGGAATCGCAGAGCGGCGGCGGTCAGACGAAACTCGTCGCCGTGGGGCCGCAGCTCCGGCGGCTCCTCGAGTTGACCCGTCTCGACTCCGTTTTCGAGACGTACGACGACCGCGAACAGGCCGTCTCCAGCTTCTGAGCCGGGAGGCGCGAAGAGTCCCACATGCCAGAGGATCCGAGCCGCGGAGGGTCGCCGCCGGAAAGCGCCGAGATCAGGGCGCTGGCGGAGCTGGCCCTCTGCGAGAGCCTCGCGCAGACTTCGGGATGGGCGGCCCGGTGGAGCGCGGAACTGGCCGGCGCGGACGCGGCCCTTCTCTGGGCCCCGGACGCACTCCACCCCACCTTCCTCTGCATCGCGGCCTACGGCACCGGCACGGAACGCGTTGTCAGGCGTTCCGTCCCGCGGGAGACCGGGCTCGTACACGATCTCGTCCGCGACCGGACCCCGCTTCTTCTCCAAGCCGACCAGCTGGCCGCGGCTGACGACCCCTTCCTGAAGGCGATCCCGGCGCCGGCGGTCGCGTGCCTCTTCGTGCCGCTTTCGGCCGAACGGATCGTCGTCGGCATCCTCGCCCTCGCCTTCCACCGGATGCCCGACCGGAGCGTCCTCCAGAACGTGCAGGGGTTTCTCAAGCACGCCACGCCCGCCCTCGCCCGCGCTCTCCGCGCCGAGCGGAAGACGGGCGGCATGCTCTACGCCATCGAGCGTCTGACGAGCCTCTTCGACCTGACGAAGGCGTTCGGCTCCACGATCGACCTCGCCGAGCTTTCGGCCATCATCGCCCGTAAGGCCGTCGACTTCATGGGCGCCGAGGTCGCGTCATTCTGGACACTCGACCGGCAGGCCGGCGAGGTGACGCTGGCGGCCACGGCCGTCAACACGAACTACGACATTCCCGCGCCGCCCGATGCCGTTGGAGGCTCCATCGTCGGTGACATCCTCGCCGAGAGCGCGACTGTGCGCCGGCACGATCTTTCCGAGGACGACCCGGTGCGGGGCGAGAACCCGGACTACCCGGTCCACTCCTTCCTCGCCGCGCCGCTCCTCGAGGACGACGCGCCGATCGGCGTGATCGTCGTCGTCAACAAGCGCGGCCGGCACCCCGAGTTCACCGCGGCCGACGAGGAGCTTCTCGCCGACATCGAGAGGCAGGCCGTCCGGGCGCTCCACAACGCGCGCCAGTACGAGGCCGAGAAGAAGGTCGAGGAGCTGGATGCCCTCCTCGCCGTCAGCCGGGAGATCACCTCCACCCTCGACCTCGACAAGGTGATGCGGACCATCGTGAACGCCAGCTCCGCGCTCGTGACGTACGACCGGGCCGCCATCGCGATCCTCTCGCGCGGACAGCTCCGGATAGGGGCTGTTTCCGGGGTGGCGGAGCTGGACCGGAAGGACCCGTCCGTCCGCCGGACAGAGGAACTCCTGGAGTGGGTCTTCTGGGGCGGTAAGAACGTAGCCGTCACGCGACTGGAGGACGGGACGATCGAGACGGACCGGCCCGAGACCGAGGAGAAGTTCCGGGCCTTCTTCGAGGCGACGGGCCGGAACGCCTTCTACGGCGTTCTGCTCGAGGACGAGGAAGGGAAGCTCGGAGTCCTCGGGTTCGAATGTAACGAGCCCCTCGAGTTCGACGCGGGGACACGCGATCTTCTTCAGATCCTCGTCAACCAGGCCACAGTCGCCGTCAGGAACGCCCAGCTCTACCAGCAGATGCCGCTTCCCGGCTTCCTGAAGCCCCTCGCGGAGCGAACGCGAAAGCTGTCGGCCCTTCCGGCAAGCCGGTGGCGGCGCTGGCTTCTGGGAGCCGCCGCGGCCCTGCTCCTCCTCGTCCTCGTGCCCTGGAACATCCGCGTCACCGGCCCCGCCCGCGCCGTTCCGGGGCGGCGGATTCCGGTGACTGCCTATGTCGACGGGATCGTGGCCACCGTGGAGCATCGCGAGGGAGACGTCGTGGCGGCGGGTGACGTCATCGCGACGCTCAAGGACGACGCCTACCGGGCCGCCCTCGCCGAGGCCCGCGCCGCCGAGCAGATCGCCGAGGCCGAGGTGGCGCGCCATCGGGCCGAGGGGAACGCCGCCGCGATGGGGCAGGCTCTCTCCCGGCGCGGCGAGGCGCGCGCGCGCGCCACCTGGGCCGAGGAGCGCCTGGCCGCCACGCGGCTCCGCGCGCCGGAGGCCGGCATCGTCATCACTCCCCGCCTCGACGAGCGGGTCGGCCAGCTTCTCGCCGCCGGCGCGGAATTCGCCGTCCTCGCCGAGACCTCGTCCCTCCTCGCGGAAGTGGCGATCCCGGAGCGCGACGCCACCCTCCTCGCCGACGGGCAGGATGTCACGCTGAAGATGAACGCCTACCCGACGCGGACGTTCCGGGGGCGCGTGTCACGGCTCGGCGCCGCCGTACGCGAGGAGGGAGAGGAGAGGTTCCTAATCGCCGAGACGCGGGTCGAGAACCCCTCCGGTCTTCTCAAGCCGGGCATGCTCGGGACGGGGAAGATCTCGACCGGCCGCCGCCCGCTCCTCGTGGCGCTCTTCCGCCGGCCGGCGCGCTGGGCCGCCACGAAGCTCTGGCCCCTCCTGCCGTGAGCGCCGCCGTCGCGCCGGGCGGCCTCGTCTCGGCGGCCCTCGCCGGGAAGAGCGCCGAAGCGCTCGCCGCCCGCCACGGCACGCGGCTGGAGAAGCCCGCACTGAAGAAGAGCCTCGTCATCCGGAGGCAGGTCCAGATGGGCGAGGTCTCGTATGTCGTCAAAGTCCCCGAAACGAACAAGGTCTACGCCTTTGACGACGGGTCGTGGGGTCTTATCGAGCTTTTCGACGGGACGCGGACGCCGATCGAGATTCGCGAGGAGTACAGCCGGCGGCTGGGAGGGAGCGCCGTCGACCTGTCCTTGGTCCTCGACTACGAGGAGATGCTCCGCGGCATCGAGGCACTCGAGCAGTCGGCGGCCGAGAGGAATCTCCAGCTCCTCTCGAAGTTCGCGTCGCTCAGGCACCGGACAGCCAAGGAGAAGTCGGAGGGCTTCAATGTCCTCTTCATGCTCTTTAAGGTCTTCGACCCGGACCGCATCCTGACGCGCACAGTCCGGTACGTCCGGTGGCTCTGGCGGCCGACGACGGTCACCATCACGTGCGTTTGCTTTCTCTTCACGATCGGCGTCTTCGCCACCCGTTTCGACACGATCTGGGCGCAGACTCTCGATCTCTATACGTTCTGGCAGAAGCCGTTCTGGGACTTCATCCAGTTCTGGGTGATTCTGACCACGATCTGCTTCTTTCACGAATTTGCCCATGGGTATACGACAAAGATGTACGGGGGGGACGTCCACGACATGGGAATCGCTCTCCTCTACTTCACTCCCGCCTTCTACTGCGACACGACCGACTCGTTTCTGTTCACGAACAAGTGGCAACGTTTCTGGGTGACGATCGCCGGGATCTACATCGAAGGGATCATCTGCACGATTGCGACTGTGCTCTGGGTCGCGACATACCCCGATTCCTTCGCCCATGCGCTGGCATACAAGACGATGCTCTTCACGGGAATCTCGACGGTCTTTTTCAACATCAACCCGCTCACAAAACTGGACGGGTATTACGCGCTCTCCAGCATCATCGAGATCCCGGAGCTCCGCGGAGACTCCTTCAAGTACCTCGGTTCGCTCTTCCAGAAACACATCCTGAGGTTGAATGTCGAGGTCCCCGTCGTGTCGCGGCGGAAGAAGTGGATCTTCGCCGTCTACGGGACGCTGGCAGTCGGCTACCTCGGCCTGATCATGCTGTTCATCACGAGGCTTCTCGACAGCTTCTACTCAAGCTTCGTTCCGGATTTCGCGATAGTCCTGCTCCTCCTCACGCTGTACCTCTTCTTCCGAAGCAGGGTCAGGCTCCTCGTCCGAATTTCACGCCTCTTCTATCTCGACAAGAAGGAGTTCCTGATGTCGCCGCGAGCCCGCGCGCCTCTTCTCGCCGCCGCCGGTGCGGCTGTCCTTCTTCTTGTCCTGCCGTGGTACCCCCGGACGATCCGGATGGATGCCGTCCTCGAGCCCGCCCGCTCGGCGCGACTCCAGGCCCCCGAGGTCGGCATCGTCCGTGAGGTCCTCGCGCACGAGGGCGACCTCCTCCGCGCGGGGCAGCCGATCCTGCGGCTCGGAAGTCCGGCCGTCGAGACGTCGCGGCGGACGGACGAGGCACGGCTTGCCGGTGCGACCGGCAACGCCGGCCGGAGCCGCAGCGCGGGAGCGGCCGGCGAGGCTTTCCTCGCGGAAAAACACGAGAGAGCCGCCGAGGCGGGCCTTTCCAGCGACGCCGCACGAACCGCCTCGCTCGAGGTGACGAGCCCGTTCGAGGGCCGGCTTCTCACGGCGCGTCCGGACGACCTTCGAGGGCGCTGGCTCGCCGCCGGGACTTCCCTCGTCACCGTCGGCGAGACGACACGTCTCGCGGCCACGTTTCCGGTCTCGGAGCGTCTCCTGTACGACCTCGGCGTCGGCGAGACCGTTTCCCTTCACCTCGCAGCCCGCCCCTTCCGCGCCGTGCGCGGGACCATCGTCTCGATCGCCCCAGCCACCCGCAATAACGAGAGAGGCGAGGCTACCGAAGCCCTTCGACCGCCCGAGATGCCCGACCAGATTGTCGTGCGAGCCCTGTTCGAGAACCCGGACGGGACCCTCCGACCGGGAATGTCCGGCTTCGCCAAGATCCGCGGGCCGCGGACGTCGCTCCTGGCTGAGGCAGGCCGTATCCTTTACCGTTGGCTGCGGTCGACTTTCTGGTAGTTCCAAGAATAAAGCGCCCCGGGAAGCCGGGGCGCTTCGGGTCACGGCTCTTTCGACCCGACGTGCTAGACGCTCGGAAGTCCTCCGCCACGCGGAGCCGCCGCGCCACGCGGAGCCGCCGCGCCACGCGGAGCCGCTGCGCCACGCGGAGCCGCCGCGCCACGCGGGGCCGCCGCGCCACGCGGAGCCGCTGCGCCACGCGGAGCCGCCGCGCCACGCGGAGCCGCCGCGCCACGCGGAGCCGCTGCGCCACGCGGAGCCGCCGCGCCACGCGGAGCCGCCGCGCCACGCGGAGCCGCTGCGCCACGGGGAGCCGCTGCGCCACGGGGAGCCGCTGCGCCACGCGGAGCCGCTGCGCCACGCGGAGCCGCTGCGCCACGCGGAGCCGCCTGCGCACCTACGGCGCTCACCCGGATCTCGGATAGCTCCTGACCCGTCCCCTTCTTGATTTTGGCCTTCTGCTCGTCTGTCAATTTGATCTTCACTTCGTTTGACATCTCCGTCCTCCTGACTTTCTCTTGGCTGTACGCCGCCCTTTCATCTGCAATCGGGGGGCCAAGCGTCCGGCCGGCCGCAGATCGCAAGAAACCCCCGAAAATCGTCTCCTCCTGTTGCGAGGGGTCGGAGCCGGGAAGAACCCTGCCGGTCGATCTTTCAACTCCGGTTGATTTTTTCAACCGAGACGCCGTCTCCGAGGCGGTATTTCCGGCAGAGGTACTTCATCCGGTTCGGATCGAGACCGAGGGACCGGGCTGCCCGGGCCTTGACGCCCCCGGCCTTTTCAATGGCGCGCCGCAGGAGCTCTTCCTCGTAGCGCGCGACCGCCTCGTCCAGCGGCTGTCCGTCCGGGAGGGCCGCTCCCGCGGGAAGTCCTTTCGGCGCTCCGACCGAGCCTGGAAGGTGCGCAGGGAGGATCACGTCCTCCTCGACCATCAACGTCAGCATCTCGACGAGATGCCCCAGCTCGCGGACGTTTCCCCGAAAGGGGTGCTTCGCCAGCGCCTCGAGCGCCGCCGGGGAGAAGCCCTTCGCCGGCCGTGCGTGCTGCCGGGCGGCGGCGGCGGCGAAATGCTCGACAAGGAGCGGAAGGTCCTCGCGCCGATCCCGGAGCGGCGGGATCGTCAGGACGACCGTGCTCAGGCGGTAGTAGAGATCCTCCCGGAAATCGCCCTTTTCGGCCCGATGCTTGAGGTCCTCATTCGTGGCGGCGATGAGCCGGATGTCGACGGAGATCGTCTTCGACCCCCCAACCCGCTCGAACTCGTGCCGCTCGAGGACCCGGAGAAGCTTGGCCTGAACCGCCGGTGAGAGGGTCGCGACCTCGTCGAGGAAGAGCGTGCCGCGGTGCGCCATCTCGAAGCGGCCGGTCCGGGCGGCGACCGCTCCCGTAAAGGCCCCGCGCTCGTGACCGAAAAGCTCCGACTCGGCGAGGCCTTCGGGAAGCGCCGAGCTGTTCACGACGACGAACGGTCCCTGCGCCCTTCGGCTCCCGCGGTGGATCGCCTCGGCCACGAGCTCTTTTCCTGTCCCGCTCTCTCCACAGACGAGGACCGTCGCATCGGAGGGAGCGACCTTGTCGATGGCGGCGAAGAGGGCTCTCATCCCGGGGCTTCCGCCGACGAGGCCGCCGAAGGAGCGGCGGCGGAGCATATCCTCCCGGAGGACTCGGTTCTCGCTCACCAGCCGGCGGCGCTCCAGCGCCCGGGTCAGAACGAGGACGAGCTCGGCGGTGTCGAACGGCTTCCGGAAGACGTCGAACGCGCCCCGCTCCACCGCTTTCTGCGCGAGGCGCCGGTCCGCCTCTCCGGTCATGACGACGATGGAGGCATCCGGACAGCGCTGGTGGAGCGCGGCGACGAGCTCCAGCCCTTCCGCCGCCTCGTTCGACGGTGGGAGCCGCAGGTCCAGAAGGAAGACATCGGGGTCCTGTTCCGCGAGGAAAAGCCCCCGGGGCGCATCGGAGGCCTTGAAAAGCTCGAACCGGTCCTTCAGTGCCCAGGTCAGCTGATCGAGAAGAGCGGCGTCGTCCTCGACGATGGCGAGGCGCCCCGACTCCACGCTCAGCGGTCCTCGCCCGCCGCGGGGAGGGCGATCCGCAGCGTCGTCCCCGCTCCCGGCGCGCTCCGGACGTCGATCGTCCCGCGGTGAAGGCCGACGATCTGACGAGCGGAGTAGAGACCGAGCCCGACGCCGTCCGGCTTCGTCGTCTGGAAGGGCTGGAAGATTCGGTTCGCGAGGAAGTCCGCTGACATTCCGGGCCCGTCGTCCTCGATCTCCAGAACGGCCCGGCGGCGCCGGCCGTGCGTTTCGACTTTCGTCCGGACCCGGACGGACGACGACGCCGCTTCGAGCGCGTTCTCGAGGACGTTCCCGAAAGCCTCCCTGAGAAGATAGGGATCTCCCCAGACGCGCGGCAGCTCACCGTACTCGGCCGTGACGCGGGCATCTCCGCCCATCGTCCCGGCCGACGCGAGCAGCTCGCCGAGGAGATCGTTCAGGTCGAGCGGAACCTTGATCAGGACACCGCCGCGGCGGGCCGCCCACTGCGTGGCCATCGCGTCGAGCTTCTCCACCGTGCTCCGGAGCAGGACGGCGACGCTCCTCTTGAACTCCGGGTCTCCGTAATGCTCGTCCAGATTCGACAGCAGGAGGTGAAGTCGTTGCCCCATGTTCCGCATGTCGTGCAGCAGGACCGAATCTGCCGCCGTTCGGAGGGGGATGCGCCGGCGCGGTGCCATTGACCTTAAGCCTCAGGGCGCGGCCGCGGCCCCCACGAAGAGGAGCTGGACGGCCATTCCGGGGCGGAGCAGCTTTCCCGTATCGCGCTTGACGTTGACGACGACCTGAACGGAACCGCTTCCCGGGTCGAGGACGGGGCTGACGAAGGCGATGCGCCCGGTGGACCGGACGTTCGGCAGGTCGTGCGCGGCGACGGCCACCTCCTGCCCCGGCTTCACCCGGGTCAGCGCGGTGCCGGGGAGGTAGGCGCGCGCGAGGAGCGGCTCGAGAGCGACGACCTTGAAGAGCGGCTTGTTCTCCTCCAGGAGGACCTTTTCGCCGACGTGCGCGTACCGGTCCGCGACGATGCCGTCGAAGGGTGCGCGAACGACCGAGCGATCGATGACGAGCTGAGCGCGCTCGAACTCCACCTGCGCCAGCTCGTGGTGCGCCCGCTTCTGCTCCAGCTCGGCCTGGCTGCACAGACTGAGCCGGAACAGCTCTTCGGCTCTCTTGAGATCGGCCCGGGAGACGTTCAGCGTCTCCTGGGCGGCCCGGAGGTCGAGCCGGAACTCCCGCTGGTCGATCGTCGCCAGCGGCTGGTCCTTCCGGACGACCTCGCCCCGTTCGGCCATCAGGGAATCGATGACCCCGGAAACGCGCGTCGTGACGGTGACCTCCTGGTCGACGACCAGAGTTCCTACCGCCGAGAGGGGCGCGTCTCCCGGCCCGGGCGCCGCACGGACACCGGCCGACATCAAAAGGACGGCGGCGAGAGCCGCGGCAGACACCCCGAAGCGTGCGTTCGTTTAGGGCCTCCGATCGAAACGGCGAGGCCGATCATAACCGGAGAGAGGGGATCCCTTCAGACCTTCCAGTACCACCCCTTCCGCTCGAAGACGAGAAGGATCCCCCACCAGAAGAGGATCGTCACGACGGCGAAGGCATGGGAGCGGAGCGTCGGATCCGCGATCCAGGAGAAGCCCCCGTCGTAAAGGACCCGTTGAAGGCTCACCGTCCTTCCGCCGGGCCCCGCCAGCTTCACGAGGCCGAGGCTCTTCGCGAGGAGGCCCGAGCCGACGAAGACGACGAGAGGGTTCCGGCCGAAGGTGAAGAAGATCCCGCGGGGAGAAAGCCACCCCTTGAGGTCGACGACGACGATCGAGACGGCGAGCGCCACGCACGCCGCACCCGAGGTGAAGACGACGTAGGAGCCGGTCCAGAGGTTCTTGTTGATCGGGAGCCACCGGCTCCAGGCGAGCCCGGCGGCGATCCCGGCCGCGCCCCAAAGCGCGAGGGCCGCCGCCGCTCGCCGGTAACGGGACGCCGTCTCCCCCGTCTTCCCCACGAGGACGAAGCCCGCGAGCGTCCCGGTGAGCATCGTCGCGATCGCCGTCAAGGTGGAGACGATCCCTTCCGGGTCCCACTCCTTCTTCCAGAGATGCCCCTTGAGAAGGGCGAGGTCGACGGCCCGCTGGATGTTTCCACCGGGCGTGAGGTCGAAGCCGAGGCCGACGAGGAGCCAGGTGTGCAGGGCGACGAGGAGCAGGGCGGCGATGGCGACGCCGGCCGCCCGGCGGCGCCAGACGGCGAGAACGATCAGCGTTCCGAGAACGTAGACGACGCCGATGCGCGGGAAGGACGCCCGGAATTCGGAGGCGCGAGAGGCGCTCGAGCGTGAAGGGGAACCACGACATCGCCCAGCCGACCAGAACGATCGTCATGCCGCGCGTAAACGCATGCCGCGCGAGAGTCGGCCGGGAGGCTCCGCGCTCCATCCGCTTCGACATCGAGAAGACCCCCGCCGTCCCGACGATGAAGAGGAAGAACGGGAAGATGAGGTCCGTCGGGGTCCAGCCGTGCCACTCCGCGTGGTCGAACGGCCAATAGAGATGCCCCCAGTCTCCCGGGTTGTTGACGAAGATCATCCCCGCGACGGTCACTCCCCGGAAAAAGTCGAGCGACGCGAAGCGTCCGGCGGGTGGAGGGGGGGACGTCTTCACGTGCGGATCGCCATCGTATCAGCGGGCGGGGACGCTCTCCGACAGGGCCTCTGCGATACCATGAGCGTCCCATGCTCGACGGACTCCGGCACCTCGACGAGCCGGGCACGGCCCGGCATCTCCTCGAGAGGATGCGGGAAGGGGTCTACATCTCGACCCCGGCAGGCGAGATCCTCGACGCGAACCCCGCGTTTCTGGCGATTCTCGGCGCGCGCAACGTGGAGGACCTCCGCGCCGCGAAGGCCGGTGACTACCTCGTCGATCCGCTCCAGCGCGAGAGATGGAAAGAGGCTCTCGACAAGTTCGGGTCCGTCGTCGATTTCGAGCTGAAGGTCCGGCGCCGCGACGGGGAGATCCGCACCGTTCTGGACACGGCGTGGGTCCGCGTCGACCCCGAATCCGGGGACGTCTACTACCACGGCGTCCTCACCGACGTGACCGAGCGGAAGGAGCTGGAGACGGCGCTCGAAGAGCAGGCGCTCCGCGACCCGATCACGGGTTGCTACAACCGGCGCTATCTCGCGCAGGTCTCCCGGGGAAGCGAGCCGCCGGCCGAGCCCCGCGGCTGCGTCGTCGTCGAGCTGGACCGCTCCGGTGCGTCGGCGGTGCCGGACGACGGGACGCCGGACCCCGTCGCCAACCGGATCACCCGCTTCCTGATGCGCCAGTCGCGCGCCGAGACCGCCGTCGTCCGGATGCACTCGAACGAGTTCCTGCTCCTCCTTCGCGACGTCGACGAGAAGGGCGTCGGGACGATCCTCGAGCGGCTCGTCTTCGCGGCGTCGCGAGAGCTGCTTCCGCCGTTCCGCGTCGGGGCAGCGACCCGCGGTCCGGAAGAGCCTCTCGCCGAGGCGATCCGGCGGGCCCGGGAGAAACGGACCCCCGTCCGGACGATCGGAACCCCGGGGGACGGCTCTCCCGGCATCTACCCGCTCCCCTGACGTGTCCGGAAACCCGGGCCTCGACGACACCGGAGCGCCGCGGGACGACGCGCCGGTCTTCGCGGTCCGTCTGACCCTCGGGCTCGTCTCCTTCGCCCTCGCGATCTACCAGATCGCCCTGACCCGGGTCTCGTCCGTCCTCGTTTACACGCAGGCGACCTTTCTTGTCCTTTCCGTCTGCATCGCCGCGCTCGGAATCGGCGCCGCGGCCGTCCACTGGCAGAGGGCGCGACGCGGACGGGAGGTCACCCCCGCCCGGATCCGGCTTCTCGCACTCCTCACCGGCCTCTCGGCCGGCGTCGCCTGGGTGCTCGTAATCCGCGTGAAGCTCGCTTTCGAAGCCGGCGTCTTCGCACTTCCCTTCCTTTTCGCGGGAGCGTGCCTGGCGACAGCCTACGTCTGGATCGGAGCGCGCGCCTCCCTGACCTATGCCTTCGAGATGGCCGGAGGGGGAGCCGGCGTCGCCGCGGCACTGGTACTTCTCCCGCGAATCGGCGACGTCAATACCGGTCTCGCCGCGGCGAGCGTCGCCGGCCTCGCGGCGCTTCCGCTCTCCATCGCCTCGTCCCGCGTCGCACCCACCCTCGTCGCGGCGGCGCCGGCGGCTCTGCTTCTCGCGAATCTCGCCGTCCCCGGCGGCGTCCTCGCCGTCGACCCCTACGCCGTCGTGACGTTCGAACCGCAGCTCGTCTGGGAGACGCGGTCGCACCACGGCCGCGTTCTGGCCACGGCCTACGACGACTTCGCCCGCATCGACCTCGTGGAGATGGACCGACCCTGGGCGAAGTATCTCTACACCGACCGGATGTATGCCGCCGGCGTCGTCCGCTGGGACGGACGCTCGCCCCGTTTCGACCATCCGGAGCTGGAGGGGCGCGCCGCTCTGAAGGCGCTTCCGTTCCGGAACGGGCGGCCGAAGAAAGTCCTGATCCTCGGCGCCGGCGGCGGCTTCGACGTGGCGATCGCCCTCCAGGGGGGCGCGACGGACGTGACGGCCGTCGAGATCAACCGCGCCACGATCCGCTTCACGCGCGGCCTCGCGGAGTTTTCCGGCCATGTCTACGACCGGAGCGAGGTCCGGGTGGTCCGGGCGGATGCGCGTCGCTTTCTCCGGGACACGTCCGAGCGGTACGACCTGATCGAGCTGTCGCTCATTCAGAACGACCCGTCGGAGGGGCGAAGCAACGTCGCCCGACAGAACTGGGTCTTCACGGTCGAGGCGATGGAGACGTATCTCGCGCACCTGGCGCCGGGCGGGGCGATCGAGGTCGTCCAGAACCAGACCGAGCTGGCCGACAAGACCGTCGCGACGGCTCTCGAAGCCTTCCGGCGCCTCGGCCTCACGGAGCCCGAGGCCATGAAACGGTTCGTGATCCTGGAGACGGACGCCTCGAGCGCCTTCTCCGACCTCGTTCTGGTCCACGGCGCGCCCGTCTCGCTCGGGCGCGTCACGCAGCTTCTCGAGGGTGCCGCAAAGGCAATCCGCGTCCGCTTCGCTCCCGGAGGGCCGGCCGAGGAGCCGTACCGGAGCCTCGCGAGCGGAGAGACGACGCTCGCCTCCTGGGTCGCCCGGAGCGAGCCGGACCTGACCCCCGCGACGGACGAATCCCCCTTCTTCTTCAATCTCGAGCGGCGCGCCGGCACGGTTTGGGTCCGGCTCGGCGCGGCCTGTCTCGCCCTCGTCGTCCTCCTCGCGGTGGCCGATACGCTCCGCCGGCCGGAGTCGGCGGGCTCTCTCCCACTTCCCGGCTGGGGAGCGGGGGCCGCTCTCGGCCTCGGCTTCATCTTCCTGCAGGCCGGGTTGATCCACCGCGCTCATTTCCTCTTCGGCAACCCGACGCTCGCGGTGGCGTTCGGAGTCGGCGGGATGTTCGTCTTCGGAAGCCTCGGGGCCCTCCTCGCCGTGCGGCTCCACGGCGGAACGACGTCCCTTCGGCTCGCCCTCTTCTCGGCGGCGACGGCGGTCACCCTCACCGGATCGGTAGCACTCTGGGGACGTCTTCTCGACGCCTCCCCGGGAGAGGGAGACGCCGCCCTCCTGCTCGCCGCCGCCGCTCTCTTCGCGCCGCCGACGATCGCCGCGGGCGCCTGTTTTCCGGCGGTGATCGAACGCTGGGCAGGTCCGAGACAGAGGGCGGCGGCGGCGGTCTACGCTGCGGACGGGATCGCGTCCGTCGCGGGAGGCGCGCTGGCGGCCGTCGCGGCGCTCCATTTCGGCATCCGCTCCCTCTTCCTTGCCGCGATCGGCTGCTACGTTCTCTGCGCCCTGCTCGGACTCGTCCCGGGACGCGGGCCCGTCAGGCCCTGACGACCCCGAGCCCCGGGCCCATCGGCTCCCGCCACCGTCCGTCCACGATCGCGAGGCCCTTGAAGGGGTCGTTCGCGATCGAGGAGATTCCCGTCGAGGTCGAGCCAGTCGAAGAGCGGCGCGACCGCGACGCCGGCCGCGATGCCGACCGACGACTCGATCATGCAGCCGAGCATCAGCTTGAAGCCGAGTGCCCGGCCGATGGCCGCCATCTCGTATGCGCGGGTGATGCCGCCGCACTTGGCGAGCTTCACGTTGATGCCGTCGAAGAGGCCGACGAGGCCCGGGACGTCGGCCGGGTGGAGGACCGACTCGTCCGCGACGAGCGGCAGCGGCGAGGCGGCCTTCACCCCCTTCATCGACGCGTTCATCGACGCGGGCATCGGCTGCTCGACGAACTCGATCCCCATCGTGGCGAGCCACTGGATCCGCCCGATCGCCTCCTCGGGCGTCTTCCATCCCTCGTTCGCGTCGACGCGGATCGGCTTTTTCGTCACGGCGCGGATCGCCCTGACGTTCTCCTCGTCGGCCGGCAGCCCCACCTTCACTTTCAACGAGCGGGTACTTCTCCCCCTCCTGGACCTTCTTCTGCATCATCTCCGGGCGTGTCGATGCCGATCGTGAAGGTCGTCACCGCCATTCGGTCTGTCGGGCATTCCGAGGAGGCGATGGACCGGGTGCGCCGAGCTTCTTCCCCTTCCAGTCCCAGAGAGCCATGTCGAGCGCCGCGACGATCTGCGAGTCGCCGCCGGCCTCCTTTTCGGCCCGCTCGAGAAAGACGAGGTGCTCCCACGGCGAGAGCCCCTCGACGGCCTTCTTGACCCGGGCGAAGGCCGCCTCGCCCGATTCCCAGCTCTGCCCGTAGCGGACGTTCGCCGCCGCCTCGCCGTACCCGGTGACGCCGTCCGCCACGAGCGCCACGAGACCGTTCTTCTTTTCGGTCGACGAGTTCCGGGAGATCGTCCAGGGGTGCGTCAGCTTCAGCTCGAGCGGGACGAGCGACAGCGCCGCCTTCCCGGCTGACGACGCGGTCGCGGCAGCCTGCGAGGCGACGGCGGATTCGGGAAGAAACGCCCCTCCCGCGAGGACCGCGGAGCCGGCGAGAAGGGAGCGGCGTGTGAGCTCGTTCGTCATGGGCCGATTATGCCGCGGCGAAGGAGTACGATTTGCGCGCTGTGCCGCGGCATCTCTCTCTCGAGGATCCGGAGAACCTCCGGCGGTTCATTCGTTCCCTGAAGGAAGGAATCTACGTCTCGACGCCGGACGGGCGGATCCTCGAGGGAAATCCTGCGTTTTTCGAGATGTTCGGCGTCGCATCGCTCGGGGAGCTGGGCCTCGTGCCGGACCTCCTCGTCGACCCGAAGGCCCGCGAGAAGGAGATGGACATCCTCGCGCGAGACGGCGTCGTCCGGGACTTCGAGCTCCAGCTCCGACGGAAGAACGGCGAGATCCGTACGGTCATCGACACGGCCTACGTCTGCGCCGACCCGACGACGGGCGAGGAGGTCTACCACGGCATCCTGATCGACATCACCGACCGGAAGCGCCTCGAGGAGCAGCTTCGCGACCAGATCCTCCGTGACCCGCTGACGGGCTGCTTCAACCGCCGTTTCCTCGCCCAGTTCGCCGCCCGGCACGACCCGACCGACGAGCCGTGGGGCTGCCTCATGGCCGACGTGGACGGCTTCAAGCTCTACAACGACCGGCACGGGCACGCGGCCGGCGATGCGGCCCTCACCCGCCTCGCACGCTTCCTGATGCGCGAGACCCGGGCCGAGGAGGTCGTCATCCGGATGGGAGGCGACGAGTTCCTCGTCATCCTCCCGGGAGCCGACGAGGCGGCCGCGGAAGCCGTCGCCGAACGCCTCCGGACGTCCGCACAAGCGGAGCGTCTCGTCTCCTTCTCGCTCGGCTGGGCCTCCCGGAGCGAGCACGAGACGCTCGAGCGGACGATCGGGCGCGCGGACCGGCGGATGATCACGGTGAAATCGGAGAGTTCCGGCGCGATCCGGAATGTCCGCCGGACCGACTGACCCGCGCCGCCGCCGGCCGGGAGAGAATTGGGTCGTGCGCGCCCTCCGTCCTTCGTCGGCCCTCGTCGTCGCCGCTCTCCTCGCCGGGACCGCTTCGGCCACAACATCTCCCGGCACCGTGGTCGTCACGGCCGCCACCGAGAACCTCTACGCCCGCCCCGACGAGACCGCCCCCGTGGACGACCAGGTGATCCTCGGTGACCGTCTCACCGTGCTCGAGGACGCCACCGGCTTCGCGAAAGTGCGGACGGCGGCCGGAGAGGTCGCCTGGATTCCCGAGCGAGCCATACGCCGTGGAGATCTCCCGCCCGCTGCCGGCGCGAAGGTCGTTCGCGTGACGTCGAATTTCGCCCACGTCTACTCTTCCCCGTCCTTCACCATGGCGCGTCCACTGCTCAGTGCCCCGGTAGGCGCGAGGATGAGTTTTTCGGATTTCTTAGAAGGTAAAGAGGGCGAATCCTATTCTTGGGTCCGCGTCGCCCTGCCGGATGGGCGCGAAGGATACATGGCCGCGCGCGACGTCGCCCTCGTTTCCTTCGAAGAGAATCCCCCTCTTCGTTCCCCCTCCTCCTGGATCGCCTTCGGCAAGCGCTTCGTCGGAGCCCCGTACACGTGGGGCGGGACGACGCCTCTCGGCTTCGACTGTTCGGGGCTCGTGCAGCGGATCTTCTCGGAGCACGGCGTGACGCTGAAGCGGAACAGCTACGAGCAGGCCTTCCAGGATGAAGCGCTCGTTCCGGTCTCGTTCGACGCTCTTCGCCCCGGCGACCTTCTTTTCTTCGGGACGGAGAACCGGATCGACCACGAGGCGATCTGGATCGGGGACGGAACGGTCCTCCAGTCGACGCGCCACAACGTCCCCGGCGTGCAGATCACCCCCTTCGACAGCCCGTTCCTCAAGCCGCTCTTCCGTTACGCCCGGAGATTGAGGATCTCTTCGAACGAGAAGGGCGGGCCGGAGCTGACCGAGACGACGGTGCGCGAACTCGGGCGCGCCCTCGACGCGATCGCGGACGGCAGCGGAGCGCGCTTCGGAATCTGGTTCAAGGATCTCGGGAGCGGCCGATCCCTCTCGAAGAATCCTTCTGTCTCCATGCACGCCGCCTCCACCATGAAGACACCCGTGATGCTGGAGGTGCTTCGCCGCGTCGACGAAGGGTCGTTGAATCTCTCGGACGAGTTGCCCGTAAAGAACGAGTTTCGGTCGGCCGTGGATGGGTCGACCTTCTCGATCGGCCTCGATCCGGTGGACGACGGGCCGACGATGGCGTATCTCGGCAAGAGCGCGCCGCTCGAGTTCCTCGTCAGGGAGATGATCGTCCGCTCCTCGAATCTCGCGACGGACATCGTCCTTTCACACGTCGGCCCGGAGGCGGTCCAGAGGTTCACCGACGCGCTCGGCGCTCCGACGGTGAAGGTCCGCCGGTGCGTCGAGGACTCGAAGGCCTATGAGAAGGGGCTCAACAACGAGACCGATGCGGCCGGGATGGGGACCGTGATGGAGGCCGCCGTCCGGACGTCGAAACTCTCGGCCTCTTCGAAGGCGAAGGCGTGGGAGATTCTGACGGGGCAGACCTTCAACGACCAGATTCCCGCCGGGCTCCACCCGCAGTCGGGCGCCGTCGTCGGGCACAAGACGGGGTCGATCTCCTCCGTTCAGCACGACGCCGCTGTCGTCCGGCTCCCGGGCGGACGCGAGTACGTGCTCGTCCTTCTCGCGGACGACTTCGGGGCGAACGAGGAGGGGCGAAAGCGCGTCATCGAGGCGTCGCGGAAGATGTCGCGCGCCGTCTGGGAGGCGATGATCGCCCCGTGACGGCAAAGCGCTACGACCGCGCCTACTTCGACCGCTGGTACCGAAGCCCGGAGCACCGTGTCACGACCGGCGCCGCGCGCGCCCGCCGCGCCCGCCTCGCGGTTGCCGTCGTGGAGCATCTCCTGGGCCGAACTCTCCGGAACGTCCTCGACATCGGCTGCGGCGAAGGGGCGTGGCGCGCACCGATCCTCGCCTTCCGTCCCCGGGCGACCTATCTCGGGGTCGATCCGAGCCCGTACGTCGTCTCCCGGTACGGCCGGTCGCGGAACGTCACGGCGGGACGTTTCGATGACCTCGCCCGGCTTCCCGAGCGGCGCTTCGATCTCGTCATCTCGGCCGACGTCCTCCACTACCTTTCCGACGAGGAGATCCGGAGAGGACTGCCGGAGCTCGCGGCACGAACGGGGGGCGCGGCCTTCCTCCCCGTCTTCACGGCCGAAGACGGCGCGGAAGGAGACCTCGACGGCTTCTCCGGGAGGCCGGCCGTCTGGTACCGAGCCGCCTTCCGGCGTTCAGGCCTCGTGGAGCTGGGACTCTCCTTCTGGGGGGCCCCCGGCCTCGCCACCACGCTTCCCGCTCTCGACGCTCCCGGGTGAACGACTACTCGATCGTCGCGCCGCCCCGGGCCTGATCGATCCGCTCGGACGCCTCCAGCGCCCAGTTCGCCGGCCCGCGCGTCTGAGAGGCGAGCTTCCCGTCGAGGTTGAAGAACATGGTGTCGAGCGGCCGCTTGCAGTTCAGTTTCTGCGTCGTATCCCCCTTCGGATCGAGGTAGAGGGTCTTCGGCGCCGGAGGGGCGAGATGGCTGGCGGCGAGCCACGAGTCGAGCGAGGCGAAGTCCGTGTTCCGGGCGATCAAGACCCAGTCGACGCCCCGGTCGGCCTTCAGCCGCTCCTGTGTCGCGAAAAGGGCGGCCAGCTCGGCGGCCGCGCCCGCCGCGTCCGTCGAGAAGAAGTGAACGACCATCACCTTTCCCGGCCGTCCGACGAGGTTCCGTTCCGAGCCGTCGCGTCTCTCGACCATGAGCCGGCCGCCGGCGTCGAGGTTCAGGATGCCGTGGTCGTGGTCGGGATGCGTCGCCGGCACGAGTGAGGAGCGCCAGGCGAAGACGAAGAGTAGGGCGGCGGCCGCGAAGCCTCCGCCGAGGGTGAGTCGGCGCTGAATGGGCGTCATCGCGACGATTCTACGGGGAGCGCGTCAGGGCCGCTCGGGCCCGGGAGGGACGCCGGCCGGCTCGCCGACGACCGCCTCCTCCTCGACGGAAAACCTCTTCGGCGTCCCGAAGTCGAAGCGGAAGCCGGAGGCGATCCGGAAGAAGAGGATCGCCTTGCCGGAGACATCGAGGTCGACCCGGCACGGAAACCACGCGTCGGGGCCGAGCCGGACGGCGCGGTAGACCATCCGCGCCTCCTTCACGTTCGCTGCGATGCCGCCGGCCACCTTGAGGTTCTTCGTCAGGTGCGCCTCGAGGGAGAGGATCTGGAGGTCGGAGGCGTCGATCACCGCCCGTCCCGCCATCGAAGCGAAGGCCCGCTCCGAAACGGAGTGGGTGGGAAGCCCCGGCCGCGGGGAAAAGTCGAGAACGTAGACGAGACGCCCGTCGGCCACCTCCTCGCCGACGAACCGAAGCTCGTACCGGCCGAGTATCTCGGAGAGCCGCTGGTCGTCGAGGAAAGGATCGTCGTCGTTACCCGAGACTTTCGGCGGCGACGAGGCATGGCGCGCGGCCCGCTCCTCGATCCGCCTGTGTCTCTTGGCGTCCTCCTCGGCGGCTTCGCGGACCTCGTCCGCCGTCGGCGCCCGCCCGTCCACATCGACCAGCTCGCGTGAGTCCGGATGTCCCCCCTCTCCGGCGAGGACGTAGAAGAGGCGGCGGTGAATCTCCTTCGGGCGCCCGTTCTTGTCGTACGTCGTCCGGACGTCGAGAAAGTCGTACGTCGCGCCGCTCCACCGCTTCTCCATCAGGCGCTGGTTGCTGGCGACGCGACGGGCGATCTCCTCCGGATCGACGGGGGGCGCCGTGGGGGCCGACCGCGCACCAGCCGCGGCGAGCCCGGAGACGATGGCGAGGGCCACCGCGAGGAGAAGCCCCTTCCGGCGCCGGGACGCGTATCGCACCCGTTCACTATACGGCGTGCGGCGGATACGATGGTTCATGGAGGCGTCCATGCGCGTCGTCGTCACGGGAGGAACGGGCTTCATCGGACGGGCTCTCGCCGCGCGACTCCGCGCGGAAGGGGACGACGTCGTCGTCCCGCAGCGCGACGACATCTCCGGAGTGGAGGCCGCCGACGCCGTCGTGAATCTCTCGGGGGAGCCGATCGCCCAGCGCTGGACCGACGCGGCGAGGCTCCGGATCGAAGGGAGTCGGACGGAGGGAACGCGGCGTCTCGTCGCGGCGATCGCGTCCGCGAAGGCGAGGCCCTCCGTTCTCGTCTCCGCCTCCGCCGTCGGCTACTACGGGGCAAGAGGGGACGAGGAGCTGGACGAGGAAGCGCCTCCCGGCGACGACTTTCTCGCCCGCCTCTGCGTCCGGTGGGAGGGAGAGGCGGCCGCGGCTCTCCTTCTCGGAGTTCGGGTCGTCCGGATCCGGACCGGCGTCGTACTCGCCGCGGACGGGGGAGCGCTCGCGAAGATGCTTCCGGCCTTCAAGGCCTTCGCGGGAGGAAGGGTCGGGACGGGCCTGCAGTGGATGTCATGGATCCACCGGGACGACCTCGTCTCGCTCTTTCTCTTCGCCCTTCGGAACAAGGCCGCCGCGGGGGCCCTGAACGGAACGGCCCCCGCCCCCGTACGGAACCGCGACTTCGCGACCGCGCTCGGCGCCGCGCTCCATCGCCCCGCGGTCGTCCCGGCCCCGGCCGCGGCGCTCCGCCTCGTCTTCGGCGAGATGGCGACGCTCCTTCTCGACGGTCAGCGGGCCGTTCCGAAACGGGCCCTCGCGCTCGGATTCTCTTTCCGCCATCCGGATCTACGCTCCGCCCTCGACGCCGCGCTCGGGGGGTGAAGGGAGAGACTCACTCCGGCGTGACGGGCCCCTCGGACCGGACGAGCCGCAGCCCCTTCTCGTCCCCGTCCTCGGCCGACCGGCGGACCACCGACTGCGCCTCTTCGGCGCTCATCCCCTCCTCGAGGAGAAAGCCTACCGACTGGTGGCGCCCCGAGCGCTTCGCGAAGAGAAGAGCCCGGTCCGCGAGACGCAGGACGTCCTCGTAGCTCACGGCCTCGGGGAAGGCGGGGAGGCTCGGGAAGACCGCCCATCCGACCGAGCAGGTCCGCCAGAGCTTCCGTCCCTTGCCGAGATCGAAGGGCTCGCGCGAGATGGCCAGAAGGATCCGCTCCGCGAGGATGCTGGCCTGATCGCGGCCTCCCTCCCGGAGGACGATGAGGAACTCTTCTCCTCCCCAGCGGACCAGCCAGTCTCCCTTCCGGACGACCCGGCCGAGCCGGACGGCGACCTCGACGAGGACGGTGTCCCCGACGTCGTGTCCGAAAAGGTCGTTGATCTCCTTGAAGTGGTCGAGATCGACCAGATAGAAGACGATGTCGCGCCCCTCCGGCGGGAACCCGCCTCCCGACGGCCGGAAGGCCCTTAGGACGTTCGCGATCTCGCGGCCGACCTCGGCCGAGAAGAAACGCCGGTTGCGGAGGCTGGTGAGCGGGTCCGTGAGGGAGGCCTCCTCGAGCTCGCGATTCAACGCCGCGAGGGCGGCGCTCCGCTCCGCGACCGCCGCTTCGAGCCGCTGTCGCTCGGTCTCGAGCGCCCTCGTTCGCCACATCGTGATACCGGCCACGCCGAGGCCGAGGACGAGGCCGCCGAGGATCCACGCCCATGATTCCTCCCACCAGGCCGGCGCCACCGAGACGACGAGCACCGCGGATCCCTCGCTCGGGATGCCCGCAGCCGTGATGGCCGAGACCTCGAACCGATAGTGCCCCGAGGGAAGGGCGGAGTACCGGACTTCCGGGAGCGTCGTCTCGATGGGGGCGTCCTCGAGGCCCGCGAGGCGATAGAAATAGTGGACGCGCCGGGGATCGACGAAGGTGAGCGCCGCCCACGAAAGTCGAAGGTCCCTCTCTCCTCGCGAGAGCCGCACCGGAGCGGCGAGGTCGAGCGGCCGGCGCCCGGCCCACGCCTCGAGAAGGACGATGCGAGGCGGC
This sequence comes from uncultured Acidobacteriota bacterium, assembly GCA_963779415.1. GTDB lineage: Bacteria > Acidobacteriota > Thermoanaerobaculia > UBA5066 > UBA5066 > DAOMFB01. The sequence goes on along the minus strand of CAVZYA010000002.1, from coordinate 765,639 downwards.
CACCGCCTCCGGGAAGCCTCGCCCGACCGGTAACGGACGAGGCCGCGGCTCGTTCCGATCCAGACCGTCCCGTCCGGCTCCGCGAGAAACGCGTTCTGGTTCATGTCGTCGGTCAGGAGGCCGTCCGATCGGCCGTAGTGGACCGCCGGACCTTTCGCCGGATAGACGTCGAGGCCGACCTCCGTCCCCGACCAGAGAGCCCCGGACGCGTTGCGGCCGAGGAAGACGCTCTTCCCCGGTGCCCCTCCGGCGGGCGGGGAAAGCGGCGTCATCGTCAGCCTGTCGCCGCGGACAGACACCCGGTCGACGCCGGTGACATCGCGATATCCGACCGCGAAGCTCCCGTCGTCGAGGACGACGAGACCCGAGAGATCACGTGCGCGAAAGCCGTCTTCCGGGCCGAATCGCCGCGGCCTGGGACCCGTCATCCGGTAGAGCCCTCCCTCGCCGGCCGCCCAGACGATTCCCTCCGCGTCCTCGCCGAAGGCGAACATCCGCCATCCGGCCGTCGGCTCCGGCACGGCGACCGGAACGAACGAGTCCCTTTCCCCTTCCGGGAGACGGAAGACGCCCCGGTTCGTCCCCGCGAAAAGTTCGCCCCCCCGTGTCCGGAAGAGCGAGACGACCCGAAGGCCCAACGGATCGGCTCCTTCGAACCGGCACCGTCGAAAGGCCTCCTGCCCGGGCCCGATCCGCGTGATGCCTCCCGGCCAGTGCCCCGCGTAGAGCCGGCCGTCCGGAAAGGCCGCGAGCGCCTGGACCGCGTCTCCGCCGAGCCCGTCCTTCCGGCGAAACGTCGCGATCGAGCCGTCGCGCGGGTCGATCCGGTTCAGCCCCTCCTCCGTCCCGACCCAGAGCGCGCCCCGGACTCCTCCCGATTCCTCCCGCGCGATCGCCCAGACCAGGTTGTGAGCGAGCCCTTCGTCCTCGCCCGCTCCGGTGAAAACGCCCTCGCCCAGCCGACGCGCGAGCCCTTCTCCGGCGAGTCCGACCCAGAGAGAGCCTTCCCGGTCCACGAGGGCGGCATTCGCCGCCGGACCGGGGAGCCCTTCCCTCTTTCCGATCAGGGTCCAGACGCCCCCCCTCTTCCGAGCGAGACCGCGGATCGTCGGCACGAGGATCTCGCCGTCTCTCCCGAGCGCAAGCCTCCCGAACTCGCTCGATGCCGGGAGTCCGTCGTCGTCGCGGACGAAGGTGATCGTCCCCCGCTCGCGCACCCAGAGCGTCCGGAGCGTTCGGAGGAAAACGCGCCCGGCGCCATCGGTCACGATCCGGTCGATCTGCTCGCCGGCCGGGATCGGAAGATTCGCGCCGAGGTCGTGCCATCCCTCCTTGTCCGACACGACGAGCGAGCGTCCGCGCGCCGTCCAGACCGCCCCCGCGGAATCGACGTGAAGCGCCGTGATCCGGCTCTCCGGACCCCCGTCCGGACGGGGGACGGGGACGAATCGCCCGCCCTCTTCCCTGTAGAGACCCTGTCGCGTCCCGACGAGGAGCCTTCCGCCGGGGTCCGTCGCGATCAGGCCCGCGAGGATCTCGGAAGCCGGAAGCCCCGACTCCCTGCCGAGCGCGACGAACGGCTCCTTCTCGCGCCGGGCGAGGCCGGCGCCCGTCCCGACGTAGAGGACACCGTCCGGCGCCTCGTGGAGGGCCGTGACGCGCGTGTCGAGCGACGCGAGGTTCGCTCCCATGCGGACGAAGCGGCGGCCGTCGAACCGGTAGAGACCGTTGCCCGTCCCCAGCCAGAGAAAGCCCGTCCGATCCTGGAGAATCGCCTCGACGTTCAGGTCCTCGAGCCCGTCGTCTCGCCCGTAGGTCGCAAAGACGAGGCGGCCCTCGAAGAGACGAGCCGCGCCCGCCGGCTCGTCGGCGCCGGCGGCGCGGGCCACGAAGAGGAGCAGTGCCCCCGCCGCCAGAACGCCCCGGCCTGCCCGATTCATGATCGGAGTCTACAAAGCGGCGGGCCCCGGGGAAGCCTTATCCCGTCAGCTTCCGGTATCGGATCCGGTGCGGCATGTCGGCCGCCGCACCGAGGCGGCGGTGCCGGTCGGCCTCGTAATCCTGATAGTTCCCCTCGTACCAGACGGTCTTCGAGTCCCCCTCGAAGGCGAGGATGTGCGTGGCGATCCGGTCGAGGAACCAGCGGTCGTGCGAGATGACGACGGCGCAGCCGCCGAAGGCGAGGAGCGCGTCCTCGAGGGCCCGGAGGGTGTCGACGTCGAGATCGTTCGTCGGCTCGTCGAGAAGGAGGAGGTTCCCCCCCTTCTTCAGGGTCCGCGCGAGGTGAAGGCGGTTCATCTCGCCCCCCGAGAGGTCCTGCACGAGTTTCTGCTGGTCGGCTCCCTTGAAGTTGTACATGGCGCAGAAGGCGCGGCTGGGGATCTCGCGCTTTCCCAACATCACGAGGTCCTGTCCTTCCGACAGCTCGTCGTGAACGCTTTTCTTCGCGTTCGGACGGTCGCGGTTCTGGTCCACGTAGCTCGGGACGACCGTCTCGCCAACCCGGAGCGTCCCGCCGTCGGGCTTCTCGAGCCCCATGATCATCCGGAAGAGCGTCGTCTTCCCCGCGCCGTTCGGTCCGATGACGCCGACGATGCCGCCGCGCGGCAGGTCGAAGTTCAGGCCCTCGAAGAGGAGCCGGTCCTCGTACCCCTTCCGGACCCTCTCCGCGCGGACGACGACGTCCCCGAGCCGCGGGCCGGGCGGGATGTAGATCTCGTTCGTCTCGCCGCGCCCCTCGACGCCCGATTCCGAGAGGAGCTGCTCGTAGGCCTGCAGGCGAGCCTTGCTCTTGGCCTGCCGCGCGCGCGGGGCCATCCGGACCCACTCCAGCTCGTGCTTGAGGGTCCGCTGCCGCGCCGATTCGGCCTTCTCCTCCTGCGCGAGACGGGCCTGCTTCTGCTCGAGCCACGAGGAGTAGTTCCCCTTCCACGGGATCCCGGCGCCGCGGTCCAGCTCGAGGATCCACCCCGCGACGTTGTCGAGGAAGTACCGGTCGTGGGTGACCGCCACGACCGTCCCCGGGTAGTCCTTCAGGTGCTGTTCGAGCCAGGCGACCGACTCGGCGTCGAGATGGTTCGTCGGCTCGTCGAGGAGGAGGAGATCGGGGCGCTGAAGAAGGATCCGGCAGAGGGCGACGCGCCGCTTCTCGCCGCCGGAGATCTTCGTCACGTCCGCGTCGGGGGGCGGGCAGCGGAGCGCATCCATCGCCGTCTCGAGCGTCCGGTCCAGCTCCCAGCCGCCGGCCGCCTCGATGGCGTCCTGGACGCGGCCGTACTCGGCCATCACCTTCTCCATCTCGTCGTCCGGGAGGGACTCTCCCATCTTCCCGGAGAGCTCGTCGAAGCGGTTCAGGAGCGCCTTGACGGGGGCGACTCCCTCCTCGACGTTTTCGAGGACGCTCTTCTTCGGATCGAGCCGCGGGTCCTGCGGAAGGAAGCCGATCCGTGTCCCCTCGGCCGGATACGCCTCGCCGGTGAACTCCTTCTCGACGCCCGCCATGATCCGGAGAACCGTCGACTTCCCCGCCCCGTTCAGGCCGAGGATGCCGATCTTGGCGCCGGGAAAGAACGAGAGGTAGATCCCCCGGAGGATCTCCCGCTGGGGCGGGACGACCTTCCGGAGGTTCTGCATGGTGAAGATGTACTGCGGAGCCATGGGGCGTGGAATGTAACAGGACGGGATTCCCGGAGTAACCTTCCCGCCCATGCGACGAGTCCTCCGGAGTCTCCTCTTCCTCTCCCTGGCGGCCCTTCCGGCTTCTCCGCAAACGACGGAGAAGCGAGCGTTCACCCTCCCCGATTTCTATCGAGTCGCCGGCGTCGGCGAGCCGGCCCTTTCGCCGGACGGAAAGACGATCGTCTACGCCGTCACGACAGGCGACGTGAAGGCGGGAAAGCGGACGACCGCTCTCTGGCGGGTCGGCGTGGACGGGACGGGCGCCCGCCGTCTCACCTTTTCCGACGCCCGCGACATGCACCCGCTCTTCTCGCCGGACGGAAAGTCGCTCGCATTCGTTTCGACGCGGTCGGGCGACCCGCAGCTCTTCCTCCTGCCGCTTGCCGGCGGCGAAGCCGAGAAGAAGACCGACGTCCCCGGGGGGATCTCCGACCCGATTTTCTCCGCCGACGGGACGGCCCTCGTCTTCGCCGCCGAGGTCGATCCCGCCTGCGGCGCCGACGCCGCCTGCAACAAGGCCTCGATCGAGGCGCGCGAGAAGAACAAGCTGAAGGCGCAGGTCGAGGACGCGCTTCTCTACCGGCACTGGGACTCGTGGAAAGAGGGGCGCCGGACGCATCTCCTCCGCCTCGACCTCGCGGCCGGGACGACCACGGATCTGACGCCCGGCGACTTCGACTCGCCGGTCTTCACGCTCGGCGGCTCGCGTGGCTTCGATCTCTCCCCCGACGGAAAGGAGCTGGCCTTCGCGTCGAACCGGACGCCGGAGCCGGCCGACTCCACGAACGCCGACCTCTTCGTCGTCCGCCTCGACGGCGGTGCCGACGCCCTGAAGTCGCCGAAGAACCTCACGGCGAAGAACCTCGGCTGGGACGGGACGCCGCGCTACTCACCCGACGGGAAGTGGCTCGCCTTCCGGCGGCAGGTGACGCCCCGATACGAGGCGGACCGGTTCCGGATCGTCCTTCTCGACCGGGCGACCCTCTCCGAACGGAGCCTCACCGACGCCTTCGACAACACGATCGGCGACATCGGCTGGTCCGCCGACTCCCGAAGGATCTATTTCACCGCAGACGTGAAGGGGCGGACGCCGCTCCATGAGCTCGAAGTCGCGACCGGGAGGATCCGCGTCCTCTCGGACGTCGGGACGCTCGATGCCTTCGTCACGGCGAAGGACGCCTCCTTCGCCGTCGTGGCGCGCCGGCGGATCGGGCAGCCGCCTGAGCTCTGGCGGATCGACTTCTCTCCGAAGCCGAACCCCGAAGGGACGCGTCTGACGACGCACAACGTGTCCCTCGGGGCCGAGGTCGACATCCGGCCCGCCGAGGAGCGTTTCTTCCCCGGCGCCGAGGGAAAGCCGGTCCAGACGTGGATCGTGACGCCGCACGGCTTCGACCCCGCGAAGAAATACCCGCTCATCCTGAACATCCACGGCGGGCCCCAGTCGCAGTGGGCCGACGCGTTTCGCGGCGACTGGCAGGTCTACCCGGGGGCCGGTTACATCGAGGCCTTTCCGAACCCGCACGGCTCGACCGGCTTCGGCCAGGCCTATACGTCGGCCATCTCCGGCGACTGGGACGGCAAGGTGATGGAGGACGTCGCGAAGGTGACTGACGCGCTCGAGAAGCTCCCGTACGTCGACAAGGAGCGGATCGGCGTCATGGGGTGGTCGTGGGGGGGATACGCCGTGATGTGGCTCGTCGGGCAGACGACGCGCTACAAGGCCGCCGCTTCGATGATGGGGGTCTACGACCTCCGGTCGATGTACAGCGCGACGGAGGAACTCTGGTTCCCGGAATGGGATCTCAAGGGGACCCCGTGGCAGAACCCCGAAGGGTACCGGAAGCAGACGCCGTCGGAGTACGTTAAGAACTTCAGGACCCCGACGCTCGTCCTGACCGGCGAGCGCGATTTCCGCGTGCCGTATACGCAGTCGCTCATGTTCTTCACCGACCTGCAGAGAATGAAGGTCCCTTCCCGCCTCGTCGTCTTCGAGAAGGCGGGACACTGGCCCTCATGGCAGGAGATGGCGCTCTACTACGCTGCGCACCTCGATTGGTTCCACCGCTTTCTCGGCGGCGACCCGTCGCCGTGGGATCCGAAGGCGATGGCGGCCGGGAAGGTCTGGGACGCCGCGCCCGAAAAGAAGTAAGGCGTTGTTCTCCGGGCGGACGCCGAAGATCCACGCGACGAACCGGATGTCGCGGGCCCTCGCGGGGCGCGCCGTGCCTCCGCTCGACCTGACCGTCTCGAACCCGACCGCCGTAGGGCTCGACGTTCCCGGCGATCCCCTCGCCCCGCTCGCGGACCCCCGCGGACGCTTCTACGCTCCGGAACCGGCAGGAATCCTCGCCGCGCGGCAAGCCGTGGCGGAGTACTACGGCCGCCGCGCCGTCGCGGCCGATCCTTCGCGAATCGTCCTCGCGGCTTCCTCGAGCGAAGCGTACGGCTGGCTCTTCAGGCTCCTCTGCGATCCCGGAAACACCGTTCTCGTCCCCGCTCCGAGCTACCCGCTCCTCGACGCCCTCGCCGGCCTGGAGAGCGTCCGCGTCGAGCGCTACCCGCTCGACCCCGACGGGGGGTGGACTTTTCAGGCCGCGAGCGTCGAACGCGAGGTCGAGCGGTTCGCCGGTTCGGACCGCCGCGTCGGAGCCGTCGTTCTCGTCTCCCCGAACAACCCGACCGGCTCCGGGGTGGCGCGTGGCGAGCTTCTCTCCCTCCTGGCTTCGGCGAAGCGCCACGGATTCGCCGTCGTCTCCGACGAGGTCTTCCTCGACTACCGCTTCGCTCCGGGAGCGGACGACGTTCCCGTCGCCGCCGAGTGCGCGGCTGACGGCGGCGCTCTCGCCGTCTCACTCGGAGGGCTCTCGAAATCCGCCGCTCTCCCGCAGATGAAACTCGGATGGCTGCTCGTCGGGGGACCGGAGGAGCTCGCGCGCGAGGCGCTCGCCCGTCTCGAATGGATCGCCGACACCTACCTCTCGGTCGGAACGCCGGTGCAGCTCGCGCTCCCGGAGCTCCTCTCGTGGGGCGAGACGGCCGCCGCCGCGATCCGCGAGCGCCTCCGGACGAACCATGCCACGCTCGTCCGCGCTTTCCCGCCGGGGGCGCCCGCCGCCGCCGAGCCGCTTCGCGGCGGCTGGTCGGCCGTCCTTCGCGTCCCGGCCGTCGAGGCCGAGGAGGAGCTCGTCCTTCGTCTCCTCTCTGACCACGACCTTCTCGTCCACCCCGGCTACTTCTTCGACTTCCCGTCGGAGAGTTTCCTCGTCCTCAGCCTTCTGCCGCAGCCGGATCTCTTCGCCGAGGGCGTGGCGCGCCTCGCCCGTGGGCTCTGACGCGCTCCTGGTCAGCGCTTCTTCCGGTAGGGTCCCTCAGGCTCCAGATTCGACGAGCCGACGAGCCCCGAAAGGTAGAGGCGCTTATCGACGCGGGACAGGCCTCGCGCCTGCACACGGGTCAGGAGGGCATGAAAACGCCGCGTCGCGACCCAGTCGGCCACGTCGCAGATGTTCCCCTCGGCCGTCTCCCACCCCCTCGCGTCGAACCGCGACAGGTCCACCGGCCGGGTGAAGGTGCGGAGGGTCCGCTCGCCGGACGGGCTGTAGTAGTCCTCGAAGTAGCTCAGGACGAGCTCGCGAACGGTGCGGTAGACGGCGGACCGATAGCGAAGCCCGGCGTAGTTCGACTTCGCCACGGCCCCCCACGCCCACCCGCCCCGGCCGTCCGGCCCCGTGAAGAGGGCGAGAACGTGATCGGTGTCCCGGACCGCCCGTAGCTGGATCACGAGAGGCCTCCGTCCGTGGAAACGGAGGGCGGCCGCCGCGAAGATGGAGCCCTCGCCGCAGTGAGCGATCCGGTCGCGAAGGACGGCGCGCGGGGACCGGCAGGTCTCGCCGTCTCTCTCGTGGTTGTAGCCGACCTCCTCGTCGAGGAAGCGCTGGATCGCTTCCGGCGTCGACAGCTTCGCGAGAATCCGCCGTTCCGCGGCAGACCATCCGCGCCGCGGGCCGCTCTCTCGACCGGTCTTCGGCTTCGCCATGAATGGCGGGGATTCTAGATGCCTCCCTAGAATGACACCTGTGGAACCGGCAGAGGGCTGCATCTCCTTCGAAGGGGAATACGGGCTCCTCCGGGGGCTTCCCGACGGCGTCTCGGCCGGCTTCACGACCGGAACGAACCGAGGGCGCGAGGAGGTGCCACGGCTCGCCCGGGACCTCGCGGCGGCCCTCGGCGCGCCCTCGGCCCGGATCGCCCTCGCCCGGCAGGTCCACGGCCGGGGCGTTCTGATCATCGATGCCGCGGGAGATCTTTCGGGGAGCGGCATGGCCGGCACCGGCGACGCGCTGATGACGCGAGAGGTAAGAGTCCTTCTCGGCATCCAGTCGGCCGACTGCGTTCCGATACTCCTCGCCGACACGGGAGGGCCATGGATCGCGGCCGTGCACGCCGGCTGGCGCGGGACGGCGGCTCGGATTCTCGACGCCGTCCTCGACCGGCTCGAGAAGGAAGGCGTCCCCGCCTCGCGCCTCGTCGCCGCGATCGGCCCCTGCATCTCGCAGGGGCGGTACGAGGTCGGCCCCGACGTCGTCGAGGCCCTTCGGAAGAACCACACCCAAATCGACGTCCCCGCGGGCGCCATTCGCCCCGGCCGCCAGGACCGGTACCACGTCGACGTCGCCGCCTTCAACAGGGCTCTCCTCGTCGGCCGCGGCGTCCTTGCGGGATCGATCCTAGATGCCGCTCTCTGCACGGCCGGCTGCCCGGATCTCTTTCCGTCCTACCGCCGCGACGGAAAGGGGACGGGGCGGATCGTGACGGGGATCGTCAGAAAACGACCGCTCCGATGAGCGAGCTTCCCGTTCCTCCGAACCGCCGCTCCCGGGGGGGCGCTTCGGCGCTTCTCGGCGTCCTCGCGGCGGCGGTCGCGCTCGCGTTCGTGATCCGCTCGCGGGTGATCGCCCCGGCCGGGCCGCTCGACTGGGACGAGGGGTTTCACGCGCTCTACGGCCTCCGGGTGGCGCTGGAGCTTCGCGCGGGGGAGTTTCTCCGGGTCGCGTACGACGCCTACCGTTCGGTCTACTGGCCTCCGCTCCATGCGCTCTACAGCGGTTTCTTCTTCCTGCTCTTCGGAGCCACGGCGGAGACTGCCCGGACGAGCAGCCTCGCCGCGTACGTCGCGACTGCGGGCCTTCTCGCTCTCGCCGCACTCCGCGCGCGCGGCGCCGCCGCGGCCCTCGTCGCGGGTCTCGGTTTCCTCCTTTCGCCGCTCGCCGCGAAGCTCGCGGGGACGGCTCTCCTCGAGCTGCCGGCCCTCGCGCTCTTTTCGCTCACGATCCTTCTCTACGTCGAGGGACGGCGTCCCGTTCTCCTCGGCCTCTCCGTCTTCGCGACGTACCTGACACGGACGAACTACGGCGTCCTCCTCGCGCTCGCTCTCGCGGCCGCCTTCGCCGTCGACGGGGCGATCGGCCGCCGATTGGCCGCCGACGATCCGCGGAGAGGCGTGCGGAGCAACGCCCGGAAGGCCCTCGCGGCGCTCGCCGTGCCGCTCGCGCTCTGGTTCGCGTACCCGCCGAAGATCGCGCACACGCTCGCCGCGCTCGTGAACCTTCAGACCGGTCCTTCGACCTTCAGCGTCGAAGGTTTTCTCTACTATCCGCGCGCGGCCGTGACGCTGGCGGGTTCGGGACCGCTTCTCGCGCTCTACATGGCGGCGCTCGTCCTCTCCCTTTCACGGCGCGCGCTTCGCGACCGAAGCGTCCGGCTCGTCGCCTTCCTCGCCCTCCTCCAGATCGTCCTCGCCGAGCTTTCCCACACGAAGCTGAACCGCCACATCCTTCCGCTCGCCGTTCTCTTCCCCTTTCTGCTCGGCGCTCTCGTCGAGGACCTCCGGACGCGCCGTGGCACGTTTCTTCGGAGAGCGATGGCCGGCGTCTTCGCGCTCCTCCTTGCGTTCCAGATTCCGGCGCTTCTTGCCTGTCTCACTCCCGCAACGCCGCGCCGTGGAGACGCCGTCCGCGCCGCGGTCGTCGCGGAGATGAGCCGGGGCGGCCGGTCCGTGTTCGTCGCGTCGGAGAACGCGCTCGTTTCCCCCGCCACCTGTGATTTCGCTCTCGTCTCGGAAGGAGCGATCCCTCTCGACGGCGCGGCGGCGCTTCGGACGGCGAGCGAGCTCCGCCTCGCCGGATCCGCGGAACGGCTCCCCGGACCTCTCGCCCGAATGCTCCGGGCCGGGGCCGAGCGCTGGCCCGGGGCGGGGTCGTTTTCCGTCTACATCGGCCTGCCGCGCGGCGACGAGACGGAGCGGTGGACGGCCGAGGACTTTCCTTCGCGCCTGGCGGCGCTCGTCGAACGCTTCCCCGTCGACCGCGTCGTCGCTCTCGCGGATCCCGATGGGACGCCGTTTCCCGTGACACAACTGTTCCTGGAGCGGACTCTCGCGTCGCTCGGCTTCGCTCCCGAGAGCGTCCGGCGCTTCTGGCCGGGGACGGTCCTCCTCAGCTTCCGGCGGGCTCCCGCGCCCCGCCCCCTCGCCGCGGAGTCTCGCGTCCCTTGAGCTGCCCGCAGGCCGCGTCGGCCTGCAGTCCCTTCGACCACCGGACCGTCACGTCCACGTTCGCGGCGGCGAGAGCGCGCGCGAAGGCGTCGATGGCGGCGGGCGACGGCCGCTTCATCCCGGGAAGCCATTTTGCCGACTCGTTGAGAGGGATGAGATTCACCTTGGAGGGGAGTTGGCGTGAGAGAGCCGCGAGCCGCTTCGCCATCTCGGGCGAGTCGTTCACCCCCGCGATGAGGACCCACTCGAAGGTGATTCGCCGTCCCTTCTCGAGGGGCCATTTCCTCAGGGCCGCGAAGAGCTCCGCGAGCGGGTGGATCCGGTTGACCGGCACCAGCCGGCTCCGTGTCGCGTCGTCGGCCGCCGAGAGCGAGACGGCGAGGTTCGGCCGGTGCGGCCGGAGGGCGAGCGCCTCGATTCCGGGGACGATGCCGGCCGTCGAGACCGTCGTCCGCCGCGGCGAGACCTCGCGCGAGAGGAGGTCGAGCGCCACCGAGACGTTCGCGACGTTCAGGAGCGGCTCCCCCATTCCCATGAAGACGACGTTCGCCCCGCGAGGGGCCACGCGCTTCTCGCGCGCGAGGACGAGGTACTGGCCGACGATCTCCCCCGCCGTCAGGTTCCGCCCCGCCCCCATCCGCCCCGTGACGCAGAAGGCGCAGTCGATCGCGCAGCCGGCCTGCGAGGAGAGGCAGATCGTGATCCGCGTCCCGGGAGAGCTTTCGGAGGCCTCCGCGGCCGGACGGCGCTTCGAGTCGATCATGAAGACCGCTTCGACACGGACGCCGTCGGCGAATTCGAGGAGGAACTTCTCCGCGCCGTCCTCGGCCGGCGAGCGGGAGACGACCCTCGGCAGGCCGATCGTGAACCGCTCCGCGAGCGCCGCGCGCATCTCCCTGGGCAGGTCGGTCATCTCCGAAAACGAGGAGGCTCGGCGGTCCCAGATCCAGCGCTGGATCTGGGCCGCACGGTACGCCTCGGGTGCCGCGTCGCGGAGGAGGCGGGCGAGATCGGCAGCCGGAAGGCCGAGGAGATCCATCGAGGTCGCCGCCCGGTGCGCCGGGCGCTCAGCCCTTGCGCGAGACCGTGGAACGGATCGTGACCGTGGCCGCAGATCGGCGCCCTGAACGCACCGGGCGCGTCGGGTCGATGCCGAGCGAACGAAGGAGGTTCAGGTCCTTGACGTTGATCTGGAACGTTGTCCCTTCGCCGTCGCCACGTGTCGGCGTCCCGCGACGGATGGAGGGGAGCGCCGCGGAGGAGCGGCGTCCGCGCCGGTCGAGAGCCACCGTCGCATCGAGGACGAGGTACGGCTCGTACCCCTCGGCCTTCACCTTCCCGAGGATCTCGTGGACCTTCGACGACGCGGAGACCGCCTCGTTCAGCGCGGAGCCGAGGTCCTTCAGGTGCGCGCGGACTCTGTCGTCGAGGGCCATCTCTACGGCACTCTAGGACCGTCCCCGCGAGCGAGTCAAACCGGTCGCGGAGAAAGCGGCGGGACCTGTTCCCTCCCGGCGGGAGAAGCGTAGAATCCGCGCCCCAAAAAATGCCGGTCCCGCTTCCGGCGATTCCGATCCGGGCATGAGAGGGCTCGAAGAGGGCTGGTAGCCTTCCTTCCGGCACGAGGAGGCCGCACATGCTCGTCCCCGCTCTTCTCGCTCTCGCGCTCGCCGCCCCCCCCGGGAGGCCGGACGTCCCGGAGCCGGGCTCGCGCGAAGCGATCGCCGCCGCGACGACCGAAACGCGCTTCCTCTCGCCGTGGGTCGCGGATGTTCCGGCCTCTCCCGTCGTCCCGTCGCCGACGGTGTTCCTCGGACACGTGGCCGGAGCGCCCGGCGAGCTGACCGGGACGGCAAGGATCTACGCCTACTACCGGGCCCTCGCCGCCGCGACGCCGCGCGTTCGCGTCGAGGCGATCGGGAAGAGCGAGGAAGGGCGGGAGATTCTCCTCGTCGCCGTCGGCGGCGAGCGGAACCTCGCCCGCCTCGCGGCCCTGAAAGAGTCGATGGCGGCGCTCGCCGACCCGCGGCGGACGGACGAGGCGGCGATGGAGCGCATCGTCGGTGAGACGGTTCCTTTCTACATGCTCCACGGCGGCCTCCATTCCACGGAGACCGGCAGCCCCGAGATGCTGATGGAACTCGCCTACCGGCTCGCCGTCTCGAACGAGCCACACGTCAAGGAGATCCGCGAAAACCTCGTCGTCCTGATCAACCCGGTCGCCGAGCCGGACGGGCGCGACCGCGAGGTCGAGTGGTTCACCCGGTTCCTGAAGGGGAAGACCGACTTCGACGCGCTCCCCCCTCTCTCGCCCCCCTATTGGGGCCGTTACGTAAAGCACGACAACAACCGGGACGGCATCCAGCGGAAGCTCGCGCTCACCCGCGCCACGCAGGACGCCTTCCTCGCCTGGCATCCCGTCGTCGTCCACGACCTCCACGAATCGATCCCGCTGATGACGATCTGGACCGGGACCGGCCCCTACAACGCGAACGTGGACCCGATCACGGCCGTCGAGATCCAGGCCTTCGCCCTGAACGAGGTGACCGCTCTCACCGCCTTCGGGATGCCGGGCGTCTGGACATGGGGCTTCACGGAGGGGTGGTCGCAGTTCTACGCCGATTCCGTCGCGACGAACCACAACGCCATCGGGCGCGGCTACGAGACGTTCGGAAACGCGACGGCGGAGACCGTGGAGCGCTGGCTCGACCCCGAGCGGAACCGGTTCGCGGGGAAGTCCGTCACGGAGACCGACTGGTACCGCGCCCTCCCGGCGCCGAAGAAGCCCTTCAAGTGGTCGCTCCGCGACAACACGAACTACATGGAGACCGGCGTTCTCGTCGCGCTCCAATACGCCGCCCGCGGCCGCGAGGAGCTTCTCCGGAACTTCTGGCGGCGGGGACGGAACGCCGTCGCGAAGGGCGATACCGAAGCGCCGTACGCCGTCGTCCTCCCCGAGGCACAGGACGACAAGCGCCTCCTCGCGACCCTCGTGAACCTCCTCCGGGCGCACGGAATCGAAGTGAGCCGATCGAAGGCTCCGTTCCGCGTGAAGGAGGGAGAGTTCCCCGCCGGGACGTTCGTCGTCAGGATGGCGCAGCCCTATCGCGGCTTCGCGCTCGACCTTCTCCTGCCGCAGAAGTTTCCGATCGAGAAGACGTCGTGGGAGCCCTACGACGACGTCAGCTGGTCGCTCCCGCCGAGCTTCGGGGTGACCGCGAAGACGATCGCCGACCCGGCCGTCAAGGCGGTGGCGACCGAGCCGGTCTCGGCCGACGTCGTCTTTCCCGGCCGCGTCGTCGGAAGCGGGCCGGTCTTTCTCCTCCGGGAGACGGGAGAGGAAGCGGTGCTCGCGGCGCGCGTCCGGCTCGCCCGCTTTCGCGTCGAAGCGGCCGAGGCGCCGTTCGCCGCCGGCGGCGTGACCTACCCGCCGGGCTCGTGGGTCCTGCCGCCGCAGAACGGGCTCGCCGCGGCCCTCGACGTCGTCGCGAAGGAGCTGGGCCTCGAGTTCGCGTCGGCGCCGTCCCTTCCCGAAGGGCCGCGCCACCCGCTCGACCTTCCGCGCGTCGGCCTCCTCCAGACGTGGGCCGACACGCAGTCCCCCGGCTGGGTCCGGATGCTCTTCGACGAGGAGCGGATCCCTTACACCCTCGTCATGGACGAAGACGCGAGGGCCGGGAAGCTGAACGAGCGGTTCGACGTTCTCCTCGTTCCGCACACGCATCTCGACCTGAAGGGGCTCGTCGGCGGAATCGACCCGAAGTGGTCGCCGCTCCCCTACACGAAGACGGCGGCGACTCCATCGCTCGGGACGCCCACCTCTTCGCCCGACATCACGGGGGGACTCACGTGGCGCGGCGTCGGAAACATCGAGGAGTTCGTTCGAAAAGGGGGTCTCCTCGTCACGTTGGGGGGAGCCTCGACGCTCCCTCTCGACGGCGGCATCGCCCGCGACGTCCGCCGCGCGCGGGTGAAGGACCTCGAGACCCCGGGAAGCCACCTCCGCGCGCGTTTCTCGCATCCCGGAGACCCGATCGGCTGGGGATACAAGGAGACGACCGTCATCTTCCGGGAGAAGCTCCCCGTGTACGACGTCCGGAGGGCCGACCGCGGACGGATCGTCCTTGCCTACGGGACGAAACCCCTCGTGGATCCGGCGCTCGAAGGGGAGGATGACGCGAAAGAGAACGGCGGCGCGAAAGAGAAGAAGCCCGACGAGCCGCCGCTCGTCGTGAGCGGCGGGATCAAGGGGGGAAAGGACCTCGCCGGGAAGGGAGCGATCTTCGAGATCCCGACGGGTGCGGGACGTGTCCTCGCCTTCGACTTCGACCCGATCCACCGATATCAGACGGCGGCGGCCTTCCGCCTCGTCTGGAACGCGCTCCTGAACTGGAACCACCTTCCCCCCGCTCCGAAAGGGCCGTGACGGGGCTGGCCCGATCCTGAGAACGCGTCTAGACTGGAGGGCCGGTTCCGCCGCGATGCGCTACGCCTCCCTCCGTCCCCGGTTCGAGCCGTTCCTCCTCTCGGTGGAGCGGCCGGGGCGTTATCTGGGCCTCGAGCGAAACGTGACGCAAAAGGAGCTCGCTTCGCGCGCCGTGACGGTCTGCCTCGCCTTTCCCGACACCTACGAGATCGGGATGAGCCACACGGGGACGAAGATCCTCTACGAGATCGTGAACCGGAGAGAGGCGTGGGCCTGCGAGCGGACCTACGCGCCGTGGGTCGACTTCGAAGCCGTCCTCCGTCGCGAGGGGATCCCGCTCTTTGCCGTCGAGTCGTCCGCTCCCGTCCAAGACTTCGACGTCGTCGGCTTCTCGCTCCAGAGCGAGCTGAACTACACGAACGTCCCGAACCTCCTCGATCTCTCCGGGATACCGGTCCTCGCCGAAGACCGCACGGACGAAGACCCGCTGATCATCGGCGGTGGGCCCTGCGTCGCGAACCCGGAGCCGGTAGCGGACTTCTTCGACCTCTTCCTGATCGGCGACGGCGAGGAGGCCTTTCCGCGCTTCCTCGAGGAGATCGAGCGGACGAAAGGGCTACCCCGCCACGAGCGCCTCCTCCGCTTCGCGGCGATTCCCGGGCTCTACGTCCCGTCGCTCTACGACGTCGAGTACGACGGCGACCGGGTCGTCTCGTACCGTCCGATCGCTCCCGGCGTTCCCGCGCGCGCCTCGCGCGTCTGGGTCGAGAGGCTCTCCGCAGAGGTCTACGCCGCAAAGCCGATGGTCCCGTCCGTCGAGATCGTCCAGGACCGGCTCGGCCTCGAGATCATGCGCGGCTGCACGCAGGGGTGCCGTTTCTGTCAGGCCGGCTACTGGTATCGCCCGGTTCGCGAGCTGGACCCGGCCGACGTCGCCCGGGCCACGAAGGCCTTCATCGACGAGGCGGGATGGAGCGAGGTGGGCCTCCTCTCGCTCTCCTCGGCCGACTATTCCCAGATCGAGCCGCTCGTCGCCTGCCTCGCGCCGGAACTTGCGAAGACGAAGGTCTCCATCTCGCTCCCGTC
Organism: uncultured Acidobacteriota bacterium; assembly: GCA_963779415.1. Taxonomy (GTDB): domain Bacteria; phylum Acidobacteriota; class Thermoanaerobaculia; order UBA5066; family UBA5066; genus DAOMFB01. Next base: position 749,893 of record CAVZYA010000002.1, on the reverse strand, counting down.
GCTCCGGGCCGAGGCGTTTTCGGTCGCCCTCGCCGACGCCGTGTCGGAGGTCCGGAAGTCGGGCTTCACCTTCGCCCCCGAAACCGGCTCCGACCGCCTTCGCCGCGTCATCAACAAGACCTTTACGAACGCCGACATGGTGAAGGCCGCCGACGTCGCCTTCGGGCGCGGCTGGGACCTGATCAAGGTCTACACGATGATCGGCCTGCCGACCGAGACGGACGCGGACCTCGACGAGCTCGTGACGCTCGTGAGAAATCTCCTCGCCGAGGGGCGGAAGCACGGGATCCGCCCCACCGTCCACGTCTCGATCGGCTCCTTCGTCCCGAAGAGCTTCACGCCGTTCCAGTGGTCCCCGTTCGACGGCGTCGAGACTCTCGAAAGGAAGCTCTCCTGCCTGAAGGAGAAGTTCCGCTCCGTAAGAGGCGCGAAGCTGAAGTGGCACGCGCCGAAGGAGGCCGAGATCGAGGCGCTGCTCTCTCTTGGAGACCGACGAATGTCGCGAGCCATTCTGGAGGTCTTTCGGCGCGGGGGGCGGTTCGACGGCTGGTCGGAGCACTTCTCGTGGGAGCGGTGGAACGAGGCGCTCGCGGCGGCCGGGATTCCGAAGGAGCGCCACCTTCGCCAGAAAGACCAGAAGGAGACCCTTCCGTGGGACGTCGTCGACGCCTTCATCCGGAAGCCGTTCCTCGTCGTCGAGTGGAAGAAGGCACTGAAGGAGATGGAAACCGACGACTGCAAGTGGGGACACTGCTACGCCTGCGGCGTCCCCGGCGACGGCGAGGACACGGTGCTGGCCAGCCCGCTGCCCGAGGGCTTCTCCTTCGGATCGAAGAACGTCCACTCCGCAGCCGGTCAGGGTCCGGACCGCAAAGCGGTGCGCAGGCGCGCCCTTCACCGGCCGCCGGAGCGGCAGATTCGCTTCTAGCGGCGGCTGCACCAGCAGCCGCCGCATATAAGAAGAAATCCCTGCCAGATCTTCCTTCCCTGGCGTCACGCCGCATGGTCGGCGACGGCCGTGCGGCTCCTGTGCCCGCGACCGCTCGAACGTACCGGGTCTCGTTCGAGAAGCTCCGCGATGCGCGATATCTCTCGCACCGGAACGTCATGGATCTCCTCGAGCGTGCCTTCCGCGCCGCCCGGGCGCCGATCCGCTACACCGAGGGGTACAACCCGCACATCCGGATGTCGATGGGGCCGGCGCTTCCGCTCGGTCTGGAATCGAGGCACGAGCTGTTCGACGTCGACACCCTCGACGCCCTTTCGGACGGGCACCTCGCCGCCGTGAACGCGCGCCTTCCCGAAGGTGTCCGGATCACGGGCTGGTCGGAGCTTCCGAAAGGCGCCCCTTCGCTCGGGAAAACGGCGAAGGAGGCCGTCTACCGTTTCGTCCTCCCGGACGGCGAGACGCGCGTCGAGCGGCTCCGGATCGCGGGCGACGGCGCGACGACGCCGAAGCGATTCCTCGAGGCGGCGTACGGCCTCGCCCCGGAAGACCAGCACGCCATCCGGGTCGTCCGGGAAGAAACCGTCCTCACGGCTTAGACTCGGCGCATGGGCTGGACCGTCCGCTGCCACGCCACCTTCGAGGCGGCGCACCACCTCGTCGACTACGTCGGCGGGCCCGAGCCGGTCCACGGGCATTCGTGGAAGATCGAGGTCGCCCTCGGCGTCGAGAAGCTCGGCGCGTACGACCTCTCCGTCGACTTCGTCCCGACGGAGGCGCTCGTGAGGGATCTCGCCTCGCGCCTCCAGAACCGGGACCTCAACACGATCCCCCCCTTCGACCGGAAGAACCCGAGCGCCGAGAACGTCGCCCTCTGGGTGGCGGACGAGATCGGGAAGGCCGGCCTCCTGAAGGACGGCGTCCGGCTCGAAGAGGTGACGGTGTGGGAAGGAACGCGCAATAGCGCGACGTACAAGCCATGAGCGAGCTCTTTCTTCTCTGCATACACGGCTATCCGCTCGACCGTCGGATGTGGGGGGCCCTCGCCACGTTAGTCGAACGAGGCGCAACGGGCGGCGTAACTCGCGTTGCGGCACCGGATCTCCGCGGGCGCGGGTCGTCGAAGCGCCCCGCGGCCGACGTTCACCCCATGTCGCTCTTTGCGGACGACCTCGCCGCCGACCTCCCGTCGCTCGTTCCCGGCGACGCGCCGTTTTTTCTCTGTGGGCTCTCGATGGGAGGCTACGTCTCGTTCGAGTTCCTCCGTCGCCATGGGGCGCGGATGCGAAACCGGCTGAAAGGCCTCGTTCTCTGCGACACGAAGGCCGCGGCGGACGACGAGACGACCCGGGCGAAGAGGAAGGAGGCGATAGCGGCAATCAGGAAGAACGGCATCGACTCGGCATTCGAGGCGATGGCTCCGAAGCTTCTCTCGGCGACGTCGAAGGGGACGCCCTCCGCGACGCTCGTCCGCGAGATGATTCTCGGGACACCTCCCGCGACGGCCATGGCCGACCTCGCGGGCCTCGCCATGCGGAGCGACGCCTTCGACGTGCTCGGGGGATTCGACCGGCCGGTGCTGGTCGTTTGCGGGGAAGACGACGCCATCACCCCGATTACCGACGCCGAGGCGATGGCCGCCGCCTGCCCGAACGCTCCGTTCGTCCGCCTCTTCACCGTGCCGGAGGCGGGACACATGGCACCGCTGGAGCAGCCGGGAGAAGTCGCCTCCGCGATCGCGGACCTCGCAAAGAGGGCTTAGGACTCCGCTATTTTCCCGTGGCCGGGGCGAGCGCGGGGAGCATCGTCAGCGGCGAGGGGTTTGCCGAGCGCGCGGCGACGGGAAGCTCCACGGGAGGCGCCGACGGGCTGTAGGCCGGGAGCGGGATCCGCGCGCCCCCGGCGTAGACCGGGTGCCGTCCCTTTTCCTTGTACCACTGGGCGAGCGTCGCGCTCTGGTGCATCTCCTCGACGATCTTCCGCCAGCCGGCCCCCGTGTTGTAGGCGCAGAAGGAGATTTCGCCGAGCTGCGTGCCGTACGGAATGATGCACATCTCCGTCCGCCGGAAATCGTAGTTGAAGAGGTCCTGGAACCACATCCCGGCGACGAGAAGGACGCGCCACGGATGCCGGCCCGATTTCGAGATCCCCATTGACTTCCCCGTGTGGCCGTCGAGGACCTTGAGCGTCTCGAGGAGGCCGAGGTTTCCCGGCACGCCGTCCGGGCGGATGTTCCGGGCGACGGCGAGCGCCGTCTGAAAGATCGTCAGGAACCTTCCACGCGCCGAGTCGGTGATGGCGGTCAGATCGCGGAGGAGCCGGTCGGCGTCGAGAACCTGCGTCACGGGGATCGCCTGCCCGGTCTCGGGACGGACGAGGACCATCGTCGCGATGCCGCAGTTCGGGTGGCAGCCGCACTTGAGCGAGCCCCAGTCGGCCTCGAGCCCTCCGAGGAGGTCGCGCAAGTCGCTGAAGGGGCCGGAGGCCGAAAGGGGGAACCAGTCCCGCATCGGCTCGCCGACCCCCGCCTGTCTCTTCACGTCGTGGGCGAGGTGGGAGAGGGTATAGCGCTGCTTCTTCCGCGTCTCGTCGTCGATCTCTTCGTCCCGCCCCGTGAAGGAGACCGGCTGGAAGGAGAGGGCGTTGATCTTGTCGACGTTCCGGACGGCGAACCGGATGATCTCGCCCACCTGGTCGTCGTTCACGCCGTTGACGATGGTGATCACCAGCGTCGCGTCGATCCCGGCCGCCTTGAGCGCGTCGAGGGCCGCCAGCTTCACGTCGAAGAGGTTCGAGACGCCGCGATGGTCGTTTTGCTCGTTCCCGATGCCGTCGAACTGAAGATACGCGAGGCGGAGGCCTGCCTCGGCCGCGGCTTTCGCGAATCCGGGCTCCTGGGCGAAACGGACGCCGTTCGTCGCGCACTGGACGGAGAAGTACCCCAGATCGCGGGCATACCGGATCGCCGGAAGGAAATGCGGCGAGAGAGTCGGCTCGCCGCCGGAGAACTGGACGGACATCTGCCGCCGCGGCTTGATGGAGGCCGCGTTGTCGAGGATCTCCTTGATGTCTTCCCACGTCAGCTCGTGGACGTATCCCACCTGGTTCGCGTCCATGAAGCAGGGGTTGCACATCATGTTGCAGCGGTTCGTCAGGTCGACGGTGAGGACGGCCCCGCGGCCGTGGCGCATCGACGACGAGCCGTGGTCGTGCAGGGTGTCCTTCGCGATCTTCACGTCGCGGCCGAAGAAGTTCTCCTCCAGCCGGGCGAAGAAGGCGGCGTCGGTCGACATCAGGTCCTCGAACGTGCCGTGCTTCGGGCACGTCTTGACCATCCAGATTTCCTTCCCGCGTTGAATGATGTCAGCGGGGATTTCGCCGGGTCGCCCGTCGACCAGGTCCCGAAGCTCGCGCTTTCCGCTCAGGATGTCGTCGCGAACTTCCTTCGTGCAGGTCGGGCAGAGGGAATCGGTCCGACGGGGAAAGCCGAGGGGGGGCTTCGTCCGCTCCCAGCTCTTCGGAAGCGGCTCCGGCGACCACGCCGGCTGGAACGAGCGGGCCGGTACACGCCGGTTCACCCACTGGAACCCGTTCCACGCCGCGCTCGCCGCCGTCCGGACCGCCCTATAGAGAGTCTGCCTCATGCCTCCGTCTCCCGTGTCTCCCTGTGGATGCTCTTCCCGAGGCACGCGTCGCTCCCTCTTCTGGCCCCGGGAGGACACTGACATTAACATGAGAGATCAGACGTCCTCTCGCCGAGCGGCGGATTCTAAAGGCCGAACCGGGCCGGTGAAAACGGGGCGGCCGGAAGGGGCGGCGTCTGCCCCGTCAGGAGGTCGGCGAGGAGGAGCGCGATGGCCGGCGCGAGAAGCAGGGCGGCCGCTCCGTCGCCGGCCGCCACGAAGAGCCCCGGGAGTGCCGTCTCGCCGAGGATCGGCCCGCCGTCCGGAGATACCGAGGCGTGAAAAATCCAGGAACCAACGAGCGGATAGCCGACGACCTCCGGAACGAGAGCCGCGGCCGCCGCCACGAGGTCGGCCGCCTCTCCGGCGGAGACTCGCGGCGAGAGCCCCTCCGCCGGCACCCCCGCGACGACGAGCGTCCCGTCCCTTCGCGGGACGAGAACGGCGTGGGCCCCGTGAACGAACCGCGTCAGCCGGTCGGCGTCACCTGCCGCATCGAGGAGGAGATGGGGAGTCCGATTTGCCTTTGCGGGAAGCGCCGGGAGCCCCGCGACACGCGACGTCGCCGGCCCGGCCGCGACGACGACGGCGTCTGCCCGAAAGAGCCCCTGCGGCGTCTCGACCCCCGCGACACACCCCGCCTCGACGTGAAGCGCCGGGATGGCGGCGGGACCCGTCACGAGGGCGCCCGCCCGCCGGGCCGCGAGAAGGAGCGCCCGGGCGAGACGCGGCGGAGAGAGCTGACCGTCTCCCGGAAAGGAGAACGCCGCCCGGACCGCGGCCGAAAGTGCAGGCTCTCTCGCCCGCGCCTCCTCGGCCGGGAGGACCTCGAACGGAAGGGCGCGCGCCCTCTGCCAGTCGAGCGCGCGGTCGAGAAGTACTTCCTCCCCTTCGGTGAGCGCCGCGGCGAGGCCGCCGCGGACGTCGTACTCGCACGCGAGCCCGGTCTCCTCCTCGAGCGCCTCGATCCAGTCGCCGAAGAGGTGGCGGGAGAGAAGCGAGAGATCGCGAAGCGGTTCCGGCGCGGTGTCGGGACGGGACTGTGCCTCTACGGCGCCGGACGGGAAGGACGGCGCCACGGCGAAGGGGCCGTCAGCGTCGCCGAGGTCGAGAACGGCCGTCTCGACGCCGCGCCGGGCGAGGGCGAGGCCGAGGGAGAGGCCCGTCAGGCCGGCACCGAGGACGACGACGTCGGCGCGTCGCGGTCCCCGCTCGGCGCCGGCCCCGAGGCTCACGAGACCTCCCCTCTCGCGTCGACGATCGATCCTTTTCCCGGGACCTCGGGAGGACCGTAGAGCTGCTCGACACGCGCGAGCGCCGCGCGTCCGACGGCACGGACGGCGGCGAAGTTCAGCGCGGCCGAGGCCGCCGCCCCCGCGAGCGGAACGAGGTGCACCGCTTCGCGCCCCGCAATCCGGATCGCCAGGCGTCCTACAAGCTCCTCGGCAGCCCGCGCCGTCAGGCGCCGCGAGACGTTGACGCCCGCGCCCGCCGCGATGCCGGCGAGGACCTCGAGGGCCCGCTCCTCGGGCTCGGGCGTGCCGCCGTAGAGGATGTGGAGGCCGACGATGAGCCGGCTCTGGAGGACGATGAGGGCGGAGAGCTCGGGCGCCATCGCCGCGACGGAAGCCCACCCCGGCGGGAGGCTCGCGAGGGCGCCGATCGCGGCCGCCCGCCGCGCCGTGCGGCGGATCATCCGCTCCCCTTTCTCGCGGGTCGAGAGGTCGGGGGTTCGCGCAGAAAAGGCGATCACCTCGGCCCGGATCTCCTCGAGGTCCAGCTCGCGCGTCGCCTTCCGGACCAGCGTGAGAAACGTCTCGGCCAGCATGAACTGCCCTCCCCGTCGTCTTCGGTCTATCATCCGTCGGCGCCGCCGGCCCGACAAGGCGCCGGGGTAATTCTGCCTTCCAAAGGAGGCTCCCTTGAACCGAATCCCGAGCGTCCCCGGACGGCTCCTCGCCGTGGCGGCCCTTTCCCTCTCGCTCCCCCTCGCCGCCCAGACCTCCGCCCCGAAGGCCCCGAAGAAGGAGACGAAGGTGAGCAAGACCCGTGATTACGCCCACACGCTCGCGGTCCTCAAGACGTCGCAAGGGGACGTGACGCTCCGGTTCTTCCACGACAAGGCGCCGAACCACGTGAAGAACTTCATCGACCTTGCGGCGAAGGGCTTCTACGACGGGACGGCGTTCCACCGCGTCATCCCGGAGTTCATGATCCAGGGAGGCGACCCGAACACGAAAAAGCCCGAGACACCCGAGACGCGCTACGGCACCGGCGGCAACAAGGACGCGGAGGGAAAACCCGTCAACCTGAAGGCCGAGTTCAACGACACGGCCCACCGCCGCGGGATTCTCTCGATGGCTCGGGCCTCGAACCCGGACTCGGCCTCCTCGCAGTTCTTCATCGGCGTGAAGGACTCCCCTTTCCTCGACCGCCAGTACACGGCATTCGGCGAGGTCGTGAGCGGGATGGATGTCGTGGACAAGATCGTCACCGCGTCGAACTACGATCCCTCGAGCGGCGGGGCCGGAAAGCCGAGGAACCTCCAGAAGCTCCTCAAGGTAGAGCTCGTGGACGAGCCGGCGGCTCCCGCCAAGAACTGACCGCCGCGTGACCCCGCCCCCGTTCGCGCCGCCGCTGGCGCCCGCGGAAGAAGAGCGTCTCGCCGCGGCCGCGAAGCGATTCGCGCTGGCGCCCGGAGGCGTTTTTTCGCCCCTCGCCGGCGACGCCGGTGCCCGCCGCTACTTCCGCCGGGCGACTCCCGGAGGGGCCAGCGTCCTCGTCGTCCTCTATCCGGAACCCGCCTCGGCCGCGCAGGGGAACTGGGCGGCGATCGGCGCGGCCCTGACCGCGGCGGGCCTTCGCGTCCCCGCCCTCTTAGGGGACGCGCCCGACCTCGGCAGCGCGCTCGTGGAGGACCTCGGGGACCGCGACCTCGCGGCCGAGATCGAGGCGGCGCCGCCCGGGGAGCGCGCCCGCTTCCTCGACGAGGCCGAGGATCTTCTCGTCGCTCTCCGGACGCTCGACCGGGCCGTCTCGCGCCGGAACCCGCCGTTTGACGCGGAGTTCTTCCTCCGCGAGCTTTCCCATACGCGACACTGGGCGCTCGAGCGCGGGGGCGCGTCCCCCCTCTCCCGCCCGGACGGAGCCGCCTGGGACCGCCTCGCGGGAGAGCTCGCCCGCGCCGCCGCCGATCCGGACGCAACGGGTGATCCTGTCCCGACACACCGCGACTTCCACGCCAACAACCTCATGCGCGCGCCGGACGGACGGCTCGCCCTGATCGACTTCCAGGACCTCCGCCTCGGGCCGCCGGACTACGACCCGGTCTCCCTCCGCTTCGAGCGGGCGGGCGAGAGCGTCCCGTCGGACCCGGCCGCATATGCCGAAGCGGTCCTCCTCCAGCGGGCGTGGAAAGTGCTCGGGACCTTCGAGAAGATGCTCGCCCTCGGTCGGCAGATCTACCTTCCTCACCGGGACCGCGCGAGACGCGTTCTCCGGACGCGGACGACGCCCGCAGGACCATGGGCGGAGCTGCTCCGATTCATGGTACCGACATCCGGGAGGGTATGATTCCGGCTCGTCAAGGAGGCGCGCGTGGGTAACCTCGGACTCCCCGAACTTCTCGTCATCCTGGTCATCGTCGTCCTGATCTTCGGCGCCGGGAAGATCCCTCAGCTCGGGAAGGGACTCGGCGAGGGGATCAAGAACTTCAGGGACGCGATGCGGGACGGGCAGAAGGGCGACGAGAAGAAAGACGAGACGAAGAACACCCCGAAGTAGGTAGAGCCCGGAGACGGGTTCCCTCTCGCCCCTTTACGAATTGTCGGTATGACGCCGCGAGGTCCTGACGGAGAGAAGCGAGATCTTCGCGCGAAGGGTGTTGCGGTGAATGCCGAGCGACTTCGCCGCACGGCCCATGTTGCCGTCGGCCTTCGTGACGGCCGCCGTCACGTACTTCCGTTCGAATTCCCTCTTCGCGGCCTCCAGCGGGATTCCCTTGGAAACGAGCTCGTCGATGATCCGCTGCAGCTGTCCGTCGATCGTCACGAGAAGCCTCTCCTACCCGACGCCTGTTGTCCGTTCGCGTTTTTCTCTTGAGCGCCGGAGACGCTATCACGCCGGGTCGCGGGCGGGAAGGGCCCGCCGGTATCATGGAGGGGAACCTGGGAACCGCGCGCGGCTACTTCATCTCGACGCGGTCGCCCACGTACATCGTGTCCCGCATCGAGGTGATGATCGCCACCGAGGTCTTCTTTCGCGTCGTGAGGATCGAAGCCTCCCCCAGGATGATCCGGACGCCCCGGTTCGTCTGGTTCTCCAGCTCTCCGACGTTGATGTTCGCCAGGTCCGCGTTCTCCACCGGCAGGCGATAGACCGCGAAGAAGTCGCCGGGCATCAGGCCATCATCCTCTCCGAGGTCGAGGAAGACGACGCTGTTCGTCGCAATCGGCGTTATGTGGTCGCGGTCGTCCACGATGTGGCCGCTGACCTTCCCCGTGGTCGGGTCGCACGAGGAGAGGGGCACCGTCCGGCGGACGAGCGGGACCGGAATCGGCTCGAAGGGGAGTAGCAGGTCGCCGATGTTGATGTCCGAGCACGAGAGAACGATCTCGGCGATGGCCGTATCGTCCTGGGCGCAGAGAATCCGCGCCCTGCCCGGCGTCAGGTACATCTGGCCGACGACGTCGAGGACCGAACCAAACCTGTAGACGGTCCGATCCGGGCGGACGATCCAGTACTCCTGGCCGGCCGTGATTCCCTCTTTCGTCCCCGCGTTGATGTAGACGATGTCGCCTTCCAGGAAGCCCTGCTTCGAGTTGATCAGCTCGGCGCTGAAGATCGAGGCCGGGAACGTGTCGTCGACATCCCCGATCCACCCCGAGCAGTAGACATCCGCCTCGACGCCGATCGGAAGCGGGGGCGAGATCGCCCCGTGGGAGGCGGGCGCCGGAGCGGGCGGATTGTCCGCGGCCGCTCCACGACCGCCCGGCCCCAGAAGGGCCGCAGCGAAGAGGAGAACCGGAAGGGGCTTACGCATCGGCGACCTCCCGCCGTTTCCCGGCATTTCGACCCTGAACGCGGGCCTCAGGGGCGCAGACTTTCGAAGCGCACCAAGTTACCGCATCCGGGGCTCGGGGTCAAAGCGGAGAGTCGCGGCCTTCTGGGCAGGCTTCGGCTCGCTCTTTTGGGCCGGGATCTTCTTGGCGTAGGGGCTCGCCGGAAAATCGTGCGTCAGGCGCTGCCAGCTCTCGCGGGCCTTCTCCTCGTTCCCGAGCTTCCGCTGCACGAGACCGACCTCGTAGAGGACGCGATCCAGGCTCGTATAGTCCGGGTAGGCTGCGAGAATCGTCTCGAAACGCCCTTTCGCCGCCGTCCACCCCTTTCGCCGATAGTAGTAGCGCCCGACGAGGTACTCGTGCTCCGCGAGGAGGTTCCGGATCCGCTGGAGGCGGACGCGCGCCTCCGTAAGGTACGGCGAGTCCGGGTAGCCGACGATCAGCTCCCGGTAGCTCGAGGCGGCGAGCCGTGTGTTCGTCTGCTCGCGGTCCGGCTTCTCGGCTTCCTTGTCGGCCGTCTGCGCCAGGCGGAAGAGGGCGTAGTCGGCCCGCGGGCTGGAAGGGTAGCGATTCCGGAAGTCCTTGTACCGGGCCTGCGCCTCGAGATAGGACAACGGTGTCCCCTCGTCGAAATACGAGTCCGCGAGCTTCAGGGCGGCCTGACGCCCGATCGGGTCGTTCGCGTAGTTCTCCGCCACGAACCGGAGGTACTGCCGGCCGAGGTCCCACTTCTTCTTCGCGATCAGCTGCTCGCCCTTGGCGTAGGCCTCCTCCTTCGGCATCGTGAGGAGCTCTCGCGTCAGCTTCGCCGAGTTGTCTCCCGACGAGCAGGCCGAGAGCGCGATGGCGAGGAAGAGGAGCGGGACGACGACGGGACGGAGCCGCATGGGAACGTCGGAGATTACACCGCGCGGAGCTCCGAGGCCGCGTCCCGAAGCGCGGCGACGCCTGCCGCGACGTCGCCGCTTCCGAAGACCGAGGAGCCCGCCACGAGGTGTCCGGCCCCGGCGGAGACGAGGGCGCCCGCGTTCACGGGCGCGACACCGCCGTCCACGGCGATCTCGCACGGCGCGCCGCGCGATCGGATCAGATCCGAAAGCTCCCGGACGCGCGCGACCGACCCGGGAAGGAAGGACTGTCCGCCCCATCCGGGATTGACCGTCATGACGAGGACGAAATCGACGAACCGGACGGCCTCGTCGAGAAGGAGGAGCGACGTCCCGGGATTGATCGCGATGCCCGGTGAGGCGCCGCGGGACCGGACGAGCTGGGCGAAACGGTGGAGGTGCGCTTCGGCCTCCACGTGGACCGCCAGTCGCGCGGCACCGGCGTCCAGGTACTGTTCGGCGGTCCGGAGCGGCTCCTCGATCATCAGGTGGACATCGAACGGCAGCCTCGTCGCCCCGCGGAGGGCCTTCAGGACGACCGGCCCGACCGTGAGATTCGGGACGAAACGGCCGTCCATCACGTCGAAATGGATCCATTCGGCCCCCGCCCCCTCGCAGGCGGAGACCGCGTCGGCCAGCCGCCCGAAATCCGCGGAGAGGAGCGACGGGGCGATCCGGACGGGTGCGCCCGTCACGAGACCCCCTCGCCCGAAGCGATGACGAAGGAGAGGACGTCCTTGCGCGAGACCGGGAAGCCTGCCTGCGGAAACTGGCGGAGAATCGTCCCCGCCGCCGTTCCCTCGTATGCCTGTCTCCGGACGCTGCCGACGCGGAATCCGCGCGCCTCGAAGGCGAGGCGCACCTTCTCCACGTCCCGTCCGATCAGGTCGGGCATGACCCACGCGGCCTCGGGGAGGCCGCGGTTGACGAGAAGCCCTGCCGGAGCGCCCGGCGCGACGACGGCTCCGGGCGACGCGCTCTGGGCGACGACGCCGGTCGGACCGGGGAGCCGGACCGCGGCGAGAACCGGCTCGGGGAATCCGAGGCGGACGAGCGCGGCCGCGGCGGCTCTCGGGGACTGCCCGGTGAGGTCGGGCATCCGGAGCTGCTTCGGTCCGAGCGAGAGGAAGAGCCGGATCGTCTGCCCTTCCTTGACGGCCATGTCGGCCGTCGGCTCCTGCGCGCGGATCCGCCCCGACGGGACACTCTCGTCCCAATCGTCCCGCGCCGGATCCACCTCCGCAGCGAGCCCGAGCTCCGCCGCCCTTGCGGTCGCCTCCTCCACCGTCATCTCCCGAAGATTGGGGACGAGCGTCGATTTTCCGGCGACGAACCGGGAGAAGGAGACCCACGCCGCGACGGCGAGGACTCCGGCGAGAAAAAGCGCGTAGAGCACCCGGAGAAAGACACCGCCCATCGCATATCCGACTCTACCAGCCCTCCCGGCGCCTTGGTCATTTGACTCGGGGTCCCGCGGGACCGAGACTCCTCCTCCCGTGACGGGAACCCGCCTCGCGCGCCACGCGCCCGCCCTCTCCCCCGCAGAGCTGCCGCTCTCCCGGGCCGACCTCCATCTCCACACGGAGGCCTCGATCTTCAAGTACTTCAAGGCGGGAAACACGCGCGACTCGTACAACGACCCGGACGAAACGTACCGCCTCGCGAAGGCCCGGGGGATGGATTTCGTCACGTTCTCGGACCACGACACGGTGGACGGGTGCCTTCGGTTCCTCGACCGCCACCCCGACCTCCCCGACTTCTTCGTCTCCGAGGAGGTCGAGACCTTCTTCCCGAAGACCGGCCAGCGGATCCACGTGAACGTCTTCGACCTGACGCTCGCCCAGCACCAGGTGATCTCGAAGAAGCGCCGGAACATCTTCGACCTCGTCGACTACCTCCGCTCCGAGGGCCTCCTCTACTCGGCGAACCACCTCTTCCAGTCGTACCGGATGCGGCAGGCGCCGGAAGACTTCGTCACGACGATGCTGACTCTCTTCGACGTCTTCGAGGTGAAGAACGGCTCGATGGCGTACCAGCACAACGCCCTCGTGGCGGACCTCCTCGAGGTCGCCCGGCAGAAACGGGGGTCGCTCTCCCTCGTCGGCGGGTCGGATGCGCACACGTATCCCCCGATCGCGTCGGTCTTCACCCTCGCTCCCGGGAAGACGTGGAAGGAGTTTCTCGCCGCGGTCCGGCAGGGGCGCTGCCTCGCGTGGGGGACCGAGATGGGCTTCCGGAACGTCCTCGGTGACGTCTACGAGAACCTCGGCAAGTACTACCGGTCGGTCACGCGCTTCCGGAACCCGGAGTACACGACCGCGGAGAAGACGCGTCACTTCGTCATCGCCGCGGCCTCGCTCCCCTTCAACGTGGCCGGGGTCCCCGCGGCCATCTATTCCCTCAACTACGCCAAGCAGCTCGCCCTGACGCGGAGCCTGAAATCCCGCTTCCGCCGCCGCGGCGTCCCTCCGCGCGTGACGGCCTCCCGCCGCCCGGAGGAGCCCCTCGTCGGGGCGCACATGAGCGCGGCGGGGGGCCTCGCGAAGGCCGTCGAGCGGGCCGTGGGCGTCGGCTGCCGCGCCCTGCAGCTCTTCACCAAGAACTCCAACCAGTGGGCGGGCAAGGCGCTCGACCCCGAGGACTCCTCCACGCTCCGCGTGGCGGCGAAGGCGGCCGGGATCGAGCCCGTCGTCTCGCATGCCGCCTACCTCATCAATCTCGCCTCTCCCGACGCCGCGACGCGCCGCCGCTCGCTCGCCGCCCTCGTGGACGAGATCCGGCGGTGCGACGCGGCCGGGATCCCCTTCCTCGTCCTCCATCCCGGCTCTCACGGCGGCGACGGCGAAGAGACCGGTGTCGACCGGATCTCGCGGGGACTCGACGAGGCGTCGAAGAAGACGCCCGGCGCAAAGACGACGATCCTCCTCGAGACGGCCGCGGGGCAGGGAGCCTGTCTCGGACACACGTTCGCCCAGCTCGCCGGGATGCGTGCGCGCGCCGCGTCGAAGGCTCGGATCGCCTTCTGCCTCGACACCTGCCACGTCTGGGCGGCAGGGTACGACGTCGTGACGAAGGACGGCTGGCGCTCGATGCTGGACGAGGCCGACCGGACGATCGGGCTCTCGCGCGTCTCGGTCATCCACGCGAACGACTCGAAGAAGGGGCGGGGCTGCCGTGTCGACCGGCACGAGCGGATCGGTCTCGGAACGATCGGCGAAGCCGGCTTTGCGAACCTGATGACCGAGCCCGTCTTCGCGAGGGTCCCGAAGATCCTCGAGACGCCGAAGGACGAGAGCGGCGACTGGGACCGCGAGGGCCTCGCCGCCCTCCGCCGGCTGGCGGGGGCCGCCTGAGGTCTCAGCCCCGCGCGGTCTCCTTCTTCGGGTACTTCTTGGGGTACTTCGTAGCCACGTAGTCGTCGATGAGGGCCCGGAAGGCGATCGAAAGCTCGTCGTAGTTCCCTTTGAGCGTCGTGAACTTCTGGCCGTCGACGTAGACGGGGCAGCTCGGCGCCTCGCCCGTGCCGGGAAGCGAGATCCCGATGTTCGCGGCCTTCGACTCCCCCGGACCGTTGACGATGCACCCCATCACGGCGAGCGTCATCGTCTCGACGCCGTCGTACTCGCGCTTCCACTCGGGCATCCTTTCGCGGACGTAGCCCTGGATCCGCTCGGCCAGCTCCTGGAACGTCGCGGAGGTCGTCCGGCCGCAGCCCGGGCAGGCCGTCACCGACGGGGCGAAGGAGCGGAGGCCGAGCGACTGGAGAAGCTCGCACGCGGCATAGACCTCCTCGCGGCGGTCCCCGCCGGGGCGCGGCGTCAGGGAGACGCGGATCGTGTCGCCGATTCCTTCCTGAAGCAGGACGCCCATCGCCGCCGAGGACCAGACCAGCCCCTTGGTTCCCATCCCGGCTTCCGTCAGCCCGAGATGGAGCGGCTGGTCCGTGCGGCGGGCGAGCTCCCGGTAGACGGCGATCAGGTCCTGCGGCTTCGAGACCTTGCAGGAGATGATGATCCGGTTCTTCACGAGGCCGCTTTCGAGCGCCAACTCCGTCGACTCGAGCGCCGAGAGGACCATGCACTCGCCGACGATCACCTCGGACGACTTCCCGAGGTCCCGGTCGGTGTTCTCCTGCATTTTCCGCATGACGAGCTCCTGGTTCAGGGAGCCGCCGTTGACGCCGATCCGGACCGGCTTGCCGTGGTCCACGGCCACCTTGCAGATCGTCGAGAACTGCTCGTCCCTGAGGCGCCCCGTCCCGACGTTCCCGGGATTGATCCGGTACTTGTCGAGGGCTTCCGCACAGAGGGGGAACTTCGTCAGGAGAAGGTGCCCGTTGTAGTGGAAGTCGCCGATCAGGGGAACGTCGCATCCCTCGTCCCGGAGCCGATGCCTTATCTCCGGGACGGCCGCGGCCGCCTCCGGGACGTTCACGGTGACGCGGACCAGCTCCGAGCCGGCCTTCCAGAGCTCGAGGCACTGCCGTGCGGTCGCGGCGACGTCCGCCGTGTCCGTCATCGTCATCGACTGGACGACGACGGGCTGCCCTCCTCCGACGGTGACCTTCCCGACCTTCACCGGTACGGTCGCGTGGCGTGAGCGGGAAGCGGCCATCGGATCAGAAGCTGACGTTCTTGAGGACGTCGAAGTAGAGAACGGTCACCATCACGAGGACGAGAAAGACGAAGCCCGCCTGGAGGAGCCGCTCCTTCAGCTTGAGCGGGAAATCGCGGCGGGCGACGGCTTCGAGAAGCGTGACGAAGATCTGCCCGCCGTCGAGGAGCGGGATCGGAAGGAGGTTCAGGAGGCCGAGCTGCAGCGAGAGGATTCCCATCAGGCCGAGGAGGGCCGAGGGCCCGCTCCGCGCGGCCTCGCCGGAGAACTTCGCGATGTCGATGGGCCCGGAGAGCTGCCGCATCGAGCTGGTGCCCCGGAAGAGCCGGACGACGGTGACGCCGGTCATCTGCGTCTGGCGGACGAGCTCGCCCACGGCGGCGGCGACCGCATCGACGAGGCCGAGCCGCTTGATCACCGTCTCGTACCTCGGCGCGAATCCGATCCGCCACGAGCCGGAATCCTCGCGCGGCGTGATCGGGATCGTCAGACGCCGGCTGTCCCGCTCGACGACGAACTCGATCGGCTTCGGTCCGCCCGCACCGCCGGCCGCCGCGGCCTCGCGGATCGCCCGGACGACGTCGTAGTACCCCGTCACCTCGCTGCCGCCGACGGAGACGATCCGGTCACCCGTCTTCAAACCCGCCTTCTCGGCCGGGTAGTTCTTCACGAGGCCGCCGACGATGGGGGCGAGATACGGATTCAGCCCCGTGTACCCGATGTCGTACTTCCGGTCCGGCTCGGGGCGAAGCGTCACATGGACCGTCTCGGCTCCCCGCTTCAGATCGACAGGGATGTTCTCCCGCGGCGCGAGACCGAGGTCCATCTCCACCTCGCGCCAGGTCGTGACGGGCTTGCCGCCGATCGCGACGATGAGGTCGTCCACCTTCACGCCCGCCCGCTCCGCCGGGCTCCGGGCCTCGACGTGCTTCACGAGAGGCGGCTCGTCCTGGTACTTCAGGACCTCCATCCCGATGACGAAGGCCGCCGTCGTCAGGAGGAGGGCGAGGACGAAATTCATCGCGGGCCCGGCGACGAGGACGAGGAGCCGCTGCCAGCGCGGCCCGAGGGGCGCGGCGGGCTCCTGCCCGGCGACCACGTCGCTCTCGTCCGGACCGAGACCGACGACCTTGACGTACCCGCCGAGCGGGATCACGGAGACGCGGTAGTCCGTCTCCTTCCGCTTCCAGCCGAAGAGCCTCTTTCCGAAGCCGAGGGAGAAGACCTCCACCGGGAACCGGAAGCCCTTCGCCACGGCGTAGTGCCCGAACTCGTGGACGACGATCAGGACGGAGAGGACGAAGATGAGGGCGAGGATGTTGATCGGGATGTTCATGCGTCGGGAGGCCCCTTCACTCTACGACCGGGCGGCGCCGCCGGTTCCCGCCGGAGACGGCCGCCCGAGGGCGGGAAGGATCTCACGGGCGGCCTTCCGCGCCCAGTCATCGACCTCCAGCGCCTCCTCGACGCTCCGGGGCGGGGCGGGGGCGTGGCGCGAGAGGACCCGGGCCGTCGTCTCGACGATCGCCGGAAACGGGATCCGCCCTTCGAGGAAGGCCTCGACGGCCACTTCGTTGGCGGCGTTCAGGATCGCGGGCGCCGAGCCCCCTGTCGCGATCGCTTCGTAAGCGAGGGCCAGCGCGGGGTAACGCTCCGTCTCCGCCCGGTGGAACTCCAGGGTCCGGAGCGCCGGAAGATCCAGCTTCGCAAGCGGCGTCGGGACGCGCTCCGGGAAGGTGAGGGCGTAGAGGACCGGGAAGCGCATGTCGTTCGGCGACATCTGCGCGATGAGGGAGCCGTCCACCCACTCCACGATCGAGTGGACGATCGACTGCGGGTGGAGGAGCACCTCGATCCGCTCGGCCGGGACGTCGAAGAGCCAGCGGGCCTCGATCACCTCGAGCCCCTTGTTCATCATCGTGGCCGAGTCGATCGTGATCTTCGGTCCCATCTTCCAGGTCGGGTGGGCGAGGGCGTCCTCGACGGAGATGGCCCCGAACGTCCCGAGAGGACGGGTCCGGAACGGCCCGCCCGAGGCCGTCAGGATCAGCTTCGAGACCTCGAGCGCGGTCCCGCACCGGAGCGCCTGATGGAGGGCGCAGTGCTCGGAGTCGACCGGGATCACCTCGCCGCCCGAGGCGCGCGCGGCGGCCATGACCAGCTCCCCAGCGACGACCAGCGTCTCCTTGTTCGCGAGGGCGAGCCGCTTGCCGAGCCTCGCGGCCGCGTAGGACGACGCGAGGCCGACCGACCCGACGAGCGCGCCGAGGACGACGTCGGCCTCCGGGTGCGTCGCGACGTCGACGAGCCCCTGCGCTCCCCAGCCGACCGCGATCCCGGGAAACTCGGCGCGAAGACGCGATGCGTCCTCCCTCGTCCGGACCGAGACCACCTTCGGCCGGTGCGCCGCGATGGCGGGAAGGAGCTTCTCGATCCGCGAGCCCGCGGCCATCGAGACGATCTCGAACCGGTCGGGAAAGTGAGACACGACCGAGAGAGCGGAGTCTCCGATCGACCCCGTTGCTCCCATGAGGGCGATCCGTTTCTTCACCGCCGTCACGAAGGCAGGACCTCTGGCAGGTAGAGCGCGACGGCAAGGGCCGGAGGCGCGACATAGAGAAGCGAATCGAGCCGGTCGAGGAGCCCGCCGTGGCCGGGAAGGAGGCCTCCCGAATCCTTCACGTCGCAGCTCCGCTTGAAGCGTCGACTCGAGAAGGTCGCCTACGACCGCGAGCCCCGCGACGGCGAGTCCGAGAAGCGCGAGGAAGAGCGGGTTTCCGGAAGGAAAGAGAAGGACCGGGGCGAGGAGTCCCGACGACGATTCCCGCGCCGAGCTGGCCCCAGAGCCCCTCGATCGTCTTCTTCGGGCTGACGACGGGCGCGAGCTTCCGCCGGCCGAAGCGACGTCCCACGTAGTAGGCCGCCGAGTCGCTCGCCCAGACGACCGCGAGAAGGAAGAGGACGGGGCGCCAGCTCAGGCTCCTAAGGACGATCACGGAGGCCGCGCCGAGGGCGACGTAGAGCGTCGAGAAGACCGACGACGCCGAGGAGGCGAGAAGGACGCCGGCCGGCGGCGACGAGAACATCACGAGCGTCGGGAGGAGGACGAGCCCGGCAGCCGCGCCTCCCACGAGCCCCGGGACCGACCGGAGCCATGCGGACGCCGCGATCGCGGCGAAGACGGCGAAGCCCGCGGCCTCGGGGACCACCCATCCTGCCGCCCGGAGGAGCCGGTAGAACTCCGCGAGCGCAAGCCCCGCGGCGACGGCGACGAGGAGCGCCCAGGCCCAGAGGGGCGCGAAGACGAGGATCGCGAGGACCGCCGGGATCAGGACGGCCGCCGTCAGTTCCCGCGTATACCTCAAGCCGGCGCTCCGGCCGAGCGCGCCGTCACCGCGACGCCGCCGCGGGCGGCGCGAGGGCCGGCGCTTCCGTGGGCTCGGGCTCGAGGACGCCTCCGTAGCGGCGCTCGCGCTTCTGGTAGTCGGCGATCGCCTCGAAGAAATGGCGGGCTCGAAAGTCGGGCCAGAGTACCGGCGTGACGTGGATCTCCGAGTAAGCGATCTGCCAGAGAAGGAAGTTCGAGACCCGCATCTCGCCGCTCGTCCGGATCAGGAGGTCGGGGTCGGGCAGGCCGGCCGTGTAGAGCTTCGCCTCCACGGCCGCCTCGTCGATCTCGGACGGGCGGAGTCGTCGCCGAGGCCACGTCCTCGGCGAGCGCGCGCATCGCGTCGGCGAGTTCGGCCCGTCCCGAATAGTTGAGCGCGATGTTGAAGACCATCCCCCGGCACCGCGACGTCGCGTCGAGCGCCTTCCTCAGCTCGCGGACGACGGAGACGTCGAGGCCCTCCATCCGCCCGACGACGCGGAACCGGATGTCGTTCTCGAGAAGCGTGTCGAGCTCGCGCGCGAGCCACTCCTTCAGGAGGGCCATCAGCGTCGCGACCTCGAGGCGGGGCCGCTTCCAGTTCTCCGTCGAGAAGGCGTAGAGCGTCAGGGCCTCGAGCCCGAGGCGCGCCGCCGTCTCGACCGTCTCCCGGACGGAGTGGATTCCGGAGCGGTGCCCTTCGACGCGTGGAAGCCGGCGCTGCTGCGCCCAGCGGCCGTTTCCGTCCATGATGACGGCGACGTGGCGAGGGAGGCGGGCGAGGTCGAGCCCTTCGAGGATCGCGCGCTCCGGCGTGCCGGGCGAGGCGAGGAGATCCTTGTCGATCATCGCGTCACGCGGCTCCCGGACGCCGGAAAGGCCCATCCGATGATTCTATCCCGGCCCCGCGGCCCCGTCCGGGAGCCGCTCGGGCGGGTAGAGGACGCGCACGAGCGTCAGCCCCCGCGCTTCCGCCGTCGGGCCCGGCCGCTCCGGCGCCTCGCCGGGCGCGATCTTCCCCCGACCGACCTCGCGCAGCGTCCCGACGAGCCGCCGCACCATCCCGCGAAGAAATCCGTCGCCGACGGCCGTGACGACGAGGAGATCTCCCTCCTCGGCCACGTCGAGCCGGGCCAGGGTCCGGACGGTCGTTCCCGGATCGGAGCCCGTGATCGAGAACGGCGCGAAGTCGCGGCGCCCGACGAGGAGACGCGCGGCCTCGCGCATCGCCAAGACGTCGAGCGGCTCTCTCGCGAGCGCTTCCACGAGGCCCGCGTGCGGCGGAAGGAACCCGCCCCGCCGAACCCGGTAGACGTAGATCTTTCCGGTCGCCCGGCGGCGGGCGTGGAAGTCCGAAGCGACTTCCGAGACCGAGAGGACCCGCACGTCCCAGGGGAGCTTCGTGTTCAGGGCCCGAGAGAGATTTCCGGAAGGGAGGAGGGGCGCCCCCTCGGGCAGGTCGAAATGGGCGACCTGGGCTTCGGCATGCACGCCGGAGTCGGTGCGCCCCGCTCCGTGGACGCGGACGTCCGCCTTCAGAATCTCCCTCAGAGAACCTTCCAGGACGCCCTGAACCGTCCGCGGCCTTACGCCGTCCCGCAGGGTCTCCTGAGCCTGCCACCCTTCGAAGAAGGTCCCGAGATAGGCGAGGTCGAGCCGGATTCGCACGAGGCCATTATCGATGCCCCGTCGTACTCTCTTTGAATGGCGGATCGGACTGCAGAAGCCGGCGTTGTCGTGACGGAGATCTTCCGGAGCCTCCAGGGGGAGTCGACATGGTCCGGCCTCCCCTGCACGTTCGTCCGGCTGACGGGCTGCGCCCTCCGGTGCGTCTGGTGCGACTCGGCCTACACCTTCTCCGGCGGGACCGGCCTTTCCATCGACGCCGTTCTCGAGGAAGTCGCCGCCCTCCGCGTCTCCCTCGTCGAGATCACGGGCGGCGAGCCGCTCGAGCAGGAAGGGTTCTACCCCCTCGCCACCGCCCTCTGCGAACGCGGCTACACGGTCCTCGTCGAGACGGGCGGCCACGTCCCGGTCGACCGCGTCGATCCGCGCGTCGTGAAGATCCTCGACGTGAAGTGCCCTGGCTCGGGGATGGCGGCCGCGAACGATCTTTCAAACCTCTCGCGGCTCGGGCCGCGCGACGAGGTGAAGTTCGTCGTGGCCGACCGGCGCGATTTCGACTTCGCGCTCGACCTCGTCACGCGGCATGGCCTCGACGAGAAGCACACCGTCCTCATCTCCCCCGTCTTCGAAGGCGACCGATCCTCTGTCGCCGCCAGGGTCGCCGAGTGGGTGCGGGACTCCGACAGAAAGCTCAGGCTCAATCTCCAGATCCACAAGCTCCTCTGGGGAGACAAACCCGGAACATGAGAAAGAGACCGAAGAGTTCTTCGAAAGGAAGGAGAGCAGGCGCCTCACGCGACGCCTCGCGTTCGAGCAGCTCCCACCCTGTTCACCTTCAGAGAAGACCCGGTGCGGCGATCTCCTCTGTGCCGGTCGGGGGTCCGAGGACGGCCGTGCTGCTTCTCTCCGGCGGGCTCGACAGCGGCACCTGCCTCGCGCTTCTTTCGCGCTGGGGCTGGACCGTTCACGCCGTCTCGTTCGATTACGGCCAGCGGCACCGCGTCGAGCTTCGCGCGGCGAAGCGGCTGGCCCGGACATATCGCGCCGCTTCGCACCGTGTCCTTCACCTTCCCGATCTCGGAGCGATCGGCGGCTCGGCCCTGACCGACCGGCGAATCGCCGTCCCGAAAAACAGGCTCGGGAGGACGGCGATCCCCGTCACGTACGTCCCGGCGCGAAACACGCTCTTTCTCTCGTTCGCCCTCGCCGTGGCCGAGAGGACCGGGGCGACGGAGATCGTCATCGGGGCGAATGCTCTCGACACCTCCGGTTATCCCGATTGCCGGCCGCCGTTCCTCCGAGCGTTCGAGAGAACGGCGAGGCTCGGGACGAAAGCCGGCGCGGAAGGGCGGTCTCTCTCGATCCGTGCGCCCCTCCTCCGGATGACGAAGGCGGAGATCGTGAGGCTCGCATGCGCCCTCGGTCTCGACACTTCCCTCACCTCCTCCTGTTACGACCCGGCGACGAACGGCACCCCCTGCGGTGCTTGCGACTCGTGTCTCCTTCGGGAGAAGGGCTTCCGAGAGGCAGGAGAGATCGATTCTCTGTGGGGAAGAAAGAAAGAGATCAAGTAGGGGCCTCTTATCTCTTTAATAAGATATTAGTTTTCATATATCTTAGAAATATCTACATCGCAGATGTAGAAAACTACTTGACAATGATGACATAAGATTCTAGATTGTCGACGTATGAACCTCGACCGGTTCACCTTGAAGGCGCAGGAAGCCATTCAGCGAGCGGCCCAGCTGGGGCGTGAGGAAGGTCATCCCGAGCTGACGTCCGAGCACCTTGCACTCGCCCTCGTCGAGCAGGAGGGGGGGACAGTGCCGGCCATTCTCGGCCGGATCGGCGTCGCAGCCCCGGCCGTCGCGGCAGACCTCGAAGCCGCGCTCGCCAGGCTCCCGCGCGTCACGGGCGATGGAAACGAACCGCGGCTCTCGCCGCCTCTTGTGAAGCTCGTCGATCTCGCCGAGAAAATCGCCCGCGAGTTCCGCGACGACTACGTCGCCGCCGAGCATCTTTTCCTCGCGCTCGTCCGGGACGGAAGGTCGGCCGCGGCGAAGCTCTTCGTGAAGCACGGACTCTCGGAAGCCTCGCTCCTTTCGGCCCTCAAGGAGGTCCGCGGCTCGGCCCGCGTGACCGACCCGGCCTCCGATGAGAAATACCAGGCGCTCAAGCGCTACGCGCGCGACCTGACCGAGCTCGCTCGCCGAGGGAAGCTCGACCCCGTCATCGGCCGCGACGACGAGATCCGCCGGATCATGCAGGTCCTCACGCGGCGGACGAAGAACAACCCGGTCCTGATCGGCGATCCGGGCGTCGGCAAGACCGCCATCGTCGAAGGGCTGGCCCGGCGCATCGTGGCCGGGGATGTCCCCGATACCCTGAAGGACAAGCGCGTCGTCGCGCTCGATCTCGGCGCCATGGTGGCCGGCGCGAAATTCCGCGGCGAGTTCGAGGAGCGACTCAAGGCCGTCCTGAAGGAAGTCGAGGAGTCGGAGGGGAGCGTCATCCTCTTCATCGACGAGCTTCACACTCTCATCGGGGCCGGCGCGGCCGAAGGGGCAATGGACGCCGGAAACATGCTGAAGCCCGCCCTTGCGCGGGGTGAGCTGCGCGCCATCGGCGCGACCACCGTCGGCGAGTACCGCAAGTACGTCGAGAAGGATCCCGCCCTCGAGCGCCGGTTCCAGCCAGTTCTCGTCGGCGAGCCCTCGGTCGAGGACACGATCGCCATCCTTCGCGGCCTCGCAGAACGGTACGAGCTGCACCACGGCGTCAAGATCACCGACGCCGCCCTCGTCGCGGCGGCCACCCTCTCGGACCGCTACATCTCCGACCGCTTCCTCCCCGACAAGGCCATCGACCTCGTCGACGAGGCGGCCTCGAAGCTGAAGATGGAGATCGACTCGCTTCCGACCGAGATCGACGAGGTGGAGCGGAGGATCCTCCAGGCCGAGATCGAGAAGAAGGCCTTGGAGAAGGACGACGCGCGCCCCGCGAGGGAGCGCCTCCGGGCCGTCGAGAAGACGCTCGCCGAGATGAAGGAGCGCTCCGGCGCGATGAAGGCGCGCTGGAAGGCGGAAAAGGACGCCCTTGCGTCGATCCGCGCTCTGAAGAAGACGGTCGACGAGACGAAGTTGGCCGCCGAGCAGGCCGAGCGCCGAGGAGACCTGAGCCGGGCGGCCGAGCTTCGCTACGGCACGCTCCTGAAGCTCCAGAAGGATCTGGACGCCGCCTCGGCCCGTCTCGAGGAGCTCCAGAAGGGGGGTGCCGTCCTCCGCGAGAAGGTGGACGAGGAGGACATTGCCCAGATCGTCTCGAAGTGGACCGGAATCCCCGTGTCGAAGATGGTCGAGGGGGAGACGCAGAAGCTCCTGAAGATGGACGAACGCCTGAGGCGGCGCGTCGTCGGGCAGGACGAGGCCGTGGACGCCGTCTCCGCCGCCGTCCGGCGCGCCCGGGCGGGGATGAAGGACCCGAAGCGCCCGGTCGGCTCGTTTCTCTTTCTCGGGCCCACGGGCGTCGGAAAGACGGAGCTCGCGCGCGCTCTCGCCGATTTCCTCTTCGACGACGAGAACGCGATGGTCCGCCTCGACATGTCCGAGTACCAGGAGAAGCACTCCATCTCCCGGATGATCGGTGCCCCGCCGGGGTACGTCGGATACGAGGAGGGGGGCCAGCTGACCGAGGCCGTCCGCCGTCACCCCTATTCCGTCATCCTCTTCGACGAGGTCGAGAAGGCGCACCCGGACGTCTGGTCGACGCTTCTTCAGGTGCTCGACGACGGCCGGCTGACGGACGGCAAGGGGCGCGCGGTCGATTTCAAGAACACCGTCGTCATCATGACGTCGAACGTCGGGAGCGACCTCATCTCGGCGGGCGCGGATTCGTCTTCCCGCAGCCCCGGCGAGGAGAAGCGGATCCTCGAGGAGGCGCTGCGCGCCCACTTCCGCCCCGAGTTCCTCAACCGGATCGACGACATCGTCGTCTTCCACCGCCTCGCGCTCTCCGACGTGGAGAAGATCGTCGACATCCAGCTCCGGCGGGTCGCCGAGATCGTCGCCACGCGGGGCGTCCGCCTCGACTGGTCCGAGCCGGCGCGGACGTTCCTCGCCCGCGAGTCGTACGACCCCGTCTACGGCGCCCGCCCGCTCAAGCGCAACCTTCAGAAGCTCGTCCAGGACCCGCTGGCGCTGAAGCTCCTCGCCGGCGAGATCGGCGACGGCGCGTCCTTGACCCTCGATCTCGAGGACGGCCGGCTCGCGCTGCGCAGCGCGGAGACGCCGGCCGCCACGAAGAAAAAGAAGACGTAAGACCGCTTTCATACCCCGCGCCGACGATGGCGCGGAGATCCAGGAGGACCCGATGGCCATCATTCGCTGGAACGACCCCTTCCGTGAACTCGCCGCCCTTCAGGACCGGATGAACCGGATGTTCGAGGGGACCCTCACCCGCACACGGAGCGAGGAGGAACTCTTCACCGGGACGTGGGTTCCCCCCGTCGACATCTACGAGACCAAGGACAAGATCACGCTCAAGGCCGAGCTCCCGGGCTTCGACGAGAAGCAGATCAACCTCCGCTTCGAGGACGGTGTCCTGACGATCGAGGGGGAGCGGAAGTTCGAGAAGGAGAGCGGAGACGAGAACTACCACCGCGTGGAGCGGAGCTACGGGAAGTTCGTCCGCTCCTTCGCCATCCCCGCGGGCGTCCAGGGGGACAAGATCGCCGCGAGCTTCTCGAGCGGCGTTCTCACCGTCGACCTTCCGAAGCGCGAGGAGACCAAGCCGAAGCAGATCAGGATCGAGGCCGGTGCGCCGAAGCCCGCGCTCGAGGTGAAAAAGAAATAGCGAAGCTCAGATGGTCGCTGTTCCGGTCAGTTCGTCTTCCTTGAACAAGTCGGTCGAAATGTAGCGTTCCGACGTCGACGGCACGACGAAGACGATCAGCTTCCCGGCGCTCGTCGGGCGCCTGGCGATCTCGACCGCCGCGTACGCCGCCGCGCCCGAGGAGATCCCTCCGAGGATTCCCTCCTCCCGCGGCAGCCGGCGCGCCATCGCGAAGGCCTGTTCGTTCGAGACCTGGAAGACCTCGTCCATGAACCGGACCTCGAGGTTCGCCGGGATGAAGCCGGCGCCGAGTCCCTGGATCTTGTGCGGGCCGGGAGCGCCGCCGGAGAGGACGGCCGAATTCGTCGGCTCGACGGCCACGATCTTCAGGCCGGGGCGTTTCGGCTTCCAGTACCGTCCGACGCCCGTGAGCGTCCCGCCCGTCCCGACGCCGACCACGAAAATGTCCATGCTGCCGTCGGTGTCCTTCCAGAGCTCGACCGCCGTCGTCGCTTCGTGGATGGCCGGGTTCGCCGGGTTCTCGAACTGCTGCGGAATGACCGCATTCGGCCCGTGCTCCGCGACGATCTCGTTCGCCTTCGCGATGGCCCCCTTCATCCCGAGCGGGCCCGGCGTCAGGACGACCTCGGCGCCGAGGAGCTTGAGCACCTTCCGGCGTTCGACCGACATCGTCTCGGGCATCGTCAGAACGAGGCGGTATCCCTTTGCGGCCGCGGCGAAGGCGAGCCCGATCCCGGTGTTCCCGGAGGTCGGCTCGACGAGAACGGTCTTGTGCGCCTCGATCTTCCCCGCCTTCTCCATCGCCTCGATCATCGCGACCCCGATCCGGTCCTTGACCGAGTGCGCCGGGTTGAAGAACTCCAGTTTTGCGGCCACCGTCGCCCCGGGGGCGATCCCGGCGGTCACGCGGTTCAGCCGGACGAGCGGCGTGTTGCCGATGAGCTTCGTGATGTCGGCGGCAATTCGCATCCGATCCTCCGATTCCAGGCAGGGCCTTTGCTACACGGACCCGAGGGGGCGCCACGTTGCCCCACCCGGCGCCCTGATTACACTCCGGGAAGGAACTTTCCGCGGATGTCGTTTCAACGCATCGCTCCGGCCCTCATTCTGCTCCCCCTGGCGCTCTCCGGGACGGCCGCGCCGCCACAGACCGGGGCCCCGGTCCCGTCGCCGGCAGAGGCCCGGCGGACGCCCGTCGTGGCGGCGGTCGAGAAGATCGGCCCCGCCGTCGTGAACATTTCCGCCGAACGGATCGTCCGCCGACGCGCCGATCCGCTCGAGCAGTTCTTTTCGTTCGGCTTTCCGAACCGCCGCGAACGCGGCATGAGGACCGAGTCGCTCGGCTCGGGCGTCGTGATCGATCCGGACGGCGTCGTCGTCACGAACGACCACGTCGTCCAGGGGGCCTCGCGAATCGTCGTGACGACCGCGGACGGGAAGGAGTACGAGGCGGAGGTGAAGGGAGCGGACGCCGACAACGATCTCGCCGTCCTCTCCGTGAACGCGAAAGGGCTGAAGGCTGCACGACTGGGAAGGACGTCGGATCTGATGATCGGGGAAACGGTCATCGCCGTCGGAAACCCGTTCGGCCTCGCGAACAGCGTCACGACCGGCATCGTCTCGGCCGTCCAGCGGACCGTTCGCGGGGAGGCGGGGCGGACCTACACGGACTTCATCCAGACCGACGCCGCCATCAATCCGGGAAACTCCGGCGGGGCGCTCGCCAACATCCTCGGAGAGCTCATCGGAATCAACACCGCCATCGTCGGGGGGGCGAACACGATCGGCTTCGCGATCCCGGTGGAGCGCGCCCGTCGGATCACCGGCGAGCTCCTCTCCTTCGGCGAGGTCAAGCCGGTCTGGATCGGCGTCCGCGGGACGACCATCGTGGACGAGGACCGCCCCTCGGCCCGCGGGAAGGGGCTCCGTGTCAAGTCGGTCTGGCCCGGATCCCCTGCCGACGAGGCCGGCGTCTCCGAAGGCGACGTCGTCGTCTCGGCGAACGGACGGCGGGTCGACTCGCGCGAGGACTTCGACACGGCGATCACCTCTCTCGGTCCCGGCAAGAGCCTCACGGTCGAGCTCCTGCGGGACGGCCGCGAACGGACCGTGCACGTCACGACGGCGCGCGCCCCGAGGGATCTCGGCCTGACGCTTCTCCGCCGCGAGATCGGACTCTCGGTCCGCGAGGACCGCTCCGGCGCCGTCATTACCGGCGTCGCCGTGAACTCCCCCGCCGACCGGAAGGGGATCGAGCGCGGCGACCGGATCTACAGCGTCCACAACCAGCGGATCGGAAATCTCGACGACCTCTCCCGCGCCATCGAGGGCGGCTTCGGGCGAAACAGCCTCGTGATGGTCGTCGTCCGGGGCGGATACGGCTACACGCTGACCTTCGGCCTCCCGTAGCGGCTACTTCCTCGAGAGAGGCAGCTCCGAGACGAGGATCCCGGCGAGGACGAGACCGCCGCCCCAGAGTTCGCGTCCCGAAAGCCGCTCGCCGAGAATCGGTGCCGCGAGAAGCGCCGCGAAGACCGGCTCGAGGGCGTAGATCACGGCCGCGTGCGTGGCCGACATCCGTGCCTGCGCCCAGGTCATCAGGAGGAACGTGACGACGGTGGCGGCGAGCGCCATCCAGAGAAGAAGCCCGACGAGCTTCGGGTCGATCACGAGCGGACGCGCTTCCGCGCGAAAGACGGACTCGGGCCGCCCGAGAAACGGCTGCACGGCGAGCCGGAGAAGGAGGGTCGTCGCCGCCGCGAAGGCGATCTGTCCCGCCGCGAAGCGCCTCACGTCGTGCCGCCCGCTCGACTCCGAGAGCCGGACGACGACGTAGGCATAGGCCAGGGCCGTGACGAGAACGAGGAGGTCGCCGCTGTTGATCCCCGAGACCTCCCGGGGCCAGGCCATGACGCCGAATCCCGCCGTGGCGATCGCCAGTCCCGCGAGGTTCTCCGAGGAAGGCCGCCTCCTCGTGACGAGATACGCCACCGGCGCGGTGAGCGGCACCGAGAGCCCCGTGATGAAGGCCGCCTTCGAGGCGGTCGTGTAGACCTGCCCGGCCAGCTGAAAGGCGATGCCGACGGCCGTCAGCCCGCCCACGGCGAGACTGTCGGCCCAGAGGCCCGGCGTCCGCGGCCGGCCGCGCGCGAGGAGGAAGAGAACGACGCCCGCGAGGGTGAATCGGAGCAGGAGAAAGAGAAGCGGCGGCATCTCTCCGGTGACGACGAGCCGGTTGGCGACGAAGGTGGATCCCCAGATCACCGTGACGCCGACGAGAACGGCATCGGCGCGGAGCGCTTCACGGCGCGAGGGCGGGGGCGTCATGGGGCGGCGATGATACGGGGATGCCGTAACATCCCGCGGCCATGGCGGCTCCCCGCGTCCGCTTCGCGCCCTCCCCCACGGGCTCGCTCCACGTCGGCGGGGCGCGGACGGCGCTCTACAACTGGCTCTTCGCCCGACGGCACGGCGGGACCTTCATCCTCCGGATCGAGGACACGGACGCCTCGCGGAGCCGGCCCGAGCTGACGCAGCAGATCCAGGAAGCGATGTCATGGCTCGGCCTGACGTGGGATGAAGGACCTCTTTTTCAGAGCGAGCGGCACGGCCTCTACGTCGAGGCGGCGGAGCGTCTGCTCGCCGAGGGAAAGGCGTACCGCGCCTTCGAGACGCCCGAGGAGCTGGAGACCGGAAAGAAGGCTGCCGAGGCCTCGGGCTCGGCCTTCCGCTACTCGGGCGCCGCACGGGCGATCCCGAGGGAAGAGTCGGGCCGCCGCGCCGCCGCCGGGGAGAAGTTCGTCGTCCGGCTGAAGATGCCGGACGACCCCATCGTCGTGGACGACATCGTCCAGGGGCGGGCCGAATTCCCGCCCGGCGTCCTCGACGACTTCGTCCTTCTCCGCTCCGACGGGCGCCCCCTCTACCACTTCAGCGTCGTCGTGGACGACGTGGCGATGCGGATCACCCACGTCGTCCGCGGCGTCGACCATCTTCCGAACACGCCGAAGCACGTCGCGCTCTTTCGCGCGCTGGGCGCCCCGGTCCCGGTCTTCGCCCACCTCGGGATGATCCTCGGGCCGGACGGGAAAAAGCTTTCGAAGCGGCATGGGGCGGCGGGTGTGGAGGAGTTCCGCGAACAGGGTTTCCTCCCGGAGGCGCTCTTCAACTTCCTCGCCCTCCTCGGATGGTCGCCAGGGGAGGACCGGGAGAAGATGACGATCGACGAGATGGTCTCCGCCTTCTCGCTCGAGCGGATCGGCCCTTCCCCGTCGCGCTTCGATCACGAGAAGCTCCTCTGGCTGAACGGCCAGTACCTGCAGGGGCTGCCGGCGGACGCGCTTCTCGCGCGGCTCGCCCCGTTCGGACTTCCGGCCTGCGATCCGACGACGCTCGACCGCGCCGTAGCGCTCCACCGGTCGCGGGCCCGGACCCTCCGCGAGCTCTCGAGCGCGCTCGCCCTCTACGGCGCGGACCCCGCGGCGTTCGACCCCGCCGGCCTTTCGAAGTTCGGGACGAGAGCCGCGGCGGAGAACCTGCGCGCACTCGCCGACCGGCTTCTCGCCGTCGAGCCGTTCGAGCATGTCGCGCTCGAGGAGGCCGCGCGCCTCCTCGCCGCCGAAAGAAGTCTCAAGCTGGGCGACCTGGCGCAGCCGGCGCGTCTCGCCCTAACCGGGTCGCTCGCTTCTCCGCCGCTCTTCGAGCTGGTCGAGGTTCTCGGACGGGAGACGTTCCGCCGCCGGGCGCTCGCCTTCGCCGACCGGATCGCTCCCGTCCCCACGGCTTCCTGAAGGAGATCCATGCCCGACGCCTCCCCTCCTCCCCCCGCACCCGGATCGACGCCCCGCGACTTCATCCGCGAGATCATCGACGAGGATCAGCGGACCGGAAAGCACGCAGGCAAGGTGGCGACCCGCTTCCCCCCCGAGCCGAACGGCTACCTCCACATCGGCCACGCGAAGTCGATCTGTCTCAACTTCGGCGTCGCCCTCGAGTATCACGGCACCTGCAATCTCCGCTTCGACGACACAAACCCCCTCAAGGAGGACGTCGAGTACGTCGACTCGATCCAGGAAGACGTTCACTGGCTCGGCTTCGATTGGGAGAATCGGATCTTCTACGCCTCGGATTACTTCGAGAGGCTCTACGAGTTCGGGGAGGCGCTGATCCGGACCGGAAGAGCCTTCGTCTGCGACCTCTCGGCCGAGGAGGTCCGGAAGACCCGTGGAACGCTGACGGAGCCGGGAAAGAACAGCCCGTACCGTGGCCGGTCCGCCGAGGAGAGCCTCGACCTCTTCCGCCGGATGCGCGCCGGAGAGTTTCCGGACGGCTCGCGGACGCTCCGGGCGAAGATCGACATGGCCTCGCCCAACATCAACCTGCGCGACCCGGCGCTCTTCCGGATCCGGAAGGCGACGCACCACCGGACGGGCGATGCCTGGTGCCTCTACCCGATGTACGACTACGCACACGCGATCTCCGACTGGATCGAGGGGATCACGCACTCGCTCTGCACGCTGGAGTTCGAGGATCACCGGCCGCTCTACGACTGGTGCCTCGAGGCACTCGACCTCCCGAACCGTCCCCGGCAGATCGAGTTCGCCCGTCTGAACCTCACCTACACGCTCCTCTCCAAGCGCAAGCTCCTCCACCTCGTGACGGGAGGCCACGTCCGGGGCTGGGACGATCCCCGGATGCCGACGATCGCGGGCCTGCGCCGCCGCGGCTTCACCCCGGAGGCGATTCGCGATTTCTGCGACCGGATCGGCCTCGCCAAGCGGGACAGCGTCGTGGACGTCGCCCTTCTCGAGCACTGCCTGCGCGAGGACCTGAACCGGCGCGCGCCGCGCTTCATGGGGGTCCTCGACCCGCTCCGCGTCGTCATCACCAATTTCCCGGAAGGGCGCGTCGAGGAGCTCGACGCGGTGAACAACCCGGAGGACCCCGCGGCCGGAACGCGCAAGGTCCCGTTCTCGCGCGAGATACTGATCGAGCGGGACGACTTCCGCGAGGTGCCTCCTCCCAAGTACCACCGGCTTTCGCCCGGGACGGAAGTTCGCCTCCGCTGGGGCTACATCATACGGTGCGAGGAGGTCGTGAAGGACGCCGCGACCGGCGCGGTCGTGGAGCTTCGCGCCTCGTACGACCCCGCCACGCGCGGCGGCGAGGCGCCGGGACGGAAGGTCAAGGGGACGATCCACTGGGTCTCGGCGGCCGGGTCCCTCCCGGCCGAGGTTCGTCTCTACGATCGGCTCTTTGTCAACGCGGACCCCGACGAAGCGCCCGAGGGGAAGACCTTCCTTTCCAACCTCAATCCCGACTCGCTCGTCGTGAAGCAAGACTGCCGCGTGGAGCCCGCCCTCGCCCGAAGAAAGTCTCTCGAGTTCTTCCAGCTCGAGCGGCTCGGCTACTTCACCGTCGATCCGGACGCCGCGTCGGGCGCTCTCGTCTTCAACCGCTCCGTCTCGCTGCGCGACACGTGGGCCCGGATCGAAAAGAGGAGCCGCGTGGGAGCGTGAGCGGAAGGGCCCGATTTCTCCTCTGGGCGCCGGTCGCTCTCCTTCTCGGCTTCGAGGTCTATCTCTCGTCGCAATCCCGGCTCCCGGAAATCGGTTTCACGTTCTCCGGCCTCGACAAGATCGAGCATGCGGGCTTCTTCTTCCTGACCGGCCTTGCGGCCGTGCGCGCCGCCCGATTCGGCGAGCGCTGGAGCCGCGGCAAGACGGCTCTCTTCCTGATTCTCTCCGCCGTCCTCTGGGGATGCCTCGACGAAATCCATCAGTCCTGGGTCCCCATGCGGAGCGTCGAGATCGGGGACGTCGCCGCCGACACGGCCGGCGTCGCCCTCGCCGTAGTTTTCGGAGAGAGACTTCTTAGAAGGACAGGATTGGACCGCACGATTCGCTAAGGGGTCTTTGGGCCGTGGAAGGGTTCGGGGAACCCGGGCGCGGGTTCCCTGAGACCATGTTACAAGCCAGTTTTCCGCGCGCTGAAAGCGCGCTCGCCGGCTACGCCGGCGAAAACTGGCTGGGGGGCAGGGATTCGAACCCCGATAGCCAGATCCAGAGTCTGGAGTCCTACCGTTGGACGACCCCCCAGCGGGCCTTCAGGGAGGCGGGATTATGGGTGTCCCGCCAGACCCCGTCAATCCGCCGTTCTACGAGGAGAGCGAGCGGAAGAAGGCCGCCAGCGCCTCCGGCGAGCCGGTCCCCTGGTAGGTCACCGTGATGGCTCCGCCCCGCTTGGCAGGGAGGGCGCGGACGCTCCGCGCGACGGCTGCGGCTGCCGCCTTCGGCGGCCGGCCCCGCCTGCGCTTCGCGGCCTTCGGCAGCCGGCCCGCAGCGCGCTTTGCCGCCTTCGGGGGACGCCCGCGGCGCGGCGCCGGCGCGGCGCCGGCCCGGCGTGGCCGGAGCCGGGAGACGTCCGGAGGACCGAGACGAATGCCGAACTTCGCGGCGATCGCCCCGATCACCTTCTTCGCCTCGAGCGTCGGCTTCTCGGTCAGCATCTTCCGTGCAAAGGCGAGGGCGCCCGGCCGGTCGATTCCGAGCGCGGCTCGCACCTCGCGGATCACGCCGGCGCTTATGCTTTTCGGATTCAGCTTGAAAGCCTTGCCGATCTTCGACTTCACTTCGCGCTCCGTCAGCGCTTTGTTCTTCTTCAGGAGATCCGTCACGAACTCACGGACCTTCTCCGGTTGCTCCGCCATCTTGATCACCCTTTCCCTCGGACGAGGACCCGCCCGAGCGACGCCATACCAACAGAAAATTCACCAAAAATCAATATTGGCGAACAGAGCTATGATAAGCGGCCATGCTTGAAGACTTTCGCAACGAGCCCTTTACCGATTTCAGCAGCGCCGAAAACCGTTCCTTTTTCGAGGCCGCCCTCGCCCGTGTCGAGCGGGCGGCGGGAGCCGAGATTCCCGTCGTCGTCGCGGGACGCCGCGTGCGCGGCCGG
Organism: uncultured Acidobacteriota bacterium; assembly: GCA_963779415.1. Lineage (GTDB taxonomy): Bacteria > Acidobacteriota > Thermoanaerobaculia > UBA5066 > UBA5066 > DAOMFB01. Next base: position 716,900 of record CAVZYA010000002.1, on the reverse strand, counting down.
TCGCTCCTCGACAACACGAACCCGTCCGACCACGCGCAGGTCCTTTCCCGCCACCACCTCGCCGACCGCACCACGGCCGTCCGGGCGATCGAGGCGGGCGTCCGCGCCCAGGCGGCATGGGCCGCCCTCCCGCCGCGCGAACGGGCGAGCGTCCTCCTGCGCGCCGCCGCGAGAATGCGCGAGCGCAAGCACGAGTTCTCCGCGACGATGGTTCTCGAGATCGGCAAGACGTGGCCGGAGGCCGACGTCGAGACGGCCGAGGCGATCGACTTCCTCGAGTTCTACGCGCGGGAGATCCTCCGCTGGGGCGGCGAGATCCCTGTCACGCCCTACCGGGGCGAGTACCCGGAGACCCTCTACGTCCCGCTCGGGACGGGCGCCGTCATCCCGCCGTGGAACTTCCCCATCGCGATCCTGACGGGGATGACGACCGCCGCGGTCGTGTCGGGAAACTCCGTCGTCCTCAAGCCCGCCTCGGACACGCCGCTCGTCGCGTGGAAGGTCTTCACGCTCCTCGAGGAGGCGGGCGCTCCCGCGGGGGTCCTCAACTACCTCCCCGGTTCGGGAGCCGAGATCGGCGACGTCATCGTCGAGCATCCTCTCACCCGCTTCATCGCCTTCACGGGCTCGAAGGAAGTGGGCCTCCGGATCAGCCAGAAGGCCGCCCAGCAAGCGCCGGGCCAGATCTTCATCAAGCGGACGATCCTGGAGATGGGGGGAAAGGACTTCATCGTCGTCGACGAGGACGCCGATTTCGATTTCGCCGTGGCGCAGGTCGTGGCGTCGGCATTCGGCTTCCAGGGGCAGAAATGCTCGGCCTGCTCGCGCGCCATCGTCCACCGGCGGCTCTACCGGCGCTTCGTCGATGCGGTCGTCGCCCGGACGAAGAAGCTCGTTCTCGGCCCCTCGCGCGACCCGAAGACGAACGTCGGTCCCGTCGCCTCCGCGCGGCAGCTCAAGACGGTCTCGGATTACATCCGGATCGGCCGGCGCGAAGCCAAATTGGGTGCTGGAGGGACCTGGAGCGGGAAGACCGGCCACTTCGTCGCGCCGACCGTCTTCTACGACGTCAAGGCCACGCACCGGATCTTCCGGGAGGAGATCTTCGGGCCTGTCCTTGCGATCACCGAGGCGCGCGATTTCGACCACGCGATCCGGCTCGCGAACGAGAGCGAATACGGCCTGACGGGGTCTTACTTCGGGCGCGACCGGTACCGGATCGCGGAGGCGAAGCGCCGTCTCTTCTGCGGAAATCTCTACATCAACCGGAAGTGCACCGGGGCGCTCGTCGGCGTCCACCCCTTCGGCGGCTTCAACATGTCCGGAACCGACAGCAAAGCCGGCGGGCGCGACTACCTCGGCCTCTTCCTCCAGGCCAAGTCGATTTCTGAGAAACTCCTCAACAAGTAGCGAGGCTTCAGGGTGAAGTCTTCTTCAGCGACCGGATGTAGAGGACGGCCTGGTCGATCTGCTGTGCCGAGAGCGTCCGGCCCCACGGCGGCATGAGAGGCGACAGCCCGACTCCCGATCCCCCGCGCCGGATGGCGTCCGCGAGCTCGGCGTCGCTCTTCTTTTTCTGAAAGACGGGGTCTGAGAGATCGCGCGGGCGGGGATCGAGATTGAAGGCATTGAAGCCGTCGCCGGCTCCCGTCTCCCCGTGGCAGGTCTGGCAATAGTGGCGGTAGATTCCCCGGCCCAGCCGCATCTCGTACGAAGGCTCGGCTGGGGCGGCCGCCTGCGGGACCGCGCCCGGCTTCCTGGAACAGCCGGCGGCCGCGAAGAGTACGAAAACGGCGGTGAGCCGCCGGGCGGCCTGCGCCGTCACTTTGCACCTCCCGCCGTTCTGGCTGTGTTCGTCTCGGGGGGGGCCTTGAGCGTCTCGAGATAGGCCGTCAGGCGCAGGGCATCGGTGTCGCGCAGGCCGTAGTCCGGACAGCGGACGTCGGCGCGCCAGCGCTGCGGCCCCTTCAGCCAATAGAAGACCCAGCCCGGCTTCAGGCGCGTCGCCGTGTCGGTCAGCGGAGGCCCGTAGTAGCCCCCTCCGGCGTTGCCGATCAGGTGGCAGCCACGGCACCCCAGCTCCGTGTAGAGACGCTCGCCTTCGCGCGGATCGGCGTCCGCGGCAGGCTTTCCGGCGAACGGGTCCTCCGGGATCGCCGCGTCGACCCAGAAGCTCTCGATGGCGTCGGTCAACCGGGTTGCGTCGCCGGGGGACATCCGGAAGATCGGCATCCGTTCCTCCAGGACCGGTCGGATCGACGTGGAGACGAGAAGGTACCCGACGAGCCAGTCGCGCCGGACCTTGCTTCCTTCGTGCGTGAGCGGGGCCGTCGAGATGTCGCCCCCGCGGTCGCCGATCTCGTGGCAGGAGAGACACCGGTACCGGTCGATGAGCTTGCCCGTCTCTCCGCCCGGGAGGACGGCGGGCGGCCGTATCGGCGTGTACCGGTAGGTTTCCGGGACGGGGTCAGCTCCCATGGCGAGGAGCGCCGTCACGATCGCTTTTGTCTCCTCCGGCGAGAAGCCGAACGACGGCATCCGGAGCCCCTGCGCGAAGGAGCGCGGGGCCTCCAGTTTGGCGGCGAGCCAGGCCGGCAGCGTGGGCGGCAGGTCGTTCCGCTTTCCGAAGTCGAGGGAGGCGGGCTTCTTGTCCCCGATGCCGTCGAGCGTCGGACCGAACCTCTCCGTTTCGGAGGCCGGGAGCGGCCCGTGGCAGGCGAAACAGCCAAACCGCCGGAAGAGCTTCTCGCCCCGCTCGGCGACCGTCTGGTTGGGCCGGATCGGGTCGAGGATCTCCTTCGGCGCGTCGAAGTCGCGAAACTCCTCCTCGAGATAGGCCACGACGTCGCGCGACTCCGTCTCCGAGAAGCCGTACTCGGGCATCCGCGTCTTCGGGTTGAAGGAGTGGGGAGATCGAAGGAACGCGAGAAGCCAGCCGCGCGTGGCGGAAGAGGCGACCTTCGAGAGCTCCGGCGCCGAGCCGTTCCCTTTTCCCTCGACGGTGTGGCAGCTGATGCAGCGGGACTCCGAGAAAATCTTCTTGCCGCTGGCGGCGTTTCCGGGCGGCTCGTCCGACGCCCCGCGAATCGCGCGCGCGAGCTCGTCCGGGACGGCCCGCGCGAAGAGGGCGTTCGCCAGCTCGTCGATCTCCGTATCCGAGAGCTGGAAGTTGGGCATCGTCGCGTTCGGGTCGACCGAGCGCGGGTTCTTCAGCCATCGCCGGACCCATTCGCCCCCTGTCTTCAGGGAGACGGTCTCGATGGGAGGTGCCTCCGACCGAAACGTCTCCTGACCCCGGACGACGTGGCACGCATAGCAACTGAAGCGCGTCATGAGGGCGCGTCCGCGGGAGAGGCGCGGCGCTTCGGGCACGATCTCCCCGCCGTGGCAGCGCCCGCACCCCCCCTCGAGGTAAGCCGCCGGCGTCATCGGCGGCCCCGCGTCCTTCGCCGTTCCGTGGGCTTCCGACTCCGAGGTGGCGAGGCCCTGGCCGCCATGGCACGAGGTACACCCGATCTGCTCGAATCCGTCCGGCGTGTGCTCGGTCCTCGGGTGAGTCCGGAACGGCTCCGGCGCGTCCCCCATGAGCGGATCGGCCACGCCGAGGTGGCACGTCGTACAGCGGTCGACGCGATCGTCAAAGTTCCGCAGCCAGATCTGGTGGATGGCAATCGGCCGGCTCTCGTAGTCGCCTGCCGCCTTCTGGCTCTTCGCGCGTTCGGCCCCCAGCCGGGCGAACCGCCGCTGGAAGGACCGGTACGGGCGAAGGGCGTTCTTGGCAGGCGAGACCGCGAGGACGAAGAGGAAGAGGAGGCTCGAGACTGCAAAGAGGCGCTTGATCGGCACGGCCATTCTCTTCAGAAGGTCGCTCCCGGAGACCAGGGCAGGACGAAGGACCAGCCCGGTCCGCGGAAGAAGGTTCCGATGATCGTGAGGAGGGCAGCGATGACGACGAACCAGGTCATGATCCACTCGGGGAGCGTGACCCGTGCCAGGAGCCGCCGGAAGGCTCCGGCGTTCCCGCCGCCCCGTGCGGCGAACATGGCGCCTCCGATCGCGATCGTCGGAATCACGATCGGCCAGCACCGGAAGGCCGCGAAGAGGAGGACGACCGCGACGACGGCGGCCGCGACGGCCGGCGTCTGCCTCGGGGTGGGCCGGGCCCAGAGCGGCCCGGCGGCGAGGTTGATCCGCGCGTACGGAATGACGACGAGTGCGAGGACGACGAGGCCCGGCAGGAGAACTCCCGCGACGACGGGCGGGAAGTAGTGAAGCAGCTCCTGGAGGCCGAGGAAATACCAGGGCGCCTTGGCCGGATTGGGAGTCTCGACGGGATTCGCGATCCCCTCGAGAGGCGCGTCGACGAAGAGCGCCACGAGCGAAAGGGCGATCACGACGACCTGGAAGAGGATGACCTCCCGGACGATCAGGTGCGGAAACGTCATCACCCACTTTTCCTCGCGGCGGCGGACCGCCGGCCGGATGTCCGGCCGGACGAGGGCGACACGGCGAGGCACGGCGACGGGGTCGTTCGATTCCGTGACCTTGAGGGGGATTCCGGTCGTCATGGGCGGACCTCCGGCTCCGCGGAGTCCCCGGTCTCCTCGAGGGGACCCTGCACGCCGCCATCCTTGCGGATCCGCCAGACGTGCACGGCGATGAAAAGGACGAGGGCGACCGGGAGGACGACGCAATGGAGGACGTAGAAGCGGAGGAGGGCGTTCGCGGAGACGACGTTCCCCCCGAGGAGGAGGAATCGGAGCTTCTCGCCGACGATCGGCGCCGTCCGGGCCATGTTCGTCCCGACGGAGACGCCCCAGAACGCGAGCTGGTCCCACGGTAGGAGATAGCCCGTGTACGAGAGGAGGAGCGTCAGGATGAGGAGGACGACGCCGACGACCCAGTTGAACTGACGCGGGGGCCGGTAGGCGCGGTGGTAGAAGACGCGCAGCATGTGAAGCAACGCCGAGAAGACCATCAGGTGGGCGGCCCACCGGTGAAGATTCCTGAGGAAGAGGCCGTTGTCGACGACGAACGCCAACTCCTTCATGTCGCGGTAGGCCTGCGGGACGGAGGGGTGGTAGTAGAACATCAGGAGGATTCCCGTGGCGATCAGGACGACCGCCGCGACGAGCGTCACCCCTCCGAGCCAGAACGTGTGGGTGAACCGGAGGGTCTTCTCCCGCACCTTCACCGGGTGGACGTGCAGGAAGAGGTTCTCGAAGATGACGAGCGAGCTGTTCCGGTTCGTCCCGTCGACGCCGTGGCGGACGATGGAACGCCAGACGGACGTGGCGCGAAGGCGGTCGAAGAGAGCGGTCTCGAAGCGGGCGCTCATGCTTTCAGCACCTTTCCGCGCGGAATGACCACGCTGGTATCCACGACGAGGTTTCCCTTGTCGTCGAGCCTCACCTCGAGCCATGGCAGGGGGCGTGGGGCCGGTCCGTGGGTGACGTTTCCCTCGAGGTCGAACCGGCTCCCATGACAGGGGCAGGCGATGGCGCTCTCATCCGAGACGTACCGGGTGATGCATCCGAGGTGGGTGCAGACGGCCGACATCGCGTAGACCCCACCGTCCCCGCCGATGACGTAGGCTTTTCTCTCCCGGTCGAAACGGACCGTCCCCTCGGGGTAGTCGAGCGGACTCCCGGCGCGGAAGGTCGTCGCGGGCTCGAAGAGAACCTTCGGCTTCAGGAAGTCTAGGGTGACGGCGCCCGAGCCGACGGCGGCCACCGCGCAGGCGCCGACCCCGATCCGCGTCAGGACGTCGCGCCGGTTCGGCTCACCGGCCTCCGGCAGGGAGTTCGTCCGGGGATCCACGGGCGGTTCAGGCACGGGCAGCCTCCCTCGTTTCGAAGCTCTGCATCGTGATCGTGCCCGCCGGACAGCGAGCGGCGCAGAGTCCGCACCGGATGCAGGTCTCCTCGTCCTTGATCAGGATGGAACCCTCGAGCCGGCCTTCGACGAGGAGCGGGGCCAGCTCCCGGGCGCCCGGCGGAAGCTCCTCGACCCCGGCCGAGGGAAGGATCTCGATGCAGTCCTCCGGGCAGATGTCCTGGCAGCCGCCGCAGAGGAGGCACTCCGTCCCCTCCGCCGCGCTCTCTTCGAAGATCGTGTTCGTCCAGCAGTGGAGGCAGCGACTTCCTTCGAGGCGGGCCTCGCGCTCGCCGAAGCACTCCTCCACCTCGGCGATCCCGATCCGCCGCGAGATCGGACGGCTCGGCGGCTTCTGCCGCGGGATTCCCTCGTAGTCCCACGGGCGCTCGTAGCGGTCGTGGATCTCGATCTCGACCTCGGTTTCGGCCTCCGGCCGGGGCCGGCCGCGGAGATGCGTGTCGATCGAGCGCGCCGCCCGCTTGCCGTCGGCGATGGCGTTGATGGCGATCCGCGGCCCGAAGGCCGCGTCGCCGCCGGAGTAGACGCCCGGGGCGGACGTCGCGAGCGTCTCGGGGTCGATGGTGATCCTCCCCCGCGCCGACTCGATGCCGTCCTCCGGCCGGAGGAAGGAGAGATCGGCGGTCTGTCCGATCGAGACGATGAGAGTGTCCGCCGCAAGGAGCGTCTCCGAGCCGGGAACGAACTCCGGCGCGAAGCGCCCGCCCTCGTCGAAGACTCGAGAGACGGCCCGGAGCTCGACGCCCGTCGCGGTCCCGTTCTCGCCCACGATCCGGTTCGGGCCGACTCGGTGGCGGAACCGGATCCCCTCGCGGAGCGCTTCCTCGACCTCCTCGGGGGACGCCGGCATCTCGGCCTCGGACTCCAGGCAGCAGACGGTCACCTGACGCGCCCCGAAGCGGACGGCGCTGCGTGCCACGTCGAGCGCCGCGACGATGGAGAGATTTCGCTGGAGGTTTTCCTGCTCGCCGCCGCGCGCGGCCGTGCGCGCCACGTCCAAGGCCACGTTTCCGCCGCCGATCACGACGACGCTCTGCCCCATCTCGACCTTGTAGCCGAGGTTCACGTTGAGGAGGTAGTCGATCCCGCGGAGGACGCCGTCGAGCTCCATGCCCGGAACGGCGAGATCCCGGCTCCGCGTCGCGCCGATGCCGAGGAAGATCGCCGCGAATCCCTGGCGCCTCAGGTCGGCGAGAGTGACGTCGCGCCCGAGGCGCGTGTTCGTCACCAGCTCCACTCCGAGCGAGAGGATCGCGTTGATCTCGAGCTGGATGAGAGCCCGGGGCAGCCGGTATTCCGGCACGCCGAGCCGCAGCATCCCGCCGGCAACCGGCGCGGCTTCGAAGATCGTGACCGGATAGCCCATCAGGGCGAGGTCGTGGGCGCACGCCAGGCCGGCCGGACCCGAGCCGATCACCGCCACGCGCTCGGGATACCGACCGGTGCGTTGGCCGTAGATCTCGGCCAGGACGGAGAGGTCGATCATGCTCTCCACGCCGAACCGCTCCGTGACGAACCGCTTCAGGGCCCGGATCGAGATCGGGGCGTCCAGCTCCCCCCGGCGGCAGACGCTTTCGCACGGGGCCGCGCAGATCCGCCCGCAGATGGACGCGAGCGGATTCGGCTTGCGGGCCACGGCGTAGGCCTCGCGGTACCGCCCCTCGGCGATGAGCGTGACGTACTTGCCGGCCTCAGTGTGGACCGGGCACGCTTCCTTGCAGGGGAAGTTCCGCTCGAGCCAGTCGCGGCTGAAGTCGGCCACGCCGTCCGGCCTACTTCGAGATCTCGAAATCCGCTGCCGCCGCCCCGGCGACCTGCACCGTCTTCTGGGTTCCTTTCAGCTTCGGGTGCCAGACCTTCAGCGTGTAGGAGCCGTCGGGAACCTCCGTGATCTTGTACGAGCCGTCGGGCTTCGTCACGGCGAAGTAAGGGGTCGGGACGGCCACGACGAACGCCTCCATCTCCGGATGTACCTTGCAGAGGAGAGTCGCCACGCAATCCTTCTTGAAGGTGTAGCTCCGGAACTGTCCCTTCGGCCATGTCCCCAGGTTGAACTTCTCGGCACAGGCGTCGGGCGAGAAGACGTTGTGGAGGACGGCGTCGGAGTTGTAGAAGTCAACCGTCGTCCCGATGAGGACCGGAAGGACGTGGGGAACGAACGTGAGGTTCAACTGGTTGACTTTCGCGTGCTCCGTGGGCGGCGGGAAGCTCTTTCCCGGAACGCCCTCCACGTAGACGACCGCGTCGCTGCTGTTGCGTACTCCCTTGCAGACGACCTTGCCATGGATCTCCCCGGCCGCGAGCGGCAGGGCCACGGCCGCGGAAAAGACGAGGACGAGCATTCCCTTCATGGTCTTCCCTCCTTCGGAACGCGGTCCTGAGGACCACGGGTTTCAGAAGATGAACCGCGCGAGCAGATAGATCGTGTTGTTGTCGCTCGCATTTCGGCCGGATCCGTCGTAGTTCGAGTTCCCGCCGTTGAAGTTCGTATACGCCGTGTACTGGCCAGCAATCTGGACGTTCTGGACCGGCCACCACGAGAGGCTCAGGAGATACGACATGCTGTTCGGGCTGCCGGTCGCGCTGCCGGTCACGGGCGCCGGCGTCCAGATAAGGGAGTCGCCGGTGCCGATCACATCCTGCAGGCCCGCCGTCAGGGAGAAGACGTTGCCGAAGTGGTACCCGACATTGGCGCGGAACATCCCGAGGTTGTTCGCGGCCTGGGTCGCACCGCCCTGGTCGTACGTCGCGTCCAGCGTGGACGTCTCACGGATGTAGGTGACGCGGACCGAGACGACGTCTCGGACGAAGACCGTCCGGTCGTACTGGAGGTCGAAGCCCCAGTCCGTGTAACCGTTCCTGAGACCGCTGATCCCGTTCGGAGTCGAGTTCACCCGGATTCCATAGGTGCCGACCTCGAGGGTGCTGTCCGCGTCGAGCGACTGCTGCCAGGCGACCCTCCAGTACGGCGCAACGCCGCTGATGTTCATCGAGTAATTGGTCCCCGTATTCGGCTGCGAGTCCCCTACGTGATTCGTGGCATAGAACGCCGTGGCCACGTAGAGGTGCTCGTTCCACATCGCGTACGCGCCGAGCCCGGCGACATCCTGCCCGAGGGCGCCCGCGAGCAGCGGGGCGGCGGCCGGCGCGGGCGCCCAGTCGCTTCCGATCCACGGGAATCCCCAGGCCGGGGTCGTGTTCCAGAGGTCTTCGACGGTCGGGTTGTTGTTGAGCGTCAGGCCCCAGACGAGCTCCTTGCCGCCGAGCGTCGTCTTGTCCGCGTACCGGATGTCCGTGTTGTCGATGCCGAAATGATCGTCCTGCGTGCTGTAGGTGATCTGGATGAAGCTGCCGACGTGCGAGGACCACCCTCCGGCGAGGAAGAGCGAGACGTCCTGCGGAAACTGGAAGGTGGTGCTCTTGCTGTCCGGCTCCGGGGTCTTCACCGCCGTGAACGACGCGTCGAGCATGGCCGACACCGGAAGCGATTTCAGGAGATCGAGGCCCGCGTGCTTCTTCCCCGGCTCGTTGTTGACCGTCGCGGTGTCGTCCGCCCGGTCCGTGTACCCCGTCAGCTTGAACCGGCGTCCGGCCGCATTGAGCTCCGGGGGGGTCGTGTGGCACCCGTTGCACGCGAGTCCGGTCTGACGCGCGAAGCTGGGGACCGCGGCGGCGGGCGTCTCCCGCAGGACCGAGAGGGCAAAGAGCCCGAAGGCGACGGAGAAAAACGAAAGGAGCCTCTTCATGACCGTCTCCTTGAGTCCGGGTTCGCTCCCGTGGAACGGGGCGTCTTCGCGCAGGGTTTCTTCATCGTCCTGGTATCGGAAGGCAAGGTGCGCCCGGAGGAAGTGATTCCCAATCCCGATCCCGCACCATTGTGTCTGGTGAATACACACCAGGACCGGACGGAAGAGCCTAAATCAGCCTCTTCTGGAACGCGAAGGCGATGGCCTCGCTCTTGGAGTGAACCTCGAGCTTCTCGAGGATGTTCTGGATGTGGTTCCGTACCGTCAGAGCCGAGATGCAGAGCCGGGCCGAGATCTCCGGCGTCGTCCGGCCCGCCGCCAGCATTCCGAGGACTTCGACCTCCCGCGTCGTCAGCCGTCGGACCCGCACGTCCGTGGACTCCCGGACGATCTCGAGGGATGACCGGGGAGGCTGCGTCTCGACGTCGGGAGGGGCCGGCACGCGACCGGTCCTCTCGACGAGCTTGAGGACGTGGGCGAGGTAGTAATGATCCGGCGGCGCGACGACGAGCTGGAGGACGCTCAGCTCCACGGTCACCTCGCGGCCGTCCCGGGCCTGAATCGTGAGACGGAAGTCCCGCACGCTCTCGCCGCGGGACGCCATCTGCATCACCGGGCAATTCAGCGCGCAATAGCGGTTGTCGAAGACGTCGCGCCCCTTGAGGACCGCTTCGCACGAAAGGCCGACGGTCTCGCCGGTCGGAGAATCCGAGCAGAGTCTCGGCCGCGCGGTTCGAGAAGACGACCCGGTTGCGCCGGTCCGTCACGAAGACGGCGTCCGGCGATCGCTCGAACGCCGAGGCAGAGTCCCGCGACCTCATCGGGAAGACGGCGTTCGAGCGAGTCCGGCCCCACGACTCCCTCACGCCTCCCTGTTCAGGGCGGCGCAGCAGGCCTCCCGGCACCGCTCGTAGACCGAGCCGCGCTGGACCGGCGAAAAGCCCGCGTCGCGGATCAGGGCCGTCATCTCCCCGCGCGTCATCCGGTTGTGCGCTCCGGCCGCCGCGACGACGTTCTCCTCGATCATGATCGACCCGAGGTCGTCGGCCCCGAAGGCGAGCGAGAGCTGCCCGATCTTCTTCCCCTGGGTCACCCACGAGCCCTGGACGTGCGGGACGTTGTCGAGGTAGAGGCGGGAGAGGGCGAGCGTCCGGAGGTAGTCGTACCCCCCGGCCGTCTCGACCTCGCGCTCGAGGGCCGTGTTCTCCTCCTGGAAGGTCCAGGGGATGAACGCGGTGAACGAGCCGGCGCCTTCGGCGAGCGACTCGTCCTGAAGCCTCCGGACGACGTCGAAGTGGTTCAGGCGCTGCTCGTACGTCTCCGCCACGCCGAACATCATCGTGGCCGTCGTCGGCATCCCGAGGCGATGCGCCTCGCGGTGGACCTCGGCCCACTTCGGCGTCGGCGATTTCGTCAGGGCCCAGATCCGCTTGCGGACCTCGTCGTCGAGGATCTCCGCCCCGCCGCCGGGAACCGACATCAGGCCCGCGTCCCTCAGGCGCCGAAGCGTCTCGGCCACCGTCCAGCGCTCCTTCTTCGCGAGGAAATAGATCTCCGGCGCGGAGAAGGCGTGCCGGTGGACGCCGGGATAGCGCTCCCGGAGGAACCCGAGCAGCTCCTCGTAGAAGGAGAACGGAAGCTCCGCGTGGACCCCCCCCTGCAGGAGAATACCGGTCCCCCCGAGGGCGATCGTCTCCTCCACCTTCCGCCCGATCTCGGGGAGGGAAAGGACGTACGCCTCGGCATCCCCCGCCTTCCGGTAGAAGGCGCAGAAGGTGCAGCGGTAGATGCAGACGTTCGTGTAGTTGATGTTCCGGTCGACCTGGTAGGTGGCGCGCCCCGGCGGCTGCATCCGGCAGCGGACGGCGTGCGCCGCCTCGCCGAGTTCGAGGAGGGTCGCCTCGCGGAAGAGGACGAGGGTGTCGTCGAACGAGAGCCGCTCCCCGAGGGCCACGCGCCCGAGGATCGCCTCGACGCGGGGGGAGCCCCCGAGGCCGGGGGCCGGGGGGGTCGGGAGGAGCGTCGTCTCGGGAGCTTCGGCGACCGGCATGAAAAGCGAACTCTACCCGATCGACGCCGCGAGTCAGATTTCCCGGTGGGGAACCAGCGGCACGCCCGAGAAGGGGGGAACGTCGGGAGACGGGATGAGCCCGTGCCCGAACGCCCGGCGGTAGAACTCGGCGAGCCCCTTCTCGTCGTCGGCGTCGAGATCGTGGTGGAGATTTCCGTCGAGGTACCCGGAGACGATCTCGCGCGGAAGATTGGTCCGCGCGGTCGCCGCGTCGACCAGCTCCCCGAAGTGCCGCTGGGCGTAGTCCCTCGACCAGAGGAAGGGCTCCGGCGGGACCGAGGGACGGACGGCCCAGACGGCGAAGACGAAGGGGAGTCCGGTCAGCCGACGCCATCCCTCCGCGAGGTCGAGGACGAAAAGCCCCTGGAGATCCGCCGTCAGCGCCGGGTCTCCGATGAGGAGCGCGGCATCGTGGTGGCGCAGCATCTCGGAAAGGTCGGGCACCGCCTCGTGGTACTCCGGCCGGAGCCGGTAAAGCTCTTCGAGGAGGATCCGGACCATCGCCGCCGAGGAGCGCGACGAGACGTCGAGTGCCACGGACCGGAGCGGGGACGTCTTTTCTCCGAAAGGGCGCCGCGACACGAGCACGACGCTCCGGACCCGCTCTCGCGCCGCGATCCCGACGCCGCGGACGAGCCGCACCCCGGGGATCCGCGCCGCCTCCACGGCGGGGATCAGGCCGGCGTCCACCTCCCCGCGGGCCAGGCGGGCCGCACAGGCCGCCGGAGTGTCGTGGAACAGCTCGATCCGCTCCACGGCCCCCTTGAGGAAACCCCACGTCAGCGGCCACGTGTTGACGTAGTCGATCAGGGAGATCCGGATGCGCGTTCCCTCGGACACCGTCGTGCGACCTCTCACGACTATACGATGGCCCCGCGCGGACGGACGGTTCTCGCGGCCATAATGGAGGCGTGCCGGCGAATCTGACCCCGCAGTACCACGATGCCGAGGAGCGGTTCAAGGCGGCGGCTTCCCACGCCGGGAAGATCGAGGCGCTCCACGAGATGCTCGCCGTCATCCCGAAGCACAAGGGGACGGAGAAGCTCCAGGCCGACCTGAAGCGGCGCCTCGCGCGGCTCGAGGACGAGGAAGCCTCGATCGCCCGGAGCGGCCCGCACCGCATCGACCCGGGACACGTCCACCGCGAGGGGGCCGGGCAGTGGGTCCTCCTCGGCCCCCCGAACGGAGGCAAGTCGTCGCTCCTGGCCGCCCTGACCCACGCCCATCCCGAGATCGGCGACTACCCGTTCACGACGCGCGCCCCTCTTCCCGGGATGACGGCGTTCGAGGACGTGCCGATCCAGCTCGTCGACACGCCGCCGGTCTCCGCCGACCACGCCGAGCCGTATCTCGTGAACCTCGCGCACAACGCCGACGGCCTCCTCCTCGTCTTCGACGTCGCGGCGGACGACACGGCCGACGCCGCGCGGCTCCTCTTCGACCTGCTCTCCCGTGCCCGCGTCTGGCCGCGAATCCGCCCGCTCCCCGCGAACGCGCCCCCCTTCCTCATGGCGAAGCCGGTCGGCGTCCTCGGAAACAAGAGCGACGTCGACGACGGGACCTTCGCCGCGCTCGCGCGCGAGGCGATCGGCGAGGACCTCCCCTTCTTCGCCGTCTCGGCGGCGACCGGCGCCGGCCTCGAACCCCTCCGCGAGCACCTCTTCCGCGAACTGAAGAAGATCCGCGTCTACGGCAAGGAGCCGGGGCACAAGCCGGACATGGACCGCCCGTTCGTCCTCCCGGAGGGGGCGACGATCCACGACTTCGCCCTGCACGTCCACAAGGAGATCGCCGAACGGCTCAAGTTCGCCCGGATCTGGGGGCACGCGAAGTTCGACGGCCAGCAGGTCGACCGCCACCACGTCCTCGTCGACAAGGACGTCGTGGAGCTGCACGCCTGAAGCGAGGGTCTCACCCGGCCGACATCGAGCTCAGGAACTCCGCGTTGTTCTTCGTCTTCTCGAGCCGCTCGAGAAGGAGCTCCAGCGCCTCCACGGTGGAGAGCGGGTTGAGGACCTTCCGGAGGATCCAGACGCGGTTGAGCTCCTGCTTGTCGAGGAGCAGCTCTTCCTTCCGCGTCCCGGACTTGTTCAGGTCGATGGCCGGGAAGACGCGGCGGTCGACGAGCTTCCGGTCGAGGTGGACCTCCATGTTGCCGGTCCCCTTGAACTCCTCGAAGATGACGTCGTCCATCCGCGAGCCCGTGTCGATGAGGGCCGTCGCCATGATCGTGAGCGACCCCCCTTCCTCGACGTTCCGCGCCGCGCCGAAGAAGCGCTTCGGCTTCTGGAGGGCGTTGGCGTCGACGCCCCCCGAGAGGACCTTCCCCGACGGCGGGCAGGTCGTGTTGTAGGCGCGGGCGAGACGCGTGATCGAGTCGAGGAGGATGACGACGTCGCGCTTGTGCTCGACGAGCCGCTTGGCTTTCTCGATGACCATCTCGGCGACCTGAACGTGGCGCGTGGCCGGCTCGTCGAAGGTGGAGCTGATGACCTCCCCCTTGACGGAGCGCTGCATGTCGGTGACCTCCTCGGGCCGCTCGTCGATGAGGAGGACGATGAGGGTGATCTCCGGGTGGTTCGTCGTGATCGAGTTCGCGAGGGCCTGCAGGATCATCGTCTTTCCCGTCCGCGGCGAGGCGACGATGAGACCGCGCTGTCCCTTGCCGATCGGCGAGATCAGGTCGAGGACGCGCGAGGAGAGGTTCGAGGTTTCGAGCCGGATCCGCTCCTCGGGATAGAGCGGCGTCAGGTTGTCGAAGAGGATCTTTTCGCGCGCGACGTCGGGATGCTCGAAGTTGACCGCCTCGACCTTGATGAGGGCGAAGTAGCGCTCCCCTTCCTTCGGCGGGCGGATCTGGCCGGAGATCGTGTCCCCGGTCCTCAGGCCGAACTTCCTGATCTGGGAGGGGGAGACATAGATATCGTCCGGCCCGGCGAGGTAGTTGTACTCGGGGGCCCGGAGGAACCCGAAGCCGTCCGGGAGCACTTCGAGGACTCCTTCCGAGAAGATGAGCCCCATCCTCTCCGTCTGGGCCTGCAGGATCTTGAAGATCAGCTCCTGCTTCCGGAGCGCCGGCGCCCCCTCGACATCCAGCTCCTGAGCGATCTTGAGGAGTTGCGGCATCGTCTGGTTGTGGAGCGTCCGGATGTCGAGCATCTCCCCTTCGACCGGAGCGGCCGGGGCGTCCTCGAGATCGGACGGAAGCTCGCGCGGGTCGATGGCGGGAGTGGCGTAGTCGGCTCCGGGGACCTTGCGACGGGGCATGGGGGCCTCCTTCAAATGAGAGGTGCGGACGCGCCGGAGGAGAGGCGGCCGCGGGGCGGGGCCATCACCCGGTCGCGAAGGAGCCGGGCAAGGGCGTTCAGGTTTTCGCCCGTCTCGGCCGAGACGGGCAGGAGGGGGCGGGATTCGTCACGATATGCCGCCGCGAGCGTTCGCTCGCGGCGGACGCGCTCGGAAGGTCTGACCGCATCCCACTTCGTCGCGGCAACGAACGTGGGGACGAAGGATTCTCTTAGAAAGAGGGCCATGGAGAGGTCGGAGCTCTGAGGCTCGAGGCGTCCATCGACGAGGAGGAGTGCGGCAACCGGCTGTCGCGCCGTCTGCGGCGCGCCGCCATCTTCGGCCGCGCCTGTCAGCAAGCACTCGATTAACCTTTCGAGGCTCTCTCTCTTCTGTCTCCCCGTCTTCGCATACCCGTAGCCCGGACAGTCGACGAGGTCGAACGTCTCGTCCACGCGATACCAGTAGAGCGCCTGCGTACGCCCGGGGGTGGCCGAGACGCGCGCCGCCTTCGCGCCGAGGAGGGCGTTCAGGAGGCTCGACTTCCCGACGTTCGACCGGCCGAGAATCGCGACGACCGGGAGTAGCGTCCCGGTCGGCCGCTCGCCGGGCCGATGGGCGGCGAGGACGAGCCGCACCTCGCGGCCGAGCCTTCCCTTCAAGGCGGAGGTCTCCCGTCCGGCCCGAAGACCGGCAGGAAGGCTCGGGTGCGATGAGGTGGAAGCCATCGAAGTCTGGAAGCGGCCCGACTCGGACCGCGTGCTGAAGGAGATCCGGGACTCTTTCGGGGTCGTCGTTCGGAAGGGGCGGCGGGAGCCGCCGTCGGGAGACCGGGCAAGGCACCCCCGGCGCACCCTTATTCTACGCAATCCCGGGAAAAAGGGTTACAGGCCGCCTAATGGGCGAGATCGGTCGGGGGCGTCGTCCCCGTCTCCGCCGGGAGGTCTTTCGGGACCATGGGCGAGAGTCCCCCCTCCAGCGTCAGGCGGACGACCTCGTCCACGTCGTCGACGAGGTGGAACTCCATGACGCCACGGATCTCCTCCGGGAGGTCGTCGAGGTCCTTCTCGTTCTCTTTCGGGAGGATGATCGTCGTGATCCCCGCCCGGTAGGCGGCGAGGAGCTTCTCCTTCACCCCGCCGACCGGAAGCACCTTCCCGCGAAGCGTGATCTCGCCCGTCATCGCAATGTTCTTCCGGACCGGCACCCGCGTGACCGCCGAGAGGATGGATGTCGCCATCGTGATCCCCGCCGAGGGGCCGTCCTTCGGGATCGCCCCCTCGGGGATGTGAACGTGGATGTCCTTCTTCTCGTAGAAATCGGGCTCGGCGCCGTAGAGCTCCGCCCGGGTCCTGACGTATGAGAGGGCCGCGCGCGCCGACTCCTGCATCACCTCGCCGAGCTGTCCGGTCAGGACGAGGTTTCCCTTGCCGCGCATGATCGTCGTCTCGATGTGGAGGACGTCGCCCCCCGTCTCGGTCCAGGCGAGGCCCGTGGCCAGGCCGATCTCCGCCTTCCCCTCCTTCTTGCCAAGGCGGAACTTCGGCTTGCCGAGGAAGTCGGAGAGATTCTCGGATGTCAGGGTGACCGGCAGCTCCGGGTTCGTCGTCAGGATGCGGCGTGCGATCTTCCGGCAGACGGAAGCGATCTCCCGCTCGAGGTTCCGGACCCCCGCTTCCCGCGTGTACTTCTCGATGAGGCCGTAGAGGGCACCGTCCTCGAAGGCCGCCTGCGCCGCCGTCAGCCCGTTCTCCTTCACCTGCTTCAGCACGAGGAACTGCTTGGCGATGGCCAGCTTCTCGTTCGGCGTGTAGCCGGAGAGCGGGATGATCTCCATCCGGTCTTTCAGCGCCGGCGGGATCGGGTGGACGACGTTCGCCGTCGCGATGAACATCACCTTCGACAGGTCGTACTCCGCGTCGAGGTAATGGTCGACGAAGGCGTGGTTCTGCTCGGGGTCGAGGACCTCGAGGAGCGCGGAGCTCGGGTCGCCCCGGAAGTCCATCGACATCTTGTCCACCTCGTCGAGTAGGAAGACGGGGTTCACCGTCCCGGCCTTCTTCATCATCTGGATGATCTGGCCCGGAAAGGCTCCGATGTAGGTCCGCCGGTGGCCGCGGATCTCGGCCTCGTCGCGGACACCCCCGAGCGAGATCCGGATGAACCGGCGTTTCAGCGACTTCGCGATGCTCTTGGCCAGCGACGTCTTCCCGACCCCCGGGGGCCCCGCAAAGCAGAGGATCGAGCCCTTCGTCTCCGTCACGAGCTGGCGGACGGCGAGGAACTCGAGGATCCGCTCCTTCACCTTCGCGAGGCCGTAATGGTCGTCGTTCAGGATCTTCTCGGCCCGCTTCAGGTCCCGCATCTCGCGTGAGGCCTTCTTCCACGGCACGGAGACGAGCCAGTCGATGTAGTTGCGCGAGACGGTGGCCTCGGCCGAGACGTTCGGCATCGCCTCGAGGCGCTTGAGCTCCTGATGGGCCTTCTCCTTCGTCTCCTTCGGCATCCCCGCCTTCTCGATCTTCGCGCGCAGCTCCTCGATCTCGTCGGTCTTGTCGTCCTTCTTCCCCATCTCCTGCTGGATCGCCTTGATCTTCTCGTTGAGGTAGTACTCCTTCTGCGCCCGCTCCATCTGCTTCTTGACCTTGCTGTTGATCCGCCGGTCGATGTTGATCTTCTCGATCTCGATCTCCAGCAGGTCCTGCAGCTTCTGCATTCGCTCGAGCGGGCTGACCGTCTCGAGGAGCGACTGCTTGTCGGCCGTCGGGATGGACGTCGGGAGGTGGCCGGCGAGGACGTCGGCGAAGGCGTCGGCGTCGTCCATCTTCAGCGACGAGACGAGCGCCTCGAAGGCGAGGTGGTGCGAGAGCTTCGCGTACTGCTCGAAGACGCCGAGCACTTTCTGGAGGTAGGGTGTCACCTCGGGCCCGGCCGCGGCGCGTGGCTCGACCGTCTCCACGGCCACGGCGAGGTGGCCGGCGGCCGGCGCGACGCTTCGGATCAGGCCGCGGGAGACCCCTTCGACCATCACCTTGATGTGGCCGTTCGGGAGCTTGAGCGACTGGACGACGATAGCCACGACCCCCATCTCGTGGATGTCGCCGGCCTGCGGCTCGTCCACCTTCGGGTCCTTCTGGGCGGCGAGGAAGATCCTCTTCTCGGAAGCGCCGAGCGCCTCCTCGAGCGCCGCGATCGACGAGGCCCGGCCCACGACGAAGGGGGCCATCATCCGGGGGAAGACGACCATGTCGCGGAGCGGGACGAGCGGCAGGAGAAGCCGCGAAGCGGCGGCGTCGAAGGGGATGGGGCTGGTCATGGGATCACCTCGATAGAAAAAACACGAGAGACGGGGGGTGGCATCTCTGAAGCTCCGGGGCGGAAGGAGGCGAGAGGCCTCAGCCCGCTTTCCGGAGGGAGAGGATCGGCGCGGCGCGGCGGAGGACGACGTCCTTGGTGATGACGCACTCCTCGATCTCCTCCTCGGACGGCACCCGGTACATGACGTCGAGCATGATCTCCTCGAGGATGATCTTCAGCCCGCGGGCGCCGACGTTCCGCACCATCGCCTCCTCGGCGATCTGGTCGAGGGCGTCTTCGGTGAACCGGAGCGTGACGCTCTCGAACTCGAGCAGCGTCTGGTACTGCTTGATGAGGGAGTTCTTCGGCTCCTTCAGGATGGCGACGAGAGACGCCTTGTCGAGGTCGTGCAGCGAGGCGACGACCGGGACGCGCCCGACGAACTCGGGGATCATTCCGAATTTGATGAGGTCCTCGGGGTGGACCTTCTCGAGCAGCACGCCGGCGCGCTTTTCCTTCTTCGTCACGATCTTCGCGCCGAAGCCCATCGACTTCTCGGTCAGCCGGCGGCTGATGATGTCCTCGAGGCCGACGAACGCCCCTCCGCACATGAAGAGGATGTTCGTCGTGTCGATCTGGATGAACTCCTGGTGGGGGTGCTTCCGTCCCCCCTGCGGCGGGACGTTCGTGACCGTCCCCTCGAGAATTTTCAGGAGCGCCTGCTGGACCCCCTCCCCCGAGACGTCGCGGGTGATCGACGGGTTCTCGCCCTTGCGCGCGATCTTGTCGACCTCGTCGATGTAGACGATGCCGCGCTCGGTCTTCTCCTTGTCCTGCCCGGCGGCCTGATAGAGCTTCAGGATGATGTTCTCGACGTCCTCGCCGACGTAGCCCGCCTCGGTCAGCGTCGTCGCGTCGGCGATCGTGAAGGGAACGGAGAGCATTCGGGCGAGCGTCTGGGCCAGAAGGGTCTTTCCCGTCCCCGTCGGCCCGATCAGCAAGATGTTCGACTTCTGCAGCTCGACGTCGAGCTTCCGGTTCTTCTCGAAGTAGTCGATCCGCTTGTAGTGGTTGTAGACCGCCACGGCGAGCTTCCGCTTGGCGGTCTCCTGTCCCACGACGTACTCGTCGAGGAACTCCTTGATTTCGCGCGGCTTGGGGAGCTTCGTCTCGGCGGGCTTCTGGTCGAGAACCCGGTCTTCCGCGATGATGTCGAGGCAGATGTCGACGCACTCGTCGCAGATGTAGACCGTTGGCCCCGCGATCAGCTTCTTCACGTCCCTCTGGGACTTGTTGCAGAAGCTGCAGCGGAGCACGTCGCCGGGACCCATCTTCTTCGTCATGAAATGACCGCGGTCGCCCTCCTCATGGCTCCAACGGGATCTTAACCTCTCCGCCCCGGGGGTCAACCCGGCGGCGCGGCGCCGCCCGGGCCCTCAGGGGACCGTCTTGTCGTCACGCCGGCGGATGACGAGGTCGATCAGGCCGTAGTCCTTCGCGCCGTCGGGCTCGAAAATGTTGTCCCGGTCCGTGTCCTTCTCGATCGTGGGGAAGGGCTGCCCCGTGTGGAAGGAGAGGATCTCGTTCAGCCTCTTCTTCGTCCGGAGCATCTCCTTGGCCTGGATCTCGATGTCGGAGACCTGTCCTTCGGCCCCACCGTGCGGCTGATGGATCAGGATCCGGGCGTTCGGGAGCGCGGCGCGCTTCCCCTTCGCGCCGCCGGCCAGAAGGACCGCGGCCATCGAGGCGGCCTGCCCGATGCAGTAGGTCGCGACGTCCGGCTTCACGTACTGCATGGTGTCGTAGATCGCGAGGCCCGCCGAGACCGATCCGCCCGGCGAGTTGATGTAGAGCGTGATGTCCTTCTCGGGGTTCTCCGCCTCGAGGAAGAGCATCTGGGCGATGACGAGGTTCGAGATCTCGTCGTTGATCCCCGAGCCGAGGAAGATGACGTTGTCCTTCAGGAGGCGCGAGTAGATGTCGTACGCGCGCTCCCCGCGATTCGTCTGCTCGATGACCATCGGGATCAGCATCGACATGGACCTGTGCCCTCCGGCCGGATCTTACGCGTCAGCTCGCGACGACGGCTTCGGCGAGGAGGAACTCGAGGACTCTTTCGATCCTCATCTCCTCGCGGAGCCCTTCGAGGCGGTGCGCCTTCACGAGCGCTCCCTTCAGCTCCGCGAACGACATCCCGGCCGCCTGCGACCGGCGCTTCAGCTCCGCGTCGAGCTCCGTGTCGGTGACGGAGACGCTCTCCGCCTCGCCGATCGCGTCGAGAAGGAGGTACTCCTTCACGCGGCGGACCGCGCCGTCGCGCGCCTCGCCCCGGAGCGAGTTCCAGTCGAGCTGCGCCTCCTTCAGGTTCACCCCCTGCCGGGTGAGGTGCCGGGCGTACTCCCGGAGCGCCGACTCGATCTCCGCCTCCACCATCGACTCGGGGGCCGCGACGTCGTTCAGGGCGAGGAGGCCGTCGAGAAGGGCGCGGCGACGGTTCTCCCGGAGGACCCCCTCCTTGTCCTTCGTCAGCGACTCCGTCACCTTCTCCCTGAGGAAGGCGAGGTCCGCCCCCTCGGGCGCTTCCCCTTCGCGTGGCGTCAGGATGGTCCGCGCGAGGTCGTCGTCGAGAGGCGGCAGGACGCGGCTTTTCAGGGCGACGAGGTGGACGGTGTAGAGGACCGTCTTCCCTGCGTAGGCCGGGTCCGGCGCGCCGGCGGGATAGTCCTTCTGGAAGGTGGTGGTCGCCCCCGGCTCCGCGTGGCGGAGGTGGGCCGAAAGCTCCGGGAGCGTCTGCTCGCCGCCGATCTCGACGAGGGTCTTCTCGGCCTCGAAGTCCTTGCCGTCCCCGGCCGGGAAGGTCCCCTTCAGGTCGACGAGCGCGAAGTCCCCGTCGGCGGCCGAGCGCCCCTCGACGGCGTCGAAGTGGGCGTGGCCTTCACGAAGCCGCTCGAGAACCAGGGCGATCTCCTCGGCGGTGGGCGTCGAGGAGCCCGCGGGGACCTTGAGCCCGCGGTAGTCCTTCGGCGCGACGGGGGGCCGCACCTCGAGCTCCACGGAGAACGAGAGAGGGGCGTCGAACTCGAACTTCACCTCGCCCACCTTCGGCGGGCCGAGCGGCACGAGGCTCCTCTCCTTCAGCGCCTCGGCGACGGCCTCCTGGACGAGGTGCTCGACGACTTCGTTCTTCAGGGCGTCCGCGAACCTCTTCCGGACGAGATCCGGCGGCACCTTTCCTTTCCGGAAACCCGGAAGCTCGAGCTCGCGGGCGACCTTCCGGGCCGTCCGGTCCGTCACGCGGCGGACTTCCTCGGCCGGGATCTCCACGGTCAGGGACTTCTTGGTCGGGGACTCGTCGACGAAAGAGTTGATCATGGGGCGGCTTCCTTGCTCTCGTGATGCCTTCGGAGTGGTGCGGGAGGAGGGAATCGAACCCTCACGGGTTTCCCCACGGGAGCCTAAGTCCCGCGCGTCTGCCATTCCGCCACTCCCGCCCGGCGGGCTGAAGCCCGTGATGCTAGCACGCACGATGGGGCCCGTTCAGCGGCTCCGCACGACCTCGACGACACCGGAGTTTCCGCGGATGACGGCGCAGGCGTTCCCGGACCCCGACGAAGCGCCGAGATGCCGAAACCGGAAGTCGCGGCCGAGATGCCGGGCCCCGGCCCAGAGAAGGTACTCGGGATAACTCTCCGGCACGCGGAGACCGACGATGGCTCCGTCCGGGCATTCCGTTGCGATCGTCGAGAGGCTTTTCTCGATCCCCTTGCGGTAACCCGCGGCATTTCGAAAGTAGTCGTCCCATCGCGATGTCCCGAGGATCGACCGGACCTCTCCGGTTCCGCCCCCCGTCCAGAGGCGACGCCACACCGGTGGGTGCGAGACGGGATCGAGCCCGAGAAGAGGCCGCGAGAAGTTCAGGAGAAGGTAGGGAACGGAGGAGACGAGAGCGAGGACGGCGATGGCACGGCCGAAGCGGGGGACCGCCGAACAGGCGACCGCGGCCGGAACCATCAGGAGAATCAGCACCGGGAGCTGGAGGCGCTGGTTCCACGGCATCCAGGTGACACTCAGGCAGAAGAGGACCCAGAGAGCCCACCCGACCGCAAACGTGAGCCCGAGCGCGCGCCTGAGGCCCCGCGCGGCGTTCCCGCCCATGAGCAGCAGCGCCGGAGACAGGAGCGCGAGAAGGAAGTGGAGAGTGGACGGCGCCGTGTCTTCGTGATTCGGCAACTGCCATCGGGCCTCTTCGAAGCGCGTGCGTCGAAACGAGATCGACGGATCGTCGACGTCGAGCCCGAGCCACGCGTGGAGGCGGGAGACGCCCCCGACGACGGCTGCCGAGCGGACCCCGAGGAAGCGGAGCTGTCCGAGCTGAAGGACCCCGTTTCTCGTCAATTGCGAGAGGGCCCGTCCGGCGCCGGTCTCGAAGCCATCCTGAAGATAGGAAGAAAGCCGAACGACCTCCGGGTAGCGGTCCTCCGCCGAAGGTAACCACGAGAGAACGCGGAGAGTGTGCGGGAGATTGAGGAGAACGGCGAGGGCGACGGCGGCCAGCGCGCCGCCGAGCGCCGTCCGACCTCGGGCGCCGTGGGACCGGACCGCCCGATAGAGAGCGACGCCGACACCCACGGCGAGAAGGGGAAGAGCGAACGGGATTGCCGTCCCTTTCGTCAGGAGAGCCAGCCCGACGGCTCCGCCGAGCAGCGTGAGATCCATACCGGCCCCGGACACCGGATCGCCGAGGACGCGCGCCAGGAAGAAGGCTGCTCCGACGACGTAGCCCGCGCAAACGAGATCGTTCTGGGAGCTGGTGCTCTGAAGAACGGCCATCGGCATCGTGGCGACGAGAACCGCGGCGAGGCTGCTCGCCTTCCGCCCGGGAGCGAGCGCTTCGGCGAGAGCCCAGGCGCCGACGATCGCGTAGACGAAGAAGAGCCACTGGACGGCGTTGAAGAGAAGATCCGACCCCGTCGGGCCGTAGAGCGAGAGCCGGAAGTAGGAAGCGAGGGGAGGCATCAGGAGCTGCCTCCGGATCGACGTCTCCCAGAATCCGAGGTGCCCGTGATCCCACCACTGCATGACGCGGGAGTTGTGGTAGGTGAGCGCGTCGTAGGTGTTCGGCGGGGAGACGAGCGCCGTCAGAAGAGTCACCGCGAGAATGACCGGGATCGCAACGAGAACCGGAACGTCCGGAGGGGGCCGTCGCGCGTCCCGGGCTCCTTCGAGGACCCTGTAGAGAAGCCGGAGCGCCAGGACGACGGCCGCGGTCCCGACCAACCAGGAGATCCGCCACGCGTTCCGGCTCCCGAGGAGGGAAACCGCTCCGAGCGCCTCGACGACCAGGTCCACGGTGATCCCCGCCACGACCGGCACACTCATCAGGAAGACGACCGGTATCGTCCGGACCGACGGCGGTGAAAAATCGGGCTTCATCTGCCCTGCGGGTCGCCCCGACCTGTCAGGGCCCGAGGTACTTCTTCATCCATCCGAAGACCGATTCGTGCCAGAGCTTCGAGTTCCACGGCTTCAGGACGAAGTGCCCCTCGTCGGGAAAGACGAGCGCCTCGCTCGGGACGCCCCGCCGGCGGAGGAGCGTGAAGAGCTGGAAGCCCTGGTCGACCGGCACGCGGTAATCGAGCTCGTTCGTGACGACGAACGTCGGCGTCACGATCCGCTCCGCGTAGAGGAGGGGCGAGCAGCGGGCCACGTGCGCCTTCGCCGCCTTCGACCACGACGGGCCGCCGTTGTCCCATTCGTCGAACCAGAGCTCGTCGGTCGAGCCGGCCATCGAGGAGAGGTCGAAGACCCCGTCGTGCGTCACGGCCGCCTTGAAGCGGTCCGTCTGCGTCAGGATCCAGTCGACCGCGTAACCGCCGTAGCTCGCCCCGGCGATGCCCATTCGCGAGGCGTCGACGAACGGACTCCTCGCCACGTCGTCGAAGACCGCGAAGAGATCGGTCATCACCTTCCCGCACCAGTCGCCCGAGATCTCGTCCACGAACTTCTGTCCGAAGCCGGTCGAGCCCCTCGGGTTCGGAAGGACGACGATCCATCCCTGTGCGGCCCAGAGCGTCGGGCACCAGCGGTACGACCAGCCGTCCTCCCAGGCGCCCTGCGGCCCGCCATGGATCAGGAAGACGACGGGGTACTTCTTCGCCGGGTCGAAGCCGGGAGGCTTGATGAGCCAGGACTGGACCGGCGCACCCCCCGCTCCTTTCACACTGAAGCTCTCGGGGACGTTGCGGGTCGTCTCGGCGAGCCATTTCGCGTTCTCGTCGGTCAGGGCCTTCACCGGATGCGTCCCCGCGGCGGGTGACGCCGATCTTTCTTCTAGTGAAAGAAGGAAGACCTCAGGGGGCGAAGTCAGAGTCGATTCCGCGAAGACCACGAAGCCGCCTCCGGTCCTGAGCGAGCCGATGTCTCCCCCCTTTTTCAGCTCTTTCGGCGTTCCCCCCTCGAAGGGGACCTCGTAGAGGTTCTTCCGGCCCTCGCTTTCCGCCGTGAAGTAGACGGTCTTCCCGTCCCGCGAGAGTACGAACTCGTCCACGGAGAGGTCGGGCTCCGAGAAGATCGTCCGCTTCGCCCCCGTCGCGACGTCCCACGCCACGAGCCACCACCGGTCGGCCTCGAAGCCGGGCCGCCGCTGCGAGCGCGTGATCAGGAACTTCCCGTCCGGAGTGAACTCGGGGGAGACGTCGGCGGCGGGATTCGCGGTCAGCTTCCGCGCTTCGCCCCCGGAGGCCGGGATCAGAAAGACGTCTTTGTTGGTCGTCCACGCCTCCTTGTCGTTCCCGTCGCGGTTGGAGACGACCGCGAGTTGCTTTCCGTCCGGCGAGAAGACGACGCCGCCTTCCTCGTAGAAATGGGGAGGGGAGTCGAAGTCGCCGGGGGTCACGTCCGATGTCTTTCCCGTCTCGAGGTCGGCGAGGAGAACGTGGTGCCGGACCTCGGGGCGCCAGGTGTCCCAGTGCCGGGACATGAGGCGGGTCAGGTGGTAGGCCTTCACGACCCCCTTCTCCGACTCCTCGAACCGTTTCCGGTTGCACGCCTCGTCGGCGCATACCGGAAAGACGTCGGCGACGAAAGCCACCCGCCGGCCGTCGGGCGAGAAGACGAGAGGCGTCTCGACGCCTCCGGGGACCTCAGTGATCTTTCGGGGCTCGCCGCCGTCGAGGCGGAGGAGCCAGACCTGCGAGGAGCCGCTCCGCGTCGAGAGGAAGGCCAGTGTCCGCCCGTCCGGCGAGAAGCGCGGCGCCGAGTCGCTCTTCTCGTCGCGAGTCAGGGGGCGCGGCGGCGCCGAGCCGTCCGACGGGACGAGGAAGAGGTCGGCGTTCCTCTTCAGCGTCTTTTGGTCCGTCCCGGTCCGGACGAAGGCGACCCACTTCCCGTCGGGCGAGAGCTGCGGGTCGGAGACGCGGGCGGCGTCCAGGAGGTCGTCGAGGCTCATCGGGCGCGTCGCGGCTGCGGGAAGGGCCGCGGCGACGAGGACGAATAAGAGGACGGCGAGGATTCGATAGCGCATTCATCCCTCCAAAAGGAAAAAAAAGGCCGGCTCGAAAGCCGGCCTCGGACCATTTCTGGTGAGCCGCGAGGGACTTGAACCCCCAACCCAGAGATTAAGAGTCTCTTGCTCTACCAATTGAGCTAGCGGCCCGTTCGCCGCCCGGGGAGAGCCCGGAGGCGGGGGCGAAATATACACGAAAGCCCGGCAGAGGGAAGGACCGCGGCGATCCGTCTCAGCCGTCCCTCTTCCGGACGAGGTACTTCGACTCGCTGCTCCCGATCGACGAGAAGCCGACGATGATGAGCGCGGCGTTCGCGCCGCCGATCTCCGGAAGGACGCAGGAAATCTTCACCATTCCGTCGTTTCCCGTCAGGCCGCGGTAAAGGACCTGCGGCGGCCCGGACGTGGAGACGACCCGGATCGTGATCTGCGTGCCCGGAACCGGCTTTCGCGAGAGCGAGGTCGTCGCGATGACCGTGAGCGGCACCGTCCCGCCCGAGACGAAGTCGGCTCCCGCCATGATCGAAAGCTCCAGCCGCTCCGAGGCGGCCTCCGAGGCGAGGTAGTCGACGATGACCTGATCCAGGGTCTTCGATCCTCCGGCCGGAGGCGGCGACGCGGGGCGGGTCGGCGTGACAGGCGCGACAGGCGCGGGAACGGCCGGTGCCGTGCTGGACGGGCGGGACGTGGGGCGCGGAGTCGCCGCGGGGGCGGGAGGCGGCCCCGACGAGACGAAGGTCTCGACGTAGACGTCCGAGTTATCCGCCGAAGAGATCGTGGCTCGCACCGCCGGCGTGCCGCTGGAACTGGAAGGCCTCGGAAGAGGCTGCGGCGTGTGGGCCGGAATCGGCTGGGCCCGGGGCGAGACGCCGGAGATCGGTCTTCCGCCGGGGCGCGCACCGGACGGGCGGACGCCCGACCGAACGCCGGATCTCTCCTTTGCCGCGGCGCGAGCCTTGTCGTCGCCCGGGAGAGGCTCGACGGGGGCCGAAAGGATCGCGGCGACCGCCGCGACCGCTGCCGGCGAGACCCCCTGGGGCGACGGAAACGTCTCCTCGCCGAAGTCGAGGGCGGATTCTCCCGACCTCTTCGACTCCAGCCGGCCGCGCCGGATCGCCTCGATGATCCGCCGATGCTGGACGTCCATCATCTCCCGGACGGCCTTCTCGTCCACCTTGTCGCCGTGGACGTGCTCGGCGTACGGGCTCTTCTTCGAGAGAAGGATCTCCCCGCCGACGTAGACGAGCGACTCGATGACCGGATTGGCCGGGCCGCGGTCCTCCGTCTGCACGTGATAGACGCGCTCGGAATGACGGATATCGGTGTTGAATCCCGTCAGCACGGTGAATTCTCGATTGTAGTCGAGGCCCCGCTCCGCTTCACCGTTTTGCGCGGCGCCGCCCGGCGAGGACCTTCGAGAGGTAAAGACCCGTGGCCGAGCCCGGTGCCGACGAGACGGCCTCCGGCGTCCCCTCCGCGATCACCTCGCCCCCCCGCGCCCCCCCCTCCGGGCCGAGGTCCACGACCCAGTCGGCCGTCTTGACGACGTCGAGGTTGTGCTCGATGACGATGACCGTGTTCCCCCGGTCGACGAGGGCATGCAGCACCGCGAGGAGCTTCCCGACGTCGTCGAAGTGGAGCCCCGTCGTCGGCTCGTCGAGGATGTAGAGAGTCCGCCCCGTGGCCCGCCGCGCCAGCTCGCGCGCGAGCTTCACCCTCTGCGCCTCGCCCCCCGAGAGCGTCGTGGCGGGCTGTCCGAGGTGGATGTAGCCGAGACCCACCTCGGCGAGCGTTTCGACGACGACGCGGATTCCGGGGACGTTCGCGAAGACCTCGGCCGCCTGCTCGACGGTCAGGGCGAGGACGTCGGCGATGTTCAGCCCCTTGTACCGGACCTCCAGCGTCTCCCGGTTGTATCGCTTCCCGCCGCAGACGTCGCACGTCACGTAGATGTCGGGGAGGAAGTGCATCTCGATGGCGATCTGCCCGCCGCCGCCGCAGTTCTCGCAGCGCCCCCCCTTCACGTTGAACGAGAAGCGCCCCGGTCCGTACCCCCGCATCCGGGCCTCGGGCACCTGCGACATCAGGTCCCGGATCGGGGTCATCAGGTTCGTGTACGTGGCCGGATTCGAGCGCGGCGTCCGCCCGATCGGCGACTGATCGATGTCGATCACCTTGTCGAGATGGGCGAGCCCGTCGATCCGCGTGTGGGCTCCGGGCCTCTCGGTCGAGTCGTGGAAAGCGCGCGCCGCGGCACGGAAGAGGATGTCGTTGACGAGCGTCGACTTTCCCGAGCCGGAGACCCCCGTCACCGCCGTGAAGACACCGAGAGGGAAGCGGACGGTAATGTTCTTGAGGTTGTTTTCCCGCGCACCGACGACGGCGAGCATCTTCCCGCTCCCCGGGCGCCTCCGGGAGGGGACCTCGATCGAGAGAGCGCCAGAGAGGTACTTCCCGGTCAGCGACCGCGGAAAGCCCGCGAGCTCGTCGGCCCGCCCCTCCCCCACCACCTCGCCTCCGTGGATCCCGGCCCCCGGCCCGAGGTCGACGACGCGGTCCGCCGATCGGATCGTCTCCTCGTCGTGCTCCACGACGACGACCGTGTTTCCGAGGTCGCGCATCGCGACGAGCGTGTCGATCAGCCTCCGGTTGTCCTTCGGGTGGAGGCCGATGGAGGGCTCGTCGAGGACGTAGAGGACCCCCATCAGCTTCGAGCCGATCTGCGTCGCGAGGCGGATGCGCTGCGCCTCGCCCCCCGAAAGCGTCGCCGACGCGCGGGAGAGCGAGAGGTAGCCGATCCCGACGTCGTTCAAAAAGCCGAGCCGGTCCCGGATCTCCTTCAGGATCTTCCCGGCGATCTCGCTCTCCCGCTTCGTCGGGGAGAGCCCTTCGAAGAACGCCTTCGCCTCCTCCAGCGTGAGGGTCGTCAGGGCGTCGATGGGGCGCTCCGCGACGAGGACCGAGAGCGCCTCCTTCTTCAGCCGCCGCCCGCCGCAGTCGGAACAGGGGGTCGACGAGAAGAACTCCTCCAGCTCGAGCCGCATCTCGTCGCTTTCCAGCTCCTTGTACTTCTCCGAAAGGAGCGTCACGAGCCCCTTGTAGGACGAGGACCAGTTGTACTCCCCCTTCTCCGACTTCCACCTCCACTTGATCTCGCGGTCCCCGGAGCCGTGAAGGATCAGCTCGCGGACCTCCTTCGGCAGCTTCTTCCACGGCACGTCGAGCGGGAACTTCGCGGCCTTCGAAAGCTGCTCGATCTGCCGGAGGCGCCACGCCGACGAGCCGGGCTTGAAGAGGGCGATCGCGCCGTCGCGGATCGAGAGCGACGGGTCCGGCACGATCCGCTCCGGGTCGGGGGTCTTCACCGAGCCGAGGCCGCTGCAGGCGGGGCAGGCGCCAAAGGGGGAGTTGAACGAGAAGAGGCGGGGCGTGATCTCGGCGAGCGACGTGGCGCAGTCGGGGCAGGCATAGCTCGTCGAGAGCGTCTCGTCCTCCGTCGGCGCCCCTTCTTCCTTCACGACGGCGATCGTGACGAGCCCCTCCGCCGCCTTCGTCGCCGTCTCGAGCGAGTCGGCGAGCCGGCGGCGCGTCTCGTCGTCCCGCCGGACCTGGAGCCGGTCGACGACGATCTCGATCGTGTGCTTCTTCTGCTTGTCCAGCTCCGGCGGCGTCTCGAGGTCGACCATCGTCCCGTCCACGCGCGCGCGGAGAAACCCCTGCCGGACCATCTCCGACATCTGCCGCCGGTACTCCCCCTTCTTCCCGCGGACATAGGGGGCGAGGACGAGGAACCGCGTCCCCTCCGGCATCGCGAGGACCCGGTCCGTCATCTGCTGGATCGTCTGTGCGGAGATCTCCCTGCCGCAGGAGGGGCAATGGGGCTTCCCGATCGACGCGTAGAGGAGGCGGAGGTAGTCGTAGATCTCCGTCACCGTCCCGACGGTCGAGCGCGGGTTCTTCGAGGTCGTCTTCTGCTCGATCGAGATGGCGGGCGAGAGTCCCTCGATCGAGTCGACGTCCGGCTTCTCCATCTGCTCGAGAAACTGCCGCGCGTAGGCGGAGAGCGACTCCACGTACCGGCGCTGCCCCTCGGCGAAGAGCGTGTCGAACGCGAGAGACGACTTCCCCGACCCGGAGACCCCCGTCAGGACGACGAGAGCGTTGCGGGGAATCGTCAGCGAGACGTTCTTGAGGTTGTGCTCGCGGGCCCCGCGAATGACGATCGAGTCCATCGAGGGCGCGAATTATGCGTCAGGAAAGACGGCGTCACGCTCCCGCGGCGAGACGTTTGCGAAAACCCCGGACGGCACCCGAAAGCCCCGCTTCCAGAACCCCGGAGGGTTACGACGCAGGAACTCGAGGATCGCGGGGAGATAGGCGCGCCAGGGGACGGGATGCGGATCGGTGGCCTGGCTGCGGCCGTCCATCCTGTGGTCCCACTTCGCCACGCACCACCAGAGGGAGACGTAGCCCGTCCGGCGCTTGACGAGGGAAAAGATCTCTTCCAGCCCCCGGTCCCATCCCGCCACGGTCTTCGCCCCCGCGTGCATCCGGCAGCCGGCCAGCTCCCGGTCGAGGAAGGTGCCGCAGGATGCGCCGTACCGCTCGGCGATCCGGAGCCAGTAGTCGTAATCCATCGTGTGGTGCAGCGTCTCGTCGAAGTCGCCGACTTCGTCCCAGACCCTTCGCCGGAAGAAGGCCGCCGGCTGCGCGATGAAGCAGGCGTCGGCGAGGCGCTCGAGCGCGTCCGGGCGAGCGAGATAGGGCGAAACCGTCCTTCCTTCCGCATCGAGGTAGGCGGCGCGCCCCCAGACGAAGAGCGTCTCCGGCCGCGACGCGAAAGCCTCCCCCACGGCGCGGAGGGCGCCCGGCCGGAGGACGTCGTCGCTGTTCAGGTAGCCGAGCACTTCGCCCCGCGCCCGGTGGAGGCCACGATTGATGGCGTCGGCCTGCCCGCGGTCCTTCTCGGAGACCCACGCGATCCGCCCTTCGTACTCGCGGAGGATCTCGAGCGTCCCGTCCGTCGACCCCCCGTCCTGAACGAGGACCTCGAGCTCCGGGTATTCCTGGGCGAGGACGCTCTCGATCGTCGCGCGGAGGAACGGCCCCTGATTCAGAGAGGGGGTCACCAACGAGATCGAAGGCAGACGGGTACTCAAGGAAAAAGTCCGAAGAAGATTCTCTTAGAAGGTGAATAAAGACTGAAGCAAAGGCTCTGCGTCCGCCTCGCGGCAACGGCGTTCCCCGCGATTCGGCCGTTCCCGCGCCTTCTAAGCAGAAAAACCACCCTGGCCTCCGGTTGGACGCTGCTCGCGCGGGAATCTCAGCCGGATGCGAATGAAATTGAGCAGAAGAATTCCGATCCGGAGAGCCAGCGAGAGCGGCCAGAGGAGCCGCGGCCCGTAGCGCCGCCAGATCGTCGCGTGCGCGGAGAGGGAGAGGTTGTGCTTCGGGTCGGCGAGTCCGGCCGCGTATTGCCTCGCGCTCGGCGGACCCGCCACTCTCGGGTCGTATGCGCCGACCTCGTGGAAGAGCCGGGCCGAAGGAGCCACCACGAGCCGGTACCCTCTCCTTCGCGCCCGAAGGGTGAAGTCGACGTCGCCCCATGCCTGCGGGAAGCGCTTCTCGTCGGGAAGGCCGATCTCGAGGAACGCCTCGCGGGGAACGTAGGTCCCCATCCCGAAGAGCCAGTCCGCGTCGAAGGGATCGGCCGGGAGGGCGGAGACGCTCTCGCCGTGATGAAGGCCGCGGATTCCGCGCCCCCACCACTCGATCGCTCCCCCCGCCGACCAGACCCGCTCCGGATCGTGGGCATAGAGGACGGCGCTCCCGATCAGACTGCCGGGAAAGCGGAATGCCGCTTCGGCCAGCCTGTCGAAGTAGTCCGGGGCGCAGACCACGTCCTGATTGAAGAAGAGGACGGAGCCGTCGCTCCGCTCGAGCGCCCGCTCGACGCCGAGAACGATGCACCCCGTCCACCACCGCGGCCG
The DNA here is from genome assembly GCA_963779415.1 of uncultured Acidobacteriota bacterium. Lineage (GTDB taxonomy): Bacteria > Acidobacteriota > Thermoanaerobaculia > UBA5066 > UBA5066 > DAOMFB01. The sequence goes on along the minus strand of CAVZYA010000002.1, from coordinate 685,112 downwards.
GTCGGTCCGGATCACCTCGACGAGAGGGAACTCGCGCGCGAGCTCTTCGCCCGAGGCCGTCCCGTCGTCGTCCACGAAGAGAATCTTCCCGGCCCCGGCCGCGACGAGGGACGCGAGCGTCCGGCGCGACGCCTCCGGACGGCGAAAGGCCGGGACGATGACGGTCGGAGGCGTCGTCAGGCGCTCTCCGCCGGCCGATCCAGTGCCGCGAGCTCGGCATCGATCATGATCCGGACCAGCTCGTCAAATCCCGTCTTCGGCGCCCACCCCAGCTGTCGCTGCGCCTTCGACGAGTCGCCGCGCGTCTCCGAGATGTCGAGAGGACGGACGAACGTCGGATCGAGGACGACGTGCTTCCGGTAGTCGAGGCCGACCCGGGAGAAGGCCGCCTCGCAGAAGTCCCGGACCGAGTGCGAGACGCCGGAGGCGAGGACGTAGTCGTCCCCCCGGTCGGCCGCCACGATCCGTCGGATGCCGTCCACCATGTCCACCGCGTAGCTCCAGTCGCGCCGCGGCTCGAGCGTCCCGAGGTGCAGCTCCTTCTGGAGCCTCCGGGCGATCCGCGCGGCGGCGCCCGAGACCTTCCGCGTGACGTAGTTCTCGCCCCGGCGCGGGCTCTCGTGGTTGAAGAGGATTCCGACCGAGGCGTGGAGCCCGTACGCTTTCCGGTAGATCCGGACGAGGTTCAGACCGTAGACCTTCGCCGCGGCGTACGGATTGATCGGCGCCATCGGTGTCTTCTCCGTCTGCGGCACTTCCAGCGGCTCGCCGAAGATCTCGCTCGTGGCCGCGAAGAAGAAGCGGCACTCCGGCGCCACCTGCCGCACCGCCTCGAGAAGCCGGAGCGTTCCGAGCCCCGTCGCCTCGGCCGTGTACTCGGGCATGTCGAAGGAGATCCCGACGTGGCTCTGACCCGCGAGGTGGTAGACGACGTCGGGCGTCACTTTCCGCATCAGGGCGATGAGGCTGCTCGTGTCCTGAAGGTCGGCGTAGTGAAGAGAGAGCCGCCCCGTTTCCCGCGCCGCCCGGAGGGCGGGGAGCGAATCGAGGCGCGTTCTCTGGAGGAGACTCGACTGCCGGACCATCCCGTGCACTTCGTCCCCCGAAGCCAGGTGGGACTCCGTCAGGTACGAGCCGTCCTGCCCCGTGATCCCCGTGATCAGGATGCGCGACATGATCGACGGCATTGTGCCAAAGTGGGGGCGTGGCCGCCGGGACGGAACGCCGCGTCTTCGTCGACCTCTCCACGCTGCCGCCCGACGGCTCGGGCGGCGGCGCCGGCCGTTTCGTCCTCCGCCTTCTCGGAGCGCTCGCCGGCCGGACCGACGCGCACCGCTATACCGTCCTCGTGAAGAGGGAGGCCGCGCCGCTCCTCGAGCCGCTCCGGAGAGAGAACCTCGACGTCGCCATCCTCGGAGAGGAGATCGTCGAGCCCCGCCGCCTCCGCCGGGAACTGCGCCGGCTCCCCCCCGCCGTCGCGCGGTGGGTTCCCGACCGGGACTCTCTTCGCAGCCGCGGGGCGGACGTTCTCTTCAGCCCGCTCTTCACGGCTCTCTTCCACGAGCCCGATCTCCCGCACCTGGCCGTGGCGCATGATTTTCAGGAGCTTTCGTATCCGAAATTCTTCGACGGGAAGGAGCGAAGGCGCCGGGCGGCTTTCCGGCGGGATCTCGGCCGCGTCGATCGGCTCGTCGCCGTCTCGGAAGCGACGAAGCGGGACGGCGTCGCGAAAGCGGGGCTGGACCCCGCGCGGATCACCGTCCTTCCCCCCGTCACGGGTGCGCCGCGCGAGCCTCTGCGGACTGCGGAGCAGGCCGACATACTTTCCCGGCTCGATCTCTCACCGGACGGGTTCGCCGTCTACCCCGCCAACTACTGGCCCCACAAGAACCACGACCGGCTCCTTTCCGCCCTCGTCCGCGCGCGACGCGCCGCTCCCGACCTCAAGCTCGTCCTTTGCGGCGCGCTGGATGCCGGCCGCGAGGGGCTTCTCGCCGCCGTCCGCCAGCGGGGCCTCGCCGGCGCCGTCCGTCTCTTTCCCTATCTTCCGGACGCTCACGTGACGGCGCTCCTCCAGGGCGCGCGCTTTCTCGTCTTCCCGTCCCTGTTCGAGGGATTCGGCATCCCCGTCCTCGAGGCGATGGCGCTCGGAACCCCCGTGGCCTGCTCCGCGATACCCGCGCTCACGGAACTCGCCCGGGAAGATGCCCTCTACTTCAATCCGAAGGACGAGACCTCGACCGCCGACGCGCTGGAGCTTCTCTGGCGGAGCGACCGGACGCGTGCCAAGCTGGCCGAAGGCGGAAGGGGACGCGCCGCGGCGTACGCCTCCCTCGACGTCGTCGGGACATATCACCGGCTGCTGACGTTCTGAGGTCCGGGTTCCTACCACGACGATTCGGGTTGTCTCGACGGAAACGGCAGAGTATTCTTTACGTAAAGAGTAAAGAGATGAAGAAGACCAGCCGACTCTCCGGAAAAGGGCAGGTCACCATCCCGGTCGAGGTACGCGAGGCTCTCCATCTCTCCCCGGGAGACCTCGTTTCGTACGAAGTGAAGGACGACCGGGCGATCCTGAGGCGGGCCGAGCCCTTCGACGCAGCCTTCCACTTCGCCGTCGCGGAGACTCTCGAGGAATGGGGGTCCGCCGACGACAACGAGGCCTTCCGTGATCTGTGACCTCTGGGACGTCGTCGTCGTTCCGTTCCCCTTCTCCGAGAAGGCCGGAGCGAAACGCCGCCCCGCCCTCGTCCTGAGCCGCAAGACCTTCCACGCTTCAGGCCACGTCGTCCTCGCCATGATCACGACGAAGGCGCATCACGCCTGGCCCGGCGACGTCGAGATCGAGGAGACGGCTGCAGCCGGCCTTCCTCTTCCTTGCATCGTCCGCCTGAAGCTCTTCACGCTGGATACCCGACTCTTGCTCCGACGAATCGGGGCGCTGTCCGCTTCCAACCGGCGTCACGTCGCGTCGGCGCTCAAGTCCCACCTCTTCTAGTCCCGGGCCCGTGGCCTTTCTCCGGGGCTGTGTCGTGAGAGCGCTTCCGCAGTCACCGCGAGAGCGTCACGGGGAACTCGAACGAAAACTCGAGGTCGCCGGCCGGGAGGCGGAGCTTTCCGACCCCTGAAAGGACGCCGGCCACCCCGTTTCCGAGCGCGGCGTTGCCGGCCGCCGCGAAAAACCCCGCGTAATCCAGCTCCACCGGCAGCTCGATCCGGCTTTCCCGCTTCGCGTGGAGGAGGACCCTCTCCTTCCGCCCTTTCGCGACGGGTGTCCCGTCCACCGTCAGCTCGTAGGCGGCCTCGACGATCCGGAGATCGAAAGAGAGCGGGTTCGTCACGTCGATCGTCGCGTTCACCGTCGAGCTTGCGAAGCCGAACTCTCCGACCGTCACGTTCCGCACTTCGACGAAGCGGCGAAGCGCCACCTTCATCGACTCCGTCAGTCTTATCGCCTCGCGCGGCGTCCGGCCGCTCCAGGCGATCGACTTTGCGGGCGGGAGCGAGCGCCGCTCTCCGGAAAGCGACCATTCCAGCGCATCCACCTTCGACTTCCCCACGAGGTCCGGGCCGATCGCGGCAAAGGGGTAGTCGAACCTCAACGCACAGCCCCCCTCCGGGAGGTAGACGAGCGGCGCGTCGACCGGCACTCCGGGCGCCGAGCCGAAGAGCGTGAACGTCCCCTTCACCGACTCGCCGCACGGCGCGCCGTTCGCCTCGAAGACCAGCTCCATCCCGACCTTCGCCGAGTCGATCGGCCCGACGCGGAACTCGCGAACGACAGGCATCGGTGCCGGTGCGGGCGGAGCGGCCGAAAGCAGAGCCGAAGTGGCGAGAAGGGCCAAGGCGGTACGCACGATCCCGCCGAGTCTACGTGCATTTCGCAAACGGGCCGCGAAGCGACAGACGACCTCCCGGCAGATCCCGTACGATAGCGACCGCGACATTCCTGCCACGGGAGGAACCGGAATGAAAGTCTCTTCCCTTCGACGCACACCGGCACTCGCTGCCGCGGGCCTGCTGATCGTCACGGGTTGCGCCACCCCACCGGCTTCTCCCCCGGCTACAGAGCCCGCCGGGAGGGCCACCGCGGAAGTGGCCGGACCCCCTGCCCCGGACACGGCCCCGCCGGCCATGTCCGGTGCCGACAAGGTTCAGTGGAGCGACTTCACGACACCGGATACGCCTGCATGGAAGCTTCTCGAGAAGGCCGTCGAGGCGACGGGCGGGGCAGCGGTCGTCGACGGGGTGAAGAGCCTCGAATCGACCGGAAAGCTCAGGCAACGATCCGCTCTCGGTGAAAAAGAAGCGACCATCAAGACCACGTTCCTCTACCCCGACAACGTCCGGCGGGAAGTCGTTCTCCCGACCGGAGACGTCTTTTCGACGACCATCACCTCCGACCGGGCGTGGATGACCGGCGCTTTGGGGAATGTCGATCTGCCCGAGGAGGAAAGAGCGAAGCTCGAAACGACCGCCATGCGGAACCCCGTCTCCATCCTTAAATGGCGCCGCCACAAGCTCTTCCGGGTATCAGTCGGTGATTCTGCCGGGCCGGGTGGAGAGCGGCGCGAAGTCCTCGTGATAGAGATGGCCGGTCAGACGACGGAGGCCGTCCTCGACGGCGAGCACCGGATCGCGGAATTCTCCTGGGAGGGCCCGGCCGCTTCCCCGGAGGGGAAGAAAGAGCGTATCCGCCTGCGCTACTCTGACTTCCGGACCGTTGAAGGCCTCGAATATCCCTTCTTTTCGGATGCCTTCTCCGGGGAGAAAGAGGTCTCCTCGTTCCGCGTCGACTCGCTCCGCGTGAACCAGCCCGTACCGCCGGGCTTCTTCGAGCCGCCCGGCCCGAGCCCGGCCCCGGCCCAAACCCCGCCGCCACGTTAGGCCGCAGGACCTCGTTGACATCCTCCGGGAAAGGGCCAGAATGAATCTTAGGATAAGTTGAATTCGCGGTATCGCCTGGGGGGAAGATTCCGCGCGTTGGGGCCGCCCGAACGGAGAGCGTCTTCGCGAGGGGTCGGCTTCGAAAAAGGTCACGCCTCCCCAGCCGCAAGGTAAGGAGGGGGGTCGAATGAAACGAAATCCGCATGGTCCGTTTTTCGAAAGGAAGGAGGAGCCTGAAATGAAGAAAACAGTGATGGGAATTTTCCTGACGGTTCTGGTTTCGGCGGTCCTGATGGCGGGACCGGCGATGGCCCAGAATGCTTCCGACATCCCGTGGAGCACGATGGAGGGACAGCAAACGACAACCGTTCCCCCGAAACCCAACCTGCCCGACACGTACGGCGGTTCCGCGGTCTCTTACGTCATGATCCCCCCAAGTTCGTTTTTCCCGTGGGCCAGCACTAACCCTTACACCAGCAACGACTTTGGGCGCGGCCAGCGCTGGCCGACCAGCGGTGCTACCGACTTGGTGGCCCCCGTTCGCCTTCCCAGCGGCGCCAAAGTCATCTACCTGGAGCTGGATTACTACGACAACTCGGCCTCTGCCCGGACATTTGGGAGCCTGACCAAGTGCCCCTGGACAGGCTCTGGCTGCACATACTACCCGACCAGTAGTGCCTGCGGTGTGCCGGGCTTTATCTGCTCGACCCTGGCTTTCCAAAGTACGGGCGTCAACTTCGTGACGGCAAATCTCTCGGCCGACAACCTCGTTGTCGACAACTTCAACAACCAGTTCATCGCGCTGGCCGAACCCAACGCCTCGGACGGAACGGAGAGGGTGGCCGGGATGATCGTTGGGTACATCCTCCAGGTCAGCCCGGGTCCCGGGGTGGCGACTTTCAGCGACGTCCCCACGGGTAGTACCTACTTCAAGTTCGTGGAGGCGCTCTACGCGTCGGGCATCACGGCCGGATGCGGAGGCGGCAACTTCTGCCCCAACACCCCTGTCACCCGCGGCCAGATGGCCGTCTTCCTTGCTTCGGCCCTCGGCTTGCAGTGGAACTGATTCCGGCATGATTGACACGTCCAGTCCGGCACCTCGGCTTGCGGCCGTCTTCCTCGCCGCGGCGCCTGGATTGCACGTGTCGCACTGATTTGAGACAACGAGTTCGCGGAGCGGAGCGCCCGCCGGAGAACCCGGCGGGCGCTCCCGTTTCTGGAGGGGGTCATCGACGCCATGCGCTTACGAATGACTCTTCCGAGCCGGGGGACCGTTCGCTGCCGACCGGAACCGGCATCCCCGGGCGCCCGGCAGGGGAGTGAACAACCGCCTCGGCGCTCGGACTGCACTGGCCAAACTGAGGCCTCGTCCGTCCCGTCGATTTCCCCGCGCCAGCCGAAGATCCCGGCGACCTTCAAAAAACTCGTCCAAGGAAGAAGGAACAATGAAAACACTCGGTGATCGGCTCGTGATTCCGGCTGCGGCCATTCTGCTCCTCGGAATCTCCTCGACCGGCGTCGCCCAGTCGACGCTGGCGGGATCCCAGGCCCCACACCCGCCTGTGCAGGTCCAGGCCCCGGCGCCGGAGTACGGAACCGGTTCCCAGATCATCCAGAAGGTGTCGATTACGGAATTCAGGCCGATCAATTCGACCTATTCCTTGAGCGTGTTTACCGGGTCGGGTATCAGCTTCTACCAGAACACAACGGGCTCGGCTGATTGGTGGGCACAGGTGCAGCTTCCGACGGGAGTGGTCGTGGACTCGGTCGAGCTGGACGCGTGCGACAATATCGCCACCGGTAATCTTCTCTTTGGGTTGGCGACCGCTACGGCTGGAGGCACGAGCTCAGGAAACGTCACACCCATTGGAAACACCGGCCTCGCCGCGACTCCGGGGTGCGGCTTCACCTCCGTCACCCCCGGTTCCACGCTCGTCATCGACAACCAGACGACCAATTACTGGCTGTGGCTGGCCTTTTCCGCGGACCACACTTCAAACCTCAGAGCGGCTGGAATTCGCGTCTACTACCACCTTCAGGTCTCGCCGGGTCCGGGCGTTGCCACCTTCGGCGACGTCCCCACGAATCATCCTTTCTTCAAGTTCGTGGAGGCGCTCTACGCGTCGGGAATCACGGCCGGCTGCGGCGGCGGTAATTACTGCCCGGACACCCCGGTGACCCGCGGCCAGATGGCTGTATTCCTGTCCGCGGCCCTCGGCCTTCACTGGCCGAACTGAGGGCTCTTTTCGACGATCCGCGCATCCCGCGCTCGCCGACTGGCCGTGTCGACCACGGGGCCGACCGGAAGCTGCCGAGGCCTGTCCGGCCTGATCGGGCGAGGCCCGGGACGCAGCCCTCGGGCACCTGAGCGACCTACGCCCGCTGATGCCGCCGCCCATGGGAGAGCGCTTTCCGGGAAGCCTTGACACGTTAGAACTCCTGTTGATGCCTGCACATCAGACCTTCCGCTTTCTTCGATCAAGATGCCGCTTGTCCGGGGCTGTGGAAAGGACTGTAGGGAGAGGGACTTAGCCACGACTCGCCCGGCCGTCTTTCTGCATTGCGAGTCGCGCGGGCCTCGATGCGGGTGTGGCGTCACCTTGACCGCTCATCGGGCCGAAACCACATTTCGGCAGGTCATTGGGGAAAGGAGAGCCCATGAGAAGAGCCTTGGTCGCCCTGGCCTGCCTCGCGATAGCTGCCGGAGTTCTCTCCTCCAAGGCGCTGGGGCAGGTACCCGCGAGCGAGAGAACCCTCGTCTCCGATCCGAATCAGCTCGAAAAGATGGGATTCCCGCGCGACGCCACGAACGTTTACGTGGCGAACTACGTCGGAGCCGCGCGAGTCCCCGACGGACCCACCAGTCCCGACTTCTACGGGCTGCAAACCTCCTACACCAATCTCGCCCCGAAGTCTTTCGTCGGCCGCGTGAACACCGCCGCATCCCCCTGGCAATACGACGGTGGAGAAGAAGGATGCTGCACGAATCTCAGCCGCACCGGGGTGGAGGGTTATGCAGATGCCGCGGTGAACCTTCCCGAAGGCGTCAACCTCCAGTTCGTCCGCTGGTGGGCGTACGACACGAACGCGACATTTGATATCGATTTCTTTCTTCTCGAGACCTGCTGGCCGTCGTATGCCGCAGGCCCCACAACAACCACTGTGATCGCAACGTCGGTCACGTCGGGCTCCGGGGGAGCCCAGACGGATTTCGTTGGTCTCACCAATTACACCGTCAACAACCGTGACTGCAACCTGACGCAGCGGGTTTACTTCGAGACCACCTCGGGTCTGACGCTCCAGAAGGTCCGGTACCAGTGGCAACGGCAGGTGTCCCCGGCACCCGTCGTCGCCACCTTCACCGACGTTCCCACCACTCATCCGTTCTTCAAGTTCGTGGAGGCCCTCTACGCGTCGGGCATCACGGCGGGATGCGGCGGCGGCAACTTCTGCCCCGACACGCCCGTCACCCGCGGCCAGATGGCGGTCTTTCTCTCCGCGGCTCTCGGCCTCTACTGGCAATAGTCGTTCGCCAGGCCCAGGCAAGGAGCGACGTCGACCCGTCACCTTCAATCCACCGGCCCCGGCTCCGTCGGCAGCCCCGGGACCTCCAGAGAGAGTCTCGAAGGAGGCAAGGACCATGAAAGCACTTCGCGATCGTCTCGTGATTCCTGCGGCAGTGACGATTCTCGTTCTGTGTGCCGCAACCCCGAATCCGGGTCTGGAGGCCCAGGAGACGGGTACTCCCGGGGTGATGCTGACGGCCCCGGTGTCTCCCGACATCTCCCGCGCCTGCCTACGGAACCGCGACGGAGACGTCGTATTACGTCGGGGGCCCGGCGTTCCACAACGCCGTTCCGAGCGTCGACGTCGTCCAGGACGGGTTGGGCTCCGCCTATTTCACCGGGGTGAGCGCCGCCTACGCCTGGGCGCCCATGAACCTCCCGCAGGGCGCGGCCATCACGGGATTCGACTTCTACTATTACGACGCGAACGCGCAGAACATCTCCGCCGAATCTACGAGGTCGATTCCGTGGGATCCATGCCCAACCAGATCGGCTCCAACTTGACCAGCAGCGGCACCGCCGGGTTCGGATCGGTTTCCCTGGATCTGTCCTCTCCCTGGAACGTGAACAACAACACAAACAGCTACTGGGCCTGGGTGGGAACGGGGGCGCCTCCGGTTACCGACCTCAAGTGGCGCGGCATCCGCGTCCGCTACAAGCTGCAGGTCTCGCCGGCGCCGGGCGTGGCGACCTTCAGAGACGTCCCCACCGGTCATCCGTTCTTCAAGTTCGTGGAGGCCCTCTACGCGTCGGGCATCACGGCGGGGTGCGGCGGCGGCAACTTCTGCCCCGATACGCCCGTCACCCGCGGCCAGATGGCGGTCTTCCTCTCCGCAGCCCTCGGCCTCTACTGGCCGTAGTCGTTCGCCGGGCCCAGGCAAGGAGCGACGTCGACCCGTCACCTTCAATCCACCGGCCCCGGCTCCGTCGGCAGCCCCGGGACCTCCAGAGAGAGTCTCGAAGGAGGCAAGGACCATGAAAGCACTTCGCGATCGTCTCGTGATTCCTGCGGCAGTGACGATTCTCGTTCTGTGTGCCGCCACCCCGAATCCGGGTCTGGAGGCCCAGGAGACGGGTACTCCCGGGGTGACGCTGGCGGCCCCGGTGTCTCCCGGCTCTCCAGCGCCGGCCTACGGAACCGCAACGGAGACGTCGCTCTTCGTGGGAGGCGCCGCGTTCACTGCCTGCCGACCGGACATCATCGTCAACGAAGACGGGAACGGCTCCGGCGTCTTTCTGGGGAGCGGAACCAACGCCCAGGCCTGGGCGCCGCTCAACCTTCCGGACGGCGCGCTGATCACGGGCATCGACTTCTATTACTACGACTGGAACGCCTCGCTCAACCTGAACGCTTTCGTCTATCAGTTTCCCGCCTCTGGCGATCCGTACGTGACCCTCGCGAGTACTGCGAGCAGCGGCTCCGGCGGTTGGGGGGTCTCCACGCACAACCCCCTCTCTCCCCCGACCGTCGACAACACGTCGAACTCTTACGTGGTCTGGGTGGGAACCGCCAGTTCCCCGACGTCGGACCTCAGGTGGCGCGGCGTTCGGGTCCGCTACAAGCTCCAGGTCTCTCCCGCGCCGGGCGTGGCGACCTTCAGCGACGTCCCCACGAATCATCCTTTCTTCAAGTTCGTGGAGGCGCTCTACGCGTCGGGAATCACGGCCGGATGCGGCGGCGGTAACTTACTGCCCCGACACGCCCGTCACACGCGGCCAGATGGCTGTATTCCTGTCCGCGGCCCTCGGCCTTCACTGGCCGAACTGAGGGCTCTTTTCGACGATCCGCGCATCCCGCGCTCGACGGGTCACGGCGCCGACCAGACGATCTTCCGATCCTTGTTGTAGAGAACGAGGCCCGGCACGGATCCGCTCGCGCCCGAAACGACAGCGACACCCGTGTCGTCGTTCATCGTGGCGAGGCCGCAGCGCGCCACGCCGTCGGGCGCGATGAACTGGACGACCGGCGAGCCGACCCGAACGGCGACCCAGAGACGGTCGGTCCCCGTCCGGTCCGAAAGGGCGAGGCGCGGAACACCGCCCTCGACCACCAGCTTCGCGGAGGTCTTCCGGTCCCCTTCGAGGAGCGAGATCGAGGGGCCCGTCCCGGAGACGAGCGCGGCGAGGCGCTCGACCCCGGCCGCGTCGAGGAGGCGCAGGGCGGGCGTGCCGTCGGCCTCGACACCCAGCGTGCCGCGGACGGCGCCGGACGGATCGGTCAGCACGATCTTCGTCGCGCGTAGCTCCTGGCTCGCGGGAGGCTTCGCGGCTCCGGCAATCGCCACCGCACCACCCGCCAGAGCGAGAACGAGCCACGCCCGCCGATGCCAGCGCAGCTCGCGAGAGAGCGACTCCAGGGACTTCTCGATCCGATCACGGTCCGGGTCATTCATCGACATTGACGTCTCCTCTTTCTCCTCCCGCGCCGGGTTCCGGAAAGGCCGGAAGGATTCCGCGAAGCTTAAGCGCGCTCCGTCCCGGTCTCGATCAGGCGCCGCACCGTCGCGACGCGGGCCGCCCAGGAGTTCTCCCGCCCGATGGCTCTGACGCGGGCGACGAACACGGGGCTCGCCGCGTCCCGCGCGGCCTTGTCGAGCGCCGCCGAGAACTCCGCGGCATCCCGGACGATCGTCACCTCGGGATAGGCCGTGCACTCGGGTATCGGCGTGCTGATGACGGGCTTGCCGCCGGAGAAGTACTCGTAGAGCTTGAGCGGCGAGGTCGCCTCGGTCACCGCGTTCACCTTGAAAGGGATGAACCCGGCCGTGAACCGGGCCAGGTACCCCGGAAGCCGCTCGTAGCGCTGTGCGTCGAGGAGGAGGACGTTTTCCAGTGCTTCGAGCGGCTTCAGGGAGGGGGCATCGGCCAGCTTGAAACCGATGAGGACGAATCCCCAGTCGGGCCGCCGGCGCGCCGTCCCGGCCACCAGCTCCACGTCCATCCAGCTCGCGATGGCGCCGTAGTAGCCGGCCACCTGCCCGAAGCGCCCGGTGAACTCCAGGAACCCGGGCAAAGGCGGCTCGGGGCTGGTGAGCGACTCGAACCGCTCGGCCTCGACCGCGTTCGGAAGGTAGACGGCGTCGGGACGCGCGAGACGCGTCTTCTCCAGCAGCTTTTTCGAGACGCAGAAGACCTGCTCCGCTTCCCGGAGCATCTTCTCGTGGCCCCTCGCCAGCTCGTCCTTGTCGTACGGGAAAACGTCGAGGTCGTCGATGAAGTCGTAGAGGACGCGCCGGCGGGTCCACTGGTCCACGAGCGTTGCGTTGTAGGGAAAGGCCCAGAGGAGCGGGTTCTCCAGCGCCTCCAGGACCGCGAGCGGGCCGTTGAAGAGGAGGAGGTTCTTCTCGACCTCCCGGAAGCCGCCGAAGATGTCCGCGGCGCTCCCCGTGCAGTCGTAGACGACGAGATATCCCTGCTTCACGAACTCCCGCGCCAGGTGCTGCGGCCGCTGGACGAGGGCGATGTTCCAGCCGATCGAGGGGAGCAGAACGACGATCCGGGACGGGTCGACCCCGGACCGGGCGACCCGGGAGAGCAGCTCCTGCCGGAGGGCGGGGACGGCGAGGCCCGCGCTCTTTCCCGGATCGGGCCGTCCGCGGAGGCGGCGAAGCAGATCGAGGAACCGCCACCACGTCATCCCGACCTTCCAGAGCCGCGAGCCGTGGATCGAAGCCAGCTCGCGCCGGAGGACTTCCTCGCGCCCGGAGTGGTACGAGATCTCGTCGAGGTGCCGCTCCCTCTCCCTCCTCAGGCTGTCGCACTCGGCCTCGCACCCCTTCAGGCGTGCTGCGAGATCCGCGCGCTCCGAGTCGAGAGCGGCACGCGCCGGCGCCTCGCGGCCGCCATCGGGAATCTCCTCCATCAATGGCGTCCCGGGACGGGCCGGCAGAGAGGAATTTCAGCCATGGTCGCTCCCGTTTTACCCGCCCGTGCTGGTCCGAAAACCGCGAACCGATCTTAGCAGGCGGTCGTGCGCGGAGATCCGGGCCGACAGAGCCTGTCGGGCGATTCGCCGCGGAAATGACGAATTCTGTCGGTCGGCCCGGGCGATCCACCGCCGCGAACGGCCGAAAGCGTGACGCGAGTCATCAAAGACGGCGTTCCCACTAGCGAATCTCCGGGCGTGAGGCTCGACGCGGGATCCGGCGTCCGCTTTGCACTCCTTCGTGGCACAGGGGGCGAACTCCGATGAAAGCCCTTCGCCTTGCAGTTGTCTTCGCGACGGTGGGACTGTTTCTGGCCGGTTCCGCCGCCGCCCAGCGACCGGTGGACGAGCGGGCCTTCCAAGGCCTGGAAGGAACCGTTGCGGCCGGTCAGAGAATCGTCACGGAGCCGATCGCCCTCGAAGACGGGACCGAAGTGACGCTGGAGGTTTCGTCCCTCCAGGTCTTCACCGGGAACGCCGAGATCGTCGTTCACGGACCGCTCGGGGAGTCGCGCGCTCCGGTGCCGTCGGACCGGTGGTTTACCGGCACCGTTGTCGGGGATCCAGAGTCCCTCGTCGTCCTGGCGCTCGGGACGTCCGTCCGCGGACTCATCGTCATGAAGGACCGCGTCGCGACGATTGCGCCCGAACGTGGCGCCTACCGGGACGGCCCGCCAGGGCGGACCCTCATCCGGACGATCTCGCCGGAAACCGATGCTCCAGATGCCATGCGGCTCTTTCGTTGCGATGCGGACGCTTTGCCGGTTCCCCCGGAGGCGCTGGTCCCGAAATCTCCGACAGCTCCTCTGAGCAGCGTCATGTACTACGCGGGGATCGCCATCGAGACCGACCACGAGCTCTATGCGAAGTTCAACTCGGTCCCGAATCTCACGAGTTATGTCGGCGACCTCTTCGCCGCCATCTCTGCGGTCTACCAGCGCGACGTTCTCGTCACGCAACAGGTCAACTATCTCTCCATCTGGACGACGTCGGACGACCCGTGGACGGCCACGAATTCGTCGGGTGCCCTGTCCGAGTTCGTCACCTACTGGAATGCGAACCGGACCGCCGTACCACGTACGACGGCACACATGCTGTCCGGACGGGGACTGGGCGGAGGGATCGCATATCTCGATTCGCTCTGCAGTTGGTTCTCATACGGAGTCACCGGGAACCTGAGCGGCGTCTCTCCCCCGAACATCTCGACGACCTACTGGGACTTCTTCGCCGTCACGCACGAGCTGGGGCACAACTTCGGATCGGTGCATACCCACTGCTACAGCCCGCCCGTCGACAAGTGCTACGCGGGCGAGGCGGGCTGCTACTCCGGACCGACGAGCGTCCCCCCGGAGAAGGGGACGGTCATGAGCTACTGCCACCTGATCGGCGGATACAGCGCCATCAAGATGTATCTCGGCGTGACGGGCGAACCGAGCCAGGTCGTGAAGACGACGATCCGGAGCTTCGTCGAAGGCCAGTCGTCCTGCTTCGGAACGGTGCCCGGCCCGGTGGTGACGGGGATCTCGCCGCCGTCGGGTACCCCCCTCGGCGGGACCGCCGTCACGATCAGCGGCTCGAACTTCGCCAGCGGAGTCGCGGTGAAGATCGGCGGCGCAAGCGCGACCTCGGTCGTCAGGGTGAACGCCACGACGATCACGGCCGCGACGCCCGCCCACGCCTCGGGCGCGGCAGACGTCACGGTGATCAATCCGGGAAATCAGGGCTACACGCTCGTCGGCGGATACAACTTCTTCTGCACCACCGCCACGCCCACGGCCGGCAACACCGGGCCCTACTGCGCCGGCGCGACCATTTCGCTCTCGACGCCCACGGTCTCCGGCGCGACGTACGCATGGACCGGTCCGAACGGCTTCGCCTCTGCCGTCCAGAACCCGACCATCCCGAACGCCACCGCGGCGAACGCCGGGACCTACAGCGTCATCGTGACAGTCCCCGGGTGCACCGCCTCTTCCCCCGGCACGACGTCCGTCACCGTCAATCCGGTTCCCAACCCGTACATCACGGCCCCGGCTTCGGCCCTGCCGGGAGCGACGGGACTCGTGGCGAGCGTTCTGCCCCACGCCGGAGACGGTTACAGCTGGGGCATCACCAACGGGACGATCACCTCCGGCACCACGACGAACCAGATCACCTTCACGGCGGGAACCTCGGGATCCACCGTCCTGTCCGTCGTGGAGACGACGACCGCCACGGGCTGCGCCTCTCCGACCACGATCGTCAACGTCTACATAAGCGGCGAGCCCGCCGGCCTCGTCGAAGATGCCCATGCCACGATCGGCACGGTCTCGAACGTCAACACGATCCTCGAGCCGGGCGAGACGGTTCTCGTCAACCCTTCCTGGAAGAACATCAGTGCTTCCCCGCTCGCCCTCACGGGCACGGCTTCGGGCTTTGCGGGTCTCGCCGGGGCGACCTATTCCCTGCTCGACTCGTCGGCGGACTACGGCACCATCGCCCCCGGAGCCACCGCCGACAGCTTCTCGGCCGGCGGGCCGTCCTATCGCCTCTCCGTCTCCAACCCGGTCTCCCGCCCCGCCACTCACTGGGACGCCACCTTCCTCGAGACGCTCAGCAACGGTATCGCGAAGAGCTGGACGCTCCACATTGGCAAGAGCTTCACCGACGTCCCCGTCTCCGACGGCGCCTACCGCTTCGCCGAGACCCTCCTCCACAACGGCATCACCGCCGGCTGCGGCGTCGGCATTTACTGCCCCGCCAGCAACGTCACCCGCTGGCAGATGGCCGTCTTCCTCGCCACGTCCCTGCTCGGGCCTGGAGTGCCGGTTCCTGCGTCGGGCACCGTTTCCGGTGTCGGACCCTATGACTGCGCCAGCGGCGGCAACTCGCTCTTCGGAGACGTGGCGCCCACCAACGGCGCCTGCCCTTCCATCCACTACATCTACGCCCAGGCGATCACCGCCGGCTGCGGCGGCGGCAACTACTGCCCGGCGTCGAACGTCACGCGGAACCAGATGGCCGTCTTCCTCGCGGCCGCCATGGTCGGTCCGAGCGGCACCGTGCCGACGAGCGGTACCGTCCCGGGTGTGGGCACCTACAACTGCACCTCGGGGGGCAACTCCCTCTTCAGCGACGTCCCGCCGACGGACGGGGGCTGCAAGTTCATCCACTACATCTATGCGGGAGGGGTCACCGCCGGCTGTGGCGGCGGCAAGTACTGCCCCGCAAGCAACGTCACCCGGTGGCAGATGGCTCCCTTCCTCGTCACCGCATTCGACATCCCGCTCCTCTACTGAGCACCTGAACGGGCGGCCGCACGGAGTCTCCAGCGTAAGATGGCCTCTCTCCGGCGTCACTCCTCATCAAGGAGAATCCTGGACGAGTTCGCGGACTGAGTGCCTGATGGTCGTCAGAAACCAAGCGGTTCCGCTCTGCCGCTTCGGCCCGTGAAACGGGCTTCTTACGGACCGGCCGGTCAAGGCACGAGGACAGTGAGAGGGGCAAACATGCGCGTCGAAAGAGTCTCCGCGTGCGGTCACGTCGTTCTGATCGCCGTCGCCTCCGCCATCCTGATCGCTGCGGCCCCGGCCGCGGCGCAGACCTACACGGTCCTCCATACCTTCGCGTTCGGGCAGCCGTATCCGGCAGGGCTGGTCCAGGCCGGTGACGGGAACTTCTACGGTACGACGAGCCAGGGCGGGACGAACAGTCAGGGCAGCGTCTACCGCATCACGTCCGCAGGGGTGCTCACGACCCTCTACTCCTTCGCGGGGAGCGATGGAAGCTCTCCCCAGGCGGCGCTCGTGCAGGGAACCGACGGGAACCTCTACGGGACGACGTCTCAGGGAGGCGCGAGCGGAAGCGGTACGGTTTTCAAGGTTACGACGGCCGGGGTGCTGACGACGCTTTACTCCTTCGCGGGAAGCGACGGGGCGAATCCTCAGGGCGGCCTTGTGCAGGGATCCGACGGGAACTTCTACGGGACGACCTATGCGGGCGGCACGGCAAGTTCCGGCACGGTTTTCAGGGTCACGCCGGCGGGGGCCCTGACGACGCTCTACTCGTTCGCGGGGAGCGACGGGGCGGCTCCGTACGCCGGCCTCGTGAAGGGAAGCGACGGAAACTTCTACGGGACGACGTACCTGGGCGGCACGAGCGGAAACGGAACGGCTTTTCAGATCACGCCGGCGGGGGCGCTGACGACGCTCCACTCTCTTACGGCGAGCGAAGGAACGAATCCGCTGGCCGGCCTCGCGCAGGGAATCGACGGGAACTTCTACGGGACGGCATCCTCGGGCGGCACGAGCGGGAACGGCACGGTCTTCATGATCACGCCGGGCGGGGCGCTGACGACGCTCTACACCTTCGCGGGAAGCGACGGGGCAGCTCCCTACGCCGGCCTCGTGCGGGGAGCCGACAGCAACCTGTACGGGACGACGTCTCACGGTGGAGCCGCCGGATACGGCACGGCGTTCAAGATCACGCTTGCCGGGACGCTCACGACGCTCCACTCGTTCGTCTGGGGCGATGGGGCTGCTCCGTACGCCAGCCTCGCGCAGGGAACCGACGGGAATTTCTACGGGACCACGTACAACGGAGGTTCAGGCGGTGTCGGCACCATCTTCAGGATCACGTCGGCGGGGGCGCTCACGACGCTCTACCCGTTCACACGCAGCGAAGCGGCACTTCCGCTCGGCACCCTCGTGCAGGGAACCGACGGAAACTTCTACGGGACGACGCGTCAGGGAAACCCGGGAAACTACGGCACGGTCTTCAAGATCACGCCGGCGGGGGTGCTGACAACGCTCTACTCTTTCGCGGGGGGTGACGGGGATAATCCGTACTCCGGCCTCCTACAGGGAACCGACGGCAACTTCTATGGGACGACGTACTACGGGGGCACTGTTGACTCTGGAACGATCTTCAGGATCACCCCAACGGGGACGCTGACGACGCTCCACTCCTTTTTGGGGAGTGACGGGACAAATCCGCGAGCCAGCCTCGTGAAGGCAACCGACGGCAACTTCTATGGGACGACGTCCTCGGGCGGCTCGGGCGGAAACGGCACGGTCTTCAAGATCACGCCCGCAGGAACGCTGACGACGCTCTACTCGTTCGCGGGGAGCGACGGGGCGAATCCTTATGCCGGCCTCGTGCAGGCAATCGACGGCAACTTCTACGGGACGACGTACGCGGGCGGCTCGGGCGGCTACGGCACGGTCTTCAAGGTCACGCCGGCAGGAGCGCTCACGACGCTCCACTCCTTCGCCGGAAGCGACGGGGCGAATCCGCAGGCCGGTGTCAGGCAGGGGACCGACGGCAATTTCTACGGGACGACGTCCCTGGGCGGCACGGACGGCTACGGCACGATCTTCAAGATCACGTCGGCCGGGGCGCTGACGACGCTCCACTCGTTCGCGTACAGCGACGGGGCGTATCCCTACGCCGGTCTCGTCCAGGAAACCGACGGCAGGTTCTATGGGACGACGTCCTCGGGTGGCACGAAGGGATACGGCACGATCTTCAAGATCACGCCGGCCGGGGCGCTGACGACGCTCCACTCCCTGTCGGGAAGCGACGGAGCAGATCCGCGAGCCGACCTCGTGCAGGGATCCGACGGGAACTCTTACGGGACGACCTATTCGGCCGGGGCTCGTGCCGGCGGGGTCGTCTTTCGTCTGACGCCGGGCCCGGGACCTTCGCCGACGGTGACGGGAGTCTCTCCTGCGAACGGACCCGTCTCGGGCGGGACCGTCGTGACGGTCTCCGGGACCCAGTTCCAGCCGGGCGCCGCGGTGACCTTCGGCGGTACCTCGGCCATCGGGATCACCTACGTCTCGGAGACGACGGTTCACGCCCTCACCCCCGTCCACGCGGCCGGGGCCGTGACCGTGGCCGTGACGAACCCCGACCTTCAGACGGGAAGCCTGCCGTCGGCGTACACGTACTCGTGCTCGTGGACCCCCACCGCGTTCAACGGGGGGCCCTACTGCGTCGGGGATACGGTTTCGCTCTCGACACCGACGGTGGCCGGTGCCACCTATGCGTGGTCGGGTCCCAACGGCTTCGCATCGGCGCTGCAGAACCCGACGATCCCCGGTGCGACAGCAGCAGCCTCCGGAACCTACAGCGTCACGGTGACCGCCGCCGGCTGCACCTCGGCCGCCGGGCAAACGGTCGTCCTCGTCAGCACCGTGCCGGGCCTTCCCGTCATCACGGCGCCGGCCTTTGCGTTCCCCGAGGCAACGGGACTCGTCGCGAGCGTCCCGCTCCATGCCGGGAGCAGTTACAGCTGGGGGATCACCAACGGCTCGATCACGTCCGGCGGTACGACGAACCAGATCACCTTCACTGCCGGAAGCTCAGGCACCGTGTCCCTCACCGTGACCGAGACGAACGCGGGAGGCTGCACCTCGCCGACGGCCAACGCATCCGTCCCGATCGTGGACGTCCAGCCCACCGGCGTCGTCGAGGATGCCCATGCCACGGGCGGAACGAGCTCGAACGTCAACGGCATCCTCGAGCCGGGTGAGACGGTCCTCGTCAACGCCTCCTGGAAGAACACCGGGGCGTCGCCGCTGGCTCTCACCGGAACGGCCTCCGCCTTCACCGGGCCGGCCGGCGCCACCTACTCCCTTCTCGACTCCGCCGCCGACTACGGGACCATCGCTCCCGGCGCCACGGCCGACAGCTGGTCGGTCGGGGTGGCCTCTTACCGACTCTCCGTCTCCAATCCGGCGACCCGCCCCGCCGCCCACTGGGACGCCACCTTTCTCGAGACCCTCAGCATCGGCCTCCCCAAGACCTGGACGCTCCACGTCGGCCGGAGCTTTTCCGACATGCCCGTCTCCGACGGCGCCTACCGCTTCGTCGAGACCCTTCTCCACAACCTGATCACCGCCGGCTGCGGCGGCGGCAACTACTGCCCCGCCAGCGACGTCACCCGCTGGCAGATGGCCGTCTTCCTCGCCACGGCCATGGTCGGCCCGACCGGCACCGTGCCGACGAGCGGGATCGTCCCGGGCGTGGGCACGTACAACTGCACCTCCGGCGGCAACTCCCTCTTCGCCGACATCCCGCCGACGGACGGGGGCTGCAAGTTCATCCACTACATCTATGCGGCAGGAATCACCGCCGGATGCGGTGGCGGGAACTACTGCCCGGCCTCGAACATCAGCCGCTGGCAGATGGCGGTCTTTCTCGCCACGGCCATGGTCGGCCCGACCGGCACCGTGCCGACGAGCGGTACCGTCCCGGGTGTGGGCACCTACGACTGTACTTCGGGCGGCAACTCCCTCTTCAGCGACGTCCCGCCGGCGGACCCGGGCTGCAGGTTCATCCACTACATCTATGCGGGAGGGGTCACCGCCGGCTGTGGCGGTGGCAAGTACTGCCCCGCAAGCGACGTCACCCGCTGGCAGATGGCGCCCTTCCTCGTCACCGCTTTTCAGATCCCGCTTCTCTACTGATGATTTCCGATCCGGCGGAGGGCCGCGAGTGAACCATCTACCTCATTGACCATCCACCGCTCCTCGGCGTTAGTCTGAAGAAAAGGGTCGCAGAGTCCGAGCCTCCGGTTCCTCGCGGACGAACGGAGCATGGGACCCGCGGCCGAGAGGTTCCATGAAAGTCACCTCGATCTTCGGCGCGAAGTCGACGGGCGGAATGACCGCTGCCACCCTCGTCTCTTTCCTTCTTTTCGTAAGCCCTGCCGTGTCGCAGCCCGGTCCCGGGCAGCCCGAAACCAGAGCGACCGCCCTGGCCAAAGTCTCGGACTGGGTGATGAGGACGACGGAATCCGGCCGCCAGACCGACTTCCTCGTCGTCCTCTCCCGGCAGGCGGACCTTTCCGAAGCCGTCGCTCTCCCTTCACGGGTGGAAAAGGGGCGATTCGTCCGCGACGCGCTCCTCGGGACGGCGGCCGGGACGCAGGGTCCTCTTATCGAGCGCCTGAAGCAACTCGGCGTTCCCTACGAGCCCTTCTTCATCGTCAACGCCATCGCGGTCACCGGGGGCCGCGCCCTCGTTCTCGAGCTGGCCGCGAGGCCCGATGTGGCGCGCGTGGAGGGAAACCCCCGGGTTTTGGTCTCTCTTCCCCGACCCGGAGGAACTCTCTTTCCGACTCTAAGCCCCGACACGGTCGAGCCCGGAATCGCCTACAGCCACGCCCCCCAGGTCTGGGCTCTCGGCTACACCGGTCAGGGGATCGTCGCCGGCGGGCAGGACACGGGATACGAGTGGACTCACCCGGCGTTGAAGCCCGCGTACCGCGGCTGGAACGGCACGGTCGCCAGCCACGACTACAACTGGCACGACGCGATTCATTCCTCGACCGGGAGCTGCGGGCACGACGCCACAGCTCCCTGCGACGACTACGGCCACGGGACACACACGATGGGGACGGTGCTCGGCCTCGCCGGCGCGAACCAGATCGGGATGGCGCCGGGCGCGAAGTGGATCGGGTGCCGGAACATGGACGGCGGCGCCGGCACGCCGGCCACGTACCTCGAGTGCTTCCAGTTCTTCCTGGCTCCCTATCCGGTCGGGGGCTCCCCGTCGCAAGGCGATCCGGCGAAAGCCCCGAACGTCACGAACAACTCCTGGGGCTGTCCGACGTCGGAGGGTTGCAGCGCGCTCACGCTTCAGGCCGCCGCCGCCGCCCAGCGTGCGGCCGGAATCTTCACGGCCGTCTCGGCCGGCAACGACGGACCCGGCTGTTCCAGCGTGAGCGATCCTCCCGCGATCTACGACGAGGTCTTCTCCGTCGGGGCCCTGAATACGGGCACCGACACGATCGCGGGGTTCAGCAGCCTCGGTCCCGTTACGATCGACGGAAGCGGAAGAACAAAGCCCGACATCACGGCACCCGGGACGAACGTCCGCTCCTCCGTTCCCGGCGGCGGCTACGGCTCGATGTCGGGGACCTCGATGGCCGGCCCGCACGTGGCCGGCGCGGTCGCCCTCCTCTGGTCCGCGCAGCCGGCCCTCGTCGGGCAGATCGACCAGACCGAGCGGATCCTCGCCGACTCGGCCGTCCCGATCGCCTCTTCAGCCTGCGGCCCCGCCTCTCCTCCGAACGACGTTTACGGATGGGGGCGCCTCGACGCGAAGGCCGCGGTGGATCTCGCGTTCGTCCGTCCGGTCCTCTCCGGCCTTTCCCCGTCATACGGGGCCCCGCAGGGGGGAACGCCCGTGACGATCGCGGGGGCGAACTTCGTTTCGGGTGCCGGAGTGACGTTCGGCGGGATCGCCGCCACCTCCGTGGTCGTCGTCACATCGAACAAGATCACGGCCGTGACGCCCGCGCACGCGGCAGGATACGTCGACGTCGCCATCACGAATCCGGACACCACGTCGGCGACCGCCGTGGGGATCTTCTCGTACGTCAACGCGGTTCCGACCGCGCTCTCGGAGGACCCGAACGGAAATGGCGTCCTCGAGCCGGGCGAGACCGTGGTTGTCGCGCCGTCATGGAAGAACGTCTCCGGCGCACCGCTGTCGCTGACAGGAACCGCCTCCGCGTTCACGGGCCCGCCGGGGGCCAACTACACGCTGACGGACGGCGCGGCGTCGTACGGAACGATCCCGAACGGAGTTTCCACGGACTGCCGGACGGCCACGGGGAACTGCTACATCGTCGGCGTCAGCGCCCCGACGACCCGTCCCGCCGCCCACTGGGACGCCACCTTCCTCGAGACGTTGAGCACCGGCTTTTCGAAGAGCTGGACGCTGCACGTGGGAAACAGCTTCACTGACGTGCCGACTTCCGACGGCGCCTACCGCTTCGTCGAGAACATCTTCCACAACGGCATCACCGCAGGCTGCGGCGGCGGCAATTACTGCCCCGCCGGAAACGTCACCCGCTGGCAGATGGCCGTCTTCCTCGCCACCTCTCTCCTCGGGCCCGGCGTGCCGGTTCCCGTGTCGGGCACCGTTTCCGGTGTCGGACCCTATGACTGCACGAGCGGCGGTATCTCGCTTTTCGGAGACGTGCCACCCACCGACGGCGCCTGCCCGTCCATCCACTACATCTACGCTCGGGGAATCACCGGCGGCTGCGGCGGCGGCAATTACTGTCCCTCCAGCCTCGTCAACCGCTGGCAGATGGCCGTTTTCCTCGCTACGGCCATGGCCGGCTCAGGCGCTGCAGTTCCGGCCAGCGGAACCGTTCCTTTGGTCGGTCCCTACAACTGCACCTTGGGCGGCAGTTCCCTCTTCAGCGACGTCCCGCCGACGGACGGGGGCTGCAAGTTCATCCACTACATCTATGCGGGAGGGGTCACCGCAGGCTGCGGCGGCGGCAAGTACTGCCCCGCCGGCAACGTCACCCGCTGGCAGATGGCGCCTTTCCTCGTGACCGCCTTCAACCTTCAGCTCTGGAACTGACGAGCCGACTGACCCGGTACCGTCGTCGAGGAACGAGACCTCGGGCCGGACCGCCGTGAAGACGGCTGTGCCCGGTGCGGTAAAGTCGAATCGTGAGGGCTCAACGTTTTCGGATGACGGGTCCGAAGGGACGCACCCTGTCGGAGCGCGGCCGTCTCGCGTTGCTGGTGGCGAGTCTCCTCGTTCTCTTTTCCGGGTGCCGGGCGCGTCCGGAAATGGTCCGTCACCTCCCTCTGGCCGGCGCGGAGGCGATCAAGATCTCCGGCGATGCACGTCCGGCGAGACGGCTCGCGGCGGGGCAGGTCCTCCGCTGGACGATCCCCTCTTCCCGTGCCGCGACCCTCTGGCTTTCCATCGGTCTCGCGGCCGACGATCCGGAACCGGATGTGGAGGCCGATTTCCGTATTTCGCGGGAAGCGGGCGGGACGACCACGCTCCTCCGGACCGTTCATCTCACGAAGGGAGTCAGGCCGAACTGGACTGAAGTCGAGATCCCCTGGACGCCGCACGAGAAAGCAGCTGCGCTCCGGATCGAGGCCAGCTCGCGGATCAAGGGAGAGCCCGCGAACGACCCCGTCGATACGCCTGCGCTCGTCTCCGAGCCCGTCCTTGTCCCGGAACATCTGCCCGCCGACCCTCCCCTCGTCGTCGTCTTCATGGTCGACACGCTCCGCGCGGATCACCTCCGCTGCTACGGTGGGACGGTCGCCCCCGAAACGCCCGAGTTCGACCGTCTCGCGCGAGAGGGGCTCCGGGTCGAACGGATGGTGGCGCCCGCGTCCTGGACGCTCCCTTCCCATGCTTCGCTCTTCACCTCGACGGCGGTGACGACGCACGGCGTCATCGCGGAAGACTCGGTCCTCGGTCCCGGGCTTCCGACTCTCGCCGAAACGTATCGGCTCGCCGGGTACCGGACCTTCGCGGTCACGAACGGCGGATTCGTCGATTCAAGCTATGGCCTCGCGCGCGGCTTCGAGCGCTACCTGACGGTCAACATCACAGACGAGAGCGTCGTCCAGAGCGTTTCCCGCGTCCTCGACCTCGTCCGGGCCCACCAACGCGAGCCGCTCTTCGTCTTCTTTCACACATTTCAGGTCCACCAGTACACGGCCATACCGCTTTTCCTTCCGGAGGCGGTTCCCGGCCGGAGTGAGCTGGCCGAGGCGCTCCGGAAGAAGTACGCCGAGCAGGTCGTCCTCACCGACGAGGCTCTCGGGATTCTCAGGCGGGGACTGGCCGAGGCCGGAGTCGCCGCGCGGACCGTTCTCGTCGCCACGTCCGACCACGGCGAGTTGCTCGACGACCGGCCGTCGATCCCCGAGCCCCTCATTTTCGGGCACGGCCACCCTTACCTTCACGACGAGGAGATCCGGGTTCCGTTTCTCCTTCTGGCTCCAAAAGCCCCGCGCCCCGGAGCGGTTCTGAAGGCCCCTTCGACTCTTCTCGACGTCGCTCCGACCCTGCTCGAACTCTCCGGTCTGACCGCTCCTCCGACCTTCGAGGGGATCTCTCTCTTCACCCTCGAGAAAGATCCAGCGGCCGCGAGAACGCGCTTGCTCCTCTCGCTATCCCCCCCGTACACGGCCTTCGCCTTCGAACGGGCCGGCAGGAAGCTGATCCTCCGGCCAACCCAGGAGATGACGAACTGGTGGGGTGGAAATCCGTACCCGGCGATGCCGCCGATGGAGGCCTACGACCTCGCCGCCGACCCGGACGAGAAGAGTCCGAGGGCCGTGGACCGCGCATTTCTCGAGCCATTCCTGGGCGACCTTGAACGGATCCTTCCCGCGGCGTCGTCGGGCGCCCTCGTCGTCCGTGTTCCCGCTGAGGCCGGGCGCGTCGAGTTTCGCGCCCGGACGACAGGCCGCTGGGAGAGTGTCACGGCCCTCGGCGGCGCGGAGGTGTCGGCAATCGCGAAGACAGACCAGGAAAGGGAGGTTGCGGGATCGCTGCCGGCCGGCCCGATCCCGAGGTGGCTCTTCCTCCGGCCGGAGCGCTTCGGCGACGGCACGGAACTGAGCCTTCGGTGCCGGCGGGGCGTCACGGTCGTGAGAAACGACGGTGCTGCGCTTCCCCGGGGGCGGTCCACGCTCAGCTGGGAAGGGCTCTCGGCTCCTCGTAAGACGGTGCCCGGCTCCATGCAGCTCTTCGCGACGCCTTCGAGCCACGAGGGATCGCGGGCCCCGGTCCCGGAGGAGGTCCTGAAGCAGCTTCGGTCCCTCGGCTACGTCGCTGCAGGCCGAAATCCGGCCGCGCCGGCGAGGCCATCCCCGACCTCTTCCGCCGCTCCTGATACTCTCGTTCTCACCCTGGAGGAGGACCTGCAATGAAGAGTCGTATCTTCCTGTTCGTCTTCCCCCTGCTCCTGACCGCTTGCGGCAAGGACGACAGGATCGCTCCCGCCGAGCCGAAGGGGTCGCAGGCCGCCGCCTCCGTTGCTGCACCCGAGATTCGCGAGCTGTTCCCTCCGATCGCCACCGCCGGCGTCCCGTTCCAGGCGATCGAGGACGGCTCGTCATCCCTCGGTGTCGCCGGGACCGGGTTCACCCACTCGTCGCAGGTCTATTTCGGCGACCGGGCGCTCCGGACGAACTATCAGAGCCCGAAGGCGGTGGCCGCCATCGTTCCGAACGATCTCGTCGCCGCCGCCGGTTCCATCCCCGTCACGGTCCGCGACCGGAATCCCGACCGGACGTCCGCCAGCGTGGTCTTCCGGATTCTCCCTCCCAAGGCTGCTGGAGAGGTGGCGGTCATCAAGGATCTCTTTCCCCCCGGCGCCAAGGCCGGAATCCCGTTCGGCGTCCAGCCCGACGGCCGATGGACGCTGGGTGTGGCCGGGTCCGGATTCGACCCGAAGTCGGTCGTCGTCTTCGACGGAGTCGAGCTGAAGACCATCTTCCAGAGCCCCGTGGCCATCGTTGCTTTCGTCCCCCCGGAACTCGTCGCCAAGCCCAGAAGGGTCAAGGTCGTCGTCAAGGACGCGGAGTCCAGGAGCGGGCTCTCGGCCCCCACCTTCTTCGTCATCCAGCCGTGACGGAGGAACCTGTCCGGACGGGCTTCCGGATCCAGACGGGCAGCACCTGGATCTTCTGTCTCGTCGCCGGATTCGCCGCGCTTCTCCTCTTCTGGCCGCTTCTCTTCAGCTGGATTCCCCTGCCGGCCGAGGTCCTGACGAACTTCCCTCTCTGGGATTCCTGGCGTGCCGGTCCCGCCCTTCACCTTCGGCACGCCGAGATGGGAGATCTCGTCGTCTTCGAGTACCCGGTCAGAAAGCTCGTCCACGAGATCTTCCGTTCCGGCCATCTCCCTCTCTGGAATCCCGGCGCCTTCGCAGGAGTGCCTCTCGCGGCGGATTCGGCGTCGGCAGTCTTCTACCCGCCCTTCCTCCTCGGCACCCTCTTTCCGCTGAAGACCCTCTGGGCCGTGGCGTTCCCCTTCCGGATGTTCGTCGCTTTCCTCCTCGCAGCCCTTCTCGCCCGTCGGCTCGGCGCTTCGACGGGGGGCGCGGTCGTTTCCGGGACCGTCTTCTCTCTTTCGGGGTTCCTGGTCTCGTGGCAAGGGTGGTGTCAGTCCGACACCGCGATCTGGCTTCCCCTCTGCTTCCTGGCCGTCGAGGCCATCAGGACCCGCCCGACTCTTCTCCGGATCGTCCTCGCCGCCCTCGCGTTTCCCCTTCCGATCCTGGCCGGCCACGCCGAGATCGCGGTCTACGTCCTCGCGGCGACCGCGGCCTGGGCCGTGTTCCGGCTGGCTTCACCCATGCCGGAAGGGGCGGTCCCGGGAGGGCGGTCCCGTTTCCTCCTCGCCCTTTCGGCTGCCGGACTCCTCGCCCTCGGGCTCGCCGCCGTTCACATCGTTCCGTTTCTCGAGTGGGTTCCGCGGCTCGCGCGTCGGACAGACGGTGCGTTCTGGGGCGGCATTCCACTTCGGGAAGCGGTCACGTTCCTCTCCCGCGACGCCACGACGAACCCGAGCCCGGTCGGGGTTTTCATTCCGGAGCACTCGGGATATGCGGGCCTCCTTCCTCTGCTCCTCGTCCCGCTGGCCCTCACGGGAAACCGGCGGCGCGAAGCGCTTTTTTTCGTCGGCCTTTTCCTCGTGGCCTTCCTGACCGCCTTCGGGTTCCCTCCTGCTCTCTGGGTCTACCACGCGATCCCCGTCATCAGGTCCCTGCATCCATTTCGCCTCATCTTTCTCGTCGACTTCGCGATCGCCATCCTCGCGGGTCTCGGGTTGACCGCTCTCCAGAGAACAACCGACCGACCCGTGAGGCAAAGGGTCCGACGGCTCGCCCTATTTGTCCCTGCGCTTCTTCTGATCGCCGCCACCGTCACCCTTGTCTTCCATTTCGCCGGGAAACCTCCCATCCTCGCCGGACCGTGCGGCCTCGTCTCGTCGCTGGTCTTCGCCCTCCTCTCGGCTTGCTGGCTTGCTTGGGCTCTCCTTGGTCCGCCGGGCCGTGAGCGGGCCCTCGGCGTCAGCGCTTCCCTGATCGTCCTTTTCGACCTCATCCCCTTCGCATACGGGAACGTCCCGTTCTTCCCGCGGGAAGCCGTCTTTCCCGAACCGTCCCTCTATCGCTTCCTGCGCGAGACCGACTCGTCGGCCCACAGGGTCGCCTCCGTGGACGCGACGGTGCCGCCCGGGAACGAGACGGCGTACGGATTCGAGGCCCCGACTGGCTCCTTCTACGCCCTGAGGCGGACATCGGAGTTCCTGTCGCCGCTGACCGGCGCTCCACGGCGGTCCGCCCTGAGCCCCTATCTCAAGTCCGAGCGGCTCATTTCGGTCCAGAGCCGGTCCCTCGACCTGATGAACGTCAAGTATCTCGTCGCAAATTCCTACAACGGAAGCGCCGAGCGCCTCCTCTCCCGCCCCGACCGCTTCCGGCTGATCCGGAAAGAGGGAGCCGTCTCCGTCTTCGAGAACGTCCGGTCGCTTCCGAGAGCTTTTCTCGTTCCCTCGGAGGGAGTCGAGGTGATCCCGGACGACCGCGCCGCCCTCGAGCGGATCGAGCAGCCCGGCTTCGACCCGGCCGTCCGGGCCGTCGTGGACACCGCCCCCGCCTGGCCAGAGGGCGGGACGACCACACCCGGACAGATGCGCGTCACCGGAATCCGGTCCGAGTCCGGCGAGACGTCCGTCGATGCCGAAGTCGGGTCGAACGCCCTGCTCGTCGTCTCGGAGACTCACTACCCCGGCTGGACGGCGCTCGTGGACGGCCGGCCGGCCCCTCTCCTCCGGGCCGACTACATTTTCCGGGGGGTCCCGCTCGGCCCGGGCACGCACACCGTCCGCTTCCGGTACGCCCCGGCGTCGTTTCGCCTCGGAGCCGCTCTGACCGCCCTCTCCGCAACCGCCCTCCTCGTCATGGTGGGGCTTGCCTTCCGCGCGGGCGGCGCCCACCGGGACCGTATCCGGCCATGACGGAGGAACCTGTCCGGACGGGCTTCCGATCCAGACCGCACCCTGGATCCTTTGTCTCGCCGCCGGATTCGCCGCGCTTCTCCTCTTCTGGCCGCTTCTCTTCGGCCGGATTCCCCTGCCGGCCGAGGTCGTGACGAACTTCCCTCTCTGGGATTCCTGGCGTGCCGGCCCCGCCCTTCACCTTCGGCACGCCGAGATGGGGGATCTCGTCGTCGACAAGTACCCGACCAGAAAGCTCGTCCACGAGATCTTCCGCTCCGGCCATCTCCCTCTCTGGAATCCCCGCGCCTTTGCAGGAGTGCCTCTCGCGGCGGATTCGGATTCGGCAGTCTTCTACCCGCCCTTCCTCCTCGGCACCCTCCTTCCGCTGAAGACCCTCTGGGCCGTGGCGTTCCCCTTCCGGATGTTCGTCGCTTTCCTCCTCGCAGCCCTCCTCGCCCGTCGGCTCGGCGCTTCGACGGGGGGCGCGGTCGTTTCCGGGGCCGTCTTTTCCCTTTCGGGGTTCCTGGTCTCGTGGCAAGGGTGGTGTCAGTCCGACACCGCGATCTACCTTCCCCTCTGCTTCCTGGCCGTCGAGGCCATCAGAACTCGCCCGACTCTTCTCCGGATCGTCCTTGCCGCCCTCGCGTTTCCCCTTCCGATCCTGGCCGGCCACGCCGAGATCGCGGTCTACGTTCTCGCGGCGACCGCGGCCTGGGCCGTGTTCCGGCTGGTTTCACCCATGCCGGAAGGGGCGGCTCCGGGAGGGCGGTCCCGTTTCCTCCTCGCCCTCTCCGCTGCCGGGCTCCTCGCCCTCGGGCTCGCCGCCGTTCACATCGTTCCGTTTCTCGAGTGGGTTCCGCGGCTTTCGCGTCAGACAGACTGCGCGCCTTGGGGCGGCATCCCACTTCGGCAATTGGTCATGTTCCTCTCCCGCGACGCCACGACGAACCCGAGCCCGGTCGGGGTTTTCATTCCGGAGCACTCGGGATATGCGGGCCTCCTTCCTCTGCTCCTCGTCCCGCTGGCTCTCACGGGAAACCGGCGGCGCGAAGCGCTTTTTTTCGTCGGCCTTTTCCTCGTGGCCTTCCTGACCGCCTTCGGGTTCCCTCCTGCTCTCTGGGTCTACCACGCGATCCCCGTCATCAGGTCCCTGCATCCCTTTCGCCTCATCCTCCTCGTCGACTTCGCGATCGCCATCCTCGCGGGTCTCGGGCTGACCGCTCTCCAGAAGACAACCGACCAGCTGGTGAGGCAAAGGGTCCGACGGCTCGCCCTATTTGTCCCTGCGCTTCTTCTGATCGCGGCCACCGTCACCCTTGTCTTCCATTTCGCCGGGAAACCTCCCATCCTCGCCGGGCCGTGCGGCCTCGTCTCGTCGCTGGTCTTCGCCGTCATCTCATCTGGCTGGCTCGCGTGGGCTCTCCTCGGTCCGCCGGGCCGTGAGCGGGCCCTCGGCGTCAGCGCGTCCCTGATCGTCCTTTTCGACCTCATCCCCTTTGCGTACGGGAACGTTCCGTTCTTCCCGCGGCAGGCCGTCTTCCCCGAGCCCTCCCTCTACCGTTTTCTCCGCGAGACCGACTCTTCGGTCCATCGAATCGCCGTCGTGGACGGGACGGCGCCGCCAAGCGACGAGACCGCGTTCGGATTCGAGGCTCCTACGGGCTCTTTCTACGTCCTGAGGCGGACGTCGGAATTCCTCTCCCCGCTGACCGGAACGCCGCGGAGGATCCCTCTCGCCCAATCCTCAGATCCGAGCAGATCATCTCGGCGAACAACCGGTCCCTCGACCTGATGAACGTCAAGTATCTCGTCGCAAATTCCTACAACGGAAGCGCCGAGCGCCTCCTCTCCCGCCCCGACCGCTTCCGGCTGATCCGGAAAGAGGGAGCCGTCTCCGTCTTCGAGAACGTCCGGTCGCTTCCGAGAGCTTTTCTCGTTCCCTCGGAGGGAGTCGAAACGATCCCGGACGACCGCGCCGCCCTCGAGCGGATCGAGCAGCCCGGCTTCGACCCGGCCGTCCGGGCCGTCGTGGACACCGCCCCCGCCTGGCCAGAGGGCGGGGACGACCACACCCGGACAGATGCGCGTCACCGGAATCCGGTCCGAGTCCGGCGAGACGTCCGTCGATGCCGAAGTCGGGTCGAACGCCCTGCTCGTCGTCTCGGAGACTCACTACCCCGGCTGGACCGCGCTCGTGGACGGCCGGCCGGCCCCTCTCCTCCGGGCCGACTACATCTTCCGGGGGGTCCCGCTCGGCCCGGGCACGCACACCGTCCGCTTCCGGTACGCCCCGGCGTCGTTTCGCCTCGGAGCCGCTCTGACCGCCCTCTCCGCAACCGCCCTCCTCGTCATGGCCGGGCTCGCCTTCCGTGCTCGCCGCACGCCATAGCGGCCTCCCGGCCTCCCTCGCGCTGAAAGAAGATCATCCGATCCGCAGGCCCGAACGGAGGCGCCTCCAGGCAGAGACGATGACGACCACCGCGATCGGCGCGATCTGACCGAGAAGCCTCGGAAAGGCATTCTCGACATGGAGAGGCACGTCCCAGTTCGTCATGAGGAAAATCGCCGCGTAGAGAACGGATGTGCCTGCGACGGCCAGCGCCATCCGGCGTTCGGAACGATCTCCCCGGGAGATCAGCACCACGGCCGCGGCTACGAACACGGGCCAGAGAAGTCCCCACTGCTGGAAGTCAGAGGCGTACCGAACGGTCTCGGTCGCGACCAGACCGATCCTCGAGACCGCCCGGGAGAGCGAGGGGACATCCAACCCTGCGAATTCCATATCGACGGCTTTTGTCCACTGCCGGTAAAGGATCCGCTCGATCAGGTAGCACCCCATCACCGCTACCGGGAGAGCGGCACCCCGCAGTCGCTGGAGAAGGTCCCGGCGCGCGGAAAGCGCCTCATCGACGGCCAGGATCCCGAGGCCGACGCCGACGAAAAGAATCCCCTCGTTCTTCACCAGGAGCGCGCCCCCCGCGAGAAAAGGAAGGGCGGATCGTCCGGTCCGGCATCGGCGGCCGGCATCGACACCGGCCGCGGCCGTTGCCGCGAAGTAGCAGGCGAGCGGCATGTCCGCATACCCACCGACGCTTTCCTTCGTGGCAAGGGCGGGAAGTGAGCCGGCAAGCAGCGCCGCAAGGAGCGCCGCTCGGCGCGGCACGAAGGCCGAGGCGAGATCGTATGTCGCGACGATCAGCGAGACGAAGAAGGCCAGGAAGACCGGCTTCAGCTCATTGAACACGAACTGTCGCCTGACGAACGCCAGGAGCGCCTCGTAGAGAGGAACGAGATTCGGGTAGTTGACGACGCGGCCAACCTGTCCGGCCTCGGGCCAGAGCGTCTTGACCAGTCCCTTCTGATGGAACAGGACCATCGCTTTCGAAGCCCAGATCTGGAACCCATCCCAAAGATAGCTGTATCGGAGATTCAGGATGGCGAACAGTGCGGCGAGAAGAACGAGACAGAAAACGAGCCCTGTCGCCACCGGGTCGTCCCGGAGGGGTCCCGCGTCCGGCGGCTTTCTCTCACCGGCCGGTTCGGTTGGCAGCCCCCGGCCGAACGCACGAGCCAACACGGCCACCACCAGAATGACAACGAGCGCCGGGATGGCGCCATGCGGCATGAGAAGGGTCAGCGGGAAGATCAGAAACGCCGCCGCCGAAAGCCCCACGAGGAACGCTTCGTTCAGCTCCACGAAGCCCCTCGACCGGCGACCCAAAATGAGATCTCCCGCCGAGACGAACGACCACCCAAAGAGCAGGACGACGGCGAGGGCCCCGAGCCTGAAGGTCAAGGAACCTCCCCGAACCAGGCCTCAGGGCGGCCCGGCTCTGGAGGGAGCTGGGCGATCGGCCGAAAGCCGGCCTCCGGGGGCGGGATCCCGACCGCGACCGCCAGGTGGATGTCGCGCTCGGACCGGAGGGCCTGATACCTCGGCGAGTGGAGAATGTTCACTTCGTCGACCACGAAGACGGGAACCGGATAGAGCGCCCGCTGCCAGAGGCCCGCGTACCAGGCGTCGGGCCGCTCGAGGAAAAGGATCAGCGGCTGAGCGGTTCTGTTCCTCGCTTGCACGAAGTCGAGACGCTTACGAAAGGCCGAACTGAAAACGTCGAGGGCGGCGTCCCGGAACGCGATCCTGAAGTCCGACCAGATGCCCCGGGCCCCGATCGCCAGCTGGATCGAGACGAACAGCACTGCCACCACGGCCAGGGTGACCCTGGAGGCGCCCGTTCGCGTCGTCTGCCTCCGCGCGCTCAACGGATCACCACCTCTCCCTCGGTCCGCGACTGCCGCGCTCACCGGACTCTCGACGCCGGGCGCGTGACGCGGCCGCCTCCATCGTGCTGGATGAAGAGTATCCGATCGGTGACGCGGTCAACCCCACGACCCTCTCCGCGGCTTGACACCGACCTTCACGCTGCTACAGTCGCCCGCCACGTGGCCCTCGATCCTCGCCTCGACCCGGCAGCCATCGGGAGCGGTATCTCCGTGGTTTTCCCGGTTTTCAACGAGGCCATGATCATCGAGCAAACCGTCAGGAACTATTTCGACGAACTGAACGGGAAGGTTCCGTTCGAGATGATCGTCGCCGAGGATGGCTCTACGGACGACACCAAGATGGTGGTGTCCCGGCTCGGCGGCACCTTGCCGATCCGGATCTACACAGGAGAAAGACGCAAGGGCTACCTCGCTGCCGTCAAGGATGCCGTCGCACTCGCGGAGCGCGACTGGGTCTTCCTGGTCGACTCGGACTACCAATTCGCCGCGATCGACTTCTGGCGCCTCGTCCCCCTGATGGCCAGCCACGACGTCATTCTGGGGAAGAAGAGTCCCCGCATGGACCCGCACTACCGGATTCTTCTCTCACGGGGACTCAACCTCCTGCTGCGCTGCCTCTTTCAGGTACCGTATACCGACATGGATACGGGGTTCCGGCTGATGCGTCGCGAGGCGGTCACGAGGCTCGCCCCGCGGGTGCGTCACTTCGCGTTCTTCACGGCGGAGTTCGTCGTCCGCTGCCACAAGGCAGGGTACCGCATCGCAGAGGTGCCTGTCTCACATTACGCGCGCAAGGCCGGGGCCACACAGATCTTCTACGTTTCGAAGCTCCCTCTCATCGTGCTGCAGCAGCTCCGTGGTCTCTGGCGACTGCGCCGCGAACTCTGGAAGGCAGGCGCCGGGCTGTCGCCGTCACCGGACGGGACCGCCCCGACGGACTCGACGCACCGCGGGAACTAGGCACAATGCCATCGCCGCCAGAGCAAGCCCGGAGATCGCCAGTCCGAGGTCAAGTCCGGGCGTACGGTATTGCATCGTCACGACGGAGCGTCCCGCCGCAACCTCGACGCCCCGGAACGCACCGTTGGCAGGTACGATGGGAGCTGGCACACCATTCACTCTTGCCGTCCAGCCCGGCGCAAAACTATCCAGGAGAACCGCAATCGCAGGCCCGGGCGAATCGACCTCCAGCGTAACGGTGTCCGCACGGTACTCCGAGATCCGACACGTCCCGTCTTCCGACGCCCCTCCGGCACCCGAGTCGAAGCCCGGTCGCGCCTCCAGAATGACCTCGTCGGGGCCCTTCAGCGTAGCCAAATTGGCCAGAGCCTCCGTAGCACTGCCAACCACCCTGTATCGGCGGGCCACGTATGCCCTGGGCCAGCAGGTCGGATTGCGAAAAATCACGAACTTCCCATCGGACGACGCTTCCTCGAGACGGGCCGCCGCGAGCTCGGCTCGCTGTTCCGCCGTGGGAGCGTGTAAGACGACATATTTGACGTTCAGCAGATCGAGGACGACGCGGTCCGTGGGCAGAAGCTGGGTCGGCAGGATGAAGGAGGAACTCGGGCGGTCGTCGAAGTACGACTTGACGAGCGAGCTGAATCGCGACGGATTGAAGACCGCCCGCGAGCCGATTCCCTGAATCCCCATGGCCTGAAAGACGTTGGGGGTGAGGGCAACGTCTTGAACGCTGTGAATGCGGAAAAGCTCCTTGTCGCGTTGCAGAAACCGGACGTACTCCGGCACCTCGCGCCAGACGTCGGCGCGGCCGTAGCGTCCGTGGTAGGCGAGCGGCCCCAGCTCGAGGACGAGCAGTCCCACCGCCACGAGGCCGGCCTTCTTCCCGGAGAGCAGGCCCTGCCGACGCAACCACACCAGCACCAGGATTCCCACGGCTGCCGCGACGACCCGGTCCAGCTCCAGGGCCCAGCGCAGGTACTGCGCGCCAGCGGCGGAACGATTGAAGCCTCGGGCAAGGGCGAACAAAACCAGACTTCCCAGGACGACGAATACGACAGCAGCGCCCCCAAGAAGATCATTTCGGCGAGGAACGCGACAGACGATCGACTCGACGCCGCAGGCCGCGAGGCCGGCGAGACCGACCGCGAGCGCGCCGCAGAAGTACGGAATGAAGTGCGTGTAGCGAAGCACCGGCAGATCGGCCAGCCACTGCACAGGGGGCAGCCCGAAGAGCTTCGCGAAGACAACCCCTGAAATCAACCCGAACGCGAGGAACAACCGGCGATAGGCTGGCCGCTCGAGCGGTCTCGCCAAAGAGGCCAGGAGCAGCACGACGAGGCCCACGTGGAAAAGATGTGCCTGCCACGAATTCAGGGGCGGAAAGAGTGTGCTCGTTACCACCTGGGTTTGGTTGACGTCCCAGCTCAGGAGCGGTGAGACAAGGGTGAGGAACTCGTTCGCGGAGTAAGCCTGGCGGCCGAGGCCGGTGTACCACCCGAGAAACTCAGCCGACGCCGCCGAGGCTTTCTCCGCCGGCACGATGAGGAACGCCGCAAGGGCGAGACCGAGGAGCCCCGCCCCGGCAGCCATCGCCAAGGGACCGAGCCGTCGCCGCACCTCGCCGGCGCCCGCTCTCGCCTGCGTTCGCCGGGATCACGGCGTGTGCCACCGCCAGCAGCGCGACCAGCAGGAAACCCGAGAAGACGACCGGAAGAAAGCCTGCAAGTGCGCTGGCCCCGACAACCGCTGCGGTCGCGGCGAAACGCGGCCCCGAGGGGCGCTCCAGGAGCCAGTCCGTGACCAGCAGCATCAAAGGCAGCATGGCCGTCGCCTGGCCCAGGTTGGAGTTGGCCGTCTGTATCACGGCCCCGCACAGCATGTACGCGACCCCGCCTGCGGCCGCCGAGGCCGGCAGAAAGCGGTTGCGAAGCAGCAGCCCTGCCATGGCCAGTCCCGACGCGAGAATGATCGCCAGGTAGTAGGCATCCCGCAGTGCCGGAGTGTCGCCAAGCAGCAGCACCGGTAGATAGGGCGGAAAGTACTGGCTCGGAAAGAGGCTCGCGTGCGCGTCCACACCGCCCGCGATCGTCGGGTCCCACAGTGGAACTTCCCCCCGCCGAAAAGCGTCGGAGACCGCGACCCCGGCGGGTTCCCATTGCCACCAGGTTCCGCCGAGGTCGTGCCAGTTGGCATTCGCGAATCTCACGCCGCGGGTTGGCCGGAGGTGAGTGGTGCGGTCATCGAACGGCGGGTGGTTGGCGCTGGCGACGAGCGTCTGCCCGAGGAAGACGATATTGAAGTTCGTGACTACAAGGACGGCCAGCAGCGCCGCCAGAACGAGCCCCGCCTGCCGCGCGCCGTTCGGCCGCATTCCTTCGTCCGGGCTGCCCGTCACGGCCGGATCCTTCCGTGGAGTTCTGTCCGTTCCTCGGGGTCTCTGGTCTTTACGCATCGAAGTCCGACCGAAGGTGAAGCCCCCGGCGCGGAGCCGCACAGGCGACATCGCCATCGCCGCCGGTCATTCCTTCAGTAGGGTCCGGCTCAGCCCGACCAGAAGCCATACACCCCCGCACAGGAAGAGGAAGTACGCCGACCAGATCACCCGCGCGGGCGTGATTGGATGCGGCCCGAGGTCGCGAAAGAGAATCGGCTGAGGTACGAAAGACGGCGCAATCTCAACCGGTTCGAGGACCTTCATGTCGGCCGGCCGCTCGTACCACCAGTGCACCGCCGGCACCCAGGGCTCCGGTGCGACGCCGCGTCCAGCAAGCCGTCTCACCCATAACGAGAACAGTTTCGCGTTGAAGCGAATCTGATTGAACTCGAGGTTGTAGACGAGGTTCTCGAGCGTCGAGCTCTTCGTCCGCCCCGCGGCAGACTTGACACTCCCGTAGTACGCGAAGCACCCGAGGAACGAAATCGAGACCCCGATGACAATGGCGGAGATGAGCGGCCACTCCCTCCTTGGCCTGAACGGCTGCCCCGCGCGCGAGGCGGCGAGAAGCAACAGAACTGGAACGACCGCCCCGTGAAGGTACCGCGCGCCCCACGTCTCGTCCGCCCAGTTCACGAAGAACGACATTCCCGCGAGGGGGCCCGCAAGCGCCAGAAGAACGAAGACGGCCACGTCCTTTCGAACCGCGATCGCCCGACGAAGTCCCGCCATCCCGACCCCGCAGATCGGCGAGAAGACGAAGAACCCCTTGTTCACGGAGAAGAGGAGGGACGCCATCACGAGAGCCCACGTCACCGGGCCGTCGACGCTCCAGCCCTTGAACACCTCAAAGTTACCGCCGTGTCTGGCCCAGAACTTGTTCCGCAACAGGACGTTTCCAACGAAGAACGCCGCCATCAGGGTCGTGATCACGGCCACCTTCGCGCTCCGGCCGCGGCTCGACCCCGACCAGACGAAGCGGAAGACGGCGAAGGCGACCGCGGGCACGAGGAAGATGCCGTTGATCTTCAGGCTGACCGCGAGCCCTCCGACGACGGCGACCGCCAGCGTACGCGACCACGAGGCGTGGGGACCGCTTTCGAGGGCGATGTAGGCCGCCGCGATCAGGCACAACGACTGCGACGTCTCGAGACCGATGTAGGCGTAGGGCCAGAGAACCGTCGCGAAGACCGCCGACAGACCGATGACGAGTGCCCAGACCCGACTGCCCGCCAGCCGAAACGCCCAGACGAAGGCCAGCGTTCCCAGCAGGGCCGTGAACAAGACCGGCTGGGCGGACAGGGCTCTCTCCGGACCGATCCAGATGGGGGTGGTCAAATGCCCGATCGCCATGAAGGGCAGCTCCAACCCCACCTCGAGGACGCCGTGCAGGGGGATCTCGAAGGCCGCAGCGGCCGGGCCCGCCGAGGTCATTCCCAGCTTCGCGAGGATCTGGTTCGCCGCTTTCATGTTCGCGATCGTGTAGCCCATTCCACTGATGGAGCCAGGCGACAGCGAGAGAAGGGTCAGGAACACTCCGAGAAAGAACGACCACGTGGCGCGAGGTCCCAGCGCGGCGGCCCCCGCCGGGGCCTGTTTCGGAGGCTCCTCGTCGTTCGCGGGACCTCGGGTGATTGCAGGCACTGCCTCGGTACTTCTCGGGTCCGTCC
The DNA here is from genome assembly GCA_963779415.1 of uncultured Acidobacteriota bacterium. Lineage (GTDB taxonomy): Bacteria > Acidobacteriota > Thermoanaerobaculia > UBA5066 > UBA5066 > DAOMFB01. The sequence continues at coordinate 647,609 of CAVZYA010000002.1, read as the reverse complement.
GGCGAATCTCCTCCACGAGGTACGCCGCGAGCTTCTTGGCCGTCCGGGCGATGGGGAAGTGCGTCTCGCCGTAAGCTCCTCGGCCTCTCGATCACCGGGAATTCGCATCGGCGCAGACCAAGGCGGTAGGCACGGACGACCGTCTCCAGGTCGATCGACAATCCGGTCCTCAAGGGAGCCATTTTCCGGAAGGCATCGACCTTGAACCCGCGAAAACCATGGAGGACGTCGCGGATGCGCGGGCCCTCCCCGCGCCAGACGAGCGACGTGAAGAGGCTGAGCCAGGCGACGCCCCACTTCCTCGGCTTGATGAACCGGTCGTCCTCCTCGGTCCTCCCGCCTGGAAGCGAGCGGCCCGCAACGACCAGGTCCGCGCCCCCCTCGAACAGCTTTCGGAAAGCGAGCGTTGCGGACGGGTCGATCGTTCCCTTCGGAGGAAAAACGACGAGGGCGTCGCAGGTCGTCCGCTCGATCGCGTCGTGGTAGGCGGCATTGAGGCCCGGCTCGCTCTGCCGGTAGACGGGGATCCCCTCCCCTTCGAGATACTCCACCGTTCCGTCGCGGCTTCCCCCGTCGATGGCGAAGAGCTCCTCGAACGCCGACCGGTCGAGCCGGGGAACGTCCCGCCGGCACCCCTCGACTTCGTTCCAGGTCAGGAGACAGAGCGCCAGCCTCACGGTCGAGCCCTTCCCGCGGCATCCGCGCCGAAAGCGACATCCGAACCGCCTAGCACGATGCCTCTGCGGCCGCCATCGCCCTCGCGACGGCGACATCCGAGTTCATGTGTTCCCAGAGGCCCCAGCGGCCGATCGGGACGATCGACCGGGCCCGTGCCCACCCGAGAATCGTTCCCATCGCTTCCCGCTTCCCCAGCGTGTTCACGGGATAGGCGAAGGCGTTGTGGTGACGGAACGAGGCGGTGGGCACGCTTCGGGTGGCATTCGCTTCCGTCCAATGCCCTCGGGAACCGGCAAGAAAGTTCGGACGCGGAAGGAGGCGATGGTGCGGAACTTCCGGGTCCGGCTCGTAGATCCAGTGTGCGTCGGTCTCGACGGTCTCCGGGAGGTAAGTGACGTCGATGGATGCGTGCCTCAGTTGGTTGATCGCCGCGCCGACTTCCGGGGGCAAGTTCGTCAGTCCGGGCCAGAGCGGCCACGCGATGCTCGACACGATCGTCTCCGCCCGGTAGCGGCCGTTCACCACCCTTCGTTCGACGTCGATCTCCCGGGAAGGCGTACCGGTCAGGAGGCGCTCCCCGAGGGCCTCTCCCATCCGCGCCCAGACCTCTCCGTACCCGCCGCTCCGCGGGTAGAGGAACCGGCCATGGGCCGCCAGCGTCCCGAAGGCCTTCCGCTCGAGGCAGGAGCGAAGCGTCTCCCGAAACGAGACGCTCGGGAGCTTCTCGAGCCAGTACGTTCCCAACTCGGCGAGAGGGCATCCGAAGAGCTTCTCGTTGTACGGGAGCATGTAGTCGCCCGCGATCCGCGAGCCGAGCTTCCACGCGATCCACTCGCCAAACGCCTCCGGCTCCGGCAGACCGCGCACCGAGCCGGAGGCGGCTATCGACTCGAGGTAGTCGACCTGGGCATCGAGCGGAAGCTGCCAGAGGTTGGCCTCTATCGGGTGATCGATCTCCCGCCCGCGCAGGCGGATCCGGGCCCGGCGGGTGTGCCCCTGCCATTCGCTCTCCGGAAGAAAGCGAAAAAGAAACTTCAGAACATGCGGGCGCGCCACGTCGAGGAAGTGCCCGCCTCCGATGTCGAGGGGGGCTCCGTCGACGACCTTGCTTCGGCAGAGGCCCCCCGGGACCTCCTCCTTCTCGAGGACCAGGAACGACGTCTCCCCACGGTCCTTGAGGGTGCTGGCGAAAGCCAGCCCGCTCGGGCCGGCGCCGAGGATCAGGTACCGGACGTCCTTCATGCCCAGCCGGCTCTGCGGACGTCGGACGCCCTCCTGCCCGGGCCCGCCTCGTGCGTGACCGGTACGCCGCGGCTCACTCTATCCTCGAGACGACCGGAGAGGCTCCTTCCCGGACACGGTGCGGCTTCCAGGGCCGTCCCCATTTCCGCTCGAACTTTTCGCGGTTCTCGCGCCAGAGCTTCTCGTACTCCTCGCGAGGGAGTTTCCGGAAAGATCCCTGTCCGACGTGGTGGACGTACGCGTCCTCCGCGCAGACGACCCGAAGCCCGGCCTCCCGGATCCTGAGGGCGTAGTCGTCGTCCTCGAACATCCCGATGCCGAACGCCTCGTCGAGCGGCCCGACCTTCTCCAGGACCTCGCGACGGAGCGCGACGCAGTACATCGCGGCGATCGGGATGTCGAAGACCACTCCGGAGTATTCCGCCGCCCGCTTCGCCGCGAATGCGGGCAGGCCGGAAATGTCCGAGTAGTCCGGGTCGACCTTGGCCTCGTTTCCGCAGAAGTTCGTCGTCGGGCAGACCATCCCGAGCCCGGCGTCCCGCTTGAGGTGGGCCACGAGGCGTCCCATCAGGCCCTGCGGGACGACCGTGTCGTTGTTGAGAAGGACGACGATCTCCCCAGCCGACATGGCGATCCCCTGGTTGTTGGCCGCTGCAAAGCCGCGGTTCGTGGCGTTGAGGATCGTCTTCATCCGCGCATCCGTCCCGGCGAACTCCCGGAGGAACGCCGGTGTCCCGTCCGACGAGCCGTTGTCGACGACGATCACTTCCAGACGGGGCCACGTCTCCGCGAAGAGAAGCGACCGGAGGCATTCCTTCGTCAGCTCCAGCCCTCCGTACGTGACGACGACGACCGAGACGAGCGGGAAGGACTCCCGGACGGCGCGGTCGATCGTCTCCGCGCGGGCCGACCAGTCGTTCTCCGCGGCGAGTTCCTGCCTCTTTTTCCGCCGCGGGTCGTCCGGCGCCTCCGCCAGGGCGAGGCGGAGCTTCGCGACGAAGTCGTCGTGGTCCCGCGCGAGGTAGCAGACTTCCGAGAACGGGCGCAGCTCCGTGAGGTCGGGAACGACCACCGGCTTCCCCTGCGAGATGTACTCGTAGAACTTCACGGGGTTCGTCGCCTCGGTGATGTCGTTCACGAGGAACGGAATGATGCAGGCATCGAAGTGCCAGAGAAGGAGCGGCATCTCCTCGTAGGGCCGCTGCCCGAGGAGGCGAACGTTCTCGAGTCGAAGCGATCGGGCCGAGATCGACGTCGAAGTGGCCTCCCGCGAGGACGATGGTCCCGTCCGGAAAGGTCTCGGCCACCTTCTTGAGCAACGGGACGTCGACCCACGACGCGAGAGCGCCGTAATAGCCGATGACCGGATGCGAAACCTTCCCGAGGAGATCGTTCGGACCGTAGAGCCGGGTGTAGTGATCGAGGTCCACGGCGTTGCGCACCATCAAGGGCCGTGTCGTGCTCGCTCCACTTCGCCAGCAGCCGGTCGGCGGAGACGAGGGTCACGTCCGCGTCGCGGACGAGCGTCGCTTCGGCCGCAAGGACCGGCTCCTTGAATCCGGGGAAGTTGTTCCATTCGTCCATGCAGTCATAGACCACGCGCCACCCGAATCGCTCCCGAAGCCGCAGGACGAGCGGAGTCCAGAATGGAATGTCCACCTTGCAAACGGCGTCGGCGATTGCGAGGTCCCGCGCCAGGACCGAGAACGCCTCCTCGAGAACGTCGAGGTCCCGCCCTTCCAGCTTTCCCCCGTAGATGTCGAGAGCCCGGGCCGACCGGATCCGCACCTCGGCGACGTTCTCCGCCTGCCGGACCGTCTGCCAGGCCGGGCCTCCGTCCGGCAGGAACCGGGAACACGAGACGTAGAGGACCCGGTGCCCCTTCCGTCCGAACTGACTTGCAAGCTGTTGCGGACGCTGGAAGCGGAATTCCCAGTCGATGATCGAAAAGACGATGACGTCGTACGTCCCTCGGGGCAGGGATTCGACGCCGCTCGGGCGCTCCGGACGCCAGGCCGGCTCGGACGGGGGCTGCGGCTCCGAACCGGCCGCGAGAGACGCCGGGGCCGGGTCCGGAACGTCGCGGGACCGCTCCGCCGGGTTCGTCCCCACGGCCGGAGCCGACCCCGACGACCGGCCCGTCAGCATTCCCCGGAGGCGCCAGTAGAGAGTTCCCGTCCGGAAGAGGCGCGAGGCGTGCCAGCGGCTCAACTCTTCACGGACCCCCTCCAGGGAGTGTCGGGCGTCGTCGTGGGCCGCCTTCCAGGCCTGGACCTCGCGGCGGGCACTGTCCAGGGACTCGATCAGCCGCAGGTTCTCGCGCTCCAGGACGGCCGCCCCCGCCCTGACCTGTTCCACTTCAGCCGCCGAATCGGCTATTTGACGCTGCGTTTCCGCCGCCTCCGCCTTCGCCATGGCGAGCTGTTCCCGAAACAAGGCGGCGTCCTCCGCCGTGCGGCGCTGCGCTTCAGCCGCTTCGACCACGCGGCGCTGCGCTTCAGCCACTGCGTTTTCAAGTAGGGTGATCCGGGAGCGGTCCGTCTCCGCGGCAGCCCTCGCCAGGGCGATCGCGCGGATCTGCGCCCGGATCCCCTTCACGAAGAGTTCCCGTCCCGCGCGGGGGGCGGAGCGCACCGTCGGCCGCTCGAGCCGCTCCCAGATCCGGTCCACGTTCTTCGTCGCCGCCGCCCGGGCCTTTTCGAGGAGCGGAGCGAGCCGTCGTCCCAGCTCTTCCCGGCCTTCGAGCACTCTGGTCACGGCGGAGACCAGCGACGTCCGCTCGAGGTCGGCCAGCCGAATCGTCTCCTCTTCGAGGCCCAGCGCCGACATCGTGGCTTCCACCTTCGGGTCGTAGGAAAGGGCCACCGCCGGAACCCCTCCGCTCAGGGCGAAGATCAGGGCGTGGAGCCGCATGCCGACGACGGCGTCGCACCGGGCGAGAAGAGCGGCCGTCTCCCCGGCGCTCAGCGGAGGCCGCACGACTTCTGCGCGGTGCCCGGCTGTCATCCGCGCCGCGACTCTCTCCGCGACGGCGGCGTCGTTCTCCTTTGGCGGACGGCAGGTCCTGGAACGGGACGAACAGGATCCGCGCCCCGGCCGTCCGGACAAGATCGTCGGCCGCCGCCGCGACCTCGCCCTCCCAGCGCGGCGAGTGCACGCCGATGTCCCAGGCCCGGAGGGCCAGGGCGACGAGAGGTCCGTCTCCCTCGGGCACCCGCTGCGCGGCCCGCTCCCGATCGGACGCCGTCGGAGTGAACGTGAATGCCGGGTCGGCCGTCACCTCCACCCGGTTCCGGGCGACGCCGATCGCCGCGAGAAGCTCGGCCGATGCGGCATCCCTGACGGTGACGCCCTCCGCCAGCTCGCAGATCTGCCGGGTCAGCTTCTTGCCGGCCAACGAATCGAGCGGGCCGACCCCGACGCCGACGATCAGCGCAGGGGTCTCGTGAAGGGCCGCGAGCAGGACGGGCGCCGCGTACGACGGAATTCCCCATCCCCGGTCCGTCAAGAGGGTGTCCGGGTCGACTCCCCAATAGTCGTGGAAAAGACCGCCCCCCCCGACGACGACGATGTCGCTGTTCTCGATCGCGTCCGAGAGCCCTTCGATGTCCGGCCACGCCACGGCGGAGACTCCGTGAGCGGCTACCGTGACGGCCGGATTCCCCGACAGGACGGTGGCCCGGATCCCGGGATCGCGGCTCCGGAGTCCCGCGAGAAGAGACGCCAGAATCGCCTCGTCACCGGCATTCCCGAATCCGTAGTACCCGGCAAGGACGATACGGTGCGATCCGGTAGCCACGTCCGTTCGATAGTACCCCGACAGATGAGACGCCCTGCCCGGCGCACCGAAAAAAGAAGCCGGGCGCTTGCGCGCCCGGCTCTCGGTTGAGCCCATGACCGGGGGGACGACTCCCCCCGGTCGGTTGGAGATTACTTGCCGGCCGGCTTGTCCGGGCCGATCGGGTGGGTGTAGTAAGGAATACCGAGTCCGGTCACAAGCCACACGGAGAGCTGAGCACGGGTGATGTTGGTGCTCGGGCAGAAGATATGGGAGCCGCACCCTGCGGTGATTCCCGCGTTGAAGAGAGCCTCGGCATAGCCATCGGCCCAGTGATATCCGGCCATGTCCGTGAAGTAGCCCGTCGGAGGATTGACCGGCGGAAGCAGGATGCCGGCGGAGATGAAGACGGCCATCTGGGCACGGTTGACGAGACTGTTGGGGCAGTAGAGAAGCGGGGGGCCGACTGCGCAGCCGGCGACGACGCCGTCGGTGTAGAGCTGCTCGATGTAGTCGGCGGTGTTGTCGGTGTCGGAGATCACCACGTCCGCGAAGATTCCGACAGCGGGGGGTGGTACGAAGTCAGGACCGTGGATGCCACGGACCACCATGATGGCCATCTCGGCACGGCTGACGGGGTCGTTCGGGCAGAAGTTCCCGCCGCCGCAGCCTTTCGTGACGCGCGCGCCGGCCAGGCCGTGAATGAAGGCATCGGCGAAGGAGCCGCGCGGAACGTCCCAGAAGGCCTTGGTGAAGTAGACGGAGATCGTCGGCAGGGGGGACGGCGTGTCGTTGGTGGACTTGACCTGGGCCCGATAGAGGCCGAAGTTGGCCGGCGGCACACCCTCAGGGAAGAACTCGGTGAGGATGTCGAGTTGGCCATTGGCCGGGACCACGCCCTCGGTCGGAGTGAGGGTGACCCACGGGAGCGTCACGCCACCGCCGGAGGCGATGGCAAAGGCGTCCACCTCGGCACCGCCGGGGAAGGGACCAATCAGGAAGCTGGCACCCGTCGCCGTGTCGATGGTGCGAAGCTCGCCCTGGAAGGCTCCGTTGTTGAACGCAGCCCAGTAGAGAATTCCGCTGTCCTTCTCGAAAGACATCCCCTGTGCGTAGTTGGCGTCTATTCCCAGCGGGCCGACGACCGTGCCGGCACCGGTGGCGGGGTTGATCTTCAGCAGGTTGTCCGAGACGAGGTCGACACCATAGATCTCGCCTGCGTTGTTGATGGCGATGTCGATGACGCACCCGCCGTTGGTGATCGGACCGATCGCCGTCGCGTGGCCTGTCGCCGGGTCGACCGTGTAGAGCGTCGACGAAGCGCAGGTCGTGGCCGCGGCGTAAACATTGCCATCCGAGGAGCTCTTGAGACCGGTCCATGACTCGCCGGAGTTTGGAGTCATCGGGCCGACGACCGTTTTCGCGCCGGTCGTGGTGTCCAGCGTGCTGAGCTGGTTCAGCGCGTAATCCACGACCCAGAGCTTGGAGAAATCGCCGTTCAGGAAGTCACCGCCGAAGTACGAGCTGCCGGGCTCGGGCGCGATGATGGTCCAGGTGCCCGGAACAGAAGCGTCCGGCCAGGTGACGAAGTTCGAAGCGTTGAGATCCACTCCGAACGCCGGGATGCCGGCCAGAGGACCGGCCAGTCCGGTGTACCGGGTCCTGGTAGCAGTTGAAGGGTGCCGTCCGGCCGCAGCCCGCCCGATCGAACTCTTGGTTCTGGTTGGACTGAGGGGTTCCGGGGCGAACGCAGGCCACATGCGGGGCGGCGTCCAACCCGGAGTCAGAGCTATCGTGCTGAACTTGACGTTGGCGTCAAGGCCACCGCTGTTCATGACGGAGAAGATGTGCTGCTTGTCCCACGGCGGCATTCCGTCCGGGTACAGGCGGCTGTTGAGGTCGAACGGCCAGCCGGCGAAGCTGAGCGAGGCCGACGGGAGGGCGAAGTCGAGGCGGTTGACGGTGTTGGGTACGAGGTTCACGGACTTCTGAACAGAACCGTAGCCGGTCTTGCTCGCCGTGAACGTCCGGGTCGACGGGCCGTTTGGCGCCGTCGGCATGGCCGCCGAAGAGAACATGTAGTAGAAGCCCGCGCCCACGTTCGGGTCCTCCGAGGCCGGCATGGTGATGGCCACCCCGCCCAGGTCGCGAGCGACCTGCGCACCCGCGAGGCCGAGCGCCGTGTTGGCGTCGGTCACGAAGCCGGCGACCAGGGAGCCCGGAACCGCATCACAGAGGAGGCTCGGGTTGTCGACGACGGGCGGCGACGGCGCCGCGCCGTTGAGAAGCTGCACGTCGTCGACGTGAATGTCGTTGCCGAAGTAGCTGAATCCGATAGAGGACGATCAAGACGGTTGGGACTCGAGACGCCCGTCAGGGGGACCTCGTACTGGACCCACCCCGTCGTCCCGTCGTACCGCGTGATCTGGGGTCCGACTGTGAAGTAGTTGGAGCCATTCGTCGAGTAGGCCACCTGGACATAGTCGGCGGCGCCGGAGTACCCGGTGTCGTGGTACATCCAGAAACCGACGTACCCGGTACCGCTCGAGACGTCGTCCGAGGTGGTCTTGTAGAGCCAGCGCGTCGCTGCCGCTACCTACGCTGACCACGAATTGAAGATCAGCATGTTGGGGCTGGAATGGGGCGTGATGCCGCTCGGGCGACTCGACGTCGTGCTGTTGGTCCAGATCGGCGGTACCGTCGAAGGTAGTACTGACGCTCCAGCCGGCTCGGCATCGCCGGAGCGGTCACGCCGTCGAAGTTCTGGGTCCAGACTACGGCCGGCGGCGGCGGCGGCACCGGGATGGTCTCGGTCCGCACGTCGTCGATCTGCCAGTAGTACGCCCAACTTGGCGAGACGAATTTCCAGCGCAGGACGATCATCTGGTTGGCGTACGCCGTCATGTCGACGGTCCGTTCCGCCACGGCAGACGACGTGATGGTGATGAGGTTCGTCCAGGTCCCGCCCCCGTTGGTGGAGACGTCGAGGGTGCCGGTCTCGGCACTGTAACTGGTGTACGCGCTCTTGAACTTCAGGTTGCGCGGGGTGGCCGGCATCATGATCGGCGGAGACCAGAGCTCGGTGTCGAAGGGTCCGGAGCCCGGGCCCGCCATATCGGAATCGGCAGCCGCCGCGAAGCCCGTGCCGCCCGTCAGGTTCGAACGGCCCCACTGGTCGTTACGCTTCCAGATGTTGTTGGGAACCGAACCGTTGTTGATGACGGTCCAGCCGAGCGGCGGGAAAGCGCCGTCGAAGTTCTCGTTGATGCCGCCGTTGAGATAGCAGCTGTAAGCCGGGTTGCCGGAAGCCGCCAGGAGCGTGAAGTTCTGGACCTGGTCGCCCGAGGCCACGATGACCGGCCGCACTTCGCTCTGGTAGCCCTGGTACATCGGCAGCACCGTGAACTGGTAGGTGTAGCCGTTGGGCAGGATCACGTCGTAGTAGCCGTTCCAGGGAGAGGTGTAGAGGGTGTTGACGAGATTCCCCGACTCGCGGATCTCGATCTTCGCCCAGAGGGGCCAGTTGTGATCCGCCGCCGTCACGAAGCCGTCGACGTGATAGGCGCCTACCGGCGTCAACAGGATGTCGCCGACGTGCGTGGTGTTGCCTTCGGTGACGACCTGGCCCGGGACGGTGGCCGGGGTATATCCGAACTTGGAGGCCGTCACGTCGTAAGTTCCGACGGGAACGTTCACGGTGAAGAACCCCGCGCCGTTCGTGGTCGTCGAGTAGGACGGACCGATCTGCACGAGGGCCCCGGGGATCGGGCCGCCACCCGCGGTGCTCTTCACGGTCCCGTCGATGGTGCCGGAAGGCCCGGCGGTGCACCCGGGGAACTTGAAGGAGCCGATCCGCGTCTGCCAGGTGGCGGAACTCGTGGTCTGGTAGTACTCCTGCGTGTACCAGAACGTGCACTCGTCCACCGGGTCGACCGTCATGGCGCTGTAGTCGCCCCAGCGGTCGGCCGAGTGGAGCTGGGAGCCGCCGCCGGCGATGAGGGTCGCCTCGGTGCCGAGCGTCCCGGCGGGGTCGCCAGCCAGGCGCCCGTTGTACCGGATCGACGGGTAGGTCGTGCTGCTCGAGACGCTGTACCCGACGGCCATGTTCCCCTGGATGTCGAGAGCCGCGGCGCCCATCCAGCGCTAGTCGGTGTCACCGGGGTCGCCGCCGAAGGTTCCCTCGTCCAGCATCGTCCAGCCGGTGCCCGGGTTCTGGAGCTGAGTCCACCGAACACCCGTGCGGCCACTGCCCACGTCGAGCGTGTGGTTGAAGGTCAGCCTCCCGACCCCTCCGATGTTGCGGTACTGGAGCCGCTGCATGAGACGGTCGGCGATGCGCGTCGAGCCCCTGCGCCGTGCCGGGCTGCGGGACGCAGTCCTGCGGTTGCCAATGCATGGCGCCGTGCCGGCAGCGTCCGTGATCATGAAGTTCGGGTCGTAGTTCGCATTCGCCCCGAAGGTGGAGTTGGACGGGTTCGACCAGTCGGGCTTGACCTCCCAGATTCGGAGCGTGTCATTCGCGTCTCCGATCCAACCGGCCTGGTCCCACTCCATGACGTAGCCGGGTGTCCCGGCCGGCGGGGGAGGCCCGTCGAGGTCGGCCGGCAGGTCGCCGCCGTAGTTCAGCGTCACGGCGCCGGTGTCGAAGTAGATCCCGAGCGCCGGAGTGCCGGCGATCATCTTGTCACGCTCGAAAACAAAGGCGCCGAGGCCGGCGAATGAGCCGGCCGGCATGTCGAACTGGTTGACGGTCATGTAGTACCCGTCGGGCCAGACGCCGATCTTCGGGTAGTCGTTCAGCTTCGTCGCGCTGGTGATGTAGTCGTAGCGATACCAGCTCCCGGTCGGGTCCGGAGAGGTGGAAACCGCAAAGCACTGGTGGAAGGGTCCCGAGGGGTAATTGGGAAATGCGAACTGCGACATGACCCAGCGGTCCGCCAGGTTGTCATAGTTCACCTGGATGTCCCCGTCGTTGCTGGTCTCGCACGCTCCGCCGAAGCCGGCCCAGAGCGTGTTGCCAAGGGCAAAGCCGCTCAACGGGTAGATCTTCGCGCCCGTTGTCTTGTCGTAGATGGCGAAGCCGAGGTTCACCCACTGGATGTAATGGTTGGGGCCGACATCGCCGGTCGTATCGGGCGGGAGGACGCCGAAAACGTTGTTGGCGCCCTCAAAGTCCAGGATGGGGGCCGGCATGTTCGTCGGGCCGGGCTTCATTTGAAGCGCCGCGTCGGGGGCGGTGCTGCCCTTCCCGAGGGCACGCCCCGGCTTTGGAATCGGCGGGTTCTCGGGCGCCTTCTTCCCTTCCGGAACCGCCGTGAGGGGTGTAATGGTTCTGAGCGGAGGAGAGACGTCCACCTTGACGGGGGAGATCACCTGGGCCGGATGCTTTATCGGCGCGGCCGCTCGAGCCTCGGGCGGCGCGGCCAGTCCCGCGGCCACCGCGAGGGCAGTAAGGAACATCGAAGCTCTCGACAGACTCATGTTCACCTGCTCCTTCCAATCTGGGATGCCCAGAAAGTGAAACGAACGAAGAAAAAAGTTACTGACATGACGTGGATGTCACTACAGCGAGGACTGGATCTTTCCGTTCCCCCGCTTCGGGGAACGGGATTTCAAGTCGGATTCCAAGAGAGGGGGGAGGAGGGAGGGCGAGGGACAGAAAGTCGGACGGCACTCCAGCAACGAGACACTTCCGCCATCCGCGAGGACTCCAGACTCTCTTCAGAAAAATCACTCCTCAAGAGTCACTGGACCATTACGAGACCTAAGCTGAGACGAAACCTATGTCAGCAGGGGGACCGAGTCAAGTCATCTCATCGTCTTCCCTGCAAATGCATCAGGGTTTTCCGGGAAAGACGTTCACTCGCGAACCTGCTGCCCGACAGGGTGCCCGTGCGAAGAGCTTTCGCGCCTCCGGTCGGTGGGCCTGGGTCTCAAGGGCTTAGGGTCTCTTACCCTCGAGAAGAGCTTTCTCATGCAGCTTCCGGGCCGCTGCCACCACGCTCCGGAAGGCCTTGCGGGCCTCCTCGTGCGCCTTCGGGTCCATCCCGGAGAAGGGACGGGCCTGGACGTTGACGGTGCGGTTCAGGACGGAGAGCGTAAGGTCCGTGTAGCCCTCGTCATAGAGGTTCTTCGGGAAAGCGCCGGGCGTCGCGGCCGACACCGTCCGGACGAATTCCAGGAATTCATCGGTCGACAAGTGAATCTCCACGGGAGGCGCCCACCCCTTTCCCTTCGTCGACACCTGGGTCGTGACGCGCTTCCCGTCGACCCGCGCCAGCCATCCGCTTCCCCCCGCCTCTCCCGGCTGGTTCACGAAGAGCTTGAACGCGACGTCCGCAAGCTGCTGCCCGGCCACCTTCGAGAGGCCGTCGGCGAGATCGGTCGCGCGGATCCCCTTCTCCGCCGGCCCCTTGCAGACCGTCCGGACGACCTTCACGATTGCGAGGAGCGGCCGCGCGGCCTCCTCGACGTCGGGATATCTCCCGTCCTTGGGGACCGTGTGGCTGACGGTCTTCGTCACCCCTCCGATCTCGAGCGTGATGGCCTGTTCCTGGATCGGGCCGTTCGGTCGCCTCCGGCCGGATCCCGGCTTGTAGAGATCGTCGTTCATCCGGCAGAAGCCCTGGTCGCGAAAGGCCTTGAAGATCTCGTTCTGTGCGGGAGGCTCCAGGCGGAACTGGCTTTCGCCGTCCCAGATCCCGATTCCGCCTGCCCAGAGCAGGACCCGGTGGAGAAGGCGGTCCTTCTCGTCGACCGCCTCGACGGAGATCGACCAGGTCACCCCCGGATCGGCCGTAGCGAGGAGGGAATCGAGACGGCGACCCAGCTCGGCGTCACGGTCCGGAGATCCCGCCACCGACGAGCCGCCGGCAGGTGCGGAGGCCGGAGGCGCCTGCGCCCGGGCTGCGGTCGGGCCGGCCACCACCACCGCGAGCAGCGACGGGAGAGCGATATGGAAAGAGAAAGACGACCATCCGCGCTTTCGTTTCATGGGTCCTCTGTCACGTCTCGTCTCCGGAACGCACCATCTCTATTGGAATGCCGGCGAAGGATAGCGCATGGGGCCCTTCCGAGACGCCGATGCGCCGGGACCGCGCTCTAGTATTCTCGGCCGCATGATGATGACCGACTCGCCTTCCGGGCGACCGTTGAGTCGATTCGTCCGATCGGCCGGCTTCGCGAGGGGAGCGATTCTCGCAGCCGCACTTGCTGGAATTGCGCAACCCGCCTCTGCCGCGCCGCCGAACGGCCAGCAGATTCAGGGAATATCCATTCCGGGACTCCCCGCGGTCAGCGAGACGACGGGCGAGATCATGGCCCGCCAGATGCGGCTGGGTGAGGTCGCCCCCCAGATGACCCTCGACCTCTTCCCGGGGCGGGCCGACACGAGCCTGAAGAAAGTCGATCCGGATGCAATGAACCGCCGGCAGGGGCCCGCCACCGGCCCGCAGTCGCCCGAGATCGCCACGGGGGGCGAGCTGGCGCTGCCTCAGACCGTGGGCGTGACGGGAGATTCACCGACGGCCGCAAACCCGAGCGCCTGGCCCCCGGACACCATGGGGGCCGTCGGTCCGACTCAGTTCGTCGTCTTCGAGAACTGCAACATCGTCACCTACAGCAAGGCGACGGGCCTTCCCGACGGCGTCCTGAACACGTCGCCGAACAACTTCTTCACGTCTGTCCGCTCGAGCGGGACCAGCGACTCCCACGTCCGGTACGACCGGCTCAGCCAGCGCTGGTTTCTCTTCATCATCGACGTGAAGTTCCCGAACAACCGGGTCCTTCTCGCCGTCAGCAACTCGGCGACGATCACGCCGAGCACGGTCTGGCACTTCTTCTACTTCCAGTCCGGAATCGGGACGCACACGAACTGCCTCGCGGATTATCCGGTGCCCGGAATCGACGCGAACGGGATCTACATCGGCGTCAACCAGTTCTGCGGCACGAGCCTGGAGACCGCGACGTACAAGGGTTCCGACATCTTCGTCGTCCAGAAAAGCTCGGTCCTCGGTTCCGGCCCCATCCACGTCACGGGATTCGCTAGCACGGGCTACGCAACCTTCCCGTGGACGCCGCACGGCGTCGACAACGCCGATCCGGCGGCGACCGAGGGGTGGCTCCTCGGAAACGACAACTTCTCGTGGAGCCAGCTCGATCTCGTCCGGGTCAGCAGTCCAGGGAGCGCCAGTCCCACGCTTTCGTCGCCTGTCGCGATCGCCACGGCGAACCAGGGGAGCCCGATCACCCAGCCCCATAAAGGCAATACCGGTGGAACCAATGGAAATATCGACGCGATCGACAACCGCCCAATGATCGCGACGTATCGAGCCGGGAGTCTCTGGACCGCGATGCCCGTCGGGGTCACCGTCTCCGGAGGAAACTGCGTCGGCGTGGCCAGCGGGACGGCAGACCGGGACGCCGTCTACTGGTGGGAGATCCAGGGAATCCCGACCGGATCGACGCCTTCCATCCGCCAGGCCGGCATCGTCTGCGACGTCGCCTCGTTGAACCCGAACTTCTTCAGCTACGGCACGATCGTCCCGAACGGGCAGGGGCATGCCGCGGCAGGGTTCACGATCGCGGGGAACAACACCTACATCAGCGGGGGGACGGCCGGGCGGCTCTCCGGCGATACGCTCGGCACGCTCCAGTCGATCAACGTCTACGCGCAGGCGAACAACGCGTACAACCCGAGCTGGGACACCGGAGGCAGCCACGGCCGGCGGTGGGGTGACTTCTCCTTCACGAGCCTCGACCCGTGCAACGACCAGAGCATCTGGACGATCCAGGAGTACGTCCCGGTCGCCAACCAGTACGGTTCGCGCTTCGCCGAGCTGAAGGGGCCGCCCCCGGCGACCCCCGCTTCCGCCAGCCCTTCCTCCGTGGCGACGGGTCAGTCCAGCGTCAGCGTCGTCGTCACTGGTACGTCGTCTTCGGGCTCCGGCTTCTACGACACGCCCTCCAGCATGTCGGGCGAACCGTGCCGCCTGCGGATCGGGGCGGCGGTCACGGGCGGCGTCGCCGTCAACAGCGTCACGTACACCGATGCGACGCACGTCACGCTGAGCCTGAATACGACGGGGGCCACCACGGGAGCCAAAAACGTCAGCGTCACGAACCCTGATGGCCAGACGTCCACGGGGACCGGGATCCTGACGATTACGTCCACGGGCGTCGGCGTCCAGCCCGCCGGCCTCGTCGAGGACGCTCATGCCACGGGCGCGACGATCTCCAACGTCAACGGCGTTCTCGAGCCGGGCGAGACGGTTCTCGCAAACCCCTCCTGGAAGAACATCGGCTCCTCCCCGCTCGCCCTCACAGGCACGGCTTCCGCCTTCACGGGTCCTGCCGGTGCGACGTACACCCTGCTCGACACGGCGGCCGGATACGGGACCATCGCCCCCGGAGCCACCGCCGACAGCTTCTCGGCCGGCGGGCCCTCCTATCGCCTCTCCGTCTCTAACCCCGTAACCCGCCCCGCCACCCACTGGGATGCCACCTTCCTCGAGACTCTCAGCACGGGTGGCACGAAGGGCTGGACGCTCCACATCGGCATGAGCTTCACAGACGTGCCCGTCGCCGACGGCGCCTACCGCTTCGTCGAAACCCTCCTCCACAACGGAGTCACATCAGGCTGCGGTGGAGGCAATTACTGCTCCGCCGGCAACGTCAATCGCTGGCAGATGGCCGTCTTCCTCGCCACCGCCATGGTCGGCCCGACCGGCAGCGTGCCGACGAGCGGGACCGTCCCGAGCGTGGGCTCCTACGATTGCACCTCGGGCGGCCATTCCCTCTTCGGCGACGTTGCGCCGACGGACCCGGGCTGCAAGTTCATCCATTACATCTATGCCCAGGGGATCACGACGGGCTGCGGCGGCGGCAATTACTGTCCCGCCAGCAACGTCAACCGCTGGCAGATGGCCGTCTTCCTCGCTACGGCCATGGCCGGCTCGGGTGCGGCCGTTCCCGTCAGCGGGACCGTCCCGAGCGTGGGCACCTACAACTGCACCTCGGGCGGCAACTCCCTCTTCGGCGACGTCCCGCCGACGGACCCGGGCTGCAAGTTCATCCACTACATCTATGCGGGAGGAGTCACCGCCGGCTGTGGCGGCGGCAACTACTGCCCCGCAGGCAACGTCACCCGTTGGCAGATGGCGCCTTTCCTCGTGACCGCCTTCCACATCCCCCTCCTCTACTGAATTCCGGGAGGTCGACCCGCCGAGCGCGGCCGGCCGACCTCCCGAACCGGTCCTCCCCGGGAAGCGACTATGCTCGGCGCCGATGAGGCTCCCGACGTCCGACCCGGGAAAGCTGCGGGTTCTTCACGTCGGAGGCTACTGGCGGGGACCGAATGACATGGTCCGGCAGATGATGCTGGGACTTCGCGCCGCCGGAGCCGACGTCCTGGAGTTCTCTACGGACGAGCATCCCGAAGCCCTCGACACAGAGGACCGGCCGTACGACCGGGGATCGACGGGCCCCGTCTGGCTCCGTTGGGAGTCTCTCCGTCCGTGGATCGAGAGGAGCCGACCTCATCTCGTCATCTGCAACGCCGGCGGGTTGAGTTTCCGGCCCGACGACGCCCGGAGAGTGCGTGAGAGCGGCACTCTTCTCGGCATCGCCCTCTCCGACCCGGACGTCTTCCGCCCCGCGACACGTCTGATCGCTCCCAACTTCGACCTGTTTCTGACGAATGCTCCCGAACTCGTTCCCGCCTATCGGGAGCTCGGCGCCCGCGCCGATACGCTGCCCATCGCCACGAACGAGGAGTTCTTCCGGCCCGTCCCGCCCCGGCCCGAGCTTCGCTGCGACGTTCTCGTCCTGGGGCGGGCGCACCCTGACCGCGTCGAGGCCGTTCGCGCCCTCTTCCGTGATTTCTACGTCCACCTCTATGGCGAGGGATGGGAGCCGTTCGCGCTCCCAAGCCGCGGCTTGATCTTCGGAGACGACACTCTCGCGGCCCTCGCCTCGGCGGCCGTCACGGTGGTCTTCTTCCGGACCGGAGGCGGGCATGCCCTCGTCAAGGTCGGCCTCTTCGACTTCGCGGCCGCCGGGGCCCTCGTCGCGACGAACCACTTCCCCGAAGTCGAGAAGTACCTGACGTTCGGCCGGGAGATCCTCGGCTTCGAGTCGACCGGGGATTTGATCGAGAAGGTGCGTTACTGCCTGGATCACCCGGAAGCGGCCGCGGCGATCCGCCAGGCGGGGCGCGCACGGGTCCTGCGAGACCACACGTGGAAGCGCGCCTGGCCGAAAATCCTGAGCTCTCTCGCGGGAGACGGCCCGTGATCCAGGGCGGCGCGCGTCGCGTCGGCACGGACGCCTTGACGCTTCGGGAGATCCGCCGCGAAGACGCCGAGGCGCTCTATTCGTGGCGGATGGACCCGGAGAGCCGTCCGATGTTCCGCTCGACGGCCGTCGTCCCCTTCGAGAAGCACCTCGAGCGCCTCGACGACTACTTCCGGCCGGACAACCGGGATCGATGGTTCGTGGTCGAGGTGAAAGGCCACCCGGTCGGAACCGTTTCCCTTTACGATCTCTCACCCGACGCCGCCGAGGCGGAGTGGGGTCGCCTCGTCATCGCGCCGGCGCAGCGGGGACAGGGCTATGGCGGCGAAGCCTTCCGGCTTCTCCTCGGCCATGCCCGCGACCTCGGCATTCGCCGCCTTCGATCGGTCGTTCTGGAAGGGAACGAGCCTTCGCTCGCCATCCACCGACGCCTCGGTTTCCGCCAGGTCGAGATCCGGGACGAGGGCGGGCGTCGATTTGTCTACCTGATCCTGGATCTCGAGGGGACCAGCCGATGAACCCGATTCATCTTTTCGTTCCGACGTTCCGGGTCGAGGAGTGTCTCGCCGAAATCCGCGACTGTCTCGAGAAAGGGTGGACCGGTCTGGGGTACAAGACGGTCGAGTTCGAGAAGGCATGGCGGGAGCAGATGGGCCTTCCCCACGCCCACTTCCTCAACTCGGCGACGGCGGGCCTGCACCTCGCCTTCCGGCTTCTGAAGGAGGCCGGCGGCTGGCGGGACGGCGACGAGGTCATCACCACGCCCCTGACCTTCGTCTCCACGAACCACGCAATTCTCTACGAACGGCTTCGTCCGGTCTTCGCGGACGTGGACGACTTCCTCTGCCTCGACCCCGAGTCGGTCCGCCGGAGGATCGGCCCCCGGACGCGCGCCGTCTGTTTCGTGGGGCTCGGCGGGAACGCGGGCCAGTACGAAAAGGTCCTGCAGCTGTGCCGGGAGACGGGCCTGAAGCTCGTCCTCGACGCCGCCCACATGGCGGGAACCCGCCTCCGGGGCCGGCAGGCCGGCTGGGACTCCGACGTCGCCGTCTTCTCCTTCCAGGCCGTCAAGAACCTTCCGACAGCGGACGCCGGAATGATCTGCTTCTCCGACGCGAGCCTCGATGCCGAGGTTCGAAAGTGGACCTGGCTCGGGATCAACAAGGACACGTTCACCCGGACGATCGAAAGCGGCTCCTACAAGTGGCTCTACGACGTCGAGCACGTGGGGTTCAAGTACCACGGCAACGCGGTCATGGCCGCGCTCGGTCTGGTCGGATTGAAGTATCTGGAAGAGGACAACGTGGCCCGCCGCCGGATCGCGGAGTGGTATGCGGAGGACCTAGCCGGCATCCCCGGCGTCCGTCTCGTCCCGGTGGCGCCGGAGTGCGTTCCGTCACGGCACCTCTTCCAGGTCCTCGTCGAGCGCCGCGACGAGGTCATGCTCGGCCTGAACGCCCGCGAGATCTACCCCGGAGTTCACTACCGGGACAACCTCTTCTACCGGATGTACCAGGACGACCAGGCCCCCTGCCCGAGGGCGCGGCGCGCCAGCGAGCGGGTCATCTCGCTTCCGATGCACCTGCGCCTGACGCGGGAAGACGTTCGGCGGGTCGCCTCGGCGCTACGCGAGCTGACGAACAGTTGACGCCGCCGAACGATGACGCAACGGCTCCCCGCTCCGACGTCGAAGCTCCCGGGCGTGATCACCATGTCCGAGTTCTCCCAGGTCGTCTTCGGGTCCGTTCATCCCGAAGAGATTCACGTCGTCATGGATCTCGGAGCGATGGATGGCGGCGACACGCTGGAGCTACGTCATCTCTTTCCGAACGCCCGCGCGGTCGCCGTGGAGGGATCGGCGCCGAAGGCATCGACATCCTGAAGATTGACGTGGAGGGCGCCACTCTCGACGCGCTCGAGGGACTCGGCGGCCTCGCGAACGGTCTGAAAGGGACGTCACGGGGTGACCCGAAAGATCGTCGGTCAGCAGTACGACACGATCTGGGTTCATCGGCGCTACTGTCGCGGCCGCCATCCGTGAACCCGTGGCGTGTCGGCGCTGAGCGATGTGCAGCGTGGCGAAGATGTCGCCGTACGAGAAGTGAACGAGGCAGCTCTTCACGGATCGTCTCCGTCTGAAGCAGTGTCGAGCCCGGCCCGGAGACCGATTCGCCGTCGTTCCAGGCGTTTGTCCGATGGATCTCCTCGAACGCCTTGCGCATCGCGCGCCTGTACGACGGATTCGACGCCGAGACGCTTCTGAAGAATCCGGTCGAGCCGGCGTCCGAGTTCCGGGCACGCTCCGGCACGCCGGGGCTCAGCCTCCGCGTCCGTATGAGCCAGCCTACGGCTTCCTCAAGGCCGCAGCCTTCCGACGCGCGTCGAGCTGCGGCGGCATGTAGAGATCGCGACCTTCGCGGGCCAGGTCGGCCTCCGTCAGGGGGCACTTGAACACGATGAGGTGATAGAGGATCTGTTCGCAGACATCCAGGTGGCAACGGCGGGCCCGCCGCTGCTCATCCGGCGGGATCCCCCAGTACTCTTCGAGATAGAAGAACTCCATCCGGATGCAGCGCAGGTCGAAGCCGGGGTCGCTGTTGTCGCTCCTCGCGAGGCCCCAGATCTCGCCCAGCGGCGGCTGGCGCCATTCCGCGGCGTCGATCCGCGTCGTAGGCGAAGCGGTCCAGAACCGGGGCGTGTGCTCGTTGAAGACCTGCTTGTGGTAAGGATTCGCGAGGTTCAGGCCCATCGTGTAGTAGGGCGCCGTGATGCAGACCTGTGCACCGGGTTTTCCGACGCGCCAGACCTCCCGCATGGTGGCCACGAGATCCGCGACATGCTCGAGGGAGTGGAAGGCGTGAACGAGGTCAAACGTGTCGTCCGGAAACGGGAGGCGGGGCGCGTCCAGGTCCAGCACGACACGCGCCCCGGGGAGGAAGAAGCGGTCGACGCCGACGAAGCCCGGGAGCGAGACGAGGCCCGCTCCGAGGTCGAGCCTGCGTGCCGGGGCGGCCCCGTTCCGTGCGTCAGACATGCTGGGGGAGGAGGTCGTCGAGGAGCCGGACACGATCGTCCCACGTCTGCTGCCGTGCAAACGCCCGTCTTCTCTCCACGAGATTCTCGTCCCGATCCGCGAGTTCTGCCTGGATCTGCCGCTCGAATTCCGCCGGCGTGGACGCCAGCCGGACGAGGTCGCCGAACTCGACGATCTCCGGGAGGGGAACGGAGACCAGCGGGAGTCCCGCGGCCATGATCTCGTAGGCCTTGACCGGATTCGTCGCTTCCGTCAGCGGTGTCCGCCGGAAAGGAAGCAGGGCGACGTCGAACCGCGAGAGCCATCGGGGAAGCTCGGCATACGGCCGCTCTCCCACGAGCCGGATGTTCGGGAGGTTCCGAAGCCGGCTGACGTCGGCCGCGAAGGTCGAACCGACCAGGAAGAAGTCCCAGCCCGGCTGGCGCTCGGCGAGGTCCGCCACGAGGTCTGAATCGAACCAGTCCGCGATCGCGCCGTAGTACCCGATCACGGGGCGGTCCGAGCCTTGACGGGTGACCGACGCGAAGTGTTCGTAGTCACAGGCGTTGCGGACGAGGATGGCTTCCCGGTTCGAACGGGCGATCTTCGTCTGGAGCGGGCGCGAGGAGGCCAGGACGACGTCGGCTCCCCGGATCAGCCCGGCTTCCAGCGCCGTCGCGTCCGCGGAGTGAAACGAGAATCCCGCGTGGTCATCCATGCAGTCGTAAACGAGAAACCAGCCGGACTGCTCCCGGAGGCGTCGGGCGACGGGCCACCAGAACGGAAGCTCGACGACCTGGATCGCCCGGGAGACGTCGACCTGGCGTGCCAGGTCCATGAGTCCGCTCACGATCGCGTCGACGGCCGCCTCGGCGGGCGCCTCTCCGTAGAGGTCCATGTCCGGCCCCCGCAGAGAGAGCTGCCAGACGCCGGGGGCGAGCGGCTGGACGTCGACGAGGGGGCCGGCACCGCGAAACCACGGAGCGACCCAGAAGACGCGCCGGCCCCGCTTTCCGAGGCGGCTCATCAGCTGCTGCGGTCTCTGGTAACGGTAGTGCCAGTCGATGATGGGGAAGCAGAAGATGTCGGGGCGTGGCCCGTCCGACGCAGGCCGGGTCGACGGTACCGGCCGCCCGGGGAGGGCCCCGGGAACTCGCCGGAATCGTCTTTCGGCCTCGTATTGCAACGTTCTCCCGAGCCGGCGCATGACCCACCCGGCGGCGCCTGCCGGGCCGAACGCCGACGCCCAAACTCGAGACATTTCCGTTTCCGCCCACCGACCTCTCTTGGCGGCGAGAGCCATCTTCTGCAGCTCCCACTGCATCGATCGAAGGTCGGCCCCCTGGGCTGCCAGCTTCTGCTCGAGAAGCCGGAGACGGCGTCGAAGCGCACCCTCGTCGTCGGTCACGCGCCACCGTCCCTGAGCGGGAGGGGTCGAAATGGCTCGAAGTCCTCGCCGAGCAGAATTCGCGCGATCCGCTCGGAGGCCCGGCCGTCGCCGTACGGGTTCACGCAGGCGCTCATCGCGCGATAGGCCGCCGGATCGTTCAGAAGGCGCGAGACCTCCCGCACGATGACCTCCTTGTCGGTCCCGACGAGCCGGGCGCTCCCCGCCTCGATGCCCTCGCGACGCTCCGTCTTCTGTCTCATGACGAGGACCGGCTTTCCGAACGTCGGCGCCTCTTCCTGGATTCCTCCGGAATCCGTCAGGACGAGACGGCAGCGCCGGAGCAGCCGGACGAGAGTGCGGTAGTCGGTCGGCGGAACGATCTGCACGTTGCCGATGCCGGCGTTCCGCCGGACGATGTCCCGGACGTTCGGATTGGGATGCTCGACGTGGATGAACCGTACGGCCGGGAAGAGACGCGCCAGGGCGGCGATGGCCTCCACGACCTCTTCGAGCGGCGCGCCGAAGCTCTCGCGACGATGCACCGTCACCAGGACGACGTTCTCCGTCTCGACAGCGCCCTCCTGGGCCACGATGGCCTCGAGGGCGTCGACCACCGTGTTCCCCGTCAGGTGAATCGCCGATCTCCGGGCCCCCTCGCGCTCCAGCTCCTCCACCGAACGCGGCGTCGGGGCGAAGAGCGCCGTGGCAAGAAGGTCGACGACCCGCCGATTCAGTTCTTCCGGGAACGGGGCGTCGAGATCACCCGTTCGAAGCCCGGCCTCGACGTGTCCGACACGGAGGTGCCGGTGGAAGGCGGCCAGGGCCGTACAGAGCGC
The DNA here is from genome assembly GCA_963779415.1 of uncultured Acidobacteriota bacterium. Lineage (GTDB taxonomy): Bacteria > Acidobacteriota > Thermoanaerobaculia > UBA5066 > UBA5066 > DAOMFB01. The sequence goes on along the minus strand of CAVZYA010000002.1, from coordinate 625,380 downwards.
CGTCGTCGTGTCTCCCTGCACCAGAACCCAGTCGGGCCGGTTCTCGAGCAGGCAGGCGTCCATCGCCGTGAAGACACGGGACGACAGCTCGTTCAGGGACTGGTCCGGACGCATCAGATCGAGATCCACGTCCGGCCGAAGACCGAACAGCGCCACGACCTGATCGAGCATCTCCCGGTGCTGCGCGGTGACGCAGAACGTGACGTCGAAACGGGAAGTATCCGCGCGCAGCCGCCTGACGACCGGCGCCATCTTGATCGCCTCCGGGCGGGTTCCGGCCACGACGAGAACCTTGAGCCGCGCCGTCATCCCCGCTGGGCCCACTCGTGGTAAGCGTCGCAGACGTCGCCGGCCGGGCCGTCCATGACGGCCTCGCCCTGCAGAATCCAGACCGCTCGATTGCAGACGCGCCGGACCTCCGCGAGCGCGTGGGAGACGACCAGAAACGTCCGGCCTGTTTCCCGGAAGGACGCCATCCGCTCCTGGCATTTCGCCTTGAATCTCTCGTCGCCCACGGCGAGCGCCTCGTCGACCAGGAGAATGTCGGGATCCACGTCCGTCGCGACCGCGAACCCGAGGCGGGCCACCATGCCGCTCGAATAGTTCCGGATGGGGGTGTCCAGGAACGACTCGAGTTCCGCGAATTCGGCGATCCGGTCCATTCTCTCCAGCATCTCCCGCCGCGAGAACCCCATCAGCGTGCCGTGCAGCACGACGTTTTCGCGGCCCGTCAGCTCCCCGTGGAATCCGAATCCCAGCTCCAGCAGAGGCGCCACGGCGCCCCGGACGACGACCCGTCCCTCGCTCGGCCGACGCACCCGGGCGATCACCTTGAAGAGCGAGCTCTTGCCGGCGCCGTTCGGGCCGACGACGCCGACGCGCTCGCCGGGAAGTATCGTCAGATTGACTCCCCGAAGGGCTCGAAACTCACCGTGCTCGATGCGGCCCTGGAGCTTCCGGATCGCGTACTCCTTCAGGGACGCGATGGCCTCTTTGGGTACACGATAGCGAACGCCGACGTCGTGCAGTTCGATCACGGGCTCAGAACCGCGATCCATACTCCTCCATCTTCTGCGAGTAGAAAAGCCAGCCCAGAAAAAGGCTCACGAGCGAGGCGATGATGGCGAACGCCAGCGTGTTTACGCCGGGAAGCCAGCCGTTGTAAAGCGGCGCTCGGAAGAGATCGACGAGGTACGTGGCCGGGTTGTACCGGATCACGAACTGGTACCTCTCCGGGACGAGCTTCGGCGAGTAGACGATCGGCGTCACGAAGAACCAGAGTTGAAGGACGATGATGTACATCTCCTTCACATCGACGAAGCGGGACGCGAGGGTGAAGACCAGCAGTCCCACGCCCGTCGTGAAGGCGGCGCCGATGACAAGGGCCACGGGGAGAAAAAGCCAGGTCAGATGGACGGGTGACCCCGTCCAGATGACGATGACGAGAAGAGGAACGAGGCTCAGGACCATGTGAACGAGGGCCACGCCCACCGCCGCCAGCACGAAGGCGGACCGCGGCAGGAAGATCCGTTTGCCCATCTCGAGGGCTTCGACGGGCAGGGAGGCCACGTGGCCGGTCGCCTGCGCGAAAAACTGCCAGAAGATCAGGCCCGAAAGGAAGTAGACGGGATAGTTCCGGATGTCCTGCCGGAGGACGACCGAAAAGACCCAGGTCATCGTGAGCATCTGCAGGAGAGGGCTCAGCATGGTCCAGCCGACCCCGAGAACGGAACGTTTGTAGCGGACGGTGATGTCGCGCCGGACGAGCTCGACCACCAGGTGCCGGTAGCGCCAGAGGTCACGCGCCTCCTCGACGAAGCGGAGGTCGTGGCGGGCGGAGTCGTAGACCGGGGGCGCGGCGACCATTCGAACCATTGAAGTCTAACTGCTGCGAGGTCGACGGGTTCTGAATGTCGAGACTCCGAGGAAATCTCCCCTCGGTAACGGGATCGAAATGTCCCTTCGTGGAGAGCGGATGTCGATCACCGGGTCCGGGAGGATCTCCGGCTTGAAGCATCTGCACCATGCGTTCGGCCGCTGTTCGTCCTAAATTCACAGAAGAGGAGCAATGGAAACGCGGAGGTCGTGTGTTCCGCGCCAAGGGAGTCTATCGGCTCCTCGCAGAGGAGGCGGTATGCGAAAGATTCTCGGCGCCGTCGTCGTGGCGCTCTCTCTTCTCTCGACCACGGCGGCGGCGAACCTCGTCAATTCGTTCTATTTCATCCCGGTCGTCACGAAGGCACAGGGACAGGGCGGTACCTACTGGCAGACCGATATCTCGGTCTCGAACCTCGGGACGTCCACCGTCAAGGTCGGGATGAAGCTCTTCCCGGCCAATGTGGCCAACACATTCACCGGCTCCTTTCCGGTCTACTTCAACGTTTCGCCGGGACAGACCACTCTGTTGCAGGACGCCCTCACTCTCTACCTGAACGCCTCCCCCATGCCGGGCGTAACGCTGGGCTACATGATTCTCGCGGACATCACCCCCGTGAACTGCGCCGTATCGAGCCCGCCGTCGGCGTTCCCGGGCCTCCTCGCCATCACCGCCCGGACCTACAACACCGGCGACCCGAAAGGGACCTACAGCTCGGCCTCCGACATGAACCTGACGGCGATGAACATCACGACCTTCCCGTCGGTGATACCGGGAGTCCGCCACACCGGAACGACGGCCCCCGGCTACCGGACGAACCTCTCCGTAGCCAACTTCTCGACGACCCGCATCAAGGTTCTGGTGAAGATCCTCAACTCGGCCGGCGCTCTCGTGGTGCCGGAGTCGCCCCAGACGGTCGAGGCCCTCTCCTTCAAGCAGTGGAGCATGTCTAACTTCGGGGTCTCGACTCTTGGCGCCAACCCCGGCCGCATCGAGGTCCGCCTCGACCCGACGACGGTGGCCGACCCCTGCACGTCCGCGACCAACACGTTCTGCACGAACCCCTGTGACACGAAGAACTGCCCGACGAAGTACGCCCTGTCGAGCCAGCCGGCGTTCTTCGCCTACGCGTCGACGACCGACAACGGAACGGGAGACCCGCTCGTCCTCTCGTCGTTCATCGACTGGCAGGGCTACAACAACTGGGTCACGGCCTACAAGAACCAGCACTGCCCGAGCGCCGACGTCTACAAGAACAACCCGTTCGTGGACTGGCTCCGGACGCGGGGCCTCATCGATCCCGAGCCGGCACCGATGTTCCGGAAGGTGGAAGACCGCTGATCCCCGTTCAGGCCTGGCCTGTGGAGGCGGCGCCGTCGGTGACGGCGCCGTCACGCATTTTCACGAGACGGCGGCAGCGAGCGGCGACGGTGAGGTCGTGCGAGACGAGAAGGAGCGTCCCCGAGGTTGTGGCGCACCACTCCTCGAGAAGCGCGAGGATCCGTCCCCCCGTCTCGGAGTCGACGCTCCCCGTCGGCTCGTCGGCCAGGATCAGGTCCGGCGTCCCGACGAGGGCGCGGGCAAGCGCCGCGAGCTGACGCTCGCCTCCGGAGACGCGGGCCGCGAGGGTCCGCGCCCGGTGCTCCAGCCCCACGCGCGTGAGCGCCTCCGTGGCCCGCGAGCGTGCCGTGGCGCGGCCGACCCGCCCCGCGAGAGGCAGCTCGACGTTCTCGACGACGGAGAGGTGAGGGAGAAGGTGGTGGAACTGGAAGACGAAGCCGACACGCATGGCGCGGAAGTCCTCGGCCGGCTCGAAATCGGAGGCCGGGCGGCCGTCCAGGAAGACGGCGCCCGAGTCGGGCGCATCGAGGAGGCCGACGATCGAAAGGAGCGTCGACTTGCCGCACCCGGTCGGCCCCATGATGGCGACCGACTCCCCGGCGGCGACCTCCAAGGAGACGCCGCGAAGCGCCTTCACGAGGCCTCCGTCGAACGACTTTGCGACGTTCTCGAGGCGGATCGAGACACCCGGCGGCATCGTGAGCGACTATAGGGGACCCCGCACCGCCATGCCATTCGCCATCCGCAATCTCGTCCGCCGCCCGCTCCGGAGCCTCCTGACGCTGCTCGGAATCGCCCTCGGCGCCGCGACGTACCTCGTTCTCGCGTCCGCGGCGGCCGGGGTCGTCGAGGAGACCGGAAAGATCGTGGCGAGCCTCCGGATCGACCTGATCGTCCAGCGGGGCGGGATGCCGTTCCCATGGCAGTCACGCATCTCGCCCGAGGAGGTGGAGATCATCCGGCGGCTCCCCGGCGTCGCCGAGGTCTCCCCCGTCGTGATCGGCGTGACGAAGCTCGAGACACGGCCGCGTTTCTTCGTTTTCGGATTCGAGCCGGATCGGCCGGGGATTCTCGGCATCACGATCGAAAAAGGGCGTCCGTTCGACGTGGGAAAGGGCGAGCTTCTCGCAGGCGTCGAGGCCGCACGGGAGCTTTCGCTTTCGCCCGGCGACCGGGTGGCCATCGTCGGACGGCGGGAGCTGACGGTGGTCGGGATCTACCGGACCGGGAGGCAGATCCTCGACGGCGGCGTGCTTCTGGACATCCCCTCCGCGCAGGAGGTCTTCCGGCAGGGGAACGTCGTGAACCTCGTCCTCGTCGGCCTCGCGCCCGGGGCGCGCGCGGATACCGTCGCGGCGGGCGTCGCCGCCAGGACCCCCGAGCTGGAGGCCGTGCCGGCCGATCTCTTCGCGAACCAGCAGAAGTGGCTGGGCGACTTCGCCCGCTTCGCCCGCGCGCTCGCGCTCCTCGCCGTCGTCATCGCGGCGCTCGGCGTCTCGAACACCCTTTCGATGAACGTGGCCGAGCGGACGGGCGAACTGGGACTCCTGCGCGCGCTCGGGTGGCGGCGCTCCCGGATCGCCCGACTCGTTCTCTCCGAGGGGCTGATCCTTTCGGCCGCGGGCGCGGCGCTCGGCGTTCCGCTCGCGTCAGCGGTTCTCGCCGCCCTCCGGACGGGCGACTACATGGGGATCGTCCCGGGGACGCTCCCCGTCGCGACGGCCGCAAACGGGCTTGCCGCCGTCCTCGCCGCCGGCCTGATCGCGGGCGTGCCGCCTCTTCTCCACGCGCTGAGGATCCGCCCCGCGCGGGCGCTCCGCGAGCTTTGACGGGGCGGCGGCGGCCCTAACGAGGCCACGCCCTGAAGACGCGGAAGATCTCCTCCCGGTGGGGGGCGAAGGCGTGGTCCTCGCCCGGCCTGCCGATGTACTTCGCGAGCCATTCCAGCGCTTCGGGGTAGCCGTTCTCGTGCGCGTCGAGCGCGTGGTCGTCTCCCGGGTAGGTGACGAGCTTCACCGTCTTTCCGGCCTTCTCGAGAAGGGAAGCGAGGAGCCGCGCCTTCTCGACGGACGCGAGGGCGTCGGCTTCGCCGTGCTCGATGAGGAGCGGCGCGTTGATCAGCTCGGGCCACGCCACCGCCGAGCGCTCGCGGGAGGGGTCGACGTGCGACTCCTTCCGCTTCCCGACCTGTTCGGCAAAGACGGCCAGCATCTGGAGCCTTTCCCAGGCTCCCTCCGTGAAGTCGGCCGTGGCGCCGATGGCGACGCCGACCTTGATGTCGTGCGCGCCGCGCCGCGTCTCCTGCCGGAGGGCGAGGTAGGTCATCGTCCCGCCCCGGGACCAGCCCAGCATCCCGATCCGCTCCGGGTCGACCTCGGGAAGGCTCTTCAGGAGCGGGACGAGATTGAGGACATCGTCCACATCGGCCCCGCCGAACTCCTCGCGCCCTTCGCTCCCGGCGTTGCCCCGGTACTGCGACGCGGCGGTGACGAATCCGGCCTCGACGAGCGGGACGATCTCGGGCCCGCGGAGCGACGCGAGGTTGAGATGCCCCGCGCGGTTGAAGACGACCGCCGGGTGCGGGGCGCCGGAGCGCGGGCGGCCCAGGAAGCCCTCCACGCGGAGGCCGTCGCTCCAGTACGTCAGCGCGAAATACTCGGAGCGCTCCGTGCGGAAGAGCGGCCGGAGCGACTCGATCGCGCCGTCGGGGCGCGGGACCGGAGCCGGCGCGGGCGCCGGAGCCGGCCGACGGCATCCCGCGAGGCACAGCGCGAGCAGGAAGCCGTGGCGCCACGTCATCGGCGACACTATAGGCACTCGGGATGACCTTGCCGATCGCGCTGCGCAACCTCCTCCGCCGCCCGCTCCGGACCGGGCTGACGGCTCTCGGCATCGCCATCGCCGCCGCAACGTACGTGGTGCTCGCCTCGGCGTCGGCCGGCCTCGAGGCCGAGACCGAATCCGTGATCCGGAGCTTCCGGATCGACCTGATCGTCCAGAAGGAGGGGATCCCGATCCCGTGGAACTCTCGGATCGCGCCCGAGGAGCTGGAGGCGCTTCGTACCGTCCCGGGCGTGGCGAAAGTCTCGCCGGTCGTCGTGGGCGTGACGAGGGTGGCGACACGGCCGCGCTTCTACATCTTCGGCGCGGCCCCCGGGACGCTCGAGACTCTCGGGCTCGAGCTTTCCTCCGGACGGATCTATGCGGCCGGGAAGGACGAGCTTCTCGTCGGCGACGTCGCGGCGCGCGAGCTGGAGCTTTCGCTCGGCGACCGCGTCTCCATCGTCGGCCGGCGGGAGTTCGACGTCGTCGGCGTCTACCGGACGGGACGGCGGCTCCTGGACGGCGGGGTCGTGATGGACCTTCCCCTCGCGCAGCAGGCGTTCCGGCTCGGGAGCCTCTCGAACCTGGCGCTCGTCGGCCTTCTCCCGGGAACCGACGCCGGAGAGGCGGCCGCGTCGATCGGCACGAGGATCCCCGGGCTGGAGGCGACGCCTGCGGAGATCTTCGCCCGGCAGCAGGAGTGGCTGAAGGACCTCCGGCGGTTCGCCCGCGCGCTCGCGATTCTCGCCCTCGTCATCGCGACGCTCGGCGTCTCGAACACCCTCTCGATGAACGTCGCGGAGCGGACGGGCGAGATGGGGCTTCTCCGCGCCCTCGGCTGGCGGCGTGGGCGGATCGCGAGGCTCGTGGTCTCGGAGGGCCTCTTCCTCGCGCTCGCCGGAGCCGCGCTCGGCCTCCCCGCGGCGTCGGTCCTTCTGCACTTCCTCGCAAAGAGGGACACTCTCGGCGTCGTTCCGGCGCGGCTTGGCCTCTCCACGACGATCGAGGGGATCGGAACGCTTCTCCTCGCGGGACTCGTCGCGTCTCTCCCGCCGCTCGTCCACGCCCTCCGGATCCGCCCCGCGCGGGCGCTCCGGGAGCTGTGACGGCGCGGCGGAAGGGTAGACTCGAATCCGCTTGGAAGACGCGCGGAACCTCGAAAGCGATCTCGCCGCTCTCGAGGTGCGCCTCGAGGAGGCGCTCGCCGAACGCGACCTGGCCCGCACGGCGCGCAGGAGCGCGGAAGAGGAGATCCGGCGGCTCCGGCAGGAGCTGGCGCTTTCGAAGCTGGATTTCGCCGCCGTCCGCGGGCGGCTGAACGAGCGGGAGACGTACGTCAGGAACCTGCACGGCTCGGCCGGCTGGAGGGCGCTTCAGGCCGTCCGCGGCCTCTTCGGGAGACGCTGGTGACGACGGCCGACCGGAGGAGCGCGGTTTACTGGAAGGCCCGGGCCGAAGCGCTCGAGGCCGTGAACCGGCGCCTTCACGAGCGGCTTGACGCTCTCGCCGCGATCCTCCCGCCGGAGTATCTCGACGATCTGGAGTTCGGCGTGTCCGCCGGAGAGGCGCGTCGATCGGTTCCGCCGGTGATGCACCCCGGCGAGGATGGCCCGCATCTGACGCCGGCCGACGTGGAGCCCGAGATCCGGAGCCTCTGGGCGCGGACCGCGCCGCCCGGGCACGACTGACCACGATGCCGCGCCCGGTCACGGTCGTCATCCTCTGCTGGAACCGGTGGGCGCTGACGGAGCGCTGCCTCGCGACGCTCCGCGAAAAGACGGACCTTTCCGACGTCACGGTCCTCGCGGTGGACAACGGCTCGGCCGACGAGACGCCGTCGCGGCTGAAGGATTACGACTGGGTCCGCGTCGTGACGCTTCCCGGAAACCTCGGATTCGTCCGCGGGAACAACGCCGGGATCGGCGCGGCCGACCCGAAGGGCGACGTCCTCCTCCTGAACAACGACGTCGAGATCACGCAGAAGGGCTGGCTGGACGAGCTGCGGCGCTCCGCGCACGCGTCGCCGGACATCGGGATCGTCGGCTGCCGGCTCGTCTTTCCGGACGGGCGGCTCGCCCACGCCGGAACGTACATCCTTCCCGACACCCTCCGGGGCCAGCAGCTCGGCTCACGGGAGACGGATGTGAACCAGTACGCCGCCACTCGCGACGTGGAAGGGATCGTCTTCGCCTGCGCGTATCTCAAGCGCGAGGTGCTCGATGCCATCGGCGGCCTCTCCGAGGAGTACACGTCGTACTTCGAGGACACGGATTTCTGCCTCCGGGCCCGCGCGAGGGGATTCCGGACGGTCTGCTGCGGTGCGGTGACGCTCGTCCACCGCGAGCACGGCTCGACCGAGGACACCCCCGAGACGTTCGCCCGGCTCTTCCGGGCGAGTCGCGCCGTCTTTCGGAGACGCTGGGAAGGGGCGCTTCTGCGGCGCCAGACGCAGGCTCTCCACTGGCAGTCGATCCTGAATTTCCCGACCGGCTATGCCATCAGCGCGCGGGAGCTTCTTCGCGCCCTCGACGAACGAGGCACCCGGGCGAGCTACGAGTACGTCTACGGGCCCGGCACTCCCTTCCCGACCCCGGAGTCCGAGGGGACGGGCGACCACCGGCTCGACGTCATCGCGCGACGTCGGCCGGGGCGGAGGCCTCCCGTCTCGGTCGTCTACGCGCAGGGGGACGTCTTTTGGAAGAACCGCGGGAGGTACCGGATCGGCTTCACGATGATGGAGGCGGACAGGTTCCAGCCCGAATGGGTTCGGCAGTCGAACACGATGGACGAGCTCTGGGTCCCCTCGACGTTCAACCGCGTGGGGATGCTCGAGTCCGGAGTGACCAGGCCCATCCACGCCATGCCCCTCGGCGTCGACACGGACCACTTCAATCCCTCGATCCGCGGCCTCCCGAACCCGAACGGCGATTTCGTCTTCCTGGCGAACTTCGAATGGAGCGAGCGGAAGGCGCCGCAGCTTCTGCTCACGGTCTTCAACCAGACGTTCCGCGCCTCGGAGCCCGCGCTGCTCGTGTGCAAGGTGCTGAACGGTCGGTGGGACAGGAACGTCATGGCCGAGGTGCGGGCGCTCGGTCTGCGGAGGAGAGGAGGGCGCGTCGCCTTCCTGCTCAACAGGGAGTACCCCTACTCGCAGATGGGGATGCTCTACCGATCCGCCGAGTGTTACGTCTCGGCGAGCCGGGGCGAGGGCTGGGACATGCCCCTCATGGAGGCCATGGCGTGCGGTCTGCCGGCCATTGCCACGGATTGGGGCGCCCACCGCGAGTTCGTGCACGAGCGCATCGCGTATCCACTGGAGATTCGCGGGCTCGCACCCGCCGTCTCGTCCAACCCGAACTACGAGGGTTCCCGCTGGGCCGAGCCCGACCCCGAGCACCTCGCGCACCTGCTGCGTCACGTCTACGAGAACCGTGACGAAGCGCGGGCGAAGGGGGCGCACGCCGCCGCCGAGATGGCCGAGCGCTGGACGTGGCGCCGCGCGGCGGAGCGGATCGCCGCGCGGATCGCGGAGATCACCGCCGCCGGTTCTCCTTGATCGCGGCGCGTGCCTCGCGGTCGGCCTCGCGCCGGCGGATCGTCTCGCGTTTGTCCCGGAGCTTCTTGCCGGTGACGAGGGCGACCTGGACCTTCACCCGCGACCCCTTGAAGTAGATCGAGAGCGGGATGCAGGTGGCGCCGGACCGCTGGATCTTCGAGGCGAGGCGGTCGATCTCGCGCCGGTGGAGAAGGAGCTTCCGCTTCCGCTTCGGGTCGGGGTTGTTCCAGCTCCCCGCCGTGTAGGGCGGGACGTGGACGTTCCAGAGCCACGCCTCGCGCCCCTCGACGGCGACATAGCCGTCCGCGAGGCTCGCGCGCCCTTCGCGGAGCGACTTGACCTCGGTCCCCGTCAGGGCCACCCCCGCCTCGATCTTCTCCTCGACGTGGTACTCGTAGAACGCCCGGCGATTCGTGGCGACGATCTTCACCGTCTCCTCCGCCGCGGCGCCCTTCGTCGCGCCCTCTCGGCCGGTCATTCCGGCGAACTCTGGAGCATCGTCCGGAAGCGCGGCCCGAGATCCGGATCGAACTGCGTCCCGGACTTCGACTGGATGATGTCGAGCGCCGGCCCCTCGCCGATGACGGCGCGGTAGGAGGAGGGGGAGGTCATCGCGTCGTAGGCCTCGCAGATGTGGATGAGGCGGGAGCCGAAGGGGATCCGCTCGCCCTTCAGGCCGTCCGGGTAGCCCGCGCCATCCCACCGCTCGTGGTGATGGCGGACGAGCGGCGCGACCGGGTAGGGCCAGGTGATCTCGTCGACGAGATGCGCGCCGACGCGAGGGTGCTGCCGGATGACGCGGACCTCGTCGTCGGTGAGGGATCGCTTCGTGTAGAGGTCGTCGTAGTTCAGCTCGCGCATCCCGACGTCGTGGAGGATCGCGGCGACGGTGATCTGCTCCACCTCGAACGGCGGGAGGCCGAGGTGCGACGCGAACTTCCGCGCCATCCTCCCGACGTTGAAGGAGTGGGTCTTCAGCGCCGTCCGGCGGCGGAGTCCCGGCTCGATGAGCTTGTTCACGAGTCCGCGGTAAGCCTCCCGGAAGCGGGTCTCGTTCCGGATCTGCGAGAGGGCGTTCTTGAGGACGACGTGGGCGGCGCGGAGGGCCTCCCGCGATTCCGGGGCAGGGCCGTGCCGGAAGAGGAGCGAGAAGACGGCGATCCCTTCCGGAGAGGCCGCGAGAACCGACGACTGGATCGCCGCGATCTCGGCACGACGGACGGGCTCGACATCCGCGGCCGCGACCTCGAGCGACTTGAACGTGCTTTCGGACGGGAGGGGAAACGCCGGGCCGTGCTTGACGGCCACCTTCTCGAGATTCTCGAGGAGGGCGGGCTTCAGGTCCGTGTCGAGCGGACGCCGGCTGCCGTACGTCACGTCGAGCCGAGAAGGGGTGAAGACGGAGAGGGCCGCCACCTCGACGTCGGTGAGCGAGAGACAGGTCTGGAGGTAGAGGTGCGAGAAGTCGGCCTCGGAAGGGAGGGTTCCCGGCGCCGACGGGACCGGGGGCTTCGAGGAAGGGATCCGCGAGAGAGTTTCCTCGATGAGGCGCAGCAACTGGGGAGCGGACGTTCCGGCGGCCGGGGCGAGCATCTCGCCCGAAGAAGCGAGCGAAGGGTTCGGCGTCCGCTCCATCGCCTCGGTCGCGCCGCGGGGGCCGCCGGTATCCGGAGAGACCGTCTCGAAGACGATCCCGGACTCGCCCCCGCGCGCGCCGTACGGGAGGATCCCGGGGGCTCCCCTGAGGGCCGGGGTGTCCGGCGCCGGCGTGAAGCCGCGCCCTTCGTTCCCCTGCACCGTGATCCCTTCGGGCCGGTACTGCGGATGCCGTTTCAGAAGGACCATGAAGCGGCGGAGAAGGTCCGTCAGCTCCTGCACGTCCTCGTGCGTGAAGGGGAGCCGGGCCCCCTTGTCGCGGATGTCGAGGATCCCGATGATCCGGCCGTCGAGGTAGATCGGCGCGGTCAGGATCTTCGTCGTCTGCGCCCCTTCGAGGAGATCGACGAGCTTCCCGGCCTGCCGCAGGCTGTTGATGAAGAAGGGCTCGCGATGCTCGTAGACGTGCGTCGCGAGCGGGTCCATCCGGCTGAATCGTTCGAGAAGCTTGTCGGTACGCGAAAAGCCGAACTGCGACTTCAGTCGGAAAAGGCCGCTCGAGTCGTACGTGTAGATGGCCGCCTTGAGAGGTTGCCAGCGCTTCCGCAGCGCCGCCAGGAAGTCCGCGTACGGTTTTTCGTCTTCGGGGGCAAGCACGGCCCGTTTCCTGTCGAAAGGATAGCAGCCGGCCCGGGCGAAGGTCTCTCCCGCGTCACCTCCCCGCCTGTGGACGACCTGCGTCAGACTGTGGCGGTTCCGCCACGCCTCGCGCCCGAAATCCCGTCCCAACCCCTTCAGATGTCCCTGAATTCCGGGCTCCCGACGCTGGCATTCCCCATGCTCTCACCAGAGCCGCAATGGACCGTTGCTTCACTCTTTCGCGTCCGGTGCGTGTCACGGGCGTGGGACTCCACACCGGCCGGCATGCCCACGTGACCCTCCATCCCGCCGAGTCCGGACGGGGAATCGTCTTCTTCCGGACGGACGTCGGGGCCGTGATCCCCGCCGTCGCCGAGGAGACGGCCCGGTTCGACCATGCGACCTCCCTGGGAAGGCCGGGGCGCGAGGTCGGGACCGTGGAGCACCTTCTTTCGGCGCTCGTCGGGACCGGGGTCCACGATCTCCTCGTCGAGGTGGACGGACCCGAGCTTCCGATCCTCGACGGGAGCGCGGCCCCGTGGCTCGTGGCGCTTCACGAGGGGGGCCTCTCCCGCCTGCGGGACGTTCTCCCCCCGTTCACGCCGGCGGCGACGGTCTCGGTGACGGGACCGGGCGGAAAGCGGATCGAGTTCCGCCCTGCGCGCGACCTCCGCGTCACCTATACGATCGATTTCCCGCATCCCGCGATCGGCCGGCAGTCGATCACGGTCGTCGTGACGCCGGAGAGCTACTCGCAGCATCTCGCCCCGGCCCGGACGTTCGGTTTCCTCGCAGAGTACGAGACCCTCAAGGCGCACGGCCTCGCCCGAGGCGCGAGCCTCGAGAACTGCATCGTCGTCGGCGAGGAGGGCGTCGAAGGGGGCGACCTCCGTTTCCCGGACGAGTTCGTCCGGCACAAAGCCCTCGACCTCCTCGGCGACCTCGCCCTCGTCGGGCGGCCCGTCCTCGGCCACGTCGTGGCGAACCGGGCGGGACACGCCCTCCATGCCGCGCTCGCGCGGCGTCTTCGCGAGGAGATGCTCTCGGCAGCCGCGACCGGCGGAACCACCTCGGCGAGCGCCTCCTTGAGCGCCTCCGCCAGCCTCTGACCCTTCGGGGAGCCCGTCCCCGCCGCGCCGCGCGCTAAAGTGGGGCGTGGCTGCGCGCCCCCTTTTCGCCCTCCTCTTCGCCACCGCGCTCGCTCTGGCCGGATTCGCCACGGGGGGCGAGCCGCAGGGCCCCACGGACCTCCCCGGCGTCTCGACCTGGGTGAACGGGCTCGAGCTGCACGTCTCGGCGAAGCTCTCTCCCGGCCTGCCGCGCGACGTCGAGGAGCGGCTCGTCTCGGGGCTCGCCACGACCGTCCTCTGGCGCGTCCGCCTCTTCGCCTTCCGGAACCTCTGGTGGGACGGCCTGAAGGACGAGCGGCAGTACGAAGTGACCGCCACCTTCCGCCCGGTCTCGGGCGACTTCCTCGTGGAGCGCCGGCTGGACGGGCGCCTCCTCGGGTCGAAGGTCGTCGCCTCGAAGGCCGACGCCCTCGCGGCCCTCTCGGAGGTCCCCGGGCTCCCCCTCTTCATCATGGGCTCGCATCTCGAAGGCAAGCGGCTCGTCGTCCGCGTCAAGTGCGCCTATGCGCGCGGCGTGGCGCTCGGCGTCGTTCCGACGACGGTGGAGACCGACTGGGTCCGTTCCGGAATCTTCGACTGGCCGCCGAAGGACGCCCGATGAGCGTTCGCTGGTCCCGCGACAACCGGATCCTCGCGGCCGTCTTCCTGAGCCTCGGCGCCGCCCTCGCGGGCCTCTATGCCCTCGTCCTCCGGACACGGGCGCTGACGCCGGCGGCCGCCACGAACCGCGTCGTCCTCTTCGTCCTCTTCTACATCGTCGTCATCCTCATTCTCGTCCTCCTCTTCGTCCTCGTCCGGGCTGCCGTCCGGCTGGTCCTCGAGGCCCGGCGGGGCGTCTTCGGCTCGCGGTTCCGCGTCCGGATCGTGGCGACGAACGTCGGTCTCGCCCTCCTCCCGATCGTCCTGCTCCTCCTCCCGACGACGGGTCTCCTCCAGCGAAGCGTCGAACAGTGGTTCGCGCCCGCCGTGGAAGAGACCGTCCGCTCCGGGCGGGACGTCGTGGAGATTCTCCGGAAGCGGACCGCCGGCCTCGAAGCGAGGACGGCCGAGCGGCTCGCCCCACGCCTCGCCGCGGCGCGGACCAATTCCGAACTCGTCGCTCTCCTCGCCGCCGCGCGGGAGGACTCCGGGGTCGACCTGATCGAGTGGCGCCCCGCTGCCGCCCCGCCGGGGAGCCCCGCCGTCGCCGTGAGCGCGCCGCGCTGGCCGGTGCGCGACGTGAAGGAGCCGGATCCCGAATGGCTCGCGGACGCCCGGGAACTCGGCTCGTCCCGCCGCGTCGAGGAGACGGCGGGCGGCGGGCGGACGGGGCGGACGATCGTCGCGGTGCCGGGAGGGCTTCTCCTCGTCGGGACGTATCTCCCTCCCGAGGATGCCACGGCGGTACGACGCCTCTCCGAGGCCACCTCGGCCTACGCGATGCTCTCGGCCGAGAGGGCTTCGCTCGCCGCGATCCAGGTTCTCCTCTTTCTCCTCCTCGCGTTCCTCGTCCTTCTCGCGGCGGTCTGGGTCGGCCTCGTCCTCGCCCGGCGCGTCACGCGCCCGATCGCGGCTCTCGCGGCGTCGGCCCGGCGCGTCGGGGCCGGAGACTTCGGCGCCCGCGTCGAAGTGGAAGGGGGGGACGAGATCGCGGCGCTCTCCGGAGCCTTCAACGCGATGACGACGGAGCTGGGCGAGAGCCGCGGACAGCTCGTCCGCGCGAACGATGAGCTTTCGACCTCGAACCGCCGTCTCGACGGCGAGCGGAGGCGCGTCGCGACGATCCTCGCCCACCTCGAGGCCGGCGTCCTCGCCTTCGCGGAGGACGGGACCCTCCTGGCGATCAACGACACCGCGCGGCGCCTCCTCGAGTCGCCCGGCGCCGCCGACGAGCCGTCGCTCGACTCCCTCCTCGCCGCCCCCATCCTCGCGCCGCTGGCCCGCTTCCTCGCCCGCGCGCGGGGCGAGCGGGGGGCGCGCGAGGCGACCTTCACCCTCTCCGGCCGGGTTCTCGACGCCCGCGTGGCGAGGGTCCCGGCCAAGCCCGACGAGCCGGCCTCGTGGGTCGTCACGCTCGAGGACACGACGGCCCTCGTTCGCGCGGAGCGCGCCGCGGCATGGGAGGAGGCGGCGCGAAAGATGGCGCACGAGATCCGGAACCCGCTCACGCCGATCCGCCTCGCGGCCGAGCGGATGCGCCGGCGCGCCGCCGCGTGCACGTCGCCGGACGCCGGAGCCGCCGAGCTGAAGTCGATCGTCGAGGAGGGTGCCTCCACGATCGTGGACGAGGTCGGCACCCTCTCGGGGCTGGTCGACTCGTTCGGCCGGTTCGCCCGGCTTCCCGCCGCGACCCTCGCCCCGACCGACCTCTCGGCCGTCGTCGCCCAGGTCGTGAAGCTCTACGGCGACCTGAAGCCCGGCGTGACGGTCGACGCGGAGGTGCCGGAGGGGCTGCCGGAGGTGCGGGCCGACGCCGAGCAGATCAAGCGCGCCCTCGTGAACCTCGTCGACAACGCGGTGGCGGCGACGCCACCCGGAGGGTCGCATCCGGATCGAGGCGGGGGTCGTCCGGGGGCGTGCGGAGCTTTCGGTCGCGGACGACGGGCCTGGGATACCGCCGGAGAACCGGGAGCGCGTCTTCGACCCGACCTTCTCGACGAAGGAGCGCGGCTCCGGCCTCGGCCTCGCGATCACGGCCCGGATCGCGGCCGAGCACTCGGGCCGGGTCCGCGTAGAGGAGAATGTCCCCCGCGGCTGCCGTTTCGTTCTCGAGTGGCCGGCCGCCTGACGCCATGAAGATCCTCGTCTGCGACGACGAGCCGGGAATCCGGCGCACCCTTTCCCAGATCCTCGAGGACGAAGGGTACGAGGTCGAGGCCGTCGGCCTCGGACAGCAGGCGGCTGCCCGTGCACTCGAGGGAGACACCTTCGACGCGGTCTTCCTCGACGTCTGGCTTCCCGACCTCGACGGGCTCCTCGTCCTCGACCGGATCCGCGCGGCGCGGCGGGGTCTTCCGGTCGTGATGATCTCGGGCCACGGGACCGTCGAGACGGCGGTCCAGGCCGTCCAGCGGGGCGCCGACGACTTCCTCGAGAAGCCGCTCTCCCTCGAGCGCGTCCTTCTGACCCTCGAAAAAGCGCTCGAGCGGCGGCGTCTCTTCCAGGAGCGGGACGCTCTCAAGCGCGAGCTCGCGACGCTGCAGGAGCGGGGCGCCACGGAGGAGACGCTCCTCGGAGACGGCGCCGCGATGGCTCGCCTCCTCGAGGAGATCCGGCGCGCCGGAGCCTCCGAAGCGCGCGTCCTGATCACGGGAGGGAGCGGCGTCGGGAAGGAGCTCGTGGCGCGCGCGCTTCACCGGGCCTCGCCCCGGGCGTCGGGACCGTTCGTCGAGGTGAACGGCGCGGCCATTCCCGAGGAGCTGATCGAGAGCGAGCTTTTCGGCCACGTGAAGGGCTCCTTCACCGGCGCGCACGACGACCGGAAGGGAAAATGGGAGCAGGCGCACGGCGGCACGCTCTTCCTCGACGAGATCGGGGACATGTCGCCGCGGACGCAGGCCAAGATCCTCCGGGCGATCCAGGACGGGAAGATCACCCCCGTCGGCGGCGACCGGACGATCGCGACCGACGTGAGGATCGTCGCGGCGACGAACCGTGATCTCCCCGCCATGATCCGCGCCGGAACGTTCCGGGAGGACCTCTACTTCCGCCTCGCCGTCGTGCCGCTCCGGGTTCCGTCCCTCTCCGAGCGGCCGGAGGACATCCCCGCCCTCGTGACCCACTTCGCCGCGCAGCTCGCGCGGCGTCGCGGACGCCGCCCGAAGACGTTCACCCCCGGGGCTCTCGAGGCACTCGCCGCGCGACGCTGGCCCGGAAACGTCCGCGAGCTGCAGAACCTCGTGGAGCGGGCCGTCCTGATGACGCCGGGATCGGTGGTCGACGCCGGCAATCTCCCGCCCGAGGATGACGGACTTCCGCGCCGCGACGGCGAGGGGGACGGCGCGCCCCTTCGCCCCGGGCAGACGCTTTCCGAGGCGCGGGAGGCCTTCGAGCGCCGGGTCGTCCAGAAGGTCCTCGCCGAGACGAAGGGAAACGTCTCTCGCGCCGCCGAACGGCTGGGCCTCGACCGGACGACGCTCCACCGCCGCCTCCGGTCGTGGGGCCTCGAGAGCACGAAGGAAGAGCGGCCCTGAGCTTCGCGGCGACAGCCCGAGGTCACTCCCCCTTTTCGGAGAAGGCGAGGTCGAGGAGCTTGTTCTCGAGGACCTGGGGGCCCGGATCGGCCTCGAGGCGCAGAGCGTGCGACGCGGCCGCGAGAAGCGCCGCGTTCGGGACGAGCCCGACGATCTCGGACCCGACGACCGCGACGCCGTGGCGCTCGGCCTCCGACCGGACGGTCTCGAAGACCCGGTGGAGCGGCGTCTTCTCGTAGTTCGTCATGTTGATCGAGACCTGGACCTGCCCGCGCGCCTCGAGCTTCACCGCCATGGCTTTCACGTACCGATAGCCGCCGGAAAGATGGCGAATCGCCTTCGCGATCCGGTCGGCGACCGCGAGGTCCGCCGTTCCGAGATTGATGTTGTAGGCGATGAGCGGTGCCCGGGCACCGACGACGGTCGCGCCGCCGCCCGGGTGAGGCGACGACGGGCCGAAATCGGGCTTCCAGGCGGGGCTCTTCATCCTCTCCGCGAGCCCCTCGAACTCCCCCTTCCGGATGTTCGCGAGGTTCTGCCGCTCGGGCGACGAGGCGGCGTCCTCGTAGAGGTAAATCGGGAGAGAAAACGTCGACGCCAGACGCGCCCCGAGCTCGCGGGCGAGCGCGACGCAGTCGGCCGACGTGGCCCCCCGGATCGGCACGAAGGGGATGACGTCCACGGCGCCGATCCGCGGGTGGGCCCCGCGATGCGTCCGGAGATCGATCGCGGAGAGAGCCCTTTCCACGAGAGCCGTCATGGCGTCGAGAAGCCCGGGGCCGTCGCCGAGGAAGGTGAAGACGGAGCGGTTGTGGTCGGCGTCGGAGGTCCGGTCGAGAAGAAGGACCCCTTTCCCCGCCCGGGTCGCCGCGTCCGCGAGCGCCGCGACGACCTCGGGGCGCCGTCCCTCGCTCACGTTGGGGATGCATTCGATCAGGCTTTTCATCATCGATTCCGTTTCCAACGGATCGTACCCTGCTAGCATTCCGCCGATGAACCCGTACGAGGGAAGCGCCGCCCTCGCGCCGGAGGCCCGTGGGAAGGTCCTTCAGACCTTCCAGCACACGCTCCAGCTCGTCCGCGACGGCCGGAACGAGGAAGCGCTGCTCGGCTGCGACTTCATCCTCAAGATGGACTCCCGCTTCACGCCGGCGCACCGTCTCCTCGCGAGCCTGCGGGGGGTTCCGGCCGGACAGAAGATCGACGTCGCCCCGTTCGCCTTCTACCTCGAGGCGCCGCCGGTCGAGGCGGCCCCGCCCCCCGCAACCGATCCCTTCGACGTGGAGAGCACCTCCACGGCCTCGCGCTCCGCGATCCGTCCCCCGGCAGGCGGCGGGCTCGAAGACCTCGTCTTCGACGATTTCGCGCCGCACACCCCCACCCCGGCTCCCACGGCCCCGAAGGCGCCCGCTCCTCCGGCCGCTTCGGCAGCGGGGACGGCCGCCGAGATCTCCTTCGCCGGTCTCTCCGAGGCGCCCGGCGTGGCTTCCCCGGGAGCCTCGCCCGGATTCGCGATGGGATCGGGGATCGCCCCTCCGCCCGCCGCCTCACCCGCCCCCGCTTTCGAAGACCTCGACATGAGCGTCAACACGAGTCCGGGGTCCGGCGGCCCGTCCGCGGTCCCGCCCCGGCAGGCGGTGGAGACTCCGCCACCTTCTCGCCCCGCGCCCGCTCCGCCTTCCATCACCTCGCTCGATCCGCGGATCACGCAGTTTCTCAAGCAGGGCGACGAATCCATGGCGCGTGGAAACCCGCAGGAAGCGATCGACCTCTGGAGCCGCGTCTTCCTGATCGACCTCTCGAACCAGGAGGCCTCGGGCCGGATCGACCAGGCGCGCGAGATGCTCGCCGACTCCGCGCGGAAGGTGGACGTTCTTCTCGCCGACGGGACGCAGCTCTACGACGCGGGGAATCTGTCGGCCGCGCGGGCGAAGTTCCTCGAGGTCCTCGCGATCTCCGAGCACGACGCCACCGCCCGGTCGTATCTGAACCAGATCGACGCGGCGCTCGCGGCGCCGGGGGCGCGCGACGGGGCCGGCGGAGACTCCGAGTTCCTCCGGACCGAGATCGAGGCCCCGGTCACCCCCTCGTTCGCCGACGACAACGAACCCCTCGACCCGAGCCGGACGCTCGCCGTCGTCGTTCCGGACGACGCGCCCCCCCCTCGGAAAAGAGAGCGGTCCTCTCTCCGTCGAAGCGGCGCGCACCGGCCCGTCTCGACCTGCGCGTTCTGCTCCCGGTGGGGCTCGTCGTTCTCGTCGCGGTCGCGGGGGGGGCCTGGTGGCTCTTCCGCGGGAAGCTGCCTTCGAGGGCGCCGGCCCAGGCGCCGGCGCCGGCCGAGCCGAAGGGAGGGACCGCGACCGCCCCGGCGCCCGGTCCCGCCACGGCACGGCCGAAGCCGGCCGGTGAGGATCCTTTCTCCCGAGCGCAGGCGCTTTTCTCCCAGGGAAAGGTGGACGCGGCGATCCAGATCCTCCTCGCCGTCCCGGACAACGACCCGCGGCGCAACGAGGCGCTCGCGAAGATCGACCAGTACCGGAATGCCGGCGCGCCGCCCCCGGCGCCGACCGCGGCGAGCACGGCCAGCCTCGAGCAGCTCCGTGTTCAGGGGCTCGCGGCGATGAAGGCGAGCCGCTACATCGACGCCTTCAAGGCGCTCGATCCCGTCGTCAAGGCGAATCCCGAGGACACCGAGGCTGCCCAGGCTCTTCTCCGCGCGCGCGAGGCGGTGGACGGCCTTCGAGCCGCCGCCAAGTCGTACTCCGAGGGGGATTACGAAAGCGCCATCAAGCTGCTCTGGGAGCTGCGCCGCTCGGACGCGAAGAACCAGGACGTGGAGGAGTACCTCCTGAACTCCTACGTCAACTCCGGCATCCAGGCCCTCCAGTCGGGCAACAACGCGCGGGCCACCGAGGCGCTCCAGGACGCCGTCAGGATCCGGCCGTCCGACCGCGAGGCGCAGCGGCTTCTGAAGTTCTCGCGGAAATATCCGAAGGGCGCGAGCGACCTGATGGCCCGCATCTTCATCCGCCATCTCTCGCTCCGGCCGTGACCGTCTGATGGCCGATACGCCCCGAGATCCGCTGGCCGAGCACCCTCTCGGGGGAGAGGCGCCGCGCCGGGGGACGAAACCCAGGACACTCTCGCTCTTCCCGGATCTGGGGGAGGCCCCGATCCGCCCGCCGGGGTCCGAGCCGTCCGCCGGTCCGCCCGCACCACCGCCGGTTGCCGCGACAACCGTGGAGATGGAGACGATTCCGGACGCGGTGGAAGCCGAAGACGACTCGGGAGAGGAGGGCGTCACCTTTGCGCGGCGCATCGCGGCGGGGCTCGCGGACCTCGTCATCCTCGCCCTCGTCGGGGCCGTCCAGCTGGCGGCGGGCTCGCTCCTCCTGAATCTCCGGTTTCCGCTCGCGGCCTTCGTGCCGGTCGGAGCGTTCCTCCTCCTCGTCGCCCTCGTCCTGCTCGTTCTGGCTCCGTTCGTCTGGGGGACGACACCGGGGATGGCGCTCGCGGACCTCCGGATCCGGACGGAGGACGGAGGCTCTCCGACCCTGGCCGCCTCCTTCCTCCGTTTTCTCGGATTCCTCCTGACGGGCGCGCTCGCGGGGGTTCCCCTCCTCCTGGCGGCGTTCGACCGGCGCGGCCGGACCCTCGCGGATCTGATGTCCGGGACGACCGTCGCGCCCGCGCATCCGCACGCCGCGTGATGCGCCTCGCCCTCTCGCAGCTCGACACGACCGTCGGCGACTTCCGGGGAAACACCGCGAAGATCGTCGCCGCTCTCGGCCGCGCGGAAGCGGCGGGGGCCCATCTCCTCGCGGTGCCCGAGATGGCCCTCTGCGGCTACCCGCCCCGCGACCTCATCGACCGCCCCGCGTTCCAGCGCGAAGCGGCGCGAGCGCTCCGGAGCCTCGCGCGCCGGACGAAGGAGACCGCCCTCCTCGTCGGGACGTTCCTCCCGAACCCGCGGAGGACCGGCAAGCCGTTCTTCAACGCCGCCGTCCTCCTCCACCGGGGCCGGATCCGGGCCGTCGCGAAGAAGCTCCTCCTCCCGACGTACGACGTCTTCGACGAGGCACGCCATTTCGAGCCGGGAACCTCCGGCATCGTCGTCCCCTTCGGCGGCGAGCGGCTCGGGCTCTCGATCTGCGAGGATCTCTGGAACGACAAGGACTTCTGGCGTTCCCGCCGCCTCTACAGGCTGGACCCGGGCGAAGAGATGGTCCGGCGCGGCGCGACACTGATCCTCAACATCTCGGCTTCTCCCTTCAGCGAGGGGAAGCCGCGCCTCCGGCGCCGGATGCTCGCGCGCCTTTCGCGGGACGGCCGCGTCCCGGTGGCCTACGTGAACCTCGTGGGCGGGAACGACGAGCTCGTCTTCGACGGCGGGACGATCGTTCTCGACGGCCGCGGCAAGGTCGCGGCACGCGGAGCCCTCTTCGCGGAGGACTTCCTCGTCGTCGATCTGCCGAAGGGTCCGGCCCCGCGCGGCGTCGTTCCCGTCGCCGGAGGAGCGCCGGAAGACCTGCCCGACGACGCCGAAGGGAACGCCCTCGAGTCGCTCCGGCGCGCCCTCGTTCTCGGGATCCGGGACTACGCCGGGAAGTGCGGCTTTGCGACGGCCATCCTCGGCCTCTCGGGCGGCATCGACTCCGCCCTCGTCGCCTCCCTCGCGGTCGATGCCCTCGGGGGCGCGAACGTGACCGGCTTCGGCCTCCCGTCTCCCTACTCCTCGCCGGGATCGGTCGAGGACGCCCGGACCCTTGCCGCGAACCTCGGGATCCGGTTCGAGCTTCTTCCGATCGACCGCTCGTTCGCCGCGGCGAAGGAGGCGCTCGCTCCGCTCTTCTCCGGACGCCCCGAGGACGTGACGGAGGAGAACATCCAGTCGCGGCTTCGGGGCCTTCTCCTGATGGCGGTCTCGAACAAGCTCGGACCGCTTCTCCTGACGACCGGAAACAAGAGCGAGCTGGCCGTCGGCTACTGCACGCTCTACGGCGACATGAGCGGCGGCCTCGCGCCGATCTCCGACCTGCCGAAGACGCGTGTTTACGAACTCGCCCGCTACCTGAACGCCCGCGCTGGCCGCCCCCTGATCCCGGAAGAGAGCCTCGAGAAGCCCCCGTCGGCCGAGCTCAGGCCGGACCAGACGGACCAGGACTCGCTCCCGCCCTACGACGTTCTCGACGCGATCCTCGAGGCGCTGGTGGAGCGGAACCTCTCCGCCGCGACGACGGCACGCCGCGTGAGGGCGCCCCTCGCCCTCGTCCGGAAGATCGCGGGACAGCTCGACCGCGCGGAGTACAAGAGGGCCCAGGCTGCGCCGGGGCTCAAGGTCTCGATGAAGGCTTTCGGCACCGGCCGCCGGATCCCGATCGTGCAGAGGTCTCCCGTCTGAGCGCCGGAGACGCCGCGCCGCGCTATCCCTGGAAGCCGATCCCCGGCTCCTCGCACGAGATGCTTCTCGAGAAGATCGAAGCGAGAGGGGCCGGTCTTCGTCTCCTCGACGTCGGTTTCGGCGCGGGCGAGCTGGCGCGCCGGGTCCGGGAGCGCTGCACGTTCCTCGCCGGGATCGAGCTCGACCCGGAAGCGGCGCGCGCCTCGGCGGGTCTTTTCGATCGATGCGCCCAGGGCCACCTCCTCGAGTCGCTGGAGTCCCTCGACGAATCGCCTTTCGACGTCGTCGTCGCGGGAGACGTCCTCGAGCACCTCGAGGAGCCGGGGCGGGCGCTCCGCCTCCTCCACCGGTTCGTGAAGCCCGCAGGCGTCCTCCTCGTCTCCCTCCCGAACGTCGCGAACGTGACCGTCCGGCTCGGCCTCCTCGCCGGCCGGTTCGACTACGCCTCGCGCGGAATCCTCGACGAGACGCACCTCCGCTTCTTCACGCGTCGCACGGGACGCGCTCTCCTCGAATCCGCCGGCTACCGTGTCGTCCGCGTCGCCGCCACGGCCATGCCCGTGGAGCTGGCCCTTCCGGCACTCGGCCGGCCGCCGATCGCCCGGCTCGTCCGGGGAGGAGCGCTTCTTTCGGCGCGGCTCTGGCCGACGCTTTTCGGCTATCAGTTCGTCTTCGAGGCCGCCCCGGCGTGAGGCCCGACCTCTCGATCGTCATCCCGGCGTACCACGAGGAGGCGCGCCTCCCCGTCTCGCTCGAGGCTCTCGCCGCCTATCTCTCCGGCCGGAAGGAGTCCCTCTCCGTCGAGGTCGTCGTCGTGGACGACGGATCGGGAGACCGGACGGCGGCGCGCGCCGAGGAGGCGGGGCGGCGGCTCGGACTTTCGCTTCGCGTCGTCCGATTCCCCCGGAACCGGGGGAAAGGAGCGGCCGTCCGCGCCGGCGCCCTCGCGGCCGAGGGGAAGCAGGTCCTCGTCTCCGACGCCGACTTCTCGACGCCGATCGGGGAGTGGGAGAAGCTCGCTGCCGCGCGCGCTCCGGTCGCGATCGGGTCACGCGCCGTCGACGCGACGCTCGTGAAAGAGAGCCAGCCCTTCTACCGCGTCGCGATGGGAAAGCTCTTCAACCTCCTCGTCCGGATCGCCGCCGTCCCGGGAATCCACGACACGCAGTGCGGCTTCAAGCTCTTCTCGCGCGAGGCGGCCGCGGCCGTCTTCTCGCTCGCGACGGTGGACCGGTTCGCCTGGGACGTGGAAGCTCTTCTCCTCGCCCGGAAGCTCGGCTTTCCGATCGCCGAGGTCCCGGTCCTCTGGTTCGACTCCCCCGACTCGCGCGTCACGCTCCTCGCCGGCGCGCAGGCCTACCTCGACGTCCTGCGCATCCGCTATCGCGTCTCGCGGACGATGCGGCGTCAGGGGGGCGCGGGGGGTGCGAACCCGGCGTCTCCCGGGCGATGACGGTCGTCGCACCCCCCGAAAACTAGTAAAGCGGGAAAGAAGCCGCGAGTTCTCGGACCTTTCCGTGAACCTTCTGCTGGACCGCCACGTCCTCCGGTGCCGCGAGGACCTCGGCCATCCACCCCGCGATCGTCGTCATCTCCTTCGGCCCCATTCCCCGGGTCGTGACGGCGGGGGTCCCGATCCGGAGGCCCGACGTCACCATCGGCGGATTCGGGTCGAAGGGGATCGTGTTCTTGTTCACCGTGATTCCGGCCGCGTCGAGCGCTTTTTCGGCGACCTTTCCCGTCAGCCCCTTCTTCCCGACGTCGACGAGGAAGAGGTGGTTGTCGGTGCCTCCCGAGACGATCCGGAAGCCGTGCGACGCGACGGCGTCGGCGAAGACGCGCGCGTTCTCGACGACCTGCCGCTGGTAGGTCCGGAACTCCGGCGCCGCCGCCTCCTTCAGCGCGACGGCCTTCGCCGCGATGATGTGCTCGAGCGGGCCCCCCTGCTGGCCGGGGAAGACCGCCTTGTCGATCTCCTTGGCCCACTCCGGCGTCGTAGAGGATGAGTCCCGCGCGCGGGCCGCGGAGCGTCTTGTGCGTCGTCGTCGTGACGAAGTGCGCGTGTCCGACCGGTGACGGGTGGAGCCCCGTGGCGATCAGGCCGGCGATGTGCGCCATGTCGACCATCAGGAGCGCCCCGACGGCGTCGGCGACCTTCCGGAACGCCGGGAAATCGAGCGTCCGGGGATAGGCCGAAGCCCCCGCCACGATCAGCTTCGGCTTCTCCTGCTCGGCGATCTTCAGGAGCTCGTCGTAGTCGATCCGCTCGGTCTCCTTCGTGACGCCGTACGCGACGACGTGGTAGAGCTTCCCGGAGACGTTGAGCGGGTGGCCGTGCGTCAGGTGGCCGCCGTGCGAGAGCGACATCCCGAGGAGCGTTTCGCCCGGCTTGAGGCATGCCATGTAGACGGCGGCGTTCGCCTGCGAGCCCGAGTGGGGCTGAACGTTCGCATGAACGGCGTCCGGGTTCTCCGGCGAAAAGAGAGCCTTCGCCCGCGAGATGGCGAGCGACTCCCCTTCGTCCACGTTCACGCAGCCGCCGTAGTAGCGGCGGCCGGGATACCCCTCGGCGTACTTGTTCGTCAGGACCGAGCCCATCGCCGCGAGGACCGCCCGGGAGGTGAAGTTCTCCGAGGCGATCAGCTCGATTCCCTCGCGCTGGCGGGCCAGCTCTCGGTCGAGGACGGCGGCGATCTCGGGGTCGACCTCGGCGAGCGGGCGGTTGATCGGCCGGGGCGGGGCGGAGACGGTCGTCGTCATGGGGTCTCTCCGTTCAGCTTCTTCACCCGCCGCTCGTGGCGGCCGCCGGCGAAGGGGGTTTCGAGAAAGAGGTCGAGCATCGCCTCGGCGAGCGGCGGGGCGACGAGTCGCGCCCCGAAGGCGATGACGTTCGCGTCGTTGTGCTCGCGCATGAGTCGCGTCGCGAAGAGGTCGTTCGGGACGCCGGCGCGGATCCCCCGCACCTTGTTCGCCGCGATCGCGATCCCGATCCCCGTCCCGCAGACGGCCACGCCGCGGTCGGCACGGCCGCCGGCCACGGCCTCGCCGACGGCCCGTCCGAAGTCGGGATAGTCGACGGATTCGGTCGAGGAGGTTCCGAGGTCGAGGATTTCGTTTCCCCGGGCGGCGGCGTGCTTCTTCAGGGTCTCCTTCAACGCGAAGCCGGCGTGGTCGGCCCCGAAGGCGATCCGCATCCACGGGATCTTAGCGCCCCCCGGGGGGGTCAGTCCGGGCTCCCCGTGCGGCGCCGTGGATAGGCCGAGACCATCGTGTCGTATTCGCCGAGGGCGTAGCTGTCGGTCATCCCGGCGAGGTAATCGGCGATGGAGCGGAGGAAGAGCGGCTTTTTGAGATAGCTCCCCGCGATCTCCGTCTCGAGCCGCTTCAGCGGGATGTCCCGCAGGTACGCGACACCGGCAAGGTCGCGATAACGGAGAAGGACGTCGTCGGGGAGGAGGCGCGGGTTCCGGTAGTAAGCGGAAAAGAGCGTCACGAGGACGAGATGCGCCCGTTCGTCGTGCTGCGAGACGCGGTGGCTGTGGATGATGCGCTGGTAGATGAACTCCTTCAGCTCGCGGTAGAGGCGGTCTCCCGTCTTCGAGGGAGCGACGAGCGACGCCGGGAGCTTCCGCCGGTTGGCCCTGAAGTCGGCGGGGGTCACGATCCGCCGCTGGGTGAGCCACCGCTCGATCGTCACGCGCGAGGCGGTGATCAGGTCGGTGACGAGGAGGTGGATGATCCCGCGGATCAGCATCGCGCGCTTGACGGTGCCGTCCGGCGCGGCGGCGAAGGGATCTCCGAGCGCCTCGGCCACGGTCTTCGCGATCGGGAGCGAGAGGGCCCGCTCGAGGCCGACGAGAGAAAGTCCGTCCTCGAGGTCGTGCGCCTGCTGGGCGAATTCGTCCGCCCACTCGACGGCCTGCCCCTCGAGGTGACAGCCCGAGGAGAGGTTCAGCCCCTCGGGGTCGATGTCGGGGAAGTTGAAATCCCGCTTCCAGGTCGTGTGCTTGAGGATCCCCTCGCGCGTCTCGTTCGTCAGGTTGAGACCCGGGTGCTCGTACCGCTTCTCGAGAACGTCGACGACGCGGACTGACTGGTAGTTGTGCTTGAACGCCCCGGCCTGCGCCGCGACCCGCGGCTCGAGGGGGATCGCGGCCTCTCCCCCCGAGAGGATCCGGTTCAGGACCTTCTCGCCGGAATGGCCGAACGGCGTGTGCCCGAGGTCGTGCCCGAGAGCGCACGCTTCGGTCAGGTCCTCGTTCAGGCCGAGGGCCCGCGCCATCGTCCGGGCCACCTGCGTCACCTCGAGCGTGTGCGTGAGGCGCGTCCGGTAGTGGTCTCCCTCGAACGGGATGAAGACCTGCGTCTTGTGCTTGAGCCGCCGGAAGGCGCGTGAGTGGACGATCCGGTCGCGGTCGCGCTGGAACTCGGTCCGGTAGTCGTAGGTGCGCCCCTCCCCCGCCGTCTCGTACCGGCGTGTCGCCCGGCAGGCCCGCGCCGCGTAGAGGGCGAGCCTCTCGTCCTCGGCGGCTTCGATCTGGGCCTTGTTGAATGCGACGACGGGCGGAATCGGGGCTTCGGCCATCGCACCGATCCTATCCGGAGCGGGCTTCCAGATGTCCGAGGACCTCGCCGACGACGTAGAGCGACCCGGCGACGAGGACGGGCGTCGCGTCCGGTCCTACGGCATCGAGACGGGCGAGAGCGTCGGCGACGGAGTCGGCGGTCTCGGCGTCCGCCCGCCCGAGCCGCTCCCTGAGGGACGGCGGCGAGGCCGCGCGCGGCGAGCCGGCCGCAACGAAGACGACGCGCCGGGCCCGCGCGAGAAGGGGCGCGGCGATTCCCTCCACGTTCTTGTCGGCCATCGCGCCGAAGAGAAGATCGACACGGCCCGAAAGGCCCTCTTCGTCGAGGTACGCCGCGAGAGCGAGGGCGCCGTCGGGGTTGTGCGCCCCGTCGAGGAGGAGCGGCCGCCTCCCCGCCCGCTCCACGCGCTGGAGTCGGCCCGGCCAGCGGATGGCGCGGATCCCGGAGCGGACCGTCTCCTCCGGAAGCGGCGTGATTGCGCGGGCCGCGGCGACGGCGAGAGCGAGGTTGGCCCGCTGGTGCCGGCCGGGGAGAGGTGATTCGCTCTCGAAGCGGGCGTCCGGCGGGACCTCCACGAGCCGGGCGCCGACCCGCGTCGCTTCCGCGCGGAGGACGGCCATCGCCTCCGGCGGCGAGCTGCCCGCCCCGACGAGAGCCGGCTGTCCCCGCCGGAAGACTCCCGCCTTCTCGCGTGCGACATCGACCAGCGAAGGGCCCAGGACCTCGAGGTGGTCGGCCCCGATGTTCGTGACGATCGAGAGCTCCGGCTCCACGACGTTCGTCGCGTCGAGCCGGCCCCCGATCCCGACCTCGAGGATCGCCACCTCGACTCTCTCCCGCCGGAAGATCTCGAGCGCGGCGACCGTCAGCGCCTCGAAATAGGTCGGCCCGCGCTCCCCCGGTCCCGCGACGGCGGCGACGAGGGAAAGGGCGTCGTCGAGAAGCGCCGCCGGGACGTCCGCCTCCCCCGTCCGGATCCGCTCGGTCACCCGGACGAGATGCGGCGACGTATAGAGGCCCGCACGGACCCCGGCCTGTGTCAGGATCGAGGAGAGCGCGGCCGCCGTCGAGCCCTTCCCGTTCGTCCCGGCGACGAGGACCGAACGGAAGGCGCGCTCGGGGCGTCCGAGCGACTCGAGAAGGGCACGCGTCCGGTCGAGGCCGGGGCGGATCCGTTGAGGCCCGATCGCCTCGAGCCAGGCGAGGCCGCTCACGCCGCGAGGAGCGAAAGGAGCGTTCCGATCGTCGCCTTCATCTCCGGCCGCGGGACGACGGCGTCGATGAAGCCGTGCTCGAGGAGGAACTCGGACCGCTGGAACCCCTCCGGAAGGGTCTGCCGGATCGTCTGTTCGATGACGCGCGGCCCGGCGAAGCCGATGAGGGCCTTCGGCTCGGCGAGGATGACGTCCCCCTGCATCGCGAAGGAGGCCGTGACGCCCCCCGTCGTCGGATCGGTCAGGACGGAGATGCACGGAACCCGCCCTTCCGAGAGCCTCGCGAGAGCGGCCGAGATCTTCGCCATCTGCATGAGGGAGAGGATCCCCTCCTGCATCCGCGCCCCGCCCGACGCCGAGACGAGGATCAGCGGCCATCGCTCGGCGAGGGAGAGCTCCGCGCAGCGGGTGACCACCTCGCCGACGGCCGATCCCATCGACCCCCCCATGAAGGCGTAGTCGAGAACCGCCACGACGACGGGCCGTCCTTCGAGCGCCCCGGATGCCGCGAGGATGGCGTCCGGCCGACCGGTGCGGGCCTCGTACTCCTTCAGTCGGTCGCGGTAGCGCTTCGAGTCCCGGAACTTCAGCGGGTCGGTGGAGCGGATGCCGCCGAAGAGGGGTCGGACGGAGCCCTCGTCGAGGAGGAGCTTCTGCCGGGCTTCGGCCGGGAGGTGGAAGTGGAACCGGCATTTCGGGCAGACCTGCTGGTTCCGCTCGACCTCCTTGGCGTAGAGCGTCTCCCGGCACCCGTCGCACTTCAGGAAAAGCCCCTCGCCGAGCGACGCGGAGCTGCGGTTGCGGACGGGGCGCGGGGTCTTGTCCTTGCGGAACCACATGACGGAAGGTCCGGATGTTACTCGACGGGGCGCGCCAGCGAGATGAGCGGCGTCCCGTCGGGAAGCGGGACGACCCGGGCCACGACGCCGAAGAGCTTCGACAGAAGCGGAGCGGTGAGGGTCTCCCGGGCGGGTCCCTCGGCGAGGACGCGCCCTTCCGCGAGGAGAACGGCGCGGTCGGCCCCGGCGGCGAACTCCAGCTCGTGCGTCGAAAGAAGGATCGCCGCGCCTGCCGCGGCCCGGCGCCGGAGCGCTTCGAGGACGACGAGACGGTGCCGCGGGTCGAGGCTCGCCGTCGGCTCGTCGAGGAGCATCACCTCGGGATCCCCGGCGAAGACACGGGCCAGGAGGACACGCTGACGCTCGCCGCCGCTCATTTCCCTGAGGTCGGCCTCGGCGAAGGCCTCGGCGTCCAGCTCCGCGAGGGCGCGGCGGGCGACCGCGAGGTCGGCCGGCCCGGGAGCTGCAAACCGACCCCGGTGGGGTATCCGACCGAGAAGAACGGCATCGAGAGCACGCATCGGGAAGAGCGGCTCGAAGCCCTGCGGGAGATACCCGATCCGCCGGGCCGCCTCGCGGCGGGGCGCCGCCTCGAACGGCCGGTCGCCCAGGAGAACCGTCCCCGAGCGCGGGCGAAGAAGCCCCGCGAGGAGCTTCAGGAGCGTCGTCTTTCCCGCACCGTTCTCGCCGAGAAGGGCGACGATCGCGCCCCGCGGCACGCCGAGAGTGACGCCGTGCAGCACGTCCCGCTCCCCGTAGCCTGCCGAGACCCTCTCGAGCCGCATCACGCGCGCCGCCGCATCAGGACGAGAAAGGCCGGAGCGCCGAGGAGCGCCGTCAGCGCCCCGACGGAGATCTCGGCGGGCGAAAAGAGCGACCGCGCGGCCGTGTCGGCCAGGACGAGCAGAAGCGCTCCCCCCGCGAAGGAGAGGAGCAGGAGCGACCGGTGGGAACGGGCCACCAGCCGTGCCGCGTGCGGGACGAGGAGGCCGACGAACCCGATGATTCCCGAGACCGAGACCGCCGCCGCGGCGAGGAGCGAGGCCGCGAGGTACGCCGCCCGCTTGACCTTCTCTACGGGGACTCCGAGCGTGAACGCCGTCTCCTCGCCGAGGGCCAGCGCGTCGAAAGCCCTCGCGAGAGGAAGGAGGCCTGCGAGCCCGAGAGCCGCGTAGACTGCGAGCGTCGCGGCCGCCTCGTGCGTCGCCCCCGCGAGCGACCCGAGCATCCAGAAGACGAAGCCTTGCGTTCGCGCCGCGTCCCCCCACGACAGGAGAAAAAGGAGAACGGCCGACGCGAGGGCGTTGACGACGACGCCCGAGAGGAGGAGCCGGCCCCGATCGAGCCGGCCGGCCACCGAGGCGCCGAGCCCCACGAGGAGGACGGCCGCGAGCGCACCGAGGAACGCCGCGATCGGAAGCGCCGCCCGGCCGAGCGCACCGGCCGCCGAGAGGCCGAGGAGCGAGCCGACGAGAGTCCCGCACGCGGCGCCCCCCGAGACGCCGAGAAGGTACGGGTCCGCGAGCGGGTTCTGGAGGAGGGCCTGGAGCGCGGCCCCCGACAACGCCAGTGCCCCGCCCACGAGAGCCGCCAGGAGCGCGCGCGGGAGACGGAGCTCCCGGACGATCGTCGTGACCGCCGGGTCGCCGTTTCCGGAGAGTGCACGGAAAACCTCGACCGGCGAAAGCGGCACGCTTCCGACGAGGAGCGATCCGACGAGCGCGGCGAGAAGGAGGGCCGAGAGCGCGAGGCCCGCCGCGGCGGGCGAGAGGC
This sequence comes from uncultured Acidobacteriota bacterium, assembly GCA_963779415.1. Classification (GTDB taxonomy): domain Bacteria; phylum Acidobacteriota; class Thermoanaerobaculia; order UBA5066; family UBA5066; genus DAOMFB01. Next base: position 594,433 of record CAVZYA010000002.1, on the reverse strand, counting down.
GGCGTCCCGTCACGGCCGCTTCCCCGCCGCCGGAATCGCCGCGAGGCGCTCGAGCGCGTCGACGAGGCGGGGTCCCGGCCTTTCCAGGAGGACTCCGGGAACGGAGACGACGCGCCCGTCGCGGACGGCCCCGACGAGCCGCCATCGGCTGTCCTCGGTGAAGGCGCGGGCGAAGGCGGCCTCGTTCTCGGCGGTCTCCGGACGGATGACGACGTCCGGATTCCATCCGGCCAGGGTCTCGTGCGAGACGCGCGGCCATTCGCCGGCCTTTTCGGGGACGACGTTCTCGAGCCGGGCCCGGACGAGGAGGTCTCCGATGAACGTGGCGGGCCCGGCCACGACCGGCGGGTCGGGCCAGATGACGACGAGAACGCGCGGCCGCGGCCCCTTCCGCCCGGCAGCCCGCTTCTGGGCGGCCGCGATCCTTTCCGAGAGCGCCGCCACGAGCCGCTCCGCCGCTCCGGCCTCCCCGATCGCCTCGCCGACGCGCCGGATGTCCTCTAGGACGCCGTCGAGGCTTCGCGCTTCCGTGGCGAGGATCGGGATTCCGAGCGCCTTCAGCTTCTCGTAGGCGGCGCGATCCGTCCCGTCGCGCGAAGCGACGACGAGATCGGGCGAAAGCGCAACGACGCGCTCGAGATCGGGGACGAAGCCGCCGATTCGTACCTTTCCCGCCGCGCCCGGGAGGTCGGCGGCGAGGTCGGGAACGGCCACGACCTTCTCTCCGGCCCCGAGAGCGAAGAGGATCTCCGCGGCCGAGGGGGCGAGCGCCACGATGCGCTGCGGCGGCCGACCCGCGCCTGACGCGGGTCCCGCCGCGAGAAGGACGAGAAGGAGACCCGGAGCGGAGAGACGCGTCAGGGCTCTTCCGGCTCTTCCAGCTCGTTCGGGATGCCGAGCCGGAGGCACGCCGCGGCGTACATCTGGCGGGCGGCCTTCTGGGCGTTCTGCAGCTCCGCGAGGCGTTCCTTCACCTTCGAGAGCTCCTCCTGGATCAGCCCCTCGAGGTCGTCGACCTCTTTCTTCGTCACGTGGAGCGTGTTTTCGTAGAACTTCCGCTGTTCGTCGGTCAGGCTCATCCCGCTCTCCTTGGCCCGGCTCCTCGCCGCACCTGCCCTCGCGGTCCGCGGCTCACGGCTTTACCGTGACCGCGAATGTGGACCACATCTTCACCTTGACGCCGTCCTTCGTGGCCGGCGTGATTTTCGCACCGCGAAGGGCGCTCTGCGCCGCATCGTCGGCGAACTTGTAGGCCGTCGGCCTGACGACCCGCATCTCCTTGACGGCTCCCGTCTCGTCGATGAGCGCCGTGATGATGCACGTTCCGAGCGTTCCGTCCGGCGTCGAACGCGCGAGCTGCGCCGCCTGCGGCGGAAGCCCCGAGAAGGAGCCCATCCGGACGACCTTCGGATCGACGACGTCCTCTCCCGGCCCGACGAGGTCTCCTTCGCCGATGGGGCTCGGCGCCGCCGCTGGCGCCAGGGCGGGCGGCGGCGGCGCCGTCACGACCGGCGGCGGCGTCGTGGCGGCGGCGGCGTCGCGACCGGCTTCGGCGCATCCGTCGGCACCGGGCGTACGGCCGGCGGCGCGGAGGCCGTGACCGGCTGCGGGGTGGGACGGACGGGAGCGGCCTCCGCACCTTTCGGGGGTTCGATCGCTCCGCGCGGGGCGAGGGAGACGGCGGGGGACGCGGTAGCGGCCGGAGGTGGCGGTACCCCCGGCTTCTTCTCGGCTTCGCGCCGCACTTTCTCTCTCTCGGCGGCAAGACGTTTTGCCTCCGCCTCGACGAGCTTCGGATCGATGATCTTCTGCGCTTCCGGAGCCGGTGCCGCCGGAGCCGCGGTGGCCGGCGTCGTCGGCATCGTCGGGGCCGTGGGAGACGGGAGAGCGTCTTTCGGCGCCGCGGGAGTCGCTCCGCCCCGCCCGCGGAGAACGAAGAAGCCGACCGCGAGAAGCAGGGCCGCGGCGATGCCGATTCCGGCGATCAGACCCGAGCGGCTCTTCTTCGAGCCCGGGCCCGCGTCGAGCGCGGCGGCGCTCTCGGCCACCCGGATCGTCGATGCGGGCGTCGGGGCGGGCCGCGGCTCGGGCGGCGGGGGAAGGACCGGCGCGAGGTGCTCGCCGCTCGACCGCGTCGTCCGGACGAGTCCCTTTCCCTTCCGGGGCGGGGGCTCCGGAGGCCGCTGCGCTGCGGCGAAGGCGGCCTCGATGTCTTCGTCCGTCGCCGCCGGGGGGGTCTCGAGGAGCCGGTGCAGGTAGATCGCGAGGTCGGCCGGCCCCGGCGAGGGCTGGTACCCGTAGAGGATCGACGCGAGTTCCTTCTCGAGGTCGGAGGCGTTCTCGTACCGGTCCTGGGGCTCCTGGGCGAGCGCCTTGAGGACGATGGCGTCGATCTCCGGCGGGATCTCCGGGACGAGCGACGACGGCGCGACGACCTCGGCCGCGCGCACCTTGTCGAGAACCCCGAGGTCGTTCTCCCCTTCGAAGAGCTGGCGCCCCGTGAGCATCTCGAAAAGGACGGCGCCGAGGGAGAAGATGTCGCTCCGGCGGTCGATCCGCTTGCCCCAGGCCTGCTCCGGCGACATGTACTGGAGCTTTCCCTTGAGGGCGCCGGAGATCGTCGTCCCGACTTTCGTCGCCGCCTTCGCGACGCCGAAGTCGCAGAGTTTGATGTCCCCCTCCCACGAAATGAGGATGTTCTGCGGCGAGACGTCGCGGTGGACGAGATGAAGTTCCCGTCCGTCGGAAGCGACGCGCCGGTGGGCATAGTCGAGAGCGCTCGCGATCCGCGCCGCGATGAACAGGGTGAGCGCGACGGGAATCGGGTGGGCCCGATCGCGCCCCATCTTCACGATCGAGCGGAGATCCTTGCCGTCGACGTACTCCATGGCGATGTAGTGCCATGCGTCGACCTTTCCCAGCTCGTAGATCTGGATGATGTTGTTGTGGGTCAGCTGGGCCGCGAGCTTCGCCTCGTCCACGAACATCGTGATGAAGCCCTCGTTCGTGGCGAGATGAGGGAGGATCCGCTTGATCGCGACGATCTTCTCGAAGCCCTCCTCGCCGACCATCCGCGCCTTGAAAACGTCGGCCATCCCGCCCGTGGCGATCCGCTCGAGAAGCTGATATCGGCCGAAAGAGCCCGGCCCCGAGGCGGGGCGGATCGCGCGGGGAGCCGGCGCGGAGGAGACCGGTGGAGTCGCGGCCGCTTCGGGAGGCGACACCGGTTCCGGAGGCGCGGCGGCCGCCGGACGGGGTGCAACGGCCGGCGCGGGCGGCGCCGGTGAAGACGGGCGGACGGGCGCCGGCGCCGGGCGGGGCGCCGAGGGGACCGGCAGCCCCGGATCCGTCGTCCCCGTGGAGGCGCTCCGCGGACGGATCTTGAGGCCGGAAAGCGTGTCGCGAAGGAGATCGTCCACCGACGCCGAGCCGCTCATCTTCGGCTTCTCCGGCGGACGCTCGGCGGGCTTCTCCGGCGGCTTTCCGGGGGGCGGGGCGGTCTGCGCCGCGAGCTCCGCAACGTTCACTTTCAACGTCTCGAAGGCGCCGGACGCCGGATGTATCGCGGGACGCGTCCCCGACCTTCCCGAAACCTCCTCGCCGGGAACGGGAGCCTCGATTCCGGAGACGATGTCCGAGAAGATGTCGTCGGCGGAAAGGAGCGGCCCGCTCGCCTCGGCCGAGCGGAGCCTCGACGCACCCGGTCCCGGCGCCGGCCCCTGTCCGAGCGCGGCGGCGACCTCGGCCTCGAGCACCTCGTCGCCGAACGGCTTCTCGAGGATGCTCGTCGCGCCGACGCGGTGCGCGTCCGCGTGCTTGTTGCGCCCCTTGTAGCCGGACATCATCAGGAGGATCGGGGGCGTCGGCCCGGCCGCCTGCATTCCCTTGATGACGTCGGGCGTCCGGAGCTTCGGGAGGACGGACGAGATCAGAACGAGATCCGGCCGCGATCGCCGGTAGGCCTCCAGCCCTTCGTCTCCGTCGCGGCAGGCCACGACCTCGTGGCCACGCGTCGTGAGGAACGCCCGGACGCGGTCCACGTATCTCGGCTCGTACTCGATGAGGAGAACCTTCATACCCGCCGAGAGACGACGCTCCCCCTCCTTGGCGCAACTCGTTCCGGAACAAACTATTATCGTCCGGGAGGGAGTGGTGTCAACGGACGACGCGACCGCGAAGGAGAAGGAGCTCCCTTCCGTCCGGCGAATCGCGGTCGTCCCGTTCGGCTGCAAGGTGAGCCAGATCGAGGCGCACGCGGCCGCCTCCGTGCTCGGCCCGGGCACGACCGTCTCTCTTCCGGAGGCGGGGGTCGTCGTCGTCCACGGATGCGCCGTGACGGATCGTGCCGAGCGCGATCAGAGGCGGTTCCTTCGCCGCCTCCGGCGCGAGCACCCCGGCGCCACGCTCGTGGTCTCCGGCTGTCTCGCCCGGCGCGATCCGGAAGCGCTCTCGCGGCTTCCCGAGGTCGATTTCGTCGTCCCGCCCGCCCGTCTCCACGATCTGAGACGCCTTCTCGACGAGCGCGATGCCGGGATCCCTCTCGAGTCCGGCGGCCCGGCCCCGGAGGCCGCTTCTTCGGGCGTTTTCGCCGCCACGTTTCCCGACGGCGGGAGAACCCGCGCGTTTCTCAAGGTGCAGGACGGCTGCGCGAGGCGCTGCGCCTTCTGCATCGTCCCGACCCTCCGGGGAGCGGAGCGGAGCGCGCCTCCCGAAGTCGTGGAACGCGAGATCCGCCGCCTCGGCGAAGCGGGCGTCCCGGAGGTCGTCCTGGCGGGAGTCCACCTCGCGAATTTCGGGAAGGACCTCGGGTCGAGCCTCCTCGCCCTCCTCGCGCGGCTGGAGGAGGATCCCCCTCTCTGCCGCGTCCGGCTCTCCTCGCTCGAGCCGATGGAGGCCGGGGAGGCGCTCGTCTCGTTCGTGGCGCGTTCGCGCGTCGTCGTTCCCCACCTGCACCTGCCGCTCCAGTCGGGCTCCGATGCTGTCCTCCGCCGGATGCGGCGCGGAATCACGGCATCGCGCTTCTCCCGCGTCGCCTCGCGCGCCGCCGATGCGAACCCGCGTCTCCACCTCGCCACGGACCTGATCGCGGGCTTTCCCGGCGAGACGGAGTCCGAGTTCGAGGAGACGGTCCGCCTCGTCCGGGAGCTTCCCTTCGCGAGCCTCCACGTCTTCCCTTTCTCGGCGCGCGCGGGGACGCAAGGCGCCGTGCTCCACGCGGAACGCCCCGTTCCGTCCGCCGTGACGGCCCGGCGAGCCGCCATTCTCCGGGCGCTCGGCGAGGTGAAAGGGCGGACGTTCCGCGAGCTCTCCTCGGGAACGACGGCCGACGCAGTCGTCCTACGCGGCGGGATCGCCCTGACGGACCACTATCTCGAGGCGACTCTCGAGAAGCCCCTCCCGCAGGGGAGCCGGCGGATGGTGCGGCTCGCCGCGCGGGGGAAGGACGCCCGGCTCGCCGCCGTGCCTCTCGCCGATGCTGGTAGTATTCCCGCCCCCTGACGCGGGACCCGTCCACCGGGGCGACGCCATCCGAGGTGAGGCATGTCCGGACACAGCAAGTGGAGCACGATCAAGCACAAGAAGGGCGCCGCCGACGCCAAGCGCGGGCGTCTCTTCACGAAGCTGATCAAGGAGATCACGATGTCCGCCAAGGTGGGCGGCGGCACCGTCGAGTCGAACCCGCGCCTCCGCTCCGCCGTCCAGGCGGCCAAGAAAGCCTCGATGCCGTCCGACAACATCGACAAGGCGATCAAGCGCGGCACCGGCGAGCTCGAAGGCGTCACGTATGAAGAGGTCGTGTACGAGGGGTACGGCCCCGGCGGGGCGGCGCTCCTGATCGAGGCGATGACGGACAACAAGAACCGGACGACCTCCGAGATCCGCCACCTCCTGACGAAGTACGGCGGCAACATGGCCTCGGCCGGTGCGGTCGCCTTCCAGTTCCACAAGAAGGGCTACCTCGCGGTGGAGAAGTCCGCCACGAAGGAGGACACGCTCATGGAGCTGGCCCTCGAGTGCGGCGCCGAGGACTTCCAGAGCGGGGACGCGGACGTCTTCGAGATCTTCACCGACCCGGCCTCCCTCGAAGCGGTGAAGGCGAAGATCGAGGGGAAGGGGATCCCCGTCCAGACGGCCGAGATCCAGTCGGTGCCGCAGAGCACCATCGAGGTCGGGGACAAAGGGCCGGCCCTCCTGAAGCTCCTCGAGATCGTCGAGGACCACGAAGACGTCCAGAAGGTCTGGTCGAACGGGGACATCGAGGACAAGTACCTCGGCGCGTGAGAATCCTCGGCGTCGATCCCGGCAGCCGCGCGACGGGATGGGCGCTCGTGGTGTTCGAAGCGTCCGTCCGTCTCGAGGAGGCCGGCGTCCTCCGCCCCCCTTCGGACCTCCCGCTCGAACGGCGCCTCCTTTTCCTTCATGACGGGCTCGGCGCCCTGGTCGACCGGCTCGCTCCCGACGCCGCCGCCGTCGAGCGGGTTTTCGCCGGCGTGAATCCCCAGAGCCTCATCATGCTCGGCGAGGCGCGCGGGGTCCTTCTCCTCGCCCTCGCCCGCCGTGGCGTTCCGACGACCGGGATCACGCCCGCCGAGGTGAAGCGGGCCGTGACGGGGACGGGAGCGGCCGCCAAGGAGCAGGTACGGCGGATGGTCGCGTCCCTCCTCGGCCGCCGGCTCCCTCTCGACGCCGCGGACGCCGCGGCGGCGGCCCTCGCCCACGGTTTCGTCGCGGCGCCGCGGTCCGCCCGGACGCGCGCCTCCGCGCCGCCGGACCGGGCCTCGGCCTGGAAAAGGCGCCCTGCCGGTTGAGCGCGCCGCGGGGCGCTGTTATCGTCCACAGCGGTCCATGTCCTTTCAGGGCTCTCTGAGCGATTTACCGCTCGCCGACATCGTGCAGCTCGTGGCCGTCTCCGGCAAGACGGGGATGTTCTCGCTGACACGTGCGTCCGAGCACGGCTCCGTCTACCTCCAGAACGGTCAGATCACCCATGCCCGCGTCGGCGACGTGGAGGGAGAGGACGCGATCTACGCGCTCGCCCTCTGGACGAGCGGCACGTTTCTCTTCTCGCCCGGCTCGGAAGGGGACAAGCAGACGATCACCCGCTCCAACACGAACCTCCTGATCGAGGCGGCACGTCGGAGCGACGAGTGGAAGATCCTCTCGAAAAAGATCCCTTCCACCGACTCCGTCCCGCGGCTCGTCGCGTCCGACCGGCTCGCCGGTCCGATCACCCTGACGCCGCAGGAATGGGTCGTCATCACGCGGTGCGACGGGCGCGCCACGATCGACGAGATCGCGCGGGCGCTCCGGAAATCCTCGTTCGACGTCGCCAAGACCCTCTTCGGCCTCGTGACGGCCGCGCTCGTGGAGATCATCCGGACGACGGTTTCGCTTCCGCCCCCGCGCCCCGCCGCGGTCCCCCCGGTGCCCCCCGGAGCGCCCGTCACCCCCGTTCCGAGCGTCACGACGCATACAGGCGTCTTCAAGGAGATCGCCAGGGGGGACGAACGCCGCAGCCTCCAGGTTCTCTGCACAAAGGTGAAGCAGGAGGCCGAGTCGCTCGGCCTCGCCCCCGGCGAGGCGGAGATCGACCGTCTCTACCGGAACGCCCTCTCGGAGATCGAGCGCGGGCGGAGCCTCGACGCCGTGCGAGACCTCGTCCGCGCTCTCGAATCGATCCTCGGCCGCCGGCGCGGGCCCGAGGTGGCCCGGACCTTCCACGAGCGAATGGGCCCTCTGCTATGAACCGGGCGGAACCGGCACCCTGCCGGTTCCCCCGGACCCCCTCCATTTTCGGGAGCCGTTCAAGCTTTCCGTTTGATGACGGAGCCTCGGAGGCGTTAAACTCCATTGGCTCTTCCTGTTCCCCGGTTAAGGAATCTGCTTTTCGCGCCGGCAGCCCGGGGGCGGACTCCCCGGACCCGGCGGGTCAAAAGGAGAACCCATGCGACGGACGCGGACCGGACTCTTCCTCGCGACGGCGGCGTGCCTCCTCCTCTCGGCGGGAGCCTTCGCCCAGACGGCCCCCACTCTCTCGGGCGCAACCGGCCTGATCGAGACGCCGAACGCCGAGGTTCTCGCGCCGGGACGGTTTTCTCTCGGGATGAGCGGAAGCCTTTCGGCGCTCACGGCCGGCCCTTCGCTCAGCTCCCCGCCGCTCCCCTACGATCCGCTCCGCTACCAGCTCGGCCGCTTCGGGATCACCGTCGGCTACGGCCTCACCCCGGGCCTGGAGCTGTTCCTCAACTTCGGCACCCTGATGTACAAGGCCGACGATCGGGCCTGGTCCGGGAACATCAACGGGCGGGACCGGACGGGCGGCTTCGATACGAACGAGATCGACAAGTTCCAGGTCGGGATGAAATGGCTCCTGAACCCGAACGACCCCCTCAAGGTGGCCGCGCTTCTCAACGTCGCCTTCCCGACGGGGGGCGGCACGGGCGACCCGAACTCCTTCTCGACGGGGCGGACGGACTTCGGCTTCGGCTTCTCGTTCAACTACGATTGGTTCACGCTCGGGACCTACTACCAGGCCAACGCCAACTTCGGAACGCCGGGCGCCTACTACGGCACGACGCTGGTCGGCGCCGCGGTCCCGAATGAATGGACCTGGAGCGCCGGCGGCAACATTCCGATCGTCCCGGGGACCCTCCGCGCGATCGTGGAGGCGAACCGGCACTTCTTCTACGGCGGCGAGTCGAATCCGAAGGCCTACTCCGAGGCGCTCGCCGGAGCCCGCGTTGCCCTCGGCCGCGAGACCGGGCTCACGCTCACCGGCGCCTTCCGGGTCGACATCGACGAGTGGTCGCACTACGGGAGCAACCCGAGCCCGTTCGGCGGCGTCGTCCAGATCGCCTGGATGCCGCAGCCGCCGGCGCCCGCCCGCCCCGTCGTCCAGGCTTCCCAGCCGGAAGCCACGCCCACGGCCCCCGTTCCGCCCCCGCCGCCGGCTCCGGTCGCGGCCGCTCCAGCCGCGGCTGCCGCCGCGCCTGCGGCCGAAGCCGCACCGGCGGCCAAGCCCGTCACCACGACGACGGACGAGATCCTCTACGACGCCAAGAAGAGCCGACTCACGAACATCGCGAAGGCGATCCTCGACGGCGTCGCCCTCCGGCTGAAGAACAATCTCGCGGCCACCTGCGCGATCACGGGATATGCCGATCCTTCGGAGAAGGGGAACCTGGAAGCCCTCGCGAAAGCGCGCGCCGAAGCCGCCAAGGACTATCTCGTGAAGCGGCACGGAATCGACGCCGGCCGGATCACCGTGGCGACGAACGGGGGCGCCTCCGCTCCCGACGCCACGCGCAACCGCCGCGCGGTGGTCACGGTCACCTTCCCCTGACGCCGCGCTGCGCCGCGCCGCGGCGGTACACTGGCGGCGCGGCGTGGACAGCGGCCTCTTCTCGACCGGGACGTTTTCCTCGGGGCCCACCCCCGGCCTCCCGGGTGTCTTCCGCTCGCGCGCCCTCGCCGTCCTCGCGACGGGCGCCGTCGTCGGCCTCCTCTGGGCCGGAAAGGTCCTCTTCGTCACCTTCTTCTTCGCGCTCTTCCTCTCCCTCGCGATCCAGCCCTTCGTCACCCTCCTCGAGCGGATCCGGGTCCCGCGCGCCCTCGCCGTCCTCCTCGTCCTCCTCGTCCTCGCCGCGCTCGTCGTCTTCTTCATCGTCAACGCGCTCGAGCAGATCCAGGCGTTCGTCGCGAACCTTCCCGCCTACCAGTCCAAGATCCGCGACCTCACCTCGCGGATGCAGGGGCTCTTTGCGCAGCTGGAGGAGCGGACACGCCTCCTTCTGCCCGAGACCGACCGCTCGGTCCGCTCCGTCAAGCTCGAACAGGGGGCGCTCGAGTCGGTCTCGAAGGTCGCCCTGCAGGTGCGGACGGTCTTCTCGATTCTTCTCTATGCCGCGGCCGTCCCGATGCTCTCCTTCTTCATGCTGAAGGACCGCGAGCGTTACGCCGGGGCCGTCACGCGGATCCTCCGGCTCAAGGGGGGGCGGGCCGCGTCGGACTTTGCGGAAGGAGTCGCGCGCGTCCTCGGCGGCTACGTTCTCGGAGAGCTTTTCGTCGTCCTCATCACGGCCTGCATCACGACGGCGGGACTCCTCGTCCTGCGCGTCCCGTACGCGTACGTCCTCGGGCCGCTCGCCGGCCTCTGCGTCCTCGTCCCGTACGTCGGCGTCTTCGTCTCGACGGTGCCCGCCCTCGGCGTGGCGTTCCTCGCCGGAAGCGACGGGACGCTTCCCCTCAAGGTCCTCGTCTTCTATACGTGCGTCCAGTTCTTCGAGGGAAACGTCCTGACGCCGTTCATCGTCGGGAGCCGCGTCCGCCTCCATCCGCTCGCGGTTCTCCTCGCCTTCCTCTTCTGGGGGATTCTCTGGGGCGTTCCCGGCGCCATCCTCGCCGTCCCTCTCACGGCCACCGCGAAGGTCGTCGGCGAGCGCTTCGACCGTTTCGCCCCCTGGGCCGCTCTCCTCGGAGAGCGAACGCCCGACCCGGAGCCGAAGGAGACGGGCGAAGCCGCCGCGGCGGCATCCCCGAAAGCCTGACGCCTACCCGACGTTCCGGCGCCGGACCGCGAAAAGGCCCCCGAGCAGGCCGGCCACGACCCCGAAGCCGACGAGAACTCCCGACTGTTCCAGGGGAAGGAACCTGAGGCCGAGGAGCGCCACGACGTTTTCCGGCCCGCGCGAACCCCAGAGGAGAAGCGCCCGGTAGCCGAGGCCGAGGAGGCCGAGCGCGAGGAGCCCCCCGAGGAGCCCCTGGATCAGCGCTCCGACGACGAACGGCCCCCGGATCAGGAACTCGGGAGCTCCGACGAGGCGCAGCACCTCGATCTCCTCGCGATGGAGGAGGATCGTCAGGCGGACGACGTTCGCGATCGTGAAGGCCGCCCCGAGGACGAGGACGATTGCGAGCGCCCCCCCCGCCGCGCGCGCGACACCGACGGCCCCCCGGAGGCGCCGCACCCATTCCTCGTCGAACTGGACCTCCTCGGCCCCCCTGGCGGCGGCGAGGTTCGCGAGGAATCCGGGAAGCGCGGAGGACGCGGCCGCCCCTTCGGCCAGGACGATCTCGAACGACTCCGGAAACGGATTGGACGGCAGCGATGCCGCGGCCGGGGCGAGCGACCGGAACCACGACGAGAACCGGGACCGCGCCTCGTCGGGCGTCACGCGCCGGACGGAGGACGAGAGCCGCGAGTCGCGGGCGATCCGGGCGATCTCCTCCCGGTCCGCGTCCGTCGTCTGCGGGCGGAGGAAGACCGTCACGGCCGTCTCTCCGCGGACGGCATCCGCGAGGCCGCGCAGATTCTCGGCCGCGAGGAGGAACGCCCCGACGAGGAAGAGGGAGACCGCGATGACGAGGACCGAGGCGACGGTCATCCGCCGCGCCCGGACGAGTCCCGACAGGGCCTCGTCCACGAGGGTCGAAAGGCCGGTCGTCGCCCTCACGCGCTCCCCTCCGCGAGCCCTTCTTTGACCTGTCCCTTCTCGAGCGTCAGGCACCGCCGCCCGGCCTTCTGGATCAGCTCCTGGTCGTGCGTCGCGACGAGGACCGTCGTCCCCCGGACATTCGCATCGGCAAAGAGCTTGATGACGTCGAGCGCGAGCCGGTGGTCGAGGTTTCCCGTCGGCTCGTCGGCGATCAGGAGGGAAGGCTCGTTCACGAGCGCCCGCGCGAGCGCCACGCGCTGCTGCTCGCCGCCGGAGAGCTCCTCGGGGTAGGCGCTCATCCGGTGGTGGAGCTCGACGCTCCGGAGGACGTGGTACGCGCGGCGGCGCCGCTCGGAAGAGCCGGTTCCGAGAAACTTCAGGACGTACGCCACGTTGTCGAGGACCGTCCGCCCGGGGAGGAGCTTGTAATCCTGGAAGACGATCCCGAGGCTCCGGCGAAGGAGCGGAACGCGCGAGGAACGCATGGCCGAGACGTTCATCCCGTTCACGACGAGCTGCCCTTCGGAAGGTCGCTCCGCCCGGTAGATCAGCTTGAGGAGCGTCGTTTTCCCCGCCCCCGACGGGCCGGTCAGGAAGACGAACTCCCCTTTCCGGACCTGGAACGACACGTCCCGAAGGACGCGCCGCCCGTGGTACTCCTTCGTGACGCCGTAAAACTCGATCAACGGTCTCTTCCCAGCTCTTCCTTCAGCAGCCGGTTGACGACAGCCGGGCTCGCCTTTCCGGCGGTCGCCTTCATCACCTGCCCGACGAACCATCCGAACGTGGCGGCCTTGCCGCTCCGGAAGGTAGCCGCCTGCGATGGGTTCTCCGCGACGATCCGGCGGACGATCTCGAGGATCGGCCCCTCGTCGACGATCTGGACGAGCCCCCGCTCACGGATCAGCTCGTCCGGCTCCTTTCCGCTCGCGACGAGGTCCGGGATCAGATCCTTGGCGATCTTCCCGGAGATCGTCCCGTCGTCGATCCGCCGGACGAGCCCCGCGAGCGCCTCCGGCCGGAGCGGGACCCGGCCCGCCTGCTTGTCGGCGTCCGTCATCCGTCCGAGGAGGTCCGAGAGGAGCCAGTTCGCGATCCCTTTCGCGTTCCCCGGATGTGCGGCCACCGCGGCCTCGTACCAGTCGGCGAGCGGGCGCGAGAGGGTGACGAGCGCCGCGTCGGAACGGGAGAGGCCGAGCGAGGACGCGAGCCGCGCCGCCCGCGCCTCCGGCAGCTCCGGGAGCGACCGCGAGACTTCCCCTCGCCACGCCGCGTCGACGACGAGCGTGCCGAGGTCGGGATCGGGGAAGTAGCGATAGTCCATCGACTCTTCCTTGCTCCGCATCGGCCTGGTCGTTCCTCCCCCCGGGTCGAAGAGACGCGTCTCCTGGACGACCCTCCCGCCCCCCGCGACGAGGGCCGACTGTCGCGCGATCTCGTGCTCGAGGGCCTTCTTCACGTGGGCGATCGAGTTCAGGTTCTTGATCTCCACCTTCGTCCCGAGAGCCGCGCTCCCCGCGGGCCGGACCGAGACGTTCGCGTCGCACCGGAGGGACCCTTCCTCCATGTTCCCGTCCGAGGCGTCCACCCAGCGGACGAGCCGGCGGAGAGTTCCGAGAAACTCGGCGGCCTCGTCGGGCGTCCGGAGGTCGGGCTCCGTCACGATCTCGACGAGAGGCGTTCCGGCCCGGTTCAGGTCGACGAGCGAGACGTTCGAGGGGAGGTCGTCCCACGGAAACTCGTGCATCGACTTCCCGGCGTCCTCCTCGATGTGGATCCGGTGGAGGCGGATGAACCTCGTCGCCGCCCCTGAGCCGACCACGAGCCCGCCCCCCGTCGCGAGCGGCCGGTCGAACTGCGAGATCTGGTACCCCTTCGGGAGGTCCGGGTAGAAGTAGTTCTTCCGCGCGAAGACCGATCGCTCGTGAATTGTCCCTCCCGTCGCGAGGACGACACGCATCGCGAGCGTCACCATTTCCCGGTTGATCACCGGGAGGACCCCCGGATACCCGAGGCAGACCGGGCAGACGGCCGTGTTCGGCTCGGCCCCGAAGAGGACCGGACAAGCGCAGAACGCCTTGCTCCGGGTCCTGAGCTGGCAATGCACCTCCAGCCCGATCACCGGCTCGAACCCGGTCTCCTCCATCCCTCGAAGTCTAGCGGGCCGCGGCGCCGACGCGCTCCTCCCGGATCTCTCGCCCGGCGCGGCGGTAACATCGGCCGCCAACGAAATCGCCGGGACGAGGTCTTCATGAGCACACCTTTCCGCGCGAGACTCCTCCTCGGGGCTCTCCTGTTTTCTCTTGCCGCCGTTGCGGAGGAGCCGCCGGCGCCCGGCACCGCGCCTCCCTCCGGGATGCCTGCGGTGACCGAGGTTCCCGAGGCCGCCCGTCCGTCGCCCCACTTCAGCGCGGAAGCGGCCACCGAGGCCTATCTCGCCCGGATTCCCGAGGCCGCGAAGACGCGCTCCGACGCCTATTTCGAGGGGGGATACTGGCTGATCCTCTGGGATTTCCTCTACGGCGCGGCGGTTCTGCTCCTCCTGCTGAACCTTCGCTGGTCGGCCCGGATGCGCGACCTTTCCGAGAAGGTGACGCGCTTTTCGCCGGTGCAGACGTTCGTCTACTGGGCTCTCTTCTCGGTCGTGACGGCCATCCTGGCATTCCCTCTGACGGTCTACGAGGGTTTCTTCCGCGAGCACCGGTACGGCATGGCCACGCAGACGTTCGGCCCGTGGATGGGTGACCAGCTCAAGGGCCTTCTCATCTCGATCCTTCTCGGCGGCCTCGCCATGGTCGCGCTCGTCGCCGTCGTGCGGCGCCTCGAGCGGACGTGGTGGCTCTGGGGAACGGCGGTCTCGGTCTTCTTCCTTATTCTCGGCGCTCTCATCGCGCCCGTCTTCCTCGTCCCGATCTTCAACAAGGTGACGCGTCTCGAAGACCCGCGGATCACGCAGCCGATCCTCAGCATGGCGAGGGCCAACGGCATCCCCGCACACGACGTCTACCAGATCGACGCGTCGCGGCAGACGACCCGGATGAGCGCGAACGTGAGTGGCCTCGGGAGCACGATGCGGATCACCCTGAACGACAACCTGCTCCGCCGCGGCTCCCCCGGGGAGATCCAGTCGGTGATGGGGCACGAGATGGGGCACTACGTCCTGAATCACGTCTACAAGGGGATCGGCTTCTTCGCGGCGCTGATCCTCGGCTCCTTCGCCCTGCTCCGATGGGCTCTCACGAAGTCCCTCGCGCGGTGGGGCGACCGGTGGCAGCTGCGAAGCCTCGGAGACACGGCCGTGATCCCCCTCGCTCTTCTCCTGATCTCGACGATCTTCTTCGTCCTGACGCCGGTCACGAACACGATCATCCGGACGATGGAATACGAGGCCGACCTGTACGGCCTGAACGCCTCTTCGCAGCCGGACGGCTTTGCGCAGGCGGCGATCCACCTCGGCGAGTACCGGAAGATGAGCCCGGGGCCCCTCGAGGAGTTCGTCTTCTTCGACCATCCGAGCGGCCGGAGCCGGATCTACGCGGCGATGCGCTGGAAGGCCGAGCACCTCGATCTCTTCTCCACGCCCGCGCTCGCGCCCTGACGGCCGGCCGGGGTATTCTGGATGGCGGGGGGAAAAAGATGACGAAAAGAACAGTTCTGTCCGGTGCCGTGGTTGCCGCCGCTCTCCTGGGCCTCACCGTCTCCGGGCCGGCCCTCGCAAAGGGAGGCAAGACCTTTCTTCAATCCGACGCCGCCAAGGAGGCCGACGAGCCGCAGAAGTTCCTGCCGGACTACGGCAAGCTCGTGGAGGGAAAGGACGCCGACTGGGTTTTCTTTCCGAATGGCAGCCTGAAGGAGAAGAAAAAGGTCGTTCTGAAGCCCTTCCAGTCCGACGCCGTGGAGACGCACGCGGTCGATGCCAGGCACGCGGCCGAGTACGCACCCGACTTCCTCAAGAAATGGCTGACGAAACAGGGCTTCGAGGTCGTCGATTCGGACGGCGACATGACGGTCGAGGGGAACGTCTTCAACGCCTGGGAGCCGTCGGGCGGCGCGCGCTTCTGGGGGGGCTGGATGGCCAACCCCGGCTGTGGAATCGAGGTCGTGCTCAAGGACCCGAAGGGCGACGTCCTCGGCTTCGTGCGCCACAAGTCGCGCGGCTCCACGATCAAGGACGCCGTCGAGAACGGCCTCGAGGAGGTCGCCAAGGCGATCGCCAAGGGCCGGTGAACATCCTCGACGAAGTCCGGCGACCGTCTCCGGGAGGGTCAGGCCTCCTCTTTCCGTCGTAGATCCCGCGTCTCCGGGACGAGCTTTCCCGGATTCAGGATCCCGTTCGGGTCGAGGGCCGTCTTGACCGCGCGCATCGCGGAGACGAACGCCTCGTCCCGGCGCATCGGGAGGAGGTCGCGGAGGATGAGGCCGACGCCGTGCTCGCCCGTGATCGTCCCGCCCAGCCGGACGGCCTCGGCATAGATCGCGCCCACCGACTCGTCGAAAAGCCTGGAGAGGCAGCCCTCGCCTCCTTCGCAAAGGAGCCGGACGTGGAGGTTTCCGTCCGCCGCATGGCCGTAGCAGAAGGGATGGAGGTCGGCCGCCGACGCGATCCGCCGCACCCCCTCAATCAGGGGAACCATCTCGCTCCTCGGGACGGCGAGGTCCAGCTCGACGGAGACGCCGAGATCGTGGATCGCTTCGGCGATGCCGCGGCGGACATCCCAGAGAGTGCGCCGCTTCGCCTCGTCCGTCGCGAGGGCGACGTCGAGGGCGCCGCACCCGAGGAGGATCTCCCCGCAGCGCGTCACGTCCCGCTCCACCTCTTCGTCCGAGCCGCCGTCGAAGTCGAGGAGGATCCGCGCCTCGGCCTCCGGGAACGGCACGCCGACCCCCTTCTTCCGCGAGGAGATCTCGACCGAGGGGCGGTCGACCACTTCGCACGCCGAGGGAACGAGGCCGCGGCGATGGATCTCGACGACAGCGGCGGCCGCGGCCGTAAGCGACGGGAACGGGGCGAGGAGCGTCGCCCACGACGCGGGCCTGGCGAGGAGCCGGAGCCACGCCGCCGTCACGACCGCGAGCGTCCCCTCGCTCCCGACGAGAAGCGACGTCAGGTCGTACCCGGCCACGTCCTTCCGCGTCTTGCCGCCGGTGGCCGTCACGCGCCCGTCGGCGAAGACCGCCTCGAGTCCGAGCACCCATCTTCCGGTGACGCCGTATTTCGCCGCGTGCGGCCCCCCCGCGTTCTCCGCGACGTTCCCGCCGATGAGGCACGACCCGCGCGAAGAGGGGTCGGGGGGATAGAAGAGCCCCTTCTCGTCGACCGCCTCCTGGAGGGTCTGCGTCACGACCCCGGCCTCGGTGACGGCGACGAAGTTCGCGGTGTCGATCTCGCGGATGGCGTTCATCCGCTCGAGGGAGAGTGCGATCCCGCCGTGGACCGCGAGGGCGCCGCCCGACATTCCCGTCCGCCCCCCTTGCGGCGTCACCGGGATCCGCCGCGTGTTGCAGAAGGCGAGGACGCGCGAGACCTCCTCCGTCGTCCGGGGCTTCACGACGGCGCCGGGAAGCGCGACGAGGTCGCGCGTCCAGTCCTTCGCGTACGCCTCCCGATCCCCGGCCGTCCTCGCGACGTGCCTCTCTCCTACGATCGACTCGAGCGCCGAGATCTCCTCCGGGGCCGGATCGCGCCGCGTCACGGAAGGGATCTTAAGATCCCGGCATGATCACCGCTGCATTTCTCGGCCTCGGCGCCATGGGGCTCCCGATGGCGCAGAACCTCCTCCGGAAGGGGATCCCGCTCCGCGTCTGGAACCGCACGCCGGCGAAGGCCGTCCCGCTCGGGGCAGAGGGGGGGGTCCCGGCTCCGACCCCACGCGAGGCGGCGGCCGGGGCCGACGTCGTCTGCACGATGCTCTCCGATCCCGCCGCCGTGGAAGAGGCGGCGACGGGTCCTTTCGGCCTCGTGGCCGGCCTCGGGCCGGGGGCCGTCTGGCTCGATTTTTCGACCGTCACCCCCTATGCCTCACGGCGCTTCGCCGCGATGGCCCAGACGAGGGGGGCCGGCTTCTGCGACGTCCCGGTGGCCGGGAGCGTCCTGGCCGCGGCGGAAGGGACACTGACGATCCTGGCCGGCGGCGCCCCTGAGACGCTGAAGAAGGCCGAGCCGGTCCTCGCCGCCGTCTCGCAGAAGGTTCTCCGCTTTGGCGACGTCGGGCAGGGCTCCGCCATGAAGCTCGTGAACAATCTCCTCTTCGGGGTCGGTCTCGCCGCGTTCGGCGAAGCGCTCGGCCTCGCGAAGAGGCTCGGCCTTCCCGAGGATCAGGCGACCCAGTGGCTTCTCTCGGTTCCGGCCCTCGCCCCCTACGTGAAGGTGAAATGGGAGTTCCTGAGAAAGAACCCCGAGGCCGTCGCCTTTCGCCTGGCCCTGATGCAGAAGGACCTCCGGCTGGCCGTCGAGAGCGGCGGCGGCGAGAGCGCCCTGCCGATCGTCGCGGCCACGCACGACGTCTTCGCCCGGGCGGCGGCGGCCGGCTTCGGCGGGAAGGACATGTCCGCCGTGATCCCGTTCGCCGCGGGCGCGGCCGGGTCTCCGAAAGGGGAGCCGGCCCCGTGAAGCCTCGCTAGAATCGCGCCGGTGCCCCCCCGGGAGGAAAACGATGAGCAGCTTCGAAGATTCGATCGTCGCGGACGCCCGGCGCGATCCGGAGACCTTCCGCTCCATGCACGTCGACGCGCTCGTTCACTGGGCGGTGTTCGAGACGGATGCCAGGAAGCGCGATGAGGCGCGTCGGGCGATCCGCAGGGCCGCCTCGGCCCTCGGGATCGTCCCCGCCTCGATCCACGACCTCTACATGGCGATCGGCCGCGGCGAGTCGGGGGGGTTCACCGTTCCGGCGATCAACGTTCGGATGATGGCCTACGACACGGCGCGCGCGATCTTCCGCGCCGCGAGGAAGCACGACGTCGGGGCCTTCCTCCTCGAGATCGCCCGGAGCGAGATGGGCTATACCGACCAGCGTCCCGCCGAGTATGCCGCCGTCCTGCTCGGTGCGGCGATCCGGGAACGGCACACGGGCCCCGTTTTCATCCAGGGGGACCACTTCCAGGTCAACGCGAAGAAGTTCGCCGCCGACCCGAAGCCCGAGCTTTCGGCGATCGGGATGCTCATCGACGAGTCGCTCGCCGCCGGCTTCTACAACATCGACATCGACACCTCCACGCTCGTCGAACTCGGCAAGGCGAACGTCACCGAGGAGCAGCGGAAGAACTTCGAGAATGCCGCGCACTTCACGAAGCGGATCCGCGCCCGGGAGCCGAAGGGGATCACGATCTCCGTCGGCGGGGAGATCGGGGAGGTCGGGAAGGGCGTCTCCACGGCCGAAGAGTTCCGCGCTTACATGAACGGCTATCAGGCGGCCCTCCCTCCGGGAATGACCGGCGTCTCGAAGATCTCCATCAACACGGGGACCTCGCACGGCGGCGTCGTTCTGCCTGACGGGACCGTCGCGAAGGTCTCGATCGACTTCGAGGCCATGAAGGCCATCTCGAAGATCGCCCGGACCGAGTACGGACTCGCCGGAGCCGTCCAGCACGGCGCCTCGACGCTTCCCGCCGAGATGTTCCACGAGTTCCCGAACCACGGCGCCTGCGAGGTCCATCTCGCCACCGAGTTCCAGAACATGGTCTACGAGCATCCGGCCTTCCCGAAGGCGCTCAAGGACGAGATGTATGCCTGGATCCGGACGAACGCCGCCGACGAGCGGAAGGAGAAGGACACCGAGGAGCAGTTCTTCTACAAGTCGCGGAAGAAGGCGATCGGTCCCTTCAAGACGGCCGTCTGGGGGCTCTCCGAGACCGCGCGCGGCGAGATCGGCGAAGCGCTCGAGCGGAAGTTCGAGCATCTCTTCGGCAAGCTCCGCGTCCAGGGAACGAAGAACGCCGTCGCGAGGTACGTGAAGCCCGTCGAGGTCGAGATGTCGACGGGAGCCCATGGCTTCGTCCGGGACGACGAAGCGGGTGACTGACAGGGGGAACCCGGCCTCGGGTTCCCCCTCGGCGCTTTGCGCCGACCCCCTCCGCGGCGGATGGACCGGTATTACCGGCCGTATTGCGCGCGAATGGCCGGGATCAGGTAGTCGCTGAAGGCGTGCCGGAGGTCGTACTTCGGCGAAAAGCCCCAGTCCTTCCGCGCCGCCGAGTCGTCCACGTCGGCCGGCCACGAGTCGACGATCCCCTGCCGCTTCAGGTCGGGGACGAAGGAGATGGCCGCGCCGGGGAACGCGTTGACGACGAGGTCGCGGATCTCCGCCGCCGACGGGTTGAACGCTCCGACGTTGTAGATCCGGCGCGTCAGGTGGTCGCCGGAGACGGCGGCGAGCTTCAGGAGCGCCTCGATTCCGTCGGGCATCGCCATGAACGGAATCCTCGTGTCGGGGCGGACGAAGCAGTTGTAGGGCTTCCCCTGTGCCGCGGCGTGGATCATCTCGGGGGCGTAGTCGGAGGTGCCGCCCGAGGGGATTGTGGCCGCCGAGATGAGGCCCGGGAAGCGGACGCACCGGAAATCGATTCGCGAGACCGGCTCGGCGGAGAGCTGTTTGTACCGCTCGGAGTAGTAGCGCCCGAGCTGCTCGCAATAGAGCTTGTTGCAGCCGTACATGGTCGCCGGCTGGTTGAACTCGTCCTCCCTCACCTTGCTGGTGCGCGCTTTTGCGGTCAGATCGGGAAGCCCGAACGCGGCGACGGAAGACGGGTAGAGGAACGTCACGGGGCGGCCGTGCGAGACCCGCTCGGCCTGCGCGAACTCCAGCATGAAGATCATCCCCTCGACGTTCACCTGATGGGCCGTGACCGGCGTGAACTCGCCCCGGGTCGAGAGAAGGGCCGCGAGGTGGAAGATCAGGTCGATCTCGTATTCCGAGAGGATCCGCTCGAGGAGGTTCCGTTCGAGGACCGAGCCGACGTACTGCCGCTCGACACGGCGCGCGAGATTTTCTTCGAGCGGCTTCAGGTCGAGGGTCAGGATGGGATGGGAGCCGTCTTCGGAAAGGGCGGTGATCAGCCCGTGGCCGATCTCGCCGCTCGCCCCGGTGATCAGAACGACGGGCCTGCGCATGGCGCCTCCTTCGTGGCGGGAGGAATCTTAGCCGCGCGGGGGCGGGAGCGCGCCCTTCTCCTGCATCCGCATCAGGGGCTTTCGCCCGTCTCCCCTTGACGGTCCCTCCTCCGGGCCGATACTCGCTTCGTGCCCGAGAGCCCCACCATCGTCTCGCGGCTTTCGCACCTGACGTTCGGGCTCTGGTTCTCGTTCTTCCGGTGGATGGCGCGGACCCTGCCGGTGGTCTGGGTGGCGCGCCTTGCGGAGGCGACCGCGGAACGGGCGATCTGGGAGCGCGAGAGCGTCCACGACGCGATCGTGGAGAACGTCGCGGCGGTCCTCGACCTCCCGCCGGCCGACCGCCGCGTCGAGGAGACCGGGAGGGCGATGGTCTCCAGCCACTCGCGTCTCTGGATCGACCTTCTCCGGTACACCTCCCGGAGCGACGTCGACCCGCACGCCCTCGTCGCCTCCCGCGCTGGTCACGAGAGGCTTGTCGAGGCAGCGCGGCTGGGGACGGGGGCGATTCTCCTGACGGCCCACGTCGGCAATTACGAACTCGGGGGGCTCTTCCTTCGCGACTTCGGCGCGTCGGCGGCGGTCGCGTACGTCCCCGATCCCTCCCCCGTCATCGAGCGGCATCGCGCCGAGGCGCGATCGCGTATCGGCGTGGAGGGAATCCCCGTCACGTCGTCCCCTTTCGCGTTCGTCCCTCTTCTCCGCGCGCTCCGCGAGGGGCACTTCGTGGCCATGCAGGGAGACCGGGACGTCTCGGGGACCGGACGGGCGCTCTCCTTCTTCGGCCGGGTGGCCTCGTTTCCTGTCGGCCCCTTCCGGCTTGCGGCCATCGCAGACGTACCGATCTTTCCCGTTTTCGTCCTGATGGAGCCCGACGGACGCTATCGGACCGTCGTCGAGACGCCGATCCGTCTCAGCCTCGCCCCCGGCTCGAGGAACGAGCCGGACGAAGGGGAACTCTCCAGGGCGATGGAGCGGTGGGTGGCTCTCCTCGCGGGCGTCATCCGCGAGAACCCCGAGCAGTGGTACCTCTTCACCCGCTTCTGGGAGGCGGAGAGCCCTTCCTCCCTATAATCCGCCCTCCCGCCTCGTGCGGCGCCCGGCCTCTCCGGCACGGGTGTTGCTGACGCCGGGCCACCCGCGCCATGAAGATCCTCGTCGCCACCGACCGGAAACAGCCGAACGAGCGGTACCGCGGCGCCCTTCTCTGTGCGGGGGCGCTCCCGGAAGAGATCGTCGTCTGCGTGCCGGGCGAGAGGATTCCCGAGGACTTCGACGGGCTCCTCCTCGCGGGGGGACCGGACGTCGAGCCGTCGCGCTACGGAGAGACCGTTTCCGCGCCGAACCTCGAGGTCCGCCCGGAACGCGACTCGTTCGACTTCCGGCTGCTCGCCCGGGCGTTCGAACGGCGGACGCCCGTCTTCGGAATTTGCCGCGGGATCCAGGTCCTGAACGTCGCCCTCGGCGGGACTCTCTGGCAGGACCTCCCCTCCGAGCGTCCTCGCGGCGTCGTCCATGGCTCCGAGAACGAAGAGGTGGCCGCGCCGGAGCATCCGCTCCGCGCCGCGCCGGGCGCGTCCGCGGGCTCCGCGTTCGCCCGAGCCGTCGCCGCCTCGGCCGCGGTCAATTCGCGCCACCATCAGGCCGTCAAGGACCTCGCGCCGGGTCTCGTCCCGCTCGCGGCCTCGCCCGATGATCTCGTCGAGGCGTTCGAGCGTCCGGGCGACGTCTTCTGCGGCGCCGTGCAGTGGCATCCCGAGGATGTCGTCGCGCGTCCCTCGGACAAGAAGCTCTTTCGCGCCTTTCTGGAGGCCTGCCGCTCACGCGCGGCCGCCTCGGGACGGCGCGAGGCGGCCCCGGTGGAGGTCCTCCTCGAGGGGTCCATCCCGATCGTCCGGCTGAACCGGCCCGGCGCGAGAAACGCTCTCGGGACGGCGATGGCCGAGATGCTCGCCGGAACGCTCGAGGCGCTCGGGCGCGATCCGACCGTCCCGGCGATCGTCGTGACCGGGGCCGGAAACGCCTTCTCCGCCGGCGGCGATCTCGAGGTGATGCGGGCTCTCGCGGCTTCCGGAGACGCCGATGGTTTCCGTGAGCTCGTCGAGGCGGGGGGAAGAGCCGTCGTCGCGATGGCCGAGGCGCCGCGGCCGGTCCTCGCAGCCCTCGACGGCGCGGCGGCCGGCGGCGGGATGAGCCTCGCGCTCGCGGCGGACGTCCGGGTCGCTTCGTCGATGGCCGGGCATGAGGCCTTCTTCCTTCCCTCGTACACGGCCGTCGGGCTCATTCCCGCGTGGGGCGCGACGTTCCACCTTCCGCTCCGTCTCGGGCACGGCGCGGCCGCCGACGCCGTTTTCGCCGCCTCGCGGATCGGCGCCGAACGGGCCCGCGAGGTCGGTCTCGTCGACTTTCTCGTCGAGGACGGGCCGAGCCTTCCCGCCGCCCTCGCGCGGGCCGGCGACTACGCGGAGCGCTCCCTTCCCGCCCTCGACGCCGCCAAGAGGCTTCTCGGTGCCGAGAGAATCCCGCGTCTCAAGGCGGCCCTCGCCCGCGAGGTCGAGGCCCAGATCGAACTCTTCCAAAGCGGTGAACTCCTTCGGCGCCTCCCCGCGCCCGGAGCCGACCGCGAAGATGAACAGGAGACCACATGAAGCGATCCCTCGCGATGACCTTTCTGGCCGTGCTCGCGGCGCTCGCCTTCGCGCCCGCCGCCCCCGCGCAGGCCCCCGGCGCTCCGGCGCCTCCTCCGGCTCCCGCCGGGCTCGCTCCGTTCGAGACGGCCCAGACCGACGCCCATTCGTGGGCCGGCCGCTTCGGCGGCACGAACTGCGCATGGTTCGACCTCGGCGACGGCGTCCTCCTCCTCGACACGGGAGCGACGCCCGCGGATGCGAAGAATCTCCTTTCGGAAGTGAGTCGGACCGTACCCGGAAAGAGCGTCAAGTGGGTCGTCATGACACACCTTCATCCCGACTCGAACAACGGCTTCGCCGCGATGCTCCCGACCGACGCGACCCTCTTCGTGAACCGGCGGGCGGTGGAGAATATCCGAGGACTCGTCCAGGGAGAGAAGGGGAAGACGCCCACGGTCATCGCGGTCGCGGACACCGTCGTCCTGATCGCGAAGACGCAGACGCTGGAGATCCACGCGACCACGGCGCCCGCGCATACGGAGCTTGATCTCTGGGTTTATCAACCCGCATCGGGAACCGTCTACGTGGGGGACCTCGTCACGCCGACGCGCTGCCCGATGACGTCCGACGGCGGGACCGATCCGAAGGGATGGCTCGCGGCGCTAGACAGGATCGAAGCGCTCCACCCGCAGGTGCTCATCGCGACCCGTGGTCCGTTCAGCCAGACGCCCGTCACGGAGATCAAGCTGACACGCGACTACCTGAACCGGATGCTCGAGATCCTGAAGGAGATGAAGGCGAAAGGGGCGGCGGAGGCCCGGGTCTCGGGCGAACTCTTCGCGAAGAAGATCGGCGACTACTGTCCCCAGGAACTCGACGCGATCAACGGCCTCGCCCTCTACCGAAGAATGACGCCCGACGGGAAGTTCCCGCCTGCCAAGACCACGAAGGCCGACGCCCGGGCGCCGAAGAAGTAGCCCGGAACTCAAAAGGTCCCGGCCCTCCTGGGCCGGGACCCGGTTACGGGCGGTACCTTTGCCGCCCGTCACGAGACCGCATCCGCGGTCCCCTTTCAAGCCGGTCGCTGCCGAGGCACTCTCCCGGTCGGGAGACCCGGGCTCCGATCCGGCCCCTGCTCGCCTCCCGCAACGAGGCTGCGGGCCCGTAGGTGACGGTTTCGGGAACTCGTACTCGGGTCCGTTGTCCGTGGCGTCGAGGCACTCCCAAGATGGGGCCCGATTGGGAGGCTGTCAAGTGTGGCGTCGCGACGCGCGGCGCGCCCGCGGCCAGCGCGCTTCGACCGTCGTCTGGATCCCTCCGCGCGGCGTGAAGACCCCGCGGACGGTCATGCGCCGCGGACGGACGGCAGCGACGAGATCCACGAGAATGCGGTTCACTGCGTTTTCGTTGAAGATGCCGAGCCCGCGGTAGCCGAGGAGATATTCCTTGAGCGACTTCAGCTCCACGCATGCCCGCTCGGGAACGTACGTCACCGTGAGCGTGGCGAAGTCGGGAAGTCCGGTCTTCGGGCAGATCGACGTGAACTCGGGGACTGTGATGACGACTTCGTAGTCCTCGGGATACTGCGACGGCCAGATCTCGAGGGAAGGAAGCGATGCCTTGACGCCGGAGGCGGCATGAGCCGGCGTGTAGGAGGGTCTCTTCTTCGCCACGCGGGGAAGGATACCGCCCGGCACGGAACGTGCGAAGATCCTCGCAACATGGCTTTTTCTGCAGAAAAGCGCGCGGCGCTGCTCCGGGACGTTCGCCACCTCGTCATCATGGCCGCCGTCATCCTGACGGGCCGCTCCGTCCTTGCCGACTGGTATGTCGTTCCGACAGGTTCGATGAAGCCGACAATCCTCGAAGGGGACCGCGTCTTCGTCTGGAAATCGGCCTATCAGATCCGGATCCCGTTCTCGAAGATCAGGCTCTTTTCCACCGGAAAGCCGGAGCGGGGCGACGTCGTCGTCGTCCGGAATCCCGACGGCGGGACCATCCCCTTCGTCAAGAGGCTCATCGGACTCCCCGGGGACGTCATCGAGCTGAAGAACGAGATCCTCACCGTCAACGGAAAGGCGATGCCGATCTCCCTCCTCCCCGGGATCCATGCCGACGACGGCGAGACGATCCTCCTCGGGACCGAGAACCTGCTCGGACGCACACATCCCGTCCGGATCCTGCCGGACCGGCCCGCCTTCCGGAATTTCGGTCCGATCACGGTCCCGGAAGGGGAGGTCTTCGTCATGGGGGACAATCGCGACGAAAGCCGTGACGCCCGGTTCTTCGGAACGCGTCCGATGACGGACCTCCTCGGCCGTGCCGTTGGCGTGATGTGGAGCTGGCACCAGGACTTCTTCAAGGGCCCTCGATGGACCCGTTTCGGCCGGGCGTTCATCACGGACGCCAAAGAGATCCGGAACCCGAAGTAGCGCCGCCCGATTTGCTCTCCGGGCTCATTGGACTTAATCTAATGAGGCGATGACCGGGCGGAGCTGGGCCGAGGAACGTCTCAAGGAGAAGGGGTTGCGGGTGACGCAGCCCCGGGTCGCGGTTCTCGCCTGCCTCGCGGACTCGGACCACCACCCGACCGCAGAAGAGGTGGGCTCTGCGGTCAACCGTCTCGTCCCGACCGCCGCCCGCGCCTCGGTCTATAACGTTCTTCACTCTCTCAAGAACGCCGGGCTCGTCCGCGAGCTCGTCTTCGACGACGCCGTCGTCCGGTACGACGCGAACACGGGCCGACACCACCACTTCGTCTGCACGTCCTGCGGCGACGTCGCCGACGTCCCCTGGGACGCCCTCCCTCCCCTGCCGAAGCGGCGCCTCCCCGGCGGGCAGAGCGTGGAGAGCTACGCCGTCACGCTTCACGGCCTCTGCGCGGCCTGCGGCTGAAGCCGCCCCCGGACCAGGCACGCGGCCCTGCCCTTGCTTAGAATCCCGTCGCCGCGGGCGCTCGTGTCGCCGTGGCGGGAGACAGGATGAACCTCCGGCGCCACCTTCTCGAGACCGCCACGATCCTTCTCGTCGCGGTCGCCGTCGCCCTCGTCTCGAACTCGCTCGCCTCGCGCGAGCGGAAGCTGAAGCTCCCGGGCGATTACCCGGACGCGACGACGGTGACGAAAGCGACGTCCGCCGGAGATCCTTCTGCTCCCGAGCAGGCCGTTTCGCCGGAGTCGTCGCCGGCTGCGGGACAGGTCGTATCGCCGGGGTCGTCGCCGCTCGCGGCACAGGCCGGTTCGCCGGAGTCGTCGCCGGCTACAGCGCAGCAAACCGCAAAGGATCTTTCTTCGAAGGTAAAAGGAGAGCTGGCAACCGCTCCGACCGTGCCGCGAGGCACTGGCGCCACAACCGCCGGTCTCTCACCTTCTAAGAAAATCCCGGTCTCCTCGTCTTCATCTCCGGCGGCGCCGGCCGCGGACCGCGATCTTCTCGCCCGCTTTCCCCCGCACCCCGACAAGCCCTGGGTGGAGATCTCGGGCGAGGATGCGGCGCGGCTTCACGCCGCCGGGGTGCCGTTTCTCGACGCCCGGCGGACCTCGCTCTTCGAGGAGGGGCATGTCGCCGGCGCCCGCCCCGTCTCCGTATGGGAGTCCGACGTCGACGAAAAGGTGATGGCGCTGATCGGCGAGCAGGACGGAGCAAAGCCGCTCGTCATCTACTGCTCGGGGGGAGACTGCGAGGACTCGCACCTTCTCGCCCAGAAGCTCTGGGGAGCGGGGTTCAACGACCTACTCGTCTATCGGGACGGTTTCCCGGACTGGGTGAAGCGCGGCGGCGCCGTCCGCCGCGGAGCGACCCGGTGACCCGCCTCCGCGCGGCGCTCGGGAGCGAGTGGCTGGTCTCGCGTGCCCAGATCGCCCTCGGCATCGTCTTCGTCGTCTCGGCCCTTCCGAAGCTCGCCGACCCCCCCTCCTTCGCCCACATGATCTACAACTACCGGATCCTCCCCGGCGGGATGGTGAACCTTTTCGCGCTCGTCCTCCCCTGGCTCGAGCTCCTCGCAGGCGTCGCGCTCCTCCTCGGCCTCTGGACGCGGAGCTCCGCCGCCCTGGTCGGCCTTCTCCTCGTCGTCTTCATCGCCGCGATCTCATTCAATCTCTACACGGAAGAATGCGATCGACTGCGGCTGCTTCGACGTGACGGCCGTGGGGCGGAGCGTGGCCGAGCGGCTCTCCGACATGCGACGGGACATCCTGCGCGACCTCGGGGTGCTGGCGCTCGCCGCCGAGGTCGTCTTCGCCTCCCGCGAGAAGAGGACTTCCAGTTGAGCGTCGCGGGTAAGAGGCGGCGACGAAGTAGAATCGCCGCCCGAGCCCGCTGATGGCAGCCGACCGCACGACCGAACTGGCCCTCCTCAAGGCGTTCGAGGGGGCGCTGAAGGAAGGACTCCTTCTCGACGAGGCCCTTAACGGGATCCTCGGCGCCGCGCTCCACTTTTTCGACGCCCCGGTCGTGGCGCTTCTCCCCGGACAGGGCGTGCCGCCGGTATTCCGCTCCGGCCGCTCTCCCGCGGCGCCCGCCGCCGAAGGGAGGCTCTCGCAGCACCTCGAGGAGGTCCTCGCACAGGGACGCGCCCGGCGGGCGGTCGACAGCGGCTTCACCTATGTCGCGGCTCCCGTGAAGCTGAAGGAGCAGACGCAGGCGTCGTTCGGAGTCGCCCTTCCTTCCGCGGCCCAGACCGAGGACGTGGACGAGGCCGTCCGCCTCTTCGCACGGACGGTGGGGCATGTCCTCGAGCGTGACCGGACTCTCTCCACGCTCATGAAGCGCCGCGAGGAGGCCGTCGCCCTCTTCGAGCTCGCCTCGGGTGCGTTCGCTTCCCTGAACCCCGAGGAAGTCATCCGCCTCACCGTCTCCTCGATCTCCCGCGAGCTGGAGTTCGACCGCGTCCAGGCGTATCGCCTCCTGGTCGATACACGCGAGGTCGAAGAGCTGACGGGCCCGGGACCGGTGGGAAACAGCTCCCCTCCCGTGCCGACCGGCGGGCGGCGCCCCCTCGAGGCCGACGACATCCTCCTGCGATGCCTCTCGGCGCACGGGCCGGTCTTCGACGACGAGCCGTCGCCGGCCGGGATGCCGATCCGTCGAAAGAGGATGGCGCTTCCGCTTCACGCCGGCGAAGCCGTCTTCGGCTTTCTCACCGCGTCGCGCCGCGGCGGGTTCATCCTGACGCCGCAGGAGCTTCGCCTCGCGCAGGAGCTGGCCAAGCTCGCGGCCGGGGCGCTCGAAAAGGCGCGCCTCCTCGAGTCTCAGCGCCTCGTCCACGAGCGAAGCGTCCTCGTCTCGCGGATCCATGCGGCTCTCTCGGGGCTCTCCGACGTCGTCAGCATCGTCCGCCGGACGGTGGAGGAAGTGGGGCCCTCGCTTCGACCTCGACCTCTGCGCCATCCGGGTCCTCTCTTCGGGAGAGCTTCCCGGGGCCCAGGCCGTCGCGGTCCGTGGCGGCGTCGGCGAGGCGGCCATCGAGATCCCGGACGCCCTCCTCGCGCACCTCTCCACGGAAGGGTCGCGCCTCTTCTCGGCGGACTCGGGAGCCGACCCGGTCCTCGCGACCCTTCTCCCCCGGGGATCGTCCCTCACGCGCCTTCCCTCGCCGCTCGCCTTCGCCGCCGTTCCGATCGCCTACCGCGGCGCCCCGGTCGGGGTCCTCTGCGGGCTCGTAGCGGGCCCGGGGCGCGGTCTGCCTCCGGCGCTCCTCGGCGCGTTCGAGGACCTTGCCGTCGAGCTTTCCCTCGCCGTCTCCTCGGCGCGGCTCCTCCAGCAGGAGCGCGAGTCGCACCGGTTTCTCGATCGCCTGCGCGAGGCGGGACGGTCCCTCACGACGACCTTCGACCTTTCGCGGATCAAGCTGACGCTCTGCGAGCAGACCGTCTCTCTTCTCGGCGTCGACGCCGCGCAGTTCTGGGACGCCGACGCGGACTCGAGGACGGTTCACCTCTCGGCACGCTGGGGGGCCGATGTCGGAGACGGCGGGCTCTTTTCCGTGCCCTCCGACGACGCGGCTCATCCCGCGGTCGGCGCGCTTCTCGACCGGACGGCGCGAACGGCTTCCGGACCCTCCGCGGCCGCCATCTTCCCCGGCGCGGCCCGCCTCGCCGCCGTCCCGCTCCTCTACAACGAGGAACCGGTCGGCGTCCTCTCCGTCGCGGCGCGGCGCGGAGAGGACTTCACCCCCGAGTTCCGAAACCGCCTCGACCTCGTCGCGGACGCCGGCACCGTGGCGCTTCACAACGCGCGGCTCATGCACCTCATCGAGCAGCAGGCCGAGCGCGACGGCCAGACCGGGCTCTGTAACCGGACGTCGCTCGCGCGGCGCCTCGATTCCGAGATCCGGAGAGCCGAGCGAAACGGCCAGTCGATGGCCGTGGCGCACCTCCGTCTCGAGGGGCTCGCGGACGCGATGGCGCGCCTCGAGCCCGCGGTGGCCGCTGCCCTCCTTCCGAAGGTGGCCTCTCGACTCGTCCGCTCGACGCGCGCCGTCAACCTCGTGGCGAGGGACCAGGCGGACCGCTTCTGGATCCTCATCTTCGAGGCGACGAAAGTGCAGGCTCACCGCGCGATGCGGGCGATCCAGAAGAACTTCGAGGCCCAGATGGACGCCCGTCTCGAGCCGGCCGGGATCCGCTTCTCCCTGACGACCGGTCTCGCCGTCTATCCCGACGACGCCTTCGACGCCGCGGCGCTCCTCGCCGACGCGGAGGCCGCGCTCGAGGAGGCGATCCGCAGCGGCCCGGGGACGATCGTCGTCCACAACGCCGACACGGCGCTGCCGGCCTGAAGAGGGGACGATGCCGATCGCCGCGGGCGCCTTCCTCGGCCGTTACCGCCTCCTCGAGAAGGCGGGCGCGGGCGGGATGTCCGAGGTCTGGAAGGCGGAGGACACGACACTCCACCGGACCGTCGCCGTCAAGGTGATCCTCGCGCCGATCGCCGAGGACCCGACGTACCAGGAACGCTTCCTCCGCGAGGCGCGCCTCGTGGCGGGGCTCGACCATCCGAACGTTCTCCCCGTCTACGACTTCGGAACGGCCGCCGTGGACGGCTCCGAGGTCTCGTACCTCGTCATGCCACTCGTGCCCGGGGGCTCGCTCAAGTCGCACATCACCGGGCCGATGCCGTTCGGGATCGCGGTCGCGTGGCTCGCCGCGGTCGGCGCCGCGCTCGATCACGCGCACGCCCGGGGGATCCTCCACCGCGACGTCAAGCCGGCGAACGTCCTCGTCGACTCGCAGGGGCGGCCGCTTCTGGCCGACTTCGGCCTCGCGCGAAGCTCGGAGACCGTCTCGGGGCTGACGCAGACGGGGACGGTCCTCGGGACGCCGCTCTACATGGCGCCCGAGCAGGCGCAGGGGGTTCCGCTCGACGCTCGGGCCGACCAGTACGCCCTCGGCGTCATCGCGTTCGAGGTCCTCACCGGCGTCGTCCCGTTTCACGCCGAGTCTCCGCTCGCCGTCCTTCACCAGCACGTCGTCGAGCCGCCTCCCCCGGCTTCCACCCTCGTCCCGGGGTTCCCGCAGACGGCGGACGCCGTCCTCGCGAAGGCGCTCGCGAAGAAGCCCGACGACCGGTACCCGGACTGCGGCTCCTTCATCGCCGCTCTCGCGGCGGCGCTCGGCGTCCCGCTCGCGGCGATGGCGGCCTCGGCCGCAGCGGCGGCGGTCGCCACCGGCGGGGCGCCCGCCGTCCGCGTCCCCTCTTCCCGCGCCGACCTCTCCGGAGCCGCAACGGTCGTCTCCGGTCCGCTGGCCGACCCGAAGAACCGCCTTGCGGCTCCGGCTTCCGTTCCGCTCCCCCCGGCCCCGACGTCCGCCGCGCCCGGGGCGTCCACGGCGCCCGCCACAGCACCGACCGTCCCCTCCGCGAAGCGCCGGTCCTCCGGCGCGCGCGTCCTTCTCGCCGCCGGGATCGTTCTCGTCGCGCTTCTTCTCGCGGCGCTCTGGATCAACCGTCTCCGGTTGCAGAAGAGCGCCGAGGTCGCGTCGATTCCGCCGGTGCCGACGGCGGCCGTTCCGGCTCCTCCCTCGACGGAAGTGCCCACCGTCGTCCCCTCTCCTCCGTCGACGGCAGCCGAAGCGCCGACGCCCGTTCCGACGGAGCCGGCCACCGCGCCCTTCCCTCCGGCGCCTTCGGGAAGAGCGACGCGCGTGGCCGAGGCCGCGTCCCTCCGCCGCGGCACGACGTCTCCCGGAGCGAGCCGGCCCCGCGCCTTCCGCGCCCGGCGCCTCTTCTGGGTTCCGCTTCCTTCTCGGGCGACACGCGCCTCGAGGGGGCCTACCACGTTCTCGACAACTCACGGAAGAAGCGGCTGTCGCGTGAAGATTTCGTCGACGCGATGGGGACCGTCCGCGGCGTCCTCGCCACGAACCCCTCGCACGAGGTGATGGTCCTCGACGCCTACACGCGCGCGGCCGTGGCCTTCGCCGACGGCCGCAATGCCGAGGCGTGGCAGCTCCTGAACCGCGCCTTCGACGAGGCGCCGGGGCTCGCCGAGGGGCGCGTCCTCGGTTTCGTCGACCAGCAGATGCGTGCCATCGGCCCGAACCCCGGCCCCGACGGAAACTGGGTTCTCGGCCTCGCCTTCTGCGACGTCCGCGGAGACCTCGCCGAAGAGCTGGGAAAGGCCGTGGCGAGAGCTCCCTCGAGCGCCCGCGTCCGCTACGCCCTCGCTCTCGCCGCCTGGCAGCGGGGAGACGGCGCCGAAGCCGCCCGCGAGGCGCGGGCCGCCTGCGACGCCGGCCTCTCCGACGCCTGCAACCTGACCCGGTAAAGAAGTAAGAGGGGGGCCCGGGGGGTGCGAACCCTGCGGCGGGACGCCACTGCGGACGTCGCACCCCCCGAAGATGACTAGTTCTTTATCGCGTCGCCGGCTTTGAAGCCGGAGCCCGAGATCGCGCGGCCCGTCGAGAGCCGCGGGCCCATCACCTTCTCGACCCGGACACGGCCGATCTTCGTCTCGTTCTGCCCGAGCACCTCGCCGCTGTCCGGATCCTTGATCGCCTCGCCCATCCGGAAGACGCTGAACTCATCCCCTTCCTTGACGCCCGCCTCCGAGCCGACGTTCAGGTAGAGGGTTCCGCCGTCGACCCGTGCCACTTTGCCCGCGAGGCCGGAGGCATCGCCCGCGCCGCCCATGCCGCTCGAGGAGAGCGTCTTCTTCGAGAGCGAGTCCGCGAGCTTGGCCACGACGGGGCGGACCATCAGGTCGAGCTTCCGCTGGTCGTCCACGCCGCCGCCGGCCCCCGCCACGAAGACCTTCGTCGACGTGCTCTCCTCGCGCGCCGAGTCGGCCCAGACGATCTCTCCCGTGTTCATCGAGAAGGCCCGCGCGTCGATGGCGCACTGCATCTTCGAGACGCCGACATCCGTGTGGGGAACGAAGGCGACCCAGCCCGTGCTCACGTTCGTCTTCTGCGCCCCGAGCTCCGTCAGCGCCCCCGTGATGAGGTACTCGACACCGAGGAGCTTGCCGATCTTCATGGCGGTTCTCGGATCGAGGTCGCCCGAGAGCGAGAGATGCTTCTCCTGCATGATCGCCTGGAGCTGCTCGCGCTCGATGACGCGATACCGACCCTGTTTCACCAGCTCGGTGACGAACATGTCCTGGGCATTCGTCCCGGCCTGGTACCACCCCCAGCTCCAGCCCGAGACCTTGTTCTTGAACTCGATGACCGCCACGCGCGGCTTGGCCTGCGCGGCGGCGGGCCCGGCGACCGCGAGGAGGGCGGCCGCGAGAGCGAGTGCGACGGGTCGGATCCCCTTCATCATGACCTCCTGTCCGTTTCCGGTGCCCGATTCTAGACGCCCTAGACTCCGCGGGGAATGACCGGCTTCGACGACCCGGGGCCCGGGGGCCCGCCCGTCCCGATCCCGGTGGAGGATGCGCTCGACCTTCACCCGTTCCGCCCCGACGAGACGGCGGCCGTCGTGGCGGACTACGTCGAGGCGGCCGCCGCGAAAGGCCTCCGGGAGGTCCGTCTCGTCCACGGGCGGGGTCGCGGCGTCCAGCGTGCGATCGTCCGCGCCGCTCTCGCCCGCTCCCCGCACGTTCTCCGCTTCTCCGACGCAACGCCCGACCGAGGGGGCTGGGGCGCGACCGTGGCCCTTCTCCGCGGGGACGAACCCCCGCGTTGACGCGGCTCACGCGGGGTTAGACTCCGCCCGTGAAAAACCTGACACCACCGCCGAAGAACCGGACCACCGTGATCCGGGGCTCCGGAATGTACGTCCCGCCCCAGGTCGTCACGAACGAGATGCTCTCGCGGATCATGGAGACGTCGGACGAGTGGATCGTCCCGCGAACCGGCATCCGCGAAAGGCGTTTCGTCGAGCGCGGCATCGGTTCGGCCGGGCTCGGGGTGAAGGCCGCCGAGGCCGCCCTCGCCGACGCCGGCCTCGGGATCGACGACATCGACTTCATCGTCTTCGCCACGATGACCCCCGACCACTACTTCCCGGGGAATGGCGGGCTCCTCGCGCGCGATCTCGGGATGAAGACAACGCACGCCCTCGACATCCGGATGCAGTGCGCCGGCTTCCTCTCCGGCCTCCAGACGGCCGACGCCTTCATCCGCTCCGGGATGTACGACCGGATCCTCCTCGTCGGGGCCGAAGTCCACAGCGGCCTGATGCCCTGGCCTCAGCCGGTCTGGGACGTGCTGCTCGGGACGTCTCCCGGCCCGAGCGATCCCGAGTGGTACGCGAAGATCACCCGACTCCGCGACCGCGCGGTTCTCTTTGGCGATGGCGCCGGGGCTTTCGTCCTCGAGGCGAACGAGTCGGGGGACGGACGCGGCTTTTCCGGCTTCGCGATGTACACCGACGGGGCCCACTGGGACAAGCTCTGGGTCAACGGCGTCGGGTGCAAGTACCGCCCCTACGTGACCCACGAGATGGTCGACACGCTCGACACGGTCCCGGTCGTCGAGGGACGGCACGTCTTCAAGCTCGCCGCGCAGCTGATGCCGGCGGCCGTTCTCGAGGTTCTCAAGGCGCACGGGAACACGCTCGAAGACCTCGACCTCCTTCTCATGCACCAGGCCAACCTCCGGATCAACGAGGCGGCGCAGAAGGCGCTGGGCCTGCCGGACGCGAAGGTCTTCAACAACATCGAGAAGTACGGAAACACGACGGCCGCGACCCTCCCGATGGCCTTTCACGAGGCGAGGCTCGCCGGAAGGGTCAAGCCGCGGGACGTCGTCGTCTTCACCGCCCTCGGCGCCGGCCTCCACTGGGGGGCCGGCCTCGTCGTCGTCTAGGCCGGCGTGGCGGTCTCCGGGCCGGCCGAGGGATAGGAAGCCTCCACCGGCTCGAACAGCATCTCGGCGCGGCGCCGGGCGCGGGCCGCCGCCTCGCGCGGGATGTTCGGGTCCTCCGCGCGGGTCCTGAGCTCGCGGGCGGTCTTCTCGAGGACCTCGGAGATCTCCTTGTCGAACGGGTCGCCGCTCTCCGTCACGAGGCCGCGCCGGACCGAGGCCCGGACGACCGCCGTGAGGGCGTGGACGAGGACGGCGAGGACCGGAGTCTCCCGGTCGAGGTCGCGCGCGAGACGGCCGACGTACCGCTCCACCGGGTTCCAGAGGACCCGGGCGTAGGCTCCTTCGCCCCGCTCGGCGTCCTCGCGCATCCAGACGACGATGGAGCCCATCCACGGCCCGGCGACCGCCGGGTTCGCGCCGACCTCCGAGACGAGCCGGGCGAGCGGCCGGAGCGCGCGGTCGGTGGCGCTCTCGAAGAGGCCCGCCCGCGCGACGTCCTTCAGTGCCCCGACGAAGGAGCGCGCCGTGTTCGCGACGAACCCGTCCATTCCCTTCTCGCGGGCCGCGCGCAGGAGGTTCGCCCACGCGTCGAAGTAGGTGAGGGCGACGGAAGGCGACGCGCGACGGACGACCGGGACCCGCAGCTCCGAGAACCACGGCGTCACGAGAAGCTGGCAGATCCGGTCGTGCGACGTGTCGATGACATCCGCGAGCTTGCGGGAGACGAGGTTCAGCGAAAAAGTGACGACCGAGGGGGGGCTCTGGGAGACGACGTTCTCGAGGACGTCGTGGATGGTCACGAGCGGGTCGTCGGCCTCGCCGGGCGCGATCCGGAAGGCGAAGATCAGGTCGTTGATCCGCTCGGTGCGCCCGCGCTCCGTCGAGTCGACGCCGAGGAGTCGCTTCTCCCTCCCCGACAGATAGGCGGCGTCGAGCTTCTCGAGCGCCGAGCCGAGGAGCCGTTCCTGCGTCAGGAGCGTCGGGATCGTCCGGAAGAGGCGGACGAGGGCGATGAGGACCGCCCCGAACTGAAGATAGCCGCCGAAGGCGAGAACGACGAGCGACGTGGCGCTGTGCGAGACGAACGGAAGGTGCGAAAGGAGAAGCGCGAGGCAGCAGGCGAGGATCGTCGTGACGGCCCCCGTCTGCGCGAGGCGAAAGTCGGCGTCTTTGAGGACGATGGCGCCGAGATGGGAGCGCTGGACCGGGCTCCCGAGCGTCATCGAGAGGATGAGAACCGAGCCCGCGACGGCCATGATCCCCGCGGGGACGGA
Organism: uncultured Acidobacteriota bacterium; assembly: GCA_963779415.1. GTDB lineage: Bacteria > Acidobacteriota > Thermoanaerobaculia > UBA5066 > UBA5066 > DAOMFB01. The sequence goes on along the minus strand of CAVZYA010000002.1, from coordinate 558,727 downwards.
CGCCATCGTCGAGAGGAGGTACGTGAAGGGCGCCATCGCCTCGACGGCGGCGGGCTCGCCCTTCGAGAAGATGGCCCAGACGATCGCTCCGGCCTGGATGACGATCCCGGCCGCGAGGAAGGCGACGAGGAGCCGGCGCGTCTTCTCGGCGCTCATGTCAGGCTCACCCTCAGGGCGACCGACGAGCCGACCCAGGTGAAGTTCTTGTTGAAGTCGACGCCGAGCATCTTCCCGCGCGAGAGCCGGCAGAGGTTGAGGCCGAGGACGAGGCGGTCCGTCCCGGCCGGACGGTAGAACATCATCCGGATCTCCACTTTTACCCCTCCCCCGTCGCCGGCCGGAACGCACGGCGCGTAGGTGATTTTCTCCTGAAGGCACCAGGCCGAGCGCTGCTCCCCGGGGATCCGGCCGAGATCGGCCGGGGTCGGCTCCACGTTCACCCCGCCCCCCGCGAACGAGAAGAGGGGCTTGAGGACGTAGCGCGACGTGAGATCCGGCGGGACCTCCGGGAGATCCGACAGGTACGTCGCCTTCGGGACGGCCGGGTGCGTCAGGAGCGGGATCGAGTGCTTCGACCACGTCCAGTACCAGTTCGGGTGCGGGACCCATGCGACGTCGAGCTCCTCGCGATAGTCGAAGGGGAGGCGCGCCCCCGCCCGGATCAGCTCGTCGAAGACGATCCGGTTGTAGATCCGCCGGACCGGGATCCGCCGCCCGCCGTCGTCGCGGAAGAGTCGCCGCCCCTCCTTGACGAGGTGTCGCGGGTCGACGGCCTTGATGCCGAGAAGACGCTCCGTCGCCGCGAAGTCGATGTACGTCTTCTGCTCCGCCGGGTGGAGGTCGAGAAGGACGACCTCTTCCGGATCTTCGGCCCCGACGATCGTCCGGCGGAAGAGATCGAGGTACCCCGCGCGCGACAGATTCGAGAAATAGGGACTCCACCTCCCGGAGGGGAGACCGGGGATCCCCTGCAGGCATTCGCTCCAGACGTCCGCCTGGAGGACCTCGAACGCGGAGAGCGACGGGAAGCCCTGCAGCTCGATGAGGCGCGGAACGAGGCGCCCCTCCGGTCCCTCGACGACGGCGAGATCGACCTGCGCCATCTCCGGAAGCTCCGCCATCCCGGGCGCGTTCCACTCCGGCGGAATCGCCGCCGTCATCCGCGGCCGGAGGGCCGGGGCCGACACCTCCGCGACGATCCCCTCCGCCGCTTCGACGAGCCGCGTCGAGAGATCCTCGGTCAGAAAGACCGGCGTCTCGGCGAGACGAAAACCGGCGGCGGCGCCGGCGCGGCGCTCCAGCTCCGCCGTCTGGCGGCGCCAGAGCGCCTCCGTGAAGGCGGCGTTGTATGCCGCCCGGAAGGCCTGATGCATGGAGACGGAGTCTACTTCGCGAATGTCTTCTCCCTCCTCGAAGGCTCCGCGACAGCCCCTTCCGTCCCGCGCGGAGCGGATCCGGATTAAGCTTTCGCCATGCCGAAAGACGCAAAGCCCCTCGTGGGTGTCGTGATGGGGAGCAAGTCCGACTGGGAGACGATGAAGCACGCGGACGAAGTCCTGACCCGGTTCGGCGTCGCGCACGAGTGTCGTGTCCTCTCTGCCCACCGGAGCCCGAAGCTGACATCGGCCTGGGCCGCGGCCGCCGAGAGGCGCGGCCTCGCGGTGATCATCGCGGCGGCCGGGGGGGCGGCGCACCTGGCCGGAGTCCTCGCCGCCCAGACGCTCGTGCCGGTCCTCGGCGTCCCGATGGAGAGCCCGTCGCTGAAGGGGCTCGATTCGCTCCTTTCGACCGTTCAGATGCCCGGAGGCATTCCCGTCGGGACGCTCGCGATCGGCAAGGCCGGAGCGACGAACGCCGCGCTCCTCGCCATCGCGATCCTCGCGAGGACGGACGGTTCGCTCCGGGCGAAGCTCCGTCGGTTCCGGGCCGGTCAGGAGAAGGCTATCGGGGCCCAGACCCTCCCGTAAGAGCGTCGACGACCCGCTCGAGCTTCATCCCCCGGCTCCCCTTGACGAGGAGCAGGTCGCCCGGCCGGAGCTGCGGGCGAAGCCATGCGAGTAGAGGCGCGACCTCGGTGAAGTGAGCCGAAGAAGAAGCGGACGAAGTGGACGGAGAAGAAAACTCTTCGAAGGAGTGGAGGGACCGCGGGCCGAAGAAGGCTGCGACGTCCACGCGGCCCCGCGCGCTCCGGCCCAGATCCCGGTGCGCGCTTTCTTCCGCCTCGCCCAGCTCCAGCATGTCGCCGAGGACAGCGACCCGGCGACCCGGGGCGTCCGCGCCGGCTCGTGCCAGGGAGGCGAGTGTCGCAAGCGCCGCCTCCATCGACGCGGGCGACGCGTTGTAACAGTCGTCGAGAATCGTCACCCCACCTGTGCCGGCCACCACGCGCGAGCGATGCTGATACGGTCGGGCCGAAGAGAGACCGCGAGAGATCTCTTCGAAGGTGAAGGAGAGAGAAAGGGCCACGGCCGCGGCCGCCGCCGCGTTCATCGCGTTGTGCTCCCCGACGAACCCCAGTCTCGCCTTGACTCTGCTGCGCTGTAGGTCAGGGTCACGAAGCAGACGGCCTTCTTCGCCAATCCCCTCTTCCCCTTCCAAGCAGATCTCCTGCCCTTCCATCCCGAGAGAAGTCGACTCGACGAGCCTGAGGTCCGCATTCAGACTCTTCCCGAAAAAAATCTTCCTGACGCCGTTCGCGACCCGCTCCGCCTGCGCAACGCCGCGCGGATCGTCCGCGTTGACGACGGCGACCGAGCCCGGAAGGAGGCCGCGGTAGAGCTCCCCTTCGGCCTCGGCGACGCCGTCCAGATCCTTCAGGAACTCGAGGTGCTCGGCCGCGACGAGCGTCACGACCCCGGAGTCGGGCTTTGCCATCGCCGTGAGGCGTTCGAGCTCCCCCGGCGCCGACATCCCGAGCTCCACGGCGGCGGCCCGGTGCTCCTGTGCGAGCCTGAGGAGCGTGAGCGGGACGCCCACCTCGTTGTTGAGGTTCCCTTCCGTCGCGAGCGCGGGACCGCGCGTCCGGAGAATGGACGCGAGCATCTCCTTCGTCGTCGTCTTGCCGTTCGATCCCGCGACCGCCGCCACCGGAATCGAGAACCGCCGCCGGTGGAGCGCTGCGAGGGCTCCGAGCGCCCGAAGGGGATCGTCGACGAGAAAGAGCGGAAGGCCGGGGACCGCGGGGGTCCCGGTCCGGACGACGGCGGCGGCCGCGCCCTTCGCCTTCGCTTCCGGAAGGAAGTCATGGGCGTCGAACCGCTCCCCCTTCAGGGCGACGAAGAGCGAACCGGGAACGATCGTCCGGGTGTCGGTCGAGATGCCGCCGAACGTCCCCGCGCCGCCGCCGTCCCGGAGCCCGCCCCCCGTGGCGCGGAGAACCTCTCCCGCGGTGAAGAGTGCCGTCACGCCGGGAGGCGGTGGACCGTTTCCGGCCACGAGCCCGTCGGCTCGAACGGCCTCGGCCTTCGCGCCCGCTCCATCAGGAGATCGGCCATGGCGTCGACGATCCACCGGAAGTTCTCCTCGCCGACCGAGGCGACGTCGGCGTCCGGGGCCGCGTTCATGAAGTCGATCGCGTACGGAATGCCGTCGCGGACGGCGAACTCGGCCGTGTTCAGGTCGTACCCCAGGGCGTCGCAGAGGGCGATCGCGTCGCGCGTCACCCGCTCGCGCCATCGGCGAGGGCACGCTCCGTCCCGCGGCCCCCGCGTAGCGGAGGGCATGCGGCTGGTCCGGGGCGTACGGCATGATCTTCACGCGCGACCGGCCGACGACGTAGCAGCGGTAGTAGTCCGTGAAGGCGATCGCCTCCTGCGCCATCATCGCGAGGTCGCGCGTCTGGTCGTAGGCCGAAAAGAACGCCTCCCGGTCGTCGCACCTGGTGACGTCCTTCCAGCCGCCGCCGTAGGCCGGTTTCAGGAAGATCGGGAAGCCGAGGTACGAGAAGACGCCGTCCCAGTCGACCCAGGTCAGGTTCCGGAAGCTCTTCGCCGTCGTGTTGGGCGGGTGCTGCTTGTGCGGCAGGAGGACCGTCTTCGGCACGGCGACATTCGCGGCGAGGGCGACGACGTTGTCGAAGAACTTGTCGTCCGCGGCCCCCCAGAGCGGGTTGTTGATGACGTCCGTTCCCCCCGCGACGGCGACCTTCAGGAAACGTCCGGTAGAACGGGACCTCGTGGCTGATCCGGTCGAGGATCACGTCGTACGCCGGCGGGACGTCCTGCCGGACCGCCCCGATCGAGACGGGCGACGCTTCGATCGCCTCGCCGGCGGCGCCAGCCCGGTCGTTGATGACGTCGATCAGGGCCCAGGGAAACGTGTCCTCCATCCCGAACAGGATTCCGATGCGCTTCTTCGACATGGCGTGATCCGACCTCCGCGCGGCGCGCGAATCCTAGCAGGGGCCGTCGTAGACTCCGCCGCCATGCGACGCGATTACGGTTCGTGGTTCAGCCCGGCTCTCGGCCGGACGATGGAGTACCTCTGGTTCGGCGAACGCGGCCGGCCGCTTCTCCTCTTCCCGACGTCGATGGGGCGCTTCTACCAGAACGAGGACTTCGGCCTCGTCGGCGCGCTCGCGGACAAGGTGGACGCCGGGCACGTTCAGATCGTCTGCGTCGACTCGGTCGACGCCGAGAGCTGGTACAACACGGCCGTCCCGCCGCGCGACCGCCTCCTCCGCCACGACGCGTACGACCGGTATCTCCGCGACGAGATGCTCCCCCTCGTCGAGGGCCGGACGGGAGGGAACGTGGCCGTGGGGGGCGCCTCCTTCGGCGCCTACCACGCCGCGAACGTCGCCGGGCGCTATCCGGGCCGGATCACGAAGGCGATCTGCTTCTCCGGCCTCTACCACGTCGGCCGGTACCTCGACGGGTACTGGGACGACCTGGCGTACTACCACTCTCCGGCCGCCTACATCGCGAACATGGACGGCGACTGGTGCGCGCGGCTCCGCGGCGTCGAGTGGATCGTCGCGACGGGAGAGTACGACTCGCTGATCCGGCAGAACCGCGACTTCGCGGAGCTGCTTCAGGGCAAGGGGATCCCTTGCCACGCCGAGTTCTGGCCGGGCGTCTTCGGCCACGACTGGCCGTTCTGGAACGAGGCGATCCGGCGGTTCCTCTAGCGATTCGAAGGCGGTGCGGCGGCAGCCCCGCCGGCCGTCGCGCCATCGCGCCAAACGTCTGCCAGCTCGCGCTCGACGTCGGCCGCTCTCCGGCTCGCCGCGGCGGCTTCGGCCGTCTGCCCCAGCGCGCTCCGGATCTCCGCGAGCGTCCTCCACGCGTCGGGCCGGTACGGGCCCGCCGCGGCGGCTTCCTCCGCAATAACGACGGCTCTCGCGAGCTGCCCGTCCCTTTCGAGCGTCCGCGCGAGCGCGATCCGGACCCGGAAGTTCCCGGCAAAAGTCGCGCGTCCCCCTTCGAGGAGGTCGAGCGCCTTCCGCCGGTCTCCCGTCCACTCGAAGGAGCGCGCGAGCGCGACGAGGATCCCCGGCTCGGGTCTGTCGCGAAGACCGCTCTCGAGAGCCCGCCGCGCCGCTTCGCCCGACTTCTCGCCTCCCGGAACGGGGAGCCCCTCGGCAAGGGCGAAGGCGAGAGCCTCCGCCGCACATCGGCGGATCGCCATGCTCGACGGCCACGCGGAGAGCCACCCCTGCACGCCGGAGACGCACTCCACGTATCGCCCGGAGTCGACCAGAGTCCGGGCCAGAAGCTCGGCTCGCGCACAGGCGGCATCCTCCCCGGCCTTCGGCGCCGCGCCGAGGCCGGCGAGAGCCTCCTCCCACCGCTCGGCGGCGGCAAGGGCGCGCGACGCGGTCATCAGCGTTTCCTCCGGTTCGGCCTCGCGGAGATTCTGGTCGCCGAGTCGCGCCACAGCCTCCCCGAGGCGCCGCACCGTCTCCGGCCTCTCGGCTTCGGGGCGCGCCGCCGCCGTCCGGACGAGGAGGTCCGAAAGCGACAGGAGAACGGGCGGCGTCGGTCCTTCCACGGCCATCAGGCGTCGGACCGTTTCGAGAGCGGCCTCGTCCTGCCCGAGCGCGATCTGCGCGCGAAGGAGGAGATCGAGAAGCTCGCCGTCTTCCCGCCGGCCGGCCGTGGCCGCGTAGGCGATCCGCTCGGCGTGGGCCGGATCTCCGCGCTCGAGGCTTGCCTCCACGGCGAGAATGGTCGCCTCGCGGGGTCGGACCGAGGCGCCCGCCAGCGCGTCGAGGCTCCGGAGCGCCTCGTCCGGCTTGCCGAGGCGGAGGAGCGTCCGCGCCACCCCGAGGGCCAGCGTCTGCTGGAGCGGATCGTCCGGGAGATCCTTGACGAGAGAGGGCATGAAGAAACGCGCGTAGAGTTCGTGAGCCTCCACCCAGTTCTCTTCCCTCTCGAACGTCTCCGCCTTGTCCACCGCTTCCCGGGCCCGCTCCCACGCAACCGAGGCCCGGCGTCCGTCCGTCCCGCCCGCCGAGACGAAGCCGTGAATGGACATCCGGCCCTTCAGCGCCTCGGCGTCGAGAAGGTCGGTCTGATAGCGCATGCGGGGGGTGTGCCGCATCACCTTCACGCCGCGCGTGTCGGCGGCGTTGACGAGGGCGTCCGCGAGGGCACGATAGTCGTCGTACCGGTTTCCCCGCTCACGCGCGAGGCACCGCGCGATGACCTCCTCGGCGCCGAAGGTCGTCCGGCGGAGGAAACCGCCCAGCGTCTTCGCGTTTTCGAAGAGCTTCCGCTTGCGGATCTCCTCCCACGTGCCGCCGGAGAAGGGGGTCTCGCCCGCCTCCCACTCGTACATGATCGTGCCGAGGGAGTAGATGTCGGCGCGGTGGTCGACCGGAACGCCCCCGAGGAGCTGCTCGGGCGACGCGTACGTTACCGTGCCGAGGATGAGCCGGGCCTTGACCCCTTTTCCCTTCAGGACCGTCCCGCCGGGGGCGCGTCTCAGTCCGTCGGTCCCCTCTTCGAGGAAGTCGGCGATCCCCCAGTCGGAAAGATGGGCCCGGCCGAGGTCGTCGAAGAGGACGTTCTCCGGCTTCAGATCCCGGTGAAGGACGCCGCGTTTCTTCGCCGCCCATTCGAGCGCCCCGATGAGCCGGAGCATCGTCCCGTAGAAGAACTCCGGATCGCGGCGGTTCATCTTGTGCCGGAGGCTCCCCCCCTCCATCCACCTCGAGACGACGGCCGGAAGCCCTCCGAAACGGAAGACGCAGAGAGCCTCGACGACCCCTTCGCAGGCCGAGAGCGTCAGCCAGACCCGGAGCTCGTCGAGGAACCGCTCCATCGCGCCCGGGTCCGTGACGAGCTCCGCCGCAGGAACCTTCAGCGCGTAGCTTGCGCCGAGGCCGTGCGGTCGGACGAGCGCACAGACGCTCATCCCGCCCCGGATCACCTTCTCGACGACGACATTCGGACTCCCGAGCCCTTGCTGGCGGGCCAGCTCGGGAAGCGGGATCTCGTCGCCGACGCGGAAGGGCTCCATGAAGCCCGATCATGCGACACACCGGCCCCGAGCGCCTCGGAAACCCGCCGCCAGCCCCTCCTCGTCCTAAACTCGCGGCCGGCTCGACCGAGCCCGAGGTGCCTATGAACGCCATCTTCTCCCGCCGCCCGCGGCGGCGCGCCGCGGCGACGGGATCGCTTTTTCTCGCCGGCCTTCTTCTGTCAGCCGGCCCTGCCGGCTCCCAGGAGCTGAAAGTGGAGGAAACGACGCTTTCCAACGGGATGAAGCTTCTCGTTCTCCCCCGGAAGGACGAGCCTACGATCGCGTGCGGGTGGGTCGCCCACGTCGGGAGCGCCAACGAGCGTCCCGGCATCACCGGGATCAGCCACCTCTTCGAGCACATGATGTTCAAGGGAACGCCGACGATCGGCCTGAAGGACCCCGCGAAGGACAGCGCGAAGGATCTCGCCCTGATCGAGGAGCAGGAGAAAGTCCGGACGGCGATGCGCGAGGAGGTCTCGAAGATGCGCGCGGCGTGGCGGCGCGGCGAGATCGACGACCTCACGAAGCCCGAGAACAAGACGGTCCGCTACAAGGAGCTGGAGAAGCAGTTCGACGAGCTCGTCAAGGCCCAGCGCGACCTCCTCGTGAAGAACGAGTTCGACAAGATCTACTCGGCCCAGGGGGCCTCCGGCATGAACGCCTTCACGGCCGAGGACATGACCGGCTACTGGGTCAACGTCCCGAAGAACAAGCTCGAGCTCTGGATGTGGCTGGAGTCGGACCGACTGAAGAACCCGGTGTTCCGCGAGTTCTACGCCGAGCGGGACGTCGTCTACGAGGAGCGGCGCCGGAGCGTCGAGTCGACGCCGACCGGGAAGCTCGAGGAGGCCTTCGGGGAGATCTTCTGGCACAGCTCCCCGTATGCGTGGCCCGCCATCGGCTACCCGTCGGATCTCGCGGCCATCACGAAGCAGCAGGCCGACGACTACTACGCCCTCTACTACGCTCCGAACAACGTGACGGCCATCCTCGTCGGCGACGTCGACCCGACCCAGGCCGCGGCCCTCGCGGAGAGGTACTTCGGCCGGATCCCGCGCGGGAAGAATCCTCCGCCGGAGGTCATCACGGCTCCCCCGAAGTGGGATGCCGAGGTCCGCGTCACGGGCGAAGCCGAGACGAACCCGGAGGTTTCGATCCGCTGGCACACCGTTCCCTTCGAGCACCGGGACTCCTACGCGCTCCAGATCCTCGCCGGCCTCCTGAACGGCCGGACGGGGCGGCTCGACAAAGCCCTCGTCCTCCCGGCCGGCGCCGTCGCCACGAAGGCGCGGGCCTCGGCGGGGGAGCTGATGGAGCCGCAGAAGTACGCCGGCGGGTTCCTGATCGACGCCGAGGCGAAGGAGGGGAAATCGCTCGAGGAGGTCGAGAAGGGGGCGCTCGCCGAGATCGAGAAGCTGAAGACGGACCTCGCCCCCGAAGAGGAGCTCCGGAAGGTCAAGAACAATGTCGCGGCGGCTTCGTTCCGGCGCCTCTCGAGCAACTTCTTCATCCTGCTGCAGCTGATGGTCTACGAGGGATACGGCGACTGGCGGGAGATGAACGAGGGACCGAGGAAGGCCGCCGCCGTCACCGCCGAGGACGTCCGGCGCGTGGCCCGGACCTATCTGACGGCGAACAACCGGGCCGAACTCTTCGTCAGTCGGAAAGAAGGCACCCTGGCCGCGCCTCCCCGAGCGATGAAGGGGGAGATGCCGCGATGAGGAATGCCGCCATGAAGGTCTCCTTTCTCGCTTTCTTTCTTCCCCTGGCACTCGCCGCCGGCGAGATCCCGGCGCATCCCGACAGGCTCGTCTACCCGAAGATGACGTTCACGCCCCCCTCCGCGAAGGACCACCGCGCCGTCCTTTCGTCCGGCGTCGTCGTCTACCTCGCCGAGAACCACGAGCTTCCCCTCGTCAACTTCTCCCTCGTCTTCCGCGGCGGGACGTATCTCGACCCGCCCGGAAAGGAGGGGCTCGCCGAGATCGCGGGCTATCTCCTCTCCCGGAGCGGAACGAAGAGACGGACGCCGGAGCAGTTGGAGGAGCGGCTCGCGCTCCTCGCCGCGCAGCTCGGCTCGACATGGGGCGAAGTGCGCGGTCCCATGGGGGGCCCCGCGTCCGGCGGGAGCGACCGCGGGACCGTGACGCTGAACCTCCTCTCGAAGGACCTCGACGAAGGGCTCGCGATCCTCCGCGAGGTGCTGACCGAGCCGCGCTTCGCCGACGAGCGCGTCACGCTCCGCAAGAGCCAGCTTCTCTCCGAGATGAAGCGGCGGAACGACGACTCGGCCGCCATCGAGGCGCGCGAGAGGGGCTTCCTCGCCTGGGGGGACGGCTTCTGGACGAACCGGTACCCGACGAAGGCTTCCATCGAGTCGATCACCCGGGACGACCTCGTCGCCTTCCAGCGGAGGACGGTCCACCCGCGGAACGTCCTCGTCGCCGTCTCGGGCGACTTCGACCGCGCGGCGATCCTGAAAAAGCTGGAGGCCCTCTTCGCCTCCTGGCCCCATCCCGGCGACTCCTCCCCGCCGGTCCCGAAACCGGATCACAAGATGGTGCCCGGCACGTTCCTCGTCGACAAGGACGTCAACCAGGGGCGCGTTTCCATTCTCCTTCCGGGCATCTCCCGCGACGACCCCGACTTCTACGCCGCACGAGGTCATGAACGACGTCCTCGGAGGGGGCGGCTTCACGAGCCGGATCACGAACCGCGTCCGCTCCGACGAGGGGCTCGCGTATTCGGCCGGCTCCGTCCTCGACGGCGGCGTCTGGTATCCCGGAATCTGGCGCGCCGCATTCCAGTCGAAAGTCCGGACGGCGGCGTACGCCTCGGAGATCGTCCTTCAGGAGATGCAGAAGGTGCGCGACCAGGGGGTCACGGACGACGAGCTGAAGACGGCGAAGGCCTCGATCGTCGACACGTTTCCCCGGCGCTTCGCGACGAAGGCGCAGGTCGTCTCGGCCCTCCTCGACGAGGAGTTCACGGGCCGGTACAAGACGAACCCGGCGTACACCGCGAACTTCCGCGCGAACATCGAGAAGGTGACGGCCGCCGACGTGAAGCGGGCGGCCGAAAGGCTGATCACTCCCGACAAGGTGACCCTCCTCGTCGTCGGGAAAAAGGCCGACCTCCTGAACCCCGACCCGAAGCACCCGGTGAAGTTCTCCGACCTGACGGGCGGGAAGCTGACCGAGCTGCCCCTCCGCGACCCGATGACGATGAAGCCGCTTTCCGGAGAGTCGAAGTGAGATTTCGCTCCGGCCGTCTCCTTCCCGCGCTCCTTCTCGCCGCGTCTTCTCTCGCGAGCACGGGGGCCGCCCCCGCGAAGAAGCCCCTGACCCTCGAGGCCGTCTCCGGCGAGAGGCCGATCGTGTCCCGCGGCGGGACCGGGTTCGTCTGGCGCGATCGGCACCGCGTGACCTGGGTGACGACCGAGGGCTTCGGTCCCGGCGCCGCCGCCACGCTCTGGGAGTACGACACGGCGACCGGAACGAAGACGGCGCTTCTCGCGAAGCCGACGCTCCCCCCCGTCAAGAAGGACGGCAAGGAGGAGAAGCCGAAGCCCGTCCCGCTCGCCTCCGCGCCGTGGGCGCCGGACGGAGGCGCCCTCCTCGCGTCGGCCGACTCGGACCTATGGCTCTGGCGCCTCGACGGGAAGCCCGGGGAGGCGCCGAAACGGCTGACGAACGACAAGGAGGCCGAGGAGTATCCCGTCTTCTCCCCCGACGGGACGAAGGTGGCGTACGCGAAGAAGCACGACCTCTGGGTCGTCGACGTCGCGACCGGGGCGGAGACGCGGCTGACGGCGACCGGGGCCGAGCACGTCCTGAACGGGACCCTCGACTGGGTCTACGAGGAAGAGCTCGCGAACCGGCGGCGCGGCCGGACGTTCGAGTGGGCCCCCGACTCGAAGGCCCTCGCCTACATCCGCCTCGACGAGAACCGGGTCCCCGAATACCCGATCGTCGACTACCTTCCGACGAACGGGAAGGTGACCCCCCAGCGCTATCCGAAGGCCGGCGATCCGAACGCGATCCCCTCGGTCCACGTCGTCGGCCTCGACGGCGTCGAGACCGCGTCGTACCGGCCCGACCCGGACGACGTCCTGATCGCGCCCGAGCTTTCCTGGACGCCGGACACGAATTCCGTCGCGCTCCTCAGGCTCGACCGGACCCAGACACACGTCGAGTGCTGGCTCCTCCCGCGCGCCGGCGGGGCCCCGCGCCTCCTTTTCTCCGAGAGCGATCCGGCCTGGATCAACCACATCGAAGCTCCCCGTTTCCTGAAGGATGGCTCGGGATTCCTCCGCATTTCGGAGCGCTCCGGCTTCGCGCACCTCTACCGGTACGGAAAGAACGGGACGATGAAGAACGCCGTCACGAGCGGGAGCTGGATGGTCGACCCGTCGTGGGACGTCGACGAGAAGAGCGGCGTGGCCTTCGTCGTCGCGACGGAGAAGGACCCCCGGGAGCGCCACGTCTACCGCGTCTCCCTCGGCGGCGGCGGCCTCCGGCGACTGACGAGCGAGGAGGGGACGCACGGCCTCGTCCTCTCCCCCGGCGGGGAGTGGTTCGTCTCCACCACCTCGAGCCTCACCGTGACGCCCCGCACGGTCCTGCGGAAGTCTTCCGACGGCTCCGTCGTGGCAACCCTCGACGAGCCGGCGAGCACGCTCGGCGATTACGCCTTGCCGACGGTCGAGCTCGGTTCCTTCCGCGGGAAAGACGGGACGCTCTTCTACACCTCGCTGATGAAGCCCCCGGACTTCGACCCGTCGAAGAAGTACCCGGTCGTCGTCGACGTCTACGGCGGCCCGCACGCGCAGGTCGTCCGGAACGCCTTCGCCTCGCCCGGCCTCGACGCCCTCCTCGCCACGAAGGGGATCCTCGTATGGTCGATGGACAACCGCGGCTCGTGGGGGCGGGGTCACGCTTTCGAGGCGGCCGTCCTGAAGAACCTCGGGACCCTGGAGCTCGCCGACCAGCTGGAAGGAATCGCCGACCTGAAGAAGCGTCCATTCGTCGACGCCTCCCGGATCGGGATCCGCGGCTGGTCGTACGGCGGCTACATGACGCTCTTTGCCGCCACGCACGCGGGCGAGCTCTTCCGCTGCGCCGTGGCCGGCGCGCCGGTCGCCGACTGGAAGCTCTACGACTCGATCTACACGGAGCGGTACATGAAGCTCCCGAAGGAGAACGCCGAGGGGTACAAGACCTCCTCGAACCTCCTCGCCGCGGGAAAGCTCGGGACGAAGCTCCTGATCCTGCACGGGACGTCGGACGACAACGTCCACATGCAGAACACGATCCTCTTCGCCGACGAGCTGATGAAGGCGCGGAAGGACTACGAGTTCGTCCCTTTGCCGCGCCAGAAGCACGGCCCGCGCGATCCGGAGGCCCGCCTTTACGCGAACCAGCGGACGGTGGAGTTCTTCGAGGCGACGTTGCTGAAGTAGCCCGCGCCCGCCTCCGTGAGATCCTCGACCGCTGGCAAAAGGAGACGACACGATGAAACGAACCTTCGCCCTTGTCCTGGGAGCGGTCCTCGCGGCCGCGGGCTGCTCGTCCATTTCCGTCTCGACCGATTTCGACAAGACGGCCGACTTCGCCTCGTACAGGACGTTCATGTGGAAGGACACCGGTGAACTCAAGGACTCGCTCTGGACCAAGCGGATCGAGGGAGTCTTCTCGGACACGCTCGCGGCGAAGGGCCTGAAGAAGGTCGACTCCGGCGGCGACCTCTGGGTCGCGGCGCACCCGCGCCTCACGAAGGAGACGCAGATCAACACGTACAACACGGGCTGGGGCTACGGTTACGGCTGGTACGGCTACGGCGGCATGGGGACGACGACGACGACCGTGACCCAGATCCCCGTCGGGACGCTCATGATCGACCTCGTGGACGCGAAGAAGAAGGAGCTCGTTTGGCGCGGCGTCGCGAGCGGCACGCTCAGCACGGACCCGAACCGGACCGCCGAGGACCGCGAGAAGAAGCTGCGCGAGGTCGCGGCCGAGATGTTCGCGGGCTACCCGCCGAAGAAGTAGCCCGAGAACGCGACGGGCCGCACCCTTTCGAATGCGGCCCCGAGCGGCCAACCGGCGCTCAGAAGTAGATTTTCGCCCCGAGGAAGGGACCGCCGAAGTTCAGGTCTTCAAACAGATTGTCGTTCTTGAGGTTCCAGCCGATGTACCGATACGCGGCCACGATCTCGATCCGCCCGAAGCTGTAGCCGACGCCGCCGAACGCCTGCCAGGTCAGCTTCGAGGCTCCGGCGCCGATGTCCGCATAATAGGGAAGGAAGAAGCGCGGGCAGATGTTCAGTCGCCCCCGGACGCCGACGATCCCGTTCCAGACGTTTGCGGACTCCGAGAACTCGCGGAATCGCGTCCCCAACGGACCATCGACCTGCGCGGAGAGCGTGGGTTTCAGGTACAGATAGCGCGCGCCGACCAGCACGTCGAGAACAACCCGCTCCGTGTCGACCACGTTGTAGCCGACGCTCGGGTCGACGACCCAGCCTTTCAAGCCAAGGCTGCTCGATGTCGCAATCGAGCCGTCCGGCAGCGCGATCGAGCCGGTTCTGTCGGCGGAAAGATCCAGATAGAGGGCGTCCACGACTATCGACCACTTGCCCTTGCGCGCCCCGAGGGCGCCCATGAAGCCCATGTCGAGATGCTTCAGAAGGGTGTCGAACCCGACGTCGATGTTGCCGCCCGTCACCGTCCTGGCGCCGATCGAAGCGCCCCAGAGGTAGATCTCGCCGTCGAATTTCCAGTTCTCGGGGGCGGCGGGATCCGCAGCGCGGGCCAAGGCCGGCGACGCCAGCAGTCACGCGGCGACGGCCAGCATGAGCGTCGTCGATTTTCCGATCTTCATGGCCTTACTCCTCGCTTTCGCCCGGCCCGATCTTAGCGGACGCAACCGCAATTCCTGCGCGACGTCGATCGGCTCGAGTGGCGGCCATCCTCAGCGGGCGTTTGCCCGAAAATGATAGGGCGCGAACCCGCTCATCAATCCAGGTGGGGTAGTCTCTGAACGCTGCGGAGGCAACGATGAAACGAAGCCCACGGTCTCTCGACGCCCGTTTCTCCGGCCTGGTGGCCATCGGGTTCTGGCTCGTTGCCGCTGGCGTCCCTCACGTCGCCGCGGCCCAAACGACCCCTCCGGGCGAGACGGCGCGAAAGCCGATCGAGGCGAAGAAGCCCGATTACTCGCCCTACCCGGACCAGAGTTTTCCCGATCGCGTCTACTGGGGCGTCGCCCACGTCCACACCGGCTACTCCTTCGACGCCGGAATGTTCGGGATTACGCTGACTCCCGAAGACCTCTTGAAGGTCGCCCGAGGCGGGGAAGCCGTCGTCGACAACGGCCAGCGCTTCAAGCTGGACCGGCCGCTGGACTGGATCGCAATCACCGACCATGCCGAATACATGGGCGTCGCCGATGAGATTCGCGCCGGCAGCCCCGAATGCGTCGCCGACCCTACGTGCAAGGAGTGGTACGACGCTTTCAAGACGAGCCCGGCGGCGGGGACCAAAGCCGCCATCGCTGCCGTGGTGGCCATGGGGACCGGCAAGGCTGAATTCGACGCCAGCAAGCTCGTGGCCAAGGCCTGGGCGCACGCCATGGCGGCCGCCGAGAAGTGGAATGAGCCGGGCCTTTTCACCGCGCTGCACGGGTTCGAATGGACGTCCGCGCCAGGCGGCAAGAATCTCCACCGTACCGTCATCTTCCGTGACGGCGCGGACCGCGTGAAGCAGATCGTTCCCTTTCTCCACGTTCGACAGCCAGGATCCGGCGGACCTCTGAAGTACATGGACGCCTACGCGACGAAGACGGGCGGCTCGGTGCTGGCCATCCCGCACAACCCCAACTTGAGCGTGGGCATCATGTTCACGGCGGAGACCTTCGAAGGAAAACCCATGGACCGGGCCTATGCCGAGGCGCGCATCAGCCACGAGCCGCTCATGGAGGTGACGCAGGTCAAGGGCGACAGCGAGACCCATCCCTTCCTCTCGCCGACCGACGAATTCGCCGATTTCGAACGTTTCTGGACGGTTGACTTTGGCGCGCAGGACGAAGGCGCCGAACAGCGCGCTGGCAGGCAGTCACGCCCGGCCGGCGCTCAAGCTGGGGCTGGAGCTGGACGCGAAGCTCGGAGCCAACCCCTACCAGTTCGGCATGATCGGTGGAAGCGATAACCATACGGGTGTCATCAGCGAGAGGGAGGACAACTTCTTCGGTGAGTTTGCCAACGGATTGCCGTCGCCGGAGCGTTGGAAAGCCCCGCTTGCCGTGACGAAGGAAGGCAAGCCGCTGGTCTCGGTTTGGAACGAGCAGGCTGCGGGCCTGGGCGGCGTGTGGGCGCGCGAGAACACCCGCGAGGCGATCTGGGACGCGCTCAAGCGCAAAGAGGTCTACGCCACGACGGGCGACCGGCCGACGGTGCGCGTCTTCGCGGGTTGGGACTTCGCGTCGGCGGACCTCGAACGCCCCGACTTCGCCGCGAACGGCTATGCCCACGGCGTGCCGATGGGCGGCAATCTCGCCAAGGCTCCGGCCGGCAAGCGGCCCGTCTTCATGGTCCAGGCGCTCCGCGATCCGATCGGCCCGAACCTCGACCGGATCCAGATCATCAAGGGTGGCTCGGCAAGGACGGCAAGACGCACGAGCGGATCTTCGACGTGGCCGTCTCCGGCCGCCGCAAGATCGGCCCGGACGGCCGCTGCAAGACCCCCGTCGGCAGCACGGTGGACGTCGCGAACGCGACCTACACGAACACCATCGGGGCCCCGCTGCTGTCGGCGTACTGGAAGGACCCGGCGTTCGACGCGAAGGAGCGCGCGTTCTACTACGTCCGCGTGATCCAGATTCCCTCGCCGCGCTGGACCGCCTACGACCAGAAGCGTTACGGCGTCAAAATGCCCGATTACGTCCCGATGACGGTCACCGACCGCGCCTACACCTCGCCGATCTGGTACTCGCCATCGAAGTAGCGCCCGCCGGGGGCTCGGGATGAAGAAGCTCCTCCGCGAGCCCCTGGTCCACTTCCTCGCCATCGGCGCGGCGCTGTTTCTGTTCTTCCAGTGGCGCGGCGGCGGGTCGGGCCCAACCTCCAACCGGATCGTTCTCACCGCGGGGCAGATCGAGCACCTCGCGGCGGGTTTCGCGAAGGTCTGGCAGCGCCCCCCGACGGACGCCGAGCTCAAAGGGCTGATCGACGACTGGGTCCGCGAGGAGATCGCCGTCCGCGAGGCGATGAAGGCCGGCCTCGACCGCGACGACACGATCATCCGCCGCCGGCTCCGGCAGAAGCTGGAGTTCCTCGCCGAGGATTTCGACGCGGCGGCGCCGCCGACCGAGAGGGAGCTGCAGGTTTGGCTTGAAACGCACGCCGATGCCTTCCGGATCGAGCCGCAGATGGCGTTCCGGCAGGTTTACGTCAACGCGAACCGGCGCGGGGCCTCCGCGGAGGCCGATACCCACGCGATCCTCGCGCGGCTCGAAAAGGCTGGTCCCGGGGCCCGGATCGACAACCTCGGCGATCCGATCATGCTGCCGCAGGAGAACGAGATGGCGCCCCGCAGCGACGTCGCCCGGACATTCGGCGAGGATTTCGCCCGGCGACTCGAGACGATCGCCTCCGGCAGGTGGACGGGCCCGATCGAGTCGGGGTACGGTCTCCATCTCGTCCTCGTCAAGGGGCGCGTGGAGGCGTCGGTTCCTGAGCTCGCCGCGGTCCGCCCGGCCGTGGAGCGGGAGTTCATGGCGGAACGGCGCAAGCAGCAGCTCGCCGCGATGTACGAGCGGCTCCTCGAGAAGTACCGGGTCGTCATCGAGAGGCCGGACGCCGGGAAGGTCGGCAGCTTCAAGGCGAAGGCGGGCTCGTGATGCGGCGGGGCCTCCTGCTTCTCGTTGGTGTGGCCTTCGCACTGGGCGTGGAGTTCACGGCCCTTGCTCACGAGCTTCGGCCTGGTTACCTCGAGCTGCGCGAAACTTCTCCCGCCACCTACTCGCTCCTCTGGAAGCGGCCGGCCGGCGGCGAAGTGGAGATCCGGATCGCCCCCGTCGTCCCCGACGGCTGCCAGCTTTCGACCCCCGACCGCCAGCAGCTGACACCGGGAGCGGTGCTCGTGCGCGGCACGCTGACCTGCGACGGAGGTCTCGAGGGAAAGACGCTCCGCATCGCGGGGCTCGAGACGACGGTGACGGACGTCCTCGTCCGGATCCAGCACGCCGACGGCCGGCTCGAGAGCCACCTGCTCCGCCCGGCGACGCCGTCGGTGACGCTCGGCGGGGTCACGACCCGCCTCGAGCGCTCGCTCTCCTACCTGCAGCTCGGAGTCCAGCACATCCTCCTCGGCGTCGACCACCTGCTGTTCGTCTTCGGCCTCCTCCTGATCGTCGGCGACCGCTGGATGCTGGTGAAGACGATCTCGTCGTTCACCCTGGCGCACAGCCTCACGCTGGCGATCGCGACGCTCGGCTACGCGAGCGCGCCGCTCCCCCCCTTGAATGCCGCGATCGCCCTTTCGATCCTCTTCCTCGGCCCTGAGATCGTCCGCGTCTGGAACGGCGAGACGAGCTTCACCATTCGCCACCCGTGGGTCGTGGCATTCGCTTTCGGCCTCCTCCACGGCTTCGGCTTCGCGAGCGGGCTGACGGCGATGGGGCTGCCGAAAGCGGAGATCCCCCTTGCGCTTCTCCTGTTCAACGTCGGCGTCGAGATCGGCCAGATCGCGTTCGTCCTCCTCGTCGTCCTTCTCGAGCGCGCCTTCCGGGCGCTCGAGATCCGCTGGCCGCGCTGGGCCGAGGTGCTTCCCGGCTACGCGGTCGGATCGCTCGGGGCTTTCTGGACGATCCAGCGGACGGCGATGCTGCTCGGAGGCTCTCGATGAGAGGCGGCAGGAACGCCCGCGCCTTCGGCGAGGCTCTTTTCGCGCTGCTCTTCCTCCTCGTCGCGATGCCGGCCCTCGCGCACCCGCAGCAGGGGCAGGCGGCCGGCTTCCTCACCGGCCTGAAGCACCCGATCTCCGGCCTCGACCACGTCCTCGCGATGGTGGCTGTCGGCCTCTGGGGGGCGCAGCTCGGCGCTCCCGCGATCTGGCTGTTGCCGGTGACCTTCCCCCTGGTGATGTCGCTCGGCGGCTTCATGGGCCTCGTCGGCGTGCCGCTCCCCGGCGTCGAGGTCGGCATCGCGCTCTCCGCGCTGCTCCTCGGCCTGGTGGTCGCGCGGGAAGCCCGCCCGCCGCTCTGGCTGGCGGCGATTCTCGTCGGTTTCTTCGCGATTTTCCACGGACACGCCCACGGCACCGAGCTTCCCGCGGGCCAGAGCGGTCTCCTCTACAGCGTCGGCTTCGTGATCGCCACCGGCTGCCTTCACGCGACCGGGATCGGCATCGGGGTGATCCACCGTTGGGCGTGGGGCCGGATCGCCCTGCGCCTCGCGGGGGGTGCGGTCTGTGCCGGCGGAGTCCTCTTTCTCTGGAGGGCGCTGGCGTGAGGAGGCGAGCGCTCTGGACGATGACGGCCGGGGTGTTGTTCCTGTGGCCCGGGGCAGCCCACGCGCATCTGATGACGACCGGGCTCGGCCCGGTCTACGACGGCATCTCGCACCTCTTCCTCACCTTCGACGACCTGCTGCCGGTCGTGGCGATGGCGCTCCTGGCCGGCCTGAACGGGCCGGCCACGGGCCGGCGGGCGCTCTTCATCCTGCCGGCCGCGTGGCTCGCCGGCGGTCTGGCCGGTCATGTGACCGGAGTCGCTCCGCTCCCCGCAGGGGCCACGTCTCTCTCGCTCCTCGCGCTTGGAATTCTGACGGCCATGGACCTGAAGCTTGCCCCCGCCATTGTGACGGCGCTCGCAGTGACTCTCGGGATGGTTCACGGCTGGTTGAACGGAGCTTCGATCGCCCTCGCCGGCGGAGAGGCGAGCGGGCTCGTCGGCATCGCCGGAGCCGTCTTCCTGCTCGTGGCTCTGATGTCGGCCCTTGTCGTCTCGCTCAGGCGCCCCTTGACCCGAATCGTCGTCCGCGTCGCCGGCAGCTGGATCGCGGCGATCGGGCTGCTGCTTCTCGGCTGGACCCTGAGCGGCCGGGCCTGACGCGACCGTCCGCGTCCGGCGCCCCCCTACGGGACGACGTTCGGGCTGACCTCGATCGCGAGGCCCGAGCCGCGGACCACTTTCGAGACGATGCAGTACTTCTCCGCGAGCTCGAGGGTCTTCTCGACGTCCCCCTTCCGCTCGTCCCAGACCGTCTTCGGGACGTGGGGGACGAGAAAGAGCTTCGCCACGCGAAAGCCGCCAGCCGGGTCCTTCTCCAGCTCGCACCGGCCGTCGAGAAGGGGCTTCTCGAGCGGCACTTTCAGCTTGGCGAGGAAGATCGCCCAATACTGGATGAAGCAGGCTTCGAGCGCCGCAAGAAGAAGCTCCTCCGGGTTCGTCCGGTCGGCGCGCCCTCCGAGTGACGGGGCTCCGCCGAAAGGCGTGGCGAGCGTGCCGCTCCCGGAGGTGAGGTGTCCCTGCTTCTCGGCGGGATTCCACGACGAGGAGACGCGGTAGACGTGCTCTTCGGACATCGGTCTTCCTTTCAGGGAGCGCGGAGAACGAGGAGGCGCGGCTCGGTGAACTCCTCCATCGCGTAGAGAGGCCCTTCCCGCCCGACGCCCGACTCCTTCACGCCGCCATACGGCATCCGGTCGGCCCGCCACGTCGGCGCGTCGTTGACGATGATCCCGCCCACCTCGAGCGTGTCGAACGCCCTCTGGATCCGCTCGAGGTCGTTCGTGAAGAGGCCGGCCTGGAGGCCGTATTTCGAGTCGTTCACGCGGGCGAGGGCTTCTTCGAAGGTGTCGTAAGGCGCGAGCGTCACGACCGGGGCGAAGACCTCCTGGCACTCAACCTTCATCGCGGCCGTCGTCCGCGCGAGGACCGTCGGCAGAAGAACCGCGCCCGACCGCTTTCCTCCGGTCAGAAGCTCCGCTCCCCCGGCGATCGCCTCTTTCACCCACGACTCGGCGCGGACCGCGTCGGCCTCGCTGATCATCGGCCCGACGTCCACGCTCTCGTCGAGCGGGTCGCCGGTCTTCATCCGCGCCGTCGCGGCGAGAAGGAGATCGCGGAAAGCGCCGTACGCCGGGCGGTGGACGAGAATCCGCTGGACCGAGATGCACGACTGCCCAGCGTAGACGAAGCCGCCGCTCGCGGCGCGCGCGGCGGCATCGG
This sequence comes from uncultured Acidobacteriota bacterium, assembly GCA_963779415.1. Classification (GTDB taxonomy): domain Bacteria; phylum Acidobacteriota; class Thermoanaerobaculia; order UBA5066; family UBA5066; genus DAOMFB01. The sequence continues at coordinate 538,030 of CAVZYA010000002.1, read as the reverse complement.
CGAGGTCGGCGTCCTCGTGGATGACGAGCCCGGCGTTTCCCCCCAGCTCGAGTCCGACGCGCTTCCGGGGGGCGATCTCCTTCAGCCGCCACCCGACCGGGCCGGAGCCGGTGAAGGAGACGACGGGAAGGCGCGGATCGGTCACGAGCCTCTCGCCGTCGGCGCCCGAGATGCAGAGGACGGCGTAAGCCTCCTCCGGCCAGCCGGCGGAAAGGACGATCTCCCGAAGCGCGATGGCGGAGAGAGGTGTCTGCGAGGCCGGCTTCTGGACGACGGGCGCGCCGACGCCGATCGCGGGGGCCACCTTGTGGGACGTCAGGTTGAGCGGGAAGTTGAACGGCGTGATCGCGCAAACCGGGCCGATCGGGACACGCCGGAGGATCCCCCACTTCCCGGCCGACGCGGCGTTCAGGTCGAGAGGAAAGTGGGTCCCTGCTCCCGTCTCGACGGCGGCCGCCGCGGCGGCGAACGTTCCCGAGGCGCGCTCCACCTCGGCGCGGGCCGCCTTGAGCGGCTTTCCGGCTTCGAGGGCGATCGTCCGCGCGAGCGGTTCCTTCTTCGAGAGAAGCGCCTCCGCGACGGTGCGGAGAATTCCCGCACGGCGATACGTCGGGAACTTTCGTGTCGCTTCGAAGACCTTCGCGGCCCCGGCGACGGCGGTCTCGACCTCGGACGGGGATGGGACGGGAACGCGTCCCGCCTCGCGGCCGTCCCATGGCGAACGGATGATCCGCTCGTTCATCGGTTTTCCTCCTCGGCGAGCTGGTCCGGGTTCCAGACACTCGACGCCGTCCACGCCCGCGCCGTGAAGAGGGCGCGGAGAGCCCGAAGGAGGAGCGGCGACGGCCGCCGCGCCTCGAAGGAGTCGACGAGACGGGTCACCTCGGCCGGCGCGGAGGCGGGAACGGCGAGGCGGACGAGAGAGAGAAGGCCGGCAGGCGCCTCGAGGCGGACCTTTTCCCAGCTTTCCGTGAGGGCCGTCTCCTCCGCGGGTGGGAGCGGGGTCACCCCCGTGAGCGCCAGCTTCCCCGTGAGGACGGCGAGAAGGAGCGGCAGATCCCGGAGGACCGGGATCGCGGTCTCGAAACGAAACGCCGTGAACGGCTCGCGCCCCGAAGAGCCGTTCCCGTTCCAGGTCAGTTCCCGCGTCGCGTGCCCGGCGTTCGCGACGAGAGACCAGAGGAACGCCAGGGGCCAGAGCGGAAGGGAGAGGAGGAAGAGGGCGAATGCCGCCCCCTTCCCGGACGAAAAGCGTCCGCCCCCCGGCGGCGGGAGGAGGTCCGTGAGGCGCGAGACCGTGCCGCTTCCCGCGTCGACGACGAGGTTTCCGGAGACGACCGCGCTCGTGAGGGAGACGCCCGGAGGGATGACGGTACGCGGAAGAACGCCCGTCTCCGCGAGCGAGGCGCCCGAAAGGACGAGCGCCTCCTCGCCGACCGTGCTCCCGGGGAGGAGCTTCGCACCGGGCTCCGCCACGCCTCGCGGCGAGATCGCGACGGACGCGCCGCGGTCCGCGGCCCGGTACGACACGACGGATTCGAGGAGCGTGAACGGCGTCGCGAGCGGGAGCGGGACCTGGTCCTTGTCCAGGGTCCACTCGGGCGACGCCGGCTCGCGCGGCAGCTCCTTCTTCTTGATCGCTCCCGGCAGGAGCCGCCAGAAGCCTGCCGGCCTTCCGTCCGTGACGCCGGCCACGATCGGGCCGCGCCTTCCCTCCACCTCGCGAAGGAACTCCCCGACGGCCGCGTGCGCCCCGACGTCTCCGCGCAGGACGAGCGTCTCGCCGTCGAGCCGCTGCTCGAGCCGCCGGAGGAGATCCCCCGGCGTTTCGTCCTCTCCCCGCCGGACGTACTCGAGGGCGATCCCCCAGCGGATCCCCTTGCCGAACCGTTTCTCGATCTCGTCGGCCCGCGGGCCGACGACGAGGAGGGCGTCCCGGATGCCGGCCGAGACGAGCGCCGTCAGCATCCGCTCGAGAGCCGGGACTCCCTGAATCGGGAGGAGGGCCGGAACGATCCGCCCCGAGAGCGGTCCGAAGGCGGCTCCATCCCGGTCGGCGAAGACGACGGTCGTCATCGACCCGCGATTATCAACGACGGACGAAAACGCGGAGGTCCGTCGTCCTTCCGGCCCGGGCGTTCACATCGGCCGTCACGTCGCGGGTGGAGGCATTGAGCGCGCTCTTCACGTCGGGCGGCGGCGCGAGCGGCCCCGGAGGCGCGGCCGCGGCGTAGATCCAGCTCTTCATCGCGCCCTCCGCGATCTCCTCCGCGAGCCCCTCCGGCGTCGTGAGCGTCTCCCACGAGGCGCTCGTCCGGAAGAGGTGGAACTCCAGCGACTCCCGCTCGACGGCACGGAAGGAGGGGCGCTCCGGCGGCGACCCGGCGAGCAGGGGGGCGATCTCGACGCCCGCTTCCCCGGCGCCGGTCCGGTGCGTGAGGAGCGCGAAGCGGATCGCGTGCGCCGATTCGATCCCTCCCGCGACGAGAAGCCCCGAGAGGAAGAGAAGCGGGAGCCTCCCCCCGATCAGCCTCCGTCCGCCGCCCCAGGCGAGGAACGCCGAGAGAGCGCCGACGCCCGCGATCGCCGCGAGGGCGGCCGTGACGTCGATCGGCCGCTCGCGCCCGCCGAAGAGCGGCTCCACCGGCGAAGCCACGAAGAGGGCGGACGCCCCGAGGACGACCAGCCCTCCCGCCGCCGCCGCGATCGCCTCGCGCCGACGCCGTCCCGGCTCGGCCGGAAAACGGAGCAGCGCCGTCCCGCCGAGGCCGGCGAGGGCCGCGACGACGGGGAGAACCGGAATCGACGAGAGCTTCATCCGGCCCGCGACGGCGACGATCGCGAGGAGCTCGACGAGGAACGTCCCCCAGAGGACGCCGTGGTCGAGCCGCCGCGGACCCCCGGTCGCCCCCGACTCGACCTCGGCCTCACCGACCGGGCGCGAGAGGAACGCGAGGCCGAGGCCGCCGAGCGGAAGAAAGAAGAAGAGCGTCGAGACGAGGCTCTTGAGGTCCGCTCCGAACGCGGTCGGCTGCGTGGCGGCGCGAGCCGCGGCCTCGGAGGCGCCGAAGAGGGTCGCGAGCTGGAAGGCGAAGAGCGACGGCCTGAGGAATGCGACGAGCAGGAGCTGCGCCGAGCCTACGAGGACGAACGCGCCGAGGAGAAATCCGAGCGATCGGGCCGTCCGCCCGAGACCGAAGAGGCGCGGCTTGACCGCGAGCGCGAGGAGGAGCGGCGCGAGGTAGAGCCCGACGGCGTACCCCTTCGCGAGGAACCCGAGGCCGAAGAGGAGGCCCGCGAGCGCCCCCTCCATCGGGAGGTCTTCCTCGAAGGCGCGAAGGCCGAAGATGATCCCGCCGAGGCCGAGGGCGACGAGCGTCGGCTCGACCGTAGCCATCCGTGACGCCGAGACGAGCGGCGGCAGGAGCGCCGCGAAAGCCCCCGCGAGGTGCCCGGCGGGTTGCCCCCACCCGCGCCGGACGATCCGCTCGAGGAGGAAGGCGCCGACGAGCCCCGCGAAGGCGGACGGAAGCCGGATCGCCCACTCCTCCGCCCCGAAGACACGCACCATCACGGAGAGGACCGCGGGAAAAAGGAACGGCGTCCCCGCCGGCGCTCCGAGCGGATGGTCGGAGAGGGCCGCCGCCTGCGCGAGCCCGCCTTCCACGAGGTTGCGCGCGCCGAGAGCCCACGCCCCTTCGTCCGCGCCGAAAAGGTCGGGGCGCCCGAGGAGAACGAGGCGGAGCAGCGCGCCGGCGAGAAGCGCCAGCGCGAAGAGAAGACGTCCCGAGGCTTCGGGATCTTCGGGCGCCGCGCCCTCCAGTCTCACGGCGCGACAGTATACGGACGGCGACGGCCGCGCCATACTTCCGCGCCATGGAACGCCCGGCCGCGCGAGCGCGCCTCGCCGCCACGATCGTCGCGCGCGACGAGGAGGACCGGCTTCCCGCCACGCTCGCCTCCGTCTCGTTCGCCGACGAGGTCGTCGTCGTCGTCGACGCGGCCACGACCGACCGGACGGAAGAGGTGGCGCGCGCGGCCGGCGCGCGCGTGATCGTCCGGGTCTTCGACGGGTTCGGGCCGCAGAAGAACGCCGCCGCGGACGAGACGACCGCCCCGTGGATCTTCTCCGTCGACGCCGACGAGATCGTCCTCCCCGAGCTGGCCGCCGAGATCACGGCCCGGCTCGACGCCGCGGGCGCGGACGGCGCCCACGCGCCCGTCGCGTTCCGCGTCCCGATCCACCTCGAGTTCCTGGGGCGTGTCCTCCGCTTCGGCAAGGACACCGTCGTGACGCCCGTGCGCCTCTACCGCCGCGACGTCTGCCGCTTCTCCGACGCGAAGGTGCACGAGAAAGTCGTCGCGACCGGCGCGGTCGGGACGCTGCGCGGCCGGATCCTCCACCGCTCCTACCGCGACCTTCCCCACTTTCTCGAGAAGCTCGACCTCTACACGACGCTCGGGGCGGAGGCGAAGGCCGCCGAGCGCCGGCGCGGCCCCCACCTCCTCGTCCTGCGTGTCGTCTGGGAGTTCCTCGACCGCTCGCTCGTCCATCTCGGCTTCCTCGACGGGGCGGCCGGGCTGACCTACGCCGCGCTCTCCTCGGGCAACACGCTCTTCAAGTACCTCAAGCTCCGAACGCTCGTTTCATGACGCCGCTCGCCGCCGCCGCGGCTCTGGCCGGACTCTCGGCGCTCGGCGGCTCGCTCCGCTTTCACTGGTGGCGTCCCCGGAAGGAAGGCGTCCCCCTTCTGATGTACCACCAGGTGGCGCCCCACCGGAAGGGATCGGCGCTCAACCGGTGGCGGGTCTCCGAGGGGGACTTCCGGCGGCAGCTCGGTTTCCTCGCGAGCCGGGGCCTTCGGGGAGTCGCCCTCCGGGACCTCCTCGCCGATCCGCCGCGCCCCGCGGACCGCCGCGTCGTCCTGACCTTCGACGACGGTTACGACGGCGTCCGGACGGCGGCGCTTCCGCTCCTTCGCGAGCGGGGCTTTGCCGCGACGGTCTTCGTCGTCTCCGGAAAGCTCGGCGGGACGAACGATTGGGACGGTGAGACGCCCGGCGAGAGGCTTCTCTCGGAGTCGGGCCTCCGGGAGATCGCCGCGGCCGGCCTGGAGGTCGGCTCGCACGGGGCGACTCATCGGGCCCTCACCGAGCTTCCGGACGACGCCCTCGACGCCGAGACGCGCGGAAGCCGGGAACGGCTGGAAGCCGTCCTCGGCGAACCCGTCTTCTCGTTCTGCTACCCGTACGGCGCCTGCGACGACCGCGCGGAGGACGCCGTCCGGAGGGCCGGCTTTCGCGCCGCCACCGTGATCCGCGGCGGGATCGTCGCCGACCTCTCCCGCCCGTTTCGACTCCGGCGCGTTGCCGTCCGCGGCACCCGCGGCCTCCTCGACTTCCGTCTCGCCCTCACCCGGGGCCGCTCCACGTTCTGAAGGGTCAGACGGCGGCGCCCCACGCGATGGCGCGCTGCCGCATTGCCTCGCGCGACGCGTTCTCCGGAAGGTCGAGGAGGACCGGCACGATCGGCAGGTCCCCCGGATCCCAGTCGACGAGAGCGGCGAGGGCGGGGGCGAGCCGCTCGGCCGGATCCCAGCGGCGAACCGCACGCCGCATCTCGCGCCGCGCCGCATCATTGCCGAAGAGGTCCTCGAAGAGGACACCGTCCGCCTCCGGCGCGCGCCGCGCCGCGAGGACCGCCGCGTGCTCCGACCAGTCGGGAAGCGCGACGCCGAGGCGGGCCTCTTCCAGGAGGCGCAACACCTCGAGCCAGCGGTCCGCCGCGCGGGCGACGGCGCGCCGGACGTCCGCCGAGGCCGACGGATCGCTCCCTTCCGCGCGCCTTGCGAGCGCCTCGTGATGGCGGTCCACGAGGTCGCGAAAGCGTGTCCATGTCATCCGGGTATGGAAGCCGGTCGCCGGCCGCCCGGCAGGGCCCGGAGCGGCCAGATCGCGGAGCGCCGTGTCACGACGGGAGAGACCCGGAACCCAGCGCCCCGCCGCGAGAAGCGCGGCCGCCCCGAGCCCGAGATCGGTCTCGTCGACGATCCGGAGCGCCTCCTCCGCCGCATGCCCCCGGGGCGCTCCGTCCGCGATCGCCTCGGCACGGAGGAGGTCCGCCCCGCGCCGGACGAGGAGGCGCACCCCTTCCGTCTCCCCGGGGAAGGTGGTCGCCGGATCGGGAGCCTCCGCGAGAAGCCCGGGCCGGCCGGCGAGGAGCCGTCCCGCGCCGACGAGTTCGAGGTTCCGGAGCGTCGGGGGAAGGAAAGGGATTGCCGCGCGCGCCACGACATCCGCGTCCCCCACGACACGGCGCGCGCGCGCCGCGGCCGCCACGCCCTTCCGGACGCGCCCGCCGATCGCCGGGACGGAGCGAAGCGGCGCGCCGACGACCACGAGAAGCTCGAGCGGGTCCGCGAGAAAGGGCTGGCCCCCTCTCCGCCTCACGGCCCCTTCTCCCGCGCCGGGAGGCCCGCCGAGAGCCGCGCCCAGGAAAGCCTCCCCCGCCGCGTCCTCCGCCGCCGACACGAGCGCCGCGATCGCCTCCCTCCCGGCGGTCTCCGCCTCGGGGAGGCGCGCGAGCGTCAGGGGCGCGTCCCGTCCGATTTCTCCCGTCGCCATCGCCTCGGGCGAGAATAGCGAAGTGAGCCCCGCCCGCGTCCTCCGCGCCACACTCGAGTACGACGGCACCCGCTATCGCGGCTGGCAGGCGCAGGTGAACGCACGGACGGTCGGAGGCGTCTTTGCCGCCGCCGTCCGCGAGGCGATCGGCGACGGCGTCCGGATCTACGGGGCCGGGCGGACCGACGCGGGCGTCCATGCCTTCGCGCAGGTCGCGTCGCTCAACCTCCCCGCGGCGGCCCCTCTTCCCGATCTCCTGCACCTGGCGCGCGAGATCAACGACCGCCTTCCGGCCGACGTCCACCTTCTCGCGCTCGCGCCGGCGTCGCCGGGCTTTCACGCGCGGCACGACGCCCGCCTCCGGATCTACCGGTACCGGATCTCGCGGCGCCGGACCGCCTTCGGCAAGCCGTTCGTCTACTGGGTCAAGGACCGGCTCGACGCCGGCGCGATGCGGGAGGCGGCCGCGCTCCTCGCGGGGAAGCACGACTTCGCGAGCTTCACGGAGAACCCCGAGGGGCACGACTCGACGCTCGTCCACGTCGACTGGGCGCGCGTCGAGACGCCCGCCGCCCTTCCCGACCTGATCCTCTTCCGGATCGCGGCGTCGCACTTCCTCTGGCGGATGGTCCGCCGGCTCGTCGGTACTCTTCTCGAGGTGGGGCGGGGACACCTCCTCCCGGAACGCGTCGGAGAGCTTCTCGCGACGCGCTCGGCCGATCCCGCGAAGTGGACGGCTCCCCCGTCCGGCCTCTTCCTCGAGGCGGTCGTCTACGACGGCGACCCTCCCCCGCCGGAGATCGATCCCCTTCGTCCTGCCTTCTGACGCCGGTGGACACGCCCCCGAGGCGCGTGGTTTCATGGCGGTTCGCCGATGTCCGCGCATCACCGCCACGCCCCCGCCGTCGCCGCCGCCCTCCTCATCGCCGCCGCATCGCTCCGCGCGGAGGAGGCGCCGCGGCCGCTCGCCGTCCCCTTCGTCCAGGGGCGCCCGCTCTCCGAGTCGCTCCGGCGCGCGAAGGCCGAGAAGAAGGGCGTCATGGTCGACGTCTTCGCGGTCTGGTGCGGTCCCTGCAAAATGCTGGACCGGACGACTTTTTCGGATCCATCCGTCGGCGCGTGGGTGAAGGCGAACCTCATCGCGGTGAAGGTGGACGCCGAGAAGGGGGAAGGGCGGAAGATCGCGCAGCGTTACATGGTCAGCTCCTTCCCGACGATCCTCTTTCTCGATCCGTCGGGGAACGAGATCGACCGCCTCATCGCCGTCTACCCGCCGGCCGCCTTCATCACCGCCGGGAAGGCCATCCTCGAAGGGAAGACGCCGCTTCTCGAGGCGCTCGCGCGTCTCCGGACGAACTGGACTCCGCGGGAGGCCGCGATCGTGGCGCAGGACCTCGCGCGCCGGAACGACGTGGCACGCCTCCGCCCGATCGCCGTCCGCCTCGTCTCGGAGGAGGCGGATCTCGGAAGTCCCGACGCGAACATCCAGCTCCTGGCGCTTCTCGCGGCGCTCGAGGACTTCCAGGGGCACCTCTCCCCCGAGACCGCCGACCTCGTCGCCACGTTCATTCCGAGGGTCGGCACGGACGTCCGCCGCGCCGTCCTCGCGCTCGCGCTCGGCCGCGAGCAGCTCCGGCAGGGGGAGACGGCCGCCGCCCGCGAGACGGTGACGACGACGCTCAAGACACTCGGCGAGTCCGGTCCGTACGCGGCCGATCTCTACGCGCTCCTCGGCGCCATCGAGCGGAAGGCGGGACGTGGCGACGCGGCGATCGCCGACCTGACGAAGGCCGCCCTCCTCTCGGATGCGGCCGGCGCGCCCCCGGCGACCCGGGGCGAGCGGGAGATGGACATCGCCGACGCGCTGGCCGCGGCGGGGAAGACCCGGGAGGCGAAGGCGGCGCTCGACGCGGCCCTCACGCGATGGGGGAGCGACCCCCAGGCCTACGTCCGGGCCTCGCGCGTCGCCCTCGCCCTCAAGGCTCGTCCGGAGGCCGTCGCCCACGCCCGGCGTGCCGTCACCCTCTCCCGGGGGGAGGACGCGGCGGCCGAAGCGGCCCTCGGCGCCGCGCTCGACGCCACTGGCGACACGGTCGCCGCCGCCGCGGCGTGGAAGCGCGCCGCCGAGCTCGACCCCGACAACCCCGAGTACCACCCGAAGCGGACCTCGCCGCCGAAGAAGCCGTCCGCCGGCGGCGCCCCCTGATCCCGCTCGCCTCGCTCTTCCTCGAGTCCACGAACCTCGAAGGGGACACCCCGGAGAGCCGCAAACGCCGCGGCGAGCGGGAGATCGCGTTCCGCCTCTCCCTCCGCGAGGCGGCCGGCCCCGGCGGCTTCTTCGAGACGTTCGACTTCGAAGGCGATCCGGCCGAGCCGGCGCGCCTCGTCGCGCACGCCGCATCGGCGGGAAGAGCGGCCCGGCGCGGCACGGTCGTCTTTCTCCACGGCAAGGGAGGCGACGCTTCGGAGTGGCGGCGCGACGCCGTCCGGGCCCTTCGCCTCGGCCTGAACGTGCTCGTTCCCGAGCTGCGCTCTCACGCGCCTTCCGGGGGAGAGCGGATCACGTACGGCCTCCGGGAAACGGAGGACCTCGCGAGGCTCCTCGCGGAGGCGGCGCGCCGCTTCGCTCTCGATCCGGGGCGGATCGTCCTCGACGGAGCCTCGATGGGGGCGCTCCTCGCGATTCATGCCGCCGCGGCGAGCCCGTCCGTCCGCGCCCTCTGGCTTCGCTCCCCGTTCGGAGACCTCGGCGCGATGGCCGGGATCTACCTCTCGCGCGCCACGGGCGTTCCGCGCGTCCTTGCCGCGCCCGCCGGCCGCCTCTTCGTCGCGCTCGTGGAGAACGCGGCCGGGCTCCCCGCGTCCCGCCTCGACCCGCTCGCCGCCGCGCGGCATGTCGTCTGTCCCTCCGTCGTCGTCCACGGCGAGGAGGACGACCTCGTCCCCGTGGCGCTCGGGCGCGACGTCTTCGCGGCGCTCGGCGGCGAGAAGGTGCTCTGGATCGTTCCGCGCGCCGGACACGAACACCACGCCGACGAGCCTTCCGGCCTCCGGACCGCGGAATACGGGCGCCGGTGGAGCACCTTTCTTACGCGGTGTCTCGGGGCGGGGGAGCCGCCGGCCCGGCCGGCGTCGCGGCAGGCCGCCCCGCCCGGAGGCCGAGGGCGAACGCCGCGCAGGCCGAGACGATCCGGACGGCGAGGGTGAGCATCGAGAGGGCGTGCAGCCGTCCCCATGCTCGCCGGAGCGGGTCCGTCGCGGGGAGCGAGTCGAAGAGCGGGCCCGCCTTCGACCGGAGCGCCACCAGCTCGGGCGTGATCAGGTAGAGCGAGACGAAGGCTGCCACGGCCCCGAGCAGGAGAAGGCGAAGCGCGAACGCACGCGACGTGCCGCTCCAGCCGCCGCCACGGGAGAGAAACGCGAGGAGAAGGAGGATCGCCGCCGCGAAGGCGAGCGACGCCACGTCGAGTGCGTCGAGGAGCGCCCGGTTCACGACGCCGCCGTCGGCCCGGGTCGGCGCGCTCCGGAGGACGATTCCCGCCCCGAAGGCGAAGAAGAGGAGCGCTCCGGCCCAGAGCGCCGAGAGGAAGAGGTAGAAGCCGGCGAGGGGCCCCGGGCGGGGCGGAGCGTTCACGTCTCCGGCACCCACTCCGGCTCGACGCGCTCCGGCAGCACCCCGGCCTCAAAGCCGCGCGCGAGAAAGAGGCGGACGGCCTCGCGCCCCTCGGGGCCGTACGCGAGCGTCCAGTCGTTCACGTACATTCCGACGAAGCGGTCCGCCTTCTCGCGCGGGAGCCCGCGCGCGAACCGCATCGCATCGGTGAGCGCTTCCTCGCGATGGGCCAGCGCGTAGGCGATCGAGCGTCCGAGACCGCGCGAGACCTTTCCGATCGTCTCGGCGCCGAGGTCCCGCCTCACCGCGTTGCCGCCGAGCGGGAGAGGAAGCCCCGTCTCCTTCTTCCAGACGGCGCCGAGGTCGGCCACGAGGTGAAACCCCTCGTCCTCCCAGGTGAGCTGCCCTTCGTGGATGACGACGCCCGCCTCCACGTCGCCCCGCATCACGGCTTCGCCGACGCGGTCGAATGCGATCACGACCGGGACCGCCCCCGGCGCGTAGAGGCGGAGCGCGAGGGCCGCCGAGGTGAGCGCGCCCGGGATCGCGACCCGGCGCCCCGCGAGCTCTGCGAGCGTCCGGGGAGCCCCCTCCGCGCGCCGGCCGACGACGCACGGGCCGTAACCGTCGCCGAAGGATGCGCCGTGCGGCAGGAGAAGGTAGCGATCCGCGAGAAACGCGTACGCGTGGAAGGAGACCGCGGTGATCGCGAGCTCCCCGTCGAGCGCGCGCCGGTTCAGCGTCTCGATGTCGGCGAGCTCGTGGCGGTAACGGATCCCCTCCGTGTCGACGGCGCCGGCGCGCAGGCCGTAGAACATGAACGCGTCGTCGGAGTCGGGCGAGTGGGCGAGGACGATCGTCGGATCGGTCATGTCGGCGAGATCTCCGCCGACGATGGTAGCCCGGATGCCGGGAGGCGCGTCGACGCGCGAGGACGACGCTCGGCCGCTCGTCAAGAAAAAAATGCTTGCGTCCCGCAAGTCGTTGCTTCTAGAATTCCGGAAGAGAAAAGAAAAGCGGCGTCGCGAGGGCAAGTCACGACGCCGCACGGGTTGACCCGGACTCTTTGACATCGGTCGAACCGGATTCACAAGACGGCAGTCGACAGATCCTGAGCCGCGAGCCCCCGTCCTTCGAGGGACCGGCAAGCTAGCACGCGGTTTCCGGCTCTGTCAATCCACTCTGCCAAAGGGAGGTGACAGTAGCAATGGCGACGAAGAAGAAGGCCACCAAGAAGGCCACCAAGAAGGGGACGAAGAAGGGCAAGAAGTAAGCCCATCTCATTCCATTCACAATATTTCCGGGAAACGGGGGCTGGAATCGGCCCCCTTATTTTTTTGCCCGAAATCTCCCCGGCCGGAGGTGCTCGAACGTTCATCTTTTCCACAGGCCGCGGCGGGCTTTTGCACCTCAGTATATAATTTATTATATACTTTCGGCGTGTCCCTCTCTCATCTTCTTCTGGGCCTTCTTTCCCGCGCGAGCGCTTCGGGGTGGGACCTGAAGGAGCGTCTGGCGGACGACCCCGCCCTCGGATGGGACGCCACGCTCGCGCAGATCTACCCCGCTCTCGAGCGGCTCCGCCGCGGCGGCTTCGTCTCCGTCCGAAGGCGCCGTTCGCCGAAGGGCCCGCCTCGCCGCGAGTACCGCGTCACGCCAGCCGGTCTCCGGGAGTTCCGGACCTGGCTCGCCGAGCCCCCTTCGCGCCGACGCGAACGGGACCCGGCGCTCGCACGCCTCGCCTTTCTCGAGGCACGCCCCCACGCCGACCGCGTCGCCGTCCTCCACGCATGGCGCGACCTCGTCTCCGGGGAGCTTCGGAGCGCGCCGCCCGGGACGAGCGCGGCGCGGCGGCGCCGCCGCGCCCTCCTCGAGACCGAGATGGCGTGGGCCGACGCGGAAGCCGCGGTGATACTGTCCCGCCACCCGAGGACGTCCGCATGACGACACAAAAGACGCCCGCCGCGGCGCTCGCCGAGCTCGAGTTGCTTCGTCTCGCCTACGGCCCCGGCTCGGCCCGAAGGAAGCGCGCCCTCCTCGTCCCGCTCGGGCGGGGCGCCCTCGGGTCCGCGCGCGCCGTCGAGAGGCTCCACGAAGCGCTCTGCTTCCTCGAGGCCTTCCCCGACAACGCCCCCCTCCTTTCGGACGTCCGGCGGCTCCTCGCCCGGTTCGACCGGCGCGAGGATCTCCGACGCTTCCGCTCCTCGCTCGTCGACTCCGGGATCGCCGGGACGGAGACGACGTATCCCTTCTATTACGCGACGGCCCGCTGGCTCGCGAAAAGCTGGGGGGACCGCCTGAGGGTCGACTGGGAAGCGTTCGAGAAGGCGAAGGCGCTCGAGGATCTTCTCCCGCTCCTTTCTCTCTATGCCGAGACGCCGGGCCTCGACGAGATCGACCTCGGGACGAAAGGGTGGCTCCGCCGCCTCGCCGGGCCTCGCGTGACAGACGCCGCGTACCTCCTCGCGCGGATCGCGGCGCTTCCCGTCGACGAGTTCTGGAAGGAATGGCTCTACGAGTCGTTCGCGCCGATGCTCCGCCTCGCGGCCGGCCCGGGTACGCCGACCCGGACGCGGGCCCGGCTTCCCGGCTTTCCCGTCTTCTTTCAGCGCACTCCCCTCTCGCGGGGCCGCCCCGACGTCGCTCTGGAGGCGAACCGCCCTCCCGTCTCCTTCCGCCCGGTCTCGGCCGGCACCGCACGCCGGCTGATCGACGCGGCCCGCGCCTCGATGGTGACGCGGCAGCGGGACCTCAACGTCTTCGAGTATCCGAGCGTCCGGGACGTCCGCCTCGCGGACTGCGGCGACGGCCTCTTCTTCGCCGTCTTCGGCGCCGTCCCCGAGCGCCGCCTTCTCCTCGAGTCGGTCTACGCCTTCCTGACGATCAAGAACGGCATTCCGGTCGGGTACGTCCTCGTGAGCGGGCTCTTCGGATCGTCCGAGGTCGCCTTCAACGTCTTCGAGTCGTTCCGCGGGGCGGAGGCCGGTCTTCTTTACGGCCGGGTCCTCGGCGTCACGCGCGCCCTCTTCGGCGCCGACAGCTTCACGATCTTTCCGTACCAGCTCGGCGACGACAACGAGGAGGGGATCGAGTCGGGGGCCTGGTGGTTCTACCGGAAGATGGGGTTCCTCCCGAAGGCGAAGGAGGCCCTCGCCCTCATGCGCCAGGAGGAAGCGCGCCTGAAGAAGAACCCGAAGTCGCGCTCCACCCCGGCGACGCTCCGGAGGCTCGCGAAGCAGAACCTCTACTTCCACCTCGGGTCGGCGCGGAACGACGTCATCGGCGTCGCGAACCTGCCGAGCGTCGGCCTCGCGGTGACCGACGCCGTCGCGAAGCGCTTCGGGCCCGACCGCGAGCGCGCCGCCCGGGAGACGCTGCGCGAGGCGCAGGCGCTTCTCTCGGTGCCGTCTCTCACCCGCTTCTCCCCCGGCGAGCGCCTCGCCTTCACACGATGGGCGCCGCTCGTCACGCTCCTTCCGGGCCTCTCGCGCTGGGGCGACGCCTCCCGGAGCGCCCTCGTCGACGTCATCCGCGCCAAGGGGGGCGTTCGCGAGTCGGACTACGTCCGCCTCTTCGACGCCCACGGCCCGCTCCGCCGGGCCATCCTCGCCCTCGCGAAAGAGGAGGACTAAGACGACCGTCCCGATCTACACCGGGGAGAGATTCGCGAAGCGGGCGACGAACTTCTTCCGCCCGGCCCGGTCGAAGTAGACGGTCAGCTTCTCCTCGTCGCCGGAGCCTTCGATCATCAGGACGACGCCGGCGCCGTACTCGGGATGGACGACGCGGGAGCCGCGTCGGAAGCCGGAAGCGGTCGGCGGCGGCGGCGTCCGCCGCATCCGGGGGAGAGGGACCGACGAACCGCGGCGCGCCGTCGGGCGCCGAACCGGCGAAGGCTCCTGCGACTCCCCCTCGTAGTCCGGGAACAGCACCTCTCGACCACCATGCCGCAAACCCGAGGATCCGCCTCTCCCTTTCTTCCCCCTCTAAGAAAATTCGGCGTTCTCCGCCGCTCCCGAGTCCCCTCGAGGCGAACGAGCCGAGGTCCTCCCGGACGAGCGCCTTATCCGGAATGGCATCGAGGAAGGGCGACGGATCGCGGTTTACCCACTCGCCGCGAACCATCCGCCTTCTCACGTACGAGAGCGTCAGGTGATTCTTCGCCCGGGTCATCCCGACGTAGGCGAGGCGCCGCTCCTCCTCCACTTCCTCTTCGTCCTGCCGTGAGGAGATGTGCGGGAGCGAGCCGTCCTCCATCCCGACGAGGAAAACGTCGTCGAACTCGAGCCCCTTGGCCGCGTGGAGGGTGATGAGAAGGACCCCCTTCCGCTCGTCCGCCTCGTCGGCGTCGGAGCGGAGCGTGACCGCGTCGAGGAAGCCGGCGAGGGACGGGTCGTCCCCTTCCCCGCCGGCGGAGAGCGCCCGCTCGTGCTCGCGCGCGGCCGAGAGAAGCTCGTCGAGGTTCTCCCGCCGCGCCTCGTCCTCGGGGTCGGTGGACTTCTCGTAGAGGGCGAGGAGGCCCGTCTGCGTGAGGACGGCGGCGACCGCCGTCGCGGCGCCCAGGCCCTGGTCCCCCGCCGTCTCGCGGAGCCCCAGGACGAGCGAACGAAACTCGCCGAGCGCTTTCTTCGCCCGCTCGGTCATCCCCGGCGGGAGGGAGGCCAGCGCGCCGAAGAGCGACGTCGCGCGCCCGGAGGCCGCGGCCTCGAGCGCCTCCATCGTCGCGGCGCCGATCCCGCGTGCCGGGACGTTCACGACGCGCCGGAAAGAGACGTCGTCGTCCGGGTTCCGGAGGAGGCGAAGGTAGGCGAGGGCGTCCTTCACCTCGGCGCGCTCATAGAACTTCGTCCCGCCGACGAGGAGGTACGGCACGTTCGCGCGGAGAAGCTCGTCCTCGAACGGCCGCGATTGCGCGTTCGTCCGGAAGAGGACCGCGACCGTTCCCGAGGGGTTCTCCCGCCGCGCCCCCACGAGGCGCGAGACGACTTCGCGCGCCTCGTCCCGCTCCTCGTCGAAGGAGATCAGGCGGACCTTCTCCCCCCGGGACGCGTCGCCCGGAGCGTCTTCCCGAGCCGGCGCCTGTTCTCGGCCACGACGGCCCCCGCCGCCTCGAGGATCGCCCCCGTCGAGCGGTAGTTCCGCTCGAGCCGGACCGTCGTCGCCCCCGGGAACTCCTTGCCGAACTCCAGGATGTTTCCGACATCTGCGCCACGCCACCGGTAGATCGACTGGTCCTCGTCCCCGACCGCGAAGACGTTCCCGGCTTCTCCCGAGACGAGCTTCACGAGGCGCGCCTGTATCCGGTTCGTGTCCTGGTACTCATCGACGAGAAGGTGACGGACGCTCCGGCGGACGAGGTCGCGGACGCTCTCCTCCTTCGCGAGGAGCCGCTCGGTCCGGACGAGAAGGTCGTCGAAGTCGAGGGCCGAGGAGGCACCGAGCGCCTTCTCGTAGGCCCGGAAGAGCTCCGCGAGACGGGTCCCGAGGAAGTCGCCGAAGCGGCGGGGAAACTCCTCGACCGCGAGGGCCGAGTTCTTCGCGGCGGAGATCTTCGCGAGGAGCGAGCGCGGCGTCGCGAGCTTCTCCGGGAGGGCCAGCTCCTTCATCGCCCGCTTCACGACGGCGAGCTGGTCGTCGGCGTCGAAGACGACGAAGGAGCGGGGAACCCCGGCCTCGGCGGCGAAGCGCCGGAGGAGCCGGACCCCCCACGCGTGGAACGTCCCGACGAAGGAGCGTGGGCGCTGGGTCGCGAGGAGCGACGCGACCCGCTCCTTCATCTCCCCCGCGGCCTTGTTCGTGAAGGTGACGGCGACGACGGCCTCCGGCGCGACGCCGCCGGCCACGAGCCAGGCGAGGCGCCGCGTCAGGACGCGCGTCTTCCCCGAGCCCGCCCCGGCCAGGACGAGGAGCGGCCCCTCGCCATGCGTCACGGCGGCGGTCTGCTCGGGGTTCAGTCCTTCGAGGAGGCTCTTCCGGGGGTCGCCCAAGGCCCGCGGATGGTAGCGCAGCGGGCCGGAAGTCCCGAAAGAGCCGCCCCCGCCGCCGCGGCTATTCGACCGTCACCGACTTGGCGAGGTTCCGGGGCTGGTCGACGTCGCAGCCGCGGCGGCGCGCCGTGTGGTACGCGAGGAGCTGGAGCGGGACGACGGAGACGACCGGCTGGAGAGCCGGCGGAACCGTCGGGATCTCGAGCGCGACGTCGGCGAAGAGCGCGACCTCGTCGTCTCCCTTCGACACGAAGGCGAAGAGAACCCCTTCTCGCGCCTTCACCTCGCGGAGGTTCGAGGCGACCTTCTCGTAGAGCGGGTCCTTCGGGGCGAGGCCGACGACCGGCATCTCCGTGTCGATCAGGGCGATCGGCCCGTGCTTCATCTCCCCGGCGGGATACCCCTCGGCGTGGAGGTACGAGATCTCCTTCAGCTTGAGAGCCCCCTCGAGGGCGATCGGGTAGTGCGCGCCCCGCCCGAGGAAGAGGACGTCCCGGGCGTGCTGGAGTCGCCGGGAGAGCTTCTCGATCTCCGGCTCGAGGGCCAGCGCCTCGCCGATCGCGGTGGGGAGATGGGCGAGCCCCCTGACGAACGGATCCTCGGGCGAAAGCTCCGCCCCGCCGCGCGCGACGCGGGCGTAGTGGGAGAAAAGGGCGATCGCGACGAGCTGCGTCGTGAAGGCCTTCGTCGAGGCGACGCCGATCTCGGGGCCGGCATGGGTGGCGAGAACGCCGTCGACCATCCGGGCGATCGCCGAGCCCGGCACGTTCACGATCCCGACCGTCCGCGCCCCCAGCTTCTTCGCCTCCTGGAGCGCCGCGACGGTGTCGGCCGTCTCGCCCGACTGCGAGATCCCGACGACGAGGACCTTCGGCGAGACGAGCGGCGCGCGGTACCGGAACTCCGAGGCGTAGTCGACCTCGGTCGGGATCCGCGCGATCTCCTCGAGGAGGAACTTCCCGACGAGCCCCGCGTGCCAGCTCGTCCCGCAGGCCACGAGGTGGATCCGCTCGATTCCGGCGACGAGTGCCCGCGGCACCCCCATCGCCTCCTCGTCGAAGCGCCCCGTCTCGAGCGAGAGCTTGTTGCCGACCGTCTCGGCGACGACGGAAGGCTGCTCGGCGATCTCCTTCGCCATGAAGTGGGGAAACCCCCCCTTCTCGGCGGCCACGGCGTCCCACGGGACGCGGTAGGCCGGACGCGGGCGCGGCGCTCCCGAAAAGTCGGTCACCTCGATCCCTCCGGCCGTCACGCGCGCGAGGTCGCCGTCCTCGAGGAAGACGAGATCGCGCGTGTACGGGAGGAGCGCCGTCGCGTCGGAGGCGACGAAGCTCTCTCCCGACGCCGTCCCGAGGACGACGGGGGGACCCCACTTGGCGGCATAGAGGACGCCCGGCTCGTCCGCGGAAAGAAGGACGAGAGCGTACATGCCGCGGAGCGTCCCGAGGACCTCGCGGACTGTCTCGCCGAACGGCTTTCCCCTCGCCCGGCGGCACGCGGCACCGAGAGCCTGCGCCACGACTTCCGTATCGGTCTCGGAGGTGAACGAGACCCCTTCGGCTTCGAGGGCGCGCTTCAGGGGAAGGAAGTTCTCGATGATGCCGTTGTGGATGACGACGACGCGCCCCGAGGCGTCGCGATGGGGGTGCGCGTTCTCCTCGGAAGGGCGCCCGTGCGTCGCCCAGCGGGTGTGGCCGAGGCCGATGCGCCCCTGGAGAGGCTCCGAGGCAAGCTTCGTGGCGAGCCGCCCGAGCTTCCCTTCGGCCCGCGCGATCCGGAGGGCGCCGTCGTCTCCGAGGACGGCGACGCCGGCCGAGTCGTAGCCGCGGTATTCGAGGCGCGAGAGCCCGTCGAGAAGGATCGGGAGCGCCTCACGGGGGCCGACGTATCCGACGATGCCGCACATTCCGCTAGACCTTCTTCTTCCCCCGCTTCCGCTCGCGATAGGCCGTGCCGCCCCCCTCGGTCGTCTTCTGCGGCACGCGCGAGGTGACGAGGGCACCGGCCGGGACGTCCTCGGTGACCGTCGTCCCCGCGCCGATGATGGCCCCGTCGCCGATCGTGAGCGGCGCGACGATCTGGACGTCCGACCCGACGAAGACGTCGCTGCCGATCACCGTCCGGTGCTTCGCGAAGCCGTCGTAGTTGCACGTGATGACCCCCGCGCCGACGTTCGACCGCTCCCCGACCTCGGAGTCGCCGAGATAGGTCAGGTGGTTCGCCTTCGCGCCCGAGAGGAGCCGGGCTTTCTTCGTCTCGACGAAGTTCCCGACGTGCACCCCGGGCCCGAGGTCGGTTCCCTCGCGAAGACGCGCAAAGGGGCCGACGATTGCGCCGTCCCCGATCCGCGACTTTTCCATCACGCAGTAGGGATGGACGAGGACGTCCGCGCCGAGCGTCATGTCCCGGAGGACGCATCCCTGTCCGATCCGGCTCCGCGCCCCGACCTGGGTCGCGCCGAGAAGGGTCGCGAAAGGTTCCACGACGACGTCGGGAGCGAGAAGCACCGTGTCGTCGAGCGTCACGGTCTCGGGTCTCGGGAGCGTCGCTCCGGCTTCCATCGCCGCCGCCCCCGCGCGCGAGCGTAGAACCGCCTCGACGCGGGCGAGGTCGGCGCGCGTGTTGACGCCGAGCGCCTCCTCGAACCGCTCGGCCGGGAGGCCCCGGGCCGGCCGCCCCGACTCGGCCGCCATCGCGAGGACGTCGGTCAGGTAGAGCTCCTCCGCGGCGTTCGCCGGCTCGAGCCTCGCGACCGCCGCCTCGAGGAACGCGCGCCGGAAGACGTAGACGCCGGCGTTCACCTCCGCGATCTGCCGCTCCCGCTCCGAGGCGTCCCGCTCCTCCACGACGGCCACGACCGTTCCGTGCGCGTCGCGAAGGACCCGTCCGTATCCGGAAGGATCGGGGACGAAGGCCGTCAGGAAGACCGCCGACGAGTCCGGTTCGTTCGAGAGGTTCGACCCGAGGGAGAAAACGGTCTTCGCCGTCAGAAGTGGCGCGTCTGCCGGGAGAACGACGACGCGGGAGGCGTCTCCGAGAAACGGAAGAGCGGCGCGGACCGCGTCGCCCGTTCCACGCGGCGCTGCCTGCGCCGCCATCACCGCTTCCGGGGCCGCCGCCCGGACGGCAGAGGCGACCGGCTCGTCGGCTCCCGGCCCGGTCACGATGACGAGGGGTCCGCCCCCCGTCTCCGAGACGATTGCGCGGGCGGTCGCGAGGGAGCGGTCGAGGAGCGAACGGCCGGCGGCGGAGTGGAGGACCTTCGGAACGCCGGAGCGGAACCGCGTTCCCTGGCCGGCCGCGAGAAGGACGACCGCGGCCGAAGGCCTCACACGCCTCCCGAGAGCAGCTCCGTGAACCCCTGGTGTCCGCGCAGGGCCGAAAGGTCGGTGTCGAGCCGGGCCTGGATCCGGTTCTGGTCCGAGGCGGCGATCGCCTTCTTCAGGGAGACGAGCGCCTGGTCCACGTCTCCCCGCAGCGCATGGCAGCAGGCGGCGAGGTAATGCAGGCGCCCGTCGCCGTCGCGCCGTCCGGCCACTTTCCGGAGAAGCTCGAGCGCGCGTTCCACGTTGCCGCGATTCTTCTCGAAAACGGCATGGTGGTAGATCTCCTCGGGCTCGCTCGGCAGAGCGCTCTTCGACTTCTTCCCGCTCCGGCAGGCCGCGAGGTACATCTTGGCCCGGTCGCGGAATTCCTTTTCATCCGGGTGCTTCTCGATCAGCTCCTCGAAGCGCTTCCCGGCCTCCTCGAAGCGGCGCTTGTGAAAAGCCTCGATCGCCTTTTCGTACTCCTTCCGCGCGGCCGAGAGCTCCTTCTGCGCCTCCTTCAGCGAGGCGGGCGCTTTCCGCGGTGCGGCTGCGGTAGGCGGGGAGACGAGCTTCAGCTGGCGGATCCGCTTCTCGACCTCTTCCAGCGGAAAGCCGAGCTTCAGGGCCAGCGTCTGGACGTCGAGACGGGCGACGTTGGTCTTCAGCCAGCGGGTGTCGTCGTCCGTCCATTTCTTCGTCATGAAATTCCTCCCCGGGAAAGGGTCCGATTCCGCTGCGGGACGCGGCGAATGGCGGATTCTCGTCGCGCGCCCCCCGGGCGTCAAGGACGGCCGCCGAAACCGTGAGGGGCCACACGAACGTCGCTCCCGGCGCGGACCGGAACCGGGCGGTCAGCGGCGGGTCCGCGAGAAGAAGAAGGCGCCGAGCTTCGCCGGGACCGAACGCGGCACGAGGCGCCCCGCCGCGATCCAGACCCGGTCGAGCGGGTGCGTCACGGCGACGGCTTTTCCCGCCTCGAGCGCCCGGAGCCCTTCCTCGGCCACGGCGTCCGCGGTCATCTCCGGAAACGGCGTCCCATCGGCCTCCTTCATTCCCGCCACGGCGTGGAATTTCGTCCGCGTGTAGCCCGGGCAGAGCGCCGTCACGGTCACTCCGTCCCGTTTCGCCTCCTCGTGGAGCGCGTGGGTGAAGGCGAGGAGGAAGGCCTTGCTCGCGCCGTAGGCCGCGAAGTACGGGGTCGGGTAGAAGCCCGCGGTCGAGGCGACGTTCAGGATCGCCCCCCGGCGGCGGGAGGCCATCGCACCGAGAAAGAGGTGCGTGAGCTCGGCCGTCGCGAGGACGTTCAGGCGGAGGAGATCGCGCAGGCGCGCGACATCCATCTCGCGCTGCGGGCCGTTCCAGCCGAATCCCGCCGCGTTGACGAGGAGGTCGACCACGAGGCCGCGTCCTTCGGTCCGGGAGAAGAGCTCCGCCGGCGCCCCCGGACGGACGAGGTCGAGCGGCAGGACGTCGATCTCGCCGCCGAAGACCGTTCGCCAGTCGGCGGCCTCTGCGTCGAGCGTCGCCGCCGAGCGCGCGACGAGGACGAGCCGCTTCTTCTTCGCCGCGAGCTTCCGGGCGATGGCGGCTCCGATCCCCGAAGAGGCCCCCGTGACGACCGCCGCGCCCGGCGTGACCGAGGCCGAAGCGGCGCTCACCGCGAAGGCTCCGGCCGCGGAGACGTCACCCCGGCCACGCGGTAGCCCAGGAGCGTCTTCAGGACTTTCGCGGGGGCGAAGAGGTCGAGGACCGGCGAGGAAGCCGGCGACGGAAGGACGGAGAGGACGAGAGGGCTTTCCGGATCGTCCAGAATCTCGAAAGTCCCGAACCAGTTCGCCGCGACGACGGTGGCGAACTCCTGGGTACGGCCGTCCAACTCGAGCCTGAAACGGCGCGGGGGCGCCACGCGACGAAGAAGCGCCGGGTTCTCGGTGTGCGCGCTGGCGGCCAGCTCGGAGGCCCGCTTCAGGAGGCTCGAAGCCGGCTCGTGGAGCGACCGCGCCTCGAGCAGGAGCGGCGCCTTCGCTTCACCCCGGAGCTTCAGCTCCTCGAGCGCCCCCTTCGGCAGCGTCAGGCCGGTGGCTCCCGGGAACGTCACGTTCCCTTCCGGCCAGAGCCCCGGAAGGAGGAAAGAAGTGCCCGAGGCGCCGTCCGGAAAGAAGAGCGTCCCCGAGATGGTCCGCGTCTCGTAGTCGGCGGGAACCGTCGGGAGCGGCGTCGAGCCGGCCGGGGCGTTCGAGGCGGCTCGCACCCACTCCTCACGGCGCCTCTGTGACTCGCCGGTCTCCATCCGGATGGTCCCCGTCCACCGAAGTCGGACCTGCCGGCCGTCGAACGCGAGGATCTCGACGTCACGCCGCGTCGCGTTCGGCACGTCGTCCGAAGGGACCCCGGGAAGGTTCGGAGCGAGGGAGAGCGTGAGCCCCGTCCGGAGCCGCAGAGGCTCGGGCGCGGCGGCGGGAGGGAGGGGGGCGGGGCCGGCGGCTCCTTCCTCCCGTCGCACGCGGCGGCGAAGAAGAGGAGGGCGAGCGGTGCGCGCCGTGGCATCGGCGTTCAGCGGTTCGAAACGTCGTTCAGCCGCTGATCCATCGGAAGCGGGGCCACCTTCGTGGCGAGAATCCACTCCCGGCCGGGAAGAAAGTGGTTGAGCGCCTCGATGAGGAGGGGGTCGCCGTGGACCGTCGCCGGCTCGAGCTTCTCGAACGGACTCCGCTCGTCGAGAATGACGCGGCTCACCCGCACCGTGTCCGACGGGGCCTTCCATTCGACGTAGCGCGGGTTCTTCACGAACGCGCGAGAGGCGGCCTCCAGCCGCTCGTCGAGGTCCTTCGCCTCGAACGCCTTTCGTGCGAGCGGAGGGCCCCCCCGCCGGCCTCGGACGAGGACGAGAAATGGGCGCGGATCGGGGAACTGCTTCCGGATCTGCCCCACGACCTCGAGGAGCGACATGGAGTGTCCGCCGAAGGTGAACGAGATCCGGTCGAGATCGCTCCCGAGCTTCGAGAGATCCTTCGGCCTTCCGAGGACGAGCACTCCCTTCAGCGCCGCCGCGTTGTGCGCGTTGATCCAGTAGGCGAGCTGATCGTCGAACGTCGGGAAGAGGTGCGCCTGTCCGATCGGCGAGATTCGCGCCACGTCTCCGAGGTAGAGGTCGAGAAGGTCCTTCTGCTCCTCGACGACGGCGTAGTCGACGAGCCCGTCGGGGGAGACCGCCGCCTCGAGGAGCCGCGTGAACGTCGCGTGCGGGAACTGCCCCGACGACGGGATGTCCCCCTCCGGCGGCTTGACGGCCACGGAAGGTCCGCTGCCGCAGGCGGACGCGAGAAGCCCGAAGAGCGCCGCTCCGAGAAGAACGGGCGCCGGGGGGGGGCGTTTTCGACTCGTCACGGCGGTGCCCCTTGTCAGCCCACGATGTCCTCGGTGCCGTCGACACCGAGAACGTTTCCGCTCATCCAGACCGTCTCGGGCCGGGCCACCGCCACGAGGACGTTCGCGACGTCCTCCGGGGTCGTCAGCCGCCGGGCCGGGTGGATGGCGAGGCAGCGTTCGATCATCTGCTCGTTTCCGGGGATCTTCCGGAGCGCGGGCGTGTCCGTGACGCCGGCGCGGATGGCGTTGACGGCGATCCTCCTCGGCGACAGCTCCACGGCGAGCTGCCTGCAATGGCTTTCGAGCGCGGCCTTGGCCGCCGAGACCGCCCCGTAGGAATGCCAGATCCGGTGGCCGCCGGCGGAGGTCATCGCGAAGATGTGGGACCCCTCTCCCATCATTCCCGCCGCGAGGAGGTCCTGCGTCCAGTAGACGAGCGAGTGGGCCATGACGTCGAGCGTCATCTCCATCTGCGCTTTCGTGAGAGCGTCCGACGGGCCGGGCGCGAGGAACGGCTTGAGCGTCCCGAACGCGAGGGAGTGGAGAAGAAGGTCCACGCCGACCGGGTTCTTTTCCTCCTCGAGAACCCGCGACATCGTCGCCAGGGTCTCCGTTCCCCTTTCCGCATCGGCCGCGTTCACGTTGAAGAACTCGGCCCGGACGCCCGTCTTCTCGATCTCCCCCATGATCCTCTCGACGTTCGGCAGCGTCGCCCGCCGGTCGAGGTGGACGCCGAAGACGTTCCGCCCGGCGCGGGCGAGCGCGAGGGACGCCGCCTCGCCGAAACCCGACGAGGCGCCCAGAACGAGAGCCCACTTCCTTTTCGCCGTCATGGGGGAAAAATACCACCGTGCCCATCCGCGAGCTGCTTCATTCCGGCCGACCGCTTCTCCTCGACGCCGCGATGGGGACGGAGCTGGCCCGCCGCGGCGCCGACACGCGCCTACCCCTCTGGAGCGCCCGGGCCCTCCGCGACGCCCCCGAACTCGTCCGGGCGATCCACGCCGAGAACGTCGCGGCCGGCGCGGACGTCCTCACTGCAAACACTTTTCGTCTTCATTCGAGAAACAGAAAGGGAGACGACCGGGGATTCTTCTTAGAAGGGAACAAATACGGAAAGGGCCGCGATCTCATCGCTCTGGCCGTCGGGTTGGCGCGGGACGCAGCCCGCGAAGAGGGCCACGCCATCGCCGTGGCCGGGTCGATCGCACCTCTCGAGGACTGTTACCGGCCCGATCTCGTACCGGATCCGGAGTCGCTCGACCGGGAGCACCAGGAGATGGCCCAGGCGCTGGCCGCCGCCGGGTGCGACCTGGTCCTCGTCGAGACGATGAACACCCTCCGCGAGCTGGTCGCCGCCACGAGGGCGGCTCTCGCCACGGGGTTGCCGGTCGTCGCGTCGATGGTGACGGACGGGAGGGGCCGTCTCCTCTCCGGCGAGCCGGTGGAGGAGGCCGCCCGGGCGCTTCTCGCGCTCGTCCCCGGTCCGGACGTCGTCGGGATCAACTGCGTCCCGGCCCGCGCGATCGGCGCGGACCTCGATCGCCTCCGGGCGGCGGCTCCGGGGATGCCGCTCGCCGTTTACGCGAACACGGGACGCGCTCTCGACGAAGCCAGGGGGCTCTTCACCGATCCCGTCGCGCCGGACGAGTACGCCCGCCTCGCCGCCTCCTGGCTCGCCGTGGGCGGCATCGCCCTCGTCGGAAGCTGCTGCGGCACCAGCGCCGCCCATACCCGCGCCCTCCGCGCCCTGCTTCATGCGAGGGAAGAGGGGGGCACGGGGGGTGCGAACCCGGCGCTGCCCCGACCCTGACGGTCGTCGCACCCCCCGACTATGGAAAATAGCCCCGGATCGTCTTGGGCCGCAGCTTCGGGTCCGAGAGCTTCACATCCACCGATCGAAACTCGTTTTCCCCCTTCCTGGAGTTCGTCAGATAGGTGACGAAGTACTGGGAGCGAAGCTCCGTCTCGATCTTCCGGTAGACCTCGGCCAGCTCGGCCGCCTTTCCGACGAAGAAAGCCTCCCCCCCGGTGTCGCTCGCAAGCTCCCTCATCTTCGGTTTGATCCCCAGCTCGAGCATCGGAATCCCCAGCCCGATGAAGTAGATCGGGATCCCGGAAGTCCGCGCGTAGCGCCGGAGCGTGTCGTAGTCGGCCCACGAGTGGTTGTCGGCCCCGTCCGTCAGGACGACGATCGCTTTCCGTCCGGGGACGGCCCGGAACTGGTAGAGGGCGAGGATGACGGCGTCGTAGAGCGCCGTCTCCCCGTCGGCGTGCGTCTCCTGGATGGCGCGGAGAAGGTCGCCGCTCTGTTTCGAGAGCGGGGCGAGGAGCGCCGGCGCCTCGCGGAACTCGATGACGAAGCCCTGGTCCTTCTCACGGACGAGCCTCTCGACGAAGCCCCCCGCCGCCTCGTGGACGAGCGGCATCGACTTCTTCATCGAGCCCGACCCGTCGATGACGATCCCGAGGGAGAGCGGCAGCGCCTCGGCGAACTCGAAGGCCGAGATCTCCTGCCTCACGCCATCCTCGAAAATCGAGAACGTCTCCTTCGGCAGCCCCTTAACGAAGCGCCCTTCGCCGTCATAGACGGAGATGTGCAGCTCGACGAGGTTCACCTCGACGCGCGAGATGAACCGCTTCTCCCCCTTCAGGAGCTTGACGTCCGAGAACTCCTTTCCGTCGGCGTCGATCGCCGTGGCGCGGATCAGAGTCGCCCTCTTCAGCCGCTCCGCCGGGACCGAGGCCGTGTAGGGGGGGGCCGACCACTCCTTCACGAGATCGGCGTCGAGGTAGAGCTTCAGCCCCCGGAGCTCGCCGCCCGCGATCGACTGAACGGCCACCTTCAGCTCGGTCATGTCGCCGGACGTCTTCGGCAGCTCGAGGATCCGGACGGCGAGGCGGGCGTCGCGCTCGTTCAGGGCCCACGCGTCCTCGTCGAGGAAATTCCCCTGGGCGTCGAAGGCGACCGCCTTCAGCGTCTGCTTCTTCGGGACATTCCCGAGGTCGATCTCGACGGAGTACGGGGGGCGGTTCCGGACGACGATCCGCTTCTCGTCCAGCCAGAACTCGACGCGCGTGGCGGGAGGCGCGACCTCGGCCTCGACGCGCAGGAGGCCGACCGGAACCTCCCGCCGCGGCGCGATGATCCGGATGATCCCCTTCGCGGCCGTCGCCTTCGGCACGGTCGGGCGGTTCTCCGATTCGAGGACGACCGCCGAAGCCGCCGGGAGGCCCGGAGCGTCGCTCCCGGCCTCTTCCGCCCGGAACTCCGACGACATGCGCGGAACGGTGAGGAAGACGGCGCGCGTGGCGACCGTCCGCCCCGCGGCCCCCTCCATCCGGAACTGGATGGTCAGCTCCCCCGGGGGAAGGGCCTCCAGAAACGAGACGCGGACGGGCTTTCCCGCCTCCGAATCCGAGAGATCGACCTCCACCGGCGCCCGGAAGGTCTCGACGACCTTTCCCGCGGCGTCCTTCGCCTCGCCGATCAGGACGAACGACGCCCGGCGCGCGGTGCCGGGCGCCCCGAGGGGACCGACCCGGAAGTCCGACCTCTCCGCGGTCAGGACGAAGCGGACGACGGTCTTCTCGCCGCTCTTGCCGAGGAACTGCTCGCGCACCTCGATCGGAACGGAGAGGGGCCCGCCTTCCACGCGGCTCTGCTGCGAAGAGGAAGGGGGAGCCTGCGGAAGGGCCGGGCGGCCGGGAAGCGCGAGGGCGAGGAGGAGCGCGAAGGTCGCGGCGGCGCGAGCGCGACGGAGTCTCATCCTTTCATCGTAAACTGCCTTCGACGCGCCGTCGTCCCGGCTCCGAGAATGACCCGCCCGCAGCCCCTTCCCGTCCGGCTCTTCGACACGCTGCAGGCGTGGTGGGGCGGAGCCCGGCAGCAGCGGCTTTCCGGTACGGCCCTCGTTGGGACGTTCCTCGTCGCCCTCGCCGCGATCGAGGCGCGACGGCAGGGATGGCTGCCGCCCGGCCTCGCCGAGGCCATCCCGACGAATCACTTCCACGCCGTCCAGCTCGCGTTCACGTTCCTGCTCTTTCTGGCGGTCATCGGCGTCGTCTTCAGTCTCGCCCACTCGGTCTCCGAGTCGCTCGGCAAGCAGTTCGAAATCTTCTCCCTCATTCTGCTCCGGCAGACCTTCAAGGAGCTCTCCACCTTCCGCGAGCCGATCGGCTGGTCGGAAGTTTCCGGCGCGATCGGCGAGATGACATCGGACGCGGCCGGGGCGCTCGCCGTCTTCGCTCTTCTCGGCCTCTTCTACCGGCTTCAGCGGCGCCGGCCGATCACGGCCGACTCGCGCGAGACGGAGAGCTTCGTCCGCGCCAAGAAGTCGGTCGCCCTCGTTCTCCTCTTCGGCTTCGCCCTGATTGGCGCGACCGACCTCGGGTACGCCGTGACCGGCCGCGACACCTTCAACTTCTTCGAGTCCTTCTACACGCTCCTCGTCCTCTCGGACATCCTTCTCGTCCTGATTTCGCTCCGGTACAGCTCGACGTACCGGGTCGTCTTCCGGAACTCCGGCTTCGCCGTCGCGACCCTTCTCGTCCGTGTCGCCCTGACGGCCCCCCCCTACTTCAACGCGCTTCTCGGGCTCGCGGCCGTCCTCTTCGCGTGCGGACTGACGTGGGCCTACAACGCCTTCGCGGACGGGTCCGCCGGCACGACGCCCCGCGCGCCCCATCTCCCCGAGCCCGGAGCGGGCCCGCCTAGAGTCCCCTGAGCGGTCAGCGCCGCCGCGAGAGGAACGAATTCGGCGAGAGCGCCTCGACCCCCGGCGGTACGCTCCGGCGAAGCCTTTCGTCCCCCGTCACGAGGATCGCGCCTTCCGCCGCCGAGAGGAGCCGGTGGAGGTGAAGGTCCTTCCGGCGCTCCGCGTCCGAGACCGGCTCGGTCTCCCGAAACGCCGCCATCTCGGCGATATCCCCGAGTAGTACGTCGACCTCCGCCTCCGAAAGGCCGTGTCTCTTTCGGATCGCCGGGCGAAGAAGAACCGTCCTGTACTCGGCAAGAAGATCCGTCGAGAGCAGCAGGTGGAGCTCTCCCCGGAGGATCGAATCGACAATGCGCGCTGTCGGGGCGCTCCCGTCCCGGGTCAGAAGCCCGCTGACGAGGACGTTCGTGTCGACGACGACCCGCCCGGTCAATGCGCGCGCTTCCGGCGCCCGTTCCGGACCGACCGGGTTTCACGGAGCGAAAGACGCATCGCCTCCGCCTCCGTCATCCCCGAGCGCCGCCGCGCCGCCACCACCAGCTTCTCGGCGCTCTGCCGCGTCTTGACGCCGTATGCCTCGAGGCTCTCCTCAATGAGAAGGCCGATCGTCCGGCGGCGCCGCGCCGCGGCCTCCTTGAGCGCGGCATGCCGCTCATCCGTTAGGGTGATCGTCAGCCGCGCCATGAGGTGAAGTCTATCAAACCCGCACCGAGACACCAAGGCACCAAGAGCCGGGGACGCCGGCCGCAGCGAGTCGTGATCAGCGGACGGAACGGGGAGGGGCGACGGAGGAGAGGCCGTCCATGAGCGACCGGAACTCGGCGAAGGTGAGGCTCTGGTCGCCGTCCGAGAGAGCATGGTCGGGGTCGGGGTGGACCTCGATCAGGAGGCCGTGCGCTCCGCAGGCACGCGCCGCGTACGCCATCGGGGCGACGTAGGCGCGCCGCCCGGTTCCGTGGCTCGGGTCGACGACGATCGGAAGATGCGTCCGTTCCCTCACGACGGGGACGGCCGAGAGGTCGAGCGTGTTGCGTGTCGCGCTCTCGAAGGTCCGGATGCCCCTCTCGCAGAGGATCACCTGCCCGTTTCCCTTCGCGAGGATGTATTCCGCCGCCGCGAGCCATTCCTCGATCGTGCTGGAGAGTCCGCGCTTGAGGAGCACCGGCCGGTCCACCTTCCCCACCTCGTTCAGGAGCGGGAAGTTCTGCATGTTCCGAGCGCCGATCTGGAGGATGTCGGCCTTCGCCGCCATGAGGCGCACCTGCTCGGGGGCGAGGACCTCGCTGACGATCGGCATGCCGAACGCCCTCCCCGCCGACGCGAGGAGTTCGAGCCCCTCCTCCCCGAGCCCCTGGAAGGCGTACGGGCTCGTCCTCGGCTTGAAGACGCCGCCGCGGAGGACGTGCGCCCCCGCCTCCCGGACCGCTTTCGCCGTCGCGTCGATCTGGGCTTTCGACTCGACGGAACAGGGCCCTGCCATGACGACGAACCCGTCCCCTCCGATCAGAAGGTCGCCGACGCGGACCACCGTGTCCTCGGCTCGGGCGTCGCGACTCACGAGCCTGTACGACGAACTCTTCTTCACGGCGGGGGGCGCCGCCTTCTCCGGGACCGGAAGGACGACCGCCTCGAGCGTCTCGGCGGGCGGGGCGATCTCCGCCGCCGCGGCGTCCGGCGGCGTCGCTTTCGCCGGATAGGAGCCGAGCACCTTGAGCCAGAGCGCGACGACCTTCAGCTCCTCGAGGGCCCGCGACACCTTCGCGTCGGCCACGTTCCCGTCGAAGTCGACGAAGAACATGTACTCCCAGGGCTTCCGCGGTCTCGGGCGCGACTCGAGCTTCGTCAGCGAGAGGCCGTTGTCCGAGAGGACGGCGAGGCACTTCAGGAGCGCGCCGTGCTCGTGACGCGTCGTCAGGACGAGGCTCGTCTTGCAGGGGATCCGCGGATCGAAGCGCTCCGGCGTTCGCGCGAGGGCGACGAAGCGCGTGTAGTTCTCCTCCTGGTTCGCGATGCCGCGCCGGAGGATGACGAGGCCGTAGTGCGAGGCGGCCTCCGGCGGCCCGATCCCCGCCTGGGTCGGGTCCCCCGCGGCCGCGACCTCCTCGAGCGCCTCGGCCGTGTCGAACCGGAAGACCGGCTGCGCGTTCGGGAGCGAAAGGAGGAACTGGCTGCACTGCTCCAGCCCCTGCGGGTGCGAGAGGACTTTCGCGATCGACCCGAGCGGCACCTCGGCCGGCCCGGCGAGGCAGTGGTCCACCCTCCAGGTCTCTTCGCCGACCATCGCGACGTCGTGCGAGAGGAGAAGGTCGTAGACCTGGTTGATGCTCCCCGCCGTCGTGTTCTCGATCGGGAGGATCGCGAGGTCGACGCTTCCCGCGACGAGGGCGTCTACCGCCTCGGCGAAGCTCCGGAATCCCGCGAGCGCTCCCGCGACGCCGAGGCCGCCGAGGTACTTCTGCGCGGCGAGCCACGAATACGCGTAGGGGACTCCCTGGAACGCGACGCGAAGCTCTCCCCTCGCGGCGACACCGGAGAGGAAGGCGGCCTGGCGGGTGACGGAATGGGCGATGATTTCGCCGAAGATCTTCCGCGCGAGCGGCACGGGGACACCGAGATCGCGGGCGGCCGACTCCACCTTCTCGAGCACGTCCCGCTCCCGGGAGGCGTCGCGGATTCCCCCCGCGCGCCCCGCCTTCGTTTCGCCGATCTTCACGACGAGGGCGAGACGCCTCGCGAGCAGGGAGACCAGCTCCGCGTCGACACCGTCGAGGGCCTCGCGAAGGGAGGAGAGGTCGGGGGGGGTCTCCGTCACCTGGAGTCCTGCCGTCTCAGGCCGCGAGCGCCGTGCGGCGGTCGAAGAAGCCGTGGACGGCGTCGAGGAAGGCCTGCGGCGCGTCGAGGCTGCTGATCTGGCGGCGCAGGTCGATCCCGTTCGGAAGGCCGTGCGTGTACCACCCGGTGAAGGTACGGAGCTTCGCCATCACTGCCTTCGGCTGGTCGCCGTCGTTCTGCATGATGAGCCGGAAGTGCTCGAGGATGGCGTCGCGCCGCTCCACGAGGGTCGCGGGGCGGACGGGTCTTCCCGCGAGGAGGTCGGCTGCCTGCCGGAAGATCCACGGGTTCTTCATCGTCGCGCGCCCGACCATGACGGCATCGCAGCCGGTCTCGTGGAACATCCGGACGACGTCCTCGGGGCCGGTGACGTCCCCGTTGCCGACGACCGGGATCCGGACGGCCTCCTTGAGGCACGCGATCCGGCTCCAGTCGGCGCTCCCCGTGAACATCTGCTTCGCGGTCCGGGCATGGAGGGCGACGGCCGCAGCCCCTTCTCCTTCGCAGATCCGGGCCAGCTCGAGGTAGTTCGTCGTCTCGTCCGAGATGCCGAGCCGGAACTTCACCGTGAGCGGCGTCGTCGGGAGCGCCTTCCGGCAGGCCGCGATGATCGTCTTTGCTCTGGAGAGGTCGCGCATCAGCCCGGCGCCCGCGCATCCCTTCAGGACCTTGTTGGACGGGCATCCCATGTTGATGTCGCAGACGTCGACCTGCATCTCCTCGACCCGCGCCGCGGCGACGGCCATCCGCGCCGCGTCGGCGCCGTAGATCTGGACGGAGAGCGGCCGTTCGGTCGGGTCGAAGCGGAGAAGCCGCTCGGTCCTCCGGTTTCCGCGGGTGAGCCCTTCCGACGAGACGAACTCCATCGTCACGAGCCCCACCCCGCCGACCTTCCGGAGGAGGAGCCGGTAGGTCATGTCCGTGATCCCCGCCATCGGGGCGAGGATCAGGGGCGGATCGACGAGGCACCGGCGCGTACCGGGGCTCTCGTAGACGACGGGCGAGGGCATCGTCAGGGGGCGGGGGATCCCGCCTTGGCCGGAGCCGGGGCCGAAGCCACGACCTCGAAGACGCCACGGAAGAGGTTGAAAGGCCCGTCGATCAGCTTCCCCCCTCGCGTCAGGCCGACGACGAAGGCGTGCTTGCCGACCGGCATGTTCTTCAGCCAGACCGGCTCCGGTTTTTCGAGAGACACTTCGGGAAAGTCGCCGATCCGGTACCGGACGCGGCACGAGTCGGGCATCGTCTTGTCCCCGACCGTGCAGCCCCGGACGAGGAAGTCGAGGAGGACGTCCTCTCCTTTCGGATACTTCCCCTTCGGGCGGCTCACCGTGAGGAGGGGCGCCTTCGGGTCTGGCGCGTGCTTGCCGTCGGCCTCGACGACGTTGAAGGTCACCATCGCGAAGGCCCCGGGCTCCTTGATCGACTCGCCCCACGGCCGGACCGCGAAGACCCGGATCGTGTGCGTCCCCTTCGGGACGTTCCGGAATTCCCACGGCTTCGACGGCTCGTAGTGAACGGCCGCCGGAAGGTTGTCGAAGATGATGGCGATTCCCTGCCCGGACTTCGTTTTCGGGTCCAGGAACGTCTCGTAGTTCCGGACCTCCAGCTTCACCTCGACGATCGCTCCCCGGGCCGGAGGCTGGCCGGCCGGCACCGCCGGGAAGGGGATCATCTGGTTCGGTGTCGGGGAGAGGAGTTTCACTTCCACGGGACCGGTCGGTCCACGCCCGTCGGCACAGTCGGGAACGGGGCTCTTCGGATCCTTCGGAGTCGGCGGAATCGAGGCGGCAGAGAGCGACACGAAGGCGCTCAGGGCGACGACGATGCGAATCGCAATACGGCTCATGACCTCTCCTCCGTGGTCAGGCTCCCAATTCCGGTCCGGGGCGGAGATGGTAGCAGCATGCCCTGATCGAGCGCCCGTCCGGGGGCCGGAGCGGGACGATAGTCCTTCGGGATTTCGAAGAGGCTCTCGGGGACACCGACCCGGATCTCCGTCAGCTCCACCTTCCGCCGGAACCGGGACCCGTCCGGCCTGGGGATCTCGCGGTCCATCCGGATCGTCAGGTTCTCGAGGCTCGGGGCCACCCAGTAGACCGTCGACGGGGAGACGACGGCGTCGGGCTGGTCGACGAAGCGCCAGAGAGCGCAGACCATTCCCGCGAAGATCTCGTCGCTCTCTCGACGGTAGTCGGTGATCCCGCGCTTGTCCGCTTCCTCGCGGTCGTTGAAGCCGGGGGCGAGCGGAAAGCCCGGCAGCATCTCGTCGGTCGCGCGCGCGTAGGGGACCTCGCCAAAGGTCTTCGCGGCGGGGTCGAGGCGCCATGCTTTCTGGGCCTTCTCGTCCAGGAGGAGGACCGTCCCACCGGACGTGGTCTCGTCGCGTCGCCGCCGGAGACCCCGCACCGCGATCTGGAAGGTCGACGCGACGGCGCCTTGTTCGGAGACGGTGACCCGGGCGGCGTACCCGTCCACGGAGGGACGCGCCGGAGGCGTGCACGAGGCGGCGAAGAGCGCTGCGGACTCAAGGAGCCCGGAGGCGGCGGAGAGAAGGCGTCGCGCTCTCATCAGAAGAGGGCAGGCTTCCCGGCGGCCCGCGGAGTCTCGATCGAAAGTCCCAGAAAACGCTGGACGGCGACGAGGGCGCGAATCGTGACCCACCGCGACATCTCCCCGGCCCGCTCGAGCGGCACGGGGAGCCCGTTCGGAAGGGTCCGTTCGAGCTTCCAGCGCCCGCGATGGTCCGCGCGGGCGAGAAGAAGAGAAAGGCCGCGCGCCAGAGGCCCTTCCCGTCCTTCCACCCCTCCTTCCGGGGCCGTCAGCGCGAGCGCCCAGAGAAGCTCGACGAGATCGGTCTCCGTCCCCGTCGGGAATCCGGCCCTGAGGAACGCGCGGCCGGATGCCGCGGTCGGCGCCGGGGAGATCTCCGTGCCGACCGCACGCTCCCGGAGAAAGGCGGTCGCCCGCTCGACGACGGGCGTCCGTTTGGCCGACGGGAGCGAGGCGAAGAGAAGAAGCGTCTTGGCCGTCGCGGAGCGCCCGAGGAGGGCGGCGCGGGCGATGTAATCCGCGGCCAGAAGGACCCGCCCGTCCGCCGCGTGCCCCATCAGCGCGAGGGTGCGGCAGAGAATCGTGAAGGAGGGAAGGTCGACGGCCACGTCCTCGCGCCGCGACAGCTCCACGAACGTTCTCTCCCAGGCCGCGAAGAGAACGTCTCCCGCGTGGCGTATCGCCGGAAGCGTCGCGTCGCAGCCCGTCTCGAGGAGAAAGAGCGTCAGCCAGAGACCTCCCTCGTACCGGCGGGCGAGATCGGCGGGCGAAAGCCCCGGAAGCGTCCGCTGCCGGAGGGCCGCGAGCGCGTCGCGCGTCCAGGGATCGCGCGGGACGGCCTGCCGCGCCCGCCGGACGTCGGGGTCCTTCGCCGGACGGCCGAGGAGGTCGCGCAGGGCGACGAAGCGCGCCGCCGGGCTTTCGCGGGAGACGAGCCAGTCGATCGTCGAGATCGGAACCTGGAACGGACCTTCCGGAAGCGGCGAGGGCGGGCGGCGGTCCTCGCGGGATGGCATCGGCTCGGGCCGCGGGCGAGACCTTCGCGAAGGAGGCCCTTCAGCCTTCGAACGGCCCGGCAAGCGGTGGGACATGCCGCACGAGGATAATCCAGCCGCCATGAACTTCTTCCGCCAGGGTCCCACCCGCGTCGTCGGCCACCGCGGGGCGAGCGCGAAGGCCCCCGAGAACACCTTCGAGAGCTTCGACCGGGCCGAGGCCGACGGCGCCGACGGCGTCGAGCTGGACGTCCGCCTCACCTTCGACGGCGAGGCCGTCGTCGTTCACGATCCCGAGATCACCGTCGGCGAAAGGCGAGTCTCCGTCGCCCAGCTGACGATGGCCGAGCTTTCGGCCGACGGCACCGGCCCGGCCGAGCTGCGCGGCCGCGTCCCGACGCTTCGGGAAGTCCTCGCGCGCTACGGCTCCTCGGGGCGCTTTCTCGTGGAGCTGAAGCCGTGCCCCTCGCCGCGGACCGGCCTGATGGAGTTCCGCGTCGCGGCGCTCTTTTCGCAGCTTCATCTCTTCGAGCGCGCCCTCGTCCTCTCCTTCTCCGCGGAGCTGCTCCGGCGGATCCGGGAGATCGAGCCGCGAATCGAGACCTGTCTCAACTTCGACGCCTCCACCTACCGGCCGACCGGGCGCTTCTGGCCGGACCGCCCCCGGGGGTGCGACGCCATCGCTCCACACGCCTCGCTCGTCACGCCCCGCCTGATGGCCGAGGCTCGCGAATCGGCGCTCTCGGTCCACGTCTGGACGGTGAACGATCCCGAGGCCGCGCGGCAGATGGCCCTCTGGGGCGCGGCCTCGGTCATCTCGGACGATCCGGGCCTCGTCGGGCCCGCCGTCCGCGCCGTCACCGGCGCTCCTCCGCCCCTCGAGCTCGTCCGCCCCGAGACAAGGGAGTTCCCATGATCGACGAGACCCTCACCATGATCCCCGGGCCGACGCCCGTCCATCCCCGCATCCTCGCGGCGCTCGCCCGCGCCACCGTCTCGCACGTGGCCCCCGCCTTCGTCGAGACCTTCAGGCGCGCGCTCGCCGACTTCCGCGCCCTCGGCCAGAGCGCCACGGCCCTGCCCGTCGTCGTCTCCGGCGGCGGCACGCTCTCGATGGAGATCGCGCTCGTCAACGTCGCCTCGCCGGGCGAGAAGGTTCTCGTCGTCTCGCAGGGGTACTTCGGCGACCGGTACGGCGATCTCGCGGCCGCCTTCGGCATGAAGGCCGACGTTCTCCGCTCCGCGTGGGGGCAGGCCGTCGCACCCGCCGCCGTGGCCGAAAAGCTCGCGAAGGAGAAGTACGCCGCCGTCACCGTCACGCACGTCGACACCTCGACGGGGACCGCGGCTCCCGTCGCCGACTACGCGAAGCTTCTGAACGGCCGCGACGAGATCTTCATCCTCGACGGCGTCTGTGCGACCGGCGGCATCGACGAGCCGTTCGACGCGTGG
This sequence comes from uncultured Acidobacteriota bacterium, assembly GCA_963779415.1. GTDB lineage: Bacteria > Acidobacteriota > Thermoanaerobaculia > UBA5066 > UBA5066 > DAOMFB01. The sequence goes on along the minus strand of CAVZYA010000002.1, from coordinate 502,579 downwards.
GGGGTCGACGTCCTTCTCACGGCCGCGCAGAAGGCGATCGGGGCCCCTCCCGGCCTCGCCCTCTGCCTCTTCTCGACGCGCGCGCTCGAGCGGCGGAGGAGCAAGGCCGCCGTCCCGGCCTACTACGCCGACGTTCTCCGCTGGCTTCCGGTCATGGAGGACCCGGGCAAGTACTTCGCGACCCCCTGCGTCAACGAGGTCGTCGCCTTCGCCGAGGCGCTCCGGATCCTCCACGAGGAAGGGCTCCCGGCCCGCTTCGAACGCCACAAGCGGATCGGCCGCGCCGTCCGCGCCGGACTCGAAGCGCTCGGGCTCTCATTCGTCACCGACCCCGGCTGTCGCGCCGACACGCTCTCCGTCGTCTTCCATCCGAAAGGCATCGACGACCTCCCCTTCCGCAAGGAGATGGCTTCCCGCGGCATCGTCGTCGCGGGCTGCCTCGGCCCCCTCGCCGGGAAAGCCTTCCGGATGGGTCACATGGGCAATATCGGCTCCGGCGAGGTCGTCCGCGCCCTTCAGGCCGTCGAGGACTCCCTCCGTGCGCTCGGCACCCCCGTCTCCCCAGGCTCCGCCCTCACGGCGGCGGCGAAGCACCTCGCAGGGTGAGCTCGACTCTGGAACCGGAGGCAGGGAGCGGCGCCAGGACCCCTCGGGACGCAATCTGTCCGGGCCGCAACTAAGACTGAATCGCAACGAGAGTTGGATTCGGATCCGCGCCGATCGGTACGGCCCGATAGACGATCTCGGGTATCGACTCGAGTCGAAGTGTGCGTTCGATCACGAGGCCCCCCGTCGCCGAACGCTCCTGGTCTTGGTTCCTGCTAGGCACGCCGATTGCGTGGACGGAGACACGCCGCAGCGTGCGGCATCTCGCGGAAGGAGGTTCGCTATGGACGAAGTGACAGAGAAACCGGAAAGATCGAAACCATTCCAAACGGTGCTGGTCGCGACGGCGCTCGGAGTCCTGATCGTATTCGGCGGCTTCGAGTGGAAGCAGCAGCGCGATTTGCAGCAGCAGCGAGACGTCTCCCAGGTCCAGATGCAGCAGCTCACTGACCAGAACCAGAAGCTCTCGGAGTCGATGCAGTCCCTCCAGGCTGAATCCGCCGAGGCGAACGCGACGCTCGAGGACGTCGCGAGGGGGCTCGAAGAGATCCGCGCCAAGGAGCTGAAGGCCATCCAGTCCTCGATCAAGGTGGCCCGCGAAGGCGACACTGCGGGCGGCCGGCGCCATCAGCTCCAGGCGGACATCCAGTCGATCCGCGACGCCATCCACAAGAACCTTCAGAAGCTCGCGCACCTCGAGAAGACCAACAAGGAGAGCGGCCTGAAGGTGGCGTCCCTCCAGGTGCTCGCGGACCAGCTGAAGCGGTCGCTCGAGGAGAGGGAGACCATGATCGCCGAGCTCCAGACCAGGGTCGGCGACCTCTCGAAGACGGTCGAGACGCAGGCCACCAGCCTCGCCGAGAAGGATGTGGCCATCCTCGAGCGCGAGACCCGGATCGCCGAGAAGACGAAGGAGTCCAACACGGCCTACGTGGCCATCGCCTCGAAGAGCGTCCTGAAGAAGTCGGGCGTCGTCGAGAGGAAGGGCGACATCCTCGGCGTCGGCGGCCGGTGGATCGAGACCGGCAAGTTCGACCCCGGAGTCTTCCGCCAGGTCGACGTCACGAAAGACATGGAAGTGCCCATCCCCGCGCCCGCGCGCAAGGTTCGCATCATCACGGAGCAGCCGAAGGGGAGCTACCAGATCGTCGACGGCGGCCCGAACTCCGGGGCGTCGAAGCTCGAGGTCAAGGACCCCGCCGCGTTCTGGAAGGGGGACCGGTACCTCGTCGTGATGATTCCCGACTGACCGGAGCCGGGGACGTGGAGAGCCCGGAGGAGATCCGTTCGGGCTCTCCGCGCCCGGTGAAGTCCCGGCAAACGGCATCTCGAAAAATGGGGTCGCGTCTCCATTATCAATTATAGGAAACGGTATCGAGCCCTTCCCTGAAAGTGGCACGTGGAACTGGAGCGCGTGCCGGGGGTCACATAATATAAAATTGGTACCTGACCCCCTATACGGCGTGACCCCCTATAGGGCCCGGGCAGACCGATTCCGGACGCCTTGACCGGCTCGGCGCGCGGTATTACGTTATTCGGCATCAGAAAGCCGAAAATGGCCGCCACGACCCACGCCCCGTCCGGGCCGCTGAAGAAGACGTGGAAGCGCGGGGGGAAGTAAGGCCCGCCATGCCGAAGCCCAGCCCCTCCGACCTCGCCCGCATCGCCCGCGTCGCCGACATCATCGGCGAGTCGCTCTCCCCGGCGCTCGTCGAGAGCATCGGCGAATCCTCCGCGAGGGCCGGCGCCGGGCGCAGTCCCGCCTTCGCGGATGCCCTGGGCGTCTCCGAGCAGCTGGGCCAGGTCCTGCGGCACGTCGCGGCGGCCGTTCTTTACCGGCGGGCGCTGACGATGAGCGCCCAGGAGGCGCTCCGGCTCGCCACGTCGTCGGAAGGTCTCGCGTTTCTCGCGGCGGCTCTGGCGGAGTACCAGGGGGCGCGGTCCGGCCGGCGACACAGGAAGCCCTAAGAGCGGGGTCGTGTCTCAATTGTCAATTATAGTGACCGGCTCGGCACGCCGGATCTCTTCCGGGGGCCTGCCGAGGGTGACGGAGAGGTGGTCGGGGCGGCCGGGATCGAACCGGCGACCACGTGCTCCCAAAGCACGTGCGCTACCACTGCGCTACGCCCCGTCCGTTACCATTCTCCGCGATGACGGCGAAGAAAGCGAAAGCGACTCTCGTCCTCCTGCACGGCGTCGGGGGCTCCGCCGCCGACTGGGAAGAGGCGGCGAAGCTCCTCGAGAAGCACTACGACGTCCATCCGCTCGACCTTCTCGGCTGCGGCGCGGCGCCGAAGCCGGCGAGCGGCTATGACCTCGTCTCGCTCGCGCGGTACGTCGAGAACGAGATGGAGGAGCGGGAGCTTCCGCGGGCGTACGTCGTCGGGCACTCCCTCGGCGGCCGCGTGGCGGGAGAGCTCGCCTCCCGCGAGCCGTCGCGCGTCAGGAAGCTCGTCCTCGTGAACCCGGTCGGGGCGATTTCCGTACGGATTCACGGACCGGCTGAAGTGGAAGGGAATGTCGCGCCGCTCGGTGCTGACCAGCGTCCCGGACTCCTCGCTCCGGAGAGCCTCGGCCTACGGCTTTGCGGTCGACTCGCCCGGAAAGCGAGCCTTCGTCGAGCGGACCGTCTCGTCGCGGAAGGGGCCCGAAGGGGCGGCGCTCGCCCGGGCCGTGGAGATGAGCGTGGACGGCGTCCTCGACGCTCCGCCCCTCGTCGAGCGGCTGCGCGGGACGAGGACGCCGCTTCTGATCCTCGCGGGAGCGCTCGACCCCCTCGCCCCGCCCGAGGAGTCGCGGAGGCTCCTCGTCGCCCGTCCCGATGCGACGTTCACGCTTCTTCCGGGCCTCGGGCATTACCCGATGCTGGAGGAGCCGAGGCGCCTCGCGGAAGCGCTGCGGACTTTCCTCGGCTGAAGCGCCGGCGTCAGCGGCCGGCCGACGCCGAAGCGGCCGCCGCGCCGCGCACCGACCCGTAGATCGCCTTCCACCACTCGGCCGGGAGCTGCCCGTCGAGAGCGCGTCCCTGCGCCGCGAAGAGGGCGGCGAGCCCCTTCCGCCCGACGAGGAGAATCCGGCGAAGCTCCTCCGGGCCGAAAGGCGCCCCTTCTGCCGTCCCCTGCAGCTCGACGAAGCGCCCCGCCGACGTCCCGACGATGTTGAAGTCGACCTCGGCGGTCGAGTCCTCGGCGTACGTCATGTCGAGGACGGCCTCCCCGCCCGTCCACCCGACGGAGATCGCCGCGACGGCCTCGCGGAACGGGCTTCGCTTCACGAGCTTCTTCTCGTGCAGCCTCGAAACCGCGAGAGCGAGGGCGACGAAGGCCCCCGTGATCGAGGCGCAGCGCGTCCCCGCGTCGGCCACGAGGACGTCGCAGTCGAGCGTGACGGTCCGCTCGCCGAGGAGCTTCCGGTCGACAACGCCCCGGAGCGCGCGGCCGACGAGGCGCTGGATCTCCAGCGTCCGCCCCGACTGCTTGCCGCGAGAGGCCTCGCGCGGCGTCCGCTCGAGCGTCGCGCGCGGAAGCATTCCGTACTCCGCCGTGATCCACCCCTCGGCCTTCTCGCGGAGAAACGGCGGGACCTTCTCCTCCACCGTGGCCGTCACGAGGATCCGCGTCTTTCCCTGCTCGGCGAGACACGATCCCTCCGCGTGGGGAACCGGGTCGAGCGTGAGGAAGACGGGGCGCATCTCGCGTGCCGCGCGGCCGTCGGGGCGGAGGAGGGACGTCATGGCCTCCGATTCTCCTCCAGGGGCGCTCACGGAAGGTCGATCCCCTCGAGGCGCACCGCCTCGCGCCCGAGGAACCGGACGGCGATCCGGGCGAGGCGCTCCGACGCGTCCGTGACGAGAAGGTGCGTCTCGCCGGCGGCGTTTCCCCCGCGCCGCGCTTCCGGAACGAGCGCGGCATCGACGGCTGCGGCGGCCGCCTCGGCCGAGTCGACGAGACGCGTTCCGGGCGCGAGCGCCTCGGCGATCGTCCCCCGGAGAAGCGGGTAGTGCGTGCAGCCGAGGACGACGATGCGCACGCCCGAGGCGCGGACCGGCCCGAGATAGCGCGCCGCGGCCGCGCGCGCCACCTCGTTGTCCGTCCACCCCTCCTCCGCGAGCGGGACGAAGAGCGGGCACGCCGTGTGGAGGACCTTTCGATCGGGATCGAGCGCGCGCACCGCCCGTCCGTAAGCGTCCGAGGCGACCGTCGCCTCCGTCGCGAGAACGGCGATCGGAGAGGGCGCCTCCCCTTCCGCCTCGAGCTCCCGGACGGCCGCGACGGCGGCGGCGGCCCCCGGGGCGACGACGCCGACGACCGGGACGGGCGAGATCTCCTCGATCAGGTCGAGCGCGAGCGCCGAGGCGGTGTTGCAGGCGACGACGAGCGCCTTGACGTCGTGCCCGAGGAGGTATTCCACCGCCCGCCGCGCGTAGCGCCGCACCGTCTCCGGGGATTTCGTCCCGTACGGCAGCCGCGCCGTGTCGCCGAGATAGAGGAGGTTCTCGGAGGGAAGACGGCGCGCCACCGCGTCGAGGACGGTGAGCCCTCCCACCCCCGAGTCGAAGAGGCCGATCGGCCGGCGGTCGGTCACGTGACGTCCGTTCGCGGGCCGGCCCGCTCGCGTTTCGGTTCCGGCGGGGGAGGCGAGGGCGACGTCGCCGGCGGAGCCGGGGAGACGGACGGCGGGGTCGGAACGCTTTCCGCCGCCGGGGGGATGGCCACCTCCAGCGGCGCCTCCTCTCCGGCTCGGGCCAGGTCCGGCAGGAGCGGATGCGTCAGATCGAGATGCCCCGCGAGCGTCTCGACCGGCTCCCCCGCGATCACGAGCACCACCTTCGCGACGTCCGGGGCGTTCTTCGCCAGCGTGATGAGGAGCGCCTGCGCGGCCGCCAGCTCCTCGTGCGATCCGGTCTGCCAGCGCGAGGCCAGGACCGTCTCGGGAACGGGGGGGCCCTCGGCGCCGGCGACGGGGGCGAGGGCGGGGGGGGCGAGATCCACGACGACCAGTCCGCCCTGCAGCCGGTACGCGCCCCGAACGCTCCACCCTTCCGGGAAGGGACGGAGGAGATCCGGGTGCCGCGGGCCGTCGAGGACCGCCGAAGCGAGCGTCCGGAGAAACGCAACGTCGTCCGACGTCGCCGGAATCTCGCGCCTCTCGGCCCGGAAAAGCTCTCCCTCCTTCGGCTCGAAGAAGAGCGAGACGCGCCGGCCGGGGATCGGTGTCGGAGGGACGACGGGGGTCGGCGGAGCGGACACCGGCCGCGTCTCTCCCGGACGGCCCGTCGGTGTCGTCGCGAGACGACGCGCAATCAGGAGGGCGGCGAGAAGAAGGACGAGGAGGCCGATCAGGCCGAGGGCGAAGCGGCGCGGCATGACGCGTTCAGGGACGCCCTGGCGGCCTCGGCGCGCTCGGGACGGGCGGAACCGAGGCCGCCGTCCGGAAGAAGGTGTCGAGGCTCCCGGCCAGGGTCTCCGCCGTCTGCCGACGGAACTCTTCCGACGCGAGCTTCTTCTCCTCTTCGGGGTTCGTGATGAAGGCCACCTCCACGAGGACCGCGGGGGCGTTCACGCCGATCAGGACGCGGAAGGGCGCCTGCTTCACGCCGCGTGACGAGACGCCGAGAAGCCGGTTGAAGTCCGCCTGGATGATCTCCGCGAGCCGCTCGGACGCGGCGAGGTGCTGGTTCTGCGCGAGATCCCAGAGGATGAGGTCGAGGTCGCGCCCCGCGGCGTTCTTCCCGGCCGTCGGCGTCTCGACCGCCTTGTTCTCGCTCTCGGCGAGGAGGGCCGCCGCGCGGTCGGAGGCGTCGAGAGAGAGGTAGTAGACCTCCGTCCCGTGCGCCGAGGGGCTCCGCGAGGCGTTCGCGTGGAGCGAGACGAAGACGTCGGCCTTCGCGCCGTTGGCCGATGCGGCACGGTCCTCGAGCGAGACCGTCGCGTCGGTCGTCCGCGTCGAGACGACGCGGTAGCCGTGTCTCGAGAGGACCTCCTGCATCGTCTTTTCGAGGGCGAGCGTCGCGTCCTTCTCGAGAAGTCCCGCGGGCCCCTTCGCCCCCTCCTCGCTCCCGCCGTGCCCGGCGTCGAGGACGACGATCCGCGCCTTCGACGTCTCCGGGGCCGGCGCCGTCCCGACGGCCTCCGCCGTGCCGGCGGCCGGCCGCGTCACGTCGACGACGAGGCGCGGCGGACCGCCGAGCGGGTAGACGTTCGTCGCGAAGTCCTTTCCCCGGAGCGTGATCACCGCCTCGCCCGGCCGGAGGACGACGCGCGCCACGCGCGGCCCGTCCACGCTCTTCTCGGGCGTGGCCGCGACGATTCGCGCGCCGGGGAACTTCAGGACGACCGTCTCGTCCCCCTTCTCGACGCGGTACTGCGGCGGCTGCGAGAAGCGGAGAACGACCTTCGTCGCCTCTCCGACGTCGGTGACGCTCGCCTCGGCCGTGATCTCCACGGCCGGCCCCCGCGACGCCGTGAGCGTCCTTCTCCCGGCGTCCCACGCGAACGAGAGTCCCGTCATCGGGCCGAAGACGCGGCCGAAAAACTCCGTGTCGGCGAAAGCGAGGCTTCCCTTCGTCCGGAGGGGCCCGGCGAGGTAGACGATCTTCGAGTCGACGACGGCGAGCGGCGCGTCGCCTCCGAAGATCGCCGTGTGCGCCTTCAGCTTCACCTCGTACGAGCGCGTCTCGGTGTCGAAGGAGGCCGTCCCCTCGAGCGCCGCCACGACGTCCGCGACGGCGAAGAACGTCTTTCCTTCCGCTTCCTCGACACGGAGCGGCAGCGCCGTTCCGGCGGGCGTCACGAAGGTGGCCGGAGACTGGGCCGCGCCGGAGAGCGCGACGAGCGCGGAGAGCAGAAGGAAGAACAGCGCGCGAAGCCCCGCCACGGTGAGATTATGAAGCCGTATCGGAGGTTCCGATGGTTCCGATGGACGTTCTTCCTCGGCTCGTGGTCTGACCAAGCGGACGGAGTCTCTAGAACTCCCTCAGAAACACCCGGACGTCCAGCTTCAGCCAGCCCCCCACCCAGCTCTTCCCCTCCAGCCGGCCGAAGAGGAGCTTGCCGGCGTCCATCAGGCGCGCGAGAACTTCGTTCTTCTCCTTCGGCACCCAGCCCAGCGTGTGTCCCGCCTCGTCGTGAATCGCGATGGCCAGCGCGTCGAACTTGTTCGCGGGCTCGCGCAGGAACGGCAGCAGCGCGCCCGGTTTCAGCCCCGGCTCGATCTCCTTCACCGGCTGGTGGCTCGTCCCGGCCACGTGGCACTCCAGAAGGAAGATCTCCTTCGCGAACGGCTTCAGCGCCCCGTCCTTCCCGAACGAGCCGTGCATCAGCGCCAGAAGCGCCGGGTCAATGGACTTGAGGTCCGTTCCCATCCTCGCCCGCCATCAGAAGCGCGAAATTCGCCGTCAGCTCCTTTGCCTGCCGCTTCAACTTCTCCGCCTCGGCCGCCAGCGCCTCGCACCGCCCCTTCACCCACGCCTCGTCGTTCAGCTCCCGTTCCATCGTGAAGGGGGGCTCCGAGCGGATCATCGCGATCTTCTTCCGCTGCGCCTCCGCGTGCTTCGAAAGGACGTCCCTTTTGTGCGCCAGCGCATCCATCGCCGGCGTCTCCTTCGGCGCGATCTTCCCTTCCACGAGGGCCACGAGCGCGCGCATCCCCGGGAGGTCGTTGAGGAGGTTGGCCTCCTGCACTTTGTGCCAGAGCTTTTTCTCCTCGTCCGAAAGGTCCGGGTGCAGGTCGGGGTGGAGCTTCTTCACGAGGACGAGGTAGAGCTTTCTCATCTCCGCCGAATCCTCCTTCGACAGAAGTCCCTTCAGGTGCTCGTGCGCCTGTTTCAGTTTCTTCGCCGCCGCCTCGAGACGCTCCTTCCATTCCGCCGCCTCGCGATCCAGCGCCGCTTCGATCCGGGCCGGGTCGGGCTTTTTCCCGGCGTTCAGGGCCGCCTGCGCGAGATCGATCGCCCGCTTCACCCGCGCCAGCTCATACTGCGCGGCCAGAAGCTGAAGCTCCGCCGGCCCCAGCCGCACCTGGTAGAGCGCCAGAAGGCCCGGCCGGACGAACTCCACCAGCTCGTCCACCTCGGCCAGCAGCCCCGCCAGCTCCTCCCGCAGCGCGGCAACCTCGGCCGCGAGGGCGGCGTGCGCGGGGTGAAGAGCCAGCGTCGGATTCCGCATATCAGGTCCGGTTATTGTCGCCCGTCCATACGAGCGACCGGCACGGGACCTCGGTCGCAATCTGTCGTCCCCGGCCCGCCGGCTGGCCGAAGCGCCTCTGCCGGTCCACCCCCGAAACCGGCGCGTCGGCTCCCCGATGTGGCAAACTGAGAGTCGGTCTCAATGAATCCCAAAGGAGGAATCTCAAGATGCTGCGTCGACGTTCCGTTCCCCTTTTCCCGCTCGTCTTCTCGCTGTCGTGGATGGTGTCCGGCCTGGCCTACGAGGCGAAGGGGTCTCCTCCGGCCGTAAAGGGCGCCGCCCCGGCCGCCATCGCCGTCAGCGATTACGAAGTGGAAGGCGTGGAGGTCGCGCTTCTCTCGGTGAAGCGCGTCAGCGACGGCACGCTCACCGTCAAGTGGGAGTACCGCAACAAGACCGACAAGCCGAAGAGACTGGGTGAGTCCTTCAAGGGCATGGGCTGGAGCGAGCCCTTCAGCCTCGTCTACGACGCCTATCTGGTCGACGCCCACAACAAGATGAAGTACCCCGTGGTGAAGGACACCAAGGGCAATCTCGTGGCCGGAAAGCACGGGGGGCACGGCAAGGTCTTCGTGCTCGAGCCGAAGAAGACCCTGGGCACGTGGGCCAAGTTCATCGCGGTTCCGCCGGACGTCAAGATCATCTCCGTGTTCATTCCGGGCGCGCAGCCCTTCGAGGACGTGCCGATCAGCGATTAGGTCGGAAGGCGACTCTAGTTCCTACTTCAGTGGGGTCGCTTCAGTGGGGTCGTGTCTCTATTTTATATTATAGAACCGGTCGGGACAGGACTCAGGTCGCGCCCGGGTCGCCCGCCGGTTCGAATTGAAACCGGGTCTCAAGTGGTGACGTATTCTTCTCCGTCCGGTCCTCGCTCTGCGTCCGCCCGGGCGGACCCGAAGGGAAGTTCTTCATGAAGAAACGGATGGCGCTGATGCTGGCCCTCGTGGCCGTCTTCCTCGCGGCCGTCGGGACGCTCAAGGTCCGGCAGGTCAAGGCTTCCATCGCCCAGAACTCCTCCTACCAGCCGCCGCCGGAAGCCGTCACGACGACCGTCGCCCGGGAAGTGGAATGGCCGGCCAATCTGACCGCCATCGGCAGCGTCGTGGCCGTCCAGGGCGTCACGGTCAGCGCGGACCTTCCGGGCGTCGTCGACACGATCGCGTTCGAGTCGGGACGAGACGGTGACGCAGCGCACGGTCCTCGCGACGCTCGACACCCGGCAGGAGCGCGCCCAGCTGGCGGCGGCGGAGGCGCAGCTCGCCCTCGCGCGCCTCAACCTCGAGCGGGCCCGCGGGCTCCGCGACGGCGGCGTCCTGCCGCAGGCCGACCTCGACAGCGCCGTCGCGGCCCAGGTGCAGGGAGAAGCCCGCGTCGGCGAGATCAAGGCGACCATCGAGCGGAAGACGATCCGGGCCCCCTTCACGGGGATGCTCGGCATCCGCCACGCGAACCTCGGCCAGTACCTCGCGGCGGGAGACCGGATCGTGTCGCTTCAGTCCCTCGACCCGATCTACGTCAACTTCTCGATCCCGCAGCAGGAAGTCGGCCGCGTGAGGGTCGGCGCCGCCGTCCGCGTCACGGCGCAGGGCGCGACGGATCCCCCGGCCGAGCTCGCCGGCAAGGTCACGGCGCTCGATTCGATCGTCGACGAGGGGACGAGGAACGTCCAGGTGCAGGCGACGCTTCCGAACCCGAGCGGCACGCTCCGCCCCGGGATGTTCGTCGAGACCGAGCTGCTGCTCGGAACGACGACGACGGTGATCGCGCTCCCGGCCTCGGCCATCAGCTACGCGCCTTACGGCGATTCCGTCTTCGTCGTGGCCGAGATGAAGAACCCGGCCGGCGTCTCCTACCGCGGCGCCCAGCAGCAGTTCGTGAAGCTGGGGCGCTCCCGCGGCGACCAGGTGGCGATCCTCTCCGGCCTGAAGCCCGGGCAGGAGATCGTCACCTCGGGCGTCTTCAAGCTCCGCACCGGCGCATCCGTCGAGGTGAACAACGAGGTCCAGCCGGGCAACGACCCGGCCCCGAAGCCGCAGGACTCCTGATGAAGCTCACCGACCTCTTCATCCGGCGGCCCGTCCTCGCGGTCTGCGTCAGCCTCGTCATCACGATCGCGGGGCTCCAGTCGATCCGCTCGCTCTCCGTCCGGCAGTTCCCGCGCAGCGACATCGCCGTCGTGCAGGTGACGACGGTCTACGTCGGCGCGAACGCCGACCTCGTCCGCGGCTTCATCACGACCCCGCTCGAGCGCGTCATCGCGAGCGCCGACGGCATCGACTACCTCGAGTCGTCGAGCGCGCAGGGCGTCAGCACCATCACCGTCCACCTGAAGCTCAACTACGACACGAACGCCGCGCTGACGCAGGTGCAGGCCAAGGTCGCGCAGGTGCGGAACGACCTCCCGCCCGAGGCGCAGGCCCCCGTCATCGACCTCCAGACGGCCGACTCGCAGTTCGCGTCGATGTACATCGGCTTCTCCTCCGCGGACCTCGACCAGAACCAGATCACCGACTACCTGACGCGCGTCGTCCAGCCGAAGCTCGCGGCCGATCAGCGGCGTGCAGCGCGCCGACATCCTCGGGAGCCGGACGTTCGCGATGCGGATCTGGCTGAAGCCCGACCAGATGGCCGCCCTCGGGCCTTTCCGCCTCGCAGGTGCGCGACGCGCTGGCGAACAACAACTACCTCTCCGCCCTCGGCCGCACGAAGGGCTCGATGGTCTCCGTGAACCTCGTCGCGAACACGAACCTCCAGACCGCCGAGGAGTTCCGCCAGCTCGTCGTCAAGCAGGACGAGGGGAACCATCGTCCGGCTCGGCGAGATCGCCGACGTCGTCCTCGGCGCCGAGGACTACGACTCCGACGTCCACTTCAACGGGCAGGACGCCACGTTCATGGGGATCTGGGTCCTCCCGAACGGCCAACGCGCTCGAGGTCATCAAGCGGGTGCGGGAGGCCATTCCCGAGATCCGCGCGCAGCTCCCGGCCGGGATGAAAGTCGGGATCCCGTACGACTCCACGGCCTACATCCAGGACGCCATCGACGAGGTCCTGAAGACCCTCACCGAGACGCTCCTCATCGTCGTCCTCGTCATCTTCCTCTTCCTCGGCTCGTACCGGTCGGTCGTGATCCCGGTCGTGGCGATCCCGGTCTCGCTCGTCGGCGCCGTCTTCCTGATGTTCCTCGCCGGCTTCACGATCAACCTCCTCACGCTCCTCGCGATCGTCCTCTCCGTCGGGCTCGTCGTGGACGACGCCATCGTCATGGTCGAGAACGTCGAGCGGCACCTCCAGCTCGGCCAGAAGCCGCTCGAAGCCGCCATGAAGGCCGCCCGCGAGCTGGTCGGGCCGATCATCGCGATGACGATCACGCTCGCCGCGGTCTACGCCCCGATCGGCATCCAGGGGGGCCTCACCGGCGCGCTCTTCCGCGAGTTCGCCTTCACGCTGGCGGGCGCCGTCATCGTCTCGGGCGTCGTGGCGCTCACCCTCTCGCCGATGATGGGCTCGAAGCTGCTTCGGTCCGGCGACTCCGAGCGCGGCTTCGCCGGCTGGGTCAACCGGCGCTTCGACTGCGTTCCGCGCCACGTACGCGCGTCAGCTCGCCGCGACCCTGAACTACCGGCCCGTCGTCCTCACGCTCTGGGTCCTCGTCACGCTCCTCATCGTCCCCTTCTATCTCTTCTCCCAGAAGGAGCTCGCGCCGAAGGAGGACCAGAGCGTCGTCTTCGGCGTCATCCAGGCGGCCCCGAACGCCACCCTCGACCAGACGACGCTCTTCGCCTCGCAGGTGGCCGACGTCTACCGGTCCTTCCCCGAGAGCGAGAGCATCTTCCAGATCACCTCCCCGAGCGGGGGCTTCGGCGGCATGGTCACGAAACCCTGGAGCGCGCGGAAGCGCTCCACCCAGGACCTGCAGATGCTCGCGGCCGCGAAGTCCTCGAAGATCGCCGGCGTCCGCGTCATTTCGCTCACTCCGCCCCCTCTTCCCGGAGGGAGCGGCTTCCCGGTCGACTTCGTCATTGCCTCCACCGCCGAGCCGGAGCAGCTGGCCGGCTTCGCGGGCCAGCTCGTCGGGAAGGCGTTCCAGAGCGGTCTCTTCATGTTCGCCGACTCCGACCTCAAGTTCGACCAGCCGCAGGTCGAAGTCGTCTTCGACCGCGACAAGGTGCGGGCCCAGGGCGTGAACCTCTCCGACGCGGGGAAGGACCTCTCCACCCTGTTCGGCGGGAACTACGTCAACCGCTTCAGCATCCAGGGGCGGAGCTACAAGGTCATCCCGCAGGTCAAGCGTGTCGAGCGCCTCACCCCCGACCAGCTTCGCCAGATCTACGTCACGGGCGCCGACGGGAAGCTCGTCCCGCTCTCCACCTTCGCCTCGCTGAAGACGACGACCGAGCCGCGCGAGCTGAAGCGCTTCCAGCAGCTCAACGCGGTGCGCGTCCAGGGGGTCATCCCGCCGGGCGTCTCCCTCGACAAGGCGCTCGTCTTCCTCGAGGACCGAGGCGGCCAAGATCCTGCCGAAGGGCTTCACCATCGACTACGCGGGCGAGTCGCGCCAGCTCCGGACCGAGGGGAGCAAGTTCCTCGGCACCTTCCTCCTCTCCGCCATCCTCATCTACCTCGTCCTCGCCGCCCAGTTCGAGAGCTTCCGCGACCCGTTCATCATCCTGGCCGGTTCCGTGCCGCTGGCGCTCTCGGGCGCGCTCCTCTTCTCGTTCCTCGGCCTCACGTCGCTCAACATCTACAGCCAGGTCGGCCTCATCACCCTCGTCGGCCTCATCGCCAAGAACGGCATCCTGATCGTCGAGTTCGCGAACAAGCTCCAGGAGACAGGGCGTCGGCAAGGTGCAGGCCGTCGTCGAGGCCGCGAGCACGCGCCTCCGGCCCATCCTGATGACGACGGCGGCCACGGTCATGGGCCACCTGCCGCTCGTCTTCGCGCGCGGCCCGGGCGCCGGCGCGCGGAACTCCATCGGCATCATGCTCGTCACCGGCATGATCGTCGGCACCGCCTTCACCCTCCTCGTCGTGCCGTCGATCTACGTCCTCGTGGCGCGGACCCATGCCGCCACCGCGCCCGAGGCGACAGAGGCCAAGCAGGAGCCGGAAGGAACCGAACTGGCGCCGGCGATCTGAAACGAAGATCGCCCCCGTGGGGAAGGAAGAAGCCCGACGTCCCGCGATGCGAGGGCCACGTATAATAGATAATTGAGACGCGACCCCGTTTGATTCGGATAATTGAGACGCGACCCCGTTTGATTGACCCCGTTTGATCATTCCGGCTGCCACGTCGGAACGCGTCCCGTGGTCCACGGGGCGCCGGCGGCTTCGGCCTTCGTCTCGAGCGCTTTCATGTCCGAGTCCACGAGCGTCCGGAGGTTCGCGAGGACGGGCGCGAACTGCTGGGCGGCGATGTCGTACCCCCGCTGCTGGGTGCCGGTGGGGGCGGAGGTCGAAGACCAGAGGGCGTGGACGATCCGCTGGACGCGCTGGTTGATCGACGGCGGCACGGGCTCCTGGTACTTCGCGATCACCTTGTCTCCCGAGAGCTGCTCCTCGATCCCCTTCAGATTCAGGCTCAGCTCCTTCGCGCGCGCCATCAGCGCGGCGTCGGCCGCGGGAGTGTCGAAAAGCGCCTTCTGCAGCATCTCGAGCCGCTTTTCCGCTTCCTTCGACAGTTCCACCGAGCCGAGGACGGCCCGCTGCAGCCGCGCCACTTTCTTCTCGAACTCCAGCGCCTTCGCGCGGTCGGGCGCGGGAAGGCTGGCCGTGCCGAGCACCTCGGCCGTGAAGCTCACCGGCTCGGCCAGCTTCGTCACCACGCCGTCCACCTTCTTCTCCAGCGTGACGGTGTAGCTCCCCGGCATCGCGAGCGGGCCGCGGAGCGGCGGCATGAAGATGCTCTCGGGGTCCTCCTCGGCCTTCGGCGGGCGCGTCGGGTTCGACGCCGGGTACCGCAGGTCCCACGCGACGCGGTGGAATCCCGCCTTCACCGCTCCCGCGAGCCGCCGGACGACGTTTCCAGCTCCGTCGGTCACCGTCAGGACGATCGTCGGCTCCTCCTCCCGCTCCTCGGCCCTGAGCTCGTCCCACGGCGGGTAGAAGACGTCTCCCCCCTTCGCCGCGATCTTCTTCTCCTCGGCCTGCCGCGCTTTCTTCTTCGTCCGCAGCTCGTCCTTCAGGTAGTACGTGAAGACCGCGCCGAACGGCGGGTTCGGGGCCGCGTAGAACGACTCTCCCATGAACGCCTTGTCCCTTAGCCCGAGCGGCATCGACGGGACGTACATCCACGCGTTCTTGCACCGGGAGGAGCGCCGCCTCCTTCGCGAGCAGCTCGTCGGTCGCGCGGCCGGATCGGCGTCAGGTCGTCGAGGACGAAGAAGCCCCGCCCGAACGTCGCGAGGACGAGGTCCCCTTCGCGCTTCTGGATCGCGAGGTCGCGGACGGCGATCGTCGGCATCCCGCCCTTGAGCTGGATCCACTGCTTCCCGCCGTCGGGCGAGAAGAAGAGCCCGAACTCCGTCCCGCAGAAGAGGAGGCCGGCCTTCGCCGGGTCCTCGGCGACCGTGTAGACCGTCCCGCGCGCCGGGAGGTCTCCGGCGATCGACGTCCAGCGTCTTCCCGCGGTCCGTGCTCTTGAGCAGGTACGGCTTGAAGTCCCCCATCTTGTGGTTGTCGAACGCCGCGTAGACCGTCCCCTCGTCGTGCGGCGACGGCGCGAGATGGGAGACGTACGCGTTCGCCGGCACGCCGGGGAAGGTCTCCGCCTTCCGCCAGTTCGCGCCGCCGTCCTCGGTCACCTGCACGAGGCCGTCGTCGGTCCCGACGTAGAGGAGCCCTTCCTTCTTCGGCGACTCGGCCAGCGAGACGATGTTTCCGTAGAACGACGTCGACGTGTTCTTCGCGACGGCGTCGCGGTCCCCAGACGCGTCCCATCATCTTCAGCCTGTTCCGGTCGACCTGCCGCGTCAGGTCGCCGCTGACCGCCTTCCAGTCGTCGCCCCGGTCGTCGCTCCGGAAGAGCCTCTGCGCGGCGAAGTAGATCCGCGTGTTCGAGAAGGGGCTGATGATCACCGGCGAGTCCCAGTTCCAGCGAAGCGGCGCCTCGCCCGGCCCGGCCTGCGGCTGGATGTCGACCTCCTCCCCCGACTTCCGGTCGAAGCGGGCGAGGTCTCCGTGCTGCGACTCGGAGTAGACGATGTTCGGGTCCTTCGGGTCGACCGGCGCAGAAGAAGCCGTCGCCCCCCGTCGTCACGAACCAGTCCGAGTTGACGATCCCGTGCACCGTCGTCGTCCGCGACGGGCCGCCGAGCGTCGTGTTGTCCTGCGTCCCGCCGTAGACGTAGTAGAACGGCTTCGACTCGTCCAGCGCCACCCGGTAGAACTGCGTGACGGGGAGGTTCGCCTTGAACTCCCACGTCGCCCCGCGGTCCCAGCTCTCGTAGACGCCGCCGTCGTTCCCGTTGACGAGGTGGCTCGTGTCGGCCGGGTCGATCCAGAGCGCGTGGTTGTCGACGTGCTTGTTCTTCTCGCCCAGCCGCTTCCACGTCTTCCCGCCGTCCTCGGTCACCATGTTGAAGACGTCCATCGAGTAGACGCGGTCGACGTCCTTCGGGTCGGGGATCATCTCCTGGTAGTACTGCGGCCCCGGCGCCGAGTAGTCCCCCACGCGCGTGAAGCTCTCGCCGCCGGTCGGTCGACCGGTACGTCCCGCGGTCCTTCGGGTCGGTCGCCTCGATCATCGCGTAGACGACGTCCGGGTCCGCAGGCGAGACGGCGAGGCCGATCCGCCCGAGGTCCGCCTTGGGGATCCCCTTCTCCAGCTTCCGCCACGTCGCGCCGGCGTCCGTCGTCTTCCAGATGGCCGACTCCGGCCCGCCGTCCACCATCCCCCAGACGTGCCGCCGCCGCTGGTACGACGTCGCGTAGAGGACGTTCGGGTCGCGCGGGTCCATCCAGAGGTCGGAAGCCCCCGTGTTCTCCGAGATCGAAAGGACGGCCTTCCACGTCTTCCCGCCGTCCGTCGTCTTGTAGACGCCCCGGTCGCCCCCGGCCGCCCAGAGCGGCCCCTGCGCGGCGACATAGACGACGTCGGAGTTCTTCGGGTCGACGACGATCTTCCCGATGTGCTCCGACGACTTCAGCCCTATGTTCTTCCAGCTCTTCCCGCCGTCCAGCGACCGGTAGACGCCGTCGCCGTACCCGACGCTTCGCTGCGAGTTGTTCTCCCCCGTCCCCACCCAGATCGCGTTCGGGTTCTGCGGGTCGACCGTGACGCAGCCGATCGAGTACGACCCCTCCTTGTCGAAGAGGGGCGTCCAGGTCGTCCCGGCGTTCGTCGTCTTCCAGACGCCCCCCGAGGCCGCGGCCACGTACCAGACGGCGGGGTGATCGGGGACGACCGCGATGTCGGCGACGCGGCCCGACGTGACGGCCGGGCCGATCTCGCGCAGCTTGATCCCGGAGAACGTCTCGGACGAGAAGGGCGTCTTCGGCTTTTCCGGCTCCTGAGCCTTCACGGAAAGCGTCGACGAAAGTAGAACGCCAAGGAAGAGCGCGAGCGGGCGGTTCATTTCGGCTCCTTGAGGGGGGTGCCCATCGGGCTTTCGGAGAATAGGACAGACCGGCCGAGGTAGTAGCATCCCCGCCCTATGACGCATATTCGCCGTGCCCTCTCCGCTCTCGCCGTTCTCTTCGCGCTGGTTCCCGTCGCGCCCGGCGCCGCCGCCGTACCCGCCGCCGAGCCGCCCGCTCTCGCGGGATTCGACGCGGCCTGGCCCGGGCTCGAAACGCTCTACCTGGACCTCCACCGCAACCCCGAGCTTTCCCTCCACGAGGAAAAGACCGCACCGAAGCTCGCCGCGCGGATGCGCGCGCTGGGCTACGAGGTGACCGAGCACGTCGGGGGGTTCGGCGTCGTGGCCGTCATGAAGAACGGCCCGGGGCCGGTGATCCTGCTCCGCACCGACATGGACGCCCTCCCCGTCAAGGAGCAGACGGGGCTCCCCTACGCCAGCACCGTCACGACGAAGAACGACGCCGGCGACACCGTGAGCGTGATGCACGCCTGCGGCCACGACATCCATATGGCCTCGTGGGTGGGGGCCGCCACGCTCCTCGCCCAGATGAAGAACCGCTGGCACGGGACGCTGGTCTTCGTCGGCCAGCCGGCGGAGGAGACTGTTCAGGGCGCGGTGGCGATGACGTCCGACGGCCTCTTCACCCGCTTCCCGAAGCCGGATTACGTCCTCGGCATCCACGACAGCAACCACCTCCCCGCCGGCCAGATCGGGATCTTCGGCGGCCCGGCCTCCGCGGCCTCGAACGGCGTCGACATCACCTTCTACGGCAAGGGGGGGCACGGGGCCATGCCCAACGCCACCGTCGACCCCCTCGTCATCGCGGCCCGCGCCGTCGTCACCCTGCAGACCATCGTCTCGCGCGAGGTGAACCCGTTCGATCCCGCCGTCGTCACCGTCGGCACCTTCCATGCCGGGACGAAGCGCAACATCATCGGCGACGACGCGACGCTGCAGCTCACCGTCCGTTCCTTCAGCCCCGAGGTCCAGAAGCAGCTTCTCGCGGCCATCGAGCGGATCGCCAAGGCCGAGGCCGCGGCCGGCCGCGCCCCGCGCGAGCCCCTCGTCGTCGTCCACCCGACCGAGGCGAGCGAGGTCGTCGTGAACGACCCCGCTCTGGCCGACCGCCTCATGGCCGGCCTGAAGAAGGCGCTCGGCGATTCGGCCGTCGTCAAGGGCCAGCCAACGATGACCTCCGAGGACTTCGGCGTCTTCGGCCGCGTCGCGGGCGCCCCCGGCATCCAGATGCAGATCGGCGCCATCGAGCCGAACGAGTTCGCGCGCCTGAAGGCCGAGGGGAAGGTCGCCCCCGGCCCCCACAACTCCGGCTTTGCGCCCGACCCCGCCCCCACCATCCGCAACGGCGTCGCGGCCTTCACCCTTTCCGTCCTCGAGCTGGCGGGCACCCCCTCCCCGGCGCGCTGAGCGGCGGTTGACTTATAGAGCGATGCGCCGTCGGGGCGGACCGGCGACTGATCAGAGCATCTTGATAGAAGGCTCGGCCTTCGCGAGGCCGAAAAGCAGTGCCGACGGATCTGGATTGAGTCTTTAGCCCCGGCGAGCCGCGGCCCTGATCCGAGCTGACCCTGTTTCCCTACGCTCCGGCAGGCCCCTGCAGGAGCTGTTCCGGCGTCAACCCGATATCTCGCGCAATCTGCCTTAACAGGATCGGCGAGACGTCCCGGTTGCCGTGAAACGGCAGCGTCGTCTGCCGCCCATCCGGGTGCCGGTACTGCCGGTGAGAACCGCGCTGCCGGATCAGTACGAATCCGACGCGTTCGAGGAGCCGTTCGACCTCCCGTGGTTTCAGCACGGGGATCGTGCCCACGCTTAAGCCACCTGCACCGAATATATCCCGACGAATTCCGACGACAGTTTCGGGTCGCCGTCTTCCAGCAGCATCGTCACCACTTCTCGAAGGTTCTCGTGCAGCTCATCCAGACTTTCCCCTTGAGAATGCGCTCCGGGGAAACCGGGCACATAGCCGACGTAGAGCCCCGTGTCCGGGCACTTTTCGATGACAGCCGGGTACGACTTCATATTCTGAATTCTACCGCCAGCCCCTCTTCACGAACACGAGACATGACCTCGGAGGCCTCTCTTTCACCCTCGCCGGCGGGAAAAACGGGGAGAATGGCGCGGGGAAACTTCATGAGAAACGTTCTTGCCAGCCTCGTCCTGCTCCACGTGGGACGTCCGGCCGACGCAGAGGGCCTTCGGCCGCTGCCCGGCGCGTTTCTGGTGTAGAAGAGAGACATGGGAGACAAACCGAAGACCGCGATCGAGCTTGCGATGGAGCGCCTCGAGGCCGGGGACCGCGAGGCCGGCACGAAAGAGACCCCGCTGACCGCGAAGCAGAAGGAAGCCATCGCCGAGGCCCGGCGCATCGCCTCCTCCCGCCTCGCCGAACGCGAGATCCTCTTCAAGGACGCGCTGAAGAAGACGGGCGACCCCGAAGCGCGCCTGGCCGCCGAGCGCGAGTACCAGATCGACCGCCAGCGAATCAACGACGACTGCGAGCGGGCGATCGAAGGAATCAGGAAGGAAAAGCGGTAGCTCGCATCAGGATTGCCCGAGAGGCTCCATTGGCAGCCGGACCGCCTGGTCCGAGGAGTTTGACTTCTATAATAGGTGCCCGACCCCAATTATAGGTACGCCCGGCGGGCGGGAAAGGGATAGAGACGCCTCGCCAATCGAGATGAAGGCGCGATCGCGAACCCGTTGGCAAGGAGTTATGGCGGCGTTATTATGGCGGTCATGAGCGCCACCTCATCTTCCCTGAAGCGCACGACGGTTATGCTGCCATCCGACCTGCGGCGGCGCGCGTTTCGCCGCGCGAGGGAGCGGGGGGTTTCGCTGGGCGCCCTGATTCGCGAGTCGCTCGATGCTGCGATTCCCCGCGCGGTCCCGACGGCAACCGAGGATCCCCTCTTTTCCGACGGCGCGATCTTCCGGGGCGCCGCGCCTCGCGACCTTGCGCGGCACCACGATCGGTACCTTTACGGGAAGCCGTGATTTTCGTCGACACCGGGGCATTCCTCGCCCGGTACGTCGCGGGTGATCAGCACCACCGGCGAGCGGTCCGCGCCTGGAAGCAGCTCGAACGCCTGGGTTCCCCTCTCTTCACGTCCAACTTCGTCGTCGACGAGACGCTGACGCTTCTGGCACGACGGACGACCTATGCCTTCGCCGCGGAGCGGGCCGAGGTTTTCTACTCTTCCCGCCTTCTCACGATCCTGCGGCCCGATGCCGCGGACGAGATCGCCGCCGTCGATCTGTTCCGCAAGTTCGCCGACCAGGGCGTCAGCTTCACGGACTGCGTGTCGTTCGCTCTCATGACTCGTCACCGGCTGAAGCAGGTCTTCTCATTCGACCGGCACTTCCGGCACGCAGGCTTCGACGTTCGACCGTGACCGGCGGCGACACTCGGTCCGAGCACCGAATTCCGGATGCGGCGCGATGGGCACTACGAACTCAAAGAGGCGCGCCTCGGCTCGATCACGTTGGCTGCGTCGGTCCAAACGCTTCGGCCGAATGGACCTCCCGGAACAGCCCGCAGCCGCGCCGAGCGTTTGCGACGTATAGTAGAAACGCAAGACGCGACCCCAATCGACCCAAGACGCGACCCCAATCGACCGACCTACACTACGGACGTAGTCATTCAGGGCCGGTCTCACCCCCGCCCTTTTCTCTTCCCGCCGATCAGCCGTCCTGCGACAGGATGATTGCCGTGTAAGGTCCGAGACCGACGTCGGCGGAAAAGGGCATCCCGTCGCCGTTGCCGCCGGTCCCCGCCCACGTGTCCGTGCTCGGGTGATCGGTAAACGCCGGGCTGTACCCCCGCCAGTCCCCGTTGAACCGGACACGCCAGAGGCCGACTCGCGGCAGGCCGACCCGGTACGCGGGCCAGGCGCGGTTCGCGAAGTTCAGGACGACCACCACGTCGTCGCGCGGCCCTCCCTGGTCCCACCGGTGGAACGCGAGGACCTTGTCGCCCTCGTTCACGTGGTGGACGTTCACGTTCTGGCCGCGAAGGCCGCGCGTCGTGTCGAACCAGTTCCGGCGCAGGCGGATCAGGTCGCGGTAAAGAAGGCAGATGCCGGAAAAGCGGTCCGCCTTCGTCCAGTCCAGCTCCCGGGCATCCGACCAGGCGCCCCATTCCAGGAACTCCTGCCCCATGAAGAGCATCGGGATGCCGGGCGCTGTCAGGACGACGGCGGCGCCCAGGGTCGAGCGCTTCTGGGCGAAGAAACCGTCGGCGTTGCCGGGTGAGATCCGTTCGGGAACGCGCGCCTTCCCGGCGCTTTCGGCCACCTCGTCGTGCGACTCCGTGTAGACGACCCGCTGGAAGGCGTCGCCGTTGAACCTCTGTTCGACGACGCCACGCAGCGCCGACATGTTCCGCGCCCCGTCATCGGGCGCGAAGAGCGCGTCCTCGAGCGTGTGCAGGAACCCCGCGCCCCACTGCGCTCCGAACCCTGCGCCCCCCGCCTCGACCTCCTTCGTGATCCACTCGTTGTCCTGCATGTCCTCCGCGATCGTCAGCTTCCACGGCTGGCGGCCTTTGATCTCGGAGTTGATCCACTGCATCAGGCTCCATCCGTCCGCGAGGTCGGCGCTCCGGTCCGAGCCGGAACCGTGGACATTCCGGATCCAGCCGGTCGCGTCGAAGCGGAGCCCGTCGCAGCGCCGCGGCCCAAGCCACCGGAGGGCGTTGTCGCGCAGGAACTGTCGCACCTCTCCCCGGCCGTAGTCGGGGCGCGTATCGCCCCAAGGCGTCGCGGAGCGCCAGTCGTTGTAGAAGTAGATCCCCCCCTGCCAGGACTGGCCGTCGGGGCTCCAGCCGTCCAGCTGCCAGAGGTCGAGGTCTTCCGGCCCGAGATGGTTGTAGACGACGTCGAAGAGGACTGCGATGCCGCGAGCCTGCGCCGCGTCGACGAGCCGGCGGAGACCGTTCGGGCCGCCGTAGGCATGCTCGATCGCGAAGATGGCCGAGGGGTTGTAGCCCCAGGAGACGTCGCCAGGAAACTCGTCGGCGGGCATCAGCTGGATCGCGTTGATCCCGAGGTCGGCGAGGTACCCGAGCTTCGCGATCACCGTGTCGAAGTTGCCGCGCCGTTTGTTCGCGTGGTCGAAGAGAAAGCTCCCGACGTGCAATTCGTAGAGGACCAGCTCGCTCCAGGGGGGCGTGGAATAGTCCCGGCTCTGCCAGACGTAGTCCGTGGCGGCGATGATCCCGTTGCCGGCCGAGCTCGTCATGGAGCGGGCGTACGGGTCGTTCTTCCAGAGCGGCGCGGGTCGCGCCACATTCGTGACGACGAACTTGTACTCATCCCCGACGCCCACGCCCGGCACGTCCGCCGACCAGAAGCCGTTCCCCTCGGGCGAAAGCGGCGCGGCCGTCGGGCTCCAGCCGTTGAACGATCCCGCCACCGCCACGCCCGACGCGAAGGGCGCCCAGAGACGGAAGCCGGCGCCGCCGGGATACGGCACGGCTCCCATTCCGGAGTGGATCGAAATCGCCATATTTCCTCAATCGTACCGGGCGGCGAGGTTCCATGCGTATCGATTGATCATGCCTTCTTCGTCTGGCCGCCTCTGATGAACCCGTGTCCCCCGCCGGTCAACCAGCGACCCAGTTCTCCACCTGAAGGCCCGGAACCCTTGCGAATTCCCTCGTGTTGTTCGTGACGAGCGTGGCCCGCAAAGACAATGCATGGGCGGCGATGAGGGTGTCCAAGGCGCCAATGGGCGTTCCGCGCTTCTCGAGCTGCGCCCGCAACTTCCCGTAAACCCGGGCCGCACCTTCGTCAAGCGGAAGCACACGAAGCACCTCGGCGATCTTCTCGACCGCTCGGCGCGCACGAGCTGGACTCCCGCTCTTCTCCGCACCGAACATAAGCTCAGCCATCGAGATCATCGAGATCGCCACATCCTCGGGAGACATCTTCTCGAAGCGCGCCGCGACGTCCGGTGGCCGGCGCTTCAGGATGTAGATGAGCGTGTCGGTGTCGAGGAGATAGCGCATCAGAGCGCCCGGCGGCTTTCGGCCGACTTGTCCTCAATCGTGTCGGGAAAGTCTTCCGGCAGGCGGATGGCGCTCAGCGCCCGGAAGAGATCGCCGGCGGTGTGAGGTTTCCTTCTCAGCACCACTTCTTCTCCTCTTCGAAGGATCTCGACCTCGCGGACGCTGAACCGAAAGTCCTTCGGCAGGCGAACGGCCTGCGAGTTTCCGCTCTTGAAGATCCTGGTGGTCCGCATGTCAAGTCACCCCCTGTATACACTCCAAGTATATACCTTCTCGGTCGCGTGGCGATCGAGGCCGCCGGGATCAAGCCCGGCGACACCGCCCACCTCTACGACGGCCCGTAGAGCGAACGGAACCGGAAGAGCGAGCTACCGGTCGAAAAGGGTGCGGCGGAAAAGGAACCGGAACTTTTGTTCGCGTTCCGAAACATGAAGAGCCCGCCGGGCCGCGCCCTCGATCCTCCTCCGCTGCAGCCACTCCCCGCCGCGCCGCGCGTTCGCCACCTATAATAGAGATGCAAGACGCGACCCCGTTCGATGTTGTGCGGCTAATCGCAAGGTTTGTGGACGGCCATTTGAAAGGTTTTGATTCCGCGAGATGAAAAGTTCACCGCCAGCATGACGAGCGACGGCGAGGAGATTCGGCTCCATCGACCCGTCCGCCACCCGTAGTCCAGCGGTGGCAAAGCCGACCGGATCGTCCGGACCCATGCGCGATCGGGGTGAACGATTAAGCCTCAGCGTCCACCGAAAGCCCGACCGCTGCCGAGATGCAACCACATCCGATCCCTCACCCTAGCCTCGTTTCCGGACCGCAACTAGCAATGCCCTATAAGGCATACAACACGCTTGCGGACATGGATTTCTTCTTGCCGCCATCTGTACTACCTGCGGAAACCCCGGCGTCCGCGACGGCTGGAGCGGCAACAGTCTTGAGATGCAGGCCGCCTCGCCGAGAGGTACGGCCTTCCAGCGCCATCGGCATCCGTCATCGGCAGGTCCGGCGGAGCTGCGCAATCAGAGCGGGAAGGTCCACCCATTCGTCGCGGATCGAGCGACGTCAAGATCGACCGATCAGCTCGTCATGCCGCGACATGGAGCGGAGAGCCTCCCGAAGCACCTGGTCACGGAAATAAGGGCTGAACCCTTCGGAGTCTTCAGGTCCACATTGCGGCCGAGAAGATCAGACCAGTTCCTCTTTCATTCCGACCAGCTCGAAGAAACTCGGAACCCCGTCCGGCTCGAACTCCACGAGCACGTCGATGTCGCTCTCCGCCCGGAAGTCTTCCCTCAGCACCGACCCGAACAGCGACAGCCGGCGAATCCGGTGCCGGCGGCAGAAGTCGGCGATCATCTCCGGCGAGGCCGCTATCCGCTTCGTCAGGTCGATTCGGGCCGATTCCATATCGCGCTGATCTTACCCTTCAGGCTCCCTCGCAGGCTCCCTTCCCGACACACAACCGCTACGGCGGTTCGTTTCGAAACCGGCTTCGATCGGAACACCCGCGGCCTTGCGGCAGCTTCGAACTCCGGAAACAGTCTGTGTCTACGACGCCGAGCCGGCTGCCCGCTCCAGGAGCGTTATCAGAGCCGGCAAGTCCGTCGTCACCGTACTCCAGAGCACGTCGAGATCGACATCAATGTACGCGTGAACCAGCCGGTTGCGCATTCCGATGATTGCCGGCCACGGGACATCTGAGAACCGCTGCTGATCTTCTCTGGGGATCTGGGAGGCAGCCTCGCCGACGATCTCAACCAGACGTGTAAGAGCCAGCTGGAGGACCCTGCTCGTGCCGGTGTCAGAAAGTCGACGGTGACCTTTGCTTCCTGTCTGGAAGGCCATGCGTACCGCGTAACCGGAGGCGTGTCGTCCCCGGATTGCTCGTACTCGAAGTCGGCCCGTTTCAGCAGGTCGTACAGATCAGGCCCGGGCAGAAGCGGCCGCGGAAGGACGACATCGACGTCGAGGGTAAATTCGCCGGGCAGCTTCCGCGCGCCGCCCAGGTACTTTCGATACAGGAACCAGGCCCACCCGCCGACGATGACGATATCGGCGAGGCGGGGTTCGAGAGCTTTCAGCGCATGGACGAATCCGCCGAGTTTCACGATTTCGACCAGGCGGGCCTCAGCCGTCGCTCGAGGACAACCTCGGCCTGCTCTTTTCCCCGCCGCGGGTAGCACATCAGGTCCAGATAGAGTTGCAGGTCGCTGACCACGCGGACGCCCTTGACGTCTCGCGCCTCGAAGAGCACGGAGTGTTTGTAGAAAGGCTCGAGGAAGACCAGATTCGCCTCGGCTTCCGCAGGCTTTGCGCCCAGAGCCGCTACCAGACGCTGTTCGAGACTCCCCGACTCCGGCGGAACGTAGGCGTGCGCCTCCTGGAACTGAACGAACGGCGCGACGAGCGACGCGCCGGCATGAAGGCCGAGTGCGTAACCTGGATCGCGCGCCAGCGGGCTGGAGCGGATCTTCTCCACCACGGCTTCCGCGCTTCTGGCATGGACGTAGTAGCGGGATTCGACCTGGCGACGAAATCGCGGCCGGTAGAACGAGACCCACTCCTCGAGGAGGTCCTCCCGGGCCAGGAGGCGGATGTCCCCGCTCTTTCGCTCCAGGTAGCTCATCTCTTCGAGCTTCTTCAGGCCGTTCGACACGGATGAGGCGCTGATTCCCAGTTTCCCGGCAAGTTCCCGCACTCCGATCTCCTGCCGCCCTCGCAGGAAAAGATAGCGAAGGAGACGCGAGTTCCTGTCGGCGAAGACGCTCGGGGCAGGCTCCCGGCTCTTGCCGGACTTCTCCGCGACCTCCCGGTCCACCAGCAAGCCCGGCGCCGAGAAAAACCGGTTTCCCGAGAGGTCCCCGAACCAGACTCCCTCACGGCGAAGCCAGTCACGCATCGGCCGGCCAAGATGCTCCGCGACCACCACAGGCTGGGCGATCCGGGACAGATCCCGCCAGGAGGAAGAGACCGGCGCGATTTGCGAGGAGCGCAGCAGCTGGTTTCTCAGCTGAAGAAGCGCGTGTTCGATCGGCAGCCGGCGGGCATTCGACTGAAACTCGACGATGCACCGCCGCCGCTCCCCGTTCGGGAGTGCGAGGTCGAGTTCCGCGTCCGGCCTCCAGCCCTCACGGGATTGGCTCCTCAGCCAGCGCACGGCAATGCCGGAGTCTGAGAAGTACTTCTCCAGCGCTCGTCGCCCTCGCTGCTCCAGATCCGATTCGTTCGCCATAAGGTCTATGTTTACGTTTCCGTAAACGCTCTAATTATAGTAAACATTCAAAGCAAGTCAACTCCTGCCACTTCCCCGACTCCTAAACTCCCTCCCCATGAAATCGCTGCGGGCGAGGATCATGGTGGCGCTTTTCGCCGCCTCCGGGCTTCTTGCCGCGGATGCGCCTCCCCCGCCGGCGTCCCTTCGCATCGCGCTTTTCGGCGCCGGCAATCCGCGCCCGTCGAGCGCGAGGTCGGGGCCGGCGACGCTGGTGGAGGCGGGGACGACGCGACGCTCAGATTTCGAAGAGGGACCGCGGCAGGCGGGACTGCCTGATGATCGACTGCAGCGTCCCCATCTTCAGCTCGGAGTGCAGGGGAACGGGGACAGTCACTGTTCCCGAAGTATCGCGAGCCTGCATCACAGCGTGGCTCCCTCGCTGCCGAACCAGCTCGAATCCGTGCCGGGAAAGGATCGCGCAGACATCTCTTCCCGACAGAACCCGCAGCCTACCCAACGGCGACTTCGACCTGCGTTATGAAGACTTCGCTGCCGAAGCGCTGGGCGATTTCCGAGGCATCGGCCGACTCGAAGAAGAGCTCGAGGGCCTCCTTGAGGTTCGAGCGTGCCTCTTCGACGTTCTGGCCTTGGCTGGCGACGTCGACCTCCGGGCACAGGGCGACGTATCCGTCGCCTTCCTTTTCGATGATTGCGGTCAAGAGCCTCGTCTGGGACATCGCCTCGCCTTCTTTCCCGGCTACTTTACTCCTGCACCTTGGGATTCGGAGCCGAGCGATCGGAGAGAGAGTACGGCTCCCGCGCCCCAGACCCCCTCCCCATGAAATCGCTGCGGTTAGGAGCCGTGGTCGCGCTATTCGCCGACCTGCGGCTCGTGGCCGCGTAGGCGCCTCCCCCGCCGGGGTCCCTCCGCATCACGCTTCTCGGCACCGGCAACCCGCGGCCGAGTAGCGCGCGGTCCGGGCCGGCGACGCGGGTGGAGGCGGGGATGGCGCGGGTTCTGGTGGACGCGGGGCGGGGGGTGGCGGAGGGAGACGTCAACCGGCAGAGATCAGCTTCTGAAGTTGAATGCGGATCGGCGGAAGGTGATTCGCCACGACGTCCCAGACGATTTCGAGCGAGACGCCAAAGTAGTCGTGAACGATCCGGTCCCGCATTCCCGTCATGCTCTTCCAGGGGACGTCGGGATGGGCGGCCCGAGTCTCGGCGGAGACCTTCTTCGCCGCCTCACCGATCACCTGAAGGTTGCGGATGACCGCGTCCTGGGTCTTCAGATCTCGTCGAAAGGCCGCTTCGCCTTCGGAGGTGAACTCCTGGATCCGGACGATGGCCTCGTGAACGTGTCGAAGGTAGAGTCCGTCGTCCTTCACAGTGGCACGGCTTCGGCCAGGACCCGGTCGCGAATGAAGGGACTGAGGCCGTCGTCGGTCACGACATCGACGTGCCTGCCGAGGGCGCTTTCGACCTCCTCGCAGAAACCGAGAAGATCGGAAAAGCCGCGGCCTTTTTCGAGATGAATCAGCAGATCGAGGTCGCTTTCGGGCCGCTGCTCGCCCCGGACGAACGAGCCGAATACACGAACGTCCCGGACTCCGTACCTTGCGGCGATCCGCCGAATGAGGTCGTGCGATTCCGGGGGAAGTGGTTGTCGGTTCACTGGGGTCGATTCCGCTTCCGACCGCTCCTGAGCCCGGGACATCTCGTCCACCGAGCGGAATTTACGCACGCCGGGGGTGCGCCGGACGGGACGGAGCAGCTCCAGGCTCGAGAGCTCGCAGGCAATCCGCAGGTTCTCGGGATCGAGTGGGGTGAGCGGCGGCGGTGCCGGCATCTCGTCTGCCGAGCGGAACTTCCGGACGCTCACGGCTGCTCCTCAATCCCGAATCGGCTTCGGATCGTCTCGGCGTCCATGCGGTCCTGGGGGCGGACCGTATCTTTCTTCATCCTGTAGAGCATACGGGGCGTGGCAACCCGAGCCGAAACCCCGTCCACGGTGACGATCTCCCACTCCAGGTCCTCGTAGCGGAATGCGGTGCCGAGCCGCGAGAGGATGTCCATCGAATAGCGGGCGTCGGGGGGGGTGTATTGAACGGCCGGGTAATCGCCCCCAAGGTCGGCCGCCGAGATCTGATCAATGTTCGGGTCGTTTTCGAAGAGGGTTCTCAACGCCAGACGAAGTCGATCGACGTTCTCCGGATCCGGTGCGACGAAGAAATCCACGTCCCTGGTTGCGCGGACCAGCCCCTGCGCGGCCATGGCCATCGAGCCGACGAGGACGTATCGGACGCTTTCCTTCTCGAACGCCGCGAGAATCCTCTTCAGCTCACCGAACTCCATCATCACCAGCGATTATCAACCCTCGGATCCGCGCTCAACGAGCGTGCGGTCGGGGCCGGCGACGCCGGTGGAGGCGGGGAGAACGCTATTCGTAGTGCGTGAACATCCGAAGCACCTTCACCGTCCTCTCCTTCTCGAGAACCTGGTAGACGAGCCGGTGCTGGATGTTGATCCGCCGCGAGTACGCCCCGGAAAGGTCGCCGACGAGCTTCTCGAACCTCGGGGGGGAAGCGAAAGGGTCCTTGGCGAGGAGATCGAGGAGCTTCTGGGTCTGCGGCCGGAGCCCGGCGGCTGCGATCTTCTTCGCGTCCTTCCTGGCCTGGGACGTAAAGGCGAGCCGCCAGCCGGCCGTCACCAGCCCGGTTCCTTCGAGGTGCGGGAAAGCGGGGTCTTCATCCCCTTCCGGATCGACTCGCGCATCCCCGGAACCGACAGAAGGTAGAGCGTCTCCTGGATCGCGTCCCAGTCCTCCTCGGATACGAGGATGGCGTTCTTCCGGCGTCCCGTGATCCGGATCGGTTCGTGCGTCTCGGCCGCCTCGTCGAGAAGGCCGTAGAGCCGGGCGCGCGCTTCGGTGGCTCGAATGGTGGGCATGAGGACCTCGCGGCTCGAATCGTACGGAAAAGCGTACGGATTGGCAAGGTTCCGGCCAGGGCCGGCGACGCGGTTGGAGGCGACGGCGCTACTCCGTGCGGTTCCGGATCGCTTTGATCTCCCGCTCCGCGAGGCTGGAAGAGGCGATGCGCCGGACCTCGGCGATCTCCTCTTTCTGCCTGGGGCTCAGCGGTGCCTTCTTTGTCCCTGACTCGCCATCGGCGGCGTCGAGCCGTTCCATCGCGAGATCGAAGGAGGATTTCTGCGGCTTGCCCATGAGAGGAATGCTACACGGCGGCGCAAAGATCCGGCCGGCCGAACCGGACCGGGAAAATAGAATGACGGCGCCATTCGTAGTGCGCGAGTATCCGAAGCGTCTTCACCGTTCGCCCCTTCTCGAGAACCTGGTAGACGAGCCGCCATCTGGGTGCCACCAGCCCGGTTCCTCTGCGCAGCGGGAAGGCGGGGTCTTCATCCCCTTCTCTGGCGCTGACCGTACTTCATGGGGACGCCACGCCCGGGGACAGCTCGAAGGGGTTGACGACCCGTGCGCCGGTTCCGGAAACGTCCTTCACGTTCCGGGTCGCAAGGATCAGGTCGTGGACCTTTGCGGTGGCGGCCATGAGGCCGTCGACGACCGGCACCGGATCCGGGACGTTCATTCGCCCCCATTCCTCCGCCACTCTTCGGTCCACGGGGAGGATTCTTTCGTCGTGAGCGGCGACGAGCCTCCGAAGCCATGCGTCCAGAGAGCGCGCGGACTTTGCGTCCCGGCGCCGAATGCGTTCGATCCCCTGCCGGATCTCGCCGACGACGAGGGCGCTCAGATAGATGCCGTCGGCCGGCAAGGCGGCAAACCACGCCGCCACGTTCGGATCGCAGCGCGCCCCCTTTCGCAACTCGGAGATGACATTCGTGTCGATGAGGACCTTCACAGCCGGGTCCTGCGTCCGCGCTCGCGTCTGGGGGCGAAATCCGCATCGTCACCGACTTCGGGAAGGGCCAGGAGCGCGTCCTTGAGGCTCTTCGACCTCGCTTTCGGGCGGAGCGCTTCTTCCAGGATCAGACGGTGCTCTGCCTCGGCAGACCGGCCGTGGCGGGCGGCCCGGAGCTTGAGCCCTCGCACGACGTCCTCGGGGAGGTTTCGGACGATCAGCTGGGACATCGAGGCACCTCCGT
Source organism: uncultured Acidobacteriota bacterium (assembly GCA_963779415.1). GTDB lineage: Bacteria > Acidobacteriota > Thermoanaerobaculia > UBA5066 > UBA5066 > DAOMFB01. The sequence continues at coordinate 471,839 of CAVZYA010000002.1, read as the reverse complement.
CGATCCGTGATGATATCACTGATAGCACTCGTCACGCGACATCGTCGGGGCTGATGACGCGCCCGCCTTCCTTACGGTTATGGTTTCTGAACGGCCTCCCGGCCGGTTGCGGCATGAGCCGCCACGCGCTGGTGAATCCACGGCTCGAGGCCGGGCGCGAGGTAGAAGCGGGGGAAGAGGAGATCGTCGTCCGCCGAGATGACCCCTTCCTCGAGGGCCCGCCGGGCGAGCGGCGTCCCCGGGTAGATGCGGATCCCGACCGTGATCCGGAGCGACTCGAGGTTCAGCGACGTGGCGAAGGCGAGGCTCTCCTCGACCGTCTCCCGGGTCTCGCCCGGCCCGCCGAGAAGGAGAAAGCCCATCCGCCGGATGCCGTGGGCGGCGAGAAGGCCCGAGATCTCCCGGACGTCGGCCGGGGTGAATCGCTTGTTCATCTCGCGAAGGACCGCGAGGCTGCCGCTCTCGAAGCCGAGCGAGACCTCCACGCATCCGGCCTCGGCCATGGCCCGGACCAGCTCCTCCCGGACGAGATGCGGATAGAGGATGCAGCGCCACTCGACGCGGGGCTCGATCCCGCCGAGCGCCTGACAGAGTTCCCGGGCGTGCGGTTCGGGGATGTTGAACGAGTTGTCGACGAAGTAGATCCGTCGATAGCCGGCGGCGGCGAGAGCGCCGACGTGCTGCGCGACCTCCCGCGCCGGGCGGCGTCCGGATGCGCCGCCCCTGGATGCGCGACGTCGAGCAGTAGGAGCAGTCGTTCGGGCAGCCGCGCCGGCTCTGGACCGGAATCCAGAGATCCTCGCGCGCCGGGTCGGCCCCGGCGCGGAGCGCGTCGTCCCACAGGGGGAGCGTCCCCAGATCCTCCGAGAAGGAAGGCTCCGCGGCTCCCGTCCGCCCCGCCACGTGAACGCCGGGGAGCCCGGAAGGGTCACGTCCCGCATGGAGCCGCTCGAGGAGCGCGGGAAAGACGGCTTCCCCGTCACCGGCCACCCCGAGGTCCGCGCCGAGGTAGCGAAGGGCGGCGACCGGGAAGATGGAGTAGCCCGCGCCCCCCACGACGACCGGGGCGTCCGTGCAGCTTCGGCAAGCCTCGACCACCGGCCGGACCTGGGAGAGGAGAAAGCGCGGGGCCTCTCTCGTCTGATCGTCGATGTTGCGCACCGAGATTCCGATCACGTCGGGCGCGAAGTCGCCCACGGCGCGGTGGACCGCGGCGACCGGGTCGGCCTCGGAGAGGAGGTCGAGGAACGTCACGGTGTGCCCGGCGCGCCGCGTGGCGGCCGCAACCAGCCCCAGCCCGAGCGGGATCGTCACCATGTTGATCCGCTCGGTGTTGGACGAGATGAGCAGCACCCTCATCGCCGGCGATCGTAGACCTACGCCCGGCTGGCGCGGGATCGCGATCTGCCGGCCATCGTCGTGAGCCGCCTCGCGGCCGCGCGCCCAGGGCGCGGAATCAAGCTGCCGAGATGGACCGCTCCGCGCGGTAGGCGTGCCAGAGGTCCCAGCCCGTCTGCAAATTGAGCCAGAACTCGGGCGACGTACCCAGAAGGTCGGCGAGGCGAAGGGCGGTGTCGGCCGTGACGCCACGCTTTCCCCGGATCAGCTCGTTGAGCCGGTTCGTCGAAATCTCCATTCGGCGCGCGGCGTTGGCCTGGCTCATTCCGAGCGGCTTGAGAAACTCTTCCAGCAGCATCTCGCCGGGGTGTGTGGGCGGCCGCTTCATCCGGCGGACGTCGACGGGCGAGTCAGTGGTAGTCCTCACAGCGCACCTCCCATGCATGGCCATCTTCGAACCGGAACGTGATGCGATATTTCTCGTTGACGCGGATGCTGTGCCGCCCCTTCAGATCGCCCTTCAGGGCCTCCAGGCGATTCCCGGGAGGCACACGCAGGTCGGCCAGCGCTTTCGCCGCCTGAAGGGCGTCAAGCTTTCGACGAATCAAGGCCCACAACTCCTTCGGAAGCCGGCGAGCGACCCGGCCTTCCTCCCCATAGAAGACCTGTTCCGTGGCCGTGTCGCCGAACGACCGGATCACGGGAGAACATTATACACGGATACCGTGTATGACAGGAGCCCGTTCCTCCCGGAGGGCGAAAGATAGAGGCGTCCGGCGGCGGCGATGCCGGGGCCCCGGGATAACGCCGCGCAAGGGAGGAAAGAGTGGTGGAGGCGGGGGGAGTCGAACCCCCGTCCGAAGTAACCGTACGTCGAGATTCTCCACGCTCAGCCCGAACTTATTTGTTTAACCGCGCCGTCGTCAGGTCCGGGCGACCGGGCGGGCGGCGAGCCTGAACATCTCGGATCGGTCCTTCAGGCGGCGGGACCTTTCCCAGCCCGACTTTCGCGCCAGAGTCCGAGGTGCCTCGGGCGAGCCCCCCGACCTCCGTCACGGCTCTAATTAGGCCGCGAGAGCGAGTTCGCTGTTGTTGGCAGCTAAATTTTGCCGTCGTTTTTACGAGTCAAACGGCATGCTCGGCGTGCTCCTCGATCGCAGGATGCCCCGTCGAAACCGGTGCGCCCCCACTCCCCTGAAGGGTAGCACGGGGATCAACCGGAGGCTCGGAGGCCGGGGAATGGTGCATCCGCTTCCCTTGACGCTCCTCCGCACGTGTCCCTAACGTCTGGGCCATGAAGAGCGTCAAGGGCCACCCCTCTTCCGTTCTCGTCGTCTTCACGACCGTCGGGACCGAGCAGCAGGCCCTCGAGATCGCGCACGAACTCGTCGGCAAGCATCTCGCCGCCTGCATCAACATCGTCCCCCGCATCCGGTCGGTCTTCTTCTGGAAAGGGAAGGTGAACGACGACACCGAGTGGATGCTCCTGGTCAAGACGGCGCCGGAGAGATTCGACGCCCTGCGGGAAGCGATCCGGCGGCTCAACGTCTACGACCTTCCCGAGGTCCTCGGCTTTGCGACGGCGTGCGCCGATCCCCTCTTCGCGAAGTGGGTCCTCGACTCCTCGACGTCGCGGCGGCCCGCTCCGGCGCGGAAGAAGAAGCCGGCGAAGAAACCGCGCTAGACGGCGGCGAGGGCCGTGTCGAGGTCCGCGAGGATGTCGGCGACGTCCTCGATCCCGACGGAGAGCCGGACGAGCCCCGGCCCGATCCCCCGCCGCTCCCGTTCGGCCGGTTCCACCGAGGCGTGCGACATCGTGGCGGGGTGCGAGATGAGGGTCTCGACGCCGCCGAGCGACTCGCCGAGGGCGCAGAGCTTCACCCTGTCGAGCATCCGCCGGGCCGCCCCCTCCGAGCCGAGATCGAACGAGATCATCCCGGAAAAGCCGGTCATCTGCCGGGAGGCGAGAGCGTGCCCCGGGTGGTTCGGAAGGCCCGGGTAGAAGACGCGCTTCACCTTCGGGTGCGCCGCGAGAAACGCCGCCGCCGCCCGCCCGCCGGCGTCGTGCGCACGCATCCGGACCGGAAGAGTCTTGACGCCTCGCATGACGAGAAAGGAATCGAACGGGGAGAGGATCGCGCCGGCCGCGTTCTGGACGAAGCCGATCTTCTTTCCGTCCTCCGGGTCGGCCGAGACGACGGCTCCGCCGATGGAGTCGGAATGGCCGTTCAGGTACTTCGTCGTCGAGTGGACGACGACGTCGGCGCCGAGGGGGAGCGGCCTCTGGAAGAACGGGGTCGCGAAGGTGTTGTCGATCACGAGGCGGACCTTCGCGCCGTGCGCCGCCGAGGCCTCCCGCGCGATCGCGGCGAGCGCCGCGAGGTCGGCGATTCCCATCGTCGGGTTCGTCGGCGTCTCGGCCCAGATCATCCGCGTCGAGGGGCGGAGAACGGCGCGGACCGCGGCGACGTCGGAGGTGTCGACGTAATCGAAGAGGACGCCGAACCGGGCGAGGATCTTCGAGAAGAAGCGGTAGGTCCCGCCGTAGATGTCCGCGCCGACGAGGACGTGGTCGCCCCCCTTCACGAGGGCGAGCATCGTCGTCGTGATCGCGGCCATCCCCGAGGCGAACGCGTGCGCGGCGGCCCCTCCTTCGAGCGCCGCGAGGAGCTGCTCGAGGGCGAGGCGCGTCGGGTTCTTCGTCCGGGCGTACTCGTAACCGCCCCGCGGCCTGCCGAACGCCTCCTGAACGTAGGTCGAGGTCTGGAAGATCGGGACGGCGACGGCGCCGGTCGCCGGCTCGGGCTCCTGCCCCGCGTGGATGCAGAGGGTGTCGAAGGAGGCGGGCTTATCGGCCACGGAACCTCATCGCCCAAACGGAAAGCGACCGCCCTCGCGGAGGCGCTCCCCGGGAGAAACAAGAAGCCCCGGGGCCTTTGCGGGCTCCGGGGCTCTGAAGGAAAGGCTCAGCGCCCGCCGGTGCGGCGGTCGCGGTAGCAGTCGCGGCAGTAGACGGGCTTGCCGTTCGTCGGGTTGAACGGGACCTGCGTGGCCTTGCCGCACGCGTCGCACGTCACGTTGTAGAGCTGGCGCGCGCCGCCGTCGCCGAAGCCGCCGGTCTTCCGCTTGTCGCGGCACACCTTGCAGCGCTTCGGCTCGTTGGAGAACCCCTTCTGCGCGTAAAACTCCTGTTCGTTGGCTGAAAAGATGAAGGGGGCGCCGCAATCGATGCAAGCGATGGTCTTGTCCGTGTACATCAGGAAACTCCGTGGTCGCCTTTAACGACCGGGGTGAAATTCGCAGACACCGACATTGCGGCGGCTGCCGGGAATTTGTCGCGGGAAACGTTTGCCGGCTCCGGGACGTCAGGAGGCTTCGGTGGGGCCGTTTCCCTGATGGGCCCCGGGAAGATCGGAATGGGTGGAAACCTCCTTGAGACGGAAATCCTCGGACCGGCCATTCCGGGGGATGTGACCACGGAACCGACGGTGTTTCCCGTATTTGACGGGACTTAAGAGCGAAAAATCAAGAGAAAAATGGAAGGTCAGAGGCGGACGGCGTCGACGAGCCGGTGCTCCCCGAGCCGGACTGCCGCCGCGAGGAGAGCCTGCCGGTCGACCTTCTTCAGCGCCCGGCCGGTGGCCGCGTCGGCGAGCCCGACGGCCTCGACGGAGAAGGCCGGCTCGGCCGAAAGGGCCTTCGCCACCATCGAGACGAGCTTCCGGGCGTCCTTCTCCCCGAGACTGAAGAGAAGCTGCCCGGCGAGAAGGGCGCGGAAGAGCGCCGGGGCCGCGCGCCGCTCCGCGGGAGAGAGGAGCGCGTTGACCGGATCGGCGCGGAGCCCGTCCGCCTCCCGCGGCACGGGCCCGGCCGGGACGGAGAGAAGCTCCATCGCTAGCTCTTCGAGGAGCGGGGGACGTAGATCTGCGTCCCTCGGAAGGGGCGGACGATCTGGGCGATCAGGTCCTCGAGGTCCGCTTTCCGCTCGACGAAGTCGATCGAGTTCGTCTCGACGACGAGGAGCGGGCTGTCGCGGTAGTGGTAGAAAAAGTAGTTGTAGGCCTCGACGAGGCTCTTCAGGTAGTCGGGAGAGATCCCCTTTTCGAAGCTTCGGGCCCTCTTCCTGATCCGGGTGAGGCACGTCTCCACGGACGCCGTCAGGTGGATGACGAGGTCGGGGCGCGGCACCGCCGCGGTGAGCGACGCGTAGAGCTTGTCGTAGAGGGCGATCTCGGCGTCGTTCAGCGTCAGGTAGGCGAAGATCTTGTCCTTCGGGAAGGTGTAGTCCGAGATGACGAGGTTCCGGAAGAGGTCGATCTGGCCGATCTCCTGCTGCTGCTGGTAGCGCGAGAGGAGGAAGTAGATCTGGGCCTGGAACGCCGCCCCTTTCCGTCCCGCGTAGAAGTCGGAGAGGAAGGGGTTCGTGACGTCCTCGAGGATCTGCGTCCCCGAGAACCGCTTGGCGAGGAGGCCCACGAGGGACGTCTTCCCGACGCCGATCGGGCCTTCGACGGCGATGTACCGGAGCGGAAATTCCTTCGGGGTGGGGGCCGGCACGGCAGCGAGAGCTTAGCGCGGAACCGCGGCGATCCGCGACGGCCCGCCTCCGCGCGTCGACGATTCCGGGACGCGGTGCCGTCGATCCCCGTATAGTTTTCGCCGTGGATACCAACGAGCTGAACCAGTTGATCCGCGCGTTGAACAGAGGCCAGGCCGGACCGCGCGAACCGGCCGAGCCCGAGCTGGAGCTGGTTCGTTCCGAGGAGCCCGCGCCCGCTGCGGAGCGCTCTCCGGTCCTCTCTCCCGGATTCGAGGGGACGGTCTCCCCCATCCTCTCGGCTCTTCTCTCCGAGACCGTGCGGCGTCGTGCGACCGATCTCCTCCTCGTCCCCGGAGCCGGGCCGGTCCTCCGGATCGACGGCTCGCTCGAGAAGGCGGGCGGAGACGAGGCTCTCTCCGCTCGGGGGGCTTTCGACCTCCTCTCGCCCTCGCTCTCGGCCGAACGGCACCGCCGCTACCTCGAAACGGGGGCCGTCGACCTCTCCCTCCGGGTCGCCGGCCTCGGCCGCTTCCGCGTGAACCTGCACAACACGCGCCGGGGGGCGGCGGCGGCGCTGCGCGTCCTGCCGAAACGGATCCCGCCCCTTTCCGAGCTGGGGCTTCCGGAGATGCTCTACGACCTGACGAAGTCGACGCGGGGCCTCGTCCTCGTCACGGGCCCGACCGGCTCCGGAAAGACGACCACTCTCGCGGCCCTCGTCGACCGGATGAACCGGACGGAGAAGCGGCACATCGTGACGATCGAGGACCCCGTCGAATACGAGCACGCCCACGCGCAGTCTCTCGTCGAGCAGGTGGAGGTCGGGGTCGACGCCCCGAGCTTCGCCGCCGCGCTCGTCTCGGCGCTCCGTCAGGACCCGGACGTGATCCTCGTCGGCGAGATGCGGGACCTCGAGACGACGCGCACCGCGGTGACCGCGGCCGAGACGGGCCACCTCGTCCTGACGACGCTCCACACGAACGACGTTCCGCAGACGATCAACCGGATCCTCGACATCTTCCCCCCCGAGCAGCAGGTGCAGGTGAGGCAGCAGCTCTCGCTGGCGCTCGCGGCCATCGTCTGCCAGCAGCTCGTCCCGAAGAAGAACGGGTCGGGCCGCGCCCTCGCCGTGGAGATCGCCGTGGCGACCGACTCGCTCCGCGCCCACATCCGGCGCGGCTCCTTCCATCAGCTCCACCAGGAGATGACGCTCGGAAAGAGGTTCGGAATGGTGACGATGGAGGAATCGCTGGCGGCCCTGGTTCAGGCCGATGTCATCTCCGAGGCCGAGGCCCGTCTTCGGGCTTCGCACCCGGAGCTTCTGGCGCGCGAACGGCCTGCTCCCGGTACCTGACGAGCCCGTCGCCCTCTCGATTTCCCCCGTTCCCGGATGGTCTCGTCTTCTTCAGTAAGGGTGCGTTCCCAGAATCGACCTCGACGCCGAACTTCTGCCCGAGCAGCGGCGCGAGAGAGTCGTAGTCGATGGGGCACTGTGCGGTCTCCATCGCGACCTTCACGCACGTCCCGAGATGGACGACGTCGAAGTCGCGCCCGAGGCCCTTCACCATCTCCTTGAGAAGCTTCACCCGTGGCACGGTGAGCCCCGGGCAGTCCCCGCAGTGGGTCATGGCCACGAGCTCGATGGTGTCGTGGCGGGCGAACTCCCCCGCCTTCTCCGCCATCCCCTTGAAGCACTTGGCGCAGGCGACGCAGGAAGTGTCCTGGATCTTCTTGCAGTACAGGATCGCGATTCGGGCCATCGTCGTCTCCCTTCTACCCGGGATGCTGAAAACGCGGAAAACCGGGGTCAGGTCTCATATCTGTAGTCTGCTCGACGGTCACCTCCCGCGAGAGAGGACGTCCGCGGCGCCGCAGGCGAAGAAGACGATGGAGAGCCAGCCGTTCGCGGTGAAGAAGGCCGCGTCGACGCGGGAGAGGTCGCCCGGCTTCACGATGGCGTGCTGCCGGACGAGGAAGACGCCCGCGAGAACGACTCCGAGGCCGAAGAGGAGACCTCCCCCGGAGAGAAGAAACGCCGCGAGGAGGAACACGAGCGCCGCGGCGTGGAACAGAGCCGAATAGAGCAGCGCCCGGCGGTTTCCGAGATGCGCCGGAAGCGACTTCAGCCCCTGCTCCCTGTCGAACGCCTCGTCCTGCAGGCTGTAGATGACGTCAAAGCCCGCCACCCAGAAGACGACGGCGAGGGCGAGGGCTACCGGAAGGGGCGAAAGCGTCCCGGTGACGGCGATCCAGGCGCCGACCGGAGCGATCGCGAGCGAGACGCCGAGGACGACGTGCGAGAGGGAGGTGAAGCGTTTCGTGAGGGAATAGCCGAGGACGATCGCGAGGGCGACGGGCGAGAGAACGAGGCAGAGGCGGTTGAGCTGTGCGGCCGCGAAGACGAAAAGAGCCGCCGAAGCCGCGCAGAAAAACGCTGTGAACCGGACCGAAAGGACCCCCGACGGCAGCTCGCGCGAGGCGGTGCGGGGGTTCTGCGCGTCGACGTCCCGGTCGGCGATCCGGTTGAACGACATCGCCGCCGACCGGGCCCCGACCATCGCAACGAGAATCCAGAAGAGCTTCGGAAGCGGCGGAATCCCGCCCGCCGCGAGGACGGCCGAGAGAAGCGCGAACGGCAGCGCGAAGACCGTGTGCGCGAACTTGATCATCGAGAGCGTCGCGACGATCGCGTGCGGCCTCGGCGCCGCGGCGCCGGGCAAGAGAACGCTCCCCCGTGCCTCCGGACCCGCGCTCACTTCGAGCCGCTCCACCGGAGGTCCGGGACGGCGACCGAAATCCCGAGAAGGTCGGCGACCCTGAGGAGAAATGCGTCGAGCATCTCCTCGGCTGTCCGCGCCGCGTAAAAGGCGGGGACCGGCGGCGCGACGATGGCACCGGCGCGCGTCGCTGCCGCGATGTTCTCGGCGTGGACGAGGGAGATCGGCGTTTCACGGAAGGCGAGGACGAGGCGCCGCCTCTCCTTCAGGCAGACGTCCGCCGCGCGCTCCAGAAGGCCGCGCGAGATACCGTGCGCGATCGAGCCGAGCGTCCCCGACGAGCAGGGGATCACGGCCATCCCCCGGGTCCGGAACGAGCCGGAGGAGATCGACGCGTCGACGGCTTCCTCCGGGTGGAGGACGACCTTCGACCGGTCCGCGCGCGAAAGGCCCGCCGCCGCGACGTAGTCCCGGACGGTCCGGATCTTCCCGTCCACCTCGCCGCGGGCCACGAGGAGCGCCCGCGCCGTGACGACGCAGTGAAGCGACGGCACGTCGGGCGAGGCGGAGAAGAGGCCGAGGGCGCGGAGGGCGAGTCGGGCGCCGCTCGCGCCCGAGACACCGAGAATCAGCGGAAGGCGTTCGCTCACGGCGCCTAGTTTCGCACCCCACGGGCGCGGCCCCTTTTGGGGCGACAGCTTTTCCTGACGGTCCCGACCGGAATCGTCGAGGGAAGGAACCGACTTCTGCGCGCGGCTTCGCCGCGCGTTCTTCGAGAAGGTGACAGAAAGATCTGTCACTCGCGCGCGCGAGGCCCCCTCCCGACCCGCGTCTATCTCTTTCATTCGAAGAGATTTCGAAGGTTCCGGCCTGCTCCGGCACGTCCTCGTGCGCTCCCCCCGGCATGACAGGAGCGAAGAACGAAGGAGGGCTGCTGATGAGCTGAGATGTCACGCGCACCCGGACGCGCCGGGAGGCAGACACGGAAGGAACGATCCATTCCCCGTTTCCCGGTTCGCCGTCACCCGTTCGATCAACAAACAGACAGAAAAACGAAGAAAGGAGTTCCTCATGACTCTCCGTCCGCTCGCCCGCACTCTCATCGTCCCCGTCCTCGGCCTTTCTCTCTCGGGCCTCGGCGCCGCGACCGCCGCGGCGGAAGCCCCGCCGGCCGAGACCGCGAAGAAGGTCGTGAACATCAACACCGCCACTGCCGCCGAGCTGGCGCGCCTGCCGCGCGTCGGCGAGAAGCTCGGCCAGCGGATCGTCGACCACCGGCAGAAGAACGGCGCCTTCCGTCGCGCCGAGGACCTGATGGAGGTCAAGGGCGTGGGCGAGAAGATGTTCCAGACCCTCAAGCCCTACCTCGCCCTCTCCGGCCCGACGACCCTCGCCGAGAAGGTCAGCTCGAAAGGGAGCCGCGGCGGCTCGAAGTCGGGTGTGAAGGCCGCTCGCCCCGCGAAGACGCCGAAGAACGCGAAGAACGCCACCCCCTATCCGAAGGAAGGCGCCTGAGAAGTGAGAGAGGCGCGGGGCGGAGCGCTTTCCGCGTTGCCGCCCCGCGCCGTTCTCGATGAAGGAGACGACCATGCGCCCTTCTCTTCACCGACGCGGCTTCAGCCTTCTCGAGTCGCTCGTCGCCCTCTCCCTCCTCGGCGTCGTCACGGCCATGGCCCTCCCCGCCCTCTCGAACCTCTACCGGAAGAGCGCCATCGACGCCGCCACGACGGACGTGGCCCTCGTCTTCACCATCGCCCGCGACCGGGCCATCCAGAGCGGGCGGAACACGGGGGTGAAATGGTTCTCGAAGGACGGTGACGTCGTCCTGACCGTCTACGAGGACCGGAACGGGAACGGCGTCCTCACCGAGGACATCAAGAAGGGGGTCGACCGCATCTACGCGGGCCCCTACTTCATGCGCGGGAAATACCCGCACATCACCTTCTCGTTCCTGCCGGACTTCAAGGGGCTGGACCCCTCGGGGAATCCGATCGGAAACCTCTCCGACCCGATCCGGTTCGGTCGGAGCGACATCTGCTCGTTCGCCCCCGACTGCGGCGCCTCTCCCGGCTCCGTCTACCTCTCGGACGGACGGGACCGGCAGTCGGTCGTCCGCGTCTCTCCCGCGAGCGGAAGGATCCAGGTCTTCGACTGGCAGGCGAAAAAGAAGAAGTGGATCAGGAGGCTCTGAGACTTCTTCGTCCGGTCCCGCAGAATGCAGAATAGGGACGTGCCTCCGGAGCCCCCGCGGCCCGAGACGTTCCGCAACGACACGCCGGCTCCGCGCCGGCATGTCGTCTTTCTCGGCCTCCTCGTTCTCCTCGCGCTTCTGCTCCGTACGTGGGGGATCGGAAACTGGAGCCTCTGGCTCGACGAGGCGATGCAGGTCGACTACGCGCGGCGACCGCTCCTCGAGATTCCCGGCGTTGCACTCTGGGACCAGGCGCACCCCCCGCTCTCCTACCTCGTGACCGCTCTGGTCGTCCGGCTCTCCTCGACGGACGCTGCCCTCCGGCTGCCGTCGATCCTCTTCGGCGCCGGGACGGTCGTCGCGCTCTTCTTCGGATCGGGCGGATGGCGGCGCTTCCGTCCCGCGTACGCCTCGGCGGCGCTCTTCGCGTTCCTTCCGGCCGCGGTCTATTACGGGCAGGAGGTCCGCCCCTACGCTCTCGCCCTCCTTCTCGTCGCGCTCGCGCAGTCCTCACGCCGACGGTTCACCGGGACCGGGAACCGCCGGGCCTTCGCGGCGTACGTCCTCTTCGCGGCGGGCGCGGTCTACACGCTCTACTTCGCCGTCTTTCCTGTGACGGCCGGCTTCCTCTTCGATCTCTTCGCCGCGCTCCGCTTCCGGGACGGACGCGCCGGCAGGCTCCGGTGGGCCCTTCTCGCCCCAGTCGCCGTCTTCGTCCTCTATCTCCCGTGGGTCGTCGCGTTGTCGCGCCAGCCGCGCCGCGCCCCTGAGATGCCGGCACCTCCCGTCACGGTCAGCCGGGTAGCGGAACTCGCCGTGGGCCTCGCGGCCGACCGGAAGGAGTCGCTCGCCCGGGCGGTGCCGGCCGCGTTCGTCTGGTGTGTTGCCTTGTTCGGGATGGCGACCGCATCAGGGTCTCGTGCCGACATCCTGACGCAGCTCGCCGCGGCCTTCGTCCTCCCCCTCGTTTTCCTCCAGGGGATCGATCACTGGTGGAATCTCCGGTACGTCCTTCTCGCCGTTCTGCCGCTCTCGGAGTCGTTCGGCGAGGGGGTGGGTTTTCTCGGGGTCCGGGCCGGCCGCGCCGGAGGCGTTCTTCTCGCCCTGCTCCTCGCCCTGACCGCGGCGATCGAAGCGCCCGCTCTCGCCGAAAACGCCCGCGCGTCGCGCCCCGACTGGAGGCGACCGGCCGCCTGGCTCGACTGGGAGTTCTCGAAAGGGCGCGGAGGAACGGTGATCGCCGCCGACGGGTGGAGTTACCTTTCCCTCCGGTTTCAGACGTTGCGCCTTTCTCGTCCGATCGACATTCCGAGGATCGTGGACAACGTCTCCGTCCTCCGCGACACCATGGCGGGATTCGGGAGCGGCTGGGTCGTCCGGACACCGCACCACCCGGTACCAAAGGAACTCGACCAGCTCCTCGCCGAAGTCGAACCGTGGGGAGTCTTCTCCGAAGCCGAAGAGGTCCGTCTCTACAGGTTCGAGAACGGGCGTCTTATCCCGCTTTCGGTCAGTCCCGCCCCCCGTTCGCCCTAATCGCCTCCTCGGCTGCCGCGAGCCGCTCCGGCGTTCCGAGGTCGAACCAGAGACCGTCCTCGGGGACGCGGTACGGGACGAGGGCGAAGGCGCCGTCCCGTTTCTCGCGCCGACGGGCGCGAGGACGTCGCGCGCCAGCTCCGAGACGCCGGGCGGGATCCGCTCGACGAGCGCCGCGGCGCGCGACCTGGATGCCGGTGAAGAGCCACGGGCCCGTCGCGTCCTCCTCCGGGTTCGCTCGCCGCCGACGGCGACGAGGCGCCCGGCCGCGTCGCCCCAGAGCGGCGTGTCGACCTCGGGCCTCGCGTTCGGGATCACGGCGAGGGCCGAGACGACGCCGGCCGCGTCCGCCTCGCGGCGAGAAGCCGCCCGAGAGGGAGCGTCGTGAAGAGGTCGCCGTTCACGACGACGAACGGCGTCGCCGAGGAGCCCCCGCTCCGCCGCGCGCCGGATCCCGCCGGCCGTTCCGAGGATCTCTTCCTCGAACGACCAGGCGACCGGGACGCCGCCGTATCGCTCGCCCACGGCCGCGCGAAGCGCCTCGGCGAGATGGTGGGTGTTCAGGACGACCGGTCGGTCCCCTGCGAAAGCAGGTGGTCGAGGAGACGGAAGAGGATCGGGCCGCCGAGGAGCGGAAGGAGCGGCTTCGGCGTCGTGAGCGTCGCGGGGCGGAAGCGGGTCCCGAACCCGGCGGCCGAGGACGAACGCGATCACGTCGGGAAGACCATGTCGTGCGGGAGGCGCGGGATCCGCCTCGCGCGCCTTCATCCAGAGCGCCGCGTAGGACTCGGGAATGAAGGCTCCTTCCGCGACGCCCAGCTCCGCCGCGAGGGCCCGGACGGCCTCCTGGCGTCCCCCTCGACCTCGGCGAAGAGGCCGAGCGGCGTCTCGTCGACGACGACGAGCGGGCGCGCCGCGTCGGCGAAAGCGCCACGTCGTCCGGCGCTTCTCGTAGCCGAAGCGGGGCACGTAGCCGAGCTCGGCGAGGAGCGCCTCGATCCGGTCCGGGTCGTCGACCCCGGTCTCCAGCTCGAGGCGCGACTTCACGCCCCCTCGAGAACTCCGCCTTCCCCTTGAAGGTGAGGAGCCGCGCCGTTCTCCGTCGTCCGGACGCGAAGCGCGCACCCCCGCGCCTGAAGCGTCCCGGCGTCGTCGTCGAGGAGGACGTTCCGCTCCCGCTCCTCGGCCCTTCGCCCGCGGCGCCGAGCGCGCGAGCGCGCGCCTCGAAGGCGCGCGCGGTCGACGAGCCGGAACTTCGCCTCGATCTCGCGCGGACCGCCGTCCCCCATCGCGTCCCTAGAATAGCCGCCGTGCCAAGCTACCGCCTCTCGGGCGTCCGGACCCGCGCGCCGGAGCTTCCCGACGCGCGCGCTCGTCGCGCGGCTCCTCGGCGTCGCGCCGCGGACGATCTCGCGCTTCGCCCTCGTCCGCCGGTCCCTCGACGCGCGGCAGAAGCCCGACCTCTTCTACGAGATGCGCCGTCGAGTTCGATGCTCGGCGACCGCTGCCACGGCGCCGCCGCTGCAGCCGCGCCGCTGCGCTGGAGCGGCCCCGCCGCCACGGGCTCCGGAGCTCCTCCTCCCGCCGTCCCCGACCGCGAGGCGCGCGTCGCCGTCGTCGGGACCGGCCCCGCCGGCCTCTTCGCCGCCCTCGCCCTCGCCGACGCCGGCGCTCTCGCTCGCTCGTCCTCGAGCGGGGCGACCCGGCGGAGGAGCGCTACCGGAAGGTGATGCGTTTCTGGAAGGGGGGCGCGTTCGACCCCGAGTCGAACGTCCAGTTCGGCGAGGGGGGCGCGGGGACCTTCAGCGACGGCAAGCTGACCTGCGGCAAGCGCCACGACAAGATCGCCGTCGTCCTCGAGACGCTCCACCGCTTCGGCGCCCCCGACACGGTCCTCTTCGACGCCAGGCCCCACATCGGGACCGACCGGCTCGTCGTCGTCCTCCGGAACATCCGGCGGCACCTCCTCGATCGCGGGGCCGAGCTCCGCTACCGGGCGAAGGTCGTCGACGTCCTCCGCGGAGGGCGAGGCCGGGCCGGCTTCGCGCGCTCTCGTCCTCTCGAGCGGCGAGGAGATCCCGTGCGACGCTCGCGATCTTCGCCCTCGGCCACTCGGCGCGCGACACGGTCGAGACGCTTCACCGCCGCGGCGTCGCGATGTCGGCCGAAGGCGTTCGCGATGGGGGTGCGGATCGAGCACCCGCAGGACGCGATCGACCGGATCCAGTACGGGCGGCTCTCCGCGTCCTGCGGCGTCGTGCCGGCCGACTACAAGAAGACGCACCCAGCCTCGAACGGGCGCGGCGTCTACACCTTCTGCATGTGCCCCGGCGGCGAGGTGATCGCCTGCTCGTCGGAAGCGGGGGGCGTCGTGACGAACGGGATGTCCCGGTACAAGCGCGAGTCGGGCTTCGCGAACTCCGGCCTCGTCGTCCAGACGCGGGCGAGCGACTTCGACGGGAGAGCCGGGCCCCGACGTCCTCCGCGGCCAGGCCTTCCAGCGGCGGGTGGAGCGCGCGGCCTTCGACCTCGCCGGCGGGACGTACGCCGCGCCGGCGATCCGGGTGACGGACTTCCTGACAGCCGGACGCGCCGGCCCAGCCGCGCGACCTCCCGACGACGACGTACGGCCCTGCCGCCGTCCCGCGGCCGCCTCGACTCGCTCTATCCGCCCCCCTATCTCGACGCGCTCGCCGAGGGGATCCTCGCGTTCGACCGGACGATGAAGGGGTTCGTCTCCGACGAGGCGGTCCTGATCGCCCCCGAATCGCGAACCTCCTCGCCCGTCCGGATCGAGCGCGACGACTTCGTGCGAGTCCGTCTCTCCCCGGGCTCTTCCCCGCGGGCGAGGGGGCCGGCTTCGCGGGAGGGATCGTCTCGGCCGCCCTCGACGGCCTTCGCGTCGCCCGCGCCGTCCGCGCGCGCCTCGCCGGCGAGACCCCCATCCCCGAGAGCCCCGCGCCGGTCTCGGCGCCGGAGTACTGACGATGGCCGATCGAAGGATCCTCGTCGGCACCGCCGGACACATCGACCACGGCAAGAGCGCGCTCGTGAAGGCGCTGACCGGAACCGATCCCGACCGGCTCCCGGAGGAGAAGGAGCGCGGCATCACGATCGACCTCGGCTTCGCCCACGCGGCGTGGGACGGGATCGTCTTCTCCTTCGTCGACGTCCCCGGCCACGAGAAGTTCGTCCGGACGATGGTGGCCGGGGCGCAGGGGGTCGACGTCGTCCTCTTCGTCGTCGCCTCGGACGACTCGGTCATGCCCCAGACGCGCGAGCATCTCGCGATTCTCTCCTTGCTCGACGTGAGGAGCGGGGTGATCGCGCGGACGAAGAGCGACCTCGTCGACGCCGAGACCGGCGCCGTCGTCGAGGAGGAGATCCGCGGACCTCGTGAAGGGGACGTTCCTCGAAAAGGCTCCCGTCCTCCCCGTCTCGGCCGTGACGGGAGCGGGGATTCCGGAACTGAAGAGCGCGCTCACCCAGGCGGCGGGGCGCCTCGACCGGTCGGCCCGGGACCGCCGCCCCACGCGCCTCTTCCTCGACCGCGCCTTCACGATGAAGGGCTTCGGCCCCGTCGTGACCGGGACGCTCGACGGCGGGCGGATCGCGGTCGACGACCGGCTGACGCTTCTTCCGGACGGGAGCGAGGTGCGCGTCCGGCGCGTCGAGGTCCATGGCGAGGAGCGCCGCGAGGCCTTCGCCGGAGAGCGGACGAGCCTGAACCTCGCGGGGATCGAGCGGGCCGAGCTCCGGCGCGGGCAGGCGCTCGTGCCGAAGGACGCTCTTCGCCCCGCGTCTCTCCTCACGGTCGAGGCGGCCCTCCTTCCCGAGGTCGCCTCGCCGCTCCCCGACGGCGCCCGCGTCCGCGTCCATCACGGCACGGCCGACGTCGCCGGAAAGATCCATCTCATCCCCGGCGCCGGCCGGTCCGAGGCGAAAGAACTGACCCCCGGTTCCGACTCGCTTCGCCCAGCTCGTCCTCGAATCGTCCCTTCCGGCGCGCCCCGGCGACCGCTTCATCCTCCGTCGCCCCTCTCCCGTCGAGACTCTCGGGGGCGGGAGGGTTCTCGACACCGGGCGGCCGCGGATCCGGAAGAAGTCGTTCGGGACGAAGGAGCTGCCCGAGGCGCTCGCTCTTCTCGCCGCCCGCGACGAAGCACGGATCGCCGATCTCCTCCTGCGCGAAGCGGGGGCCGCCGGCCTCACCTCCTCCGGCCTCGGCCAGAGGCTCGGCGTCCCGGAGAGCATCGCGCGCGAGCGGCTCGAGGCGCTGGCTTCGGCCGGATCCGCGCTGAAGCTCCCCGCCGGGACGTACGTCCACTCGCGAACGGTCGACGAGATGTCCCGACGGGCCACGGCGCTCTTCTCGGATCAGAAAGCGAGCGGTGCGGCCTCGCTCTCCGTCGCGCGGGGCGAGTTCCTCGAGAAGCTCGGACGAGGGCTCCCGCGCGAAACGGCGGACGGATGGCTCGCCCTTCTCGAAAAGGGACGGAAGCTCTCGATCTCGGGAGACCGCGTCGCTCCGCCCGGGGCCGCGGCATCCGGCCTCTCACCGGAAGCCGAGGGGCTCTCGGCGCGTGTCGCCGAAGGGTACCGCGCCGCCCTCTGGGAGCCGCCGAAGAGCGCCGATCTCGCCCCGAAGATCGGGGCCAAGCCGCAGGTGATCGACGGGCTCGTCGGACACCTGATCAAAGGGGGCGTTCTCGTCCGGATCGCCCCCGATCTCGTCGTCCACCGCGACGTTCTCGCGGCGGCCGAGAAGAAGCTCGACGCCCTGAAGGGGCAGACCGTCCCCGTCGCCGCCTTCCGCGATCTCTGGGGCCTCACGCGGAAGACCCTCATCCCCCTCCTCGAGTATCTCGATGGAAAGAGACGGACCCGGCGGGTGGGGGACCTCCGGAAAGTCGACTAGGGAGAGTCCGTCCGGGTGCCGCGGAGGTTCTTCCGGACGGCGCGCTCGGCCTTCTTCTTCGCGGAGTCGATCGTGTAGTCGAGGGCAGCGTCGAGCGACATCCACGAAGCGACGGGCTTTCCGGCTGCCATCCCCGGCGTCAGCTTCCAGGTCGATGCGTTCTTCCGGAGCCAGTCGAGGACGAGCGGCTCGTTCGTCTCCCCCGTCGGAAGGATCCGCGCCACTTTTCCTTCTTCGGAGACGAGAACGAGCGCCGTGATCCGGGAGCGGCTCCTCGCGGCGTCGAAGCTCCACTTGATCGAGTCGGGCGCCGGGAACGCGTCGCACTCTTCCACCGAAAGAACGCCCGGTTCGGGCGGCGCGATCTCGTTCGGGAAGCCTTTCAGAAAATCTTCGGGGGGGATCTCGCGGACGACGGACGGGATCGGGTCCTCCTTCGCGAGGGGCTTCAGGTCGAAGGAGCTGAAGAGCCCCTTCTCCAGGGAGACGGCGAGATTGAGGCCGAGGGTGGCCCACGTCGTGACTGGTTTCCCCTCTTTTCGCGGCGGCGCGAAACGCCACCGCGGAAAGAGCGCCGCGAGCGGAGCCGTCAGTCCCTTGAGTGGCGGCTCGACGGCAGCTCCTTCGGTCACCCGCCCGTTCTCCCCCACCTTCACACAGGTCCAGAGCCAGGTCCGGGCCTCGAAATCCTCGAGCGGCGGCCTCTCGGGGAGTTTCGGCGGCGCGTCGAGGGGGCGGTAGAGAGGGTGGGCGTAAGGAAGCTCCTGGGGGGGCGGCCGCCAGCTCTCCGGTATCGCCTCGATCGGCCGGAGGACGACCGTTCCGGGGGCCACCGGGATGGGGGTGGGCGGCGGCATCTGAGCCGAAAGGAGGCCGGAGGCTCCGGCCGCGGCGAGGGCGGCGAGGAGCCGGGAGCCATTCGGGAGCACGAGGGCCATTCTACGGGCGGGACGCCCCGCGCGCGTCACTTCGCCTCGGCCCAGTTCGCGCCGCGCCCGACGTCGACCGTGAGAGGGACGGCGAGCGACGCGGCGCCTTCCATCGTCCGACGCACGAGGGCCGCGGCCTCGTCGGCGTCCTTCGCGTCGCACTCGAGGACCAGCTCGTCGTGCACCTGAAGGAGGAGGCCGCACCGATGGAATCTCGCGGGAGAGCGCGGCGTCGAGCGTGATCATGGCGCGCTTGATCAGGTCGGCTGCCGAGCCCTGGAACGGCGCGTTCATCGCCATCCGCTCGGCGTTCGCCCGGACGGCGTGGTTCCGGTCGGAAAGTCCCGGGATCGGGCGGACGCGGCCGAAGATCGTCTCGGTCCTTCCCGTTTCGCGTGCCTTTTCGAGGACGCCGTCGAGGCAGGCGCGCACCTTCGGGAAGCGGTCGAAGTAGGCCGTGATGAACTCCTTCGCCTCGGCGCGCGGGACGCCGAGCTGCCCCGCGAGGGCGAAGGCCCCCATGCCGTAGAGGATTCCGAAGTTGATCGTCTTGGCGCTCCGCCGCTGATCGGCCGTCACCTTCTCGAGCGGGATTCCGAACATCTTCGCGGCGGTCGCGCGGTGGATGTCCTCTCCGCGCCGGAAGACGTCGATCAGCGCTTCGTCCCCCGAGAGGTGGGCGAGGATCCGAAGCTCGACCTGGGAGTAGTCGGCCGTCACGAGAAGCCGCCCCTTCGGCGCGACGAAGGCGCGGCGGATCTGCCGCCCCGCTTCCGTTCTCACGGGGATGTTCTGCAGGTTCGGGTCGTTCGACGAGAGCCGACCTGTCGCCGCGACGGCCTGGTCGTAACGGGTGTGGATCCGGCCGTCCTTCGCGAGGAACTCCGGGAGCGCGTCGAGATACGTCCCCTTCAGCTTCGAAAGCTCGCGCCATTCGAGGACGAGGCCCGGCACCGGCCCCGTCTCGAGGGAGGCCAGCTCCTCGAGGACGTCCGATCCCGTCGCGTAGGCTTTCGTCTTGGCCGTCTTCCTGAGCGACGGATACGCGAGCTTCTCGAAGAGGATCCGTCCGAGCTGCTGCGGCGATCCGATGTTGAAAGCCTCGCCGGCCGCCTCGTGGATATTCGCTTCCAGGGCCGCGAGCCGCTCGCCGAACTCCTTCGAGAGGATCGCGAGCGTCCCCCGGTCGACGGCGATCCCGGCGATCTCCATCCGCGCGAGAACGGGAATGAGCGGCTGCTCGATCTCCGCGAGGATCGTCCGAAGAGCGGGCGCCGCTGCGAGCTTCCCGCCGAGCGCCGTCTCGAGAGCGAGCGGAAGGCGCGCCCGGGGCGCGAGGTAGGCAAGCCCCGCTTCCGACGCGAGAGGCTCGGCCGACGAGAGCCCCTCCTTCCCGGCCAGCTCCTTGAGCGACGGTATCGATTCCGGGGGGAGGTCGAGGACGCCACGCGCATCGCCAGAGAGGTCGTGGGCGTGGATCCCGGGCGACACGACGTAGCTTTCGAGCATGACGTCGACGACGCGCGAAGGCGGGGCGATTCCGAGAGCCGCCGCGGCGAGGAAAAGCCGCTTGGCGTCGTGAGCGACGACCGGCACCTCCCGGAAGAGCGAGGCGAGGGTCTCAATCCCTTCGGAGGAGGTGAGCGGAAAGGCGATGCCGTCACCCGACGGAAGCGACGCAGCGGCGACGAGCGGCTCAGCGGGGAACGGGTGCGGCGGCGCGCACTCCACGTGGATCCCCACACGTCCCTCCCTTCGGGCCGCGGCCATGAAGGCCGCAAGTGCGGCCGCTTCCGTCACCCATCGGAGCGCCCCCGTCCCGGATGACGCCGACACGGGAGGCGGCGACTCCTCCGCGTCTCCCGGCGCTGTCGAGCAGCTCCTTCTTGAGCTTCGAAAAGCCGAGCTCCTCGTAGAAGGCCGCGAGCTCCCGTGTCCGCGAAGGCGTCGGGGGCGGGATCCGGAAGAGCGAGAGGACCTCTCCCTCCGGAACGGGCGCGTCGCGCGCCACGGTCGCAAGGACGCGGGACCGGAGGGCGTCTTCCTTCCCTTTCTCCAGCGCCTCGCGCTTCTTCCCGGTCACCTCGCCGAGGCGGGCGTAGACGCCGTCGAGCGAGCCGAACGCCGCGATCAGTTCGCGCGCCCCCTTCTCGCCGATCCCGGCGACGCCCGGGATGTTGTCCGAGGCGTCTCCCATCAGGGCGAGGACGTCGACGACCTTCTCCGGCGGGACGCCGAAGAAGGCTTCGACTCCCTTCGCGTCGAGCAACTCCTCCTTCGTGGGATGCCAGACGAAAACATGGCCCTCGTCCACGAGCTGGAAGAGGTCCTTGTCGGCCGAGGCGATCTCGACCCGGAGCCCCTCCTTCTTCGCCCGCTCGGCGAGGGTCGCGATCAGGTCGTCCGCCTCGTATCCCGGCTCCTCGACGACGGCCAGCCCCATCGCCCGGCAGAGGCGCTTGGCGTCCTCGACCTGCGGCACGAGGTCGTCCGGCATCGCCGCACGCTGCGCCTTGTACGTCTCGTCGAGCGCGTGCCGGAAGGTCTTCTCGGCGCGGTCGAAGGCGATGGCTACGGCGTCGGGCTTCCGCGCCGCGAGGAGCTTCCGGAGCATCGTCGCGAAGCCGAAGACGGCGTTCGTCGGCCTTCCTCCCGGGCCGGTCAGGCCGCGGATCGCGTAGAAGGCGCGGTAGAGGTAGTTCGAGGCGTCGACGAGGGCGAGCGTCGGGGGCATTCCGAGAAGTCTACGGCCGGAGCGCCCCTTACAATCGGGCGGGGCCTCGCGATGTCGTCGAATCCGCAGCCGAGGCCGGCGCCGCCGGTCACGAACACACGGATCGCATCTGCTCTTCTCGCCCTTGCGGACGCGGAGGAGCCGGGGGCGCGCCCGGCGGCCGAGTACCGGGACGCCGCCCGGACCCTCCGGCAGCTCGACGTCGATCTCTGGGGGCGGCGCCTCGCGATCGTCGCCCTCCCCGGCGTCTCGACGCGCGCCGCGGACGCCATCGGAGGCTTTCTCTCCTGCGGCTCGGACGAGATCATCTCCGAACAGCTCGCGGCGATCCTCGACCGCGAAGACCCGCGCGAAAACGTCAAGGCGGACTTCCTCTCGCAGGCCGACGTCGACCGGATCCTCGCCGCCCCGGAGGGGATCTCGATGGCCGACCTCCGGGGAGACGTCCATCTCCACTCGGACCGGTCGGACGGGCGGATGCCGCTCGCCGCGCTTCACCGCGCCCTCGACGCGCGCGGCGACGGCTATGCCCTCCTGACGGATCACGCCCGGGACTGTGCCGTGGCGGGAGGGCTCTTTCCGGGCGACTTCCGCGCCGAGCGGCGGGAGGTGGACCGGGCGAACGAACGGGCCGACCGTGGCCTCGTCATGTTCCTCGGGGCCGAAGCGAACATCGCGGAGGACGGGACGATCGACATCCTCCCGTCGCGGGTCCCCGAGATCGCGGCCGTCGTCGCCTCGGTCCACACGGAGCTTCGCGACCCGCGCGACCAGACGTCCCGGCTCGTTCGCGCGGTGGAGACGCCGGGCGTCGCCGTCCTCGGCCATCCGCGGGGACGTCTCTACAACATCCGCCCGGGCGTCCGTGCCGACTGGCCGCGCGTCTTCTCGCGCGCCGCCGAGCGCGGCGTCGCCATCGAGCTGAACGGCTGCCCGGAGCGGCTCGACCTCTCCCCTTCGCTCGCGCGTCTCGCGGCGGATGCGGGGTGCCTCTTCACGATCGCCAGCGACGCCCACGCCGCGCGCCACCTGACGCACGTCACGTGGGGCCTCGCCGTCGCGCGCCTCGTCGGGATCCCGCCCGACCGGGTGGTCAACGCCTGGCCCGCCGAGCGGTTCGGCGCGTGGCTTTCGGCGCGCGGGTCGGCTCAGTCGTAGATGATGTAGCCGGGGTCGTACGTCCCGCCGGTGTTCGGCCCGTACCACTTTCCGTGGTTCAGGTCGTACTGCCAGCCGAACGAGGTGTAGGGGACGCGGAAGTACTCGAAGAAGACGAGAAGGGACTTCCCCCACCAGGTGGTGTCGCGGACGCCGACGGCGCGAAGGATCGGTGACAGGGCGAGGCCGACCTCGACGCCGAGCTGCCGCTGCCGGTAGTCGGGAGGGGAGTGGCGGTAGCCCTTGCTGCTGTACGTCATCCCGACCAGAAGAAAACGAAAGAGTCCCGGCGAGACGCCCATCCGGGGAAGCAGTCCCGCAAGCTTCAGGTCCGCCGTGTAGATCTCCCCCGAATAGTCGCTCCCGTAGCCGGCGTAGCGGCAGCAGGGGGGCGGAATCGAGTTCGGGACCCAGCCGAAGCGGAGCCCGAAGGTCTCCTTCAGGCCGTACGCATCGACGAGCGTCGCGATTCCGGCCCCGATCGTGTTGGTCGTGGCGTCCTGCCACGAGAAGCCGTACCGCGAGAACCCGTCCCCGATCTCGATGAGAAACCCGGAGAGGACCGTCAGGCCGAAGGCGAGGCCCCGCGCCTCGGTCGGTGTCTTCCCGAGACTCCGGTAGGCGGACTGGAACGCGAGTGTGAACATGTAGCCGAAGGTGATGTGCGAGGCCTTGTCGGCACCGCCGGCGTAGGTCTCCTCGCCGAACCACCCTTCGTCAACGGTCTTGAAGTGGCCGGTCCAGTCGGAGCTCCACCAGGTGAAGTAGCCGAGAATCGGCGTCGCGACGAGAACCCCGGCGGTAAAGAGCGTCGTCTTCCCGTCGAAGAGCTTCTTCGGGGCCGGAAGCGTCGCCTCGGCCCGGACGGGAGCCGGAGTCGGCGGCTCGTCGCTCTCGATGCCGGTGTCAAGGTGGAAGCCCGTCGGCGCCTCGAAGAGCTCGCGGGCCGGGCCGAGATGAAAGGGCGCCGCGAGGACGAGATGCGGGAGAAGCGCCGCGGCGACGACGACCATGACGGCCGCCGCGAGGGGGACGCGCCGCTTCACGCGGCGAGGCCGCGGGACCGGGCGAGCGCCCGGCACGCCTCCAGCGAGAGAGCGCTCTTTCTGGCGAGATCGTCCGCGTCTTCGGAAAAGCCCCGCTTCAGATCGGGGTCGACGACCCCGCCGAGGTTGATCCGGACGTTCGCGAGGGCCCCGTCGACGGCGGCCGAAAGGAGGAGAGCGGCGACCCACGCGTCGGAAGCCGCGTTCGGGTTTCCCTTTTCGCCCACGGTCCGGCCGGCCCGGAGCGCCTGCTCCGCGAAGAAGGCCGTCTGCATCGGCACGGTCGTGGCGGCGATCGTCGCCTCGTCGATCGCCTTCTTCCGGGCCACCTTCTCCGCGTCGCTTTCCTTCGGGAGCTTCCGGGCCGCGACGATCGCGTCGTACGCCTTCGTGTCCTCGTCGACCAGCTCGAGGAGCCGTGTCCGGGACTCGTCGAGCTTCGGAAGGAGGGCCTCCAGCGTCTCCCACGACTCCCGGTACTTCTCTTTTCCGAGCGTCAGTCGGACGACCATGGCGAGGAGACCTGCCCCGAAGGCGCCGGCGGCGGCGGACGCGGAGCCGCCCCCCGGGGCGGGGGCATCGGAGGCGAGGGCGGCGGCGAATCCGGCGACGGGAAGAGAGGCGAGCGTGCTCACGCCGTCGAGACTAGCAGGAGCGGGTTAGACGCGCCGGCCGCCCACGACGACCGGCTGTCCCGCCGCGAGGACTTCGGAGACGGGATTGACGCCGTAGTGGTAGACGAGGTGAGCGACCGTCGGGGCGTCGAGGAGGACGACGTCGCCCCGTTTTCCGCTCTCGAGGGAGCCGCGGACGGCCGCCTCGCCGACCGAGGCCGCCCCGTTCAAGGTCATCGCCGTGAGCGTCTCCTCGACGGTGAGGCCCATCCCGAGGGCCGCGAAAAACGCGACGGCCGGGAGCGACTCCGTGTACGACGACCCGGGGTTGCAGTCCGTCGCGAGGGCGACCGGGACGCCGGCCGCGACGAGGGCCCGCGCCGGCGCGAACCGGTTCATCCGGAGGAAGACCGACGTCCCCGGAAGGAGCGTGGCGACGACTCCCGCGCCCGCCAACGCGTCGATCCCGCGCCCGGTCACGAAGAGGAGGTGATCGGCCGAGAGAGCGCCGACCTCGGCGGCCAGCTCGGCCCCGCCGAGCGGCGAAAGCTCGTCCGCGTGGAGGCGCGGACGGAGCCCGTGCGCTTTCCCGGCCAGCAGCATCTCGCGCGACTCGGCGAGGTCGAAGACCCCCGTCTCGCAGAAGACGTCGACGAAGCGGGCCCCCGCGGCGGCGAGAGCCGGGAGGATCTCCTGGACGACTTCGTCGACGTACCGGCGCTTCAGGGCCGCGTTGCCACGGCGCTCCGGCGGGACCTCGTGGCCGGGGAGAGCCGTCGCGACGACGCCGACCGGGTGCCCCTCGCTTCCGCGGAAGATCGCGCGAAGCTGCTTCTCCTCGGCTCCCCGCTCGAGACCGTAGCCGGTCTTCGCCTCGCAGAACGTCGTGCCGTGGAGAAGCATCCGGTCGAGGCGGGCGCGGACGTTCGCCGCGAGCTCCTCCTCGGTCGCGCGCCGCGTGGCGGCGACCGTCGCGACGATCCCCCCGCCGGAGGCAGCGATCTCCGCGTAGCTCCGCCCCTTCAGCCGCTCGTTGAACTCCTCCTCGCGGAAGCCCGCCCACGGAAGGTGCGTGTGAGAGTCGACGAAGCCGGGGATGGCGGTCTTCCCCCGCCCGTCGAGGACCGTCTCGCCCGCCGCGGGCTCTTCCCCGAAGTTCCGGACGAACTCCTCGTCCGTCCCCGAAAAGACGATCGTCCCGTTCTCGATCCGGAGGGCCGCGTCCCGGACGCGCCGAACGGCTCCCTGCACCGTCCCCGCCCGCGCGGCCCCCCCTTCGGGCGTCGCGAGCTCGGAGAGATGCCGGACCGAGGTCTTCAGCCGGGATCCCCCTCGCGCTTCTTCGGCCGGTAGAGCGAGACGGACTTGTCCTGCTCGTCCTCCTGCTTGTCGAAGTTGAGGACCTGCTGGAACATGTCGATCATCCCCTGCAGCTTCAGGTGGAAGTTCTTCCGCTCGACCCGAAGCTCGCGGATGGCGCGCTCCATCTCCGAAACGCGCTCCATCGCCTGGCGGAGGATCGCATCTCCCTTGTTTTCGGCTTCGCGGAGGATCCGCTCGGCGTCCTGCTCGGTGGTGGCGCGGAGGTTCTCAGCCGACCGCTGGGCGAGGACGAGAGTCTCCTTCAGCGTCGCCTCGGTGTCGCGGTGCCGGGCGACCTCCTCACCGAGCCGCGCGTTCTCGCGCTCCAGCTCGTCGAGCGCGCGGAACAGCTCCTCGAGGTCCTCGGCGAGCGCCTCGAGAAAGTGCTCGACCTCCGGGCGGTCGAAGCCGCGAAAGGCACGGGAAAAGCTCCGCTTGCGGACTTCGAGAGGGCTGATCGTAGGCCTCATGCGGCCCATTCTACGCGGTCAGTGGATGCGCCCGTTGCCGCCCCCCACGACACGGAAGCGCCGGCGGCGGAGAAAGCGCGGGATTCTCGGTGTCGGGCGACCGCCTCCGGGCCGTCGCCGCGCGAAAGCCCAGGCGACGGGTAATCCCCCGAGCACGAAGACGAGCCTCGCGAGCGAGTGCGTCTGCTCGAGCTCTCCGAATGCGACGACGAGGACCGCAATCGCCCCAAAGACGAGCCTCGTCATCGGAAGAACGCCGAAGAAATTCGTCGGCCGTGACGGGCCCTCGAACGTCCACGCCGCGATGACGGCCGTCAGGGGGCCGGCGAGGCCGTAACCCGTCCCGAAGCCTCCGCCGAGGAGGAGCGCCGCTCCGACGCCGAGCGCCCCGCCCGAGATCGTGGCGAGGAAGAGAAAAAGGGCGTAGCCACGCGAGCCCCACTCCGGCTCCAGCTCGGATCCGAAGCTCCAGAGGAGGAGGAGGGCGAAGAGGATCGAGACGATCCCGACGTTCACGAGCGGATAGGTGACGAGGCGCCAGAGCTCGAGGCCCGGCCAGACCTGCTCGGGCACGGCCGCGAGCCACAGGGCCTTCTCCAGAAAGAGAAGCGACGCGAGGTAGCCGGCGGCCGCAAGGACGAGCGTCGCGCGCGTCACCGGAGGGAGGCGCCGCCACCCCGGCGGGCCGACGAAACGGACCTCGTACGCCGATCGCATGGCGGCGAAGGGTAGCACCGGCTGCCGGTCCCAAAGGCTCGCCGCTCCGTTCACTCCGGTCTTCTCAGGAGCCCGATTGCGATTCCAGCGGCCAGCGCGACCGGGCGACGGCGGCGAATCCCTCGCCGCTCTGCCCGGCGAGATGGCGGCGGAGGCCGGCGAAGGCGACCATGACTGCGTTGTCGCCCGTCAAGGCATCGTCCGGAAGGAGAACCTCGACGCCGCGCTTCCGCCCCCACGCGACCAGCCTCTCCCGGAGGAGCGAGTTGGCCGCCACGCCCCCCGAGACGGTCAGCGTGACGAATGGCTCCTCGCAGAGGACGCGGGAGAGCCTCTCCTCCAGTTGCGCCACGACGGCCTCCTGGAATTCCGCGAGGAGATCCCGAAGCGGCGCCGGGGCCTCGTTTTCCTCGACCGTCCGGATGGCGTCGGGAATCCCCGTCTGGGGCCGGAGGCCGAGCGCCGCGAGACGGTCGCGGACCGCCGTCTTGAG
Source organism: uncultured Acidobacteriota bacterium (assembly GCA_963779415.1). Classification (GTDB taxonomy): domain Bacteria; phylum Acidobacteriota; class Thermoanaerobaculia; order UBA5066; family UBA5066; genus DAOMFB01. Next base: position 445,076 of record CAVZYA010000002.1, on the reverse strand, counting down.
CCCCGAGAAGCTGAAGTCGAGCGACCCGTCGGAGAATCGCGGGACTGTGAACGGTCGAGACGGCCGGCCGCTCCGGGCGAGGCGGTCGACGACCGGCCCTCCCGGATAGCCGAGGCCGGCCATCTTCGCCACCTTGTCGTAGGCCTCGCCGGCGGCGTCGTCACGGGTCCGGGCGAGAAGCGCGACTCGCCGGCCGTGGAACCGGTAGAGGTGCGTGTGCCCGCCGGAGACGACGAGGGCGGAGAACTCCTCGGGAACCGGCCGCGCCGGCTCCCGATCCGGGCCGAGGAACGGCGAAAGCGCGTGCGCCTCGATGTGGTGGACCGGGACGAACGGAACGCCGAGGCCGAAGGCGATCCCCTTGGCCTCGGAGAGACCGACGAGAAGCGCGCCGACGAGCCCGGGCCCGGCCGTCGCCGCAACGAGCGTCACGTCGTGGAGGGAGGCTCCCGCCCCGGCGAGCGTCCGGTCGAGAAGAGGGGGGAGATTCGTCAGGTGCGCGCGGGCCGCGATCTCCGGGACGACGCCGCCGAACCGCGCGTGAGCGACGGTCTGGGAGGCGACGACCGAAGAGACCGCGCGCCCGTCGCCGTCGAGGAGGGCAATCGACGTCTCGTCGCACGACGTCTCGATCCCGAGGACGAGGGTCACGAGAGGAGCGCTCTCAGCGCCTCGACATGCGGCGGCTCGCTCACGCCCCGCTCCGTGACGATCGCGTCGACGAGCGCCGCGGGGGTGACGTCGAAGGCGGGATAGAGAGCGGCGACTCCTTCGGGGGCGAGGCGGATCGTCCTGCCGGCCGGGGTCGGGATCGAGAGAACCTCCTCCGACCGGCGGATCTCGATCGGAATCGCCGCTCCGTCGGGGCAGTCCGGGTCGAGCGTCGTCGTCGGCGCCGCGACGACGAAGGGGACTCCGTGCGCGCGGCAGGCGAGGGCGAGGCCGTACGTTCCGACCTTGTTCGCGACGTCCCCGTTGGCCGCGATCCGGTCCGCCCCGACCACGACCGCGTCGACCCGCCCGGAGCCGATCGTCGCGGCGGCCGCGACATCGGGAAGGAGCGTCACGGGGATCCCGTCCTGCATCAGCTCCCACGCGGTCAGCCGCGCCCCCTGAAGGAAGGGGCGCGTCTCGTCGGCGAAAACGGTGACGGGCCCATCCGCCGCGAGCGCCCGGACGATGCCGAGGGCCGTTCCGATCCCTGCCGTCGCGAGCGCCCCCGCGTTGCAGTGCGTCAGGAGGGTCAGGGACTTTCCGGCCGGGCGGTCCTTCCTCCGGCTCCGGATCCAGGTGGCTCCGAGCCGTCCGATCCGGAGGCATGCCTCGCGGTCCTCCGCCGCGATCGCGGCCGCTTCCCGCTCCAGCGCCGCGACCCGCTCTCCCGCCGGGCGGCCAGCCGTCGCGGCCGCGGCGCGAAGCATCCGCGCCACGGCGGCGGAGAGGTTCACGGCCGTAGGACGGGCGCCCGCGAGCCGCCGTGCCGCGATCTCGATCGCCGCGTCGAGGTCCTCGGGAACGCGCTCCGCCACGCGGCGAGCTTCTGCGGCGAGCCCGAACGCGGCCGCGACGCCGATGAGCGGGGCGCCCCGGACGGCGAGGGAGCGGATCGCCTCGGCCGTTTCGGCGGCGCTCTCGCACTCGAGAAGCCGCTCCTCGTGCGGAAGCCGGCGCTGGTCGAGAAGCAGAAGCCGCCCGTCACGGTACGACCAGGGGACGACGCGGGTTTCGAGCGGGCTTCCTGTCACGCGCCGACTATAGAATCCTTCCGGGAGATCCGCCCCCACCCGCCTTCGCGGGACATTCCTCCTCAAAAGGAGCGACCATGTCCGCCCTTCCAACCTCCATCCGCGACCTTTCGCTCGCGGGAAAGACGCTCTTTCTCCGCGTCGACTTCAACGTCCCGATCAAGGACGGCGTCGTCAAGGACGACACGCGCGTCTCCGAGGCCCTTCCCACGATCCGCCTCGCGCGGGAAAAGGGGGCCCGCGTCCTCCTCGCCTCCCATCTCGGGAAGGCGAAGGGAGCCCCGGACCCGAAGTACTCGCTCGCCCCCGTCGCGAAGACGCTCGAGAAGCTTCTCGGCTCGCCGGTCGCCTTCGCCGCCGACTGCGTCGGAGCGGCGGCGGAAGCCGGCGTGAAGGCGCTCCCGGCCGGTGGCGTCCTCCTCCTCGAGAACACCCGCTTCCACGACGGCGAGGAGAAGAACGACGCGGCCTTCGCGAAACAGCTCGCCTCGCTCGCGAACGTCTACGTGAACGACGCCTTCGGCACGGCGCATCGGGCCCACGCCTCCACGGCCGGCATGGCGGCTTTCTTCCCGAAGGAGGCCCGCGGCGTCGGCCTCCTGATGGAGAAGGAGTTGAAGGCCCTCTCGCGCGTCGTCGACTCGATCGACCGCCCCTTTGCCGCGATCCTCGGTGGCGCCAAGATCCTCGGAAAGATCGCGGCGCTCGAGGCGCTCGTCGAGAGGGCCGACACCGTTCTGGTCGGCGGCGGGATGGCGAATCACTTCGTCAAGGCGCTCGGTCTCGAGATCGGAACCTCGCTCCTCGAGCCGGACGGCGTCCCGATCGCCCGGAAGGTGATGGACCGCTGCCGCGAGCGCGGCGTCTCGCTCGTTCTGCCGTCCGACTTCATCGTCGCCCCGTCGCTAGAAAGGGCCGCCGAGGCGCGCGCCGTCGCGATGAACGCCATCCCGGCCGGCGCCTCGGCGTTCGACGTCGGCCCGAGGACGCTCGAGATGTTCCGCCGGATGACGAAGGACGCGAGGACGATCTTCTGGAACGGGCCGATGGGCGTCTTCGAGACCCGGCCGTTCGACGAAGGGACGATGGAGGTGGCACGGATGCTGGCCACGTCGACGGCGTTCACGGTCGTCGGGGGCGGAGAGAGCGTCGAGGCCGTCCACGCGGCGGGTGTCGCCGGGAAGATTTCGCACGTTTCGACCGGCGGAGGCGCCTCGCTCGACCTCGTCAGCGGCGCGAAGCTCCCGGGAATCGAGGCCTTGCGGTGAGCCGGGCCCGCCTCGTCATCGGCAACTGGAAGATGAATCTCGCGCCGTCGGCGGCGGAGCGGTTCGTCACGGCCTTCCGGGGCGAGCTCGGCTCCCTCCCGCACCGCGTCGGGATCGGCCTCGCGCCGGCCTTTCCAGCCCTCGAGCGCGTCGGCCGGGCTCTCCTCCGCGAAACTCCCGTTCTTCTCGGGGCGCAGGACGTCTACGGCGAAAAGGAGGGGGCCTACACGGGAGAGGTCTCGTCGGGGATGCTGAAGGACCTCGGCGTCGTCTTCTGTCTAGTCGGGCACAGCGAGCGGCGCCGGTACCGGCGGGAGACGGAGCCCGACCTCGCGAAGAAGATGGAGCGCCTCGTGGAAGCGGGGATCTCGCCCGTCTACTGCGTCGGCGAGAGTCTGGAGGAGCGGGAGGCCGGTGCAACGGAGCGGATCCTCGCGCGGCAACTGACCGCCTTCGACGGCCTGTCGGCCCCGCACCCCGGTCTCGTCCTCGCCTACGAGCCCGTCTGGGCAATCGGGACCGGCCGCGCCGCGACGCCGCCTATGGCTGCCGAAGCCCATGCCGTCCTCCGCGCCGGCCTTGCCGCCCGCTTCGGGCGCGCCGCCGCGGACGGGCTCCGGATCCTCTACGGCGGGTCGGTCACCGCGGCCAACTCCCCGCTGCTCTTCGCGGAGGCGGAGATCGACGGAGGTCTCGTGGGGGGCGCGTCCCTCGATCCGGGAGGGTTTGCCGCCATCGTCCGGGCCGCCGGTTGAGGCCGGAACTCGCCAAGACCCGTCTTTTCGTCTATTCTCTGCGGCCCCGCCGGGCCGGTCCGGCTCCTTTAGGCGGGACCGACCGGAGGACCCGAACCGATGATCTACGTCCTCGTTCCCATCTACGTTCTCGTCTGCATCTTCCTGATCCTCGTCGTCCTTCTCCAGCAGGGGAAGGGAGCCGACGTAGCGAGCGCTTTCGGCGCCTCCTCCTCCCAGACCACGTTCGGCGCCCGGGGGGCGACGACGCTTCTCGAGAAGATCACGACCTGGTCGTTCGTCGCCTTCTCGGTTCTCGCGGTCGCGATCTCGCTTCTCCAGGCCAGGCCGAAGTCGGCCGTCCTCCAGTCGCAGAAAGGCGCCCGCCCCGCCCCGGCAGCCCCGGCCCCCGCTTCTCCCGCCGCTCCGGCACCGCTGCAGCAGGCGGCCCCGGCCGTCCCCGCGGCTCCCGCTCCCGCGACGAAGTAGGGCTCTTGATTACGGGCGGGGGAGAGTTATCATCCCCGTCCCTCGCGCTCGTGCCCTGGTGGCGGAATTGGTAGACGCGCACGTTTGAGGGGCGTGTGGAGCAATCCGTGCCAGTTCGAGTCTGGCCCAGGGCACCATACAGATCCTGAAAAAAAGGGGGGGCGCCGCCCCCCCCTTTCGATTTCCCCGCGGGGGATCCTCTCAGAACTTGTCCGCGAACTCCGAGATTCCCGGAATCAGGAACCGCTGGCCGTTCACGGCCTTCACGATGCACAGGATCGTGATCGCCAGCCACGCGAGCCACGAGAGCGGGTGAAGCAGGAAGAAGAACGGCATCATGTAGCCGAGGGCCGCGATCGCAAACCAGATGACGAAGAAAAGACCGGTGATGACGAGTCCGTGCTTGGCGTGCCACTGCACCTCCCGGTCGTTCTTCTCCACGAGGAGCGGGATCAGGGCGAGAAGACCGAGGTAGCAGAGCACCAGCATCCCGGTGTTTCTCTGCCCCGACGGAGCCGAGGGCGGTGGAGCGGGCGGAGCCGGGGGCGGGGGAACGCCTTCGTTCGACATCGCAGACTCCTTTCGTCCCGTGAGTCTACGACGGACGGGTCAAATCCCCCTTCGGGCTCAGTGAGGCGGCGAGGCCTCGGCTACCTGCAGGCGTACCGATCCGTTCACCGTCTCGACCGAGACCGCCTCGCGCCCGCCGTTCAGCTCGCCGCGCGCCTCTTTCGGGCCCCATTTCCCCTCGACCTTCAGGTCGGCGAACTCCGAACGGATCCGGCCGTTGACCGTCTGCAGACTGTACCGGATGGACGACTGCCGCGCGGCCGTGAGCGTGACCGAGCCGTTCACAGTCTCGAGGCTGGATTTTCGAGCGTTCCCGGCAAAGGTCACCTCGACCGATCCGTTGACCGTCGTCGCCCGGACCTCCCCCTCGTGACCGGAGACGTGGATGGAACCGTTCACCGTGTTGAGGACGAGCGGTCCGGTGCGGCGCTCGGCCACGATCCGGCCGTTCACGGTCTCCACCTGAACCGCGACCGACGGCGGGAGCTTCAGCTCGTAGCTCACCTCGGCAGACGCGCGGCCCCACCACGAGAAAAAGCTCCAGGCTGAATTCTTCGGAAGGACGGTCTCGATTTCGATCGTCGTCGCAGTCTTCTGGATCTTCACGTCCGTCTGCGCGAGCGTCTCGGCCGCATTCGAGCCCTTTGCCTTCTTCACCGCGACCAGAGACAACGTCGGGTTTTCCCACGAGTCGACCCGGACGGAGCCGTTGACGTTCTCGACGCGGACCTTCTGGATGCCGACGAGATCGAGCGTCTTCTCGATCCGCTCTTCCCGGTCATCGGCTGCCCGGGCGGGTCCGGCAGCAAAGACGAGAACCGCAGCGACCGCCGTGGCGATGGCCGTGAGGCGTCGGGGGTAGAAGAACTCTCCTCGCATGGTTTCGGGCTCCCGTTCATCCTGAACGAAAACTCCGATGAAAAAGTTTCCGCCCCGGGACTCTAGGACTCGACGAGGGTCGTCCCGGCCATGCGGTCGCCGCCGCGGCGGCCGTCCGCCCGCCGTATAACCGCAAGCAGCTCAAGGAGATTCCAGCCGGGTATCAGCATCGGGAGGTTTCGCGCGATGGAGGCGAAAAGTCCCACGGGCCGGCCCCCTTCCCGGACGAGCCGAAGGCCGAAAAGGCGCTTGCCAGGACTCTGGCCACCGACATCCCGAAGGAGGAAGAGCATTCCGAAGAGCGCCTGCGCCGCGAGGAAGGCGGCGCCAAGCGATGCCGGCGGGTCGTCGACCACGAGCAGAACCGCGACGATCGCAACGGTCGAGACGAGGAGAGGGACCCCGGCCAGGATCAGGAGATCGACCCCGTACGCCGCGGCACGGAGCCAGACCCGCTCGACAGGGGGTATTCCCGGCGGGAGGACGCCGTAGGATGGAACGCCTTGTCCACCCGCTTTCTCCGTCGCTTCCGTTCCTCTTCGAAGGTCGAACTCCACCTGCACCTCGAGGGATCCATCTCGCCCGCGACGCTCGTCGCGCTCTCCTGCCGCTCCCCTCGTCCTATTTTCGCCGACCTTTCCTCCGTCCGTGCACGGCGTCGCCTGCGGGGAGATTTCCGGGCATTCCTCGACTTCTACCGAGACGTCTGCCGCTGCCTCACCGGCCCCGGCGACTACGCCGCGGTCGCCCGCGACCTCGTCCGCCGCCTCCGCCGCGAGCGGATCCGTCACGCCGAACTCTACGTCTCTCCCGCTGTCGTGGAGCGGATCGGCCTTCCGTGGGATCCCGTTCGGGACGCGATCGAAGACGTCTTCTCGGCCCACGAGCGCCGCGGCGGCGGCCGGATCGTCGTCCTCTACGACTCGGTCCGGCAATGGGGACCCGAAGCCGCGCACCGCGTCCTCGACCACCACGAGCGGCGCCCGTGGCCTCGCGCCTGCGGCTTCGGCCTCGGCGGCGACGAAACGGCTCTCCCGGCGCGCGACTTCGCGACGGTTTACGCCCGCGTCCGGAAACTCGGGCTCGCGCCGCTCGTCCACGCCGGGGAGTGGAGCGGCCCCGAGTCGGTGGCGTCCGCGCTCCGCTGGCTCGGACCCGTTCGGATCGCCCACGGCATCCGCGCCGCCGAGGATCCCGCGTTAATGCGTCGGCTCGCGGCGCGCGGCGTCGTCCTCGACGTCTCTCCGACGTCCAACATCGCGACGGGCGCGCTCGCTTCGATCGGCGACGTCGCCTCCCGGGTCCGTCTTCTTCTCGCGGCCGGGGTCGCCGTGACGATTTCCACCGATGACCCCGGCCTCTTCGGGACGACGCTTCTCGGCGAGTATCGAGCGCTCGCGGCAGCGGGCCTGACGGAAGCCGAGCTTGCGGCCCTCGCCCGCGCGTCGCGCCGCGCCGCCCTTCAGCGCGCGAGGACCCGCTCGTAGACCTCGAGGTAGAACGGGACGATCGACTCCGCGTTGAAGAGGCCGACGGCCCGCTCCCGCGAGGCTTTCGACATGGCGTCATAGCGCGCGGGATCAGACAGGATCGCGATGGCGTCACCCGCGAGGCCGTCGAGGTCGCCCACCGCCCGGAGGAAGCCGGTCCGCCCTTTCTCGACGACCTCCGGGAGGCCTCCGACGTCGTAGCCGAGGACGGGGACGCCGCTGGCCTGTGCCTCGAGGGCCGAGAGTCCGAACGATTCCGAGTTCGACGGAAGAATGTAGAGATCCGCGCCGGGGACGATCGCCTCGAGGAACGGCATGTTCCCGAGGAAGGTCGCCGAGCCGGCGAGTCCGCGGGCGCGGCAGAGTTCCTCCGCCGCCGGACGATCCGGGCCGTCGCCCACCATCACGAGCCAGGACGGAACGATCCGGTTCACCCGGTCGAAGATTTCGACGACGTCGAGGACTCGCTTGACCGGTCGGAAGTTCGAGACGTGGAGAAGGACCTTCCGTCCCGCCGGCGCCACTCGGCAGACCGTGCCGTCGGCGTGGGGCTTCCATCGCTCGGGGTCGATGAAGTTCGGGATCACTTCGATCGCGCGCGAGGGGCGGAAGACGTCCTCGGTCACCTTCCGCAAGTACTTCGAGACGGCGGTCACGGCGTCGGAGCGGTCGATCCCGAAACGGGTGATCGGGAGGTACGACCGGTCCTGGCCCACGATCGTGATGTCGGTGCCGTGGAGCGTCGTCACGACGCCGAGGTGCCGCGGCGCCAGCATCTCGCGGGCGAGATGGGCCGAAATCGCGTGCGGGAGAGCGTAGTGGGCGTGCAGGAGGTCGAGGCCCTCGTGCTCCGCCACGTCGACGATCCGCGTCGCGAGAGCGAGGTCGTACGGCGCGTACTGGAAGAGCGGATACGACGGGACCGACACCTCGTGGTAGCTCATCCGGTCGGTGAAGGCCGTCAGACGCGAGGGAGGGGCGTACGTGATGAAGTGGACATGGTGCCCGCGCCGCGCCAGCTCGCGCCCCAGCTCCGTCGCGACGACCCCCGACCCCCCAAAAGTTGGGTAACAGGCAATACCTATCTTCACCAGCTACTCCTTTAGGGGGTCCGGGGGAACGACGGGGTGGGGCCCCGTCGTTGCAGGCAAGCCCCCCGGCGAGCCAATTCCGATCTTCATTTCGGAAATCCCGGTTCGTATCCTTCGAACGCCGCAGACGGGATCGTCGACCCGGGGTGGGACGTGGGCGAGGAACGCCTCGGCGTACGCGACGTTCGCCATCTGTCCCAGCGCCTGCGCACGGGCCCGGATCCCATCCCGGAATCCTGCCGTCGAGATGTAGGTCTCCGGCTCGGTGGAGCCCGGGTCGTGGAACTGGCTCCGGAAGGCCCCGATCGCCCGGAGCTTCGTCTCGAAGACCGCCGTCACGTCGACGAGGAACGACACATTGGCGACCGGAGAGGAAGCGTAGTAGAGAACCTGCTGGGGGCGCCAGGCGGCGAGGCCCGTGTCGAGGCTACGGAGGCCCGAGTACCACGCCGCCTCGGCAACGAGCTTCGAGGCGCGGGCGTGGTCCGGGTGCCGGGCCGTCACCCAGGGCGCCAAAACGATTCGCGGGCGCGCAGCCCGGATGACCGCGATCACGTCGAGTTCCGCGGCACGGTCGGTCCGGAGGTTTCCGTCGCCGAGATCGAGCGTCGCCCGGAAGGCGGCACCGAGAATCTCCGCGGCAAGCCTCGCCTCGGCGGCGCGGGTCGCCGGCGTTCCGCGCGTTCCCGCCTCCCCGCGCGTCAGATCGCAGATCCCGATTCGGTAGCCCCGTATCGCGAGCGCGGCGAGCGTCCCGCCGCAGCCGAGCTCCACGTCGTCCGGGTGCGCGCCGAACGCTAGAACGTCGACCGGGACGGCCATCACAGCTCCACCACCTGAAGCCCGGGTACGTCCCAGCGGAGACGATGTTTCAGCGGCCCGACGAGACCCTCCCGGCCGTGGCGGAGAATCCACGGCACCGCCGTGTAAACGCGCTCGGCGAGCGTCCCACCCGGCGCCACCTCCCCGGCGACCCGGCGAATCCAGGCGTCGAGGGTCGCATCGGCTCGCGCGGCCGCCTGCACCGACTTCTCCTCCAGCTTCGTGAAGGCGAAGGCGACGTTCTGCCGCGTCGCCTCGAGCGCCCGCGCGAGGGAGGGGTCGATCGCGAGAAGCTCCGGGGCGAGCGTGCCGACCTCGCCGAGCGCCCGATCGCGGACCGACCGGAGCCGGTCGAGCGCCGCGCCCGAACGGATCGCGCCCGCGCGCGCGCGAAAGGCCTCCTCCCCCGCGAGCGCGTCCGAAAGGCCGAGCCCGAGTTTCGAGAGAGCCCGCCGTGCCGCCGGGGAGAGCGGGGCGACCATGGGGCGCGGAACGAGAACGGGCGGGAGGAGCTCCGCCCACGCGAAGAGAGGATGGCTTTGCGCCCAGTAGGCGATCTCGGCGGGCCCGAGGACCACGGCCGCGACGGGATAGAGGCGCGACGTCGCGAGAGGTCGCGAGAGGGCCGAGAACGACGGCGCCCAGCGCCCGCTCTCGAAATTCGCGACGACCTCTTCGGCATCGAACGCCCGGTCGTCGGCGGCTCCCTTCAGGCGGAGCTTCCCGGACCCCTCCTCGCGAAGGACGAACCGCTCCCCGGCGACGACGGCGAAGAGGGGGAGGACCTCGGGTTCGTTCGTCACCTGCAGGGAGAACCCCGAGGAGGCGAGATCGGCCCCGCGCGTTCCGAGGATCCCTCGGACCTCCCGGCGCTCCCGGACGAGCCGCACCGCGAGGGCGACGAGGTCGGGCTTGTCGCCGGAGCGCGCCGCGTCGGCGAAAAGGAGGGCAGGCTCGTCCGCCAGCCATGTCAGGGTCCTGACGAAAGCCTCGCGATAGGTTCGCCCTTCGTGGAAGGCGAGGAGAGCCTCCCGGTCGCCGGCGCCGACTTCGGAAAGGCCTTCGGCGGCTCGTGAAAGAAGAGCGGCTGCGTTCTCCGCGATCGGCAGATTCCCGACGGGCCGGCGATTCGAGCGGAGCGACGCGGGATCGGGACCGATCTCGACGGCGCCCCCTTCGGCGGGAATCGCGAAGCGCGTCACCTCGACGAGGTCGTGGTCCTCCGACGCACACCAGAAGAGGGGGACGGCCGGGACGCCGCGGGCAGAGACGTCGCGGGAGAGCTGAATGGAAGCCAATGCCTTGACCAGTGTCAGAAGAGGGCCCCCGAACAACCCCACCTGCTGGCCGGCCACGATCGCCGCCGCCCGTCCCGACGTCAGCTCCACGAGCGCCGGATCGGCCTGCCCCGGGCTCCGGGGCCGGAAGCGCCCGAGGACCTCGCGGGCACGGGCCGCCACGGCGCCGGCGTCCCCGGCGTCCGGAAGAAAGCGCACGACCCGGGAAGAGCCCTCCGCGAACTCGCGCGCCAGATCGGGGATGCCTGGAACAGACGCGAGGGGGAGAAGGGCGTCAGCGAAACCGGTCACCGCGGAGAATGATAGGGGGAAAAAGGAAAGGACCCCGCGAATGCGAGGCCCTTTCCCGGTAGGAGGAGAGGAGGCTTCCTGGGTCGTCTCGTTCTGGCGTCACCGGGGCGCCACCCGCCTCTGTATCGCAATCGTCGTGCCAGAAGCCGCCTCAGCCGGGGGAAGCGATCCTGAGGCGGGCCTCGGCGTACGCCGCGTCGGCGTTGACGGCGTCGAGCTGCTCCTCGCCTTGCACGGAGGCACGCGCTTTTTCGGCGGCTTCCTTGTCGCGCGCCGCCGCCGCGGTGTCGATCGTTTCCTTCGTCGCGGCCGCGTCGGCCAGGATCCGGACGACGTCGCCCGCGATTTCGGCGAAGCCCCCCGGACGGCGATCGGGCCGGAACTCTCCCCTCCGGTCCACCGGACGATCCCGATACCGAGAAGCGTGATGAGAGGGGTGTGTGACGGGAGGATGCCGAGCTCGCCGCGCTCCCCGGGGAGGGTGACCTCGTCGCACGTCATCTTGCTCACGAGCGCGCGCTCCGGGGTCACGATCGTCAGGGAGAGCCGGCCTGACGCCACGTCAGACCTCGCCCGCCTTCTTCATCGCCTCGTACTTCGCGAGGACGTCGTCGATCGTCCCGACGAGATAGAACGCCTGTTCCGGGATCTCGTCGTACTTCCCGGCGACGATCTCCTTGAACGACCGGATCGTATCGGCGATCTTGACGTACTTCCCGGGAATGCCGGTGAACTGCTCGGCGACGTGGAACGGCTGCGAGAGGAAGCGCTGGATCTTCCGGGCGCGGGCCACGGTCAGCTTGTCGTCCTCGGAGAGCTCGTCGATGCCGAGGATCGCGATGATGTCCTGGAGGTCCTTGTACTTCTGGAGGACCTGCTGGACGGAGCGGGCCACGTTGTAATGCTCGGGCCCGACGATCATCGGCGAGAGGATCTTGGACGTGGAGGCGAGCGGATCGACCGCCGGGTAGATGCCGAGCTCGGCGATCTGCCGCGAGAGAACTGACGTCGCGTCGAGGTGGGCGAAGGCGGTGGCGGGGGCAGGGTCCGTCAGGTCGTCGGCGGGGACGTAGATCGCCTGCACCGAGGTGATGGAGCCCTTCCTCGTCGACGTGATCCGCTCCTGGAGTTCGCCCATCTCCGTCGCGAGATTCGGCTGGTAGCCGACGGCGGAGGGCATCCGGCCGAGGAGAGCGGAGACCTCGGAGCCCGCCTGCGTGAACCGGAAGATGTTGTCGATGAAGAGGAGGACGTCCTTCCCCTCCACGTCGCGGAAGTACTCGGCCACGGTCAGGCCGGAGAGGCCGACGCGGAGGCGCGCCCCCGGCGGCTCCGTCATCTGACCGTAGATCAGCGAGCACTTCGACTTCTTCCAGTCCTTCGGGTCGATGACGCCCGACTCGGTCATCTCGAGCCAGAGGTCGTTCCCCTCGCGCGTCCGCTCCCCCACGCCCGCGAAGACCGAGTAGCCGCCGGCGGCCTTCGCGACGTTGTTGATCAGCTCCATGATGAGGACTGTCTTGCCGACCCCGGCCCCGCCGAAGAGGCCGGTCTTCCCGCCGCGGGTGTACGGCTCGAGGAGGTCCACGACCTTGATCCCCGTCTCGAACATCTCGACGCTCGTCGACTGGTCCTCGTATGGGGGCGCCTCGCGGTGGATCGCCCAGCGCTCCTTCGTCTCGACGGGACCGAGCCCGTCCACCGGGTCGCCGATGACGTTCAGGATCCGGCCCAGAGTCTCCGGGCCGACCGGCACGGAGATCGGCTCGCCGAGGTCGATCGCCTTCATCCCGCGGACGAGCCCGTCGGCCGGCTTCATCGAGATGCAGCGGACCCGGTTCTCGCCGAGGTGCTGCGCGACCTCGGTGATGATGTCGATCTTCTCGGTGGAGAGCTTCTCCGGGTCGACGACCCGGACCGCGTTCAGGATCGTCGGGAGGTGCCCCGCGGGAAACTCGACGTCCACCACGGGACCGATGACCTGGACCACCCTGCCTTCAACTGCCATGGAGTACCCCTATTTCGCCGCCGCGGCGCCCGAGACGACTTCGATCAGTTCCTTGGTGATCCGCGCCTGCCGGGCGCGGTTGTACGTGAGCGTGAGGGAATCGATGATCTCCCCGGCGTTCTTCGCGGCGGCGTCCATCGCCGTCATCCGCGCGGCGTTCTCCGCGGCGTTCGACTCGAGGAGGATCCGATAGGCCTGGAACTCGAGGTGCCGAGGGACGAGCCGCCCGAGGATGATTTCCGCCGACGGCTCGTAGAGATAATCGATCTCCGGAGCGGAGGCGCCCGCGGGGAGCTCCACCGGAAGGAGCCGCTTCGTCCGGATCACCTGCGAGATGACGCTTTTGAACTCGTTGTAGATGACATGGACGGCGTCGACCTCTCCCGCGACGAAGAGGTCGGCCACCTTCCGGATGATCTCGACGGCCGTGTCGTAACTGAAGCGCGCGAAGAGGCCGGGGCGTGCGTCGAGAATCGGGAGGCTCCGCCGCTTCCAGAAATCGACGGCCTTCCGTCCGAGGGTGACGAGCCGGACCTCCTCGACACCCCGCTCCTTCGCATCCCGGAGGAAGGCGCCCACGGCCCGGTTGATGTTCGCGTTGAAGCCGCCGCAGAGCCCCTTGTCGCCCGCGACGACGATGAGGACGATCCGCTTTTCCTCGCGCTGCACGAGGAGGGGGTGGAGCGGCGAGCCGTCCTCCTTCGGCGGGACGTGCAGGGCCACCGACGCGAGCGTCGCCTCGAGGGCAGCCGCGTAGGGTCGGGCCGCGAGGACGCGCTCCTGCGAGCGGCGCAGGCGCGAGGCCGCCACCATCTTCATGGCCCGGGTGATCTGCTGCGTGCTCTTGACGCTGCGGATCCGGCGGCGGAGGTCGATCAGGTTCGCCATGCCACTCTTACGTGAGCTTCGCCTCGGGCTTCTCGGCGAGGAAGAGCGACTTGGCCTCGCCGACGGCGGCCCGGAGCGCCTTGTCGATCTCTTCGGTCATCTTTCCGGCCTTCCGTACCTCGTCGAGGAGCGCCCCCTTCTGCGACGAGAGGTACTTGTGGAGCGTCGTCTCGAACGGCAGCACGGCCTCGACCCGGAGGTCGTCGAGAAAGCCCTTGACGCCCGCGAAGACCGAGGCGATCTGGAGCGCGATGTCCATCGGCACGTACTGGCTCTGCTTGAGGATCTCGACGAGCCGCTGGCCGCGGGCCAGCTGCGCCTGCGTCGCCTTGTCGAGATCGGAGCCGAACTGGGAGAAGGCGGCCAGCTCGCGGTACTGCGCGAGGTCGAGCCGGAGGGTCCCCGCGATGGCGCGCATGACGCGGATCTGCGCCGAGCCGCCGACGCGCGACACCGAGATGCCGACGTTGATGGCGGGACGGACGCCCGAGTAGAAGAGGTCGGACTCCAGGAAGATCTGCCCGTCGGTGATCGAGATGACGTTCGTCGGAATGTAGGCCGAGACGTCGCCCGCCTGCGTCTCGATGATCGGGAGCGCCGTGAGCGACCCGCCCCCCTTCTCGTCGTTCAGCTTGGACGCGCGCTCGAGAAGCCGGCTGTGGAGGTAGAAGACGTCGCCGGGGTACGCCTCGCGCCCGGGAGGCCGGCGCAGGAGGAGGGAGATCTCGCGGTAGGCGGCCGCCTGCTTCGAGAGGTCGTCGTAGATGCAGAGGGCGTGGCCGCCGTTGTACATGAAGTACTCGCCCATCGCGCAGCCCGCGTACGGGGCGATGTACTGGAGCGGCGCCGGGTCCGAGGCCGACGCGGCCACGACGATCGTGTGCTCCATCGCGCCGTTCTGCTCGAGCGACTGGACGACCTGCGCGACCGTCGAGTTCTTCTGCCCGATCGCGACGTAGACGCAGATGACGCCCTTTCCCTTCTGGTTGATGATGGCGTCGAGGGCGATGGCGGTCTTGCCGGTCTGGCGGTCCCCGATGATCAGCTCGCGCTGGCCGCGCCCGATCGGGATCATCGCGTCGATCGACTTGATCCCCGTCTGCATCGGCTCCTTGACGGGGCGGCGGTCGACGACGCCCGGCGCGATCCGCTCCATCGGGTAGAAAGTCTTCGTGTCGATCGGCCCCTTGCCGTCGACCGGCTGGCCGAGCGGGTTGACGACCCGGCCCACGAGCGCCTCCCCGACCGGGACGGAGATGATCCTCTTCGTCCGGCGGACGGTGTCCCCTTCGGCGACCTTGGTCGTCTCCCCCATCAGAACGCACCCGACGTCGTCCTCCTCGAGGTTCAGCGCGAGGCCGTAGACGCCGTGCGGAAACTCCAGCAGCTCGCCGGACATGACCTTCTCAAGGCCGTAGACGCGGGCGATCCCGTCGCCGACGGAGATGACGGTCCCGACCTCGGCGATCTCGAGCCCCTCGGTGAGGCCCGAGAGCTGGGCTTTGATGATCTCGGTGATTTCGTGGGCGGTGATGTCGGCCATAGTCCGTTTCTCACGTGCGCCGGTGGAGCCCGGCGCCACCTTCAGTGACCCGTTTCCTCGTGAAGCGACGCACGCACGCGCGAAAGGCGCGTGGCGAGCGACGCATCGTAGACCTCGCTGCCGATCCGGATGACGAATCCCCCGAGAAGCGCCGGCTCCGTCTCCGTCCGGAGCCGGACGGTCCGGCGGGTCCGCCCCTCGAGCGACTTCTGGATCTCCTCCGCCTCCGCGTCCGCGAGCGGCCGGGCCGCCCGGACGTGCGCCTCGACGACGTTCCGGTCGCGGTCGAGACGCTCGCGGAGGGCCGCGATCACCTCGCCGAGATGCGGCAGCCGTCGGTTCACGAGGAGGACCGAGCAGAGCCGCGCGGCCAGCGGCGCGGTCCCGAGCTTCGCCGTGACCGCCCCGAGGAGACCCGCTTTGCGGGAGCGCTCGACCGCCGGATTCCGGAAGAGCTCCCGAAGCTCCGGCGAGGAGCCGAGCGTCCGATCCAGGGCGTCGAGGTCCGCGAGGAGGGCGCCCGCCGCCTCCGCGGAGCCCGCCACGGCGAGGAGCGCGTCGATGTAGGGCTTTGTGAAGGCCGCAGCCATTCGTCGCCTCCCCGTCTAGCCTTTCCGTTCCGCCACGGCGGCAATGCCGGCGGAGACGAGGCGTTTCTGGTCCTCCGCGGTGACGCTGTGGGCGAGCATCTCCCGCGCCATCTCGACGGCGAGGTCCCCGGCGTACTCCGTCAGCTCGATGCGCGCGTGCCGCATCCGGCTCTCGATCTCCCCCTTCGTCCGGGCGACGATCCGTCCGGCCTCGGCCTCCGCGTCCGCGAGGAGGGCCGCATGCTCGGCCTCGGCGTCCTTGTGGGCCGCCTCTTTCAGCTTCTCGAGCTCCGTCTCGATCTGTGCGAGGCGGGAGGAGAGCTGCGCGGCCAGGGCCTCGGCGCGGGCCCGGTCCTCTTCGGCCTTTGCGAGGGCCTTCTCGATCTCGCCGCGCCTCTCGCGGAAGAAGCTCGTGAACGGCTTTTTCAGGAGCCACCACATGAGACCGAAGAAGAGGAGAAGGTTCGCCGTCTTCCAGAGGACGACGGGGAGGCCGAGAAACGTCTCCGCGTGGCCTCCCTCCGCGAAGAGGAGGAAGGCGACCGGAGGCAGGAGCGCGCTCACGCGATTCTCCGCCCGAGCACCCGGGAGGCGATCTCCGCGCCGAGCGCGCTCGCCTGGAGGCGAAGCTGCTCGCGGGCCGAGGCGATGTCCGTGTCGAGGCCTCGCTGCGCCTCGGTCATCCACCCCCTCGCCTTCTCGCGCGCGGCGTCGAGCAGCTCCTGCCGCCGGCGCGCGGCGGCCTGCCGCGTCGCGTCCTTCGCCGCCATCGCCTGGCGGCGGGCTTCCGTCATCCGCCGGTCGATCTCGGCGAGGGTCTCTTTCTCGCTCTCCAGCGCCTTCGTCAGCGCGGAGGACGCGCTGGAGATGGCCCTCTCCCGCCCGTCCAGGATCCCTCCGAGCGGCTTGAAGACCTTCTGGCGGAGTACCCAGTAGGTCGCCCAGAAGAGAGCGGCGATGACGAGGAGCGAAAGGTCCGGCAGCTGAATCATCTGGAGCCCGGCGCGCCCGGTGAACTCAGAAGGGCCTCGTTTGCCAAGCGGAAGAGAGAGAATCTTCGGGACCCGGACGAGCCGCCGGTTTATGCCACATGGATCGAGCCCGGTCAATCGTTTCGGTTCTCATGCGTGTATCCCCGGTACGGCGTCCTGGCGCGGCGGCTCCTCGGGAACGGGCTTCGCCCCCGCTTCGACGGGTCCCTGCAGGACGGCGCCTTCCTCGACGACGAGGGCCGGCGTGTGGATCTCGGCATAGATCCGGGCGCCGGCATGAATTTCCACCCGCTCGCGGGCGTGGATCACGCCGCGGATCGTCCCCGAGACGGCGAGCTTTCCGACGCGGATCTCCCCTTCGATCACCGCACGGTCCCCGACGACGAGCTCGCTCTCCGAGATGACGACTCCCCGGAAGTGCCCGTCGATCCGGAAGACGTCCTCGAACGTCAGTGTCCCTTCGAAACGGGCGCCGCTGTCGAGAAATCCGTTCAGCGCCCCGGTCTTCGGTCTCTGGGTCACTTCGCCCCCTTTACGAGCCGGTCGAAGAGGCCGATCAGCTCTTCCTCCGAGTAGAAAAAGACGCGGACGTCACCGCCGCGACGCCGCCGGTGGATCTCCACGCGCGTCGCGAGGGCCCGGGAGAGGCGGAGCTCCGCGTCCCGCGTGTCGGCGTCCACGCTCCGGTCGCTCCGCCGGCGCGTCGACTCTCCCTTCACGAGAGACGCGACGCGCGCCTCGGCCGCACGAACCGAAAGGCCGCGCCGGACGAACTCGCGCGCCAGCTTCTCCTGGTCAGCCGCCGATCCGAGGGAGAGAAGAGCACGCGCATGCCCGGCCGAGAGTGTTCCGGCCTCGAGCGCCACACGGACCTCCGCGGGAAGCTTGAGAAGCCGGAGCGCGTTTGCCACCGTGGCCCGGTCCTTCCCGACCCGTTCGGCGATCTCCTCCTGCGTCAGGCCGAACTCGCCGCGAAGGTGGTGGTACGCCTCGGCCTCCTCGAGAGCGGTGAGGTCCCGGCGCTGGAGGTTCTCGATGAGGGCCAGGAGAAGGTGGTCCCGGTCCTGGAGCCCCTCGCGGACGACGACGGGGACCTCCGAGAGGCCGGCCGCCCGCGCCGCGCGGGCGCGGCGCTCGCCGGCGAGGATCCGGTACCTCTCGCCGACGCGCGTGACGAGAAGCGGCTGGAGGATTCCGGCCTTCCGGATCGACTTCGCCAGCTCCTCGAGCCCGTCCTCGTCGAAGCGGCGTCGCGGCTGCCGCGGATTGGCGTCGAGCCGGTCGAGCGGGACGGTCAGAAGGCCCATCGCGGGCTCTCCGTCCCGCTTTCCGGGGATCAGCGCCGAGAGGCCCCGGCCGAGTGCCGGCTTCTTCGTCATGGCTGTATCTTATTCATTTTCAATGAGTTCCGCTTTACATGTCCGCTCCAGCAGCTCCCGCGCGACCGCCAGATAGGCCTCCGAGCCCTTCGAACGGATGTCGTAGAGGAGGATCGGCTTTCCATGGGAGGGCGCTTCCGCCAGGCGGATGTTTCTGGGAATGGGGGTCCGGAAGACCTTCTCGCCGAAGTAGCGCCGGATCTCGTCGAGAACCTGCCTCGAGAGATTCGTCCGGTCGTCCCACATCGTCGGGAGAATTCCCGTCACCTCGAGCTGGGTGTTGAGGCTCTCGCGAACCCGCTCGACCGTCGAGAGGAGCTCGCTGACCCCTTCCAGGGCGAGGTATTCGCACTGGACCGGTACCAGGACCCCGTCCGCCGCCGTGAGGGCGTTGACGGTGAGAAGCCCGAGCGACGGCGGGCAATCGATCAGGATGAAGTCGTACCCGGCGCGAAGCGGCAGGAGCTTTTCCAGAAGGCGGTGCTCGCGGCGCTCCGCGGCGACGAGCTCCACCTCGGCCCCGACGAGGTCCCGGTTCGACGGAAGGAGCGAGAGAAACGGGAGCTCGGTCGCCCGGACCGTCTCGCCGAAGCCCGAGCTCCCGAGAAGCCAGCCGTACGCCGTGGCGCCGAGCGCCTTCTTGTCTACGCCGAGCCCGCCGGTCGTGTTCCCCTGCGGGTCGAAGTCGATCAGGAGGACGCGCTTCTCGAGCGCCGCGAGCGCGGCGCCGAGGCTGATGGCCGTCGTCGTCTTCCCGACTCCCCCCTTCTGGTTCGCGACGGCGAGGACGATCGCTCCCCCCGCCACGGACCCCTCCGGAGAGGAATGTTTCACGTGAAACATCCGAGGAGGGCGATCCCCCGCCTCTCCGAACCCGGAGAAGGGTGGAACGCGCTCTCCCCGCACCGGCTCGTCCGGACGATTTCCGGAAAGAGCGCGGAGGTCGTCCAGAGAAGAGCTCTCGCTCCCTTTGCGAAGAGGGGGCGGGCCGCCCGGACGAGGAGGCCCCCCCCCGCCACGGCGCGGCTCGTGAAGACGTCGAATCGGTCGGGACGTTTCATCGGAAAGGAGATTGGGAATCTAGCGTTCACCACGTCTCCGGTCAACGCGAGCTCGGAGAAGGCCTCCGCGAGAAAGCGGGATTTCTTACCGGTCGACTCGACGAGCGTCCCCCGTAGGTCCCGCCGGACGATCAGGAGCGGAAGGGCCGGGAAGCCCCCCCCGGAGCCGACGTCGAGGAGCGCCCCTCCCCCTTTCCGGACCGGAGGGAGAAGCGGGAGTCCCAGGAGCGCGTCGATGAGGTGTCGCTGGACGAGTTCCCCGGGGCTTGCGGCCGCCGCGGAGACCAGATTCATCCGCGCGCTGGCGGAAAGGAGAAGCGCGAGGTACCGCGCGAGCGCCGGGATCTCGCTCTCGATCGCGGCGCGGTCCCCCTCCGCAAGACGTGGGAGCGCTCCCCGTATCCGTTCGGCGATCTCCTCCGTCGTCACGCGGCGTCTCTCCTCTTCCGGAGCGTCAGGCGGGCGAGGAGGAGGGTGACCGCGGCCGGCGTGACGCCCGGGATCCTTCCCGCCTGTCCGAGCGTCCGGGGGCGGTGGCGATCCAGCTTCTCGGCCGCTTCAGCCGAGAGCCCCGGAATTCCCCGGAACTCGAGGTCGCGCGGGATCGGAAGCTCCAGGGAACGGGAGAGGCGACGGACGGTCTCTTCCTCCCGGGTCAGGAACCCGGCGTAGCGGATCTCCGCGGCGAGTCGATCGATCTCCCCTGCGTCCATGGCCTCGAACTCCGCCGCAACGCGCGGATCCTCGATCCGCCCCTCCGCGACGGCCCGGAACGACTCCGCCGAGATCTCCGGCCGGCGGAGAAGGCCGGCCAGGGTCGCTTCTTCCGAAAGCGCCACGCCCCGGGCGGCGAGCCGGGCCACGGTCTCCCGGTCCGGCGTCACGACCGTCTCCTCGAGGGCGCCGCGGACCCTTCGAAGGCGGGCTTCGCGCTCAAGGATCTCGTCCGCCGTCCTCTCGTCGACGAGGCCGATCTCGACGGCCCTCGGGGTAAGACGGGCGTAGGCGGTCTCGGCGCCCAAGAGGAGCCGGTACTCGGCCCGCGACGTGAGGAGGCGGTACGGCTCCTCCGTTCCGAGCGTGACGAGATCATCGATCATCACGCCGATGTAGGCCTCGTGGCGGCCGAGGACGAGGGGCGCGCGCTCTCCTCTCCGGGCCGCGAGAGCCGCATTCGTCCCGGCCACGATCCCCTGCCCGGCCGCCTCCTCGTACCCCGAGGTCCCGTTGATCTGGCCGGCGAGGAAGAGCCCCGGGAGCGCCCGGAGCTCGAGCGTGTCGCCCAGCTGCTCCGGGAAGACGACGTCGTACTCGATCGCGTAGGCCGGCCGGAGAATCTCCGCCCGCTCCAGCCCGGGAATCGCCCGGACGATCTCTTCCTGGATTCCGGCCGGGAGCGACATCGAAAGGCCGTTCAGGTAGGTCCAGTCGGTCGCGAGCCCTTCCGGCTCCACGAAGATCTGGTGGCGCGGCCGCTCGGGGAACCGGACGACCTTGTCCTCGATCGACGGGCAGTAGCGGGGCCCGCGCCCCGTGATCCGGCCGGAGTAGAGCGGCGAGAGCGAGAGGTTCTTCCGGATCAGGTCGTGGACCCGCTCCGTCGTGTGGGTGAGGAAGCAGTCGACCTGCGGGAGCCGCGGGAACGGCTCGCCCCGCGAGGCGAAGGCAAACGGGACCGGGCGCTCGTCCCCGCGCGAGGCGCTCATCTTCGCCGTGTCGAGGCTCGCCGCGCGGACTCGTGGCGGGGTCCCGGTCTTCATCCGGCCGAGCCGAAGCCCGAACGAGCGGAGGTTCTCCGAGAGGGAGCGGGCCGGAGGCTCGCCCCAGCGCCCCTCCTCGCGCCGTTCGTCGCCGACGTGGACGAGGCCCCGGAGAAAGGTCCCGGTCGTCACGACGGCGGCCGCACAGGAAATCCTGCTTCCGTCTTCCAGGACGAGTCCCGAAAGGCGGCCGCCTTCGCACCGGAGCGCGGCGACCGCGCCCGCCGCGAGCGTGAGTCCCGGGGTGGCCCGGACCGTTCGCGACATCTCTTCGCTGTAAAGTACTTTGTCAGACTGGACCCTCGGGCCCCGGACGGCGGGGCCGCGGGAGGCGTTCAGGACCTTGAACTGGATCCCCGTCCGGTCCGCGACGCGCCCCATCGCCCCCCCGAGCGCGTCGATCTCGCGGACGACCTGCCCTTTCGCGAGCCCCCCGACGGCCGGATTGCAGCTCATCCGCGAAAGCAGGGCCGGGTCGTGGGTCAGAAGGAGCGTATCGCGCCCGAGACGCGCCGAGGCGAGCGCGGCCTCGCAGCCGGCGTGCCCGCCCCCGACGACGACGACCTCGTATCGCGCGCGCATCCCTCTCCTCCCGGCCTCGCGGGCCGGCTCCTCATTTTCCGATACAGAACGTCGAGAAGATCCTGTCGAGGAGCTCCTCGCTCGCCGTCTCGCCCGTGATCTCCCCCAGCGCGTGGAGAGCTTCCCGGAGCGACGAGGCGGCGATCTCGTCCCCGGACACCTCCGTGGCCGCGGCGGTCGCGGCCGCGGCGCGGCGGAGGGCGTCGCGGTGGCGGTCGAGGACCAGGATTTCCCCCTCGCTCTCCGCGCCGCCGAGCCGGTGACGAACGAGCGCCCGGAGCGCGTCGAGTCCCTCCCCGGATCGCGCGGAGACCGCGGCGTCCACCGGGAGGTTCCACGGCATGACGCCCGGCAGGTCGGCCTTCGTCCGGACGACGAGCGCCCGCTCTCCGAGCACCCGGGCCACGGCTTCATCCTCCGCCGAGGGAGGAGAAGAGCCGTCGACGAGGAGAAGCACGAGGTCCGCGAGGCCGGCCGTCCGACGGGCGACGTCGACGCCGATCTTCTCCACCTCGCTCTCGGCCTCCCGGAGCCCCGCCGTGTCGACGAGGCGGATCCGGAAGCCGAGAAGGTCTGCAGCCTCCGAGACGGCGTCGCGCGTCGTGCCGGGGTGGGGCGTGACGATGGCCCGGTCCGCTCCGAGGAGGGCGTTGAAGAGCGTCGACTTCCCCGCGTTCGGCCGCCCCGCGATCGCCACGGTCGGGATCCGTTCCCTCGCCGCGCTCCCCTCGGCGGCTGAAAGAAGCGCGGCCAGGGACGCGAGGGTCCGGCCCAGCGCCTCTTGGCGCGCGTCCGCCGAGAGCGGCCCGACGTCTTCGGGAAAATCGAGCCCGGCCTCGATCTCCGCGAGAAGGTCGAGCAGCTCCTCCCGGACGGCGCGGACGCGGCGCGAAAGCTCCCCCTCCACGAGCCCGAGCGCCCGCCGCGCCGCCCCGCGGCTCTCGGCCGCCGCGAGGCGTGCGATCCCCTCGGCCTCGGCGAGGTCGAGCTTTCCGTTCGCGAGCGCGCGTCGCGTGAATTCGCCGGGCCGCGCGGGACGGGCCCCGGCGACGCACGCCGCCGAAAGGAGTGCCGCCACGATCGCGGGCGATCCGTGGCAGAAGAGCTCGACGACCTCGTCGCCGGTCGCTGACCGGGGCGCCTCGTACGGCAGAACGACCCCCTCGTCGACGGGACGCCCGTCCCCGTCGACGAACCGGGAAACGAGCGCCCGGCGCTCCTCGGGGCGCTCCGGGAGCGACGGAACGAGCCGCCGGGCCACGGCGAACGCGGCGCCCTTCGGCCCGCTCAGCCGGACGATCGCGAGGGCGGACGCGCCCGGCGGTGTCGCGGGAGCGACGATGACGTCGCCCGTCCCTTCGGGATCGGCGACGAGCGCGCCCACGCCCTTGTCAGCCCGTCCGGGCCGACGCCCTCTTCATCGAGGTCGGGCCGAGATCCGTGTATCGGTTGAGAAGAAGCTGCTGGACGATCGTCAGGACGTTCTGCATCAGCCAGTAGAGGACGAGGCCGGAGGGCATGTCCTTGAAGAAGAACCCCATCGCGAACGGCATGATGTTCATCATCCGCCGCATGGCCGGCTCGCCCGTGGCGGGGGTCATCTGCTGCTGGATCCACATCGTCAGCGTCATCAGGATCGGCGTGACGTAGTAGGGATCCTTCGCCGAGAGGTCGGTGATCCAGAGCATGAACGGAGCGTGGCGCAGCTCGATCGAATGCGCGAGGAGGTTGTAGAAGGCGATCAGGATCGGCATCTGCAGAAGGAGCGGAAGGCACCCGCCGGCGGGGTTCACCCCCTCCTGCTTGTAGAGCGCCATCGTCTCCTCGTTCATCTTCATCCGCGCGGTCGGGTCACTCTTGACCTTCGTCGCGTACTTCGCGCGGATCGCCTCCATCTTCGGCTGCAGCGCCGACATCTTCTTCATCGAGACGAGCTGCTTGTGGGTCAGCGGATAGAGGAGGACCTTGATGAGGAAGGTGATGACGAGGATCGCGACGCCCCAGTTCTTCACCACGCTCTGGATCTCCTTCAGCGTCCAGAGGAGAGGCTTCACGAGGATCGCGTACCAGCCGTAGTCGATGAGCTTCTCCATCCCCGGTCGGACCTTCTCGAGGATGGAGATTTCCTTCGGACCGAAATAGAGGTCGGCCGCGAGGACTCCCGCTCCCTCGAGAACCACGGCGATCTCCGGCGGCTCGGGCTTGCCGTCTGGCCCCGGTGGAGCCGCGACGGCCTCCGGCCGGAGGAGGGCCGTCGCCCGGGCATCGGGAAGAAACGCCGTGAGGAAATAGTTGTCTTCGAGGCCGACGGCGGTCAGGCCGGGTCCGACGCTCTCCGGCTCCTTCAGGCTGCCGCTTGCCTTCCGCGTGACGGAGCCCGTCCCGAAGAGGGCGACCGCGGAGCCGGGCCGCGTGTAGCGGCTCTTCATCTCGTCGGCGGATGGATTCCCGATTCCGGGCCCGGCCACGACTCCCACGGGGAGGCTTCCGGGGCCCTCCCGCTCCACCCGCATCGAGGCGACGTAGCCGCTCCGGAAGACGTATGTCCGGACGAGGCCGGCTCCGTCGGCTTCGCGGTACCGGAAGCGGAGCGTCACCGTCGCGTCCTTCTCCTCCTTTTCGACGGTGAAGAGGGCCCGCGCCGCACGGGAAAGGAACGGATCGGCGGGATCGAGCGTGAGCGTGACGCCCGGGAAGCCCGGACTCTCCCGGACGAGGTCGAGCGGGTGCTCCGTGGAATCCTTGTAGGCCTTGAGCGTAAACGCCCGGACCGCCCCGCCCCGATTCGTGAGGGTGGCCCGGTAGAGACCGGACTCCACCGTGATCAGCGACTCGGATGCCGCTTCGATCGGGGGGATGTTCCGCGCGACCGGCGCTGCGGGGGCCGGGACGCTCGCCGCGGCGGGCGCCGGCGTCGCCGTCGCGACGCCCTCTGCCGCCGCCGTCGGCGCGGGACGGGCCGCCGGTTTCGGAGGGGGAGGCGGGGGGAAGACCAACGTCCAGAGAATCAGGACGGCGGCCGATAGCGTCAGGGCGATGACGAGGCGTTTCGTGTCCAAGGGATCTCCTCGAAAGGGTGGGAGCTTAAGGCACCGGGTCGATTCCCCCCGGATGGAAGGGGTGACAACGCGCCAACCGGCGAAGGGAGAGCCCCGTCCCGCGGAGGAGTCCGTGGCGCAGGATGGCTTCTCGAGCGTACTCGGAGCAGGTCGGGTGGAACCGGCAGGCCGGTGGCAGGAGAGGCGAAACGATCTTCTTGTAGGCGAGAAGGATCGCGGCGGCGGCACGGCTCCCCCTGCCGGGTACGGCGGAGAGCACGGGTGCGCTCACGACGCCGCTTCCGCCGCGCGGGCGAGAAGACGACCGAGCTCGTTCTTCAGCTCCTCGTAGGACGCTTCGGCGGCGCGCGGAGAGACGTTCACGACGACGTCGAGGGTTCCGGGCGCCCCGGTCGCGCCCGCCCGGCGAAACGCCTCCCGGAGACGACGGCGCAGTCGGTTCCGGACGACCGCGCCCCCCGCTTTCCGCGTCACCGTGATCCCGAGCCTGGGGCTGCTCCCGACGCCTGGCGACACGAAGATCACGAGGAGGCGCCCGTGCAGACGACGGCCTTCTTCGTAGATCCGGAGGTAATCGGCGCGCTTTCGAAGCCGCCGCCCGCGAGGGTGGCCCTCGGGCCGGGCAGGTGAGGTTTCGCGCAATGTCTCGGCGGCCATCGGCGGGGCGGCTTTAGGCCGGCCGGCGGTCCGTCCGCTGGTCAGACGGAGAGCCGCTTGCGGCCCTTGGCCCGACGACGCGCGAGGACGGCGCGCCCGCTCTTCGTCCTCATCCGGACAAGGAAGCCGTGCGTCGTCTTGCGGCGGCGATTGTTGGGCTGGAACGTTTTTTTCATACCATCACCCCCCTGAAGGGAGCGGGCGATTCTCGGGGAGGCGCCGTCCCCTGTCAACCGGGGGCGAATTGACGGGCCCTTTGCGGCCACCCGGAGCGCTGATAGCATCGCCCGCCCGCCTCCCGGGGACGATTTACACAGCGCTGAAGATCCTGTGGAAAAGACCAACGCCTGGACCAAGATCCTCGAGCACCTCCGGAGCCGCGTCGACGAGCGCGACTTCGAGACCTGGTTTCGAGATTCTCGTCAGCGAGCCGAATCGGCCGAGGCGATCGTCGTCCACGTCCGGGCCCCGCTCTACGTCAACTACATTCCGGAGGCGTTCGGCCCCCAGATCGCCGAGGCCGCCCAGAAGGCCGGGTACGGCAACCGGGAGATCCGGTTCGTCGCCGACGGCGACTATGCCTCGGCCGCCGAGCCCCTCCGCGTGCCGGCCGAACCGCGCCGCCGCGCCGGCGGCCTCAACCCGGCCTACACCTTCGAGAACTTCGTCACGGGCGAATCAAACCGTCTCGCCCACGCCGCCGCGCTTCGCGTGGCCGATCAGACCTCGCGGCAGTACAACCCCCTCTTCATCTGCGGCGGGACGGGTCTCGGCAAGACACACCTGATGCAGGCAATCGGGCATCGCCGCCTCTCGCGGAGAGGGGGGAGCGCGTGATCTACCTGACCTCCGAGAGCTTCGTGAACGAGGTGGTGCAGGGGGTTCGGTTCAACCGGATGGAGAGCCTCCGTCAGCGGCTCCGGGCAGCCGACATCCTCCTTCTCGACGACGTGCAGTTCGTTGTCGGGA
Source organism: uncultured Acidobacteriota bacterium (assembly GCA_963779415.1). Taxonomy (GTDB): domain Bacteria; phylum Acidobacteriota; class Thermoanaerobaculia; order UBA5066; family UBA5066; genus DAOMFB01. The sequence goes on along the minus strand of CAVZYA010000002.1, from coordinate 418,911 downwards.
AGGAAGCATCCGAGAACGAGCTTTTCCACACCTTCAACGCGCTCTACGACGAGGGAACCCAGATCGTCTTTTCGTCCGACGTGCCGCCGCGCGAGATCCCCGGTCTCACGGACCGGCTGAAGAGCCGGTTCGAGGGGGGGCTCATCGTCGACATCCAGTCGCCGGACTTCGAAACAAAGGTCGCGATCCTCCGGCAAAAGGCGGACGGCCTTCAGATGGCGTTGAACGACGATGTCGCCTTCTTCCTGGCCGGAAAGATCAAGTCCTCCATCCGGGAGCTGGAGGGGTACTTCAACCGCGTCGTCGCCTTCGCGTCGCTCAAGGGGGAGGCGGTGACCCTCGACCTGGCCCGCGAGGCGCTCCGGGACGTTTTCCGGGGCGACGAGCAGAGCGCGTCGCCGGCCGAGATCATCCGGACCGTAGCGGCGCATTACGGGTTGAAGCCGGGCGATCTCCGGGCCAGGTCGAAGCGAGGTCAGATCGTCTTTCCGCGTCAGGTCGCGATGTACGTTCTCAAGGAGGCGACGGACCTTTCGCTTCCGGAGATCGGCCGTCTCTTCAGCGACAAGCACCACACGACGGCGCTCCATTCCATCCGGAAGATCGCGGCTCTTCGCGAAGAGGACCGAGACCTGGATCGTCTTCTGTCCGGCTTCCTGGCGCAGCTTCACTGAGATTTTCACGGCGTTCTCCACCGATTTTCACCAGTCTCTGGAATCCTCTCTTCCGGCCGGAAGACTCTCTGCTTTCTTCACAGGAACACATGCCCGTCATACACACCCATTCTGTGTGTTTAAATAATTCTGTGTTAATCATTTACGTTGAAGTTCACATTCTACCCCCTCCTACGACTACTTCTTCGGTTCTAAGCTCTTCTAATGCTAATATTTGAATCGTAAAGGAGCCGTTGTGGAGCTGTACGTTTCGGCAGCCAATTTCTCGCGTGAACTCGGCCTCCTGCAAGGGGTCGTGGAGCGGCGAACGACCCATCAGATTCTCGGCAACGTCCTCCTGGAAGCGCGGGACGCCAGGCTGACGCTCACCGCGACGGACCTCGACACGACGTTCGTGTCGGAGATCCAGCCGGTCACGGTGAAAACGGGCGGAGCGGTCACGGTCCCCGCACGACGCCTTTATGACGTGGTCCGGGACCTGCCGACCTCTGCGGAGCTGGGAATCAAGGTTCTGGAAAACCACCATGTCGTCCTCTCGTGCAAGGAGCCGAAGATCCGGATCCGGCTGAACGGCCTGCCGGCGACCGACTATCCGACCCGGCCGGAAGCGGGGGGCGGCCCGACACTGACGCTGACGTTCGGCGCGCTGCGACGGATGGTGGAGAAGATCCGGTTTGCCGTATCGACCGAGGAAATGCGCCTGCAGCTGCAAGGGGCGCTGCTGAAGGCGAAGGCAGCCGGAACGGCGGAGATGGTGGCGACGGACGGCCATCGTCTGGCGCTCGTGGAGATCGATGGCGTGAAGGTGGAGGCCGGCTTCGAGCCGGTCCTCGTCTCGAAAAAGATCCTCGACGAACTCGGCAAGCTCGACGCCGCGGACGACACCCCGGTCTCTCTCGTCCGCGGGACGAATCACCTCGGCTTCTCGATCGGCCCGCGCCGCCTCTACGCGAAGCTGGATGAGCGGCGCTTTCCCGACTACGAGAAGGTGATCAGCAAGGAGAACGACAAGAAGGCCGTCGTCTCTCGCGAGGAGCTGCTCGGCGCCGTCCGACGGATCGCGCTCCTTTCCGGAGAGCGGACGAAGGCCGTGAGCCTCGCGTTCGGATCGGGACAGCTCGTCATCTCGTCGGAGAGCCAGGACGTCGGCGACGGGAGCCAGGAGCTGCCGATCGTGTTCGAGCACGAGCCGCTGTCGCTCCGGCTGAACGCACGCTACCTCGAGCAGTTTCTGGAGGTGGCCGAGACGAAGGACGTCCATCTCTACGTAAAAGACGAACAGGCGCAATGTCAGGGCCGCCCCGGCGAGCCACTCGCCGGCATCCGGAACTACCTTTATGTCGTGATGCCGATGAGGATGTAGCGGTCGTTCGTGGAGATTCTCTCTCTGAACCCCGAGGGCTTCCGGAACCTCGCCGGTGGCCGAATCGAGTTTCACCCGCGCCTCAACCTCGTCGTGGGTGACAACGGACAGGGGAAGACGAACCTGCTCGAGGCCCTCGCCGTCGTGACGGGGCGGATCTCGTTTCGGACCGCGGATCTTTCCGAGGTCATCCGGGCCGGGGAGATGCGCGGCCAGCTGACCGCCAGGGTCCGGAGGGTCGAGTCGGCCCCCGCGGACCGGGACGGGCTCCTTGGCGTGCGATTCGCGCCCGGCGCCCGCGAGCAGTTCTGGAACGGGACTCGGGTTTCGCGCCTCCAGGCGAGCCGGCTCGCCCCCGTGGTCTTCTTGACGGCGCGGGACCTGACGCGCTACGCGGGACCACCGACCGAGCGGCGCCGCGCGCTCGACCGGGCCGCGCAGGCGCTCGATCCGGCCTTCGGCCGGGAGCTTCTGGGCTACGAGAAGGCCCGGAGCGCAAAGACGCGGCTCCTCACGGCGCGAAGCCGGTTCGATGCGGACGAGCTGGCGGTTTACGAAGAGGCGATGGCCGAATCGGGCGCGCGCGTCGCCGCCGCCCGGCACGAGGCGCTCTCGGCCGTCTCCCGGCTTCTGATCGAGAACGCGACGCGACTCCGCTCTCCGTTCGGTGACCTCCGCCTCGATCTCGCGAGCGACCTTCCGGCGGAAGGGGACGTCGGGACGATCCGGGAAGCCTTCCGGGCGCGCCTCGCCGAGTGTGCCGCCGAAGAGCGCCGAGCCGGGCGCTGCCTCGCCGGCCCCCACCGGGACGACGTCGTCCTGACGAGCGCCGGCGCGCCGGTGGCCGCGCGCGCCTCCTCGGGCGAGAACAGGACCCTCGTCCTCGCCTGGACTCTCGCCGAGACGTCCCTAGTTGCCGGTGCCGTCGGGACCGCTCCGGCGCTCGCCTTCGACGATTTCGACTCGGAGTGGGATCCCGCCGTCCTGGCGGCCTTTGCCGAGATGCTCCCCGGGGACTCGCAGATCTTCCTGACGTCCGCGCGGCCGGAGGCGGTGCGCGGGCTGCCGCTCCCGGCCGGGGTCCTCCTCCGGATAACCCTGGGCCGCGCCTCCCGGGAGGGGATCCTCGGGGCGGGACGGGCGTCGGCGGGGAAGCGCGCCGGAGCGGCGGAGCGATGAAGGACGCGACGAGCGCGGGCGCCCCCCCGGAAAACGGACGCGTCCCGCCCGCGGAGAGCTACGGGACCGAGTCGATCAAGCTCCTGAAGGGGCTGGAAGCCGTTCGCAAGCGGCCCGGGATGTACATCGGCAATACCGACGACGTCACCGGCCTGCACCACATGGTCACGGAGCTCGTGGACAACGCGATCGACGAGGCGCAGGCGGGCTACTGCGACCTCGTCTCCGTGACCGTCCACGCGGACGACTCCGTGACGGTCGAAGACAACGGGCGCGGCATCCCGGTTGGCGAGCACCCGGTCCACAAACGGGAGACGCTCGAGATCATCCTGACGGACCTCCACTCGGGCGGGAAGTTCGACGACAACGCCTACAAGGTATCGGGCGGCCTGCACGGCGTCGGCCTTTCGGTCGTGAACGCCCTCGCCGAGAGCCTTCTCGTCGAGGTGAAGCGGGAAGGGAAGGTCTGGCAGCAGCACTACGCGCGGGGCTTTCCGGTACACCCGATCCGCGAGGTGGGGCGGAGCGCGAAAACCGGGACGAAGATCACCTTCCGGGCGGACCCCGAGATCTTCAGCGTCAATTCCTACAACTTCGACGCCCTCTCGCAGCGGCTCCGCGAGCTCGCCTTCCTGAACCCCGGCGTCACGATCGATGTCGTCGACGAGCGTGACGAGAAGGGGCCGAAGCGGCACACCTTCCGGTACGAGGGGGGGATCCGCTCCTTCGTCGAGCATCTGAACAAGAACAAGGAGCGGCTCCACGAAGCCGTCATCACGTTCTCGGACGTCCGGGACGCGACCGGCGACCCCGTGGCCGACGCGAAGAACGAGCGGCTCGACGTGGCCCTCCAGTGGAACGACGGCTACGCGGAGCAGATCTTCTGTTTCACGAACACGATCTCGAACAAGGATGGCGGGACGCACCTCGAGGGGCTGAAAGCGGCGCTGACGCGGGCGATCCAGCGGTACGCCGAGGCGGCACAGCTGACGAAGAACCTCAAGGAGACGACGCTCTCCGGAGACGACTGCCGCGAGGGCCTCACCGCGGTCGTCTCGCTCAAGATCCGCGATCCGAAGTTCTCCTCGCAGACGAAGGAGAAGCTCGTGTCGCAGGAGGCGAAGACCTGGGTCCAGACCGTGACCTACGAGAAGCTCTCGAGCTTCTTCGAGGAGAACCCGAAGGTCGCCCGCCGGATCGTCGAGAAGATCGTCGAGGCGGCGCGGGCGCGCGAGGCGGCGCGGAAGGCGCGCGAGCTCGTCCGGCGCAAGGGCGCCCTCGACGGGGCGGGCCTCCCCGGCAAGCTCGCGGACTGCCAGGAAGGGGATCCGGCTCGCTCGGAGCTCTACATCGTCGAGGGGGACTCGGCCGGCGGCTCGGCCAAGCAGGGGCGCGACCGCAGAACCCAGGCGATCCTTCCGCTCAAGGGAAAGATCCTGAACGTCGAGAAGGCGCGCTTCGACAAGATGCTCGCCTTCGCCGAGATCCGTTCCCTGATCCTCGCGCTCGGTGCGGGGATCGGCGAGGAGTTCGACGCGGACAAGCTCCGCTATCACCACATCATCCTGATGACGGACGCCGACGTCGACGGCTCGCACATCCGGACCCTCCTTCTGACCTTCTTCTTCCGGCAGATGCGCGCGGCGATCGAGCGGGGCTACCTCTACATCGCGCAGCCCCCTCTCTACAAGCTCGTGGAGGGTCGGAAGGAGATCTTCCTCAAGGACGACAAGGAATACGCCCGTTACCTTCTGTCGCGGATCGGGGACGACCGGACGCTGATCGCCGAGACGACCGAGGCCTCGGCCCGCGGGACGGACCTCATGACGCTCGTGACGGGGATGCAGGAGTGGCGGCAGCTGACGACCCGGCTCGGGACGCGCGGTTTTCCCGAGGCGCTCGTCCGGACGCTCGTCCGCGAGAAGCTGACCGACCCGGCGGCGCTCCACGACCGGGAGCGCCTCGAGGCGGCGGCGCAGCATCTTTCTGCGGTGGTCGAGTCGTTCGAGATCCTCCCGGACGAGGAGCACGGCGGCTTCGCCCTCCACGTGGCGCAGGAGGTGAACGGAGTCGCGAAGAAGGGGATCGTCGACGCGGCCTTCCTGTCCGGATGGGAGACGAAGCGCGCGGCCGAGCTGGCGGCCACCCTCGAGGGGTTCCTCGACGGACCGTACCGCCTGAAGGTGAACGGAGACGAGCGGACGGCCGCGACGGTCGGGGAGGCGGTGGACGCGGTCCTCGAGAGCGCCAAGAAGGGGCTCGCGATCAGCCGGTACAAGGGGCTCGGCGAGATGAACCCGGAGACCCTCTGGGAGACGACGATGAATCCGGCGACACGCCGCCTCCTCCAGGTACGCATCGAGGACGCCGTCGAGGCCGACGAGATTTTCACGATCCTGATGGGCGACGCCGTCGAGCCACGGCGCGCCTTCATCGAGACGAACGCCCTGAACGTCTCGAACCTGGACGTGTGACGTGAGCGACGAGCCCGAAAAGCCGCCGCCGGTCGAGCCGGGCGAGCGGATCCCGGTCTCCATCGAGGAGGAGATCCGGCGGAGCTACCTCGACTACGCGATGTCCGTCATCGTGGGGCGCGCGCTCCCCGACGTCCGCGACGGCCTGAAGCCCGTCCACCGCCGCGTCCTCTTCGGGATGTGGGAGCAGGGGAACCGGGCGGGGCGGCCCTACAAGAAGTCGGCCCGCATCGTCGGCGACGTCATGGGGAAGTACCACCCCCACGGCGACGCCGCGATCTACGACACGATGGTCCGGATGGCGCAGGCCTTCTCCATGAGGGAGATCCTCGTGGACGGCCAGGGAAACTTCGGCTCCGTGGACGGCGACGCCGCGGCCGCGATGCGCTACACCGAGGTCCGGCTGACCCGCCTCGCCGAGGAGATGCTCGGCGACGACATCGACAAGGAGACCGTCGACTGGACGCCCAACTACGACGTCTCCCTCGAGGAGCCGACGGTGCTTCCCGCGGCCTTCCCGAACCTCCTCGTGAACGGGGCCGAGGGGATCGCGGTCGGCATGGCGACGAAGATCCCGCCGCACAACCTCGCGGAGGCGTGCGACGCGGCGATCCTCCTTCTCGAGGACCCGCAGGCGCCGCTCGCCGAGCTCTTCCGCGTCCTCCCCGGTCCCGACTTTCCGACGGGGGGCGTCATCCTCGGCCGGCAGGGAATCGCGGACGCCTACCGGACCGGCCGCGGGATCCTCCAGGTCCGGGGGCGCGCGGAGATCGAGAAGGCGAAGAAGGGGGACAAGGAGTCGATCGTCGTTTCCGAGATCCCGTTCCAGGTGAACAAGGCGCGGCTCATCGAGCAGATCGCCGAGCTCGTCAACGACAAGCGGATCGAGGGAATCTCCGCGATCCGGGACGAATCGGACCGGGAGGGGATGCGGATCGTCGTCGACCTGAAGCGGGACGTCGTCTCACAGGTCGTCCTGAACCAGCTCTTCGCCCTGACACCGCTCCAGTCGTCCTTCGGCGTTATCTTCCTCGCGATCGTCGACGGACAGCCCCGGGTCCTCCCGCTGAAGGACCTGCTCCGGCACTTCCTCGATCACCGCCGGCAGGTCGTGGTGCGGCGGACGAAGTTCGACCTGAAAAAGGCCGAGGAGCGGGCGCATCTTCTCCTGGGCCTCGCCCTCGCCCTCGCGGACCTCGACCGGGTCATCGCCATCATCCGCGCCTCGAAGGATCCGGGCGAGGCGAAGGAGCGGCTCACGACGGAGGTCGCCTTCGAGAAGGGGGCGCTCGAGCGGTTCCTCGGCGTCGACTCCCTCGACCTGACCGGCACTGCGCGCCTCGAGGAGGGCTTCCTGAAGCTCGACGCCGTGCAGGCGCAGGCGATCCTCGAGATGCGCCTCCAGCGCCTGACCGGGCTGGAGCGAGACAAGATCGTCGCGGAGTACCGGGAGGTCCTCGCCCAGATCGCGGACCTTCGCGACATCCTCGGCCGGCCAGAGCGCGTCACCGCGATCCTGAAGGCCGAGCTGACCTCCCTCCGGGAGCGCTTCGGAAACCCGCGAAGGACGGAGATCGCCGCGGCGGAGGGCTCTCTCGAGATGGAGGACCTCATCGCCGAGGAAGAGGTCGTCCTCACGGTCACCCGCGGCGGCTACGCGAAACGCTCGCCGCTCTCCCTCTACCGGGCGCAGCGCCGGGGCGGGAAGGGGCGAACGGGCGCGGCCACGAAGGAAGAGGACGTCGTCGAGCAGCTCTTCGTCGCCTCGACCCACGACTACCTCCTCGTCTTCACGAACCGGGGGCGCGTCCACTGGGTGAAGTCGTACGACCTCCCCTCCCTCGGCCCCGCGGCGCGGGGGAAGGCGCTCGTGAACCTGATCCAGCTCGGCGAGGGGGAGCGCGTCGCGGCGCTCGCGACGACGCGGACCTTCCCGGAGGACCGCTTCATCCTCTTCGCGACGAAGAACGGGCTCGTGAAGAAGACGCTCCTTTCGGCCTACGGGAACCCGCGCGCGTCCGGGATCATCGCGATCAACCTCGAGGAGGGGGACGAGCTCCTCTCGGCGGGGATCACCGACGGCAGCCGCCTCGTCTTCCTCGGGACCCGCGACGGGATGGGAATCAAGTTCTCCGAGACGGACGTGCGGCCGACGGGGCGCGACACGACGGGAGTCAAGGGGATCGAACTCCGGGGGGGGGACGTCGTCGTCGAGATGGACCTCGTCGAGGAGTCGTCGACGCTCCTCGCGGTGACGGAGCGGGGTTACGGGAAGCGGACGGACGTGGCCGAGTACCGGCAGCAGGGGCGCGGCGGTACGGGCGTCATCAACGTGAAGGTGACGGAGAAGAACGGGGCCGTCGTCGGGATCAAATCGGTGACGGACGCCGACCAGCTCCTCCTGATCACCGAGAAGGGGATCCTGATCCGGATCGCGACGAGCGACGTCCGCGAGACGGGGCGTGCCGCGCAGGGGGTCAAGCTGATCGACCTCGACGAGGGGGATCGCGTCGTGGCCGTCGCGACGCTCGTCGAGCGCGACGACGACACGACCACCGAACCGGCCGCGGAGCCGGCCGGCGCGGGCGAAAACGGGTAGAGTTCGCCCTCCGGAGGGACGATGCGATTCTTTCTCGACACCGGCGACCCCGACGAGGCCCGCCGCGTCCGCGAATGGGGGCTTCTCGACGGGGCGCTCGTCCGGCCGGACGCGGCGCTCGCCGCCGGGAAGGAGTACCGCCGTCTCCTCGCCGACGTCGCGGCCGTCGGGGACGGTCCGGTCATCGCCACGATCGCGGCCGGGGACGCCAAGGCGATGTACAAGGAAGCCCGCGAGGTACACAAGCTCGGCAAGGCGATCGTCATCCGCGTGCCGATGACTCGCGAGGGGCTCCGCGTCGTCCGCCTCCTGAACGACGACCAGATCGCGACCGACGTGGGGCTCGTCTTCACCGCGGCGCAGGCCCTCCTCGCGGCGCGTGCCGGAAGCGCCTACGTCTCCCCGGCGATCGGGGAGCTGGACGACGCGGGACAGATCGGGATGGACGTCGTCGAGGGGATCGTCCGCGTCTACGACAACTACGGTCTCCAGACCCAGATCGCCGTTCAGGGGGTCCAGAGCCCGCTCCATGTCCTCGACGCCGCCATGATGGGGGCCGACGTCGCCATCCTGCCGTTCGCCGTTCTCGACAAGCTCTTCGACCACCCGCTGACGCAGAAAGGGGTCGCGAGCCTCCGGACCCCCCTGGCCGACGGCCCACGGAGGATCCACTGATGCCTCGGTCGCGCGAGCGCGCGGTGGATCTCTCCCACCGGATGGTGGAGCGCCTCCACGGGATGTCGGGGGTCGAGCTGACCCACGAGACGGAATTCGTCCGAAACCATCTCCTGAAGGCGCTCCTCGAGTGGGACCGCGAAAGCGCGCGGCTCGAGGTGGAGGTTCGCGCGAAGCTCCTTGCGAAGCCCCGGAAGCCCGTCGAGGGGTCGCGCGAGTGGGACCTGTTTTTCGCCGAGGAGATGGAGCGCGCCTACGCCGCCCTCGCGGCGCGCGGCGGCTGAGCGCCCGGCCGGTCCCGTTCCGGGCTTGGTTGGCCCCGATTCCGTACCGGGTTGATTTTGGTCTAGGCCAAAGGCTAACTTTGAACCGATGGATGCCTCCGCCCCCTCTCCGCGGGTCCCGCTCTACCGAACCATCGCGGACAACCTGATCCGCGACATCCGGAAAAGCCGGTACGTGGAAGGGGAACGTCTTCCGGCCTCGCGGGATCTCGCCCGTTCGTTCGAGGTGAACCGGGCGACGGTCCATCAGGCCCTGCAGCTCCTCAAGAGCGAAGGATGGATCGAGACGAACCACGGGGGCGGGACGCGCATCGTGCCTCGCTCGGTGGCCGCACCCCGTCCGGAGCCGGCTCCCGCGTGGGACCGGCTCGCCTCGTCGCTCCTTGCGCGCGTCCTCGCCGAGCGGCCGGCGGCGGACGCGGCTCCGGAGGGCGCCCTCGATCTCTCCCGCCTCGCCCCGGACGAGAAGGACTTCCCGGCGGACGCCTTCGCGAAGCTCCTCGCCGAGGTCGCGCGCGACGGTGCCCTCCTCGCGTACGGCTCCCCGTTCGGCTATCGCCCGCTCCGCGAGACGCTCGCCGAGCGTCTCCGGCGGCGGGGGATCCCGGCGGATCCGGAGGGACTCCTGATCGTGAACGGCGCCCAGCAGGGGCTCGACCTGATCACGCGTGCCCTCGTCGACCCGGGCGATCCGGTCGCCGTCGAGGTGCCGAGCTACGCGCTCGCTCTGACGCTCCTCCGGGTGCACCGGGCGCGGCTTCTCGGAGTCCCGCTCGATGCCGAAGGACCCGAGCCGGAAGCGCTCTCCCGCGCCCTCGCCGAGCGGCCGAAATTCTTCTACACGATTCCCGATTTCCACAATCCGACGGGGCTTCTCGCCTCTCCCGCTCGCCGCGCGGATGTCGCCGGACGGATTGCGGCGGCGGGGGTCCTCGTCGTGGAGGACGCCTTCGACGCCGATCTCCGTGTCGAGGGGGAGCTGCCGCCCCCGCTCGCCGCGCTCGCGCCGGAGCACGTCGTCCACCTCGGGACGCTCTCGAAGGCGCTCTTCCCGGGGGTGCGCGTCGGGTGGATCTCGGGCCCGAGGGAGTTCGTCCACCGGCTCGCCGCGCTCAAGCGGGTCGGCGAGCTGACGTCGCCTCTCGTCCTCCAGGCGGCGCTCAACCTCTTCCTCGCGCGCGGAGACTACGACCGGCACCTCGCCCGGACGCGCGCGCGTCTGAAGGGGCGGCTCGCTCTCGCCCACCGCGTCATCCGGGAACGGTTCCCCGCCGGCACGCGCTGTGCGCGCCCCTCCGGAGGCTGGGTCCTCTGGATCGAATTGCCGGCCGGAGTCTCCGGGCGCGCGCTCGCCGAGGCCGCGCGCGACAGGGGAGTCCTCGTCTCGGCCGGCTCCGATTTTCACCCCGACCTCGCGGACGTTCCGGCAGTCCGTGTCACCGTGGCCCGCGAGGAACCCGCCGACCTCGCACGGGGCCTCTCGGCCGTCGGGGCCGCGGCGCGGGCCCTCGCCCGGCAGGCCACGCGCCGGAAGGCCGCCGGACAGCGCATCGACGAAGAAGCGGCGCTCATCGGCGTCTGAAAAGAGCAGGATCAAGGAGAGAACGGCCATGGCCAGCAGTTTCGAGATCCGGACCCCTTTCGTCTCCGACGCCTTCCGCCTGAAGGTCGGTCTCGCCGAGATGCTCAAGGGGGGAGTCATCATGGACGTCGTCAACGCCGAGCAGGCGAAGGTCGCCGAGGACGCGGGAGCCGTGGCCGTCATGGCTCTCGAGCGGGTCCCGGCCGACATCCGGCGCGACGGGGGCGTGGCGCGGATGTCCCCCGTCTCGAAGATCCGCGAGATCGAGAAGGCCGTTTCCATCCCGGTCATGGCGAAGTGCCGGATCGGGCACCTCGCCGAGGCCCGCATCCTCGAGGCACTCGAGGTCGATTTCATCGACGAGTCGGAGGTCCTGACGCCGGCCGACGAGGAGAACCACGTCTACAAGCACGATTTCAAGGTCCCGTTCGTCTGCGGCTGCCGGAACCTCGGCGAGGCGCTCCGGCGGATCGGCGAGGGGGCCGCCATGATCCGGACGAAGGGGGAGGCCGGGACGGGGGACATCGTCCACGCCGTGAAGCACCTGCGCGAGGTGACACGGCAGATGAAGGCGTTGACTCTTCTCTCGAAGGACGAGTGGATGACGGCGGCGAAGAACCTCCAGGCCCCGTTCGAGCTCGTCGTCTACGTCGCCGAACATGGCCGGCTCCCGGTGCCGAACTTCGCGGCGGGCGGCATCGCGACGCCGGCGGACGCCGCCCTCTGCCGGATGCTCGGTGCAGAGGCCGTCTTCGTCGGCTCGGGGATCTTCAAGTCCGACGATCCGGCCAGGAGGGCGCGCGCGATTGTCGAGGCGACGACGCACTTCACGGACTGGGACCGCGTGGCGAAGGCTTCGGAAGCGCTCGGCGAAGGGATGAGGGGGATCGAGGCGGCGAAGCTCGCGGAATCGGATCTGCTCCAGACTCGCGGCTGGTGAGATGTCGGTCGCGGTCCTCGCCCTCCAGGGCGACTTCGAGGCCCACGGCGCGGCCCTCGCACGTGTCGGCGTGCCATGGCACGAGGCGCGGACGGCAGCGGACGTCCTTCGCGCCTCGGCCCTCGTGATCCCGGGAGGAGAGTCGACGACCTTCCAGAAGCTGATGGAGGGGTCCGGAATCGCCGAGGCCATCGTGGCGGTGGCGCGGCGCGGGGACCCCGTCTTCGGCACCTGCGCAGGGGCGATTCTCCTCTCGAAGACGATCCTTCACCCGCGGGGTTCCGGGCTCGGCCTCCTCGACGCGACGATCGTCCGGAACGCGTACGGCCGGCAGCTCGACTCGGCCGTCGTCTCTCTCCATGACCTCGACCAAAGCACGTTCGGCGAGGGGCCACTCGAGGCGGTCTTCATTCGGGCCCCGAAATTTGCCGCGGTCGGCCCCGGAGTTGCCGTCCTCGCGCGCCGCGACGGCGATCCCGTCCTCGTCCGCGAGGGGAATCTCCTCGCCGCGACGTTTCATCCCGAGCTCGGCGACGACGGCCGCGTGATCAATCTCTTCCTCGCGCCGCTTCGGGCGGCGAAGGAGCCTTGATGAGCGAGAGGCTCCGGATCGAGGACCGCGGAGGGGTTCGCGTCCTCTTCCTTTCGTGCGGAAAGGCGACCGCATAGGATGGAGCGAGGAGGCTTCCATGCTCTTCGTTCTCGGTGTGGCCGGGACCATCCTCGCCCTCCTCGTCCTCTCGGCTCTCCGGCGCCGCGTGCGCACCGAGCCGGGATCTCCCGCCCGACCGGTCTCGGCCTTCGCGCTCCTCGCCGCGGTCGTCTTCGCCGCCGTCGCGTTCTTCGAGGCGGTCACCGTCATTCCCGCCGGGAACGTCGGCGTCGTCGACTTCTTCGGAACGGTCTCGCCGGCGACGCTCAAGGCCGGGATCAACCTCGTGAACCCGCTCGCGCGGGTCGTCAAGTTCTCCGTCAAGACGCAGGAGCTCAAGGAGGTCATGGACGTCCCGTCGAAGGAGGGGCTGACGGTCCAGCTCGAGCTCTCGGCCCTCTTTCACCTGAATCCGGAGAAGGCGGCCGAGGTCTACAAGACGATCGGGCCGGAGTACATGCACATCGTCCTCGTCCCGCAGTTCCGGTCGGTCGCGCGGGGCGTCACGGCTTCGTACGACGCGAGGGCGCTCTACACCTCCGAGCGCGAGCAGCTCGCCCAGACGATCCTGAAGGACCTGCAGGCGATCGTGGAGCCGCGTGGCATCTCGGTCGAGTCGACCCCGCTCCGGAAGGTCGGCCTCCCCGCCGGCCTGACGGCGTCGATCGAGGAGAAGCTCCGCTCCGAGCAGGAGAGCCAGCGGATGCAGTTCGTCCTGACGAAGGAGCGGCAGGAGGCCGAGCGGAAGCGGATCGAGGCGCAGGGAATCGCCGACTTCCAGGCCATCGTCACGAAGGGGATCAGCGACCAGCTCCTCCGGTGGAAGGGGATCGAGGCGACCGAGAAGATCGCACAGGCACCGAACACCAAAGTCGTGATCATCGGGTCGGGAAAGGACGGCCTCCCGCTTATCCTCGACACGAAGTGAGGTGTCCCGGGCCGGGCGCTTCCTAGAGGACGATCTCCTCTCCGTCCGAGAGAAGACGGAGGCGTGGTTCGCCGAGGCCCGCGACCTCCACGGCGATCGCCTCGAGCCCGGGCGGCTTCATGTGGTAGAGGAAGACCGGGAGATCGGGGGGCATCTTCGCGAGTTCGCTCTTGACGGTCTCCGGTGTGAGATGGCGCGAGAGGCGGGCGACTTCACGTTTCTCGTCGGGGAAGGAGCACTCCACGAAGACGGCGCGGACGTCCGTCGCCGCGCGCGCCGCCTCCCAGAGCCGCTCGGTCGGACCGGTGTCGCCCGAGAAGACGACTGTCCCGGTCCCGTCGGAGACCAGATAGCCGCACGCGGGGACGACGTGGGTGACGGGGACGGCGGTCACGGTCAGGCCGGCCACCCGCGCGGGCGTCTCCCACGCGAGCGTCCGGAACGCGACGGCGGGCCCATGGCTGCCGGGAAGCCGCGAGAAATCGGGCCAGAGCTCGTCGTTGAAGAGATGACGGCGGAGCGAGGCGATCACCTCGGCCGGAGCGGCCACCTCGACGGGGCCTTCCCGCCGTCCGAGGACGTTGTCGAGAAGAAAGGGGAGGGAGGCGACGTGGTCGAGGTGCGCATGCGTCAGAAGGACGGCCCGGATGCGGGCCTGTCGGGCGAGCGACAGAGCCTCGGCGACCGCTCCCGCGTCGAGACAGACGTCGTCATCCAGAAGGAAGGAGGTCTGCCGGTGACGGGGCGAGGCGCCCCCGTGGGCGCCGAGGACGCGGATGCGCACGGCGGAGGGGATTATGGCCCCGGCTCGCCGCCTCCGGCCGACTCCCGCGTGACGGCCGTCACCCGGCGAGGTGTCAGAAGGAGGGGAATCCGATCGAGAAGATCATTTGCGTGGGGGCGGTCTTGGTGCGGAAGTTCCAGGGCTGAACCCAGTCGAAGTTGAACGGGATGCCGAGCAGGAAGATCGAGAAGCCGACGCCGTAGTCGGCGAGGGCATCCTGGAGCTGGTTCAGGTCCGAGTTCCAGAACTGGAAGGACTGCCCCTTCAGCCACGACCCGCCCACGTCGAGGTAGAGCCGCCCGCGGATGCCGCCGAACTGCATGAACGGAAGGACGAGCGCGTCCACGAGCGGGAAGCGGAACTCGATGTTCCCGACGAAGGCGTTGTTCCCGTAGAGGTCGCCGTACGCGTAGGCGCGCAGCCGGTCGTACCCGGTCGGGGAGAAGTAGTAGGGGAGATTGCCGCTCGAGAAGGCACCGTAGAGCCGGATCGCGAAGAGAACGCGACGCGAGATCGGAATGTACTCCCGGATCTGCGCGATCTCCGTCAGGGCGAGGGTCCCTCCGTCCTTCAGGTCCGGCATGTACTGGACGTTGAGGTCGACGCCGGTCCCCCGCCACGGGCCGTAAGACTGGAACTGGACGTCGTCGCGGGAGAATCCCAGGCTGGCGGTCGGGGCGTTGTCGGTCCGCTGGGCGTAGTAGGGGCAGTCGGTCGTGATATTCCCATTAGCATCCGTGCAGGAGACGGGGTTGCCGATGTTATCGGTGACCTCGCCGTACGCGAGGACCGGGATCTGCCGGGACATGAAGCCGACACCCCCCTCCACGCGCGTGTACCGGTCGAACGGCCACCAGGCCTGCACCGACACGCCGGTCTCCCGCGTCACCTGCTGGCGGTTCGACGTGTAGCCCGTCGTCGGATCGAGCGTGACGAAGTACTGCCGCTGGTCGTAGACCGCGACGCCCCACTGGAGGCGGTTCCGGAGGTTGAAGTAGGAGAGGAGGAAGTTCGAGTAGGTGTAAATCGAGCTGAAGATGAACGTGACGCGGTCGTTGCCGAGGTAGTCGGAGAAGTCGAGGCGGACGTCGGAGTAGAAGTATCCGTCCGAGCCGATGCCGGCGGACCCGCCCACGTCCGAGACGAAGAGCTTGAACCTCTTCGGCCGTGTCACCTTCTCCGGATCGACGGAGACCTCGAGGGCCGGGGTGAAATCCGGTGCGGCCGGGGGCTTGATCGCGGCGGCCAGGGGGGCCTTTTCGTCCAGCTTCCGGAACGGCTTCTTCGCGTCGGCGAGGTAGAGCTGCGACCGCTGGGCCTGGTAGCCGGCGAAGACGACCTTCTCCTGCCCGTCCGGACCGATGAAGACGGAGGGGCCGAGGGCCGAGCCGATGACGTCGGTGTACTGGAGGATCTCGCCCGTCGCGAGGTCCTGCCCGTAGATGTTGAAGATCCCCCCGCCACGCGAGGAGGTGTAGTAGAGCCGGTTGCCGTCGGGGGAGAGGACCGGATCCTCGTCGTTGCCGTCCCCCCACGTGACCTGCTCGATCTTCGAAGGATCGTCGACGGGGAAACGGACGATCTTCGCGAGACCGCCGACCCACTTGACGTGGTAGAGGAACTTCCCGTCAGGGGAGAAAACCGGGGCCTCGTCGTAGGCGGCGTCATCGGTCATGTTCCGGACCGTCTTCGCAGAGAGGTCGAGGAGGTAGATGTCCCGCTTGTCGTTCAGCGTCCCCGCGAAGGCGATGCTCTTCCCGTCGGGGGAGAAGGCGGGCGAGAGCGGCTGGTCGGGTGGAACCGGGATCCGGGCGATGAGGCCCCCCTTCCGGACCGAGAAGAGGAGAAGCTGGCGTCCCCGCTCGTAGCGGCCGAAGGCGGCGATCTGGTCGCCGTCCGGCCCGAAGGAGAGGTCCCGGCCGGCAGCGGGGCCGGTCGTCAGGTACTGCCCGATGATGTACTCGTACTTCGTGGTCCGCCCCGAGGAGAGGTTCTTGTAGTAGCTCCGGTCCTTCACGGAGAGAAGGACGATGTCGACCTGGTCCCCGATCGTGGTCAGCGTCGCGACGAAATCGCCCGACGGCGCGGCCGCCGTTCCGACTTCGTATGAGAAGCGGGATTCCTTCAACGTGAACTTCTGGCCGTACTCGGACGCTTCGCCCTTCTGCGCGAGAAGGGGGAGGTACTTCCGACGGAGATAGCGGCGGAACTTCAGGTTGAAGTCGTCGGGGGTGACGTCGAATGCGCGACGGAGGGTCTGCGCCACCCCGCGGCCGAGGAAGGAGCGGTACTCGTAGACGAAGTCGCGCGGCGCGTCCTTCCCCCACTCGGCCTCGAGGAAGTCCCAGAAGGCGTGGCCGAAGCGGTAGGCGGGATAGCCCTCGATCTGGACCTTCGTGATCGGAGGGATCAGGTCGGAGTTGACGGCGTCGCGGACGAAGACCTTGTCCTTTTCGTCCTCGTCGTTCCCGAAGTAGGAGGCCATCCCTTCCATGAGCCAGGTCGGGGCATTCGACGTCATCGCGCGCGCGTAGCTTCCGCCGTAGAGGATCTGGAACTGGAAGACGTG
This sequence comes from uncultured Acidobacteriota bacterium, assembly GCA_963779415.1. Lineage (GTDB taxonomy): Bacteria > Acidobacteriota > Thermoanaerobaculia > UBA5066 > UBA5066 > DAOMFB01. The sequence continues at coordinate 402,208 of CAVZYA010000002.1, read as the reverse complement.
CGTCAGCTCGTGCTGGATCAGGGCCTGCAGCCGCTCGTCCGGGAGGTCGATCGGCAGGACCATCCGGTTGCGCGCCGGCTCGGCGAAGGCGCCGATTCCCTCCGGGATGAAGTCGAGGATGACGTTGTTCTGCTCGAACTCGGAGTGGGTCGCGTAGTAGATCAGCGGGACACGCTTGGGAATCTGGTAGTTCAGGCGGCGGGAGAGCTCGTCGTAGGCCGACTCCGCCATCGAGACGACCTTCTGGAGCGAGCCCTTCTCCCGCGCGTAGAAGTAGACGTCGAAATGGGTCGAGCTGTAGATCGACCAGTCGAAGGTGTCGTAGACGATCTTGTTCTGCCCTTCGGGCCGGGCCGGGGCGGCCAGAAGGAGCGCGAGGACGACGGCAAAGAAAGAAAGAAATAGGGGGGCACGGGGGGAGCGAACCCGGCCGGACTTCTCGCGGGGACGGACGACGCTCCCCCCGATTTCAGTCGAATACATAGCGGTTCGCCTCGCGTTCCCGGACGACGAAAAGGCCGAGGATCTGCCCCTCGAGCGAGAAGAGGTTCTCGAAGAGTCCGGCCATCTCGTCGGCCGCCCGTTTCGGCTTCTCCTTCTGGTCGTGGAAGTTCTCGAGGAAGAGCTGGGCACCCGTCCGGCCGTCGAGGGCGAGGACGCTCACGTCGAACGTGAACCCGGTCGATTCGACGAGGACCTGGCGGGTGTAGATCCTGTTGTCGACGGGGCTCTTGTACTCCTCGGTCCGGTAGCCCGACTTGTTCTCGACCCGGAAGTCGACGACGCCCGAGACGAGGATGTCCGCGCCGGTGCGGGCGCCGAGCCCCCGCCAGAACGCGGCGTTCTCGGCCACCTCCCGGAGAGTGGCGGCCGGGAGCTTCACGTCCGACGGCATCGCGACGAGCGTCATCTTCGTCCGCTTCGAGAGAAGCTTCGTCAGGTAGCGGCGGAACTCGCCGTCGAGGTCGACATCGGCGACCCGTTGCGCCTCCCGGGCGTCCGACGTGCGCGAGGCGACGAGGAAGGGGGCGATCGAGATCCGTTCGCGTCCCGTCACGGCGAGCTTGGGGCGCAGCGGCAGGCGGAGCTTCGTCTCGAACACTCCCGCGAGGAGCGGCGCCGCAGCCGCGGCGAGAAGCGCGGCGGCGGCGGGAAGAGCAAGGGCGCGAGAGCGTCTCATGGCTTCGGCGTCGGGCGCGGGGCGGGCGGGGTTTCGGGGCCGGTGTCTGCCCGCTGCGCCGCCGTGTAGTACTCCGCGAACCGCGCGTAGTTCCGGCGGATGTGCGTCTCCTCCGGGGCGAGCTCGAGGGCCCGGCGATAGGCCGCGAGCGCCTTGGCGGTCTCGCCCACCGCCTCGTACGCCACGCCGAGGTTGCTCAGGATCTCCGCGTCGTTCGGCGCCTCCTTCTGGGCCTTCTGGAAGCGGAAGAGCGCCTCCCGCCAGAAACCCTTCTTCGCCATCTCGGCACCGTACGCTTTCTCGGCGGGGACCCCCGTATCCAGGGGGTTCGAGGCGCAGCCGAGGAGGGCGACAAGCGCCGCGGCGAGCGCCACCGGAAGGAGACGGGGGGAGAAGGTCCTTCTCGCCACGGATCGCGCGGGCATTATAGTCACGGCGATTTTTCTCCGGCCCGGAGACGGGGCCGCCAGACGATCCGGATGAGAGACGTTTTCTCGGGAGCACGCGAGCGGGAAGAAGCCCTCCGGGGACGCGGGGGGAGAGAGATCCATCCGGGCGATGCGGAATACCCCGCGCTCCTGTGCGAGATCCCCCGCCCCCCGAAGCGCCTCTGGGCGCTCGGGGCGCCGCTCACGGCCGCACCCGCCGTCGCGGTCGTCGGGGCGCGCCGTGCCTCGCGGGTGGGACTCGCCGCGGCGCGGGAGCTCGCGGCAGGCCTCGCCGGAGCCGGCGTGACCATCGTCTCGGGATTCGCCCGCGGGATCGACGCGGCGGCGCACCGCGGAGCGCTGGAGGCGGGAGGACGGACGGTCGCCGTCTTCGGCTGCGGGCTCGACGTCTGCTATCCCCCCGAGCACCGCGACCTCCTGAAAGAGCTCGTGGCGGCGGGGACGGCGCTCTCCGAGTTCGATCCGGGCGAGCCCCCGCTCCCCTACTACTTTCCGATCCGGAACCGGATCATCGCCGGGCTGTCGCGCCTCGTCCTCGTCGTCGAGGCGGCGGAAAAGAGCGGCTCTCTGATCACGGCGCGGTTCGCCGCCGATTTCGGGCGGGACGTGGCGGCGGTGCCCGGCCCGATCCGGACGGAAGGGTGCGCCGGGACGAACGCCCTCCTGAAGGACGGGGCGATACTCGTGAGGGATGTGGAGGACGTTCTGGCGGAGCTGGAGTCCCCGGCCCTTCTCCGCCCGGCGACCCGGACGGGGCTGAAGGCCGCAGCGCCGCCCCCCGACCTCGACCCGGATGCGGCGGCCGTCCTCGCCGCACTCGACTCGTCGGAGCCGCGCGATACGGACGCCCTCGTCGAGGCCACGAAGCTCTCTGCCGCGCGCCTCTCGTCGGCGCTCGTCCGCCTCGAGCTGGATGGGCTCGCGACCGCTCTGCCGGGGGCCCTCTTCGTCCGTCTCGCCGGCCGGGCTTGACAGGCGTGGCATCGTAATCCGCTTCATGGCCAAGTCACTCGTGATCGTCGAATCGCCCGCGAAGGCCGAGACTCTCGCCAAGTTCCTCGGGAAGGACTACACGGTCCGCGCCTGCTACGGCCACGTCCGCGACCTGCCGAAAAAGGGGATCTCCGTAGACCGGGAGAACGGGTATGAGCCGGTCTACGAGGTCCTTCCCGGGAAGGAGCGGGTCCTCGCCGAGCTGAAGAAGGCCGCGAAGGGGGCGGAGATCGTCTATCTCGCGGCCGACCCCGACCGCGAAGGGGAGGCGATCTGCTGGCACCTGCGCGAGGTCCTTCTCGGGACCCTTCCGTCGGCCCGGTTCCGCCGCGCCGAGTTCCAGGAGATCACGAAGTCCGCCGTCACGCGTGCCGTCGCCAGCCCCCGGACGATCGACGTGAACCGCGTCGGCGCGCAGCAGGCCCGCCGGATCATCGACCGGCTCGTCGGTTATGAGGTCTCGGACCTCCTCTGGTCGAAGGTCTGGCGGGGGCTCTCGGCGGGGAGGGTCCAGACGGTCGCCCTCCGGATCCTCGTCGAGCGCGAGACCGAGCGGGAGAAGTTCGTCGCCGTCCCCTATTTCTCGGTTCCCGTCACGCTGCAGAAAGGGGAGGCCGCCTTCCCGGCCCGCGTCGCCCTCTGGAGAGGCGAGAGGCTGAAGTTCGACGGGACCGACCCGTGCCTCTCGACCGCCGGAGCCGCGGAGGAGGTCGTCGCCCATCTCCGCCGCGCCGATCTCCGCGTCGTCTCGGTCGAGGCGAAGGAGCGCCGCTCCTCGCCCCCTCCGCCGTTCACGACCTCCAGACTCCAGCAGGCCGCCGCGCGCGTCCTCGGCTTCACCGTCCGGCGGACGATGCAGGTGGCGCAGCGGCTCTACGAAGGAAGGACGCTCGGGGAGCGCGGTTCGGTCGGCCTCATCACCTACATGCGGACCGACTCGACGCGGACGGCCGAGGAGGCTCTCGCCTCGGTCCGCGAATACATAGGTCGGACCTGGGGCGATGGCGCCGTGAATCCGGAGGTGCGCCGCTTCCGGCAGAAGAAGGGCGTTCAGGACGCCCACGAGGCGATCCGCCCCACCTCCATGGACCTCCCACCGGAAGCCGTCGCCCGCCATCTCTCGGCTGATGAGCTGAAACTCTACCGGCTGATCTGGACCCGCTTCGTCTCCTCGCAGATGAGTTCCTCCGTCTCGGAGGTCACGACCGTGGAGATCGCCTCGCGCGAGAAAGGGGGGGCGGATTCGGCGCTCCTCCGCGCGACGGGCTCGGTCCTCCGCGACCCGGGATGGCTCCGCGCGCATGGCGAGACGGCCGACGACGAGACGCCCGAGGAGGGAAACGGCGGCGGAAACGGGAACGGAGAGGAAGGCACGGAGGGGAAGACCCGGCTTCCGCAGATCGTCGAAGGGGACCCTCTCGCCCTCGTCTCGGCGGCGGCCGAGGCGCACGAGACGCAGCCCCCCCCCCGGTTCAACGAAGCCTCGCTCGTGAAGTTCCTCGAGGAGAACGGCATCGGCCGCCCCTCCACCTACGCGGAGATCCTCCGGAAGATCGAGGATCGCGAGTACGCGCGGAAGAAGGAGCGTCGCTTCATCCCGACGCCTCTCGGCCGGCTCGTCATCGACCTGATGCTCGAGGGGTTCGAGGAGTTCTTCGACACGGGCTACACGGCGCGGATGGAGGAGGAGCTGGACGAGGTCGAGGCGGGGAGCCTCGACTGGCGCAAGGCCCTCGCGGAGTTCGACGGAAAGTTCGTGAAGGACCGGGATCGGGCGAAGAAGAAGATGGTCTCGATCAAGGCCGGCCTTCCACTTTCCGACGTCCGGAAGCTCTTCGTCCACTTCCGCCTTCCGGAAGGCCCGGGCGACACCTGTCCGAAGAGCGGCCACCCGCTGAAGCTCCGGATGGGAAAAGCGGGGCTCTTCATCGCGTGCGGCGGCTACCCGAAGTGCGATTTCACGCTCGACATCCCGGAGATCGAGGAGGACCCGATCGACACGGGCGACGTCGAGGGGCAGACCTGCGAGGAGTGCGGCAGCCCGATGAAGCTCCGGACGGGTCGGAGCGGCTCGGCGTTCCTCGGCTGCACCGCCTATCCGGCCTGCCGCAACACGGTCCCCGTCAAGGTCGCCGGGGGAAAGGCGGAGGCGCGCCCCGACGTTCCGACCGGGGAAGGCTGTCCCGTCTGTGGAAAGCCCCTCGTCACCAAGCACGGCCGTTACGGCGACTACGTCGCCTGCTCGGGGTGGCCGGCCTGCCGGTACCGCCCGCCCAAGCCCGTGACGACCACCGGCGTGACCTGCCCGGAGTGCCGGAAGGGGGAGATCCTCGTCCGGCGCGGGCGATTCGGCCCCTTCTACGGCTGCTCGAACTATCCCTCCTGCCCGAAGAACTTCCGGGCGCGCCCCGTCCCGAAGGCGTGTCCCGCCTGCGGCGCACCGTATCTCCTCGTCCGCGACCGGAAAGCGGGCGCCTTCCTCGTCTGCGAGCGGGAAGGGTGCGGCTTCGATTCTCCGGCCGGGGACCTCGATCTCTTCGCGCCGGTCACGAAGATCCCCGACGGCGCGCTGGCCGCGGCTGCGGAGGCCGCCGCCGCGGCCGCCGTCCCGGCTTCGGGAAACACCCGCCGCCGCGCGCCGAAGCGTACGGGCGAAAGATCGCGAAGGAAGAAAGGCGGATCCGGATGAAGACGAAAGCCCCCGACCACCACGACGCCGAGCTGGCCTTCCGGGCCTACGACCTCCGCCGCGAGGGCCTCATGCGCGAGTCGCGAGCGGCGATCCTCCAGAAGTTCTGGCCGAAGAGCTACGACGAGATCGCCGCCGTCCTGAAGCCCGACCACCCGCTCAACGCTCCTTTCCGGCAGGTCTCCACCTACTGGGAGATGGTCTACGGCGTCGTGAAGCACGGCATCGTGAACCCCGACTACTTCATGGAGTCGAGCGGCGAGGGACTCTTCCTCTTCGCCCGTATGGCGCCCCATCTCGAGGCGCTCCGCCGCGAATACTCCCCGATGGCCTTCCAGAACGCCGAGTGGGTCTCGAAGGAGACGGCCGTCGGCCGCCGGCTCTTCGGGATCTATCGCGAGCGGGTGGCGAAGGTGCTCGAGACGAAGTAGCGCCCGTTCCGTTCAGCGGGACGCGGCGACGCGGGGGGCGGGCTCTGCTTCGGCAGCGCGGGTGAGCGCCCGGAAGAGGGCTCCGAAGCGCCCTTCGCGCCACCACGCTTCGGGGTGCCACTGGACGCCGAGGACGAAACGCTCTTCGGGGATTTCCACCGCCTCGATGAGCCCGTCGGGGGCAAAAGCCGCGGCGACGAGCGGGGTCGCGAGGCGGTCGACCGCCTGATGGTGAAGGCTGTTCACCTCCACCTCGTCGAGCCCGAGGAGGGCGTGAAGCCGGGAGCCGCGCCGGATCGAGACCGTGTGCGCGACGTCGGTCCGTGGCCGCGCGAAGTCGTCGTGGCGGACTCCCGAGCCGGTCTCCGACCGGATGTCCTGGACGAGCGTCCCGCCGAGGGCGACGTTCAGAAGCTGCATCCCGCGACAGATGGCAAGGATCGGAAGGCCGTGCGCGAGCGCCGCCAGGACGAGCTTCACCTCGAACTCGTCCCGCTCGGCGCTCGTGTCGGTGACGGTCCTCTTCGCCGCCTCGCCGTAGAGGAGGGGCGTCACGTCGATCCCCCCCGTCAGGACGAGGCCGTCCAGCTTCGAGAGGAGCGCCGGGTGGAGCGCGGCGCCGGCCGGGGCGAGGACGAGAGGGACGCCGCCGGAAAGCTCGACGGCCCGGACGTAGTCGTGCCGGAGGATGTAGAAACCGGGGAGGACCGGCTCGGTGCCGGACGTGATGCCGATCAGGGGGGGACGCTCATCGGCGACGAGTCTAGAAGCGGGCCGCCTCAGACTTCGAGATGCCCCTGCATCATCAGGACGGCGTCCTCCGCAACCTCTCCCCGGGCCTCGAGCAGCTGGCGGGAATCGGCCATATGATCTTTTTGGAGGACAACGCCCATGCGGATTCTCCTCGTTCTCACGACCTCCACCCTCATCCTCATCGGCCGCCCGGTTGCCGCGCAGATCGAAGACGTCACGAATCGCCTCGGCCTCGGAGACAAGTCCCAGCTCAGCAGCGAGAAGATTGCTTCCGGGCTGAAGGAGGCGCTGAAGATCAGCACCGGCAGTGCCGTCAGCCTGACGGGAAAGACCGACGGCTACTTCAAGAACGAGGCCATCAAGATCCTGATGCCAAAGCAGCTCGCGACCGTGGAGAAAGGCCTGCGCACGGTCGGCTACGGCCCGCAGATCGACGAGTTCGTTCTCAGCATGAACCGGGCCGCGGAGAAAGCCGCTCCGGCCGCCAAGGAGATCTTCTGGGGCGCCATCAAAGAGATGAGCTTCGACGACGCCCGGAAGATCCTCTCGGGAGGCGAGACGGCCGCCACCGACTACTTCAAGGAAAAGACCACCGGGAAGCTCACCGAGACGTTCCTGCCCGTGGTGAAGAAATCGATGGACGAGGTCGGTGTCACGCGTCAGTACAACGAGCTTCTGGGCCGCGCGCAGTCTCTCCCGTTCGTGAATGTCCCGTCGTTCGACCTGAACCAGTACGTCGTCGGGAAGGCCCTCGACGGACTCTTCCTGACGATCGGCGAGGAGGAACGCAAGATTCGCAAAGACCCCGCGGCGCGCGTCACCACGCTCCTGAAGGAAGTCTTCGGGAAATGACGCGCATCGTGAAGCTCGAGAGCTGAAGGGGGAACCGGGTCGGAAAGGAACGACTCGCGTTCCGCGGTGTTCCCGATCAGGGAAGGCCGACTCCTCTCAGAGCTCGAGAATCCCGTGCATCATGAGAACCGCGCTCCCGGCCACGCGGACCCCGGAAGGGAGGCCGCTTCCGTCCCGCTCCACGGTCACCTCGATCTCCGACGGGCGCCCCATCTCGATCCCCTGATCGATGAAAAAGCGCGGCGAGCCTCCGGGGAGCGCATCGTGGAGGGCGAGGTAGACGCCGAGCGGGCCGGCGGCCGAGCCGGTGGCCGGGTCCTCCGGAACCCCCGCGCCCGGGCAGAACGCGCGGGCACGGATCCTCCCCTTGTCGAAGGCGAAGAAATAGGCGATGAGAACGTCGAGCTCCTTCTCGAGAAGAACGAGCGCGCGGACGTCGGCGACGGCGGCGGAGACGGAGGCGACGTCGCAAAGCGGGAGGACGAGCGTCCGGTTTCCGGTCGAGACGACCTGCACCGGGAGGTCCGGATGAAGACCGCCCTCCGGAAGGCCGATCGCCGCGGCCGCGCGCGTTCGTGAAGCGCCGTCCCGAAGCAGAGCCTCCCATGCCGGCCTCCCTTGAGTCATCCGGACGCGCCGGACGGAGCCCTCTTCGCGGATCAGCTCGAGGGCGAGCGGGCCGAAGCCGACCTCGATTTCGATCTGCTCTTCGCCATGGGCCCCGATCCTTCCGAGCGCCGCCATCACGACGGCGGTCCCGACCGTCGGGTGCCCGGCGTAGGGGATCTCTTTGAACGGGACGAAGGTCCTCTGCCGGTAGGCGTGGCGGGGGTCGTCGGGGGGGAGGACGAACGTCGACTCCGAGTAGTTGATCTCGCGCGCGACGGCCTGCATCTGCGCCGTGGAAAGGCCGCGCGCATCGGGGACGACGAGGAGCGGGTTGCCGGCGAAGGAACGGCTCGTGAAGACGTCGCAAGTGACGAAGTCGACCTTCATGCCGGAGAGGCTACCGCGCGGATCAGGATCCGGTAGCGAAACGTCTCTCCGACGAGCGGGAGGGGGGCGAGCGCCTTCTCGATCCACCGGACGACGGGGAAGGGGGAGACGGACCAGTCGAGGAGGTCGATTTCGAATCCTGCCGCCGCGAGAAACCGGACGTATTCATCGACCCGCCGGACGGCGATGTGCTCCGGAAACTGCGAGAGAACGAAATCGTGCGCCTTCAGCCTCTCCACGTAGTGCGCCCGGTCGGGGGTGTAGATCCCGAGCCGCCCCCCCGGGACGAGAACGCGCCTCGTCTCTTGGAGCATCGACGCGAGCGTCGCATCGTCTACGTGCTCGACGAGGTCGATCGCCGCGACCGCGTCGAAGGAGCGGTCTGGGAAGATCGAGAGATCCGCGACGTCCCCTTTCACGAACCGGACATTCGAAAGGCCCCGGCGGCTCCGCCCGGCCTCGGCCATGCCGAGCGCCTCGTCGGAAGCGTCGAGACCGACGATCTCCCGGGCCTTGTCCGCGAGAAGAAAGGTGACGTCCCCGCGGGCCGACCCGAGCTCGAGGATCCGGTCCTCCGGCCGCGGCGCGACGACGCGGAGGGCATCCCGGTTCCGCTCCGTGTATTTTCGCGGCGGGTTCCTGAACCAGTGATCCGGGTGAAGCCGCTCGAAGTACTCCCGCCCGTAGTGCCTCTCCTCGAACGTCACGGCGGGATTCTCTCCCGCTCCTCTTAGAATCACCGGCCCATGCCGGAGACTCCCCTCGTCACGGTCGTCGGCGGCGGCTTCGCCGGGGTGGAGTGCGCGTGGCAGCTCGCGAGGCGCCGGCACCGGGTCCGGCTCGTCGAGATGCGCCCCATCCGGAAGACCGAGGCCCACGCGACGGACCGGCTGGCCGAGATGGTCTGCTCGAACTCCTTCCGATCCGACAATCCCCAGAACGCCGTCGGCCTTCTGAAGCGCGAGATGGAGATCGTCGGGAGCGTGATCCTCGAGGAGGCCCGCCGGGCCGCCGTCCCGGCCGGTGACGCCCTCGCCGTCGACCGGGGGATCTTCGCCGAGGGGGTGACCCGCCGGGTCGCCGGGAGGGCGGAGATCGACCTCGTCCGGGCGGAGGTCGGGGCTCTCGAGGAGGTGCGCTCCGGTGGCGGATACGTCGTCGTCGCGACGGGGCCGCTCACCTCGGAATCGCTTGCATCGTCGTTGAAGGAAGCGCTGGGAGACAGCTACCTCTACTTCTACGATTCCGTCGCACCGGTCGTGGAGGCCTCGTCGCTCGACCCAACGAAACTCTTCGCCGCGAGCCGCTGGGGAAAAGGAGGCGGCGACGACTACCTGAACATCCCGCTCTCGAAGGCGGAGTACGAGTCCTTCGTGAAGGAGCTCCTCGCCGGCGAGAAGGTTCCCTTCCATGACTTCGAGAGGGCGGTCTACTTCGAAGGGTGCCTGCCGATCGAGGCGATGGCCGAGCGGGGGATTGAGACGCTGCGTCACGGGCCGATGAAGCCCTTCGGCCTCCGGGACCCGGTGACAGGGCGCGAGCCGTACGCGGTGGTCCAGCTCCGGCAGGACGACCTCGCGCGCGAGCACTGGAACCTCGTCGGCTTCCAGACGAAGCTGAAACAGGGGGAGCAGCGGCGGATCTTCCGGACGCTTCCCGGCCTCCCGGAGGCCCTCTTCGTCCGGTACGGGCAGCTCCACCGGAACACCTACATCAACGGGCCGGCCCACCTCGACCCGCTCTTCCGGTGGAAGAGAGATCCGAACGTCTTCTTCGCCGGACAGCTGACCGGGGTGGAGGGGTACCTCGAGAGCGCGGCGACGGGGCTGATGGTCGGCGCGACGCTGGCGCAGCTCCTCGAAGGAAAGGAGCCGCTGCTGGTCCCGTACGCCACGGCGCTCGGGTCGCTCGCCCGGCACGTCTCGGCGCCGCGCGAGAACGACTACACGCCGGCGAACGTCACTTTCGGCCTGATGGACGACGAGGACGTTCCGAAGATACGGGACAAGGGGGCACGGCGCGAGCTTCTCGTCCGGACCGCACTCGGGAAGATCGGGGCGTGGGCCGATGCCGCCCTTGGCGCCAACGCGACGCGACAGACGCGATAGAGCCGCACAATAGAGGCGTGCTGGCCGACGAGATCGCCGCCTTCGAGCGTCATCTCCGCGACGAACGGGGGGTCTCCCCGCACACGCGGACCGCGTACCTTCGCGACGTCGGGAGCTTCGCCGAGTTCTTCTCCGGCGAGTTCCTGTCGCGGCCGGCCGGGTCGGTCTCGGCGGCGGAGGCCGACGTCCTCGCGGTCCGGTCGTATCTCGCGCATCTCCGGACGCAGGGCCTCTCGAAGACTTCCGTCGGTCGGCACCTGTCGGCCCTCCGGACCTTCTTCCGGTTCCTCGCGCGCGAAGGGATCGGCTCTTCGAACCCGGCCCGTGCCGTCGCGACCCCTCGCGCGGCGCGGCCGCTTCCGCGGACCCTCTCCGTGACCGAAGCCGCGGCCGTCGTCGAAGCGCACGAGGGGGACGAGCCGCTCTCGGCGCGCGACCGCGCGCTCCTCGAGCTCCTTTACGCGACCGGCCTTCGAGTCTCCGAACTCGTCGGGCTCGACATTCCCGACGTCGACCTCGCCTCCCGCCAGCTCCGGACGCTCGGGAAGGGGAAGAAGGAGCGGATCGTCCCGTTCGGGGAGAAGGCGGCTTCCGCCCTCCGCGAGTACCTTCGGGAACGGCCGCGGCCGAAGACGCGGAGAGAGGCAGACGCCCTCTTCCTGAACCCGGGCGGAGGACGCCTCACCGACCGGAGCGTCCGGCGGATCCTCACGCGCGCCGTCCGCCTGGCCGGGCTGACCCGCGCCGCTTCGCCGCACGCCCTCCGGCACAGCTTCGCGACCCACCTCCTCGCTGCCGGGGCCGACCTCCGCTCCATCCAGGAGATGCTCGGCCACGCCTCCCTCTCGACGACGCAGAAGTACACGCACCTCGACGCCGAGCGGCTGATCGAGGTCTACCGGAAGAGCCATCCACGCGCCGGGGGGGAGTGACGGGCCCCTTCCCGGCTAGACTCGCGCCGTGAGCAGGGAACCTCTCTTCCGACACACGACCATCCTCTGCGTCCGCCGCGACGGGCGCGTCGCGCTCGGAGGCGACGGGCAGGTGACGATGGGGACGACAGTCGTCAAGCACGGCGCCTCGAAGCTCCGCCGGCTCCTGGACGGGAAGGTCCTCGCGGGCTTCGCCGGCTCCACGGCGGACGCCGTCGCCCTCTTCACCCGCTTCGAGCGGAAGCTGGAGGAGTTCCACGGGCAGCTCGAGCGGGCCGCCGTGGAGCTCGCCACGGACTGGCGGACGGAAAAGACGCTCCGGCAGCTCGAAGCGCTCCTCGTCGTCGCCGACGCGAAGACGTCCCTCCTTCTCTCGGGAACGGGGGATGTCATCGCGCCGGACGAAGGGGTCCTCGCTGTCGGCTCGGGGGGGCCGTACGCCGCGGCGGCGGCCCGGGCGCTCCTCCTCCATTCGGGGCTCGACGCCCCGGCGATCGTGAAGGAAGCGCTCCTCATCGCCGCCTCGATCGACGTCTACACGAACGACACGATCCGGATCGAGACCCTCCCATGAGATCCGGGCGCCTCCGCGACCTCGCGCCGCGGAAGATCGTGGCCGAGCTGGACCGGCACGTCGTCGGGCAGGCGAAGGCGAAGCGGGCCGTCGCGATCGCGCTCCGCGAGCGGTGGCGGCGGCAGCAGCTCCCGCCCGAGATCGCCCGGGAGATCACGCCGAAGAACATCCTGATGATCGGGCCGACGGGGGTGGGGAAGACCGAGATCGCGCGCCGGATCGCCCGCCTCGCGGACGCCCCGTTCGTGAAGGTCGAAGCGTCGAAGTTCACCGAGGTCGGCTACGTGGGGCGGGACGTCGACTCCATCGCCCGCGACCTCGTCGACGCGGCGATCCGCCTCGTCAAGGAGGAGCGGCGCGCCCGCGTGGCCGACCGGGCGGCCGCGGCGGCGGAAGAGACGCTGGTCGCCCTTCTCGTCGCGCAGCCCCCTCCGGAAGGCGCGCCCCTCGAGGGGCGCGACCGGATCCGGCGGGAGCTGAAGGAGGGAAAGCTCGAAGCGCGGGAGGTGGAGATCGAGGTGGCCGACGACCGGACGCCGCAGATCTCCGTCATGACGCCGCAGGGGGTCGAGGAGATGGGAATCGACCTCCCCGGGATGATGCCGGGCCTCTTCGGCGGCCCGAAGAAGAAGAAGGTCAAAACGACCGTGGCCGAAGCGCGCCCGCTTCTCGTCGAGCGGGAAGCCGACGCCCTGACCGAGGAAGCAACCGTCCCGCAGGAGGCGATCCGCCGGGCGGAGGAAGCGGGGATCGTCTTTTTGGACGAGATCGACAAGATCGCGGGACGCGAAGGGAAGGGGGCGGGCCCGGACGTCTCACGCGAAGGGGTGCAGCGCGATCTTCTCCCGCTCGTCGAGGGAACGTCCGTCAAGACGAAGCACGGCATGGTCAAGACCGATCATGTCCTTTTCATCGCGGCCGGCGCCTTCCACGTGGCGCGCCCGTCGGACCTGATCCCCGAGCTGCAGGGGCGCTTCCCGATCCGCGTCTCGCTCGACATCCTGACGGAAGCGGACTTCGTCCGGATCCTGACCGAGCCGGAGCACGCCCTTCCGAAGCAGGCCGCGCAGCTCCTCTCCGCGGACCAGATCGACGTCGTCTTCGCACAGGACGGCCTCGCCGAGATCGCCCGCGCCGCCGCGGAGGTGAACGGAAACCTCGAGAACATCGGGGCGCGGCGCCTCCATACGATCCTCGAGACCGTCATCGAGGAGATCTCCTTCGCCGGACCGGACGCCGCGGGGGCGCGGATCGTCGTCGACCGCCCCTACGTCGAGCGGGCGCTTCACGGCCTCGTCCGGAACCAGGACCTCTCGCGGTTCGTGCTGTGAGACGGGCCCCCCTCGCCCTCATCGGACTCGTCCTGCTGGCCGGCTGCGGGAAGAAGATGGATCCGCTGCCGCCGATTCTCGTCGTCCCGGCCCGCCCGACGCCGCTTCGCATCACCCAGGACGGCTCGGACGTCGTCGTCCGGTTCCCGTTCCCCACGGTGACGCCGGAAGGGGTCCCGCTCTCGGACCTCCGGAAGGTGACGATCTACCGCGAAGTGCAACCGGCCCGCGAAGGGGTCCGCCCGCAGCCCCCCGCGGCCGCGGGGGACGCGCGCGACCGGGAGGAGAAGGAGTTCCGGAAGCGGGCCGAGGTGATCGCCGTGATCGGACGCGACGACATGGACCAGTGGACGGAGGGGGAGGATTTTCTCTATCGCGATTCGCTCCTCCCGCTCTACCGCGACAAGAGGCTCGGGCGCGTCCTCCTCCGGTACGGCGTCACGGCGACGCGGGGGAAGCGGCTCGTCTCGGACCTTTCCCCGATCGAGGGGATCATCCCGGTCATCCCGCCGGGGCGCCCGCTCTTTCTCCAGGCCACCGTCGAGGAGAAACGCGTCTGTCTCGAGTGGCTCCCTCCGGAGGAGATGCTGGACGGCGCCCGGCCGGCGGTCGTCGGCGCGTACGCCGTCTATCGGAAGGAGCGGGGCGACGAGTGGTACGAAGCGGAGATCGCGGTCGTGAAGGGTGTGACGTCGTTCGTCGACGAGTCGGCGCGTCTCGACCACGTCTACCTCTACACCGTCCGCGCCGCGCCGACGGACCAGAAGCCGCTCATCCTCGGCCCGGCGGCAGACGAGATCGTCGTCGACACGAAGGACGTCTTCCCGCCCCCTCCACCCGGGGGGTTCCTCGTCCTTCGCGAGACGGAAGGGGCGCGGCTCGTCTGGAACCCGGTGCTCTCCCCGGATCTAGCCGGTTACCGGATATACCGGATGGGGCCCGGAGCGTCCTCGTGGACAAGAGTGGCGGATGGCCTGACGGAAACGCTCTGGTTCGACAAGGGGAGCCCACCCGGGACGCGGTACGCCGTGGCGGCGGTCGACCGCTCCGGCAACGAGAGCCCCCGCTCGGAGGAGCGAAAGTGACCGTCGCCGCGTCACTCCCCCGCCGGTTCGTGAAGATGAGCGGCGCCGGAAACGACTTCGTGATGTTCCTCGGCGCGCCTCCGGGGGGCGCGGAGGAGCCCTCGGCGCTCCGCCGGCTCTGCGACCGGAGAACGGGGGTCGGCGCGGACGGGGTTCTTTTCGTCCGGCGGGCGGGCGAGGGGATCGTGGCGGACTATTTCAATGCCGACGGCGGCGCCTCCCGCTTCTGCGCAAACGGGACCCGCTGTGCGGCACGGCTCGCGGCGCACTCGCTCGGCGTCGGAGAGAGGTTCGTCGTACGGACCGGCTGGGGCCCCGTGGGTGCGCGCGTCGCGCCGGACGGCCGTGTGACGATCTCCCTTCCGGAGGCCGTCCGGACGGGCCGGACACTGTCGACGCTCGCGCCCGGAGGCGGCATCGCGAGCGAGGCGGTCGAGGTGACGGTGGGCGTCCCGCACCTCGTCGTCGGGGTCGAATCGGCGGAAGCCCTCGCCGCGCTCGACCTCCCGCACCTCGGCCCACCGCTCCGGTATCACCCCGAGATGCCCGAGGGAGCGAACGTCAACTTCGTCGCGCGGACGGGACGGGGGGCGATCGCCCTCCGGACCTGGGAACGGGGCGTCGAGAACGAGACGCTCTCCTGCGGATCGGGGACGGTCGCCTCGGCCATCGTGGCCTGCCGGACGGCGGGCGAGTCGCCTCCGGTCTCGGCCCGAACGCGGTCGGGCGAGACGCTCGTCGTCGATTTCAAACGGACGGGAGACGTCTTTTCGGAGATCTCCCTCGAGGGGGATGCGCGCCTCCTCTTCGAGGGAGAGATCCGGTTCGAGGAGTGGCCATGAGATTCGTCCGGTTCGAGAGGGCGGGGACGGCGTCCTGGGGGGTCGTGGAAGGGGAGTCGATCGTGCCGCTTTCGTCGGCGCCGTGGGAGGTGAGCGCTCCGGCGCGCTCCGGAGCGCCCGTCGAACGGCGGGGGGTCCGCCTCCTCGTCCCCGTCGTTCCGTCCAAGATCCTCTGCATCGGCCGGAACTACCGCGCCCACGCGGCGGAGCTCGGGAACGAAGTGCCCGAAAAGCCGCTCGTCTTCCTCAAGCCCCCGAGCGCGCTTCTTCCCCACAAGGGGACGGTTCTCCTCCCGCCCGAGTCGTCGCGCGTCGATTACGAAGGGGAGCTCGCGGTCATCGTCGGCAGGCGCGCGCGACGGCTCTCCCGCCAGGAGGCGGGGGGCGCCGTTTTCGGCTACACGGTCGCGATCGACGTGACGGCGCGCGACCTCCAGAAGGGGGACGGCCAGTGGTGGCGCGCGAAGGGATTCGACACCTTCTGCCCGCTCGGCCCCGCGATCGAGACGGACGTCGACCCGTCGGATCTCCTCCTCGAGACGCTCGTCGACGGCGCCGTGAAGCAGTCGGGGAGGACCTCGGCGATGGTCCACGACGTTCCCAGCCTCGTCGCCTGGGCCTCGCACGCGATGACGCTCGAGCCGGGAGACGTGATTCTCACGGGGACGCCCGAAGGGGTGGCCCCGCTCGCTCCCGGCCAGACGCTCGAGGTCCGGATCGGAAAGGTGGGCTCTCTCTCGGTGACCGTCGCGAAAGAGACGTGAAAAGCGCGCGGCCCGGACCGATGCCGGCCCTCTTCGTCGGGCACGGCTCTCCGATGAACGCCATCGAGGAGTCGGAATTCTCGCGCGGCTTCGCCGCCGCGGCGCGGCGGACCGGAAGGCCGAAGGCCGTCCTCTGCATCTCCGCCCACTGGGAGACGCGGGGCGTCTCCGTCACGGCCGTGGAGCGCCCCCCGACGATCCACGATTTTTTCGGCTTTCCCCGAGGCCTCTTCGAGGTCTCCTATCCGGCGCCGGGCGACCCGGCTCTCGCCCGCGAGGTCGCGACCCGCGTGAAGGGGGTGAAGATCGGTCTCGACCGCGAGCGGGGCCTCGATCACGGCGCGTGGAGCGTCCTCCGCAGGATGTATCCCGAAGCCGACGTGCCGGTCGTCCAGCTCAGCCTCGACCGGACGAAGTCTCCCGCCGCGCACGTGGCCCTCGCGCGGGAGCTGTCATTCCTCCGGGACGAGGGGGTCCTCGTCCTCGGAAGCGGCGACATCGTCCACAACCTCCGGGCCGTCGACTTCGGGCGGGAGGAAGGCTACGACTGGGCCGTCCGGTTCGACGAAGAGGTCCGGCGGCGGATTCTCTCCGGGGACTTCGAGACCCTCGTCGCCTACGACAGGCTTCCGGACGCATCCCTCGCCGTCCCGACGCCGGAACACTTCCTGCCGCTCCTCTATCTCCTTGCCTCGAAACGGGAAGGCGACGTCGTTTCGTTCTTCAACGCGAAGACCGTCCTCGGCTCGATCTCGATGACTTCCGTCGAGATCAGCGCGGCGGCGTAAACCTCCGGCGTCCCCCACCGTCCTCGGGCGCCAGCGGCGCGGAGTTTGCTGAGGGTTCCGATCACGGCCAAGCCGGGCCGTTTTGGCCCATCGGGTGCGCCACGTATACTTTTCCGCCCCCGCCGCCGCCCGTCGCGTCGGGAAGAAACAGGAGGCCCTGACCCCATGAATCTCTTCCGCCAACTTACGTTCTCCCGGCTGCTCGTCGTCCCCCTCGTCCTGGCCGTTGCCGCGCCGGCCCTCGCACAGACGCCGGCGCCGGCTCCCAAAGCCGTCATCGCCGAGCCCAACAAGGACGTAGGGACCGTTCCCAAGGGAGAGGTGATCAAGCACACCTTCCTCGTGAAGAACACCGGCACGGCGGATCTCCTGATCACGGACGTCAAGCCGGCCTGCGGATGCACCGTGTCGGAGTACGACCGGGTCATCAAGCCGGGGACCGAGGGGAAGATCGCCCTGTCGATCGAGACGAAGGCCTTTCAGGGGTCGATCTCGAAAACGGCCCTCGTCCTCTTCAACGACCCGACGACGCCACAGGTGACGCTCAACGTCCAAGCCTACGTCAAGCCGTTCGTCGAGGCATTCCCTTACGGATTCTTCCGGATCCAGGCGCTGACCGGCGAGACGGTCACCTCGGACATGGTCCTCGCGTCGGACGATCCGGCGTTCGCGCCGACGAAGATCGAGCTGCCCTACAAGTTTCTCAAGGCGACGGTGACGGAAGTTCCCGAGAAAGAGCGGATGGCCGGGAAGGGCGCGAAACAGTACAAGCTCGCCCTTTCGAACGCCCCCGAGGCGCCCGAGGGGCTTCTCACGGGATACGTGAAGCTCCAGACGGGCGTCAAGCAGCAGCCCGAGATGGAGCTGGCGATCTCGGGCTACATCAAGCCGACGGTCACGATCACGCCCGGCCAGATCAACTTCGGGAACTTCGATCCGAAGGGCGAGGCCGTCCGCCGCAACATCATGGTGATCGACAACGTCCCGCAGCGGCCCGACTTTTCCGTCACGAAGGCCGAGACGAACGTGCCCGGCATCTCCGCCTCGGTCGTGCCGGTCGACAAGGGGCGGGTCCGCGTCGACCTCGTCGTGGACGAGAAGATCAAGAAGGGGGTCTTCGAAGGCGAGCTGAAGATCCAGACGACGGACAAGGCGAAGGGGAACGTGAAAATCCCGATCCGCGGCGTCATTCTGTGACGCTCGCGGCTCTCTTGACGAGACGAGGGCTCCGGGCCGCCGGGGCCCTTTTTCTTTGGGGCCTTCTCGTCGCCGTCAAGGCCCCGGCCGCCGAGCCGCCGGCCGTTCCCGCGGTGCCCGTCGACCGGACGTGGGAGGGGCTCGTCCGCCGGCGGGACGGTCTGCTCCTCTGGGGACGCTGGCGGACCGGGACGCTGACTCTCCGGGAGGAGACGCTCCGCTGGGCCGACGAGACGGATCCGAGCCGGAATCTCGTCCTCCCCGTGGCCCGGATCGCTTCCCACCGCCGGGTCTGCCGCGATTCCCTCGTCCCGGCGACCTGCTACGAGTGGTCGCTCCGGACGAAAGAGGGCGAGCACTATGTTTTCCGGAACGGCCGACGGGAGGGCGCGGCCGGTGAGATCTTCGCCGTGATCCTGGAGGTGGCCCCGGCCGCGGCCCACGAGACGAGAACCGGGAGGCCTTAACCCTCACTTCGACGGGGGCGACGTCGGGGGCGGAAGGATCTCGATCCAGTCGAACGCGGCGGCGAGCGTCCTCGGGTCCGACGCTCCCGGCACCCGGTCCTTCGGCGACGCGGTCCAGAGGAACTCGAACTTCAGCTCGTTCTCCCCTTTTCTCCAGAGGGCCTTCGGGACGACGAACGAGACGACGTGTGGCTCGCGGTAGAGGCCGGCGGCGTCGACGCGCGTTCCATTGACGAAGAGGGTCACCTTCTGCTCGGGCGAGTCCGGATAGACGAAGCCGGAGGCCCGGAAGCGGACGACCCGGTCGCTTCCGCCCTCGTTCGTCACCTTGACCTTCGCCTCGCGCGCCTCGGCCCAGACGAACGAGTCTCCCTCGGGGGTCTTCTCCCAGCCGGACCAGCCGGAGACGAGGTGTCCGGCCGTCGTCTCGGGATCGAAGTTCAGAATCCGCGTCTCTTCGGCGCGCCGGCACCCGGCGACGGCCAGCGCCACGGCCAGAAGGACGATTTCCAGACGATTCATCGGGTCACCTCCACGCCGGAGGCGACGAAGACGACCGACCCTCCGGTTTGCTTCACCCGTCCTTCGGCGGCGAGCCGGGCGCCGACGAGACCCTCGGGGAGACGGAACGATCCGTCCGTCACGATGGGAAGGACAGCCTCGCCGTCCCGGAACGCCGGCTTGCCGTCGGAGCCGGCGTTCTCGCCTGCCACCCGGACGTCGCGGTCGGCGTACCTTCCGGGATTCGCCACGACGTCGCGTACGGGGACGGCCGAAAGGCCGCGAAGCGGCTTGCCATAGAGGTCCGCCCCCCAAAGCGGCGCGGCGAAGACGGGAACGAGAATCAGGGCGGCGAGGAACGCCCGCGGACGGCCGGAGCCGGACGCGAGGGCGACCTCAGAAGATCCCATACGCGATGATTCTCCCTCCGACGAACGGCATCGTCGTCGTGCCGCCGGGGCAGGGGCTGCCGGCCGAGCCGCTCAGCCGAGTGTACGTGAGGTTTCCCTGGATCGACCCGTCGGCGTTGTAGGCGAAGGAGCCGGACCATGTGGAGGCGGAGTCGCCGCCGTTGAAGCTGGTCGAGCCGTCGGCGTTCCGCGTGAACGTGGTGTTCGCGAGCGAGTCCGTGTTGCCGGCGATCAGAAGGAAGACGTTCCCCGTGGAGGGATCGCATGTGGGGAGGGCGACCGTCGCCGTGAGAAAGTCCGCGAGGCCGTCGGGCCGGATGTCGAGCCGGCCCGAGAACCCGAAGCCGCCGTCGACGAGAAGGAGGCCGAACGACGCGTCTCGCGGAGCCCAACGCTTCGTCGGCGGGGCATAGACCTGTGAGCCGGTGCCGTTGTCGTTGACGGAGGCGCCGGTGAAGACCGGCCCGCCGCTCTTGACGGTGAGGACGACCGTGAGATTCGTATTCGTCTCGGAAAGGCCGAAGAAGCCGGCCATGTCGTTGATCTGGGTCTGGACCCACTTGCCGAGCGTGACGTCGCGCGAGCCGACCGTCGTCCCGTCCGCGCCGCGCACGAGCTTCACGTTCACGACCGTGTTCGTCTCCCCGTTCGCCGCGAAGAGGAAGAGGTTGGACCGGTAGCCTTGCGTCGTCGTCGACGAGCCCGCGAGATAGGGAACGTATCCGACGTCTCCGATGGCGAGGGCGTTCTCCGGGATCTGGCCGGGGATGGCGAACCCGTACGTTCCGCTGACGGGGTTCCCCTGCGGGTCGAGGCCACGCGCGTTCACGACGAGGGTCTCGGAGAGGACCGAGAGCGGCACGACGGTACGGGAGTCGATCCAGAGGGCGCCGGACGCCGAGGTCGAGGTGATCCCGAAGAGCGTCCCGAGAGCGTCGTCGACGGCGTAGGTCCTCCTCGCCGGGACCGTGACGGTCGCCGTCAGTACGTTGAACGTGTTGTCGGCCGACGCGGACGCCGACGGCTTGTCGAAGGTGACGCGGGGGTAGTACGTCACGTCCACGGTCGCCGCCGCGGCGTTGTCGTTCACGATCCGGAGCGACGTGACGAACTGCTCGCCGTGCGAGCCTGTGGCGTGGCCGGACGTGACGAGCCCCTGCGAGACCGCGGGGCTGTCCACGGCGGCGAGCGGCGAGGCGGTGAAGAGGAGGGCGAAAAGAAGGGCGAGAAGCGGGATTCGGCCTGGGCGCATGGCGTCCTCTCTTTCGGGCGGTGATTCTCTCTCCGGACCAAGGGACCGGGGGGCGGGAACGCCGGAGTCTCTTCCTGGAAGTGACGGCGCCTTTCGCGGTCAGAAGAAGGCGGTCGGCGAGGCGGCGTACCGGCGGAGATCGCCCCGGGCGCGGGTCGAAAGGAGCGGGAAGGTCCCCTCGACGCGGAAGCCGCAGACGAGGACGCGCTCGAGGAGAAGACGGGCCTCGGCGGGAATCGTGACGCGAATTTCACCCGCCCCCCGCCGGACCGCCTCTGCCGCGAGGGCGAGGAGAAGCCCGGCGGCCCCTTCCGGTGTCGCGGCGACGACAGGGCCGACCGTGGCCTCCCGGCCCGTCGTGGTCAGGGCGCCGATCGCCTCAGGCCGTCCGCGGCGCCGCGTCGAGAAGAGCAGACCTCCCCGGCGTGCCCAGTACGCCCAGTCCGGAATCCTCGCGAAGCCGCGCGTCTCCCGGTCGAGATCGGCGACCCACCCCGAGAAAGGGGCGCCGGGAGGAACGGGGACGAGAAGAAGGGGAACCCCGGCGCCGGCCCGGAGCGTCCGCGTGCGCAGCCGGACGGCGACGCCCCGGATCGGGAGACCGAGACCAAGGAGGAATCCGAGCGTCGCCTCGTCGGTCCCCTGCGCGAACTCGACCCCCCGGGTGCCGCGCGAGGCGCCATAGCCGCGAACGGAGGCAAAGAGCGCCGCCCCGACGCCACGCCCACGCGCGGAGCGCGAGACCTCGAGGTGGACGATCTGCAGGAGGTCGCCCCGGACCACGCCCGCCGCGAGCCCTTCCGGCGCCGCCCCTTCGGCCCCGGCCGCGAAAACCCCCTCGGGGTCGGTCGCGAAGGCGTGGCGAAAATCCGCCGCGTCCGTCGGGAGATCGTTCTCCCGGGCGTGGCGGACCCGGAGCAGGACGTTGGCGGGGCTCACCCGGGGCCGAGCGTATCCCGATTCCACGCCGGGACGGCCCGGACGCGCCCGGCGGACGCCCTGGCGCGGCCTCGTCGAGATCCGCTACAATCCCCCCGGGGAAGTTGCAACGGAGACTCAGTCGATGGAAAAGAAATCCGTGGGGCGGCCGCGAGACGGGGATCCGGCGGAAACGCGCCGGGGAATCCTCGAGGCCGCGGAAGCGTGCTTCGCGAGCGCCGGCTTCGCGGGGGCGACGACGCGACAGGTGGCCTCGCGGGCGGGCGTGAACGTCGCGACCCTCCACTACCACTTCGGAAACAAGGAAGGGCTCTACCGCGCCGTTCTCGGGCGGGCGGGAGCCGGCTCTCTTCCCGCCGTCGACGGGACGGGAACTCCGGCCGAGCGGCTTTCGCGGCTCGTGGGGCAGCTCTGGGACTTCGGCGTCTCCCGCCCGAGCCTCGCGCGCCTCTCCCTGCTCGACCGCCTGGCAGGTCCCGCTCCGGCCGCGACGGAAGCGCCCGAAGAGGACACACGGGTCGCGATCCTCCGCCGCACGCTCGGCGGGGGAGCCAACGGCGGACCGCCGCGCGGCCTTCCGCCGGCGGATGCGGCCCGGATGATCGTGAGCGTCCTCGACAGCTCGGTAGTGGCGCTCCGCGCGGGGACGAACGGGAGCTCTCCGGTGGAAGGACTCGCGAGCGCCTCGCGAGAGGCGGTCGTGGCCGCCGCCCTCCGGCTCGCCGGCTTCGTCCGCTAGAGGGAGGTCTCCCGCCGCCGGAGGCCCGCGAGGAGGACCGCGGCATTGGCGCCCGTTCCGAAGAGGACCGGGTCGAGGCCCGTGAGACCGAAGAGGCGCTCGGCCATGGCCGCAGCGGCCCCCGTCAGCATCGCGGCCCCGGCGACGGCACGCGAGACGCGGAGAGAGGGAGTCAGCGCGACGAGCGTCGGGAGGATCAGCCCCGACGCAAAGAGCGTGTATCCGAGCCGGAAGGTCTCGACGAGGTCGGGAAGGGCCAGCGCGACCGCGAGGCCGCAGCCGCCGTAGAGCGCCACGAAGAGGCGCGCCATTCCCGGCGTGTCGAAGCGGCGCGGAAGGAGATCGTGGACCGTGGCCGCGGCGGCGGAGAGAAGGACGGAGTCGGAGGAGGATTGCATCGTCGCGACCATCGCGACGAGGAGGAACGGGCCGAGCGCCTCTCCGACGAGCGCCAGAACGGTCCGCGGGAAGAGCTCCGGCCCGGCGCCGAGGCCGCGCGCCGACCCCGCGAGGGCGATCGTGACCGTCGCGAGACCGAACAGGAGCTTCGATCCGGCGGCGCCGAGGGCGGCCCGGCGTGCCGCCGTCTCGTCCCGCGCGGAAAGGAGCTTCGCCCAGACGTCGCTCCCCACCGCATGGGGGAGCCCGACGAGGACCAGCAGCGCAGCCGCGTCGAGCGGCCCGAGGCGCGGGCCGAACGGGAACGAGAGAAGTGCGTGCGGCAGGCCCGTCCCGGCGAGGGAACGGACCGCGAGGGGGGCGGCGATGGCGAGAATCCCCGCCGCCATCAGCGCGAGCTGGAGGAGGTCGGTCCGGACGACGGCGCGCTGCCCGCCGAGGAGCGTGTAGGCGACGAAGACGAGCGTCGAGAGGACGAGGACGCGCCGCGGCTCCCACGGCGTGGCGGCCGTCAGGACGGCCGTCGTCGCCTCCGCGAGGAGCGCGAACCAGACGATCTCGGCGAGGACGACGAGGAAGGCGGCGATCCGCCGGACGGAGGGTCCGTAGAAGAGGCCGATCACCTCGGCGATGGTGACGGCGCCGGTGGCGCGGACGCGCCGCGCGAGGAAGAGCCCGAGGGCGGCCAGGCCGAGCGCCCCGGCGATGTCGAGCCAGAGCGCCGGAAGGCCGGAGCGCGCGACGAGTGCCGCGAGGACGAGCGTCGTGGACCCCCCGATCGTCGTCGAGGAGAGCGCGGCCCAGACGGCGAGGGCTCCGAACGAGCGATCCCCGACGAGGAACGACTCCGGCCCGCGCGAGGAGGCGCGGGCCGCCGCCGCGCCGACGAGGAGGACGACGGCGCCGTAAAGGAGAAGGGCGAGCGTCATTCGCCCGCGAGGACAGAGCGGGCGTACGCGGCGAGGAGCCTCGCGGCGACGGGAAGAGCGCGCTCGTCGAAGTCGAAATCGGGAGCGTGGTGCATCCGCCGGAGTCCCGGCGAGTTCGAGACCGGCGCGGCGCCGACGAAGGCGAACGCACCCGGAAGCCTCGCGAGGAATTCGCTGAAATCCTCCCCCCCATCGTCCGGCAGTCGGATGTCACGTTCCTTTCCCCGACGATGGCGGCCGCGCATCGGGCGGCGCGACTTGCTTCGCCGGCGTCGTTGACGAGAGCCCGGCTCTTCCGGATGTAGGTGGTCTCCGCCGTGCAGCCCGAGACGATTGCGGCTGCCGTGGCAATTCCGGTCACGAGTCCGGGAAGCGCGTCGACCGTACCGGATTCGAAGGAGCGGCAGGTGCCCGTCAGGACGACACGGTCGGGGAGGACATTGAAGGCGGTTCCTCCGTGGATGGACGCAACCGAAACCACGGCGGGCGAGAGGGGCGGGAGCCGCCGCGAAACGACGGACTGGAGCGCCTGCACGACGTTCGAAGCGGCCAGAACCGCGTCGGATGTCTCGTGGGGCGAGGCGGCGTGTCCTCCCCGGCCGGTCACCTCGATTGAGAACTCGTCCACCGCCGCCATCATCGGGCCCGCCATCACGCCGACCGTGCCGAACGGGAGCGGCGTCCAGAGATGGAGGCCGAAAACGACGTCCGGACGCGGGTCGGCGAGAACGCCATCGGCGATCATCGAGGTCGCGCCTCCGGTGCTCTCTTCGGCAGGCTGGAAGGCGAAGACGATCCGTCCCCGTTCCGGAGGGTCCCCAAGGAGGAGATCGGCGGCCATGTCGAGCGCCGCGATGTGGCCGTCGTGCCCACAGGCGTGCATCTTCCCGTTGGTTGAGGCGAACGGGAGGCCGGTCCGCTCCGCGACGGGGAGCGCGTCGAGCTCGGCGCGGAGGAGCACCGTCCGCCCCGGACGCCCCGTGTCCAGAAGGGCCGCGAGGCCGGTCTTACCGAGGCCGGTCCTCACGGTGAGGCCGCGCGCACGCATCCGGCCGGCGACAAGTGCCGCCGTCTCCACTTCCTCGAAGGCGGTCTCGGGCCGCGCGTGAATCTGTCGGCGAAGAGCGATGGCGCCGGCAGCCAGGCGCGCCGCGTCGGTCTCGAGGGGTCTCACGCGCGGATCATAGACAGAGCCGGTGCGTTACGATGCCGGCGTGGGCGCCGCGAAGCGGGTTTTCTCATACGAGGAGGCACGGAACCTGATACCGGCCGTTCGAAAGCGGACGAAGGAAGCCCTTTCGGCGCTGGCCCGAACGACGGGGGGAGAATCCGACGACGCGGAGGAATCGCGCGAGCAGCTGGAACGGGAGGCCGCCGAGATCCTCGGGGCGTGGGCCCGCGACATCGAGGCTCTCGGGATCGAGGTCAAGGGGCCGTGGCTCGTCGACTTCGACTCGGGGGGCGGCTACTTCTGCTGGAAATGGCCCGAGGAGTCGCTCGACTACTTCCACGGTTACGAAGAAGGCTTCTCCGGAAGAGTTCGGATTCAGTAGATCGCCCATCTTCCGCATCAGAGGGGATCTTCGACCTCTAAGTCATCGATTCTAGGAGCGAATCGCGGCCGCTCCCATCGAACGCCATCGAGCCTGATCTGGACTACGCGCTCGCCGCTCGGAAGCGACGGGTCTCGACTCTCGACTTCCGTAGAAGAAAAAGTTCCGGAGCCTGTCCGAAAAAAGGCCTCTCGTGGCCACTCTACTGATGGAGTAGGGCTGAGTACCTTCCTGAGGCGGCTCTCGCGACGCACCGGGACGGGGCAGATCAAGGCTCTGCGAGTAAGAGGAACGACCGATCCGAAGAAGGCACCGACCATGTCGGCATCGAAACGCATCGGGGCAACTCATAGAAAGACGAGGAAGCCCCTGCCGTCGTCTCTGACGGTGGGCGGCCTTCTGACTGATCCGGAACGACTCGGCCTCCTCGCCCGGCTTGGGGCCAAGGCCTTCGCTCACCGCCTCGGAGTTTCTGAGCGGACTCTTCACCGAAGGCTTCGTGAGGCAGGTCTCACCGTCCGGGACCTCCTCGTCATCTGGCGACGCCGCGAGCTGCGGCACGAGCTTCTGGAGGACATTCCTCTTTCCTGTGTCTGCGAGCGCCTCGGCTTCGCGAGCCCGCCGTCGCTCTGCCGTTTCGTTCACCGAGAGTTCGCCGATACGCCGGGGCGCCTCCGGTGCCGGGTGAAGGAAGAAGAGATGCTGGGCGCACTTCGGAGGCCGGCTATCGCCGCACCGGTGCCTCGAATGGCAGAAGAAGACAAGTTTGGCAGGAAAAGGTAACTGCGAGACTGAGCCCCCGGCCCTAACTTCAACAAGAGAAACATCGCTTCCTTTCGCCCATTGAAGACGTGAGGCCAAGTGTCGTCTATCGAAACCCTGGAACCCTTAGCACCGAGCCTTATTCGCTGATCTCCTTTCATTGGAGGCACTTATGAAACGAAGCCCAGAGGGCATTCTTGGCATTGCCCTTTTTTTCCTCACAGCCCTACTGTTCGCGGTTGCATCCCCGACGGCCTTGGCGCAGGACCAGACCTCCGCGGGCACGTTCGTGGTCCGGTCCGGCCACGGGGCCACAACCGCCACCGGCCTGTCCGCGCCAGCAGACATCCTTGCCGGCAGCAACGTGGGGGAACAGTTCTGCAATGCACTTCAATGCGTCGTGTTTACGTCCGCGCCGGCTCAAATCGCCGCGTTGAAGAGCCTCCAATCACAGGGGCTCGTCACGCTGGAGCCCCTGCCGGACGCCAGAAAGATCTACTTCGCGAAGAGCCCCTACGACGCTGATACCGACGCCTTCGAAGCTGACTTCCCCGGGCGCACCGAGACGACCCCGCTGCTCTCCAACGCCCTCTTCGCAGTTGTCTTCAAGGCCTGGCCCGAGCCAGCCTGGATCGACGCCCTCGAAAAAGCCGGCTTTCAGCCCGTGACTCCCATGCAGTCAATGGCCTGGCTCTTCTACGGTCCCCGCTCCGCCATCAGCCAGCTCCCCAGACGATTCACCACGATCTACAAGACCACCGACCTTCCCGCAGGCCTAAAGCGCTTCAACCTCGACACCCGCGAGGAGGGAGATGACGACGGCCCCCAGTGGACCTACGTTCATGTCGTCGCCGCTGCCTCCGAAACGGTAGCAGGCCTTCTTCGAACCCGGGGGGGCGCCGAGCCCACCATCATCGACCAGACGCCGACCGTCATTTCGTACACCACCCTCCTGACCCGCCAGGAAGCCATCGACTTCGCCTCCTTCCCTGAAGTCTTGAGCGTGCGGCGCATGTCGATCCATTTGGGACCCGCCGATGAGCGCTCCAACCGCATCGTCGGCGGCACCTTCGCCACCCCGAACACCACGTATACCCAATCCTCCCTCCCCTCCAATACTCCTAACCCTAACTACTACAACCTTTACTACTCGGACGAGTACCTCAAACGCCTATCCGCCATCGGCATTCATCCCGAAAACCAGGTGATCGGTCTCCTTGATACCGGCGTCGATGCCGGCCTAACTGAGAACGGCGTCGCTTACTGCCCACCCTTCCTGGGCACCGCCAGCGCCTGCCGTCTTGTATTCGCCGCTGATACCACCACTGGGGACGCTGTTCTCAACACGCGCGGCGACGATTACTGGTTCCACGGCACGCTTGTCGCCTCGATTCTCGCCGGCAACGCCGGCCCAGCGAGCCCTGGCTACGATACCGACCATTATAACTTCACCCAAGGCGTCGCTGCTCCCAACACTCAGGGCACCACTCAAGGCGCCCGCCTCGCACTCTCCAAATTCTGGCGGACCTTGCAGTGCCCTGCTCATCCTGAAGCTTATAGAACTCCATATGGCGGCGACCTCAGTAACTCATACACCCGCCTCGTGTACTCCCTCGTCGAGCTCTCGGCAACCACGACCCTGCCCGACTACCACGTCACCGGACCTGGCGTGACACTTTTCAACCACAGTTGGGCGAGGAACGACCCGTACTCCGAAGGCGGCTATGAGGAGACCGCGGTCATACTCGACCGCAGCACTCGACGGCTGAACTACTACTACTGGGACTTCGATGCCAATACAAGGCTTTACGGCGCCTCGGGCCAGCCGAAGCAAGCCCTCCATGTCGTGGCCGCAGACAACGATTACTCGGCCTGTAGCTCCCAGCAACCCGGGTCCATCCCAGCGCCGGGCACCGCCAGGAACGTGATCACAGTCGGCGCCACGGAATCGTATAACCAGCAGACCTACGGCACTGGCACATGCCCCTGCATGAGGGGCACCGACGCAGACGACCAGCGACAGGTGGCCCTGTTTAGTCGGATCGGATGGTCCCTCAATCGCGCCAAGCCCGACCTTGTCGCCCCGGGCACCCGCTCTTACGGCCGTTCAACTGCCGCGGCCAACCCCTGTCTCTTGGGCTGCAATGAGAATCTGACTGGCGCCGGATCTGGTCAGCCACACTATCAGTGGGATTCGGGGACGAGCTTTGCGACACCTGTCGTTACAGGCGCCGCCGCTCTCGTTCGAGAATGGGTACATAGTACCCCGGCCTTCAACATTGCCGACCCCTCGCCCGCCCTCACAAAGGCCATTCTTCTCACCGCTAGCAAGAATCTGGCCCCCTGCAACCCGGCGTGCACAAACCCCCCACCGAGCTGCACGACCTGTTCGTATTGCGGCACAACGCTTCCCAGGCCTGATCGACATCAGGGCTGGGGCGGTCTCGCACTGAACGAGCTGTTTCGTCCGGTCACTAATTACTTCTTCCGCGACCAGCAACAGCCGTTTACCGCCAACGGGCAGTATTGGTGGCAGACGTTTTCTGTGGTCGACTACACGCTGCCGATCGAAATCACGTTGGTCTGGACCGATGCTGTCACCATAGTGAATCTGTTGAATCCTGTCGGCACGCTGGTCAATGACCTCGATCTGCGGCTGGATATCCCGGGCCCTGGCGGCGCGCCTGTCTTTACCGGTGACTATTACTACACATGCAGCACGTGTTGCGATCGACAAGGGTATTCCATTGGTCAGTATGGGACGCTCAACTTCGACCACAAGAACAATGTGGAGCGCATCTCGCTCCCGGCCTACGCGTTCGCAGCCAACGGGACACAATTCACCCTTAGCGTTACGGCAACATCCCTTCAGGGCGACGGCATCGATCCAACCGGGAACACTCGGCGGCAGGACTTCGCCATCGCCATTTCGAATGCGCATTGAAGGCTACGGGCGCTGCCGACCGTTTAGGTTCCGACTTCTCGGCGTTGGACCTGAAACGTGCGGCCGACGCCCGACGAGACGGCGCGCAGTTTTGCACCCTACGGGGCGTGACTGCGGCGAAAACGAGCCACGCCCTGTCAGACTTGGCGGGAAGCCCGGAGGGTCCAGTCAACCTGGTAGCACGTACGGAAGGGAAGCAATCCTATGACGCAGGTTCACGTAAGGCCCCCTAGGTTTCCCCGGCTCGTGCCAGCCACCCTCGCCTGCTGCCTCGTCGTGTGGGCGCCTGCGACCAAGGGCCAGGGTCTCATGACGGAATTCCCGCTGGCTGGATCAGGGTGGGTAAACAGCGAGCCAGACTTCTACGCCCACTCGATGACAGCAGGCCCGGACGGGGCCCTCTGGATGACAGAGTTCGGCTCTTCCAGGATCGTGCGGGTGGCGATGGACGGATCGACCACCGAGTTCGACGTGGCGCCCGGAGTAGGCCCGTCAGGGATCACGGTCGGACCCGATCAGAACATCTGGTTTGGAATGGAAGGGGGGCCTCCCGGCATTGGCCGGATCTCGACATCGGGCCAGCTCCTCGAGCTTCCGCTTGGCTTGTATCTTGCGGTGCCGGTAGGCTTCGTGTCCGGCCCCGATGGAAATGTCTGGTTTACGTCAGCGGGGATAACCGGGCCCATCGGCCCCGGCCTTACGGCCATCGGAAAGGCCTCGCCCGGTGGGCAGATCACGACGTACCCGCTCCCATACGGCACGAGCGCTACGGGAATCATCGTCTCCCCAGAAGGCAGCCTCTGGTTCATCTTCTCGGACCTGTTTCACCAGTCTCATCCGACGCTGCCGTTCGCGGGCATTCAGCGCATCAATCTTGACGGAACGGGGCTCAGCATCGTCGCCTCGCTCGACCCGGATCAGGCCACTTCTATGGTGCTCGGCCCGGGCGGAAATGCCTGGATCACGATGAGGAGCAACGCCATCGGCAAGGTGACGGCGGCCGGCGCCGTGACGAAGTACGCCATGCCGACGCCGAACAGCTCTCCGTTCGACATCGCCGCTGGCCTCGATGGGAACCTCTGGTTCACCGAGTTTGACGGCAACAAGATCGGGCGGATTACGCCGCAGGGTGTCGTCACGGAGTTTCAGGTGCCGACACCCGACGCGGGGCCGGCCGCCATCTGCGCCGGCCCGGACGGGAACATCTGGTTCACGGAGAGCAAGGCACACAAGGTGGGCCGGCTTTCTCTTTCGGGGCCGGCTTCAGGGAAAGCCATGCTGACCGTTCCGACGGCCGCCTCGAAGGCCGGCTGGAACGGGACCTTCTTCCACACGGACGTCTGGCTAATGAATCGGTCCTATGGTTCGTCGACGCCCGTGACGCTCGTCTATCGATGCTTCGCCGGGTTGAGCTGCGGGAACGGAACGCAGGTTCTCAGCCTTGCCCCGCGCCAGGAGGTGATGCTGACCGACGTCATCGGCCAGACGTTCATGGCTCCCGGCACCGCCGGCGCCATCGAGATCTCGTGGCCGACCTCCACCGGGCCGGTCAGCGCCTCGTCCCGGATCTCCTCTCCTCTTCCCCCCGCTCCCGCCTTCGGGACGATGATCCCGGCCCTTCCTCAGTCGGCGGCCAGAATGCGGGCGCTGTTCCTCGGCCTTGCGTGGGGAGGAAGCACTACCGTCGGCTCGCGCTCGAATGCCGGGGCCTACAACCCGAACGAGACGCCCGTGGAGATCACCTTCACGCTCCGGGACGGGGACGGAACGCTTCTGGGGGCCGCGACGAGGACGTACGCTCCTCTGGAGGCCTACCAGCTCTCGCCGAACATCTTCGACCTCGTCGGCGCAGGCTCGGTCGTCACGTCGAACGCGTATCTCGTCGTCACGGCCGCGGCGCCCGTCTTCCCCTACGTTTCCGTCATCGACAACGTCTCGGGGGATCCGTCTTTCCTGCCCGCTTCGGACGACGAGGCCGAGCCAAACTGAGGCTAACCTATCCCCAGCCGGCGTTTCCCTTCGGGGGTCATCATGTCGGCGCTCCAGGGCGGGTCCCAGACGATGGCGACCTCCGCTTCGGCGACGGTGGGGAGCGCTGCGATCTTCTGCTGGGCATCGGCCGCGATGGCCGGACCCATCCCGCACCCGGGCGCCGTAAGGGTCATCTTCACTTCGACGCGGCTCTTCCCCGACCGGTGCGGGAGGAGCTTCAGGTCGTAGACGAGGCCGAGGTCGACGACGTTGACGGGAATCTCGGGGTCGTAGCAGCCCCGAAGCTGGTCCCAGACGGCCTCTTCCGTGACTGGGCCGGCCGCTCCGGCCGCCGGGGCGTCCCCGCGCGCGGCGGGCGCGCGGCCGAGCGCGTCGGCGTCGCGCCCTGCGATCCGGAAGAGGCCGCCGAACGACGGCACCTCGACCGTGTAAGAGCCGCCGAGAGCCTGCATGAGGGTGACCGGCGTTCCCGCCGGGAGGACGAACAGCATCCCCTCCGGGATCCGGATCGCGGGACATTCCCGCAGGAGCGCCACGGGGGCGCTCATGCCGTGCTCGCCTCCCGTCTTTCCCGGGCGAGGCGCGAGAGGCAGAGGATCAACGCCGCCGCCTCGAGAAGGACCCCCGCGCCGAAGGGGCCGACCGGCCCGTAGCGAAGGAAAGCGCTCGCCCCCCAGAAGGGACCGATGACCCGCCCGAGGGAGGCCATCGACTGGAACGAGCCCAGCACCTCGCCCTGCTCGGCGGGGGACGTGCGGCGCGAGACGACGCCGGAGAGGGCGGGGTTCGTGATGCCGATTCCGATGCCGAGAATGCCGACGGCGGGAACGAGAGTCGCGAGCGTCCGGGCGCCGAGGAGGGAAAGAAAGCCGGCGAGAACGAGGGCCGCGCCGACGACGAGGACCCACACCTCGCCGAAGCGCTTCACGAGAGGCCGGATCAGCCCCCCCTGGACGAGGACGCCGAGAACGCCGATCGCGACGAACGCTCCGGCGACCTTCTCCGGCGGGAGGCGGAAGGTCATCGAAAGGAAGAGCGAGAAGGTCCCCTCGAAGTTCGCGAAGGCCGTCGTCGTCAGAGCCGAGAGAAGGAGAAAGACGCCGATTCCGGGGCGCCGGAAGGTCCGGACGAGGGCCGCGACCGGAAGAAGCGTCGCCGGGCGAGGGGCCGCGTTTTCGGGGCGCGTCTCCGGGAGACGGAAGAAGGCCCAGAGAAACGCGAGGGCCGAGAGGGAGGCGGCGAAGAAGCCGGGCCCCGCCTCGCCGAGGCGGACGGCGAAGCCGCCGATGGCCGGCCCGAAGATGAAGCCGAGCCCGAAGGCCATCCCGACGAGCGCCATCCCGCGTGCGCGCTCCTCGGGGGGCGTCACGTCCGCGATGATCGCCTGCGCGGCGGCGATGTTCCCGCCGGTGATCCCCGCGAGGATTCGCGAGGCGAAGAGGCCCGGGATCGTGTGGGCGAACGCGAAGAGGAGATAGCTCACGACCGTCCCGAGGAGCGAGAAGAGGACGATGGGCCGCCGGCCGAACCGGTCCGAGAGCCTGCCGAGAACCGGTGCGAAGAAGAACTGCATGGCCGAGAACGACGCCATCAGGAGTCCGAGGACCGCCGGCGACGGCGAATGTGTCTTTGCGTAGAGCGGGAGAAGCGGGATGACGATCCCGAACCCGACGAGGTCGATGAAAACCGTCAGGAAGACGACGACGAGGATCGAGCGGGGGGGACGCGTCACGCGGTGCGAACTATAGACGGTGAGTCAGAAGATTCGGGCGGCCGCATCGGGCCGCCCGGAGTAGACCGCGATTCGTGCGGAGTGGGCCGGGAGAACCCGACGTCCGGGTTCTCCCGGAACATTTCAGCTGAAGGACTTGCCGCAGCCGCAGCCGTGCGAGGCGTTCGGGTTCTCGACGGAGAATCCCGCGCCCCGGAAGTCCTCGACGAAGTCGACCGTCGCACCGTGGAGCTTGGCGGCGCTCGCCGGATCGACGACGACCTCGACGTCCCGGACCGAAAGGACGTGATCCGTCGGGCGCTTGTCGTCGAACGTGAAGCCGTACTGGAAGCCGGAACAGCCCCCTCCCTGGATGAAGACGCGGAGCGCCTTGCCGGCGGCATCGGGCATCTTGGCCGCAAAGTCCTTCACCTTGTCGACGGCCCGGTCGGTCAGGGTGAGGACGAAATCGCCCTCAGGCGCAGCAGAACTGTTCTCGGTGAGCGTGGACGACATCGACAACCTCCCAGGACGGACTCCCCGCCCGTCCGAACATCTTCAATGTATCCGCTCGTCCCTGTCAATCGGATGGGAGTCGTTCCAGAACCGCGGAAGCATCCTTCGGGCCACAGGATCTAGTGCCTCCAGGTTACAAGCACACTATGGATTGTATTTTCCCCTTGAAAATCCCGAATCGCGGGACTACCTTGAGAAACGTCCGCTAAATCCGGCTGACGCGATAAATCCCGAGGGGAACGGGGATCCCCCGACTCCCCGATACGGTGCGGGAAGTCGCCTTCACGGGCGAAGCGGTGGGGGTTTCGGCATGAGCGCACGCGAAAAAGAGACGACGGTCGGGGAGACGAAGGCAAGAGCGGCTGCTGCCGCAGGATCGGGCCTTTCGGGCCTCACCTTCCGGCGCCTCTACACGGACGGCGTCACCCCGCCGTTCGAAGCGGTGGAGTGGGAGCTCCGGACAGCCGCGATCACGAACGAGAAAGGCGAGGTCTTCTTCGAGCAGAAGGACGTCGAGGTCCCGAAGTCGTGGTCGATGACGGCGACGAACATCGTCGCGCAGAAGTATTTTCACGGAAAGGCCGGGACGCCGCAGCGCGAACGCTCGGTCCGGCAGCTCGTGTCGCGCGTCGTCAACGCGATCACCGGCTGGGGCTGGAAGAACGGCACCTTCCGGACCGCCGCCGACCGCGACGTCTTTTCCGACGAGCTGACGTACCTGCTCGTCAACCAGGCCGCGAGCTTCAACTCCCCCGTCTGGTTCAACGTCGGCGTCGAGGCGAAGCCGCAGGCCTCCGCCTGCTTCATCAACGCCGTCGGGGACTCGATGGGCTCCATTCTCGACCTCGCGAAGACGGAGGGGATGCTCTTCAAGTTCGGATCGGGGACCGGATCGAACCTCTCCTCGCTCCGCTCCTCGACCGAATCGCTCTCCTCGGGCGGGATCGCCTCCGGGCCGGTCTCGTTCATGAAGGGATTCGACAGCTTCGCCGGAGCGATCAAGTCGGGCGGGAAGACGCGGCGGGCCGCGAAGATGGTCATCCTGAACGTGGACCACCCGGACATCGAGGAGTTCATCGACTGCAAGGCGAAGGAGGAACGAAAGGCCTGGGACCTCATCGAGGCGGGCTGGGACGGCTCCTTCGGCGGCGAGGTCTACAACCAGCTCGGCTTCCAGAACGCGAATCACTCCGTTCGCGTGACGGACGCCTTCATGCAGGCCGTCGAAACGGGGGGAGTGCACGTGACGCACGCCGTGACGACCGGCGAGCCCCTCGGGACGTTCGACGCCCGGACCCTCTTCAAGAAGATGTCCGAGGCCGCATGGATCTGCGGCGACCCGGGGATGCAGTACGACACGACGGTCAACCACTGGAATCCCTGCAAGGCGACGCACCGGATCAACGCCTCGAACCCCTGCTCCGAGTACATGTTCATCGATGACTCGGCCTGCAACCTCGCCTCGCTGAACCTGATGAAGTTCGCGCGGGAGGACGGCGGCCTCGAGATCGAGAAGTTCCGGCACGCCGTGGACGTCGTCTTTACCGCCCAGGAGATTCTCGTGGACGAGGCCTCCTACCCGACGCCGGCCATCGAGAAGAACTCCCACGACTTCCGTCCGATCGGCCTCGGCTACGCGAACCTCGGGGCGCTCCTGATGTACAACGGGCTCCCCTACGACGGCGACGAGGGGCGGCATTACGCGGCCGCGGTCACGAGCCTGATGCACGGGCAGGCGTTCCTCACCTCCGCCAAGCTGGCCGCCGAGCTGGGCCCCTTCGCGTTCTACGCGCCCAACCGCGATCCCTTCCTCGAGGTGATCGGGATGCACCGGGACGCGGCCTACCGCGTCTCCCGCGGCGGCGTACCGAAGGACCTCTTCGAGGCGCAGCGGGCGGTGTGGGACCTGACGCTCGAGTCGGGGCGGCAGCACGGCTACCGCAACGCCCAGGCGACGGTCCTCGCGCCGACGGGGACGATCGGCTTCATGATGGACTGCGACACGACGGGCGTGGAGCCCGACCTCGCCCTCGTGAAGTACAAGAAGCTCGTCGGGGGCGGGACGATCAAGATCGTCAACAACACGGTGCCGCACGCGCTCCTGCGCCTCGGCTACAGCGAGGCGGAGGCGAACACGATCGTCCGGTGGATCGACGAGAAGGGGACGATCGAGGGAGCGCCGGGGCTGAAGAGCGAGCACCTTCCTGTCTTCGACTGCGCCTTCCGGGCGGTCGGCGGCACGCGCTCCATCGCGCCGATGGGACACGTCCGGATGATGGCGGCGGTCCAGCCGTTCCTTTCGGGCGCGATCTCGAAGACGGTGAACCTCCCGCACGACGCGACGGTCGAGGAGATCGAGAACGTCTACCGCGAAGGGTGGAAGCTGGGTCTCAAGGCGATCGCGATCTACCGCGACGGCTGCAAGCGGACCCAGCCGCTCAACACGGCGGCCTCGAAGAGCGACGACGCCGTGAAGGGGAGGAAGGGAGCCGCTGCCGCTCCGGCGCCGGCCGCGCCGGCCCCGACCACCCCCCGCCGGCGGAAGCTTCCGGACGAGCGGCGCGCCATCACGCACAAGTTCTCCGTCGCCGGGCACGAGGGGTACATCACCGTCGGGCTCTACGAGGACGGGACGCCGGGCGAGATCTTCCTGACGATGGCCAAGGAAGGCTCGACGATCTCGGGGCTCATGGACGGCTTCGCGACCGCAATTTCGCTGACGCTCCAGTACGGCGTCCCGCTCGAGGCGCTCGTCGAGAAGTTCAGCCACATGCGCTTCGAGCCGGCCGGATACACGAAGAACCCGGAGATCCCGATCGCCAAGAGCCTCATCGACTACATCTTCCGCTGGCTCGCCTCGAAGTTTCTCTCGGCGGACCTGAAGGAGCGGGCGGGCGTCGTCGCGCGCGAGGTGTCCGGCGCACCGGCCCGCGCCGACGAGAACGGCCCGCATGCCGCGGCCGGAGCCGCGGCGACCGCCGTGGCCGGGCCCGGAGCCGTCGCCGCCCTGCCGAAGGCCGAGGCGCCGGAGCCGCGCGCCATCGGTTTCGCGGCCGCCGCGGAGGTCCCGGTTCGTCCCACGGCCACCTTCGAGAACAGCGCGGACGCGCCGAGCTGCCACGAGTGCGGGAGCCTCATGGTCCGGAGCGCCGCCTGCTACAAGTGCCTCAACTGCGGCGCGACGTGGGGCTGCAGTTGAAATGGATCCGGGGAACCCAGCATCAACATTCTTGACTAACCGGTCGATGCTCTCGAATACGTTTCCGGGAGGACCTGCGAAATGAAGACACAGCCGTCAAACTGGAATCCCTTTCCGGCGACCAAGCCGGAGTCGGACGAACAGGTAGTGGTCTTTGTTCTTGAACCTGAGCAGCGAGCCGCCTTCGCGATCTTCGGCGCGGACAAGAAATTCAGAGAAGTCGTGAAGGGACAACCCTCCCAGATCGTTCTTCTCCACGTGAGCCACTGGGCGGAAATGCCCAGCTGAGATGCTCCGCCGGATGCTCCACGAAAGTTCCGGCCAAGGGAGGCACGCCTTTCTTACGGCGTGTTGACTTCCGTGATGCCTTCGTGGTACTTAATCCTCCATGCTGAACTCGAAGGCCGAATGCGCCGTGGCCCTGGGAGCCGAGGTGATCAGACTCCGCCAGGCACTCCGAAAGGCTGAGGAAGAGCTTAATAGGCTGGTCGGCGGCAGCGAACATCCCTCTCCCGCGGCGGAGCCCCATAATGAGCCGCCGCAATTCGCCGTGAAGGAAGGCAGCGTAGCCGATAGGATTCTTAGGACTCTCGCCGGAGAACCCCGAGGCGAGATGTCGGCGAAGGATCTGGCCAAGAAGATCGGAGCCGGCAACCTTCGTTCTTTCCGCTCGACAGTGTTTCGTCTGACCGACAAGAAGATCCTAAAGAAGGTGCGACGGGGTCGATACCGCCTCGCCGTTGCGCGAGAACCCGAAGTGCAGGCATCGCTTGTCGGCTGAGCAGGGGGCCTTGCCGTGGTGGCCGGGACGGGATTCTGGATCCCGATCCGCGGGGATCGTCTCCCCGAGGGTCCATGAAACGGAGGTGGGAATGAAGAGGTGACCCGAATCAGAGCGCCACCAAGGCGCGACTATCAGTAGAAAGGACGAGCCGTGAACCCTCCAGAAAGGGTCACGGCTCGGGGGCAGGGCGGGGTCGCCCGCCTCTAGGGCACGTTATTGAGCAAGCCGTACAGTACGGCATCGTGACCCGATCCGCAAGGGCGATCCCACTTTCTTAAGCTCCGTTTGGAGCAATGAGGGATTTATGTCCGGAACGACTGGTCAGAAGTGTGCGCAGAGCGGAATCTACTTGGCGGCATGCTGCAACGAGCAGATCGCTCTCTCGCGCGGCGAGACGTTTCCGCCGTGCAAACGGCGTTGCCGTTTCGCCGTAACCTGGGTGCTGGTTCGGCAGACGCAGAACTAGCACGTAGGTAGTTCCTAATACTCTCGGGGCGGTAACCGAAGAGGAGCCCCTGTATCCACGCGAGGTCTCGCTCCTTCAGGCTGCCGCCCTCTTCTTCCAGAAAGCGCAACGCATTCTTCACCCAAGCTTCTCGGAAGAAACCGAAACGAGCCCATCCATCATCGTCAATAAGGACGTAACTTCGAAGATGGCTTCCATTCGCCAGACATCTGAGTTCACGGCGGAGATGCACTGCCTCGACGCGACTCTTCAGCAGTTTTCCCCCTATTTCGAAAACTGGCTTCCCGAGCCGATCTACCGCCTCGATTCCGGCCATACAGCGAGCTAACTCATAATCGGAGAGGACGGTCTCTGCGCTCATCGACGTCTCCTTTGCTCTTTCGCCCATCTCTTCTCGTCTAGTTTGATGACGCCCGTCTTCGGCACCCTCAGGATCTTCTTCGTCCGGGCCTCAAGCGTGTCGAACCTTGGTGACGTCTCGCTTCGAGGTGGCTGTCTTCTTTCGCTTCCCGCGATTCTGCCGGTGACGCTTACCACGCTGGCCTCTCCGCAATGAGCTGTTTGTACGTGAGCCGCTTCCGGCCAATGGCCGCCGCCCCACCGCGTGTCGCCCGACATCATTCTTCTCACGCTCGTAGAACCGGAACGCCTGCTCGTCCACATAAGCGCCAACGTGCGCGGGCACCGCGTTGACGAAGGTTCCCTTCCGGACCCGCTTCAAGCGCTCCAGAAATTCTCGATTCCCTGAGTATGAACCCGCCCACGGACGTAGGGTTCTAGGTGGTTCACGGTGTCGTGAAGGAGCATCTATTCGAGCCCACGATAGGAGGGCAGGGCATCCGTGTAGGTCGTCACGACAGGCTGGAGATCCGCTCGGACTCGCCCCTGAGCGTCGGCCCAGTAGCGCCCGGAACGACCTTCGTCCGGACCCGCCCGCCGCGCTCGAGGATGCCCATTACGATCGCTTTCGCCGACCTGTTCACGCAGCTTCCGAGAGCCTTCCGAATGAGCTTTCGCTTGTTCGAGATCGTTCCGCCGGGGAACCCGGTGGCGACGACGCTCTCGCGTCGTCCCCCTGTACCCTTCCGCGCCCCCTCCGGACTTCATTGACTCTTCGCAGCTAAAGAGCGACAGTCAGGGCGATGTCGGGAGATCTCCTCGGCTTCGCCCTCTTCCTCGCCGGCTGGTGGCTGCTCCAGACGGTCGTCCTTCCGCGCTTCGGCGTCCCGACGTGAGCCGTGCCGAACCCGGCCGGGGGCCGGGGAGGCTGCGGAGGGACGGGAGAGAAGAGGGAGGAGGCATCCGGAGGCGGCCCGGAAAAGAGCGTGACGCCGATGGAGCCCCGATGAGCGTCTCCACCTCCCCGGTCGCGTATGAAACCGTCTCGTCCCGTTCCTTCGAGAACGCCGTCGCTCGCGCCCGGGAACTTCTCGCCGCCGAGGGCTTCGGCGTCATCACGGAGATCGACGTCAAAGCGACGTTCAAGAAGAAGCTGGACGTGGACGTCGCGCCGTACCTGATTCTCGGGGCCTGCCATCCGTCGTCGGCCCACAAGGCCCTCTCGGCGGCCCCGGAGGCGGGGGTCCTCCTCCCCTGCAACGTGACGATCTCGGTGGAGGGGGGAAAGACCATCGTCCGCGCGATGAACCCGGAGAGCGTCATGGCCGTCGTCGGGAAGCCCGCGCTCGCGCCCATCGGCGCCGAGGTTGGTGCCGCACTCCGTCGCATCGTGGAAGCTCTCCGGTCCTGAACCCCGATGCCGGGGGAACGGTGTTCCCCCGGACCCCCTCCTAACGCTTCCCGAAGAGCTTGTCGAACGCTGCGCGGGCCTGGTCCGGCGACTCGGAGGACTTCGTGCCGGTCAGGTCAAGCGTGACGACGGGGGCGTAGAACGTGCAGTCGTTCGCCTTGGACTTGGCGGCGACCGGAGCGGGGATTTCGGCCCGGCATTGCCAGCGAGCCGCTCCGTCGAAGAAACGACATTGGTTGCAGGCATGAAGGGGGGCCCGGCACTTCCGGCAAAGGGAGGCGGCGGCCACCTCGGAGTCATTCTTCTCGCCGCAGAGCTTGCAGCGGAAGACCTCGTCGCGGTTCCGCTCGGCGCCCCGTCCTTTCGGTGCCCCCTCGAGACGCTTTCCGGCGTCGGAGAAAGCGTCGCTGCGCCGCGCGTGCGGCGCGTTGTCCTGATATCCCTTCTGACGGTACTTCCGGTCCGGCACCGGAGCATTCTACGGTGGGCGCTCCTCTACAATGCCGGCCACCATGAATTTCATCGTCCGCATTCTCGTCAACGCAGCGGCCCTCTGGGTGGCGGCCCGGCTCGTTCCGGGGATCGAAGCGGGGGGAATCGGCTCGATCCTCGCGATCGCGGTCGTTTTCGGCGTCCTCAACGCGCTGATCCGGCCGTTCCTGAAGCTCGTGAGCTGTCCGATCATTCTCCTGACGCTCGGCCTCTTCACCCTCGTCGTGAACGCCGTCATGCTCCTCCTGACGGCGTGGTTCGGGGCGAAGCTGGGGATCGACTTCCGGGTGGACGGCTTTCTGGCGGCGTTCCTCGGAGCCCTTCTCGTCTCGATCGTCTCGACCGTCCTTTCGTGGCTCTTCGCGGAAGGGAACTAAGGAGATTCTCGTGAATCGTCCCGTCACTTCTCTTCTTCTCGCCCTCGTTCTCGTCCTCCCCGCCTGCGGGAGAAAGGAAGCCCCCGCCTCCCCCGCCGGGAAGGCTCCGGCCCCGCCCGATACCGCCTCCTCGGCCGCGGCCCCGGCGGCCAGGCTCACGATCCACGGCCTCGTCGAGGAGACCTTTGACGCATCGGACTACACGTACATGCGCCTGAAGACGGCCGACGGCGAAACGTGGGCAGCCGTCCTGAAGGCCCCCGTGAAGAAGGGGGACGAGGTCACGGTCGTCAACGCCGCCCCGATGGACGGCTTCGAGAGCAGGACGCTCAAGCGGACGTTCGACCGGATCGTCTTCGGGAATCTCGCCGCAGCGGGAGACGAACCCGCGGCCGCGACGTCTCCCCACGGGACACCGGGCGTCGCGCCCGCCGCGATGGCCTCGGGACACGAGTCGGCCGATCTCACGAAGGTTCGCGAGGAGATGAAAACGCAGCACGCGGCGGCCGCCTCCGGGCCGGCCGACGTCGGGAAGATCGAGGTGAAGAAGGCCGAAGGAGTAAACGGCCGGACCGTCGCCGAGCTGTTCGCCCAGAGAGCGGCCCTGAAGGAAAGGGAAGTCGCAGTCCGCGGGAAGGTCGTGAAGTTCACCGCGGGGGTGATGGGGAAGAACTGGATCCACCTGCGCGACGGCACGGGGTCGCGCGAGGGGAAGGACGACGACATCACGGTCACGACGACGGACCCTGCGGCCGTAGGGGACGTGATCCTCGTGACCGGCACGGTCCGCCTCGACAAGGACTTCGGCGCCGGCTACGCCTATCCCGTCCTCGTCGAGAACGCGAAGATCGCGAAGTGAACTCCGGCTTGACAGGCAAGGTACGCTGTCTGCCTCGATGAACGCGCGACTCTTTACGACGGCCCGCTCTACCCACTTCGGATACTCGTATCCGACGGCAGGGAGGGGGCCGGCCGCGTAAGGCCGCGCGAGACACCCGGGCTTCAAGAGAAGCCCCCCTCCCCGAGACAGACGGCGGAGGGGGGCTTTTTTCATTCGAGGGCGTGGAGGCGACGATGAGCGAGACCATCCGGGAGAACGACACGACGACACCGGTGGCAAGCCCAAACACGGGCTATCAGGGACAGCCCGGCTCGTTCTCGGCCCGGGCCGCCGCCCGCTGCGGCCGGCCGGTCCCCTATCCGTCGTTCGACAGGCTCCTCCGCGCCCTCGCGGCCGGAGAGGTGGACGAGGCCGTGATCCCGGCGGCGACACGAGTTGCCGGGCCGATCCTCGAGCCGCTCGAGGCTCTCGCGCGAATCCTCGCGCCCGGGGGAG
The DNA here is from genome assembly GCA_963779415.1 of uncultured Acidobacteriota bacterium. Classification (GTDB taxonomy): domain Bacteria; phylum Acidobacteriota; class Thermoanaerobaculia; order UBA5066; family UBA5066; genus DAOMFB01. Next base: position 360,726 of record CAVZYA010000002.1, on the reverse strand, counting down.
CGCGCCTCATCGTCGCCGACGAGATCGAGATTCCCGTTCGGCTCGTCCTTGCGGCTCCGCGCGGCGTGGAGCTTCGGGGGATCCGGGAGGTCTGGTCGCAGCCTCCGGCCCTCCGGCAGTGCGGGAAGCTCCTCGCAAGCCTCGACGCGGTCGTCTTCGAGACGTACGACACGGCCGAGGCGGCCCAGCGGGTCGCAGCGCTCGGGGGCCCTCGCGCCGCGGTCTGCGCCGAGGAGGCGGCGCTCGAAGCGGGACTCGTCATCCTGGAGGAGGACGTCTCCGACCTCCGGCCGAACGCGACGCGGTTCTTCCGTCTCCTCCGGGAAAGCGGCCACGACGTCGAGCCCTCGATCCGCGCCCTCCGCTTCGCCGGGGCCCGCCTCGCGGCCGGGCTCGCGGAGATGGGCGCCGAGATCCTGGCGCTGCCGGGGAGCCCGGAGACGCCGGTCCACGGCTTCGCGGTCCTCGCGGCCGGATCCGTTTCGAAGGCCTCGGGGTTGAAGGCCCGGACGGGAGAGACGCTCGTCTGGCTCGGGCCGACGCCGGACCACGTCCCGCCGCCCCACCTGAAGGACCTTCCAAAGGCCACGGAGATCCGGCCGCCGACCGTGGTCGCGGTCAGGGGATTCGTCGTCGGAGGGGGGCACCGCGCCATCATCGCGGGCCCCTGCGCCGTCGAGTCTCCCGACCAGGTGATGCGCCTCGCCAGGGAAGTGGCCCGCGCGGGGGCCACGGCGCTTCGCGGAGGGGTCTTCAAGCCGCGGACGAGCCCCTACGCCTTCCAGGGACATGGCTTCGAGGCGCTCTCGTGGCTGAAGGCGGCGGGGGATTCCGTCGGACTCCCGATCGTGACGGAGGTGATGGCGCCCGCGCAGGTCGGGCCGGTGGCCGAGGTGGCCGACGTCCTCCAGATCGGCGCGCGGAACTGCCAGAACTACGACCTCCTTCGCGAGGCGGGAAAGAGCGGGCGGCCGGTGCTCCTCAAGCGCGGTTTCGGAACGACGGTGGAGGAGTGGCTCGCCGCCGCGGAGTACGTCCTCGAAGGGGGAAGCCGCGACGTCATGCTCTGCGAGCGGGGGATCCGGACGTTCGAGAAATCAACGCGCGGCACGCTCGATCTCGGCGGCCTCCTCGTCGCACGCGGCCTGACGCACCTTCCGCTCCTCGCCGACCCGTCGCACGCGGCGGGGCGGCGCGAGCTGGTGGCGGGCCTCGCGCGCGCGGCCTGGGGCGCGGGAGCCGACGGCCTGATGATCGAGGTGCATGACGTCCCCGAGAGCGCGCTTTGCGACGGGCCACAGGCGCTCCTTCCCGAGGACCTCGAGGCGCTCCTCGACGAGTTCGGCTTTCTCCCGGGGCCGAGCGGCTCGGTCGAGCGAGTCCGCCGCGCCATCGACCGGGTGGACGCCGAGATCGGGCGGAACGTCTCGCGCCGCCTCGCCCTCTGCCGGGCGGTCGCGGAGACGAAGCGGGCGAGCGGCCGGCCGATCCGGGACGAAGCGCGCGAAGCGACGGTCCGCGCCCGTTTCGAGGAGACGCTTGGCGCCGATGCGCCCGGCGCGGCGGTTCTCGCGGATGCGCTCATCACCCTCGGGCTCGAAGCCGAGGGATGGAAGGGCTAGTCCCCGATGACCTTTATGAGAATCCGCTTCGGCCTCCGGCCGTCCCATTCGCCGTAGAAGATCCGTTCCCAGGTCCCGAAATCGAGCCGGCCGTTCGTGATCGCGACGACGGCCTCGCGCCCCATCAGCTGTCGCTTGATGTGGGCGTCGGCGTTCTCCTCGCCCGTGTCGTTGTGGCGGTACTGCCCGACGGGCTCATGCGGGACGAGGCTCTCGAAGAAGCTCTCGTAGTCGCGGTGGAGCCCCTGCTCGTCGTCGTTCACGAAGACCGACGCGGTGATGTGCATCGGGTTGACGAGGCAGAGACCCTCCGTCACCCCGCTCTCCTTCACGGCGGCTTCGACCTCGGGGGTGATGTTCCGAAAGCCGATCCTCTTCGGAACGTTCAGCGTCAGGACTTTCCGGTAGGACTTCATGGTCCGATCTTACGTAGCGGCGCCGGGCCGCTACACTCCCGGCCTCCATGCACCCCGATCCCCCTGCCCTCGCGGTCCTCGACGTGGGCTTCACGAAGCACCCCGACCTTCCGTCCCGGCGCGTTCTCGCCTCGCGCGATGCGACGGGAAGGGTCCTCCGCCCCTTCCGGTACGGGGATCCGGCGACGTTCGCCGAGCACGGGACCCGGACGATGCTCCTTGCGGCCGGGGACGGCCGGTCGAGCGGGATCCGCTCCCTCTCTCCGGGCGCTCCGGTCGTTCTCGTGAAGGTCGGCGAGGGACATCGGGTTCCCCGCGCCGCGATCGTCCGCGCCTTCGAGTGGCTTCTTCGCGAGGGACCGGAATTCGGCGTCCGGGTCCTCCTCTGCCCCTTCGGCGACGACCCGGAGACCCCAGGGGCGCCGAGCCCCGTGCCCGGCCTCGTCAGGGAGCTGGACGAGGCCGGGCTGGTGGTTCTCGCCGCGGCCGGGTGGGATCCCCAGGCGCACTGCGTCTCTCCCGCCTCCTCTTCGCACGCGATCGGCGTCGGGGGGTGGGACCTCGACCACGACGCGCCGGCGGCGGGACCCCGGTTCGGGCGGGTCCGGGGGGTCCCGAAGCCCGACCTCCTTTCCCCCTCGACGCCCCTGGTGGTTCCGGCGGTCGACGGGGGCCGGACACCCGAGACGGCCGGGGGAACCTCGTTCGCCGCGTCGCTCGTCGCGGGGGCGGCGACCCGTCTCCTTTCGAAGGAGCCGGGCCTCGCCCGAAGCGGCGTCCTTGCCCGGCTGAAGGGGGAGGCGAGGGAGGTTCCGGGACATCCCCCTTACCTCGACCCGGCCGGCCTGCGGCGGGTGGCCGGAGAAGTCTCGTGGTCCAAGCGCCGGATGGGGTAATCTAATCGAGATGAGTTCTCACACTGAAGAACGACGCCTCTTCTCCGACTTTCTCAAGCGCCGGGGGCTGAAGACGACACGCGAACGGACGGCGCTCTTCGACGAGATCTTCTCGACCCACCGGCATTTCGACGCGGAGGACCTCGTCCTCCGGATGCGCGAGCGGGGAGCGAAGATCAGCCGCGCGACCGTCTACCGGACACTGGAGCTTCTCTTCGAGTGCGGCCTCGTCGGCCGCGTCCGCCTCAACGAAGAGAAGTACCGGTACGAGCGGCTCCGGACGGGCGAGCACCACGACCACCTCGTCTGCACGTCGTGCGGGAAGGTGTTCGAGTTCGTCGACCGGGCGATCGAGCGGCGGCAGGAAGCCGTCTGCCGGCAGCACGATTTCCTCGCCAGCTCGCACGCGCACCAGATCCGGGGCCTCTGCGCTTCGTGCCGGCCCCGGGGCGGAAAAGCGTCCCGGCATCCCGCGACGCCGTAGGAAGGGCGTGACCGCCGCCGTCGTCTGGCTCCGACGCGACCTCCGGCTGGACGACAACGCGGCCCTCTCTGCAGCCCTCCGGCACGCCGACGCGGTCGTGCCGGTCTTCGTCTTCGACAACGGCGTTCCGGGCGACGATTCGCCGCCACGACAGGCGGTCCTCGCCGACTCGCTCGGCGAACTCGCCGCGGCTCTCCGGGATCGCGGCTCGCGCCTCGTCGTCCGGAAGGGCCCACCGGCCGATTCGCTCGTCGCGCTCTGCCGGGAGACGGGGGCCGACGCCGTTTTCACCCACCGCGACCACGAGCCGCACGCGAAGGAGCGCGAGACCAGGGCACGAATTTCGCTCGAGGCGGTCGGCGCGCACCTCCATCTCGTCGAGGACCTCCATCTCGTCCCGGCGGGCTCCCTGACGTCGGCGGCCGGAAAGCCGTTCACCGTCTTCACGCCGTTCGCCCGCCGCTGGCTCGAGCGCGACAAGGAGCCGCCGCTCCCGGAGCCGGGAGAGATCCCGACCCCGGCCGCCGTCCTCGCCCCGTCCTTCCCCTCGATTCCCCTCTCGAAGTCTCGTGGATTCCGCGAAAAAGGCGCCCCGGAGAATCCGAAAGGAGGCGCGCGCGAGGCGCGCCTCCTCTGGAATGCGTTCCGGTCCGGGGCGCTCAAACGGTACGCCGGGGAGAGAGACCGGCCCGACCTTCCCGGGACGTCGCGCCTTTCGCCGCACCTCCGCTTCGGCACGATCGGCGTCCGTCGGCTCTTTTCCGAAGCGCGCGCGGTCTTTCGAGAAGCGGACGCCGCGGGAAAGCGGTCGATCGAGACGTTCGTGAAGGAACTTGCCTGGCGGGAGTTCTACGCCTCGGTCCTCGAGAGCTTCCCGGGCGCCGCAACGGAGAACATCCGGCCGGAGTTCGACCGGTTCCCCTGGATCTCCGGAGAGAAGGAGGCGCGGCGCTTCTTGGCGTGGGCCGAAGGCCGGACCGGTTATCCGATCGTGGATGCCGGGATGCGGCAGCTTCTTCGCGAAGGATGGATGCACAACCGGGTCCGGATGATCGTGGCGTCGTTCCTGACGAAGGACCTCCTCGTCGACTGGCGGAAAGGGGAAGCCCTCTTCCGGCGGCACCTTGCCGACGGCGACGTCGCGTCGAACAGCGGCGGCTGGCAGTGGGCGGCAGGCTCGGGGACCGACGCACAGCCGTTCTTCCGGATCTTCAACCCCGTCCTGCAGGGGCGAAAATTCGACCCCGAGGGAATCTTCGTCCGGCGTTTCGTGCCGGAGCTTTCGGATGTCGCGGGCGTGGCGGTACACGAGCCATGGAACCTTGCGGATCCGCCGCGCGACTACCCCGCTCCCGTCGTCGAGCACGCCGCCGCGCGCGTGGCGGCGCTCGCCGCCTTCGCGACGCTTCGGCGCTGAGGCGGGCGGGGTCAGGGAACGACGGAGCCGATCCTGACCGGCGGGGCCGGGGCCGAGGCGGAAACACCGTAGAGCGACGCGTACGCCCCTTCGAAGAAGAGGACGCGCTTGACGTAGAAGCGGGTCTCGGAGAAGGGGATCGATTCGAAGAACTCGTCGGCGGGGAGGGCGGCGAGGTCGGATCTCCATCGGCGCGCCCTCGCGGGCCCCGCGTTGTAGGCGGCGAGGGCGAGGACGGCGTCTCCGCCGAAGTCGTCGAGGAGCCGGCGCAGGTAGGTGACGCCGAGACGGGCGTTGACCGCGGGGTTCTCGAGATCGGGGCGTCCCCCGTGTCCTTCGCGCCGGTGGAGCTGCCGCCCGGTGGCCGGCATCAGCTGCATCAGCCCGACGGCGCCCGCGCGGGAATGGATGCCGGAGGAGAAGACGCTCTCCTGCCGGACGAGGCCGAAGACGAGGGCGGGGGGGACCGCGGAGGCGGTCGCGAGGCCGGAGAGAAGGGCCGCATGGTCGTTGGGGTAATAGAGATGCCGGACGAAGAGGGGGACGCCTCCCTCCTCCGGCGAGCCGAGCTCGGGCCAGCGCTGTTTGAGATACGTGACGGCGCGGCGGTGGTCTCCCCTCTCCGCCGCGGTGGACGCGAGAAAGAGAGGATCGTCGCTCCCCTCCGCCTCGGCGGCGTCCTCGGCGAGGTCGGGAAGGCCACAGGCGAGGAGCTCGCGCGAAGGGAGCCCCGGAGAGTCGGCGCCGAGGCCGCCCGGGTCCTCCCCGAGGGGTGGGGACGGTGCCCCTCCGGGAGGCGGGAGACCGAGCGCCGCTGCCGCCCAGGTTGCATAGAGGTCGGGCGAAGTGCCGGCGAGGAGGGACGCGAAGTGTGCGTGCGCCGCCTCCGCCGAACCGGCCTTCTCGCGGGCGCGCCCGGCCCAATACGTCGAACGCCGGCGGATCGCGGGTTCGCGATAGAGGAGAGCCTGCTGCTCGAAGGTGGCGGCCGCCTCGGCGAATCGGCCGTGCCGGTATTCCTCGAAGGCTTCCCGGAAGAGGTCGCTCGCGACCGCCTCCGAGCCGGGATCGAGAACGAGAAGCTCCTCGAGAAGGCGGCGGGCGATGTCGTCCCGGCCCGATCGGTGCGCGAGGCGCGCGGCGTCTGCGAGAAGGCGTCGGCGGTCGGCCGCGGCGAGGGGCTGTGCGAAGAGCGCGTCTGCGCGAGAAAGAAATTCGTCGGCACGTCGGCGTGCCGGGTCGCTGAAGGCCCGGGGCGCGACGGGGGGAGTCGTGGGTCTCTTCGCGCGTCCGTGGCGCGAGCGGCGCCCCGGGGCCGGCGCGCTCTCGCTCCGAAGGAGGCTTCTCATCTCGGCGTCGAGCTCGAGGGCGCGTGAACGGAGAGCGGGCACGCCGTCTGTCCCGGAGGCCCGGACCAGCCGGGCGATCCGGAGCGCCTCTACGGTATCGCCGAGGGCGAGGCGAGTCTGGGCGGCGTCGAGCCGGGCGGCCGTCGAGACGGGAAAGCGGGGAACGAGCCTCGAGGCCTGCCTCGAATTGCGGGAGACGAGGACGAGAGCGCGAGCCGCCCGGACCTCTTCGGGGCCTGCGCGAACGGCCGCTTCGAACTCGGCGAGGTCGGTTGTGTCGAAGAGATCTCCGGCCCGTTCCGGAGCGTCGGGAAACGCGGCCGCGAGTCCCAGACGGAGCCGCCTCGCGTCGGCGGCGGTCGCCGCGACACGGGCGCGCGCGAGCGCGATGTCGATGGCGGCCCGCGCTCCCCGCGGCCCGTGCGTGTCCCATCCGGCCAGAGCCGTCCGCGCGGCGCTCTTCTCTCCGGAGGTCCGCGCGACCCGCGCGGCGAGGACCGCGGCGTCGCGCGCGAGAGGCTCGAACGGCTCGGACGTCGCGTAGGCGAGAAGCGCGCGGACGGTCGGGTTCTCCCCCATCAGTGAGATCCAGCCCGCGAGGCCGGGGAGCCCGAGCCGGCCCGTCGGGAGAGCGTCCGTGGTTCCGATCGTCGGATCGCTCCCCCCCGGGAGGGCGAGAACTGCCCGGGCCGTCCGAAGCCGGACGGGCCAGAGACTCTCTCCGGCGCTGAGCGGCAGTCCCACCGCGGCGGCGCGGGACGAGGCGCTCCCCTCCTCCCGAAGGAGCTGCCGGAACGTCGCGAGCCGCTCGCTCGGACTCGAGAGAGGGATCGCCGGCTCGTCTCCGAAGAGCCCCGGCGATGCGAGCAGCAGCAGGAAAACGGCGCAGGCCGTCGTGCGCCTCACGGGTCGGGTCACGATCGGGCGAGCGTCGTCAGCCCGCGGAGCCAAGCGCCTCGGCGCGTCCGTCGGCGAGGATCCGGACGAGCTCGTCGCGGAAGAAGTCCCCCTCGCGGCGGATCGCTTCGGGAGTCCGTTCCTCGAAGACCTGGCGGCTCCGGTCGATGTCGTCCTTCAGCCGCTCGTAGAGGTCGTTCGCCGCGCGCCCTTCCTCGACCTTCTTTTCGTTGTAGAGCTTGATCTCGGAGACGAGAAGACGGGCGAGGCGGCGGGCGTCGTCCCGCTGCCGCTGAGGATCGGCGGCTCCCCCCGCGAGCCGTGAGCGCGGGATGAAGCCGGAAATCGGACGGACCTCGGTCGTTGGGGCCGCAGCCGCAGGCTTTGCGCCGACGGCGGGAATCGTGGGGGGCGGCGTCATGGGGGCCGGCGGGGGAGCGTGTGGAATGACGGCGGGGGGAGGGACCTGAGCGGGAACGGAGGGCCCGGCGGTACCGCGCAGGGAGTCGAAAGCCTGCCTGATGTCGCCGGTCGTCGTCTGCGAAAGAGGGGGCGGGAAGGAACTCGGCGGGCGGGTCGGGACCGGCGGGGGTGCGAGTGCCGGAACCGTCGGCGCCGGCGGCGGGGGCGTGTGCGCGGGCTCCGCGACGGGTTCGAGGTGAAGGTCCAGCTCCGGAGGCGCCGCCGGTGTAGGAGGCTCGACCGGAACCGGCGGGGGCGGAGGAGCGAGTAGATGGGAGGGCGGCGGGGCCGCGACGTGCGGCGGCGGAGGCTGTGGAGGCGGCGGAACGAGCGTCGGGACGGCGACGGTGACCCCGGCGTCGCCAGGAGCCGGAGGAACCGGCTTCCGGGTGATCCCGGCCGACTCGGCGAGAGCGCGAAGCTGCTCTTCGGCCGCCATCGGGCGCGGCCGGATTCCGCTCGCCGAGACCGGCGGCTCGAGGGCCGCGTGCTTGACCGGCTCGCGCGCCGGCCCGGCCGGCGCGGCAGCAGCCGGAACGTCGAAGACCAGGGGGGGAGCGGGCCTTGCGGCCGGCGCCTCGTGCGCGACGACCCGGAAGTGCTCGATCGACTCCCCGGTCGGCGTCAGCGCGGGCGAGGGGATCTTCTTCCGGGCGGCGAGGAGGTCCACCGCGAGTCCCGTGACGAACGTGAGGACTTCGATGGCCGCTTCGTTCAGCCGCCCCTCCTCGCCGGGGAGCTCGTCCGCGTAGACGAGTCCGGCGAGACGGTCCCGGATGACCATCGGCACGAGGAGCGTCCGCGCGGCCGGCCGTCCGCCCAGCGCCTTCCGGAGCGGCGCGGACTCGTCGGGGGGCTCCGCGAGGCGCGAACGCTGGGCGCGGATCACGTCGCTGGCGAAGGCGTCCTCCTCCGCGCCGAGGTCGGCCGAGCGAACCGACTCGTCGTGTCCGCCCGAGGCGTCGAAGCCCATCGCCTTCCATCCCGTGATCCGGTCGTTCCGGAGGACGAGGAGGGCGACGCGCGACGCATGCGTGGCGGCCTGCGCGATGAAGCGGGTCAGGACGTCCACCTGGGTCCGCGCCGACTCGACGGAGGAGAGAGAGCCGCGGACGAGGGTCCAGTCCGCCGGGGCGGCGGCGCCGGGGACGGTCTTCTCGACGATCTTCTCGACGACTCTCTCGACGATCCTGGTTTCGGGCGGCGGCGGAGGCGGGATGACGTCCTCCAGCATCATGGAGACGACGTCCTCGGGGAAGAGCGGCTTGGCCTGGGCGGGGATCTTGTCGGAGATGGCCGCAAGGAGCGCCTCGATGTCGCGCCGCGCGTCGACGAGCGACGACTTCCATGTCGCGAGGTGGTCCTCGAGATGCGTGGAGAGCGATTCGATCAGGCGTCTTGTAGCGGCAGGGTCGGCCGGCATGGCGTCAGCGTCTCCTCTCGGAGCCTCCGGGGGAAAATCCGCCTGGGGCAGAACGCCGATTATAGGCACCCGGGCGGCCCCCCGCCCGGCAGCCGGATTCGGCCGGGGTGTCCGTTGACGGGATTCGCTCTCGCGAATAGAATTTGAGGTTCGGCTACGCCCGTTATCGACGCGGGTCAATTCGGCTGGGAGAGGGGTGAGACGACATGCCGCTGATCGTTGTCAAGGAAGACGAATCCTTCGAGAACGCGCTCCGCCGTTTCAAGCGGAAATGCGAAAAGTCCGGCATCCTTTCCGAGCTGAAGAAGCGCCAGCATTACGAGAAGCCCTCGGCCAAGCGCAAGCGCAAGGCCATCGCCGCCCGAAAGAAGATGCTCCGGAAGCTCGCCGAAGAGCGCCGCGGGGGGATGTAGACGCTGAACGAGACGTTCTCCGAACTCGACTGGCCCGGCGTGCTTCGGCTCGCCGGGCGTTTTTGTTCCACGGAGCGGGGCCGCGAGCGCGTCCTCGGCCTCTTGCCCTCGGGCACGGCGCTGGAGGTTGCGCGGCTCCGGAGCGTGACGCGCGACCTGATCGTCCGCCGCGCCGCGCGTCCCCCGGTCCCGATCGGCGGCCTCGACGAAGGGGCCGAGCTCCTTTTCGCGCTCGGCCCGTCGGGACTCGCTCTCTCTCCGGAGGATCTGCTCGACCTCTTTACGCTCGTGGAGCGCTCGGAAGGGGCGCGGCGCGCCGTTCCGGTCCCCGACCTCGCGCTGCCGGCGCTGGCCGGGCTCCTCGCTCCCCTCGTCGATCTCTCGGACCTCGCGTCGGAAAAGGACCGCGTCTTCGAGGCGGATGGCCGGGTGAAGGACACGGCCACCGTCCGGCTCCACTCCGTCCGGGCCGCCATCCTGCGCCTCCGCCGCGACGTCGTGAAGCGGCTGGAGGAGCTGGCGCGGGAGAAAGCGGACCTTCTGTCGGAGGGGTACGTCACGGAAAAGGGGGGGCGCTACTGCCTGCCGCTCCGCGCCGACCGGCGCGACGCTCTCCCGGGAATCGTTCACGAGAAATCCGGCTCGGGGCAGACGCTCTTCGTCGAGCCGCTCGCCGCCGTGGAGGCGAATAACGCCCTTGCGGAGGCGCTCGAGGAGGAACGCGAAGAGGTGCATCGCATCCTGACCGCGCTCACGGCCCGGTTCGCGGCGCGAAAGGCGGATCTCCTCGCCGCGGTCGGGGTCCTGACGGAACTCGACGCGTTCCAGGCCCGCGCGGAGTGGTCCTCGCGCGTCGACGGCGTCTTCCCGGAAGAGGGAGACCGCGTCGTCCTGCGAGGCGCCCGGCACCCGCTCCTCGACCGGCGGCTCGCTCCGCTCCGTGAGGAGGTCTTCGGCGAGAACGCGGCGGAGCGCGCCGCCGACGCCGTGCCGCTCGATCTCGAGATGCCGGATGGAAAGAGGCTCCTTCTCCTCTCGGGCCCGAACGCGGGGGGGAAGACGGTCGTCCTGAAGACGATCGGCCTTTTCGCGCTCCTCTCGCAGTCCGGCTTCGCCCTGCCGGCCTCGCGCGGAACGAGCCTTCCCGTCTTCGACCATGTCCTCGTCGTCGCCGGCGACGCGCAGGACCTCCTCGGCGACCTCTCGTCGTTCGAGGCGGCGATGAGCCGCACGGCGCGCGTCCTCGCGAGCGCGACGCCGAAGAGCCTCGTCCTACTCGACGAGCTCGGCAGCGGGACGGATCCCGACGAAGGGGGCGCGCTCGCCGTTGCCCTTCTCGCGCACGAGGCGGTACGCGGGGGGCTCACCGTCGCGACGACGCACCTCGCCGCGGTCAAGGAATGGGGACACGGCGAGCCCGCCGCCCTCTCGGCCGCGATGGAGTTCGACGAGGCGAGCGGCCGTCCGACTTACGCGATCCGCCCCGGAGCGGTCGGGCGTTCGCGGGCCCTCGCGGTCGCGGAGCGGGCGGGACTCCCCCGCCCCGTCCTCGACGCGGCGCGCGAGCGGCTCGGGGCCGCATGGGCGGCCGGGGACGCGGCGGTCGCGCGGCTCGAGGCCGAGACGCGGGGTGCCCGGGCCGAGCGGGAGCGGGCGCAGGCCCTCGCGTCGGAGGCCGAGGCTCGCCTCGAGCTCCTTTCGCGCGAGAAGGCGGCGCTCACGGCCGAGAAGTCGCGACTCGCCGAGAAGGCGCGCGAGCGGATCGACCGGGCGCTCGAGGCGCTCCGGGAGACGACGCGCCGCGAGATCGAGCGGCTGAGGGAAGAGCTTCGGGCCGGGCGCGCGGTGTCACGCGGGGCGCTCATGACGGTGACGAACGCCTCCCGGCAGGCCGCGCTCGAGTTCGTCGAGGACGAGAAGGGGGATGAGGGCCCGGGAGGGCCCGTCGCCGTCGGAGAGCTGGTCCGGGTGAGGCCGTGGAAGGCAACGGGGAGGCTTCTCAGGCTCGACGCGGCTCGCGGCGAGGCGGAGGTGGATCTCGGCGGAAAACGGATGAAGGTGGACGCGGCAGCCCTCGCGCCGGCTGGAGGCGCCTCGCCCGTTGCCGTGACGCGATCCGCGTCCCGCTCGGCTCCGCCGCCGCACGCCGCGGCGGGGAGCGGGGTCACATCCCCGGCGGCCGAGATCGTTCTCGTGGGCAAGCGCGTCGACGAGGCGCTCCCCGAGGTGGAGCAGGCTCTGAACGCGGCCCTCCTCTCCGGGCGCTCATCGCTCCGGATCGTCCACGGCCACGGGACGGGGCGGCTCGCCGCCGCGGTGCGCGAGTTCCTCGACGACCACCCGGGCGTCGCGGCTCACCGTCCGGGCGAGCCCCGGGAAGGGGGGCCGGCGGTCACGATCGCCGTGCTCGATGTCTGACGTCTTCTACGACTTGAGCGATGACGTCAAGAGGGACGTCCTTTCGGCGACCGATCTCGTCTCGCTGATCGGAGCCGTCACCGGCCTGAAGAAGACCGGGCGCTCGTGGAAAGGTCTCTGCCCGTTCCACACGGAGAAGACGCCTTCCTTCCACGTCCACCCGGAGAAGGGTTTCTATTACTGCTTCGGCTGCGGGGCGAAGGGGGATGCGATCACGTTCGTGCGCGAGACCGAGCGTCTCGAGTTTCCGGAAGCGGTCGCCTATCTCGCCCGGCAGGCCGGGATCACGCTCCCCGTCCGGAAGGGAGGGACGCGGGCCGACCGCGCGAAGGAGACGCGCGTCGCCGAGGCGCTCGCCGCGGCCGCGGCGTTCTTCTCGGCCGCGCTCCCCCGCCACGCCGCCGCCGTGGCTCTCCTCGCCCGGCGCGGTCTCGGCATCGAAGAAGCGTCCGGCTTCGGCATCGGCGCAGCCCCCGACGGATGGGAGACGCTCAAGTCGTCGCTGTCGCCCCGTTTCACCGAGGAGGCTCTCGTCGAGGCGGGTCTTCTTCAACGGCATCCCGACACGGGGCGCGTCTACGACCGGTTCCGCAACCGCCTCACGATCGAGATCCGCGACGCACGCGGCGAGGTGCTCGGATTTGGAGCACGCGCCCTCGGGGACGACCTCCCGAAATACCTGAACACACCCGAGACGAACCGCTTCACGAAAGGGAAGATCCTCTACGGCCTCGACCGGGCGAAGGAGCCGATCCGCCGGTCGGAAACGGCGATCCTCGTCGAGGGGTACTTCGACCAGATCGCTCTCGCCCGGGCCGGATGCGAGAACGCGGTCGCGTCGATGGGGACCGCGCTGACCCCTTCGCAATCCGATCTCCTCGCCCGACATGCCGCGACGGTCGTCGTCGGGTACGACGGAGACGCCGCCGGCATCGCGGCGTCGTACAAGGCCTTCCCGCTCCTCCTTTCGCGGGGCGTCGCCGTGAGGCACCTCGCGCTGCCGGACGGGCACGACCCGGATTCCTTCCTTCAGGAGAAAGGGCCGGAAGCGCTCCGGGCAGCCGTGAGTGCGGCCCCCGCGATCGTTCCTGCCCTCCTCTCGCGGATCCCTCTCGCCGGGGAAGATCCCACGGCTCGAGCCGGACGCCTCAAGGAGGCCGCCGAGATCGTCTCCCAGGCTCGGGAGGCGGTTCTTCGCCACGAGCTGCTGTCGGCCCTCTCCCGTGGCACCGGGGTGCCCTTAGGCGTCCTCTCGGCTTCGGCCCTGGTTCCCACCAGGCCCGAGGGGGGGTCCGCGGCCGCAAGGGACGCGTCTCCGAAGAAGCTCCCCGAGGGGGAGGAGAGGGTCCTTTCACTTCTGATTGCGGAGTGGGAAGACGCCGTCTCGGTGATACCGCGGATTCCATCGGAGATTTTCTCTCATCCCATTGCCAGAGAACTATTTACGGCGCTCAAGTCCCGGGCCGAGGCGGGGCAGCCCCTTGATTTTTCTGATCTCGAGTCCCATGTTGGAGCGGATGCGGGCGCGTGGGTTGCTCGCCTTCTGCTTCAGGAGTCGTTTTCGGGAGAAGAGAAGGAACAAGGGGGCAGGGGGTTCGGGCGCCTTCATATCCCATTGCTGCAGCTCAAAATACGTTTCTTGGAGGAGTCGGCGGCTCGGCTTCAGCCTGAGATCCAGAAGGCCGAGATTGCCGGAGACATAGATGCCCATGCGAGGCTCACGAGAGAAAAGCACGGGCTGGCCGTCGAGGCCTCTCGCCTCAAGGCGGAACTCAAATCGGAGTTGAGGCGTCCCAATACAGGGGACGCCAGGGAGTGACGATTCGGTGACGGTTGAAGAAAAGCACCCCGAAGTCCGGACGCTCATCGCTCTCGGCAAGGAGCGCGGGTATCTCCTCTATGACGAGATCTACCAGGCGCTCCCCGAGGAACTGACGAACGCGCCGGAAGAGCTCGACGAGATCTACATCCGCTTCGGCGACTATGGCATCGAAGTCGTGGACGTCCCGGCGAAGGCGACGGTCAAGAAGGTCGCGGCCCCCGCCGGCCCGATCGGGGCCGCCGAGCCGGCCGCGCCGGACCCGACCGCCGTCGAGAAGACGAACGACCCCGTCCGGATGTACCTGCGCGAGATGGGAACGGTGAAGCTCCTCGACCGCGAGGGCGAAGTCTCCATTGCGCGGCGGATCGAGACGGGCGAGGCGAACATCTACCGTGCCCTTTCGACGAACAACGTCGTCCTCGCCGAGATCCTCCGGATCGTGGAGGCCGCGAAGAAGGACAAGAACGTCGCCCGCGGCTTCCTCGAGTTCGCGGCGGCGGCCCTCGAGGAGAACGACGAGATCGATCCGCGGACGGCACACCGGATCGAGGCGATCCTCGGGCACTTCAAGAAAATCCGGAAGCTGGACGGCGAGCTTCGAAAGCTCTTCGACCGGAAGAAGGTCGCGCCGAAGGCGAAGAAGGCCTCCGCGAAGGTGAAGGCTCCCGCGAAAGCGGGGCCGGCCCGCCCGCAGGTCGTCGTCGATCCGGCGGTGGACCGGCGCATCTCCGAGATCGCGCGTCTCATCCACCTGATCGACTTCACCCCCGCGACTCTCCAGCGGATGGTGAACATCCTCAAGGACATCGACCGGCAGTTCGCGATGCCGGAGGCGCAGATCCGGCAGGACCACACGGCGCTCAAGAAGGAGAAGAACGAGGTCCGGATCGACTTCTACAAGCGCCGCGTCTCGAAGTACCGGCAGATGCTCAAGGACCTGGAGGAGAAGTACGGCGTCTCCCACGAGGAGATCAAGAGGACGATGCGGCAGATCCGCGAAGGGGAGGACGAGGCGGACCAGGCCAAGCAGGAGCTCATCGTCGCGAACCTCCGCCTCGTCGTCTCCATCGCGAAGAAGTACACGAACCGGGGCCTCCAGTTCCTCGACCTGATCCAGGAGGGGAACATCGGCCTGATGAAGGCGGTCGAGAAGTTCGAGTACCGGCGCGGCTACAAGTTCTCGACGTACGCGACGTGGTGGATCCGCCAGGCCATCACGCGCGCGATCGCGGACCAGGCGCGGACGATCCGGATCCCGGTCCACATGATCGAGACGATCAACAAGCTGACCCGGACGCAGCGTTCGCTCGTCCAGGAGCTCGGCCGCGAGCCGACCGCCGAGGAGATCGCCAAGCGGATGGACATGCCGGCTTCGAAGGTCCGGAAGATCATGAAGATCGCGCAGGAGCCGATCTCCCTCGAGACCCCGATCGGCGAGGAGGAGGACAGCCATCTCGGCGACTTCATCGAGGACCGGCAGGTCGTCTCCCCGATCGACGCCGTCATCGTGGCGAACCTCCGCGACCAGACCCGCCGGACGCTGAAGACCCTGACGCCGCGCGAGGAGCAGGTCCTCCGGATGCGCTTCGGCGTGGGGGACGGCGCCGAGCACACGCTCGAAGAGGTGGGGAAGAGCTTCAACGTGACGCGCGAGCGAATCCGCCAGATCGAGTCGAAAGCGCTCCGGAAGCTGCGGCATCCGAGCCGCGCCAAGCGCCTTCGTCCGTTCGTCGACGTCAGCGTCTGAAACCCTGCTATCCTTCGAAGTCCGGCCCTTTTGGGTCCGTAGCTCAGCGGTCAGAGCCACCGGCTCATAACCGGCAGGTCCCCGGTTCGAATCCGGGCGGACCCACCGGTCCCGCCGGTGGAGGAGAGAAGCAAGGGGTGCGAAGCGAAATCACGATCTCCTCCGGCGCCGCGCGGCGCCGGTTTTCTCGCGGGATGAAGATGGGCGCCGAACGGCGCCCGTTCCTTTTTCAGGGAGGGTGCGCATGAGCCCGGACCACCCCCTGGAACCGCTCTATCGGCTTCAGGAGCTGCTCCTCGATGTCCAGCGGAAGACGGAGCGGATGTCCCGGACCCCCGACCACCTGACCCACGTCGAGGCGGCCTTCCAGGACGCGCGACGGCGCCGCCACGAGGCCGACGAGAAGCACGTGCGTGCGGGCGCCCGAAAGAACGTCCTCGAGGAGGAGATCTCGGACCTCGCCGAGAAGCTGAAGAAGTACCAGCAGCAGCTCCCCTCGGTGAAGACGAATCGCGAGTATGGCGCCCTGTTGAACGAGCTCGACGCGGTCAAACGCGAGATCCGGACCCGCGAGGACGAGATCCTCGGACTCGAGGAGAACCTCGCGGCCTCCTCGGCCGAGGTCGCCGCGCACGAGGCTTCCTTCCCGGAGGAAGAGGCGGGCTACGAGGAACAGATGAAGGAATGGCGCGCCGAGCAGGCCTCCCTCGCGAAGGAGATCGCGGCCGCCGAGGAGGCGGCGCGCGCGCTCGAGAAGACGATCGACAAAGTGCTGCTTCGCCGCTTCCGGCAGATCGCCGGCAGACGTGGCGGCGTGGCGCTCGCCCGCGTCGCCATGGTCGGGCCGCAGACAGCCTCGTGCACGGCCTGCCACGTCCGCCTCCGTCCGCAGCTCCTCTCGGACATCCGGCTCTCCAAAGAGCCGATCATCTGCGACAGCTGCAAGCGGATCCTCTACTGGGATGGAGGCGAGTAAGCCCCCCTTCGTCGTCTACTTCGACGGCGCATCGCGTGGAAACCCCGGTCCCGCCGCGTGGGGGGTCTTCTCTCCGGCGGGCCGCTCGGCGAGCCGGACGATCGGCCGGACGACGAACAACGTGGCCGAGTGGCAGGGGTTTCTCGCGGCGCTCGACCTGGCGGCCGAGGCGGGAGCGACCGTCGTCGAGGTCCGGGCCGACAGCGAGCTCGTCGTCAAGCAGTTCCTCGGGACGTACCGGGTGAAGGCGCATCACCTCGCCCCGTACCTCGCCGCGGCGCGCCAGAAGGCGCGGCGATTCCGGCGGCTCGAGGTGGTCCACGTCCCGCGCCGCGAAAACCGTGAGGCCGACGCCCTCGCGAACGCCGCGCTCGACGAGGAGGAAAAGCCGTGAACCGTGCGGAGGAGATCGCGACGAACCTCGAGAAGGTGCGGGAGCGGATCGCGAATGCAGCCGCGCGCGCCCGGCGCGACCCGGCCTCGATCACGCTCGTCGCCGTCGGGAAGACGAAGCCGCTCGAGGATCTTCTCCATGCGTACGCGGCCGGCGTCCGCGACTTCGGCGAGAACCGGGTACAGGAAGCCGGAGAGAAGTTCCCGGCTCTTCCCGCGGACGCTGTCCGGCATCTCATCGGTCCGATCCAGTCGAACAAGGCGAATCGCGCCGCGAAGATCGCCGACGTCGTCCAGACGATCGACGCGGCAGAGATCGCACAGCGGCTCGCCCGCGGAGCCGAGATCGCCGGAAGGCGGCTGAAGGTGTTCCTCGAAGTCCACCTCGGCGGCGAGGCGACGAAGGCGGGCGTCCTCCCGGAATTGCTCCCGGGGCTTGCCGGAGTGGTCCGGTCCCTCCCGGCGCTCGATCTGGCGGGCCTGATGACGATCCCCCCTCCGGGAGAGACCCGCCCCCACTTCGCGACGCTCCGCCGGCTCGCCGGAGAGATCGGCCTTCCGGCCCTCTCGATGGGGATGAGCGACGACTTCGAGGCGGCGATCGAGGAAGGGGCGACGCTCGTCCGGATCGGGACGGCCATCTTCGGAAGCCGCTAGAAGGCCCGGGGCAAGAGGGGCGTCCGCTAGAATGACGCCCCCGCGTCGCCCGGGCCCCCGGGCCGGGCGCGGGACCCCATGACGGACCCCTCGCACATCCGCAATTTCTCGATCGTCGCCCACATCGACCACGGGAAGACGACGCTCTCGGACCGGATCCTCGAGATCACCGGAGCGCTCTCCGCCCGCGAGATGCACGCGCAGGTGCTCGACGACAACCCGATCGAGAAGGAGCGTGGCATCACGATCAAGGCCCGCTCCGTCACGCTGAAGTACCGCTCGGAGGACGGCGACGACTACATCCTGAACCTGATCGACACGCCGGGGCACGTCGACTTCACGTACGAGGTCTCCCGCTCGCTCGCCGCGTGCGAGGGGGCCGTTCTCGTCGTCGACTCGACGCAGGGGGTCGAGGCGCAGACGCTCGCGAACGCCTACCTCGCGATCCACAACAACCTGACGATCGTCCCCTGCATCAACAAGGTCGACCTCCCGTCGGCCGTCCCCGAGATGGCCCGCGAGCAAATCGAAGAAGTGCTCGGGATCCCCGCGAAGCACGCCGTCCTCACCTCGGGGAAGGTCGGAACGGGTGTCAGGGACCTTCTCGAGGAGATCGTTCATCTCGTCCCGCCCCCTGCCGGAGATCCCGCCGCGCCCCTGAAGGCCCTCCTCTTCGACTCCTGGTTCGACATCTACCGTGGCGTCACCTGCCTCGTCCGGGTCCACGAAGGCACGATCCGGCCGGGGATGCGGATCCGGATGATGGGGGCGGGTCTCGCCTTCGAGGTGCAGGAGGTCGGGATCTTCTCTCCGAAGGCCGAGGTCGTTCCCGAGCTCTCCGTCGGCGAGGTCGGTTACGTCATCGCCGGGATCAAGGACCTCCACGCCACGAAGATCGGCGACACGATGACCGAAGCGGAGCGCCCCACCGCCGAGGCCCTTCCCGGCTTTCAGGACGTGAGGCCGATGGTCTTCGCGTCGCTCTTCCCGATCGAGTCGGACGACTACGAGAACCTTCGCGACGCGATGGAAAAGCTCCGCCTGAACGACGCGTCGTTCACGTTCGAGCCCGAGTCGTCGACGGCCCTCGGCTTCGGCTTCCGATGCGGCTACCTCGGCCTCCTCCACATGGAGATCGTCCAGGAGCGCCTCGAGAGGGAGTTCAACCTTTCGCTCGTGACGACGGCCCCCTCCGTCCCGTACGAAGTCCTGACGACCCGTGGCGAAACCGTGATGATTTCGAACCCGGTGAAGCTTCCGGGGCCGCAGCTGGTCGACGAGATCCGCGAACCGTACATCCTCGCGACGATCATCACGAAGGACGAGTTCCTCGGGGGGCTCCTCGCCCTCGCGGAGGAGCGGCGGGGAAACCAGGTCTCGCTGGAGTACGCCGGGACCGACCGGGCGGTCCTGAAGTACGAATTTCCCCTGAACGAGGTGATCCTCGATTTCTACGACAAGCTGAAGTCGATCTCTCGCGGCTACGCGTCGTTCGACTACCAGCTCATCGACTACCGCCCCGGGGACCTCGTGAAGCTCGACATCCTCCTGAACGGGGACCCCGTCGACGCGCTCGCCCTCATCGTCCACCGCGAGAAGGCGGCGGCGAAGGGACGGGCGCTCTGCGAGAAGATGAAGGAGATGATCCCGCAGCAGATGTTCGAGGTCGTCATCCAGGCGGGGATCGGCTCGAAGATCATCGCGCGCCAGACGGTCAAGGCGCTCCGGAAGAACGTCCTCGCGAAGTGCTATGGCGGAGACATCACCCGGAAGAGGAAGCTCCTCGAGAAGCAGAAGGAAGGGAAGAAGCGGATGAAGAAGGTCGGCCGCGTCGACCTGCCGCAGGAGGCTTTCCTCGCCGTCCTGAAGGTCGACTGATGGCGGTCGCCGCCCGGCGCCGGCCGCTTTTGGCCGAGCTTTCCGCCTACGCCGAGGCGATGCTCGCGGCCGTCCTCGTGGCGCTCTTCTTCCGGACCTGGGTCGTCGAGGCCTTCAACATCCCGAGCGGGTCGATGGAGCCGGGGCTCCTTCCGGGAGACCACATCGTCGTCGACAAGTTCCTCTACGGCGCCTCCGCCGGGCCCTGGGGACGGCTCCTGCCGAGACGAGACCCGGCACGCGGGGACGTCGTCGTCTTCCGGTCGCCGGCCGAGCCGTCGCGGGACCTCGTGAAGCGCTTCGTCGGACTGCCGGGGGAAACCGTCGAGATCGCCGCGAAGCGCCTCCTCGTGGACGGGGTGGCCCGGGAAGAGCCGTACGCCGTCCACCGCGATCCGGACGTCCTCCCGAAGAGCCCGGATGTGCCGAAGCTCCTCGCGACCCGTGACCATTTCGGGCCGCTCACGCTCACTTCGGGGGAGTACCTTGCCCTCGGCGACAACCGTGACGACTCGCTCGACTCGCGCGTCTTCGGCCCCGTTCCGCGGAGCCATCTCAAGGGGCGGTCCGTCCTGATCTACTGGTCCTTCGATGAAGGGGCGGCCGCGGGGATCCGGGGGCGCGGGGCGGGGCTGCGCCGGCTCCTCGATAACGCGCTACACTTTTTCGAGAGAACCCGCTGGGGGCGAACAGGCCGCCGGGTCCGGTGACGCCGTTCCCGCGGCCGGCTCGGGGGAGGGGAAACGATGCGCGGAGAGTCGAGGCGGTGGCAGCGGGGCGAGGGGATGTTCGGCCTTCTCATCGGCCTCGGCCTCCTCTTCGTGGCCGTGACGGCCGGCATCAAGATCATCCCGCTTCACATCCGCGGGGCCGAGATGTTCGATGCGATGAACGAGGCGGCGAACTTTGGCGGCCTGAAGCCCGTCGACAAGCTTCGGGATGAGCTTCTGATGAAGGCACAGGAGATTCGCGTGCCGGTCAAGCCGCAGGACGTCAACGTCATCCGCAACGGCGGCTACATCAACGTCCAGGTGAAATACCAGGAGACGGTCGAGGTGTTCACGTACAGTTACGTCTATAACTTCGACAAGAAAGTCGAGAAGCTCGTCTTTTGAGAATGGGCCGGGAGGAACCCGGTCGCCGGGTTCCCCGACGAACGCTTCGCGTCCGTCCCCTCCGCGCATGGCGGTGTGCGTGATGGAACGGCCATCCAAGAAGGAACAAACCACCGCCGGGCCCGCCGAAGTCCGGCTGGACGTCTTCCTCGACGTCTCGTGCCTCTTCCCGACCCGGTCGCAGGCCTCGGGCGCCTGCAAGGGGGGGAAGGTGGACGTGAACGGGCACACCGCCCCGCCCCACAGGATGATCCGTGTGGGTGACACGCTCGCCATCACGATGGCGGCGGGGCGCCGGACGTTCGTCGTCCGCGCCCTCGCGGAAAGGCACCTCCCGAAGGCCGTCGCGCGGACCCTCCGCGAGGAGACGACCCCCCCGCCGACGCCGGAGCAGATCGAGGCGCGGCGCCTCGAGCGCCTCCTCGCCCCGGAGGGCGGAGACGGGGGCGGCCGCCTCTCGAAGCGCGAGCGGCGCGAACGCGAGAGGTTCCGGGGGTGGTGACGGCGGGCCGCGGCCGCAGACGACTCCTTCGTCCCGTCCGCGCCTACGAGATCCTTGTCATCCTGCAGGTCGTGGTCGTCGTGGCCCTGATCCGGGGCGTCGCGCGAATCGACCTTCCGATCCTCGGAACTCTGGCCGGCACGCGGACGGCCGCGGGCCTTCTCGCGCTCTTCGTCTTCGCGGCGCTCCTCGTCCGGACGGGCGCGGTGGCGGCGCGGCGGGGGAGCCGTCGCGCCGGCCGCTTCCTTCGCGCCTTCGTCCGTCCCGGCCCCCTCGTCGACCTCGTCCGCCTCTTCGCCGTCCTCTCCCTCGCAGCGTACGGCTACTCGTGGCTCAAGGTCTCCGTCCCGCTCCTGAACGCGTCGCTTCGGGACGCCGCTCTCGCCCGCCTCGATGCCGCCCTCCACCTCGGCCTGGACGTGAACCGGTTCGCCCTCGAGCTTCTTCCGTTTCCGGCTCTCCTCCACGCGCTCGATTCGTTCTACGGCCTCTTTCTCGCGACGGTCCTCATCGCCGTCGGCTGGTTCGCGACGGGCCTCTCGATCGCGGAGCGGACGCGGTTCGCCTCCGGGCTCGCCGTTCTCTGGCTCTCCTCGGCATGGCTCTACCTCGCCGTGCCGAGCCTCGGGCCGTGCTACGCCTTTCCCGGAGACTTCGTCGAGGCCCGGCGGTCGATGCCGCTCCAGACGTTCACGCAGGAACGGCTCCTCCGGCAGTACCGCCTGGTCCGGGGCCTCCGGACGAGCGGCGCCGAAGGGATGGTCATCGACCCCGTCCTCGGCGTCGCGGCCATGCCCAGTCTCCATGTCGCGGCCCAGGCGTACGTGGCTTTCTTCGCGCGACGCCGGAGCCGGCCCCTCTTCCTTCTCTACACGACGGCGGCCGCCCTGACGTTCTTCGGCTCGCTCGTCACCGGCTGGCACTACGCCGTGGACGGCTATGCCGGCTTCGTGATGGCCGCTCTCGCGGCGCGATGGGCGGGCCGGCCGCCCGGGCGGCGGGCATGACGCCGGCCGGCCTCGTGCGCCGGCTCCGTCCGCGCGTCTACGAGATTCTCGTCCTTCTCCACGTCGCGGCGGTCCTCGTCCTCGTCCGTGCCGTCGGCCGCTTCCCCTCTCTCCCGTGGGGGACGCTCCGCGGGATCCGCCTTTTCGCGATTCCGATGGCGCTCTTCGTTCTGGGAGCGGTGGCCGTGCGAGCGGCCGCTCTCGCGGCGTCCGGAGGGACGCCGCGCGCCGGCCGGCTCCTCTCGATGACGTTCCGTCCCCGCTCGGCCTTCGATCTCGTCCGCCTCGTGGCGGGCGCGAGCCTCGTCTACTACGGCCATGTCTGGCTCAAGGTCATCGTGCCGTTCCTGAACCCGCAGCTCCTCGACGGGTCGCTGGCCCGCCTCGACGCCGCGATCCATTTCGGACTGAATCCGGGACCTTTCGCGCTCGGCCTTTTCCCGTGGCCCTTCTTCCTCCGGGCGATCGACGTCTACTACGCGGCGTTCGTCCCGCTCACGGTTGCGGGAATGGCGTGGTTCCTTACGGCCCCGTCGCGCCCCGAGCGGGCCCGCTTCGCGGCGGGCTTCGCGCTCCTCTGGCTTCTCGGGGCCTGGATCTACGTCGTCGTCCCGTCCCTTGGCCCCTGCTACGTCTACGCGGCGGACTACGCCCAGGCGGCGAAGAACCTCCCCCTTCAGACCGCGACGCAGAAGATCCTCATGACCCACTACCGCGCACTCCTCGGCGCGGCGGCGCAGGACGAGACGATTCGGATCCTCCCGGTCCTCGGCATCGGGGCGATGCCGAGTCTCCACGTGGCGGCGCACGCGTTTCTCGCTCTCTTCGCGCGAAGACGGAGTCGGCCTCTCTTCATCTTTTTCGCCGCAGCCACAGGGCTCACCTTCTACGGCTCGCTCGTCACCGGCTGGCATTACGCGGTGGACGGCTATGCGGGGCTTCTCCTGGCGGCCCTCTGCTGGCGCCTCGGCGAGAAGCTCGGAGCCACCTGACGAGGCTTTCCTTGACGGGAAGAGCTACTCCGGGGACGTAACATCCGTTCTTGGAAAGATGCGGATCCTCCTCTACACGGGAAAGGGAGGCGTCGGAAAGACGACCGTCGCCGCGGCGACGGGGCTGACGCTGGCCGCGCGCGGCACAAGGACGCTCGTCATGTCCGTGGACGCCGCGCACTCCCTCGCGGATGCCTTCGACCTCCCGGTGAGCCTCACGGACCGCAACCGGGGCGAGCCGGTGGCCGTCGCGGAGAATCTCTGGATCCAGGAAGTCGACGTGACCGAGGAGATCGGCCGGCACTGGAAGGACATCGCCGGGTACATCGCGGCCCTCCTCGCCGTCACCGGCGTCGAGGAGGTCCTCGCCGAGGAGCTCGCCATCTTCCCCGGCATGGAAGAGGTCTCCGCCCTCCTCTACGTCAACCGCTACGCGCGCGAGAAGGCGTACGACGTTTTGATCCTCGACTGCGCGCCGACGGGCGAGTCGCTCCGCTTCGTCTCCCTGCCGCCGACGCTCGACTGGTACATGAAGAAGCTCTTCCGGATCCAGCGGACGATCCTGAAGGTGGCGCGCCCGATGGCGAAAAAGGTCGCCAACGTCCCGCTCCCCCCCGAGCGGTACTTCGACAACGTCGCGTCGCTCGCCGAGAAGCTGGACGGCGTCGACGCCCTCCTGAAGGACCCGAAGACGACGACAGTCCGGCTCGTCACGAACGCCGAGAAGATCGTCATCCGGGAGACCCAGCGCGCGTTCATGTACTTCGGCCTCTACGGTTTCACGGTCGACGCCGTCCTCGTGAACCGCCTCCTCCCCGACGACGTGGCGGACCCTTTCTTCGACAAGTGGAGAAGGACGCAGGCGCAGTTCCTCGAGGAGGCGCGGCGCTACTTCGACCCGGTCCCGATCTGGACGTTGCCGCTTCGCGACGACCAGGTCGTGGGGCGCGAGGCGCTCGCCCGGCTCGGGAGCGACCTCTACGGCGACCGGAATCCGGCGGCCTCGTACCGCGTCACGCCTCCCTACCGGTTCGCCAAGAGCGGCGGCGTCTACGTCCTGACGCTGGAGCTGCCGTTCGTCGAGAAGGACGAGGTGGAACTGGCGGTCGCCTCGGGAGACCTGATCGTCCGGATCGGGAACGTCCGGCACCACATCCCGATCCCGCGGACGCTCGGCGGGCTCGCCCCTTCGGCCGCGAAGGTGGAGGACGGGAAGCTCGTCGTCCGGTTCGCGAAGGGGAAGTCCGAAGCGGGAGCGCCGGCGGCACACGTGGCCGAGCCGGGGAGGAAAAGATGAGCGACGCGAAAGCGGGGCGAAAGAGGAAGTCTCCAGGCCGGACACGCCGGCGAAGTGCCGACGTCGACCCGATCGAGCGTGACTTCGGCCCCGGAGAAAAAGCCGAGCCGCACGCACCGAAGCCGGAGGCTTCTTCCCCCTCCGCGGCGGGGCCGATCCCGGGGCTCGCCTGCGGCGGAGACAACTGCCTCCTGAAACCGGCCGCGGACCTCATCGGGCGATTCACCTTCTCCCTCGCCGGCCGCGCCGCGCTCGGGCGCGCGGCTTTCTCGGGCGTGGAGATTCTCAAGGCCCTTCGCGACTTCCTCGACGAGGAGATCGTTCTCGCGGAACGGGCCGCGGGGAAGGGCGAAGCCGCTCCGAAGCACTACGAGAGGATCAAGGTCGAGTAGCGCGCTCTGGGATGGCACGATCGATGAATGAGGGTTTCCGTCGATGAGCCAGAACGACGCCCCGCCGCGAGGCGTGCCTCTCCGTTGGCGGCTCGGCCTGTCGACTTCGGTGATCGTGACGCTGGTTCTCGGCTCGTTGACCTTCTTCTTCCAGGAGAACGATGTCGAGCGGTCCCGCCAGGATCGCGAGGAGCTGATGGGACAGGCCGCCGCGCCGCTCGCCTCGGACATCGAGGCTTCGCCGGACATCGAGGCCATCCGGGAGCGGCTCCAGGCCTTCGGGGAGGCGCACACGAGGCGCGGGTACAGACACCTGCACACGCTCCTCCTCGATGCCGAAGGTCGCCCGGTGGATTCCCTCCTTACGGGCCCGCAGCGGGAGCCACCCCCCGGCTCGCTCCGTGGCGGGGTCCCGGTCGTCTCGGAGTTCCTCCCCGGCGGCCGCGGAACGCTCGAAGTCTGGCAGGACGGCGCCGAGTTCCAGTCGCTGGTGAATCGGCGCTGGTGGTTCTGGGTCCTGAGCATCGCGGCGGCCATCGCATCCATCCTTCTCTCGCTCTACGTCGCTTACCAGCTCTTGATAGACCGGCCCCTGCGCCGGCTGTTGCACGGCGTGGACCAGATGGAGAAGGGCTACTGGAGCGGGCTCGAGATTCCGCGCGGTGCCTGGGAGATGCGCTGGCTCGCTTACCGGTTCAGGAACCTCGGAACGCAGCTCGAGGAGACGGTGAGGCGGCTGGTCGAGGCCGAACGCCGTGCCCTGTTCGGACTGAGGCAGGAATCGCTCCTCGCCGCGGACGGAAGGCCCCCCGTGCCCGTGGAAGATCACGCCGCGCCGGAGTCGAACGAGGAAGCCGCCTTCCACAGGAAACTCCTCCGTCGTTACTTCCTTTCGCGCTGCCGATTCCTGGAGACTCGGGGCCCGAAGGACGCCGGGGCCCGTGCCGCCGCGAGGGAAACCTGGGAACGTGACGTCCTCGAGGCCGAGCGGCTGGGAGAAAGCGGGCTGAAGTCGCGTCTCGAGGACGCCGCTTTCCGGATCCTCGAGCCCGAGGCATTCGAAGCAATCAACCGACGACTCGCGAAGTTGCCCGCGACGAACAAGGCCTGGCTGCGAAAACGGGAGTCGGAGATCCGCAAAGCCCTCGCCGAGGCAGGCGTGCGGCACAAGGCCCTGCAATACCGGGTCAAGCACCCGGCGGGAATCTGGAAAAAGACGCTGTCGAAGGGCCTCGCCATCGACCAGGTTCACGACATCGTCGCGTTCCGGATCATCGTCATGGACGAGAAGGACTGCTACCGCGCCCTGAAGGCGATCCACGAGCGGTTCGAGCCGTTGCTCCTGCGGTTCAAGGACTACATCGCCCAGCCCAAGGAGAACGGGTACCGGAGCCTCCATACCTGCGTCAGGTCCTCGGACGGCCTCGTCTTCGAGAGCCAGATCCGGACCCTCGCGATGCACGAACAGGCGGACGGTGGCGACGCGGCCCACTGGCGCTACAAGGCGACTCCCGTCTGGTCCGGCGACGGCGCCTTCCGTCGTTCCTTTGCCGGCTTCTCGAAGGATTCGGGTCTGCCGGACAAGGCGGCGGCGACGGGATCAGCCCCGCCTCCTTTCGAGAGGTGACGCTCTTCACGCCGGATTGCGCCGGGCGGAGCCAGGCCTTACCTCCGCTGTCTGCTCCTGCAGGGAGTCGCCCCTGCGCGTCGGGGAAAGGTTTCCAGCTCCTAGACGTCGGCTATTGCCGCGGCGATCTCGGCCACGATGGCCCGCGCCGCGGCGACGGGGTCCGTGGCGGCGAGAATGGGGCGGCCCACGACGAGGAGGTCGGCGCCGGCGCGGATGGCGTCACCGGGCGTCGACACGCGCTTCTGGTCGCCCGTCTCGGTGCCGGCGGGGCGGACGCCGGGGACGACGAGGAGAAAATCCTTCCCGCAGGCCGCGCGGATCGCCGCGGCCTCTTCCGGCGAGCAGACGACCCCGTCGAGGCCCGACTCCTTCGCGAGAATCGCGAGCCGGACCGCGGCTTCGCGCGGCGTTCCGGAGAATCCGATCCTCGAGAGGGTCTCCGGATCGAGCGAGGTCAGGACCGTGACCGCGATGAGGGAGGGGAGGGAGAGGCCGGCCTTCGAAGCGGCCTCGCGGCTCTCGGCACCGAAGACCTTCATCATCTCGGGGCCGCCCGCCGCATGACAGTTCAGGATCGACGCCCCCGTCCGGACGGCCGCGGCAGCGGCGCGCCCGACGGTGTTCGGAATGTCGTGGAGCTTCAGGTCGAGAAAGACGCGGGCTCCGGCCGCCGTGACGTCGCGAACGAGCCCCGGTCCCTCGGAGACGAACGCCTCGAGGCCGAGCTTCAGAACGCCCACCTCGGTCGCGAGGGTCCGGGCGGCGGCGAGGAGCGCGTCGCGCGTGGGGAGGTCGAGGGCGACGGCGAGGCGGGAGCGGGGGATGTCGCTCATGCGAACTTGTGCTCGGGCTGCGGGCGGGTCCTGAGCGTTCCCGTCAGGTCCGACACGCGTCGGATGCCGTGCGCGGCGCACCACCGGGCGAGGTCTTCCACGAGCCGCGCCGAGAGCGTCGGGTCGCGGAAGTTGGCCGTTCCGACCTGGACGGCGTCCGCCCCGGCGATCAGGAACTCGATGACGTGCTCGACGCTCTCGATCCCGCCGACACCGAAGATCGGCACCTTCGGCAACGCCTTTCGCACCTCCCAGACCATGCGGACGGCGATGGGGCGGATGGCCGGGCCGGAGAGGCCCCCCGTCGTGAAGCCGATCTTCGGCCGGCGCGTCTCGATGTCGATCGAGAGGCCGACGAGCGTGTTGATGAGGGAGAGGATTTCGGCCCCGCTATCGACGGCGGCCTTCGCGGTCGCCGTGATGTCCGTGACGTTCGGAGAGAGCTTCACGACGAGCGGAAGCTTCGTCGCCGCCCGGACGCGCGCCACGAGGAGACCGAGAGCCTGCGGGTTGTTTCCGAAGATGAGCCCTCCCTTGACGACGTTCGGGCAGGAGACGTTCAGCTCGATGGCGGCCACGCGCCGGTCGGCGCCGATCCGCTCGACGACGGCGACGTAATCGTCCTCGGTGTCCCCCCAGACGTTCGCGATGACCGTCGCCCCGAGCCGCTGGAGCTCCGGGAGCTTCTCGCCGAGGAACGCCTCGACTCCGACGTTCTGGAGGCCGATGGCGTTCAGCATCCCGGCGTCGGTCTCGCAGATGCGGGGCGGGGGATTCCCGAAGCAGGGACGGAGCGAGAGTCCCTTGACCGAGATCGCGCCGAGCTTCGCGAGCGGGACGAACCCGGCGAACTCGAGCCCGTACCCGAATGTCCCCGACGCCGTCGCGATCGGGTTCTTCAGGGCGAGGCGGCCGAGACGGACGGAGAGGTCGACGGCCATGAGCGTTACACCCGGCTCCAGTCGACGGCCGACGGAGGGACGCAGGGGCCTTCGGTGCAGACGGTCGCGAATCGGCCGTCCACCGTCGGCGCCACGCAGCCGAGGCAGACGCCGAAGCCGCACGCCATCTCCGATTCGAGGGCGAAGGAGGCGTCCAGCTTCGCTTCCTCGACGATTGCCGCGAGAGTCCGGAACATCGGGAGAGGGCCGCATGCGAAAAGACGCTTCCAGCGGACTCCTCCTTCCAGGGCGTGAAAGACGAGGTCGGTGACCGGCCCCTTCCGGCCGAGCGAGCCGTCGTCCGTCGCGTACCGGCAGCGGTGCGGTCCGAGGAAGCGTGCGAAGTCGGCGCGCTTGAGGACGTCCGTCTCGTTCCGTCCGCCGTAGAAGAGGTCCGCCGAGACGCCCCGCGCCGAGAGCTCGCGCGAGAGGAGGAGAAGCGGCGCCAGGCCGATCCCGCCGGCCACGAGGGCGACCCGGTCCGCGGACGTGAGGTCCTCCGTGGGAAACGGAACGCCGAGCGGGCCGAGGACCGGGATCGGAGTCCCTTCGGCGAAGCGCCCCAGGAGCCCCGTCCCGATCCCCACCACCTTGATGACGAACTCCATCGCGGGAACGCCGGCGAGCTTCGTGACGTCGGCGATCGAGAAGGCGCGCCGGAGATAGGGTCGGAGGCCCTCCCCCGCCTGAAGCATCGCAAACTGCCCCGGCTTCGTCTCCGGCCCGATGGTTCCCGCCTGGAGAAAGAGGGAGTAGTGCGTCGCGTCGTAATGGACGGTCCTGAGGACGCGCAGAGCTTCGTTGACGGGCATCGTGAGGGGGGCGAGACTCGCCGGGCGCGGATTATGAGCGAGGCCCTCCGGCGGTTCCACCCCCTCGTCGTCGGAGCGGCGGCGGGCGCGGCATGGGCGGACCTTCTCCTCGGCCTCAACCCCGGGCTCCTCACTCCATCGCGGGCCCTTACCCTCGGCTTACTCTCGGCAGCGGGGGGCGTCCTCGTCGCGACGCCTTTTCTCTTTCTTCCGGCGCGCTCGCGAGGCGGAGTCCGGGGGGGCGCTTTCCTTTTCGCCCTTGCGGCCGCTCTTTTCGCGGCGTTCGCCGAGGCGCAGCGTCTGATCTTCTATACCTTCGTCGCCGGGGGCGCGCGGCGCGTCCTCGGCGCTTCCGCGGTGGTGGCGGGGCTCTGGGCTCTCGTGGCGCTCGTCTCGGCCTTCCTGAGGCCGGGTCACGCGAGACACGCGGCTCCGCTCCCGGCGCTCTTCTTCGTCCTCTTTCTCGCGATGCCGCTCCTTTCGGGGCGTGCCGCCCCCCCCGCGGCGCTCGCGACGCTGCCGTCTCTCCCGGCAGCCGCCCGGCGGAGCCTTCTCATCGTCGGGCTGGAAGGGGTTTCGTGGGAACGCGTGACGGCGGGGGCGTCGGAGGGATCCCTCCCGACTCTCGCCGAGCTTCTGAAGAAGGGGGCGGCCGGTCCCCTTGCGAGCGTCGCGGCGGTCGAACACGCGGCCCTCTGGACGACGGCCGCGACCGGAAAGCGCCCTTTCAAACATGGCGTCGTCTCGGAGGAGGTGCGCGAGACGCCTGCCGGACCGCTTCGCCTCCGGACGCTTCTGCCGGGAAGCTCGCTTCGGCTCGGGCTCCCCTTCACGCGGCCGCGACCGGCGCCCCCCGAAAGCCGGAGCCTCGCGTTCTGGCAGATCCTCGCGCGTCTCGGGCACGAAACCTCGGTCCTCGGCTGGCCCGCGGCGGCTGCCTCCGAAGGGGACGACCGGCTGGAGCTCTTCCGTGTCGACCCGTCCCACCTCGACCGCCCCCTCGTCCGGAGCCTCGTGCCGGCAGGGCTCTCCACGGAGCTCGCGGCCCGGACGACGCTCCGGGCCGCGGCGGAGGACCTGACGATCCTCGGCGCCGCTCTCGGGACGCCGCCACAGGGGCCGAGCAACGTGCTCGTTCTGGTCCTCTCGGGGACCACCCTCGTCTCACGTCCCTTTGGCGCCGCCGGGGATGCCCATTACTGGGGGCTCCCCGTTCCGGACGCCGGGCCGAAGTCCCGCGCGCTCGACGCGTACTATCGGTTTCTCGACGATCTCCTCCACGAACTCCTGGAGCGGCAGGGACGCGACCGGACGATCTGCGTCTTCTCCCCCGTCTCCTTCGGCCCGCCGCCGCCGCTCGACGCCGTCGGTGCGTTCGTACGGGCCGTGCCCCCCTCCGCCAGCCCGGACGCGGGGGCCGACGGATTCCTCCTTCTCGCGGGCGCGGGGATCCGGTCGGGAGTTCGACTCACCTCGGCGCAGCTCCTCGACCTCGCGCCGACGCTTCTCGTCCTCGCCGGCGAGCCGATGGCCCGCGACATGGACGGCCGGGTCCTCGCGGAAGCGTTCGACGAGCGCTTCGCCCGCTCGACGAGCATCCCGATCGTCACGACCTTCGAGCCGGGCGGCCCGCAGTAGGGCGCGTGCTCAGGGGCGGGAGAGGGCGCCGAGAAGAGCGCGGAGGAACTCCGCGGGCTTCTCGATCGGGACGTCGTGCCCCGCGCCGGGGATGACGGCGAGAGTTCCGCCGCGGATCTTCGTGACGGCCGCCTCCGCGTCGACGAGGGGAAAGAGCGCCTCCTCGGCTCCCCAGAGGAGCGCCGTTCCTTCCGGCAGCTCCCTCTCGCGGCCGAGGAGGACGTCCGCCCGCCCGGCCTCGGCAATCGTCGTCTGGACGTTCGGGGTGAGGAACCGGCGGGCGAGCGCGTCCGCGACGGCCCCGGGAGCCGGGAACGGCTTTGCGAAGAAGAGAAGATCGAGAAGCCGGCGGGCGCCTTGCCGGTCGCGCGGACGCGTGAGCGCGAGGAATCGTTCCATGTCGGCATCGGTCGGAGAGGTGAAGCCCGCCGTGTCGACGAGAACGAGTCGGCCGACGCGCTCCGGACGGGCGAGGGCGAAGAGCCCCGCGGTCGCGCCCCCGAGGGAGTGGCCGACGAGATCGAAACGGTCGAGGCGGAGCGTGACGGCGAGCGCCTCCACCGCGGCGACACGCGCCGGAAGCGAAAACCCTTCCGGAGTCGCGGGGGTCGCGCTTCCGCCCGAGCCCGGGGCGTCCAGCGCGAGAACGGTCCTCCCCTCGCGCCTCAGGGAGAGCATCGTCCCGGTCCAGTAGAGCGCGTCGGCGCCGAGGCCGTGGAGAAGAACGACGGGGCGATCGGCCGAGAGGGGCCCGACCACGAGAACGCGAAGAGGCGTTCCGTCCGGCGCCCGGAACGTCTCCGAGTGCGTCCCGGCCCGCCGGAGCGCCGCCTCGCCGAGGATGCCCGCGAGGCCGATCGGGTCGGCGAGAAACGCCCCGGCGAGGAGCGAAACGCCGGCGACGAGAACGAGGAGGGCGGCCGCGGCCGCGCGGCGGGTCACGCCCGCGAGATTAGTACGCGAGGAGGCCGGCGAGCGCGTCGTGAATGTCGCTCGTCTGCGGGAGCGTCGCCTCCTCGAGCCGCGGAGCGTAGCCGCAGAAGACGTCCTTCGCCGCGACGCGGCGGACCGGTGC
This sequence comes from uncultured Acidobacteriota bacterium, assembly GCA_963779415.1. Taxonomy (GTDB): domain Bacteria; phylum Acidobacteriota; class Thermoanaerobaculia; order UBA5066; family UBA5066; genus DAOMFB01. Next base: position 329,222 of record CAVZYA010000002.1, on the reverse strand, counting down.
GTCGAGGAAGGGGAAGAGCTCGTCGGCGGCGCGCGCCGCGATCTCCGCGCCGAAGCCGTGCGTGAGCCAGTCCTCGTGGACGACGAGGAGACGGTTCGTCCGCTTCACCGATGCGACGATCGAGGCCCAGTCGAACGGGGCGAGCGTCCGGAGATCGATCACCTCCACCTCGCTCCCCGTCTCGTCGGCGAGGCGGTTGGCCGCCGTGACGCTCCGGAAAACCGTCGCCCCGTACGTCACGACCGTCGCGGCGTTCCCGGCGCGAACGGTCTTTGCCTTTCCGAACGGGACGAGGAACTCCTTCCCCGGGTAGGTCCCCTTGTTGTGTGTCTGGCGATAGAGGTGCTTGTGCTCGAGGAAGAGAACCGGATCATCGCACCGGATCGCGGTCCTGAGGAGGCCGCACGCGTCGAGGGCGGTCGACGGCATCACGACCCGGAGCCCCGGGATGTGGGTGAACGTCACCTCGCCCGACTGTGAGTGGTACGGCCCGCCCCCCGTAAGGTAGCCGCCGATCGCGCAGCGGACGACGACCGGAGCCGAAAAACGCCCCGCCGACCTCCACCGGATCGTCGCCAGCTCGTCGCGGAGCTGCTGCATCGCGGGCCAGATGTAGTCGAAGAACTGGATCTCGACGACCGGCTTCAGCCCCCGTGCCGCCCAGCCGATCGACCGTCCGACGATGCTCGCCTCGGCGAGAGGGGCGTTGAAGACGCGGGCTCCTCCGTAGAGCTTCTGGAGCCCGGCGGTGACCTTGAAGACGCCCCCCTTCCCCTTGCACTCGGAGAGGACCTCCTCGCGGGAGGCGTCCGCCACGTCCTCGCCGAAGACGACGATCCGGCCGTCGCGCGCCATCTCGTCGCGGAGGCAGGTGTTGATCAGGTCGACCATCGTCGTCTCGTTTCCCGTCGTCTCCTTTTGGTCCTCGGTGTCGAAGGTGGCGGAGGTCGGGTCGACGGAGTCGGAGGTGACGTTCGAAAAGAGCGTCTCGGGGGAGGGTTGCGGTTCGCGGAGCGCGCGGTCGGCCGCGTCGTCCACCTCCGCGTCGCAGGCCGCCTTCACGGCCGAGAGCTCCTCCTCCGTGGCGAGCCCCTCCGAGCGGAGGAGCCGCGCGAGCGCCTCGACCGGATCCCGCTCGGCTTCCTTCTTCCGCTCGGCCTCGGTCTTGTAGAGCCGCTCGTCGTCGGAGAGGGAGTGGGAGTAGGGACGGACGACGTGCGCGTGAACGAGGGCGGGCCCCTTTCTCTCTCGCGCGTACGCGACGGCCCAGCGGAAGGCGTCGTACGAATCGAGGAAGTCGCACCCGTCCGTCTCGGCGACGAAGAGGCCGGGGTATCCCCGGACGAGCTTCGAGATCGACCCGCCCGGCGTGTTCACCTCGACCGGGACGGAGATCGCGTAGCCGTTGTCTTCCACGACGAAGACGACGGGGAGCTTCTTCGTGCAGGCAGCGTCAAGCGCCTCCCAGAACTCGCCTTCCGACGTCGCGCCGTCCCCGATCGTCACGACGACGACTTCGTCGGCAGCCACGCCGGACGTCGACGGAGCAAAGCCGGCCGACCCGGGGCGCTCGAGGAAACGTCCGGCCTCGGCGGCGCCGACGCCGGGGAGGCACTCCGTCCCCGTGGGCGAAGAGAGTGTGAAGATCCGGAGCGCCGGCGAGGACCAGTGCGATGGCATCTGCCGCCCCGCCGAGGAGGGGTCCGACGCGGCACCCACCGCCCCGAGGAACATGTCGAAAGGCGTCACACCGAGGGCGAGGCAAAGGGCGCGGTCCCTGTAGTAGCCGAAGAGCCAGTCGACCCCGGGGCGGAGGCTCCGGGCGAGCGCCACCTGAGCCGCCTCGTGCCCCGCCCCGGAGATCTGGAAGAAGATCCGGTTCTGCCGCTTGAGCTGGATCTCCTTGTCGTCGATCCGGCGCGACGTGTAGACGGTCCGGAAGGCCTGAAGGAGATCCTCTTTCGAAAGGCCGAAATACTTCTCCGCCGTCTCGGCGGGTGCCTCGGTCGCCATTGACGGCGGAGATTAGCCGAAGGGGACCGATTCCGCGCGGGGAAGGACGGGGGAACCCTCGAGCCGGGCTCCCCCGGACGGTCACTGCGGGATGTCTTTTCCCTCCTCGAGGAGCTTCACCATCTTCTCGAGGTTCATCTTGTTCGGCGGATCGGGGGCCTGGACGACGGCGAGCTTCGCGTACTCGAGCGCCTTCTTCCTGTCGCCGGTCGCCGCCCAGGCGCGCATGAGGCCGACGTTCACGGGCCACTGCCCCGGAAAGCGCTTCGCATTCATCTGGTAGACGCGGACCGCTTCGTCCTTTTTCCCCTCGGCCTGGAGCTGGCGGCCCAGATAATGGATTGCGATCGGCGTGGCGGTCGGGCTCGCGAGCGCCTTCTCGAGGGTCTTCGCGGCGTCGGCGTCCTTGCCGTTCGCAAGCTGGGCGCGCCAGACGGTCGAAAGCGTCGAGAAGGTCTCGGAGCCGCCCACGCCGGGAGTCGTCGCCTTCTCGGCCCAGACCAGAGCCTGGGGGAGGTTCACCTTGTTCTGGATGCACCAGTCGGCGGCCTCCTGAAGGTAGCGTCCGTCGAACCCGAGACCGGCGCGGAGCTGGCTCCTGAGCGAGGCCACCCAGAGCTCCTTGGCGTTCGGGACCGCGATCTGGATCGGGACCTCCCGCTCCTCCCACTTCAGGGCGACGGTCGCCTTCTCGGGCTCGCGATCGGTGAACTCGTACGTCAGCCACTCGTGGTACTCCGACTTCGTCGGCTTGACGGTCACCCGGAGGGCGTCCTCCTTCGGGTCGTACCAGTAGCTCCCCCAGGAATTGCTGTCCTTCGAGAAGATGACGGTCCACTCCGCCTCGCCGGGGATCATGTGGAGGCCGTACGTCCCGGCGGGGAGCGTCTTCCCCTCGACCTGGACGTCGTGGGTGACGGCGAAAGTCGTGTTCATGTTCGCCCCGGCGCGCCACGGGCACGCCGTGCAGTCGTTGTAGCCGAGATCGGAGAGGCCGTACGGGACGAGCTGCCCCCAGATCTTCCCTTTCCGGTCCTGCCCCCGGAGGACCACCCGAGGGCTGGAGTAGTCGATCGTGACCTTCACGGGGCCGATCTGCTGTGTGACGGTGGCGCGCTGGTTACCGCCGGAGGGCGAGAGGACCAGCCCCTGGGCGAAGGCGGGGCCGGCCGCGAGAAGGGCCGGCAGCGCGAGGGCGAAAACGGGACGGACGCAAGACCTCATCGAACACCTCCCCTCGGCCTCGTGGCGAGGCCGTGTCTCCCTGTTACGGGCTTTCCTGCGACCGTGTTTCAGGAGGAGATCACGCGGCCGGAGTCGAATCCCAGTCGGCGTGCGGGGGGCGGTTCCGGACGAACCAGCACCAGAGAAGCTCCCTGTAGGTGTGGGGGCGGATCTCTTCTTTCTCGAAGAAGGGAGTGAGCGCGGCGTTGAGCGCCGACAGCCGGTAGAAGGGGACGGCGGGGAAGTAGTGGTGCTCGAGGTGGTAGTTCGACCAGAGGTAGACGAACTCCCAGAAGCGCGACCGGGCCATCCGCGTCGACCACTTGGCGGGCTCCCCCGGAACGATGTCGTAGTGCTGTCCGAGACGGTTCAGGGTGAAGGCGGGGGGAAAGACGAAGAAGACCGGGACCGCGTAGAGCCAGAGGAAGCGGGAAAAGCCCCCGAAAAACAAGATCGTCGCGGCGGCAGCGAGATGAAGGGCGATCGCGGCGAAGCGCTCCCGGCGGATCACCGCCCCTACTTCCGGCGGGTAGGCGGCCGTCTCGGCCCGCGCGGCGCGGAAATAGATCGGGAAGAGCGCGGGCGTCGCGTAGAGGAGCTTCAGCCAGCGGGCGTTTCTCTTCGGCGAGAGACGGGCGCGCTTCGGATCGTCGGTGTTCGACCCCAGCTCGTTGTGGTGGTCGAGGTGCCAGCGGGTGAACTGCGTCGGGGAGATCCCCGAAGGAAGGGCGTAGAGGAGGCCGAGGAGCCGGTAGGCCCGGGGCCGGTCGCCGTCGAAGACCGCCTTGTGGACGACCTCGTGAAGAAGGACGGTCCCGTCGAAGACGACGAAGCCAATGACGAGAGCGCAGGAAACCCGGACCCAGAGGGCATCCACCTGCCACCCGAGGGCGAAGGCGCCGGCGAAGAGGACGAGCTGCCGGAGCGAGACGGCGAAATGCCGCGCGGGGACCTTCCGGTGAAGCGCCTTCAGGACCTCGTGAGGCACCGCCTCGCCGAGACGGTGCTTGAGGTCGCCGATCGCGCGCCAGTAGAAGCCCCCTTTCATGCGCGGAGAGAGTACGCCTGCCGGCTGAGAACCGGTATCAGCTTCGCCCCGAGGCCTATTTCGCCTCCACCGTCGTGGGGTCGTTCGTCGTCTCGTCGATGACCGAGACGATGGCGGTGAAGGCGACGCCCGGGGTGGAGCTGGAGACGACGAGCCGGGCGCCGGTCACGATGTCCGAGGCGCCCATGTCGCGGACGACGCGGTTGACCTGTGTCATGCCATTGGGAGGAACCGAGTAGCTCTTCTCGGCTAGCGTTGCCCCGTCGGCAGACACGAGAACCGCGTCGACCGTCGTGGAGACGCTGGCGCCGCTTGCGAGGATGAGGTTGGAGCGGAATCCGTTGCCCTCCAGGATGTGGAGGATGGAGCGCGTTGAACCTGCGGGAATCAGATCGCTCCATGGCACGGCGGGGACTGTCTGGCCGAAAGACCCTCCGAACCCGGGAGTGGACGTCACGGAGACAACGTTCAGCGTCGGGGCGTCCGACGTGATGCGAATGGCCCCGAAGGTCGAGTTCTGGCTGAAGACAGAGCCCAGAATATCGAAAAAGGCGACCGTCTTGCCGGACTCGAGGTTGAAGGTCTGTTCGGGGCCGCCCGAGCCGTCCTGGTTGTGGCCGAGAAACTTCATGGTGAACGACAGCGGCCCCGCGCCGACGTTGGCGACCGCGACATTCGTCGTGTAGAAAGCACCGTTGGCGCCGGGCGAGTGAGCGCTCGCGGGAAGAAGCCAGATGTACGGCGCGGATCCGGAGACTGCCGCCGGCTGGGTGGTCACCGTCGTCGGATCGTTGGTGGTCTCGTCGATGACGGAGACGAACGCGGTGAAGGCGGCGCCCGGGGTGGAGCTGGAGACGACGAGCCGGGTGCCGGTGCACGATGTCTGTGGCGCCCATGTCGCGGACTACGCGGTTGATCTGCGTCATTCCGTTCGGCGGAACGGAGTAGGTCTTCGTCGCCAGGCTCGCTCCTATGCGCGCGTAATCCCAAGGGCTCGCCGGCAAGACGAGCGTGACGTCGACGTTGGTGGAAACGGAGGCGCCGTTCGCGAGAATGAGGTTGGAACGGAAGCCGTCGCCCTCGCGGATGTAGAGGATGGATCGCGAGGAGCCGGCGGGAATCAAGTCCGATGCCGAGACGGCCGGAATGGTCTGGCCGAAAGTTCCGCCGAAGCCGGGAGTGGACGTCACGGAGACGATGTCGAGCGTCGAACTGTTCGACGTTATCCGGATGGCCCCGAAGTTGCTCGTCTGGTTGAAGACGGAGCCGAGGACATCGAGGAATGTCGTGGACTTGCCGGGACCGAGATTGAAGGTCTTTTCCGGGCCGCTCGATCCGTCCTGGTTGTTTCCGAGGAACTTGAGGGTGAACGTAGCGTTCGCGTCGCCCACATTCGAAACCGAGACGTCGGTCGTGTAGAAGGCGCCGTTGGCGCCCCGGGAATGGGCGCTTGCGGGGAGGAGGGAGGTGATGCTGGGCGCCGCGGCCGTCGACTGCCAAACGCTGCCGCCGTCAAGCCCGGCGTAGAGAGTCGTGGCCCCGGTGGGGTCCAGCGCCACGGCGTTGACGGGAAGGGATGGCAAGCCGGTGTTGACGGCCTCCCAGGTGCCGCCGGCGTCGGTGGACCTGAAGACCCCGCCGCCGTAGGTCCCGGCGTACAGCGTCGTGGGATTGGAGGGGTTGATGGCCAGGCTGCTGACGGACAGGTTCGTGAGCCCCGTGTTGACGGCGGCCCAGGTGCCGCCGCCGTCGGTGGACTTGAAGACGCCGCCCCAGCCCCCGGCGTAGAGCGTGGAAGGGTCCGCGGGATTGACGGCCAGGGCGAGGATGGCCTGGCCTTCCAATCCCGCGGCGGCCCAGGTGCCGCCGGAGTCGGTGGACTTGAAGACCCCGACGCCGTACGTCCCAGCGTAGAGCGTAGAGGAGGTCGATGGATTGATGGCCAGGGCGAGGACGCCCTCCGTTGCCAATTGCGCGGCGGCCCAGGTGCCGCCGGAGTCGGTGGACTTGACGACCCCGCCGAAAAGTGTTCCGGCGTAGAGCGTGGCGGGGTTGGCAGGGTCGATGGCCAGGGCCCAGACATCCCCGGAATCAAAGTCACCTTGCAAACCCGTGAGAGCCCAGCTGCCCCCGGAGTCGGTGGACTTGTAGACCAGGCCGTTGATCGACCCGGCGTAGAGCGTAGATGGGTCCGTCGGATTGATGGCAAGGGCCGAGACGTAGGGATCGAACAGTCCCGTATTGGCGGCAGCCCACGTACGGCCGGAGTCGGCCGACTTGAACAGCCCCCCAAGAGCCGCGCCGGCGTAGAGCGTAGAGGGAGTCGCGGGATTCACGGCCAGGGCGAGGACGCTCAGGTTCAACAGGCCCGTACTTGCGGCTGCCCAGTTGCCTCCGGAGTCGGTAGACTTGAAGACCCCGCCTCGGAATGTCCCGGCATAGAGCGTCGAGTTGGTCGAAGGATTTATGGCCAGGGCGAGGACGGTCTCGCTCGCCAATCCCGCAGCGGCCCAGGAGCCGCCGGAGTCGGTCGACCTGAAGACCGGGCCGTCGGCTGTTCCTGCGTAGAGCGTGGTGGGAGCCGCGGGACTGATGGCCAGGGCGCGGATGTCCGGGTTCGTGATTCCCGTGTTCGCAGCGGCCCAGGTGCCACCGGAGTCGGTGGACCTGAAGACGCCGCCGTCGGTCGTCCCGACATAGAGCGTCGAGGGGGTCAAGGGATTGATGGCCATGGCGAAGACGGTCAGGTTCAACAGGCCCGTATTTACGGCTGCCCAGGTACCCCCGGAATCGGTCGACTTGAAGACGCCGCCGTCGGACGTCCCGGCGTAGAGCGTGGCGGGAGCCACGGGACTGATGGCCAGAGTGCTGATGTGCGGGCTCGAGAGTCCCGTACTTGCAGCGGCCCAGGTGACGCCGGAGTCGGTGGACTTCAAGACACCGCCTGTCCCGGCATAGAGCGTAGAGGAGGTCGCGGGATCGATGGCCAGAGCACCGACGGACTCGCCCGCCAACCCCGTGGCAACCCAGGTGCCACCGGAATCGGTGGACTTATAGACACCGTAAAAACATAAAAATACAAAATAAAAAAAAAAAATAACTTAATAAAAAAAAACTATAAAAAAAAAAAAATAAACATGCACCGACGGACTCGCCCGCCAACCCCGTGGCAACCCAGGTGCCACCGGAATCGGTGGACTTATAGACACCGCCATCAAAGCGAAAATGGTCCGGGTCGAAGTAACCGGTCGCGGCGTAGAGCGTGGTCGGGGCCGAGGGATCGATGGCCAGGGCGTGGACACTTGCTTGTATGGCCGAAGTGGGTGTAAGGCCGACTTTGAACGTCCAGCTCTTCCCGCCATCGGTGCTCTTGAAGACGCGGCCACCTGACGTGCCGGCATAGAGCGTGGCGGGGTTCGAGGGGTCGATGGCCAAGGCGGAAATATTCCCGCCGTAGGGCCCGCCGCTCGTCCAGGCGCCCTGTCCGGCGTTAACAGACGGGGAGAGCGATGCACCGGCGGCGAGAAGACTCAGGGTTCCCGCGTAACGAAGCGCGGCAATCGCAGCGCGCATGGTGTCACCTAGACGTTCAGAGGGACCGCCAGAAGTGCCTTTTCATCACAGGGAGGAGAGATTACACCTGCCGGCTGAGAACCGGTATCAACTCGTCGGGAGGCGGGCCGGGCCGGGGTCAGTTCCCGTACCGCTGCTTGTAGAACTCGTCGATCTTCTTCCGTTCCTCGGGCGAGAGCCCCTTCCGCCAGGCGTGCTGCGGAGCGTCCTCCACGGCCTTGATCACGGCGAGGACCTTCGGGTCGCCATGCGCGGCTTCCTTCGCCTGCGGCAGGAACTTCGTGTAGAAGTTCTCGGCCACTTCGAAGAAGCCGTGCCACTGGACGAAGTCGGGCCCCTGCATCGACGCTCCCATCCGCGCGCGCCGCCCCTCGTGGTGCCAGAGGCGGTAGAACGTCCACTCGATCTCCTCGTCGAAGGGCGTCGGGGTGAGCTTTCCGGCCTCGCGAAGGGCGGTCATGATGTTCTGCGCCGGCAGCGCGAACTTCGTGTTCCAGAGGTCGATCGTGTCGTCGTACGTCTTGTAGAAGGCGTCGACGAAGGGAGCCCCGTGACAGGCCGTGCAGACGGACTTCATGTCGGCCCGCTTCTTCTCCCAGTTCTCGAGCTTCTGGGAGACGACGGGACGGAGGGTCCAGGAGAGCCGGGCCCCGACGTCGTGCGTCAGGGGGAGTGCCGCCGTGGCGGACATGTGGCAGGTCGCGCAGGTGGGCGCCGCCGTGTAGTCGCGGCCGACGACCCACTTGTCCGCATCGAGATTCATCTCGCTCTTCCGGGTCCGGTAGGCGATCCCGTGCTTGCTCTCCTCGTAGATCTCGGCCTGCGGGTGGTCGGGACCGAGGTGACACTTGCCGCAGACCTCCGGCTGGCGCCCCATCTTCCTGGAGAAGACGTGGCGGCTGTGGCACGCCGTGCAGGAGCCGCGCGTTCCGTCGAGGTTCACGCGGCCGATCCCGGTGTTCGGCCAGGTCGTCGGGTCGAGGAGCGGCGCCCCGGTCGCGCTCTTCTTCACCGAGCCGTCCGCGTTCTTCAGGAACGAGAGCGTCGAACCGTGACACTGCCAGCAGCCGTTCACCGCGGCGAGGCGCCCCTCCACGATTTCGCCGAGGACGTTGTCGAGCGACCCGATGAACTTCGCGGCGCTCGCGTGGTGGCTCGCCTGGAACTCCGAGACGATCTCGCCGTGGCAGGGAGCGCAGGCGTCCGGCGAGACGACGGTGACGATCGTCGCCCCTTCGTGCCTGAAGGCGGCGGGATTCTTCGGGTCGGCGTTGTGGCATTCCCAGCATCCGACGCCCTGCGCGTGGTGCTTCGACTCCTTCCACTGCGCCACGAGGCCCGGCGTCTTCTGCTCGTGACAGGTGACGCAGGCGAGGCTCTCGGTGCTCGGCGCGCCGGCGGTCTGTTGCGGGGAATCGGCGGAAGCGGCACCGGCGACAAAGGTCAGGACGACCGGGAGCGCCAGGAGCCCACGGAGAGTTCTCATTGCATCCTCCCTCGAGATCTCGTCCCGAAACCTACCCCCCGGCCGGGTAGTTTTCAATCGGGCGGATGCCTCAGGAGGCGTGGAAGGGGCGGGGCTCGTCGTCGGGAGATGCCGGCGTCTCTTTGTCGCCGGGAGATCCGCTGCCCGGGGGGGCTGTGGCCCCCCCGGACCCCCCCACGATCTCGGCCACGAGGTAGAGCGGGCGGCGCTTGACCTCCTCGTAGATCCGTCCGACGTACTCCCCGAGGACCCCGACGACGATGAGCTGCACCCCTCCGAGGAAGAGGATGAAGAACATCAGGGTGGTCCAGCCGGTCACGTTGACGCCACGGATCTTCAGGACGAGGACGACGACGATGTAGAAGAACGAAAACGCGGAGACGACGAAGCCGAGCCATGTGGCGAGCTGCAGCGGGACGTGGCTGAACGACGTCAGGGCATCGATGGCGAAGCGGAGCATCTTCCGGAGGGGCCACTTCGTCTCGCCGCGGGTCCGCGGCGGGCGGACGTACGGCACGGCCGTCTGCGTGAAGCCGACCCATGCCGTCAAACCCCGGATGAACCGGTGCCGCTCGCGGAGGCTCCGGAAGGCATGGACGGCCCGTGGCCCCATCAGCCGGAAGTCCCCGGTGTCGACCGGAATCTCCACGTTCGTCCAGCGTCGCATCAGCCGGTAGAAAGCCGCGGCCGTCGCTCTCTTGAAAGCCGTCTCCCCTTCGCGGGCCGTCCGCTGCGCGTAGACGACCTCGGCCCCCTCGGCCGCCTTTTTCAACATCTCGGGGAGAAGCTCGGGGGGGTCCTGCAGGTCGGCGTCCATCACGGCGACGTATTCCCCCTGCGCGTGGTCGATCCCGGCCGTCAGCGCCATCTGGTGGCCGAAGTTGCGCGCGAAGCGGACGACGCGGATCCGGGGCTCCTCCCGGGCGAAGGCGGCCATCTTCTCGAACGACCCGTCGCGGCTCCCGTCGTCCACGAAGACGATTTCCCAGCTCTTTCCGCACCGCTCCAGAACCTCCACGAGACGCCGCTTGAGTTCGGGAAGATTCTCGATCTCGTTGAAGACCGGGAGGACGACGGAAAGCCCGGGTCCGCGCGTCATGGCGAGGCCTTCTTCTCCACCCCGGCCGGTTGTGGAGGAGCCGGCGCCACGGCCGGCGATCCACCGACCGGCGAAGGGGCGGGCCCCGTGCGGCGGAGGACGGCGACGTAGACGGCCCCGATGGGGTTCATTCCGGGAGGAAGATTGCCGCGCCAGACCTCCCGTGTCACGAGATACCGGAGGAGATCGCCCGGTGACGGGACGAGGGGCGAGAGGGAACTCTCGGGAATCCACCATGCACGGAGCGGCACGTCCGCGTCGCGAACGTAGCCTGGCCCGAGAGCCGCCGCGGCCTTCGGAGCCTGGCTGACGTCGCAGACGACGATCGGCGGCCTGAGGTCGCCTCGCGGCATCTCCCAGTTGACCGGGGCGCGCCGGACGTACCAGCTCATCGGCCACCCGGCTTCGCCCACAATGATGGCGGCCGGCACCTCCCCCACGCGTCCGTAGGCGAGGATCCTGTCGCGCAGATCGAGCATTTCCGGCGCCGTCTGGACGTAGACGACCGACTCCGCCTTCGGCACGGCCGGCGTCAGGGCCGGGTGGACGAACGAGAGGCCGAGAGAGAACCAGACCGTCACGGCGCCCGCGAGAACCCCCGCCGTCCGCCACGTCCGGCTCCTCTCCCACCCCTCGACCCACGCCTTCGCCGCGAGCGGGACGAACGGGAGGATCTGATGGAGCAGAAGCCACGGTGTCTTCTCGCCGAGCCACGCGTACATCAGGAGGGAGGAGATTCCCCACCCCGCGAGGAACCGCTCGACGGCGGAGAGGCTTCGCCATTTCCGGAAGACGAAGAGGAGCGCGGGGACGACGATCGCGAACTCGTACTGAAGGATCCGCGGCAGGTAGTACGACTTCGGCCCGCCGACCCGTTCCACCTTGTGCTGTCCCCACCAGTAGCTGATCGCCGTCAGGACCGGGTTGCCCGACTCGGGGTGCGTCAGGAAGACGGTGTAGAGGAGAAGCGAGACGTTGAAGAAGAGGAGGATCGCCGCGGCGACGGCGACGGCGTTCTTCTCCAGAAAGTCGATCAGCCGGCGCAGGCGGTTCCAGACGTCGAAGCACCGTCCCGGCTCGGCCCACGCCGCGACGATCGAAGGCGCCATCAGGGCGCAAAGGACGTAGAAGTTCTCCTTCGACGCGAAGGCGACCGAGAAGAAGAGCGACGAGAAGGCGAGATCGCGGAGGCGGCTCCCGCGAACCCAGGAATCGAGGAAGAGAAATCCTCCGGCGGTTCCCAGGAGGCTCCAGATGTCCTCCCGGCAGAAGCGGGTGTAGTAGAGGAAGTTCGGCGAGACGGCGAGGAGGGCGCCGGAGACGAACGCGACCGTCTCCCCGAAGCGGGGGCGAAGGAGGAGCGCGAGGGCGACGAGCGCGACGCCGCCGAGCGCCGCGGGGAGCCGCGCCGCCATGTCCCCCTCTCCCGGAACCATCGCCTTCGGGTCTGCGAAGAGCCCCTCGATCCGGAGGGCGGCCGCGACGAGGTAATACTGGACCGGCCCGTGGTAGACCGGGTCGTAGACGTACTCCCCTTCGAACGCGAGGCGGTTCGAGGCCCAGGCGTGGATCGACTCGTCGTGGTGGAACGGGCGGGCTCCGAGCGCGACGATCCTCAGGAGCGTCGCGAGGACGAGAAGCGCGAGCCAGGCCCGCTTCTCGGAGTCCGAGGCGAAGAAGCGGTTCGTCGTCACGGATTCGGCTCGTAGATCGCGGTTCCGCTCTCGTCGAAGACGCGGCGGAGCCCGCCGCGCGTCGGGAGGGCGTTCGGCCCGAAGACCTTGTACTCCAGCGGCCCGAGGACGATGTAGTCGATCTTCCTCCGCTTGATCACGTCGAGGACGGAAGGAGGGTCCATCGAAAGATAGAGCGTCTGGAGGTCGTTCTGCCGCGAATGGATCTCGGCGTCGCCCGCCTCGGCCCGCCAGAGCCCTTCGTGGTTCGCCCAGCCGAGGAGCGTCGGCCGCCCCGAAGCCACGCCGATCCGGCCGAAGTCCGAGTACGGGTTTCCGGTCGCCTCGGCAATGACGGCGTCGGGCCGGGCATGGCGCCTCAGCCACTCGACGGCGAGCCGGTCCCCCGGCGCCTCGCGCGACATCCATGCGAGCCCGTCGAGAGATCCCCCCGTCCAGCCGGAGCCGGAAGGCGAGGGCGGAAAGCAGGGTGGATCGACCGCTGCCGCGAGCGCGAGGAAAAGAACGGCGCGGATCGCCGTCCGAGCCCGCCGGGCCGAGAGGACGACCGGGAGAAGAAGAGCCGTCCCGAGGGCGAGGAGCGGCCATGCGTCGGACCAGGTCTTGAAGATCGTGTTCATCCGCCGGAGCTGCTCGCCGTACGTGTCCGTCACGACGAGGACGTCCGCCACGACGGCGAGCGCCGCCCCCGCGCCGGCGAAGAGAAAGCCCGCCCGGACGGCACCTTCCGGAGGCGCGGCGGCGTCCGCGCCGTCGTCCCCCTTCCGGAAGAGCAACCACGCGACGCCGAGGAGAAAGCCGATGGCTAGGCCGAGGGCGGGTCGCCGCGTCACGATGGCCGTGAAGATTCCGATCGCGGGGAAAAGGGTGGCGAAGAGGAGCTTTTCGTCCGGGCGCGTCCGCGACCGGACCACCGCGATGCCGAAAGCGAGGGCCGGGACGGCGAGGAGAGCGCCGAAGTGGAGGAAAGCCTCGGCGGCCGTCGTGGCGTTCGGGAAGAACGTGATCCCGTGGAGGCGCGGCCGTGGCGAGCGGAAGAAGGGGATGAGGACGACGGCCGCGATCCCGAGCGTCGCGGCGCTACGGATCACGGTGGCGCGAACCTCCCGCTCGGCGAGATTCCCGGCGGCGAGGATCAGGAGGACCGCCGGCAGGTCCCACGGGTTTGCCGAGAGGACCGCCCCCGCCGTCACGGCGTCGAGGAAGACGCCCGGCACGCTCGCGACCCGCCCCGCCACCGCCATGAAGGCGACGAGGATCGGGAGCGTCATCGCGTGCGGGTGGAGGTCGGCGAGGCGGAAGGTGAAGAGCGGCCATTCGGTGATGGCGTTCTGGACCCGGCGGGACGAGGCCCAGAAGTCGATGTCGGGGAGGGCCTGCCCCGAGAGCCACTGCCGGAGACCGTCGGGCGTCCCGCCGATGACGGCGAGGAGGCCGCCGAAGACGGCGAGCGACCGCTTTCCCCCCCGCGCCCGGACGGCGGCGAAGAGGGCGAAACCGGTCACGGCCGGGAGGAGGGCCGCGATGAGGTTGTAGGCAATCTCCGGCATCAGGCGCGCCGCGCGGGCCGGGAGGGCGAAGAGAAACGTCCCGAAGTAGTAATAGGGGAACCGCTCGCCCGACATCCACGGGTCGGCGAGCGGGAGACCGCTCGTCGTCATCAGGTTCGAAAGGACGGCCAGGTCCATCGGTTTCTCGGTCCCCCGGACCTCCCCGGTCGGCAGGCGGAGCCAGACGAAGCCGAGAAAAAGCGCCAGAAAGAACGCGAGGGGAAGGACGAGACGCCGCGCCGGGCCGAGTGCGGAGAGGAGCTCCTTTCCCCAGAGGGCGAGCGCACCGAGGAGGGCGATCGCGGCGAGCGGCAGGACCACCCGGTCGATCGAGACGGGGACGATCTCCCGCGTCCCGATGGAGAGCCCCGAGAGGGCGGAGAGCATCCAGCCCGGGAGGGCCGCGAGGACGAGGCCGGCCGGGAGGGCGAGGCCGAGGACGACGTCGTTGCGAAGAGCGTCGTCCGGCTCGTCGCGAAAGACGCGGGCGACCGCCGCCGCGCCGCCGAGCGCGGCGAAGAGAAGCGCCAGCGCGAAGAGAACGGACGCGAGAAGGGTCACAGCGGAAGATCAAGGTAGCACACCCCGCCGGTTAAACTGCCGCCGTGACGCGCCCCCGGATCGCCGTCGTGGGGGGGGCCTCGCGGGCCTCGTGGCGGCCGACCGGCTCCTTCAGAGCGGGTTTCCCGTGACGGTCTTCGAAAAATGGCCGGAGGCCGGGGGGCTCGTCGGGACGCTCGACGTCGGCGGGACACCCCTCGAGCGCTTCTACCACCACCTCTTCACGGGCGACACCGACTACGTCGACTTCGCGCGCGAGTTCGGCCTCGAGAAGGAGATCGACTGGCTCCCTTCGAAGATGGGGATCTACAGCCAGGGGAGGCTCTGGGATTTCGGGACCCCTGCGTCTCTCCTGAAGTTCTCGCCGCTCGGCCTCTCGGGGCGGCTTCAGTTCGTCCTCTCGACGCTCCGCCTCCGCCACGACTCCGACTGGAAGGCTCTGGAAGGGGAGACGGCCGCCGGGTGGTTGAAGAGGAACGGCTACGGAAAGGTCTTCGACGTCGTCTGGGGGCCCCTGCTCCGGCAGAAATACGGACGCGCCGCGGAGGAGATCGGCCTCGTCTGGCTCTGGGGAAAGATCTTTCTCCGGACCCGCTCACGCGACAAGACGGGTCTCGGCGAGCGGCTTGGCTACATGCGCGGCTCGTTCGGCCGCCTGATCGCCGCCGTCCTCGGCCGGGTGAAAGAGCGGGGCGGGGAGGTCCGGACGGCCCGCCCGGTGAAGATCGTCCGTCGATCCGCAGGCGGACGGTTCGAGGTGACCTCCTCGGGCGGACCGGAGAGCTTCGACATCGTCCTCTCGACGATCGCGATCCCCGAGCTTCTGAAGATCGCCCCCGACCTTCCCGAGGAGACGCGCGACGTCTGGAGCCAGGTCCGGTACGCGCATGCGCTCTGCCCCGTGATGGAGCTGGACCGGTCGTTCCACCCCTACTACTGGACCAACATCGCCGACGACACGATGCCCTTTGGCGGCGTCATCGAGCACACCAATTACATCCCGAAGGAAAAGTACGGCGGCCGGCACGTCCTCTACCTGTCGAACTACGTCCTTCCGGACGATCCGAGGTGGACGATGCGGGACGAGTCGCTCTGGGGGATCTATCTCCCGGCGCTCGTCCGGATCAACCCTCGCTTCGAGCCGGCCTGGATCCTGAAGAAGTCGATCGAGCGGGGCGAGTATGCCCAGCCGATCATCCCGGCGAACTACTCCCGGATCCTTCCGCCGATCGAGACCCCCGTCCCCGGCCTCTACTCCGCCTGCATGGCCCAGATCTACCCCGAGGACCGCGGCCAGAACTACGCCGTCCGGATCGGCCGGCAGGCGGCCGAGATCATCGCAGCCCGTTCGTGAGCCTTCCGAAAAAGCCTAGAATTCCCACGCGTGGAGAAGGCGATCCAAACCGGGCCGGACGCGACACTGAAGCTCTCTAAGGCGGAGGAGGACGAAGAGCGCGAGCTGGAGTTCGAGCTGGCGTTTCTGAGGAGCCTGACCGCCGAGCAGCGCTTCGAGCTGATGTTCGCGCGGTCGCGGCAGATGGCCGAGTCCCTGAGGGCGCATGGACACGGAGAGCCTTCTTCGATTCTTAAACGCCCGTAAGGCGCGTTACGTCGTCATCGGCGCGACGGCGTTTCCCGTGCATGGCTATGCGCGGGCGACGCTGGACGTCGATCTCTTCATCGAAGCATCGGAGGAGAACGCCCGGCGTGTGCGTGACGCCCTCTCGGACTTCGGCTACGACGTGACGGATCTCACGATCGACGATCTCCTGAAGAAGAAGGTCCTCATCCGCCAGTACATCCTTCAGACGGATCTGCACCCCTTCGTCGCGGGCGCCACGTTCGAGGATGTCTGGAGAAACCGGGTCGAGAGCCATCTAGGCCGGACCCCGGCGGCCTTTGCATCTCTCGACGATCTCATCCGGATGAAGGAAGCGGCAGGGCGGCCGAAAGACCTCGAGGACCTGAAGGTTCTCCGGAAGCTGAAGTCGTCGGTCTGACAGAACCACGACTTTCGGCGGGATCGCCTTGACATAAGTCCATCGGCCGACCAGATTTGTTCGAGACAGTCTCGGGCCACCAGGGCCAAAACAATGCTCCCGCCAGGGATCCGACTCGGCCCTTATGAGGTCCTTTCGCCCCTCGGGGCGGGCGGGATGGGGGAGGTTTACCGGGCCCGTGACACGAGGCTGGGGCGTCAGGTCGCGGTCAAGATCCTCCCCGACTCGCTCTCGCAGGACCCTCGTCGCGTCGCCCGGTTCGAGACGGAGGCCCGCGCCCTCGCCGCGCTCTCCCACCCCAACATCCTCGGCATCCACGATTTCGGCCAGAGTGACGGCCGCCTCTACGCGGTCACGGAGCTTCTGGACGGCGAGACGCTGCGGGACCGGATGTCCGGTGAGGCGCTTCCATGGCGCAAGACCGCGGAGCTGGCGGCCTCGATCGCCGATGGTCTCGCGTCGGCACATTCCGCGGGAATCGTCCATCGGGACCTTAAGCCGGAGAACGTCTTCGTCACGGCGGACGGCCGCGTAAAAGTCCTCGACTTCGGCCTCGCGAAGATCAACGAGCCGATCTCCGAGGACGCCGTCACGCTGACCTCCCCCTCCGGTGGCGCTCTTTCGTCCGACGGCGAGGTCGTCGGGACCCTCTCGTACATGGCTCCGGAGCAGCTTCGCGGGCAGAAAGTCGACGGCCGCACCGACATCTTCGCGCTCGGCTGCGTCCTCTACGAGATGCTCTCCGGGAAGCGTCCCTTCGCCGGGGCCTCGCCGGCGGACACCGTTTCGGCGCTTCTTCACGGCGAGCCCGAGCCCCTCGACCACGTGGCGCCGGCGATCCCTCCGGTCCTCGGGGGGATCGTCTCCCGGTGCCTCGAGAAACGTCCGGAGGACCGGTTCGACACGGCGCACGATCTCGCGACTCGCTCTCCGAAGCATTTCGAGCGACCAGCAGCCGGCCTCGAGGTCGGGAGAAAAGCCCCGGCCCGTGCGGCGACGGCGGATCGTTGCCGCGGTCGCTCTTGTCACCGCCGCGGTGCTCGTCGTGCTCGCGGCCGTCGCGATCTCCTTCAAGTGGCCGCGAACTTCCGGAAAGAGCACATTCGCGGCGAGGAGCTGGGATCCCCCGCGCCAGCTCACGAGCGCTCCTGGGTGGGAAGCGGAGCCCGCGTTTTCCCCCGACGGGACTCTCGTGGCGTACAGCTCCAATGCCTCGGGAAAGGCGGAGATCTGGGTTGTCGATCCCGAAGGAGGCGAGCCGCTTCGCCTGACAGACGACCCTGCAGAGAACAGGAAGCCGGCCTGGTTTCCCGATTCACGCACGATCGCCTTCGCCTCGACGCGGAACGGCAGTGTCTTCCGTCCGGAAGGTCCCGCGACTCGGCGGAAGCGCGAGCCTGATCTTCGAGAACGGGGACATGCCGGCCGTCTCTCCCGACGGTACGCGCATCGCATTTACGCGGCGCGGTCCTTCCGGGCTCGCCTGTGTCTGGGTGGCGCCGCTCGCGGATCCGTCGCGAGCCGATGCGGCTGACAGGAGACGAGGACGGCGGCTGGAGGCACTTCGACCCCGCGTTGTCCCCGACGGGACGCTCCTCTGCTACGCCGCCTTCGGAGATCTCTGGCTCGTCCCCGCCTCGTGGCGGCCCGGCGCGGCAGGCTGACCCGCGACACAAAGGCAGACGGGAGCCGGCTTTTTCAGCCCGACGGCGCCTCCGTCCTCTTCAGCTTCCCTGCAGGGTCATTCCGCGAGTCGATCTGGCGGGTCTCGCCTGAACGGTGGCTCGCCCGAGCGGGTCCTGCCGGGGACGGCCACGGCTAACCACCCCTCCCTCTCACGCGACGGCCGCCGTCTCGTCTTCTCGACTCTCGCTCCCTAGACCGCGATGTGGTCGTGGTCGACAGGAAGACGGGAACGTTCTGCCGCATCTGCCAGCAGCCGGGACGTCGAAACGCCCGCCATCGCCCCGGACGGAAGTGCCGTCGTCTACATGTCGAACGGATCGGGAAGTACGACCTCTGGCTCGAGGAGCTTGAAGCCGGCCGCGCCGGGAAGAAGCCCCCTCTCCGCCTGACGAACTCTGAGACCGGGCATCGCCGACTCCCAGCTTTCTCCCCGGACGGCACGTGGATCGCCTTCTTCCGGCCGTTCAAAGGGCACTGGCGAACTTCTGGGCCGTGCCTTTGGCCGGGGGAGCGCCGATACCCCTTGATGGAGAGCCCGACAAGAGACACGTCCATCCCGCCTATCACCGGACGGGACGAGGCTGGCCTTCGTCTCGGATCGCTCCGGTCATGACCACATCTGGATCCTTCCGCTTCGAGCCGGGCTACCCGCGGGCGAGCCGTGGCGCCTCACGGAGGGGGACGTGACGGACTGGTTCCCTGTCTGGTCCCCGGACGGCGAAGTCGGATCGCGTTCCGTCCGAGGCCAGGATGTCTGGGTCGTCGATGCTGCGGCCCGGCGCCGCGCCCCGTCAGGTCACGACGGGCGCCGAGAGCCCGCCACCTCGCCTGGGAACCCGACGGAACACGGCGCTCCTCGTGAGCGGCCTGTTCGGGACGCCGGTTCTCAGATCCGGCGCGTGTCGACCTCGCCTCCGGAGCGACAGAGCCGCTGAAGCCGGCGCTCGTTCTGGGTGACCGCGACGGAGGGGGCTACCTCAGCCTCACCCGCGACGGCCGCTTCTTGGCCACCGACATCACCGAATTGAAGGGAAATCTCTGGATCACCACGGCGTCCCGCGAAGGGCGGTGACGGGACGCCTTCAACGCATTCCGCCCGACCTGCTCGAGAAAGGAGATTCCGATGGCAGAAGTCACCTCACCCTCGCCAAGACAGTTCTTGCATGCTGCTTGACTTCCATCATGAAACGGATTGGCAGAAGCGATCGAGTATTGTCGACAAAGCCCGGGAAGATGACATTCGAAGTTCCGGACCATGCACATGTCCCTGATACGGATGCTGGATCCAAGAAGGCAAATACCTGCCCGATCGACCCGGGGGACGATCCGGGCCGATGCCGCGATCCTCCTCGGTCGTCTCTGGGCAAGATGGAGGAGGAGAGAACCGCGTCAGCCGCGGTAAGCACAAGCCGGTAAGGGAAGTGAGACCCGGTCCCCGGCCAGACTCTCCGGCCGACGCAGCTGATCCAGATGGCCCGTCCATGCCGTGACTGTCTCTCCTCGAAGAGCTGCTTGACCCCGGCGTACGCACCGTCAGCTGATGCTCACGACGGCGTGCAACCTCCGCTGTGCCTACTGCTACCAGCAGCGGGAGCGTGCCCCGGACGATGTCACCCGAGAGTCGCTGGACGCAGCTATCCGCCAGCTCGTCTCTTCCCGGCTGGACCGGCCCGCGGCTCACGCTCTACGGCGGCGAGCCCCTGCTGGCAGCGCCGCTCATCCGGCCGGCGCTCGGACCGCGTCCGGAAATGGGCGCCCCGGCAGATGAAACCCGACGTTCGCATCGTCACCAACGGCACCCGGCTCGACGAGGAGATGGCCCGTCTCCTCGTCAGCCGGGACGTTTTCATCACTATCTCTCCACGACGGCGTCGCTCCCGGCACAGGACGACCGGGGCCCGGGAGCTTGAGCTCCTGGACGGCTCCTCGTCCGGCTGCGCCGGGACTATCCGAAGCACTTCCGGACCCGCCTCGCGGTGAAGATGACCCTGACCTCGCGAAATGTTCGGTATCTTGCCGACTCTTTCCGTTATTTCCTGTCGCGCGGCGTTCGTCAAGTGGATGTCGCCGCGGTTCTCCCGGACGACCCTGGTTGGAGCGTCGGGTGCTCCCGCCAGCTGACCGCCAGCTGGCCGAGATAGCCGGCATCTCGACGGACGAGTTCCGGCGCACCTGCGAGATCCCCTTTCTTCCGTTCCGCGGCGGCTCGGGGCAGAGAACCCGGAACGGCCCGGTCTGCGGGTGTGGAAGCCGGGGGCTCCTCTTCGTGGACGTGATGGCGCGCTGGCGCCATGCGTCGGCCTTGCCCCGTCCATCCTCGGCTCGCCGCCAAGGACGATTCGTCATGTCCTCCGGACGCTCGGGTGCCTTCGCGTCACCGACCGAGATCTTCCCGCGGCGCTCCTTCCGCCGCGAGAACCGCGCCCGCCGATCCGCTTTCTTAATGTCCGGCCGAAAGTCAGCGCTCTCGACCGCTGCTACCGTTGCAAGGCGAGCTCTAGCTGTTTTTACTGCCCTGTCGCCATCGCACAAATGGCGGCCGCATGCCGGGTTTCACTGCGACGCGAACCGTCTTTTCGCTCGCCATCGGGCTGAGCTTAACCGGGGGATTCTCCCAAAGGCGGTTCCCCGAGCTTCGGGGACTACTTCTTCGCCTTGAAGACCAGCCGCAACTTCTGGACCGCCTTGTCCTTGAAGTCGGCGCCGAGGCTCACGGTGACGGGCTGAATCGTGAAGTCGCCCTTCCCGCTCGTGTCCTTCTCGACGACGAAGCTCAGGCTCGTCTCGAAGGACTGCAGCTCCAGCGGCGGCTGACCCTCACGAGCCGTCTGCACCCCCTTGACGGCGCCGACGATGGCGTCGACGAGCTGCTCCGACAGGGTCGCCGTCGGAGGCGCCACGGCCCTCTGACCGGGTCTCGGAGGCGTCAAAGTAAGGACCATCTCCTGCGTGGTCTCACTCTGGACCGAGTGGCCAAAGGCGATGATCAGGCAGCCGATCTTGCCGCCGAGGTCGCGCGCCACCGAGGCCTGAAGCGTGAGCGTCACCGATTCCAGCGGGGGAACGGGGAGGTCTTTCAGCCTGATGGCGCTCACGTCCAGCGCCTTCTGGACCTCCGTCAGGATGCTCTGAACCTCGACGCCGTCGCTCGAGACGAGAGATGGCGACATCGGCGCGGTGGTGCCGCACCCCGTCGAGGCAAGGGCGAAACATAGACAGACCACGGTGGTCACTAAAATTCTGTTCGACGTCATCTCGTCGATCCTCCTCTTCGGAATTAGGCTGGTCCTACGGGCCAATATGAATCGACGCCGACCCCTGTCAAGGACCGATTTCGAATCCTACCGCCCAGCCACGAACCTTGGAGAAGTGACCCGCGCAGTCGACGCCGACCGTCAGTGTACAGTATAACCTGCCGAAACAACCTACGGAGGCTAAAGTCAACAAACAGGACCAAAACTCCGGCGCCGCGTCAACACCGGAACCTATTGCTCGCCGCTAGTCTATACCGCCTCATTCCCATAACATGTCTCAGTGATCCGACAGCCCTCGCGCCTGAAGTGTCGGCCGCTGTTTACACTCCTTTTGCAGCTTGCTTCGCCCTGTTGGCGGCATCGTTAGCAACATTAGCAGCGGCTGTCGCCGCCTGAGCCGCCTTGCCTGCGGCATCCTTGGCACCATCGGGTGTGTCTCCAGCTGCTGGCACTGCCCGCGAAAGCAGATCAGGTACAAACTTCTCGTTCATACCTGCAACTATGGCAAATAACGCGATCGCAGCCCCGTTGTTCTTTGTAAGACCCCCCAAGAGAAAGTCAGCCTTCTGTAGCAACACAAATACGATGCCAAAGGTAGCGCCCAAGGCGATCCTAATCACGCCGCTTATTCCGATAACTATCGGTTCCGCATAACGCGGAAGCTCGGTGTTCTTGAAACGAATCAACACAGACAGCATAGCGCCAACGCCGCCAAAGAATATACCCCAAGCAAAATGTTTGTTGCTTGCGTCGAGCCCAGGAAACCAAGGATAGTACAAGAAGGGTGTCAACAATAGGAAGAAACCAGCGGCGAAAAGAAGATATATGCCTTGTCCATATTGGGCAGCCTTATTATCTATGAACGAGCGAGCACTCCTGAAGAAGTCGGTGCTATCATCTTTCTTCTGTGTTTCGAAGGCAAATGAAAGGCCAGCGCCGATCAAACGCCTGCCCTCCTTGAATGCGTCTTTACTCAAGGCGATGGCGTGAAGTTCAGAGTAAAGATCGTAGGCCTCGACAACGTACTTGTCGCCGTCAATACAAGTAGTCTCGTCATAGCTGCATCGGAGTTCGTCCTCCTCGTCCACGTAGATGACAAATTTGTGACTGCCATACAATATCTTCCTGACGATATCCCCGCCTGAGGTCCGTTTACCGACGCTGATGTTGTCGTAAAACGGACTCGTATCGTTCTTCGGAGGTAAGCGGCTTATCTTCGCAGCCCGGGCGGTTTCTTTCGCTGCGTCGTCGGCAGTAGTGGCTGCCCTGACGGCTTGGGCGGCTCCGGCTGCGGCGCTGTTCGCGGCCGTCGCTGCCACCTGGGCGGCATTAACCTTTGCAGCGTTCGCTTCGTTTGCAGCAACAGCTGCCGCTTTGGCTGCGTCGGTCGTAGCTGCGGCCTCGGGCGTGCCCTCAGCTGCCTTTGCGGCCGCCGCCGCCCTAATCGAGGCGTCGTTGGCGGTATCAGCTGCCTTGGCTGCGTCAACTGCCTTCCCGGCGGCGTGGCCGGCTCTCTCAGCTAAGCCCGCGGCCTCCTCTGCTCCGCGGGCGGTGTCGGTAGAGGCCGCAACAGCCCTCGCCGCGAACTCGCTGACGGACAAGGCTGACCTCGTAATTTCGACAGCTCTTTGGGCGTCAGCGGCGTTACTAACTTCGGCCGCCGTGGCGGCGTCCATGGCTCGGACCGCGGCGTCGTAGGCGGCCCTGGAAACATCCACGGCGTGAAGTGCGATTTCGGCGGCCTCCTTGGCGGCGTCAGCAGCCCTCAAGGTCTGGGTCGCCTTATCGCCGGCGTCCTTGGCGGCGTCAGCTGCGCTGGCGGCGGTGGCGGCCCGACCGCCGCGGTCTTTGCAGCGTCGACCGCAGTTTCGGCCGAAGTCGCCTTCTCCGCGGCAGTCACGGCGGCGTCAGCCACTCGGGCCGCTATTCTGGCCGCCTGAATTGAATTGACCGCGGCGTGAACAGTTGCAGACTCTGGCATACCTTCTCCTCAACCCCAGCCGACGTTCGGGGGAAATCAGAATGCTACGGTGAAAGAGGTTACACGCCGATCTAAGAAACCCTTGCCCAAGACACGCGTGCTTGTCAATGCGTCCAACACGAAAAGCGTCCTGTTTGCTCACTGTCGCGTCGGAAGAGTGACTGTAATCAATAATGGCTGCGTCGATCCGTCGGAAAATGTCAGCTCCAGCCGTCTAATACCAGGCGTGCTAGTAATTTCATCAGGCAGTTTAACGTTGATTGACCTCTTGTCGAGTGCGAGGCTGTAAGCTAGTTGCTTTCCAAGATAGCGAACACAGGTTAGGGAATCAAGGAGTGAACCGCCTATTGAGTACGTCACCCCGGCTCCCACAATAATGGGATCGTGCGGATTCAACGTTGGCTTACCTACGGCTGACTTCGCCTCAGGCAGAGGCACTATAGCGGGAGGTGCGCCGCCACCAATCTGAAAGACGATTTGTTTCAACCCGTCCGAGGGTGCGCCTAGAATGTCGAATTCAGCATACGTCTCGTCGTCCGTGACGTCCAGCTGAATGCCCTTGGGGTATAGGATCTTTGCGCTCTTCAGTTTACTACCCGTGACGGCTATTCGAGTGTGCTTCTTGCTGGCAACCAAAACGACTATCCCGGAAACGGCGCTTTCTCCTAAGGGTGCGATACTGGTATTGTTCGGCAAACGATTTGCCGAGGAAGAGGCGCTTGCTCAACAATCGCACCTGCCCGGCTAAGAGTTCCTTTGGTGCCAAGAACGAGACGCCGCTCTGTGTCTCGGACCGAAAAGGTGCATCGCTCAAACCAAAACTCTTAGATCCCAAAACCACTACCCGCGGATAAGGACCGCCTGTTGGCAGGTTAGGTTGCGCGGGGTCGATTGGTACCGTCACCTCGATGAGCGTATCGCTGAAGGTCTTTAGAGTCACGGCCCCCTTGACAGGAACGTCATAGGCGCTCTGCTGCTCAGGCGCGAGAAGTTCACTTTCGGCGCCGTCCCGCCCGGCGAGGCTGGCACCCTTTAGTGCGATGGCCTGCGACGGCGCCGTAAATCTAAGAAAGGAAAGCGTATTCTGAAAAGTCGCCGTGGATTCATCAATGACATTCTCGCCAATGCGAATCCGCGAGCCAGGTAGAAAATGGCCGTCCACCGTAACGGTCATTGTCCCATCGCGATTGTCGAGAGTGGAGACGCCCTGAATATATGGAGCCGCAAAAAAAGTCTCGATCGTTTCAGTCTGCTGCACTGCTGAGCCGTCGACGTCGTCGCCCACAACCCCTGTTTTGGCGCAATAGTGTCTCCACCTCGAAACAATCCGAACCTTCGATGGATTCCGAGGCCCAGCAGCGAACGATATCTGTGCGAAGGTCTGCCGCAGGCCCGGCTGAAGTATGTGTTGGCCGAGGACGGGACGAAATTGCCAAGCAAACGTTACGGGAACGCTGGGTATGCTCTCTCCGTCGCGCTGAAAAGGTGTACAGACGTCTAGGCGGGGCCTTCGCTGAAGTGCTACTGTATCTTGATCTTTCACCAGATAGTATTTCTGGCTCCCCGATAAGAACGACGCCCCAATGTTAATGATCCCGCCGATAACTGCTCCAACGCCGAGTGATGTAGACTTACTGACGATACTGGCGACATTGTATGTTTTCTCGCGGGGAAGAATTGTCATAAGAGAGGGTGGCGAAAAATCATCCACCAAATCCGGGTTGCATACTGTGACTTCAATTTCTGCAACGGCATTTCGGAACCGTTTGTCCGGCGGCGTAAGTATGCTAATTGGAAAGCCTATGGTGGTGTGCTTCCGGGCAAGATGGGTCCCTGCAACATATTCGTCGTTCAGGGACCCCTGGAGTAACATTTGAAGATTGATCAATTCGTAGCTAAGCTGCATTTGCTCGTTTAGGGTGTCGAGGGAGGAAGTAGAAAATACGCTTGGAAACGAAGGGGCGGTGCTGGATGGCAAAGCGGATGGGCCGGGCGTGACTGCAGGAGCGGTAGTCTGCAGTTGGGTGGTGGCGCCTGGGTTTGTGGTTACGGTCTGATTCGACCCAGTGAAGGACGGTCCGGCAGACGCGTTGGATGTGGAGCTACCTACTGTTTGGACAACCGACGGACTACCGGAGGACATAGTGGTCGTTGAGCCGGGCACAGGTAATGTGGTGGCCTGTAAGGACAGTTGGGACTGGCTGGAGGAGGCGCCTTGGAGAGAGCCGAGACGGGCGAGGAGAGACGCTTGGTCTGTGCCCGTTAGTAGGGCTAGGCGTGCCCGGAGAGCGGTGAGCAACTGTTGAAGAGATCTATCATCGTATACCTTTGGCTGACCGACGTAGATACCGTTCTCGAGTTGAAACTGCTCAGGTGGGGCGCCGGCAGGGATAGCTGTTTGGCCTATAGCGTGGTGGGGAAAGGCCGAGAGCGTGATAGCAAGGGCGATGGCTAGGCGGATGGATGAAACCATAGAAAGGTCTCACGAACATCAGGCTCGGACGACATGAATAGCAGGTCGGTTGCCGTTTGGCGGATAAGCGTAGAACCCGACTACAGTAATAGTCGATCCGGTATGAACACCAGCTTTGTTTGTGAAGTAAAGGTACGCCGCCGTGACCTCAGCCGGATCGAAGTCGCCTGATGGGGAAGGGTCGAGCATCATTAGGACGTTGTTGGTAGTTCCTGACGTATCTGGAGACGCTAGGTAAGATTCGCGGATGGCATTGTCTAGGACGAGGGTCCCGGTATAAGCGTTCAGCGTAGGATCGGGTGAACTCATCGGCGTCTCCTGTTGTTGCATAGCGCTGTAAGTAATCGACAGCATCGTGGCGTTCTCGGCTAGAGGAAGGGACGCTAAAGAAGATCGGGGCAGGTCTCATTTCTGTGTTATGTGCGCCGGGCATCGGTCTTGTTGCATGAGTAGGGCAGAAATTGGACAACCGAAGGGCAGTGGCGGCGGGAGGAGTATGAGATTCGGCATGGCTGAAAGGGCTGCCGGCTCGAAGCGATTCGGGAAGGTGTTGGCTGAACCGAGGGGAAACCGCGAGAGGGGATAGAGAACGGGCAGGGTCTCTCGGCGGTGGCAGGGATGGTCATTTCCGGATCCAGAGGGCGCGGTTGGCGGCCACGGTGCGGCCGTGGGCGATGGCCCGGGAGATCGCGGCGGGCGAGAAGTTCATGGCGCTGTTGTCACGGTCGGCGTCGTTGGCCTGCTCGCCGTACCACTCGCGAGGGGCGATGACGTAGAGCGGAACGGCCCGCTTGCCGATGTCGGCGGCGGCTTTGCGGAGGTCATTCAGGGCGGACGAGAGTGCCGACGGAAGGGGCCCGGCGCCTGCCGCGACGAGAAGCTTCTCCACGGGCGTCAGCAAGGTGTTCCAGTCCAGCGCCGTGTCGAGGTCGCCGAGGTAGATCTCGTCGGTGAGAAGATCCACGGCGCGCGTCAGGACGTCGATGCCGTTCACCTTCGTACCGAGGAAGTTGTCGTCCCACTGGTCGAAGGTCTCGACCTTCGCCGCCGAGTCGGGAAGGTCGCCGTTCGGCTTCGGGTCGACGCGGCTGGTCAGGAGGACCCAGATCTCATCGGCGGCCGGGTTGGCGGTAAACGCGCTCCGGAGCGGCGTGATGTTCCGTACGCCGCCGTCCACGAGGACGTCCTTCGGCTCGCCGGGTACGTCGCGTAGGATGAAGGGGAGAACGACGGGTATCGACGACGAGGCGAGGATCAGCTCGCGGAACGACGGAGCGTCGGGCCCCTTCTCCTCGTAAAGGCCGCTCACGAGCGAGACGTAGCCGACCTTGAAGTCGCGGCCGGAGGCCGCGAGCTTCCTCTCGTCGAGGTGCGCGGCCATCAGTCTCTTCTGCGCTTCGTTGGAGTTGAGGCTGTCGGCGCCGAGGGCAAGACCGGCGAAGCCTCCCGGCCGCTCGCGGTAGATCGAGGCGTTGCCGGTGATCTCGGTGGTCCAGAGGTCGAGGAGGGCCTTGGTCTGCGCCTCGAGGTTGGCGAGCGAGTCGGCGGGTGAGGGGCCGGCCGGAGCCTGGGCCAGAAAGGCGGCGTTCAGGGCGCCGACGCTGACGCCGCGGAAGATCTGGAAGTCCAGGTTCTTCTTTCGGACGAGGTGGTCGAGCATTCCGACTTGATACGAGCCGCGGGCGCCCCCTCCGGCGAGAACGAGAGCACGGCGGGGAGGGGCAGCTGGGGTCCGGGAAGACGCTCGTGCCGCCGGGCGCCCTGGGAACTTCTTACGCGTGGCCATGGAATACCTGCTCTTTCCTTGCTGCCTGTCCCGTGAGGACGGCAGTCCGGCATGGAATCTCCCGCAGGCGGGCTGGGATCGTGCTCGTTGGACTGGGGGTCGAGGAGCTTGGGCGAACGCAGGCGCAAACGGTTCGCCGGTCGAACCGCCGCGGGCGGGTCCGAACCCGGGAGTGCTCCACTCGCGCCTCCCTGATAAATGGGCGGTTAATAACGTAGGTGCCGAAGGAGGAACTTACAAGTGGCCGAAGCGGCCAATAGTTGCTTTAAGGGCCACTAGAGAAACGCCGGGCGCTGGCGCGGAGGGTGTCTTCAGCGGCTCAAACACCGCAATAATAACAAAGCCGCCCCGCGTTGGCAGGGCGGCGCCGCATCCGCGCCCGGGATGCGGGGGGCTTACTTCTTCCCGTCTTCGGGCTTGGCTTCGGCCTTGGCTTCCGTCTTCTCGTCGACCTTGACGTTCTCCGCCTTCTTTCCCTTCTTCGCCTTCTTCCTGGAGGTGAAGCGGGCCTCGCCGGGCTGCCACGCCGGGCCGACCGCCGCGCCGATCTCGTCCGCCGCCTGCTTCATGCCGGAGAAGGCCTTCTTGCCGAGGTGGTTGGCCAGCATCGCAAAGCCGAGGAAGGGGAGGAAGATCACGAAGAGCCCGCCCATCACCGGCGCGCCGAGGAGCATCGCCACGGTCGGGATCCGCACGTAGGTGGTGTCGACGTTTCCCGGAAGCGTCCCCTCGTCTCCCTTGACGACCTCGATCTCCCAGTTGTTCTGCTTCCAGTAGAACCCGCCGGGAACCTTTTCTCCGCTTTCGTGCTGTCTCATGTTCTGCCTCCTGTTTTCGCTCCCGTCTTCAAAGTAGCTCCTGGGCGGCGTCCGTTCCATCGGGCAAAAGCCTGGAATTCAGGGGTTTGAGTTCGCATCTCCCCTGGGAAGAACTCCGGAGGGGGGCAGGCGACCTTGCCGGACCTTGCCCCGGAAAACTGGTCCACGGGAGGTGTCCGTTCCTACCTTGAGCGACCCGCCTCCCGGGGCTCCTATAAACCTCAGAGAGAGGCAGAAAGAATGCCGGCACAATCCTGCAACTCGTGTTACGAGGGTGTTGAGACATCCCCGTTTCCGGGCGTACCCCGCGCGTCATTCCTGGCCTTCTTGTGGCCGCCGTCATCGCGGCATCTGGAGAAGACCAGCTTTCCCTCATTTCCGGCGGCGAAGGGACAGGTAAACGGTTTCGGGACCGATTGTTCCTGACCAGCCCCGAGGGCGAAGAACGGGCATGTGTTGCCGTCGCGCGACTCCGACGACTGCCATGAAATGCTTGGCACCCGGTTCCCCTCGCGGAGGCCCCTGAGCGCCGTCTCGGCGAGGCCTTTCGCATCGACGAGGGCGCGGAGCGTCTGGAAACAACCGTTGGCGATGGAGTTCCGGACGGTGTCCTCCCGGAGCCCCGTCGAGCGACAGAACGCGAAGGTCTTATTGAGGTGATCGTTGTCCATCGGAAAGACCGGGAGGACCCCGGCGTCGACTACGGTGTCCAGGAAGACAGCGTGTTGGCCGTTGACGTGCCCGGAGTTCACGATCTGCCCGATCTGGCCATGAACGGCTTCGGAGGCCCACTCGAAGGCCCGGATCTTCACGTTGTTGCGAAGCGTCGCCGCTCGCTTTCCGATCGCCGGAATGCTGTCGAACGGGCCGTCGCGGTCCGGGGCCTCCTCGGGGTTGATGTCGAGCGCTCCGACGAGCATCAGGTCCGGGCGTTCCCACCGGGAGCGGAGCCCGTCGAGGGCGTTCGGGAAGAGCTGTTCGCGGTGCTCGGACTGGATCGTCGCGAGAATCCGGATGGCGGGAAGGAACGGGAGGTTGTCGAACATGCCGCCGTCGGCATACCGTCTGTTGAAGAGGCCGGAGCCGGGGAAGAGGTCGCTCTCTCGCCGCGGCGAGAAGACGGCCGGAAACGCGCTCGAGGCGAGGCAGCACTCCATGAAATCCCACGGCCTGCCCGGAAAAGGCGTGTCGTCGCCGAGGATGACGGCGGCTTCGCTCCCGAGATCGGTCGTCGTGCAATAGAAACCGATGCCGGCGCCGGCGAAAGGCTGGCGCCGGGAATAGGCCAGAGGGGGAGGCATCGACTCTCCATACAGGACGCCCTGGAAGGCCTTCTCCAGGAGGGTGACTCCCATGATGGCGTCCTCGACATCGAGGCGGCGGACCGTTTCGCGCTTGAGCTGGCCCATCAGGCGATAGACGGCCTTCGTGATGTGGCCGGCGACGAAGTCGGCGGCGATCCGGCTCGTCTCACGATGGGGAATCATCAGAAGGTCGGATATGGCGTCGATGAGCGCCGGGGGCGCTCCGACCGCGGCGAAGCCGGCGTCGGCCCGGCTCCCCTCGTGGATGAGTCTCCGAAGCTCCGCCGGCGAAAGGTCGACGGAACGCCCGCGGACGCCGATCTCCCTGGAAGCCGTCTTCAGCGTTTTCGTAAGGGCCACCTTCTCGTCGACGCGCAGAAAGAGCGTCACGAGCTTCTCGAGCGTCTCCGGGTCGCGGCTGTCGAACATCTTCGCGATAGCGGCTCCCATGAGGGTTCCGACGGAGGCACCGACGATGAGATCGGGGCGGATGTCGGTGGCCCAGAGCGCGCCCGCCATGCCGATGTGGAACGACCCCCGAAAGACGCCGCCGCTCGTCACGAGGATGATTCGTGGTTTCCCGCCGCGGAGGTTCGCGACGATCTCCGGCGGGAGGCCGAGCGCGGTGTCGACCGTCGGAATCGGGTCCAGGGCCGGGAGCGCCTTTTCGCTCTCCGGCGGGCGGAGGACCTTCGGGCATGCCCCGCAGACCTCCGGCACGCCGGGGAAGAAGCTCACGTCACCGCCGGAGTGCCGTCCGGCTGCGACCTCCGTGAGCAGGCGGGCGCAAGGCACCCCGCCCGCCGCGCCCTCTCCCGCAGACGCGAGCCCGAGGATCCGCTTTCCGTACAGCCGCTCGAGCGTGGCACGGCATCCGCCGGCGGCCCGCTTCAGGACTTCGGAGCGGAGAGGATTGAGGGGATTCTCGAACCCGAGGTCTTCGTCCGGGGCGATCTCGTCGGCGAAGACGGCCCAGATCTGGTCCTCGGGGTTTCCGCGCCGCGGGCCGCCGCCGCCGTCGAGGGCAGCCAGACTGCTCATGAAATTGGTCTGCGCCACCTCGACCTGCGTGTCGCGCCGACGGGCCAGCCGGGAGCTCAAGCGGGCCACGTCGACGATGTTGGCCTTCGTCTCCGGAAACGTCCCCTCCGGGTTGTGAAACACGGGCTTGGCCGGAACGCTGTAGACGACGTGAACGGACGCGTCTTCGGGACCGGTTCCCCGAAGGTCTTTCTCGAGACGAGGATTCGCTTTCAGGTATCGAAAGAGCGCCGGAATGGGGTTCTGACGGATGACGGATCCGTCCACGAGGTCGATCGTCCCCTTGTCGGGACCGTTCACGTCCGGTCCCAGCCAACCCCTTGCGGAGTCCTTGTTCGCGGCGCGCGCGGGGAACGGCTGCAGGATGCCCGGAAGCGCGAGTGCTGCCCCGAGGGCTTCGATCAGCGGTACTTTCGAACCGGCCCAGACCTGATAGGCCACGAGCGGCTGGCCCGCCGACGCTCCGGTCTTCCGGGTCAGGGTGTGAAGAGGGGCCGCGACGATCAGAGCGGACATCGGGGCGTCGCCGATCGGGTCGTCTTCCTTGACGTCGAACAGCCTCATCAGCTTCCATCTGAGGTGGAAGTCGCTGACCAGACTCCGTCCGATACCGATGTCCAGGAGAACCCGGCGGGTCCACTCCTTCTTGAAGTAGGGGCGGGCGATCGCGATCACGATGGCAACGTCGACGATCAGGCCGATTCCCCAGAACATCCTTCCCGGAAAGATGCCAACGGCGGTGAGAGCAAGCAGCGGGAAGAACAGGATCACGAGCCAGGAGGCGAGGAAAAGGCTCCTGCCGAAGAGAGGCCGACGCCCCTGCCCCTTGTCAAAAAGCTGTTCGGGAAAGAAACCCGAAAAGGCGACGGCGACGATCAGCCGGGCAGCGGCGGCCAGCGCCGAGCGGAGGAAACCGAGGAAGCGCCGCGTCCCGGGAGCGAACCCGGGCAGGACGCCCGGCTCGGGATATCCCTCCTTCCACCGGACGTACTGGACGGCAAGGTCGAAGACCTGTTTGACGGTCACGCGCAATCCGGCCAACCAGCGGCCGAGCCGCAGCAGCAGGAATCGGCTCCGCCGGGCTCGCTCCTGATCCTCCCGCAGGGTCTCGGGCACCGCGGGATTCCGGACAGGAGGCATCTCGGCGAAGAAATCCGAAGGGTCGGGAATGCCTTCCCAGAGCACGTCCAGTGGCCGGTCCGAAAGCTCGGTCAGATACCTTCGGTACCAGGCCCATCTCGCGGCCTCCGTATCCATCCCCTCGTTCTTCCGGGAAAGGAAGTCGCGATAAGCCTTCTGCATGGCCGC
The DNA here is from genome assembly GCA_963779415.1 of uncultured Acidobacteriota bacterium. Classification (GTDB taxonomy): domain Bacteria; phylum Acidobacteriota; class Thermoanaerobaculia; order UBA5066; family UBA5066; genus DAOMFB01. The sequence continues at coordinate 297,323 of CAVZYA010000002.1, read as the reverse complement.
GGCCGACAAGGCGCCCATCGAGATCCCGGCAACGACCTTCGGGGGCTCGCGGTCCGCGGCGAGATAGGCGTGAATGACGCCGGCGGAAAAAGCCGCCCCCTCCATGCCGGCGGTGAAGCAGACGGCGTCTTTTCCGTTTCTCATCGGTCTGACCTCCCAGGGGGGTCCGATGCGGCGGGTACTGGTTCCTTCCGTGGAAGTAGCCTTCTTACTAGGGTTTCAGGCCGAAGTACGCGTACCCAGCCGCCACGGCGAGGCCGAGCCACGCTTGGCCAGTGGTCGTGATGGCCGGAAGGCTTTTCGGATGATAGAGGCCGATGAAGAAGGCCGCTAATCCCGCGACTATCCAGATGACCATGTAGAAAGCAGTAACGATCTTGAGAATGCCCTTTGTCCTATCCGACGCATTCTCCGCGAGGGCCCTTGCGGCGGGCGCCTCACCAGGCTTCGTGATCGCCAGCTCGGCGATGACGAGGGCCGAGACGAGCCCGCCAATGAGAGACAACGCCTGTGCCATCTGGTCGTTGAAATAGTCGGCGGGGTAGACCGTGCACCCCGGCGTGTTCATGCAGTTCACGACGAGGTAAGCAAGGCGTAGAAGATGAACGTAGATTCCGAGGAGAACCACTGCGATCAGACCACCAAATGCGGCTTTCATTGTGTCTCCTTGACGGGTACTTAACTCAGCGTGGACGCGAGGTTCTCGACGCCCGAGACGATCGCCCCGGCGTTCCCGGTCGCGATTGCTGCGGCCAGGCCCGCGGCCGCCGCGACGATGGTGACGGCCTTCTGGACGTCCTTGATGGTCTTGAGGACGGACCGGGCCTTCGTCGTGGCGTCGTTGATCTTCTTGAGCGTCGCCTCGAGGTCCTGCAGCGTCACCGTCACCGCCTGAGCGACGAGATCGGACGAGAGACCGAGGAGGTTCCACTGATAGGCCTCGAGGAGACTGCGTTCTCTCGGCTTCAGCTTCTTCCAGTTCTCGATGAGATAGACGTGAACGGCATACGAGAGGTCGCCGAACTGGCGGGCGAGATCACGGGCGTCATCGGCGGGGAGCGTCGGCATGGTGTCCTCACACGTCGGGGTCTTCTAGAAGGCCTTCTCGACCTGGTTCGCCAGGGCGATCAACGTCCTCGCCTCCGTGTAGAGCGCGCTGGCGAGGTCCTTCGCGCTCAGATCGTCTCGGTGGTCGTAGAGGCGCTGATGGGCCTGTGCGACCCGGTCGAGCGCCTTCTCGTACGTGTCGATTGCGGCGAGCCGTGTCTTCAGAACGGCCAGCCTCTCCCGCAGCTGGTCCTCGGCCAGCTTGACGGCGAGGGGCTCCCGTGCCCGGTCCTGGGGAGTCGCGTCGAAATGGAAATGAAGGGCCCGGTCTTCGTTCTCGAGGAGCTGGCGATAGTCGTTTCCGGCGATCGTCTTCTGGGCCTCGAGCACCTTCTGGACGTTTCCATTCTGGGCGGCGATGACGTCCTTCAGGGTGGCTTCGCGAATGGCCCGGGTGGCGAGGTCGGCGAGGTACTTCGCCAGGCTGTCGACGGCGTCGATCTGGGCGGCGGGGACCTTCGTGCCGGCCTTTACGGCAGCCGTGAGCTGGTCGAACGGCTTGTCGAAAGAGACCGGCTGGTTGCTCGCCAGCTGCCCCAGGACGCCGAAGTAGTTGTCGAGAACGTTCTGAACGTCGAGAAGGGACGGCTTGACCTTCTCGAGCGTGGTGCACGCCGACTCGGGACCCAGGCCGGCCGGGCGGTAGGCCTCGGCTCGCAGGCAGGAGGCCGGCATGTCGGCGGCGATCTCCCGAAAAGGCGCAGAGGCCTGCTGGGAGGCGCTCGCGACGGCCCGAACGGCGGGGAACGTGACGCATCCGCTGGAGAGCAGCGCCGCGAGGGGCAGAAGAAGAATCCCGAAGGGGCTCGCCGTGGAAGGGTGCCGCGCTTTTCTCATGCGTTCTCCAGGTGATCTTCATGACATCAGGAATAGCGAAACGTGGAGTCAGGCCTCATTTCTCCCCGACGTGCGCGGGACGGTAGCGCTGCGGCGTGAATCCGGGGCCAGCGCGCCGAGGCGGACAGCGCCCGGCTCCTGTTTCGGCGGGGGCGTCCCGAGATGGACTTCCTCCCCTCGCGTCTCCCTTGATGAAAGGCATCTACCAGCTTAGGAGCCCTGCGCCGAAGTTTCAAGTGGCCGGAGCGGCCGAACGTTGCCGTAGGGGCCAGAAAGAGATAGCCAGGCTTGGACAGAAAGAATCTTCTTCGACTCTCGAAGGCCTGAACAACAAAGCCGCCCCGCGTTGGCAGGGCGGCTCCGCATCCGCGCCCGGGATGCGGGGGGGCTTACTTCTTCCCGTCTTCGGGCTTGGCTTCGGCCTTGGCTTCCGTCTTCTCGTCGACCTTGACGTTCTCGGTCTTCTTGCCCTTCTTCGCCTTTTTCCTGGAGGTGAAGCGGGCCTCGCCGGGCTGCCACGCCGGGCCGACCGCCGCGCCGATCTCGTCGGCCGCCTGCTTCATGCCGGAGAAGGCCTTCTTGCCGAGGTGGTTGGCCAGCATCGCGAAGCCGAGGAAGGGGAGGAAGATCACGAAAAGCCCGCCCATCACCGGCGCGCCGAGGAGCATCGCCACCGTCGGGATCCGCACGTAGGTGGTGTCGGCGTTTCCCGGAAGCGTCCCCTCGTCTCCCTTGACGACCTCGATCTCCCAGTTGTTCTGCTTCCAGTAGAACCCGCCAGGAACCTTGTCTCCGCCTTCGTGCTGTCTCATGTTCGGCCTCCTGTTTTCGCTCACGTGTGTAAGGTAGGCCCGCGCAAGGTTCCTTTCCATCGGGCAAGAGCCGGGAATTCCGGGGTTTGAGTTCGCATCTCCCCGGGGAAAAACTCCGGAGGCGGGGGGAAAAGAGACCCGAGAAAACGTCGGCGGCGCGAAATCGTTGCTTATCAACAACTTACGTTTGGCCGACAAAGGATGCTGCCAAGGTCTCGGTCGTATCAGGCCGGGTAGGCCGCCAGCGCCCACTCCACGGTCGCCCGCGCCGCATCTTCCGCATCGGCCGGCGCAAGGCCGAAGCGCTCGCGGAAGCGGCGATCGTCCACGACGAACGGCTCGTCCCACTGGTAAGCCATCTCCTGCAGCTCCCGAACGAGCGGGACGACGAGTGACAGCGCGGAGAGAAGGAGTGGCGGGACGCGTGAGACCTTGATCGGGTGGCCGAGATGGCGGGCGAGGCGCTCCGCGAGACGCCGGAGCGACTCCGCCGGCCGGCAGGGGAGCATCCAGGGTCGTCCGAGGGCGTCGTCGGGGGCGGAGCCGAGGACGGCGAGGCCAGACGCGACGTCCGGGATGTAGTGGTACGTATGAATGGCGTCCGGGTCGATCGGAATCCGGATCGTCTTTCCCTTCAGCGCCGGCTTCCAGAAGTAGTCCCCGAGGTATGTCAGCCCGCCTCCGGGGCCGTAGAAATCCGACGCGCGGCCGACGACGGCGCGCACCTCTCCCTTTCGGTGTGCGTCGAAGAGACGCTCGGCCGTCCGCGCGCGGATCTCCCCCTTCCGGCTGCAGGGGTTCATGGGCGTCTCCTCGCCCAGCGGGCGGCCAGCGGGTTTCCCGAGCATGTAGACGTTGTCCAGGACGACCAGCCGCGCCCCGGCCTTCCCGGCCGCGGAGATCAGGTTCTCCATGTACCGCGGAACCTGTTCGGTCCAGACGGAGGTCGAGTAGGCCGGGTTCATGCAGTGGTAGACGACGGAGGCCCCCATCGCGGCCTCGGCGCAGAACATGGGATCCAGTGCATCCCCGCGCCGCGTCTCGGCCCCTTCGGCGACGGCCCCGGCCGACCTGCGTACCACGCGCACACGCTTCCCTTCGGCGAGAAGCCGTGCCGCAAGCGGAGTGCCCACCTGCCCGGACCCGAAGATCACGTGAAGTTCCGCCATGGCGTCCCCCTTCGGCACGCCGCTGATCTTAGCGCCCGGCGCCGATCAGTGAAGGCGGTCCCGATGGCCGGGAGATGACGGCATGCCGTCCCTCACGACACGAGATAACCCCAGACGGTGACGGTTCTCGCGATGGAAGCGCGATTGTAGACGAAGACTTGGACGAAGGGCCCCATGACAGGAAATCGCGCGATGTAGCTGCTGATGTTGTGCGGAGAGCCGTGCCAGCTCCCCTGGCCGGAGACTTCGATGAAATTTGTGCTCTGCGGGCCGGAGGCGTTCTCCTCGAGATTGGCGTACCGGCGTGCCCCCATGTCGCCGGCCGCGTCGAACGCGAACATGACCCCGAGATCGACGGGGGGCTCGTCAGCCGCGACCTGGCTGAACCGGACAAAGACGTTGAGGTGGCGGTAGTGGTCGATGTTGGCGTAGGACCCGACGCTGATTCCGATGCTCGGCGGCAGGGCGTGGCCGGTCAGGAACTTGATGACGCTGGTGCAGGCGGGGTTACAGGGGCCGGGAGTGGGCTTGGCATTCGACATGTGAAGTTCCTCCTGGCTGATTCCAGTGAATCAGACGCCGCCTCCTCGAGAGAAGGCCGTCTAAGAAGGTAGAGCCGGAAGAGAGGCTTTCAAGTTGCTTGAGCGGCCAAAGGTTGCAGTCGGGGCCAACCGACCGTGAACCGCGGAGGGAAGCACCGGGGTCGTCGATATGCCTCGACTCGAGACGACCGCCTACCAGAAGGTGTTCGACCTCGAGGAGTTCAGGTTGATCGACTGCAGCGGCCCGCCGGGCGTCGGCTGTGTATAGGTGATGTCGACGATAGACCCGACTTTGGAGAGAGGGCCCTTCTGCTTCGGGGCGGAGAAGGTGAGCTGCTTCCCTTTCGAGACGACGGTAAAGGTCTTGGCCGCCGCATCCACCTTGACCACCTTGCCGGTCATCAGCAGCCCTCTGGCTGAACCGTGGATCGAGTCTACGCTGTTGGCTTTGCGGGGCCTAGTGCTTTGCCCAGGCCCATGCCGTGATGCGCCAGCCTGTCGCGCTCTTCTGAAGAGCCAGGGTCAACGTGGAGCCGGTCTCCTTGACCGGCTTTCCGTTCTTCTTGAACGTGTAGTCCGCGGGAACGACGACATAGGCACGGTCGGCGCTGATGTCGACGTGCCGGGGGCTCCGGAGCGTGACGAACCCGTCAGTAATCCCGTTCTTCCGGGCCATACCGCGTTTCGATCGGAGGGCACCTCACGAAGACTCAGGCCTCCTGGGGGCCCATCGCGACGAACGCGCCCTCGAGAGAGGCGGCGACCTTCCCGCCGTACTCGAGCACGGCGGAAACCGTGATTCGGGCACGGCCCTTCCGCGCGAGCACTCGCGCGAAATGGGGCCAGTCTGCAGGCTGCGTGATGAAAGCGCGCGCCGTGAAAGTGCCGGAGATCGGAAAATCGAAGTTCATGGTGTGGCGTTGAATGACGAGGCGTCGGGCCACGCCGGGGCTTCGGAGGCGTGTGTGAAGCAGGGACCATGCGGCGAGGATGGCAACCGCGGAGGCGCTTCCTCCGAAGACGGTCTCGGTCTGATTGATATTGGGTGGAAGAGGCGCGCTCAGAATCACACCCTCTTCATCCACCCGGAGGACGGCGACCTGCATCGCCCTGGAAAGGGGAAAGTGTCGATGCAGATACTCCTGAAGCTCGATGGAAGTCACGGAAGTCGCCCCCGGCGCGTAACGATAGCGTTTTCACGGCCGAGCGCAAGCGAGGGCGCCGCAACGGGCGAGTACGCCCGGTCAGTGGGGCGGCCACGCGAGAGGTGCATCGACCGCCCGACACCCCGCTCAACCGCGGCGCGTGCGGCCCGGCAGGCGTGGAACGAAGAGGGGCGTAGCACGCCGATAGGCGTCGTACCTGTCGCCGAGCCGCGACAGGAGTTCTCGCTCCTCCCATTTCGCGACGAAAACGAAGAGGATGATCATCAGGGCGGTTGCGACCGTAAGGATGACGGAGCGGAGCAGAAGGATCCAGCCGATCAGGGCGATAGTGGCACCGAGATAGAGAGGGTTGCGGACGCAGGCGTATGGACCTGTCGTGACGAGGACGGACTCTGCGGGAGAAGCGTAGATCTCGGTGCCGAAGGCCCGGCGCAGGGACAGGTGGCGCATAGCGAAACCGTAAGTCGCCATGCCGACCAGAATCAGAAGGCCGCCGACAGACCAGGCGAGCCATGCGGGTGCGGTGAAGGTGGCCGGGAGCCGGAAGACGCGCACGACGGCAACGGACAGCGCGCCGTTCACGAGCAAGACGGCGAGGAGAAGAATCCAGATGTATGGCGGGTGCCGAGCCATGTCGCGATCCGCTCTCTCCGCTGCGGCTCACGATACGCCGTTCGGCGGCAAGCGAAGCGAGTCGGTCGCGGCGAGAGGTTAGACGCCGACTGCCGGAGTCTGGGGAGCGAGGCCTGCCGCCCGTAGCCACGCCACGAGCTGACCTCGGTGGTGAATCTCGTGATCGAGGTTACCGCGAGAGGGACGATGGGTGCCAGTGTAGGTTCAGCCAGCTTCCTGAAGAGCCACTCGTCGGCCTCGATCAGATGAAAGGCGAGGTCCGCAAAGCTCATCGAGTCCGGCGTCAGGCGCCAATTCTCGAATCCGGACGTGACCAGAAGAAGCCGCTTCAGGGACGAGCCGCGGACCGAGACGGACCAGTCTGCGAGGCGCAAGGATTCAGGGTTCACGAGTGCACGTCCCCGGAGGCACTAACGATACGCCGTTCAGCGCGCTCATGCCGCCCGGCGCCTCCGGATGACGAAGGCGTAGACGATCACGTTCACGGCGACGACCAAGGCACCGAGGCCCCGCTGAACGGTGGGCGTCAGTCGCTCGGGATAGAGAACCGGGAGCAGGTATCGCGCGACGAAGTCCTCCTGCGCCGCCGCCGCTCCGCCGAGCATCCTGAGATGGTCCTCCAGCGGTGTCAGCGGGCACTCCCACCCCATCACCTCGACCAGCACGCCCCAGACCGCCGCCGGAACGTGTACCCACGCCACCTTCGGCCACCGACTCGCCAGCACCCCTCCCGCGATCACGAAGACGACGTAAAGGAAGTGGACGATAGCTACGGTGTCGGCAAGGAGGGCGTACATGGCGACGACCCAGGAGGGACGATAGCGCGGGCGCAAGAGTAAAGCGGCGAGGAACGCGAGCAACACCAGGGCAGGTCAGGCGGAAGGGTCATGCCACGCGCGGCTTCTTCGAACCACATATTGGCAGGCTTGGCCGCACCGGCCTGGCTAATTTCGAGGAGCTTTGAGGACGATCCGAAGATCCCTTCCCTCCAGGTGAACCGACGCATCTTCGGAAGTCACCGCCGCCTCGGGCAAGTCGAGCTTCAGTTTGCGGACCTCCGGTGAGGCAACTCGCCCGCTGCCGGTCGCCTTGGCGACCTCCTCTGGAGACAGCTCCCTTGACAACCGGAACCGGATCAGCTTGCGCTTCTTGTCATGGAGGAGAGGCAACGGCTCGGTCTGCGCGACCTCCGAGCCGTCGGCGAAGCGGGCCCGGATCGGAACCTGCGCGTAGATCGTCCGATCCTCGTCCACGGCGGTGATGCCGAACGGTGTGAAGGCCATCGCGACCCGGGAGGATTCGAGTGCGCCGTAGTCCACGATGATGCCTGTACCTGTGCCCTGTTCGATCTGACCGAGCATCGCGTCGATCCGGGCTCGACCTTCCAACGCGAGCCGTCTCTTCGCGGCGACGAGCGCGTCGTAGCCGTCTGCCCGTCGCGCTTCCTCGAGCGCGGCCCGGACCTCGTCCGGCGTGATGCGGACGGCCCCCTCCACGAGATCCGTGAGGGAGACCCCGGGCTCAAGGATTCGCTCCTTCCAGTTCGTGGAAAGCCGGTCGAGCAGGGCGGCGATCGCCATGCCTGAGTAGTAGAGTCTCATTCGGAGAGGGGCGGTTCCGTATGGGTCATTGTTGACCGAAACCTCGCCGCGCATCTGTCGGAGCATGCTGTCGACGAGTTCGGAGCGGCGGGAAGCCAGATCGCCGTAGCCGTGGAATCCCTGGACCCACCACATTTCCGGGCGGGGGGTCCGACCTTCGAGCGATTCGAGCAGCCGGTATTCGACGTATTTGGCAAGGCCTTCGCCGAACTCGATTCCGTTCTCGTACTCGATCGCCTCGGACGGGAGCCCGGATCTGCGCAGCCGTCGAAGCGCCATCCATTGCACGACGGCTGCTCGGAATGCCGTGTCTGCTTCCGACCGGAGAGCCGCGGCGAGCGCCAGACCCTCCTGTGCAAAGGCGACGTTGTTCTCCACCGAGAGTACGGGGTAGTGCAGCAGCAGCATCTCGTTGGCCTGCTTCGCCGGAGCCTCCCGTTGCTGGAAGACGTGGAACGCCTCATGAGCGATGAGAGCGAGCTGATCATAGGGGTCCGTAGCCACCTGGGAGAAACCGAGTCCTTTGACCTTCTCCGCCGCAGGTCGCGGATCCTCCAACAGACCCCGGAGCTGCGCCCTCAGGTTCGAGAGAGCGTCGGCAACGACCAGGGTCGGGATTCCTTCGATGTCGCGCGATGTGTTCTGGCCGTCCCAGTTGAGGATCGTGGGCTTGCCGCGGACCACGATGCGCCCCCCCGGGAACCGGACCGGCCCGCGATAATCGGCGAATCCCTCCGGCGGTCGGGGATGATTGATGAGGACGTCCTGTTCGCCGGGCAGGTAGAACAGGATCGGGGTGCTCGTCGCATCCCAGCCGGGCCAGACGGGGTTCTTCGGCGCCGCGATCAAAGCCCATACTTCCGCCGCTTCGGCGATCAGCCGTGGGTCTATCTGAAGCACGACCGCGGGGGCTCCGGTCGGCTTCTTCGCGCCTTCGGTCACATCCCGGGCAATCGAGACATCTGGGACGAGGAGGAGGGATGTCATCAGGAATGGCAGTACGGGTCGCATCATTTGATTCTTCCTATGCCCCGGTTCTCCCGTGGGAGGCACTGACGGACGATTTGGGGCGAGATCTGGTCGTCGGCGAAAGCGCGAGCGGAGATCAGCGTCGGACCGGCATTCCATGGAGTGTAAGACGGCATCCGGGAACCGGCAGCAGATATCGCGCGACGAAGTCCCCCTGCGCCGCCGCCGGCACATGTACCCACGCCACCTTCGGCCACCGTCGACGTCCAAGATAGTTGCTGACCGTCATCTTCCCGAGCGAGCGCATACTACAGATATGAGACCTGACCCCAGTCGCCTATGACCCCAGTCGCCTAATTGGCAGATCTGACCCCATCTCCGAGAAGGAAAAGATCAGACACCACCCTCGCTTCACCAACAGGAGGAGTCCAGATACGGGGTTAGCCAGCCCTAATCCAGACGGAAGCCCATAGCCTGCATCTGCTTCTCCCGTTCAGGCGGTGGAAGTCGATCCAGGAGAACTCGTAGCGTGTAGCCACCCCGCAGTACGCCAGATTCAACAAACATCCAGTCTGAGATGTCTGCCTCAGGGGCGGAGACGCGCTGGCCGAGTTTGAGGAAAGTGGCGTCCACGGGCTCGTTGTTGACGACACCGGAAACACGACCAGACGCGAAGGAGGGTTCGGTTAACCAGATGTGCTCCTGACTGTCCGCGACCATATGTGAAGGCGACCTTGACGGCGAAGATACTCATTTCGGCCTTGCGCGACAGCAGTGCTGCCTTGAACGCTGGAAGCGTGGCTCGTGCCTTTTTGATTGAGGCGTTCATGGCGGCATCTTCCGCCGCCACGTAAGTCATATCCGGCTCGCCCTTTCGTTTCACGGTATCGTCCGGCCTTCGGGCCGCGGGAACAGGTCGACAGAAACGAGCGAGCAAAGTACGACAGCAAAGAAGCGCCCTCTTCACACTCATGGCTGGCTAACGATATCAGGCTCAGTGGCGCGCGCATGCGCGCCCGCTGCAGCCGCGGGTTCGGCCGCCCGTCCATATGTATCGGCTGAACGAGCAGCCGATGGCCACCGGCGAGATACCAGACTGAAGGGAGCGCCAAGCTGGCCGTCTCACGGTAGGTCGCGGCGGTCCCAAAGCCCGTGAGCTTTGATAGCGCATGGAAGCTTGATCGTAGTGTCCCTCCCCTTCAAAGCTTGCAGCTCGAAATCGCGTTTGGTGACGCTGTCATGATGAGTCATCGTAGCGTCAGTTAAGATGTACGCCGAGCTGCCATTCGGAGCTGGGAAGTAGTTGAACCGGAAGGCTGTTCGGGTCCCGGCGCCTTGGATCTCCACAATGATCTCGCGCTTCAGCAGGCTGCCCCTGATCTCCAGATCTTGGGTGGAGGTGTGGCGTGGAAAAACCTCTGCGGTCCCCGAATCACATCCCATCAGAAGTGTCTCGTCCAGCCAACAACTCGGCGACTCCGCTCCCTCGGGAATTCGCATGCATTGGAGACGTACGAAGTCGAAACCGATCTCTTGCCCTCGGAACGTTGCGTCCAAGATGACGCGGTCGGGTACCTGTCCCGGGACGGTCTGAAGGCCTAAGAACATCCCGGAGAACGCAATGACAGCCCATAATGTCATTCGTCTACCTCCTCGCCCTGTCCGCTCGACCTGTGCCATCGATCGACCTTCGGACGGCTGGACATCTTAATCGCCAGGCCGCCGAACTCGTATTCGGCCGCAGGGGAGAAATGTGCTTAGGCTGCAGTGACTGCGGCCTAGTACCCACAGAGCTAGGCTGCCAGGACGTGGAGATCCGGGGCGGGTCCGAGATCCTGGCGTGGTCACATCGAGGCCGCGACATGGCGCGGCGCCGCCGGGGTCAGACGCCGGACGGGTCCGGTGTCCGCGAGACCTTCCCCGCCAGCCACTGGACGATGGTCTGCTCGGCCCAGTAGAAGGCTTTCTTCGGTGAGTCGCCAGCGACGAAGCCGACATGTCCTCCCTTCTCGGTGAAGAGGCAGGTGACAGCGGAGACGCGGCGGTTCGAACCCTCGCAAGGACCTCGGCCGGGACGAAGGGGTCGTCTGCGGCGCTGATGCAGAGGGCCGGGGTCCTGATCTTCCCGACGAAGGAGATGGAGCTGGACGGGTGTAGTAATCGTCCGCTCCGGCGAAGCCGTGGAGGGGGCCGGTGGCCGCGTCGTCGAAGTCCCAGAAGGTCTTTGAGGCGAGGGTCCGGTCGAGATCGACACGCTCCTGTGCCTCGGGAAAGCGCGCGACGAGGTCCTTCACCTTGGCTTTCAGCGTCCGGAGAAAGACGGTGACATAGAAGGGCCCGGCCCCCTTTTCGAGGAAGCGCGCACCGGCCGCGAGGTCGTACGGGACCGACATCGTGGCCGCCGCCTTGACGAGGCGTCTGGCCCGAATTCTCGCCGAGCCACTTCAAGAGGACGTTCCCGCCGAGCGATGCCCCGGCCGCGACGAGCGGCGTTTTGGGCGCGCGCTGGTGAAGCCGCCGAATGACGAAGTCGGCATCGCCCGTCTCACCGGAGTGGTAGAAGCGCGGGCCGCTTGTTCGGAAGCATCGTGCCGAGGTCGTCGGGGGGACGCGCGCAGGAGCGGAAGTTGAGAACGGTGACTGCAAAGCCGGTCCGGCGCGCCACTGCGGCGAGCCCCTGAACGTAGACCGAGTAAGAACTCCCTTCGAGTCCGTGGAGGATGAGGAGCCGCGGCGCGCCGTCCGGGGCGTCCACGTGATCGAGGACGAGGTCGTCGCCGTCGGGCGTCGGGACGATCTCGCGCCGGAAAGAGACGAGCCGCCTCGGCCGCGCGAGGCGGCCCCACATCGACTGCGGATGCGGCCCGGGGAGCCACCAGGCGGGGCGAAAGTCGCCGCAGGGCGCGGGGCCGTCCGGCGTCACGGCCGGTCCAGGACGACGAGCCGGTTCTCGATGTCGGAGACGAGAAGCTTCCCTGCGGGAAGAAGGACGATGCCGACCGGCTTGTCGAAGAGGGCGGCCGGCGAAGGGCGAAGGGTCGTCAGAAGCTTTCCGTCTTCGGAATAGGCCCGGACCTCGTGGTCGAGCGGGACGGTCACCCAGAGGATCCCACCCGGCGCCGGGGCGACGTAGGGCTCGGAGAAGACATCGCGCTTCCAGCCGGGGACCGGAATCGTCCGGAGGAGCCGGCCGTCGCGGTCGAAGGCGACGAGCCGGGCGTTCCCGTTGTCGCAGACCCAGATCTCCCCCTTCTCGTCGACGGCGATTCCCTGCGGCTCGAAGAGCTGTCCCGGCCCGCTCCCCCGTTCACCCCACGCGGCCTCCTTCACCCCGTCGGCGCTCGACCGGACGATCCGGCTGTTCCCCGTGTCGGCGACGAAGACGGATCCCTTCGGGTCGACGGCGACTCCGCGCGGCGCGAAAAAGCCGTGGTTCCACTCGCGCAGGTACCTTCCCACCGCGTCGAAAACCTGGATCCGCGAGTTCCACGTGTCGGCGACGAGGACGTGCCCGGCCGCGTCCACCGCCACGGCGCACGGGTCCTTGAACTCGCCCGGCGCGCTCCCGCGCCGCCCCCACTGAAGGAGCGGATCGAGCATCGCGTCGAACTTCTGGATCCGGTTGTTGACGAAGTCGGCGACGTAGATGTTCCCGGCGGAATCGCGGGCGAGGCCGCGCGGCTGGCCGAGCTTGCCGGGCGGTTCCTGCGGAGGGCGAGGCTCCTCGGTACGCGCCTCGGCGGGCTCGCTCGTCACCTCGACGACCCGCTCCACCGTCATGGCGGGAGTCTCCCCGGCGAAGCCCCCCTTCACGGCGAAGATCGTCACGGCGGGGTTCTGGTAGACGGGCGAGAGAAGGGAAGTCCACTCCCGGAAGCGCGAGAGGCTGGCCGGGCCGTATGTCTGAAGCTCCAGAGGGCCGAAGTAGACGAGAGCCACGTGGTAACGCGCGAGAAGCCCCTCGACGCGCTCCCGCTCGGGGGAGCGGAAGATCGCGGCGAGGTCCGCCTTCCGCCGCTCGACCTCGGCGCGGGAGTGGCCGCGCTGCTGGACGTGATAGTCCCAGCCGATGACGACGGGGAGCCCCGTGTTCATCGAGACGCGCCCGAACTCGCCGTAGGACGGCCCCCACGCCTCGCAGAGGACGGGGAGGCCGGGGACGGTCCGGTTGATCCAGTCGAAGGCGGCCCGCTCCACGGGGTCCCAGCGGTCGAGGTACGCCGTCCCGTCGAGCGTTCCGCGCGGGCCGTCCACGCGGTTGATGGCGAGGGCGCCGGCGGTGGCCACGATCGTCGTCAGGGCGGCGAGCGAACCGGCGGCGAGGACGAAAACTTTTCGAGTGCGCCGCCCGGGTTCTTCGGTTCCTGAGAAGAGACGCGCGAGGACGGCGGCGCATCCGATCGACAGGAGGAACCAGGTCTCCAGGTAGAACTTGAAGAGCGTGTTCATCCGGTCCCAGACGAAGACCGTTTCGCATCCGGCCCAGACGGCGGCGGAGAAGGCGATCAAAGCGGCGGGAAGGCGGTCTTCTTCCTTCGTCGCGCGCCGGAGCGCCACGACGAGGCCGGTCGCGAAGAGGACGACGGCGAAGGTCCGGATCGGAGCCGACGCGGGGTTTCCCGCGCGGAAGAGAAGAGCGGCGACGAGCGCCGCGCCGAGGAGGAAGCGCGCGAGAGGCCGGAGAGAGGCGAGGAGGAACGGTACGGCGGCGGCGAGGAAGAGCCCCCAGATCTCGAGGAAGGGGAGCGGGCGCGCATACGGCCCGACCTCCAGCCCCCACTGCCGGGGCGGCGGCGTGAAGTGGGCCCAGAAGGGGCGGTAGAGAAGCCACGCCACCGCGAGCATTGCCGCGGCCGGAACGATGACGCCCGATCCGAAACGCGTGACGAGGCGGCCAAGGGAGCCCCCCCGCTCCGCCCAGAACCAGGAGAGGAAGAGCAGCGCGCCGAGGAGGCCGACGTAGGTCGGGATGCTCCAGCCGTTCGTCACCTGGATCGTTCCGAGAAGGAGCCCCCCGACGACGAGGAGCGCCGCCCGGGCACCGGTCGAAAGCTCCTCCTTCGTCCTGACGAGAAGTAGGAGCAGCGCCACGAAGCCGGCCGTGAAGGGCATCACGAGGGCGTGCGCGTGGAGGTCGGCGAAGAGAAACGTCCAGAGCGGGTACTCGTTGATCGTCTCCTTGATGACCCGCGAGCTGTCCCAGAAAACTTCCCACAGACCGGCTCGCCGGTGAAGGAGAAGGAAGAGCCCCGAGAGGTTTCCGGCGAAGAGGCCGAGCGCGACGGCGAAGAGGCCGGCGCGTCCCCCCGCGAGAATCGTCCCCGCGGCGTAGAGAGCGGCGGCCGTGAGGCCGGCGGCGAGGGCGATGCCGACGTTGAACATGACGCCCGGGACGACGCCGAGCGCCTTGCCGAACGCCGCGACGAAGAAATGGCCGAAGTACGTGTAGGAGAGCGAGGTCCCGGAGAGCCACGGCTCGGGGGGCGGCAGAGTCGTCGACCGGTAGAGCGCGTTCAGGAACGAGAAGTCCATCGGCTTCTCGCCCCAGTAGATCTCCGGGTTCAGGGAGCGGACGAAGAGGAAGAAGAAGAAGGCCGCGGCGAAGACGGCGTCCGTCCGGAAGAAGTCCTCCGGCCACCCGAGAGCGCGCCTCCTCTTCACGGCGGCCCCGAGGAGAAGGAGGAGGGCGGCGGAGGCGAGAAGAGTCGTCGGCTCGAACCGGACGACGTGGAGCGAAACGAGCAGCCACGGGACGAACGCGAAGAGGAGCGGCCCGAGAATTTTCGCCAGCGAATAGATTCCCGGTCGCGCCCCGATCGCTCCGGCGAGGAGCGCCCAGGCCGCGAGGCCGAGCGCCTCGGCGAGAAGGAGGACGAGAAGCGTCGCGAGGACGCCGCTCCTCATGGTCCCGAGGCCGCCGGGAAACGTCGCGCCGACCGCTCCGCCGGCGCGGGCGAGGAGAATCGCGCGGCGGGAGACCGGCTTCGACGGGAGACCGGTCAGGATCTTCCGCTCGATCTCCTCCGCGGGGAGCCGGCCGCGGTTCTCGAAGAAGAGGACCTTCGGATGGTCGTAGACGGAGAAGGACTCGTCGGCCAGCTCGTCCGGAAAGGAGATCCCGAAGAGCGACGGGCGCGACGTGAAATCCTTCGCGAGGGCGTAGCCGAGATCCCCCGCGAAGAGGAGGCGGAGCGCCTTGTCGGTGAGCGGGAACTTCCCGCTCGCCTGCGTGACGGCGCCGTAGAGACGCTTCGTCGGAAAGATGACCCACTCGGACGACGCGATGACCTTGGCGAACTTCGTGATCTTCGCGGGGGAGTCGTCGTCGTAGTAGGGAAACTCGACGTTCCGGTAGCGCTCCGGCGAGAAGCCCGGGAGCGGCATCGGGAAGCCCTCGTCCCAGTGCTCCGTCACGATCGCCGTTCCCGGCGGGACGTTCTCGTAGAGCCAGCGCGAAGCGGCGACGGGGGTGAAGGGGCGGGCGTAGATCGACGAGGAACGCCGCGGCCCAGAGCGCCGTCCCCGCGACGACCGCACCGCGAAGGAAGCGGCCTGCACGGCTCCTTTCGGCGGCGGCCGTGAGCGCCGCGGCCGCCGAGAGGGCGAGGAGCGGATAGAGCGGCAGGAGGTAGCGCGGGTACCTCACCTCGAAGGAGACGGTGACGAGGAGGTACGGGACGGCCCACGAGAGGACGACGATCTCGAACGGGGTGAGCCTCCGGACCCTGCGGAGAAGCCGGAGGACGCCCCAGATCGCCGCGAGGCCGAGGAAGGGGCCCGCGCCCCAGAGGACCAGCTCCTTCGTCTCGTAGAGGAGGCGCCGGCGTTCCGATGTACTGGTTCGTGTAGGGGAGCAGGCCGGCGTGCCGGACCATCCGGCTCTGCTCGAGGACGTCGTGCGAGAAGCGGGCGAAGTCGAGGAGGGCGTACGGCTGGCCGAGAGCGAAGGCGGCGAGCGCGATGGCCCCGGCGCCGAGGGCGAGGAGGGCCGCGCGTCCCGGCCTGCGGTCGGTCCGAAGGCGGAGGAGGAGCGCCGCGGCGGCCGGGAGGACGAGCGGCGCCGCGCTCATCTTCGTCGCGAGAGCAAGCCCCGCGACGGCCGCGCCGGAAAGAAGGTGGGCCGCTCGTCCCTCCTCCGAGTACCGGGCGAAGAGAGCGAGCGCGAGGAGAATCAGGAAAACGAGCGCGACGTCGTTCGTCGCGAAGTGCGAGTTCTGGATGTGGAGGACGGCGAGGGCGAGGAGGAGGCCGGCGAGAAGGCCGGCGCGCTCCCCGTATCGCCGGCGCGTGACGAGGACGAGGAGAAGGACCGTGGCCGTCCCCCAGAGGACCGAAAGGAGCCGACCCACGAGAATCGTCCCGTCGTAGCTCGCGAACCAGCGTCCGAGGAGCGAGAGCGACGAGGTGGCCGCCTTCGTGACGTAGAAGGGGAAGGAGCCGTAGGCGAAGAACCCGGGGTCGAGATGAAGAGGATGGAAGGAGAGCCGGAGAATCGGCGTCCGCGATCGCCCGCTCGTCGGGGTGGAAGAAATGATGGGCGTCGAAGTCGATGCCGAAGATGCGGACGGCGAGCGCCAGAGCGAGGATCGCAAGAATGGCCCGGTGCCGCATCGGTTCGCAACGATACATCGCGCCCTGCCGTCCCGGCCGCCGCCTCCCGCGTACAGGGACGGAGATCGGCGTCTCTTAGAATGCGGGGATGTCGCCGAGATTCCGGACCGGTTGGGCTGTCAACGCCGCCCTCGCCGCCGGCTCGCTCCTCGCCGGCCTCGTTCTCTGCGAGATCGCGGCCCGGATTCTTCTTCCGGCCCCCCAGGTCGTGAAGATCGAGACGGTCCAGGCGCCGGATTGGTCGAAGTTCGCGCCGCTGAAGACGACGGAGGAAAAGTCGATCAACTCCGTCATCCTCTGGGGCGGGAAACGGGGAGTCCGCCTTCGCCCCAACACGGTTTCGACGATTCATGACCACGCCCTGAGCCACCTCGACGTCACCATCCGGGTCAACTCGATCGGCCTCCGGTACGACGAGCTCGGGCCGAAGGCACCCGACGAGTTCCGCGTCCTCGTCCTCGGCGACTCGATCACCTTCGACGACTTCCTTCCGGAGGAGGAGACCTGGACGCGGCAGATGGAGGCCCTGACCCGGGGCCGGACGAAGAAGATCCGCTTCATCAATGCCGGGCTTCCGGGCGCCGGGACGCTGGACGAGTTCTGGCTTTTTCAGGAGATCAAGGATCTCGTCTCGCCCGATCTCGTCCTCGTCGGCATGTATCTGAACGATGCCCAGAACGCGAGCGATTTCTACATGAAGTCTCTCGGCCCACCGTGGAACCGGAGCCGCTTCCTGGTCTGGGTGACGGCGCGGCTGCATCTCCTCGAGAAGGGATGGTTCCGGAACTCCCTGCCGGGCGCGATCGACCCCGCGTGGCGCGAGGATTTCGCCGCCGGACGGAAGCTCCGCTCCGGCGACATGCTTCACACGCGGGACGGGTTCGACTACGAGATCTACAACGCCTGGGACGACTTCGGCCTCGGCTGGTACCCGAAGGCGTGGGTCGAGATCGGGAAGATCCTCGAGTCGCTTCAGGGCGCGGTTCGAGGTCAGGGGGCGAAGCTCGCCGTCAGCCTCTTCCCGGTTCACATACAGATTCTACGGGACGGTGGGCGACGTCCGTCCGCAGGAGAGCGCCCGCGCGATGTGCGCTCGCCTCTCGATTCCCGTTCTTCGACCCGCTGCCGGCCCTTCGGGCCGATGATGCCGTCGCCCATCACGAGAGGCTTCTGTTCGACCACTGCCACTACACGGCGCACGGCTACGAGGTCCTCGCACGGCGGACGGTGGAGTGGCTCGATGCGGAGAAGCTGATCCCGTCCCGATGACGGACGCGCGGGCGGCCACCGACTCCCGGTTCCGGCGCTGGGCCCGACGAGCCCTCGGGGCGGCGGGCGTCGCTGCGGCTGGCCTCGCCCTGGCGGGCGCGCTTGTGCGGGAGGACCGCCGCGGCGAGCAGACGCTGGCCCCGCTCTCGGGCCTCTTGAACGGCGCGATGGCTGCCGGCCGGCTCCTCGCCGGGGTAGCCGGCGACCACCGGTTCGGTCTGGGCGTGGTCGCGCTCGTGGTGGCCGCCGCCTCGTCCGCCATGGCTTTGCGACGCCGGTCGCGGCACTCCTCCGCCGTCCTGGGAGCCGCGCATTTCGCTCCTCGCGCTCGCGGGACTTCTCCTAGCAGGAAGCGCACCCGGGCTGGGCCTCTCTGGCCGCGCTGGCCGCAGGGTCCGCTCTCGCGTGGGAACTCCCTTCGGAGCGGTTCGGCGGAGAGCCGTCGCTCCCCTGGGTCGCTCTTCCCGTCGGTGCCGGTCTCCTCCTTCGCTTTTCCGCGCTCGCCGAGATCCCCGGCGGCTACTCCCAGCATGCCGTCGTCCACCACGTCTCCGTCACCCTGCCGCTCTACGAGAAGTTGGGAGCGGCCTGGGCGGGGAGAGACGTGGCGGGGTGGCTGCGAGCCGCCTCGGATACGGTCCTGAACGAACAGTTCGGCTTCGACGGTCTCGTCTCGGCGTTCGGCTTTCACCTCTTCGGCGTCGGGCTGACGCCGAGCCGCCTCACCTGCGCGCTCCTCGGGACGCTGACGATTTTCGTGGCCTGGCGGGTGGGCGCCCTCGCAGGAGGGCCGGCGGCTCGCGCTGATCTTCGCCTCGCTTCTGGCCCTTTCGCCGTGGCACGTCTCGATCTCGCGCTACGGCGATGCCGAGCACGTCCTCTCTCCGCTGCAGCTCCTTCTCGTTCTCGCTCTCTATCTCGAAGCCCGGACGACCGGCTCGCTCCCGTGGATGATCGGCGGGGGTGCGTTCCTGGCGACCGGATGGCTCGTCTATGCGTCGAACCAGGTGACCCCTCTCATCGTCTTTTCTCTCGTCGCCGTATCGGCGTTTCTCGAGCCGGAGAAATTTCGCCGGGAGGCCTGGAAGTGGGGCGCCGGCGCCGCCGTCTTCGCCCTCGCGAGCTGGGCACCGCTCGCGGCATTCGCTCGCCACGGGACCTTTCTTCCGAACCTCCGGACGGGGTACCTTTCCGAGGGTCCCTTCCTCTGGGACACCGGCAAGCGGATCGCTTTTCTGGGCGGGATCGCCCGAGAACTCTTCGTTCAGGGAACGGACCCCTGGTTCGCGAGGCCGGGGGGCTCCCTCGGCCTGATCGAGTCCGTCCTTCTCGTTCCGGGCCTGCTCCTCTCGCTCGTCTCCTTTCGCCGCGGTGCCTATCGCGAGGCTTCGCGGATCGTCCTCGTCTCCCTCCCGCTGACTCTTCTTCCCGGCCTCTTCGCGCCGGACGTCGGCTTCCGGAGGATCTTTCTCTTCGCCGTCATCGTCCTCTTCCTCGCGTCGGTCGTCCTGACCCGGATCGTCGACGGGCTGGTCCGGGGCGGACTTCCCGCCCCGGCTCTCAAGGCCGCCGGCGCCGGTGCGGCGGTCCTCCTCTTCGTTCTCGCGACGCATCTCTACTTCGAGAAGGTCGCTTCCGAGTCGGAGGAGAACAGCCGCCTTCAGAAGGCCGTCGCGATGCGGGTCCGGCACTCTCTCGGAGAGGCACACTCCGTCATCGCGCTCTTTCCGCGGCAGTCTTCGGAGGAGTACGAAGCCTTCATAAGGCTCACCGCGTACGAGGATCTCAGGAGACTTCGGGCGGCAGGCCTCGAGCCCACGGGCTTCTGGAGCTTCTGGTCCTGCACGGCTCCCGGGACGGCGCCTTCATTCCCGACGGACGGCAAACGGCGCTGCCTGCTCGTTCCCCAGGAGCTCGTCGCCGAGCCCGGCCGCTGCGGCGGCCTCCGGATCGCCGACCAGATCCCCGTCGTGGCTCCCGGGCGCCTCCGAGGAACTGACGAGTGGGCGCCGGGGCGAGCCTCTCTTCACGACGTGGTGCACGGGTGCGGCACCTCCGTAGATGAGGAGCATCTTCTTGACACTCAACTTTTACAGCCGTTACGATGGATTCGTTGCACGCGGCAAGGAGGTTCTCGATGTCTCCCTCGACAGGCCCCGGGTCCGCTTCGGTACCGCGGTCGTCCGGTGAGCGGCTCGCCGGCCCGGCTCGCATCTCAAGGCTCGGTCTCGGGCTTCTTCTCCTCGCCTTTTCCGTAACGGCCTGCTCCGGGAAGAAGGAGACCGCTTCGTCCCCGTCGAAAGAGACGGCCCCGACGAAGGCGATCTCGAGGAGCCCCCTCGTCGTCACCAACGCCGACGGCTCCCCCTTCGTTCCGACGAAGACCTTCACCGGGGACGGCTCCGGAAAGGCGTGGGAGATTCCCGTCGGACCCGTGACCGTCAAGGGAGGAAAGCTGACCGTCCAGGTTGGAGCGGTACCGGGCTACGACTCCATCTATGACTACGCGCGGCTCGAGGGAACTGACGGAAAGTCGGTGAAGGTGGAGGCGGAGGATCCGGGCACGAAGGGAGACACCTACTCGAAGTCGGACGGCACTCCCGGCCACTGGTGGCTCCACTCCTACAAGGTCTTCAGCAAGGAACAGGCGGTCCTCGTCCGGAAGACGCAGGGGACGGCTCCGGTGTTGACGACCACCTTCAACGTTCCGGACGGAACCTACCAGCTCTACATCGGCTCGTTCCAGGGCGACAGCTCCGGGCCGTTCGCCATCGGTGTCCGCTGGGAGTGATATCCGCGAAACGGTGATGACGGATCCTCTCCGTCCTGCGAGCGCCTCGCAGCACGGACCGCTCGTACGGGGGCTGGCAGCTCTTCTCCTTGCCGGCGCCGGGGAGTGGGCCATCCGGGCCGGAAACTCTTCGGGGCTCGGGCTCGCGCTCTACCTCCTCGCCATCCTCCTCTTCTCGTTCGACTCTCTGGCGCGCCCGAGGGAGGAGACGTCCCCCTCGCCGGCGAGACCGCTCCGGCCCGCCATCGTGGCCGTCGTCATTGCCCTCGTGGGCCTCGGCCTGAACCTGCTGGCGCTGCGCCGGTATGACGGGAATCGGTCTCGACCGCTACGCCGTCCCCCTCTGGCTGGCGAGTCTCGTCGCGATTCGTCTGCGCCGGGATCGCCGCCGGACGCACGGGAACCTGGTCTCCCCGGTGGACCGATGCGCCGCTTCCGGAGAGCCGGAGAGGCCGCCGCCTCTTCGCCCTTTCCCTCTTCGTCCTCATCGTTTTCTCGGTGGCGACCCGCTTCTACGCCCTCGACCGGATTCCCCTCGGAATCAACGCCGACGAAGGGGACCGGGCGGCGGTCTCTCTCCAGATCCTCCGGCACATCGGCGACCACCCGGCTTTCGACTCGGGCTGGTACCACATCAGCAACATCTATTTCCGGATCCTGGCCGGGGTCATGGCGCTGGTCGGGACCGACTACGTCGGGGTGAGAGTGCTCGGCGCCGCCGCCGGCGTCCTCGGCGTCCTCGTCGTGGCCCTTCTCGCGACCCGGAATTTCGGGTGGCGCGCGGGACTCTTCGCGGCCGGCCTGACGAGCACGCTCGGCGCGGTCCTGCAATTCTCACGGGAGACGACGGAAGCCGGCCCGACGGCCGTTCTCTGGGCGCTGGCCGCGCTCTTCTTCCTGGAAGGGATCCGGGGCGGAAGGATCCTCGCGTGGGTCCTCGCCGGATTCTTCGGCGGCTTCTCGATCTATTTCTATCCGCCGGCGCGCATGTGGCCACTGCTGGCGGCCCTGGTCTCGATCTACCTCCTCGTCCACGGGCTCGGCCTGAAGCGCGTGAGACTGCTGCCGGGGATCTCGGCGGCAGCCCTCGCGGCGCTCCTGACGATGTCGCCGTTTCTCTGGGGCGCGTGGAGGACGCCGGGCGTCTTCACGGTCCGCGCGCGGGAGACGACGATCTTCGTCCCCGCGAACCGACTCCGGCTCGGGTACTACGACCCGAAGAAGCCGGTGTCCGAATTCTTCAGGGAACAGGTGGAACGCTCGGTCGGCCTCTTCAACCGCTATCACGACGGGAACTACTTCTGGCCGTGCGACCGGCCGGTCCTGCCGCCTCTCCTCGCGGCGCTCTTCTTCCTGGGGCTCGGAACGTCCGCCCTCAGGATCCGGGATCCGCGGTTCGTCTTCCTGACGATCTGGTTCTGGGTCGGGTTCTCGGGGGTGATCGTGACGGTCGAGACGCCGGCACTCCAGCGAATGGCGCCGGCCATTCTCACGGTCGCTCTCTTTCCGGCCGTCGTTCTCTCCGACGTCATTCGCCGGGTTCGGGACGCCGCGGTGCCGGGGTCGAGATTCCGGCGCCGCGCCGCGGCCGCCGCCACGGTCGTCGCCGGAGCCGCCGTCGCCTTCTCGATGGCGGGAGAAGCCCGGTACTACTTCGTCGACAACGCCCGGATGGGCACGGCCTACTCCTATCCGACCCAGACCGGACTCGCCGTTGCCGCGGAGGGGGCCGGGACGTGGGTGGTGGCTCTCGGGAAGTGGTGGCACTACGTGAACCCCGGTTGGGTCCGCCTGCTGGCTCCGGAGACACCGAGAGCCGGAGTCGTCTCCCCGGGGATCTCCCTTCCGCTCACGCTCCCTCCGAACCGGAACCTCACGTTCTTCGTCTACCCGGCACAGGAGTTTTACCTGCCGCTCCTGCGCCAGCTCTATCCGGATGGAAGGGAAGAGCCGATCGTGAGAGGGGAGAGCGGTCTTCTCTTCACGGCGTACCGGATTCCGCGCGACCGCTGGGCCGCCGGGCGGGGGGCCGTGGCGCGGATCGGGTCGTCTCCCCCGATTCACGTGAGCGCCCTCGGATCGGTCCCCCCGGAGGCGAACGGCACGATCCGCTGGTCGGCCGTCGTCCGCTTCCCCCGGTTCGCGAATTGGGGCCTCCGGGTCGGGCCGGGGCCGGCCCGGCTCCGCATCGACGGGCTCGACGTCCTGACGTCTCCCGCCGGGGAGAGGTCGGCGGAAGTCGTCCTGTCGATTCCCCGAGGCGACCACGCCGTGGTCGTGGAGGGGCACGCCCCGGAAGGCGTCAAAGTGGAATGGGCCGCGGAACCGGCCGACGGAACCATCCCGCCGTCGGCATGGGAAGCCATTCCGGAGTCGCTCCAGTTCGCGGAGGAGTCTTCTCCCGGCGGGCTGCTCGGCGTCGTGGAGGTGCCGGGACGGCCGCCCCTCCGCTGGCTCGACCGGACTCTCGCGTCGGGAGGGCTCAGCAACGAGGTCCACTCCGGCGAGAAGTTCGAGGCCACGTGGACCGGCTTCTTGACGCCGCCGGTCGCCGGTGTCTACCGGATGGCGCTCCGCGTGCAGGGCGAGGCGACGATCCAGCTCGACGGGGTGGATGCGCTCGACGACCCGGAGCCCTTCGGAGGATCCCGTCTCGGCGGATCTCACGCTGTCGGCCCGGCGTTACGCCGTGCGCATCGTCGTCCGGAACATTCAGAGCCCCGGGATTCTCGAATGGACGTGGACGCCACCGAAAGGAACGGAGGAGATCGTTCCGCCGTCGGTTCTGACGCCGCCGCCGGAGGCGGCACCGGGTCCGCCACGACCCGCCGCTGCTTACTGGGACCCGGCTCTTCTCCGGCCCAACACGTCGGTCGTGGCAGTCTGGTGAGTTCCCCAGGGTTGCGGGGACCGGGCGCCGTCCGCTAGCCTCCCTCCCATCGAGACGCCGTCGAACCGCGCCGGACCATCGAACGCCGCCGCGGGCGAGCGCGGGGTGGTGAAGGCTCTCCTTCACTCCCTCCGCCCCGTGCAGTGGACCAAGAACCTCTTCGTCCTCGCGCCGCTCCTCTTCGGAAAGGCCGTGACGGAGACTGGTCCGGCGCTCCGGACGTTCGCCGCGGCGGCGTCCTTCTGCGGGATCGCCTCCGCGCTCTACCTTCTGAACGACGTTCGCGACCGCGAGGCGGATCGTGCCCATCCCGTCAAGCGGAGCCGCCCCATCGCCTCCGGCGCTCTCTCGATGTCGACCGCGCTCGCGGCGTCGGCGGTTCTCGGCGTCCTCTCCTTCGCGCTTCTCGCCGCCGCCGCGCCGGACGCGGTCGTCTGGGCGGCCCTCTACGCCCTGCTGATTTTCCTCTACTCGTTCGGCCTCAAGAGCGTCGCCCTCTTCGACGTCTTCGTCATCGCCGCCGGCTTCGTCCTCCGCGTCCTCGCGGGCTCGGCCGCGGCGGGGGTGACGGCGTCCCGCTGGCTTCTCCTCTGCACGTTCTTTCTTGCCCTCTTCCTCGCCCTTTCGAAGAGACGGGGCGAGCTCGTGGAGCACGGCGCCGCGGGACGCGAGTCGCTGCGCGGCGTCCCGGCGGCGCTCTTCGAGTCCCTCGAGAACGTGACGCTCGGTATGACGATCGTCTGCTACGCCCTTTACACGGTCTCGCCGGAGACGGTCGCGTGGTTCCGGACGGACCACCTTCTCGTGAGCGTTCCGGTCGTCGTCTTCGGGATGTTCCGGTGGCGGCTCCTCGAGACGCAGGGAAAAGGAGAGGACACGACGAAGTCGCTCCTCACGGACCCGGGCCTTCTCGCCACGATCGCCGTCTGGGCGGCCCTCTGCGCCGCCGTGATCTACCTTCCCTCTCTCGCTCCGCTGAGGGCCGCGGACGCCGCGTCAGCGGGGCGACGCCGTCTTCGGGCGGAACGTCCGGAGGTCGAGCTTCAGCGTGAGGAGTTTCCGGAACTCGTCCGGCCCGATCGAGGCGACCTCGCGGCCGGTCTCGTACTCGATCCGGTCGATGACGGTCTCCCAGAGGTGCTCCCGCCGGGCGATCTCGTCGGCGTCCCGTACCTTCCCGAACTCCTGCACGTACTTGTTGTGCCGGCAGAGCATCCGGAAGGCATGGCGCGTGTTCGGCCTCCGGATCGGAAGGCGGAGGATCCTCACGTCGTTTCCAACCTGGTGCGTCGGCTGGCCCCACTCGCCGTAGCCCCCGAAGATCGTCCCGAGCTTCTCGAGGGCGCTGGCGAGCTTCGTCTCCCCGCTCTTTTCGAGAGCGGCCTTCACGAGGGGAAGCGTGACGTTTCGGAAGAGGGTCGGGTCGGCGAGGCGGACGTCGATGCCGAGCTCCTCGTGCGTGATCCGCACGATGTCCTCGGCTCGGATCCGGTTGTCGGTCGCGAGGTGGATCCTTTCGCCGATGGCCTCGGGAACGGTCAGCGCCGCGAGGATCCCCTCCACGACGCGGTCGACCGGGACGAGGTTCAGCTCGGCCGAGCGGTCCGACGGGAAGGCGCCGGCGATCGAGCCGATGAGCCACGCCTTGCCGCGGCCGACGGCGTCCCCCCGGAGGGCGTCGAGAGCCTCCTTGGACCGTCCGAAGGCGTTGATCGGCGCGTTCACGACCTTCGTGTCGCCGTAGTTGTTCCCCGTCTTCGATCGCCCGATGACGATGGCCGGAAGAAGCTGCGCGACGCGGAGCCCTTCCACGATCAGGAACCGGTCCGTGTCGAGCGAGGCCATCGCCTTCGTCAGCTCGTAGAAGTTGTTGTAGAAGGCGCGCGGGAAGACGAGGGCCGACTCCAGCGCGGTGGTCCGCTTCTTCCGCCCGTGGATGTACGACGTCTCGATCGCGATGTGCTGGATGAAACTCGACCCCTTCGCCCGCTGGAAAGCGAGCGAGAACTCCATCGCGTGGCGGGCCCCGAGGACGTTCGCGCGGTAGGAGTTTTCGTAGGCGTCGTCGAACGAGACGCTCGCCGCGCAGTGGATGACGTGCGTGATCCGCTTCGGGAGGCGCGCGAGGTCCCGCGGCGAAAGGCCGAGGGACGGCTTCTCGATGTCTCCCTCGAGGAACGCGAATTTCCGTGCCCGCGTCCCCGTGATGTGGAGGCGCCTGAGGAGGAGCGCGCCCCGCTGGAGGGGCGAGAGGACCTTCAGGACCTCGCGGCTCTTCGGGTCGCGGATCGTCTCGGGGCGGACGACGCACCAGACCCTCGCGATCCGGCGGTCGGACGCGGCCTGGACGAGGATCTCCTTGCCGAGGAAACCCGTCGCGCCGGTCAGGAGCAGCTCGAGCCGCAGGCTCCGGCCGCGGGCACGGAGGAGCGCGCGCCCGTCGCGCCGGAGCTTCTCGACGTGGGCCGTCACCTCCCGCTCCGTGAGGTGGCTCGGTTCGCGGAACCGGTAGTAGACGTCCCGCTCGGCGACGCCGAGGAGCTGCTTGGCCCGCTTCTCGACCAGGCGGCTTCCGAGCGCGCCTCCGAGCGCCTCCGCGATCGTCTCGCCGAGGGCGTTCAGCTTCCGGAGGCTCGCCTGGACCTTCTCCTCGTTTCCGCTGAAGGAGACGAGCCGGCTCGCGAGGAAAGCGGCCGTCACCTCGATCGGGTTCCGGTCGCGGTGGGCGTGGACGAGGAGATCCTCCGGGTCGATCGGACGCGGAATCTCCTTCCCGGTGACGAGGCTGATCTTGGCGATGTAGCGGGAAGGGGAGCTTTCCCACATCATCTCCCCCTTCGGATTCGGGGTGGGGGAGATCTCGGGGGAGGCGGGCGCGGCCTCCGAAGCGTTATTTTCGTTCATCGTCCTCTCCGAAACGGAGCCCCATTCTCCCCCCGATCCGCGCGGCCCTGCAGAAACGCGCTTCAGCCGATGGCGACGCGGACGCCGGGCGCGGCGAGGGCGAGGGCGACGGCCGAGTCGTTCCCGGCCTGAAGCGGAATCGTCCGCGCGGGGTCGTCCGGGAGGGCGCAGTCTCCGGCCGAGAGGGAGCGGATTCCTCCCGACTCGTAGAGGAGAAGCTTTCCCGTGAAGAGGGCGACGGCGCGCAGTCCCGTCACGAGCCAACGGACCCCCGGAGGGGGCCCGAGCCGGAGAAGGACCCCCCCGGCGCTCCGATGGAGGACGCGGATTCCGGTGACGCCCGGAAGGCAAGTCCCGACGAGGTCGTCCCGTCCGATCCGGACCGCCTCGGGACGTCCGGGCTCCCCGCGCTCCTCGACGAGAAGGCGTGCGCGCCCCTCCCCGGCGAAGGAGACGAGGAGGGCGGGAGGGCCGATGGCGGCGTCCCCCGCGCGGAGAGACGTGACGTCCGAGCCCGTCGCCCCGGAGAGGACGATCAAAACGGCCTCGCGTCCCGTGAGCGAAAGAGCGGGGGACCCGGGACCGGTCTCGGCGACGCGCGGCGCCTCCACGGATCGAGTCTACCCGCCGATCCGTTCGCGAAGGCGCTGGCCTCCCGCGCGGCTGACCGGGAGCGACGTCCCGTCGCGAAGGACGGCGACCTGACCTCCCGCGGAGCCCGCCTCGATCCGGACGATCCGGTCGAGATTGACGAGGTACGAGCGGTGAATCCGGACGAATCGGTCCCGCGGGAGCTGCGCCTCGAGGCTCGCGAGCGTGTCGGCCTTCAGGTGGTCATGGCCGCCGGAGCGGAGGAGGACGTAGTCGTCCTCCGCCTTCACCCAGTCGATCGTCGCGACGGGAAGGACGATGATGTTTCGCCCATCGCGGACGACGACGCGCGACACGGAGCGGGAAGGATCTCGCGCCTCGGCGGCGAGCCCCGGGGGCGGGGCGGCGCGCCCGGCGGCGAGACGCGCGCGGACGCGCTCGACGGCCGTCCCGAGGCGCGCCCGGTCGAAGGGCTTCAGGAGATAGTCGACGGCGTTCGCCTCGAAGGCCTTCACGGCGTACTGGTCGTACGCGGTGACGAAGACGACGGCCGGGCGCCCGTCCTCTCGACGGGGAAGAAGGCTCAGGACCTCGAACCCGTCGAGCCGCGGCATCTGGATGTCGAGAAAGACGACGTCGGGAGCAAGGTCGGCGATCGCCTTCACCGCCTCGAAACCGTTCGCGCAGGCGGCGACGATCCGAACCCCCGCGATCGTCCCGAGAAGCTCCCCGAGAAGCTCGCGGGCGAGCGGCTCGTCGTCGACGACGACGGCCGTGAGGGGGGCGGGGTCGGACGCCACGGAGAGAGTGTCGCCGAGAGGGGCGCGCCGCGAAAGGTCTTCTACGCCGCCGTTTCGGCGGGGACGCGAAGCTCGACGCGGAAGCGGCCGCCGTCGCTCTCGTTCTTCAGCTCGGCCCGGTCGCCCCAGCGCGCCGCGAGGCGCCGCCGGACGTTCCGGAGGCCGACGCCCGCGCCGGCGGGCTCGGCCGCCTCGGGGTCGAAGGGGTTCTGAAGCTCGATCCGGAGGGTGCCGTCGCCCCGGCGTGCGGCGAGCTTCACGATGCCGCCGTCGAGACAGGTTGCGATGCCGTGCTTGACGGCGTTTTCGACGAGCGGCTGGAGGAGGAGCGGCGGCACCGAGCACGAGGCGGCGGCCGGCTCGATCTCCTCCTCGACGGCGAGGCGGCCGCCGAAGCGGACCCCTTCGATCGCGAGGTAGCTCCTGACGAGAGCCAGCTCCTCCGAGAGCGGGATGGCGGAGCGGTCGGAGAGGCCGAGCGTCTTCCGGAAGAAGTCGGCGAGGAGGACGCACATCTCGCGGGCCCGCGCCGGGTTCGACGTCACGAGCGCGCTGATCGAGTTCAGGCTGTTGAAGAGGAAGTGCGGGTTGAGCTGGGCCCGGAGGGCATTCAGCTCCGCCTCGCGGGCGAGGCGCGCGAGGTCGGCCGCGCGCTCCTCGTCGGCGCGGGCGCGGTCGACGGCGAGAAGGACGTAGTGGACCGCGGCCGCGAGAAGGTAGAGGAGGACGCCGAGAAGGACGATGACGGGCGTGATCGCGGGGAGATGGTCGGGGAGGGTGGCGAGCGACGGGACCGTCGCGAGCCCCCAGACGACCGTCGCCCCCCACGCGGCCCAGAGGAGGCCGGCGATGACGGCGGCCGCCACGATCGTCCCCGAGAGCCGTGCGAGCGTCGCCGCCCCTGCCGGAAGGGACCGGCAGAGGTACCACGACGAGAGGCAGAGAAAGGCGTAGACGACCGTGAGTGGCGGCGTCAGGAGGGCGGCCTCGAGCGGCGTCAGGCCGGCGGCGAGGACGAGAAGGGTCCCGGTGACGACGGTCAGGGGAACCCAGGCGAGGAGATACGGCCCGAGCCGACCGCCGGAGGCGAGGATCGGGTTCACGGCCGATCCTTCAGTTCTTGATCTCGACGCCGCCCATGACGACGGTCCCCGTCACGACGAGGGTTCCGGTTTCGGTCCCCGGGACCGGATGCCGCGTCTTGTCGCTGGTGCCCGCGAGGAGCGGCACGACCTGGACGACGACGTTCCACTCCTCCGGGATGCGGATCTCGCCTCCCCCCCACCAGGCGAAGACGTCGATCCGGGCTTCCCGGCCCGGGCCGAGCTTCGCCTTGGAGAGGTCCAGTTCCCAGCCGCCGCAGAAGGCGCCGATGTCGCCTCCCCGGAACTGCGGCGAGGCGATCCGCCGCTCGAGGCCGCCGAAGGCGACGAAGCCGCGCACCCAGTCGTCGAGAGCGGCAGGCGGGCCGCTCCGGTCCCACGCGCCCGCGCGCCCGCCGAGGGCGCCGAAGGCGATTCTCAGGCCGATGACGACGAGGACGAGCGGGATCAGCTTCCCGAGGGAGAGGTCGATGACGTGGTAGTTCCGGAGGAGGAAGAAAGCGCCGAGGGCGACGAGGACGAACCCGCCGAAGGGGCGCGTCCGCCAGTTCTGCGCGAGCTGTGCCACGCCGATGGCGATCAGGATGACGGGCCAGAGCCGCTCGACGTGGCGGACCTCGACGAGACCGAAGTTGTCGAGCGTGAAGAGGAGGCCGAGGATTGCGAGGATCACGCCGAAGACGAGCTTCCCGATCGAAGCCGGCGGGTGGGTGGGAAGGGGGGTGAGGTCGTTCATGGTGGCTCTCCCACCCCAAAGGTACGGACGTCTCCTACCTTCGTCCCGCTCTTTTCGGCGAACGGACGTCCGGTGCCGGCGAACGGACGGGCGAGGTGGGCCGGCTATTCCGCCCGCTTCGCCGAGTGGACCTCGCTGGACCGACGGGTGAAGACGATGTCCTTCACTTTCAGCTCCATTGGGGCGGCGACGCCGGAGACCTCCCCGTCGAAATCGGTCAGGAACTGAATCCGGAAGTTCTCGAAGGTGTTATCTGTCTTCTCTCCATCCTTCCTCAGTCCCTTCCAGACCTCGTACTGCCAGTGCTCCATCGGAGTCACGATCCGGTTGTAGGTCATCTCGAGACCGGCGGCTGTCTGCGCGATCCGCAAGGTCCCGTAGGCCGGATGCTCGTATTCGCCGACGTAGTCGGCGATCGGGTGCGCCGGCTTCGTCCCGATCTTCCGGACCATCGCCGTCTTCGCCGCCCCCTCCTTCGCGAGGTCGCGTCTCTTCGTCTGCCGCGCGAGGCCTTCCGCGCTCCAGTCCCGGGGCGAAAAGCCGAGAAGCCGGTCGATCGCATGACGGGCGAGAAGTTGGGGTAAGGGCGTGTGATCCTCGTTCGCGAGAATCGCGATCCCGATCTTCTCCGACGGGACGAGGAGGACGAGAGCCGTGAAGCCGTCGATGTCTCCGCCGTCGAAAATCCGTTGGACGCCGCGGTAGACGTCGGTGAACCAGCCGAGCGCGTAGCCGCCGGGGACGATCTCCGGCTCGGTCTGCTTTACGCCCGTCTCCATCTGCGGCGTGTGAAGGAAAGCAATGGTCCCCGGGCTGACCACGGACTTCCCGCCGTTCAGGTGGACGCGGAGCCAGGGGACGAGGTCCTGAGCAGAAGCGTTGATCGAAAGGGCTGGTCCAACGTTCGAGACGTTCCGGAACTCCATCCGATGGAACCCATCGACACGCTCTTCGTAAGGGAGGGCGAAATCGGAAGTCTTCTGTGACTCGGCCACGGAGAAGTTGCAGCTCGTCATTCCGAGGGGCACGAAGATCCGCGCCCGGACCGTCTCCTCCCATGACTGCCCCGTGATCCGCTCGGCGATGTAGCCGGCGGTCAGGAACATCAGGTTGTTGTACTGGAAGTCGGTCCGGAAGTCCTTCGACGGCTCGAGCCAGCGGAGGCGCTCGACCATCTCCTTCCGCGAGAGCGTCGCGTTGTACCAGAGGGCGTCGTGCCGGGGGAGTCCCGACCGGTGCGTCACGAGGTCGACGGAGTTCATCCGCTCGGTGGCGACGGGGTCCTTCAGCCGGAAGTCGGGGATGTACCGCGTCACGGGCGCCTGCCAGTCGAGCCTTCCCTCGTCCGCGAGCGTTCCCATGACGAACGTCGTGAACGCCTTCGTGGCCGAGCCGATCGCGAAGAGCGTCCGGTCGGTCACGGGGAGCTTCTTCTCGGCGTCGCGGAATCCGTACCCCTTCAGGAGAAGGACCTTGTCGTCCTTCACCACGGCCATGGCGACGCCGGGAACGCGCCAGTCGGCGAGCGCCTTGTTCACGAACTCGTCCCATCCCGCGAGAGGATCGGCCGAGGGCTTCGGCGCGGCCGGCGCGCCCGGGGCGGGCGCGGCGGGGGGCTGCGCGAGGAGCGGGGCGACCGCGAAGAACGCGGCGACGCAGGCGGCGAAGAAGAAGAGGGCTCTCGGGCGGCGGAGCGGCATGAAACCTCCTTCCGGAAGGGTCGAGGATACGGCCGTCGGGCGGGGCGCCCGCGCCGGAGCGGGCCCTGATCGGCTACAGTCCGGCGGGAAACCTCGATGTCGGTCGATCTCGTCGTGATGGCCGCGGGCGCCGGCTCGCGCTTCGGAGGGCTGAAGCAGCTCGTCCCCGTCGGCCCCGGCGGAGAGACGCTGACCGACTACGCCGTCTACGACGCGTGGCGCGCCGGCATCCGGCGGGCGGTCTTCGTCGTCCGGCCGGAGATGGAGAGCGAGTTTCACGAGATCGTCGGGCGGAAGTACGGGTCGCGCCTCGAAATCGTCTACGCCCATCAGAAGCTCGCCGACCTCCCCGCGGGCTTCGTCGTCCCGGCGGGAAGGTCCAGGCCGTGGGGGACGGGGCACGCCGTCCGTGCCGCGCGTTCCGTCGTCGCGAACCCCTTCGTCGTGATCAACGCGGACGACTGGTACGGAGCCGATGGCCTCCCGAAGCTGACGGCGTTTCTCTCGGAGCCGGCGCGACGAGGGCTTTCGCGCTGGGCCCTCGTCGCCTTCCGGCTCCGCAATACCCTCTCCGGGCACGGCACCGTCTCGCGGGGCGTCTGCACGGCCTCGCCGGGGGGGCGGCTCCTCGACGTGACGGAGCATACGGACCTCCGGGCGGAGACGGACGGGATCATCGGGACCGGCCCCGGCGGGGCGGTGCGCCGCTTCTCGGGAGACGAGCCGGTCTCGCTGAACCTCTGGGGATTCACGCCGGCCCTCTTCGACGAGCTGGAAAGCGGCTTCGAACGGTTCCTCGCGCAGCGGGGAAGCGACCCGAAGGCCGAGTTCTATCTTCCCGCGGCCGTCGACGCGGCGCTCAAGGCCCGTCGTGCCGAGGTCTCCGTCCTCCCGACCGAGGAGGAATGGTTCGGCGTGACGTACCGCGAGGACCTGCCGCGCGTTCGCGACGCGATCCGGGAGCGGGTGGAGGCGGGGCTCTATCCGAGCCCTCTCTGGAGCAAGGGATGAAGACCGACCCGCGCCATCTCGCTCCGGCCGCCGCCGCGTTCGTCTTTCCGGGGAGGCCCGTCGGCTTCACGCCGTGGGGGAGC
Source organism: uncultured Acidobacteriota bacterium (assembly GCA_963779415.1). Taxonomy (GTDB): domain Bacteria; phylum Acidobacteriota; class Thermoanaerobaculia; order UBA5066; family UBA5066; genus DAOMFB01. The sequence continues at coordinate 264,998 of CAVZYA010000002.1, read as the reverse complement.
GGGCACATCAACGAGACGTGGGCGGTGACGCTCGAGGGAGGGCCCGTGCGGCGGGCGATCCTCCAGCGGATCAACACGGAGGTCTTTTGCGACCCCGAGGCGCTCATGGCGAACGTCACGCGCGTGACGCGCCATCTCACGGCGAAGCTCGCCGGAACCCCCGACGCCTCCCGGCGGGCGCTCGTTCTGATCCCCGCGCGGAGCGGCGCGGACCTCCACCGCGATGCGGAAGGACGCGTCTTCCGGGCCTACGGCTTCGTGGAAGGGGCGCAGAGCTGGGACGTCCTTTCCTCTCCGAAGCAGGCGTACGAGGCGGCAAAGGCGTTCGGCACGTTCCTGCGGCTCCTTTCTGATCTGCCGCCGCCACGCCTCGCGGAGACGATCCCCCATTTTCACGACACGCCGACGCGGCTCCTCCGTCTTCGCGAGGCCGTAGCGCGGGACGCGCGGAACCGCGCGGCCGAGCGTGGCGCGGGAGATCGACTTCGCGGAGAGGCGGGAGGCGCTCGCGGCGACCCTTGCCTCCCTCGCGGCGTCCGGGCTCCTCGCCGAGCGGGTCACGCACAACGACACGAAGCTGAACAACGTCCTCCTCGACGACGTGACGGGGGAGGGGATCTGCGTCATCGACCTCGACACCGTGATGCCGGGGCTCCTCCTCCACGACTTCGGCGACATGGTCCGGACGGCGGCGAACCCTCTCGCCGAGGACGAGCCGGACGCCTCGCGCGTCGTCGCGAGCGTCCCGATGTTCGAGGCGCTCGTCCGGGGCTGGCTCGAGGCGATCGGGGAGGTCCTCTCTCCTCTCGAGCGGGACCTCCTCGTCGTCGCGGGAAAGCTCCTGACGTACGAGTGCGGGATGCGCTTCCTGACGGATCACCTCGAGGGGGACGTCTACTTCCGGATCCATCGCCCCGGCCAGAACCTCGACCGGGCCCGGACCCAGTTCGCGCTCGTGAAATCGCTGGAAGAGCGCGAAGAGGAGCTGTCGGGCCTCGTCGCGCGCGTCGCGGCGAAGGCGGAGGCGCCTTAGGTGACGGGCTTTTCACCGCTGGACGGGGGGCTCGTCGGGCTCTACCTCCTCGGGACGATGGCGGCCGGCCTCGCGATGAAGAGGTACGTCGGGACCGTGGAGCACTTCCTCGTCGCCGGGCGCGAGATGGACGTCTCCCTCGGGATCGCGAGCCTCGCGGCGACCGAGTTCGGGATCGTCACGTGCATGTACGGGGCGCAGAACGGGTTCGAGAAGGGCTTCTCGGGGGCGGTCCCCGGCCTCCTGCTCGCCGCCGCGATGTGGGGCGTCGGCGCGACGGGCTTCTGCATCGGGCCGCTCCGGGAATCGGGTGTCGTCACCCTCCCGGAGTTCTTCGAGAAGCGGTTCGGCCCGCGCGTCCGTTGGGCCTCCGGCGTCGTCATCGTCCTCGGAGGCCTCCTGAACATGGGGGTCTTCCTTCGGACGGGGGGCGAGTTTCTCCTGGAGGTGACGCGCCTCGGCGCCGGGAGCGGCGCCGGCTGGGCGTCGGACCACCGCCTCGAGCTGGTGATGACGGCCCTTCTCGTCCTCGTCGCGCTCTACACGGTCCTCGGCGGGATGCTCTCGGTCCTCGTCACCGACTTCCTCCAGTTCGTCGTCATGAGCATCGGCCTCATCGCGGTGACGGCCCTGATCCTTTCGAACATCGGCTGGAGCGCCCTGGTCGACGCCGTGACCCGTCACCGCGGAGCGGGAGGATTCAGCCCGCTCGCGAACCCGACGATGGGGTGGCCCTACCTTCTCTTCAACGCCTGCCTCAACCTCGCGATCGTCCTGACGTGGCAGACGATCCTCCAGCGAGTCCTCTCGGCCCGCGACGCGGCGACGGGGAGGCGCGTCTTCACCCGAACGAGCTTCTTCTTCGTGGCGCGCTTTCTCGTCCCGGGGATCTGGGGGATCGCGGCTCTCGCCGTCCTCGGGCCCGGCGCCGACTCGCTCCACGCCATGCCGCGCTTCCTCGGGACCTTCGTCCCCGCGGGGCTGATGGGCCTTCTCGTCGCCGCGATGCTCGCGGCCGACATGAGCACCGACTCGAGCTACATGCTGACCTGGGCGAGCGTCATCTGGAACGACATCCTCGCCCCCTTCCGGCGCGGCGGGGCGTGGGACGAACGGCGGAGCCTTCGGGCCAACCGGGCGATCGTCGCTGCGATCGGCGTCTTCCTCCTTTTCTACGGGCTCTGGTATCCGCTCAAGGGAGACCTCTGGACCTACCTCGGCGTCACCGGGACGATCTACCTCGCGAGCATGTCGGTCCTCCTCGTCTCGGGCTGCTATCTCAAGGGGGCGAACTCGTGGGGGGCCGGCGCCGCCATCGCGGTCGGTGCGATCGTCCCCGTTCTCTACCTCGTCCTCGAGCAGCTCCCCGCGACGTCGCGGACGGCGCGCGAGACGATCGGACCCTACTGGTCGGGGCTCTCGGCGTACGTCGGCTCGGCGGCGGCGATGGTCCTTGGATCCTTTCTGAAACACCGTCTCCGGAAGGAGAGCCGAGCATGAACCCGCACGGACATCCGTTCTGGTGGCTCCTCGTGGGAGCCGTTCTCCTCTGGTACTCGACGATCACGTTTCACGTCGCCTGGAAGGGGCTCGCCGACATCCGGCGGATGCTCAAGCGGCTCGGGAAGGCGGCGCTCGTTCTCGCGCTTCTCGGAGGGACCGGACGCGCCGGTGCCGCGGGGACGGACCTCACGCTCGAGCGGAACGGCCTCAAGGCGACCGTGACGGTGACGGAAGGCCGGCTCACGGGCGACCGGCTGGAGATGGCGGCGGAGGCCGGTCCGGTCGTCCTCGCGACGGACGGCGGCTTTTCGGTCGAGGTCGTCTGGACCGACTGGAGCGCCCCCGGCAAGGCGAACAACGCCGACAACCTCTGCCGGTTCGGCCCGAAGGACTTCCGCCTCGTGAAAAACGGGAGGAGGCCACGGGCCGAAGGGGGAGACGAGCTGGTCCTCTCGTTCGAAGGGCCGGAAGGGCTCGAGCTCTCCGTTGCCTACGCGCTCGATCCGAAAGGGCCGTACCTGCGCCGCCGACTGACGCTCCTCGACCCGAAGGGACGAAATCACTTTCTCCACGCGCTCGAGTCGGTCGATGCGGCGCTCACCGTCCCGGCGCTCCTCGTCAAGGAGGGAGGTTTCGGCCAGCCCGTCGCCTTCACGCTCTCGCGGGGTGGGGCCTTCGTCGCTCTGGAGTGGCCCGCCTCGGAGAACCTCGCATTCGAATCCGCCGGAAAGATCCGTCTCCGCGCCGGTGAGATCGTCGGCGAGACGATCCCGAAGGAGGGGATCGCCGGAGCGAGCGCCGTCTACGGCCTCGCTCCCGACGACCGCGTGAAGCTCCATTTCATGAGGTACGTCGACACCATCCGGGCCGGGAGGCTTCGCCCCTACACCCTCTACAACTCCTGGTACGACCTCCGCTCGGCCGAATACCCGAAAGTCGGGCCGTCGCAGGTGATGAACGAGGAGAACGTGACGCGGATCGTCCGGCTCCTCCGGACGAACATGGTCGCAAAGCACGGGATCGCCCTCGACGCCTGCGTCCTCGACGACGGGTGGGACGTCTACCGGAGCGACTGGGTCCTCCGCCCCGTCCAGTTTCCGAACGGCCTCTCCCCGATCGTGGAGGAGCTGAAGAAGACGAGGACGCGCCTCGGGCTCTGGCTCGGCCCGACCGGGGGCTACTCGTTCCGGAAGGAGCGCGTCGGCTGGATGCGGGAGCACGGTTACGAGACCGCCGGGGACCAGATGTGGGTGGGCGGCCCGCGGTATGGGGCGCTCCTCCAGAACCGGGTGGAGGAGTTCACGAGAGCGGGAGTCGGCTACTTCAAGTGGGACGGATTCCAGTTCGTCGCCTCGGGGCCCGGGCTCGGAACGCCGCCGGGGCTCTATTCGCGGCGGGCGGCCCTCGCGCGCGTCGCGAACATGGCCGGGGCCGTCCGCGCGCTCGACCCCGACGTCTTCCTCAACATCACCTCGGGGACGTGGCTCTCCCCCTGGTGGCTCCTCTTCGCCGACCAGATCTGGATGGGGGGCGAGGACTACGGCGCCGCCGACGTCCCCTCGATCTCGACGCGGGACTCGTCGATCACCTACCGGGACCTCGTCCTTTTCGAGGACTTCCGGGAAAACGGCTTCTGGTTCCCGATCGCGAACCTGATGACGCACGGCGTCCTCAAGGGGACGATCGACATCGGGGAGATCGGGAAGGGGGAGCCCCTCTCGAAGTTCGCCGACGAGGTCGTCTTCTATGTCGCGCGCGGCGTCACGATGTACGAGCTCTACATCTCGCCCGACGTCCTCTCGGAGGGGGAGTGGCGGGTCCTCGCGGACGCTCTCCGGTTCGCGCGGTCCCGCTTCGACCTCCTCTCGACGGGCGAGATGGTGGGAGGGAGCCCGCTCCGGAAGGAAGCGTACGGCTATGCCCACTACCGCGGCGGACGGGGCCTTCTCGCCGTCCGGAACCCCGACGTCGCCCCGCAGGAGATCTCCGTGACGCTCGCTCCGGCGGACGGCCTCGATCCCGAGGCGCGCGATCTCGTCCTTTCGCGGATCTATCCGACCCGGTGGGTGGCGCCGCGCCTCTACCGCGCCGGGGAGGTCGTCCGCCTTCCGCTTGCCGGTTACGAGGCGGCCGTCTACGAGCTGACGCCCCTTTCCGACCTGAAGGAACCGCTCCTTGCCGGCGTCGTCTACGAAGAGCGGGAATCTTCGGGGAAGAGCCGCCTCCTCTCCGTTCTCGAGACGTCGCCGGAGGCGAAGATCCTGAATCCCGAGGCGGTCGAGTCGATGACGGTGAACGGAGGGAAGGCCGATCTCGCGTCTCTCACGGTTCCCTCCCGCCCCTTCGGAGAGGTCCGGCGATCGAAGAAGAGCCCCACGGGCCTCACTCTCGAATTCTCCGTCGCGGCCGCGGCGCGGACGGCGATACTGGCGGTCCTCGTGAAGCCCGACGAGGCCTTCTCCGGCAAGGCCGACCCCAAGGTGACACTCGTTCTCAATGGAGTGAAGGCCGTCCGCCGAGCGGGTCGCGAGCAAGGGGCTCTGGGCCTGGCACACGCTTCCGGTCGCGCCGGGGGCGCACGCGCTCGCGGTCGACGTCTCTCCGGCAGAGGGGGAGAGAGCCTGGTCGGGAAGCGCAGAGATCTGGCTGACCGGGGCCGAGGCGGTCGTCCCGGTCGAAGTGGCGCTGACCTCGAAGATGAGCGCTCCCGCCTCTGCCGCCTCTCCCTCCGACGGGACGGGGTCCGAATGAGTTGCCCCGCTCGCAGAAGCTCGCCGAGGCGGCGGTGAAGGCCTCGGCGCCCTGAGCGTCAGTGTCCGGCGATGCCGGGGACGCCGGTCCGGAAACGCCAGATGAAGTAAGGGGCGGCGCATCTTCATCTGCGACTCGGCTCTTCAGCAGGATGTCGGGGAGCGCGCTGTCCGAAACGTAGAGCCAGTCCTCGGGCCCGAAGGAGAGCCCGTCGGGCCACCGCCACCGCGGGATCGCGGACGAGGGTCCGGAGCTGCCGGTCCGGCCCGAGGATCGAGATCGCCCCGTGCTCGACGTCGGTCAGGTAGACGTTTCCGGCCGTGTCGAGGGAGATGCCGTCGCTCTGGACCTTCGGTCCGTAGTCCTCGACGCGCGCGGAGAGCTGCGAGGGGGAGAGCGTCTCGTCGAGAAGGTCCTTCGTCCGGACCCGGAAGAGCCGCTCGCCCGACATCGGGCCGTAATAGAGCCACTCCCCCGTGTCGTCGAGGCCGATCGAATCGAGCGCCGGGTGCATGGCGAAGAGGCCGCCGAGGAAGAGCATCTTCGTCCCTTCGGCGTCGATCAGGAACGGGTGGTCGAGGACCGACGGGTCCCGCTCGAGGACGCGGCGGCCGAGGTTCTTCTCCACGTCGTAGACGATCAGGGCGGGAGTGCGGCTCATCACGCCGGTGTCGGCTAGGAAGACGTGCTTTCCGTCCGGGCTGACCTGGAAATCCTGGACGTAGGAACCAAATCCGGCGACGTCGCGGGGAAGGTCCCAGCGGTGGACGAGCTTCTTCGTCGCGAGGTCGAAGGTCAGGAGGCGGACCGGCTGGATGCCATGGAACGCCCAGTCGAGCGTCCAGAGCCTGTTCTGCCGGTCGATCCGAAGGGAATACGGCGCGAAGTAAGGGTCGAAGGACGGCGGGAACGGGACGGCCTTCCCGTCCACCCACTCGACGACCTTCAGGGCCGGCCGCCCCTCGGGGTGGAAGTTGAAGAAGACCCGCCCCTCGGCCGAGACGGCGACGTTTCCCGGCGCTTCCGGAAGCTCGGCCACCGTCTCGACGGCGGAGGCCGGAAGGAGCGGCGGCGTCGACCGGTCTGGGAACGGCGTCACCGGCCCGCCGTACGTCGTCTTAAACCAGACGACGAAGCCGGCGAGCGCGAGGATCAGCAAAAGCGTGAACTTCTTCACGTGGGGAGCCTACCGCGCGCATCGGGCGGCCCGGAACCAGAAGGGTGACTCAGGGAATCGTCGCCAGCCAGACGTCGGCCTCTGTCACCCGCCGGGAGAAGAAAGCCGCTCTACCGTCGCGCGTCAGGCGGGGCGGCCCGAGGACGTCCCGGACCGTCGAATAGACCTTCCGGACCTCCTTCGACCGGCGGTCGATCAGGAGGAACTCCTTGCCACGCGTGACGAAGAGAATTCGGCGGCTGTCGGGAAGAAACACGGGCCACTCGCCGTAATCGGTCAGGCGCTCGTACGCGCCCGAGTCGAGGTCGTGTGTGCCGATCCCCTTCGCGCTGTAGGAGATCTGACCCGCGAGGAGCCGGCCGTCGGGAGACCAGGCGTTGACAATGAAGGGCTGGAGGGACGGCTCCGGCTTCGGCAGCGTTCGCGGCGTCTGGTCGGCCCACGGCCGGGCGGGATCGAAAATGAGGGTTGTTACCCCTCCCCGGTTCACCGTGTAGAAGGCGACGCGAGATGCGTCGGGAGCCCACGCCGCCACGCCGGCGTCGTCGACGTTCGTCATCTGGGAAAGCTCGCTTCCGTCCGGGCGGATCTTCCAGAGCTGGAGGCGGTCGCTCCGTTTGGAGAAACAGAGGATCCACTTCCCGTCCGGGGACCAGCGTGGTACGCGGTCGAGGCCGGCAGAAGTCAGCTGCCGGAGCCCCGTCCCGTCCGACCCGACGACGTAGAGGTCGCCCTCCGGCTGGACCCGCGAGTAGAAGACGACCCGGCTTCCGTCGGGCGAAGGATCGGGCGAGGACCACTGGCGCGATCCGGTCGTGACCGGAACCGCTTCGCCCAGGGCCTTCCCGGTCGCCGGGTCGAGGGCCAGCCGCTGGATGTTCATCGTCATCAGGGCGGAGCTGTAGGCGATCCGCTTTCCGTCGGCCGAGACGCTCGGGTGGGCGAGGAAAGCCGCCGGCGTCGTGATCGCCTCCGGCTCCCCCTCCGGGCGGCCCGAGTTCTCGTCCACCCGGACCCTCCAGAGGTTCATGCTGCCGCCCCGGTCGCTCGCGAAGTAGAGAAAGCCGTTCCGCGACCAGAACGGGCTCCAGTCGGTCGCCGTGCCGCGTGTGACGGGCATCGGCTCGCCGCCGGCGGCCGGGATCGTCCAGAGACCCCACTGCCGCGAACTCGCGAGACGCCCCACGCAGGCGATCCACCGGCCGCCCGGCGACCAGGTCGGCTGAACGGCGTCCTTGACCTCGAGGCGACGAAGCTGGCCGGTCTCCAGATGAACCACGCCGAGCCCACTCTCCCTCTCCCAGTTCATCGGCATGAGCTGTACGTTCTCCGCCGCGAAGGCAATCTCTTTCCCGTCCGGAGACCACGCCGGGTTGAAGCCCGTGTGCGTCACCCGCCGCACCCCTTCGCCGGTCCGTCCCATGACGAAGAGGCCCCCACCCTCCCGCTCGGACCGGAACACGATTCGCTCGCCGTCGGGCGAGAACGCGGGCTCGTCGTCGTCTGCGGGGGAGTCGGGCGTGAGGTTGATCGGCGTCTGTCCGCCGACCCCCTGCAGGTAGATGTCCTTCTGGCCTCCGACGTTCGACGAGTAGACGACCCACTTCCCGTCCGGGGAAAGGCTCGGGTACTGCTCCACGCCCGAGAGCCCGGTTACCTGCGCGAAGGTGGCAGAGGGCGGAGCCTTCCGGCCCGGTCGCGCCTCCCGCCATCGGAACGCGACGAACAGAAGCCCCGCGACGGCGGCGAACAGAACCGCGGAGACGACGACCCTCCGCGTGAGTCTTCTCGGGGCAGCGGAGGGCGGCATGGTGCGCGACGGGCCTTCCTTTCCGGACGGCTCCACGAGTTCCTCGAGGTCGTTACGCAGGTCGAGCGTGTTCTGGTACCGGCGGGCAGGGTCTTTCGCGAGGCAATGGCGGAGGATCCGGTCGAGTTCTGGCGGCAACCGCGGGTTCACCTCCGAGATCGGAGGCGGCGTGTCTTTCAGGATCGCCGAGATGACCGAGACGGCGGTTTCGCCGCGGAAGGGACGTCTCCCCGTCGCCATCTCGTAGAGAACGACGCCGAGGGAGAAGATGTCGGAGCGGTGGTCGACGGGCCGCCCCTCGGCTTGCTCCGGCGACATGTACGCCGCCGTTCCGACGATCCCCGTCAGCTCGCCGAGCGATGCGGTGGCGACGAGGCTGGTCAGCGGCGTGTCGTCCGACGGGTTCCGGAGCTTGGCCAGGCCGAAGTCGAGCACTTTCACGCGCCCCTCGGCCGTGACCATGACATTGGCCGGTTTCAGGTCGCGGTGGACGATTCCCCGTTGATGTGCCGCCGCGACGGCGTCTACGAGCGACACGGCGATCTCGCGGAACCTTGGAAGGGGAAGGCCATCTGCCGGGATCAGGGAGGCGAGAGTTTTCCCGCTCACGAGCTCCATCGTCAGGAAATGGATTCCGCCGGCCTCCTCGACCGAATGGAGCGTGACGACATTCGGATGGTTGAGCGCGGCGACGGCCCGGGCTTCCCGCCGGAACCGCTCCAGACGGTCGGCGTCCGAAGCGAACGAAGCCGGCAGTACTTTCAGCGCAACGTGGCGACCGAGCCGTGTGTCCTCGGCCTCGTAAACTTCCCCCATCCCGCCACGGCCGAGCGAGCCGACGATCCGGTAGTGGAGCAGGGTCGTCCCGATCATTCCGACCGCTCCCCGCCTCGTCTCAGAGCTCATTGAAGTATCCGCCCCCCCAAGGCGGTGGGGCAAGGGAACCGATGAGGCTCCGCGGGGTCGTCTACGCCGCGTCGGCGCGGGAAGAAAGGGCGGAAGCGCCGGGCTCGTACCCGAGGTTCGGCGCGAGCCAGCGCTCGGCTTCGGCGAGGCTCATCCCCTTCCGGCGGGCGTACTCCTCCACCTGGTCCTTTCCGATTCGCCCGACGGCGAAGTACTTGGCTTCGGTATGTGAGAAGTAGAGGCCGCTCACGGAAGCCGCCGGGTGCATCGCGAAGTTCTCGGTGAGGGTGATGCCGGCCTTCTCCGTGGCCGAAAGGATTGAGAAGAGCGTCCGCTTCTCGGTGTGGTCGGGACAGGCGGGGTAGCCCGCTGCCGGGCGGATCCCCCGGTACCGCTCGCGGAGGAGGTCGTCCGCCCCGAGCGACTCCCCCTTCCCGTAGCCCCACGCGTCGCGGGCTTCCTTGTGGAGCTTCTCGGCGAAGGCTTCTGCGAGACGGTCGGCGAGCGCCTTGACCATGATGGCGTCGTAGTCGTCGTGCGCCGACGCGAAGCGCGTCGCCAGCTCGTCGGCCCCGTGCCCCGCCGTGACGGCGAAGGCGCCGAGATGATCGGCCCGGCCGCTCGCGCGGGGTGCGACGAAGTCGGCGAGGGAAAGCTGCGGGAGACCGTCGCTCCGCGGGGCCTGCTGCCGGAGCATGGAGAAGGTCGCGAGGAGGTGGGACCGCGCGGCGTCGGTGAAAAGCTCGACGTCGTCGCCGACCGTGTTCGCCGGGAAGAAGCCCCAGACGCCGCGAGCCCGAAGGAGTCTTCTTTTCGACGATCTCGTCGAGGAGGCGCCGGGCGTCGTCGAAGAGCTCCTTCGCCTTCGGCCCGACCTCCGGATCGTCGAGGATCTGCGGGTAGCGGCCCCGAAGCTCCCACGCGTGGAAGAAAGGGGACCAGTCGATGAAGGGGAGAAGGCCCGTGAGCGGCTCGTCTTCGATCGTGCGGACGCCCGTGAAGGCCGGGACGGGGATGTCGGCTCTTTCCCAGTCGAATCGCGGCCCTTTCGCCCGGGCTTCGGCGAGGGAGAGGAGCGGCCGCGCCGACTTCGCTTCGTGGCCGCGCCGGAAAGTCTCCTGTCTTCCGCGGTTCTCGGCGGCGAAGCCGGCCCTCTGCTCCTCCGAAAGAAGACTCGAGACGACGCCCGCGGCCCGCGAGGCGTCGAGGACGTGGACGACCGCTCCGGAGTAGGTCGGCGCGATCTTCACGGCCGTGTGGAGGGGGCTCGTCGTCGCCCCGCCGATCAGAAGCGGAACGCCGACCCGCGCGCGCTCCATCTCGCGGCCGACGTGGACCATCTCGTCGAGGGAGGGGGTGATGAGCCCCGAGAGTCCGACGACGTCGGGTCTCTCCTTCCGGATGGCCGCGAGGATCCGGTCCGCCGGGACCATGACGCCGAGGTCCACGACCGCGTAGTTGTTGCAGGCGAGGACGACGCCGACGATGTTCTTCCCGATGTCGTGGACGTCCCCCTTGACGGTCGCGAGGAGGACCTTCCCCTGAGTCCTCGCCTCGCCGGCCGTCTTCTCGGCCTCGAGGAAAGGCTGGAGGTACGCCACGGCCCGCTTCATGACGCGGGCGCTCTTGACGACCTGCGGAAGGAACATCTTCCCCGAGCCGAAGAGGTCGCCGACGACGTTCATCCCGGCCATGAGGGGCCCCTCGATGACGGCGAGCGGGCGGCTGTACTTATTTCGCGCTTCCTCCGTGTCCGCCTCCACGTGGTCGACGACGCCGTGGACGAGGGCGTGGGCAAGGCGCTCCTCGACGGGGAGGCTCCGCCAGGCGTCGGCCTTGACGACAGCCTTCTCCCCGCGCTGCACCGTCTCCGCGAAGGCGACGAGCCGCTCCGTCGCGTCAGGGCGCCGGTCGAGGAGGACGTCCTCGACCCGCTCGAGAAGCTCCTTCGGGATCTCCTCGTAGACGGCGAGCTGGCCGGCGTTGACGATTCCCATGTCGAGGCCCGCGCGGATGGCGTGGTAGAGAAAGGCCGAGTGCATCGCCTCGCGGACGACGTTGTTGCCGCGGAACGAGAACGAGACGTTCGAGATGCCGCCGCTCGTCCTGACATGCGGCAGCTCCGCCTTGATCCTGCGGATTGCCTCGAGGAAGGCGAGACCATAACCGGCATGCTCCTCGATCCCGGTCCCGACGGTCAGGACGTTCGGATCGAAGATGAGGTCCTCCGGCGGGAAGCCCGCCGTCTCCGTCAGGAGGCGGTAGGCCCGCCGGGCGATCGCGACCTTCCGCTCGGCGGTCGTGGCCTGTCCCTCCTCGTCGAACGCCATGACGACGATCGCCGCCCCGTACCGGCGGATCTGCCGGGCGTGATCGAGGAATGCCGCTTCGCCTTCCTTCAGGGAAATCGAGTTGACGACCCCCTTTCCCTGAAGACACTTCAACCCCGCTTCGAGGACCTCCCATTTCGAGCTGTCGATCATGACCGGCAGCTTCGCGATGTCCGGCTCGGCCGAGAGGAGGTTCAGGAACTCCGTCATCGCGGCGGGAGCGTCGAGCATCCCTTCGTCCATGTTGACGTCGAGGAGGTTCGCGCCTCCCTCGGCCTGCTGGCGGGCGACGGCGAGGGCCCCCTCGTAATCGCCCGCCACGATCAACTTCGCGAATTTCGGCGAGCCTGTGACGTTCGTCCGCTCGCCGACCATCGTGAAGTTCGAGTCGGGGCGGATCGTGAAGGGCTCGAGGCCGGAGAGGCGGAGCGTCGGGGTGACGCACGGGATCTTCCTCGGCGGAAGGCCGGCGACGGCCTCGGCGATCGCGCGGATGTGGGCGGGGGTCGTCCCGCAGCAGCCGCCGACGACGTTGACCCACCCCTCCTCGGCGAAGCCACGGAGATCCGCGGCCATCATCGCGGGGGTCTCGTCGAATCCCCCGAACGCATTCGGGAGGCCGGCGTTCGGATAGGCCGAGACGAAGACGGGGGCGATGGCGGAAAGCTCCTCGAGGTAGGGGCGCATCTCCCTGGCGCCGAGAGCGCAGTTGATCCCGACCGAGAGGAGCGGGAGGTGCGAGACGGAGTTCCAGAAGGCCTCGACCATCTGGCCCGAAAGCGTGCGGCCGCTCCTGTCGGTGATCGTGACGGAGAGCATCATCGGGAGGCGCGCCTCGCGCGCCTCGAAGAGCTCTTCGATGGCGTAAAGGGCCGCCTTCGCGACGAGGGTGTCGAAGACCGTCTCGACGAGGAGAACGTCCACCCCGCCGTCGAGAAGGCCGCGCACCTGCTCTTGGTAAGCCGCGACGAAGTCGTCGAAGCGCGTCTCGCGCTTTCGGGGGTTCGCCACGTCGATCGCGAGCGAGGCGGTCCGGTTCGTCGGCCCCACCGAACCCGCGACGAAGGCCTCCCGCCCGGGATGCGCCCCGAGGAAGGAATCGACGGCCTTCCGTGCGACGGCCGCCGCGGCGACGTTCAACTCGTAGACGATCGGGACGAGGCCGTAGTCGGCCATCGAGATGCCGTTCGCGTTGAAGGAGCAGGTCTCGACGATGTCGGCCCCGGCCTCGAGGTAGTCGCGGTGGATCCCCTCGATCACGTCGGGCTTCGTCAGGACGAGGAGGTCGTTCGCCCCCTTCAGGTCCTTCGGGTGACCCGCGAAGCGCGTGCCGCGGAAGTCGGCCTCGGTGAGGCCGTGCCCCTGGACCATCGTCCCCATCGCCCCGTCGAGGACGAGGAGACGCTCCCCGAGGAGCCGTCGGAGGCGCGCCTCCGCGCTCATGCCGCCCCCGGCTTCGGTGCGCCGAGGCCGAGGGCGTCGAGAATCCGCGCGACGGAGTCATACCGCGCCATCGGCATGATGTGGACGCCGCGCGCCCGTGCGCGGATGACACGGGCGAGCTCCACGGCGATCGAGAGCCCTTCTTCGACCTCGAACTCGGGCCCCTTCTCCGCCGCCTTCCGCATCCGGTCGAGGATGGCGGGAGGGACGACCATCCCCGGAACCTCGTTCGCGAAGTAGAGGGCCTGCTTGAGGCTCTTCGGGGGGATGAGACCGACCAGGATCGGGATCGCGCGCGACTCCTGCCGCGCGAAAAAGCGGTCGAGGGCCTCGACGTCGTAGACGGGCTGCGTCTGGGCGAAGGTGGCGCCCGCCTCGATCTTCGCCGAGAGCTTCGCGATCTCGGCATCGAGGTTCGGGGCGGCCGGGTTCGCCGCGCAGGCGATCGCGAAGGAGGTGGAGGTCCCGATCGCGCCTCCGGCGAGGTCGACTCCCGCGTTCAGCCCCTTGACGATCCGGAGGAGGCCGAACGTGTCGACCTCGCCGACGGGCTTCGCCTGCGGGTAGTCGCCGATCTTGAGCGGATCGCCGCCGACGACGAGGAGCGCCTTGATTCCGAGCCCGGCCGCGCCGAGGAGGTCCGACTGGATCCCGAGAACGTTCCGGTCGCGCGGGGAGACGTGAAAGATCGTTTCGGCCCCGGTCTCCGTCTTCACGAGGTGCGCCACGGCGATCGAGGACATCCGGAGACGCGCCATCGGGTTGTCGGTGACGTTGACGCCGTCGACGCCGAGCGCCTTCAGCCGGCGCGCTCCTTCCACCGCCGAGGAGACGTCCGTCCCCTTCGGCGGCTCGACCTCCGCCGTCACGACGAAGGAGGCCGGGTCGGCGAGCTTCCGTTTCAGCGCCGAGGTCTCGAGCGGGGCCTCCGCGGGGCGCGAGATCCGCTCCACCTCGACGGCGGCCCGGTACGGGACGGCGACGAACCGCTTCTTCCCGACGACCTCGCGCGCCATCGCCGCGATGTGCTCGGGCCCGGTGCCGCAGCAGCCGCCGAGAATGGCAGCCCCCGTCTTGACGAAGTCGCGGGCCACCTCGCGGAAATAGTCGGGCGTGGCGGGGTAGACCGTCCGCCCGGAGACGGTCCACGGGTAGCCGGCGTTCGGCATCACGGAGACGGGGACGGGGAGCGTTCCCGCGACGCGGATGAAGATGTCGAGAGACTCCTGCGGGCCGATCGTGCAGTTCATCCCGACGATGTCCGCGCCCGCCTCGGCAGCGGCGTGGAGCGCCCGGGCGGCTTCGTCGCCGAAGCTCGTCTTTCCGTCGGCGAGGAAGGTGAGCGACGCGAGAATCGGGATCCCGTCCGAGAGCGATCGGACGGCGCGGATCGCCTCGAGGATCTCGAGCTCCGAGGAGAACGTCTCGAGGCCGATCAGGTCGACTCCTTCCTCGAGGAGGATCCGGGCCTGCTCGGTGAAGATCTCCCGGATCTGCCCTTTCGTGAGCGGCCCGTAAGGCTTCACGAGCTGCCCGAGAGGCCCCATGTCCCCCGACACGAGGACGTACTCCCCTTCGGCGGCCGCGCGCGCGAGGCGGACGCCCTCGCGGTTGATCTTCTCGAGGGAGTCCGCCCAGTCGAACTTCGCGAGCTTCGCCCGGTTCGCGTCCCATGTGTTCGTCGTCAGGATCTGCGCGCCGGCCGCGACGTAGTCTTCGTGAACTTCGCGGACAAGGTCCGGCGCTGAGACGCAGAGCGGGGAGCGGGGCCCGTCCGGCGGCGCGCCGCGCGAGACGAGCAGCGTCCCCACGGCGCCGTCGGCGAGAAGGACGCTCTCCCGGAGCTTCTCGAGGATGTCGTGCCTCGTCATGCCGTCGTCAGACGAAAACGCCCCTTCGGAGACGAAGGGGCGCGGTGGTCAACCTCTGCTCGGCCCCGCTCGACGCATCCTCCGGCCGCACCGCGAGGAAGATCTACTCCTTTTCGGCCATCTCGCGGATGACCGCAAGCGCCTTGTCGACGGAGAAGTCGGGCCGGATCGGCATCGAGAGCGGCACGGCGTCTTTTGCCGCTCCCGCGGGAAGGACCTTCATCGTGGAACCGTCTATCCACCAGAACGTCGAGCCACCGGAGGGCGAGATGATCGTGCCTAGGCTCGCGGCCTGGATGGCGCCGGTGCCCGGCAGGGAACCGTCGCCCATCGTCGCGAAGATGGGGCGGTGCCGGGAGTAGGCCACAGGCCCGCTGATGCCGGGACCCGCGACCGGGCTGCTTACGAACGAGATCGAACCGACCATCTGGCGCTGCGTGGAGAGGTTCGCAAAGGAGACGAGAACGCCTCCGTCCCCCGCGAAATCGCGTTGGACGGCCGGGAACCGGTAGATCGAGGGGGCGAGCCCCGCCGGTGACGTCGGTCCCGACGCCGCGGCGAGCTCGTTCAGGTTGTACCCCGCGATGAAGCTGGTGTTCAGGACCCCGTCCTCCACGAAGAGGACGGCGTATTCCGCCTGCAGGAGCGTCCCTTCCTCCCACCAGACGACGGAGACAATCGAACGCCACTTCTCGGTCCAGGCCGCCGGGTCCGCCGCCGACGTATCGAGATATTGCTGGCGGGTGAGGACCATCTGCGGGTTCATCACCGCCGCGCCGCCCGACGCCGGGAGGACCTGCTGCGTCGACCAGACGCCGTTCTGGAGGAGCGACACCGTGACGCCCTGATAGATGGTCTGCTGCTTCGTGAAGACGAGGAAGACCGTCTGCGTCTCTTCCTCGAACTCGATCGACTCGGACCCCTCGACCTCGCCGTCGAGCGAGCCCTCCACGACCTGCAGGGTCGGGGTGCCTGCCGGACGGGGTCGTCCGGAGGGCGAGAACCGGGAGGTTCGCGTTGGGGTCGGCCGCGTTGCCGATCGCCGTGCCGTAGGTCGTCGAGAACACCTCGTAGAGCGTTCCGTCCTTGGCGAGAACCGCCGATGCCGCGAATACCGTCCTGCGGAAGAACCGCGAGCCCGGCCACGAGCGCGAGGGCCGGAAGAAGGCGGAGGAGGCGGAAAACGCGGGGGCTCATTCGTCAGGTCCTGAGGTTGATGACGTTCCTGAGGTCGAAGACCTCGAGGTACGTCCGGAGGTTCTTGAACTCGGGATAGTGGCGGGCGAGGCGCGCGAACCATTCCTCGGCCTCGTCCTCGTCGCCGGCGAGCTGGCACGCCTCGCCGAGGAGGTAGAGGAGGTTCTTCTCGACGGCGAGGTCGGCCGTCGGGCCGCCGGTCTCGAGCCGCTCGAGGGCGGCCTCGCCGAAGAACCGGGCCTCCGCGTACCGGTCCTGCTTCAGGTAGCCGAAGCAGAGGTCCATGAGCGGGTAGACGAGGAAGCCCGTCGCATTCTTCTTCCGGAGCGTCTCGAGCGCCCCGTGGACGAGCGGCATTCCTTCCTCGATCCGGTCGAGGGCGATGAGGCAGTACCCGAGGTTGTCGTTCGCCTGGGCCCGCCAGACCTCCGAGTCCCCGGCCTCCTTCGCGTTCCAGTCGAGGGCGGTCCGGAACGCCTCCGCGGCCTCGTCGAAACGGCTGGAGGCCGCGAGGATGGCGCCGAGATGATTCGCGGTCGCCGAGAGATGGGCAGGATCCGCGAGTTCCTCGGCGTGGCGCCGGGCGATGCGGGCGTAGAAGAGGGCTTTCCGGGTGTCGCGCTGAAGGTCGAAGGCCACCGAGAGCGACGAGGAGGCCCGGAGAGCGATCCTGGGATCGGTCCGCCTGAGGAGGATCTCCTTCAGCTCGAGAAGGTCGGATTCGGAGGCCCCCACCTCGACCGCCGCGGCCGCGCGGGAGACGAAGATCCAGTCGATGAAAGTCTCGTCGCCCGTCTCGCGCGCGTGCGAAAGCGCCGTGTCGAAGTGGGAGAGGGCCGCGGCGAAGTCGCCTCGTTCCCCGTGGGCGATCCCCTGCTCACGCGCCTCCTCGGCCGCCTTTCGAGCAGCATCCGCCATCTGAGGAAGCGGCACGCTCACCGCGTCTTCTCCATGGCGGTCAAGGGCGGAACCGGAAGGCACCACGACATTTCGGCCTCGAGAGCCTGCCGAGGAGCTTAGACCCCTTCAGCCAGGGAATTCAAGGGGGACCTCACAGCTGTCCTATGATCCGCTCATCATGCGGGTGTTGGTGATCGGCGGGGGGGACGGGAACATTCGCTCGTCTGGAAGCTCTCCCAGTCGCCGCAGGTCACGGAACTCTTCTGCGCGCCGGGGAATCCCGGAATCGCCGAGAAAGCCACCTGCATCCCGATCGGCGCCGAGGACGTCGTCGAGATCGCCGATTTCGCCGAGTCGATGTCCGTCGACCTGACGGTCGTCGGCCCCGAGCTTCCCCTCGCGCTCGGTCTCGTCGACGAGCTGACCAGCCGCGGGCTCCTCGCCTTCGGGCCGAACCGCCTTGCCGCCGAGCTCGAGGGATCGAAGGTCTTCTCGAAGTCCTTCATGCAGAAATACGGCATTCCGACCCCGCAGGCGGAGGTCTGCCTCACGCGTGCCGAAGCGCAGGCGGCGGTCCGGCGGATCGGACTCCCGTGCGTCCTGAAGGCGGACGGACTGGCGTCGGGAAAGGGCGTCGTCATCGCGACGACGGCCGACGAGTTCGAGAAGGCGCTCCGACTCTTCTTCGAGGAGCGGGTCTTCGGCACGGCGGGGGACCGCGTGCTCGTGGAGCGGTTCCTCGCCGGCGAGGAGGTCAGCTTCCTCTGTCTCTGCGACGGCACGCTCGCCGTTCCGCTCGCGACGACGAAGGACTACAAGAAGGTCTTCGAGGGGGACCGTGGCCCGAACACGGGCGGGATGGGGTCCCACTCCCCGTCCGTCGTCCTCGACGCGGCGACCGCCGCGGACGTCCTGACGTACGTCGTCCATCCGACACTCAAGGGAATGACGGTGGAAGGGCGTCCGTTCCGCGGCGTTCTCTTCGTGGGGCTGATGCTCGAGGGGGGGACGAACCCCTATGTCCTCGAGTACAACGTCCGCTTCGGCGACCCCGAGACGCAGTCGATCCTGATCCGGCTCGAGAGCGACCTCCTTCCCTTCCTCGTCGCCGCCGCGAAGGGGCGGCTCGAGGACGCGGGGAAGATCGCCTGGCGGCGGGAGGCGACGGCCTGTGTCGTCGTGACCGCCGAGGGATACCCCGGCCCGTACGAACGAGGGCGCGTCATCGAGGGGATCGAGGAGGCGTCGGCCGACCCGGACGTCGTCGTCTTTCATTCCGGGACGGCACGCGACCGGGACGGAAAGCTCGTCACGGCCGGCGGCCGCGTCCTCTCCGTCTGCGCGCGCGGGCGCTCCCTCTCCACGGCCCTCGCGAAGTCCCGCGACGCGGCCGCGAAGATCCGCTTCGAAGGAAGACACTTCCGCCGCGACATCGGCAAGGGCGCTCTCGAGATCCTCCGCGAGCGTTCGGGCGCGTTCCTCCGCTGATTCCGCACGGCGCGCCTCTCTCTTCCGGACGGAACTCGCGGCGGGAGTATGGAAGAATCGGGGGTATGACGCTCACCGCTCTCGTCCTCCTCGCCCAGCTCGCCTCTTCCCACGGCGCCACGGCGCTGACGGCTTCCCCCACTTCCGCCGGCGGCCTTTCGTGGATCGTCCCGAAGGAGTGGACAGCCGTGGCCGGCTCCTCGATGCGCGTCGCCACGTACCGGACCCCCGTGGCCCCCGGCGACAAGGAAGGGGCGGAACTCGCCATCTTCTACTTCGGACAGGGGCAGGGAGGGGGAGTCGACGCGAACGTCGACCGCTGGTTCGCCCAGATGACGCCGGAGGCCGGGTCGAAGAAGCCCTCCCGGTCGCAGATGAAGATCGGCGACGTCCCGGTCACGATCTGCGCGGCCGAGGGAACGTACTCGGGCGGAATGGGAATGGGCGGGGCATCGGCCGGCCCGATGAAGGGCTATGCCCTGGAAGGGGCGATCGCGGAGGGGCCGCGCGGGTCGGTCTTCTTCAAGATGACCGGACCGAAGAAGACAGTCGGAAAAGAGAAGGCCGCTTTCGACGCGCTGCTCAAGAGCCTGAAGAAGTCCCCGTAGCGCCTTCGCGTCCGCGCTCTTTCACGGAAGGCCGAACCGCGCTTCGTACGGGGTTGCGGCGTCCTGCCGGAGGATTCCCCGCTCGGGGTTCGCCCCGAGGTGACGGAGGATACGGAAGACGGTCTCCGTCTCGGCCTCCGCCTGAATGGCGCGTGCGATCTCCTCGGCCGTCCGGAATTCCTTCGGTTTGGCGCGAACCTCGGTCAGAACCTTCTTCTGCAGCTCGAGGACGGCGGCCGCGGCTTTCTTCCCGGCCTCGACGCCGGGCTGGTCGTAGGCGTTGACGCCGATGAGGGAGGCGTAGAGGCCGACCGTCCGCTCGTAGAGGGCGATGAGCGCGCCGAGAGAGCGCGCCGAGACGTCGCCGAGGGTGATCGTGATCGACGAGCGCCCCTTCTCGGCGAGCGCCTTGCGCGTCCCGAGGAGGAATCCGAGCAGGTAGTCCCCCGGCGTCACGTCGGGCTCCACGGGGAACGTCGGCAAGCCGTCTCCCCGGTCCTTCTCGACCTCGATGAAGGTGACGAAGAAGTTCGCGAGGCCGTCGCGCAGCTGCTGGACGAAGGCGTGCTGGTCGGTCGAGCCCTTGTTTCCGTAAACGGAGATTCCCTGTTCCACGACTCGTCCCGAGAGGTCCGTCTCCTTCCCGAGCGACTCCATGACGAGCTGCTGGAGATAGCGCGTGAAGAGGAGGAGACGGTCCTTGTAAGGCAGGACGACCATGTCCTTCCGTCCGCGCCCTTCCGTCTCGCGGTACCACGCGAGGGCGAGGAGGGCTGCGGGATTCTCCGCGACGCGCGGGACCCGGGTCGCCTCGTCCATCGCGGCGGCTCCGGCGAGGAACTCGGCGACGTCGATCCCCTGCAGGGCGGCGGGGAGGAGCCCGACGGCGGACGTCACGGAGGTCCGGCCCCCCACCCAGTCCCACATCGGGAATCGGGCGAGCCATCGTTCCCGGCTCGCCACGCCGTCCAGGTCGCTCCGGCCGCCGGTAACGGCCACCGCGTGGCGCCCGAAGTCGAGCCCCGCGCGTCGGTAGGCCTCCTCGGCGAGGAGCATCCCGTTCCGCGTCTCCTTCGTCGCTCCGGACTTCGAGATGACGATCGTGAGCGTCGTCGCGAGCCCCCCCGCCATCGCGATCCGCGAAAGCTCGCGCACCATCCCGTCCGGGTCGGTGTTGTCGAAGAAGAAGGGGTGAAGCCGGTCGTTCGGCGTCGTGAGGGCGTCGGCGAGGAGCTGCGGGCCGAGCGCCGAGCCGCCGATGCCGACGACGAGAAGATTCCGGAAGCGCGGCGCCTTCGGCGGCGCGATCTTTCCGGAATGAACGTCGGCCGCGAACGAGCGGACCTGCTTGCCGGTGGCCTCGATGACGGCCCGGATCGCCGGGTCCGGGACGAGCTGTGGCGCGCGGAGCCAGTAGTGGCCCACCATCCGGTTCTCTCCCGGGTTCGCGATGGCCCCCCGCTCGAGGGCTTCCATCGCGGCGAACGCCTCGGGGAACCCGCGGAAGACGAGCGGGTCCCACTTGATCGCGTCGTCGGGGAGGGACGCCTTCGAGAGATCGAGAGCCACGCCCGCCGCCGGAAGGTGGAGCGAAAGGGCGCGATAGCGGAGCCACGAGGTGCCGGACACGCTGGGCCTCCTTTGACGATGATCCATTAGACCACCAGTCGGACATTTGACCGAGTCCGGGTCCGGTCGGCACAATGCCACCGATGGGGGGTTGCACGAGCTGCTCGATCGGGACGTGGACGAACCCGGGAGGGAACTACGTGGGGGTCCGCCTCGCGGACGCCGAGGACGGCAAGACGACGCTCGTCTTCACCGGCGAGGTCCAGGTGAAAGCGGGGGAGCGCATCCTCGTCGAGACGGACGGCGGCCCCGAGTTCGCCGAGGTCACGACGACCTCTCCGGGCCTCCCGAAAGCCTGCTCGGCGCGGAAGGCGCGCCGCTTCCTCCGCCTCGCCTCCGACTCCGAGTACGCGGACTACTCGGAGCGCCTCGACCTTCAGAGAGAGGCGAAGGCCTTTGCCGACTCTGTCGTCGAGGAGCGCCATCTCGACCTGAACGTCGTCAAGGCACAGGTCGGGTTCGACCGGCGGAAGATCGTCCTCCTCTTCACGGCCGACAAGAAGGTCGAGACCAGGGACCTCGCCCGCGCCGTCGCCGAGAAGTTCGAGATGCGCGTCGACGTCCGGATGATGGGCGTCCGCGACGAGACGAAGCTCCTCGGCGGGATCGGGTCGTGCGGCCTGACGCTCTGCTGCTCCACCTGGCTTCGGGCCTTTCATCCGGTCGCCATCAAGATGGCGAAGATGCAGGGGATCACGCCGAATCCCGCGAAGCTGACCGGCCATTGTGGCCGGCTCAAGTGTTGCGTAGCCTACGAGCTGGATGGCGGGATCGAGGCGGCCCGTCGCCTCGGGCACGGAGGCGAGAAGCGTGCCTCTCAGGCTCCTCCCGCCCCTCCGTCCGTTCCGCCGCCCCCCGCGCCGCTCGAAGCCTGACGGGCTCTCGCCTCTTTCGGGAGAGCGGTCTACACTCCGCGCCGTAAACTCCCCGGCCGCGGATTTCGTAGGAGATAACGTATGGCCATCGTCCGCAAACCGCCGTCCGGGGGAGACCCCCCCGCTCCCCTGCCCGCCGCTCCGACAACCGCCGAGCTGGGGCCGCGCAAGCTGATCCGGCCCTCTCTGTCCGAAATCCGGCGCGACCAGGGGCTGCGCGTCCCGTCCTCCCGCAAGATGGCTCCCCCCGAGCAGACGAACGCCGAGGCCTTCTACTACCTCAAGCAGATGCAGGCCCGGACGCCGATCGTCGTCCGGCTCGTCGACGGCGAGGAGATACGCGGCTGGATCGAGTGGTACGACAAGGACGTCCTCAAGGTGAACCGCGAGGGGGCGCCGAACCTCCTGATTCCGAAGCACGCGATCAAGTACCTCTTCAAGCAGGAGGAGGAGCGGCAGCTTCGCCGGCGGGAGCGGCAGGCGCAGCGCAGACGCCCCCCGTCCGAGCCCGGGACCCCCGCCGCGGAGTGACGGGCCGGGGGTAGACTTCCCGGCATGAAGCACTTCGAAAAGGAAAAGCTCCTTTCCTTCGCCCAGAAGAATCGGGAGCCCTTCGAGAGCCTCCTCAAGACCTTCGTGGAGGTTCCGTCCATCTCCGCCGATCCGACGATGAAGGGCGCGATCCACGAGTGCGCCAAGCTCGCCGCCGACACGATCCGTGCCTTCGGAGGGAGCCCGGGGATCCTCGAGACCGACCGGAAACCCGATCGTCCACGGCGCGTGGGGAGAAAACCCCGCCTGGCCCACCGTCACCGTCTACAACCACCTCGACGTCCAGCCGGCGTCGAAGGAGACCGAGCCGTGGGAGACGGAGCCCTTCGTCTTCACGAAGAAGGGGGACCGGTATTACGGCCGCGGCTCGACGGACGACAAGGGGCCCGCGCTGTCGGCCCTCTTCGGGATCAAGGCGGCGGCCGAGGCGAAGCTCCCCGTGAACCTTCGCGTTCTCTGGGAGTTCGAGGAGGAGATCGGGTCCCCCAGCTTCCAGAAGGGAATCTCGGCGGCCGCCTCCCAGCTCGCGACCGATTCCATCATCGTCTCCGACACGATCTGGATCGCCCGCGGCAAGCCGGCGTCTCCGGCGGGCCTCCGCGGCCTGCAGGGGTTCACCTTCTCGCTCGAGACGGGGACGACCGACCAGCACTCGGGCGTCACGGGGGGCGCCGCGCGCAATCCGCTTTCCGAGCTCGTGAAGGTCGTCTCCGAGTGCTTCGACGGACAGACGGGGCGCGTGAAGATCCCGGGCTTCTACGACGACGTCATCCCCCCCACGAAGGCCGAGCTCGCCGATTTCGCGCGCTCGGGCTTCACGGTGAAGGGGTTCATGGGGGACCATCTCTTCAAGTCGATCCGGACGAAGGACGCCCTCGACGTGATGAAACGGATCTGGGCGATGCCCACGTTCGAGCTGCACGGCATCGTCGGCGGCTACACGGGGCCCGGGATCAAGACGGTCATCCCGCCGCGCGCCGAGTTCAAGGTCTCCTGCCGCCTCGTGCCGAAGCAGAACGGCGAGAAGATCGCGAAGCTCGTCACGAAGTTCGTCAAGTCGAAGAACCCCGACGTGAAGGTTTCGCTCGAGAACCGGCTCGACCCGTATCAGGGAATCACGACCGGCCCGCTCGCCGACAGCGTCCGGAGCTCGGTGAAGTTCGCGTTCGGCCGCGAGCCCGTCTTCGTCCGCGAGGGGGGCTCCATCGGCGCCGTCCTCACGATGGAGAAGGTGCTGAGGGCCCCCGTCCTCTTCCTCGGCCTCTCGCTCCCGGAGCACGGCTACCACGCCCCGAACGAAAACTATGACTGGGAGCAGGCGGAAGGCGGCATGATCGCTTTCGCGAAGTACTTCGAGGAGGTCGCCGCGCTCGGAAAGATCGGCCCGAAGGGGTACTACGCCAAGCCGGCGCCGAAGGCCGCGAAGAAGGCGAAAAAGGCGAAGAAGTAACGCAAGGTCGGGTACGTTCGAGCCCCCTTCCGGCACTGCGGCGGGGGGTTCTCTTCTTTTGATGCACCGCGCCCGATTGCTGTTCCTCTCTTTCGTGCTCGGGGCCGCGCTTCCCGCGGGCGCCCAGGGACGCGTCGACATCCCCGCCCGGGGGGTGAACGTCCACTCGGCAATCGGAGCCGAGCTCGACGCCGTGCCGCTCATGCATCTCAACTGGGTCCGGATGGACCTCTTCTGGAGCGCGGTCGAGACGTCGGACGGCCGGTATTTCTGGGACGACGTCGACCGGCAGGTCCAGGCCTCGGTGTCGAGGGGCCTCCGGATCTACGCGAACCTGACGAGCACGCCGGCGTGGGCCTGCCGTGACGGCGACCCGGTCGGCGCGGGTGCCTGCGTTCCGCGGGACGGGCTCTTTCCCCGTTTCGTCCGCGCCGTCGCGGCCCGCTATCGCGGAGCGATCGCGGTCTACGGCATCTGGAACGAGCCCGACGAGCCGGACTTCTGGCACGGCGACGGGCTCACGTACGTCGACGCGCTTCTCGTCCCGGCGGCAACGGTGATCCGCGAGGTGGATCCGTCGGCGCGGGTCGCGGCCCCGGATCTCTCGGGCTCGTGGAGCGGCTCCGTCCGGGCGCCGGAGGGGGCGATTCGGGGAACGGATACGACGTCCTGCAGACATTCGAGATCTTCGGGTCGGAGGCGCGCGTGACGGGCCTTTTTTTCTACGAGCTCGTCGACTGCGCCACCTGCGTTCCGGCGGGAGACTCCGGCCTCCTCCGGGCGAACCTCGCGTGGAAGCCGGGAGCGAGGCTCCTCTCGCAGAATCTCGAGGAGACCGAGCCGCATCCGCCGCTCTTTCTGGATCATTTCTCCGGCACCTGGAGCGCCGCTTTCTATCGATGGGCCTTCCCCGGTGGCGGCGAAACACTCGTGAACGGACGCCTCGGAAACACCGTTCCCGGCTTCGTCGCCAAGATCAGCGACGCGCGGGTGACGGACTTCGAGATCAGCAGCCTCGTGAGGCTCGAGGACGACGGGGGGAATTCGCAGGGCTTCGTCGGTGTCCTGGGGCGCACGACGGCGATGACGGACGGCGGCGAGACGAGCGGCTACCGGGCCGTTCTCCGGGCCAACGGCGACGTGGAGCTCGACGCACCGTCGATCGGCCTCCGCCTCGTCGCCCGGACGGGCCTCTCACCGAAGGTCTGGCCGGTGAGGCTGACCCTCGCGGGGGTGGGCGACCGGATCTCCGTCTCCGTGAACGGCGTCGAGACGCTCTTCGTTCACGATGGCGCCTTCAGCGAGGGGTGGGCGGGCGTTCAGATCCGCGGGCTCGGCCTCTATGACGACGTCATCCTGAAGAGCGCGCCGTCCGAGGCCGCTCCCCCCGTCCCGAGGCTCTCCCGCCCGATTCCGCCGGCCGAGCCGATGCCGGTGCCGGGCGTCCCGAACGACTCCGCCTTCTGACGTCGCCTCAGCGCGGGGACTTGACGACCTTCCCGGCGGCGACGACGGCCTTCACGTCCTCCAGGACCTTCACGTTCGCGAGCGGGTCGCCCGCGACGGCGACGAGGTCGGCCGCGCAGCCCGGATCGAGGCAGCCGAGCTTCCCGTCCGGCGACGGCCCGAGCAGCTCTGCCGCGACGGTCGTCGCCGACCGGATCGCGTCCCAAGGCGACATCCCCCATGCGACCATGAACGAGAACTCCTCTGCCTCGTTCCGCTTGTCCCAGTCGAACCCCCCCGCGTCGGTCCCGAAGGCGATCGGGACACCGGCCGCATAGGCCCGCCGGAACGAACTCTCCGAGGCCGCCCAGAGCTGGTCCCAGACGGGGTTCGTCTTCGAGCGCGGCCCCCGGACGAAGTCGAGCGCGGTGATCGTCGGACAGTAGGGAACGTGCCGGGCCGCCATGGTCTTCACGGTTTCGTCGTCGAGAACGTCGCCATGCTCGATCGAGTCGACCCCCGCCGCGAGGGCGGAGTGGTGGCCCGTCGGCGTCATCGAGTGGGCGGCCACTTTTTTCCGGAGCCGGTGCGCCTCGTCGACGATGGCGTGGATCTCCTCGGGGGTGAAGTTCGCGATCGAGGCCCAGCCGCCGTCCGGCGTCCGGTAGTACGACCGGTCCGCGTAGAGCTTGATCCAGTCGACGCCATACTGGACCTGGTACCGGACGGCCTTCCGGCAGTCGTCGGCGCCGTCGCATTTCAGGACTCCGTCCGGCATCTTCCGCTCCCACGAGAAGCCGAGAAGCGGGTAGCTTCCCGTCGTACCCATCGCCGGGCCGGCCGTGAAGACCCGCGGCCCGAGGAGGATTCCGAGAGCGAAGGCCTTCTTCAGGTCGACGTCCGCGAATCCGGCCCCCTCCGTCCCGAGGTCCCGCACCGTCGTGAAGCCGTGCTCGAGGGCGATCCGTCCGGCGGCGGCCCCGCGGAGGGCGCGGTAAGGCATCGATTCCTTCAGGACCTGCTCGTCGTATTCCGCCGAGGTCGCGTCTCCCTGGAGGAGGAGGTGCTCGTGCGCGTCGATGAGACCGGGGAGGCAGGTGTAGGCCGAGAGGTCGACGACCTTCGCCCCCGCCGGCGCGGCCGCGACGACCCCCCGCCCGTCGATCGCGACGGCGACGTTCGTCTTCACGCTCTTCGTCGCTGGGATCGAGGAGCTTTCCGCACTTCACGACGAGCGGCTGGGCGGCGAGGGGGAGGGATGCGGCGAGGAGAAGAGAAAGAAAGGGAGGGGAGAAGCGTCTCATCAGGAATCCTCCTCGGGCTTTGAGATGATCGCGATTATGAGCGGGAACGACCTTACGGAAGCCCGTACCCGTATGAACGCCGTCCGAGAAGAGATCTACCGTGCCGTCGAGGGAAGAAGCGACGACGAGCTTCTCGCTCCTCCCGCGGATGGCGGCTGGTCCGCGGCCGAGGTGCTCGACCACCTTCGGAGGGCCGAGGGGGGGCTCGTCCGCGGCCTCGAGGCACAGAAACGGGGCGAGCCGCTGAAGATCCCGCGCCAGGCCTGGTGGTACCGGCTCCCGATGAGTCTCGTCTTCTCGCGGATCCGCTTTCGGGCCCCGAAGCCGGTTCGACCGCGCCCCCGCGCCGAGGTGAACCCACGGGAGGTCCTCGCGAAGCTGAAGGAGTCACGCGCGGCTCTCCTCGCGTTCGCCGACAGGGTCGGCGAGGAGGAGTTCCGGAAGATTCTCCTTCCGCATTTCGTCCTCGGCCGGTTCCACGGCCTCGACTGGTTCCGGTTCATCGCGGGGCACGAGGGAAAGCACCTCGGCCAGATCCGGCGGGTCCTAATGGAGACGCGCCCGGCTGGAGGATGACGACGAGCCGGTAGCTCGCGTACGCGAAGAGCGGTGCCGCCAGGACGTCCACCGTGTAGTGAACGTGCTGCCAGAGGACGCATCCCGCCACGGCCGCGGTACAGAAGAGGAAGAAGGCCTTCGAGCGCCGGCCCGGAACCGCGAGCGACAGCAGGAAGAGCGTGGACGTGTGGCCGGAGAAGAAGAGGTCCTTCGTCAGGAGCCTTCCCTGTCCGAAGAGCCGCACCAGCGGGTCCTCTAGCGGGATCATTCCGGGCGGGGCCTCGAGCGGCGTCACCCACATGGCGGCCATTCGGAGCAGCACCATCACGACGTAGGCCTGCAGGGTCGCGACGAGGAGGAGAGGCTCCCTGGAGAGCCTCGCCACGCCGTAGAGAAGGCCGGCGTAGATCAGCCCGAAGATCAACCACGTCAGGTCACGTGCGGGAACGAGCGCGAGAACCGGGTCGGGGAGGACCACCCCCGGCCGTCCCTCCACCCGATCGAGAAAGCGGGTCAGGACCGAAAGGACGGCGACGAGCCCCGCAATCGTCGCGACCAGACGGATCCGGAATCCGGAATCTCCCCACGCCTCGGCCCATGCCCGAAAGGCGGGCGCGATGAGGGGGCTCACCCCTTTCGCGGGGCCTGAAGTTCGTTGAAGAGCCGTCCCTGGTTCCACGAATCCCAGCTTTCGATGATCCGGCCCTCCGAAAAGCGGAGCCAGGTGATGCCACGGAACCCGACCAGCTTCATGGTGGGAGGAAAGCCGAGGTGCGGCCCCTTGTGCGTGCCGGATGCCGTCCACCGGACGACGACGTTGTCTCCCTGCGCCACGAGGTCCTGGATGATGATCTTCAGGTCGGGAAACGCGCCGAGCAGCGTGGCCCAGGCGGGAAGGACCCCCTCGGGGCCGCGCACCTCGAATCCCTCGAGGTGCCCGACCGCCTGCGGGTGGACCAGCTCGCGAACCGCCTCCGAGCGTCCGCGGTTCCAGATTTCGTCGATGAAACGACGCGCGAGAGCCGCATTCTCGGATTCGGACATGTTCCGGTTCCCCCCGTCTTCCCCCGATGCAG
The DNA here is from genome assembly GCA_963779415.1 of uncultured Acidobacteriota bacterium. Lineage (GTDB taxonomy): Bacteria > Acidobacteriota > Thermoanaerobaculia > UBA5066 > UBA5066 > DAOMFB01. Next base: position 237,091 of record CAVZYA010000002.1, on the reverse strand, counting down.
TCCGTAGCCCCATGACGATATCGCGAACAGTGGCCGGCGCAAGAGGGTCGGTGTCGGGGACGGCGTCAGAGCTTCTCGGGGTGAGCCACGGTCCGCGGGCCCCCCGCGTTTCCGGTGTTCACGGTGGAGGTGGGCTCGAAGAGAAGAACGTGCACTTCGCGTTCGGCGATGGGCCGATGCTCCGTGCCCCGGGGGACGATCAGGAACTCCCCTTCGCGGACGGGGACGGTCCGATCCCGGAACTCCATGACGAACTCACCCTCGATCACGAGAAACAACTCGTCCTCGTTCTCGTGCCGATGCCAGACGAACGGGCCCTGGAACTTGACCAGCTTGACCTGCTGCCCGTTCAGCTCCCCCACGATCTTCGGGTCCCAGTGCGTCGAGAAGAGCGCGAACTTCTCCTTGAGGTTGACGGGGTTCATGACGGCGGGGCAACTCGCGTCAGCTGACAAGTTGCGATCGGGAGAATTTGCCCTACCGCGCCCCGCGGCCGGAGAGGACCGTGGGAATCGTGCGGAGGAGGATCTTGGCGTCGAGGGAGAGGCTCCAGTTGTCGATGTAGGAGAGGTCGAGGTTGATCCACTCCTCGAAGTTCCGGATGTCGCTGCGCCCCGACACCTGCCAGAGGCCGGTGACGCCCGGCTTCATGGAGAGCCGGCGGCGCTGCCACCGCTCGTAGCGCGCCACCTCGTGCGGGAGGGGGGGGCGCGGGCCCGACGAGCGACATCTCGCCTCGGAGGACGTTCAGGAGCTGCGGGAACTCGTCGAAGGAGAAGCGCCGGATGAGGCGTCCGACGGGGGTGAGGCGCGGGTCGTTGGCCGCCTTGAAGACCGGCCCTTCGTGCTCGTTCAGGTGGGCGACCTCGTCGATCCGCTCCTCGGCTCCTTCGACCATCGTCCGGAGCTTGAGAAGGGTGAAGGGGCGCCCGTTGAGGCCGCAGCGGGTCTGGCGGAAGAGGACGGGGCCGCGCGACGTGAGCTTGATGAGAAGCGCCGCGGCGGCCAGAGGAATGGCCGACGCGGCGAGAAGGACGACGGAGAGAAAGACGTCGGCGGCGCGCTTCAGGAAGAGCGCCGTCGGGTCGTCCGGGGTCGTCGAGAAGGTCAGGAGCGGTTTCCCCTGGAACTCGTCCAGCTCGACCCGCGCGAGGACGTGCGGGAAGAAGTCGAGGACGAGCCGCGTCCGGATCCCCATCTCTTCGCAGAGGAGGAAGATGTCCTCGAGCTTCGGCAGGTCCCCGCGGTCGACGGCGAGGAGGACCTCGTCCACCTGGACCGACTTCAGGATCGTCTCGAACTCGGCGAGCGTCCCGAGGACGGGGAGGCCGTTCGCCGTCGTCCCTTTGCCGCCGGCTGCAGGGCGTTCGCGGATCAGGCCGAGGAGCCGGAAGCCCCACCACGGGTGCTCGTGGATGAGGCGCGCCATCGTCCGGGCGCTCGGCGTGTCCCCCACGAGGACGACCGTCCGGAAATTGAAGCCGAGCTTCCGGACCCGCCTTGCGAAAAGGCGGATCGTGACGCGCGCCGTGACGAGGAAGAAGAGGTTGACGAAGAAGAAGACGAAGAGGAACGAGCGCGAGAGGAAGGCCCAGCGCGCCGCGTAGATGACGAGCGTCAGGGAGAGGGTCCCCAGGAACGAGACTCGCGCGACCATCGAGACCTCGTCCTTGAGGCCGAGCGTCCGCCGGCTCCGGTAGGCGCTGGAGAGAAAGAGAAGGGCAGACCAGAGGACGACGACCGGTCCCGCGAGGACGAGATAGAGGGAGAGGTCCAGAAGGCCGGTCGGATAGAGGCGCGGAAAGAGCTTCGGGAAGACGTCGCTTCGAAGCCACCACGCCACCGGGATCGCGGCGAGGGTGACGCCGAGGTCCGTGGCATACGAGAGTGCGGCGATGGCGCGCGCCTGCTGTTTCAGCATCGGCGATTCGGGGCGTCCGGGGCCCGGTCGGTCATCCTAGCAAAGGGGATGCCCCGCCGGAGGGGGCGTCATGACCCCGAAAGGAGTCGTTCGTAGGCGTCGGTAACGTCGGACCAGCGGTAGAGGGCCGAAGCCCTCGCCCGTGCGGCCTCGCCCCGCCGGCGCAACCCGTCGGGGTCGGAGAGAAGCGTGGCGAGCCCTTCCGCGAGCGTCTCCGGGCGGCGCGCGTCCCAGTAGATCGCCGTGTCGCCGGCGACCTCGCGGTTTTCCGGGGTGTCGTGGACGAGGAGGGGGCGGCCGAAGCCCATCGCCTCGAGGAGGGCGGGATGCGTCCCGCCGATCTCCGTCGCGTGGAGATAGGCTGCCGCGTTCGCCAGAAGCTCGCGGTATCCCTCTCCGTAGACGGGCCCCGGAACGACGACGCGTCCGTCCCGGGCCGCCTCCGCGCGGACCGACTCGATGAAGCCCGCGGCGTAGGGCGCGGAGCCGACGAGCGCGAGCTTCAGCTCCCCGGTGAAACGCGAAAAACCCCGGACGACGGCGTCCGGGTTGTTCTCGGGCTCGAACCGGGAGACGTAGAGGAGATAGCGCCCGGGAACGAGGCCGAGCCGCTCGAGCGTCGCGGTCCCCGAGGGGCGGGGGAGATCGGCCCCGTACGGGATGAAGGTCGTCGCCGCGCCGTACCGCGCGAGGTAGTACTCCTCGATGACGCGCGCGTCCGTGACGGTGGCGTCGGGAAGGACGCACGAGAGGCGCTCCGAGAGGGCGTAGACGAGCCGGCCGGCGGCGTTCCATTTCCGCCGGTTCCGCTCGAGGCCATCCACGTTCAGGACGACACGCGTCGATGCCCCCAGGAGGCGCGGGAGGCGCGCGGCGAGCGCGTTCACCGCGTTGCAGACGAGGACCGCGTCGTAACCGCCTCCGGACGCGTGAAGGGCGGAGAGAACGCCGTGGACGACCGTGTCGAAGTACTTGTGACGGATCGTCGGGAGATGGACGACGCGAACACCGCGGTGCGTCGGCACTCTCGCCCCGACGGATGCGGGGCGCGCGTAAACCGTCACCTCGTGCCCCCGCTCCGCGAGGCGGGTCGAAAGCTCCTCGGCCAGCGTCTCGAACCCGCCGTAGGCCGCCGGGATTCCCCGCGTCCCGATGATCGCCAGCTTCACGACAAGATCCTCGCCCCATCCGGGTCCTCTCCGAACCAGCGGAGGAGGTCCCGGTCGGAAACGCGGCGCCCCTTCTGGATCTCCTCCCTCTTGGACAGGAGCCGGGCCCGGTTCTCCGCCAGCCACCTCAGGGCGGGGAGAGACGTCCGCTCGACGGTCAGGCAGCCGCCGACGACGACGAGATCGCGAAGAAACGTCCGGGGGAACGTGGAGCGAAGGTGCCCGGCCCCGGCGTTGTTGACGCGGAGGAGAAAGCGGTTCTTGACCGAGTGCATGTTCGCGACCGGGGACATGACCAGCCGCCGTTCGGGGAGGTTCCGGCGGCGGTGCCAGGCGACAGCCGAGGGGACGCAGAGAGCACGCCAGCCGCGCCCCCGGAGGCGCCACGCGAGATCCACGTCCTCGCGGTAGACGAAGAAGTCGTCGTCGAAGAAGCCGGTGGAGATCTTCGCGTCGGCGAGCGCCGCCGTCCGGAAGAGGGCGATGCAGCCGGAAACGCCGAAGATCTCGGCTGGCCGGTCGTAGCGCCCGTCGTCGGGAAGGCCCGCGGCCACGTCGAAGTGCCGGCCGCTTCGCGTCATCCGGATCCCGACCGAGTCGAGAACGCGGGTCGGGGAAAGCCCGGCCCCTTCGGCCCGGAGGACCTTTCCGGTGAAGGCGCCGAAATCGCGGCGGGCCGGGGAGTCGGCCTCCGAAAGAAGCCGCTCGAGAAACGCCGGGTCGAGAACGACGTCCGCGTTCAGGACGAGAACCCAGTCGGCACCCGCCTCGAGCGCCTTCGAGATCCCGAGGTTGTGTCCCCCCGTGTATCCGAGGTTCTCGCGCGAGGGGATCACCGTCATCGGGACGGGCGTTACCTTCTCGAACGCGGCGAGCGCGGCGCGTGTCCCGTCCTCGGAGGCGTTGTCGACGGCGACGACCCGGAGATCGCGGAACGTCTGGGCGAAGACGGACGGGAGGAGCCGCTCCACGTCGCGCGACTCGTTGTGCGTCACGAGGGAAACGACGACCTTCGGCATCACGCCCCCGTCCGCGACGGAAGAAGAGCCGATCTCCACCCGAAGCCGAGGAGACCCGTGAGGACGCGGACGTACGCCGCGGCCGCATCGCGCCTTGCGTGGTCCCCCCGGACGAACGGGAGGAGGACGAGCCGGAGAAGCGTCCCGGCGAGGAGGAGCGCGCGGGCGGAGAGCCGGGTCGCGATCCCCGAATGCTTTCGGAGATACCGGAGGAGGTTCCGGTCGTAGAGCGGGAGGAAATCGCGATAGGCGAGCGCGTTCATCGTCGTGCCGCCGACGTGCGTCGCGCCGGCGGAGGGAACGTACCGGATCCGGCGCCCCGATTTCCAGATCCGGGCGCAGAGGTCGACGTCCTCGAACCATGCCGGCGAGAAGGCCGGGTCGAAACCGCGAAGCGAATCGAAGACGTCGCGGCGGACGAGGAGGGCCGCGCCCGCCGGCTGCTCGACGTCGAACGGCACATCGCGCGGCCGGCCGAGATACCGCTCGTCGAGAAAGCCGGGGTTCTTCGGAAAGAGCTTGTTGACGAGAAGCAACTCCCGCGCGAGCGAGCCGAGCGTCGGGAGCTTCCGGAGGTGAAAAGTCTCCTGCCCGTCGCCGGAGAGCGCCGGCGCGACCGCCGCGAGGACGGGATCGGAATCGAGAGCGGCGAGGAGTTCCGCGAGAGCGCCGGCCCCGTCGAGGAGCGCCGCGTCCGGATTCAGGAAGAGAATCGTCTCCGAAGGGGCGGAGAGCTCCGCGCCGAGGTTGCAGGCGGGGCCGAAGCCGAGGTTCGCGCCCGACTCGACGACGCGCGCCCCCGCCTGCCGGGCCGCCTCCGCCGAGCCGTCTGCCGACGCGTTGTCGACGACGACGACGGGAACGCCTCCTGGAACCGACTTTATGGCGGCGGCCACGTGCGAGGCCGAGTTCCACGCGACGATGACGGCCGCGACGCGCGACACGCTCACGCGGGAAGCTCCGCGAGGGGCGGGAGAGCCTCGAGGACGGCGCGATCCTCGTCGGCGAACCGACGGGCGACGGCCGAGGCCGCCATGGCGGCGCGAAAGGCTCCGGGCCAGCCGAGATCGGCCGCGGCGGGGCCGAGAGTGACGCCGGCGGCCGGCCCGAGCGAGCGGAGAGCGGGAAGGGCGGAAGGAGCGAAGTTCCTCCGAAGGGTCCGGATCCGGTTCGTGAAGAGATGGCGCCAGCGCGCCCCGGGATCGCGGTTTCCCGTGGCCGTTCCGACGTGGCGGGCGTGCGCGGCGGGGACGGAGGCGAAGCGTGCTCCCTGGCGTCGGAGGCGAAGGTCGAGATCCGCGTCCTCATACCAGGCGAAGAACGACTCGGCGAATCCCCCTGTCGAGAGGAACGTCTCCCGTCGGTAGAGGGCGGCCGTGGCCGAGACGCCCGGAATCGAAAACGGGGCGCTCTCCGGCGGCGGAGGAATCTGACCACGCCCTATCTGGACCGCCTCGGCCCGCGCATTCCACCCCAGTCCCCAGCCGTCCACGCTTCGGCCGCCACCGTCGAGAACGACCCCCTGGACGGCGGCGAGCGACGGATCGGCATCCAGGGCTGCCGCGCAGGCGGCGAGGTAGCCCGGCTCCACGACGCAGTCGTTGTTGACGAGGGCGACGTACCGCCCGGCTGCCTCGCGTACCCCGAAATTGGCCGGTGCCGCGAAGCCGCGGTTTTCCGAAAGCCGGATCAGCCGAAGCCCGCCGCGCTTTTCGAGGCGGTCCAGCTCTTCGGCGGAGGAGCCGTTGTCGACGACGAGGAGCTCCCAGGCGTCTCCGGCGGCAAGGGCGTCGAGGGACGCGAAGAGGAGATCGCCGCCGTCGAGGTTCACGACGACGGCCGAGACGGGGAGCGGCACGGCGGGATTATCGGCTGCTTGAATCCCCGCCCGCCCGCGACGAGAATGCCCGCGCCATGCTCTCGCGCGACTTTCTCAGGAGCCACTTCGCCGGGATGCCGGAACTCCTGAGAGGGAGAGGCTACGACGCCGGCGCGCTCGCGGCGTGGGGGGAGCTCGACACGGAACGCCGGACGCGCCTGACGACGCTCGAGAAGGCGCGGGCGGAGAAGAACCGGATCTCGGAGCAGGTGTCGAAGAAGAAGAGGGCCGGGGAGGACGCGGCGGCGGAGGTTCGGCTCTCGAGGGACCTCAATCAGCAGATCGCCGATCTCGAGGGGCGGCTGAAGGCGATCGACGCCGAGTTCCTGCCGCTCGAGATGCGTCTTCCGAACGTTCCCGAAGAGAGCGTCCCGGACGGAGCTGACGAGACGGGCAACGTCGTCGCGAAGACGTGGGGGACCCCCCCTGCATTCGACTTCGAGGCGAAGGCGCACTGGGACCTCGGTCCCGCGCTCGGCATCCTCGACTTCGAGCGGGCGGCGAAGATCACCGGCGCACGGTTCACCGTTCTCAGGGGGGCCGCTTCGCTCCTCAACCGCGCCCTCATCCAGTTCATGCTCGACCTCCACACCCGCGAGCACGGCTACACCGAGCTCCTTCCTCCGTTCATCGTGAACTCCGCCTCCCTGACGGGAACCGGCCAGCTTCCGAAGTTCGAGGAGGATCTCTTCCGTCTCGAGGGGACCGACTGGTTCCTCGCCCCGACGGCCGAGGTCCCGGTCACGAACCTCCACCGCGACGAGATCCTCCCCGCCGCGTCGCTCCCCCTCTCGTACTGCGCGTACACCCCGTGCTTCCGCGCCGAGGCCGGGGCGGCGGGGAAGGACACGCGCGGGATGATCCGGCAGCACCAGTTCGACAAGGTCGAGCTGGTGAAGTTCACCCTTCCCGAGCAGTCCGGGGAGGCGCACGAAAAGCTGACGCGCGACGCCGAGAACGTCCTCGAGAGGCTGGAGCTTCCCTACCGGCGCGTCCTCCTCTGCCGCGGCGACATGGGCTTCGCTTCGAAAAAGACGTACGACCTCGAGGCCTGGTTCGCGGGGCAGGGGCTCTATCGCGAGATCTCCTCCTGCTCGAACTTCGGCGACTTTCAGGCCCGGCGCGCCGCGATCCGGACGAAAGTGGAGCGGGACGGAAAGGCGCGGAACGAGCTGGTCCACACGCTGAACGGCTCCGGCCTCGCCGTCGGCCGGACCCTCATCGCGGTTCTCGAGAACTACCAGCGCTCCGACGGCTCCGTCGCCGTTCCGAAGGCGCTCCGGCCTTACTGCGGCGGTCTCGAGGAGATCCGGAAACCGTGAGGAGAGGAAAGGGCGGGATCATCCGGATCCGGAAGGCGATCCCCCTCCTCGCTCTCTTTCTCGCCGGAGGCGCGACGGCGCAGGCGCCGGCAACGGCGGCGACACCGGCGACGACAGCAACAGCCCCGGCGGAAGCGCCCGCTCCCCTCGTCGTCCGGGGGCGGGAGATCGCGGTTCTCCGGGCGCGGGTTCTGGGCTATCCGCCGACGGAGCGGGCCGCCGCGGCCGCCGAAAGGATCCGGCACCTCCTCGAGGCCGAGGGCCCGGGCGAGGTCACGGTCCGGGAGAACCCCGAAGGGCGGCTGATCGAGATGGACGGCCGCACTCTCTTCGTCCTCGCGCCCGGAGACGCGAACGCCCTCGACGGCGAGCCGCTCGACGTCGCGGTCTCGCGGGCCGTCGCGGTCCTCAGGACCGTGGCTGCCGAGAGCCGGGAGGGGCGGGATCTCCGGCGGATTCTCTTCTCGGCGGGCCTTGCCCTCGCGGCAACCGCCCTCGTCGCCGCGATCCTTCTCGGTCTCACGTCGGTCCGGCGCCGGATCGAGCGGTTACTCGACGCGGCTCTTCAGCGTCGGCTCGAAAGGCACAGGGCGAAGGGGGCCGGCGCCGTCCCGAAGGAACACCTTTCGGGAATCGTGCTGGGGCTCGTCCGGGCGGCCGTCTTCGTCCTCGGCGCCGCCTTCATCCTCGCGTGGCTCGATTTCGTCCTGACCCGCTTTCCATTCACCCGCCCGCTCGGGGAGCGCTTCTCCGGCCTCCTCCTCGGGGCCGTCGAGACGGTGGGAGGGGCTCTCCTCGGCATGATCCCGGGGCTTCTCGTCGTCGTCCTGATCTTCCTGCTGACGCGGCTCGCCGTCCGTCTCGTGGAGGGGATCTTCCGGCGAATCGAGAGCGGCGAGGCGACGGTGACGTGGCTCGCGCCGGACCTCGCCGCCCCGACCCGCCGGATCGCTGTGACGATTCTCTGGCTCTTCGCCGTCGTCATGGCCTACCCGTACCTTCCGGGGAGCGGGAGCGAGGCGTTCAAGGGGATCAGCGTCCTGGCCGGCCTGATGATCTCCCTCGGCTCGACGAGCCTCGTGGGACAGGCGGCTTCGGGGCTGATGCTCCTCTACTCGAGGACGCTCCGCGTCGGCGAATGGGTCCGGATCGGGGAGCACGAAGGGCTCGTCACGGGAGTCGGGATGCTCGCCACGCGCCTCCGGACCGGCTTCGGCGAGGAGAAGATCCTGCCGAACAGCTTCATCGTCGGGACGACGACCCTGAACTTCTCCCGCCACCTGGAAGGACGAGGCCACCTCGTGGACGTGGTCGTCACGATCGGGTACGGCGAGCCGTGGCGGCAGGTGGAAGCGCTTCTTCTTCTGGCCGCGGAGCGGACGCCGGGCCTCCGGAGAGAGCCGAAGCCCTTCGTCATCCAGCGCGCCCTCTCCGATTTCTACGTCGAGTACCACCTCTACGCGCACACGGACGAGACGGCCGCCCGCCTGACGGTCCTCTCGGAGCTTCACGCGAATGTCCAGGACGCCTTCAACGAGGTCGGCGTCCAGATCATGTCGCCACACTACTACTCCGATCCGGCGCAGCCGGCCGTCGTCCCGCGCGAGAGGTGGTTCGCCCCCCCCGCGAAAGGGCCCGAGACGCCTCGCGAGGGGTGACGCCGGACCGGGCGGCCTCCTGCTAGACTTCCGCCCCCCGTCGCGGACAGGTGGCCGAGTGGCTTAAGGCGGCGGTTTGCTAAACCGTTGTAGGGTCTTAAAGCCTTACCGGGGGTTCGAATCCCCCCCTGTCCGCCATTCGCTGGGGAGCTTGGCTGTGAACGATGGGGCCCCACCCCTGTCCTTCCCCCCGGACCCCCCAGATCGGCGTGCTGTAATGACAGGTCGGAGGAGTGGCCGAGTGGCTTAAGGCGGCGGTCTTGAAAACCGTTGAACCGCGAGGTTCCGGGGGTTCGAATCCCTCCTCCTCCGCCATGGATACCCCCTTCGAAGTGAAACCCGGAAAAGCGTTTAGCCGTAAGAAAGACAGGCCGGGGCCCGGAAAGGTCTCGCCGTCCCGGAGTGAAGAAGCATGAGCCGAACGGTGAAATGGGCGATCGGGATCGGCGTCGTCGCCATCCTCGGGGTCGTCGTCGTCGCGTCCATCAAGGCCCGCGACAAGAACGTCGTGAAGGTGACGACGGCGAAGGCCGCCAAGGAAGAACTGGTCTCGACCGTCTCCTGCAACGGCCGGATCCAGGCCCGCGTCAAGGTGGACATCTCCTCCCAGGTCATGGGGCAGATCGTCACGCTGGCCGTCCGGGAGGGGGACATCGTCAAGAAAGGCGACCTTCTCATCCAGATCGACAAGGCCCAGTACGACGCCAACGCGAAGGCACAGCAGGCCGCCCTCGACGCCCTTTTTGCCCAGCGCGAATCGGACCGGTTCACGCGCGAGCAGGCCGAACGCGACTGGGAGCGCGAGGAGAAGAACTTCGAGGCGAAGATCGAATCCGAGCAGAACCTCCAGAAGGCCCGGCTGACGCTCGACTCGGCGGTCGCCAACGAGAAGGCGGACGATCGCCGGATCGAGCAGGCCCGGCAGACCCTCCTCGCGAACAAGGACTCGCTCCAGAAGACGACGCTCGTGGCCCCGATCGACGGCGTCGTCACAGCGCGCCCCGTCGAGCAGGGGGAGAACGCCATCATCGGGACGATGAACAATCCGGGGACCGTCCTTCTGACCATCTCCGACATGTCGGTGGTCGACGCCGAGATGGAAGTGGACGAGACCGACATTCCCCACGTCAAGCTCGGACAAAAGGCGAAGCTCTCCTTCGACGCCTACCCCGAGAAGAAGTACGACGGGAAGGTGACGGAGATCGGCGGGAGCCCCATCACGAAGTCGGCCCTCGGGACCGACTCCTCGGCCGTGAACTTCAAGGTGAAGGTCCAGGTCCTCGAGCCGCCGAAGAACATCCGCCCCGGCTTCTCCGTCTCGGGGCTGATCGAGACCGATCGGCGCCCCGGTGCCCTCGCCATCCCGATTCCCGCGCTCATCATGGCGGACGAGGCGACGCTCCGGCGCCCCGAGAAGGGGAAGACCCCGACGCCGACGCCGGTCGCGAAGGACGAGAAGTCCGACCCACTCGTCGACCGGAAGAAGAAGGAGGTCGAAGGGGTCTTCGTCGTGAAGAAGGACGGGACCATCGAATTCCGGAAGATCAAGACCGGGATCACGGCCGAGCTGAAGGTCGAGGTGGTCGAGGGGCTCGCCGAGGGAGACGAGGTCGTCACGGGGCCCTTCAAGGCCCTCCGGTCGCTCCGGATCGGCGACCGGGTGAAGGTCGACAACGCCGTCCCCGCGCCCGAGGCGGGCAAGTCGTAGGGATCCCGTGCTGGTCGGCGAGCTTCTCCGGGTTGCATGGCGGGCCGTCGCGGCGCACAAGCTCCGGTCGTTCCTGACCCTTCTCGGCGTCATCATCGGCGTCATGACGGTCATCGCCGTCGTGGCCGTCATCTCCGGAATGAACAACTACGTCGCGACGAAGCTCTTCACCGTCGCGCCGGACGTCTACGCGGTGACGCGCTTCGGGATCATCACGTCTCGCGAACAGTTTCTCCAGGCGCTCAAGAGGAAGCGGATCGAAAAGCGCGAGGCCGAGGAGGTCGGCCGGCTCTCGAGAACGGCTGAGGCGGTCGGGCTGCTCTCCGGCATCAATCTCCCGGTCAAGCGGGAGGGCAAGCGGCTCGCCGACGTCTCGATCAGCGGCGTGACGCCGAACGTCGCCGATCTCAGGAACCTCGACCTCGAGGAAGGGCGCTTCTTCACGGAGAACGAGTACGACCGGCGCGCGTACGTCGCCGTCATCGGCTCGGAGGTGAAGGAGCAGCTCTTTCCCCGCCTCGACCCGATCGAAAAGACGATCCTGATCGGCGGGATCCCCTTCCGCGTGATCGGGCTTCTCGTCAAGCAGGGGTCGGTCCTCGGGCAGAGCCAGGACAACGTCGTCTACATCCCGCGCGAGGCGCTCTGCAAGGCATGGGGCGGGAACCGGAACGTCGCCATCTACGTCCGGGCCCGGGGAGGCGTGCCGGGGGTCCCGGCCTCGATGGACGAGATGCGGGTGATCTTCCGGGCGATCCGGAAGCTGAAGCCGGGCGAGCCCGACCCCGTCGCCTTCGTCACCTCGGACGCCATCATGGCGGTCTGGCGGACGATCTCCGCGGGGGCCTTCTCGCTCCTGGTCTTCATCAGCGGGATCTCGCTCGTCGTCGGGGCGATCGTCATCGCGAACATCATGCTCGTCTCCGTCGTGGAGCGGACGAAGGAGATCGGCCTGCGCCTCGCCGTCGGGGCCCGAAAGACCGACATCCTTCGGCAGTTTCTCCTCGAGGCGATCCTCCTCGCCTTCGGCGGGGGCGCGCTCGGCGTCTTCTTCGGCTGGACGATCGCCCTCTGCGTCGACGCCTTCTCGCCGCTGCCGGCCCGCGTGACGCCCGGACTCGTCACCTCCGGCCTCGTCCTCGCCACGATCACCGGCCTCATCGCGGGGGTCTTCCCCGCCGTGAAGGCGTCGCAGCTCCCTCCCATAGAAGCCTTGCGCCATGAGTAGCGCCGGAATTCTCGACGCGCTCCGGCGGATGCTGGTGGAGAACCTGCGGTTCGCCCTCACGGCGCTCCGCGCCCACAAGCTCCGGGCGGGGCTGACGATCGTCGGCATCGTCATCGGCGTCTGGACGGTCATCGCGATGGTCGCCCTCGTCACCGGCTTCAACCGGAACGCCGAGGAGGCCTTCACGAGCTGGGGGACGATGCTCGTCCAGTTTCAGAAGTACGAACCGCGCTTCGGCGGCGGACCGCGTCCGGAAGAGGAGCGGAACCGGAAAGACCTGACGATCGAAGACGCCGAGGCGATCGCGCGTCTCGCCCCATCGATTCTCGCCGTCTCCCCGGAGCGCTACTACTGGGGAAACCCCACCGTGAAGGGAAACGGGAACGAGGCGAACAGCCCCTTCGTCGGCGGCGTGACGCAGAACTACGCGGTCTGCAACAACTGGACGATCGGCGACGGGCTGAACCTTTCCGAGATCGACGTCCTCCACGCCCGCGACGTCGCGCTCATCGGGACCGACGTGCGCGACGCCCTCTTTCCGGGGAAGGACCCGATCGGGCAGTACATCACGGTGAGCGGAAAGCGGATGGAGGTGATCGGCGTCTTCGGGAAGAAGGGGTCCGGCGCCTTCGGCGGCCAGCCCGACAACATCGTCATGATCCCGATCACGACGTTCGACAAGTACTTCCCCCAGTTCAAGAACTCCCGGGGCGACACCCTTCACATCGCGACGATCCCGCGCGCGCCGGAGCTCGTGAACCAGGCCATCGAGGAGGGAACCACGATCCTCCGCGCCCGCCGGAAGGTGCCGTTCGACAAGCCGAACGACTTCGCCATCTTCACGGCCGAGAAGATGATCCAGCAGATGACCGCCGTGACCGACGCGATCTCGGGCGTCATGGTTCTCATCGCGGCGATCGCGCTCGTCGTGGGCGGGGTCGGAGTCATGAACATCATGCTCGTCTCGGTCACGGAACGGACGAAGGAGATCGGCCTTCGGAAGGCGCTCGGCGCCCTCCGGCGGGACATCTCGCTCCAGTTCCTGACGGAGGCGATGACGCTCACGGCGCTCGGGGGCGCCATCGGCGTCGTCCTCGGCCTCCTGACAGCGATCGTCGTCCGGAACGTCTCGCCTCTCGCGACGGCCACGCCCCTCTGGAGCATCTTCCTCGGCCTCGGCGTCTCGATCTCGATCGGCCTCTTTTTCGGGCTTTATCCCGCCGTCAAAGCCGCAAAGCTGGATCCCATCGAGGCCCTGAGGTACGAGTAGCGTTCTCCGCTACGATCCCGACATGGCGCTCCGCGCGAACCAGGTGACCGCAATCGGCGACGAGCTGGCCGTCGCGTGGAGCGACGGCACGGAGAGCTTCGTGAAGCTCACGACGCTCCGGCGTCTCTGTCCCTGCGCGGGATGCGCGGGCGAGCGCGACATCCTCGGGCGGCTCATGAAGGGGCCGGAGCGGCCGCTTACCTCTTCGTCTTTCGAGGTCGTCCGTACGTCGCCGGTGGGCGGATATGCCGTCCAGATCTTCTGGGGGGACGGGCACTCGGACGGGCTCTATCCGTACGTGAAGCTGCGCGAGTGGGGCGAGAGGCCTCCCGAGCTTCCCCCGCTACCGGTCCTTCCGACGCTCCCCGTCCGCTGAGGTTCAGGGTCCCTTCGACTCGATCGCCTTCCGGACGCGCTTCGAGAAGTCCGGCCTCTTCGTCCCCTTCACGGTCTCGACGTAGAGCTGCGCGAGAGGGCGCGGTCCGGCGGCGAGCGCTGCGGCGTAGGCCGCGCGCCCCTTCTGCCGGATGAGGACTTCGGCCATCTGGGCGCCGACGACGGCGGGGTACTGCGCCCAGAAGTCGCCGTGCATCGCCTCCCGGAGGAGTTCGCGCCGGGCGACCACGTTCGTCTCGGGCTCGAGAAGCTTCTCCGCCACGGCGTTCCACTGAAGGAAGGCGCGGGCGACGGGCTCGGCGAAGAAAGGATCGAGCGGAAAGAACTCGTCCGGGATTTCGAAGAGGGCGCGGGGGCCCTCGGCGGCCGTCGCGGCGAGAAGGGCGTCCAGATTCGCCGCGTCCGCGGGGGGCCACGGGGGACTCTTCCTCACGTACGCCTCGAAGAGGATCCGCCACGACTCGGCTCCGGCGCCCCGCAGCATCTTCAGGAAGGCCTCGCGCGGCTGGCTCGCGCCCGTGTTTCCGGCGAGGCGAGGCAGGTCCACGACGAGGGTGAGCGTCCCTCCTTCCCGCACGGACGAAATCTCACGGAAGCCGCCGATCCCGATGAAGGGGACGACGACGATCGCCGCGGAGAGTGGAGGCTCGTCGGGGAGGAGCGAAGCGACGCGTGCCGCGAGGATGGGAATGGCGGCCGGCGCGTCGTGATCCGCCTGGTCGAGGATGGCGCGAAAGACGGAAGCCTCGCTTCGGTAGCCCGCGAAGAGGGTGTCCGGCGTTCCCGTGGCCGCCATGACGAGCCGCCCCCAGAAATCCTCGGCATTCGTCTCCCCCGCCCGGAGAGCGGCACGCGCCGAGGTCGAGGCCTTGAGGCGCCGGAGGGCCGCCGCCGCCCCGTCGGACCCCGTGATCAGGGTGAGAACGTCCCGGGCGGGCTGCGTGTCGATTTCCGCCGTGATCCGGTGCGGCGTTCGGGCCTCGACGTCGAACGGGGGGCCGCCCCCCGCTCGCGGCGTCTCTGCGGGGGCAGGGAGAGCAGCCAGAGCGACGAGAGAGAGAAGAAGCCGGGCGGTGCCGTTACGCAAGGAGCGCCTCCGAGGCGGCGTCGAGATCGCGGAAGTCGGGAAGGACGATGTCGGCGCCGGCGGCCCGGAGTCGGTCGGCCGGTGTCTTGCCCGTCGCGACGGCCACGACGCGGGCCCCGATGGCCTTTCCGCACGCCACGTCGCTCGGCGAGTCGCCCACCACGACGCAGTCCCGACCGCCGAACGAGATTCCGGTCTTCTCCTTCGCGCGGGCGATCGCCAGCGGCCCCAGCTTCTCCCGGCGCGGGGCCTCGTCGCCGAAGACACCGAAGAGGAAGCGGTGCCAGAGGCCGGTCGCGGAGAGCTTGATCCGGGCACCGCGCTCCACGTTTCCCGTCAGGAGCGCGGGGACCGCGAGCGGCGAGGCCGCGACCCGCTCGAGAAGCTCCGGCACGCCGGGCTTCAGCCGGGGCCGGTCGACGGCGAGGGCGTCCTCCAGCCGGTCGAGATAGAGCGCGAGGGCCTCCGGAAGCCGCTCGAGGACGAGCCTGTCGTCGATTCCGGCCTCCCGCATCAGCTCCCGGACGATGACGGGGTCGAGCTTCCCCTCGAAAGCGAAATTCGACAGGTCGCCACTCGTCCCGAAGACGTCGATCAGCGCGCTCGCGAACGCCACCCGGGAGGCCGGCCCGGCCGAGAGAAGAGTCCCGTCGACGTCGAAGAGGAGGAGCCGGGGGCGCGTCGGCACGCGGCCATTCTAGGCAGGCGGTATCTCTCCTGCTAACCTCGGTCTGTGCCGTCGTTTGACACCGATCCGCGACCCCTTTCGGGCGAGACGGCGATCGTCACCGGGGCGGGGCGCGGCATCGGGCGCGCCATCGCCCATGCCTTCGCCGGGGCGGGCGCCGTGGTCGTTTGCGCCTCGCGGACGAAAGAGCAGCTCGACGAGACGATCGCGGAGATCGCGCGCGCGGGGGGTCTTGCCGTGGCCCAGGGGGCGGACGTCACGCGGAAAGCCGACGCCGAGGCGCTCGTCCGCCGGGCTCTCGAAGCGACGGGACGGCTCGACATCGTCGTGAACAACGCCGGCGTCTTCGTCTGGAAGGCCCTAGCAGACCTCGAGGAGACCGAATGGGACCGGATCCTCGGAACGAACCTCAAGTCGGCCTACCTCCTCGCCAGGGCCGCGATTCCGTCGCTCTCGGCGGCGCCCCGCGGGAGGATCCTGAACATCTCGTCCATCCATGGCACCGTCGGCGGCGCGAACGTCGTCGCCCACTGCTCGGCGAAGTTCGGCCTCATCGGCTTCACGAAGGCGCTTTCGGCCGAGCTTCGCGGGATGGGAATCTCCGTCAACGCCATCTGCCCCGGCACGACGGACAACCGGTCCCGCGACGAGTCGCCGAGTCCCCACGAAGCGCCGCTCTCGGAGAAGCTGAACGCCGAAGATGTCGCGGCCTCCGCCCTCTTTCTCGCGTCGCCGGCCGCCGCCCCGATCACCGGGGCGGTCCTCGACGTCTGGGGCGGAACGCACGTCGCGATCGAGGGATGAGCCTGCACGATTGACGTGCCGGACGCCGCCGCCGAACAATCCGCTCGGAAGAGCCCCGCGTAGCGAGGCATGGTGACCAGAGAGACGAAGGAGCGGACCCCGGGCCCGGCGGCCGCGCCCGCCGCGAGCGGTCTCGCCGGACCGCTCCTGATGGCGCTCCTGGCCGGGGACGAGCCGGGCGTCGAGGATTCCTTCGCGGAGGCGACCCGACGGGGGGCCGACCTCGCCGAGGTCGCCCGGGACCTGATCGGGCCGGCCCTCGAGGAGCTGGGGCGGATGTGGCGTTCCGGAGACGTCTCGGTCGCCGAAGAGCACCTCGCCAGCGCGCTCGTCTCCCACGGGTTCGCGCACATGGCGGCCGCGCTCCCCGCACCGCCGCTTGGTGCGCCACGGCTCCTTCTGGCCTGTCTGGCGGGCGAGTTCCACGAGCTGGGGGTCCGGATCGTGGCCGAGGTGGCCCGGATGGCCGGATGGCAGGCGGACCTGCTCGGCGCCAACACACCCCGAGAGTGTGCGATCCGTTTCATCGCGCTCCACCGGCCGGCGGCCGTGGGCCTGTCGCTCGCGCTCGCCGCGCACCTTGCCGAGTGCGGCAAGACGGTGGAGGAGATCCGGAGAATCTCTCCCGGGACGAAGATCGTCGTGGGGGGCTATGTCTTCCGGCACGACGCGGCCCTCTGCGGCCTGACGGGCGCCGACGCCTGCTTCGCCGACGCGGTGGCCCTGCGCGACTGGCTCGTGGCGAACCGCCCGAACTGCGCGGCGGCCGTGGCGCCGCGGGTAGAGTCTTCCTGCGCCGCCGTCTCCGCCGCCCTCCGGAAGAGAATCGGCGCCGGGCGCTAGACTCTCCCCGGCCTCTGCCCGTAGCTCAGTTGGACAGAGCATCGGCCTTCTAAGCCGAGGGTCGCCGGTTCGAATCCGGCCGGGCAGGCCAACCTTCTCTACGCGGTCGGGTCCGACACCGGCCCCGGACCGCGCTCGCTAGTCGGGCAGGTTGTACTTCCTGAGAAAGCCCTTGAACCGAGGGTCGCGGCGGAGGGGCTCGAACTCCGGGTCGACCCTCGCCCACGGGATCCAGCCGTGGGCCGGCTCGTATCGGAGATACTCGAGTGCCTTGTCGTTGTCCCCGAGAGCCGTCGCCGTGATCGCGAGACCCCACGCGCCGAACGAGGTGAGCGGCTGGCTCTCGAGCTCGCCCCGGATGGCCCTGGCCTCGGCCGTGCGCCCCGCCAGCGCGAAGGTCCGGGCGAGGGCGTACTTCCAGTCCGGGTCGACCGCGACCGCTTTCCGGTGGGCGTCGATAGCCTCCGTGTACATCTTCTTCCCGGCGTAACCGAACCCCGTGATGAGCCAACCAAGCTCGTCGTCCCCGTTCAGCTTGAGACATTTCCGGGCTTCCGCAATGGCATCGTCATAGCGGCCCACGCACCAGTAGAGGCCGCCCAGCCAGGCGGTGTGGAGCGGCGTGAGTGGGTCCAGCTCCTGGGCGCGCTTGTGCTCTGCGATCGCCTCGTCGAAGCGGGAGAAGAGGGCCAGGTACCAGGCGTAGTGGTAGTGGTTCATGGCCAGGCTGGGGTTCAGCTCCATGGCCCGCAGGAAGTTCTCCTCGGCCCCCTTCCAGTCGCGCTCGTAGTAGGACTTGACGTCGGCCAGCGTCGCATACGCGTCGGCCAGCGTGTCGTCCAGCTTCAGTGCTCTGAGGCTCGCCTCCCGCGCCCGCTGCCAGGCGTCCGGCGGGGATTTCGGCCCGTGCCCGAGCGAGACGTAGCCATAGGCGAGGCCCACGTACGCCAGCGGGTCGGCAGGGTCTCGCTCCACGGCCTTCCGCAGCTCCGCCAGGCCGCGCTCGGTCTCCTCGTCCTTCCAGGTGTTCACGAGAGCCATTCCCCTGAGATAGGACTTGTAGATTTCCGGGTTTACCGGGCGCCTCGAGGCGAGGCCCTTCTCCTCCCGCGGCTTCAGCGGGACTTCCATCTCGCGGGAGAGGGCCAGCGCGATGTCGCCGTACATTGCCAGAATGTCGGCGAGGGTTCGGTCGTAGTTCTTCTCCCAGAGGCTTCGCTCCTCGGGAAGCGCCCGGACCAGACGGACCCGCAGGCTCACGTCGCTTCCGACCCTCAGGACCGTCCCCTCGACGACCGTGGCCACGCCGAGGGCCCGGGCGATCTCCCGGAGCGGCGTCTTGCCGTCCTTGTACGCCATTACCGAATAGAGAGACGTCACCCGCAGCGCGCCGATCCTCCCCAGCTGCGAGATCAGCCCGTCGGTGATTCCGTCGGCGAAGTATTCCTGACCGGCGTCGCCGGTGAGGTTCCTGAAGGGCAGGACCGCGATGGAGCCGGACGCGCTCCGGAAGAACCTGAAGACGCCTGCGGCGACTGCCGCGAGGAGGAGCACGCCCGCCGCGATCATTACGGGAGCACGGACGGGGCGGCGCCGGGGCATCGTCACGGAGATGGTCGGTGCGGCCTCCGCCCCTGAAAAGGACGACATCTGGTCCCGGACGGTGCGGAGCTCGTGGGCGAGATCGGACGTCGACGTGTAACGCTTCGCCGGGTCTTTGGCGAGGCATCGCGCGAGGATCCTTCGGACCTGCGCCGGGAAGGAGGGGGAGAGGCGCTCGAGCGGCTCGGGCTCGTCTTCGATGATGGCCGCCAGTGTCTGCGCCGCGCTGGCGCGGGAGAACGCCCGCCGCCCGCCGATCATCTCGTAGAGCATCGAGCCGAACGCGAACTGATCAGACCGGATGTCCACCGGCCGCCCGGCGGCCTGCTCTGGTGACATGTAGCCGACGGTTCCGACGATGGTCCCCTCGACCGTTCGCGGGAGGGTCTCTTCGCGGCTCAGGTCCCCTGCGGGCCCTCCCCGGAGCTTGGCGAGGCCGAAGTCGAGGATCTTGACGAAGCCGTCGACGGTGACCATCACGTTCTCGGGCTTCAGGTCGCGGTGGACGATTCCAGCGGCGTGGGCCTTCGCCAGGCCCTCGGCGATCTGCGTGGCCAGATCGAGCAGCCGCCGGCTCTCGATGGGTCCCTTGGCTAGGAGCCGTCGCAGCGTCTCTCCGTCGACGCGCTCCATCACGAGGTAAGGCGTCCCTTCCCATTCGCCGATCTCGTGGATGGTGACGATGTTGGGGTGATTGAGAGCCGACGCTGTTCGCGCTTCGTGCGCGAAACGTGCCAGCCGGTCCGAGTCAGCGGCGAGTTGCGCGGGAAGGACCTTGACTGCCACGGAGCGATGGAGGCGGGTGTCGCGGGCCTCGTAGACCTCGCCCATGCCCCCAGCGCCAAGAGGGGCAACGATCTCGTAAGGGCCGAGCTTCGTTCCCGCGGAGAGGCTCATGGTGGCTGCCTCCCCGGGTCGGAGGAAGGGGCGGGGTCCGTGCCCCCCGGCGCGGCGGCGCTCGTTCCGGCGGCCCGTCGTGGTGCGACTGCGGGGATTCTATGCCGTCAGGGGGAGAGGCTTGGAATGTGCATCCTTCGGGTCCCTGCTGCCCTCGGAACGCTGGCTGGGGGGACATTCTGACCCCCGCGGAGGATACCGTCAGACGGCCCTATCGATTACCAGAAAACGGTCAAAGAGGTCCAGGAGGTCCCTTGGTGGATCGCTTGGCAGGGTTCGATACGTATCAACGAAGACAGGCCCTTCTCTCGCTCGCCAGGAGCCCGTCCTCTTCGGCGTCTAGCCCAGCGGATGAATGGCCTCGAGGAGCCGGTGAGCGGCGACTGCACGGACTCTCGGAGCAAGCGGGAATGTTTCCTGGCCTCCGTGAATCACGTCGAGCGCTGCCCAGAAGAAGACCTCGACTACTACCTTGAAATCTCAGCGACAGCCACCGAGTTTTCAAGATAGCCGCAGGTCTCGTCCCGTCCGATCGGCGCCGCAGCATCAGCGGGACGGTCCGCGGGAGGGCGGTATCCTTCGAGGTCGTCAGCCCGATGAATCCGAAGAGGGTCGGCAGGGCGGTTCGAGACACGGTCGACCCGGGAGGCTTCATGAGAACTATTCGGCACAAGTCCTTGTTTCGTCTCTGGACTCTCGGCGCCTCCGCTCTCCTCGCGGTCGTGGCCGTGACGCCGACGCGGGCGGGAGCCCAAGCTCCGGCCACGCCTCGGCACCCCGCCACCTCGGCCGAGACCCCGTTCGCCGTCGAGTACTACTACAAGGTGAAATGGGGCTTCGCGGAGGAGTTCGCGCGGCTCTTCGCGAAGAACCACCTCCCGATTCTGAAAAAGCAGATCGAATCGGGCAGGATCCTCGAGATCGAGGTCGAGAAGCCCCGATATCACGCGACCGAAGAGGGGCGCTGGGACTACCGCGTCACGCTCGTCTTCCGGAACGCGGCGGCGGCCGCCGACGCCTCGGGGGAGGAAGCGCTGAAGAAGCAGCTCTTCCCGGATCAGGAGAGCTACGCGCGCGAGGAGCAGCGCCGCTTCGAGATCCTCCTTGCGCACTGGGACCTGCCGATCGTGCCCGCGCCGGAGATGGGGCGGTAGCGGCGGCGCCGGCAGAATACAGACTCAAGACCTGACCCCGTTCATGTGGCGCGCATGCCTTTCTTTCATCGCCGTTCAGCGACCGACCAGCTTCTGAAGGTGTTCGGGGTACCTTGCTCCCTGCAGCGGGATCGTCGAAGCGGCGGTCTCGATCTCATGCAGCTCCTCGGGCGTGAGGTGAAGCTCGGCGGCTCCGAGGTTCTCCTCCAGCCGCTCCAGTTTCCGGGTCCCCGGGATGGGAACGATCCACGGCTTCTGGGCGAGGAGCCAGGCGAGGGCGATCTGGGCGGGCGTCACCTTCTTCCGTTCCGCCATCCGGCGAAGCATCTCGACGAAGGCCAGGTTCGCCTTCCGGGCCTCCGGCGTGAAGCGGGGGACGACGTTGCGGAAGTCGGTCTTGTCGAACGTCGTCTTCTCGTCGATCTTCCCCGTGAGGAACCCCTTGCCCAGAGGACTGAAGGGGACGAAGCCGATTCCGAGCTCCTCGAGGGTCGGGAGCACCTCCGCTTCGGGCTCCCTCCACCAGAGCGAGTACTCGCTCTGGAGCGCCGTGACCGGCTGGACCGCGTGCGCGCGGCGGATCGTCTTGACGCCCGCTTCGGAGAGGCCGAAGTGCCTGACCTTCCCTTCGCGAATCAGCTCCTTCACGGCTCCCGCAACGTCCTCGATCGGGACCCTGTCGTCGACCCGGTGCTGATAGAAGAGATCGATCGCATCCGTCCTGAACCGCTTGAGCGAGGCCTCCGCGACCTCTCTGATGTGCTCCGGCCGGCTGTCCAGGGCCGACCATCCCGGCCCGCCCTTGGAATCCGGTGCGAACCCGAACTTGGTCGCGATGACGACGCGCCCCTTGAACGGCTCGAGCGCTTCCCCCACGAGCTCTTCGTTCGTGAAGGGGCCGTAGACCTCGGCGGTATCGAAGAAGGTGACGCCGCGTTCGACGGCCGCCCGGATCACGGAGATCATCTCCTGCCTGTCCGAAGCCGGACCGAAGCCGAAGCTCATCCCCATGCAGCCGAGCCCGATCGCGGAGACTTCCAGGCGTCCATTTCCGAGTGTGCGTTTCTGCATGTCGTCTCCTTCGAGGTGCCCGAAGGGGCCGTGGCTCAACGGTCCCGGGGCCGATCCTCTGTCTTCCGATGCTCATCCCGGTGCCGTCCTCGGTCAATCTCCGTTGAAGCGTCCGTCAGCTGAGGCGCAGCTCTCTCGCGACGTCCTCGATCCCCGGCCGCCGCCCGGCCAGTGGCGGAACGCGCCACGACTATCAGCGCTTCGCCAACAGGGGAGTGGCCGTCTCCGGAGAAACGTGATGTGTCCGATAGATGCCGGAACGACGAACTCCGGCCTCATCGAAAAAGGGATTGAAGTACTCCCAGACGAGCCGTTTCTCCCTCGAGACCTCGAACAGCCGTGCCGTCCGCGTTTCCGTGATCAGGACATTCCCGGACGGAAGTCCCTCGCAACCGCCCTCGCTGGGGGAAAGAAAACCAGGGGCCTCGTAAGACCACACGATCGTCTTCCAGCCCGGATCGACCTCGACGACTCTGGAGCGATTTCGGGACGTGCCGTTGTCGAACACGAGGATATTGCCGTTCTCCAGCACGGTCGGCTGGTGCGCCCCTTCGATCTCTCCGGGTCCCCAGCTCCACCCGATCCGCTCGTGCTTCATGTCGATCACCGCGACGAGGTTCCAGTTCGCCAGAGACACCATGACGTCGCCGTCTTCCCAGAGTCCTCGTTCG
The DNA here is from genome assembly GCA_963779415.1 of uncultured Acidobacteriota bacterium. Lineage (GTDB taxonomy): Bacteria > Acidobacteriota > Thermoanaerobaculia > UBA5066 > UBA5066 > DAOMFB01. The sequence goes on along the minus strand of CAVZYA010000002.1, from coordinate 214,704 downwards.
TCCCGCTTCAGGGGAACGACCGTATTCCCGTGGAACAGATCCGACGGTGAGCCTGGTATCGCGCGCAGCATCGCGACGGCTTCCCGCTCATCCCCTTCGACGCGACCCGACGACAGCAGCCGAGCTGCACGTTCCACGTCGGCACGGTCTCGATACCGTGTTTGCCATTCCGTTCCCAGGGCCAGGAGGCCTTCGAGCCCTCGTTCGTCGAGAGCTCGGAAGCGTTCGCCGATGCGGCGTTCCAGCCTCGCCGACCAGTCCCCGCTCCGGGCGAAGACATCGAACAGTGAAATACGCCGCAGGATCGAGCCGTCGGGGCGCAGGATCGCGATGCCGTCATCCAGGACGACCCTTTCTCGACCGCCGCTCTTCACGACGCGCACGCTCTCGGCCAGCAGGTAGATGTCGCCGTTTCCTGCAACGGCGATGTCGTGGTGTGCCGGGATCGACGTCATCCAGACCAGCCGCGAGTTCCAGTCCAGCTTCAGGACACCATGACGACTCAGGATCGCAAAGAGGTCACCATTCGGCGCCATCGAGACGGTCTGCCAACCGGCGAAGAAGTCGGGCCACCGCGCCGTCTGGGCCTCCGTGAGACGCCCCGTCTCGGAGGCCCATCGATGGACCACATCGCCGTTCACGTCGACCAGCAGCGCTTCGTAACGCGGTTTCGGGACGAAGAGAACGTATCCCGGATCCACCCGCTCGTAATCCACGGTGGTCACACCCTTCTTCCCCTGGTCTCCCGGTGCCATGGGGACGAAGTTGACGTAGGGAAGGCTCCCCATCGCCGCGATCCGCTCCGCTTCAGAACCTCGGGAAACCGCCCGCGGAGCCGTGTCCCCTGTCTGCTCCCGGGTGTCTGATGCTCCTCTCCCGCAGGCCACGTGGACCACGGCGAGGAACATGGCCCACCTCATTCTTCTCCGAGAAGCACCTTCACTCCAGCTCATCGAGCCTCGTCCGACGGGACCTCGACATCGGCCGGGTGCTTGACGATGTCGCGGAGGAGGCTTCGGGCCTTGACGTCGGCACAGCCGCGGATCGTACCGCCGAGCAGCCATGCGATTCGTGCTTGAGGCCTGACCCCAGTCGCGGGTCGTGGTTCACGTCGCTCGGGGCTGAATGACTGGAGTAGTGTTCCGGTCGCGTCTGCTCTGGCAGGCCATTCTCGAGATCCTCGAGATGAGAGGCGAGTTCCGGATGCCATTTTTCCGCACGGCGAGGAGACCGTACGTCTTCGTCGGTCTCGTCCTCGTCTGGAACGCCCTCCTCCTCGGAGGGTTCGCGTGCCAGCTCTCCCTGACCACCGGATCCGCCGCTCTCCCGGCCTTTCTCGCCGTTAGCACGTTCTTCGCCGGTCAAGTCATCGACGTCCTGCTCGTCGTCTCCGCGGGGGCCCTCCTGGTCAACGGCCGGCTCCCGCTGCGGCTTCTGGCCTACGGTGTCTTTCTCGTTCCGTTTCTCGGGGACGTCTTTCAGCTCGCCTCACATTACCTGACGGGCCAGTACCTCTCGAGGCTGGCGGTCGAGAACGCGAACCACGTGACGCTTCTCCTCAGCCCGAGGAGGGTCGCGGCGGCCGCCGTCGCGGTGGCGGTCGCGCTCTTCGTGCCGCTCCTGACGGAATGCGCGCGGAATGCCGTCCGCTGGCGCGAAGCGGGAACCCTCTCCCTCGCGGCGCTGTCTCTCGCGGGCGTCATCGGCGTCATCCCCCGGGCACTTCCGGAAAACGCCCGCAGGATCCGGGAGGAGCTGTACGAGGGGAACAACATAACGGACCGGTCCCCCTTCGTCTCCCTGATCGACGTACTCGTCGGGAGACCGGCGGGAGATCCGGGCGCGTTCACCCTGAACGATGCCGTGGCGGCGAAGCGATATGGTTTCGAGATCTCGATGTCGAGCGACTTTCCGCTCCGGAAGGAGTGGATCTACGAAGGCGATCCACCCTTCGCGAAGGAGCCGGGAGCGCCTCGCCTTCCCAACCTCGTCGTCTTCTTCACGGAGGGGCTGTCGGCGCGTCTGACGGGACCCTACGGCTCACCGTTCCCGGGGATCACGCCGAATCTCGACCGGTTCGCCGCCGACCCGAGGACGATGGTCGTGACGAACTACTACAACCACTCGTTTCGCGACGTACCGGGGTCTTCACGGACAGCTCTGCTCGCTCTTTCCGAAAGACGAGGGGTCGGATGCCTGGCTCGAGGGTCCCGAGGGCGGGGGCGTCAGAAGCTACTTCAGCCTCGCCGACTACCTCCGCGAGCTGGGGTACGAGACGGACTTCCTCGACACGCACCGGCGGCCGGCCGCCCGCGTCGACGAGATGATGAGACGGATCGGGTTCGAGAACGTCTGGACCGCGGAAGACCTCTCGGCGCGCTATCTGGCGGGGGCGGAGCCGCTGCGGAGCGACGCTCTTTCCGATCACCAGCTCCTCGACTCCCTCATCGGTTTTCTCGAGGAGCGACAGGGGCGCGGACGCGGGGCGCGCCCCTTCTTCGTCGGCCTCTACAACATCGAGACCCATGCCTTCCAGGATTCGGCGGCCGATGGCCCGAAGTATGGTGACGGCGGGAACTACAGCCTCAACACCGTTCACAGCTTCGACCACGCGTTCGGCCGGTTCCTGGAGTTCTTCCTCCGGTCGCCTCTCGCACAGAACACCGTCGTCGTCTTCACGACGGACCATTGTCACTATCCGGAGAGGACCTACATGGAGGCCATCCGGCCGCACTTCCCCGACCTTCCTCGCATTCCCGTCGATACGATCCCGCTCGTCATCTATTCGCCCGGACACCGGCTCCCGAAGACCTTCGACGCGGAGTTCCGGACCTCCGTCGACTTCGCGCCGTCCCTGATCCACCTGCTCGGCCTTCCCCAGAGGCCGAACCCGTTTCTCGGACGCTCGATCTTCTCCTCGCAGGCCGGGCACGATCGCGGGCCCGGCATCGCCTTGATCGGGACGGATCTCTTCCTGGTCGACCGGAACGGAATCGCCCGCAAGGGACGGCTGGGCGGACACGCGAGGGAGTTCTGGAGAGTCCAGCGCCTGATGCGCTACCTGGCGGATCTCGAGGAGAGCAACAGGATCTGGCCCGCGTCCGGCTAATTGCTCATGGCGATGTAGCTCCCGTCGGAATTGGTCTGGTCGTTGAGAACGCCATACGCGACGAAGTGCGAGTTGCCCGAGATCTTCCGGATCTTCGCCGAGCCAGCGGAGATGCCGCGCGCGAGGAGCGGCTTGTTGTCCTGCGCCCACTGGCCGGGCGAAAGCGTGTAGGTCTTCACGGGGCCGGCCTGGGACCCGTCGGGGCCGTAGTAGGTGATCTGGAGCGTGATCGTGTCGCCGGCGTCGCCTCGGTTGACGACGGCAAGGTTCGAGCGCTGAACGCCGTTCTGCTGCAGCCCGTCGACGTAGGCGATCGACGTGGCGGAGTCGGCGATCGTGAGGCCCGTGTAGAACTGCCCGAACGTGCCGCCGGTGTCCGCTCTCGTGAAGGTTCGGGCCCCGGCCGCGAAGGAGGAGGCGCTTCCGGCCCCGGCGCGGAGGTCGAGGGATCCCCCGATGTCGCCGGTGGTCGGAACCGGGATGCCGGCCTGACGAAGGGTCGTCATGGCATCTCCGATCCTCTGTTCGTTCGGCCCGAGCGTGAGCGTCGCGGTTCCGGAGCCGGTCCCCGATCCGATCTGCGGCGAGGCCGTGTAGGTCATCGTCAGCGTGAGCGACGAGGAGGTCAGATTCGTCAGCGTCAGCTCGGAGCTGTAGCCCGCGGCGGAGACGACGACCGGGAGGATCCGGTCGGGAGCCGACGCGTCGGCCGTGAGCGGGGGGAGGAACGAGCCGTCCGAGGTGACGGCGTCGTTCAGGACGCCGTAGGCCGAGAAGCTCCCGGTGCCGGAGAGCCGCGAGACGATCGCCACGCCGGACGACGCGCCGGTCCCGTTCAGCGGAGATCCGATCTGCGTCCACCCGAACGGGGGAAGCCCGGTGTCCGTGGTGGAGAGCGGAAGGCCGGTCGGACCGTAGAGGAGGGTCCGGAGCGTGATCGGCGCGTCGCTCGTGTTCACGAGAGCGAGGTTCGAGCGCTGCGCCGGGTCCTGCTGGAGCCCGAAGATGGTGATCGAGTCGGTGACGACCGGGGCGGCGGGGTAGAAGAGACCGAAGGTTCCGGCGCCGCCCGCCGGGTCGTTCGTGAAGGTCCGGGCACCGAGGAAGAGGCCCGCCGTGGTCGCCGCGCCCGAGAAGGTGGCCGTCAGGGTCCCGGCTCGTGTCGTGACCCTGTCGGAGGGGATGGGAAGGCCGGCGCCGCGCAGCCATCCGAGGATTCCCGGGAGGATCATCTGCTGGCCGGCCGCGAGCGTGAGGCGCGCGTACCCGGAGCCGCCGCCGTCCGATGCGGAGTAAGCGAGGAGGACGTCGACCGGCGACGGCAGGCGCGAGCCGATCGTCACCTGGGACGTGTAGTAGCTTCCGCCCGCTCCGGGCGTCTCGACGACGACGGGGAGAAGAAGCGAAGCTCCGGTGAGGGTCGGCAGCGTGACGACGATCGTCCGGGTCGCCGTCGCGATGGCGCCACGCGAGTCGGTGCCGGTCAGCCTGACCGTGTACGTCCCGGGGACGCCGTACAGGTGACTCGTGGAGGCTCCCGCGGCGCCGGGCATCCCGTCGCCGAAGTCCCACGCGTAGCCGAGGGTCCCCCCCGGTACGGAAGGAGAGCCACTGGCGCCGAACGCGACGGAGATGCCCGCCTCGACGCTCAGGTCGGCGGAGGGCGTCTGGATCTGGACGACGGGAGGCGTCCCGACGGTCACCGTCTGAGTGACGATGGCCTCGGCCCCGATCGAGTCGTGAACGTCCAGCGTCACGCCGTGACTCCCGTCGGACGGATGGAGAACGATGCTCGCGCCGCTCTGGGGCGTGCCGTCGACCGTCCATGCGTATGTGTAGGGCGCGGTGCCGCTCGCCGTCGCCGTGAGCGTCACGGCGGCCCCACTCGGGGGCGCCGGAGGGGTGACGGTGAAAGACGCCGTCAGGAGCGCGGGCGGGGCGACGGCCTCGGCGGCTCGGCAGGCGTCCCCCACGCAGCCATCGAACGAGTTCAGGTAGGACGCGAGGGCAGTTTCGATCGCCGGGCTGACCTTCGACGCGACGTTCGCCAGCTCGTACGGGTCCGAGGCGACGTAGAGCTCTTTTTCTCCTGACTTGTAAGCGACGAACTTGTAGCCGGTCGCCTGGAACCCGTAATAGCTCGGAATCGGGACCGTCGTCGCGAGATCCTGCTTGTCGAGCGGTTCGCGGGGTGTGCCGGCGAGGACGTCCGGGGGATCGAACTCGCCGGTCCCGAACTCCTCGAGAAAGAACGCCTGCCGCCATGCGGACGGGGGCGGCCCCGTCAGGAGCGGCTTGAGCGAGCGCCCGTCCGAGAAGGAGAGCGGGGGGACGCCGGCCAGATCGGCGAACGTCTCCGCGAGATCCAGGTCCGCCGTGTACTCGCTGCGTGCCACGCCCGCCGGGACGCCGGGGCCTCGGATGACGAGCGGGACGTGAATGTCGGTCTCGTACGGCGTGTACTTCCCGGGTAGGAGACGGTGCTCGCCCATGTGGTAACCGTTGTCCGAGGCGAAGACGAGGAACGTGTTCGCGAGGCGGCCGGTGGCCGAGAGCGTCGAGACGAGCGTCGCGATGGCCTCGTCGACGGCCTGGAGCGCCTGCAAGCGTCCCTGAAAGTCGGAGTCGATGCCCGCGATGTCCGCCGGCGTCAGGAGCGGTTTCGTATTGATGTACGCCGGCTTCTCGCTCACGTCCGCCTCGTTGAACGACGGGAAATGCGGGGCCGTGACGCCGGGGAAGAGGCCGGCGTGGCGGGGCGCCGGCGTATAGGGCGAGTGAGGCGCGTACGTCGCGAAGTAGACGAAGATCGGCTGGCTCGGCGTCGACGCGGCGCGCTGGATGAAGTCGACGGCCTTGCCGAGGTAGACATCCGTCCCATAGTCCGCGGCGGTGCTGCCGTACGAGAACTTCTTGCCGTTCTCGTTGAGGCCGTAGTTGAACTCGCTGTACGGGTCGCCGGAGATCGGGCTGTACCACTCGTCCCAGCCCGGTGGAATGTAGAACCCGTCGGCCGTGTCCGGATAGCCGTTCAGGTACTTGCCGAAGAGCGCGGTCCGGTAACCGGCCCCGTGGAGGAGCGTCGCGACCGTGGACGCCTCGACATTTTCGTTGTACGCCTTCTCGAAGCCGCCGTTCGGCAGCGAGTTTCCGAGGACCCCCGTGTTGTGCGGGTACTGGCCCCGCAGGATCGTCGTGCGCGAGGGGCAGCAGAGCGAGAGCGGGACCATGTTGTTCGGGAACGACGTCCCCCGGGCCACGAGCAGCTCCTGCAGGTGGGGCATGTACGCGAGCATCCCGCTCTGAACGTCCTGGTCGTCCGTCAGGATCAGGACGATGTTCGGGGCGCCGGGGGGCGCGAGCGTGCTCCCCTCGACGAGGACGGGTTTGGCGCCGATCGCGACCGAGCCCCCCGGCGGGATCGGCGTCGTGGCGCCCGTGACGTCGCGCAGCTGCGTATAGCCGGTCCCCGGCGAATACGTCGCCGGTCCTTTCGTGTTCCAGACGGCCTTCGCGACGTAACCTCCCGGACGCGTAAGCGAGCAGGTCCACGTGCCGTCCACGCCGCTCGAGCAGGGCTGGGCGAGCGTCGCCCCGACGAGCCAGTGGTAGACCTCGCGGTACGCGGCGCCTGCGGGCGTGGGGTTGCCCGACGAGTCTTCGATGGTCCCCCAGCCAAAGGCGGGTGGCGCCCAGGTGAACCACGCCGCCAGCTGGAGGTTCACCGACGAACGCAGCCCCGCCTGAAGAAGCGTGTACCGCGTGATCCAGGCCGTCTGCGTGTCCGGGTCGGTGACCGTGTTGTTCCCCCAGCTCCCTTCGGTCTGGTAGATCGGCTTGCCGAGGAGACCGTAGTCATCGAAGACGGTACGCATCTGCGTCGCCTTGGTGACGATGGAACCGTAGCAGGTCACGAACGGGGTGCACCCCGGAGTCCCGTCGTCCTCGGGCATCGGGAAGGGGCTCACGCCGCCCTGCGCCCCGACGTACCCGTGAAAGGCGCCTCCGTCCGCGTATGCGGCGCCGCCCGCCTGCAGGTAGGACGTCATGTGCGTGACGCCGCTGTGCAGCGACGCCGTCCCGACCGGGCCGGCGACGGACGGAGTAAGAAGGATCGAGTTCGGGTCCGCGTGAACGATCGGGTACGCGGCCTGTGCGAGCGCGACCATCTGGGCGTTCGTGCCGGTCCACCAAAGCGACACGTTGAACTCGTTCCAAAGCTCGTAGATCCGGATGTGCGGCTGCGCCGTGCCGTCGTAGTGGGCGAGAAGAGCCGTGACGAAATCCTTCCAGTCCTGGATGTCGTCGGGCGGAGCCGTGCAGACGACGACGCCGCCGGTCGTCCCGCACGTGCTCTTGTCCGCGACCGCCCACCCCGGCGTCCCGGCGGCGAGCGTGATCGCCACGCTCGCCGTGTTCGTTACCGCGTCCACGAGTCCGTCCGCCTGCGCCGCCGCGACGTACGCGTCGAGGATCGAGAAGTCGAAGACCCCTTTCTGCTGCTCGACCCGCTGCCAGGCGAAGTCCCCGTGGGCAATCGTCCCCATCGGCACCGCGGGAGGGTCCTTCGCGTTGACCATGGCCACGCCGAAGAACTCCGGCGGGATCGGCGTCGTCGACTGGGCGAGTCCGGGAGCTGCCGCCGTCACGATCGCGAGGAGCAACCAGGTCAAGCCTGATTTCGTCACGCTCGGTTCCATCGCACGGCTCCTTATCCCTTACTGCGCCGGAGGCTTCCCAACCGTGGCCGACGGCCGAGAAGGCGCCGCGATCGTGAAGGTCCTCGCCTGGAAGGTCCGGCTTCCCCGGTCACAGCCGTACATGTAGAGGACCGATCCCGACGCCGACGTGTGGCCCGCCGGAACGCCCGGTGAGACGAACGACGGGTACCATCCGTCGAACGAGGTCCCGGTCCCGTCGCTCGCACAGCCCGAAACGACCGGATACTGGGAGCCTTCGATCAGCTGCGGCGCCGTCCAGTTCTGATGGTCGAGACTCGTCGCCGTCGAGTAGTACCAGGCGCCCACGCTCGTCCCCGAACAGACGAACGTGAAGAGGTAGAGGCCGAGCGCATCGTTATGGCTGATCTGGCCCATCCCCTGGTGACCCGCGCATCCCCTCGCGGGGAGGACGCCGCTGTCGAGGCCGCCGATCCCGGGCTGGCCGAAGGCGCCGTCCTTCCACTTCGAGAAGGCAACGGTGCCGCCTTCGCCGAGCGGCGCCCGCGCGACCCGGACCATGCCGTCGGAGGTCGGTCCCGGCGCCGCGTACGTGACGTAGAGGTTCGTCCCGTCGACGAAGGCGCTCGGGATCGCGTTGCCGAGCGCGACCTGCGGGCTCTCCGGCGTGGCCGGTTCGGGCGTCGGGTGCTTCAGGACGGGATAGCGGTCGGTCCCGCCCAGCTCGGCATCCACGGGAGTCGGCCACGTCTTCCCGTAGTCCGACGACCGGGCGAACCCGACCGTGGCATAGAAGTCGTGCTGCCAGACGGCCCCGGGGCAATGGTTTTCGGCCTCGTAGATCATGATCAGGTTCCCCGCGGGGCGCGTCGGGTCCTGCACGACGGACCCCGGCGACGCGTAGTTCAGGTCGAACTCCGGGTCGTACATCGGTTTGCACGTCGTGAACGGCCAGGCGGCCGTCATCACCGGCGACGTGTACCCGGAGGCGAACGTGAAGGTCCGAAGGTCCGTCGTCTCGAGGACGACCGGACCTGCGAGGTTCCCCGCGTTTTTCATGTTGGCCGCGAAGATGAGGTACTTGTCCGAGCCTTGCGCGGGCGGAAAGACCGTCGTGTGCTCGTCGGAGAGGACGGGAAGGTTCGGGTAGGTCAGGGTGATGTCGGGCCCCACCGAGAACGACGTGATCGGGGCGACCGCCTGAGCGGCGACGAAGCTTCCGTCGGAGGTGCCCTGGCCGGGGGCGCCGCCGTCGTTCACGACGCCGTAGGCGAGGAAGCGGCTGTTGCCGGAGAGCTTGACGGCGTGGGCGTAGCCGCTCGCGACGGAGAATTTCTGAAGGACGGAGTTGATCTGGTACCAGCCGCCGGGGGGCAGAGCGGGGGGCGTGAGGGAGCCGGCCAGCAGTCCGGTGTTGCCATCGTAGACGTCGATCCGGAAGGTGACGGAGTCACCCGCGTCGCCGAGGTTGGCCACGGCGAGGTTCGAGCGGTTTCCGGCGTTCTGCTCGAGGCCATAGACCCAGGCCTCGTTCAGGGCGGCGAAGCTCGGGCCTGTCCCCGGATAGAAGAGGCCGTACTCGCCGGGGCCCGTTCCGCCAACGGGAGCCGCCGTCCGCGCCCCGGCGAAGCCGGTCGACCGGGCGCCCGCGTTCAGGAATGTGACGGAGAGCGCTCCGGCGTACGTCGCCGCGCCTTTGGGCCCGACGGCGACCCCGTTCTGGCGGAGAAAATCGATGGCGCTTTCGATGATCTTCTGCTCCCCCGGCTGGAAGTCGAGGGTGATCGTTCCTCCTGCTCCGCCCGACGGGGAGTACGACTCGACATATGAAAGGGTGGCCGTCTGGGGAACGGAGAGCGGATTCGTCAGGACCAGCTCGCTTTGGAACGAGCTGCTCTCGACGAGGACCGGGAGAAGCCGCATCTCCAGAGGCATCGAGGCCGATTCGGCGGCGACGTAGGAGCCGTCGTTGGTCGTGTCGTCGTTGAAGACCGCGTAGGCGACGTAGGGCCCCGTCCCGGAGACGAGATCGATCCGAGCGTAGCCGTCGGTGTAGCCGGCAAGGTCGAGGACGTGGTCGATCTGGGTCCACTGCCAGGGGCCGAGGGTCGTGTCGGGGGAGAGGACGTAAGAGCGGCTGTCGCCGGCGGTTCCGGAGAAGAGGGTGACGCGGAGGGTGACGGGCGAGCTTCCGGCGTTCACCAGCGCCAGATTCGAGCGATCCGTAGGCGAGCTGCGAAGGCCGTAGAGGTAGGAGGGGCCCGTGGGAGCGGCGGAGAGATCGATTCCGGGGTAGGCGAGGCCCGCTCTTCCGGCTGCCGAGGGGGTTGTCGTGCGGGCGCCGACGAAGGCGGCGTTGGAGGAAGAGAGGCCGGTGAAGGAGACGAGGAGCGTGCCGCCCTGGCTGGCGGAGGGGGTTGGGATCGGCAGCCCCTTGCTGCGGAGGAAGGCGAGGGCGTCGGAGACGACGAATTGCTGGCCGGGAGAGAGGGAGAGGCCGGCCGTGCCGCCGCCGGAGGCACCGAGAAACGTCGCGGGCGTGTAGGTGAGCTGCACCGTGGCGGCCGTCGTTCCCCGGTTGGCCAGAGTCAGCTCGGTCGTGAAGTGCTCGTTTCCCGCCGTCAGGTCCAGGACGATCGGCACCAGCTTCGTCGCGCTGGCCCCCGAGGAGACCGAGGCCGGTGCAGACAGGTCCGATGACCCAAAGGCCCCCTGGCCGAGAACCAGGCTGCCCGCAAGCGACAAGGCCCAACGTCTCAAGGCAAGCCTTTCCGAAGCGACTTTCACGGCGCGTGCGCGATCGTGAATTCAGACCGCATCCTGACGACGGTGTAGGGATTCCAGGTCGACATCGTGTAGGTGATCGTCAGCGTGTCGCCGACGACCGTCGTGAATCGCTCGATCTGAAAGGGCGCGTAGACGCCTCCCCGGGTGGTCGCCGGGGGGTTGTTCGTCGGGTTGATGGTGGGCCCGTCCAGAAGGTCGTCCGGAACGAGGCTCGGATCGTGGATGAAGACCCCGAGGGCGTGGTCTCGTTTTGCATTGAAGATGAGCTGGGGCGGACTCCAGGGCCCCCACGGGTTCGACGCGTACGAGAAGTAGACGCCGTTCGTCGCCTCGGTCTGGCGCCCTCCGTCGTAAGTCATGAGCCAGAGGCCGAGGTCCTGCGAGTAGACGACGGAGACGTTTCCGATCGTGGGGGGATCCGGTGGCGTGTGGCCGAGCGGGTTGTCGACCACGATCGGGACCGCGCCCGACTCCTGGTCGGTCCAGGTCGGCTGGCCGTCGATGAGGCCGGCGAAATAGCGCGTCCCGATTCCGCTCTCGAAGGAGGCCGCCGGAACCGACGCAAGGTAGAGGTCGGTGGCCCGGTAGAGCCCGAGTCCGAACATCAGGACGTCGGTTCCCGAGGCGTGGAGCGCGATGTTGACGAAGTGCCCTTCCGGCATCGTCGAGATCGTCCGCCCTGTCGTGATGTTCTTCGTCGAAGGGTCGAATTTCGTCAGGATCAGCTGATCGTTGACGTGAGGGTTCGGAAGGCTGGTGTCCGAGCCCGTGCTGCAGAGGATGTAGATCTGGCCGCTCAGGGTAATTCCGGAGTCCGGAACGTCGTCCGCCCCCATCGCGACTCCCGGGGGCTTGATCAGGTACGTGCTCCCGTCGCTGTTCGTCAGGAAATCGAGAAGGACCTTTCCCGCGGGGTCCGTCGATTGGCTCAGGGCCGTCGTGTCGCCCGCGTGATAGAGCGTTTTCGTCCCGATCGTGTCGCCGAAGAGGAACATGAGCCCGTTCGGAGTCTCGAACGAGTAGCCGAGGTCCGTCCCCTCGACATCGTTCTTCGTGATCGTCTGGCTGGCCGTCGGCGTGCAGACGCTTCGCTGCTCCAGGTCGGGCCAGTCGCAGTCGCCGAGGAGCTGCTCCACCTTGACGGAGGAGCCGGGGATCCAGGTGAGGGCGACGGGAGCCGGAACGACCTGTCCCGCGACGTAGCTTCCGTCGGAGGTCCCCTCGCCGGGGGCCCCGCCGTCGTTGACGACGCCGTAGGCGAGGAAGTGGCTGTTGCCGGAGAGCTTGACGAGGTGCGCGTAGCCGTTCGACACGTTGAAGGATCGGAGGATCGCGCCGACCTGTGCCCAGCCGCCGGGGGCCAGCGTCGGCGGGGAGATCGATCCGGCGAGCTGTCCGGTATCGCCGTCGTAGACGTCGATCCGGTAGATGATCGAATCTCCGGCATCCCCGAGATTCGCGACGGCGACGTTCGAGCGGTTCCCGGCGTTCTGCTGGAGGCCGTAGACCCAGGCCTCATTCAGGGCGGCGAAGCTCGGGCCCGTCCCCGGATAGAAGAGACCATACTCCCCTGGGCCCGTTCCGCCGACGGGAGTCGCCGTCCGCGCTCCGACGAACCCTGTCGAGACGCTCGTCCCGCTCTGGAACGTGACCGAAAGGGTTCCGGCGTAGGTGGCCGATCCCTTGGGCCCGATCGAGACCCCGTGTTGGCGAAGGTAGTCGAGAGCGCCGGGAATGATCTTCTGCTCGCCCGGCAGAAAGCTGAGCGTGAGGCTGCCGCCCGTCCCCAGCGTCGGCGAGGAAGACTCGACGAACGTCAGCGAGGCCGTCTGCGGCACGGAGAGCGGATTCGTCAGGACGAGTTCGCTCTGGAAGGAGCCGCTCTCGACAAGGACCGGGAGGAGCCGCATCTCCGGAGGCATCGAGGCCGGTTCCGCGGCGACGTAAGAGCCGTCGTTGGTCGTGTCGTCGTTGAAGACGGCGTAGGCGACGTAGGGCCCGGTCCCGGAGACGAGCTCGACCGCGCGTAGCCGTCGGTGTAGCCGGCAAGGTCGAGGACGTGGTCGATCTGGGTCCACTGCCAGGGGCCGAGGGTCGTGTCGGGGGAGAGGACGTAAGAGCGGCTGTCGCCGGCGGTTCCGGAGAAGAGGGTGACGCGGAGGGTGACGGGCGAGCTTCCGGCGTTCACCAGCGCCAGGTTCGAGCGATCCGTAGGCGAGCTGCGAAGGCCGTAGAGGTAGGAGGGGCCCGTGGGGGCCGCGGAGAGATCGATGCCCGGGTAGGCGAGGCCGGCTCTTCCGGCTCCGGAGGGGGTCGTCGTCCGGGCGCCGACGAAGGCGGCATCGAGGAGGAGAGGCCGGTGAAGGAGACGAGGAGCGTGCCGCCCTGGCTGGCGGAGGGGGTGGGGATCGGCAGCCCCTGGCTGCGGAGGAAGGCGAGGGCGTCGGAGACGACGAATTGCTGGCCGGGAGAGAGGGAGAGGCCGGCCGTGCCGCCGCCGGAGGCACCGAGAGACGTCGCGGGCGTGTAGGTGAGCTGCACGGCGGCGGCCGTCGTTCCCCGGTTGGCCAGAGTCAACTCGGTGGTGAAGTGCTCGCTCCGCGCCGTAAGGTCCAGGACGATCGGGACGAGCTTCGAGGCACTTCCGGCCAGAGCTGCTTGCGGGACCTCTGCGCCCGGCTGCGCACCTCCCGGCTGCGACGCGGCGATCGAGAGAATCAGAGCCGGAATCGCCCGAGTCGCCGACGCGAGAGCGTGTCTCACCTCGGCCTCACTTCTTGCCGCCACCATGGGCGTGTCCCCCCTTCGCGGCGTGCGCCACAGCCCCCTTCGAGTTCGCGCCCCCCTTTCCGTGCGGTGTCGCTCCCGCGCCCTTGCCCTTGGCGCCGCTCTTCGAGCCGGCGCTTCTTGCGCTCGCGGACTTCGAAGTCGGGGTCTTCGACGTGGCGGTCTGTGTCGTCATGGCGCGGGACTGGTTCGCCCCCGAGTTGTAGACGTTCCGGTTGACAGTCACGTTCCGGTTCACGTTCGCCACGAGGCCGGCCCGGTAGAACGCGCCCGGTCCGCACCACCGGGCCCCCCAGCCGAGCCCGAAGCCGAATCGGAACCCGGCCCACGCTGGCCCCCAGCCGAGACCGAACCCCCAGCCACCCCACGGCCTGTACCAGGGATGAAATCCCCACGTCCAGGGCCTGGGGTAGTAGAACGCGCCCCACCAGGGCCGGTAGTACCAACCCGTCCCGAAGACGACCGTGCCGTACCAGGGATAAGAGCCGAGATAGGCAGGCGTGTACGCCACGTAAACCGTGTCGGGAGTCGAGTCGTAGACGGTGACGAAGCGGGTGTTGTAGGCGGGGCTCTCGGGCGGAATGGTCCGGATCTCCTCCTCGGGGATCGAATCCGCGACATGCCACGGACCCTCCGGCGTGCCGGACGTGAACCAGACGCCCTGGTCACAGACGTAGTAGCGACCGCGGATACGGAGAACCTGCTCCGGGCTGTTCAGGGCGTACTCCAGATGCGTTCCCGGAACGGCTTCGAACCTCGGATCGCCGTCGTACGTCACGGTCACGTGGGCGTCCTTCCGGCGGATCGCCGCCGTGCGGGGGGTGCTCACGTCCTTGAGGGCTTCCCGGGCAGTCGCGGTGCCGGGAACGAAGGCGAGGACGGCGGCCTTGGTGGAGTCCTTAGGAATGCGGCGGAAGCTTTCGGGGAGCTGGTCGGGCTCGACCCACGTCCAATTCCCGCCGAGAGAATCGCTCCGGTACCAGCGTCCGGAGAGGACGACCCAGAACCGGTGATCCGGGAGTGTCCGGAAGACGTCGCTTTCGGTGTTGCTCATCGCGGCGAGCTCGCCCGTCACCACGTCCTTCCACTCCGGCGATCCCTCGGAAACGATCAGCTCCGTCGGCTCCGTCGCCACGAGGATCTTCGGGAGGCGGCTTCCTGCCGTCTTCTTCGCCTCGTCGACGTCCTTCTCGGGGATTCCGGCCTCGTTCCGGTCCTGCCGGGCGATTCCCGTGGCCTCCTGCGGGACGTGGTCGGCTTTCGACCAGGGTCCCGCGGCCTCGGGGGCCCGGAACCAGACGGTGCCTCCGTCGAGGTAGAAGGCGCTCCCGGAGGGCTCGCGCAGGACGAGGAACGGGGTGTTGAGAGCCCGTTCCAGCCCGGTTCCCTCGACGGTGCGGAAGCGCGGCTCGCCGTCGAAGAGGACCAGGATGGCCGGCTCGGTCTCGAAGAGGATTTTCGGAGGCGAGGTGCCGAGCTTCGCGGGCTCCCCCTCGCGGAGGGGTGCCATCCGGGCCGAGGCGAGGACGTCGTCAAGGGACAGCTTCAGCCGGAGACGGGTCACGGCCCGGCTGAGGCGGGTGGCCAGCCTCTGCTGCCGGGCCGGAGGGGCGCCTTCCAGTTGCACTCGGGGGACTCGGACGGAGACGAGGGTGACGATCCGCCGGGCCCGGTTGATCTCGACGTCGGCCTCGTACCAGATCGTCCCGAAAGACGGCTCGGTCTCTCCCGGGCCCTCCACCCGGAGCGGGCCGCGCGCCTTCAGCGACGTCCCCTCGAGGCTCTCGGCCTCCGGGGCGTCGAGGAGCACCTTCATCTCCCCGAGCTGGATCTTCCGGGGCCATTTTTCCGGGTTTGCGTCCGGCGGCTTCGGCCCTGCGGGCCCGGTCGGAGCGGCCGTCACGGTCCCCGCGATCGAGAGGAGTGCCGCCGCCAGGAAGAACGACCGCGCCCCTGGGCTCGAAATCATCATGAGACTCATCCTCCGGGAAACGGATAGACGCGTGCCGAGGGGGAGGGTTGGCATCGTGTGACTCACGTCACCGGGTTCGGGGTCGCGAGCCTCTCGGCGCGCACGCCTTCGTCACTCGGGCTCTGAGGGAACCGGAACGGCCAGGGCCGCCTCACGTCGGGCGGGAATCTACCAAAGATGCGATACGGTCTCAATGGGGCGGGAGGGGCCGGAGCGTCTGCTCGGCGAAGAGGCGCTTGACTCCCGCCTCGGGACTTTCGGCGGGGAGGAAATTGACGAGGGAGTTTCCGGGAACGAAGAGGTCGATCTTCCGGAATCCGAAATCGTAGCTTGAGCGAGCGCCGGCGCCGCGACCGCGGCGGCCAGAAGGAGAGTCGCGGCGATCCTCATGCGGGAATCATGGGTTGCCGGCTGTGGCCGCGTCGCCGTCATGGCCGTGGCAGCGCCGCGAGTTCCGCCTTCGCTTCCTTCAAGGCCGTGAGGTCCCCATCGGCTCCCGCCCAGGCATCGAGGAAGGCCCGATAGCCCGTCCGCGCCGCCTCGACGTCGCCGCTCATTCTCCGTGCCCGGGCGCGCTGCAGCTCGGCGAGAGGCCGGAGAAGGGAGTTCCTCAGGATCCCGGGATTCGCGAGCATCCGGCCGAATTCGGCAGCGGCCGGCTCCGGCCGCTTCGCCGCGAGGTCGGCGAGCCCGCGGACGTAGATCGGATAGAGAAGGCCCCAGCCCTGGTCGCCCGTCTCGTAAGGCCTCGTCCGCTCCAGCGCCGCGAGCGCCTCCTCCGGCCGGTGCGCCGCCAGCGCAGCGGACGCGCGGATCGTGGGAAGCCAGTAGTTCTGGAGGATCGTGTCGGCGGGGAACTGCCGGTCGAGCCCGTCTGCGATCTTCAGCCCCCCGGCGGCGTCTCCGGCGCGGACGAGGAGGAGCGAGGCGGCGACCCTCTCGTCGCGGCCGTCCCGGATCGCGAGAGCCTCCGGGGCACGCCGGCGCGCCGTCGCGTCGTTTCCAAGGTCCGCTTCCCGCAGGCCCAGCCAGGCCGTCATCTGGGCCGCCTGCTCCGCGTTCTCGGCGGCCTTCGCCTGCCTCACGGCGCTCTCGGCGAGGGCGCGGGCCTCCGCCTCCCGGCCGCGGGAGGCAGCGGTCTCCGAGTGCGCCCAGAGGAGCGCCGCCTCGTCGCCGGGACGGCCGCGCGCCCAGTCGAGCTGCTGCTGCATCAGGGCGTCGTCCCGCAGGAGGAAGCCGATCTCGTACCCCTGAAGGTGGAGAAACCTCGAGCCGGGGAACCTCGAGACCGACTGCGCGAAAAGCGTCTTCGCCTCATCCAGCCTGCCGAGGCTGACCTCGCATTCCACGAGGTTCAGGAGGCCTCCGCCCGACTCGGCGTTCACGCGGATCGCCTTCCGAAGCCCGTCGGCCGCGAGGTCGTACCGCCCCATCAGCATGAGATTGACGGCCATGTTCACGTAGGGCGTCGTGACCTCGGGGTAGACGGCGATCCACTGGCGGTAGACGTCGTTGCTCTTCTCCAGCTCTCCCGTCACGTAGCCGTAGTACGTCGCCTCGATGTAGAAGCGCTCGGCATCGCTGACGCGGCTCCGGAGCCGGAAGGCCTTCGTGAAGTTCTCGCTCGCTTCGTCCGTCCGCCCCACGTTCGACAAGGCCATGCCGAGGGTGGCGTAGGCGCGCGCGAACTCCGGGTCGAGCTCGACGGCCCGCCGGTGGAAGGGGATCGAGGCCGCGTCGCCCTGCGTCCACTGGACGCGGACCCCTTCCGTGTAGGCCTTCAGCGCGTCGAGCGACGACGTGGTCGCCTGGCCGAGCGGCGTCGAGTGGCGTTGCACGGACGCGAGAGTCTCGCCGAGCCTCGTACGCACGTCGTTGGCGGCGCCCGCGAGCCGGCGCAGGACGTCGTCCCGCCCGGTCGCCTCCGCCTCGGCGCTGGCGAGGGCGTCGCCGCTCTGCGCGTCGAGCGCGCGAAGCCCGATGAGGTAGTGGCTCCCGATCCGGTCGATCGTGCCGGACACGACGGCCTTGCAGTTGCTGCGCTGGCAGACCTCCCTGGCCGCCTCGGCGTTGAGCGGCGCGTCGGGCGGCCGGTTCATCAGCTTGAGGGTTGACCGGACGCTCTGGGCGGAGAGGAGCTTCAGGTAGGGCGACTGCTCGAGCTGGATCGTCAGGGCCTGCCGGAGGCTGCCGTCGAAGGCGCTCTCGCCCGTCGAGTTGGCAAAGTCGGCGATGACGATCGTGTCCCTGCTGGTCAGCTTCGGGGCCCGGCGCGACCCGATCCAGAAGCTGCCGACGGCGAGCGCGAGAGCCGCGGCGGCCGCGATCAACCCGCCGCGGAGAAGGCGCCGCCCTCCACTGCCGACGGCGCTGCGTTCGGAACGGACGCCCGCCGGCCGGGACTCCGCGGGGCGGCTCCCGTCTCCCGGAGCGGATGCGGCGGGGCGGTCGCCCCGGACGAGCCGCCGGAGGTCGGCGCTGATCTCCGAGGCCTTCTGGTAGCGTCGGGCGGGCTCCTTCTCGAGGCAGCGGCGGACGACGTCGGCGAGGGCATCGGGAACGGGCGGGTCCGACGCGGAGAGCGGCGGCGGCTCGTCCCGGAGGATTGCGGACATCGTGTCGGCCGCCGAGTCACGCCGGAACGCCCGCCGTCCTGAGACCAGCTCGTAGAGGACCGCACCGGACGAGAAAAGGTCCGACCGGAGGTCGACCGGCCGGCCGCGCACCTGCTCCGGCGACATGTAGCCTGCCGTCCCCATCACGGTCCCGGGCTGCGTCTGGCGCAGGACCGTCGGCGCGCTCGTCTCGTCGCCCGGCGTTTCCTCTTCGGTCCTCTTCGCGAGGCCGAAGTCGAGGATCTTCAGGTGCTCGTCATCGGTGACGAAGAGGTCTTCGGGCTTGAGGTCGCGATGGACGATCCCTTTCTCGTGCGCGGCCGAGAGCCCCCGGGTGATCTGGAGCGCGTAGTCGAGGGCCTGCTCGAGGGGAATCGGTCCGGCGTCGAGCCGGTCGCGGAGCGTTCGGCCCTCCAGCAGTTCCGTCACGGCGTAGGAGACGCCCGCGTCGCTTCCGAAGTCGTGGATCGCCAGGATGTTCGGATGCGAGAGAGCCGCCACGGCCTTCGCCTCGCGCTCGAAGCGAGCCAGGGCGTCCGGATTCCGGGCAAGAGATTCGGACAGAACCTTGATCGCGACGTCGCGGTCGAGCTTTCGGTCCCGAGCCCGGTAGACGTCCCCCATCCCTCCCGCGCCGAGAGGCGCGAGGATCTCGTAGGAACCCAGCCGGGTGCCGGTGGCAAGGCTCATGGCGGTGCGCCGGGATTATCGGCGAGAGGTCAGTTTGCGGGCGCCTGCGCCGCCGCGAACTTCGACTTGGGCGGGGCCGTCTTCGGCTTTTCCTTCTCGATCTTGTCCGCTGACTTGCCGTTCGCCGGCTTTTCGAGCGGGATACGGAGGACGACCTTGTCTCCCGCCCGGAGCCCTTCGTAGATGGTCGCGTTCGGTGCGAGAGAAACGGTCCGCTCGCGTCCCGAGGCATCGACGACGGTGATCGAGGTCCCCGGCCGGTACGCCTTCACGACGCCGTGAACCGAGACGTAGGCCGCGTTGACGATCGCCGGCCCGCTCGGAGCAGGAGCGGGCGGAGGGGCCGGGATGCCTCCTCCCGCGCCTCCGCCCGGAGAGACCCTCGAGGGCGCGTTCCGGGGATTCGGCGTCGTCGTGCTTCCACCCGTCGCGTCGGGACCGTTCCGGACCCAGCCGGCGGCGTCGGTCGCGAGAGCGCCGCTCGGCTTGACGTTGGTCTCCTTGTTCCTCTGGTCCGGGAGCGACGGAACGACCACGCTCTGCGGTATGGGAGTCGGCACGGCCTCCTGGGCCGATGCCGTCCCCGCGACGGCGGCGGCAAGGAGAAGAGTCGCGGCGATCTTCATGCGGAAATCATATGCCCGGGCTGCGGCAAATGCCGACGGCGGGCGTTTCTTCAGTGATAGAGCGCGAAGACGGCGGCCAGGGTGGCGAACTCCCCAGCGGGAGGGAGGACGACCCGAATCCGGCCCCGGTAGTCGCGCAGGCGTTCCGCGAGCTCCTCGAGCGCCTCGTGCTCCGCCTGCGCCAGTCGCGCCAGATCCAGAACGAGCCGCTCCTTCCGGCGATTCAGGCCATCCCGGAGCCCGGAGGCGAGCCGGTCCGCTCCGGAAAGCGACAGCCGGCCGGCGACGGTCACCCAGACGGTCGCCTCGGGCCGCAGCTCGACCTCTACCCGATGGCCCTCAGCGTCATGCCCGCGCAGGCGGCGCCAGACCCGGGAGGGAAGCGACTCCTCCGGTATCCGGAACGTGTGCCGCGTGAGCGAAGGGTGCTGAAAAAGGCCGAGCCGGAGGATCAGGCCGGTCCACGCGGCGAGAGCGATGGCCACGCCGGACCGCATGCGCTCGACGAGGGTCGGTCTCCCCAGCGCGCGATGGATCCGTTCCTCGAGCTCTCCAATGCGGCGGCGGACATCCCGCCCGGGGGCCAGCAACCTTCCGGCGAGGAGGACGGGGTAGGCCTTCCGGATCTCGCGAGCGAAGAGATCGGCCTTTTGTCTGAGGAGGGAGCTGGCGGAGTCCTTCAGCTTCTCGTAGCCGAGGGCCCAGGTCTCGAGCGATCGGTAGATCGACGGACCCAGCCGCCGGAGGTCCTCCCGGAAGCAGCGCTCCTGGATCGCCTCGATCTCGGCCGCAGTCATCGCGGGGTGCTTCACGACGGAAGAAAAGCCCGTGCAGCGCCGGTAGTAGCCTTCGGGATCCGTCGCGACCTCTTCACGGAACAGCCCCTCGTTCTTGACTCTCTCGAAGAACGGCGTTCCCGGAGTCGGGCCGTAGATCAGGAACTGGGCAAGGGTCGGCTTCAGGTCCAGGAGGTGCGACAGCTCCGCTTCGAGGATCTCCGGCGTCTGATAGGGAAGGCCGACGATCATCGAGGAGAGGATGCTGATCCCGTGATCGCGCAGCTCCACGAAGAGTTCCTCCACAGGACGGCCCGACTGCTTGGAATATCCCGATCGGCTCCCTTCGTACCCGATCCAGAGCCCGTCGATTCCCATCTCGAGGATCTCCGTGACCGAGTACTGGCTGATGGCCTTCACGCTCGCGAAGGCGAAGATCGAAAGAGGCCGGTTCCCCTCGCGGACGCACTCCCGGAACTCCATTGCCCGCGCCCGGTTCAGGAGGAAGTCCTCGTCGAGGATGGCGATGGACATGCCGGGTTCGACATCGAGGTACCGCTGGATGACGCGGTAGATGTCGCGTCCGGTCGGAAGCAGGCGGATGTGCTTCCGTTTGAAATAGTGGGAGGTGCAGCAGAAGTCGCAGCCGTTGGGGCACCCGAGGCCCGCGAAGACCATGCCGGTCCGCGAAACCTCGCGGCCGAAGAGCCGGAGACGGCTGACGACGAGCGGGTGCTTCAGGGGCGGCTCCGCGGCCGGCTCGCCCAGAAGGCGCCGCATGAAACCGGCGCCCTCCTCGCGGCAGACGTGGTCGGCGAACGGCCGGAGGACCTCGTCGGAGAGAACGGTTCCGTACCCGCCGAGGACGATCTTCGAGGACGGGGAGTGCTTCCGGACGAGAGCCACGGCCTCCTTCATCCGGTGGAACGTCGAGAGGACGAAGGAGATCCCGACGACGTCGTAACCCCTGGCGAGCTCCCTCGCCAGCTCGCGCCGGCTCGGGTAGTGAAGAACCGTCGTGGGCGCGTCGAGGTTCTCCGCGACGTACTCGAGGGAGAACTGCACGTGGTTGGCGCGCGGGCTGAACAGCCCCTGCGCCCGCGTCACCTGTCCGAAGAGAAGCTCATAGCCGACGCTCGGGGCGTCGCCGTATCGCTCCCCGAGGGGGCGACAGACGCTCGTGAGAAGAACCCGGGGCATGAAGACCTCCCGCCGTGAACGCCAGCGCCAGGCGGCCGCGCCGTCCCAGGAGCGTTAACGCGATGAATCCGGAGTCTGATCCTCGGCGCGGCGCGGGTCAAGGCCTTCCGCAGATCCCATCGAAACAGGAACCGGAGGCGCGTCCGGTCCGTATGAAGAGCCGGAGGACGACGATGCGGATTTCGATCCTTCTCCCCCTCGCCGTCGCGAGCGCTCTAGCGTGGCCCGGAGACCGGATTCTCGCCACCGAGTCCGCGGGCGCGACGCCGACGGTCCCCCTTTCGCCGTGCGACCTTCCGGGCGTCTCGACGAAGGCGCTCTGCGGCAGGGTGGCGGTCTTCGAGGATCGGACGGCGCGACGGGGGAGAACGATCGATCTGAAGGTCGTCGTCCTGCCCGCCACGAAGCCGCCGGCGGCGCCCGACCCTCTCTTCATCCTCACCGGCGGGCCGGGGGCAGCGGCGACGGAAGAAGCGGCCGGTTTCGCCTTCGCGCTCGCTGCCATCCGGGAGCGGCGAGACATCGTCCTCGTGGATCAGCGGGGCACCGGCGCGTCTCATCCGCTCGATTGCGATCTCTTCGGAGGAAGTGCCGACCCTCAGCGCCTTCTTGGCGACTTTCTCCCGATCGAGGCCGTCCGAAAGTGCAAGGCCACTCTCGAAAAGGACGCCGACCTCCGTCTCTACACGACGCCGATCGCCATGGACGACCTGGACGACGTCCGCGCCGCGCTCGGGTACGGGCGAATCAATCTCGTGGGGGGGTCTTACGGAACGAGGGCGGCCCTCGTCTACATGAGGCGCCATCCGGAGCACGTGCGCTCGGCGGTCCTCGAAGGCGTGGAGCCGACGACGGATCACATGCCGCTTGCGATTCCGAAGAAGGCCCAGCGGGCGTTCGACGGCGTCCTCTCCGAATGCGCGGCCGAGCCGGCCTGTCACCGCGCCTTTCCGAAGCTGGCCGCCGAAGCGGCCGCCGTGTTCGGGCGCGCCGCCGCCGGTCCGCTGCCCGCGGAGACGTACGACCCAGCGACGGGCGATCCCGTGAAGGTCACGCTCTCCCGGGACATCGTCGGCGAGGCGATCCGGTACATGACGTATCAGGTGTGGTGGGCGAGTCTCGTCCCCGTCGTGCTCCACGAAGCGGCCGGCGGGAACTTCGACGCGCTCGCCGCGTTCGCCCTCTTCGCACGGAAGGAGATCGTGGCGTCGGGGAGCATGGGGATGTATCTCTCCGTCACCTGCGCGGAAGACCTTCCCTTCATCAGGCCGGGCGAGGGCGAGAAGGCCGCCGAGGGAACCTATCTCGGCGACTACCGCCTCCGGCAGCAGCGTGCCGCATGTGGCGTCTGGCCTCGGGGCTCCGTCCCCGAGGACTACGCCAGAGCGGTTCGGTCCGAAGCGCCGGCCCTCCTCGTCGTCGGAGAGTGGGACCCTGCCACCCCCCCGTCGCTGGCCGAGGAGGCGGCGCGGACGCTCCCGAACGGCCGCGTGCTGGTCGTCCCGCACGGGGCTCACGGGCACGAGGGGCTCGAGGAAGCGAGCTGCCTCGAAGCGCTCGTCGGTGAGTTCCTCGAAAAGGGAAGCGCGAAGGAGCTGGACGTCTCGTGCCTCTCGAAGATCCTCCGCCCTCCGTTCACCCTTATCTCCCCCATCCGGAAGGCCGTTCCGATGGCCGAGGCGGAACGGGCTCGATTCATCGGGCGCTACGCGGGAGAGAGCCGTCCGATCGAGGCGCGCGTGACCGAGGCGAAGGGAAAGCTCCGGATCGAGTTTCCGGGCGAGCCGAGCCTGGTTCTCGTGCCGGTCTCGGCCGATGCGTTTCAGGTCGCCGGCGTCCTTGGAGTCTTCGTCACGTTCGAGCGGGTCGACGGAAAGCCGGTCGCGCTCCGCGTCCTTCGACCGGGGGGCGACGAGTTCCGCCTCGTGGTCCGCCCCGTCACGCCAGGATCCTGATCTCTCCCGTCCCCATGTCGTAGACCCAGCCGTGTAGCGTCAGCTTCCCGGCGTCACAGGCGCGCTTGACGAACGGGTACTCGCTCAGGTGCTCGAGCTGGAGCCGGACGTTCTCCTCCACGATCAGCCGGAGCCGCTGTCCCGGCTCCAGCTCCGTGTGGAGCGCCTCGATCTTCTCGTCGACGCGCTTCATGGCGGCGGAGGCGTTGATGAGCCAGATCGGGATGTACCTGTCCTCGCTGTCGCCCCGGTCGAGCGCCGCGATCCCGCCGCAGTTGTAATGGCCGCAGATGACGACGTCGGGTATCTGGAGGTGGTTGATCGTGAACTCGAGAACGGCGCTCAGGTTCCAGTCGTTCGTCGCGACAATGTTCGCGATGTTCCGGTGGACGAAGACCTCGCCGGGCCGCGTGTTCGTGATCGTGCTGACCGTGAGGCGCGAGTCGGAGCAGCCGATCCAGAGAACGGTCGGCCTCTGGCGTTTGGCGAGGGACGCGAAGAATTCGCGATCCTTCTCGAACGTCTCCTTGACGAAATGACGGTTCCCGTCGAGCAGTTTCGTGATCATGCCGTCTTCCTCGATGTTCGAACGGAAAGATAGCAGAGGAAGCCCCCTCCGTCGGCGACGTCGGCCGGGTTCCCGAGGCAGGGCGATCGTGGTGCGGCCGGAGGTACGATCCGGGGGGGCACCCGAGGGCTTCATGGCACACGCGACGGCCCGCTCCGGCTACCACGATCTCGTCGGCCGCCTGAACCGGTTCCCGCAGGGCGCCCCGCCGGCGGACCTCCTCTTCCGGATCCTCCGGATCCTCTTCAGCGAGCGCGAGGCCGAGCTGGTCGCCCGGCTCCCGATCCGGCCCTTCACCGCCGGGACGGCCGCGCGGGCGTGGAAGATGACGCCGGACGAGGCCCGCCCGATCCTCGAAGCTCTTGCCGGGAGGGCCCTTCTGGTCGACGCGGTCCGAGGGGGCGAAACGCGCTGGGTCCTCCCGCCGCCGATGGCCGGCTTCTTCGAGTTCTCGATGATGCGCGTCCGCGGCGACGTCGACCAGAAGGCGCTGGCGGAGCTTTTCTACCGGTACCTGAACGTCGAGGAAGAGTTCGTCCGCGACCTCTTCACCCGCGGCGAGACGCAGCTCGGGCGGACCTTCGTGAACGAGGAAGTGCTCGAAGACGGGGACGCGCTCGAAGTGCTCGACTGGGAGAGGGCGTCGGAGGTCGTCCGCGAGGCCTCGGACATCGGCGTCGGTGTCTGCTACTGCCGGCACAAGATGCAGCATCTCGGCCGCGCCTGCGACGCCCCGATGGAGATCTGCATGACCTTCGGGACGACGGCCTCGTCGCTCATCCGGCACGGCTTCGCCCGGCGGGCGGACGAGGCCGAGACACTCGACCTCCTCCATGCGGCGCGTGGGCGCGGCCTCGTCCAGTTCGGCGAGAACGTGCAGAAACGCCCCGCGTTCATCTGCAATTGCTGCGGCTGCTGCTGCGAGGCGCTGATCGCTCAGCGGCGCTTCGGATTTCTCAAGCCGGTTCACACGACGGGCTTCATTCCCCGGATCGACCGCGAGCGTTGCGACGGATGCGGAAAGTGCGCGACCGCCTGTCCGGTCGAGGCGATGGGCCTCGTCTCGGCGAACGATCCGAAGGCGCCGAAGAAGCGGACGGTCCGCCTCGAGGAAAGCGCGTGCCTCGGCTGCGGCGTCTGCGTCCCGACCTGCCGCCCGAAGGCTCTCCGTCTCGTCCGGCGCGAGCGCCGGATGATTCCGCCCCTCGACACCGTTCACCGGACGGTCGTCATGGCGCTCGAAAGAGGACAGCTCGCCGACCTCGTCTTCGACGACCGGACGCTCGCGAGCCACCGGATCCTCGGCGCGGTTCTCGGGGCGGTCCTGAAGCTCCCGCCCGTGAAGCGGGCTCTCGCGAGCGAGCAGGTGAAGTCGCGTTACCTCGGGGCCCTCATCGCCCGGGCCGAAGCCGACGTGGCCCTCGGCTGAAGAGACCCTGCGGCTCAGCCTTTCCCGACACCGCCGGTCGGCGTGGCCGGGGCGCCCGCCGTCGGCGTCGTGTACGCGGTCGGCGTCAGGGCGATCGTCCCCGTGACCGAAGGCGCGGGCGTCGGCGTGGGGCTCGCCTTACCAACGAGCCCGGTCGGCGTGGGTGAGATGGCTGGCGTCGCCGTGGGCGAAACCGGCGTCCCGGCGGGCGTCGAGGTCGGAGAGATCGCCGGCGTCGGTGTCAGGGACCCTGCGGGCGTCGGCGTCGACGCGGCTGCTGTCGGAGTCGGCGTCGCAGGCGAACTCCCGACCGCCGGGGTCGGGGTTGGCGATCCCGCGGGTGTTGCCGTAGGTGTGACGGGAATGATCGTCGGCGTGTAGGCGGATCCCGCTGTCGGCGTCGGCGTGAACGTCGGCGTCGGAGCCACGGCCGCCGGCTCTGTCGGCGACTTGTCCTGACAGGCCAGCGTCGCCAAAACGGAGCACAGCGCCACGATCCCGAGGAAGCGACCCTCCAAACGCCGTCGCCCTCGGGATACGTGAGGCGCCGGACGCAGCAGCGTCTTGTGGCCGTGGCGAGGGCTTTGGTAAGGGCGGGGCGCCATTCTCAGGTCAGTATAGAAGGGGAATCTCGATAGGATTGGCGAGCAGTGTCCGCCGGGTACCGCCCCGCCCCAGCGCCCGTCCGCCTTCTCGTCGGGTCGCTGACGTTTCTCCTCTTCGTCTTGAATACGCTCTTCTGGTGTGCGCTTCTCTTCGCCTTGACGCTCGCGAAGCTCGTCGTCCCCGTTCCGGCCTGGCGGCGGCTCTCCTCGCGAGGGCTCGTCGCCATCGGCGAGTCGTGGATCGCCGTGAACTCGTGGGGGCTCGCGATCACACAGCCGACGCGCTGGGAGGTCGAGCTGCCCTCGTCCCTCCGGCGCGACGCGTCCTATCTCGTCGTTCCCAACCACCAGTCCGGGGTCGACATCCCGGTCCTCCAGCGGGTCTTCCTCGGCCGGATCCCGTTCCTTCGCTTCTTCCTCAAGCAACAACTGATCTGGGTGCCGGTCCTCGGGGCGGCCTGGTGGGCCCTCGACTTCCCGTTCATGAAGCGGCATTCGAAGGAGTTCCTCGAGAAGCACCCGGAGAAGCGCCGGGAGGATCTCGAGACGACGCGTCGGGCGTGCGAGCGCTTCCGGGACGTTCCGGTCTCCATCCTGAATTTCGCCGAAGGAACCCGCTTCACTCCCGAGAAGCAGGCGCGGTCCGGGAACGTTTTCCGCCACCTCCTCCCGCCGAAAACGGGGGGCGTCGCCTTCACGGCGACGGCGATGGGTCCGACACTCCGCTCGCTTCTCGACGTGACGATCGTTTACCCCGGCGGCCGGCCGACCGTCTGGGACCTGCTCTCGCGTGGCGTTCCTCGGGTCGTCGTACGCGCCCGCGAGATTCCGATCCCGCCCGACTGGTTCACGGGTGACTACCAGGAGGATGCCGCCTTCCGCGAACGTATCCAGGCTGACGTCCGGAGAATCTGGGAAGCCAAGGACGCCGAGATCGAGCGCATTCTCATGGAAGCCCGAGCGGTCTGACCTCACGGGCCCGGCCAGGCCGCCCGGGCGGGGAAGCCCGGGGGAGAAGGATCAGCCTCAGTCGTCGCGGCGGTGCGTCGGGGTCGGTGTCGGCGTGACCGTCGGCGTCCGCGTCGGCCTGGGGGTCCTCGTGGCCGTGGGGGCGGGCGTCGGAGTGCGGGTGGGAGTAGCCGTCGGCCCGGGTGTTGGCGTCCGGGTGGGGCTCGCGGTCGGTCCGGGCGTCGGCGTCCTCGTCGCTACCGGTGTCGGCGTCGGCGTCGGTCCCGGCGGGCTGCCGACCGTCACGGTCACTGTGCCGAGATTCGAGTCGGATGAACCATCCCACGCCGCGTAGGTGAAGGTGTCGATCCCCGTGAAACCGGCGGGAGGATGGTACGTCGCCGTCATTCCGGCGAGGCCCGAACTTCCGCTCGCTGGCTGATTCACGATCCGGAGGGTCAACGGGTCGCCGTCCGCGTCCGTCGCCGAGAGGGCGATCGCCTTCGGGACGTTCGGTGCCGCCGTCACGGCGAGATTCGTCACGACCGGCGGATGGTTCGGGCTGGTCCCCTCGCCCCCCGGCCCGTTGTGGCAGAGGTAGCAGCTGACGGTGAAGCCGCGCCAGAGCGACTTCGTTCCGTACCGGGTGGAGAGCGTCCGGATTGCGAAGGCGCGGGAGAGGACGGTGCCCCGGTAGTCGGTGCCGTGGCAGGCCTTACAGGCCGTGCGGCCGCCTTCGGCGGCGTCCGCGTGAGCGGAGACCCAGGCGGCGCCTACGGGGTGCATTCCGTGCGGGCCGCCGTTCGTCGTTTGGGGGCTCGCGTTGTGGCACGTGGCGCACTCCCCGATCGTCCCGACGTGTCCCTGCAGGGCGAGGGACTGGAGATTGTCGTTCGGGTGGGCGGCGGGGTACTCGGCGTGCGTCGAGCCGTGGCAGGCGGAGCACTGGAGGCCGCCGTGTCCCTTCGAGAAGCGGTAGAGAGAGAAGCCGGCCGCGGGCGTGTTCGCGTTCGTCGTGAACGTCGGATCGGCCGGGACGCGGCGGGTTCCCCCGGAGGTGAGCGCGGACGTATAGCGGATCTGGCCGCTGTTAACGACGGCCGTCCCCGTGTGGCAATTGCCGCAGGAGGGCTCGTCCAGCCATCCGGTCCGCGACGGGGAGCCGACGGCCGACATCAGGCCGTGACAGCTCTGGCACTGCATCTCCAGCGAGCCGTCCGCCGCGACTGCCGCGCCCATGACGCCGCGGAGGCAGCGCGTCGTCGAGCCGGGGTGGCAGCGGTAGCAGGCCGAACGGTTCAGGGTGCTGTCGAGCGGCAGGCCGTTCGTCGGGTCGATGACGCCCGAGTGGCGGGTGTGCACGGCGCGCGTGAGCGCCGAGATTCCGGGGCGACCGGAGCCGGCCAGGGCCTCGGAGAGATGACAGTTCGCGCAGAGGACGGCCTTGTTGTCGACGGTGACGGTTTGATAGAGCCCCGCGCCGTTGTATCCGGCGGCGATCAGGGCCGCGAGGTAGACCGGATTGCCGAGGTTCCGGTCGTCGTGGAGCCTGAGGATGTTGAGCCGGTAATCGCGCTGGGGATTCGGGTCGAAGACCCATCCCGACGACGGCTTCGCCGCAGCGACGCTGCCGGAAGCGTGGCACGCCGTGCAGTCCATCTCGTCGGAAACGGGAAGGACAATGTCGGTCGAGGCGAGGAGCGCTCCCGAGGCGTTGCGCGCCTTCACCCGCATGAGGGGGTAGGTATTCTTGTTCCCCGCGTCGTCATAGGGCGTGATCGGAATTCCCTCGGCGATGAACCAGTTCAGCGCCGGGTCGAACGTCATCGGCTGGGACGGGTTCCCGGCCCCCGGCATGTTCTTTCCCTTCAGGCCGGCGTTGACCCCGAGCGTGACGCCGAAGAGATCATGGACGTGGTCCCAGAAGTTCGTCTTTTCGGCGGACGTCGTGTTGATCGATCCCGTCGAGTCGGCGATCCCCTCGTACGTCACCGTGACGCCAGACGCGCTCGTGAGGAGCGCCCCCGTCGGATCCATCACCTGGGCCTGGATCGTGTTGTAGGGGGGGAGGATCGCGAAGACGCTGAAATCGGCGTCCATGCAGTGCATCCCGAGATTGTTCCAGCCGACGACGGTCCAGCCGGTCCCTCCTGCGGCGCCCGCGAGGCCGAGAACAAGCGCGGACATGGCCACCGTCACGACAAGGAGCGCGACACCGGCGAATACACGTCGACCCATACACCCTCCCGCGGCTCGTCGGGAGCCGCCGTCTTCGTGCGAAGTGGGGAACGGGCACTCGGATCCCACCCGCGCGCCCGTGACGCCGGTCACCGTGGGATCGTTTTTCGGTTATATATCTACAAACGATCAATTCCGGCAGGGGCGTTGTCCGCGAGCGCGACGCTCCGTGCGAGGAGAAGCTCCCGCGTACCGGCCGCGATGCGGTGACGGAAGGCGAGACGGCCGGGCGGGGGCGCGGGATCGGGGCCGCACGCGACCGTCAGCGTCTCCCCCTCACGTCCCTCGGCTCGGAAGGAGAGGTCGACGCCGGCGAGCGGGCGCGCGGCAGCCTCGGCCGGAACGGAAGCGAGGACCCACTCCACGAAGCGGACGTTGTTCACGTGGCCGTTCGCGTCGAGGTGCTCGCCGGAGACGCGGAAGGTCCGGACGAAAACCGGCGGGTCCGGCGCCGGGAACTTCGCGAGGGGCGCGTCGAGCGCGCCGGGACGCACCGGCGTCCGAATGGTCCGGACGGCCTCGGGCATCCGGACGGGACGGCGCCGGTCGAGATCGATCATCGCCCAGTGGCTCGTGGCGCGGCCGATCGGCGTTGCGCCGGAGGAGCGGACGAAGAAGTCCCGGCGGACGATCCGATCCGTATAGCCGGACGGCCACGTCTCGATCCGGAGGGCCTCTCCGGCGTCGGGCCACGACGCCATCTCGAGGGACCACTGGACGAGAACCCACGCGAGGCGCTGCTCCCGCAGGGAGTCCCCGCCGACGCCGAGAGCCTCGGCATGCTCGGCGGCGGCCGTCTGCAGAAGCTCGAAGAGAGAAGCGGGGGAGAGCCTTGGGAAGGCGGAGTCGCCCCCTCCCGGCCCCTCGAGGACCCAGACGTCCCCCCGTTCCGGTTCGTCGGTCATGGCGGAACATTCTGAGGGGAGACGGCTCCGGGCGAAAACCGGGGCCTGGGATCTTTGCCTCATGGCGCCCTGGCCCTTCCGGTGCGATACGTGTGAAAGGGGATCTCTCCCCGGGGAGGACCTGATGGTCCCGATCGTCGCGCCGCCTCTCTCGTCAACCGTCCGGACCGACTCCTCCCGTGAGGTCCCGGCGACGACGCCGTGGGAAGAGCGCTATTCCCGGCGAACGCACGGGATGACGAGCTCGGTCATCCGCGAGCTTCTCAAGCTGACCGAGGCCCCGGACGTGATCTCCTTCGCCGGAGGGCTCCCGGCCGGGGAGCTTTTTCCCCGGGCGGAGATCGCGGCAGCCGTCGGGCGGATCGCGACGAGCGGGGCGGAGGGGGCTTTTCAGTACGGGACGACGGAAGGACTGACGCCGCTCCGCGACCTCTTCGTCCGCCACATGGCCCGCTACGGGATCCGCGTCGGGGTGGAGAACGTCCTCGTGACGACGGGGTCGCAACAGGCTCTCGACCTGATCGCGCGCCTCTTTCTCAACCCGGGCGATCGCGTCCTCTGCGAGGAGCCGACGTACCTCGGGGCGCTTCAGGCTTTCGGGGCGGAAGAAGCGGACTTCCTTTCGGTCCCGACGGACGACGACGGCCTCATCGTCGACCGCCTCGAGGAGAAGCTCCGCGCCGGCCCGAAGTTCCTCTACGTTCTGCCGAACTTCCAGAACCCGGGCGGGACGACCCTCTCGCTCGACCGGCGCCGGCGCCTCGTGGAGCTGGCGAACCATTACGGCACGCCGATCGTGGAGGACGACCCTTACGGCCAGCTCCGATACGAAGGGGATCACATCCGGCCGCTCGTGGCGCTCGACGCGGAGTTCCGGGGCTGCGCGGGGGGCGAGCGGGCCTTCAGCGGGAACGTCATCTATCTCTCGACGCTCTCGAAGACCCTCGCGCCGGGCCTCCGGATCGCGTGGGTCGTCGCGCCCGAGGCGGTCGTGCGGAAGCTCGTCCAGATCAAACAGGCGGCGGACCTCCACACGAGCACGTTCTGCCAGCACGTCGCGTACGAGGTGGCTCGTGGAGGATTCCTCGACCAGCACGTGAAGCGGCTTCGCGCCGTCTACGGCGCGAGGCGTGACGCCATGCTCACGGCCCTCGACCGGCATTTCCCTCCCGGCGTCCGCTGGACCCGGCCGAAGGGAGGGCTCTTCCTATGGGCGACGGCGCCGAGAGGGACCGACATGGCGGAGGTCCTGAAAGAGGCTCTCTCCGAGAAGGTCGCCTTCGTTCCGGGCGCCCCCTTTCACCCGGCGGGGGGAGCGCACGAGTCGATGAGGCTGAACTTCTCCTACGCGCCGCCGGATGTCATCGAGGAAGGGATCCGGCGGCTCGGCCGGGTCCTCGCGCGCGCCCTTTCGAGGCGCGCCTGACCGAGGGCCGTGGTCCCTCTTTCCTACATGACGCCGGCGTGGATGTCCTTCGTCCCGAATCCCATGATCGTGTCGAAGATCTGGACCTTTACCTTGTAGACCCCCGAATCGGCATAGGAATGGTCTCCGTAGACCCAGAACCGGCCGCTGTGGTCATCCAGGCAACCGCCCTGGGTGGTCGTCCCGTCACCCCAGTCGATCGTGACGACGATCTCCTCGGCTTTCGTGGTTCTCCGGGTCGTCGTGAAGTAGGCGAGGTATGCCTTGACGGGAGCTCCAGCCTGCGCCTGTATCTCAGGGGCGCCGTAGGCGAGGATACCGGCGTCCAGCGGCGGTGCCGAGAAGACGAACAGAGTGGCGATTGCGAGAGCCAGAACCGAAAAACGGCGACGCAGCTTCATAGCGCCCTTCCTTTTTTGATGTGAGGCGGCGCGACTTACGAGGCCCCTGAAAGGTCTCCCGAATTCCCTGTGAATACGCTAGGTCCGCCGGAAGCAGAAGTCAAGGCCCCCTCCCTTCTGGTATCCTCCGCGGTCCGATCGAGCGTGGTGAGAGTAGCTCAGTCGGTAGAGCATCGGACTGTGGCTCCGATGGTCGCGGGTTCGAATCCCGTCTCTCACCCCAGTTCTTTGGAGAGCTTTCGGCGCCCGTAGCTCAGCCCGGATAGAGCGTCAGACTCCGGATCTGAAGGTCCCGCGTTCGAATCGCGGCGGGCGCACCACTTAAATGGCTCTCCCCGTGTCGCTTCTCCGGGTAGCTCCACTATCACTCTCCGTTCCGCGAGATGTCCACCGGCTGGGCGACCGCCCAGTCGATCGCCGCAGGGATGCGCGCCGGGACCGAGGCCTTTCCAGTAGACGGTCCAGTCGGGCAGGCGGACGAGCCCGTCGCAGAGCTTGACGTACCACTCGCTGATCGGATTGGTCCGCCGGGCCCGCCAGAAGAGGACGGGGGTGTCGGCCACGAGCGCCTCCCAGAGGTCACGCGCCATCCCCTCACCCTGCGCCTCCGCCGAGACGGCGAACTTCGTGAGGTAGGCACCGAGCGGCGAGTCCGTGAGGATCGCGCAGCCCCGATAGCTCTCCTCGAGATAAACGCAGCAGGGTCTCCTCGCGAAGAAGGCTTCCACCGGCGCGCGGCCGAAGCTCGACGTGAGGAGTTCCCGGACACGGGAGACGTCCACTCCCTCCCACCCTTCATGGCGCACGATGCGCGCCCCGCGGCGGAGCAGGGTGCCCGCCCCCTTGACCGTGAACAGCTCCCGCAGGAGGTTCAGCGGGGAGGTGATGGCGACGGTGAGGGGGAGAGGTGACGCCTCCTCGCAGAGCCGGCGCGCCTGCTTGAGGATCAGCGCCTCCTTGCGCGAGATCTCCCGGCTCGCGAGGAGCGCGGGGACGTCGGTCGTGAGGTTCACGATCGGGACGAGGAGGCCCCCCTGGCGCAGTCCGCCGGGCCGGTGGAGGAAGAGGAGCTTGCGAACCTGAAGCTCCGCGAGGAGCACGCCCAGCCGCTCGAGCCGGTCACCCGGCTCCTCGCCTGCAGCCGGCTCGAAGACGACGAAGGGCACCGCGCCGCCTCCGGCGCAGAGCGTCACGCGAGCAGCCAGCCCGGGTGTCGTCGCCGACAGCTCCTCGACACGGACCCCCTCGGCCTCGAGATGGCGTCGCAGGGAGCGGGCGTGCCCGGCCGCTTCGGCAGGCTGGAAGAGCCCCAGCACGACGGTGGGGAAAAGGTCGAGAGCGGCGAGAAACCGGAGGTCCTGGGCGACGGCGTCTGATGCGTCCGCCATGACGTGGGCGTCGATCGCGATCGCCGCGAACTGCTCCCGGGGGCGCGCGCGGAAGAGACCGAGGTAGAAGCGCGCCTCGGAAGGGCGGCCGGTGCTCTCCAGGAAGCGAAGGACGACCTCCTGGGGGGCGAGCTCCGCGGGGGAGGCGGACGTGGGGCGGTCGGGAGTAATGGGACGTGAAGGATACGAGGTTTTCTTCTCAGCGCCCGACCAGGACCTCCTCCACCTGCAGATCCTCGACGGCTCCCTTCCGCACGGCCGCTGCGCGGTGACGTCCGGCGTCCTCCCACGGTTCGTACCGGATCGGGAGGTACTCGGGGAACCACATCGCCCGGCGGACCGACTCTTCGAGGTTCGCGAGGGCGCTCGCGTCGGCATGCCCTTCCGCGACCGCCCGGCGGATGACGGCGCACGCCACGGAATGCGAGCAATCCCGGATACGCGAAAGCCGGGGGTAGACGGCCCCCTCGGCGAGATCCTCGGCCGTGACGTTCGCGGCAAGGGCCTTGGCCGCGTCGAGGAACATCCCGTCGCTGATGTGCCGTGCGCGCGAGACGCAGGCGCCGAGCCCGATGCCCGGGAAGACGAACGCGTTATTGCACTGGCCGATCCGGAAGGCCCTTCCTCCAAGCGTCACGGGCGGGAAGGGGCTTCCCGTCGCGACGATGGCCCGCCCGTCCGACCACCTCACGGCCTCCTCGGCGGTGCAATCGCTCTTCGAGGTGGGGTTCGAGAGCGGGAAGACGAGGGGCCTCTCGTTGAGACGGGCCATGAGACGGACGATGCTCTCGGTGAAGGTCCCCGGCGTCGCGGAGACGCCGATCAGGATCGTCGGCCGCGCGTTCGCGACCGTCTCCTCGAGGGTGATTCGCCCGCGGTCGGCGACCTTCCACGAGAGGGTCTCTCCGGAGTCCCGGGCGTAGAGCGTCTTGAAGTCCTCGAGCCCCGGCCGGTCCGTCAGGACGAGGCCTTTCGTGTCGACCATCCAGACGCGCCCTCGCGCCTCTTCGGGCGTGAGCCCGTCCTCGACGAGAGCCGAGACGAAGAGCGCCGCGATGCCGTGCGTCGAGGCGCCCGCCCCGGCGAAGACGAGGCGCTGGTCGCGCATCGGCTTTCCGGTCAGCTTCAGGGCGCCATAGATCCCGGCGAGGACGACGGCCGCGGTCCCCTGGATGTCGTCGTTGAAGGTCAGCAGCGAGTGGCGGAAGCGGTCGAGCTGCTTGATCGCGTTCCCCTTCAGGAAGTCTTCCCACTGGAGGAGGACGTGCGGGTAGACCTTCCGGACGGCCGCCACGAACCGGTCGATGAAGTCCTGGTACTCCTCCCCGCGGATCCGCTTGTGCCGGAGGCCGAGATAGAGCGGGTCCTTCAGCCGCTCCTCGTTGTTCGTCCCGACGTCGAGCGTGATCGGGAGCGTGGAGTAGGGCGAGACGCCCGCGCAGATCGTGTAGAGGCAGAGCTTCCCGATCGGGATCCCCATTCCTCCGGCGCCCTGGTCGCCGAGGCCGAGAATCCGCTCGCCGTCGGTCACGACGATCACCGACGGATCGTTCGTGTGGAAGTTCGAGAGGACCCTCTCGATGTTGTTTCGCTGGTCGTAGCCGACGTAGAGGCCGCGGCCCCGGCGGTAGATGTGCGAGAACTTCTGGCACGCCTCGCCGACGACCGGCGTGTAGACGATGGGGAGCATCTCGTCGATCCGCTCGTGGACGAGGCGGAAGAAGAGGGTCTCGTTCCGGTCGTGGAGGCTCGTCAGGTAGATGAACTTCTCGAGGGGCGTCGGCTTCTGGAGGAAGTTCTCGTAGACGCGCAGGAGCTGCTCCTCGATCGTGCAGATGGCGGGGGGGAGGAGCCCGTGGAGATCCAGCTCGTCCCGCTCCTGCGCCGTGAAAGCGGTTCCCTTGTTCGTGAAGGGGTCCATCAGGATCGCGAGTCCCTTTACCGGGGTCGAGATGTAGCGCTGCCAGGTCGAAGGATCGACCTTGATGGAGAAGCTCATGCGTCCTCCTCGACACGGGGAGCCGGCCCGGAGTGACCTCCTGGAGGTCGAGCCAGGTCTCCTGGAGATCAATGTGGGGTAGAAACCGCCGGGCTGTCACCGGATGCGAGTGCATCAGGTGCCGCCCCCGAAAGCACGACAAGCCGGCGGCTCCTGCCGCCGGCTCGTTCCTGTCGGGGCCGCGCCCCGCCGCGTTCAGGGATGGAGCGAGTGGTACTTCGCCTCGAGCGCGTCGTGGGTCTCGGTGTGAGCCGGGTCGACGACGATGCAGCCGTCAACGGGGCAGACCTCGACGCACTTCGGCGCGTCGAACGCGCCGACGCACTCGGTGCACTTTTCCGGAGCGACCTGGTAAATGCTGGAGCCCTGCGAGATCGCCGTGTTCGGGCAGTCCGGCTCGCAGTTCCCGCAGTTGATGCATGTGTCCAGAATGATCATCGCCATGGTGGCAACCCCCCTTGCGGAGAGGAAGTTGCCGGAAAACGGGCCCGATTCCCATGATGCAGGCGCACCAAGAAACCGTGACGCGTGTTACAATTTTCCCGCTTCGATGGAATTCAAAAGCCGATCTGCGGCGGGCAGCAAACCGTCCGGAAAGTGCTGAAAGAGCAGGACGTCGCTTCCCGTGTCGCCCGGCTCGCGAAGCTGGGTCGAGCCCGTAACTTCGCACGCGAAACCTTCGAGCAGGAGCTTTCGGCCGCGGCGGACGGGATCGGCGCGGGAGAACTCCTTCGCCTTCTCCTGATCGAGTGGACCGGCGTCACGCTCGAGCCGACCGAAGCCGAGCGCGAGTTCAAGCGCGTTCTGAAGCTCCTCTCCGCGCTTCACGAGAGCCTCGGCTCGCCCGTGTCGCTCCAGACCGCGCTTCTCCACGAGTTTCACAGCCGGCGCGGATTTCTCGCCGAGCCGCGGATCCTCTCCGATCAGGATGTCTCAGCGCTGAGATTCAACGCCATCACCGACCCGCTGACGGGGCTCTACAACAGGCGCTTCCTTCTCGACCACCTCGACCGCGAGGTGGCACGTGCCGAGCGGACCGGAGGCGTCGTCTCGGTTCTGATGATGGATCTGACGGGGTTCAAGGGGATCAACGACCGGCTCGGCCATCCGGTCGGCGACAGCATCCTCGCGCGGACGGCCGCGGCCATACGGGCCTCTCTTCGCGCGGTGGACGCGGGGTGCCGCTACGGCGGCGACGAGTTCGTGGCCGTCCTTCCGAACAGCGACATCCTTCACAGCCTGACGGTGGCCGAGCGGATAAGGCGGCGGGTCGGGACGATTCGCCTTCCGCGCCAGGTCGGGCTCCGGGTGGGTCTCTCGTACGGCGTGGCGTCGTTTCCCACGGACGGACGTCTCCTCGACTTCCTCCTGAAGATGTCCGACATCCGGCTCTATCGTTCGAAGCAGCAGGCCTCCGCCGATTTCGGCCGCACGCGGCGGTTTCCGCGCTTCGACGTTCCGGGGCTCTCCGTCAAACTGCCCGGCTCGCGGTCCCGGCGCGGAGAGACCGCAGAAGTCCGTGACATCTCCTATGGCGGCCTCGCCTTTCTCTCTTCGGACGGAAAGCCCCCCTCGTTTCTCCAGGGTGAAATCCGCCAGAAGCACAGCTCGGAGACCCACCGGGTAGCCATGCGCACCGTGAGCGCCATTCCGCTCGCGGACGGCCGGCTCCGGGTCGGCTGCGCGTATGTCCACTGAGGGGCGAGGCCCGGGAAGATTCGCGTCCGCGTGAGCAGCCTCGCGCGCGGTCTCCTTTCGACCGGTCTGCTCCTCATCGCCATTCTCCTCGTCCTGGCTTCCGGTGCCGCCGCGGCGCCGGAAGTCCCTCGCCTTGCGGCGGTCGCGGGCGGGGCCGTGGCGCTGCGCGCCTTTCTCCTCGTTCCGTCCGTCGGCCGCACCTTCGGGGTCTTTGCCCTCCCCGTCGACCTCGGCGCCTCTCTCACGCTCGTCCTCTTCGCGCTGTCGTTGACGGGGGGAGTCACGAGCGAGCTCTATCCGCTTCTCCTCCTGGAGGTCGTTCTCGCGCGCGTCGGCCACGGAGCACCCGCCGGACGCTTTCTGGCCGTGGCGGCGACCGCCGGCGCGGCGGCGCTCGCGGTGCCGGCCGTGGTCGGCGGCGTTCCGCCTCCGGTCGGGCCCGTCCTTCGCGTCGTCTGGCCACTGGCCGTCCTCCTGGTTCTCGAAGCCGGGGGCCGGCTTCTCGCGGCGGCGCCCGCCGTGGAGAGCCGGAACGACGCCCCGGCGACGACCGGGAGCCGGGCCGTCCCTTCGCAAACGTCCCCGGCTCGCGACGCCAGGCAGGATCTTCTCCACGATCTGAAGTCGCCGCTTTCGGTCGTACGGGTTTACGCGGACCTCATCGCGGAGAGCGCGCGTCGCGGGGAGCCGCCGCGCCCCGAGCACCTGGCGAACCTCGGAAACGAGATCGGCCTGATGGAGTCGCTCGCCGGCGTCGTCCGCCCCGCTCCGCGCCGCTCCGGTCGCCCCGCCTCCCCGCCCGCGGCCCCGAACCGACCTTCTGAAGCTCCTCGACTCGCTCGCGGCGTCTTACGGCGCCGCGCACGGAGAGAGGCTCCTGATCGAGTTCGTCGCGGACGAGGAGGAGATCGTCGTGGCGGCCGATCCCGTCGCCATCCAGAGGGCGCTTCGGAACGTCCTCGACAACGCGGTGAAGTACACGCCGTCCGGCGGACAGGTCAAGATCCGCGCGAGCGTCGCCGCCCAGCACGCGTTCGTGGTGATCAGCGACACGGGAATCGGCATGACGCGCGAAGAGCAGAGGCGCGCCTTCGAGTACGCCTATCGCGGCGAGGCGGCCCGGGCCTCGGGAGCCGAAGGGCGCGGGCTGGGTCTCGCGCTCGTTCGCGAGCTCCTCGAGGCGCAGGGCGGGAAGATCTCGCTCCTGTCCGATCCGGGGCGCGGCCTGGAAGTGACGATCATGTTCCCGCTCTACAGACCGGAGGTCGCATGACGAACCCGTCGGTCTTCATCGTCGACGACGACCCCTCTCTCGTCACGGCCGTCGCGGAGGCCCTCTCGGGCGAGGGCTACCGGGTCGCCGGGGCGAGCGACAGCCGCGCCGGACTTCTGGCCGTCCTCGCGGACCCCCCGGATCTCCTCGTTCTCGACGTGAACATGCCCGGTCTGAACGGCTGGGAGCTCTGTGACATCGTCCGCCGGCAGACGGCGACGCAGAACGTCCCCGTCCTCTTCCTGACCGGGCGGGGCGAGCTGCGCGACCAGATCACGGCCCTTCAGGTGGGCGGCACCGACCACCTGAGAAAGCCGTTCCGCGTCGAGGAGCTTCGCCGGAAGGTGCACGCCCTGACCTCCGGGGGACGCCGCAAGGAGTCGCGATGAAATCGCGTGGACATCGTCCCCTGACTCTCGTGCCGCCCGCCCCTCCCGAGGCCGTCGCCGACGTGGCGCGCCTCGGCATGGAGCGGCTCGCCACCGACGTCGTGACCGGCCTGCCGCTTCAGCCCGACCCGGGCGCCGGCTTCGAGCGGGTCGCCGGGATGGGAATCGTCTACCTCCAGCTCGGGCGCTTCGCCGGCGTGGAGAGCCTCTATGGCTGGGAGCTCTACGACCGCGTCCTCCGCCTGACCGCTTCGAGCCTCAGGGAGGACCTCGAAACCTCGGAGCTGAAGGGGCTCCATCGCTCCTTCTCCTTCAACGGCTGCGACGGCTTCTGTCTCCTCTTCGATCTCTCGTCGCGCCCGGCCGAGCGCCGATCCGCCCTTCTCGAGCCGGAGGCGCGGCGCATCCGACAGGGGGTCCTTCGCCGTCTCCGCCAGGCCTTCGGGCGGATCGCCGTCGACCTGATGAACGTCTACGTCGGCGTCGCCTCCGTGACCGACGACCCGCGCGTTCGTCCCTCGCGCAACCTCGCGCGCGGAATCCTCGAAGCGGTCCGGGTGGCCGAAGCGCAGCAGAGCGGCGCGCGAAAGGGGCGCGTCGAGGCGCTGAAGGAGGTCCTCTCGGGGCGCGGCCTGCACGCCGTCTGGCAGCCGCTTCGCGGGCTCTCGGACCGGAGGGTCCTCGGCTACGAAG
Source organism: uncultured Acidobacteriota bacterium (assembly GCA_963779415.1). Taxonomy (GTDB): domain Bacteria; phylum Acidobacteriota; class Thermoanaerobaculia; order UBA5066; family UBA5066; genus DAOMFB01. The sequence continues at coordinate 175,548 of CAVZYA010000002.1, read as the reverse complement.
CGCTCATCCGCGGCCCGGCGGGCAGCGAGCTCGAGATGCCCGATGCGCTCTTCACGGTCGCGCGCGAAGGGGACATGCTCCTCGAGCTCGAGAACCTCTGCCTCGAGACGATCTTCTCCTCCCTTCCACGAGCCGTGCGCTCCAGCGTTCTCTTCGTCAACGCCTCGGCGCGTCTCCTGACGCACCCCGTCTTTCTCGATGAAAGGAACCTGGCCGCGATGAAGCGGGCACACCCCTCGATCGTCGTCGAGGTTTCCGAGAAGGAGATCGTCTGGAACTACCCGGCCTTCCGCGAGGTTCTCGAGCGGCTGCGCGCCGCGGGCTTCCGCTTCGCCATCGACGACACCGGATCGGGCTACTCGGGCCTCGAGACGATCCTGCAGCTTCGTCCCGAGTTCATGAAGATCGCCACGTCGATCGTCCGGAATCTCCATCAGGATGCGATCAAGCGAGAGGTCCTGGCGAGCCTCCTTTCCCTCGGCCGACAGATCGGCTCGACGCTCGTGGCGGAGGGGATCGAGGGGGAGGAGGAGCTCCGAAGCCTCGTCGAGCTCGGGATCCGGTACGGACAGGGCTTTCTCCTCGGAAAGCCGGCGGCCCGGATCAGCGCAGCGCCGTGAGGATCGGCTGCTCCTCCGAGTCGCGGCGGAGGGCGAGGAAGAGGGCGAGCGCCACCGCGGCGACGAGGACCGAGAAGAACGCCGTCGCCGGCGGGGCGAGCGCCGCATAGAGCGCGTGGAAGACGACGGCGAGGACGAGGCCGAGAAGGATCGTTCCGGGTGCCGCCGGCCGACCCTTCGAGGGAAGCCCGCGGACCACGAAGCCTCCGGCGATGGCGCTCCAGACGGCATGAAGGAAGGGGAGAGCGAGAGCCTGGACCGCGGCTCCGAGGAAAGAGGCATAGAGCGCCGCGACGGGCGCGTCGGAGGCGCGGAGGACCTTTTCGTCGGGGATGCCGAACGTCCAGGAACGGACGATCGACGCGCAAAGGCCGAACCCGGCTCCGGCGATGAGGCCGAAGAAGAGACCGTCTCCGAATTCGTTCAGCTCGCCGAGCGCACGCGCGATGAGGACGAGGAGCGCCACCTTCCCGAGTTCCTGCACGAGGGCCGTTCCCAGGAGCGCGGCGATGAAGCGCGTACCGAAGCCCGCCCCTGCGGCCGCGCCCCGGAGCGTCGAAATGGGGGGCCATCCCTCGAGAAGGCCGAAGTAGAGGAGGGCGAAGAGGACCGACCCGAAGAAGACCGAGAGGATGGTCCGGGTCGTCGCGGCCTCGGTCCGGTAGGCCCAGTAGAAGAAGGCGATCCAGAGCGCACCGCAGCCGAAGTCGAAGAGCCGGATCCGGAGGTAGGGGTCCTCGGCGACCGCCGAGACGAGGAGCGGACCGACGCCGAAGAAGACGAGCGACCATGTGACCGGAGAGCCGAGAACCGCCGCGTCGTTGAGCCGGCGGATGGGGAGAAGCCCCGAGAGCCGGGAACGGGCCCGGGCGGGCGCCTCTTCGGCCTCATTGAGCGCGGTCTCCTTCGAGCCCTTTCCGACGCCCGTCTCCTCCAACGCGAGGCCGGGGTCGTCGGAGCCCTTCGTCATCGTGACGCGCGGCCACTTTCCGGGCGGCGACGCCGGACCGGCCGGACGCAGGGGAGCGGAAGCCGATCTGGCCGGCGCGGCCGAAGTGGCAGGCGCCGCAAGATCGGGAACGCCCTCGGCTCCCGGTGACGGGAATGCCGGCACTTCGGGTGATGACGGACGCTTCGGGAACGCGAGAAGCTGCGAGGCGGGGACCCATTCCGGCGTGCCGCTCTTCCACGCGAGATCGTCGGGATGGAGAACACTCCGTGCGGCCAGGTCCGCCAGCTCGGCGAACTGGAGAGGTCCGATCTGGCGCCCCCCGGTGAAGGCGAAGTAGACGGGCGGCTCTGCCACGGGGGTCCATCGTAAACGATTCAGGAGGAAGGAAAAAAAGGAGCCGCCCGAAGGCGGCTTGGAGGAGAGGTTGGAATGTGCGCACCCTCTCCTTCGCACGCGGCATGCCATGCCGGGAGCGTCGTTCTGGCAGCTTCTGTCTTCAGTCCGGCAGATTACCCTTCAGGAGATCGCTCATCTCGCGGAACCTGGGGTGGTTCTTTTCCCGGGCCCATTCGAACCCGACCGACTCGTGGTTCGTGATGACGGCGCCCGCCTGCGCCATCCGGTCGAGAGCCCGTTCCGCGTAGCCGGGAGCGCGGCTGCTGACGGCGTCCCAGCAGACGTGGACCTGGTCCCCCGCGCGGAGAAGCTCGATCACGGTCTGCATGACGCAGATGTGCGCCTCGACGCCTCCCACGACGACCTGCCGGGGCGCGCTCCCCTGCCGGGGGCGGATCGAGTCGATGAGGGCCGCGAAGTCCGGCTGGCCGCAGCAGCTGAAAGTCGTCTTCTCGAGGTATCTTTTCGGCGTCGTGACGGCGTCGAAGGCGGCGCGGATCCCGGGATGCGTCGGCCCGATCCCTTTCGGATACTGCTCGGCGAGAAGGACCGGAATCCCGAACATCTCCCCGAGAGTGAGAAGGCGTTTCGCCACGGCGACGACTCGCGCCTTGTTCTCCACCAGGTCCATCAGCTTTCCCTGGTAATCGATGACGACGAGAACGCTCCGTCGCGCGTCGAGAAGTTCCATCCCGGCATCCTAGCGCGCCGACTCTGCCGCGGTCACCCAGCCTCCCCCCATCGCCTTGTAGATGTCGACCAGCGAGCCGAAGAGCTGGGCGCGATACTGGGCGTAGTTCAGCTCCGAGGGGAAGAGCTGCTGCTGGGCCTGCAGCACGGTGGAGTAGGGCGCGTAGCCGCCGTCGAACTGCAGCCGGGCGAGGCGCTCGTACTCGCTGCCGGCTTTCACGAGGCGCCTCTGAGCGTCTACCTGCTCGACGAGGAACCGGTGGCCGGCGAGGGCGTTCTCGACGTCGGCGAAGGCACTCTGGATCGACGCCTGGTAACCGAGGAGGGCCGCCTTCGTCCCCGCCTCCGCCTGTCTCACCTGGGCCCTGATCGAACCGGCCGCGAAGAGGGGCCCCGTGAGGGAGGCGGTCCAGCTCCAGGTCAGCGCGGGCCCCTTGAACAGGTTCGAGAGGTCGGCGCTGGCCCATCCGAACGCTCCCGTGAGGGAGATGCTTGGGAAATAGAGGGCCTTCGCCGCCCCGATCTGCGCGTTGGCGGCGACGAGATCCTGCTCGGCCTGCCGGATGTCGGGCCGGTTGGCCAGGATTTCGGACGGAAGCCCGGCGGGGACCGTGGGGAGGGCGATCGTGTCGATCGTCTTCCCCCGGGCGACGGGGCCGGGGTTGCGCCCGAGGAGCGTCGAGAGGGCGTTCTCCGTCCGGACGATCTGGACGGCGATCTGCGGGATGACTGCCGCCGCCGTCTCGTACTGCGTTCGCGCCTGCTCGACGTTCATCTGCGAGACCTGGCCGTGAGCGAACTTCAGCTCGAAGAGCCTCACCGACTCGGCGTAGGTCCCGAGCGAGCGCTTCGAGACGGCGAGCTGCTCGTCGAAGCCGAGGAGCTGGATGTACGTCGTGGCGACGGACGAGACGAGGGAGAGGACGACGGCGCGGCGGGCCTCCTCGGCGCCGAGGAGGTTCGCCCGAGCGGCTTCGGAGAGTCTCCGGATCCGCCCCCAGAGGTCGATCTCCCAGCTTGCGCCGGCCAGCGTCTGCAGGGAAGTCTGGGGATTCGCCACGGACGGCGGAATGGGGGTGGCGTTCGATTCGCTCCCCAGGGCCCGTCCTCCCGAGGCACCGTACCCGACCTGGGGATAGAGCGGTGCCGTCGTCTGCGTCAGAACGGCCGCCGCCTGCTCGACACGGGCCGCGGCGATCAGGACCTGCGGGTTGTTCGCGATCGCCTCGGCGATCAGCCCGTCGAGGACGGGGTCTCCGAACTGCTTCCAGAAGGCGGTGTTGGCCGTCGCCTGAGCGTCCTTCTCCTCGTACCGGTAAGCGGGGGGAGCGTCCACCTGCGGCGGCACGTAGTTCGGCCCCATCGTGCAGCCGGCCACGAGGAGAACCGGGGCGAGAAGAGCGCGCCGGCGCATCTCAGCCCTCCTTCCCGCCGCCCGCGGTCACGGCGGCCCCTTTTTCCTTCCCGCGCTCGCCGAACCGCTCGAAAAGATAGAAGAGGAGCGGCACGTAGAGCATCGCGAGCGTCGTCTCTCCGATCATTCCGCCGATGATCCCGGTCCCGATCGAGTGCCGTGCGTTCGCGCCGGCGCCCATCGCGAGGGCGAGGGGCAGGCAGCCGAAGGCGAAAGCGAGCGACGTCATGATGATCGGCCGGAGCCTCTGCTCCCCGGCCTCGATCGTCGCGTCGATGATCGACTTCCCTTCGAGGCGAAGCTCCCGGGCGAAGGAGACCCGCAGGATCGCGTTCTTCGCCCCGAGGCCGATCAGGACGAGAAGCCCGATCTGGAAGTAGACGTCGTTCGAGAGCCCGCGGAGCCAGTTGGCGGTCAGGGCGCCGAGGACGCCGAAGGGGACGGCCATCATCACGGACCCGGGTAACGTCCACGACTCGTACTGCGCGGCCAGGACGAGGAAGACGATCAGGAGGCCGAAGACGAAAGCGAGAGAAGAGGAGCCTCCCGATTTCTTCTCCTCGAACGCGAGGCCCGACCAGGCGAAGGTGAACCCGGACGGGAGTACTTCCCGCGCCACCTCCTCCATCGCCGCGATCGCCTGCCCCGAGCTGTAGGTCGCGGCCGCGTTTCCGTTCACCTTCGCGGCGGGAAATCCGTTGAAATGGGGGAGCAGGTCCGGGCCGCTCACCCAGCGGGTCGTCACGAGGGCCGAGAGCGGCACCATCTCGCCGGAAGAGGAGCGCGTGTAGAGGCGGGTCAGGTCCCCGGGATGCTGCCGGTACTTCGGCTCGGACTGGAGGACGACCCACCAGACCCGGCTGTACTCGTTGTACTGGCTGACGGTCAGCGACCCGAACTGGGCCTGGATCGCGCTGTAGACGTCCTGGACCGGGACGCCGAGGAGGTTCGCCTTGTCCCGGTCGACGTCGGCCGAGAGCTGCTGTGTCGTCGCGCGGAAAGTCGTGTTCAGCGTGGTCAGCTCGGGGCGCTGACCCGCCTTCGCGAGGAACTGCCGGGTGACCTCCTCCAGCTTCGCCGGATCCCCCGCGGCCGTGTCCTGGATCCAGAACTCGAAACCTCCGGTCGTCCCGATACCGGGGATCGCGGGGGGCGGGATCGGCATGACCGCGCCCTCCCTAATGGCGCGGGACTCCCGCGCCACCGCCATCAGGACGGCCCGGGCGTTCTCCTCCTTCGCCTTCTTCGCCGACGCGTAGCGCTCGTCGAACGGCTTGAGCGTCACGAAAAGGGTGCCGGCATTCGTCTTGAACCCGTTGTCCAGAAGGCTGAATCCCGTGACGGCCGACCGGTCGCCGACGCCCGGGATCTTCGCGAAGATCTCGTCGACGCGGTCCACGACCTCTCCGGTCCGGTCGAGGCTGGCGGCGTCGGGCATGATCGCGGCCGCCATCACGTAGCCTTGGTCCTCCGTCGGCACGAAGCTCGTCGGGATGACCCGGAAGAGGTGGACGATCGCCCCGACGAGGACGGCGAGAATCGCGAACGCGACGGCCACCCGCTTGATGACGAGCATCACGGCGTCCCCGAAGGCGCGGGTGATCCCGTCCACGCCCCGGTTGAACCAGGCGAAGAACCCCTTCTTCGGCGGCTCGCCGTGCCGGAGGAGGACCCCGCACATCGCGGGGGTCAGGGTCAGCGCCACGAACCCCGAGACGGCCACGGAGATGACGATCGTGATGGCGAACTGCTTGTAGAGCTGGCCGGTCGTGCCGGGAAGGAAGGCGGCCGGGATGAAGACCGAGGCCATGACGAGAACGACGGCGACGAGAGAGCTGCCGATCTCTCCCATCGCCTTGATCGTGGCCTCCCGGGGCGGAAGGTGGAGCTTCGCCATGTTGCGTTCGACGTTCTCGACGACGACGATCGCGTCGTCCACGACCATGCCGATGGCCAGCACCAGGCCGAAGAGGGTCAGGAGGTTGATGGAGAACCTGAGAGCCAGCATTCCGGCAAAGGTGCTGACGAGGGCGACGACGATCGCCACGACGCAGATGACCGTCGTCCGGAAGCTCTGCAGGAAGAGGAAGACGACGAGGACGACGAGGACGATCGCCTCGAGGAGGGTCTTCTTCACCTCGTCGATGGAGATCTTCACGAAGTCGTTCGTGTCGAGGGAGATCCTGTAGTCGATTCCCGCGGGGAAGCGGGCCTTCATCTCCCCGAGCGTCTTTCGGACCGCGTTCGAGACCGCGATGCCATTGGCGCCGGGCTGCTGGTAGACGGCGATCAGGGTGGCCGGGACGCCGTTGAGCTTGCTCTCGACCAGGTACTGCCGGAGGCCCACCTCGGCTCGCGCCACGTCCTTGAGGTAGACGATGGCGCTCTGGTCGGGGCTCGCGCGGAGGATGATGTTCTCGTACTCCTCCGGCCGGGTGAACGGGCGCTGGGTGACGACCGGGAACGTCATCTGCACCTTGCCCGCGGTCGGCTGCTGTCCGATCTGGCCCGCGCCGTAGAGGGCGTTCTGCTTGGCGACGGCCTGCTGGATGTCGGTCGTCGTGATCCCGAGCGAGGTCATCCGGTCCGGGTTCATCCAGATCCGCATCGCCTGGTCGGGCACCCCGAGGATCGCCGCCTGCCCGGCGCCCGGCACCCGCTTGAGCGCGTCGAGGACGTAGACGTTCGCGTAGTTGGCGACGTAGTCGCTGCTGTAAGCCCCGTCCTTCGCGAAGACGCCGATCAGCATCATGATCGAGGAGGCCTTCTTCTGGACGGAGACGCCGAGCTGCGTGACGGCCGTCGGGAGCTGGGGGAGCGCGAGGCTGACCCGGTTCTGCACCTGCACCTGGGCGATGTCCGGGTCGGTGTCCAGCGTGAAGTAGACGGTGAGCGTGAGCTGCCCGTTCGAGGAGCTCGACGACGACATGTAGATCATGTTGTCGACGCCGTTGATCTGCGCCTCGATCGGCGCGGCGACCGAGTCGGCCACGGTCTGCGAGTCGGCGCCCGGATAGGTCGCGCTCACCGTCACCTGCACGGGGGTGATCGGCGGATACTGTTCGATCGGCAGGAGCCCCATCGCCACGAGGCCGGCGATGCAGATGATGAGCGAAATGACGGTCGCGAAGATCGGCCGCTCGATGAAGAACTTCGAGAACACGACCCGGCCCCTCTACCGTCCCGTGGAGACGGCGGGAGGTGTGGCGTTTGCGCCAGGCGGCGGTGCGTCCTTCACGGTGACGGCGGTCCCCGGCCGGAGCGTGAGGCCTCCGTCCACGACGACCCGGTCTCCTGCCCTGAGTCCCTCGGAGATGAACCAGTCGTCCCCGTACCAGTCGCCGACGGTGACGGGGCGTCGCTCAGCCTTCGCGTCGGTTCCGACGACCCAGACGAAATGCCCCTGCGAGCCCTGCTGGACGGCGCGCTGGGGAATCAGGATCGCGCCGGGCCGGATCGCCCCCTTGACGCGGACCCTCACGTACTGGTTCGGGCGAAGGACGCCATCGGGGTTCGCCACGCTGCCCCGGATGAGGAACGTCCCGGTCGAGGCGTTGAAGGAGGGCTCCGCGAAAGTGATCAGGGCCGTGTGCGGGTAGATCGATCCATCCACGAGGACGATCTCGAGTGTGTAGAGCCTGTCTTTCGGCATGACCAGGAGGCCCCGGGCCGCCTGGTCGCGGTAGGCCTGCATCTGGTTCTCGGAGAGGCTGAAGTTCACCCACATCGGGGAGAGGGCCGCCACCGTCGTCAGGAGGCTGTTCTGGGCGTTGATGAACGTGCCGTCCGTCTGCTTCGCCGAGCTGCTGACGCCGGTCACGGGGGTCGTGATCGTCGTGTAGGAGAGGTTCAGCTCGGCCGTCTCGACCTCGGCTTTCGCCTGCTCGACGGCGGCGGCCGAGGACTGGAACTGGCCGGTCGCGTCGTCGAGGTCCTTTTGCGACAGGGCGTTCAGCGCGGTGAGCGGCCGGGTCCGCTCCAGGTTCAGGCGGGCCGTCTCCTTGGCCGCCTCCGCCTGGGCGAGAGCGGCCCGGGCCTGTGAGAGCTGGGCCTGGAACGGCTTCGGGTCCATCTGGAAGAGAACCTGCCCCTCCTTCACGACGGCTCCTTCCGTGTACAAGCGCTTGTCGAGAAACCCGCTCACCCGGGCCTGGATGTTGACGAGGTGGGAGCTCTGCGTCTGGCCGACGAACTGGGCGTCGACGGGCTCGTCCTTCGGAACCACCGTCACGACCGTGACGACCGGCGGGGGGGTGCGGCGGCCGTGGGCGCCTTCCCGCAGCCGCCTGGCGCGAGGGCGAAGAGCAGAGCGATCGGGAGGAAGGGTGCCGCCGCTACCCTGCGGAAAAGGAGACATGGCATGTAGACCCCTCCTTCGAATCGAGGGTGACCGGGGAGAGCCGCGTGCTCGCGACGATACCGCCACGAACGAGAGGAGGCAGCCTCTTCCGTCAGGTCTGATTCAAGAGCATCACGCCGGACTTCGGGCGAGTCGGGAGCCGGTTGCCCGGGACAAGACCGCCTGCGGGGCGAGCGATCTCCCCTACTTCACGACCTCGCAGACGGCGCCCATCTCCTTGCAGATGCGGAGCGTCGCCTCGACGACGGCCGGTGTCGCGTCGGGCTTGCCGGGCGAAACGGCCGACGCGATGAGGATCTGGACCTTCTTCGAGTCCACCTGCGAGACCCGGAGCCCTGCGACTTGGCCGGCGGCGACGAACTCGAGGGTGTATGCGGCCGGGTCCTGCTGCGTGAGCCGGGCATTCGGAGCCGACTGGGCGGACTTGAGCGCGGTCGCCCAGACCTTGTCGGCCTTTCCCTCGAGGATGACCGTCGCCACGCTGTAGCCGGGCGTGCCGGTCGATTCCTTCTGGGTCAGGGTCTGGATCTTTCCGACTGCCTTCCGTGCCACGAAGACCCATTGGGCCCGGGCGGACGAGGGAAGAAGAAGAGCGGAGAGAAGAGCCAATGCGGAGGCGAGACGATTCGGGAACCTCATTGCTTCTCCTTTTTTCGGTGGCCCGCGCCCGTCAGTTTGTCTGCGGCGGCGCCGGTGCAGCCTCCGGCCGGGTCTCCGGCTGATTCCATCCGCCGCCGAGCGCCTTGTAGATGTTCACGTAGTCGACGGCTAGGTCGAGCTGCGCGTTGACGAGCGTCACCTCAGCCGGATAGAGAAGTTGCATGGAGTAGAGAACCTCGAAGTAGTCCGACACGCCCGCGTCGTAACGGACGTTCGCGAGCCGGACCATCTCGCGGTACTCGGCGACCGTCCGTTTCAGCTGGACGATGGACGCCTCGATCTTCTCCCGCGCGTAGAGGACCGTGGTCGTCTCGGCGAAAGCGCCCGTGACGCTCTGCTCGTACTGGGCCTTCGCCTGCTCCCATCGGGCCACCGCCACCTCGTACTCGCTCCGGAGCCTTCCCCCCTGGAAGAGCGGTCCGACGAGTCCCGCGGCGATCGACCAGGTCTTTCCGGCCGAGAAGAGGCTCGAGACGTCCGGGCTGACGCCGCCGAAGAGCCCCGTCAGGCTGATGGACGGGAAGAAATTCGCCACGGACACGCCGACGTCGGCGTTCGCAGCGACGAGCTGCTGCTCGGCCTGCAGGATGTCGGGCCGCCGCTTCAGGAGGTCCGACGGGAGGCCCGCCGGAATCTTCGGAGGCAACGCCTGCGCGGCGAGCGCCTCGCCCCTCGGGATCGGCCCCGGGTTCCGGCCGAGAAGCAGGCAGAGCCGGTTTTCCGTCGCCTCGATCTGCCGTTCGATCTCCGGCACCTGTGCGGTCACCTGACCGAGAGCCGCGCCGGCATACGACGTCTGGATGGAGGAGGCCGCCCCCCCCTGGAGCTTCAGATCGAAGAGCCTGTACTGCTCCTCGAACGAGGCGACGGTCGCCTTCGTGATGACGAGCTGCTCGTCGAGCGCGCGGAGATTGAAGTAGGTCGCGGCGACTTCGGAGACGAGCGACAGGACGACGCCGCGCCGCGCTTCCTCCGTCGCAAGGTACTGCGCTTTCGCGGATTCGTTCAGGCGCCGGATTCGTCCCCAGAGGTCCAGCTCCCAACCGAAGTTCACGTTGGCGCTGACCTGGTTTCCCGTCGTCGAGCCGGGGAAGAGGTAGGTCGAGGTGAGGCCGCGCGAGACGCCGCCTCCGTATCCGATCTGCGGGAAGAACTCCGAACGGGCGATCCCCGCCCGGGCGCGCGCCTCGTCGACGCGGAAGGCGGCGATCCGGGCGTCGTAGTTGTTCCGGAGCGCTTCGTCGATCAGGCTCTGCAGAGCCGGATCCCCGAAAGTCTCCCACCACGGCAGGTCGGCGAGCGACGCGCCCGGCGCGGGCGGGCCCTGGACCTCGCGGTACTGCTCGGGAGCCGCGACAGCGGGCTGCTTGTAGTTCGGGCCGACGGCGCAGCCGGCGAGGAAGGCGCCCAGGAGGCAGGAAACAAGGAGCTTCTTCATCTCAATGTCCTCCCCCGTGGCCGCTTTCCTGCGCCGTCCCGTCCGCCGGCGGCGTCCCGTGCTTGCCCCCGCCGGTCACCTTCTCGACCACGACGAACAGGACCGGGATCAGGCAGACGCCGAGGATGGTCGCGATCAGCATGCCGGCGAAGACGGCCATGCCGATCACCTTGCGGGCCTCGGCCCCGGCCCCCGACGCCGTCAGGAGCGGCACGACGCCGAGGATGAAGGCGAAGGCCGTCATCAGGATGGGCCGAAAGCGCAGCTTGGCCGAGCTGAGCGCGGCCTCCACGAGGCCCATCCCGGTGCCCATTTGCATCTTCGCGAACTCCACGATCAGGATCGCGTTCTTCGCGGCGAGCCCGATCAGCATGATGAGCGCGATCTGCGCGAAGACGTTGTTCACGTAGCTTTCCGAAAAGTGCCGGGCGGCCCAGAGGCCGAAGTAGGCGCCGAACACCGCGAACGGCGTGCCGAGAAGGACGCTGAAGGGCAGCCCCCAGCTCTCGTACTGCGCGGCCAGGATCAGGAACACCAGCAGGATCGCGAGGCCGAAGACGACGGCGACGCCGGGGGCCTTCTTCTCCTGGTACGACATGTCCGCCCATTCGTAGCCCATCTCCGGCGGCAGGACCTCCTTCGCGGTCTGCTCGAGGGCGTCGAGGGCCTGCGCCGAGGAGTAGCCGGGCGCGGGCACGCCGCTGATCTCGGCGGAGCGGTAGAGGTTGAAGCGGTTCGTGAACTCCGGTCCGGACGTGGGCCGCGTGGAGACCAGCGTGTCGAGGGGGATCATCTCGCCCTTGGCGCTGCGGACGAAGAAGAGCCCCAGCTGCTTCGGGTCCTTCCGGTACTCGGGCTCGGCCTGGACGTAGACCTTGTAGACGCGGCCGAACCGGTTGAAGTCGTTGACGTAGGAGCTGCCGAGCAGCGCCCCGAGCGTCGTGTTGACGTCGGAGATCGTCGCGCCGACCTTCAGCACCTTGCTCCGGTCGATGTCCGCGTAGACCTGCGGCACGCTCGCGCGGTAGAGGGTCGAGACGCGCCCGATCTCGGGCCGCTTGCGCGCGGCCTCGATGAAGCGCGCGGCCTGCTTCGGCCAGGTACTCCGGCGTGCCGCCGCTCCGGTCCTGGAGCTGCATCGTGAAGCCCGCCCCCGTCCCGAGGCCGGGGATCGCCGGGGGCCCGAACGCCACCGCCGTCGCCTCGGGGATCTGCCGGGCGAAGGCCTTGTTGAGCGCGGCGACCACGCCGTTCGCGTGCGTCTGGGGGGTCTTGCGGTGGGCCCACTCCTTGAGCTGGATGAAGAAGAAGCCCTGGTTCGAGGAGTAGGCGCCGGTGACCAGGCTGAAGCCGGTGACCGTGTTGTAGCCCTCGACACCCTCGTTCGCCTTGATGATGGCCTCGGCCTTCTTCATCACCAGGTCGGTGCGCTCGAGCGAGGAGGCGTCGGGCAGGTTGACCTGGGCGAGCAGGTAGCCCTGGTCCTCCTCGGGGATGAAGCCCGCCGGGATCTTCCGCCCCAGGACGACGATCGCGCCGACGAGGATCGCGATGAAGATGAGGCTCCGCGCCGTCTTCCGGATCAGGATCCCCGAGAAGCTGACGTAGGCGTCGGTGCCGCGGCCGAAGACCCGGTTGAACCACTCGTAGAACGGAGTGAGGAGGGTCTTCTTTCCGGTGGGTGCCTTCAGGAGCATCGCCGCGAGGGCGGGGCTGAGGGTGAGGGCGTTGATCACCGAGAGGAGCACCGAGAGTGCGATCGTGATCGCGAACTGCTGGTAGAAGCGCCCGGTGATGCCCCCCATGAAGCCCACGGGGACGAAGACGGCGGAAAGGACGAGGCCGATCGCGACCACGGGGCCCGACACCTCCTCCATCGCCTTGAGCGTCGCCTCCTTCGGGTCCATCCCCTGCTCGATGTGGTGCATGACCGCTTCGACGACGACGATCGCGTCGTCGACGACGATGCCGATCGCCAGGACGAGCCCGAGGAGCGAGAGGACGTTGATCGAGAAGCCGAGGAGCGGGAAGAAGATGAAGGCGCCGATGAGCGAGACGGGCACCGTTACGAGGGGAATCAGCGTCGCGCGCCAGTTCTGCAGGAAGACGAACACCACCAGGATGACCAGCAGCACCGCCTCGAAGAGCGTGTGGACGATCTCGTTGATCCCCTCCTTGACCGGGAGCGTCGTGTCGAGCGAGATCAGGTACTCCATGTCGCGGGGAAAGCGCTGCTTCAGCTCCTCCATCGTCTTCTTGATCCGGTCCGCCACGTCGAGCGCGTTCGTGCCGGGGATCTGGAAGACGGAGATGACGGCGGCCGCCAGGCTGTTGTGGCGGCCGATCGCGTTGTAGAGCATCGTCCCCAGCTCGAGGCGCGCCACGTCCTTGAGGTACACCTGCGAGCCGTCGGGATTCGAGCGGATGACGATGTTGCCGAACTCCTCCTCGTTCAGGAGGCGCCCCTGGGTCTTCACGGTGTAGGTGTACTCGGTCCCCGGCACCGCCGGCGGCCCGCCGATCTGGCCGGCGGGGGAGATCTGGTTCTGCTGGCTTATGGCGTTCACGATATCGGGGACCGTGAGCCCGAGCTTCGCGATCCGGTCGGGCCGGAGCCAGATGCGCATCGCGTAGTCGCTGCCTCCGAAGAGGTTGATCTGGCCGACGCCCGGAATCCTCGCGATCGCGTCGTTGATGTTGATCGTGGCGTAGTTGGAGAGGAAGTTGTTGTCGTACGTCCCCTTCGGCGACTTGATCGAGATGACGAGCAGGGGGAACGGGAGCGCCTTCTTGACCGCGACGCCGTAGTTCTTGACGGACTGCGGCAGCATGGGCATCGCCTCGGAGAGCCGGTTCTGGGTGAGGACGTTGTCCATGTCGAGGTTCGAGCCCACCTCGAACGACACCTTCAGCGTCATGGTGCCGTCGTTGGCGTTCGTCGACTTCATGTAGATGCCCTTCTCGACGCCGTTCACCTTCTGCTCGATCGGCGTCGCGACCGACGCCTCCACGTCGGTGGCGCTCGCGCCCACGAAGGTGGTGGTGGCCTGGACCATCGGGGGCACGACCTCGGGGTACTGGGCGATCGGCAGGCTCGACATGGCGACGAGGCCGATGAGGACCGTGACGATGGAGATGACCATCGCCACGATGGGCCGGTTGACGAAAAAGCGGGACATGGGCTACTTCGCCTTCCCCTCGGCGGCCGGCTCCGCCGCTCCCGGACTGCCGGGCATCGCGGCCGCGGGCTTCGTCGTCACCGTCATGCCGTCGCGGATCCGCTGGAGGCCCTCCACGACGACCGTTTCGCCGGCCTTCAGGCCCTCCTCGATCACCCAGAGGCCGTCCACGCGGGGGCCGACCTTGACGCTCTTGAAGGCGACCTTGTTGTCGGCGCCCACGGTCGCCACGCTGTAGAGATTCTGCAGTTCCTGCACCGCGCGCTGCGGCACGAGGAGCGCTCCGGCTTTCGTCTCGAGAACGAAACGCGCGCGCCCGTACTGGCCGGGGCGCACGATGCGGTTCGGGTTCGGGAACGTGAACTGCACCGCGAGGGTGCCCGTCGTCGGGTCCACCTCCCGCTCGATGGCGTCGATACGCCCCTTGTCGGGAAGAACGGTGCCGTCGGCCAGGATCAGCGTGACCTCGGCGTTGGCGGCCTTCTGGCCCCCCTCCTGAACCCGCTTCGCGATTCGCAGGTACTCGGCCTCGCTGATCCCGGCGCGGAAGAGGATCGGGTCGACCTTCGATACCGTCGTCAGCAGCGTGCTTTCGCCGCGGCCGACGAGGTTGCCGGCCTTGACCTTCGTGGTGCCGACGATCCCGTCGAGGGGCGCCGCGATCGAGGTATAGCCGAGATCGAGGGTCGCCCTGTCCACGGCAGCGGCCGCCGCGTCCACCTGGGCCTTGGCCGCGTCCCGGGCGGAGAGGGCGTTGTCCAGCTCCTGCTGGCTGATCGCCTTCTGCGCGACGAGCGGCTCGTACCGGGCCACGTCGTTGCTGGTCTTCTGGAGCCGCGCCCGGGCGGTGGCCAGGTCGGCCTTGGCCGCCGCGAGGGTCGCCTCGAAGGGCTTGGGGTCGATCTGGTAGAGGGGGGTGCCCTTCGTGACGAACGTCCCCTCTGTGAACTTCACCGACTCGAGGTAGCCCTCCACGCGTGCGCGAATCTCGACGTCCTGTGAGCCTCTCGTCTGGCCGACGAGCTCCAGGTAGACCGGGACGTCCTTCACGACGACCGGGGTGACGTAGACCTCGGGTGGCGGCGGGGCGGCGGCTTCCTTCTTCCCGCAACCCGGGGCGAAGAGGGCCGCGGCGAGAAGGGAGATCGGAAGGAGTCGTCTTTCGGGTTTCAGGAGCACGCGGAACCCTCCATCGAAGAGTTGATTGTGGATCTCGTCAAAGGACGTTGGAGTCTATCAACAGCTCCGCCGGCCAAGACGCACCCAGGGCCGTCTGGAGCCTCATTTTTCGAGGCCCCGGCCTCGAGGCCAGCCGCTACATGAAGACCGCCAGTCGCATCTGGGCGATGGTCATGTTTCCCACCGAGGCCGTCCCGGTGACCCTTCCTGCCCCGACGTTGAGGTACAACCGGATGTGGGACGTCAGGTACCAGTTCAGCCCGCCCATGAGCATGTTGAGGCGGCCGCCCTGGATACCCTGGTTCGTCAGATTGGTGAACGAGTAGCGGCACGCCAGCTCGAAGGCGCCCCAGTCCCCCTTCTTCCAGTTGAAGTCCTTCTGCGGGTTGACGAACGTGAACTTCCCGCTCTTACGGATCATAGGGGCGGCTCTCGTCGGTCAAAAACCAGCTCGCGGAGACGTAATAGCCGCCGAAGTTCAGGCGGTCACCCTCCGTCCGGTCGACCCAGGAGTGAAGAAACTCCGCCTGCAGCGAGAAGGGCCCGTTCACCCAGGCGACCTCCGCACCGAGCGTCATGGCGCTGTGCGCGGAGAGATCGCCGGTGTCGATGACGTAAGGCGCGATGTAGCTCTCCGGACGCGACTGGTAACGGATGGTGTCGCTCGAGGTGAGGAGAAGGTTCGTGCTCAGCCCGACATGGAGAAACTGCGGCACGGGTGATTCTTCCGATCCGCCCTGCTGAATCGCGAGCCACGTGGCCCGGCCGATGACGCTCCCATAGCTGCTCGCGACGAGCCCGTACTCCTTGGCCCCGGCCCCGTTCCCGAAGATTCCGAGCCACCAGGTCGCGCGGCTGTCGAGAACGGGCCGGCCCACCTGGATGCCGGCGTTGGTTCCCGGCGCGAGGGCCTGAAGCGGCGCCGCCGGCTCCATGAAGGTGATGGCCCAGCTGCTGTTGATGACGTCGAGGCCCTGAGGCGGCTGGAACTGGCCGAGCTTGGTCGGTCCGACGTATTTCAGCTCCGGGAAGAGAAGCCACGCATCGCTCAGAACGAACTTGTTCGGGGTGTAGCCGAGCTCGATGCTGTACTCGAGCGGGACGACGAGGGTCCAGTCCCCGTTGAGGAAGAGGCGGGCGCGCCTGAAGTCCGCGCCGTCGTCGAAGTCCGTCAGGCTCCCGGTCGTGTGAAAGGCCGCGGCGTCCCCCGCGAGCCGGACGCCGATCCGGGAGGTCAGCTTCACCTCCTCGAAGTCGAGGAGCGGCTCGGCGTCTGGCCCTTTGGGCGCGAGGACATAGACCTCCGGCGGGTTCTTCCACCTCGTTTTCCGGATCAATCCGAGGCGGAGACCCTCCCACCCGTCCCACGAGTAGACCCAACGGGTCGTCTTCTCTTCGGCCTTTTCTTCGGCCGCGGGCGCCGCGTCCGCCTTTTCAGACGGTGGCGGAGGCTCCTGGGCTCCCGCCGGAAGTCCCGCGGAGAACGACAGAATCAGCGCGATCAGTCCGGCCCGGCAACGCGTCAAGGGGGATCTTTCTCCGCAAGAACCTCTTTCAACGCGGTGTCGATGCGAGGGGGTTGGCCTTCAGGGCGTTCGAGATGTCGGCGATGGCCTTCTGGGCGCGGACGCTGTTGCCGGCGTCGTCGAGAGGAGGCGAGATCACGGCGATCCCGAACTTGCCCGGCGCGACGGCGATGATGCCGCCCCCCACGCCGCTCTTGGCCGGCAGGCCCGGTCGCGTAGAGCCACTTGCCCGAGTTGTCGTAAAGGCCGGCCGTCGCCATCACGGCGAGGATCCCCGGGACGTTCGCGGTCTTCATGACCTGCTTGCCGGTCAGCGGGTTCTTCCCGCCGTTGGCGAGCGTCGCGGCCATCGTCGCGAGGTCCTTCGCGTTGACGTTCACGGAGCACTGCTCGGTGTAGATGTCCGTCGCGCGCATCGGGTCGGACTTGATGTACTCGTAGGCGTACATCAGGTAGCCGATGGCCTGGTTGCGCTGGTTCGTCTCCGACTCGGACTTGAAGACTTCCTGGTTCACGGAAAGCGGGCGCCCCGCGAAGTCGGAGTAGGTCGCGAGGAGGCCCTTCCAGATCTCGTCGCGGCGTCGTGCCCTTCAGCATGCTCGTCGCCGTGATGGCTCCCGGATTCACGAGGGGGTTGATTTCGGGTCCCCCGAGCGTCTTCTTGGCGAATTCGACCGCGACGATCGAGTTGAACCGCATCCCGGTCGCGTCGACGCCGATCGTCTTGACGATCGCGTCGAGGCCCTGCTCCTCGATGACCTTCGCCATCGTGAAGACCTTCGAGATGGACTGGATCGAGACCTCGGACGTGACGTCGCCGGCGGTGTAGACCTTGCCGTCCGGCGTCACGAGCGCGATGCCGTAGATCTTCGGGTCGACCTTGGCGAGGGCCGGGATGTAGTCGGCGTTCTCCCTTCCTTGAGGTCCTTGTACTTCTCGTAGGCCGCGTTCACCGCTTTCTGGATCTCGTCGGGAGTCTGGGCCGGGGCGGGGGCGGCGAGGACGAGAGCTGCCGAGACGGCGGCCAGGCCGAGGGCGCGGAGGATCGACATGGTACGCACTACTTCTTACCTCCGAGCATGAAGGAGAAGTTGTACTTGCACGAGACCTGGATCCGGTAATCGTCGGCCACGAAGCCGTCACTGAAGTTGTGCCGCTGGCCCCACTGGAACTCCGCGCCTGCCATGACGCCGGGCACGGGCGTGTAGAGGAGGTTCGCGAGGGCGTAGTGGCTCCACTGGAAGCTGCTCGGGGTTTGCGCGTCGGTGTTCGAGATGTGCTCGTAGGAATACCCGACCGCCGTCGAGAATTTCGGGCTCCAGTTGTGGTCGAGGAACGCGACGATCCCGAGGACCGGCAGCGCCTTGCCCACGACCGGTTTCCTCGGATCGCTGAAGTTGTTCTCGACGCCGATGTCGATCGGGGCGTCGTTCATGTAGTTCTCGACGCCTTCCCCGTAGACGACCGAGGCCCGGATGACGTCGTCCTTGCCTGGCTTGAGATTGGTCGAGACGTGGAGGCCCCACCCCGTCGCGCTCCCCGAAAGATCGAACGAGTCGGGCTGCGTGTCATCCCACTTGATGGACCGCAGAATGCCCGAGAACTGGACGTGGCCCCAGTCCCGGTTCAGGCGGTAATGAGCCGAGAGGTCGGGCCACGGCGTCCGGATCTTGATGTTCTGGATCGCCACGCGGTCCGCGTAAATCCCGCCGTCGCCGCTGGCCCCGGGCCGTTCGAGGGCGATGTAGAGCTCGTCGTCGCCGCGAAGCGGCATCCAGCGGATCTGGACGTTCCGGAAGAACGGCATTCCGGTCGGGCCCCAGTACTCGAGCTGGTTGGGGAAGACGTCGGGGTCCATGAAGGGGCTCCAGGTCTGGCCCGCACCGAACGCGTTCAGCTCTCCCCACGCGTGGCGCAGGCGGATCGTCGTCTGGCCGGCGTCCACTCCCACGCCGAAGAGCTCGAACTCGAAGATCGTCTTCACCTCGCCGAGAGACGTCGGGATCCATCCTTTCACGCCGAAGCGGGTCTGCCGGACGCTCGCCCAGAAGTTGCCGTCCCCTCCGAACTGGTTCTCGTACGACGGCAGCTTCGTCGTCCGGAGGACGTCGTACCAGTCGGGATCAACCTGTCTGAAGTCGTAAATGAAGTCGGCCTGCGCAAAGCCGTAGATCTCCATCCGCGGCTTCGGCTTCTCGGTCGGCGCGGCGTCCGTCTCTGCCCGCGCGGCTCCGGCAGCGAGGACGAGGAGTGTCAGCAGGGTGAAAGCGCGGGTTCTCATGGTCAGTACTCTTCGAAGTACTTCTGGATCTGCTTGACGTCGTTCGTCTTGAGGAGCGCGAGGCGAAGGAGGACCCGCGCCTTCTGGGGGTTCATGCCGAGCGAGGCGACGAATCCCAGCTTGTCGTCGTCCAGCTCAACGTTGCGTCCGACGCGCCCCGTCACCACGCGTGACGACCTTACGCAAACCACGCCCTTCTTCGCCTCGGCGGCGAGGGCCTTCACGGCCGGCTCCGTCATGTTCCCGTTGCCGACGCCCCCGATCACGATCCCCTTGGCCCCGGCCGCGGCCGCGGCGTCGATGAGCGCGCCATCCATGTTCTCGTAGGCCATGACGATGTCGACGCGCGGCAGGGTCTTCACGCCCTCCAGCGAGAAGTCGGAGTTCACCGTGTTCCGGCCGACGGGGCCGCAGAAGAAATCGGCCTCGCCGTAGGCGACGGTGCCGACGAGACCCCGGAGAGGCGACATGAAGGTCTGCACCGCTGTCGTGCTGGTCTTCGTGAGGGACGACGCCCCGTGGATCCAGTCGTTGATGACGACGAGGACGCCCAGCCCGGCGGCGTTTTTGTTTGCGGCGACGGCCACGGCGTTGAAGAAATTGAGCGGGCCGTCGGCCGAGAGCGCGGTCGACGGACGCATCGCCGCCGTCAGGACGACCGGCTTCTTCGACTTCACGACGAGGTTGAGGAAGAACGCGGTCTCCTCGATCGTGTCGGTGCCGTGCGTGATGACGACGCCGGCGACGTCGGGCATCGCGACAAGCTCGTTGACGCGGCCTGCCAGCTTCAGCCACACCTCGTCGTTCATGTCCTGCGACCCGATGTTCGAAATCTGCTCGCCCCGGAGGTTGGCCAGCTTCTTCGCCTGGGGCACCGCGGCGAGGAGCTGTTCGACCCCGACCTGGCCGGAGGTGTAGCCGGCCTGCACGTCGGTGGCGGCGGCACCCGCGATCGTGCCCCCTGTGGCGAGAACGACGACCGTAGGGAGAGCCGGCTGCGCGGCGGGCGCGGCAGACTGCGGCCCGGCGTAGGCGGCCGGGCCGGCGGCGAGCAGGAGAAGCAGCATGAGAGCGATGGGGACGAAGCGGTTTCTTGCCATGGACGGACCTCCTATTTCGTGAGCATCACGATGACGGGTCCCCAGGCGGTCAGGAGGATGTTCCCGATCGCATAGGGGACGGTGTAGCCGAGGACGGGGAGCTTGCTTCCCGCTTCGTCCTGGATTCCCCGGAGCGCGGCCGTGACGGTCCCGGCTCCGGCGCAGGCGCCGAAGAGGAGGACGGGATTCATCTTGAGGACGTATCGCCCGAAGAAGAGGGCGGCGATGTGCGGCGTGACGGCGACGATGAGGCCGACGAGAAGGAGGCTCGGCCCCGTCTCCTTCAGCCCCGAGACGAAGCTCGGCCCGGCGGAGAGGCCGACGACGCCGATGAAGACCGCGAGGCCCGACCGTGTCGAAGACCCAGAGGGCGGGCTCGGGAATGCGGCCGAACGTCGGGCGCACGGACCGCAGCCACCCGAAGACGAGTCCCATGATCAGGGCGCCGCCGCTGGCCGTCAGGCTGAGGGGTAGGCCGCCGACGGTCACGGAGAGGAGCCCGACGAAGCCGCCGAGAAGGATCCCGAGGCCGACGAAGACGACGTCGGTCTCGCTCGACGGCCTCTCGACGTAGCCGAGGGCCTTCCCGGCGCGCTCGACGTCCGCGGGCGCGCCCGCGATGCGGAGGAGGTCGCCACGGTTCACGACGGTCCCGAGCGCCACGGGCACGTCCTCGGTGCCGCGGACCAGCTTGAGAAGTGCGATGCCGCGCCCGTGCGACTCGGCCAGCTCGGCGAGCGTCCGTCTCAGACGCTTCGCGGCTCGTCACGACGGCGTCCGCGACGACGACGGGCCAGTCGAGAAGCTCGCGGTCCTCGACCTCGACGCCGAAGGAAGGTTTCTTAGAAAGGTGAATGGGCCGGCGCGCGGCAATGGCCACGACGTCGCCCGATGCGAGCGCGGTCCCCTCTTCACCTTCTAAGAAGATCTTCTCTCTTCTCCCTCTTCCCCCTTCTGATTCTCTTGACGAAAATGCGAGCAGGAGCGAAGGAGCGCTTCGAACACCCCCACCGTCTTCCCCGCCCATTTCTCGGGCAATTGGTACGCCCGTGCGTCCCATTCGTGGTAGGCCGACTGGACGCCCTCCTCACGTGTGGGCCCACCCGAGAGCGTCGCCTCGAGCTTCTTCGCCTCTTCCTTCAGGTTCACTTTGAGGAGCCTCGGCGCGAGGCCCGAGAGGAACCAGACGACGAAGCCGGTCCCGACGAGGTAGCTGACGGCATAGGCCACGGGAATCTGGTCGAGAAGGCGCTTCCGCTCGAGCTCCGGGAGGGGGAGTCGGTTGATCGTCTCGCCCGCCGTCCCGATCACCGTCGACTCCGTGAAGGCCCCGGCCATCAGGCCCGCCGCCGTCCCGCAGTCGTATTTGAAGATCTTCGCGGCGGCGACGGTGGTCACGAGGCTCGTGACGCAGAGGACCAGCGTCAACGAAACCTGTGTGAGGGCGTTCTTCTTCAGGCCCGCGGAAGAACTGCGGCCCCACCTTGTACCCCGTGGCGAAGAGGAAGAGGTCGAAGAAAACGAGCTTGACGACCGGGTCAACCTGGATGTCGAGCTGTCCGACGACGACGCCCGCGAGGAGCGTCCCGACGACGTTGCCGAGCTTGAACGTGCCGAACCTCACGCGCCCGACGAGGAAGCCGATCGCGAGCGTGAGGAAGATCGCGAGCTCCGGATTGTTCCTGAGGGCGTCGGCGATGTACGTCATGGCGCTCGTCTTTCCTCAGCGCGTCACGAAGAGGACCCACGGGGTCCCGACCACGAGATAGAGAAGGAAGAGCACCGCGGTCGTCAGCGTTCCGAGCTTGTAAAGCTCCTTGGGCGTGAGGTAACCGCTGCCGACGAAGAGGAGGTTCGCGCTGGAGCCCTGCGGCGTGAGGACCGAGAAGAAGTTCGTCGCGAAGAGGAGGCCGAAGGCGAGCGGCGCGACCGGGACGCCGAGCGTGACGCCGACGTCCATGAAAACTCCGAAGAGCGCGAGGAGGTGGGCCGTCTGGCTCACGAACAGGTAGTGGAGGAGGACGTAGGCGACGAGGAGGAGGACATACGCGGCGGGCCACGGCAGGCCGCCCAGCGCGCCTCCGAGCCGCTCGCCCAGGAAGCCCATGAAGCCCAGCGCGTTGAGCTGCGCGCTGAGCCCGTAAAGGGCCGCGAACCAGATGAACGTCGCGAGGACGTCTCCTTCCTGCGAGATGTCCTTTGCCGTCAGAGCGTTGGTCGCGAGGAGGATGCCGAGACCGGCGAAGGCGACCGCCGTCGAATCGAGCCCCAGTGTGCCCGCGAGGCCCCAGGCGACGACCATCGCGAGGAACGTGAGGGAGACGGCCCATTCGACGGAGCTCAGAGGGCCCATCTTCGCGAGAGCCTCACGGGCGGCGACGGGCGCGTCCGGCGTCGACCGCACGTCGGGCGGGAAGACCCTGTAGAGCAGCCAGGGGAGGAAGGCGATCGCGAGCAGCGTCGGCACGGAGGAGGCCGCGAGCCACGAACCGAAACCGATCTTCAGACCGTGCGCCGCCGCGATCTCACTGCCCAGCGGGTTCGCCGCCATCGCCGTGAGCCAGAGCGCCGACGAGACCGCCAGGCTCGCCATCCCGCAGAACATGAGATAGGCGCCCATCCGCTTGCGCGTCGCCTCGTCCGGGCGCGAGCCGCCCGACTCGGCGAGCGAGTAGGCGATCGGGAAGAGAACCCCGCCGCGCGCCGTGTTGCTCGGGAACGCCGGCGCGACGACGGCGTCCACGAGGAAAATGCTGTAGCCGAGGCCGAGTGTCGAGTGCCCGAAGCGGCTCACCACAAGGTAGGAGAGCCGCTGGCCGAGCCCCGACGTCACGACCGCGCGCGCGAGGAGGAACGCGACGATGATCAGGAGGATCGTCGCGTTCGCGAACCCGGCGTAGGCCGCCGCGGGCTTGATCGTTCCCGACAGGACGGCCACGCCGAGACCGAGGACGGAGGCCGTCAGGATCGGGAAGGCGCCGACGATGACGGAGGCGATGGTCGCGGCGAAGATCGCGAAGAGGCGCCACGCCGGGAGCGTGAGCCCCTCGGGGACGGGCCAGAGCCAGATCCCGGCGCCGAGGGCGACGACGGCTCCGCGGGCGGCCCACGTCTTCGCCGCGGGGCTCATTTCGGCGGCTCCGCAGGGACGGCCTTCGGCGGCGCGTGGCGCGTCCGCCCTTCGATGTTCGCGATCCGGCCGCTGATCTCTTCGGCTCCCGCGTCGACGACGTACTGCCAGGAGAACGCGAACGTCCCTTCGAGCCCGGTATAACGCCCCGTCCCCCCCGTAATCGTCCCTGTCGCCTTTCGCCCCGTGCCGAGGGGCTCGGTTCTCAGAAAGCAGTAGATCCGGTCCCCTTCTTCGTCGGTGAGCACTGCGCGGCCGACGATGAGCGCTCCGCCGTCGTCGAAGCCGATCAACTCGCCGAGGAAGCCGCGCCCGAGCCCCTCGCCGCTCGTGACGGCGAGGGGGCCCGTGACGTGGATGATGCCGGCGGAGCGAGCCCCTTCCGTCGGAAGAAGCTGCCGCGTCCCCGAGAGCGTCCACGTCGCCTTGAAGGGGCGCCAGCGGTCCGGGGCGGGGGGCTCGCCCCATGCCGGAAACCATGTCGCCACGAGGACCGCCGCCAGGACGGCCGCGCGAGCGCGGGCGCCGGAAATCATGCGGGACGACCCTGCCCTGTCATGGCGGCGGGATCGAGGACCTTCGCGATCTGCTTCTCGGTCAGGATCTTCTTCTCGCGGATCAGCTCCAGGATGCCGCGGCCGGTCTTCTGCGCCTCGGCCGCCAGCTCGGTGGCCTTGTCGTAGCCGATGACGGGATTGAGCGCGGTGACCGTCCCGATCGAGTAGTCGACGTAGTGGCGGGCGATCTCCGGATTCGCCGTGATGCCGTCGACGCAGTGGACGCGGAGCGTCCGCGCCGCATTCATGAAGAGCGTCTGCGCCTCGAAGATGCAGGCGGCGATGACCGGCTCGAAGACGTTGAGCTGGAGCTGGCCCCCCTCGGCCGCCATCGAGACGGTCAGGTCGCTGCCGATGACCCGGAAGCAGACCATGTTGACGACCTCGGGGATGACCGGGTTCACCTTGCCGGGCATGATCGAAGAGCCCGGCTGCTTCGGCGGAAGGTTGATCTCGCGCAGGCCGCAGCGTGGCCCCGACGAGAGGAGCCGCAGGTCGTTGCAGACCTTCGAGAGCTTGATGGCGAGGCTCTTCATGCACGACGAGTAGAGGACGTAGGACTGCGTGTCCTGCGTCGCCTCGATCAGGTCCGGCGCGAGGTGGATCGGGAATCCCGTGACCTTCGCCAGGTGCTTCGTGCACTTCTCCGCGTATCCGGCCGGCGCGTTCAAGCCGGTGCCGATCGCCGTCGCCCCCATGTTGATCTCGCAGAGGACGTTCTGGATCCGCTCGAGGGCGACGACCTCGCCGTGCAGCGTCTCGGCGAAGGCGTTGAACTCCTGCCCGAGCGTCATCGGGACGGCATCCTGGAGCTGCGTCCGCCCCATCTTCAGGATCGGGGAGAACTCCTTCCCCTTCTTCCGGAAGGCTTCGATCAGCTCTTTCATCGCCGCGACGAGACGGACGTTGCCGAGCGCCATCCCGACGTGGAGCGCGGTCGGGTAGGCGTCGTTCGTCGACTGCGAGCAGTTGACGTGGTCGTGGGGGCTGCAGTGCGCGTAATCGCCCTTCTCGTGCCCCATCAACTCCAGGGCCCGGTTGGCGATCACCTCGTTGGCGTTCATGTTGGTCGAGGTGCCCGCCCCTCCCTGGAAGACGTCGAGGCGGAACTCGTCGTGGAGCTTCCCGTCGATCAGCTCCGCGCAGGCCCCCTCGATCCCCTTCAGGATTTCCTTCGAGAACTGGCCGCAGTCGAAGTTCGCGCGCGCCGCGGCGAGCTTGACCATGGCGAACGCCTTGATGAGGTCGGGGTAGAGCCGGAGCGGGACGCCCGAGATGTGGAAGTTATCGAGGGCCCGCGCCGTCTGGACGCCGTAGTAGGCCGAGGCGGGAACGTCCTTCTTTCCGAGAAGATCATGCTCCGTCCGAAATGCGGCTTTAGGCATAAATCCACCTTTCCTTCGCGCTCGCGGGAAGCGTAGGGACATCGTCGCGGCAAGACAACGGATTGGTATGTCTGCATCAGGCTGTTCCCCCACCGGGCGTTCTTCGCGGCCGCCTTCAGGGCCCCGGGCAGTCTCGGGGGGGTGCCGCCTGGGGGCGCCCCTTGCCGGTGCGGGGACTACACTGAGCGCTCGAGGGAAGGACCATGGCCGAAATGAAGCTGTCGCGTGTCCTGAAATACGTTCGCCCGTACTGCGTCACCGACGGAAGGAAGTTCCGCCTCAAGGAGTGGGACCCCGGCGACACGGGGGGGCTGAAGGAAGACAAGAAAAAAGCGAGGGAACTTCTTGCCACCGGCGTGAAGCTGCTTGCCGACCTCCAGGACAAGCTTTACGCGCAGGACCGCTGGGGGGTTCTCCTGATCTTCCAGGCGATGGACGCCGCCGGGAAGGACGGGACGATCAAGCACGTCATGTCAGGCGTGAACCCGCAGGGGTGTCAGGTCTACTCGTTCAAGTCCCCCTCCACCGAGGACCTCGATCACGATTTCCTCTGGCGGACGGCGAAGTGCCTCCCCGAGCAGGGGCGGATCGGTATCTTCAACCGTTCGTATTACGAAGAAGTCCTTGCCGTCCGGGTCCATCCCGAGTTCCTCGCCAGGCAGATGCTCCCGCCGAAGCTCATCACGAAGGAGATCTGGAAGGAGCGGTTCGAGAGCATCGCGGACCACGAGAAGCACCTCGCCCGCAACGGGATGGTCATCCTGAAGTTCTTCCTGAACGTCTCGCGGAAGGAACAGAAGAAGCGGTTTCTCGAACGGCTCGAGATGCCACACAAGAACTGGAAGTTCTCCGAGGCGGACGCGCGGGAGCGCGGCTTCTGGAAGGACTACATGGTGGCGTACGAGGACGCGATCCGGGCGACCGCGAAGCCGTGGGCCCCGTGGTACGTCGTCCCGGCCGACAACAAGTGGTACACGCGTCTCATCGTGGCCGGGGCGATCATCGACGCGATGTCGAAGCTGGACCTCCACTACCCGGAAGTCGGTCCCGAGAAGAAAAAGGAGCTTTCGAAGGCGCGGGCGCTTCTCGAGTCGGAGTAAACCTTCCGGATCGGCATTGACTCCGGATCCCGAGCGGCCCATATTGAGTGTCGTCGGAGCCTAGGGGTGGCCCTTGCGAGGGGCCTGAGATCACACCCTTGAACCTGATCCGGGTGAAACCGGCGTAGGGAAAGGCGATCAACCTCCGAGGGTTCCGCTTCGAGGACTTCGTGTGGACGCACGAAGCCGGGAGGCGGGCGATGGCAAGAGGCCATGGAACAAGGCAGCTCGCAGGAACGCTTCTCTTCTTTCTCTCTCTGCCCCTTTTCGGAGCGACGGCGCGGGCCGACGATCCGTCGGTCCCCCGGCCGACGGCGACGCCGACACCCGTGCCGACGCCGACGCCCCCGCCCGAGATCCGGAAGAGCGAGAGCCTGACCGTCTCGGCCATCCGGGCCGAGGAGACGGCGCCGGTGACGAAGACCGACATTTCAGGGAGTGTGATCCGGAAAGAGGACAACGGGCAGGAGATGCCAACGCTTCTTTCGGCCGCTCCGTCCGTCACCTTCTACTCCGAGTCGGGCGGACCGAACGGCTACTCGTACATCTCGATCCGCGGCGTCCAGATGACGCGCCTCAACCTGACGTTCGACGGGGCGCCTCTGAACGACCCGGAGGACTCGACCTTCTACTTCGCGAACTTCGCGGACTTTGCCGGCTCCCTCGGGAGCCTCCAGATCCAGCGCGGCGTCGGCACGTCCACCTGGGGCTCCGCCTCGTACGGAGGCTCCGTCAGCTTCGAGAGCGTCGAACCGTCCGAGGGCTTCGGCGTCGCCGCGCGGCTCGGAGCCGGATCCTTCGGGACCGAACGGGTCGGCGCCGAGGTCCAGTCGGGGCGTTTCGGCCCAGACCTGAAGCTCTGGGTGAAGGCGTCGCTGCAGGACACGGACGGCTACCGCGACAACTCGGGCGTGAAGCAGGGGAGCCTCTTCTGGGGCGTCACCCGCGAGGTGGCCGATTCCGCCTTCCGTCTTTCCGGCTTCTACGGGCGGGAGAAGACGCAGCTCGCCTTTCTCGCCTCCGAGGAGTCCGCTCTCGAGGCGAACCCGCGCGACAACCCGATGACGCCGGAGGAGAACGACTCCTTCTGGCAGTCGCTCGTCCAGGCGCAGTTCACGAAGGTCCTCTCCGGAGTCTCGAGCCTCGCCGTGCAGGGGTACTTCGGAAACGCCGGCGGGACGTACCGGGTCTGGCAGGACCAGGCCGCGAACCAGCTCTTCCAGTACGGCCTCGACTGGTGGAGGGCCGGCGGCGCGCTGACCTACCGGTACGACGGCGATCCGGTCAACTTCACGCTCGGCGGGCACGGGAGCAGTTTCGTCAGCACCCACACCGGCGGCCTCACGGACGGACCGGAGGAATACGAGAATCACGGTTACAAGTCCGAGGCGAACGGCTTCGCGAAGGTCGCGTGGAATTCCGGTCCATGGCACCTTCTCGGCGACGCCCAGGTGCGGTGGGCCGAGTTCCGGTACTCCGGCGGCGCCGGCGACGAGGCGAAGAGCTGGGTCTTCTTCAACCCGAAGATCGGCGCCCGCTTCGATCTCTCCCGGACGCTCTCCGCTTATGCCTCGGTCGGGCGGACCTCCCGCGAGCCCCAGCGGGGCGATCTCCTCATGGGCCAGGACGACGCATCGGTTCTCCCCGATTTCGATGCCGTCAAGCCGGAGGAGCTGACGGACATCGAGGCGGGGATCGATTTCAGGACGTCCACCATGACGGTCCACGCGAACGTCTACGACATGGAGTTCAGGAACGAGATCGCGCTCACCGGCGAGCTGGCGCCGACCGGCCTTCCGATCTCGAAGAACGTCCCCCGGAGCTACCGCCGCGGGTTCGAGATGGACGCGAAGTGGCAGCCCCTCAAGTCACTCCGTCTCGGGGCGACGCTGAACGCCAGCCGGAACCGGATCAGCTCCTGGACGCAGTACTACGACCTCTACGACGCCGCGGGAAACCTCACGGGGAGCGTCAGCCGGACCTTCTCGGACGTGGCGCCGCTCCTGACGCCCGAGCTGGTCGCGAATCTCAATGCCGAGTGGGACGTCCTGCCGTGGATCACGCTCTCCGCGAACGGGCGCTATGTGGCGCAGAGCTTCCTCGACAACACGAACGTGAGCGACCTCGTGACGCCGGATTTCTTCACCCTCGGGGCCGGGATCCTGATCGACCTCGAGGGCGCGCTCCCCGGCAAGCCGAGCCTGAGGATCCAGGCCGAGAACCTCCTGAACGACAAGCGGCTCTGGCCGAGCGGCTACTCGTACCTCTACGCCACGGCGGACGCCCAGGGCGGCCTCACGTACTCCGGAATCCCCTACTACTACCCTCTCGCCTCACGAAGCGTGATGGTGACGCTGGAAGTGGGGTTCTGAAAGCCTTGGGGAAACAGCGTCCCGAAATTGCCAATCGAGACGCGGCCCCAAATTCCCGGGCGTCGTTCACGGGGCCGCGTGGTGCCCACCCACCCTCTCCACCCGGAGGAGCCAGGCGGCCCATACCGAGTACCCGAGCGCGACCGGGCACCCGATGAACGACAGGGCATACGGAATGGTTCTGGGCCCGACCATGACCGGCCAATGGTAAAGAAGCCTCAGAAAGTGAAGCACTCCGACGAGAAGAAAAATCAAGCCGGAGAGGCTGAGATAGAGCTTCTGACTCATGCCAACGATTCTCCTTGCCGCCTGACGATATCAAGCTCAGCGGCGAGCGGAGCGAGTCCGCGGGAACGCACAGTGAGACGGATGGAAATCTGGAGGTCGTCGGAAAGCAATGACCCTAGGGCCTCCCGGTGAGTAATCCACCAAAAAAGAAACCGAAACCCAGAACCGCATTGCAGTGAGGGCAGGAGTACATGATCTCCTTCTTTACAATACCGACGACGTCCTTGTGAACGTCATCGGGCAGGTCGCCTGTTTCCCGATGAGTCTTCTCGAGAGTGACGGGCTGATTGCAGTGAGGGCACTTTGCCACAAAGCCTCCTTGCTCAAGATGCAAGCAAATTACAGACAACTGTCTGACGGCTCGCGGCTCCGCGGCAGGCGCAAGCCTGTCCGCTGCAGCCGCGGGTTCGGCGACGAGAAAATCGATTCAAGGAGAACGTCGTCCTCGGGACCAGGCGGGAACGCCCTGGGCGTCGCGGAGGGTCACAGACTTAGCGCCCTTCTTCACCTCGCGAGCGAGCAGGACCTCTACGTCGTTCAGTTTGCTCTTCGAGCCTGTCACCTCGATAGCGTCTCCCTTTGCCAGTTCAAATCCGTTCTTCTTCCAGTAATCGGTTGGGCCGAGGTGGACGTCGAGACTGCCGCTGCCCGTCTTGAGCGTCACGTGCTGGCCGGTGCGCCAACTGCTTTGGCTGGGGTATTCCTTGACTTCCTCGACCGTGCCTTTTACCGTCAGCTCGGTTTTGGGGTCGTACTGCGGCGAGCCCTTCGGGCCTGCCATTCCGTGTTGCGCGAGCGCCGGCATGGAAACCAGCACCGCCAGAGCAACGCCGTATGCTGTTCTCCGACATCTCATGAAAGAACCTCCTTCAGCCGGTTGATCGTCTCCCGGGAGTACTCGGGAGTCTTGATGTCCGTGCACCATTGTAAGCCGGTGCGCGACGGCGTGAGATCGCGGTGACCGGGACGCGAACCTCGGAACGATTACGATCGCGAGCAGAATGGGAACGGGCGATCCGACTCTCTTGACGACCGGGCACCTGGGCGTCGCGGAGCGATACCGTTCAGCGGCGAGCGCAGCGATGGTTCAGTCCCGGCTGCTAGCGTTGATCGACGAAGATCAACTTGCCAATGTCGAAACCGAGAGCGGCGGCCCTTTTCACGAGCGTCTCCTTCAACGCGTCCGGCACTTCCGGAGACCTCGCCAGCATCCACAGATAGGACTTGTTGGGACCGCAGACGAGTGCGTATTGATAGTTCTCGTGATCGAGAGCGAAGACGACATACGAGCCGTAGAAGGGACCGAAGAAAGAGACCTTCAGGTAGCCCTGATCGGCGTTCTTCACGAAATAGGCCTTCCCCTCGGCTTCTTTCCAGGCATTCTCTTTGGGGGAATAGCCGCGGTTCACGACTCGGACGCCGCCGTCAGGCCGCAGACTGTCGGTTGCGGTGACCCTGGTCAAGCCGCGTTCGAAGGAATGGTCCAGCCGGGCAATCTCGTACCACCGTCCCAGATACCTCTCCAGCCGAAAGTCATTGACGGGTGACACGGCATCGGGAATTCCGACGCAGCCGGTCAGGAAGAAGACGAAGGCGAAGACGTTCAGGGCGGCGAGAGGACGAATGCTCATGGGAAACCGGCTCCCGGTCACGTTTGCCAACCGGCGGTCCGTGTCACGCTTCGAGGACGATGTCGAATCCTTCGTGGTGGAGGTGCTCGTCGGACTGGACGTGGATCGGCATGCCGATCCGCTCCTCCAGCTCCTCGACGAGGCGGCGCTCCTCGCCCATGAGGGCGCGATAGATCTCGGGGTGGACGCGGAGAAGGAGCGAGTGGGCCTCCCCCTCGTCCACCTTCTTCAGGATCTCCCTCCGGATCTCGAGGATGATCGTCGTGACGTTCTTGATCCGCCCCGCCCCGGCGCAGTAGGGGCAGGGCATCGTCAGGGCGCGCTCGAGGCTCTGGCGCTGGCGCTTGCGGGTGATCTCGACGAGGCCGAAATCCGAGACGGGGAGCATCCGGTTCTTGGCACGGTCCTTCCTCAGCTCCCCTTCGAGCGCGGCGACCAGCTCGGCCCGGTGCGGCTCCTCCTCCATGTCGATGAAGTCGATGACGAGAAGCCCCCCGAGGTCGCGGAGGCGGATCTGCCGGACGATCTCCTGCACGGCCTCGAGGTTCGTCTTCAGGACGGTGTCCTCGAGGCGGCTCTTCCCGACGAACTTCCCCGTGTTGACGTCGATGGCGACGAGCGCCTCGGTCTGGTTGATGACGATGTGTCCCCCCGACTTGAGCCAGACCTTCGGCTTCAGGGCGTTCTCGATCTCGGCCTCGACGCCGTACTCCTCGAAAAGGGGCGTCGACTTCCGGGTGAGCTTGACCTTCTGGACGAGCTCGGGCTGGACCTGGTCGAGAAACTCCACGACGCGCTGGTACTCCTCGTCGTCGTCCACGAAGAGCGTCGTGAAGTCCTGCCCGAAGATGTCGCGCGCGGCGCGGAGAGCGAGGTCGAGGTCGCGGTGGAGGAGGGCGGGCGCGCCCGTCCGCTCCGCTTTCTTCCGGATCTGCTCCCAGAGCTTCGTCAGATAGCGTCGGTCGGAGGAGAACTCCTCGGCGCTCCGTCCCTCGCCGGCCGTCCGGACGATGAAGCCCCCCGGCCCCTTTTTCAACCCCGTCAGGATTTCCTTCAGCCGGTTCCGCTCCTCCTCGTTCTCGATCCGGCGGGAGACGCCGACGTGGTCGATCGTCGGCATGTAGACGAGCGTCCGCCCGGGAAGCGTGACGTGGGTCGTGATCCGCACCCCCTTGTGCGCGATCATGTCCTTCGTCACCTGGACGACGACCTCCTGTCCTTCGCGGAGAAGCTCGTCGATCGAGGGGAGCGGGGCCTTCGGGGTAAGCCCCTCCCCCTCCCCCTCGACCGGCTCTTCGAAGCCGTTGTGAACCGTCGGCTCCGGGAGGCTCTTCAGCGGCTCGGGCTCCTCTTCGGCGGAACCGAAGCGGTCGAAGTCGTCCACCTCCTCGCCGACGTCGGCGACATAGAGGAAGGCGTCCTTCTCGAGGCCGAGGTCGACGAAGGCCGACTGCATGCCGGGAAGGACGCGCGTGACGCGCCCCTTGTAGATGTTCCCGACGACGCCGCGCTGGCGGCGGCGCTCGATCTGCACCTCGGTCACGCGCCCGTCCTCGAGGACGGCTACCCGCGTCTCGCGGTCCCCGGCCGAGATGAGAAGCTCTTTCATCGCGCTCACACGTTAACAAACCGCCGGTAGGCGACCGACAGCATGAGGCCGATCATCCCCCACGTCGCGAAAAGGGACGATCCGCCGTACGAGATGAGCGGGAGCGTGATGCCGGTCGTCGGCAGGAGGCCGACGTTCATCGCGATGTTCCAGATCGCCTCGGCGGCGATGTTCGTGGCGAGAAGGAGGACGAGGAGGGCTCCTCCGCGGTCGCGCGCGTCGCGCGCGAGATGGGCCGCCCGCGCGAGGAACGCCCCGTAGAGGCCGAGGACCGCCGCGACCCCCGCGAAACCCCACTCCTCGCCGAGCGCCGCGAAGATGAAGTCCGTGTGGCGCACCGGGAGAAAGCCGAGCCGGCTCTGCGTTCCCTGCTTGAAGCCCTTTCCGAAGACTCCTCCCGATCCGATCGCGATGCGGGCCTGCCGGACCTGGTAGCCCGCGCCGCGGAGGGCGAGGTTCGGATCGAGGAAGGTCCGGATCCGGTCCTTCTGGTAGTCCTTCAGAAGAAACCACGAGCCTCCGAGGGCGAGGGCGCCGCCCAGGATCAGCACGACCCACCACTTCGTCCGCATCCCGCCGAAGAAGAAGGCCGTCAGGATGAACGGGACGTAGGTGAGCGCGACGCCCGTGTCGGGCTGGAGGAGGACGAGAAGCATCGGCACGCCCACGGCGACGCCGACGAGGAGGAGGGTCCGGGTCCGGACGATCTTCTGGTCGTCCCGTTCGAGGAGCCAGGCGAGGAGGAGGGCGATGGAGATCCGCGCCAGCTCCGAAGGCTGGACCTGGAATCCCGCGATGCGGATCCACGACTTCGCCCCGGCGATCCGCGTCCCGAAGAGCGGGAGGGCCGCGAGGACGACGAGGGTGAGGCCGTAGAGGCCCGGCGAGTACTCGAGGAGGATCCGGTAGTCGATCGCGAGGAAGACGGCGGCGACCCCGAGCGAGATGAGGGTGTAGAGCGCCTGCCGCGCCGCGAGGTCTCCCCGCGCCGTGCCCGAGGTCGTCGAGTAGATCATCGCGATCCCGACGAGCGTCAGGGCGAGCGCGGCGCCGAGGAGGCGAAGGTCGAGCCTTCGCGGAAGGGCTTCGCTCAGCCGCGACACGGCGCGCCCTTCCGGCCGCCTCGCCTCATCGGGCGCCCGCCGGTCTCGCCGCGAGGAGGGTGGCCGGCTGTCCGGTGCCGCGCGCGAGCCACGCCGAGGTGAGCTTCGCCGCGAGCGGCGCGGCCGCGATGTTTCCGTGAAGGCCGTGCTCGACGAAGACGACGACGACGATCTTCGGGTCGTCCCTCGGCGCGAACGAGGCGAACCATCCGTGGTCGCGGAGGGCCTCCGGAAGAAGGTAGGCCTTCCGGGCCTCCTTCTGGGCGACGACCTGCACCGTCCCCGTCTTGCCGCAGATGTCGAGGCCGGGGACGTGGACGGAGTAGGCCGTCCCTCCCGGCGCGTTCACGACGCGCCAGAGCCCCTCGACGATGAGTTCGCGCGCCCCCTTCGGCCAGGGAACGAACTCCTTCACGGGGGGGCGGTAGACGAAGCGCTCGCGCGTCCGGACGTTCTCGCCGATGTGGAAGAGGTGCGGCGTCGGAAGGGCGCCGTCCCCGTTCGCGATCCCGGCAAAGGCCCGCGCGAGCTGCAGGGCCGTGACGAGAACCGGCCCCTGCCCGATCGCGACGGAGATCGTCTCCCCGGCATACCAGGGATGCTTGCGCGCCTTGAGGCTCCACGCGGACGAGGGGAGGACGCCGCTCTTCTCGCCGAGGAGGTCGATGCCGGTGGGACGGCCGAAACCGAAGAGGTTTCCGTTCTCGGCGATCTCCTCGATGCCGAGCCGCCGCCCCATCGTATAGAAGTAGGTGTCGCAGGAGACTTGGAGCGCCGTCGTCAGGTCGACGGAGCCGTGATGTCCGTGGCAGCGGAAGAAGCGGCCGTAGAAGGTCGCCCCCCCCGTGCAGAAGACCCGCTCGTCGGGACGGATCCCGCTCGCGAGGATCGCGCGCGCCATGAACGCCTTCCAGACGGAGCCGGGCGAGTAGACGTTCTGGAGGACGCGGTTGTTGAGCGGGTGGTTCTCGTCCGTGACGATCGAGTCCCACTCCGCCCGCGAGAGGCGCTTCGTGAAGAGGTTCGGGTCGAACGCCGGCGAGGAGACGAGCGCGAGGATCTCGCCCGTCTTCGGGTCGAGCGCGACGGCGCTCCCCACCTTGTCCGCGAAATACTCCTCCGCGATCTTCTGGAGCGGAAGGTCGATGGTGAGCCAGAGGGTGTTTCCGGGGAGCGGGTCGACCCGTCCCGACTCTCCCACCTCCCGGCCGAACGAGTCGATGATGAACGTCCGGGAGCCGGAGACGCCCGCGAGGAGATCCTGGTAGGCCGCCTCCACCCCCTTCTGTCCGATCGCCTCGCCGGGGCGCGTCCGGCCGGCTCGCGCCACGAGCTGCTCGAGCGAGGCTTCCCCGAGGTGGCCGAGAAGGTGGGCCGCCACCTCGCCGTGGCCATAGACGCGGCGCTCGGCCGTCTGGACGGCGAGCTCCGGGTGCTCGAGCGCGTGCGCCTCGACGGCGGCCACTTCCGACATCGTCAGGTTGTCCTCGAGAACGACCGGCACGAAGTCGTAAGACGAGCGGTCCCGTTCGGCGCGGCGCTTCAGGTCGTCGAAGGAGCGGTCGAGAAGGTCGGCCACGAAGCGGAGCGAGCGGTCGAGGTCCTTCGTCTCCTTCCGGTAGAGAAGAAGGGTGAAGGCGGGCTCGTTCTCGGCGAGGACCGTCCCGTTGCGGTCGAGAATGAACCCGCGAGGGGCCGTCACGGGGACGGAGCGGAGACGGTTGTCCTCGGCCTGCCGGGCGTACTCCTCGCCCCGCAGGATCTGATGAAACCAGTAGACGCCGACGAGGATGGCGAGGATCGCCCAGGCGAAGGCCGTGGCCCGTTCGATCCGGACGAGGAGGGGACGCCGGTCCTCGCGGGCATTGGCGGTCGTCATCCGAGCCTCATCCGGCGCCGCGCCTCCCGACGCTCGCGCCAGGGATGGCGCGCCGCGGTCTGGAGGGCGGCGGCCACGATCCCGGTCCCGGCGGCCCGCGCGAGGACGAGGAGGGGCGACGGAAGGAGCATCTCGCCGCGGAGGAGCCAGAGAAGGAGGACGAGCGCCATGCTCTCCACGAGAACGGCCGTGCCGAGGAGGGCGCCGACGGCGGCCGGCTTCGCGATGACCATGCGCGCCGCGACCGAAGCGAGGAGGTAGCCGAGGAGGATCTTCGTGAAGGCGTGAAGGCCGAGGAGCCGGCCGGGGACGGAGACGAGGTCTTCGAGGAGCCCCGCGAGGAGCCCCGCGAGCATCGCGAGGGGCGCGCGGCCGCGAAGGGCCGCGTCTCCGACGGGAAGCATCAGGAGATCCGGCGCTGCGCGCAGGCCGATCGCGCCGAGGCCGAGCGTCCCGAGAAGGGAAAGCGCGAGGCCCACGGCGAGACGGAGGACGCTCACGGCGTTCCCTATCGCCTCGCCGGAGAGCCGGGGGGAATCTCCGCGGGCCGGACCGGGGGGAAGACGAAGACGCGTGCCGTCTTCGCCGGGTCGGCGGCCATCGCCACCTGGATCTCCCAGAAGAGCGAGCCCGAGCGGCTCACGGAGGAGATCCGGCCGACGAGGAGGTCGCTCGGATAGAGGCCGTCGGTTCCGGTCGTGACGACGAGGTCTCCCGGCTCGACCGGCTCGATCATCGGGACGTAGAGGACGGTCGCGCCCCCCTTGCCGTCGCCGCGGGCCACGGCGGCGCGCCCCTGCTTCACGAGAAGGACGCCGGCGGCGGCCACCCGGTCGGAGAGGAGCTGGACGCGGGCGCTCCCCGAGCCGACGGCGACGACGCGCCCGAGAAGCCCTTCGGCGGCGACGACGACGGCTCCCGGTACGACTCCGTCCGCTTCGCCCCGGTCGAGGAGAGCGGAGCGGAAGAAACCCGCGGACTCCACGGCGACGAGCCTCGCGGGGAGCGTCCCCGCGGGGGGTGTCTTGTGCGCGCCGAAGAGGGCGAGGAGCCGGTCACGATCGCGCTCCACGCTGCGAAGGCGCAAGAGCTCCGCCTCGAGCCCTTCCACCTCCTCCCGGAGCCGGGTGTTCTCCGAAAGGAGCGAGCGCCGGGAGGAGGACCACTCGGCGAGGTCCCCCGCGCCCGCGCGGACGCCGGCCACGGCATCCGCGAAGGGCGAGATGACCGACTGGAGCCACCGCTCGCCCGTGGTCTCGCCGGACGGGCGCCGCACCTGGAGCGAGAGCGCCACGAGACAGCCCGCGAGGAGGATCCCCAGGAGGATTTCCGGCCGGCGTGTCGTGAGAGGAGCGGTTGCCATCGCGCGCCGCTTCAGTCGATCGAGATCTTCCGGAGGAGGTCGACGTCCGCGAGCATCGCACCCGTTCCGAGCGCGACGGAGGAGAGCGGCTCCTCGGCGAGTGAGATCGGAAGACCCGTCTCCTCGCGGAGGCGCTTGTCGAGATTCTTCAACATCGAGCCGCCGCCCGTCAGGACGATCCCCTTGTCCATGATGTCCGCCGAGAGCTCCGGCGGCGTCCGCTCGAGAGCGACGCGGACCGCGTCGACGATGATCCCGACGGTCTCCGCGAGCGCCTCGCGCACCTCGGCGTCGGTGAGCGTGAGGGTCTTCGGCACCCCCTCGACGAGGTCGCGCCCCTTGATCTCCATCGAGAGGGGCTCGTCGAGCGGGTAGGCCGACCCGATCTCCATCTTGATCTGCTCGGCGGTGCGCTCCCCGACGAGGAGGTTGTACTTCCGCTTGATGTACTGAATGATCGCCTCGTCCATCTCGTTCGAGGCGACGCGGACCGACTTCGAGTAGACGATGCCCGCGAGCGAGATGACGGCCACGTCGGTCGTCCCGCCGCCGATGTCCACGATCATGTTCCCCGTCGGCTCCGTGATCGGGAGCCCGGCTCCGATGGCGGCCGCCATCGCCTGCTCGATGATGAAGACCTCGCTCGCCCCGGCCTGCAGGGCGGAGTCCTTCACGGCGCGTTTCTCGACCTGCGTGATGTCGGAGGGGACCGAGATCACGATCTTCGGCCGGACGAAGAGTGAGCGGCCGTGCGCCTTCTTGATGAAGTAGTCGAGCATCCGCTCCGTCACCTCGAAATCGGCGATGACGCCGTCCTTCATCGGGCGGATCGCGACGATGTTGCCCGGGGTCCGGCCCAGCATCTCCTTGGCCGCGCTCCCGACCGCCTCGACCTTGTTGGTGATCTTGTTGACGGCCACGATCGAAGGCTCGCGGACGACGATGCCGCGTCCCTCGGCGAAGACGAGCGTGTTGGCCGTCCCCAGGTCGATGGCGAGATCGCTGGAGAAGATCGAGAAGAACGAACGGAAGGCCAAGAAGTTTCCTTTCCCGCGCCGGTCAGTCCTGGATCAGGACGCTTTCCTTCTTGAGCGTCTCGAGGCCGGCGGCGTTGACGGCGCGGATCGTAATGACTTTCAGCCCCTCACCGGTCACGGTGATGACCTTGCGGAAGACGCCCGTGGCGTCGACGTCGGCGGGCTCGCCCGCTACCGTGACGGTCGCGCCCGGCTCGGTCTTCCCGGAGACGATGAGCGTCGAGCCGATGACCTGGGGCCGGTTCACGGCGAGATCGGGGGGGACGCCGGTCTTCTCAGGAATCGCGTCGGGCGAGACGACCTTGAATCTCCGCGGAGCCGACCAGCCCGAAGCGATCTCGCGGGGATCGCGCCGGATCGACTGGACCCGCCAGAAGTAGAGGCCGATGTCGTTCACCTTCAGCCGGACCGTCGTCGTCGTCTTCGGGAAGTCCTTGGACCGTTCGATCGAGTCCGGGACGAAGAGCCGGCTCCGTGCCACCTGCACCTGATAGAGGCTCGCCTCCTTCACGGCGGACCAGCGGAGAGGGACGTCCTTCCTCCCGAGCTCGAAGACGGCGTTTTCTTCCGGCTCGAGAAGGCCCGGGGTCTCGGGAAGGCGCTGTTTCTCGCCGATCGTCCCCCTCTCCTTGGTCGCCTCCGCCCTCTCGCGCTCGCCGAGGACGACGCTCTGGCCGGAGGAGGTCGAGAGGGTCGCACGGCCGCGGTAGGTGGAGAGCCCCGTCCGCGTCGCGTCGGCCTCGATGGAGACGGTGGAGTTCCGTGCGATGTCGGCGCGCGCGGCGTCGGTCGTCAGGCTGGCCCGTCCGCGTTCTCCCGTGTCGGTCTCGACGTTGCCGATGACGATCTTGGCGCCGGACGTCGGCTCCCCTTCGACGGTGGCGCCCGAACGGTGGACCTCGAAGAGCGTCTCGGGGCGGATCCGGAAGAGCGTCCCGTTCGCGGACATCACCTCGGCCGTCCCGCTCGCCCCCGTCTTGATGAAGTCCCCCTCGCGCAGGACCGTCCCGGAGATGAGCGCCTCCCAGCGCGTCGTGTTCGCGCGCTGGAACTCCACCTTGCCTCCCACCTCGATGGCGCTTGCGTCGCCGCGCCCCGTGGACTTTCCGGAGAGGACGTTCCGAGCGAGCTGCTGCGCCGCCACGGCCTGAGAGCGGGCGTGCTCCGCCTCGCGCGAGACGAGGAGCTTCTTCGCCTCCTCGATCAGGCCCGCGATCCGGACGATCTCGTCGGCGTACCGGTCGGCCTCAGCGAGCCGCTTCACCTCGCCGAGCCGCTCCTCGGCGCGCGCGATCTCCTCGCGGGCGCGGGCCTGCACGTTCGCGTCGCGGTTCGTGAACCACCAGATTCCGAGCACGACGAATGCCGCGAGGCCGAGGAACACGGCGACCGCGCGGTAGACGCCGCTCCGCGATACGTAATACCAGTCGAGCCGCGACTCGATGTCGTCGTCGTGCTTCTTCGCCATAACACCCGCGCCGAGAAAGGCTTGCGCGGAAAAGTCATTCTAGCGTATCGTCCGCACTTCGCCCGACTCGAGGGGCCGCCTCCCCAAGGCGACGCCCCGACCCCGGAGACACGATGCTCACCACTCTTCGCCGGAACTTCCACAACCTCAAATGGATCCTCTGGGCGGTCATCGCCGTCTTCGTCCTCTTCGTCTTTGTCGACTGGGGTATGGGGTCGGCGGGGCGCGGCGGCGATCCGACGTGGGTCGCGCGCATCGGAGGGACCACGATCCCCGTCGCGGAGTTCCAGCGCGAGTACCGCGACGCCGAGGACCGCTACCGGCAGCTCTACGGGAAGAACTTCACGCCGGAGCTGCTGAAGATGATGAACCTTCCGGACCAGGTCCTGAACGGGCTCATCGACCGGCGGCTTCTCCGTGAGGAGGCCAACCGGCTGAAGCTCCGGGTGACGGACGCCGAGCTGACGTCGAAGATCCTCGGCTACAAGGACGCGCAGGGACGGGCGATCTTCCTCCGGGACGGGGTCTTCGTCGGCGAGGGTGCCTACAAGAGGATGCTCGCCTCGGTCGGCCGGACGCCCGAAGCGTTCGAGGCCGAGACGCGCGAGCAGATCCTCCTCGAGAAGCTGAACCGTTTCCTTTCCGACTCCGTCTTCGTCGGGGACGGCGAGGTGGAGGAGGACTTCGCGTCGCGCAGCGTGAAGGCCCGGGTGGAGTACGTCCTTCTGCCGCCCCCCAAGGAGCTGCCGGGGAGCGTCACCGACGCCGAGGCCGAGGCGTACTTCAAGGCGAACTCCGCGAACTACCTGCAGGGGGAGAAGCGGAAGGCGAAGTACCTTCTCGTCGAGACGGCGAAGATCCGCGCGGGGATCCAGGTCTCCGACGCCGACGTCCAGAAGGACTACAACGCGAACGCCGACACCTATCGCCGGGGCGAGGAGATCCGCGCCCGCCACATCCTCTACAAGGCCGACGCCTCCACGGACGCGGCGGCGCGCGCGAAGGCCGAGGCGGCCGTCCGGAAGCTCAAGGCCGGCGCCGACTTCGCCGCTCTCGCGCGGGCCGAGTCGGACGACCCGGGATCGAAAGCATCGGGCGGCGAGCTCGGCGTCTTCGGCCGCGGGCAGATGGTGAAGGAGTTCGAGGACGCCGCGTTCGCCGCGGAGCCGAAGCAGATCGTCGGGCCCGTGAAGACGGCGTTCGGCTACCACGTCATCCAGGTCGAGGAAAAGATTCCCCCGCGCGTCCAGCCCCTCTTCGAGGTGTCGGCGGCCATTCGCGCGCGCCTCACGGAGAAGCGCGCGGCGGACGAGGCGCGCCGCCTCGCGAAGGATCTCTCCGAGAAGATCGCCAGGATGTCGAAGCCGTCCGACGACGAACTCCGGAAGCTCGCGACGGGGCCCGTGACGTTCAACGAGACGGAGTTCCTCTCGCGGACCGACGCCGCGGCGGGCCTCGGCCCGAACCCGGAATTCTCGTCCGTCCTCTTCGCGCTCAAGCCGGGCGAGGTCTCGCCGCCGGTTGCGACGGCGCGGGGCGAGGCGCTCGTGAAGCTCGCCGAGACGCGGCCGTCGGGGGTTCCTCCCTTCGCCGAGGTGAAGGCGCGGGTCGTGGCCGACCTGACGCGCAAGAAGCAGGAGGAGACGGCGGTCCTGACGCTCAAGAAGGCGCTCGAGAAGGACGGCACTCTCGAGAGTGTCGCGAAGGACTTGAAGCTGACCGTCGAGAAGCCGGAGAGTTTCGGCAAGGCCGGGCCGATCCCGGGCCTCGGGGCGCAGAAGGCCCTCCTCGACGCCGCGTTCGAGGGGAATCCGGGTGAGGTGAAGGGGCCCGTGGGCCTCGGCGAGAAGGGAGCGGTCCTGATCCGGATCGTGGAGAAGACGGCGTTCGACAAGGCCGCCTTCGAGGCGCAGAAGGAGAAGCTCCGCGACTCGCTCCGGGCGCAGAAGGCCTCGCGTCTCATCCAGGCGCTCCTCCAGCGGCAGCGCGCCGAGCGGAAGATCGAGGTCAATCGCGAGGTGCTCCGCCGGTTCGACGTTCCGACGTGATCGCGAGGGCTCGCCGGGGGGCGCGTTTCCGACGACGGGGCCCCACCCCCGTCGTCCCCCCCGGACCCCCCGGCTTCTCGCTACACTCTCCGGCGGCGACATGATTGCGAGACTTGTCGGCACGCTCGTCGAGGTCCAGCCGGACCGGGTCCTCCTCGACGTCGGAGGAGTCGGGTACGACGTCGCGATCCCGCTCGGGACGTTCACGGCGCTCCCGTCCGCCGGCCACAGGGCGACGCTCTTCGTCCACACGCACGTTCGCGAAGACGCGATCCAGCTCTTCGGCTTCATCTCGAAACAGGAGAAGCTCGTCTTCGAAACGCTCCTGACCGTCTCCGGGATCGGTCCCCGCGTCGCCCTCTCGATCCTTTCCGGCCTTCCGCTGCCCGAGCTCGTCGGAGCCATCGCCGCGCAGAACGCGCGCCTCCTCACCTCCATTCCCGGTGTCGGCAGGAAGCTGGCCGAGCGTCTCGGGGTGGAGCTGAAGGAGAAGATGGCGGCTCTCGGCTTCGGCGAAGCGCCCGCGAAGGGGGGGAAGAGCTCCGTGGTGGACGACGCGATCGCCGCGCTGAAGAATCTCGGCTACAAGGCGGCGCAGGCCGAAGCCGCCGTCACGTCCGCGGCCCGGAAGGTGGCCGTCGACGATCTGAACGCGATTCTCGAGGCCGCGCTGAAGTCGCTGGCTCGATAATCCCAGCCGATGGACGAACGCATGCTCGCCGGGGGCTTACCTCCGGGCGCCCCCGGACCCCCAATGACGGAGCAGAGGTAGCGGCATCTCATGGATGAGAGGATTCTGTCGGGAGTGCTCCAGGCCGAGGAGCGGGACGCGGACGTCACGCTCCGGCCGCGTGCCCTCACCGATTTCATCGGCCAGGCGAAACTGAAGGAGACGCTCGGCGTCTTCATCCAGGCGGCGCTCCGGCGGCGCGAGCCGCTCGATCACGTCCTCCTCTCGGGGCCGCCCGGTCTCGGCAAGACGACGCTCGCCCACATCGTCGCGCGCGAGATGGGGGCCCAGCTGCGCGTCACGTCGGGCCCCGTCCTCGAGAAGGCGGGAGACGTCGCCGCGCTCCTGACGAACCTCGCGCCCGGGGACGTCCTCTTCATCGACGAGATCCACCGGCTCCCCCCCGCCGTGGAGGAGATCCTCTACCCCGCGATGGAGGACGGAAAGCTCGACCTCATCATTGGCTCGGGCCCGGGGGCCCGGACGGTGGAGCTGAGGCTCCCCCCGTTCACCCTCGTCGGCGCCACGACGCGCGCCGGGCTCCTCTCGCAGCCCCTCACCGGGCGGTTCGGGATCACCCACCGGCTCGATTACTACGACGGGGCCGCGCTCGCGACGATCGTCGTCCGCTCGGCGTCGATCCTCGGCTGCCCGGTCGAGGAGGGGGCGGCCGGGGAGATCGCGCGCCGGAGCCGGGGGACGCCGCGCATCGCGAACCGCCTCCTTCGGCGCGTCCGCGACTATGCGGAGGTCG
Organism: uncultured Acidobacteriota bacterium; assembly: GCA_963779415.1. Lineage (GTDB taxonomy): Bacteria > Acidobacteriota > Thermoanaerobaculia > UBA5066 > UBA5066 > DAOMFB01. The sequence goes on along the minus strand of CAVZYA010000002.1, from coordinate 133,299 downwards.
GGGGCGAATCGTCCATCACGCTCGCGGGGGCGCAGACGGCGCTCGACAAGCTCGAGGTGGACCACCATGGGCTCGACGAGATCGACCGGAAGATCCTGACGACGATGATCGAGCGGTTCGGCGGGGGGCCGGTCGGCCTCTCGGCCCTCGCGCACTCCCTCGGCGAGGACAAAGGGACGCTCGAAGACCTCTACGAGCCGTTTCTCCTCCAGTCGGGCTTCATCCAGCGAACGCCGAAGGGACGCGTCGCGTCGGCCCTCGCCTACCGGCATCTCGGCCTCTCTCCGGCGGGCGGCTCGCTCTTCGGATAGCCGTGCGGCAAGGAGTGCTCATCTTCAATCCCGTTGCCGGAGGCGGGAAGCGGGTGCCGGAGCTTCGTGCGATCGCCGAGAGGGCCAGGGGGCGCGGCCTTCTCCTCCGTGAGGCGCCGACGACGGGGCCGGGGAGCGCGACGGAGATCGCCCGGCGGATGCTCGCCGAGAGGCCCGACGTCATCGTCGTCGCCGGAGGCGACACGACCATGGCGGAGGTCGCGGCCGCCCTCGTCGGGACGGAAGTCCCGCTGGCCCTCCTTCCGACCGGGACGACGAGCGTCGTCTCGCGCGAGTACGGCGTCGGCCCCGGACTCGACGTCGCCGAGCGGCATCTCCTTTCGACGGCCCGGCGGCCGCTCGCCGTCTTTCCCGCCGCAGGGCGGCCCTCCGTCCTCTGCGTCGGGGCCGGCTTCGACGCGCGCGTGATGACGCACTTCCCGCCTCTTCTGAAGAAGCTCCTCGGGCGAATCGGCTACGCGTGGACCTCGACGAAGGAGTGGCTGACGTACGAGTTCCCGCGCCTCGAGATCGAAGGGATCGACGCGGAGGGAAGGACGTTCCGGCGCGAGGCGACGTTCCTCGTGGCGGCCAACACGAAGCGCTACGCCGGAAACCCCATCCTTTCTCCGTACGCCGACCCCGGGGACGACCTTCTCGACGTCGTCCTCTTCACGAGCGCTTCGCGCGTCACCCTCTTCCGCTTCTACCAGCTCCTTTCGCAGAAGAGGGCCGGCCAGCTCTCGCTCCCCGGCGTCGTCCGCTTCCCGGCCCGCGAGTTCCGCGTCCGGTCCCTCGCCGGCTACGAGGTGGAGGTGCAGGTGGACGGCGAGGGGTGCGGCACGACCCCGCTCGCGGTCGGCCCCGCGCTCGGGCGGGTGAACGTCGTCGTGCCGGAGTGACCGCCGGCGGGCGATCTACGCGCCGAGGATCTGGCGGCGGCGGTGCCGGCGATGGTGTGTCGCGACCGTGATCCCCTCCGAGGCGGACATCTTGCCGAAGAAGGTCGCCGCGGTTCGTAGGCGCTCTCGATAGAACTCCAGGGCAGAGGTCAAGAGGGATGCAGAATAGAGGTGCAAGACCTGACCCTAGAACCCCTTGTGCCGTTGAGACCCCACGCTTCTCCCGCTTCGCTCGATCGAACGCGGCAAGACCTTCGACTGTCCAAACGTCGCTCTGCTTAGAAGGAGAAGATCAGACACCACCCTCGCTTGACCAACATGAGGAGTCCAGATACGGGGTTAGGGCGCTTTCTTGTAACGCCGAATCAGGTCCCTGTAGGCCGGAAGCGCGGCATCATAGCCGGTCTTGGACCGCGAACTGACGCAGAAAATAAGGTAGAAGTCCCCTTCCTCTCCGTAGCTCACGAATTCCCAACTTCCGGCGGTCTGAGGAAAGCGCGTTACGGACCGGAGCGCTCTTCCATCGCCGTCGACTAGCGGATCGACCTCGGAGATCGCCAAGTCTGGGGTCTGCGCGAGGAAATCCTTCTTGTCCCTGTCGATCAGCATCTGAACCGACTTCGTTTCGGGCTCACGCGGCTTGTAGATCGCCTGGGCGTAGATGACGGCCTCGGCCGTAGCAAACGTGGCTCCGTCTGGAGCGAGAGCATTCATGCTGTAGTGAACGCTGTGCTCTCGATCGTGATGCCAGCCTTTGACGGATGGAAGTTTCGGCCACCAGTAGAGGCACATCCCCTCGTCGCCGGGAATGGCGAGCTTTTCAAAATCGGCTTGCAGCGGTAGCGAGGCGATCAGACCGCATAAGAGTCCCAGTGCGCGGAGTCGCATAAGCGCCCTAACAAGTATTCGGCCCCACCCGGAGAAAGTGCTTGGGCTGCAGCGAGTGCAGCGTATCCGGGAGGCGGCGCGTGGATGAATCGATATCGAACTCTTTCGGTGGAGAAGATGTTACCCCGGGTTCCTTCAGCTCTTCCGGTAGTGGCAGCCGCGGGAGACCGGGTTCTTGAAGGCGGACTGGGCGATGAGGCTCGCGGCGCGGACGCCGTGGAAGAGGTCGACGATGGCCTTCGACACCTTGGTCACCTGGTAGAAGCGGAGGATCCGCTTCTCGAGGTCGCGCAGGTCCGCCACGGCGCGCGCGAGGCGTGCCTTTGTCCGGACGATGCCGACGTAGTTCCACATCGTCGACCGGATCGTCGCCCAGTCCTGCTGGAGGAGCGCCGGGTCCTCGTTCTGCGCGTCGCCGGGGGACTTCCAGTCCGGGATCGCGTCGAAGAGCGCGCGGGAATGCGCCTCGCTTCGGGCGAGGCGCGCCGCGATCGACGTCCCGGCGTGGGTCCCCCAGACGAGCCCCTCGAGGAGCGAGGTCGAGGCGAGGCGGTTCGCGCCGTGGAGCCCCGTGCAGCTCGTCTCGCCGACGGCGTAGAGGTGGCGGATCGTCGTTCGCCCCTCGAGGTCCGCGAGGACTCCGCCGCAGAAATAGTGCGCCGCGGGGACGACCGGAATCGGCTCCTTCGCGATGTCGATCCCGAACGTGGCGCAGGTGGCCGCGATCGTCGGAAAGCGCTCGGGGATCGAGAGCCGCCCCTTGCCGAGGTAGTGGTGGGCGAGGTCGAGGTAGACGCAGGGCTCGCTCCGGCTCGTCATCTCCTCGACGATGGCCCGGGTCACGACGTCGCGCGGCGCGAGGCCGCCCCGCCGGTCGTACCGGCTCATGAACGCCTCACCCGCCCGGTTGACGAGAACGGCTCCCTCGCCGCGGAGCGATTCGGAGATGAGAAAGCGCTCGGCGTCGGGGTGGTAAAGAGTCGTCGGGTGGAACTGGACGTACTCGAGGTTCAGCGTCGCCGCACCGGCGCGGTCGGCCATGGAGAGGCCGTCCCCGATGGCGTGCGTCGTGTTCGTCGTGTGGACGAAGAGCCGCCCGACGCCCCCGGTCGCGAGGACCGTGAAGTCCGAGAGGATCGTGTGGACCTTCCCCTTCGCGTCGAGGACGTACGCCCCGAGACAGGGGTCCTGGAGGGCGTAGCGCTGGGCGACGTCGGTCGAATGGTGGCGGGCCGTGATCAGGTCGATGGCCGTCGCCCCGGAGAGGATCGTGATCCTCTTTTCGCGCCGGACGCGGGCGAGGAGGGCCGTCTCGATGGCGAGGCCGGTCGCGTCCGCGGCGTGGACGATCCGCGGAACGGAGTGCGCTCCCTCGCGCGTGAAGTCGAGGTCGCCGCCGCGCGTCCGCGAGAAGGGGACGCCCGCTTCCTCGATCAGGATGCTCTTGACGATCCGCGGCCCCTCGGTCGCGAGGTGGCGCACGGCGTCCGGATTGCAGAGGCCGGCGCCGGCCTGGAGGATGTCCCGGACGAGGGAGGCGGGGGAGTCCTTCTTCCCGAAATAGATGATCCCCCCCTGCGCCCACGCCGTGTTGCACTCGGCCGGGTCCGCGGCCTTCGTGACGACGAGGACCTTCACGCCCCGCCGTGCCAGCGAGAACGCCGCGGAGAGGCCGGCGATCCCGGAGCCGAGGACGAGGACCGGGACGCGGAAACGGTCCGGGAAGGACGGGACCGTCACGACCGGCGGGCCTTCCGGGAGGGCGCGGCCGGGACGACGTCGAGCGCCACGTCCAGGCCCCTGGCGGAGTGCGTGAGCGCCCCCGCCGAGACGAAGTCGACGCCCGCCCGCGCGGCGGCGCGCGCCTTCTCCGGGGTCATGCCTCCCGAGGCCTCGACGGAGACGGAATGCCCCGTCGCCTCCGAGAAGAGCCGGACGTCGCGGACAGCGCGGCGCATCGCGGGAACGGTCATGTTGTCGAGAAGGACCCGCCCGGCTCCCGCGTCGAGCGCCTGGTGCACCTCGTCGAGCGTCCGGGCCTCGGCTTCGAGGAGGTGGTGCCTGAGGCGCGGGTTCAGGGCGCGGAAGTCGGCGACGCGACGCGTCGCCTCCCAGACGCTCCCGGCGCCGTCGGCGTGGTTGTCCTTCACGAGGAACCCGTGCGCGAGGCCGAAGCGGTGGTTCGTCCCGCCGCCGCACCGGACGGCATACCGCTCGAGGACGCGGAGGCCGGGCGTCGTCTTCCGCGTGTCGAGGAGGACCGTTTTCGTCCCGCGGAGCGCCTCGACGTAATCGCGGGTCAGCGTCGCGATTCCCGAGAGGCGCTGCACGAGATTGAGCGCCGTCCGCTCGGCGGCGAGGACGGTGATGGCGGGCCCCTCGATCCGGGCGAGAACGGCTCCCTTCGCCACACGGGTCCCGTCGGCCACGAGGAGATGGACGGTGGCGGGGGGGTGGAGAAAGGCGAAGAGGCGGGGGAGGAAGGCCGTCCCGCAGGCGACGGCCCGCTCGCGGCAGACCATGGCCGCCGAAACGCGGGACTTGGGCCCGAAGACCGCGAGGGAAGTGACATCCTCGCCGTCCTCGGCGAAGGCCCGCGTCAAGAGTTCGTCGAGCGCCTCGCGCAGGTCGCGCGGGAGGGCGGGCGGCGTCACGGCGACGATTGTAGGCCCTCTCCCCCCGCGCCCCGGGCGAGGAGGATGGAGGGCGACGCGAAGCCATACATTTTGATCATGGAGAAGGAGTCGGGCGCGACGCGACAATTCTCGGCCCCTCGTCCGGGGCGGAGGAACCGATGAAACGTCTCTTGCTCATGTCTGTTCTCGCCTTTGTTGCGGCTTTCCGGGCCGCTTCCGACGAGGGGATGTGGATGCCCCAGCAGATCCCCGCGCTCGCCGACCGGCTGAAGGCGGCGGGATTCACCGGGGACGCCAGGAGCTTCGCCGACCTGACCGGCTTCCCGATGGGAGCCATCGTCTCGCTCGGCGGCTGCAGCGCCTCGTTCGTCTCGCCCGAAGGGCTCATCGTCACGAACAATCACTGCGTCCAGGGGGCGCTCCAGTACAACTCGAAGCCGGACCGGAACCTGATGATCGACGGTTACCTCGCGAAGACGCGCGAGGAGGAGCTCTGGAACGGGCCCGGCTCGCGGGTCCTCGTGACGGTCTCCGTGAAGGATGTCACCGACGCCATCATGGGGAAGATCGACCCGAAGACGGCCGACCGGAAGCGGTACGACATCGTCGAGCAGCGCGTCAAGGCGCAGACCGCCTCCTGCGAGAAGGACGGCCTCCGCTGCACGGTCGCCCCGTTCTTCGAGGGGGCGAAGTGGTACGAGATCGGGCAGATGGAGATCCAGGACGTCCGCCTCGTCTACGCCCCGGCCCAAGGGATCGGGAACTTCGGCGGCGAGACCGACAACTGGCAATGGCCGCGCCACACGGGCGACTTCTCGTTCTACCGCGCCTACGTCTCGAAGGAGGGGAAGGCCGTCCCGTACGCGAAGGAAAACGTCCCGTACAGGCCGAAGCACTTCCTCAAGGTCTCTCCGAAAGGCGCTTCCCCGGGTGAGCTCGTCTTCGTCGCGGGCTATCCGGGGCGCACCTACCGGCTGATCCCGTACTCCGAGGTGAAGGAGACCGTGGAGTGGACGCTCCCCCGGGCGATCAAGCGATACACGGACCGGATCGCGATCCTCGAAGCCCTCGGAAAGGACGACAAGGAGACGGCGCTCCGCGTCGCGCAGTCGATCCGCGGCCTCAACAACGGCCTGACGAAGAACAAGGGGGTCCTTCAGGGGATGGTCAAGGGGGGCCTTCTCGCGGAGAAGGAGGCCCAGGAGAAGGACTTCGTGAAGTGGATCGACGCCGACGCGGCCCGCAAGGCGAAGTACGGAAGCGCCCTTCCGGCCATCAACGCGCTCGTCGCCGACCGGACGAAGAGCCGTGAGCGCGACGCCCTCCTCGCCGAGATGGCGGGGATCATGGGCTCGGCGCTCGGCTCGGCACAGACGCTCTACCGCTTCTCCGTCGAGAAGCCGAAGAAGGACGCCGACCGCGACCCGGCCTTCCAGGAGCGAAACTGGTCCCGTCTGCGCGAAAGCCAGGAGCGGGCCCAGCGGACGCTCTCCCCGAAGGCCGACCGCGCGCTGATGCGCTACTCCCTTGCCGACATCGCGAAGCTCCCCGCCGGCCAGCGGATCGAGCCCCTCGACCGGGAGATCGGCCTTGCGCCCGGGATGAGCGAGGCGGACGCCGCCAGAGCCTGCGACGCCTGGCTCGACAAGCTCTACGCCGGGACGAAGATGTACGACAAGGAGTTCCGGATGTCGCTCTTCGACAGGTCGACGGCCGAGATCGTCGCGACGAAGGACTCGATGCTGACGCTCGCCGCCGCGCTCTACCCGATGCAGGAGGCGAACCGCGAGAAGACGAAGGAGCGCTGCCGGCGCGATGTACCGCCTCGGACCGCTCGTACGCCGAGGCGCTTCTCGCGAAGAGCGGCGGCCTCGTCGCTCCCGACGCGAACTCCACTCTCCGCGTGACGTACGGGACCGTGAAGGGGGTCGAGCCGCGCGACGGGATCTTCTATCTCCCCCAGACGACGCTGAAGGGGATTCTCGAGAAGGCGACCGGGAGCGGCGAGTTCAACGCCCCGAAGGCGGAGCTCGACGCCATCAAGGCCGTCCTCGGCGGCAAGCCGACCCCGTACCTCGACCCGAAGCTGAAGGACGTCCCGGTCGACTTCCTCTCGGACGTCGACACGACCGGCGGCAACTCCGGCTCGGCCACCCTCAACGGCAAGGGAGAGCTCGTCGGCCTCCTCTTCGACGGCACCTTCGACACGGTCGCCTCGGACTACCTCTTCGACAAGGAGAAGACCCGCTCCATCCACGTCGACACCCGGAACATGCTCTGGGTCATGACCGAGGTCGACGGGGCGACGAACCTCCTTCAGGAGATGGGGTTCCCGGCGAAGTAATCGCCTCCTGCGACGGCTCCGTCTCTACTTTCCGGAGCTCTCGAAGTTCGAGTAGAGGACTTTGCCGTCCCCCGCGTCGATGAAGACCTCCTGAACGCCCCCTTTGTCGGGGAGACGCAGGTCGAACGGCCAGACGAGGCAGCCGTCCTGGACCTCCGGGCTCGAGGAGATGACGGACCCGACCTTTTGCGGCGCCACCGACGCGACGGCCCGGCGCTCGGCCTCCTCGGCCGTGATCTTCGCCATCCGGGCCAGCTCTTCGGGGCTCGTCCCCCGCGGCGGGCGGATCGAGCACTCGGGCTTCGTGCCCGCCGGGACGGACGCGGCCGGAGCCGGAGTCGGAGCCGACGGGCCGTCGGCGGCCGGGGCCGCCGTCGGGACGGCCGCGATCACGGGAGTGGGCTTCGCCGGCGGCGGCAGATCGGGTGCCGGCAGATACACCCGCCTGTAGCTGAAGGATTGGCGTCCCTTGGCGCTCCCTTCGACGACGAGACGGCGAGGATTCGTCTGGAGCTCCCACGTCTCCTTGAGATGGTTCCCTTCGGACCAGGTCGAGGAGACGACGATCTTCTCGCGCCCGCTCCCCTTCACCTTTGCCGTGACCTTCGCCGGCCCGTCTCCGTCGTCCAGCTCGCGCTCCTCCCCGTCCGTGAAGAAGGTCCGCGTCCGACCGTCCGGGTAGGTGATCCGGATCTCGAAACCGTCATCCCTGATCACGAGGTGCTGGGCGTCGGTGACCGCCTCCAGCGGGAGGTCCATCGCCGTGACGGACGTGCCGCGGGAGCCGCCGCGCCCTCCGCGACCCCCCTGACCCGCGCTCGGGGCCGGCCTTTCGGCGGAGGTGACCGGGTTGTCGCTCGCCTCCTCGGCCAGCGCCCATCTTCCCGCGAGGCCGGCGGGGCCCGCGGAAGGTGTCCCGGAATGCGCGCGCGCGGAGAGGAAGATGACGACGAGTCCGGCGAGAACAAGAGGGCGTCGGGGCATCTGGGCTCCTTGGGTCATCTTTGCGATCCCGTCATTTCGAGAGCATCGAGAAGAGGAGGAGGACGAGGATGGCGGCGAGAAGGGCGAAAGCGATCTTCACGAGCGACCACGGGGCCTTCCCCGAGATCCTTCCGGTGACGCCGTTGACGAGGAAGCGGTACGGAGTGCCGCGGTAGTCGTACGCCGCGATCCAGATCGGGAAGAGCCCGCTCTTGTAGGCGAGACCCGACCAGGCCGTCCGGACTTCGAGGCCGCGGTGCATCGGCGCTGGAATCTGGCCCGCGCAGGCGCTCCGGATTTCGCGCTCCATCCGGGCCCGCGCCTCGCGAAGAGCGTCGGGGAGATCGACGGCGATCTCCTCGGCGAGGAATCCCGAGAGGAACGACGGGTCGTACGGGACGAAGTCCTTCGTCGGAAACGGCTCGAGGTCAGGAAGTAGATCGCGGGGAATCCCCCGCGAGGCGGCGACGGGGAGATCGTCGAAGAACTTCTCGAGGAAGCCGGAAACCGGCTCCCATCGGACCCGGGTCTCGGTCCGTCCCCCGACGCTCACCTGATACGGCGTCCCCGCCTCCGCCTCCCACTCGGAGTGCGTCGCGGCGTCGAAGGTCCAGAAGGGAACGTAGACCCCCTGCAGGGAGGAGAGGGAGGCGTTCTCGCCGAGGTCCTTCGGCCGGAACCAGAGACGCGAGAGCCAGCCGCGGAACATTCCCGCCGCCTGATCGAGGCCGACCTTGAAGGGGAGAAGCCCCTCCGGACGGACCATCGTGCCGGAAGCGGGAGCCTCCACGACGGCCGGGGTCCCGCAGAAGGCGCAGCGCGACGCGGCGATTCCCGGCCCGAATGATTGCGAGGCGCCGCAACGCTGGCAGCGGACCGTCTTCCGCTCCGTTCCCCAGCCGAGATCCCGCGGGGCACGAAGCCCCTCCTCGATCGGCCTCTCGACTACCTCGCCGTGCTTCTGCGGGACCGCGCGGACGGTCCCGCAGTACGGGCACTTCAGCGCTTCGGCGCCGGGATTCCAGACGACGTCGGCCCCGCAGGCCGCGCAGGGAAACTTCCGAAGGCCGGCTTCGGTCGTCAACGTCCGGGCGCGAGTGGCGGGGGAGGCGGCGGCGGTGCCGCTCCGGCGGCCCCCTCGAATCCGGCGTAGCTCGCGAGCGGCGCCCATCCGGAAGCGCCCGGGTGCCACGCGAGCGTCGCCGGCGCGACCTGTCCGGCGGCGATCATCGCCCGGAGCGCGTCTTCGGTGTACGGGCCGTACGTCTTGCCGTCCACGGTGAGCGACCAGCGGGGCGCTGCCGCCGCGACGCCGGGCGGCGGGGGTGGCGCCGTCGTGCCGGGCGCCGGCGGCGGCGCACCCGCGCCGGCCACCTGCTGGAACGCGCCCCCCATCGCTCCGCCGATCGCCAGGCCGGCGCCGAGGCCGGCGCCGGCGCCCGCGATGCCGCCGGGGTTGGCCGCGGCGGTCTTGATCGCTTCGGCCGACTGGAGCTGCGTGAACTGCCCGAGGCGGTCGCCGAGGACTCCCAGCTTCGTCCGCTGGTCGATCGCGGCCTCGACCTCCTCGGGGAGCGAGACGTTCTCGATGAAGAACTTCGACAGCTCCAGGCCGAACGCCGCGAACTCGGGGCCGAGGATCTGCTTGCCGTGTCCCGACAGCTCGTCGTACTTCGAGGCGAGGTCGAGCGCGGCGATCTTCGACTCGGCGATGGCGTCGGAGAGCTTCGAGAGGATCGTGGAGCGGAGCTGTCCGGTGATCTCGTCCTGCGTCGTCAGGCCACGGGTGCCGACGACGGTGGCGAAGAAGGTCTTCGGGTCGGCGATCTTCATCGCGTAGATCCCGAAGGCACGCAGCCGGATCATCCCGAACTCCGCGTCGCGCATCATGACGGGGTTCGTCGTCCCCCACTTCAAGTCGGTGAAGAGGCGCGTGTTGAAGAAGTAGACGTCCGCCTTGAAGGGGGACTGGAAGCCGTACTTCCAGCCGCGAAGATCCGTCAGGATCGGGAGGTTCTGGGTCGTCAGCTCGTAGCGGCCCGGCGCGAAGAGGTCCGCCGCCTTCCCCTCGTTGATGAAGAGCGCCGCCTGGTTCTCGCGAACCGTCAGCTGCGCGTTCATCTTGATCTCCTGGTTGTAGACGGGGAACCGGTAGACCATCGAGTCGTTCGTGTCGTCGAGCCACGAGATGATCTCGATGAACTGCGAGCCGATCTGCTGTTTGATGTTGTCGAGCAGGCCCATGGACGCCTCCTTCGAGTCGCGGGGTGGGGAAACGGTCCGGCTACATGATACGTACCTGTCCTTCGCGGGGTTTGACGCTTGAGCCCCAAGGAGTTGGACGGCCGGGCGGAGTCGTCTAGGAAATCTCCGCGAAGGCGCGGACCGGAAAGGTCCCCATCCCCGCGACCTTCACGGGAACGGCGAAGAACCGGAAGCCGGAGGCGGGGAGCGCCTCGAGGTTACAGAGGTGCTCGACGACGGGGATCCCGGCGTGGAGGAGGATCGAGTGGACGGGGCGCGTCCCGTCTTCCGTGTCGTCGATGTTGTGGGAGTCGATGCCGACGATCGCGGCGCCGCGCGCGACGAGGAAGGACGCCGCGGAAGAAGTCAGATGTGAAGAGCGCTGAAAGTAAGAGGGAGTTCCCCAGAAAGCGGACCAGCCTGTGAAGAAAAGGACGGCCCGGCCCTCGATCTCTTTACCTTCTAAGAACTCTTCATCCACCGCGAGCCCCCGCGCATGCGGCGCCGCGATGCAGACGCCCTCGCGGCCTGCGAGCACGTCGAGCGGAAGCCCTGAGAGATCCGCGCCGTCCTCCCACCGGTGGAACGGCGCGTCCACGTACGTCCCCGTGTTCGCCACCATTTCGATCTTCCCGATCTGGAACGTCGCCCCGCCCGCGTAGAGCGGGCGCGACGCCTCACGCGTGAGGTGGTCTCCGATGACCGGGCCCGGCAGGCCCTTGTACGTGACCATCCCGGCGAGGACCGTGTGCGACAGGTCCAGCAGGCTCGGCATTCCCGAATTGTCGCGGATGTGAGGACGGATGCCGGGGGGGCGCCTCGGCCCCCCCCGGTCCCCCCCCGCGCTCTCCGGTCGGCTTTCTCCTTCGCCCTCTGCCTTTCGCCTGCCTTTCGCGCGCGGATCTCGGCGATCCGCTCGTGGATCGGAATCTCCAGGCGCTCGGTCGAGCGCGCCGTGTAGTCGAAGTCCGGGAGCGTGACCCGTGGAAGGCGCAACCCGATCGCTCTCTCGATGGCCCGAAGGTCGGCCTCCTCGTCGGGCGCCACGAAGGTGAACGCGTCGCCCGTCAGCTCGGCCCGGGCCGTCCGGCCGACGCGGTGAATGTAGTCCTCGGGGACGTGCGGCACGTCGAAATTGATGACGTGCGAGAGGGCCTCGACGTCGATGCCTCGCGCCGCGATGTCGGTGGCGACGAGAACCCGGACTTTCCCCTCCTTGAAGCCGGCGAGGGCGGCAGTCCGCTGGGACTGGCTCCGGTTGCCGTGAATCCGTTCGCAGGGAAAGCCGGACCGCGTCAGCTTGTCGGCGAGGCGATTGGCGCGGTGCTTCGTCCGGGTGAAGACGAGGACGCTCTTCAGGCCGCTCTTTCTCAGGAGCGCCATCAGGAGGTCGGGCTTTCGGTCGTGCGGGGCGGGATAGACGGCCTGCGTGATTCCGGTGGCCGGCACGGCCTTCCGCTCGATGTTGACCGAAACCGGGTTCTTCAGCATCTCCCGGGAGAGCAGGGCGATCGGCGGCGGAATCGTGGCCGAAAAGAAGAGGGTCTGGCGCCTCTCGGGAAGGTGCTTCAGGACGCGGCGGATGTCGGGGAGAAACCCCATGTCGAGCATCCGGTCCGCCTCGTCGAGGACGAGGATCTCGAGCCCGGCGAGCTTCGCGTAGGGGAAGCGGAAGTGGTCGAGGAGACGGCCGGGGGTCGCCACGATGACGTCGACGCCGCTCCGGAAGGCGTGCTCCTGCGGCCCCATCCCGACGCCGCCGAAGACGGCCGCGCCGGTGAGGGGCGTGTGGACGGCGAGCTGCCCGAGGTGCTCCTCGATCTGGGCGGCCAGCTCGCGTGTCGGCGTCAGGATGAGGGCGCGCGTCGTCCGCCGCGGCTTCGACATGAGGCGGTGGAGGATCGGAAGGACGAACGCGGCCGTCTTTCCGCTCCCCGTCATCGCGCAGGCGAGGACGTCACGTCCCTCCATCGCCGGGGGAATGGAGTCGGTCTGGATCGGCGTGGGGCGGGTGAAACCGAGCTCCTTCACGCCGCGAAGAAGGTCGGGGTGGAGTCCGAACGAGGAGAAGGCCATTGAGCAGGGGTCACTTTCTGCTCCGGGGCGCGTCGGGCGCGCCGCGCCGGAACGATGCAGAGTCTCACGGATCCGGCCAATCGTCCAGCCGGGTCCGGCGCGCCGGAAAGGTGTGGCGCACGGCGGCGAGCCGCCGTGCGCCACGGAGGGACTCCCCGAGGGCGCCTTTCGCGTTGGGCGGGAGGGTGAGGCGGCGAGAGGCGTCTTCGGAGGCCCGGGTCGAAAGGGAGCCGGTCTCTCCTTCAACCTAGGACTTTTCGCCCCCCGGGGCCTGAGCCCGATGAATCAGCAGTGCGCCCGGTCCTCCCGTGGTGAAACAGATGAATCATGGACGGCCCCGGCGCCCCTCCGGCAGGTTGCACGACGTGGATCTCTCCACGAGCTATCTCGGTCTGAAGCTCGCCAGTCCGATCGTGCCGGGAGCGTCCCCCCTCACGTGGGACCTCGACACGGTTCGGGCGCTGGAGGACGCCGGCGCCCCGGCGGTCATCCTCCGCTCGCTCTTCGAGGAGCAGGTGCGGCGCGACGAGGCGGCGCGGCGGGGCGGCCCCGTCCATCCGGAGCAGTCGCCGGCCGCCTATCTCGAGCGGATCAGGCGAATCCGGGAAGCCGTCGGGATCCCCGTCATCGCGTCGCTCAACGGGACGACCGACATCGGCTGGACCGGCTTCGCCCGTCTCATCCAGGACGCAGGCGCCGACGCCCTGGAGCTGAACATCTACCACGTCTCGTCGAACCTCTGGACCCTCGGCTCTGCGATCGAGGCTCAGACGCTCGACATGATCCGGGCCGTCAAGCTCTCGGTCTCGATCCCCGTCGCCGTGAAGATCTACCCGTTCTTCTCGTCGATCGTCTGCTTCGCCCGGCAGCTCGACGAGATGGGAGTCTCCGGCCTCGTCCTCTTCAACCGGACCTATCAGCCGGAGATCGACCTCGAGTCCCGGACCGTCCGACCGGAGATGAGGCTTTCGAGCAGCGCGGAGCTGCTGCCACGCCTCCACTGGATCGCGATGCTGGCCGGGCGCCTCCAGCTGTCGCTCTCGGCGACCGGCGGCGTTCACACCGCCCATGACGTCCTGAAGGCTCTCTTCGCGGGCGCCGACACGGTGCAGATGGTCTCGGCCCTCCTGCAAAACGGGCCGGATCACCTGAAGTCGGTCCGCGACGAGATGGAGAGGTGGCTCGAGAGCCACGGCCACGCCTCGCTCGACGAGGTGCGCGGCTGCATGAGCCTGGAGCGGCTGCCGGACGCGAACGCCTTCAGCTTCGCCTCCTCGATGCACCTCCTCCAGGGCTGGCAGGACACCACGGTCATCTAGGCACGGACTTGGTTCCGGCCTCCGCGGCGACCTCTCTCTTCAGCGGGTCGCTGCCCGTTTCGTCCGGGACGCCGGCCGGCGGACCGTTCGGGCCGGCGTCCGGTCCCCCCCCTTGGCCAGGAGATCGAGAAGGTCCGAGACCGTCACGATGCCGACGAGCCGCCCGCGGTCGACGACCGGGAGGCAACCGATGTTCCATCCACGCATCAGTCGGGCCGCCCGCCGCAGGAGCATTCCGGGCCTCGCCTTCACCGCGTAGGGCGTCATGAAGTTCAGGACCTTGTGCGACAGGCGCATCGCCTCACGGTCCTTTCCTCCGAGATCACGCTCGGAAAGGACCCCCACGATTCCGGCTTCGGAGACCACGATGAGGTGCCGGATCCGCCGGACCCGCATCCGGTTGTAGGCGACCTCGGCACATTCCTCCTGGTCGACCGTCTCGACGTTCGTACGCATGATGTCCCGGACTTTCATCCTCGCCTCCCCGGAGCCGGACTCCGTCGGGCAAAGAGTAGGGCCGAAGCGGTGCGATTTCATGATGCGCGCGCGTCATCGGGAGCCGTTTGCATCATGGCGCGCGGGGCGTGTCGGGTCCGATCTTGGCGTGGGACGAGCGGCGAGGAGCCGCCTCGGGAGTGGCGTGCCGCCCGACCGGAGGTGGCCATGCTGCGGATCCGACACATTCTCTGCCCGACCGATTTCTCCACCTTTTCGGAGCGCTCCCTCCGTTTCGCCACTCTCCTCGCGAGGTGGTCGGGTGCCGATCTGACCTGTCTCTTCGTCCTTGCGGGCCCTCTCGCCCCCCTTCGGGAGACGCCGCCCGCCTGGGTCCCCGTTGGGAGCGACCCGGCGGCGATGGAGAAGATCCGGGAGCGGCTCCTCCGCTTCACGGAGCCGGCAACCTCGGCCGGGATCCCGGTCCGGTCGCTCGTCTCCGAAGGAGAACCCGTCGCGGCGATTCTCGAAGAGGCGCGCCGGATTCCCGACTCCCTCGTCGTCATCGGAACTCACGGCCACAGCGGATTCGAAAATCTCGTTCTCGGTTCCGTCGCCGAGAAGGTGCTCCGCAAGGCACCTTGTCCCGTCCTGACCGTTCCCCGCGAGCCGGAGGAGAGCCCGGCCGCCGCGATCCCCTTCGGCCGGATCGTCGCGGCGATCGACTTCTCGCGCTCTTCCGAGGCGGGGTTCGACACGGCGCTCGACTTCGCGGAGGCGTCCGGAGGGGCCGTGACCGCTCTTCACGTCGTCGGCGAAGTGCCCGAGGCCGAGGCGCCCGAGATGATTCACTTCAACGTACCGGAGTACCGGCGACTCCTCGAGAAGGAGGCCCGGGTCCGGCTCAAGGCGCTCGTCGCGGCGCGAGGCCGGGGACGACCCGTGGAGATCCGGATTCTCGTCGGCAAGCCGTGGCGGCGGATTCTTCACCTGGTACACGAGATGGCGGCCGACCTCGTCGTCCTCGGCGTGCAGGGGAGGAGCGCCACGGACCTTCTTCTCTTCGGCTCCACGGCGCACCACCTCGTCCGGACGGCACCCTGTCCCGTCCTGACGGTCCGGACGGGATGAAAAGAAAAAGGCCCGGACCCTCCATTCCGAGGCGCCCCTTGAGGTTGCCCGGCGACACCGGAATTTGGGGGGAGAGGGTCCGGCGCCACGTTCAATCTGAGGGAGAGCCCCCGGCATTGCTATGGTGCATGCGTACTATTCGACCGTCGTGGAGAGGAACGCGGAAAAGCCCCTCGCCGAGCAGTTCGAGCATGGCGCCGACGTCGGCATCCGGGGACGGGGGGGAACTCCGGAGGAGGCGTTCGCCGGGGCGGCCGCCGCTCTCTCCCGGCTCTGGGCGTGGGACCCCGCCTCGGTCCGGCCCGAAACGGAAGCCGAGATGGCGTGCGAAGCACCCGATCTCGAGCGGCTCCTCGTCGCCTTCCTCGACGAGCTGATCTACCTCTTCGCGACGCGACGGTTTCTCTTCGCCCGTCTCGACGTCCGGATCGAGGCGCCGGACGGAGCCCCGGTTCGCCTCGCGGCGCGGGGAGCGGGGGAGCGCTACGACGCGAAGCGGCACGAGAGCACGGTCGAGCCGAAAGGGGCGACGCTCACGGCCCTTCGGGTCGCGCGGGAGAACGGCGGCTGGGTGGCCCAGTGCGTCGTCGACGTCTGAGGCGATGGAGATGCTGCGCGAGGTTTCGCCGACAGTCTGGGAGCTTCCGAAGAAGGGCGGGATGCGGGTCCCGGGCGTTCTCTACGCGAGCCGGCGCCTCGTCGAGGGGCTCGACGCGAAGGTGAGCGAGCAACTCGCCGGCGTCGCGTCGCTCCCGGGGATCGTCGGCGCGGCGTATGCCATGCCCGACGCCCACTGGGGCTACGGGTTTCCGATCGGCGGCGTCGCCGCGTTCGACCCGGACGACGGCGGGATCGTCTCGGCCGGGGGGGTCGGCTTCGACATCTCATGCGGGGTCCGGACCTACCGGACGGGAGTGGGGGCCTCCGACCTCGGCGACCGTCTGGAGCCGCTCGCCGACGACCTCTACCGATCGGTCCCGGCCGGCGTCGGCTCGGAAGGAGCTCTCCGCCTCTCGAAGAAGGAGCTGGACGAGGTGCTCGTCCACGGCGCGGCCTGGGCCGTCCGGGAAGGGTTCGGCGAGACGGAGGAGCTGGCTTTCGTCGAAGAGCACGGGCGGGTGCGCGGCGCCGATCCGACGAAAGTGAGCGACCGGGCCAAGGAGAGGCAGCTCGGGGAGATCGGGACGCTCGGCTCCGGGAATCACTACCTCGAGCTTCAGGTCGTCGACCGCGTCTTCGATCTCGCCGCGGCCGGCGCATTCGGCCTCGCACAAGGAGATCTTCTCGTCACGATCCACTGCGGGTCGCGGGGGCTCGGCCACCAGATCGGAACGGACTATCTGAAGGTCCTGCTGCGAGGCGGCCCCGCGGTACGGCCTCGTCCTGCCGGACCGCGAGCTGGCGTCGGCACCCCTCCGCTCAGTCGAGGGGCAGGACTACCTCGGTGCGATGCGCGCGGCGATCAACTGCGCGCTCGCGAACCGGCAGGTCATCGGGCATCTCGTCCGCGAGGTTTTCGCGCGCCGCCTCCCGGAGGCGCGGCTATCGCTCCTCTACGACGTCTCCCACAACACCTGCAAGGAGGAGATGCACCGCGTGGACGGAAAGCCGCGCCGCCTCTTCGTTCACCGGAAGGGGGCGACGCGGGCGTTCGGTCCGGGGCATCCGGAGCTTCCGGATCGTTACCGGGCGGCGGGCCAGCCCGTTCTCGTCGGCGGGACGATGGGGACGTACTCCTTCATCCTCGCCGGGACGGAGTCGGGAGAGGAGCGCTCGTTCGCCTCGTCGTGCCACGGCGCGGGACGGCAGATGAGCCGGACGCAGGCCAGGCGGACGTGGCGAGGCGGCGCGTTGATCGAGGAGCTCGGCTCGCGCGGCATCCTCATCAAGGCCCACTCGGCCCCGGGAGCGGCGGAGGAGGCTCCGGGGGCCTACAAGGATGTCGAGGAAGTGGCGCGCGTGGCCGAGGAGGCGGGCCTTTCGACACGCGTGGCCCGTCTCCGTCCGATTGCCTGCGTCAAGGGCTAGAAGCGGACGCCCGCCACGAGGAGCCCGGCCGCCACGACGAGGAAGAACGCCGGGAAGAGCCATCGTCTCCGCGGGAGCGAGAGATGCGGGAGAAAGAGCGCGACGACGAGGGCGGAAAGCCCCGCGGAGACGGCGGCGACGGAGAGGCGCGGCGCCGGGGCCATCCATCCGGCGACGACGTCGAGGAGACGGCAGGCGGGCGCCAGAAGAAGTACGGTCGGGACGCCGGCGAGGGCGAGGGCCGTCCCCCCGAGCCACGGATGCCGTGAGACATTCTCCGTGAAGAAGAGAACGAGGAAGGCCGGGATGAGGAGAAGGGGCGTCACGGCGACGATCAGCGCGAGATCGGGATAACGGAGCCCCGCCACGAGGGCGAAGAGGGCCCACCAGGCAAGGCCTGCCGCGGCAAGCTCCGGATCGGCCGTCGGTCTCTTTCGCCACCCGCGAAGCAGGGTCACGAGGAGAGCCGCGAGCGCGACCGACAAGGCGAGAACGGCACCCGCGAACCACTCCGCGTGCAGCGCTCCCCACGGGAGAAGACGGCCTCCGGGATTCAACCGGAAGAGAAGGGAGAGGAAGAAGAAAGCCGCCGCCCACGCCACGAAGGCGACGAGCGGATGGAAAAGAAGGCCCGTCGCGAAGAGGCGGAGATCGAGCTTCTTTTGGAGGAAGCCGATCGCGAGGAGGACGACCGCGGCTGCGGCGGTCAGGAGGCCGAGGCTCCGGGACCATCTGGCGGGGTACGTGACGACCTGATCCTGCCCGACGGTGAAGGCGACGACGTCGGGCCCGGGGGGGACGGGGAGCGATTGAGAGCCGAAGCGGCGGAGGAGATCCAGCGCCGTCTCGCCGGCATCCTGGATCGTCCGGAGATCCGGCCCGGCGGCAACGGTCGACGGCCCGCCGATCGCGGCGAAGCAAAGGGTCGCCGCCCGCGAGACGGGACGAAGCCCGAGATCGTTCGCGGCGAGAGTCACGGTCGGATGGGGAAGACCGCGAAGCGCCTCGCGGACGAGGCGGCCGCTTCCGGCCGTCGTGGCGAGAAGAGCGACAGGGCCGCGGTCGGAGATCCGCTCGAAGCGAAGGACCAAAGCGGCGTCGAATGCCGCGAGGACCGCTTCGTCGAGCGGGCGGGTCGCGGAGAAGAGAACGAGGATGTCGTTCTTCGGCTTCGGCCCGGTCGCGAGCGCCCGAAAGGCCTCAAGCATCGTGGCGGCGCCCGAAAGACCCGGGGCCGATCCCGCAGGGTCGTACGGGGTGACGAGGAGGATCGTCCCGTACGGCCGCGTCCCCCGGAGGCGGGCCGCGACGCCGCGGCTTTGCGCCGGCACGGGCTCGACCTCGAGGCCGAGGGATGCGAGGGAGGAGGCGAGGGTGGACTCGATGCCGGCCGGTGCGGCGGCGATGGCCTCCACCTGGCGGGCCGCACGGGATGCGGAGAACTCCGCCGGAGGGGCGATGGCCCCGACCGGAAGCGGAAGGAGGAAGAGACGAAGGCCGTAGAGAGCGGTCAGAGCGAGCAGGAGAAGCAGGAGGACCCGCGCCGGCCATGTGATGACGCGGTCGGGATCGACGCCGACCGGCGCCTCGCCGTCGAGGAGGTGGAGATCGACAAGAGCCATGGAGAGCCTCCTTTCGCACCGGCGCTCCGCGAAAGACTCTCAAGCCCACGCGCGTGGATGCGTAGAGCCTTCCTAACGAAAGATGGGTCCCCGGGAGAGGATTCGTCGTGATGCCGATGAATCAACCGCGAGAAGAGCCCCGCAACACGCCGACGGCGAGGAGAAGCTGCGGCGGCGCGGGGAGGGCGAGCCGAGCGGAGAGCCGACGACCCGCTTCGGGGGCGAAGACCGGCTGGTTGAAGAAGCTGGCCGCGAGCCCGGATTCTTCGGCGGCGACGACGATCCGCCGGCCGGTTTCGACCGCCGCGGCACGCCCCTCCGGGCTCTCCGGGGCGGTCACGACGAGGAGGAGCGGCGCGCTGGCGGCAAGACGAAAGTCGCGGCGGGCCTGCAGGTCCGCGAGATCGCATCCGGAGACGTAAAACGACCCGAACCCCGGGAAGAGGTCGGGAACAGGGAGGAGGGGATCGGTCTCTTCCTTCCGGTCCGTCGCCGCCGTCGGGGGCGTTCTCCAGCGCGACCCGAGCGCGAGGCGGTAGCCGGGATCGGCGAAGAGAGCGCGCTCGGCTTCGGCGACGAGGGTCGCGACGGCCGCCCGCTCGGTTTCCTCCACGACGAACCGCAAGAAGGCTCCGGAAGCCGGGACGACACCGCCAAGGGCCGCGAGAGCGCGCTCCGGAAGAGGACCGGCATCGAAGTCGACGCGCCGCGCGGCCCGGGCGAGGACGCCGGAAGGCCGTTCTTCTATGGACTCCGCGATGCTCGGTGTGACGGGCGAAACCCTCATCTGTCGATGTCGCGTGCAAGGGGCGGGCCGGGCTGTCTGCAGGCTTTTCGCCGGCCTCTGCGGGGCTTTTCCCCGTTCGATCCGGAACTTTTCGCGCCCGGGCCCGGGCGCCGCCGCCTCAGGAGGGGAGCGTGTAAAGAAAGCGCTTGATCTTCCGGGTCGGCGTCTTGATGAACTCCTCGGGCCAGAGGTCGAGTCTCGAGACGGCGGCGTAAGGAGGGAGAAGAGCGTTCAGTACCGCGCGGTTCTCCTCCATCTTCCGGGCGAGTTCCGACTCGGAGACGTGCTCCGCGTCGACCCGTTCGAGGTCGGGATAGACGAGGGCGACGAGGCGCCCCCCTTTCTCGAGGACGAGCGACTCGCCGACGAAGGGGAGCGCGTTCAGCTTCGCCTCGATCTCCTCGGGGTAGATGTTTTGCCCCGAGGCGCCGAGGAGCATCGTCTTTTCGCGTCCCTTGAGCGTCAGGAACCCGCCCTCGTCGAGAAGGCCGAGATCGCCGGTCCGAAGCCAGCCGGAGGCGTCGATTGCCTCGCGCGTCGCCTCGGGGTTCTTGTGATAGCCGGCAAAGAGGCTCCGGCCGCGAACGAGGACCTCGCCCGGGACCTTCCTTGGGTCGGGCGAGTCGATCCGGGCCTCGAGGGTGTCGATGATCCGTCCGACCGCCCCGGCCCGGTGCTCCGACCACGCCGCGTAGCTGATGAGCGGTCCGCACTCCGTCATCCCGTAACCCACCGTCAGGGGGAACCCGATCTCCATCAGGAAGGACTCGACCTCCGGCGAGAGCGCGGCGCCGCCGACGACGATCTCGCGGAAGTTCCCGCCGAAGGCTGCCGAGAGCTTCGCCTTCACGCGCGCGCCGAGCCGTCTCCGGAGGAGCGGGACCCGGAGGAGAAGGCGCGGGACCGGCCGGTCGAGGAGGGGGCGGATCTGCTTGCGGTAGATCTTCTCGAGGACGAGCGGAACCGAGAGGATGAGTCGCGGGCGGACCCTCTGGAAGACGCGGAGCAGGACGGCCGGCGCTGGAAGCTGGTTCACGAAGGTGACATGACACCCCGCGGCGAAGGGAAAGAGGAACTCGAAAGCGCAGCCGAAGGCATGCGCGAGCGGGAGAAACGAAACGATCGTGTCGCCGGCCGCAAGCGGCATGTGCCGCATCGCGAACTGGATGTTCACGAGGAGGCTCTCGTGGGGGAGTACGACCCCCTTCGAGAAGCCGGTCGTCCCCGAGGTGTAGACGATGGCTGCGGTCTCGGAGAGCGGGATCTCCTCGAAGACCGGAGCGCCGGCAGGGGCGGCGAGGGCGGCCTCGGCGGCGCGTGCGGTCCGGTCGCGCGCGGCGAAAAGGAGCCGGAACGACTCGAGCGAGATCGTCGCGGAGAGCTCCGGCATCCGGTCGTACTCGAGGCCGGAGGCGAGGGTCTCCTGGACGAAGAGGAGGACCGCGTCCGAGTGCCGGACGATGTGCTGGACGTCCTCGCGCTTGAAGTCGGGAAGAATCGGAACGACGGCCGCCCCGTACGAGAGCGCCGAGAGGTAGACGGTGGCCCATGCCGACGAGTTCCGTCCGAGGAGGGCGATCCTGTCCCCCCTCTTCACGTGGAGGGCGCGGAAGAGGGCGTGGAGGCGGGCCACGCGCGAGGCGACTTCGCCGTACGTGAGCGTCCCCTCGCCGTCGTCCGTGAAGGCGGGGCGCTCCGCATTCGCGGCGAGGCTCGCCGCGAGAAGCCGCGTGAGATTCTCCGCCGCAGCGCTCATGACGGCCAGGCCTCGAGAGCCGACTCGACGACGCGGCGAGAAAGGGCGTGATAGCGGGGCCGCGCCTCCCCGAAGATCTCACGGGCGAGCGCCCGCGTCCGGGACGAGGCGCCGAGCGCCTTGTAGAGCGGGCGGAGGTACTTCATCCGGCCGACCGAGGCGAGGACTTCGCGGATCCTCGGGAAGGCGGGCTCCCAGTCCGAGGCGGCCGCGATCGTCAGCCCCTCGACGAGAAGCTCGTGGTTTCCCTGTCCGAGGAACCCCGTGAGCGCTTCGAGATCGGCCGCACCCCTCGGCGGGAGCGGTCGCGGGACGTGCTGGAGGAAGACGAGCATCTCGGCCGGCGAAAAGCGCGAGAGCGTCGCCCGATCCGTCCGCGGCCCGGCGGCGAAGCGGGCCCCGAGCTCCTTGAGCTCCGAAAGGCGCGCCGAATGGAAGGCGGGCGCGTTCGCCGGAAGGCCGGTCCCGTAGAGCCAGTCGTCCGCCCGGATCTCCTTCGAGAGGCCCGGGAGCTTCTCGTCGAGGAAGGCGACGAACGTCTCCGACGTGATCGACGTGAAACGGAATCGCGCGATGTAGTCGGCGATGAAGCGGTCGAACCGCTCGCGCCCCGTCGTCCGCTCGAGGAGGGCGAAGAAGCGCGCCCCCTTCTCGTACGGGATCGAGGAAAAAGCCTCGTCCGGATCGACGCCCGAAAGGTCGGTCCGGAGCTTCGTCAGGGGCGACCCGGCCCCGAAACGCTCGAAGGCGAGCGAGAGCGCCGTCTCGCCGGCCGCCCAGGAGAGGAGCGCGACGTCGGGTCCGTGCAGAGCCTCGAGGATCCGCCGCTCGGCCCACGTCGTCGCCCCCTCGTTCAGCCAGAAGTGGTCCATCGTCGCGTTCGTGACGAGGTTCCCCGTCCAGGAGTGGGAAAGCTCGTGCGCGACGACGTCGACGAGCGAGCGGTCCCCCGCGATCACCGTCGGCGTCAGGAACGTCATCCGCGGGTTCTCCATCCCGCCGTAGGGAAAGGAGGGAGGGAGGACGAGCATGTCGTACCGGTCCCAGACGTAGGGGCCGAAGAGCCCCTCGGCCGTCCGGATCATCGTCTCGACGCCGTCGAACTCCCGCGCCGCGCGCTCCACGATTTCGGGCTCGGCGTGGACGCGTGAGCGCGGCGAGAGGTCGCGGGCGGCGAGCCGCCCCGCGGCGAGGGCGAGAAGATAGGTCGGGATCGGCTGCGGCATCTCGAAGCCGTACGTCCGCGTCCCGCGGCGCGCCCCGGGGCGCTCCCCGGCCGGGCCCGCCGACATGACGGCCGAGAGAGGCTCGGGAAGGGTCAGGGCCGCGCTGTAGGTGAGGCGGCGGGCGGGCGTGTCCGGGAGCGGGATCACCGTCCGCGCGTGGATCGCCTGGCACTGGCTGTAGAGAAAAGGATGCTTCCCCCCGGCGGTCTGTGCAGGGTCGAGCCACTGGAGGGCGACGGCTTCCGGCGAGGTCTCGTACCGGATCGCGATGCGCCGTGTCCCCGAGGGGAGCTGGAGGGAGAGCTTCCGGCCGAGAATCGGCTCCTCGTCGGCGAGGGCGAATGCCACGGCGCCGCCGCTCTCGGTCCGTACCTCGTGGACCCTGAGCCCCTTCGTGTCGAGGTCGAGCGCCCCGTCCGCGGGAGACGCGAGCGTGAGGACGGCCGTTCCGGACAGGACGCGGCGGTCGAAATCGGCGGCGAGGTCGAGTCCGAGGTGGGTCACGCGCGGCTGAGCGCCGTCGGTGTACGAGTGCGGGTCGAGTCGGCTCATGGCGTCGATTCTGCTCTTCCCGGCCGTCGTCGCGGCAGCGGAAAAGCCGGCACGTCAGCGGCCGGACGGCTCCGGCTTCTCGAGTCCGAACTTCTCGACCCGGTAACGGATCTGGTCGCGGTTCAGGCGGAGAAGCTTCGCCGCCTGCGTCTGGTTGCCGCCCGTCCGCCGGAGCGCCTGGACGACGAGGTCCCGCTCCAGCTCTTCGAGGTCGACGCCCGCGGGAGGAAGCCTGAACGCGTCGGCGGCACCTCCGCCGGCGGTACCGAGGAGAAAGTCCTCCGGGAGGAGCCTCTCCCCCTCGGCCAGAAGGACGGCTCTCTCCACCGCGTTCTTGAGCTCGCGGACGTTCCCGGGCCAGCCGTACGCCTCGAGACGCCGGATCGCGTCGGCCGTCAGCCCCCAGACCCCTTTCCGGAACTCGCGCGCGTACTGCGAGACGAAGTGCGACGCGAGAAGGGCGACGTCGCCCGTCCGCTCGCGGAGCGGCGGCAACGTCACCGGCAGGACGCGGAGCCTGTAGTAGAGGTCCTCGCGGAAGCGCTCGGAGCGGACGTGCTCCTCGAGATTCCGGTTCGTCGCCGCGACGACACGGACGTCGACCTGAAGATCGGCCGTCCCTCCGACGCGCCGGAAGGTCTTCTCTTCCAGGAACCGGAGAAGCTTCGCCTGGAGGGCAGGGGTCATCTCACCGATCTCGTCGAGGAAGACCGTCCCGCCGTCCGCCTGCTCGAGAAGGCCCGGCTTCTGCTGCTTGGCGTCGGTGAAGGCGCCCCGTTCGTGCCCGAAGAGCTCGCTTTCGAGGAGCGATTCGGGAAGCGCCGAGCAGGTGATGTTCTGGAAGACGCCGTCGGCGCGCGCGCTCTCGTAATGGATCACCTTCGCGGCGAGGTCCTTCCCGGTGCCGCTTTCCCCGACGAGAAGGACGGTGGAGGCCGGGGAGAGCGCGATCTTCCGGAGCAGCTCCTTGGCGGCGCGCATCGCCCCCGACTCTCCGATGATCCGGTCGAAGGAGTAGCCCGCCGATTCCTTCGCCTTGAGGCTCTTCACCTCCCGGCGCAGGCGGGTCGTCTCGAGGGCTTTCCCGACGAGGAGAAGAAGCTCGTCGAGGTCGATCGGCTTGTTGAGATAGTGCCACGCCCCCCGCTTCATCGCCTCGACGGCGTTCTCGACGGTCGCGAGGGCCGTGATGAGGATGACGATCATCTCCGCGTGCCGGTCGCGGAGCTGCCTCAGCACCTCGAGTCCGTCGAGATCCGGGAGCCGGAAGTCGAGCAGGACGAGATCCGCCCCCTCGTCCGCGAGGGCCAGCGCTTCCGTCCCCGTCCCGGCTTCCACGACGGCGTAGCCCGCTTCCTCGAGCCGCTCGCGAAGAGTCCAGCGGATCAGACGCTCGTCGTCGACGACCAGGATCCTGGGACGGGCCATCCCGCCATTATCTCGAAGCGGCGTGGAAGGACGACGCCCACGCGACCAGCTCGTCAAGGTCGAACGGTTTCTCCACGAGAGGCCAGCCGCCGGCCCAGGACGCGACGGCCCCGGAGCGCTCGGCCGACGTCATCAGGACGATCCGGGCACCGGGATGCGCTGCGAAGAGCCGGGCCGCGAGCGCGGCGCCGTCGAGGTCCGGAAGCGAGACCGCCACGAGCGCGAGGTCAAGCCGCCCCGGAGCGAGGAGGTCGAGCGCCGCAAGGCCCTCCCCGGCCTCGAGGACCTCCCACCCCGCCGAGGCGAACTTCTCCCGGAGCGACCAGCGGAGCAGCCGGTCTTCATCCGCGACGAGGAGTCGAGGTTTCGGGGAGCCGGATTTCGCGGGCACGATCGAACAAACTCCTCCACCGGGGTGCGTGCAGGATCCATACCCGAACCGGTACGATCCCTCCTGTCTCCCGTGAGCGACCTTCCGACGGGTACCCCTGCAAGCCCGAGACGCTTCGCCACCGGCGTCGTCGGGATCCTGACGCTCGTCGCCGTCTTCGTCGGAGACCTCCTGACCCCCCTCGGCTATCTGGACGGGATCCTCTACGCGATTCCGGTCCTTCTCGGCCTCTGGGTCCCGGGAGCCCGTTACTCCGTCATGGCCGCCTCGGCGGCGACGCTCCTCATCCTGATCGACGTCGTCGTGTCGGGGCGCCTCGCCGTCCCGCTCGCCGTCGTCCTGGTGAACCGCGCGAGCGCCGTTGCGATCCTCTGGGCTCTCGCGGCAGCCATCACGTGGAGAAAGCGCCGCGATCTGGTCATCGAGCACCTCTCGGCGATCGTGAAGTCTTCCGACGAGGCCATTCTCGGGACAACGCTGGACGGGACGGTCACGAGCTTCAACGCCGGCGCCGAGCGGCTCTTCGGCGTCTCCGCGGCCTCCGTCGTGGGGCAACGGCTCCGGGAGCTGGTTCCGGCCGGCGAGCGCGACGTCGAAGGGCTTCTCGCGCGGATCGCGGCTGGCGAGACGCTGGAGAAGATCGAGATGCGGCGGCTTCGGCCGGATGGGAGCGAGGCATGGGTCTCCCTCCGCATCTCGCCGATCCGTGACGCGGACGGCCGGATCACCGGCGCCTCGACCATTGCGCACAACATCTCGAGGCGGAAGGCGGCCGAGGAGCGCCTCGCCTTCGTCCTGCGGAACGCGCCGGTCCTCCTCCTCCGCCTCGACGCCGACGGCCGGATCACCTTCGCGGACGGCGAGCTGCTCACCGCCCTCGGGGCCGGTGCCGGCGACCTTGCGGGCCGGTCCGTCGTCTCCCTTTTCGGATCGGAGGAATGGGTCGTCGAGCAGACGCGGCGCGTCCTTCAGGGCGAGGCGTTCACGGCGGGCGGAAAGGCGGGAGGCCGCCGGTGGGAAAACCACTACGTCCCGCTCCGCGGGCAGGGGGGCGCGGTCGTCGGAGCCGTGGCCGTCTCCGTGGACGTGACCGAGCGGAAGGAAGCCGAGGAGAAGCTCGTGCTGCAAGAGGCGCTCGCGCGCCTCGGGACGATGGCCGCCGTCGTCGCGCACGAGGTGAAGAATCCGCTCGCCGGGATCGGCGGGGCGATTCAGGTCCTTCGTGACCGTCTTCCCGCCGGGGCGTCCGACCGCGAGATCCTCACCGAAGTCCTCGAGCGGCTGAAGGGGCTGAACGCCCTCGTGCAGGACCTCCTCGAGTTCGCCCGTCCTCGCGAGCCGCGCTTCTCGCGCTTTCCCCTCCGTTCTCTCCTCCGGGAGACCGCGGCGCTCCTCGCGTCGGACCCCTCGTGCGCCGGCCTCGAGATCCCCGTGGAGGGGCCGGAAGTGACGCTCGCGGCCGACACGGACTTACTCCGGGACGTTTTCCACAACCTGCTCCTCAACGGGGCGCAGGCGACCGGAGGAAAAGGACCGCTCGGCGTGACCATCGTCCCGGATGCGGGGCGTTGCCGCGTCGTCGTCCGCGACGGAGGCCCCGGCATCCCTCCCGACCTCGGCGAGAAGGTCTTCGAGCCCTTCTTCACGACGAAACATCGCGGAACGGGGCTCGGCCTCTCGATCGCGCGGCGCCTCGTCGAGGCGCACGGCGGCACCCTCACGCTGGCGACGCCCTCCGGCGGAGGGACGGACGCCGTCGTGGAGCTGCCGCTTTCTCGGCCCTAGGCGATCGCGCCCGAGAACGCGAGACCGACCGGAGGTGGCGGCGCAGCGCCACGCATCGGGCTCGAAACCCACGCCCGGCGGTAGGCCAGGGAGACGGCCTCCAGCTTCGAGTGGACATCCAGCTTCGCGAGGATGTTCTGGACGTGATTGCGCACCGTCACGGAGCTGATCGAGAGCTCGCGCGCGACCTCCTTGTTCTGGAGGCCGGTGGCGATCAGCTCGAGGATCTGCCGCTCGCGACAGGTGAGAGGAGGACGATCCGGGACGGCGAGCCGGAGGGGGACGGGAGGGGCGAAGGAACGTAAAGAGGAGGACGAGGAGTTGGAGAGAGACTGACGGGCGGTCGACGGAAGGTCCTGGTCGTCGAGAGCCTGGAGGATGTGGACCACGGTGAAGAGATGGCTGCGCCGTCCCGGAATCATCAAGAGGGTGACGTTCATGCCGCGAAGCCCATGGACGAAGAGGTCGCGTTCCTTGAAGACGCGGTGCGCCCTCCGTCCGAGAACCTCGTCCGGTTCCCGGTTGAGAAGCCGGACGGCGCCCGAGTTCCAGAAGACGATCCGATCGTCCTGATCGGTCGCAAAAGCGGCGGGTGTTCCGTCCGCAAGGGCCTGGAGAACCTCCCGCCTGTCGGTCACGTCATAAGTTGCCGGCGTCATGAGCGTCAACCCTCCCTTCGCCAATATCGAAAACGGGGGCAAGGGCGATGCCAACGCATCAGGGGCGGTTTCAGGGGTCTCGGGGCCGGATGGCGGGCAAAATCCCTGATCGAGTGGGGCTTTTCCCGCGGTTGAGACATCGGCATCGCCGACCGGAGCGGGAGTACCATCCGTGCCGGCGCGCGGGACGTGCGCCGGGGGGAAAGACGTGCTGAAACCCGTCGAGCTGGAAATCGAACTGTTCTGTCGCGGCATGAGGGTCGACCCGGTCGCGCACGTCGAGGAGGCGGCGCGCCGGATTGCCCGGACCCGGGCCGGCCTCGGCTCGGGACTCGAGCTGGTCCTCCCGTCGCCGAGGAAGAAGATCTGGGTGAACGTCCCGGTCATCGAGTCCTTCGCGGAGTCGTCCCCGTTTCTCCTGACGCGCGCGGGCGGCGGCTGGGCCGTGGCCGACGCGCGGGATGGATCGCATTACCCCGTCGAGGTCCCTCCCGAGCCGGAGTGGTACTCGTGGACGACGTCCGCGGGAACCCCGATGAGCCGCGTCGGCGTCCTGCAGGGGACCTATCTCGGCATCTACGTCTCGAACTCCTGCCTCTACTGGTCGATCCCGGCCGCGCCCGCCTGCAAGTTCTGCACGACGGGGCGGAACGTCGGCGAGGCCGAGGAGTCGCGCAAGAAGGTCGAGGACGTCGTCGAGACGGCGCTCGCCGCGCGCGACCGCTCGGGATCGATCTTCACGCACCTGAATACCGGCTATCACTTCGAGGACAAGCCAAACCTCGAGAATCTCCACGGCCTGAGACAGTGCGAGCCGTTCGTCCGCGCCGTCCGTGCGCGCGTCGGCGGCTTCATCGGGGTCCAGGCCGTCCCGGTGCCGAAGGAGCTCTACCGCGAGTACGACGACCTCATCGAGGCCGGGACCGACCATTTCTCCTTCTGCTACGAGTTCGAGGACCCGGAGGTCTTCGCGCGCATCTGCCCCGGCAAGGCACAGACGCTCGGGCAGAAGGCGTTCTTCGACGCGATGGAGTACACGTCGAAGAAGCTCGGCGCGGGAAAGACCTCGGGCGAGATCATCGCGGGGCCCGAGCCGATCGAGGCGACCAAGCGTGGCATCGACCGGATCGTGAGCGCCGGAGCCTTCCCGACCGTTTGCATCTTCCGGCCCACGGTCGGAAGCGAGATGGAGAGGACGCCGCCCCCGGATCCCGAGGCAATGAAGGATGTCTTCGCCCACCTCTGGGAGTCGGTCAAGCGCGCGGGGCTCCCCATCGGCGTCTTTCCGGAGATCCAGGTGTCGCTCGTCGTCCAGCCGGAGGAGACGGCGGACCTCGCGCCCCCCTCCTTCTCCTCGAAGATCTACGAGGCCAAGCTCACCGCCATCCGGGCGCTCGCCCGCCCCTACATCTGGTGGAAGCGCCGCCCGCGGGCGGCGTAGACCCGCGCGGCCGGCGAAGGAGCTTCTGATGGAAGACCGCAAGCGCTCCCGGGTGGCCGGGTTCCTCTCCGGCCTCGGGACCGCCGTCGACCAGTCCCGTCGTTTCGTCGTCAACATCCTTTTTCTGGCTCTCGTCGTCTGGCTCGTCTGGGTGGCGATCGCCGGGCGTCCGAAAGTGCCGAAAGGGGCGGCCCTCGTCGTGAGACCTCAGGGAACCCTCGTCGAGCAGCTTTCGCGTGTCTCGCCGGACAACGTGGTCGAGGCCGCGCTCCTCGGGGATTCGGGGCGGCAGACGCTCCTCAGGGACCTTCTCGACGCGGTCAGGTTCGCGAAGGAGGACAAGCGGATCGGCGCCATCTTCCTCGACGTCAGCTCGATGACGGGGGGCGGGCTGACGAAGATCGAGGAGCTGCGCGCGGCGCTCCTCGATTTCAAGAAGAGCGGAAAGAAGGTGATCGCCTACGGCGAGGGGTACCTCCAGGGATCCTATGGCGTCGCGGCCGCGGCGGACGAAGTCTGGCTCCATCCGGAAGGGGCGGTCCTTCTCGAAGGCTTCGGGCGGTGGCGGACCTACTACAAGGACGCCATCGACCGGCTCGGCATCGACTGGCACGTCTTCCGCGTCGGTGAGTACAAGTCGTACGTCGAGCCCTTCACGCGGAACGAGCCGTCCCCGGAATCGCGCGAGGCCGACCTCAAGTGGCTCTCGGATCTCTGGGGCTCGTGGGTGAAGGACGCCGCTTCCGCGCGAAAGCTCTCGCCGGACGAGATTCGCGCCTCCATCGACCAGATGCCCGCGCGGCTCGAGGCCGCGAAGGGGAGCCTCGCGACGATGGCTCTCGAGGCGAAGCTCGTCGACCGGCTCGGCTACCGCGACGAAGTCCGGAAACGGATGATCACTCTGGTCGGAGAGGAGAAGGACGAAAAGACCTTCAAGCAGGTCTCCGTGGCCGACTACCTCGAGAACCGGGGGGGCGACCGGACCGGGGAGAGGGGGAGCGGCGACGCCGTCGCGGTCATCCTGGCGGTCGGCGACATCCTCGACGGGAAACAGCCGCCCGGAACGATCGGCGGCGAGTCGACGGCCGCCCTCGTCCGGAAGGCGCGTCAGGACGACAGGGTGAAGGCGATCGTTCTTCGCGTCGACAGCCCCGGCGGAAGCGTCTTCGGATCGGAGGTGATCCGGCGGGAACTCTCCCTCGCGCGGACGGTCGACAAGAAGCCTGTCGTCGTCTCCATGGGAAGCGTCGCGGCCTCGGGGGGCTACTGGATCTCCACGGCGAGCGACGAGATCTTCGCCAGCCCCGACACGATCACCGGCTCGATCGGCATCTTCGGGATGTTCCCGACCGTGGAGAAGCCGATGGCGAAATACCTCGGCATGCGCGTCGACGGTGTCGGGACGACGTGGCTCTCGGGAGCCCTTCGCCCCGACCGCGCGCTCGACCCCGAGGTGGGGCGGATGATCCAGCTCTCCATCAACCGCGGCTACGAGGACTTCCTCGAAAGGGTGGCGGAGGCGCGAAAGATGTCGAAAGAGGACGTCGACCGGATCGCCCGGGGGCGGGTCTGGAGCGGCGCCGACGCCATCGAGTTGAAGCTGGTCGACAAGGCGGGTGGCTTGTCCGGACGCGATCGCCTCCGCCGCGAAGAGGGCGAAGCTCACGGAAGGGAAGTACCGCGTCTGGTACGTCGAGAAGGAACTCACCTTCCGCGAAAAGCTCCTCTCCCAGCTCCTGGACGCCCGCGCGCGCTTCGCCCGGGCCTTCGGATTCGAGGCCGGGGAACCGGAGGCGGCGCCGGTTTCCCCTGCCGTCCGGGCCGTTCTCGACCGGCTTGGCGAGACGGCGAGGTTCCTCGCCTTCAACGATCCGAACAGCGTCTATGCGTGGTGCTCGTGCGAGGCGAGAGAGGGGCGCTGAAGACCGAGCCCTCCGACGTCTTGCCGACCGCCCGGCGCATCGGGCGGATTCTGATCGGCGGAGTCTGGATCGGGCTGGGCCTCGCGGCCGCGTGGCTCGTGCGCGAAACGGCCCTCACGTGGCGGCCGTGGAAGGTCTACTCGGCGCAGACCGGGATCGCCATCCGCGTCCTCGAGGATCCGATCAACGCCGACGACCCGCTGCTCGGATAGAAGCATGTGCCGGGCGTTCCGTACCGATGCCGATCCTCGGGGGGGACGTCGTCTGGACGATCAATGCCAACGGGTTCCGCGGCGACCACGACATCACCCCCACCGTCCCGCCCGGGAAGCGTCGCGTCATCGCGCTCGGCGATTCCTTCACGTTCGGAAACGTCCAGACCGACGAGACCTGGCCCGCGCTTCTCGAGGCGCGCCTCTCCGCGTCCGAGGTCGTGAACATGGGGGCGTCCGCCTACGGCGTCGACCAGATGTATCTCTGGTACCGCGAGGACGGCGCGAAACTGGCGGCCGACGTCGTGGTCCTCGCCGTAATCGGCGAGGATATGCGGCGGGCGACGCTCGACCGGTGGGTCAGCGGGCACGGTCGCCCGCTCTTCCGGTGGACGGGCAACGCTCTCGTTCTGACGAACGTGCCGGTGCCGCCCCGCATCCCGCCTGGAAAGCCGCTCACCGGGTCCTGGGGCTTCGTCCGATTCCTGGCCACACGCCTCGTCCACCGCGAGGCCTCTCCCGCCGATCCGTCCGTCCCGATCCACGTCGTCGAGGCGCTCGCCCGTCTCGTGCGCGAAAAGGGCGGGCACTTCCTGGTCGTCTTCCTACCTCTCCGGCAGGGCGACCCCGACGGCTGGGCGGGGCGTCTCCGCGAGGCCGCCCGCGCTGGAGGCTGGGCCTTCGCCGACCTCGAGAACGCCTTTCTCACGCGGCAGGAAAGCGGCGCCCGGACGCTCGCCGGCACCTGGTTCCGTCCCGACGGCCATTACAACGCCGCGGGAAATGCCGTCGTCGCCGACGAGGTGGCACGCCAGCTCGTGTCGCTCGGCTGGTGGCCGTCATCCCAGACGGCGGGGGAGCGTGCCGCCCGACCGCTCCATTGGCGGCCACGTGTTTCTTCAGCCCTTCAACGTTGGGAACGAAGAAACCGTCCTCACGCGTCTCGACGAGCCCGTCCTTTCTCCAGCGGCTCATGACGCGGATGGCCGTCTCGACCGTCGTGGCGGCGAGGTCGGCGATCTTCTGCCTCGTCAGGGCGGGTCACGGCGGACCGATCCTGACAACCGCGTGAGCACGCTCTAGCCCGGGGACGCCTTCGTCCCTCGCGGACTAGAATCTTCGTCAGGTAAGGAGAAACCCATGAGATTACGAATCGGCACCCTCGGCCTTCTGGCCCTTTTCGCGGCGGCCTCCACGGCGCTGGCTCAGTCACCGGCCGGACCTCCGAAGCCCGGCCCGGAACTCAAGCGGCTCTCCTACTTCGAAGGAAAATGGATCACCGAGGGCCAGCAGAAGGAAAACCCCTTCGGCCCGGCCGGCAAGTTCTCGTCGAAGGACAGCTGCGAGTGGGTCCTGGACGGCTTCTTCCTGAAATGCACAGGCGAAGGGAAGGACCCCGTGGGGAGCACGAAGGGGATCGGACTGATGGGCTACGACGCCGAGAACAAGATCTACACGTACTACGGCGCGGACAACAGGGGCATGGGCTTCGGGGGGGACGGCACGCTGAAGGGCAACGTCTGGACGTACACCACCACCACCAAGATGAAGGAAAAGATCATCAAGAGCCGGTGGATCAGCATCGAGACCTCGCCGACCGAGTACACCTTCAAGTGGGAGATGGCGGACGACAAGGAAAACTGGATGACGCTGGCAGAAGGAAAGTCGACCAAGGCGAAGTGACTTCCGGGGCGCGTTCGCGCCCGACAGCGGTTATCGTTCTCCCTGAATGGCGCGCACGGGCGTCGGGAGAATGACGGTGTTCTTCGCGATCTTCATCACGATCTGGGTCGGTGTGAACGCCTACGTCTTCTGGCGGGCGGCGTCGGTGCCGGCGATCTCGCGGAGCCTCCCGCGATGGTCCTATGTTGTGCTGGCCGTCTTCCTCGCATCGAGCTACATCCTCGCCCGGCTTCTCTACCGCGTCGCGCCGGCGTTTCTCGTCTCGCCGCTGGAACTTCTCGGCGCGAACTGGATGGGGGTCGTCTTCCTCGCTTTCGTGGCGCTTCTCGCGGTCGACGTCGCGACCGGCTTCGGCTTCTTCTTCCGCGAGAAGGTGCTCGCGCTCCGCGGCGCCGCCCTTCTCGTCGCCGGCGCCCTGTCGCTCGTCGCCGTCGTGCAGGCGCTCCGGCCCCCGGTCGTCCGGGATTACGAGGTCCGGCTGAAAGGGCTTCCGCCGGAGCGGGAGGGGACGACGCTGGCCGTTCTTTCCGACCTTCACGTCGGAACGCTTCTCGGGAAGAGCTGGCTTGAGGCGCGGATCGAGCAGGTGAATGCCCTGAAGCCCGACCTCGTCGTTCTTTGCGGCGACATCCTGGAAGGGGACAGCCGCCGGGAAGCCGACTTCGGGCCGCTCCTTTCCCGTTTTTCGGCGCCGCTCGGCTCCTTCGCCGTGACGGGGAACCACGAGTACTACGCCGGCCTCGAGGAGAGCGTGCGGATCCTCGAAGGGGCCGGATTCACCGTCCTTCGCGACCGGGCGGTCGAGGTGCGGCCGGGGCTCGTCTTCGCGGGGGTGGACGACCTGACGGCACGCCGGCAGTACGGGTTGGACAGTACGCCCGTGAAGCGGGCGCTCGAAGGGCGGCCGGCGGGGGCGACGGTCTTTCTGTCACACACGCCGTGGAAGGCGGAGGAGGCGGCACGTCTCGGCGCCGGCCTCATGCTCTCGGGCCACACACACGCCGGACAGATCTGGCCTTTCGGCCATCTCGCGGCGATCCAGTACCCGCTTCTCGAAGGGCGCTTCGAGGTCGGCGGAATGACCGTTCTCGTCTGCCGCGGCACCGGGACGTGGGGCCCGCGGATGCGCCTCTTCCGTCCGAGCGAGATCCTCCTCGTCACCCTCCGCGCCGGGTGAACTCTCCCGTCTACTCGATGACGTGGATGTTGCGCCTGGCGCACATCTCCTTGAGGACCTTCGGCCAGACCGTGACCGAGACCTCGCCGAGATGCGCAGTCTGGAGGAGGTACATCAGCGTCCGGGACTGGCCGATGCCGCCCCCGATCGACAGGGGGAGCGTTCCGTTCACGATCCCCTGGTGGTAGGGGAACTTCAGGAAGTGCATCTGGTTCGTCATCTCCAGCTGCTTCTTCAGCGTCTCCGCGTTGACGCGGACCCCCATCGACGACAGCTCGTGACGCCGCTTCGTCACGGGGTTCCAGACGAGGATGTCCCCGTTGAGGCCGTGCATCGGCTTGCCGTCCTTCGACCGGGTCTCGGTGACCCAGTCGTCGTAGTCGGCCGCGCGCATCTCGTGGGGATATCCGTCCTTCAGCGTCCAGCCGATGCCGTAGATGAAGACGGCCGGGTATTCCTGCAGGATCGCCGTCTCGCGCTTCTTGCGCGGGAGGTCGGGGTACTTCTCCAGGATCTCCTCGGCGTGAATGAAGGTCAACTTGTCGGGGATTCGCGGATGCTTTGACTTCCTGAGTCCGGGAAAGAGGTCCCGCGCGAACTCCTCGGCTCCCTTGAGGACCTTCCAGATCCCTTCCACGGTCTTCGTCAGGGTGTCGAGGTTCCGCTCCTTCGCGGTGATGACCTTCTCCCAGTCCCACTGGTCGACGTAGGCGCTGTGGTCGTGGTCGAGGAAATAGTCCTTCCGGACGGCCCGCATGTCGGTCACGAGCCCCTCGCCCGTCTCCATGCCGAACTGCGCGAGGGCCACCCTCTTCCACTTCGTGGCGGCCTGGACGACCTGCGCGTCGATCGGGTTCTTTCCGTGGTCGTTCGTGATCCGGAAGCAGACCGGACCGCGCGATCCGTCGCGGTCCAACCAGTCGTTCACGCCGCTCTCGGCGTCGACGATGAGGGGCACCTCCACCCGGATCAGGTTCAGCTCGCGGCAGAGCCCGTCCTCGATGTTGCGCTTGATCGCGGTGATGGCCTTCTGCGTCTCCTTCTTCGAGAGGAGCGGCCTGTAGTCGTTCGGGAGGACCTTCTCGAGATCCTCGTACGTTCCGATCCCCGGTCCCGCGAGGTCGGCTTTCTTGTCCTGCATCGGGGTCAAGGCCATGATGGCTCCGTCCTTTCGCTCGTCACTCGGCCGCGCCCTCCGGAACTCCCGCCCGCCGGGCAATGGCCCGATCGCATCCCACGCCTCCCCGGGGGAAAAGTCCATGAGACGTTCGTACCGGAGAGGACCCCGACCGGATAGGATCCCGTCAACCGTCGGGGGGCGGCCGGCCACGCGGCGGCGCGTAACCCGCAGGCCCTCCGGGGCATAGAAGGACCGAGCGGGTGGACGACAGAAGCGAACTGAATTCGACTCTCAGCGAGCTGATGGCCGCCTACCAGGCCGGTGACTCCATGGCATTCGAATCCCTCTACACGAAGCTTTCGGGGCCGCTCCACGGCTACCTCCACTCCTTGACGCGCGACGGCGCGCGAGCCGACGATCTTCTGCAGGAGACCTTCTTTCGCGTCCACCGGGCACGACGCACCTACGACCCCTCCCGCTCCGCGAAGGCGTGGATCTACGCCATCGCGCACAACGTCTTCCTGATGTGGCGGCGTGGCGCCGGGCGGCTGGAGCGGCACGAAGGACCTGCGGGCGACGAATTGCCCGACATTCCGATCCCGGCCGAAGCCGAGGGTCTCGGCACGCGGGACTTCGTCCGTCGCGCCCTCGCCCGCCTTCCGGAGACGCAGCGCGAGGCGCTCCTCCTCCACCACGTCGAAGGGCTCTCCTTCCGCGAGGTGGGAGAGGTGCAGGGGACGACGGCGCTCGCGGCGAAGCTCCGCGCCCACCGCGGCATCGTGGAGCTGCGGACGCTCTTCGCCCGGGAGAAGGGCTGACCGATGGCCGGTCCGCCGCCTCTCTCCGAGGCTCTGCGCCGCGCCGTCGCGGCCGATACGACGCCCGTTCGGCGTCTCGGTCCTCCTCTCACCCGCGCGCTCGCGGCCGCCGTCTGGGCGGCAGGAGCTCTCCTGGTCCTTCTCGCATTCCTCGGCATTCGAGGCGATGCGGAACAACTTGGCCCCGTCCTGACCTGGGGCCCGGTCTTCGTCCAGAGCGCGGCCGGGGTCGTCCTCGTCGCCCTCGCCCTCGCCGCGGCCGTCCCGGGGCGCGGCGTGGGAACGGGGCTCTCCCTCCTCGCGATCGGCGCGGCGCTCGCGGCCCTCGCCGCGCAGGCGATCCTCTCGCGCCGGGGGAGCGCCGGCATCGAGCTCCCCGACCCGTGGACCCGCCACGGTCCCGCCTGCTTCCTGGCGACCCTGCTTTTCGGAATGTCGGCCCTCATCCTCGTCGCGGCCCTCGTCGCGCGCGCTGAGCCGCTCCGCGCGGCGGTCGCGGGCCTTCTCTCCGGGGTTGGCTGCGGCGTCATGGCCGAGGGGGTCTACCGCCTCCACTGCGACATCACCGACCTGAGACACGTCCTCATCTGGCACGTCGGCGCCGTCGTAGTTCTCTTGCTGGCCGGTCTGGCGGCCGGTCTCACGTGGGAGCGGCGGGAACGCGCCTTCATGTCCGCCCGGCTCGGCCGGTAGGAGCGAGACCCCCACGCCGCGACCGGCATAGAAGAGTCCGTGAGACGCTTTTCATTATCCACCGCCCTCCTCCTCGCCCTCGTCGTCGCCGCCTGCTCGCGTGCGGAGTCGAAGGAAACCGCGAAGTCCACCGAGAAAGGGAAGAGCATGGCCCCCGTCTACTCGGCTTCCGGCTACGACATCACCCCGCTCCCCCCGGGAGACGTGGCGAAGCTCGCCGCGAAGCTGACTCCCGAGGAGTACCGGATCACGCAGAAGGCCGACACCGAGCCCGCGTTCTGCGGCAACCTCCTCGACAACCACAAGGACGGCGTCTACGTCTGCGTCGTCTGCGGCCTGCCGCTCTTCGCCAGCGCCCACAAGTTCAATTCCGGCACCGGCTGGCCCAGCTTCACTCGGCCGTTCGACCCGGCCCACGTCGTCCGGAAGGAGGACCGGAGCTTCGGGATGAAGAGGGTGGAGATCGAGTGCGCCCGCTGCGGCGCCCACCTCGGCCACGTCTTCGACGACGGCCCGCGTCCCACGGGGGAGCGCTTCTGCCTCAATTCGGCCTCCCTGAAGTTCCTCGAGAAGGGGGCGCCCGTCCCGCCCGAGAGCGCGCCCGTGAAGACCGAGGTCGCCTACTTCGCCGGCGGCTGCTTCTGGGGGATCCAGCACTACTTCAAGAGGGGCCCCGGCGTCCTCGACGCCGTCTCGGGCTACATGCAGGGGACCACGCCGAATCCCACGTACAAGCAGGTCTGCACCGACAGGACGGGACACGCCGAGACCGTCAAGGTCGTCTTCGACCCGAGCCGGATCACCTACCGCCGCCTCCTCGAGGCCTTCTTCAGGATGCACGACCCGACGCAGGTCGGGGGACAGGGACCCGACATCGGCTCGCAGTACCGTTCCGGAATCTGGAC
Organism: uncultured Acidobacteriota bacterium; assembly: GCA_963779415.1. Classification (GTDB taxonomy): domain Bacteria; phylum Acidobacteriota; class Thermoanaerobaculia; order UBA5066; family UBA5066; genus DAOMFB01. Next base: position 95,824 of record CAVZYA010000002.1, on the reverse strand, counting down.
GGCCAACGAGGCGCAGGAGCACGAGGCCAGGGCCTTCATCCGCGAGCAGACGGAGCTGAAGCGCTATCCGGGAAAGATCGTCACGCTCGTCGAGCCGGCGAAGACCTTTTACCCGGCCGAGGAGTACCACCAGGACTACATCGATAAGAACGGCGCCTTCTGCCACGTCACCAACCCCTGGTGACGCGGGCGGCCCGGCGGGCTCAGTGCGCGGGAGCGGCTCCCTTCCGGATTCCGGGGGAGAGCATCAGGATGAAAGGCAGGAAGACGACGAAGGCGAACATCAGCATCCAGAAGACGTCGACGTAGGCCTTCGCGACGGCCTGCCGCGTGAGGTTCCCTTCGAGGAGCCCCAGCCCGAGCGAGCGGGCGGATTCGGGGTCGAGGCCCGAGATGGCGAAGAGCCCATGCGCCGTCGCCGAGAGGCGCTCCTGGAGGACGGGGCTGAAGGCGGAGACGTGCTCGCCGAGGCGCGCGTGGTGGATCTGCGAGTGCCGGGCGAGGACGGTGGCTGAAACGGCGATGCCGACCGAGCCCCCTTCGTTCCGGAGGAGGTTGAAGAGGCCGGTGGCCTGACCCATCTTCTGGGGGGAGAGGTGCGAAAACGCCGCCGTCGAGATCGGGACGAAGAGGAAGCCGAGGCCGAATCCCTGCACGAGACGGGAAAACATGACGTACTCAAAGCCGACGTTCAGATCGATCCCGCGGAGGAGCCAGAGGGCGTAGAGGTTCAGGAGCGCCCCGACGAGGACGAGAAGCCGCGTGTCGATCCTGCCGATCAGGTTCGCCACGATGACCATCGCGCAGAGAGAGGCGATCCCCCCGGGCGAAAGGACGAGCCCTGCCCACGTCGCGGTGTAGCCGAGCATCGTCTGGGTGAAGAGCGGGAGCATCGTGAACGCGCCGAAAAGCCCGAAGCCCAGGAGGAACATCAGGATCGTCCCGGAGGCGAAGGCCCGGTCGTTGAAGACGTGCAGGTCGACGAGCGGGCGCTCGGCCGTGAAGGATCGCCAGACGAAGAGCGCGATCCCGGTCACTGAGGCGAGGGCGAAGAGGCTGATGAAACGGCTCTCGAACCAGTCGTAGCGCTGGCCCCGGTTCAGGACGACCTCGAGGCTCCCGAGGCCGATGCAGATGAAGACGAAGCTCATGAAGTCCACGCGCCCCTCCGGGCGCTTCAGGTGCGACGGCTCGGTGATGTGCATCAGGCCGAGGACGATCCCGAGGATGCCGACCGGGATGTTGATGTAGAAGACCCAGGGCCAGCCCCAGTTGTCCGTGATCCATCCCCCCAGCGTCGGGCCGATGATCGGGCCGAAGACGACCCCCACCCCGAACATCGCCATCGCCTTGCCGCGCTCCTCCGGGGGGAAGGCTTCGAGGAGGATCGCCTGCGACATCGGCACCATCGCCCCGCCGGCGAACCCCTGGATGACCCGCATGACGACGAGGAAGGGGAGCGACGGGGCGGCGCCGGAGCCGAGCGAGGCGAAGGTGAAGACGCCGAGGCACGTCAGGTAGAAGCGCCGGCGGCCGAAATAGTTCGCGAGCCAGCCGGTGATCGGCAGGATGACGGCGTTGGCGACGAGGTACGACGTGATGACCCATGTGATCTCGTCCACGCCGGCCGAGAAGGTCCCCTGCATGTGCGGGAGGGACACGTTGGCCACGGAGGTGTCCACGACCTCCATCAGGGTGCCGAGCATGGAGGTGAAGGCGATGAGGTATGGGCTCGCCCTCTTCGCGTCTTCGGCCATTGCGTCGAGCCGTTCTCTCAGTCCGGGACGGAGGTCGTCCGGACGGGCGCGGACGCCGGCTTCTCGGCCGGGCCCGTCAGGGTGTCGATCTCCACGTGAACGGAGAGACCGAGCCGGAGCGATTTGTCTTTGTTGCTCGCCGAGTCGATGGCGATCCGGACGGGGAGGCGCTGGACGATCTTGACCCAGTTTCCCGTCGCGTTCTCCGGCGGAAGAAGCGCAAAGGCGGCCCCTGTTCCCGCGCTGATGCTCTCGACCCGGCCGCTGTAGGTACGGTTCGGATTCACGTCGGTCCGGAGTGTGGCCGGCTGGCCGACCTGGATGTGCCTCAGATCGGTCTCCTTGAAGTTGGCCTCGACCCAGACGTGGTCGCCCGTCAGCGGGACGATGGCGCAGAGGGGCTGTCCGGGCGCGACGACCTGGCCGGCCGTGGCCGTCAACTTGCTGACGACCCCGTCCACGATCGTCGTGATCGCGCAGTAGGAGTGGTTTAACCGGGCATTCCGGAGCCGCGACTCCTGGACCCGAACCCTCTGCTCCGCCACGCCGAGATCCGCCTCCTTCGCCGCCAGCGCCTTCTGCGAAGCATCGAGGTCGGCGGCGGCGACCGACTCGGCGGCCACGGCATCGTCATACCGGGCCTTCGGGACCGAGTTCTTCCGGTTCAATTCCCCGTAGCGGGTGAGGTTCGTTTGGGCCAGAGCGAGACGGCTCGCGTCGGCGGCGGACTTCGCCCGCTTCTCCTCGATCTCGGCCCGGCGGGTGGCGAGGGCCGCGTGGGCCTCGCCGAGGGCCGTCTCGGCCTGCTCGACCTGCGCGTCGGCGTCGCGGGGGTCGAGCGTCGCGACGAGCTGCCCCTCCCGGACCTCCTGGTTGTCGACCACGTCAACCGACAGCAGCGTCCCGGGAATACGGGAGGAGACGGCGTAGACGTCGCCGCTCACGTAGGCATCCTCGGTGTTCGGATGGACCTGCGAGTGCTTCCATCTCCGCCAGCCGGCCACGGCGATGGCGAGGACGACCGCGAGGATGACGGCGAGGCTGATCCACTTCCGGGCCATGTCAGTGCTCCTCTGACGCCGGGAGGGCGCCGGCGAAGACGGTGGGAAGATCGAGACCCGCGGCGGCGCCGAGGAGCCCCTCCTTCAGGTATGCCGTGTAGTGCTGGTTCACGAGGGAGAAGCGGCTCTCCGCGAGGGTCGACTCGGCGTCGAGGACGTCGATCGTCCGGGCGAGGCCGGCCTTGTACTGGTCCTCCTCGATCCGGAGGTTCTCCTCGGCGGCCTCCACGTTCTTGCGGGCCGTGTCGGCTTCCCGGAGCGCCTGAGTGAAGTCGCGAAAAGCCTGGTCCACCTCGATGTCGAGGGCTCGCGCCAGCTCCCCGATCTCGCTCTCCGTCTTCTCGGCGGAGATCTCCGCCTGTCGCACGGCGGCCTTCCGGGACCCGTTCTCCCATATTTGCCAGGAGACTCCGACGAAGAAGATGTTCGCGTTCGGATAGGCGAGGAACGCGTTCTCCTGGTACGTGTGGGAGAGCTGGGCGAAGACGCTCGGCCAGCTCTCACCCTTCCGGGCCGAAACGGTGCTCCGGTCCACCTTGAGGCTCGCACGGAGGGCCTCCAGCCGCGGGTTTCCTGCAGCCGCGCGGCGCTTCAGCCCGTCCACGCCGTCGGGGAGCGGAGGGGGCGACGCCAGGGCTTCGGGAAGACTCAGCTTCTCGCCCGCAGGACGGCCCATCAGTCGGCCGAGGGTCTGCATCGCCACGGCGATCCCGTTCTGAATCTGACCGATCTGGTCCTTCACCACGCGGAGACGGACTTCGGTGCCGAGGAGGTCGTTTCGGGCCACGACCCCCTGATCGTAGAGGTCCTGCGCGATGCGGAGGTGCTCCTCGAGGCTGGTGATCCGCTGGTTCACGACCCGCCGCTGCGCCTTGAGGACGAGCACCTTCAGATACGCGCCGAGGCCTTCCATCTCGGTCGCCTGCACGTCCGCCTTCCCCTTCAGGGACGTCGCGGCCTCGGAGCCGCGGGAGATCTCGAGCGCCGCCGAGCGGCGCCCCCCGTCCCAGAGAAGCTCGGTCAGGTCGGCCTCGGCCGTGAAGAAGTTCTTATTGGTGGTCGGGACCTCGAATGTTCCGAAGATCGCCACGATCGGGTTGTCCCGGGCCTGCCAGTTCCCCGAGGCCGAAAGAACGGGCCAGTAGGCCGCCTTCACCCGATTCGTCCCTTCCTGCGCCGCGCGGAGATCGAGGCCGGCGGCGACGGACGCCTGCGACTCCGCGGCGGTCGCCCGGATCGCGTCGGAAATCGTGAGCACGTTGCCCGTCTCCGGAGGAGGTTCCTCGGCCAGAGCTCCTCCGAAGCAGACGGTCAGGGTGAGGAGAGGAATCCATCTGTTCATCGTGATGACCCCACCCGGTGCGGCCCTGAAAGATTTCCGGTTCCTCCCGGCTTCGCCGCTCCGGTCCGGAAAGGATTATCGGGGTGAACGGACGCTTCGTTCGGCCTCGGCCATGTTTCGTCCAGAATCCCTTTCCGTGACCAGGCGAGCGCTGCTTCTCCTCTCGTTTCTCCCGCTGAACATGGCCGCGGCGAGGCCGGTTCCGCTGATCTTGGAGCGCGAGCCCGGCCTGCCGCCTTCCGCGAGCCGGCTCTCCGACTCCTCGCCTCCCTGGGTCGCGGGTGTGATGGAACTGGTCGGTATCACGGAGCCGGGCCCGCCCATCCGCGTCGTCCTCGCCCCGGAATCGTCGCCTCTGGCGAAAAGCGCCCCCTCGTGGGTCTCCGGCTACACCGACGGCGTCTCGAACGTCGTCGTTCTCCTGCCGGAACGGACTCCCTCCTATCCCGACGGAGGCCTCGAGGAAGTCCTCGCGCACGAGGTCGCCCACGTCCTCATCTACCGGGCGACCGCCGGCCGCCGGATTCCTCGCTGGTTCAACGAAGGGGTCGCGATGCTGGCGGGCCGCTCGTGGCGGCTTCGGGACCAGACGGAGCTGGCTTTGGGCCTCCTCTCGGGCGACAAGGTCCCGCTCTTCATGCTGGACGACCTCTTCGAAGGAGACCGTTGGCAGGTCGAACGGGCGTACGCGCTCTCCGGCGCTCTCGTGCAGGACCTCCTCGACCGGTACGGCACGGGGCTCCCCGCCGCCCTCTTCTCCCGCGTCGCGCAGGGTCTCTCCTTCGACGAGGCGCTCCGACGGACGACCGGAGCGTCGCTCGTCGACGTCGGCGAAGCGTTCTGGGCCAGGCAGGGAGTCCTCAAGCGGTGGATCCCCATCCTCACGTCCACCGCCGTCCTCTGGCTCGGCATCGCCCTTCTCGCCATCGTCGCGGCCCTCAAGAGGCGCCGCGACCGGGAGGCGGAGGCCGGGCGGCTGGCCGCCGCGGAGGCGGGCTCATCTCCCTCGGCCGAGGGCGGCCCGCCTCCCGACGACGACCTGCCGGTCAACTGACCGCGCCGTCAGGGCTTCGCAGCCTTCGCCGCCTCCTCGAAGACGTACTCGTGCTGCGCGTCGCGCGTGATCAGCCGGCGCTTCCCGTCCTTGTCCGCCACGACGAACTCGAATCCCGCAAGCGTCGGGTCGATCGTGATGAAGGAGATCGTCCCGTCGTCGTTCTTCCTCGAAGCGACGGTGCTCTTCCACTCGCCGACGTCGACGAGGGTAGCCGTCCCCTCGCGAAGGAACTTCAGCTCGCCGAGTGACGGGTTCGTGTAACGCGGAGCCAGCTTCGCGGCGGCGGCCGGGTCGGCCGGCACGACGAGCCGCTCGCGCTCCTTCGCGATGGCGGCCTTCCGCTGTGCTGCGGACACCTTCAGCACCTGCTCGGCCTCGGGCTTCCCGTCGAACAGAACCTCGAGCAGTCGGCGCAGAAGCGGCCCGCGGAGGTAGACGCCCGAATCGGCGTTCGTCAGGATCACGGCCCCCACGCCATGCTCCGGCAGCCAGATCATGTCGCTGTGGAACCCGGCGAGGTCGCCGCCGTGGTGGACCACGGGAATCCGGTACTTCGTGTCGACCATCAGGGCCATCCCGTACGAGGCGTCCTCGGCGAGGAGGATCTGCGGCTTTCGCCTCGCGAGGAGGTTCTCCTCGGAAACCAGACGCTTGCCATTCGGGAGCAGGCCCTTGGCGAGCTCCATCTCCACGTATTTCGCCAACTCGCGCGGGCTCGTCCAGACCCCTCCCGCCGGGCGAACCGGGACGACGGAGTAGTTCAGGTCCATTCGTCCGCGCGTCACCTTTCCGTCCACGTCGTCGCCGTGCGGCTGGGCAACGTCTCCCTTCAGGGCCTTCGCGAAGTCGAACGTGGTCGTCGTCATCCCGAGCGGCTCGAAGACTTTCGTCCGCATCGCCTCGTCATAGGCGGCTCCCCACTCTTTCCCGGGGACGGCCTTCGACCCGCCGATGAACCCGGCGGCGGCCGCCATCAGGTTGCTGTACTGGAAGACCTCGCCGAAGCGGCTGGTCGGCTGCATCGTCCCGAGGAGCTTCACGGCCGAGGCAGGGGTTTCGTTCGCATACTCGAAGAGCCACTCCATGTCCTGCCGCGGCATCCCCGTGCAGGCGCAGATGAGGTGCTTCACGAGGACCTGCTTCGTCGTCGCCTCGTCCCCCAGCTTGAACGCCGGGAACAGCTCCGTCACCGGCTGGTCCCAGCGCATCTTCCCCTCGTCCACCAGCTCGGCGAGGAGGAGCGTCGTCAGCGCCTTCGTGTTCGACGCGGCGATGAAGAGCGTGTCGGCGTCGACCGGGTCGGGCTTCCCCAGCTCCTTCACGCCGAGGCCGCCCGCCCAGACGGTCTTCCCGCCGTCGAGGAAGGCCAGCCCCACTCCCGGCACGTCGAACGTCTTCATCCCGCTCGCGACGAACTCCTTCAGGATCGCCAGCCTCTTCTCGTCCAGCGGATGGGCCTTCTTCCCGGCGAACGACTCGCGGGTATACCCCTTCGGCCGGATGCTCTGGATCACGAGGTTGGTCGGCGCACCTCGCTTCTCGAACGTCGGCTCGGATCCGTCGAGGAGGATCACCGTCCAGGCGTCTCCGGCACGCCATGCCATGGCGCTGACGACGACCCGCTCGTTCGGCGACGTCTCGTACTCGTAGACCTTCCGCTCGTCCCAGCCCTCGCGAGCGGTCTGCGGCATGGAGATCTTCAGCGGGCGGGAGAAGTCCGGCTTGTACGCGGCCCACGCCGCGGCGACGGCGGCGTCGGCGTCCTTCGCCGTCGCGTCCACGATCGCGACGTGCGAGTCGGCCTCGGGCGGATCGAGGAGGACCATCGCCCCCTTCGTCGTCATCCTCCAGCCGGCGGGCGCCATGAAGGTCGTCCCGGCGGGGGTGGCGCGCGGCGAGTCCTTCTCCACGCGCTCCGAGGCGAGAACGGGGGCGGCGCCGGCCTTCGCGGGGGGGACGGGCACCGGCTGCTGCGCCCGCACGGAAAAGGCGACGAGGAACGTGAGAGTCAGCGTGACGGCCGTACGTAGAGCCATGGGAATCTCCTTCGGAAGGAAGTCTATGCCGCGGCAATCGCCCCGAGACCACGCAGACCGGTGCCCCGGCGACCCTTCCCCTGAGATACTTCCGAGAACAAGTCCTCGTCCCCACTTCGAGAGGCTGCCATGACGGACATCGAGAAGCGAAACCTGATCGCCCAGTGGGCTTTCGACACGCGTCCGGTGCTGCTCCGTTTTCACCTCTGGCTGGAGGACGTGGAAGTGGAGCGCTCGCAGCCCGAGCCGGTCTCGACTTTCGCGTTCGCGCCGCGCGGGATCACGCGCTGCGTCGCGATGACCTCGGCCGCCACGGCGCTCGGGACCCGGCTCTTCGGCGGATATGGCGAGGGGGCGGGGAAGGACAAGGCCACCTACAACCAGGTGAAGAAGGGAGCGGATGCCATCAGCGCCTACGTGATGAGCGAGGGGCTGTGGCATCTGACGCGGACGCTCCCCGAAAACCACGCGATCATGGTCTCCCTCGGGGAGGGGTTGATGCCGAAGGCGGGGGAGTCGCCCGAGATGGGCGCGAACCCGCTCCTCGGCTTCGGCCGCGTCTACGCGCGTCCCGAGGTCGCGCGGATGGTGGAACGAAGGGTGCGGCGCCTCCTGAACGAGCCGGGACACACGTTCGAGCATTTTCACGGCTGGCTGCAGAAGCGCGGGATCACGCTCTGGGGCGCGGCCGTCGACACGCTGGAGAACACCTCCCGCTTCGCCGAAGGGAAGGCGACGGGCCCGATGGCGGTCTTCCACCTCTTCGACTCGCCGCTCGTCCTCGCGCGCCCTTACGAGTCGTACATGGGATGCCTCACGGTTCCACGGCGCGTGGCCGAGGCGGCCGACCGCGCGTCGCTGCTGCTCGATTACCGGACGCCGCGCGCCGAGGTCGTCCATGCGATCGAGAGGGCCTACCCCGGCATCCGCCGCGAGAACGTCCACGTCTGGACGCTCCAGGGGAAAAGCCGCGAGGGACGGCTCGGAAGGCTGTGGGAGGAGTGGACGGCGCTGGGAGTGCACCTCGTGGAGGACGGCTGGAAGGCGCCCTCGGGCCTCGAGGTCTTTACCGACTCGGGGACGTATGCCCCGACGTTCCTCGTCGGAAGCTGGAGGGACGCCGCCGGGGCGACGCACCTCTTTCTCTGTGACGGCTACGCGGCGACGGCCGAGGCCATGCAGGCCGCCAGCCTTTCCGAGGTGCTCGACGTCGACGCGTCGATGGCGCTGTTCTCCCCCAGCTTCGAGCTGCCGTGTCGGACGGAAGGAGAGTTGATGCAGCTCGACCCGGCCGCTCCCGACTTCGCGCGGAGGGTGGCGGAGATGGTCGGGGGCGGGGAGGTGGAGGCGGGGAGAGTGCGGTCGTACGCGGAGGCGATCCGCGAGGCGGCCGCGTCGAACGTCCCGCTCGGCCGGCCGGCGCTCAGGCCCGACGACTTTCTCCCCGGGAAGCACTGGCACGTGCTGGCCTCGACCGGCTACGTCTGCGACGACCCCTACACGGGGACGCGCGGCGTGACGCGCCTGGCCGACGGCGTCTACCGGGTGACGACGCGGCTGGCCACGCACCAGGCCGCGAGCCGCATCACGTTCACCTTCCGGCTGATGGAGCCGCTCGACACGGCGCGGCACGTCTTCAGCCCGCTCCTCGTCCGGTTCATGTCGGGGGTCGACTACACGACCCGCCCGGTGAAGGTCTCCGACTCGGGGCGGATTCGCAACGAGCTCCAGACGATGCTGTCGCAGGCGCTCGAGCACGACGGGGAGACGGTGCGCGTCCACTTCGACCGCCTCGACGAGAAGGTCGTTCCTCGCGAGAAGCAGGAGATCATCCGGCAGGTGCTGACGTGGTACCGCGCGAACCACCCCGTCTGGTTCGGCTGGCTCGAGATCGCGTGAGGGAGCGGGCGGCGGCAGGTCAGTGAGCGCGAGGCCGGACGCGCTTCAGTCTCGTGTCGAATGTCGCGAGGGGGGCCTTGAGGGTCCGGGCAAGCCACAGGTAGCAAGCATCGTAGGCCGAGAGGTTTTTCTCCAGCGCGAGGTCGAGAACCGCCTCATGGTCGACATCGACGTAGCGGATGTCGAGCTCGAGCGCCAGGCGCAGGCCGGCAGCGATGAGAGACGCCTTCTCCGGTTGGCGGGTGGCTTTCTTCCACGCGGTGTTGGCCAGCTCGAACTTCAGGAGGGATGGGGCGACCAGCTCCGCGTCCGAAAGAAGGGTCGCCGCCTCGCCTGCCTCGGGCTCGCCGAAAACGAGGGCAGCGACAACGGAGGCGTCGGCGACCTTAACGGGCATCGCGCAGCTTCCGGATCATCCGCACGGACTCCGCAGGCGTCTTCAAGCCCATCGCCCGAATCCGCTCGAGGGCCTCGCGGGGAGCGACCCGTGGCGTCGCCGCCTCTTCGAGAATGACGAGCAGCTCCCGCTGCAGGGAACGACGGTTTCGTTCGGCGCGATCCCGCAGATGCTTCGCCAGCTCGTCGGGGACGTTCTTGATGGAGAGGCTGAGGGGCATGGTGCCTCCGGAACGGAACCATTTTAGCGCCAACGGCCCGGCTCCGCTCACGTGTCATCATTCCTTTTTTCAGGAATCGGATTGGATGACCGCCGGGGGGGCTCACGGATGACTCGTTCCCGTCGCGTTCGGACATTGTTCGTCATGGCGCCGGTCGTCGGGGCGCTCTGGCTCTCCACCATGACCCTCGGACAGTCGGCGCCGCCGATGTACCCGGCGCTGCCGAGCGAGACCCCCGCCGAGTTCAAGCCGACGAACCACGGCTTCGACTACGAGCGGCGCGACGTGATGATCCCGATGCGCGACGGGGTGAAGCTGCACACGGTGATCCTCCTGCCGAAGGGGGCGAAGGGAGCGCCGATGCTCCTGACGCGGACGCCCTACGACGCAACGGAGCTGACGACGCGGCGGGAGAGCGCCCACCTCGCCCCGAGCCTCGACGGATACGACAACGCGGTCGAGACGATCATCGAGGGGGGCTACATCCGCGTCGTCCAGGACGTCCGCGGCAAGTACGGCTCGGAAGGGGACTACGTGATGAACCGCCCCCTCTCCGGCCCGCAGAACCCGACGCCGGTGGACCACGCGACGGACACGTACGACACGATCGACTGGCTCGTGAAGAACGTCCCGGAGTCGAACGGGCGGGTCGGGATCCTCGGCATCTCGTACGACGGCTTCCTGCCGCTGATGGCTCTCGTCAACCCGCATCCGGCGCTGAAGGTGTCGGTGCCGATGAACCCGATGGTGGACGGCTGGATGGGGGACGACTGGTTCCACTACGGCGCGTTCCGCCAGCAGAACCTCCCGTACATCTACGAGCAGGTGGCGACGCGGAAGAACGACGCGAAGTGGTGGACGAGCCACCGCGACGACTACGACATGTTCATGGAGGCGGGGTCGGCCGGCGAGCTGGCGAAGCGCCGCGGGCTCGAGCAGGTGGGCTTCTGGCGGAAGATCCTCGAGCACCCCGCGTACGACGCGTTCTGGCGCGACCAGACGGTGGACAAGGTGCTGGCCGCGCAGCCGCTGAAAGTGCCGGTGATGCTGGTCCACAGCCTCTGGGACCAGGAAGACATCTACGGCGCCCTGGCCGTCTGGAGAGCGATCAAGCCGAAGGACGCGGGAAACGACAAGGTCTTCCTCGTGATGGGGCCGTGGCATCACGCACAGGAGATCAAGGACGGAAGCTCGCTCGGGGCGATCCGGTTCGACAGCGACACGGCGCTGACCTTCCGCCGGGAGATCCTCCTGCCGTTCCTCGACCAGTACCTGAAGGAGGGAGCTCCGAAGGCGAACCTGCCGGCCGTGATGGCGTTCGAGACGGGGACGAACGTCTGGCGCCGGCTCCCGGCGTGGCCGGCCGGATGCGCGAGCGGCTGCACGGTGAAGGCGACGCCTCTCTACCTCGGGGCGGGATCGACGCTCGGCTTCGCCGCGCCGAAGAGCGGCGGGGCGGCGTACACGGAGTGGATTTCGGACCCGGCCAAACCGGTGCCGTTCCGCGCGCGGCCGATCCAGCCGGTGGGATACGACAACGGAATGACGTGGCCGCTATGGCTGGTGGACGACCAGCGCGAGGCGTCGGGACGGCCGGACGTCGCCGTCTTCGTGACGGACGTCCTCGAGGAGCCGGTGAAGATCAGCGGAGAGCCGGTCGCGAACCTGGTCGCCTCGACGAGCGGAACGGACTCCGACTGGGTGGTGAAGCTGATCGACGTCTGGCCCGACGAGGTGGCGGGGCAGCCGGAGATGGGGGGCTACCAGCTGGCGGTTTCGATGGACATCTTCCGGGGGCGCTACCGCGAGAGCTTCGAGACGCCGAAGGCCCTCGAACCGGGAAAGCCGCTCTCGTACCGCTTCGCCCTCCCGACGGCGAACCACGTCTTCAAGCCGGGGCACCGGATCATGGTGCAGGTGCAGTCGAGCTGGTTCCCGCTCTACGACCGCAACCCCCAGACCTTCGTGCCGAGCATCTTCTGGGCGAAGCCGGGCGACTACACGAAGGCCACGCAACGCGTCTACCACGCGCCGGGCCGGGCCAGCTTCGTCGAGCTGCCGCTCGTGAAGGCCGAGTAGGCGCCCCGCCTCTTCTCAGTCGGTCTTCAGCGCGGCGAGGCCGGCATCCTGAAGGGCCCTGTTTGCGGCGGGAAGCTCGATCGCGACGAGGTTCTTCCACCGGGCGAGGCCCTCGTCCACCATCTTCTTCCTCGCGGCGAAGCCGGTGAGGGCGTCGGGAGTCGGAGCCGCGTCGGCGCTCTCGACGGCGTTCTGAAGGGCGGAGAGAGAGGTCGAGAGGCGTCGCAGGCTGGTCGGGTCGATCTCCTCGGTGTCCCAGAAGTCCTCGCCGGAGCCCGGGGCCGGAGGGCCGGCGGCCCGGTCGAGTGTCTTCGTGAAAGTGGCGAGAGCGGTCATGACGGGCGGGGCAGGGCGCTTCTCCGTCTTCAGCGCGGCAACCTGCATTCGAAGGGCGCTGGCCTGGCGCAGGGCCACGGCCACACCGACGCGCTCAGCCTGAATGTCGCTTGCGAGCCGGAACTGACGGACGAGATCGGCGTCGGCAACGGCCGGGCCGAGCCGCGGGTCCTTGACGACTTCGAGAGGCTGCGTGAGGGTCTTTCCGGCCGCGGTCAGACGGACGGTGTACCGCCCGGGCGGGGCCCACGGGCCGGAGCTTCCGCGGAAGGATCCGGCCACGCCGGCAAGCTCCTTCGGAAGGGGATACCGGAGGTCCCAGACGAACCGGTGCATTCCGGCTGCGGCGGAGGGGGGCTCCGGGGTGGCCACCCAGTCCGGCGTGACGACGATGCGTGAGAGATCGGGCCCGCGCGGCTTCTCGTCGCTCGAGAAGCGTCGGACGAGCCCTCCGTTCGCGTCGAGGATCTCGAGCGTCACCGGGCCGGGCGCGTCGGCCCCGAGGACGTAGTCGAGGAAGGCGCCGCGCGGCGGGTTCTCTCCCATCGGCTCGTCCTTCGGCTCGGGAGTGCCGAGGAACGGCGCGGGATGGAGACGGACGGCCGCCCGTGGGGCGAAGAGAAAGGCGCTCTCGGCCGCGACCTTCGCGTCGATCTGCCGGAGAGGCGAAAGATCGTCCAGCACCCAGAACGACCGGCCGTGCGTCGCGACGACGAGATCTCCGTGCCGTGCGTCGATGTCACGGATGGAGCAATTCGGGAGGTTCCGCTGGAGAGGCTGCCAGTCGTCGCCGTCGTCGAACGAGACGAAGACGCCGGTCTCCGTGCCGGCATAGAGTAGCCCGCGGCGGACCGGGTCCTCGCGGACGACGTGGACATAGCTCCCCTCGGGGATCCCCTTCCTGACGAGCGCCCAGCTCTTCCCGCCGTCCCGGGTCCGATAGACGTAGGGCGCGACGTCGTCGAGACGGTGCCGGTCGACGGCGGCGTAGGCGGTCTCCGCGTCGAAATGCGAGGCTTCGAGGATGCCGATTTTCGACCACGGGGTGAGGGCCTTCGGCGTGACGTCGGTCCAGCTTTCCCCGTCGTCGCGCGAGAGCCAGACGAGGCCGTCGTCCGTCCCGCACCAGATCCGCCCGTCGACGACCGGAGAGATCGCGATCGCATAGATGACGCCGCGGCGCGGCCCTTTCACCCCCGAGTCCCCGGCCGTGGCGGGGTCGAGCGTCGTCGGGACGCCCGGGTTCTCGCGGGTCAGGTCGGCGCTGACCCTCTCCCAGTGCCTTCCGCCGTCCGTCGTCCGGAAGAGGAACTGGTTTCCGAAGGTGATGGCCTTCGGATTGCGCGGCGAAATCGCGAGCGGAAGCGTCCACGTTCTCCGGTAGTCGCCCGGCCAGGCGAGCGTCGGGTCGACGTCGAGGTCCTGGAGGTTCCGCATGTCGAACCGACCGACCGTTCCGCCCCAGAGGATGTCGGGGTTCATCGGATCGGGCACGATGGTGCCGTTCTCGCCCCCGGCGGCGATCTCTTTCCAGTCGCGCCGCGTGATGGCGCGGTAGTCGGTGCGCGAAGAGGTCGCGGCGGCCCCGCTGTCCTGCTGCGCGCCGTAGATCCAGTACGGGAACCGGTCGTCGGTGATCACATGGTAGAACTGCGCGGTCGGCTGGTTGTACCAGCTGCTCCACGTCCGGCCGCCGTCTACGGTGACGACCGCCCCTTGATCGCTCGCCACGATCATCCGGTGCGGGTCGGCAGGGTCGATCCAGAGCCGGTGGTAATCATCCCCGCCGGGAGCGCCCTTGAAGGGAAGAAACGTCCTGCCGCCGTCGGCCGACCGGAAGATCCCCGTGTTGAGCGCGTAGACGACGTTCGGGTCCTTCGGGTCGACGGTGACGCCGGCGAAATACCAGCCGCGACCCCAGAGGCGTCGGTCGCCATTCACCTTCTTCCACGTCACCCCGGTGTCTTCGGAGACGAAGAGACCCCCCTCCTTCGCGTCGACGATGGCGTACGCGCGCCGGGGGTCGGAAGGGGCGAAGGCGACCCGGATCCTCCCGAGCCCTTCGGAGGGGAGGCCGGCCGTCATCTGCTTCCACGTGTCGCCACCATCCTCCGACCGCCAGAGTCCGCTTCCGGGGCCGTTCGACGGGGCATAGACGTTCCATGGGGGGCGCCGCGTCTGCCAGAGGGAGGCGAGAATCGTTCTGCTGTTTCCGGGCTGGAAGGCGAGGTCGGCCGCGCCGGTGTTCTCGTCCCTGAAAAGAACGTTCGCCCAGCTCTTTCCGCCGTCCTTCGACCGGAAGACGCCGCGCTCTCTGTTCGGCCCGTAGGCGTGCCCGAGAGCCGCGACGAAGACGAGGTTCGGGTCGTTGGGGTCGACGAGGATCTGGCCGATCTGCCGGGAGTCGGAGAGGCCGAGGTGGGTCCAGCTCTTTCCGCCGTCCGCCGACCGGTAGACGCCGTTTCCATAGGAGATGTCCGAGCGCATGTCGGCCTCGCCCGAGCCGACGTAGAGAACGTCCGGATTCGAGGGGGCGACGGCGAGGGCGCCGATCGAGGCGACGGGCTGAGAGTCGAAGATCGGCTCCCAGGTCCGTCCCGCGTTGTCGCTGCGCCAGACGCCGCCCCCCACGGCGCCGAAGTAGAAGCGGTGGGGATGGCCGGGGACGCCCGCCGCGGTGACGGTGCGTCCCCCCCGGAACGGACCGACGAGACGCCATCGCATTCCCGAGAAGAGGCTCTCGGGGAGTGGCTGGGCAGCGAGTCCCCGCGCAAGGCCGAAAAGGCCGAGGAGAGAAAGGAGGCCGGCCGCCGGGAATGAGCGTCTCTTCATGTCGTCGAGTTTCCCTCAAAATGGAAACGCCCCCGGACCCGAGGCCCGGAGGCGCGTTCCGCCCGGATCCCGCGAGACGTCAGCTCTTGGCGGGAACCTTGACCTTCGACCAGTCGATCTTCCCGTCCTTCCCCTTGGCGGCCTTGACGGTCTTCCCGAAGTCGTTCAGCTCGTGGGACTCCTTCTTCGGCATCTTGTCCATGTGGCAGGTGGTGCAGGTGGCGCTCGTCTCCTTCTTGGCCTCCTTGTACTCCTTGAGGTAGGTCATGTTGGCGAGGGACGAGCTGCCCAGAGCAATGCTGGCGAGGGTGGCGACGACGGCGGCGGTGGTCTTTTTCATCTCTTCTCCTTCAGTTTGTTCCGTGATCCCCGGTACGGGTCGCTGGAAGTTCAATCAAGTCCGGTGCCAGAGGTGAAGTGTGCCGAATGATCCCATTGAACGCCCTGCGAGGGAGTGGAATAGGCTCTTCGGCTTCCCGTTCGTTCGCATCCGGTCATGACGGTACACGAAATGGTGCAGCGAAAAAGGGACGGTCTGCTCCTTCGTTCCGGGAGGCGTCGGCCGCGGAAGAGGGACGGCTTCCACGTCAGAATGGCTGGGTGGGGAGACCGACGAACGCCTAGACGCCGTCGAAGTGGAAGTAGAAAGGCACCGTCGCCCGGTTTTCCTTCGCGCCGGGGTCGTCGGCGAAGACCATCGGCCGCCCGCGGCGGCGGAGTTCGTCGTCGAGATGAACGGCCATCGCCTTCGCGCGTCGGACGTGCAGATCGGGGAGGTCACCTTCTCGGCGGCGCGGGGCGAGATGACGGCCGAGGCGCTGGCGATCTGGTTTCGCCAGCGGATGGTGCCGCTCTCGGAGTGAGCGGAGTCCGCTTGCCATGGGCCGAGGCGCGTGCCGGGCTGGAGGCTCACCGCGCCCCCTCCACGACGAAGAGCTGCGACGTCATCCGCTGATAGCTGTACGCGTAGGACCTGGCGTCGTCCGTCAGCGCGGCCCCCGAGATCCGGAAGACACCAGTCCTGTCGGCGGGAGCGACCTCGCGAATCAGCACGCGGCGGCCGGAGGCGAGGTCCAGCCGCTCGAGCCGGAACGGCACATTCGCAGAGCGGAAAACGTAGACAGAGCGGCCATCCGCGCTCCATCGGATGACCTGGTCGTCCGTGGTCAGCCCGGGCACGGGCTGAGCTGTTCCACCCCCGGCGCGCTGGACGAACCAGGTTCCACCCGGTTTCGAGTAGAGGATCTGCAGGCCATCCGGAGAAACCGTGCAGTTCGTCGTTGCTTCTGGTGTGACCGGCCGTGGCAGGCCACCCGAGACGTCCTGCACATAACACCGCGAAGCCTTGCCGGCCTCGTTGCCGCAAACCAGGACGCTCTTTCCGTCCGGGAACCAGCCGGCCGATTGGTAGGTCTCCAGGTCGCCTCGCGGGAGGCGCCGAGTCTCTCCAGGACCGGTCGGGTAGATCACGAGCTGCGGCGGCGTGTCGATGACGGCCAGCGCCCACTTCCCGTCCGGCGAGAGGCCGTAGGCCTGACCTTCTCCCAGGCGTACGACGGGACCGCCATCGGTTTTCCGAAGGCAGACCCCGTAGTTCGGCGCCAGCGGCAGCGGACTCGTCATCGAAAAGCAGCATGCTCCCATCCCGCGAAAGAAACGGGGACAAGGAGTTATCGAGCCAGGAGAGATCGCGCTCGGCGCTTGCGCCCGGGGCCAGGACGGAGATCTCCTAACGATAGTCGTCGCGAGTCACGAGCCAGCGCCCGGTGCGGGAGACGTCGTGCATCGTCAGCCCCCCGGCGCTCGGGAGGGCGACCCGCCGGTGTCCGGAGAGATCGACGCCATAGAGGGTCTGACGCTTTCCCTGCCGTGCTGGCGGTGAAGAGGACCTCGTCGCCTGTCCGAGACCAGGAAAGGCCCTCCTCCCCCCAATAGTCGCCGGAAAGGAAGGTACGCTTTCCCGCCCGATCCACGACGATGACCGACCCGCGGTCGTCCCACTGCCTGGGGTGCTCGAAGAGGGCGATCCGGTCGCCTCGGGGCGAGACACGAAGGTCGCTCAGGTAGCCCGCGGTCTCGTAGAGCACCTTGCCGATCGGGAACTCCAGCCGGTCCTTTCCTTCCGCCACACGAATGATGGCCAGCTCGGATCCGTCCGGCGACCAGTCGGCCTGACGGACATCCTCGAGGATCTCTCGCGGGGCGGTGCCCCCGAGCGAGACCCGCGCGAGAGTGCCGGTGAACAGCCGGTGCGCGATGAAGCGGGCGTTCGTCAGGACGGCCAGCTCCCCCTTGGAGGAGATCGACAGGAGATGCGTACGCGGGAGGCCGAGGGGGCGTGGCTCGGGATACTCGGGGCGGATCGTGAACAGCTCCGGGACGTTGCCCTCGAGCGCCGCGCTGTAGACGATCGTCTCGCCGTCCGGCGCGAAGGCGGCCTGGAAGATCGCCTGCGGACGAAAGCTCATCTGGCGGAAGCTGATCTCCGCGGCCGAGCGCAGACCCGCCTTCTCGCCTTTTCGGTACAACGCCAGACCTGGCAACACCCAGCACGGCAGCGACGGCAATGACGGTGAGCCACGGCGCGATCCACTGCGCGCGACGGCGACCGATGGCCCGCTCGTGACGGCGGACCCAGAGAGCGCCTGCAGGTTGAAGGCGATGTCCCGCGCCGACTGAAAGCGCTCTCCCGGTTTCTTCTCCAGGCAGTGCTGCACGATGCGCTGCAGCGCGGGCGACGGCCCGGAGCCGCTCGCTGCGATCTCCGGCGGGTCCTCCTTCAGGATCGCCGTCATGCTTTCTGCCGCGGTCTCGCGCTTGAACGCCTGCCGCCCCGAAAGCATCTCGAAGAGCACCGCGCCGAAAGAGAAGATGTCCGAGCGGTGATCCGCTGCCTCGCCCCGCACCTGCTCCGGCGACATGTACCTCACGGTTCCCATCACTGTGCCGGGCTCGGTCTGCTTCTCGACCGTCTGCAGGCGCGAGCCCGAACCCATCGCCGGGCCCGTCTTCTTCGCGAGGCCGAAGTCGAGCAACTTCACCCGTCCGTCTCCCGTCACGAAGACGTTTTCCGGCTTCAGGTCGCGGTGAACGATCCCCTTCTCGTGGGCCGCGGCCAGCCCCTCGGCCATCTGCACGGCGATGTCGACGGCCTTGCGCGAAGGAAGCGCACCCTCCTCGAGGCGCGCACGAAGCGTCTCGCCTTCGAGGAGCTCCATGACCGCGTACGCCGTTTCACCCTGCCGCCCGAAGTCGTGGATGGCGAGGATGTTCGGGTGGGAGAGCTGCGCGACCGCGCGCGCCTCGCGCTCGAGACGGGCGAGCGCCTCGGGGTCGTCGGCAAGACCGGCGGGGAGGACCTTGATCGCCACGTCGCGATCGAGTTTCGTGTCGTGCGCCCGGTAGACCTCGCCCATCCCGCCCGCGCCGAGCGACGCGAGAATCTCGTATGGACCGAGACGGGTGCCGGAGTTCAAGTGGCTACACGATAGCCTGCTTCAGGGTCTTGGTGTTCACCGAGGGGCGCGCCAGCGCCGGGCCGGAGTCGTAGACTGACGCTCCGAAAAGATGCTGCGACCGGGGGGCGTGGCCGGAAGGGAGGATGTCATGACCTTCTGCCGAGCGAATCTCTTCGCCGTGGCGGCGGCCCTCGTTGCCACCCTCGGAGCCGTGGCCGCCGAGCTTCCCCCGCCGGTGGACCTCCCGAAGCCGAAACTGGACGTCTCCACGACGCTCGTCGACGCGCTGAGAGCGCGGAGGTCGACGCGTGAGTTCGCCCCGACGCCGCTCCCCGCACAGGCGGTGGCGGACCTTCTCTGGGCCGCCTGGGGCGTCAATCGCGAAGACGGGCGTCGGACGGCGCCGTCGGCGAAGAACTGGCAGGAGATCGACCTCTACGTCGTCCTTCGCGAGGGGGTCTACCTCTTCGACGCGAAGGCCCACGCGCTGCGCGGGGTCCTCAAGGGAGACCTCCGGAGCCTCACCGGGGTCCAGGACTTCGTCGGCGGCGCGCCGCTGAACCTCGTTTACGTGGCGGACCTTTCGCGCATGACGGGAGCCTCCCCGGAGGATCGCGAGCGCTACGCGGCCTCGGACGCGGCCTTCATCAGCCAGAACGTCTACCTCTGGTGCGCGGCGACGGGCCTCTCGACCGTCGTCCGAGGGAGCGTCGACCGGGCGGTGCTCGGCAAGGCGCTGGAGCTCCGGAGTGACCAGCGGATCGTCCTCGCCCAGACGATCGGCTTCCCGAAGAAGTAGCCGGGAGAAGAACGAAAGCGCCCCCGGGTAAAGGACGCCCGGGGGCGCTGAATTCGGAGAACGAACCTTACTTGGCCGGAGCCGCGGGGGCGGCGGGAGCCTTGACCTTCGTCCAGTCGATCTTCCCGTCCTTCCCCTTGGCGGCCGCGACGGTCTTGCCGAAGTCGTTCAGGTCGGCAGCGCCCTTCTTCGGCATCTTTTCCTTGTGGCAGGTGGCGCAGTTGGCCTTGGCGTCCTTCGCCTTGTACTCCTTCTGGATGTCCATGGTGGCGAGGGCGGTGGTGCCGAGCGCCAGTGCGGCGAACGTGGCGACGACGGCGGCGGTGGTCTTCTTCATCTTGATTCCTCCGTATTTCGTGATCCGAGAGTTTCGGATCCGGCCATTCTCGATCAAGACTCTTGCCGCGCTCTGATTCACATGAATCATCCTCTCCGGAGGCCGCCGTTTGACTTGGCGCGGCAATCGGGCAGATTGGCGGGATGAACAGCCGGATGTTTCTGCTGCTCCCCGTTGCCGTCGCCCTCCTCTCGGCGTCCTCCGTCCCGGCCCAGCCGGCGCCGAAGCCGGCACTCGCCAGGCGGACCGTCGCCGACATCGCGTTCCTCTCCGGGCACTGGGTGGAGATCACCGGTCGGAACCTCTCGGAGGAGATCTGGACTCTCCCTGCCGGGGACTCGATGGCGGGCGTGGGGCGATATGTCGAGGAGGGAAGGGTGAGGAACCTCGAGCTGTATGTGATCAGGCAGGAAGCCGGGGGGCCCGTCCTCCGGCTCCGTCACTTCGACCCCGATCTCGCGGCACGGGAAGAGAAGGGGGCGCCGCTGATCCTCCCGCTCGTCGCGGTCGAGAATCAGTCGGCACGGTTCGAGGGACCGGCCGGCGGGGGCACTCCGGCGGTTTCGCTCGCGTACCGCCGCGTCGGCGAGACGCTCGAAGTCACGAGGACGAGAGCCGGGAAGAGCGAGGAGTTCCGCTTCCGGCGGATGCCCTAGAAGGACTTCCCGCCGAGGGTGAACTCGAGGCCGAGACCGAAGGCGAACTGGTTCGTCGCGGGGGAAAGGACGTCGAGCGTCGCGGAGGGGCGGCCGTAGAGGGCGTCCGTGAAGGTGACGGTCTCCTCGGTCCGGGCGGCGCGGCCGAAGGCCTTCACCTAGACGCCGGTTCCGACGAGAACGCGAGCGGTCACCTCGATCCCAAGGGTCCGGGATGCCGAGGCGGGGCGGAAGCCGTCGTTGAAGCGGGCGAGCGTCTCGCCAAGCATCGAATACGAGACCCAGCCGATGTCGGCTTTCTGCCAGAAGCCGGCGAGACGGAACGAGGCGCGCCCGACAGAGCGCTCGGCCCAGAAGCCTGCGGCCCCCAGAACGGCCGGGTCCCGCCCCGAGCCGGGCTGGAAGGAAGGACCGAACTGCTCCTCCCGGGGGATCGAGCCGGAGAGCCACTCGCCTCCGAGAAAGAAGCGCCACGGACCGCGGACGAGGAGCGCCTCGGCGCCGCCCCCCCAGACGGCCCCGTCTCCCTGAAGGAGGCCGTCGGCCGTGTTGAGCTTCCCCTGAAGGAGGGCGCGCTGGAGACGCGACGGCGACCTCCGCGCCGGCGAATCGCTGGCGCCATCCGATCGAGAGGTCGCGCCTCATGGCAATGAGGAGCCGTTCCCCCGCGTACTGGAAGAGACCGCCCACGTCGTAGACGTCGTCGCCCACGAACCGGTGCTGGACGAAGAGGAATTCGGCCGAGCCGTTTCCCGCGAGGGCGCCGCGGAAGGCGAGCGCGACGTTTTCGAAGCGTCCTGCGCCGGAAGAGAGGATCGGATCGGGAGTTCCCTCGGGCTCGAAGCTTTCGGAATGCGAGGCGGCCCACCCGAGCCGGCCGCTCACCTCCCAGGCCGGTGTCCCCGCTCCCATCCCGGGCGCGGCCGGGCGAGTCCAGCCGATCGCCACGAACGGGAACTTTCCGGTCGTGTCGGAATAGGAACGGCCCGGGGGGGCCTCCGTCTGTCGCCGGAGCGTCCCGTAGGCCCCCATGACCTCCCCGGTGAACCCGTAGAGCGGGGGCGCGTCACGGCCGAGGAAAAGGCTCGCACAGTAGATGCAGGCGGCGACGAGGTCATTTCCCATCGAGTGGTGACATTATCGGGTCAATTGTGAGGTAAGGCGATGCTCCTTCTCGACCCCCGCCGCCCCGACCTTCCGCTGGATCCGCTCTCGGCCGGAGTCATCCGCGACACGGTCGCCTTCTTCGAGGCCAAGGGAAAGAAGAAGCTGAAGGAGGACGACCGGGACCACGTCTGGTACCGCGACTTTCTCGATTTCCAGAAGGAAAAGAGGGTTTTCGCGACCCTGCTCACGCCGTCGGCGTACGGCGGCGAGGGAGCGCGCTGGGACACCTTCCGGAATTGCGCCTTCAACGAGGTTCTCGGCTTTTACGGCCTGCCGTACTGGTACGCGTGGCAGGTGACGATTCTGGGACTGGGCCCGTTCTGGATGAGCCGGAGCGAGGCGATGAAGAGGCGAGCGGCGGCGCTTCTTGCGGAGGGAGGGGTCTTCGGATTCGGCCTCTCGGAGAAGGCGCACGGGGCGGACATCTACTCGACGGAGATGCGACTCGCGAAGAGCCCGGGAGGCGGATACGCGGCGAACGGCCGGAAGTACTACATCGGGAACGGCAACGAGGCGGCGCTCCTCTCGGTCTTCGGGAAGAGGGCCGAGGGGAACGAGTGGGTCTTCTTCGCCGCCGATCCGCGCCACCCGAACTACGAGCTGGTCCAGAACGTCTGCACGTCGCAGTCGTACGTGGCGGAGTTCGCCCTGAACGACTACCCGGTGGCGGACGACGAGATCCTCCTTTGCGGCCCGGAGGCGTGGGACGCTTCGCTCAACACGGTCAACGTCGGGAAGTACAACCTCGGCTGGGCCTCGATCGGCATCGCGACGCACGCCTTCTACGAGGCGATCCGGCACGCGTCGCGGCGGCGCCTCTACGGCATGAGCGTGACGGACTTCCCGCACGTTACGCGGATGTTCACGGACGCCTGGACACGCCTCGTCGCGATGCGGCTCTTCGCCCTCCGCGCGGCGGACTACTTCCGCTCCGCGACGCGCGAGGACCGGCGGTACCTTCTTTACAACCCGGTCGTGAAGATGAAGGTGACGACGGAAGGGGAGCGGGTCATCGACCTCCTCTGGGACGTAATCGCCGCGAAGGGCTTCGAGAAGGAGACGATCTTCGAGATGGCGACGCGCGACATCCGGGCGCTGCCGAAGCTCGAAGGGACGGTCCACGTCAACATCGCCCTGATCCTGAAGTTCCTCCCGAACGTCCTTTTCACCCCCTCCGCGTGTCCCGAGGTGCCGCGGCGGACCGACCCGGCGGACGACCTCTTCCTCTTCGACCAGGGGCCGGCGCGCGGCCTTTCGAAGATCCGGTTCCACGACCTTGGGAAGGCGTACGGGGCGTTCGACCTCCCGAACGTCGCCCTTTTCCGGGAGCAGATCGCCGGGCTGCAGGCTCTTCTCGCGAGGCAGCGGCTGACCGAGGCGCAGCAGAAGGACCTCGATCTCGTCCTGACGCTGGGCGAGCTCTTCACCCTCGTCGTCTACGGCCAGCTCATCCTCGAGAACGCCCCCCTGCTCGGCGTCGCCCCCGACGTCGTCGACCAGATCTTCGACGTCTTCGTCCGCGACTTCTCCCGCTTCGCCGTCGAGCTGCACGGCCGGGCGGGAGCGACGGCCGAGCAGGCGGCGGCGTGCCTCTCGCTCGTCCGCCGCCCCGCGCCGGACGCCGGCCGGGCGGCCGCGATCTTCGCAAGGGAGATCCTCCCGCTCGCCGATGCCTACGAGATGAGCCCGTAGACCACTCGCGGAGCGGGGCGGCATCGTCGGCGTTGTCCTTTGGGTGACGAACCGCACAATTTGTCCGCGAAGGCAACGTTTTTCTGTCTCGTGCGGCCATTGACAAGCGGCGCGTCGCGATCCTAGCTTGAGATTGCATCTCAAGGCTCTTGCGGGAATTCAGCGATCGGCCCCCTTCCGGAAAGGCGGTGTCTCATGAACCGGCCCCCGCTCGCGACGCTCGGTTTCATGGTGTTTCTCCTCTCGGCCGGCTCGCCGGCATTCGGCGCGGACGAGCCGAATCTCACGAAGTATCCGCTCACGAAGATCGACCGCGGTCCGGAGAACTTCGAGGGGCAAAAGAAGATCGAACCTCTTGAACGGAGGCTGAAGGCATACCGGGAGCTGCAGGCCATGCGAAAGGCGCAGGGGCTCCGGCACATCGGCACGGCGTACTGCACGGTCCAGAAGTCGCGGGAGGGGTGCCGGCCCCGGTTTCCGGACGGAAGGCTTCCAGGCGGCCCCGGCGCTCCGGGGCAGAACGTCAACGGATGCGCATGGACGTCGGTGGGCCCGACGAACATCAACGGCCGGGTCACCTCCATCGCGATCGATCCGGCGAACAACCAGCGGATGTTCCTCACGACGGTGGGCGGGATCTGGAGGTCCACGGACGGAGGACGCCGGTGGGAGCGGGTCTCGGACGACTTCCTCGCCACGGTCTTCTCCGCGATCGTCGTGAACGGGACCGAGGTCGTGGCGGGGGGCGGAGACCCGAACTACGGGTCCGGCGGCGACGGGATCTGGCGCTCCACCTCGAGCGGCGATCCGGGGAGCTGGACAAAGCTCCCGGTGACCACCTTCGACGGCCAGACGATCAACCGTCTCCGCGTCGACACGACGAACGGGGACATCTACGCCGCCGCATCGAATGGCGTCTGGCTCGGCACGCACGGCGGCGGAGGCCTCTCCTTCGCCCGACTCGACGGCTTCGACGCGAACACGAACGACCTCGCCGTCGATTTCAGCGCGAGCCCCCGCGTCGTCTACGCCGGGGTCCGCGGGGCGAGCGCGAGCTTCGGAAAGGGGGTCTGGAAGCGGACGAGCCCGGGGACGTGGCAGCAGCGGAACACGGGGATCACGACCGGTGACATCGGTCGGATCGCCCTGGCCCTCGCCGCGAGCAGCCCGGGAACGCTCTACGCGAAGATCGCCCGCGCCGCCAACGGCCGGCTCCTCGGCGTCTTCAAGACGACCACCGGAGGCGAGCCGCCGATGGGCGGCGGCGACGCGTGGACGCTGCTTGCCGGCGCGGCCGGGATGGACGACTCGATCTTCTCAGGGCCGAGCGGCAACGGCTACTCCTGGTACAACAGCGTCATCGAGGTCGACCCCACCGACCCGAACCATGTCTGGGCGGGGGGAATGAACATTTTCCGGAGCGTCGACGGCTCGAGCTTCACCGGGGTGAGCGGCGGGAACGATTCGTCCTGGACCTACGGCGTCCATGCGGACCAGCACGCGATCGCATTCGACCCGGTCAATCCGAAGATCGTCTGGTCGGGGAACGACGGCGGCCTCGACAAGACGACCGATTCCTCGCTCCCGACCTGGCGCTGGCTCGACAGGGCGCACGGCCTCGTCGTCACGGAGTTCTACCGGCTGACGTCGCAACAGGCGATGGCCTCTCTCCGCGCCGGCGGCTCCCAGGACAACGGGACGGAGATCACCTTCGGAAACCGGACGTGGTACCAGCCGGGCGGCTGCGACGGAGCGACCGTGGCGGTCGACGGCGTCAACCCCGACACGCTCTTCGGGAACTGCAACGGCGGTCTCGCCGAGTTCGTGAATCCGGTCCCGGGGTGGGCCGCGGGGCCGTCGACCGTCTCCTGGACGTCGCCCGCGACACCGGTCGATCCGCTCGTGAGCGACCCGGGGGTCGCCGGCGCGGTCCTGGCGCAGGGCGCGGCGCCGGTCGACGGCATGGGAGCCCGGACGGGCCCGCCGATGCTCGTGAAGACCACGAACGGACTGACCTGGACGCAGGCGAACACGAGCCAGCCGCTCACGATCACCCAGAACGTCGCGGCGATCGGGATCGCGCCCTCCTCGTCGTTCCAGACCTGGTACCTCGGCGTGACCGGCGGCGGAACGGCCATCTGGCTCACGACCAACGGGGGAACGGTCTGGAACACCGCGTCGACGGGGCTTCCCGGCGGGGCCCCCAATCGGATCGTCGTCGACAACACGAACCCGATGCGCGCCTTCGCGGCGCTCGGATGGGACGGCGTCTACATGACGACGAACGGCATCGACTGGCACGCGATCGGCGGAGCGGGCGGAACGGCGTTCCCGCCCGACGCTTCCGCCCAGGCGATCGTCATCGACCCGAACGACGCCCACACGCTCTACGTTGCCACGAGCGTCGGGGTCCTCCGCGGAACGGTCTCGGGATCGCCCGCGAACGCGGCCTGGTCGCCGATGGACGAGGGGCTTCCCGACGGCCTGAACGTGACGGACATATGGGTCGGACGGGCCAGCGGACTCCTGACGATCTCCTCGATGGGGCACGGGGCCTTCCAGCGCGACATCCGGCCGGACGTCGCGTGCCGGACGCAGATGCTGCTGGTCCGGGACAACGTCTATGACCGCGGGATCGGCGTTTCTCCGAGCGGGATGCCCGATCCCGAGCATCCGATCCCGGATCCGGCGCGCCCCGGTTTCCTCAAGCCGGACGACAGCGACGCCGGGAAGGTCTACTGGTGGAGCGCGACGGACATCCGGATCGACGTGCCGAGCCTCGATCCGGCTGGCAACGCGATCGCCAGCGCCGACCACGTCGAGGTGGAGACCTGCCCGATCGAGATGTCCTCGTGCCCGGCGGGCACCGTCTGGGACAACCACCCGGTCCGCGCACGCCCCGCGAGGGCCTACGTGCAGGTTTCGAATTCCGGCATCGACCCCGTGCGAAACGTACGCGTCATCGCTCTCTACGCCGACGCCTCCGCGGGGCTGCCGCTCCTGCCCGCCGATTTCTGGACGACGACCTTCCCGGCGGGAAGCACCTCCTGCGGGGCGCTGACCGGCGGCTCGGGTTGGTCGCTCGTCGATCCGGCACAACCCTGCAAGCTCATCCCGGTCGTGAATCCCGCCGTGCCGGAGACGGCCCGCTTCGACTGGAACGTCCCGGCCACGCAGGCGGATCACACCTGCCTTCTGACGATCGCCGAGTCGGCGGACGATCCGCTCGACGCCTCGATCCGGGCGACGAACGAGCGACAGCTCTGGGTGCTCGTCCCGAACAACCGCCAGATCGCGAACCGGAACCTCCACGTCGAAAACGTGCCGCCCGCGCCGGCGGGCGGCTCGGGGATGAGCGGGATGGGCTTCCCCTGGCCGCGCGAGATGAAGGGCCCGCTGACATTGTCGGTTTCGGACGCGGGGATGCCGAAGGGGGGACGCCTCGGTCTTCTCCTCCCGCCGGGAACGAAGGCGAGGGCCAAGGGGATCAAGGCCGAGCCGGTCAAGCTGAACGAGGAGCAGCTCGCCGAGGCGAAAGGGCTTGGCCTCGCGACGAACGTGGCGTGGTTCCTTCCGGCGGGCGCCAAGCAGGTCTCGCTTGCGGGACTCGTCTCCGGCCCGGGAAAGAAGGCGAACGTCGGTTTCTACTGGACGCTCGGGAACGTGCCGAAGGGGAGTACGTGGCGGTTTGCGGCGCTCTCCCGTGCGGGCAGCGTGGTCGTCGGAGGGAGCATCTACTATCTTCGTGTCCATCCCTGAGAAACGGCCGCCGAGGACTCGGACGCGGCCCGCGAACGGGCGAGCGACGTCAGTGCCCGGAGCAGGAGGGGACGCGACCCAGGGAGACGACGTCCCCTTCCCGCGCGAGCTTCCCGGCCGACTCGAAGAAGTCGAGGAGGCCGTCGAAGCCGAACGAGTCGCCGTGGCAGTTGCCGAAGAGGGCGTCCGGCCCGAAGGCGCGCGCCGTCTCGGCCCGTAGCTCCTCCACGGTCGCCCGCCCGCCTCGCGCCGCGAGAAGCGAGAGGACCTCGTGGCCTAGGATGACGGAGCTGGGCAGTTCTGCCTTCATCTGCATAAGCGGCGGAGGGTAGCATGCGTCCGCATGGTTCTCTCCGCCGGCGCGAAGCTCGGCCCATACGAAATCCTCGCCCCCCTCGGGGCGGGCGGGATGGGCGAGGTCTGGCGGGCACGGGACACGCGGCTGGACCGGGAGGTCGCCCTGAAGGTGATCCACCCGCAGCTCGCGGCCGACGCCGACCGCCTCTGCGCGCTTCGAGCAGGAGGCGAAGGCGGCCGCCCGGCTCGACCACCCGAACATCCTCGTCGTCCACGACGTCGGGACGCACGAGGGGAGCCCCTACATCGTCTCGGAGCTTCTGGAAGGCCAGTCGCTTCGAGACCTGCTCGGGTCTCCGCTCCCGCCGAGAAAAGCCGTCGAGACTGCGCTGGAGATCGCGCGGGGCCTCTCCGCCGCGCACGGGAAGGGGATCATCCACCGGGACCTGAAGCCCGAGAACGTCTTCGTCACGAAGGACGGGCGGATCAAGATTCTCGATTTCGGCGTGGCCAAGCTGACGCAGCCCTCCTCGGAAGCGCTCGACACGCGGGCGACGACGGCGGCCGCGACCGAGCCGGGGGTCGTCCTCGGGACCGTGGGCTACATGTCGCCCGAGCAGGTACAGGGAAGGCCGCTCGACGCCCGGTCGGACCTCTTCTCACTCGGCGTCGTCCTCTACGAGATGCTCTCGGGGAAGAAGCCCTTCCACCGCGCGACGGCTCCCGAGACGCTGACGGCGATCCTCCGGGAAGAGCCGCCGGATCTCTCGGAGACGAACAGGAACATCCCGCCGGAGCTGGACCGGATCGTCCGGCACTGCCTCGAGAAGCAGCCGGGCCGGCGCTTCCAGTCGGCCCAAGAGGTCCTGTTCGACTTCGAGGCGCTGCGCGGCGATCTCCGGCGAGAAGCCCGTGGCACCGATGTCGGCGGCGGGCGTCTTCCTGCACCGGCACAGCGCGGCCGTCGCGGTCGTGGCGCTGCTTCTCGTGCTCGCCCTCGCGGCCGGCTGGTGGTGGAAGACCAGGAGCGGTCCGCCGCCGGGCTGAAACGTCTCGCCGTCCTCCCCTTCGAGAACCTCTCGGGCGACCCGGGGCAGGAGTACCTGAGCGACGGGCTGACGCAGGAGATGATCACGCAGCTCGGGCGGCTGCATCCCGCGAGCCTCAGCGTCATCGCCCGGACTTCCGTCATGCAGTACAAGAAAACGAACAAGTCGGTCGATCAGATCGGGCGGGAGCTGGGGGTGGACTACGTCCTGGAGGGGAGCGCGCGCGGCGAGGCCGGACGGATCCGGATCTCGGCCGAGCTGATCCGGGTGAGGGATCAGATGCAGATCTGGGCCGACAGTTTGGAGCGGGACCTGTCGGGCATCCTCGCCCTCCAGAGCGATGTGGCACAGAAGGTGGCCGCTGCGCTGGCGCTGAAGCTTCTCCCGGCCGAGCAGAGCCGGATCGCCGGTGCCCGCACCGTAAACCCGGAGGCGTATGAGGCCTATCTCAAGGGCCTCCAGCACTGGTACAAGCTGACACCGGGCGATATGGATGCCGCCCAGCGCTACTTCGAAGTGGCGCTGGCGAAGGATCCGAACTATGCGCTGGCGCACGTCGGAATCGCCTTGCTCTGGCTTGGGCGCTCGCAAGTAGGGTTGATCTCACCCGGCGAGGCCGCAGCCAAAGGGAAGCCAGCGATCATGAAGGCGCTGGAGCTGGATGACACGATCGCGGAGACCCATTACGTGTTGGCGTGTTTTCGAACATGGAGTGAATGGGACTGGGCCGGCGCGGAGCCGGAGTTCAGGCGCGCGATCGAGCTCAACCCCAGCTTTCCCGACGCGCCGGCTTACTACTCGCATTTCCTCATGCATATGGGGCGGTCGGAAGAGGCTCTGGCCCAGATCAGGCGCGCCCTGGAGCTGGACCCGTTCAACGCTCTCTTTCGCGATCTCTTCGGCGTGGACCTCTATTACCTTCGAAGGAACGACGATGCCATCGCCCAGGCCCGCACGGCTCTGCAGACGGGCCCGGACGACCCGATCGCCCACGGGCTGCTCTGGTGGGCCTTCAGCGCGAAGAGAATGCACAAAGAGGCTTTCCTCTCGTCGAAGGTGTATCTGAAACTCTACGGTGACCGTGAATTGGACGACGCTCTCGAACGCGGTTACAAGGAGGCGGGCTATCGGGGAGCAATGAAACGTGCCGCCGAGGCGTTGATCGTCCACTTTCACAAGAGCTATGCCAACCCCACGGACATCGCGATACTGTTCGTCGAGGCCGGGGAACCGTCCGGGGCCGTCGAGTGGCTCGAGAAGGGCTACGAAGTGCGCGACCAGAGCATGCCTTACCTTGGATTACCGATCTACGACGGACTGCGCTCGGAGCCGCGCTTCATCTCGCTGCTTCGGCGGATGAACCTGCCGACAAGCTGACGGAGCGCATGACTATATCCGCCGGCACGAAGCTCGGCCCATACGAAATCCTCGCCCCCCTCGGCGCGGGTGGAATGGGGGAGGTCTGGCGGGCGCGGGACACGCGGCTCGACCGGTCCGTGGCGCTGAAGGTGCTGCCCGAGGAATTCTTCGAAAACAGGGAGAGCATTGCGCGTTTCGAGCGGGAGGCGAAGTCGCTGGCGGCGGTCAGCCATCCGAACATCGCCGTCATCTATTCCTTCGAAGAGGTCTCGGGTCGGTATCTCCTCGTCCAGGAGCTTCTGGAGGGCGAAACGCTTCGCATGGCAATGGCCCCCGGCCCGATGCCGCCTCGCCGGGCTCTCGACATCGCCCGCGAGGTCGCCGAGGCGCTCGCCGCCGCGCACGAGAAAGGGATCGTCCACCGCGATGTCAAGCCGGAAAACGTCTTTCTGACGAAAGACGGCCACGCCAAGGTCCTCGACTTCGGCCTCGCCCGGCACGACGTCTCCCGCCGCGACCCGTCCGACACACGTTCTCCCACGCTCGGGGTGATGAGCGAGAAGGGCGTCGTCCTCGGGACGGTCGGCTACATGTCGCCGGAGCAGGCGCGGGGCGCGGCCGTCGACTTCCGGAGCGACCAGTTCTCGCTCGGCTCGATGCTCTACGAAATGCTGGCCGGCGCGAAGCCGTTCGAGGCCGCCTCCGTACCCGAGACGCTGGCGGCCATCATCCAGAACGAGCCGGAGCCGCTGGAGAAGAGGGCCCCGAACGTCCCGGCACCCGTCCGCTGGCTCGTCGAGCGCCTGCTTGCCAAGGACCCGTCCGAGCGCTACGAGTCGACGCGCGACCTGGCGCGCGACCTTCGGAACGTGCGCGACCATCTCTCCACCTGGACGGTTCCGTACACGGCCGAAGCGCCGGCGCGCCAGCGCCTCGGCCGCCGAGCCGCTCTCGTCGCCGCAGGTGCGCTCTTCCTCGCCGTTGCCGCGATCCTCGGCCGGTGGACGGCACCGCACCCTCTCCCGCCGCCGCGCCTGAAGTACATCACCTCGTCCGGGCGGGACGGTGCCCCGGCGGTTTCGCGGGACGGGCGGCTCTGCGCCTTCGCCTCCAGCCGCGACGGCGTTTCTCGCATCTGGCTCAAGCAGCTTGCAGACGGATCCGAGATCGCTCTGACCGAAGGCCCGGACGCCGCGCCTCGCTTCACCCCCGACTCGACGAACCTGTTCTTCATCCGCACGGAGGCTTCGGGATCGGCCCTGTATCGAGTCTCCGCTCTCGGCGGACTGCCCCAGCGAGTGCTGGCCGACGCGACCGAGGCCGATGTCTCCCCCGACGGCGCCCGCCTCGCGTTCGTCCGAATCCGCACCACGGAGTTGGGACGGAGCCCGGAACTCTGGATCGCGGGAGCCGACGGAGCGGGGAGCGCCTCGTGGACAAGGCAGAGGCCTACCAGATGCGCTCCCCACGGTGGTCGCCCGACGGGACGTGGGTCGCGACGGCACGGGGTGAGATCAACGTCGGATCACCCTGGGCGGTCGTCCTCGTCAATCCGGCCACGGCCGAGAAGCGTGTCCTAACCGGTCCGGGCGGCCCCGGAGAGCTTTCCGACCTGGCCTGGGCGCGCGGTGGCCGAGCCCTCGTCTACGGCCGGCGGGACCAGGCCATCGTGCCGGCGAGTCCCGGGGCCTATTACCTGCAGGACATAGGATCCGGCTCCATCCGGACGATTGCGTTCTCTCTCGCGGTCGGGCAGGGGCTCGACATCGCGGGCCCGGGGCGGCTGATCGTGGAATCTTTGTCGATTCCGACGAACCTGCTCGAGATCCCCCTCTCGAACGCGGCCGCCTCCCGGAAGTGGCTCACGCAGGGATCGCAGGTGAACTTCCAGCCGCTCGTCTCGGGTGACGGCGAGCGCGTCGTCTTCACCTCCAACCGGGATGGAAACAGCGACGTCTGGGAGCTTTCCCTCCAGCACGGGCGCCGTCCGGCGGCTGACGAGCCATCCGGCGAGCGACGCCGACGTCTTCCTGAGCCGGGACGGGAAAGTGCTTCTCTGGTCCTCGGCCCGGACAGGCCACTTCGAGATCTGGGGAGCGGCAGGAGACGGAAGCGCGCCGCGCCGGATCTCCGACGACGGCGCGGATGCCGAGAACCCGTCTCTCACGCCGGACGGTTCGACCATCGTCTACGTCTCCTTCAATGACAAGAAGCGCGGCATCTGGACGATCCGTCCGGACGGGACGAACGCGAAGCTACTGGCTCCGGGCCTGAAGATCCTGCCCGAGATCTCGCCGGACGGGGCGTGGGTCTCCTTCGTGAGCCAGGGGGGGACGTTTGCGATCAACGTCGTCCGGCTCGCGGACGGAGCGCCCGTTTTCCGGATTCCGGCCCCCCCGCCGGGGCGCGGCTTCATCGCCGGCCGGCACCGGTGGATGCCCGACGGACGCCGCATCGCCTTTCTCGGCGGCGATGGGGCCGGAACGGCGATCTACGTGCAGGACGTCGTGCCCGGAGAGGAGACGGAAAGGACGCGGCGGAAGCTCGCGACGTTCGAACCGGAGATGGAGCTTCATTCCTTCGGAATCGCCCCGGACCTGACCTTCGCCGTCGTCGCGGTGAGGCAGGCGACCGCGAACCTGCTGGAGATCGACGGTCTCCCGCCCGAGGTCGCTCCGGCGGCTCCGCGCCGTCCATAGCGACTCTCGACGACTTCGACTGCCAAGAGACGTCCTTCCTCCTGGCGCCGTCCTCGGCGTCTGTGGCGAGCGATGGAGGGCGACAGAGCTCTAGCGGACCGAGAGTTCGTCGTAGAGGCGGTGGAAGGCTGCGGCCTGTGCCGCGAGCGAGAAACTCTCGAGACTGCGTCGGCGGCCGGCCTCGCCCATCCGGCTGGCCAGCGACGCGTCGGCAAGGAGCCGGTCCAGGGCGGCGGCCAGCGCGGCCGGATCGGACGGCGGCACGAGGAGGCCGGTCTCCCCGTCCCGCACGAGTTCTGCCGGTCCGCCCAGCCGGGTCGCCACGACGGGGCGTCCGAAAGACATGGCTTCCAGGAGACCGAGACCGAAAGACTCGGGGAGGACGGAAGGGCTCGCGACCACGGAGGCTTCCACGAAGACGTCCCCGATCTCCTCGCGAAAGGGGCGAAACTCCACGCTTCCGCCGAGTCCGAGGCGCCCGGCTTTCTGCTCGAGGTCCCGGCGAAGATCGTCACCGCCGCCGAACTCGTCGCCGGCCAGGACGAACCGGGCGTGCGGGTGCCTGGAGATCAGAAGCGCGGCAGCGTCGAGAAGGACCTCGGGACCCTTCCGGCGGGAGAGGCGGCCGACATACGCGACGACCGGCGGGTCGGCCGGCGGCGGGAGATACGGCCGGGACTCCACACCGTTGGGCACGATGACCGCGCGTCTGCCGAACGGCGTCATTGCGGCTCGGGCCGCGCCCGAAACGACGACCAGCCGATCGGCGAGCGCGGTCACCATCAGGTGCAGGAGAAATCGCCCGGGCCGGTCGGTGACGATCTCGTGGACGTGCCACACCAGTCGGCACCCGGCCAGGCGGGCCGCGAAGGCCGCCGGGAAGACGGTCACGGTGTTCGCATGGACCATGTCGATGCGCCGGGTGCGGAGAAGGCCCGCCAGCCGGGCGGTGGACACGGTCACGTCGGCGGCGTATCGCAGGAGCCTAAGCGGCGACGTGAGGACCCGGCGCCGGAGCACACCCAGCCGCATGCGCAGGACGGGGATCCCGAGCGCCTGCAGGCGACGGCAGAGGCGCCCTGCATAAGGGACGTCGGAGGAGAGGACGACGAGCGGCTCCACCTGTCGCCTGTCGAGCGTTCGGACGAGATCCAGAAGGACGCGGTCGGAGCCGTAGAGCTCATCGGACGGATGGACGTAAAGAATTCGAAGGGGGCCCGGTTCGCGCGCCGGCGGCGGAAGGCTCGCAAGGGCGAGCCCGAAGAGGACCCAGAAGGATCCGAGCCAGCTCGTCTCCGTGGCTTGTGCGCAAATGAGGAGGACCACGATCGCGCCGAGCCGCTCCGCGTGGCGGCGCCGGGCCTCGCCGGACGAGCGACGGGCCGCGATGAGAACGCGCGCGAGAACGAGCGCGACGAAGCCAAGAATGAGCGCGAGACCGAGGACTCCGGTGTCGGCCAGGAGATGGACCTCGAGGTTTCCGGCCCAGGCGAGCGTCCGGTCCTCGGTGCCCGCGGTCCGTTCCATGGCCCCGTGCCCCACACCGACGAGAGGCGACTCACCCCAGAGGGAGAGCGCCGTGGCATAGGTGCGCAGGCGGACCTGCACGTTCGGGTCCCGCGCGGGGTCGAGAAGCATGGAGAGCCTGCTGACGACTCCGGTTCTGGCCTCGAGCTGCTCCGGGAGGCGAAGCGCCACGGCCGTGCCGGCAAGAGCGGCGACCAGGACTCCGCAGGCGAGCGCGACCCTCAGCGCGGTGCGGTGGGACCCTTCCGGCCGGGGCCCGCCGGCTCCCCCCGTGGCAAGTGTGGCCAGAAGCCCGACGGGAAGAGCCAGCCAGGCGGTCCGCGTCAGGCTCGCTCCGAGAGCGGCGAGCAGAAGGAGTGCACCGAGCGCGGAGAGGACTCTCCGGGCCGGTGCGAGAAGAGGCGAAAGAAGCCTGAGGAGAAATGCAAGCGCACCGGCTGCCGTGACGATTCCCAGGACGTTGGGCTCGAGGAGGGTTCCCATCGGGTGGACGAACAGCAGCTGGTTCTCTACGAAGACCCCCCACGAGGTGCCGAGAACCCCGTGCGCGGCGAGGGCGGCCAGCGACACGGCCGCTTCGGCGCACGCCAGGGCCAGGAAGAGATCCCAGGCCCGTTCGGCCTTCTCGCGCGTGCGGAGAAGTGCGGGAAGAAGAAGGACCGGAAGAGACGTCACGAGGAGGCGAAGCGTATGGACCGCCGCGCGCTCGGGGATTGGTTGGCCGAGGGCGCTGAAGAGACCGATGGCGACCCAGAGGCCGACGGCAATTCCCGCGCGAGGGAACGGTCCCAGCGGGCGGGCAAGGAAGACCAACAGGACCAGCGGCGGCACGACCTGCTCCGGCCGGACCTCCAGCGTCCCCACGGGGACGGCCACGCCGGAAAAGAAAGACGCCGCCACGAGACATGCCGCCGCGGCGAAGGGGAGGTCGAGGGATCGGCCCCGCATCACGTTTCGTCGGGACGGGCAGCTTTCGTTGCGGTTGCCGCCAGGCGTCCCAGCCAGGTCAGGAGGGCGAAAGCGGCCGCAGCCGCGAGCGCGGCCACGGCCAGGCGGACCAGAGAGCCGCCCTGCGCATGGCGCACGGCGAGCCCGGCCAGAAGCGCCGATGCGATGGCGGCGAGAAAGGGCGTGAGGAGGCTGCCGGCGGCGGGTCGGTCCTTACGCGCGAGGAGAAGCGGCAGCATGAGGCCCAGCGCCGACACGCCCCATCCGATGTCCCGCGCCGCCGCGAGGCCCACGATCCCCTCACGGGTGAGAAGCGACGCCGCGAGCAGGTAGCTGCCGAGCCCCGCGGCCTGCGCCCACGCGATCGCCCCCGTGCGGCCGCCGGCGAGAAGGTATTTCGAGCCGGTCTCCACGAATCCGATCGCGACGATCGCCGGCGAGAGAACGAGAAGCAATCGGGAGAGGGCGTCGACGGAAGCGGCGTCGAAGCGTCCCCGCCCCATCGTGAGAGCCACGAGCGGTCCGGAGGCTCCCGCCGCGACGCTGGCCGCGTAGAGCAGAAGGTGAAGGAGAAGCCGTGCCGTGGAGTCCGACTCGCGTGTCGTCGGCGCACCGTCTTTCCGCCGGGCGCGCACGAGACGCGGGAAGGCCACGGCCGTCAGCGGAGCCGCGAACAGCCGCATCGGCAGGTGGATGAGCTTCGACGCGAAAGCCAGAAGCGCGATCGCTCCGACGCCGGCAGCCGAGGCGAACAGACGCTCGGCGAGGTCCACGGCTCCCGCCAGGCCGAGCGAGAGCCCGAGGACGGCCGAATCACGCCAGGGGAGGGACGCCAGCGAGTGGGGCCCGGCGGGGCGCGAAAGGAGACCGAGCCCGACGAGGCGAATCAGGGAGATCAGGAGGTGGAGGAGACTTCCGGCCGAGAGGGCCCACGCCGCCGCGTGGATTCCCGTCGCTCGCCCGAAGAGGAGGAGCAGCGCGAAAGACGTGGCGTTGGCCGCGAGGACCGCCACGACCGGCGTCTCGTAGATTCCCGCCGCGTTGAGCGCCGCGGCAGCGAGGAGCGCGAGGGCGGTGAGGAGCCCGTAGGGCAGAAGCTCGCAAAGGAGAACCGCGGTGAGCCGCGCCTGGTCGGGCGTGAAGCCCGGGACGAGAAGCCGCGCGATCGTTTCGCTCGCGATTCCGAGGAGGAGGGCCAGAGCGCCCCCTGTGGCCCCGATCACGGCGAGCGCGTTCCGGACGAGAAGGCGCGCCGCGTCGGTCTCGCGCCCCTCCAGACGCCCCGCGAGAGCGGCCGTGAGCGCGGGGGCGAGCGCCCCCCCCACGATGAAGTACGACAGAGTGAACGGAATGGCGAGGGCGGCGTAAAAGGCGTCACTGGCACGGCTGGCCCCGAACAGGGCCCCCAGTGTCGCCTCGCGCCCGAACCCGAGCAGCGCGGCGCACGCGGAGCCGGCCACCATGAAGACGTAGAGCGCGGGGCGGGGAGGGCGGGCCGGGTCCACGCTCCCCCTACTCGGAGCGTGAGAGGACGACGAGCGCCCCGAGAAAGACCGCGGCGAGCGCCCCGATCGCGGCCACGAGCAGGGGAGAAGGGCCGACACGCGGCGCCACGGGCGAAGGCGGCGCCACGAGTTGAAGGTCGAAGGCCTTGCTGGCCGATTCGAGCGGTGCCAGTGCCGCCCGCTTCTCGAGTTCGGTCACGCCGGCGGCCGTGTCCTCGACGCGGCGCTTGAGCTGGAGAAGCTCCTCCTCGCGAGAGATGATCTCGCGTTCGAGCCGGGCGGCGCTGGCCTCGGCGGCGGTGCGCGCTTTCGACGCGGCAGTGACCGCCGCCCGGGCCGCCGCGGCGCCTGCCTGCGCTCTGGCGGCGCCCACCTCGGCCATCTCTTTCGCATCGGGCTGCGTTTTGGTGCTCTCCTCGAAGCTCTTGCTCCGGGCCTCCTCCTCCTCGACGCGCTGCCGGGCGAGTCTCTCCTCGTCCGTGGCGGCCGCAATCTGGCTCAAAGCCGCTTTCAGGAGGGAGTGCCTCAGCTCCACGAGGGAGGCGATCCGCAGGCGGGTGAGCTCCAGAGCCTGCTTCTCGACTTCTGTCCGCGCGGCCTCGAGGGCCGCGGCCACCTGCGACTCGCCCCGGCGCGCCACATCGGCGTTCAGACGGCGGTTCTCCTCCACCGCGCGAGTGGCGAGACAACCGGCGAAGGTGGCGACCGCGGCGGCGTCCTCTCCTTCGGCCGAGATCTCGAGAAGGCGCGTGCTCTCGGGCATCCGCACCTTGACGCGGGGGAGTGGTCCGCCGGCCGCGCAGGAGGCGGCGAGGGCGGGCGACCCGAGAAGGGCCGTGTAGGAACGGATCGGGGTGAGCTGGTAGTCGACCGAGCCCGGGGGAGCGCCCCGCGGCTCCACGACGAGGAGCGTCGCGGTGGCCCGGTAGCGCGGAGCCCGAAGCGCGGAGGCTCCGAAGCCGACGAGTCCGCCCGCGAGCGCACAGACGGCGAAAAAGAGCCCGCTTCGGCGCAGGCGGACGAGCGGCGTCGGCCCGGTCTCGGCCTGGGCGCGGCCGTGGGGCTCCGCTGGCATCCTCGCCTCCTCGTGGAGACGCGCCTCGTCGTATCCTCTGTCGGTCACGGCCGAGAGTCTACTCGCCAGGAAGTAGAATCGGTCTCAACGAAGAATCGCGAGAGGCCGAGAACCCGAGCGAAATGGCCGAACGTTCCGAGGACCCGGGGGCCGGGAAGCGCCCGGAGCAAGGTCGTGCCGAAGACCTCTCGGCGGAGCTGACGGCGGCGCCCTCGCCCGGAGCGGTGCCGGCGCGGCAGGGTCCTTCGTCCTCGATCAGCGGAACGACGGTCGGTCACTTCGAGGTTCTGGAGCTTCTCGGACGGGGCGGCTTCGGCGAGGTCTACCGGGCCCGGGATCTCCGGCTGGGACGGATGGTGGCGCTGAAGGTCCTGCCCGAGGCCTTCGGAGGGGAGGCCGAGAGGCGCGAGCGGTTCCGGCGCGAGGCCATGGCTGCCTCCGCGCTGAATCACCCGAACATCTGCACGGTCCACGACCTGTACGAATCGGGTGGGAAGACCTTCATCGTCATGGAGCTGGTCGAGGGGCAGACGCTTCACGCGGCGCTCGCGAAGGGGCCTCTTCCCGTGACGGAGGCGCTTCCGATCGGGATCCAGGTCGTGGACGCGCTCGCCGAAGCGCATCGAGCCGGCATCCTCCACCGCGACGTCAAGAGCGGCAACGTGATGCTGACGGCCCGGGGGCAGGTGAAGGTCCTCGACTTCGGCCTCGCCAAGCGGCTCGGTACCGAGTCCGGCTCCGCGGACTCGGCGCCGGCAGCGCTGACGCGGGAGGGGACGACCCTCGGCACGCTGAGCTACATGTCGCCCGAACAGCTCCTCGGCAAGGCGGTCGACCGCCGGAGCGACCTCTTCTCGTTCGGCGTGGTTCTCTACGAGATGGTCACGGGGCGGCTTCCGTTCGAGGGGAGCACGACCGTCGCCGTGGCCGACGCCATCCTCCACGCCGAGCCGCGGAATTTTGGCCAGCAGCCGGTCCCGGAAGAGCTCAAGCGGATCGTCCGAAGGCTCCTCGAGAAGGACCCGTCCCGCCGGTTTGCAAGCGCAGAGCAGCTCCTCGAAGCCCTGCGAGCCCAGCAGACGGCGATGGCTCCGGCGCGGACCGGTGGACTCTCGAGGAAATCCCGGATCCTCCTCGTCGTTGCCGTCGTCGTCGCCGTGGCGCTCAGCGCCGTGACGTGGCGGCGCGCCGCGCGGACGCGGCGCGCGCGTGAGGCCCTGCCGGAGATTGCGCGCCTCGTGAGTGCGGGGGAGTTCCCACAGGCGGCCGCCAAGCTGCGGGAAGTCCGTGCCGTCCTGCCGGGAGACGCGGCGGTCGAGAAGCTCTGGAGGGACGCGACATCCGAATGCTCCGTCGAGAGCGACCCGCCGGGCGCCGACGTCTCGATCCGGCTCTACCGCGGGAACCCCGATCTCTGGGAATCCCTCGGACAGACGCCGCTTCGTAAGGTCCGTGTGCCCCGCGACTACTACGTCTGGAAGATCTCGAAGCCGGGCTTTCGCGCCAGTTACACGATCACTCTGCGCGGCCTGAAGCGGAAACTCCGCCTCGACCCGGACGCGAGCTTGCCCCCCGAGATGCTCCGGGTGCCGGGGGAGGAGAAGGTCGGGCTCTACATGCCCGGTCTCGATCAGGCTCCCCCGGTCAAGCTCGACGATTACCTGATCGACCGGCACGAGGTCACGAACGAGGAGTACAGGAAGTTCGTCGACGCGGGCGGCTATGAGAACCGGGAATTCTGGAAGGAGCCCTTCGTCCGGGACGGGCGGACGATCCCGTGGGAACAGGGGATCGCCGTCTTTCGCGACACAACCGGCCGCCCCGGCCCGGCAACGTGGGAGGTCGGGGCCTTCCCGAAAGGTCTGGAGAAGCACCCGGTCGCGGGCGTCAGCTGGTATGAGGCGGCGGCGTATGCCGCTTTCGCGGGCAAGAGCCTCCCCACCGTCTACCACTGGAATCTGGCCGCGCAGCCCTGGTACGGAATCCTGATCCTTCCCGGGAGCAACTTCCGGTCCGGCGGGACGCGACCCGTCGGAGAGCCGGGAGCCCTGAGCGGCTTCGGCACGACGGACATGGCGGGAAACGTGAAGGAATGGTGCTGGAACGAGAGCACGGGAGGAAAGCGATTCATCCTCGGCGGGGGCTTTGGCGAACCGGAATACATGTTCGTCGACAAGGACGCGCAGTCACCGTGGGATCGAATGCCGAACTTCGGATTCCGGTGCGTGAAGGTCTCCTCGCCGCCACCGCCGGCCGCGACCGCCAAGCTCGAGTCCGCTTTCCGGGATTACGCGAAGGAGAAGCCGGTCTCCGACGAGGTCTTCCGGGCCTACAAGGGGCTCTACGCCTACGACAAGGGAGAGCTGAACGCGCGCGTCGAGGAGACGCTAAGCGCACCGGACTGGACCCGGGAGAAGGTCAGCTTCAACGCGGCGTACGGCAATGAGCGTGTCATCGCCTACCTCTATCTGCCGAAGAACGCGTCCCCGCCTTTCCAGACGGTCGTCTACTTTCCGGGCTCGAATGCCATCTTCGAGGACAAGTTCGACGACGCACAGGCATTCATCTGGGACTTCGTCCCCAAGAGCGGCCGGGCTCTGATGTTCCCCATCTACAAGAGCACCTACGAACGGAGGGACGGGTTGAAGGGTGATACGCCGGAGCCCACCGCCCTCTGGCGCGATCACACGATCGCGTGGTCGAAGGACTTCGGCCGGTCGATCGATTATCTTGAATCGCGAAAAGACGTCGACGCCGCGAAACTGGGCTATTTCGGGTTCAGCTGGGGGAGCGCGATCGCACCGATCCTGCTCGCCGTCGATAACCGGGTCCGGGTCGCGATTCTCGGGGTGGGCGGCCTGGAGTTCCAGAGGACACTGCCGGAGGTCGACCAGATCAACTTCGTGACGCGAATGAAGACGCCCGCGCTCCTCTTGAACGGCCGGTACGATTTCTTCTTTCCGGTGGAGTCGTCGCAGCTTCCGCTCTTTCGTCTCCTTGGGACGCCCGAGAAGGACAAGCGCCAGGTCATCTACGAGTCCGGCCACATGGTGCCGGCCAGGGATCTGATCCGGGAAAGCCTCGACTGGCTGGACAAGTACCTCGGGCCGGTGAAGAGGTAGCCGGGAACCGGCCGTCAGCGGAGCGTCGGGAGCTGCGGCAGCTGCTGGAAGAAGTCGTTTCCCTTGTCGTCGACGAGGATGAAAGCCGGGAAGTCGACGACGTCGATCGCCCAGATCGCCTCCATCCCGAGTTCCGGGTACTCGAGGACGTCGACCTTCTTGATGTTCTCCTCCGCGAGAAGGGCGGCCGGACCCCCCGGCGACCCGAGGTAGAAGCCGCCGTACTTCTTGCACGCCTCGGTTACTTTCGGGCTCCGGTTCCCCTTGGCGATCATCACCATCGACCCCCCCTTCGACTGGAAGAGGTCGACGTACGAGTCCATCCGGCCGGCCGTCGTCGGGCCGAACGAGCCCGACGGCTTTCCCTTCGGCGTCTTGGCGGGGCCTGCGTAGTAGACCGGGTGGTCCTTGAAGTACTGCGGGAGCTCCTGCCCGGCGTCGAGGCGCCCCTTCAGCTTTGCGTGGGCGATGTCGCGCGCCACGACGAGGCGCCCGGTCAGGGCGAGCGGCGTCGAAACGGGGTGTTTCGACAGCTCGGCGAGGATCTCCTTCATCGGCTTGTTGAGGTCGATCTTCACGATCCCCGCATGTTCCCTGGCGCCGGTCTGGACGGGAAGGAGCGTCTCCGGATGCCGCTCCAGCTCCTCGAGCCAGAGCCCCTTTGCGTCGATCTTCGCGAAGACGTTCCGGTCGGCCGAGCAGGAGACCCCGAGGCCGACCGGGCAGGAGGCTCCGTGCCGCGGGAGCCGCATGACGCGGACGTCGTGGGCGAAGTACTTGCCGCCGAACTGGGCTCCGAACCCGAGCTTCTGGGCTCTCTCGAGGAGCCTCGCCTCCAGCTCCGGGTCGCGGAACGCCCGTCCCGATTTGTCGCCCGTCGTCGGGAGCGAGTCGTAGTAGCCGGTCGAGGCGAGCTTGACGCTCTTCAGGCACGCCTCGGCCGACGTCCCGCCGACGACGATCGCGATGTGGTACGGCGGGCAGGCCGCGGTGCCGAGGCTCTTCATCTTCTCGACGAGGAAGGCTTCGAGGCTGGACGGGTTGAGGAGGGCTTTCGTCTCCTGGAAGAGATACGACTTGTTCGCCGAGCCCCCTCCTTTCGCCACGAAGAGGAACTTGTACTCCATGCCGGGGGTCGCGTAGATGTCGATCTGCGCCGGAAGGTTGTTTCCGGTGTTGGCCTCGTCGTACATCGTGAGCGCCGCGGTTTGCGAGTAACGAAGATTCTCCTCGGTGTAGGTCTTCCAGATCCCCTTCGAGAGGAACGCAGCGTCGTCGGCCCCGGTCCAGACCTGCTGGCCTTTCCAGGCGACGACGGTCGCCGTCCCCGTGTCCTGGCAGAAGGGAAGCTCGAACTTCGACGAGACGACGGCGTTCCGGAGGAGCGTCGTCGCCATGAACCGGTCGTTCGGCGAGGCTTCGGGGTCCTTCAGGATCGCGGCCACCTGTCGCTGGTGCTTCGGGCGGAGGAGAAACGACACGTCGCGCATCGCCGTGGCCGCGAGCACCGTCAGAGCCTCGGGATCCACGACGAGGACCGGTTTTCCGGCGAACGTTCCGCGCCGCACGTGCTCCCGGCTCACGAGCCGGTACTTCGCGGTGTCCTCACCATGCGGGAACGGGTTCGCGTAGACGAAGCCGTCCTTCGGAGCGGAGGGCCTCCTGGCGGCTCTTGGCTTCGCCGGAGACTTCTTCCTGGCGGGTGGCTTCCTGGCTCCGGGCTTCGCTCTGGTGGACTTCATCGGCGTCTCCTCCGAAGCGCGAATCTACCCCTGGGAACGCCAGGTCGCCTCTGATCTGAATGAACCAGACGAGAGGGTCAGGGGGCGGCTTCGGTCCTGACCCCGGGGGCCAGCGAGGGAAGGACCTGGAGGAACGCCGCGGGGTCGGCGGGAGAGATCACGACCGTCCGCGCCGGGAGCTTCAGCACGACCGCGCGCGCAGGGTCCGTGACGAAAACCCGGTCCCGGCCGAGGCGGGGGCTCTGGAACAGCCCCGTCACGGAGTAGAGTCCGCCGTTCCCGAAGATCCGGATCGAGCCTTTCAGGGCCTCCGGGTCGTGCCAGGCGCGCGAGAGGCCCTCCAACGGCACCCGGGTGCTCCAGAGAAGACGCTGGACTCGAAGCTCCGCACCGTCCACTTCATAGCCCGTGACGACGAAAAGGAGGGCGATCAGGGCAATCAGAAACGGGACGAAGGCCATGAGCGTTCCGAACGTCTCGGCGAACGGGGCCCGCGTCCCCTGGGGAATGGACTGGAAGAGAACGTAGCTGGCGGCGGCGAGAAAGGCCGTCGCGATCCACGAGGTCAGCTTGAGGAAGGTCGGCCACGGCGCGGCGGGGAAGCGGGTCACGGCAATGCCTCGCCGCGGAGAGGAAACCGGAGGGACCCGAGCATCTGCCGGATGATCTCTCGCGACGTCTCGTCCATTCCCGTCGATCCCTCTCGACGATATCAGGGCCCGAGCCGCGCCGCGTCCGCGGGACGGCCTCAGGCGATCTTGACCGCGGGGAGCGCGAGCTTTTCGAGAATGCGGCGCAGCACGACCTCGTCGGCCTTCAGGTCATCCTTGAACCGCGCCTCTTCGGCGTGGTAGACCTCTTCCCGCAGGCTTCCCAGCGCGTCCTTGAGGATTCCTTCCAGGAGTTCTCTTTCCGGGGGAGTCAAGGTGAGTTCCATAACGCACCTCCACGGGTAATGTAGGTCCCGAGACCGGCCCGCGCAGGGGAGACCCACGCGCTCAGAGCTGTCTCGACGGATTCAGAAAACAAGAAGGGCGCCGGTCGTAAGTGACTGGCGCCCTTCGTGTTGTTTTGGTTGCGGGGGCAAGATTTGAACTTGCGACCTTTGGGTTATGAGCCCAACGAGCTACCAGGCTGCTCCACCCCGCGTCAGGGATGCGCAAGATACCGCGCCGCCCGATGGCCGTCAAGGCGAAGGGGCGACTCAGAGATCCGGCTTTCGCGCCGCGGCGTAGAGTGCCGGTATGGGACTTCTCTCTTCCACCTCTCTCAAGCCGGGCGACGCCGCCCCCGACTTCGACCTCAAGGACCAGCACGGAGAGAAGCTGAAGCTCTCGGGGCTGAAGGGGAAGCGCGTCGTCCTCTTCTTCTACCCGAAGGCGGACACCCCCGGGTGAACGATCGAAGCCTGCGCCTTCCGTGACGAAGGCCCGAAGTACCCGAAAGACGTCGCCGTCATCGGAATCTCGAAGGACACCGTCGAGGCGCAGGAGAAGTTCGCCAAGAAAAACGGCCTCTCCTTCCCGCTCCTTGCGGACGCGGACGGCAAAGTGATCAAGCGCTACGGCGTCGACCTCGCGTTCGGCATCGCGAAGCGGAAGAGCTTTCTCGTCGACTCGAAGGGAAGAATCGCGAAGATCTACGAGGAAGTCACCCCGTCGAAGCACGCGGCCGAGGTGCTGGAAGAGCTGAAGAACGTCCCCTGACGACTCCCGTGCTCAGCGCGGCGTCGGAACGGGAGAAGGCGCGGGCTTCATCGCCTCCGGCCGGACACGCCGTTCCCACCCCTCCGGAAGGACGACGACGACGTCGCCCGGCCTGACGAGCTGGAGCTTCTCGCGGGCCACCTTCTCGAGCGCGCGCGGGTCGTTCTTCAGCGCGGCCACCTCCGTCTCCAGCTTCCGGTTCTCGGCGTAGATCCGGGCAACCTCCTCCTGCGCCGCGCGAAGCTCGACGCGCTGACGCCGGGCCTGAAGGAGGCCGCGGTCTCCGACGAAGAAGAGGGCGAAGAGAAGCGCGGAAAAGACGAGCGAGACGAGGAAATACGAAGCGGGCCTGACCGCTGTCGGCTCGGGGCGCGCGCCGGGCGCGCGCGGGGCGGGCTCGTCGGGCGGCTCCTCGGGCCTCGAGATGTTCTGCCGGTCAGCGAAGCGGGCTGTCGCGC
The DNA here is from genome assembly GCA_963779415.1 of uncultured Acidobacteriota bacterium. Lineage (GTDB taxonomy): Bacteria > Acidobacteriota > Thermoanaerobaculia > UBA5066 > UBA5066 > DAOMFB01. The sequence goes on along the minus strand of CAVZYA010000002.1, from coordinate 51,453 downwards.
GGCGGATGTCGATGACGCCCGAACGGCCGCCTCTCGGACCGACGATTCGCGTGACGCGCACGTCTTATTGTCGCAGAGCGCCGTCGCCGCGCGCGACAGGCGGGCTAGGGCGGGAGGTCAGGTCCGGAGCGTCAGGTCCGAGATCTCGAGGACGAGCCTCATACGGACGGTCGTCTCGCCGTCGGCAACGAGCCCTTCGAGCGTGTAGCGCGCGGGGTAGATGAGGTCGCCCTCTCGCGCGAAATCGAGCCGGGCACGAGGCTCGCGAAGCGCTGCCGGGGCGTCTGTCGGCTTGAGCTCCGCCCAGAGCGGCGTCAGGGTGTTGCAGTCCCACGCAAAGCGCCCTTCGGCTCCCGAAGATCCCGTCACGACCGGTGCGAACGCCGCGCCGCATTCTCCCGACGGAAGCGGGATCGGCGTGAAGACGAGCCCCGTCCCGTTCGCTGCGAGAGGGATCCCGGTGCCGGATTCCGTCGCGGGCGGGACGGAGCGGAACGTCTTCTTCCGCTCGTCGGTCACGTCGTGCCCGCGGTCGAGAGCCTGGATCAGCTCGACTTCGACCAGCCCGTCGTGGATCCGGACGCGGACCTTCTCGACGTCCTCGCCGAGGACCGCGCCCGAGAGGGAGAGAATCTGCGTCCGTGTCGTCCGGAGGTATTCGCCCGCGAAGGCGTCCTCCTCGAAGCGGGAGGCCGCCTCGGCAAGGCGGGCGACGGCCGCCACGTCGTGCGGAACAGGGGTGGCAAGCGCGGCGGAGACGGCGAAAAGGAGGGGGAGGGGGCCAAACATGAAGCGCGGAGGCTAGCACGGGAGTCAAGCGGACCCCCGTGAAACCTCCGTGCCGTTGGCGTTACGCCTTCAGGGAGGAGAGCCCCGGCCAGACGGCGTCCTCGCCGAGATCCTCCTCGATCCGGAGGAGGCGGTTGTACTTCGCGATCCGCTCGCTCCGGCAGAGAGAGCCGGTCTTTATGAATCCGGCGTTCACGGCGACGGCGAGGTCGGCGATCGTCGTGTCCTCGGTCTCTCCGGAACGGTGCGAGAGGACGGTGACGTACTTCGCGGTCTGCGCCATCCGGACGGCCTTCAGCGTCTCGGTGATCGTCCCGATCTGGTTCAACTTCACGAGAAGGCCGTTCGCGATGCCGTCCCGGATCCCCTCGGCGAGGATCTTCGGATTCGTGACGAAGTTGTCGTCGCCTATGAGGTGGATCTTCGTGCCGAGCTTCTGCGTCAGGAGCTTCCACCCCTCGCGGTCCTGCTCCGCGCAGCCGTCCTCGATGGAGGCGATGGGGTAGTCGGCGACGAGCCTCTCCCAGAACGCGACCATCTCGGCGGGGGAGAGCTTCTTCCCTTCGAGCGCGTATGCGCCGCTCTCGAAGAACTCGGACGCCGCCGGGTCGAGCATGATGAAGAGGTCCTTCCCGGCCTTGTATCCCGCCTTTCCGATCGCCTCGACGATGACGTCGAGGGCCTGCCGCGACGTCGCGACGTCGGGCGCGAAACCCCCCTCGTCGCCGACGCCGGTCGCGAGCTTTTCCGACTTGAGGAGGCCCTTCAGCGCGTGGAAGACCTCGGCGCCGGCGCGGAGCGCCTCCCGAAAGGAGGGAGCGCCCGCGGGAAAGAGCATGAATTCCTGCGGCTCGAGCGGGTTGTCGGCGTGCGCCCCTCCGTTCAGGACATTCATCATCGGGACGGGGAGCGTGACGGCGCCGGGCCCGCCGACGTAGCGGAAGAGCGGGAGGGCGCAGGCCTCCGCCGCGGCGCGGCAGACCGCCATCGAGACGCCGAGGAGGGCATTCGCGCCCAGCTTCGACTTCGTCTCGGTGCCGTCGAGGTCGATCATCGTCCGGTCGATCTCGGCCTGCTGACGCGCGTCCATCCCGATCAGCTCGGGGGCGAGAATGTCGTTCACGTTCCGGACGGCGCCGAGGACTCCCTTGCCGCCGTAGCGCTTCTTGTCGCCGTCGCGAAGCTCCAGCGCCTCGCGGCTCCCCGTCGACGCGCCCGACGGGACCGCGGCCCGGGCCGACGAGCCCCCTTCCAGAATGCATTCCACCTCGATCGTCGGGTTTCCCCGCGAGTCCAGGATTTCCCTGGCATGAAGGCTTTCGATCGCGTACATGGCGTCTCCTTCTTCCGGCTTCGGCTCTTCTTCCCGCGCTTGCGGCGGAGGGACGAGCGGCGTGATTCTACGGGGCGGAGAGTCCCGGGAAGTGATGCGGAAGCCTCAACGCGAAGCCGTGGCCGGCATCGTGGCCCTCCTCGCCGCGGGATGTGGCGGGGCGCCGGGGAGATCGCCGGCGGTTCCGTCCGGATTCCGGCGGCTCGGTCCCGACCGGGACGAGATCGCGTACGTCGAGCGGGCCGCGGCAGCCAAGAGAAAGCTCTTCCGCCGTCTCAACGCGGATCGCGAGGCCCGCGGCCTTCCCCGGCTGGGGTACGACCTTCTCGCGGCGAAGGTGGGAGACGAGTTCTGCCTCGAAGCCGCGCAAGGACGCTTCCTGGGGCACTGGGACCTCGCGGGCCGCCCCCCGTACCTCCGATGGGCTCTCGCCGGGGGCGTCGACTACCACGGCGAAAACGCCGCCTCGGTGACTCGGACGGGATGGGTCGTCCGGGAGGAGGAGATCGCGAAGCTCCTTCTGGAGTCGCAGGAACGGATGATGTCGGAGAAGCCGCCGGAGGACGGACATCGCCGGGCGATCCTCGACCCGAGGTGGACGCACGTCGGGATCGGGGTCGCGTGGAATGGGGGCGAGTTCCGGATGACGGAGGAGTTCGTCCGCCGCGCGGCCGAGTGGGTAGAGATCCCCGCGGGGCCCGTCCCCGCAAGCTCGGCCGCTTCGATCCGGGTGCAGCTTCCCGCCGAATGGTCGGCGGGGTCGATCGAAGTTGCTCACGACCCGGAGCCGGTTCCGCTGACGCGGGAGGAGGTCAATCGCCGGGGGTCCTATGGTCTTCCCCCTCCGATCCGGCGGCTCCTCCCGATCCTCAAGGGAGGGCTGCACTATACGAACGGAGGCGTCGGGGACTTCGCGACTTCCGGGGGGCGGATCGAGGCCCGGATCCCGCTCGACCACGGCCCGGGGTCGTACTACGCGGTTCTCTTCGCCGAGCCGGGCCCCGTCCCGCCCGGCGGCGTCTACGCTCCGGTCCTCGCCGTACGGATCCTAGCGAAGTAGCGGATAAGATCACGGGAAATGGCCGAGGCTTTTTTCGAGACCGAGCGGCGCGCTCTCTCTCCCTACTTCACCAATACCGACCGCGACGTCTTCGGGCTCAAGCTCCCGCAGGAAGTGGCCGGCGCGCTCTTCTCGCGCTACAGCCGGACGACGAAGAGCCTTCGGCGCATCTTCCTCGACGAGTTTCGCGGCGGCGATGGGCTGGCGGCCGGGCTCCTCTCCGGAGGGCCCGGGACGCCGGAGAGCCGTTCCGCGCTCCGGAAGGCGCGCGAGTTCTACGACCGCGTCCTCGTCGGCTACGGCGACGACTCCGTGGCGCAGCTCGGCGGCGCCCACATGGCGCTCGAGGGGATCTCGAACGTGGCGGCCAAGGCGATCGAGGACAGCCGGGTCGGGATCGCCTTTCTCGAGAAGTCGACGCGCTACGTCCGCTTCGACCGGAAGGACGCCGAGGGAAGCTGGCTCTTCCATCCCGAGGAGCGGCTCTGCGCCTCCCCGCACCGCAATCCGTTCCTGACGTTGATGGACGGCCTCTTCTCGGCGTACGCCGCCCAGATCGAGCCGATGCTCGAGGGAATCCGGAAGCTTCTTCCGATCGAGGAGGTCGAGGTCCGGCACCCGAGGAGCGGGGAACCGCTGGCATGGGCCGAGGTCACCCGGGACGAGGATCTCCTGAAGATGGCGAAGCGGGCCTACGACGCCACGGTCCGTGCCCACGCCTGCGACGTCATGCGCGGCTACCTTCCGGGCGCCACCCGGACGAACGTCGGCGTCTTCGCTTCCGGGCAGGCGTACGAGCACCTGATCGACCGCCTCCTCTCGCACCCGCTCGGGGAGCTGAACCTCCTCGGGGGCGCGTTGAAATCGGAGCTGGACGAGCTGATCCCGGCCTTCGTGAAGCGCGCCGGGCGGAGCGACTACCTCGAGGCGCTAAGGGAGCGAACCGGAGCGATGGCCCGGTCGGTCCCGGGATCCGCTCTCCCCGAGCCGACTCCGCGAGAGCGGGTTCAGCTCCTCGACTACGACCCCGACGCCGAAGAGAAGGTCCTTGCCGCGCTTCTCTACTCCCACGCCGAGGCGCCGCTCGCGCTCCTCCGCTCGCGGGTGGCCGCGATGCCCCCCGCGGAGCGCGCCGCCCGGATGGAGGAGCTGGCCACCCTCCGCCGTCACCGGCGCGACAAGCCGCCGCGGGCGCTGGAGGCGGTCGACTACACCTTCGATCTCCTCGGGAACTTCGGCATCTACCGGGACCTTCACCGGCACCGGATCCTCTCGCAGGAGCGGCAGCTCTTCACGACGGCGCACGGCTGGGACGTCCCGACCGAGATCGACCAGATCGGCGGCCGCCCGCTCTTTGACGCCTGCATGGAAGAAGCTGCGAGCCTCCACGAGAAGCTGCGGGGGGAGTTCCCATGGGAAGCCCAGTACGTCGTCCCCTTCGCCTTCCGGACGCGCTGGGCCGTCCGGATGAACCTCCGCGAGGCGATTCACTTCTGCGAGCTGCGCTCGATGCCGCAGGGGCACCCCGACTACCGGGTCCTCGTCCAGGAGATCTGGAGGCAGATCGAGACCGTCCACCCGTCGCTCGCGGTCTGGGGGCGCTTCGTCAACCGGGGCACTTACCGCCTCGGCCGGCTCCAGTCCGAGATGCGGAGCGAGTACAAGCGGGGACAGCTGGAGGAGGCCCCCCGCTGACGTCGAGGGCCGGGGTCAGGAGCCCGTCTCTCTAAGCAGCTCCTCGAGGATCTCTTCGACGCCCAGCTCCTTTGCCCAACGGCGGAGATAGTCGAGGTCGAGCGCGTCGCGCTGGATCCGAAGGATTCCGGCGACGTCGCGGAGCTGCTTCTCGGAAGCGGATTTCTTTCCCCAGGAGAGCTTGCTCAGAACGAGGTCCTCCGGGGAAACACCGGTGACACGGACGCCGAGAGCTTCGATGGATCGACGCCGGTCGAATTCCGTCCGGCTGAAAGGGGTGCCCTTCAGGAATACCAGATCGGCCTTCCAGCCGGAGCGGGAGTCGATGATGTTGAACATCGTTCGCTCTCGGAGGGCCTCGGCGACAGCCTCGCGACTCAGGTAGGTCTCGGACTCCTTAAAGAGGCCGACGAAGCGTTCGATCTGCTCCGGAGAGGGGGCGATGACGATGTCGGCATCTGCCGTGAACCGTGGCTCGCCATGGGCCAGTGTCGCCACGCCGCCGCTGACCATGTAGGGAATGCCACAGGTCTCGAGACGTCCCGTGACGAGCCGAAGGAATTCTTCGAATGTCAGGGTCTGACCTCGATGCCGGGAAAGACCTCGCGGAACAGCTCCTCTCCGAGGAGGAGCCGTACCGTCGCAAGCCGGAGCGTTTCGTCGTCGTATTCCGGGTGCCTTGCGCGGACGGCCGCCAAGAGACCTGTTCGGACCTCCTCGCAGAGGTCGAGCCCCGCGCGGAAGCGGCCCGAGGTCCCCATCTTTCGGTAGATCTCGAACTGCACCTCCCGCGCCTCGGGGGAGGTGTCGGCGGGAGCGAAGGTCGGGTCTTCGGGTTCGTTCATACTTTCGTTCTGAATCGTACCGCTGCCCTATGCCATGACGTCGCCGTCGAGCGCCTCGAGGACGGCGTGCGGGCCTTCGTCGTCGGCGACGAGGTGGAGGGGGATGTTCCCCGGGATCTCGCTCCGGATCGCCGCGTAGACCCCGGGATCGTCGGTGACGACGGCGTCGAGGCGGGCCGACCGGGCGATCCGCTCGAGCGTCGCTTCGACCCCGTGGACGGAGACGAAGGTCGTCCGGCCGTCGGCGACGTCGCGCAGCTCGTCGGCGAGCTGGTGTCTCCGGGTGGTGGCGACGAGGACGTGGCGCATGGCGTCCTTGAATTCTGACCGGAGTCCCGCCACGATGAAACCCCCGGGGGGGTGAAACGGCGGATGGCCCTGAAGTTCCCGATCTATCTCGACTACCACGCCACGACGCCGGTCGACCCGCGTGTCCTCACCGCCATGCTCCCCTTCTTCTCGGAGCACTTCGGGAACGCGGCCTCTCGGACGCACGCTTTCGGCCTCCGCGCGGAAGCCGCCGTCACGATCGCCCGCGAGGCGGTGGCGGAAGCCCTCGGGGCCGAGCCGCGCGAGATCGTCTTCACGTCGGGAGCGACCGAGTCGAACAACCTCGCCCTCCTCGGCGCCGCGCGCGCCGGCCGGACGCGCGGGGACCACGTCGTCACCTCGTCGATCGAGCACCGGGCGGTCCTCGACCCCTGCCGCGCGCTTGCGGAGGAAGGCTTTCGCGTCACGTATCTTTCGCCGGACCCGTTCGGAGCCACGGCTCCGTCCTCCGTCGCCGCGGCGCTGACGGAGCGGACGATCCTCGTCTCCCTCTCGGCGGCGAACAACGAGATCGGAACGCTCAATTCGCTACGCGAGATCGGAAAGGTCTGCCGGGAGCGGGGAGTCCTCTTCCACACCGACGCGGCACAGGCCTTCGGAAAGGTCCCGATCGCCATCCACGAGGCGGGGGTCGACCTCCTCTCCCTCTCGGGCCACAAGATCTGCGGGCCGAAAGGGGCCGGAGCGCTTTTCGTCCGCGCCCGAAACCCGGGAGTGCGGCTCGAGCCGGTCCTCTTCGGCGGCGGGCACGAAAAGGGGCTCCGCCCCGGGACGCTCGACGTTCCCGCCGTCGTCGGCCTCGGCGCGGCGACGCGACTCGCCCTCGAGGAGCGGGAGGAAGAGCAGGCCCGCGTCCGCCTCCTTCGCGACCGGCTCGAGGCACGGCTCCTCTCGGATGTCCCCGGCGCGTTTGTGAACGGGCATCCGACGGAGCGCCTCGCCGGCAACCTGAACGTCGGTTTTGCGGGCCTCCGGGCCGACGACCTGATGATGGACGTCCGCGACGTCGCCGTCTCGGCGGGCTCGGCCTGCACCTCCGCGTCGCCGGAGCCGAGCCACGTCCTTCGCGGCATCGGTCGGAGCGCGGAGGAGGCGGCCTCCTCGATCCGATTCGGCCTCGGCCGATTCACGACGGCGGAAGAGGTGGAGGCGGCCGCGGAGCGTTTCGTCGCCGCGGCCCGGAGGCGGAAGGCGTGAGGCGCGTTCGCCCTTACGAGATCCTCGTCCTCGCGAACACGCTTCTCGTCGCGACCCTCCTTTCGAGACGCGTCGGCCTTCCGGTCCGGTCGCTTCTCGAGGCACAGCCCTCGACGTTCCTGCTCGGCCTCGGCCTCGTCGCCGCGGGGGCGGCTCTCCATGCGATCGCGGTCGCCGCCCGGGACGGCACGGCGCGCGCCCGGCTCTACCTGCGGCTCCTTCTCCGTCCGGCGAGCCTTCTCGACCTCGCGCGGATGTTCGTCGTCCTCGGCCTCATGACGTGGAGCTACTCGTGGCTGAAGGTCTTCGTCCCCCATCTGAACCGCTGGGTGACCGATCCGCTCCTCGCGGCACTGGACATGAAGCTCCATCTCGGAATCAACCCGAACCGGTTTCTGATCGAGCTCTTCCCGTACCCCGCGCTCCTTCGGGGCATCGACGTCTACTACGCCGGCTTCGTCTTCTCGATGGGATTCGGCTTCGCCCTCCTCGCCTCGGCCCTCGACCCTCGGGAGCGGGCCCGCTTCGCCGCGGGCTTCGCTCTCCTCTGGATCGCCGCCTCGTGGCTCTACGTCGCGCTCCCGTCGCTGGGGCCCTGCTACGTCTTTCCCGACGACTACGCGGCCGTTCGGGCCCATCTGCCGCTCCAGACCGAGACGCAGCGCCTCCTGATCGCGCAGTACCGCGTCGTCACGTCGGGGATGAAGCCCGGGACTTCGCTCAACGCCGTCTTCGGCATCGCCGCCATGCCGAGTCTCCACGTCGCTGCACAGGTCTTCCTCGCATTCGCCGCCCGGAAGCGGCTTCCGCGTCTGTCGCTCCTCTTCGGCGTCTGCTCCGTTCTGACGTTTTTCGGTTCCCTCATGACGGGGTGGCACTACGCCGTGGACGGTTACGCCGGTTTCCTCCTCGGGTGGGGCTCGTGGCGGCTCGGCAGGCGGCTGGGTTGAGAATGGAGGGATGACACGCCCCACCCTCCGCCAGCGCTTCGCAGACGGAAACGCCCTCTTCGGCCTCCTCTCGCCCGACACGGACGGCTCTCTCGTCGAGATGGTGGGCCTCCTCGGGTTCGACCTCTTCATCCTCGACACGGAGCACGGCCCGGCCGGGCCGCGCGAGGCCGAGGCGTTCGTCCGCGCCTGCGAGATCGTCGGGATGGCGCCCCTCGTCCGGCCGCGTGGCCTCGACCCGAAGCTGATCCTCCAGTACCTCGACGCCGGGATGCAGGGAGTGATGCTTCCCGGAGTCCGGACGGTGGAGGAGGCCCGGCGCCTCGTCTCCGCCGTGAAATACCCGCCCGAGGGGGAGCGGGGCATCGCGCCGGTCCGGGCGAACCGGTGGTTCCTCGGCGGCGAGGCGCAGGACGCCTGGGTTCCGAGGGCGAACGCGGAGACCCTCGTCCTGCCGCAGATCGAGACGGTCGAGGCGATGGAGCATGTCGCGGAGCTGGCGAGAGTCCCCGGGGTCGACGGATTCATCATCGGCCCGCGCGATCTCTCGATGGCGATGGGCTTTGCGGACGGACCGGGACATCCGGAGGTGGAGGAGGCGATCGACCGGATCACCAAGGCGGCGCTGGCGGCCGGGCGCCTCGTCGGGACGGTCGCGCCGACCGGCGAGCGGGCGAAGGTCCTCGTCGGGAAAGGGCACCGGATCCTTCTTCACTCCGTCGGCGCGCTCCTCAAGGCGGGCGCCGAGACGTTCTTCAGCGCCGCGCAGGGATGAGGGTGCGCGTCAGTATTCCGTCCTGACGTGGACGCGAAGCGTCCGCCGGTCGAGATCGAGGACGGCGATCATCGCGTCTTTGAGCTTTCCCGTCCGCTCCGCGCAGTCGCTCTTTCGCGCGCGCATCAGGTCGTCGCCCGCCGTCCGGCAGGCCCAGGCGCCTCTCACCGCGCCGAAGGGAGGGTGCGCCCCGCCGGGAAGCCGGGCCAGGAGCTCTTCCGGAGGGGGGAGCGGGCGCCACGTCGGGTCGTTCTCCAGCCGGACCCGGTAGGCCTCCAGCTCGTCGGGGCCGAAGCCGAAGACGGCGTCGATCGTGAGCCCTTCGCGCCCGTCGGCGCCGGTGCTCTTCGGCTGCGCCTCGATCGAGACGAGCCGCGCCACGCGCGGCACCGCGAAGGTCTGCCGGAGGACTTCTTCGTCCGAGGGCGTCTCGCACGCGAAGAGAAGAAGGACAAGGAGGACGGGAACCGGGAAGAGCCGTCTCACGACTTCGAGATGAACCCCCACGGGGAGGCGGCGCGCGCGTGGGGGTCGAAGACGCCCCGCGCCAGGAGAGAGCCGGCCGCGGAGGCGCCGGGGGGGCGGATGACGGAGAGGATCGTCTCGCGGTGCTCCTTCACGATCCGGCGGATCGGCGTCCCCGCGGCGGCCTCGCGGAGGATCGGCCCCGACTCGAAGCCCATCTTCGCGAGGTAGGCCTCCCAGACCGCCTCGACGACCGGCATCCCGCGAAAGACGACGTTCGGCATCGCCCGGAAGGCGTCGCCGAGGAGAGCGAGCTTCTTCGCGAGGCTCTCGGGATCGTCCAGAACCTCGTTCTCGAAGGGGGTGTGCGGCTTCGGGATGAAGGCGTTCACGGTCGGGACGAGCGTCCCGACCCGCCCGCGCTTTCGTCCCTCGGCGAGAAAGATCCGGCGCAGGTCGTCCACGAGGCGGACGAGGTCGGCGACGTCCTCGTCCGTCTCCCCGGGGAGCCCGATCTGGAGGTAGAGCTTCAGCTGCGTGATCCCGGAGGCGGCGATGAGATGCGCCTTCTCGCGCAGCATCTCGTCGGAGACCTTCTTGTTGATCGCCCGCCGGAGACGCTCGTTCCCCGCCTCGGGGGCGATCGCGAGCGCCCGCTCTCCCTGGCGCGTCAGGATCGCGAGGATCTCCTCCGAGATCGCGTCGATCTTCACGGAGGAGAGGGCGATGTGATAGCCGAGATCCGAAAGGCCGCGGAGGATCGGGAGGATCTCGGGGTGGTCGGCCACCGCGGTGGCGATGAGGCCGATCCGGGAGGTGAGCGGCCGGCAGCGCGTCGCCACGGAAAGGATGCGTTCCGCCGGGATCCGGACCTGCGGCGCCATGGCGTAGGCGGCCCAGCAGAAGCGGCACATCTCCGAGCAGCCGCGCGCCACTTCGACGAGGAGCTTGTCGGAAAGCTCCGTGTGGGGGGTCAGGAGCGTCGTGTGCGGTGGCTCCCGGTCCGCTCCTTCGGCGGCCTTGAACTGCTGGACGACGATCCGCCCCTCCCCGGCGGTCTCTCCTCCGGGCCCGTGGAGGGCCGGCACGTAGAGGCCCCTGACCTCCGAAAGCGCCGCGAGCGTCGCCTCGCGGGATAGATCCCTCCGGAGGACGTCGGCGATCTCGGGGACGAGCTTCTCGCCGTCCCCCATCGCGAAGACGTCGACCCACGGCGTCAGGGGGGCGGGATTGATCCGCGCGGCGTCGCCGCCGACGAGGACGATCGGGTCCCCTTCACCGCGCTCCTCCCGTTCGAGCGGGATCCGGGCGGCGGGGAGGAAGCGGAGGAGATTCGCGTAGTCCATCTCCCACGAGACGGAAAGGGCGACGAGCGGGAACCGGCCGACAGGAGTTCCGCTCTCCAGCGTCCGGACGCCCCGAGGGTCCAGCTCCTCCTCGACGAAGAAGCGCTCGCACGCCACGTCTCCTCGCGGTTGAAGAGCCGGTAGACCCACTGGAAGCCGAGGCTCGACATCCCGATCTCGTACGCGTTCGGGAAGCCGAAGGCGATCCGGTGCCGACCGTGAAGCGTCAGCTCCTCGGTCGGCCGCTCGGCGGCGAGCAGCGCCTTCCGGCGGGCTTCGGGCGACGTACGGACGGCCATGACCCCCCCATACAACATACCAGCGCTCTACCCTGTCGGTTAGGATGGCTGGACAGCTCCACGGGAACCTCCCCCCGGCGTTTTCCGTATCGGAGGGGAGAAAGAGGCGTCGCCATGTACTACGTCATCGGCGCAAATGGCCAGCAGTACGGACCGGTCGAGGAGGCCGTCCTCAGACAGTGGATCCGGGAGGGACGCGTCGGCGCCCAGAGTCTCTCGTTCCGGTCGGGCGAGGCGAGCTGGATGCCTCTCGGCGAGCGGGGCGAACTGAAGGAGACGATCGCCGAGGTTGCGGCGTTGCCGGTGCAGCCGGCCCCTCCGACGGCCCCGGCGCCGGCCGGTTCCGGGGAGCCGAAGGACTGGCTCACGACGCTGCTCTTCTCGATCTTCCTCGGAAAGTTCGGCGTGGACCGCTTCTACATGGGATACGTCGGCCTCGGCCTCCTGAAGCTTTTCACGCTCGGCGGGTGCCTCATCTGGTGGATCGTCGACATCATCCTCATCGCCACCGGATCGATGAAGGACGCGAAAGGTCGCCCGCTCGTCCGCCGGAACTGATCCGGGCCCGCCGGGGGGGCTCCCTGATGCACGCGCAGGATCGGACGAGCCGGGTTGCGGGGGTAGAGTAACCGCGGCAGGACGCGGTGCCGGCCGCGCTCGCCGGAGGATTCCATGCGCACTCGCCGCTCTCATCTCGCGTGGGCGCTCCTCGTCGCGGCGGCCCTCGTCTTCGCCGGCGGGGCTTCGGCGCAGCAGGCCCGGGTCCAGGGCATCGTCAAGGACGCCAAGGGAGTCCCGCTCGAAGGGGTGAGGATCACCATCACGACGACGGCCCTCACACGGTTCAAGCTCGAGCTCGTGACCGACAAGAACGGGAAGTGGGGGTCGATCCTCGGCAATGCGGTCCCCCCCTACACCTACAAGTTCGAGAAGCAGGGCCACGTCACGTGGGAGATGACGAAGAAGGTCGGCGTCGGCTCGACGGAGGAGTTCTCGACGGTCCTCTACACGGCCGAGCAGGCCGTCGCGACCGGCAAGGCGGAAATCAGGAAGGACCCGTACGTGGAGGCCTTCAACGGAGCCGTGGAAAAGTTCCACGCCAAGGAGCTCCCCGGCGCTCTCGCCCTGGCCGAGGAAGCGACGAAGCTCGGTCCGGAGAAGGCCGGCGGATGGGCCCTCGCCGCCAAGATCGCCCGTCTGTCGAAGGAGTGGGACAAGGCGATCGCATACGGCGAGAAGGCGCTCTCGCTCGATCCCGAGCAGACGGACCTCGACGGCCTTCTCGTCGAGGCGTACCGGACGAAGGGGGACAAGGCGAAGGCGGCCGAGTACGAGAAGAAGTACGCCGCGGCGAATCCGGACAACCCCGACATCCTCTACAACCAGGCGGTCGACCTCTACAACAAGAACGACTTCAAGGGGGCCGAGCCGATCCTCCGGAAGGTCCTCGAGGTGAAGCCCGATTACGCCAGGGCGCATTTCCTCCTCGGGATGACCTGCGTGAATCTGAACAAGATTCCCGACATGAAGCAGCACCTGACGGAGTACTTGAGGCTCGACCCGAAGGGCTCCGACGCCGCCGTGGCGAAGGAGATGCTGGATGCCTTCAAGTAGTCCGGAGGGAGAGCCTGCTCCCTTCGTCATCGGCGTCGCGGGGGGGACGGGGTCCGGAAAGACGACCGTCGCGAACGCCATCCTCCGGCGCGTCGGCGACGACCGGATTTCCGTCCTCTTCCACGACGCCTACTACCGCGACTGGTCGGACCTGCCTAAGGACGTCCTCGACCGGAAGAACTTCGACCATCCCGACTCGCTCGAGACCGGGCTTCTCGTCCGGCACCTCCAGGCGCTCAAGCAGGGGCTGGCCATCGAGGCGCCGATCTACGACTTCCGGGTCCACCGCCGGACTCCCCGGACGCGGCGCGTCCTTCCGAAGCGGATCGTCCTCGTGGAAGGGATCCTCATCTTCGCCGAGCCGGAGCTTCGGAGGCTTTTCGACGTGAAAATCTTCGTCGACACGGACGCGGACGTCCGCCTCATCCGGCGGATCCGGCGCGACATCGCCGAGCGGGGGAGGACGCTGGAGAGCGTCGTCGAGCAGTACACCACCTCCGTCCGCCCGATGCATCTCGAGTTCGTCGAGCCGTCGAAGCGCTGGGCCGACCTGATCATCCCCGAAGGGGGCGAAAACGCCGCCGCGATGGAGTTCCTCTTCGCGCGGCTGGAGAGGCTGCTCTCTTCCTGAGGCTCCGGGGGAAGGCTCTCCTACAATCCGGAGGATGCCGGCCTTTCCTCCCGTCGCCGAGCAGCTCGATCTCCTCCTGAAAGGGATCGAGAGCTGCGTCCAGCGCGATGAGCTGGAAAAGAAGCTGGCCCGGTCGGAGAAGACGGGGAAGCCCCTCCGCGTGAAGGTCGGGTTCGACCCGTCGGCTCCCGACCTCCACCTCGGGCACACGGTCGTCTTCCGGAAGATGCGCCACTTCCAGGAGCTGGGACACGAGGTCGTCTTCCTGATCGGGGACTTCACCGGGATGATCGGCGACCCGACCGGGAAGAGGGCGACGCGCCCGCAGCTGACGCGGGACGAGGTCCTGGCGAACGCGGAGACGTACAAGGCGCAGGTCTTCAGGATCCTCGACCCGAAGTCGACGATCGTCGACTTCAACTCGCGCTGGCTCGGGGCCCTCGGCGCGGACGGAATGATCCGCCTCGCCGCGAAGTACACGGTGGCGCGGCTTCTCGAGAGGGACGACTTCGCCAAGCGCTTCGCGGCGCAGAAGCCGATCGCCGTCCACGAGCTGCTCTACCCCCTCTGCCAGGGGTACGACTCGGTCGCACTCTCGTGCGACGTGGAGCTGGGGGGAACCGACCAGCTCTTCAATCTCCTCGTCGGCCGCGACCTGATGCGCGAGTGGGGGCAGGAGCCGCAAGTCGTCATGACGCTCCCGCTCCTCGTGGGACTCGACGGCGTGGAGAAGATGTCGAAGTCGCTGGGCAACCAGATCGGGATCGCCGAGCCCCCGGACGAGATCTACGGGAAGGTGATGTCGGTCTCGGACGTGGCGATGTGGAGCTACTGGACTCTCCTGACCGACCTCCGCCCGGCCGAGATCGACGCGCTGAGGGCCGAGGTGGCCGAAGGAAAGGCACACCCGAAGAGGGTGAAGATGGATCTCGCGCGGAGGCTCGTGACGGACTTCCACGGCGACGAGGCGGCTCGACGCGCGGAGGAGGAATTCGCGCGCCGGTTCGCGGGCGCCTCGGGAGCGGTCGTCGCGGAGGAATTCGTCCTCTCCGGAGCGAAGAGCGGTGCCGAGTGCGGCATCGCGGAGATCCTCGTCGAGGCGGGCCTCGCGCCGAGCAAGAACGTGGCGCGGCAGAAGGTGCGGGAAGGGGCCGTGGCGACCTCGGAGGACGGCCGGACCTGGTCGAAGGTGGACTCTCCGGCGGGCCGGATTCGCGTCGGCCCCGGCGACGGTATTTTCCTTCGAATGGGAAAGAGATTCATCAAGGTGAAGCGATGAAGAAGAAGAACGTTCTTCTCGTCGGCGGGGCCGGGCGGATGGGGCGGCTTTTCGCGAGGCAGCTGCGCCGGAACGGTTTTCGCGTCGCGATCTTCGACCCGCAGGGGGCCGTGCCGGGCTTCCGCTCGGCGCCTCTTTCCGAAGCCGCCTCGGCGGACGTCGTCGTCGTGGCCGCCACGCTCTCCCGCTCCGCCGAGGCGTTCGCCGCCGTCGTCGCCGAAAAGCCGCGGGGCCTCGTCTTCGACATCGCGTCGGTCAAGGCGCCGCTCCTCCCGCTCCTCGAGGCGGCGCGTCTTCGGGGCATCTCGGTCGCCTCGGTCCATCCGATGTTCGGACCGTCCATCCGGAGCTTTCGCGGGCACGACCTGATCGTCTGCGACTGCGGCGACGCGAAGGCGGCGCGCCGGACGAGGTCCCTCTTCGACGGGTCGGGGCTCCGGATCGCGACGATGCCCGTCGCCGAGCACGACCCCTGGATCGCGCGGACGATGGGGCTGACTCACGCCCTCGCCCTCGGGGCCGCCGCGGCGCTGGCCGCGATGGAGGTCGCCCCGGACGCTCTCCACGGCCGCGCCTCGACGTCGTTCCGGCGCCTCGTGGAGCTGATCGGGCCGATCCTCGATCAGGAATCCGAGCTGACCCGGATGATCCAGGCCGGAAACCCGGAGGGCGAGGAGGCGCTCATCCAGTTCGAGCGGGAGATGGGCTCGGTCCGGAAGCTCCTCTTCCACGAGCCGGTCGAACAGCTCGACGCCACGATCCGGGAGCTTCGAAAGGCCTTCGGCCGGCGCTCGTGAGCCCGGCTCGACTTTCGGGAAGAGCACGGAAGCTGCTGGCCGCGGGGCTGGCGGCCGCGGGGCTCCTGGCCCTCCTCCTCCGCGCACAACCCGACGCCCCGCTTTCGGTGTCGTTTTCCCTCGCCGGAAAGTTCTGGCGCGCGGGATACCGGAGCCGGCTCCTCAACGCGCCCTATTTCCGGGGCGACACGGAGTTCGCGGTAACGGTCGCGGCCGCCGACGCGCGATGGCCCCTCGGCGTCGACGTCCTCCTGACTCTTCCACCGGCGGTTTCCGATGACGGCGCGGAGACCCGCCGGCGCGTGGCGGGCCTCGTCCTCGCGCCGCGGCGCGTCGTCCTCGAACGCGCGGAGATCCCGGACGCCCGCTTCCGGTTCCGTCCGCTTCCCCGGGAGGCGCCGTGACCCGCGCCGGACGAGCCGGCGCCGTCGCGACGGTGATTCTGGTGATGGCCGCCGGGTGGGGAGTCTTTCTGGCGGGGATCGTCGCGGTGAGGCAGCCGCTCAACTCGGGTGACTACGTTGCGATCTGGGGGCTGAAGGCCCGTGCGCTGTCGCGCTCCGGCGATCTCACGGCCCTCTTCCGCGTCGATCCGGTGGGGGCCTTCTCCCATCCGGAATACCCGCCCCTCTGGCCGGCGTTGCTCGCGCTGACTTCCCGGGCTCTGACGGGGCGGTACGACGATCTCGCGGCCGGTCTCCTCTGGCCTCTTCTCGCTCTCGCAGCCGCGCTCCTTGCCGCGCGGGCGACCGCGGGGCCCCCGTGGGCGAAAGCGGCCGCTGCCGCGGTGGCCGCGCTCCTTCCGTACTGGCGCGTCTATCCCGGCTACGCCGAGGCGCTTCTCGCCGTTCTCCTCCTCGGTGCCCTCGGGGAGCTGCAGCGTCTCGACAGCTCCCGGCGGGCGCCCGTCACCCTTGCGCTCTTTCTCGTGCTGGCGTGCTGGACGAAACAGGAAGGAACCGTCGCGGCGGCGATCTTCGCGGCGGGGCTCCTTCTGGCCGGGCGGCGGCGGGAAGGTCTCCTCGTCGCACTCGCGTCTCTCCTCTTCGGTCTCTCTCCATGGCTCCTCTTTCTCGCGATGAAGGGCCCGGGGATGGCGCGGGCGGACTATCTGCTCTCGGCCTTCTCGCTCGGGACGCTCGCCACCGCCGCGAAGGCGTTCGTTTCGCTCGCGCTCCTGCCGAACCTCGGGTGGATTCTCGGCGGCGCCGTTCTCCTCGCCGCCGCGCCCGGAGTCCGGCGGCGGCGCAAGGGAGTCCTTCTCGGCACGGCGGCCTTCAGCGGGCTTCTCCTCGCCGCCTTCGCCTTCACGAAGCTCGACCCCGCCTGGCTCGTCACGTGGACGTGGGACCGGATCGCGTTCCTCGTCGTGGCGCTCCTCGTCCCCGTCCTCGCCGAGTCCGTCGCCGAGCCGTTCGGAGAAGCCGGGTGATCTCCGGCCGGCTTGCGCGCGTCGGGCTCGTTTCGCTCCTTGCTCTCGTCGTCGTCCTGTCGATCGTGGATGCCCGTACCGACTCGGCCACGGCGGACGAGCCGGTGCACATCGCGGCCGGCCTCGCCGAGGCCGTCCATGGCGGGTGGAGCCTGAACCTCGAGCATCCGCCGCTCGCCAAGGAGTTCTTCGGGCGGGCGGCGGGGCTCGCGGGAGCGCGGGACGGCCCGGTCTCTTTCCGGGCCTTTTACCGGAGCTGTCAGGACGTTCTCTTCCGGAATCGGGGCGGGATCTCCGCCGACGCCGTTCTCCTTCCGGCGCGCGGCGTCACGATCGGCTTCTTCGTTCTTCTGATCGTTGCGGCCTACGCGGCGGCCGGGGGAGGGGGGGCCGGGCTTCTCGCCGCCGCGCTCGTCGCGGGGCAGGCGGCCTTCTTCCCGCACGGCCATCTGGCGACGACCGACGTCCCCTTCGCGGCCCTCGGCATGGCGGCCGTGGCGACGCTGCTCGAGCATCTGGAGAAGCCTTCGGCTCCGCGCGCCCTCCTCGCGGCGCTCCTTCTCGCCCTCGCCTCGCTGATGAAGTTCACCGGCCTGCTTCTCCTGCCGGTGGCGGCGCTCCTTCTGCTCGCGGGGGCCCGGACGGGGAGCGGAGACCTCCGCAGGCGCATCCTTGTCGCCCTCGGCGTGCCTCTCGCCGCCCTTCTCGCGACCGTTCTGCTTCTGAGACTCTGGAGTCCTCCGTCGGCCGCGGAGAACCTGTCGCTCCTGACCCGGATCTACCGTCTCTCCCCCGAGGACCGGGAGCGAGTCCAGACGATCGGGCGCGTCGACGCGGGCGCCGCCCGGTACGCGGCGGGACTTCTGGTGGACCTCCGGCAGGCGGAGGCGGGGCGGCCGACCTTCTTCCTCGGCGAGACGACGAGCCATCCGCCCTTCACGTACCACGTCGTCGCGCTCCTCGTCACGGCGCCGGCGGTCTGGGTTCTCCTCGTCTTCGTCGGAGCCGTTCTCTCGTTGCGCCGGGGCGCGCCTCCGCGGGCGCGGCGGCTTTTCGTCTCTGCCGCGGTGCTCCTCGTTCTCTCGCTCCCCGGTCCCCGGATCGGTGTCCGGCACGTTCTCCTTCCTGCGGCGCTCGCCTCGGCCGGAGCGGCGGCGACGATCGCGGCCCGGGTCGGGACGCGCGCTCTTCTCGTGACCGCCGCCCTGGCCCTCGCGCCGCTCGCCCTCGGCCGGACGATCGGAAGGGAAGGAATAGCCTCACGGCTCTTCCCCCGGCCCGCGCTCGCCGATTCCAACCTCGACTGGGGGCAGGACCTGATCCGGCTCGACCATGAGCTTCAAGAGCGCGGCCTTCGCGGCGGCGATCTCGCCGTCGCCTACTTCGGCGGCGACGAGCCGGAGGTGCGGATTCCCGGCTCCACCGATCTCCTGCGCGGCGGCTCGCTGGAGGGGCGGCCGCTTCTGGCCGTCTCGCGCCAGTTCCTTCTCGTCGGCCCCGGATCGGCCCTCGATCCGGGAGGCGTGCCGCACGCAACGGAGGCCGTCGCGGCCGCACGGAGCGCGGGTGCGCGACTTCTCTTTCGGGCGGGGACCTCGATCGACGTCTTCGCTCTTCAGACCGGCCCCGACAGGCGGTAAGGAAACGGCGGCACCTCGCGCGGCGAGAAGTGTCGGAGGGCCTCGTCGAGCATCTCCGGCGGCGGCCCCTCTGCGGTCTCCTGCCCGAGGACCCGAAGCGCGAGGGCGAGCGTCGCGCGGACGCGCCCCTCGTCGAGCGTCGCGAGAGGGAGCGCGCCGTCGCGTTTTCCCAGCTTCGACCCGTCCGGCGCGAGGACGAGTGGAAGATGCGCATACACCGGCGTCGGGAGGCCGAGCGCGCGCTGGAGGGCGATCTGCCGCGCGGTCGAATCGAGGAGATCCGCGCCGCGGACGACCTGCGTGACGCCCTGCTCCGCGTCGTCCACGACGACGGCGAGCTGATAGGCGTACGGGCCGTCCGCGCGTTTGACGACGAAGTCGCCGACGGCCCTCTCGACGTCCTGGGAAAGGGAACCAAAGAGAAGATCTTCGAAAGTGAAGAGACCAGAGGGGACGCGGAAGCGGAAGGCGCGCGCCGTCTTACCGGGCGCGAGTCCCGAGCGACACGTGCCGGGGTAGACCGCCGCGCCCGCGGCGTCGCCCTCGTCGCCGCGAGCGGGCGCCGAGGCGACACGCGCGAGATCCGCCCGCGAGCATGCGCAGGCGTATGCCATCCTCTTTCCAAGAAGAATCTCCAGAGCCGCGTCGTAATGCGCGAGGCGCCGGGATTGAAAGACGACCTCCCCGTCCCATGTCAGGCCGTACCGCTCCAGCGTCCGGAGAATGTCGTCGGCGGCGCCGGGGACGACCCTCGGCGTGTCGAGGTCCTCCATCCGGACGAGCCACGTGCCGCCACCGACGAGCGCGAAGAGCCACGAGCCGACGGCCGCGACGAGGCTCCCGAGGTGAAGCGGGCCGGTGGGGGAGGGCGCGAACCGCCCTATGGGCAGCGAGGCGCGTGCGGAGATCACGGAACGAGGTTAACCCGCTGAATCGCGGCACCTTGACGCGGAGAGCTTCGGACCGTACGATTCGCGGCCTTCGCGCGGTCCTTGCGCGCAGCGACTGCCGGCTCTTTCACATTCCGCAGTAGCTCAATGGTAGAGCATTCGGCTGTTAACCGAAGGGTTGTAAGTTCGAGTCTTACCTGCGGAGCCACTCTTCTCCTCCGCGAACCTCTAACAGGTTCGCGGTTAACGGGAACCCCGCGACGACCTCGCGGGGTTTCGTCTCTAAACCCCAATCAGTCAAAACGATTTCCTTGTCGACCCCGCGGCAACTCCTGTCGGAATGGGCGGACTGATATCGCTCATCACGGCGTGAGAGCTCGCCTCGGGTCCTCGATCCGTTCTCTGATGGTGGTTCTTGTCGAGAGCGGCTGAGAGCGGTTAACAGGGAAGCCAGTGGGGTTCCTCCAGCGGCGTATATGGGTGCAATAAGAATTGCGGCCCGTGCTGGCGCTCAGAGCCCGGGAGCTCTGATCGTGCGTAGATCAGTTTTCGGGGAGGAAGTCACCTCCGGTAGCCTTAGACTTTGATCTGGCCGTCGCCAGCCGTGGAGTGGGTCATTACGGCCATACAAAGACGCTTCCCGCGCCGTCCAGGCGATCTTTCTCGGCGCGAGAGGGACGGGGAGGGGTCAAATGAAGATCGGAGGAGCAGGATCGGAAGTCCACGGGCCACACTCCCACGAGCATCTGTGCCCGCTATGCGAGAAGCGGTTCGGATGCTCTTGCACGGTCGCGAACTCTGAGCGATTCATGATCGACGACGTCTGCGCGGCCGCCCGGATCTTCGACGGCCTGAGTCGTACGGTGAGGGGAGACGTCGCCATCCTCGCGCAGTCGCTCGGTAGTTACGGCGGCCCTACCGCTTTAAAGGTCCTCGCCGAAGCCTGGCAGCGCGAAAAGCTGACTTATGCGCGAGAGAACCCTCAGAGGCGGATTGGCCCGCCGGCATCCGAAGTACGGCGGCTGCGGAAAAAGGAGCGGGAGGCGGTGGCGCGCGCCTACCTGCAGGCGAGGCGCTCCGGGATGGAGGACGTTGCCGCCGCGCGGAAAGCCGCGCGCCTCTGCCCGGATGCGTTTGATACGGTCAAAGATCTCAAGATTTACGCGCACCGGTTAAGGAAGCCGAACCCATAGTGCTCTGCCCCCCGATTTTCTAGACACATGAAGTCTGAGGATTGAGGGCACGAAACTCCTTTTGGGAAAGCATTCCGAGGGGGGAGTGGGGGGCGATTCGGTTGTAGTCGTCGATCCATTCGGGAAGCTGCCGGATGACCGTTTCCCCGTCCGAGAGGTCGGCACCGTAGACATAGTCGCGGTTGACGGTGTTCACGAAGGCCTCGGCCATGCCGTTGGACTCGGGGCTGTAGGCCGGGGTCGTCACCGGGCGGAAACCGAGAGTCTGGGCGTAGAGGACGGTGTCCGTCGAGGTGTAGGGGCCGCCATTGTCGGAGAGCCACTGGATCTCGACGGGAGCTGTGAGCGTGCGTTCGCCGAATTAGGACCAGAGGGCTTCATCGAGCAGGAGCCGGATGTCCTCGCCGCGCAGATCCCGGGCGCGGGCCACGTGTCCAAAAGCTTCGCGGTCATGACAGTCCACGGCGAAAGCGACCTGGACGACCTCTCCGTTCCAGCAAGGGATGTTGAATCCGTCGGAGCACCAGCGCTGGTTGGAGATGGGCATCTCGACCTTCCCCGTATGAGGCCGGTCGAAACGATGCCTCTTCTTCCCCGGAAGCATCAGGCCGGCGATCCGCATGATCCGCCGGATGCGCTTGCGGTTGTAGGGCGTCTCCGCGCCGGCCTCCCGCTCGCGGTTGACGAGCCGACACGTGCGCCGGTAGCCGTACAAAGCTCGCGTCTTCGTCACGGAGAGGATCTGGTAGAGGACCTCGGTGTCCTCGGCACGCCCGTAGAAGCCGCCCTTCCGCGGCCGGGGCCGAAGGTAACCCGTGGCCCGTGCCACCTGCAGAGCCCGACAGACCGCCGCCATCGGTCGGTCCGTCACCGACCGGACCCTTTGAATAAGTGTGGACTTCTTTTTACTACCTCCCGGGCCGCCCCGAGGATCTCGATGGTCATCGCCTGCTTGCCGACCATCCGCCTTCCGAAGAAACTCCACCATGACAGCCAGCCTTTCTGAGCCCATTCTGGACTCGAAAACTGTCTGGCTGAAATGGGGGGCGGAGCAATTCCCATTGCGCCCCTACAGTGCCTGGTATGTCAGCTCAGCGGCTGAAGCGCTGCTGCAGCTCGGCGTACGGGATCGCGCCCCGGGCGAAGCCGAATGTGCCGTGATCTGCCATCTCCCGAGCGGCCTGCTCGACCAGGGTGAGGACGGCGCGAGTGAGGGTGCCGCCAACGCTGATCCTGGCGACGCCGAGCGAGCGCAGGGTGGCAGCGTCCAGCAGCGGCTCGACCAGCCCGGCCACGACGTTTACCGGCGCGCCGATCGCGGCGGTCAGTCTGCCGATCTCCTCGGCAGCGCTGACACCGGGAACGAAGATGCAGTCGGCTCCGGCAGCCAGGTACCTCTCGGCCCGGCGCACCGTCTCGGCGAAGGCGTCCGGGTGCCTGACCATGTAGGCGTCGGTGCGCGCGTTCAGCACGAACGAGCCGGCCGGTGCGGCGGTCCGCGCCGCCTCGAGACGTTCGCAGGCAGCCTCGACCGGGAGCAGTTCTCCGGGCTGAGTCACGTCCTCCAGATTGCCTCCGACCACCCCGAGCTCGACCGCAGCGGCGACCGTTGCTGCAACGTCGTCGGCAGTAGCGCCGTAACCGGACTCCAGGTCGGCGCTCACCGGGCACGCGACAGCCGACACGATCCGCGCAATGCAGTCGAGCATCTCCGGCCCCTCCATGGTGCCGTCGGCGGCACCACGGCTGAAGGCGATCCCGGCGCTGGTGGTGGCGATCGCGGCGAACCCGGCCTGTTCCAGGATCCGTGCCGAGCCACCGTCCCAGGCATTCGGCAGGATGAAGCCGGCGCCGGGTCGATGCATCGCCAGGAACGCCGCCGCGCGGCTCGGGGTCGCGGATGCGGTCATGCGCCTGATTCTACGGCTGGGGGACCGTCGGGCAGACTGACCGGTGTGTGCGGCGTTCTGGACAACATCCTCCATCTCAGCCCGCTCTGGCTGCTCGGCACCGCCGTGCTGCCGGTCTTCCTCGAGGACGCGATCTTCATCGGCTTCCTGGTCCCCGGTGAGACCGCGGCCGTGCTGGCCGGGGTCGGCGCCTCGCTTGTCTTTTACTACCGTGAAGATTGGTCCGTTCGAGTAGGGTCCCACGCGAACCCCCCGCTAGGGAGGGACTCTGAAACCCATTTCTCAAGGTGAATTCCAGACAGAGAACGAGTTGAATCTCTGCCTCCGACCCTGAAAACGCAGTTCGTGTAGGGGCGCAATGGGAGTTGCGGCAAGCGCAGAGAGGGGATTGGCGTGGAAGGGACCCCCCGTGCGGATGCACGTTCAGCTGCTCGAGTCCTCGCACCGACCGGGTTCTGTTTAGGCTCTAAGCGGCCCGAAACGGCGAAACCGCGGGTCGTTCCCGGGGGCGACCTCGGCCGAGTTCGGCTCCCGGGAAAAGACCCTGGCGGAGAGAGGCATTCGGGAGAAGACGTCGAAGACAGCCCCGACCTTGAAGGTCGTGATCCCGAACAGCCCTCTCACGTCCGTCAGGTCCACCATCCAGACGTGGTTCGGACGCCGAGCCATTACGGCCTTCCCCGTGGCCGATCCCTTTTCGGGCAGCAGGGGAGGCGGGCGCCGTTCCTTCCGGATTCTCCCCACGGTCCTCGCGGATAGCTTCCAGCCTGCCCTGGCCAACGTTCGTGCGATCAGGTCGTTCCCCCCGAAGCCGGCCAGCTCCATTGTCTTGACGGTGGCCCGGACGACATCGGCGAAACGGCGAACGGGAGGAACCGGCGCCACGAGGGGGCGGCTGGTCCTGGCCGTCACCAGCCACGGCATCCGTCTCCCACCTTGCGATCGTCTCGATCGACACGCGAAACAGTCTGAGCCGTCTCCCGTTGCGAGAGGCCGAGGAGATGCCTGATTCGGAGGATTCGGTAGCGCTGCTCGGGCTGGTAGTGCGGGCGATGGCGCTCGGGTACCTTGTCCCACCGCGCCCCCAGGATCTCCGCAGCTTCACGGGCCATCCTCAGGAGAAGGGCGCTCTCTTCAGCCGGTTCAAACAGTCGCGTCGCAGTCGCGCCAGACTCCCGCAGGCGACCGAGGGCCGATCCAAAGGCGAGGCCGAGAAACTGGGTAGCCCGACGAAGGGCCGGAAGAGCTGTCGGGTCGACCGACCGGCCTCCAGCGGAGTCGCCCGGAGACATGACTCGACGGGACCAGAAACGGCGCATGAGGAGCCCCCGTAGGGACAGAATGCCAGGGTGATCGGAGGGACGCCCCCGTCAGGGCCTCAGCTTCGAGGCGAGATAGCCCCGGGCAATTCCCATTGCGCCTCTGCGGGAGGAGAGAAGAAATGACCGCAACGAGCGACCCTCGCGCCGAGGCGCGGCGCATCTTCGACGCACAGACCGCCAACCGTTGGGCGATGGCCACCACCACCGCCGCCGAGCGCATTTCGAGGCTCCGCAAGTTTCGGGATGCCATCCGGGCACGTCGAGTGGAGCTCTGCGAAGCGATCCACGCCGACTTCGGCAAGCACGCGGTCGAGGCCGAGCTCACCGAGATCCTCCCGGTCGTGGAAGAGCTCTCGGTCGCCATCCGTCACCTCAAGCGCTGGATGAAGCCGCACCGGGCGGGCACGCCGATCACGCTGTTCGGCTCGCGCAGCGTGGTGCAGTACGAGCCGAAGGGGCTCGTGCTCGTGCTCGCCCCCTGGAACTATCCGTTCCAGCTGGCCATCAACCCGCTCATCGCTGCCATCGCCGCCGGCAACTGCGTCATGTTGCGCCCGTCCGACAAGACGCCGCGTACCGGTCGCTTCATGCGCGACCTCGTCGCCTCGGTCTTCCCGGGGAACGAGGCGGCCGTGCTCCTCGGTGACCGCGGGCTCGCCGACGCGCTGCTCGAACTCCCCTTCGATCACGTCTTCTTCACCGGCAGCCCGGCCACCGGCCGCAAGGTGATGGCCTGCGCGGCCAAGCACCTCGCCTCCGTCACGCTCGAGCTCGGCGGCAAGTCACCGGTCTTCATCGACGAGACGGCGAACATCCAGGCGGCCGCCGAGTGCATCGCCTGGGGCAAGCTCATCAACGCCGGTCAGACCTGCGTCGCCCCGGACTATGCGCTCGTGCACGCCGCGGTCGCCGATCGCTTCGCCGAGGCGATGTGTGCCACCATCGAGCGCTTCTACGGGTCGAGCGAGGAGGCGCGCCTCAACAGCGGCAGCTTCGCCAGCATCGTCGACACCCGCTCCTGCGAGCGACTCGAGAGCCTCGTGCGCGCGAGCGTGAAGGCGGGCGCCCGCCTGGTCATCGGCGGCGCCGCCAATGTCGCCACCCGCCGCATGGCGCCGACCATCCTCGCTGACGTCGCACCGACGAACCCGATCATGGCCGAGGAGATCTTCGGGCCGGTGCTGCCGATCCTCAAGTTTGACAACCTCGATCAGGCGATCGCTCTGGTCCGGTTGCGCCCGAAGCCGCTCGCGCTCTACGTCTTCAGTGGCAGCCGGCGCAACATCAACAAGCTGTTGCGCTCGACCACGGCCGGCGGCTCCTGCGTCAACAACACGGTCGTGCACCTCGCCAACCCGTACGTGCCGTTCGGCGGCGTCGGCGAGAGCGGCATGGGGAACTACCACGGCCGCTACGGCTTCGAGGCGATGTCGCACGCGCGCGCGGTGCTGCGTCAGACGCTGTGGCCGACGACCAAGCTGCTCTTCCCACCGTACACCGCGAAGGTGGCGTGGATCCTGTCCTGGCTGCGGCGAATCGCGGGGTGACGCCTGTGCCTCGTCAGAATCCCATAGGGGTGTCCGAACGGAGGCGTACGAGCCTCAGCCGATTGAGGTTCCTGCGCTCCCCGGGCTGACTCCTGCCCCCAGCCTCTGCGCGTCACGGCCTCCGGCAATTCCCATTGCGCCCTTACATTCCTCGTCACTTCCCCTCAGACAGCGCCAAGACTGCTGAAGATCGGCAGGATGATCAACAAGTCTGCGCCCGCGTGGAACACGACGGATCCCCAGAGGCTGCCGGTCTTCTGTATCAGCCACCCCCAGGCGATCGAGAGTCCGAGCAGCACGACGAGAAACACGACCATGTCGGGCGCGTAAGACACCTGCATGTGGGCCAGGGTAAAGGCCAGGGCGGTCGAAAAAATCGCCGGCCATTTCCCCACGACCGTCTCGTATCGTCCGAGGAACAGCCCCCGGAAGAGGAGTTCCTCCATGAAGCCGTTGGAGGCGACGAAGAGCAGTATCCAGGGAGTTAGCGACAGCAGCCTCGCCGCGCCGAGTGCTCTCACTGCCGGTTGCTGGAACGCCAGGCCGAGGCACACGACGCCGCCGGCCAGGCCGACGCCGAGCCCGAACATCAAGCGGCCCGCCCGGAGGTAGAGTGATGTGAAACTTTCTCCGCAGAGTCTCGCCATGGCGAGCACGCCGATGACGATCAGCGACGCTTGCGAGAATTTCGCGAGTGCGACTCCGGCGGGAGTCCGGGTCGTCACTCCCAGGAACCCAATGATCGGATCTGCGAAGAAGAACCCGAGCGACTGGCCGAGGACTGCCGTGAAGTAGGCGAAGAGAACCGGCTGGAAGTTCGCCAGCCGCTGGCTGCTGCGGGCGCTCCACCACAGAACGCCGAAGACAATGAGGACGCCGCCACGTCCGGCGTAGTTGAACCACATCGGCAGGGCGGGCGCGAAGGTCATCGTAAGCGCGAACACGACGAACCCACAGAAGGTCAGGAGACCAAACAGCCCGAATCGCATGGCTCCACTCCTCAGACGAACGCCTGCAACGGGCCCGGCTGAATGGATGCCGAGATACCAGGGCCGACACGGAGAAGTACGTACTCGAGCATTCGTGGTTGGCGGACCCCGGGGCAGACGGGCGAAGGGTCTGATCCCCGTTTCCTGGCCAGAGGCCGCTCTCGGAAACGGGCGTAGTTTTCGGTTCGTTTGAACGCTTCGGAATAAGCCGGGAGGACGGGTCAATGAGGAGAAGTCTATTCACCGGAGAGCAGATCACGATCGCGCTGAGGCATGGGAGGCCGGGACGATGGTCGAGGCCCGAAACGTCGCAGAGCTGAGGGGCTGGGAATGGCGTGAGGACCCTGCCGGCAAACCGCTCATCGCTTCGAGCCCGAGTCGGATTCACTGCGCTAGAACATGAAGGTGGGAATCACCGGAACGAAGTAGACGCGGAAGTCCCAGCGGCTTCCGGGCTTGTCGTCGGGATGAAGGACCGAATAGTCGGCCTCGATCGAGATCTCCACGGGCAACGGGCCGACCTGGATCATTCTGCTGATGCCCAGCCCGACCGGAAGGATCGTCTTGTCGCCGCTCGCCTTCCAGTTGATGGAGATATTGGGGCTCATGCCGATGCGCCACTGCGCTTCGGGATTCCAGGGAGGCTTGTAGTAGATGAAATACTGGATATTGGTGAGACTGACTTCGGCGCGCTTGCTGTCTCCGGCGATGGACCACCAGTGCTGCGCAAAGATGCCGAGCGACCATTTTGAACCGAGGTAAGCGACCACGCCCGAAGGTCCCAGGCCGTATTTGCCGTACCCCAGCACCTCGTCTGAAGCCGTCGGGAACATCGTGGTGGGCCCCAGACCCCAGATGACCGCGGCGCCCGTCGATTCGATCTTGATGACTTTTTTTGGTGAGACCAACCCCACGTAGACCATGTCGCCAAAGCCGAACGTATGCTTGAAGGGGTCGGTCAGGGCGTCCGGAAAGCTCGGGCAGGTGTTGACCCAGCCCGACCCCAGCCCGATACAGTCGCCGAACCCCTCGTTGATCGGCACGCTGAGGAACGGAAAGACCACTCGGTTGATCAGGTTCCAGTCAGGTCCCAGGCCGAGCGGGAAGGTCGGCATGATCTGAAACCTGTGCAGGGCTTTCGTGATGTTGGCGCGTGGCGCGTTTAGCTGAATGTAGTCGTACTGAAAGGGAAGCGCCACGAGGTTACTCACGGGATTTTCCAGCAGCCTCATGAGCTGGGCCTCGGAGGGAGAGCATCCGGCCTTGACGACCTCCTTCAGGTCGATGAAGAGGTCCTGCTGTAAGGCGGCGCAGTCGACCGGCGGCTGGGTGGCTGTCTTCTGGGCGCGGGCGGAGGACTCAGACAGCGCGAAGGCGACGGCTAGGACGGCGATCGGGAATCCCGGTTTCATCGTGGGCCTCCCATGAGGCAGTCACGCCGGGTCACCGTCGGGGAACCGGGACGGACTTCGCGTGGCCGGCGGACGGCCGGAGCAGACCTCGAGGCGTTGTGCGGTACGGAACGGCACGCGAGAGACGTGAAAACCGGCGTCATCGGTTTTCCCTCTCCTTCCCTGAGGCCTGACGATATCGCGTTGGGAGGAGGGCGCAAGGACCCGCGAGTGACGCCGGGAGAGGGAGCCGGCCCTCCCGGAACAGATGACGGCCGCTAGCCGGGGACGGCCGGGACAGGTACGGCGCAGGTCGGGCTCCGAGTCTAGAAGGTGACCTGGTCGCCGTGACGTTGTCGGGCACTGTAGGGGTGCAATGGGAAGTGCGGCCCGCATCGGATATGGAGAGCGGGGTGGCAGTTTCAGCAGAGATGACACGCTTCCCGGTGAAACCGATTCATTCAGAGGCAGTTCCGGGCTGAGAACGGGTTGAATGTTCTCTGTCCGGCCCGGAAATACTGTCGATGAACACGTAATAGTGGTCCAGAAGGAACATTGAAAAGTGGACCACCCCGGGGTGGGGCTCCGCCGGGGAGGAAGTGCGATGAGATGCCTCCGCCGCGAAGGCGAGCGGAGCGAGCCGAAGCTGCGGAGGCATCGCGTGATCAGCCAGGAAACGTGGATGGACATCAAGACATTGACTCGGCAGGGGATGTCGGTCCTGCACAATGCCCGGACGACGGGGCTGTCGCGGGTGACGGTCCGGCGAGCTCTGATGCTGACCGTACCGAAGAGCTACGGGCCCGGGCCGGCGAGGCCGGGGAAGCTGACACCGTACGAGGGGTACCTTCTCGAGCAGCTTCAGGGGCGGCCGTGGGCGAGAGCCACGTGAGCCTCGGCAGAATTCCATAAGGTGTCCGAATGAGGGCGTACGTGGCTCGGCCGACTGGACTTCCTTCAGTCCCCACGCCGTCCCGGTCGAGACCGGTTCTGCTCCGACTCTCGCCTACGGTGCGATTCTGGCGATCGACACCGGGGCCGAAAACGAGTTGAGTCTCGGCTTTCAGCCCTGAGAACGCCGTTCGCGCAGCCGACCGAGTGGGGAGCCACTACGTATCCGGCTGCCAGACTTGCGTGTGGCAGCCTTTTTTTTCGTCAGTCGACGCTCGCAGAGTCTTCCATATTGACCGACCGTGACGTCAGGAACGTCACTTCATCAAGGCCCGGACCTGGACGAGGAGCTTGTCGAAGTCGTCGATCCGGATAAGGCCGAGGCGCGGGTACTCGAAGTCCAGGATCACGTACAGGGTGAAGGCGAGGATGAGCGCGAACCCCCAGACATGGAGCCAGCTCCGCACCGGACTGGCACCCATCTGGTATCCCACGAGAAGGGCGCAGACGAGAGAGATCACCCCGAGGACGACGTAGATGATTCGGGGCGGGTGCATCTCGGTGGCGGCCATCCGGGTCGTCGTGATGTCGATCATCGCGTTCAGGGCCGGGAGGAGGACGATCGACGCCTGCGAGGGGGCCTCCCGGCACGCCGCCACGGCGTTTGCCCAGATCTCGTTCTGGAGCGCAGTGGAACGGTCATAGGTGGCTCGCGCGGTCGCGAGGTCGGAATTCGCGATACACCGGTAAGTCTCGAGCCGGAGGTCTACGTACCGGCGAAACCCGTCGCGCAGCTTCGGCTGAGCGGCCTGTGGAAGGAGGTCGAGGCGGAGCCATGCGGTCCCGATGGCGTTCGCCTCCTCGACGATCTGGGCCCGGCGCACGTCGAACCGTGTGGCGGCGCCCGAGAACGTGAATGCGAGAAGGAGTCCCAGGAGCCCGAACGCGACGGTCTCGACGGTCCCGAGTCCCGCAGGGTGGGCCGTCTCGCCCCCGGCGAGGGACCGGCGGCCGACACGCCTGCCGATCTCCAGGCAGACGAGCATCGCGAGGGAGGCCATCGAGAAGGTGAGAACGGCCCCGACGAGATTCAACATGTGGAGAGGATAACCGGCTCAGGCGAGCGCGTGTAATGGTGCCATGGGATTGCGACCGGTTTTACCTTGCCAGAATCCCATGACGAGTCCGAAAAGCGGCATAATTGTCTCAGCCCGCCGAGATTCCTGTGCTCCCCCCTGGCCGACACCGGCGTGAACGCCAATAGGACTGGGCGGCGCGGAGGAAACCGGAAGACAGGACCACACCTTCTGGGTGAAACAGCCCGCGGAATTTCCGCTTGCACCCCCGTATACCCGACACGCCCGAACACCATGACGAATTGAAACCGTGTCTCGTCCCTCGGAGGCACAAGGCCTCCTTTCCGCCCTTGACAGAGAGTGCGTCTCACTCTATACATGAAACGTTTGATCCGGCGCCTCTCGGTTTCTTCTTGCCTTGGCCGCCTCTGATTCCTTTCGGCAGGTGATGACACGTCGTGTTCAGGGAGATCGGTATGCGGGAGAAGTTCAAGAAGAACAGGGGGGATCAGAATGAAATCGGGTACGACGACACCTTCCCCGAGACGGGCGCGATCCCGAAGCGGCCGAGATCGTGCCGGACGATCTCCTGGCCTTCCAGGTTGGAGAAACGATGCTCAGCTGCCCTGCACTCAGGGCTCGAACCCTCATCCTCTGTCGTGACGGAGCAGACGGAGAGTCCCCTGGAATTGCACCGCTTCACATGAACATGTTACGTGGATGCAAAGCGTCGTCCTTCTACCCCAAGCGTACCATCAACGCTACGGACACCTGAGAGAAAACGTATGTCCAAGCGCCTCTCTTCCTTCGGATATCGCATATTGCTACTTTTAGCCTGTTTCATGCCTTCGATCGCCTTCGCCGGTCCCTGCTCGGCAGAAGCCGACTCCCGCGGCTTCCATGAAGTCGAGAGGAACAAGTACAACTTCATGTTCAGCGTCCACGCGGGTTGGTGCGGAGACTATCCATGCGAAGGTTTCGTACGGTTTGCTGTGAAGTTTCATTATAACGACGACGTCCAGTCGAAAATTCTCGTCGATAGACTTTCCAGTCCGTTCACCATCGACAAAGGACGGACTCAGGTAAACGTGTCGAACGATCACGATGTGACGATCATTGACAAAACGATTACCATCGACGACGTAATCGTGGAATCGGTGTCATGCAATAGTCCGTAAGAAGGCCCGCGGAGTTCCTTAGAAGAAAGGGAAATGTGTAGGGGTGCAATGGGAGTTGCGGCAAGCGCTGCAGGATGGACCGAACGGCGTACGACGGGATCGCCGGGACACCGGAGCCGAGCGTACTGGAAGGAACGCATAGAGAACCCCCGTCCGGACAGAATGCCAGTCCGGCCGGGCGGGATCGAGGAAGCCGGAGGACAGGACCGCACCTTCGAGGCGAGATAGCCCCCCGATTTCCATTGCGCCCGTACAGCCCCTGACGATAGTCCCGGACGAACGACCCGGAGCTGCACCCTCTCCCTCAGCTGCCGTTTACCCCCAGGCGCGCTCGCTCTTTCCATCGGGCCGCATCTCTATCCAATTTCATCCTGCCGTAGAGATCGGCGATGAGCTTGTAAGTCACTACGGACGGGTTCTGTCTCGCGAATTCGTTGAGGACCTCATGGACCTTCTGCAAATCGTGTCCCAGGGCATGAAGGAGACACAGCGACGTGGCGGCATCCGCATTCGTAGGGTTGAGGGTCAACTCCGTCAGGAGGTGCCGTTCCGCTTCCTGCCGGAGCCGGGTCCGCCCGGCTTCGTCTTCGATGTTGCGGCTATCCTGAAGGAGAAGGGCTCCCAGGTAGAAATGGATGTAAGGCAAGGTCCGGGGGGAACGCCCCTGGAGTCCATCGAGGGCTTTCTGGAACAAGGGAAGAGCCTTCGAATACTCCCGGTTTCGATACGACAGTACCCCTTCTATGAACGGAACGGCGGCGGGAAGGCCTCGCGCTGCTCGAGTTGCCGCCTCTCGGGCGGCTTCGGGTCGCCCTTCGGTGATTTCCAGAAGGGCGCGTCGGGCCTCTGCTTCATCCGGCTTTTCGAAGGCGGCTAATTCCAGCTCTTTCCTGGCTTCGTCGAAACGATGGAGCTGAAGAAGAATGTCGACGAGATCAAAGCGTTGCCGATTTCTCTTCGGTGCTATCAGAAGGCTTTGTTTCAGCGCGTCCGCTGCCTTGTCGAGGTCGCCAAGACGCCGGTATGTTTCGCTCAGCTCGTCCCACGCGTCGATCATTCGTGGACTGCCTGCCAGGACTTTCTGAAGAATCCCGGCCACCTTGGTAAAGAAACAGACGCTCTTCATCCTCATGGCCTGCCGGTAGAGGACCAGATCGCCGATCCGATCCTTCGGATCGGGAGCTGCGTCGTCCCCGAGGGAATCCAGCGTTCCGGAGCCGATATAGCCGAGGGCCCGGAGCTTCTTGACCTGTTCCTCGTCGACGGTGCCCGGGGCCTTGAGCACCGTTTGCCCCACGTAGGTCCTCAACCTCCTGTGCATCTTCTCGTACTCGAAGGCTACGGACCTGGAAAGCCCCGCGCTCGTCGACACGACCGAAGTGCCCTGGGAGAGCAGGTTGTGGACCTCTCCCGGGTCCTGCCGGACGTCGTAGAGCTCCTGCCGGGGAGCGAGAATGAAGCTGTATTGAGAGCTCGTCAGGCTGAAGAGTTCCTTCCAGCCGAAGTGCAGGCGACCGTACAGGCTCTCCGCATATATCTGGCGGTCTTCGGGGAACTCCTGGCCTCGAAGCGCCGGAATCAGCGACTTCCCGGGAAGCTGCGAATTCGGCGGGAGACCAGCCCACTCGAAGATGGTCGGTGCGACGTCGATGAGCTGCACCGGAACCTGAATGCGACTCCCGCCATTCTGGCTCCCGGGAAGCTTGATGATGAGCGGGACGTGCATCACCTCCCGGTACAGGAAGACTCCGTGATCGGGTTCACCGTGGTCCCCCAGGGCTTCGCCATGGTCCGAAAGCAGGACGATCAGGCTCGAATCGTAGAGGTCCAGCTTCCGTAGCCCCGCAAAGAGGTTGCCCACGATTTCGTCGCTGTACATGACTTCCCCGTCGTAGGGAGCCCTGTCCGGTCGCAGGAATCGCGTGGGTGGCTTGTACGGCGTGTGAGGTTCGTAAAAGTGCACGAACAGGAAGACGGGACCCCTCTTGCCCACCG
Organism: uncultured Acidobacteriota bacterium; assembly: GCA_963779415.1. Classification (GTDB taxonomy): domain Bacteria; phylum Acidobacteriota; class Thermoanaerobaculia; order UBA5066; family UBA5066; genus DAOMFB01. The sequence goes on along the minus strand of CAVZYA010000002.1, from coordinate 18,594 downwards.
GGGATCCGGATCCCGTGGATTGTTGGGTCAACCACGCCAGCGCCCGGCCGAGGGTCTCCATTCCGTCTCGTTGGATCTCCGTGACGGGAACCTGGGCATCGGTCGCTTTCATGTCATCGTCGAACCACTCGAAACCCTGGGAGATTCCCGTCGATGAGTGCAGCACGTACGCGGAAACCGCCCCGCCCGTGGAATAGCCGGCTTGCTTCAATTCCGTCGCCAGCGTTCTGGCGCCATTGGCGAGCTGGAAACCAATGTTGTTTCGCACTCCATGCACAGGAGGCAGCAATCCGGTGAAAATGGATGCGTGGGCCGGGAGCGTCAGTGGAACGTGGGTGTAGCAGTTCTCGAAGACGACGCCGCTGCGGGCCAGTTCGTCGATGGCGGGCGTCTTGATCTTTCCATAGCCGTAGGTCGGCAATCGGTCAGCCCTCAACGTGTCGATGGAGATGAGGATGACCGGCGTGCGGCGAGCGGCGGCACCGTGGACGCGAAGGAGCTTCAGAGTGAAGAATCCCAGGACCAGGACGAGGAGCGCAGCCAGAGCGACTTTCCAGGTTCTCGGCCGGATGGCACGGACAGCACGCTGGAGGGCGGCCGTCCGTTCAGGGTAACGCCGGGTCGGTACGGAGTTTTCCGCACGGGGCTTGGCGCGCCCGGGCTCATCCGGGGTGCGAATCTTCGTGCCGCTTCGTTTCCGGGTCATGGAGCGCTTTCTTGTCGCAGGTTGCGAACTGGATCGGGAGATCAAGCTCTGGGAGGTGGCTCTCTTCCCGTGGTCGTCACTTGATTAGCTCGCGATGACGCAGCGCGTACCGGCCCTCAGTCACCGACAGGATCGAATCGGAGCTCCCCCAAGGGCGTCGGGATGCTAGCACCGGGGGGGGTGCCTCGCCAGAATCCCATGAGGTGTCCGAATGGGGGCATAGGTGCCTCCGCCGACTGTGGTTCCTGCGCTCCCCGGGCCGGCCCCTCTGATCGGTCATGGGCCCGTAGCCTGTCGGCATGCTCGGCATCCGAGCCATCACGACCGCTGTTCGCGCCTTGAAGATGAACTGTTACGTCGAGCGCTTCATCGGGACCATCCGCCGCGAACTCTTCGATCACATCGAGGTCATCTCGCTCATCCGCCTCGGTGGGCTTCATCACCGGTACACCCGCCGCGCAGCCTGAAGCCGCGGCATATCCGGGGGAGCACCTCGGCGCCTCTGCGATGTCGTCGGACTACGTCCGGATCCCGAGGGTTTGCTCCCTCTTCACGAAGACTACGGACTCCGCCGGTCGCAGGGCCTTCGGTCGACATCGTTACCGCATCTTTCTGGCCTCGTCGAGACCGGTCCCCACCCGACTCTCGGGGACGACGCGATTCTGGCGATCGACACCCCTCGAGCACCTGGCTCTGAGCTTCGGAACGGGATCTCCGGCGGCACTTCGAACCAGGACCGGCAGAATCAGCCGGGTACCGGAGAGCCCCAGCCCGGGCAGAATGCCAGTCTGGCCGAACGGAACTGAGGAAGCCGGAGGACAGAACCGCACCTTCTAGGCGAGACAGCCCCCGGCAATTCCCATTGCGCCCCTACACAATCGTTCTATTAACCAGACGAGAAGCTCAGCCAGACCAGGCGAGGAACGGATAGAATCGTGCTCGTCTTCTCCTCGTGAAAGGACCGGGATCCTGAAGAGCCGATTCACCGGGCTCGGGCTTTCCAGTCGGCCGCCGGTGCGGTGGCCGTGGCTCCGTCTTGTCTCACTCGCCGTCGTGGCTCTCCTATGGAGGCTCCCGCTTCGTGCGAGCGGGTCCGAAGGGGGACGAGTCCTCTTCCCCCGAGCCGGCGAGACCCTCGTCTCGGGAACGTCCGTGGAGATCCGCTGGTCGCCCTTGCCCGAAGACGTGGAGGAGATGGAACTGCTCCTGTCGGTCGACGGCCTGGATGCCGCCTCCATCCGCCTGACGCCGCAGATCGACCCGCAGGCCGGATCCTTCCAGTGGGATGTTCCGCGCATCGCGGTCTCCGCGGCGCGGCTCCGGATCCGGTACGGCCGGGAGGGGCGGGAGACCGACGGCGAGCCGGGTGAGCCGTTCTCCATCTCCGTTTCTCCCTGCTTCGGCATGGCACCGCTTCTTCACCGGGATGGCGAGCTGTGGATCGCTCCGGACGACTGTCTCCCTTCGGCGGCCTGCGATCTCTCCGGACCGGTGACGGTCGAGTCTCGTCAGGGGAGCGACAGACCAGCCCTGCCGCGGTCGTCCCAGGGGCGTCCCTGCGCGGACGCTCAATCCGGACGGTTGGTGGCCGCGGCGCGCGGAAGAGTCGACGGCGCACGTGATCTCCACCTGGGCGCACGGGGCGTCCCCGCCGGGATCGTTCCCGCGAGGGAATGAGACCCGGGCGTTCGCCCGCTCCCGAAGAATCTCAGCGAACTTCACCCGGGCCCTTCGGCTTGGTCCGTCTTGGACCTGGCCGGAAAGGAGTGAACACGTGAATCATCTGAATGTCCTCTCGTGGACACTTCGTGCAGGCGCCGTCTCCATGGCGCTCCTCGGAGTCGCCGGCAGGCCTGCACTCTCCCAGACCTCCTCCGAAACGCCATCCGATCAGCCCGCCGTTCCCCCCGCGAGCGCGGAGGTCATGGTCACGGCTCCGCGGATGGAAATCCCCCTCCGTGAGAACCCCGGCGCGACGAGCGTCGTCGGCGCCGAGACGATTGACAAGACGATGACGAAGTCGATCGCGGCCGACGAGGCGCTGAAGCTCGTGCCGGGGGTGAAGGTCGACAACCAGGCCGACGGCGAGCGGGTGCATCTCTCCATTCGCGGGCAGGGCCTCCTGACGGAGACTGGAGTCCGGGGGATCAAGATCCTCCTCGACGGCCTCCCTCTCAACGACCCGTCCGGCTTCGCGCCGGATCTCTTCGACGTCGACTGGGCCACGGTCCAGCGCGTCGAGGTTTTCCGCGGGCCCACTTCCGCCCTCTGGGGGGGCGGCGGCGCCGGCGGCGTCATCAGCATCGTCACGCGCGACGGGGAGAAGGATCAGGATCCCGGCGAAATCGCGGGAAGCGTCGGCACGGACGCCTTCTGGAAGGTGGGCGGCGAGACCGGCGGCGTCGAGGGGCCGGTGAGCTACCGGGTCTCCGCCTCCCGGACGATGGGGAACGCCTATCGCGATCACGCGGCGTACTTCGCGACGAACGTCTACGGCAAGTTCGGAATCGCTGCCGGGCCCTCGACGCACCTGACGGCGATCGTCGCGGCGACGAGCTACTTCAACGAGAACCCCGAGGGGCTGAACCAGGAGCAGGTGGCCGAGAACCCGCGGATGGCCAACCCCGACTCCGGCACGTTCAACGAATACCAGCAGACCCGCCGCGCGACCTGGGGCGTCAGCGGCCAGACGGCGCTCGGGGCGAATCAGGAACTCGCGTACGCCCTCTACTACCGCGTCACTCAGTACACGGAGGCGGTCCCCGACACGGTCGAGTACCGCACTCTCGACACGCCCGGTGCCTACGTCCAGTACAGGATCAACCTCGGGAGCGGGGCGATCAAGAACCATCTCAGCCTCGGCCTGGACGTCGACGGCCAGACGATCGCGTCTTCGAAGCGTCCCAATCTCGGCGGGGCCCAGGAGGGGGCTCTCGTCGTCTCCGACCAGACCATCCGCCAGAGCGGTCTTGGCGTCTACCTTCTCGACCGCATCGATTTCGGCCCGCAATGGGGTGCGGTTCTCGGCGTCCGCTGGGACCGGACCACGAACAAACTTACGGACAACCTCATGGCCGGCGGCATCGACCAGTCGGGCGAGGCGAATTACGACAAGCCGACCGGACGGGTGGGCGTGACCTGGAATCCGAAGCCGAACCTCGGCTTCTACGCGAGCTGGGGACAGGGCTTCATTCCGCCCGCGACCGAAGAACTGGACAGCAACCCGGCAGCCTTCGGCGGCTTCAACACGAACCTCGTCCCTGCCACGTCGCAGGGGTGGGAGGTCGGGGCCCGCGGCGTCTTCTCGAAGAGCCTCTCGTGGGACGTGGTCGGCTTCGGCCTCTACACCAAGCACGACTTCGGGAGGTACCGCGTTGAGTCACGACCCCTCGAGACCTTCTACGGGAATTTCGGCGCGAGCGACCGTTACGGCGTCGAGCTGCAAGCCGGCTGGTCCCCTTCGCCAGTCTTCTCGACCCAGCTGGCGTACACCTACTCGCACTTCATGTACACGGAGGCCCAGGATCTTAACGGGACGTACTACAACGTCTACATGCCCAACGCGCCGGAGAGCCAGCTCTATCTGAACCTTCAGGTGGCGCCGATCCGGAACCTGGTCCTGGGATTCGGCGTGGCGCTTCAGACGCGTTCCTACGTCGACGCCTCCAACACGACGTGGGCGGGGGGCTACACGATTCTGAACGCGAAGGTCGCCTACAACTGGAAAGTGCGCTGGCACAGGGGCGAGGCCACCCTCGCGTTTCTCAACCTGACGGGAAAGAAGTACATCGCCTGGACGGAGCCGGACCCGGACGGAAACTCGTACTTTCCCGGACCGACGGCGCAGGTCTTCGCGGGCGTGCATCTCTGGCTTGGGCCGAACTGAGATCGCCGTTCGAGGTTTCCAGCGGGACCAGGGGTGGCCCGCCGCACGTGGCGGGCCATGGTCCTGACCTCAGCTGTAGCGGTGCAAAGGGAATTGCGGTGCACGCCGGTGTGCAGAGACCAGAGATTCGCCGGCGCTCTCTCGACTCGGCGCCCACACGTCGGCCGCTTCAGAACCTCCGCCGACCTGGCCTGACCTCGTTTCAGGCGGAAGTGCACATAGTTGTAGAGACGCAGATCCCATTGCCCCCCACACTCTTCCGTGAAGCATAGAGCTTTGGCCCGGAAGGAAGCGTTTTCACGACCCGCTGAAATCCCTACCACGTCACCGCTGGCCACGACGACTGCAAGTGTCGATTGGCGACCTTTTCCGCATGCCCGGCGCAGTCGTACGATTGGCACGTCTCGTGCGGCGACAAACGAGTGGAGGTATGAATTCATGTCACATACATTCACGAGGTGGCTCGGAGGCATCTCTGCCGTGGCGGCAGTTGCCCTCGGGCCGAGCCTGATGGCCCAGTCGTCGGCATCCGACGCCGACCTGAAGGCCAGGGCGACGGCGCCGAAAGCCACGGACATCGAGAAGACGGCGACTCTCGACTCGCTCCTGGCCAGGTCAAAGCCTGGGGACTGGTCCACGTCGAAGGGCGCCGTGATCGAAGGCCACGTCATACAGGTGATCAAGAGCTCAGACGACGACATTCGGCTCTACCTGGCCTCCAGGCCGGAGGAGACTGACACCCGCAAGTGGGTCATTGTCGAGGTCACACCCGCCTGGATGGCGAAATCCACCGGGCTCGCCCCGGCGAAGCTGTGGGCTCTTGAGGGCAAGAAGGTCCGTGTGACCGGGTGGCTCTACTACGACGTGAACCCGGTCAAGTACCCGCGCGGCACGAACTGGGAGGTTCATCCGGTCACGGAAATCGCCGCCGTCAAGTGAGGCTGTAGACGTTCGGACTCGTTCGTGACGTTCGGGTGATCCGGTCTGGTCGATGTTTAACCGACCTCTCCTGCAGAGTGAGGCCCGTGACGCGATCACCACGGCAGCCAGTCTCAGTCCTTACAATGAAAAACGATACCGTTAATGGAAGAGTGGGGTGACAGTTTCACGGAGGCTCCGCGCACCACGAAGCAACCCATTGATTCAAGAAATGGTTCCAGGCTGAGAACGGGTTGAATGTTCTCTGATCGGCCCGAGAACGCAGTTCGCGTGGCGGACCGACTGCGGAGCTACATCATTCTTCCGTGAATCGGCTCCCGGTTTGCGGTCAAAACGACCCCGCGAAGACCTCGCGGGGTTTCGCGCCTAAGCCTGAACCAGTCAGCAGAAATCCGTCGTCGAGTACATGACGCGGTCGCTCCCGAGAGTCCTCCTGGGGATCGCTCTTCTTTCCGAAACAGTCCCGGTGGTGCCCCCGACCCCCTCCGCCTCCCACGGGACTAGAATTCATGGTGGCTCTCCGGGGAGGGCCGATCGAGGGAAGGGTGATCCGCCGTGCGCGTCTCGCGACGCTCGGGCTTCTCATCGGAGGCTCGGCGATGACGGGCCCCGGCGTAGGGGCGCCGGTGGCGACGACGCCCGCCGGGACGGTCCGGCCCCCCGCCCTCGCCGGCTCCTGGTACCCCGGCTCTCCGGCCCTCCTCCTCGCGACCGCGCGCAGCCTGATGCGCCAGGCCTCGGCGGCGCCGATGCCGTACGGCCGTCCCGTCGCCCTCGCCGTCCCGCACGCCGGCTGGATCTACTCGGGGACGGTCGCCGCGGCGGCCTTCCGGATCCTGAAGCCGGGCTCCTTCACGCGCATCGTCGTGATGGCCCCCTCGCACCACGCGGCCTTTGCGGGCTACGCTCTCGAGGACGCCGCGGCCTACCGGACTCCGCTCGGCGAGATCCCGCTCGCGCGCGCCGCCGTCGGCGACCTCGAGGCGCCCGGCCTCGCGCGCGTCGTTCCGGGGGTGACGGGGCCCGAGCACGCCGTCGAGATCGAGCTTCCGTTCCTGCAGGCGGCGCTCGGCTCGTTCACCCTCGTCCCGATCCTCGTCGGACGCGTCGACGCCGCGGCCGAGAAGGCCTTCGCCGAGAAGCTCGCGCGGCTCGACGACGGCAAGACGCTCTTCGTCTTCTCGTCCGACTTCACGCACTACGGGCCGCGCTTCGACTACATGCCGTTCGGGCCGACGACCGGGGCGCGCGCGAGGGTCCGCGAGCTCGACGACTTGGGCGTCGGTCTCCTCCGGCGGCTCGACGCGGAAGGGTGGCGGAGCTTCATCCGCGAGAAGGAGTCGACGATCTGCGGGGAGGCGGGGCTCGTCACGATGCTCGAGCTCCTCCGGCGGATCGCCCCCGGGGCGAAGGCGACGCTCCTCGCGCACTGGGCCTCGGGCGAGATGCCGGGCGTCGCCGACGACAGCTCCGTCGACTACGTCTCGCTCTGCTTTGCGCGCGAGGAGGGGTCCGTCGGGGAGCCGATGAACGCGCCGCCGCGGATCGCCGCGGTGGCGGCAGGCGACCCGCCGGTCGCGGACGCCGTCGGACGGGCGCTCGTCCGGGTCGCGCGCGGGGCGCTCGACGCCGAACTCCGCGGCGACCCGGCCCCTCTCGACGCCGCCCTCCGGGAGCTTCCCGAGGGGCGCGCCTCCCTCCCCCTCCAGGCGGTCTTCGTGACGCTGAAGCGGAAGGACCCCGCCGCGATCGCGCGGCTCGGCGACCTGCGCGGCTGCATCGGGCAGGTCGTCCCGACCTACCCGCTCGACCTCGCCGTCGTGAAATCGGCCCTCGACGCGGCCCTCGGCGACCCGCGCTTCCCCAGGGTGGAGGCGTGGGAGCTGCCGGGGCTCTCGGTCGAGGTGACCGTCCTCTCGCCGATCGTCCCGATCGGCTCCTGGAAGGAGATCCGGATCGGGACGCACGGGATCGTCCTCGAGAAGGGGGCGCACCGCGCGCTCTTCCTCCCGCAGGTCGCCCAGGAGCAGGGCTGGACGGTCGAGGAGACGCTCGACGCCCTGGCCGAGAAGGCAGGCCTCTCCCGAGGGGAGTGGAGGAGCGGCGCGAAGTTCTCCGTCTTCACCGGACAGGTCTTCCACGAGGAGGCGGCCCGGGCGGCCCCGCTCCCGAAACGATGAAGACGCGCCGCGAGCTCCTCGTCTCGGCACTCGCCGCGGCCGGAGCGGCGGCGACGGAACGGCTCGCGTGCGCCTGGTGCCTCCAGAACGAGGACCGCGCACCGGCGCTGCGGACACCGGCGGCACCCTCTCCCGGCCTCGCCGCGCAGCCGGCCCGCTGGTGGTCGCCGCTTCCCGGCCGGGCGGTCGCCTGCGGCCTCTGCTTCCGCGGCTGCGAGATCCCGGAAGGGGAGCGCGGCGAGTGCGGCGTCCGCGAGAACCGGGGCGGCCGGCTGATGACGCTCGTCCACTCCCGCCCCGTCGCGCTCAATCTCGACCCGATCGAGAAGAAGCCGTTCTTCCACGTCCTCCCCGGGACCCCGGCGCTCTCGCTCGGGACCGCCGGCTGCAACTTCCACTGCCGCTGGTGCCAGAACTGGGAGATCTCGCAGTCGCGCCCGGAGGAGATCCCCGTACCGACGCGGACGCCCGAGGAGATCGCCGCGCTCGCCCTGAAGAGGGGGGCTCCCCTCGTCGCCTGCACCTACTCGGAGCCGACGGTCTTCGCCGAGTACGTCCTCGACCTCGCCGTCGCGGCGCGGAAGGCGGGGCTGAAGACGGTCGTCGTCTCGAACGGCTCGATCCGCGAGGAGCCGCTCCGCGAACTCTGCCCGGTCCTCGCCGCCTACAAGGTCGACCTGAAGGCCTGGTCGGAGAAGACCTACCGCGAGATGTGCAGCGGCGAGCTGAAGCGCGGTCCTCGACACGCTCCGGAGGCTCGCGAAGGCGAAGCTCTGGACCGAGGTCGTCACGCTCGTCATCCCGACGATCAACGACTCCGACGCCGAGATCCGCTCCGTCGCGCGCTTCGTGAGGGACGAGGTGGGGCGCGAGACGCCCCTCCACTTCACGCGCTTCCAGCCGATCTACCGGCTGACGAACCTCCCGCCGACGCCCGTCGCGACGCTCGAGAAGGCGCGGGAGATCGCGCTCGCCGAGGGGCTCCCGTTCGCCTACGTCGGGAACGTCCCCGGGCACCCGGGGGAGTCGACGTACTGTCCCGGCTGCAAGGCGCGGCTCATCCACCGCGTCGGGATGGCGATGGTCGAGAACCGGCTCAAGAAGGGGGCCTGCCCCGACTGCGGCCGCGCGATCCCGGGCGTCTGGAGCTGAAGGTCAGCGGGGGCGCGCCGCGCCGAGGGCCGCGAGGAGGACGACCGCGGCGGCGAGGAGGCCGGTGGCCGTCATCCCGAGCGCGGGGACAAGCGCGACGCCCGCGAGGAGGGCCGCGGCGGCCGCCCCGAAGTGGTCGGCCGCCTCGAAGGCCGCGGCAGAAGCGCCCGCGCCCTGTCCCTCCCCGAGGAGGACGGCCGTCGCGAAGGGGAAGAGCGACCCCGTGGCCATGCCGGAAGCGAGTAGGAGGAGGGCGTGCGCGCCGAAGGCGGCCGCCGGCGGCGCGGAGGAGAGACGCGCGAGGGCGGGGAGGGCGAGGGCGACGGCGGCGAAAGCTCCGGCGACTGCCAGGAGGGGGACGAAGAGGCCGCGGCGCGGCGGCGCGGAGCGCGTAGCGACGAGCCGGCGCGCGCAGGCCGCCCCGAGGGCGAGGCCGAGCATGAAGGCCGCGGTCAGCGCGCCGAGCGCGCCGTAGAGCCTCCCTTCGCGCGTCTGGAAGGAGAGGAGGAGGAGGAAGGAGAGGGCCATGCCGGCGGCGCCCGTGGCGGCGACGCCGCTTGCGGCCGCGCGGGTCGCAGGAGGCGGGGGAGACGAAGCCCCGGAGCGCGACGGCGGCGGGCGGGAGAAGGACGAGGAGGACGAGGAGCGGCGCCGGCAGCCGCGCGAGGGCTCCGAACGCGCGCGCGGCGGGGCTGGCCGTCTCGAGCTCGCGGCGGGCGAGGGCGAAGAGGAGCGAGACGGGGCGGTCGTCGCGGCTCGGCGGGACGCGCCGCGCGGCCTCGTCGAGCGCGGCCTCGAGGCGCGCGACGTTCCCCGGCTCGAGGAGGAGCGGGAAGAGCTCGGGGGTGAAGGCCCCGGCGGCGATCCGCCGTGCGTGGAAGCGGCCGGCGACGATGCCCGGGTCGAGCGTGACGGCCGACGGGTCGAAGCCCGCGACGAGGAGACTCTCGGGGCCGGGCGTCGCGTGGACGACGGGGAAGACGGAGCGGAGCGCCCCCCAGACCGAGCCGCCGAGCGCCGCGGTCGGGCCGGCGAGCGCGGCCGCGGAGGTCCGGAGGGAGACGACGAGGACGCCGCGCGGCGCGAGGCGCGCGGCGGCGGCGCGGAACGTCTCCTCGGTCAGGAGGCGGGCGCGGGAGAGCGTGACCGGGTCGGGGCCGAGGAGGAGGACGAGGTCCCACGCGTCCGCGGAGCGTGCGAGGAAGCGGCGTGGGTCATCCTCGACGACGCGGACACGCGGGTCGAGGAGGGCCCGACGGTCGGCTTCGCCAAGCCGCTCGCGGACGAAGGCGAGGGCGCGAGGGTCGGGCTCGACGAGGTCGACCCGTTCGGGACCGTGGAGGAGGAGGAACCTGAGCGCCCCGAGGGCCAGGTCCGAGGTCGCGAGGATCCGCCGCGGCGACGGGGCGAGGGAGCCGGCGAGGTGGGCGAACCCCTCGCTCGTGTAGGGATCGGGGAAGGTCGCGGCGTAGGCGCCGCTCGAGAAGAGGACGAGCGGGCCGTCGCCGCCGAGCGCGAGGTGCGCGTACGGCGTGTCGCGGATGGCGCGAAGGGGAGTCTCGGGAGCGAGGGCGCGGAAGCGGATTCTCTCCGTCGCGTCGTCGAGGGGGCGGGCGGCGGCGAGCGCCGCGGCGAGGAGGGCGAGCGCGGCGAGAGGGGCGCGCCGCGCGCCAAGCCCCGACGCGGCGACGAGCGCCGCGGCGGCGAGCCCCGCGAGGAGGGCCGCGGGGAGCGGCCGGAGGAGCGTCCCGACGAGGAGGCTCGCGGCGCACCCGGCGACGAGGGAGCCGACCGACTCGGCGACGTAGAGGCGGGCGAGCGCCGCGCCTGGCGGCAGCTGCCGGGCGGCGGCGGCGGCGAGCGCCGCGAACGAGGCGCCGACGAGCGCCCCGGCGGGGAGGAGTGTCGCAGCGGCGAGTACGAGGACGGTCCCGAGGCCGGGCAGCTCGCCGGGTGGCGGCGCGGCGGCGAGCGAAAGGAGGCGGAGCGCGACGATGCCGGCCGCCCCCGCGAGCGCGAGGAGGGAGAGGAGCGGCGCGCCGAGGCGCGGAAGACGTTCCGGCGAGGAGCGCCGCGCGGCGAGCGCGCCGACGGCAATGCCGAGAAGCCAGGCGGCGAGGCCGGTGCCGATCGCCGCCTCGTCCCCCGCGGCCGAGACGAGAAGCTCGCGCAGGAGGAGGACCTGGGCGGCGGTCGCCGCGAAGCCGGCGGCGGCGAGTGCCGGGAGGAGCCGCGGGGGGGCGTCGGGTCGGGCCACAGGGTCTCCCGTCCAGCTTAGGCCCGAAAGGCCCCGCGGTCAGGTCGCGCCGCGCGCCTCCACAACTTCGCCAGCCCTTCCCCGCAGACGCTGGTGCAGCCTGGTCACTGGGGTGGCAGTCTCAGATCAGATTCGGGTCCGGCTCAGAAGTAGAAGAAGGAGAAAGAGTTCTGACCTGAGAACATTGCGAAGTTCTCAGTTCGGCCAGGAAACCGAGTTCGCGTGGCGGATCGGCTGCGGAGCCACTCCTTTCCCCCGCGAACTTCTAGCAGGCTCGCGGTCAACAAGAACCCCGCGATCGCCTCGCTCGGGGGAGCCGAATTCGCGGAGGAGCCGCTCTCTGGTGGCCTGAAATATCGAGAGCGGCCGAAAGCGGTTAACGGGCCCAGCGGGGCGAGGCCTCGCCGGGTGACAGGCTCTTCATTAATGGGATGAAGCGCATCCCGCCATTCAGGACTGCGGAGACTCCCGGTAGTTCGTCAGCACCCAGACGACGAGGATGGCCACGCCCGCGCCGATGAAGAACGTTCGCGCAGGCGAGCCGAGGCTTGCGCCGATCAAACGCGGCATGGCGAGCACGAGGACGACTCCGACGACGAGCTCGACCATCCCATGGATTGGAAAGGGAATCACCTTCACGAGGCCGAGCGGAAAGCGCGTGAGAATAGTCATCAGGAGATGGACGACCGCAAGCCCCCAAGCAACGGCCGCCACGTAGCCACCAAGCCCGAAGAAGAACGGCGCGAGAAGGAAGACCGCGACGGTGGCGAGATCGAGAAAGCCATGGAGACGAGCGTTCAGGAGTTTCATGAGCTCATTATCGCGCGCGTATGGGGCAGCGGAGCTCCGCCGAGAAACGCCCCGCTGCCCTTCGATGCCTCAGATTCTTCCGCTTCCAGAAAGGTAGCTGTTCCCTTGCAGCCCTCGTCACGATCGCCTACTTCACGATCAGATCGTTCTTTACTACCTTGACTCCCTTCACGCCCCTGGCGAGCTCTCCGGCTTTGTCCTTGGCCGCCTGAGAGTTGACGAAGCCGCTCAGCTGCACGGTGTCCTTGTAGCTCGTCACGCTGATCTGAAACGACTTGAGAAGATCATCGCTGGCGAGGGCGGTCTTGACCTCCGTCGTGATGACGGTGTTGTCGACGTACTGTCCCGTGCTCTCGTGTGTTTTCGTCGATGTGCAGCCGGCAATACTTGCGACCAGCACCAGCGGCATCAGGTAGCGGACGAGGACATGCAGCTTCTTCATGGCGGAGTTTCCCTTTCGTTGTTTCGTTGCAAGAACGATTGCCGCGAGACTTCCGTCCCCGAACCTGCCGTGAGGGGCCGTGAAAGCCGTCTCGACCTGCTCATCACCGTTGATTCCGATACCTTGTCGTCGCCGACAAGGTCGTGAGTGGCTACCCGACTCTTCGTCCCTGAATGAGCTGGATCACGAGGACGACGATCGCGATGACGATCAGGATGTGAATGAACCCGCCCATGGTGTACGACGTCACCAGTCCGAGCAGCCAGAGGACGAGAAGAATGACGAAGATGGTCCAGAGCATTGAGGCCCCCTTTCTTTGGGTGATCCGCCCCTTGTCGGCTGCGCCGGGCCTGGCGGTCACGTTCCCGACGTTCTTCTTATCTCTTGATAGCCTTGCCGAGTCCCGTAAGGGCCGCGCCGACCTTCCCCCTGGCTTTCCCCAACCCCGCCTCGTGATAGGTGTCACCTGTCATACCGTTCTCCGAAAGGAAGGGGCCGGGTGGCAGTCCCCGGCCGGAGGGCAGGCGATCCACGGGTAGAGGTCGAGGGGCAGGACGCCCCCAAGCTCAACGGTTTGGTCGGCCGCGAGCACCGTGGAGAATGGGCTGGGCATGAAGACTCCTGAAGGCAGCACTGCAATTCGGCGGCCACTTGTTCTGCCGGCGCGGAGCCTCATGCCGCCCCTCGCCTCTGCGCGGCCACAGGGGCGTTCCGGCCACCGAGGAGGGGCGAGAGAGCTCAAGTGCTTGCATCGCAGGCAGTTCATGAGACGTGACGGACTCAATCAAGATGAAATGGTCTTTCGTTCAATTCGACGGAGAGCGCCCGTCGATGTCGGCCGACGATCTGGATTACAAAGAGCTCCTAGAGCTCTTACAAAGAGCTCCTCGAGCTCGATCAATCGCCGTCGCGGGCGACGCCTCATTTCACTTGATATCCTCATGAATGAAAGACGAGTGTCCCGTTGTGGTCGTGCGCTTCTGGTGTTCCAGGACATCCGCCTATGTCGACGCGTCGCGGTAAGGGGACCCCGCTCGTCCTGGTTCTCGTCGCTGCGCCTGCTTTCGCGCAGGCGCCGGGGCCTCCGCCCGCTCCCGCAGCGCCCGCGGTCCGCTCGTCGGGAACTTCCGCCGCGCCGGACCCGCGGATCCTGCTCGATCAGATCGCCGCGTGCGTGGACAGCGGCAAGCTGAATCTCGAGATCGACCTCGCGGCGGGCCGTACCCCGGCGGCTCCCGGATGGACGGTGGAAGCCATCGGAGCGCCAAAGGCGACGCTCGTTGTCGATGCGGCCGAGGGACGGGTCCGGCGCCTCGACTTCGCGGTCACCGAGGGCCAGCTCCTCCTGCGCGGTAAAGGGTTGCGCCCCCGTGTCTTCATCGAGAGCATCCATTTCGAGGAGGGGAAGGGAATCACGGAGGCCCGTTTCCGCGGCCGCGGGATCTGGAGGCCGATCCTCGGAATCTTTCACGGTCTCGCGATGTCGGCGCTCCAGAACCTCCACCTTCACACAGACGTTCCCTCCGTCGTGCGCGGCGAGGTCCTGGAGTCGAAGACCGTGGATACGTCCGGAGCGACCTTCCTCGACCTCGTCCGGGAGGTCCGCATCCACGACTCGGAGTTCGCGGCCTTTGGCTGGCGCCCGCTGGAGTTCGGCGAGATGGTCGAGTTCAAGACCGCCGTACAGCCCAGGACGGGCAGGCCCCCGCGTGTCGCGGTAGACGAGGGCGTTTACCGGCCGGCTCGGAGCGACCAGCGGGCACAGCTCACGGTCTCCGGCTGGCTCGACGGAGAGGTCGAGAACGGGTCCGTCGCCTTTGTCGGGGGCCGCAGTACGTTTTCGCACGGCGAATTGAAGGACAGTGCGTTCCAGGTCCGATCCGGAGACGACGGGAAGTTCCAGACGGAGATCTCCGCCGGCGCCTTCGATCTCGACCTGACGTCGGGAGAGTTCCGCTTGCCCGGGGGTCCGAAGATCGGCGTCGAGACGCCCTCGCACTTCACGGTCCGCGATCTGCACGTCCGGCCGGACGGACGTTACTCCGGGATCGTCGACGCGGAGCTGTTCGGGAAAACGGGCGTCCTCGATCGGGGCGGAACCCTTGTCTCGGCGAGCAACTTCAAGGTGCGCACGCACGGGGCGACGGTCGTCGACGGCCGGGCGACCGGCGACGTGGAGCTCGGGTTCGACTATCGCATCGACTATCTGCTCGTCGTGAACTATCCGGTCGCCGAGGTCGGCGAGCGGCGCGTCCCGCTCGTCTTTCACGGACCGTTCACGGCGACGCTCCACCTGAAGGACGCAGGCAGCGGCGACGAGGGCGTCGTCCGAGGGGAGTATCAGTTCAAAGTGCCGTGGCCTCCCATCGAGCGGGCGGCCTTCGAGGTTCTGCGGGCCAAGTGGAGCCAGGACATTTCGGCTCTCATGCGCAAGGTCGACTTCGTGATCGAGCCGCGGCACTTCAGCCCCTGCGGCGGAACCTGCTTCGTGGTCGATCTGGGCGTAACGGTGGAGAAGAAGGAGGCCAAAGGCCGTCTCTTCCGGCAGATCTGCGACACGGAAGGAAAGGCGGACCTCGTCGTCGATGCGCCGAAACGCCGCTTCGTCCTCCGCAACGTGCGTATCGAGCCGCGCTGCAAGGGTGTCGCCGGCTGGTTCGTGAACGTCATCGGCCCTCTCCTGACGAAGACGTACACGGACGTCACGCTCTTCCAGATGCCCGAGAACCTTCCCTTCACGATCGAATCGGTCGACAGCGGCGCCGACTGGCTCGCCATCGCGGGCAAGGTGGCTTGGGCGTCGAATGCGCCGAAGGCGTCCGAGGCCCCTTCGAAGCCGTCTCTGTAGGCGCACCAGCGGCGGCGTTTCATGGCTGCTGTAACGGTGCAATGGACATAGGGTCCCGCGTCGAATAAGGGTGGGGTGGCAGTTTCACGTCGGCTCGGCGCACCGCAGGTCAACTCATTCACTCGGAGGCGGTTCGGGGCTGAGAACGGGTTGACCGCTCTCTGTTCGGCCCGAGAACGTGGTTCGCGTAGCGGACCGTACCCGGTCGAACAAGCGCCTACGCGAGGCGTGACGCTGGTCTCTTCGCGCCACGGGACCTCAGAAGTCCCGTGGCGCCCCTACATCTGTCGCGACACAGCCGAAGAACAGGAGCTCGAACGAGTCTGGGCAGGCCAGCGCGAGGCGCGTTCCGTGTGGGCGGCTCCCGACTCAGCGTAGCGACGTATGAGTGCATGCCAGGCGACGACTTCGCCGTGGCGCCCGCGCGCGGCCGCGACGCACGCCCTTCGAAGGCACCGTCGCAGGTCAAGCCATCGGTTCTCCATGAACTCCGTCCAGCCTGCGGAGAGCCGCTCTTTCGACAGGTCCGCGACCGTCCACGCACCGTCCATCCCGTAGGTGAGCGGCAGGATCCGGCCATCGTCCTGCAGCACGAGTTCACGTGGTTCCATCGGCTCCTTCAGCGAAGCGCCGTATATCGCGGCCGGGATTCGACGCGCGACCTCGCGGTGAACGAGGTCGAGCTGGACGCGGAGTTTCGGGAAGTCCTCCTGAAGGACGGCTGCCATGAGCAGCGCGTCCAGCCGTTCGTCGTCGCAGAGCTCGGTCATGCCGGCCGCAGAGGTGCCGCGGCCGGCCGGCTCGAAGGGGTGCAACTGCAGGAGGGATGCTCCCCAGTCCGAAACGATTCCGGCCAGATCCTCGATCTCACCCATCGACTCGGAGCACAGGGTGTGAATGATCCCGAAGGGCTGACCGGAACGCCGGAGTTCCTCGGCGGCCGCGCGGACGCTTTCGAACGACTTCTCCGAGCCGCGAATGGCGTTGTGACGTTCGGGTAACCCGTCGAGGCTGAGAGCCACGATGCGGAACCGGCCCGCAAGCCGCTCGTAGCGGCGCGAGCGGATGAGGATTCCGTTGCTGACGAGATTGACCCGGCTTCCCACCTGGTGCGCCGCGTCGATTACCTCTTCGAGGCCGTCGTAGACCAGAGGTTCGCCACCCGACAAGGACACGACGTTGAACCCTAACGCGGCGGCATCCTGGATCGCCCCGGTGATCTGGTCGGGCCGGAGCATTGTGCGGGCTCCGGGGGACGACGAAGAGTAGCAGTGCGCGCACGCCAGGTTGCAGAGCCGCGTCGGATGTACCTGCAGAATTCCGCCGCACTCTTGCCCGGCGTGCGCGCCTTCCACCATCACCCTCTCGAGCCGATGCCTATCTCGATGCGCCCGATCTCGGGATTGACGATGCCGTACGGGAAGACTTCGAAGTGCCCGAGCCCGGGCCGCGCCGTCAAGGCGTCGATGATTCGCTTCGCGTTTGCGGGCGAACTCGGGAGGATGCTGACCGACCACTCATCCGGAAACGGTATTCCCTTGGGAAACACACGCACTCTTCCGAGTTTCTCGAGGCTGGTGCCTATGAGCTGCTTCGCGATGGCAGCCTTCACGTCGCTCGGAATCCCACGTAAAGCCGCTGCGGCTCCTCTTCCTGCCATGGTGTCTCCTTTCTCGGTTGCGGGTTGACTTTCGCCGGGCTACAGAGTCGAGTCCGGAATCGAATGTGAAGGCTGGTCCTCATAATACTGAGATTAATTCTCAATATATGACAACGGGCGAGAGGTGTCAAGAAATCGTGTGGGGCTGCGCCGGGAATCGCCCGACTCCAT
The DNA here is from genome assembly GCA_963779415.1 of uncultured Acidobacteriota bacterium. GTDB lineage: Bacteria > Acidobacteriota > Thermoanaerobaculia > UBA5066 > UBA5066 > DAOMFB01. The sequence continues at coordinate 1,543 of CAVZYA010000002.1, read as the reverse complement.
GGCGCGCTCGGGCTGGCGGTTCGAGCTCGCCTTATAGGTTGGCGGGCACAGGTCGACAGACGCCGGCCCCGCTCTCCGAGTGTCGTAACGGTCCGTCAGGCCGCTCTTCGAACCAGGACCTGAAGGATCGGCCCCGAGATAGTCGATACGAAATGGGAGGTGGGGGAGTGGGGTGGCAGTTTCAGGCGCGTGACCTGAGCCCCGAGCTAACCGATTCATTCAATGGCGGTTGCTTACTTGGAATGGGTTGACCCCAGATGCTCTGAGCCTGCGTGAAACTGCCACAACAGATGGGTCTTCTCCCCGTTTCTTAGTCCAGGGCGACTCTCGTAAAGGGGCGTAGATTTCGGTTCGTTCTGAGGCTCTGGGAGGAGCCTGGAGGACGGATCGATGAGGAAGAGCCGGTACACGGAGGAGCAGATCGCGGTGGCCCTGCGGCAGGGGGAGGCCGGGACGCCGGTGGAGGAGATCTGCCGGAAGATGGGCGTGGCCGAGGCGACGTACTTCCGGTGGAAGAAGAAGTACGCGGGGCTTGGGGTGACGGAGCTGCGGGAGCTGCGGCAGGTTCGAGAGGAGAATCGGAAGCTGAAGGGGATCGTGGCGGACCTGACGCTGGACCGAACGATCCTGCAGGAGGCCCTCCGAAAAAAATGGTGAGGCCCACGCAACGGCGGACCGTCGTGGCGTGGGCCGAGTCCTCCTACCGGGTTTCGCAGTGCCGGGCGTGCCGGCTCTTGGCGGTGAATCGGTCGAGCGTGCGGTACCAAAGCCGCAAGCCACACCAGGAGCCGCTGAGAAGGCGACTGCGGGAGCTTGCGGGGGCCCGGACACACGCGGGGTATCGGCAGCTGCACGTCTACCTCAGGAGGGAGGGCTGGAAGATCAACCACAAGCGGACGTACCGGCTCTACATCGAGGAAGGGCTGGGGCTGCGGCGAAAGCGGCCGAAGAGGCGGCGGAGCGCGGCCCGGAGAGTCGAGCAGCCGAAGCCTCAGAGGCCGAATGAAACCTGGGCGATGGACTTCATGCACGACACTCTGGCCGACGGCGGCCGTCTGAGGGTCCTGACCGTCATCGACACGTACACGCGGGAATGTGTCGCCCTCGAGGCGGCGTCGTCTTTCCGCGGAGGTGACGTCGCGAAGATCTTGGGAAGCGCCGGCAGGACCCGTAGCGGCCTTCCGCGGCGAATCCAGGTTGATAACGGGACGGAGTTCACTTCGAAGGCGCTGGACGCCTGGGCCTACTGGAATCAGGTGGAGCTGGTCTTCTCGAGGCCTGGGAAGCCGGTCGACAACGCCTACGCCGAGTCCTTCAACGCCACGGTCAGACGAGAGTGCCTCTCACAGCATTGGTTCCGAGACCTCCTGGATGCCCGGGAGATCCTCGGAAGGTGGAAGGAGGAGTACAACAACGAGCGGCCACACAGCAGCCTGGGGCTCGAAACGCCGGCCCGGTACCGGGCCGGACAAACAGAGGACGCGAACCGGATCGAAGCCCGAAAACTCGCAGAGCTACCTGGCTAGAAATGGGGTGAGGACCC